>CBDBZO010000005.1:0-57241 GCA_965213595.1 Caldilineaceae bacterium | reverse complement strand
CAGCGTGCAGTCGACGACCTTCGGCTCCTGCACCAGACCGGCGCTGTCGAACGCATCCAGGTTGAGAACGGTGGCTTCACCGTCGACCGTTTCCAGCGCTTCTTCGGAGACTTCTTGGGTAGCTACTGCGGTTGTTGCCGCTGGAACCGTTGCTGACTCGGTTTCCTCCACCTCTTCGCTAACCGCAGTTGGCTCTGCCTCGCTTTCTGCAACAGCGGTGGTCGCAGCCTCCTCCGTCCCACCACAGGCCACCAGAAAGAAGGCGAGCAGCAATAATAAACGTGAAATGTTCATTGTCTCTTATTCCTCTGAAATTGTGACGCGGCACAGCAGCGTATTGTTTGTTTCAAGGTCTAGCCCCCAGATAAACTGGGCCGAACTGTCCCAGGAAATATCATCGTACCCCTGCTTCGGGTCAACGGCGGCTGCGGTGTGAATGGTGGTGGCCGTCCACGCGCTGTCGTCAAAATCAGCCGACATCCACCCATCGGGCTCGCCCAAATCTTCAAATGTACAGGGGGCGACTCCTGCAACGGGGTTGCTCTCGCTCTCGCATGATTTGTCAAGCGGGGCGGTGTGAATCACGGTACACATAAAGCTGTCGTCAGAGACTGCCACCACCTCTCCCGTGCTTGTGTCAGTCAACTGCATGATGAAGCCGCCATCACCCATCTGCTGATTGCGCTCGCCGATATATTCTAGCCCGGTGTCGTTCTCCTTGAAATCCATCAGGATGAAGTTGAGGTTGAGCGGATAGCTCGCCTCAAAGGTGGCCGTTTCGGCATTGAAGGAGCGTTCGGTTGTAATCGACACCGAATCTTCCACGATCAGTTCCTCGCCCAAATAGGCCGCAAACCAGTTGTCTGCCCACGCTTCAAGCTGAAAGGTCGCTGTATCCGGCTCGGATGTGGTCTCACCCGTCATCTCAGTATTCTCCACTGGTGCGGCCGCTTCTTCCGTATCCGCCTCGTCCGCGTCAGCAACCTCCTCTTGCGGTTCCGTTGTGGCTTCCGCGTCAGCGGAACTTGCGCCAGCGCTTTCCGCAGCTGGCTCGGCGGTTGGTACGGCTGCTGATTCACCGCTGCCACAGGCCACAATGCCAATGGCGAGCAGCGTGAAAATCAACATCATGGTTGTTCTCTTGGTCATGAGTTTTCCCTGTGAATTGTCCAATGGTTGACTCAATGTCTATCAAGAGTCAGCATAGCGAATCTGCACGCCGGTCGATAGTGGCATCGGTCATCAACTTGGCCAATCGACGGTGACAGACAACACGAACACCCATGACAGTCAGCCTGGGTGTTCGTGTTGTCGCTAGTTCAGCGCTCGCTATTTAGTTCCAACATTCAACGCCTCTTGTAATTCTTCCTCGCTAACGCCGAGCGTCTCAGCCGCTGCCGCAAAGTCTGGCGGTGGATCGCCAAGCGCGTCCTGCAGCGCTTCTTCCGTCACGCCCAGGGTTTCGGCCGCCGCCGCAAAGTCAGGCGCACCGCCCGCCTGACCGCCTTCAGGTCGATCACCGCCGCCACCTGGGCCGTCACCGTTGCCTGAAAACCGTCACGCCCGTGAAGCAAGTGAGCACCCCATTCTCCTCGGCAGGATTGGCGTGGTAGTGGTAGCCATCCGCCTCGGTGGTGTGGCCGTTGCACTCGTCGAGATCGGCGGCTGCCTCCGCCTCTGCATCGAGCGGGCTGTGGATGGGGTAGCCGTCCAACGCGTAGGCAAAGATGGGGGTTTCGCCCTCTTCCGCTTCGCCGACTTCGGAGCAGCCGACTGCACCATGCAGATGGTAGCCGTCCACGGGGTTGATGTGGCCGCCGCAGTCGTCAAAGGCCGCAATCGTGTACGCGCTCAAGATGGCATCGACGGGGGCCGACGCGGCGATGACGACGCCATTGAGCGTCACGCCCCAGTTGCCACCCGCTGAGGCGCTGTCAGCCACCACCGGCGTCGTCGGAATTGTGACCGTGGTGGGAACCGGTTCACCATTGTCCAGCCACTCGATGCGCCCCTCGACACAGTGGTTGTATAGCGGAAGGATCCACATTGGGCTGGGCCGCCAGTTCAAATTCTTCCTGCGTGTCGGTGATGTTGACGTTGCCGTCGTCGTCGTATAGCTGCCAGTTGTCGTCGTTGTAAAGCTCGGCCAGGTTCAGAATAAACTCGCCGTCAATGTCGTAGACCGCATCGCCATCAAGCCAGATGCCGCCCTCCTCCGCAGTGGCCGCTGTCGTCTCTGGGCAGAACGGGCCCGCGTCGTAGTCCGCTGGATAACCCGCAATCGTAATCTCATAGCAGGTCGTCTCCGTCCCGTCCGAGAGCGTGCAATCGACCATCGTGACATCTTCTGCCAACGCACCATCGTAGAAGAGGCTAATGTCAACCTCATTCGCGTGCGTGTGCGTGTCGTCACCGTGTTCATGGTCGTCATCTGAATCAGCGGTTTCTTCGGTGTCGTCAACGGATTCCGCTTCTTCCGCCGGTGTCTCCGCCGTTACGGCCGTTGCTCCAGCCGTGGATTCGTCAGTGGATGAGGCGGTCGTCTCGTTGCTGCACGCAGCCAGCAACAACATCAACATGAGCAAGAGCGATAATTTTTTCATGGTTGTTCCTTTCGTAAGTTATCCTTTCGCGGTGATCAACGTGTAGCGTTTACGGTTGTTCTACTTGAACGCCTGCCTCCTCAAGCGCAGCCTCTAATTCTTCCAGCGTAATGCCAAGCGTTTCCGCCGCTGCCTCGATGTCTGGAGGCGGGCCGCCCAACGCATCGCGTAAGGCATCTTCACTCACACCCAACGCCGCAGCCGCCGTCGCAAAATCAGGCGCGTCGCCTCGTTCCCCACCGCCGCCACCTAGGCCACCGCTGCCGCCCGCGCCAATGCCAGCGCTGGCCGTGGTCGAAAACGCACTCTCAGCCGAGACGCCGACCAGGCACTCCGGCAAGTTGGGGAATTCCAGGCCAGCGTGATAGTGGTAGACGCCGTCGGGATAGTCGGCGGTTGCGCCCGTGTGCCCGCTGCACGCATCCAAATCGTCCGGGATCGTGCCGTCCTGGTCTGCACTGCCGTAGATCGGGTAGCCATCGAAGGCAAAACCAAAGAGCGTGGCGGCGGATTGGTCGAGGTGGCACGCTGCGTCCAGCCCCTCGTGCGCAAAGCTCGACTCGATGTCGGTGGCGGTTGCGTGCCAGTGATACCAGCCGCCGGGGTCGATGTGACCGCCACAAATATCCAGCGCCGGTAAGTGGCCCGTCTGCAAAACGGAGGGGGCGTCGGCAAAGATGGGCACCGCATCAATCGCCAAACCCACCTGGGCCACCGTGCCCAAGTCCGTCGGCGTCTCGGCCATCACCGGCTGCAGCGGAATGCACACGGTCATCTCGACCGTCTCGTCGGCTGTGGCGGAAAGACAGTTGTTCACCCCAGCCACAAGCTCCCCAGCCGGGTCGCCGATGTAGACGTTGCCCTCTGCATCATAGAATTCGTATCCCTGCTCGGTGAGCATGGTGAAGAATTCTTCGTTGAGCCGATAGAGACCCGGCTCGTCGCCGTCCCACTCCCAGATGCCGCCTTCTTCATAGATGGTCTCCGGACAGAAGGGGCCAATTTCGAGATTGTCCGGCAGATATTTAGTGACAAATTCGGCGCACTGCGAGGCGTCACCATTTTGCAGGGTGCAGTCCACAATTTGGGGGTCGCTGACGAGACCGGCGCTGTCAAAATAGGCCACATCGATCACCGTAGCCGATTCATCGACCTGCTCGTCTTCCGCTGCATCGTCTACAGACTCGACTTCAGCGGCTTCGATTTCGGTAGCCTCGACTTCTGTGGCTTCAACTTCGGTGGCTTCGGCTTCTGTCTCAGCAGTCGCAGTCGTTTCTTCTGCGCTGCTTCCACAAGCTGCCGTCACAAAGCCGACGGCGAGGATCAAGAGGATGGTTACGTAGCGATACATTTGATAGATTCTCCTGTTGAATGAAGGGTATTGCGACTTAAAGACAACATCATTCAAATAAGCGCAGTTGGGCCGTTTGCCACCACCGACAATGAATGAATTCACCGCCTATCCTGCGAAGTGCGCTGAAGCGCACTGGGGACGGCCCCTGCAACGCGCTTCAGCGCGTTTGGCAAACCAGGCGCGCAATTCATTGCTCGCCGGTCGCTGTTGACGAACTAACGCTTATTTGAACAGTATTGGACTTAAAGCCGCGCCAATATCTCGGCTTTCTTCTGCTCGAACTCTTCTTCCGTAATCAGGCCGCTATAGTGGAGCTGCATCAACTCGTGCAGCGCTTCTGAGGCGTCGCGAGTGGAGGTAGTTGAGGCAGGTTGAGCGCTGGATTTTTCCACGACACGCCGCTCCTCATCGTTCAACTCCAGCTTTTGAATGCCCAACTTGCGCATGGCGGCCAGCAGCTCTGCTTCGGTTAGGTCGCTTGCGCTTTTGCCCGTGGTGGATTCGACCCTTCGGATGTCGCGCTCGTTGAGCTTGTACGCAGCCCGGTCACCGAAGAGCAGCAGCATGGTGGAACCCATCCACAGCCAGTCGGCCAACGGCCCCGGACGCCACGGGGTCGGTCGAGGCCCAGGGCCAAATCCGGGCCCGGGTCCCATTCTCCCACGTCCTCCGCGCCTACCGCGTCCACCGTGACCGTGACCACCTCCTCCAGGTCCTCTCATGTTCTTTTCCTTTCTGTAAAGATATGACCAAATTCCCTCGGCGACTTGCTGCGCCTACAAGAATTTGGTCAGCGATAGTGGCTGTCATTCTAGGTTCTTTTGCCGCTGATGAGATAGTGTCAACGATAATGATTCAAGCGGTTCATGCGTGACGCACCACACAAACGCCTGTGACAGATGTCATGGGCAGGTAGGCAAAATCGTGGCAGCGGTCACGGGCAGTATCTTGAAAGATATTGCTATAATCAGAGGACAGGTCAATCTTCAAGTAGATTTCTGCGATGAAATCTACCGCTCGGCTCTCGGCTGTTGATTGCGCTGGTCGCTAGACGGATGGCATGGCAGCAGCTAAGGCGGAGCATACAAAGGGCCGCTAGTCCCTACCGACTTCACGAAAGAAAGGCGACACGATGATTTCCATCAACACCGTGATGTTACTGGTAGGTCTATTTCTCTTGCTTGGTATTGCGTCGAGCAAGTTCTCGTCTCGCATAGGAATGCCCGTCCTTGTGCTCTTCCTCGGCATCGGGATGTTGGCTGGCTCGGAAGGGCTGGGTCGGATCGCTTTTGAGAATTATGCAGTGGCAAATAGTGTTGGCTCCCTTGCCCTTGCCATGATTCTCTTCGATGGAGGGCTACGCACGTCGTTACGCGCTGTCAAGAGAGCGTGGCGACCCGCTCTGTCGCTTGCAACTGTGGGGGTCTTGCTGACCACCGCGCTGACGGGCCTTGCCGCAGCGTGGATCCTAAATGTGCCAATCCTCCACAGAATGCTGTTGGGCGGCATCGTCGGCTCGACCGACGCGGCCGCGGTCTTCTCTGTACTCCGCAGCAGTGGTCTGAAGCTGCCCGAACGATTGGCGGCCACTCTGGAAGTGGAAAGTGGGTCAAACGACCCGATGGCGATTTTTCTTACACTTGGCTTAATTGGCGTCATTACGGGGGATGGTGCGTCGGTCGGGGCGCTCCTGCTGCTTTTTGTTCTCCAATTTGGCGTTGGCGCGGTGGCCGGCGTTGGGGTGGGGACTATAGCGGTTTGGGCGGTGAACCGGATCAACCTCGATCACGCTGGCCTGTATCCGATTTTGGTGATGTCTTTTGGCTTGCTCACCTTTGGGCTGGCGGCCGTGTTGGGGGGAAGCGGTTTTCTTGCCGTGTACATTGCGGGTATCGTGCTTGGCAATAGCTCGATTGTCTTTAAGCGTGGAATCTTTCGCTTTCACGATGCAGTGGCCTGGCTGAATCAAATCATCCTGTTCATCATGTTGGGATTGTTGAGCTTCCCAAGTCGCCTTTGGGCGATTGCCGATAGCGGCTTTTTGATTGCGATTGTGTTGATCCTCGTGGCTCGCCCGTTAGCCGTTATGCTCTCTGTTATGTGGTTTCGATTTCGTCTCCGTGAGCTGGTCTTTCTATCGTGGGTCGGCTTAAAAGGCGCCGTCCCCATTACGCTCGCCACCTTTCCACTCATGGCGGGTATACCGGAAAGCGAGCGTATCTTTAATGCCGTTTTCTTTGTGGTGCTGGTTTCGGCCATCACGCAGGGATGGACGCTCCCCGCTGTGGCTCACTGGCTTGGGTTGGGTCAACCAGCGAACCCGTCGCCGCTCTCCATTGAGATCAATTCGCTTCGTCACGTGGATGGAGAGATTGTGGACTATACCGTCTCTCCCACAGCACGTGCAGCCGGTCAGATGATTCGCGATTTGGCGCTACCTGGTGGAGTCTTGGTAACGCTGATCGTGCGTGGGGGCAACGTGGTCATGCCGCGTGGCACGACAATCATTCGGCCAGATGACCACGTGTTCATTGCCATGCACGCCCGCCTCAAGCCACTCATCGATAATTTATTTGGATCAGACGGCAATCCCCCTCAGCTTCCACCTGGTCTTGAACTCTCCTTCCGGGCCGATCTGACGGCTGAACAACTTCGTTGGTTCTTCAATCTCCCCAACCCGAGCTGGCCACAGAAGCCGCCACACACCCTGCTCAACACAGCAAATCAGAACGATACAACTAATTTGGGGCCTTTTGAGATATCCTTGGGTGAAGAACCAGATTTCGTGACGCTCAGAGTTGCCCAAAGGAGCCATCTTCATAACTGACGTTACGCACTCAACCAGCCGAGAACGGCTGGTTGAGTGCGTAACGTCAGTTCATAATTTGGATTGCTCTGTCGCCACACGCACAAAGTGAATGCCCATCAGCATAGCGCCCAGCATCAGCAGGATGAAGAGCAGCATGGCCGGATCGTCGACGCCGTGTGGGCCAAAATCGCGGATGTACGGCACAACGAGCATAGCTGTTACACTGCACAGAACGCCGCTCAGCAGCAGGATCCATTTTCTCCACGCTCTGCTTCCACGCGTCGGCGCAGAGGGGGCGGCAGTTGAGAACGAGCGGGTATAGCGAGCGAGGAAGCCATCTCCGCTCAAGGTGTCACCAGCGTTGGCGGAGAGCAGCGCACCCTGAATCACAATATAGAAGGCCGATGGGTTCACCACGCCAGCCAGCACAAAGTTCAGATTCATGAAGAGGCCGCCCAACAGACCCAAATTCGTCAACGTGCCCGTTAGAATGGCCGCGCCAGCCAGCAGTTCGCCAATCAACACAATCCAGCTGAGGATGAACGCGTTGGGCTCAAAGAGTTGGGTGATCAGCGTCTCGTAAAAGGGGAAATAGACGGCATCGACAGCCAACTGCATCTGGAAAAAGGCTGCTAATTCCCCGCCCGTTCTCCACAGCGGATCAATCGCTTTTTCGACGCCCGCGCGCAGCCAGCCCAGCCCGATGAACAGGCGCAGCGGCAGTAGAAAGGCGTTTGCCTTGAGCAATTCGGCTTCCAAATATGCCTAGAGCGGCAGTCGATAGGAAGCGCGCGTGTGTTGTAGTTGTGTCATCAATAGGTTCCTCAAAGAATGGCGATTCAATAGCTCACTGATTGCAGGTGACGGTCGCTGCCGCTTTGCGGGCAGCGCGACCGTCATCCCATCTAGCTTATCGAATGGTCACTCCTGCACGATGAAGACGTTGGCTGGTACCTCCTCTGGCGCAAAGTCACCGTTGTTGACAATCACCTCGGCCAGGGTCTGCCGATAGTCGATGTCGTAGCGGCGCTGAATGGTCGTCAACACCGGGTCGTTTAGGTAAAAGTAGCGGTCGCCGTCGCGCAGTGCGCTGAACTGCGTTTCCCACATCGCCAGCTGCAATTCGCCAAACTCTGTGCCGTCCACGTGCGCTTCCGCCATCATGCCCGTAAACGGATCGAGCGCGTCCACCGAGCCATAAATCGCCTGGAGCCGCGCCGCCAGCGTCGTCCGCCGCTCCATCCGCACGGGCAGCGCCCCCGCATCGACTTGGGCTTGCGTCAGCACGTTGCCGTCCACATCGTAGAAGGCCATGACGTCCAGAATCGCGGGGTCATTGAGCGGGTCCGCCGCGTCGATGGCCGGATCATCGGGGAAGGAGTCGGTCGCTTCGCCAGTGATTTCGGTGAAGGTGCTGAGCGGCGGCAAGCCGTAGGCAACGCGCAGCTCGTTGTAGAGTGGAATCCCGTGATCATACGCGCGCATTAAGTCCAGCGCGCCCAAGTCGTTGACCACGCTGAAGCAGTCGGGCAGATCTACGCCATCCAGGCAGGCCGCGGGATTTTCCGCATCGGGCGAGGGGACTTGGAAGAGCACGCTGCGCAGCTGATCGTCGATTGTTTCTTCGTTGGCGTATTGCGCTTCGGAGGCCAGGCCGAGCAGCACGGCGTCGAGGCCAATTTGCTTGAGCAGCTCTGGCTGACCAAACGCGATGTTGAGCGGAATCGCAAACTCCACCTCGTCGCCCTCGATGGCGACTTCAACGCCCTTTGCCTGCAACTCGGTCAGCTCCGTGTCGGTGTAGTCGGAGAGCGCGGCCGCCATCTCGAACTCGCCGTGAATCATCGAATGGGCGCGATAGCCGACGGTGGCGAACTCGTTGGTCACGCTGGCGTCGACGGTCGGGTCGTAGCCGCTGTAGGCCTCTAGCTCAATGCCAAAGGCGGGGAGGAATTCCTCGTAGGTGATGTACTGCTGGGTTGCCCCCACAACGCGGCGGGCAATCGCAAACTCAACCTCTTCGGGCATGTCGTCCGGCAGCAGCGACACGATGCGATTGTGCTCGCGCACAAAGAGCGTCTGCACCGCGGTGAGGCCGAGATTTTCGTTGGCGCGCTGGTCGCCAGCGACGACGGCTGCGGTGGGATCGAGCCGCTGCGTACCAAACAGGTCCATGGCGGGGGCTAGGCTGGCATCGCCACGGGCGAAGAGGGTGGGCAGGTAGCCGTCTTCTGTGGTGAGCAGCGCGGCCGCGTTGTTGCTTGGGTCGCCGTCCAGCGGGCCCACCCGCAGCCAGTCGAGCCGCTCGTCCGTACCGCCGTAGACCGCAAACCCATCGATGTACGAGCTGCTGGTGTTGATCTGCTCGCGCGGCGAGGTGACCCCCGTGTCGGGCGCAGCCGCCGAACGCGTAGAGGCGATCACGCCCGTGTCGTTTTCAAACTGCTCCAGCGGATCCGTCGTATCAAACGGAATCACCACCGGCTCGTCGCCCTCCTGGCGCAGGCTAAAGGTGTGGTCGATAAACTGGACCCACACAAAGCCCCAGTGCGTTACCCCGTTTTCGGAGAAGATATTCTCCGCGTTGTCGTTGTAAATCCGGTTGCTGATAAAGCGAGGGCTGGGGCCACTTTCCATGGCGTCGACTTCATCAGCATACGCGGCCTCGGCGACGCGCGTAAATGCGGTTCCGGCCATGCCCTGCTGCGGATCAAGCACATTGTTCTCGCTGCCGTCCAGGGTGCGGTCGCGCAGAAAAACTCGGTAGGTACCCCGGTTGCGCCCCTGCTGTGGATTGGCTGCCGCAATCGTGCCGACAGTCCCAGTCAGCACAATGCCGACCATAATCAGGTGTTTCCATCGCTGTTTCATCACTTTGTCCTTTGCTAGACGAGTGTTGCGTGTGTCGCGGCCAACGTATAGACGCGTGCAACACCCATGCTTCCAGTAGTCGAGTGACGTGGAACGTACGACCCACGTCGTCGATAGGGTAGCGCGCAGTTGTGACACAATTGTGGCGAGGAGATGTAGATATTTTGGCAAAGCGCTGATTATTCAGGGTTTTGTACAACCTCGAACTACATCTGAAGTTGTTGAAGGAGTGATCAACGCGCTAAACTGCCTGTTGGATTGTATTGTGTCAGCAGAGGGGTGGTAAATCTGGAAATTGTTTTAGAGAACGAGAAGAGTACAGGAGAAATAGATGAACATAGCAATCACTGCTGCAAGCGGGCAGTTGGGCACAGAGATCGTCAAGGCAACTCTCGCTTTGCGCCCAAGAGAAAATGTGATCGGATTGGCGCGGACGCCAGAGAAAGCGCAGCATCTGGGGATTGAAGTCCGCCCTGGCGACTACAATGCCAAAGACGTGCTAGAAAAATCGTTGCAATCTGTGGAGACGCTCCTGTTGGTCTCCGGGATGGATGCGCCGGACAAGCGCATTGAACAGCACCGCAACGTAATCGAGGCGGCGCAGAACGCTGGCGTCAGAAAGATCGTCTACACCAGCGTTCAGGGGGCGGAAGAAGAGACTGCCTTCTCGCCCGTCGTCCAAAGCAATCGACAGACCGAAGAGGATATCCGCGGCAGCGGGCTGGAATGGGTGATTGGGCGCAACGGGATCTATATCGAGCCAGATGTTGAGTACATCGAAGAGTATAAAAAAGTTGGTGAAATCTCGAATTGCGCTGGTGATGGCCGATGCGGCTACACCACGCGCCCGGAGCTAGGGTATGCCTACGCGCGTATGCTCGCCGGGGAGAAGCACAATGGGCACACCTACAATTTGCACGGCGAAGCGATTACCCAATATCAGCTTGCGGACTATCTCAATAGCGCGTTTGGGACAGATTTACGCTATACCCCGGTAAGCGTAGAAGAATACCGCCAGGAGCGCATCGCCGAATTGGGGGAATTCATGGGCACCGTGATCGCCGGAATTTATCAGGGCATTCGAGAAGGGAAGGCGGACAACCCCAGCCACTATCACGAGGCAGCTGGGAGGAATCATGTAAGCTGGCCGACCTACTTTGCAAGCGTTGAATCAGATGCATAACGACAGCATCAAGCAACATTCGTCCAATTTAGCAGATCATTCTCCAATTTCTATGGACCTAATTAACATTAAAAACGCTTTGATCGCTCGATCTAGCACCACATTTGGCTGACTGTTTCTCGATTGAACCTTTAACCCCTGCCGAAAGATCATATACAGCTCTGTCAAATCATCGGCATCGATACCATCGATGACCCTTCCCCTCTGGACATACGCCGAATTTGTGCCGTGCGCAACGGCTTGCAGTGACAGTAGGCGAGTGACACGGGCAGTATGCCCAATGTCACCCACAGGATAGCGTGATGTTGTGACAGAATTGTAGCGAGGAGGGGCAATATTTTAACAGAAGAAGAGGGATTGGGGTCGCGGAAGGTATCCTCCGCTGTTCATTTCAGCTTATTGCGGTATGGTCATCGCACCAATCTGATCCAGGAACTCCTGCTGCGACATTGAGTTCTTCATCCCCATCAGCATCTGCGCATCGGCCCCGGCAACTTGGTGAGTCGGCGTCTCGGTGGTGGCAGTGGCGTAAATCAGGTCCGCCACATCCTGCGGATCGGCTTCTTGGCCACTCTGCTGACGCATTTGAGCCGCCACCGCATCCAAATGATCGGATAGCTTCCGCGCATGGCCCTGTACGTCGGTATCGCCATTCTCCAGATTGTTGTCTGTGTTGGCCGAGAAGTTGGTGCCAAACGCGCCCGGCGCAATGGTCTTGACGTGAATGTTCAGCGGTTTGTATTCAAAGGCCATCGCCTCAGAAAGCCCCTCCACTGCAAATTTGGTCGAGGAGTAGACCGATGTGAGAGCCAAACCAAAGATGCCCGCCATGGATGTGACGTTGATAATAGTGCCGCCCTTTTGCTGCCGCATGATAGGCAGCACGGCCCGCGTCACCCGCATCAAGCCAAAGACATTGGTCTCGTACATCGCATAGATGCTCTCCTCGGTAAATTGCTCAAAGAGCGCGCGCCCGCCATAGCCTGCGTTGTTGACCAGCACGTCAATCGTGCCAAAGTCGGCCATGCTTTGGGCAACTGCGGCGTCAACGCTCCCCTGATCGGTCACGTCCAGCTTGGTGACGAGAACATTCTCCAACTCGATGAGTTCGGTCTCCTTCTCCGGTGAGCGCATCGTCGCCACCACGTTCCACCCTTCGTATTGGAATTTTTTGGCGGCAAGTTTGCCAAAGCCAGAACTGCATCCAGTGATTAAAACGGTTTTGTTGCTCATGCAGAATCTCCCATGATGTATTCACGAAGCGCACAAAGTCTTCGCGCAACTTCGTGTTCTTTGTGGACATATTTGACTTGTTAGTAAGAAGCAATAGCCTAAAGGTATGAAACGCCCGTCAACTCCTCTGACCGCTCCCAGAAGCGCATGCGCAGCGCACCGTCATTCACTGCATTATTCACCTTCTGCTCGGCAGGATAGCCGCGTATGCGAAACGTCTTCGGTCCATAGAAGACGCCACCCTTCGCCTCCGGTGCGGTCGAGGCATAAAGCTGTGGCAGCACGCCCATACTCACATCCTGTGCCATGAGCGAACCAAAAGTCGAATAGAGCAGTCGTTCCATCAGGGGCGCGCCCGACTGATCAAGGCTGTTGGCCTGCAAGTTGGTCATCACGAGGCCGGGATGGGACGAGTTGGCAATCGTGTTGTGGCCTGCTGCTTTGAGTCGTCGATCCAGTTCAGTGGCAAAGACGGCGTTCGCCAGCTTGCTCTGACCGTAGGCGTCCCAGCGGCCATAATTCTGCTCACCCATCAGATCATCAAAGCTGATTTCACCCCGAAAGGCGGCGCTACTGGACGTGCTGTGGATACGTGAACCGGGTGTACTGGTGATCACGTCGAGCAGAAGCCCGGTCAGCGCAAAGTGCGCCAGATGGTTGACGCCAAGCTGCATCTCGAAGCCGTCTTCAGTTTCGGCGCGCGGAATCGCCATCACGCCTGCGTTGTTGAGCAGGAGGTCGAGCCGATCATATTTCGCCTTGAAGGCATCGGCAAACGCACGCACCGAAGCGAGGCTGGCGTTGTCCAGTTCCATTACGTCAAGCTGTGCATCTGGCACGGCGGCCAATACCTCAGCCCTGGCCGCTTCTGCCTTGCTCATGTTGCGGCACGCCATTACCACGGTTGCGCCCTGCGCGGCAATGCGCTTCGTCGATTCCAGCCCCAATCCGCTATTGGCGCCGGTGATGACAACGACTCTGTCGGTCAGATCGGGGATATCGTTTGCTGTCCATTTCTGGCTCATCTTCAGTTCTCCTGATTATCTTGTCTGATACTCTGTAGATTGGCGCGGTTGCCCGCCATGTAGCATGAGCCAGTATAGTATGAGCCACTGAAAAAATGAATACACAAAACTCCACGATGCTTGCACAATCCTCTACGTGTCGGGAGATTTGGTTGACTTTGCGCCAAAGGTTGTTATACTTCGGATAGCCGTGATTATCGAACAGTTTCAGACGGCAGCTTTATCAAGAGGTATGCAATGACCATAAGACAAGCAAAAACGGCCGACTACGTTGCCCTATTGGCGCAGCACGCAACCGATGAGGGCATGAATCGCACCGCGCTGGACACTGTCATCACCTATCGCGCGTCCGCGCCAGAGCAGTGCAAGAAGATGGTTTACGAACCGATGATTGTATTGGGGGGACAGGGCCAGAAGCAGGGCACGCTGAACGGGCAACGCTACACGTACAGCGCGGGCAACTTTCTGGCGGTGCTGCTGCCCATGCCGATCGAGGTAGAGCTGGTGGAAGCAACGCCGGACAAGCCCTTTCTGGCAACTTATATTCGGGTTGATTTGCAGCGCATGGCCGCGCTGGCGTTGAAGATTGACCGCGTCGCCAACCAGCCACCAAAACCCGCACCCGTGAACCCATCCGGTATCTTCTCTGCGCCGCTGCACGAGAATCTGCTTGACCCAGCCATTCGCCTGCTGAAGGTGCTGGGCCAGCCGACCGATGCTGCACTACTGGGTGATGCCATTGTGGACGAGATCTACTATCGCATACTTTGCGATGAGCAGGGAGGTTCGCTCACCTATCTGTTGCAGCAGCGGGGGCAAATTCAGCGCGTGGCGCGCGCGGTAGAATACATTCACCAGAATCTGGATGAGCAAGTCTCGGTGGAAAAGTTAGCCAGCTTGGTCAACATGAGCAGCTCAGGCTTTCACAAGAGCTTCAAGGAAGTCATGCACTCGTCACCACTGCAATATGCCAAATCGATTAAGCTCTTTCACGCGCAGACCTATCTGCATGAAGGGAAAAACGCAAGCGAGGCCGGCCATCTAGTCGGCTACAACAGCCCGGCGCAGTTCAGCCGCGAGTTCAAACGCCATTTTGGCGTTTCGCCATCGGCGTTGACAATGTAGGATTAGTCGCTGGAACAGCGTAAAGAGGGGCTGATCGTGTGATTAATCAACGCGGCCTGTTTCACGAAAAGATGAACGCGCCGGGGTATCACCACAGTATGTTGCGTCATCCTGATCCCAGTAGGGCGGACTGCCGTAACAACCAACAAAGTAGTCAATAAATGTCCTAACTTTAGGCGCCAGTAGCCTTGAACTGGGATAGACAGCCCAGATCGCGGTATCGGAAATTAACGGGTACTCTTGCAGTATCTGAACCAGCTCTCCCCGCTTCAAGTGTTGATAGACACTCCACGTAGAATTCTGCGCGATGCCTAAGCCAGCAGCACAGGCATCGCGCATCGCCTCCCCATTATCAGTCCGAAAAGGTCCCGTTGTCTTGATACTCAGACAATCATCGGGTGTATCAAACACCCAATTCTCAAGACCGATTAAGTTGACGCATTGATGATTCTGCAAATCATCCGGTGAACTTGGCTCGCCAAATTGTTCCAGGTAGTGGGGCGATGCGCAGATAATGCGCTTGTCCGGTGCCAGTTTACGCGCAACCAGGGTTGAATCAGGTAGCTCTGCATTACGAATGGCGATATCAAATCCACCTTCGACTAAATCGACGATTGTATCCGTAAACCGAAAATCCAGAGTCAGGTCGGGATAGCGTGCTAAAAAGCGCTTCAATTTGGGCATCAAATGCATGCGGCCAAATGACGCCGGGGCCGTAACCCGCAACGTTCCTTTGGGCGAGGTATCCCCCGCGCCAACGGACGCACGTGCGGCTTCAATGCTAGAAAGCACTTCTTCTGCGTGAGGAAGGAAAGCGACTCCCTCCTCTGTCAATGAAACTTTGCGCGTGGTGCGGTGGACCAGTCGAACGCCAAGCTCCGCCTCCAGCTTCTTGACGTACGAGCTTGCCACTGCGGGCGATAGGCTTAGTTCGCGCCCCGCCCCACTGATGTTATTGGTTGTGGCCAGCCGGACAAAGAGTTTTAGATATTCAATATTCATCGTGGATTATCAACAAAAACTAAAAACTGATTCTTCTCGTAGGCCCATTGTTTTATATTTGTTTATGATTATAATGGACTCAGGTTCTACATTCAAAAGAATGTCCATGCGGGCGAAAGCCATGAATTGTTAATACTGGACGGTATTCAATATGCTTACAAAAGTCGATGATAGAGAGTTCCAACCCATCAACCGGGGATATAACGCCGTCTTCCGTCCGCACCGGTTGAGCCTCGGGCTGGTGGTGCCGCTGGAGAGCTATCCAACAGGCCCAGTGCCAGCCATGACCCGACACGTAGAGCGTGTTCAACTGGCCGAAGAGCTCGGCTATTCCTCCATCTGGCTGCGGGACGTACCCTTCAACGTGCCGTCATTTGGCGATGCGGGTCAGATTTACGACCCGTTTGTCTATCTGGGTCTGTTGGCGGGCCAGACCGAGCAGATAGCCCTCGGTGTCGCCAGCATCATTCTGCCGCTGCGCCATCCGGCGCACGTTGCCAAGGCCGCGGCCACTGCGGATGTGCTATCGGGCGGGCGGCTGCTTCTGGGTGTCGCCTCGGGTGACCGGCCAGAGGAATATCCAGCGCTCAACCAACCTTTCAGCGAGCGAGGCGCACGCTTCCGCGCGAGCTTTGACTATATCCGGCGCATGGGCGAGGATGCACCGGCGTTTGAGAACAGCTATGGCAGCCCCAATGGCGGTGTGGATATGCTGCCCAAACCGGCGTCCGGGAAACTCCCGCTGCTCATTACGGGCGGCAGCCAGCAAGACCCCGATTGGATTGCGCAGAACGGCGACGGCTGGATGCTCTACCCGCGCAACGTCGGCGCGCAGGCGCAGATTATCCGCGATTGGCGGGCGCGGGTCGCGGCTGCGGGGAGGCTCGCCCAGCCTGTCATGCAGCCGCTTTATGTCGATCTGGTGGATGATCCCGATGCTCGACCGCAACCAATTCATTTGGGATTTAGATCGGGTACGCGCAGCCTGCTGGCTTATCTAAAATCGCTGGAAGAGATCGGCGTGAACCACGTGGCGCTAAACCTGCGCTTTAACCAAGCAGATATTGAGACAACGCTAAAGCGCCTGGCCGATGAAATATTGCCAGGCTTTGCGAAATAAAGGAGACAACACAATGGCGAAAACCATTCTCATTACCGGTTCGACTGACGGCATCGGGTTGGAGACGGCGAAGATGCTGGTCACTCGCGGGCATCATGTGCTGCTGCATGGGCGGAACCCGTCGAAACTCGAAGATGTGGAAAAGACCCTCTCCGCAGACGGCAGACGCCTCGAGAGCTATGTGGCCGATCTATCGCGCATGGCTGATGTGAAGGCGATGGCCAAGGCAGTGGCCGACAAGCACGACAAACTTGATGTGCTGATTAACAATGCGGGCGTCTATAATGCGTCCAGCCCTGTCACGTCGGACGGGCTTGACGTACGTTTTGCAGTCAATACAATTGCGCCTTATCTGCTGACACAGCGGCTTTTGCCGCTGATGAATGAATCGGGCCGAGTGATTAACCTCTCCTCCGCAGCACAGTCTCCAGTCGATGTGCAGGCGCTGGCCGGGCAGGGCCGCCTGTCCGACGGCGCGGCCTATGCGCAGAGCAAGCTGGCGCTGACCATGTGGTCGCGTGCGCTGGCCCTTTCGCTGGGAGATAGCGGCCCGGCTATCATCGCGGTCAATCCCGGCTCCATGCTGGGCACCAAGATGGTGAAAGAGGCCTTTGGTGCGGCGGGCAAAGATGTAAATATCGGCGCGAAAATCTTGGTTCGCGCGGCACTGTCTAGCGAATTTGCGACTGCGTCCGGCCAATACTTTGACAACGATAGAGGGCAATTTGCTTCGCCCCACCCCGATGCGCTTGATCGGGGGAAGTGCGACGAGATTGTGCGTACCATCGAAGCAGTTTTGGCTGAACGAAAGCAATAGCCTATAGTTATAAGCAATTTGCACCACGAAATGGATAGGGGAGTTCAACACGCACAAATGTTCATTTCAAGCCGATTTAATCAATGGTGGCGCGTGCCGCGGATGCGCGCCGATGAAGAGCTGGAAAAAGAGCGCAAAGCGACCTGGCTTGAGCTCTTTTTTGATCTGGTTTTCGTGGTCTTTGTGGCCGAGCTTGCCCACTCGCTCGGCGGCGATCCGTCGTGGCCTGCCGTTGGGGGCTTTGTGCTAATGTTTTTGGCGATGTGGTGGGTCTGGATCGGCAGCACCTACTACAACGACCGCTACGAAACCGACGATTTAGCCCATCGGGTTTTCACTTTTTTGATCATGGTCGGCATCGCGTCGATGGGCTTTCACGTACATGGCGGGCTGAACGAAGGAACGGTCGGCTTTGCGCTCTCGTTTGTCTTTGCGCGGGTGATCAACATCTATCTCTGGTGGCGGGCTGGCAAACACAATCCCCCCGCCCGCACCATGACCAATCGCTTTGTGATTGGTTTTTCGATTTCGGCCATTTTGTGGACAATTTCCATCTTTCTGCCGACGCCGCTCCGCTTTTACATCTGGGCGGCCGGGCTCGCGTTCGATATTATCACTCCCTTCACAACGCTGCGTGCGCAGGCAAGGCTCCCCGCGCTGACCACCAGCCACCTGCCCGAACGCTTTGGCGTCTTCGTGATTCTGGTCCTGCGCGAGCCGATTGCAGGCGTTATCGAAGGGACATCTGCGGCAAGCCATTACCTAACGCCACAGCTGGCCGTCGATGGCTTTCTAGGGCTGCTGCTGGCCTTTTTGCTCTGGTGGATCTACTTTGATCAAGTTGCAAACGAGCGAATTCGCAGATCGATCTGGGCGCGCTTCGCGTGGGGCTATCTGCACCTGCCGCTGATCTTTAGCATCACCGCGATTGGGGCCGGGCTGCTGCACGCTTACGAAGTGGGTCGTGCGCCGCTGCCCACGCCCGTCTACTGGCTGATCAGCGGCGGTGTGGCGCTCTTCCTTATAGCAAGCGCATTTATCGAATGGACCTTCGACCTGTCGCCCGACGAAAGGGGCAAGGTTCAGCTGCTTAATGTTGCGCGCTGGATGTCTGCCGTCGCCGTGCTCGGCTTGGCTTGGCTGGCGCCCAATCTGCCACCTGCTTCCTTCTTTGCCCTGCTGCTGCTGTTGGTGGCGGCGCCGGTTGTGCTGGAGCTTCTCTTCATCGACCCAGAATACGAACAACTTTCCTTTGTAGATGTACCGTCCAATGGCGAGGAGATCGTAGCGTGCCCTCATGAGAATGAAATCCGTGAAGTTACGCCCAGTAGCCAAGTCTGCGAAGCGTGCCTGGCGGCGGGGCAGTGGTGGGTTCATTTGCGTATCTGTCGCACTTGTGGGCACGTCGGCTGCTGCGACTCCTCGCCCGGTCAGCACGCGATGGCTCACTACCACGAAACGGGCCACCCAATCATGCAATCGTTTGAAGAGCATGAAAGGTGGGTCTATTGTTACGTGGATGAAGAGGTTATTGGCGAGATGGAAAAGAGTTGGGCGACACAATAATCTGTGCCAGCGCGGATAGTCTGTACAGTTCGGCACGTTGAACAGCTCAATCCGCGATTTTGGTCCACACAGCGTCGACGATCCAGCCCTGCTGCTCTTCATCTGCTGCTGCTGGGCACTATGCTGATGGGCATCTCATCGTCATCTCCCGGAGGTCTAACTTACGCGATTTGATGCACTGTCCGTGATACCCAAGAAACTATTCTACGCTGTGCTAAAGCGGTAAGCTTAAGGAGAAAGTCGTGCTTGCGCCAACAGCGGAGGAGACGGAGATTGTGCCACCGTGCCCCTCGACAATCGCTTTGGCAATGGCCAAGCCGAGGCCAGATGTTTTGGGGTCGGTGCGGGAACGGGCGCTGTCGGCACGGTAGAAGCGCTCGAAAATGTGGGGCAGAGCGGGGGCCGGGATGCCGTGGCCCGTGTCGCGGACTTGCAAGAGGGCATGTTGATGTTCAGCCGCGACCCGCAGCTCAATCCGTTCGCCAGTCGGGGCATAACGCAGCGCGTTGCTCACCAAATTATTGAGCACCTGCACCATCCGCTCGACATCCACCGCCACCAGCGGCAAATTTTGCTCGCCGACAACGGAGAGCGCGACGCCCTGCGCTTCGGCCTGGGGCAAGTAGGCCACGGCCGTGCGTTCGAGCAGCGCACGCGGATCGGTGGGCCGCTTGTTTAGCGATAGCTTGCCCGCGTCAGAGAGCGAGAGCGTGCGCAGATCATCGAGCAGATGCTGGAGCAGCTGCACCTGCTGATTCATCGCCTGATAAGTCTGTGGCGACTGCTGAATTTTGCTCTCGCTCAATCCTTCCGTGTAGCCGGCGAGCACGGTGAGCGGCGTGCGCAGATCGTGGGCGATATCGGCCGTCATCTGCTGGCGCAGCTGCTCGGCATGGGCTAGGTCATGGCTCATTTGGTTAAACGCATGGGTCAATTCGCCGATTTCGTCCTGTGTGGTGACCGGCACCTGATGGCCAAGCGCTCCATCCGCCAGCACTTCGGTCGCGGTGGTGAGGGTGCGCAGCGGGCGAATCAACTGCCGCGCCAACACGAGCCCAACGCCCAGCGCCAACAGCACGCCAATGCCAAGCCCCGTTGCGACGCCTCTGTAAACGGAATCTTCAAAATTGCCTGCTGGCGTGTTGGGCGCAAAGCGCCTGGGCGATCGATCCGTTTTGCGCCCTATGTCTTGCGCTCTGGCCGGTGACAACTGCGCCGGTGGTGGCAAAACAGCCCCAGCAGTCGCCTCGATCAGCTCATCAATAAACTGATCAAACCCGTTAAAGGTGCTGTAGGTAACGATGGTCAGCGTTAGAATCGTCGCAACGACGGCCACACCGACAAACGAGAGCGTAAGCTTTGTGTTCAGCGAGCGCATGATGACTCAATCTTCCTTTGGCCGCGCCAGCCGATAGCCAAAGCCATAAACCGTCTCGATGTAGCGCGGGTTTTTGGGATCCGGTTCAATCTTGCGACGCAGACGGCGAATATGCGTGTCAACGTTGCGCTCGTAGCCATCGAAGCCAACGTCTTTCTCGTCGATGAGCTCCAGACGCGAAAAAATGCGGTCGGGCGTTCGCATCAGCGTGTGCAAGATGGTGAATTCCGACGGCGTCAGGTCAACCACCTCCTCACAAACGGTTACGCGACGCGCGGCGCTGTCCAGCACAAGGTCGGCCACGCGCAAGACGTCGCCAGCCTGCGCTCCTTTTTGCGTTCGACGCAGCAGCGCACGCACGCGCGCCGTCAATTCGCGCATGCTAAACGGCTTGGTCACGTAATCGTCCGCACCCAATTCCAGGCCCAGCACCTTATCGTTTTCTTCCAGCTTGGCGGTCAACATGATGATAGGCGTCTCTGCTTCGCGACCATGAACGCGTATGAAATCGTACCCCGTCATCTCAGGCATCATCACGTCAAGCAGAATAAGGTCTGGCTTCTCATGGCGGGCAACATAAAGCGCATCGCGGCCGTGGCTCGCCCCGACGACCCGAAACCCCTCCCCAGTCAGATATTTCTCAACCATCGACCGAATTTCTTTTTCGTCATCTGCAATCAAAATGGTCTGTGTCATAATGGTGTGTTACTCATGAAAGAAAAGGACAGGTCTGTCGCCGATGGAAAGACAAGCGTGCTAGGGTGCAGCAATTGTCACGTGGTACAAAACCGTGTTGTCGGTTTCCAGGTCCGACCTCCAGCTTATCAAATTCATAGACACGCTAACAGTGTTATCAATCACTGGCTTGGTCGATAAACGGTGCCGATATAAACCGCCACCCATGATGATTGTCATGGGTGGCGAAGTTCTATTTATTGTGGAGAGGACGGGTACGCTGGCAACGTCTACAGGCGCTGTCCCAGCGTCAACGGCAGGGTGATTGTGGTGCCATCGCGTAAAACCGTTAGCTGGATGGTCTGCCCGACCTGCGTATGGAAAACCAGGTAGCTATTCAGGTCGGCAAAATCGGCAATCGCTTGGCCGTTAATGGCAATGATTAGATCGCCACCGCGCCCGCTGTTCTGGTTGGCGGCAATCAGCCCAGCCTCGGCGGCCGGACTCTCCGGCGTCACGTTGACCACGTAAGCGCCCTGATTCTGTGGCAGGCCGTAAATCGATTGTTCGTTCAGAGAGACTTCACTATCAAAACTTGCGCCGATATAGGCATAGTCATACGTGCCGCTGGCGATTAGGCTGGGCACAATCTGCTGCACGGCAGCCACCGGAACCGAGAAGCCGACGCCGCTGCCCGTCCCCGTGGTCGAAGCAATGGCCGAATTGACGCCCACGACTTCGCCCGCCAGATTGAGCAGTGGGCCACCAGAATTCCCCGGGTTGATTGGCGCGTCGGTCTGGATCACTTCGGGCAGCGAATAGGTACTGCCCAATGCTACCCCGCGCTGCGAGGGTAAGCTACGCCCCAAACCACTGATGATGCCCAACGACATCGATCCCTGTTCGCCAAAGGGGTTGCCGATTGCCACTGCCAGCTGCCCGACTTGGATACCGCTGGGGTCAGCCAGCGGCAAAGCTGAAATGCCCGGCGGCAGCGCGTCGACTTTCAGCACGGCCAGGTCACTATCTACATCCTGGCCCACCAAGCGGGCGCTGCGCCGTTCGCCCGTGGCAAAGACCACCTCGTAGCTTTGGCCGCGACTCACGACGTGATTGTTGGTGACGACGTAGCCCTCATTGCTGTAGACAAAGCCGCTGCCGCTGCCCGCTGGTGGCACGATAATGTATACAACGGCGGGATTGGCCTGTGCGTATAGCTGCGTGAGCGCCGCCTCCAACTCCAGGCCAAGCCCGGCTTGCAGATTATTCGCTACCGGCACAATCTGCCCCTGCGCGGCTAGTTGCGTCTCAACCTCGGCCTGCACGATTGCTGCAACATCGTCTGCATTAGTGGTTGTCTGTGTGCCAGCGCTGTCCAACACGGGTATAGATGCGCCACAGCCCGCCAGGAACAAGGCAAACAGGAGCAGCGCGAATAGGCGCTGGTGATGCTTCTTTTCATGGTCATTCCTTTCGCAAAAGCACAGAGAGCGCAGCTCGGACTGCGCCCTCCGTGCGAACTGCCGGTCAGCAGTTCCAGCTTATTCCCTTATAGGTTACTGGCAGCGTCAACAGTGTTGGCCGGTGCCTGAAAGCGTGCGCCATTGGTTCCGTCCCGCGACCCGCGACCGCCGAAGCCGCGCCCGCTGCTCAAGAGCTGTTCGGCCTGCTCCTGGGTAACGACGCCATCCTGAACTGCCTGTTGCACAGCCTCTTCGCGGGTGCTGGCCGTGCTGTCGCTCAGATACGCTTTGAGCGTCCGTTGCGCCAGCTTCAGGTCGGCCTGCTCCTGGGTGATGGTTCCCTCAGCCACGGCCTGATCGAGCCCGTTCACAAAGGCGGTCTCTTCTGCGGCCTCCAGCTGTTCCACGCTGATGCCGAGCGCATCGGCCAGCAGCATGTCGTAGTCGATTGTGTCGCTGCGGACGCGGCTGATCCGGCCAGACTCTTCGCTGCGGGCCCGCAGTTCGTCGGCCCGCTCTTGCGTGATCAGCCCTTCTGCGACCGCCTGATCGATGGCCGCACTGTGCGCAGCGGCTTCTGCTGCCTCCAGCTCTTCGACGCTGACGTTCAGGGCAGCGGCGAGCAGCTCGTCACTGCCAACGCCGCCAAGCCTGCTAGACGACCCCGCACCCTGCTGCACAAAGCGCAACGTGGATGCAGCCTGGGTCTGCGTCTCTTGTGTCACCTCTTGCACAAGCGACGACGCATAGGTGCTATCCGCCGTCCATGCAACACCTGCGGTCAGCATGAGCGCTGCGGCTCCACCGACAACCCACTTTTTCAAATTGTTCTGTTTCATTGTTCTGGTCTCCTTGAACTACGTACTTGTTGATTAACTACAAGAATATTGCTCTCTTACGAATCCCATATTCAGCCGAGATTGATTCAAGGATAGCAAACAATTGTGGCTAAATTGTCGGCAGATTGTGACAATAATGTGTAGATTTCAACGTTCAGGACGCGGATGCTCATGACAGATGTCATCGTTTGCTTGACAAAACCATGGCAGCGGCCACGGGCACGTTTTAAGAAGTTCAGCTACAATGGAAAAATGAGCCAGAGAGCCTTTTCTTTTCATACAGATCAATTGCTGCGGGTGGCCCTTATTTTGTGGGTAGCCTATTTCGGTGTGCTCGCGCTCGTCGATTGGTGGCTTGCAGATCGCGATGCAGACGTGCTCTTCTATTACGCTGTTCAGATTGTGAATAGCCTGCTCATACTTGGGTTGACGCTGCTACCCTGGGGGCGCTTCTGGCAAGAGAAAGCGATGTTGCCCGTCGTGCTGGCGTTGATGGCCATCTTACCAACGATGACCGTTCACGTTATGCTGCGGATCGCATTCAGCGAGCCACTGCGCTCGCCCGATGGCATGACGCTGCGCCTGACGCCCATCCTGCTGATTGGGCTGCTGTTGACGGCTAGGCACTATCGCTGGCCTGCTGTGGTGCTCCTCAGCCTGGGCGTCGCTGCGCTCAATTTGGCGGGTATATTCGCGCTGCCTGGCGTCAACGGTATTGCTGCTGCTCTTCACTCTGAAGCCGTGCTCATCACGGGAATCCAAACAATCAGCCTGTTGATGGTCGGCTACATGACAAGCGAGCTGATAGGCCGACTGCGGAGGCAGCAGCGCTCGCTGGAGGAGGCAAACGCCCAGCTGCGCGATCAGGCCAGCACCCAAGTCGAGCTGACCATTAGCCGCGAGCGCAACCGCATGGCGCGCGAACTCCACGACACGCTGGCCCACACGCTGAGCGGGCTGACCGTGCAGCTGCAAACGGTCAAAGCCTATTGGGCCATCGAGCCGGACATATCGCAGGAGATGTTGGATGTGGCGCTTTCGGCCACGCGCAGCGGGCTGCAGGAAACTCGCCGCGCGCTTAAATCGCTCCGCGCCACCCCCCTGGCGGATTTGGGGCTATCGCTGGCGATTCAACAGCTGGCAGAAGCCGCGGCGGCGCGGGCCAATCTGTCGCTGGCGCTTTCGATTGCCGAGCCGCTGCCGCACGTTGCGCCAGAAGTCAGCCACTGTCTCTACCGGGTGGCGCAAGAGGCCATGGCAAACGTGATTTATCACGCCGATGCCAGGCATCTGTCCGTGAGCGCAGAGCACGTAAACATCAAGCACGCAGATATAGAGCACGCAAGCACTGAGCGTGGCGGGCGGGGGATTCGGCTGCGGGTGGCGGACGATGGAATCGGCTTTGAGCCAAGTGAGGAATACCCCAATCACTGGGGCGTGGCGGGGATGCACGAACGGGCGCAGCTGGTGGGCGGCTGCTTGTCGATCGAGAGCGCGCCGGGCCGCGGCACCGTGATCCAGCTCTTTATACTGGAGACGACCAGATGAAAATCGTCATTTGTGATGACCAAGCGATTGTGCGCGACGGGCTGGCCATGCTGCTCAAGCTGGATCGGAAGATCGAAGTGGTGGGTCTGGCCCAGGATGGCCTGGAAGCCATCGAGCTGGTGGAGCAGGAAGCACCAGATTTGGTGCTGATGGATTTAAAGATGCCCGGCGTAAACGGCATCGAAGCCACCCGCCGCATCCGCGCCAGGTATCCACAGATAAAGGTGCTTGTTTTGACGACTTACGACGATGACGAGTGGATTTTCGACGCCATTCGCGCAGGCGCGGCGGGCTATCTGCTGAAGGACACGCCCCACGCCGAGGTCGTAGCGGCGGTGAAGGGGACGGTCGCTGGCGGAGCCTATACGGATCCATCGGTTACGGAGAAGCTGATCCGCGCCGTCGCCGGTCAACAGCCGCAGCAGGCCACGTTGGTTACGGATAAACTTACCGCCCGCGAGATCGACGTGCTGCGCGTGCTGGCCCGCGGCCTCAACAACGCCACTATTGCCGAAGTGCTGCACCTCTCCGAGGGGACGGTGCGCAACCACATCAGCGCCATCCTGGCCAAGCTCGACGTCTCCGATCGCACGCAGGCCGCGGTGATAGCCATCAAGCACGGTGTAGTTTGACCTACAGAGCATGACCTTGCCCAGTCGATCCATCTCCGTCAAGCGCGCATTTAACTGCATCGCGTCCAAAAAAACCCTGACCGACTTCGGTCAGGGTTATCGCAACATTTCCCTTTTATATAGATTCACCTCAGCACATCGGTCATCACCTTGGCCACCGTTGGCGGGTGCAGCAGCATGTTGGCGTAGTTCGCGTTCGCCATGGGGCAGGCGCACTCTTTGCGGCGGATGCTGCCGCGCAGCTGCTCCATGGCCTGCCCGCGCCAGACCTGCATGAAGTCGTAGTCGTGATCGCGGATGTTGCCCGCGGATTCGGCGCGGATGCAGCAGCTCCACAGGTCGCCGTTGGGCGCGATGTGTGCGCTGGCCCAGCCCGCGTAGCAGGGGATGACCTGGTCGCGCTCGTGGAGGACGCGCTTGGCGAGCTGGTAGTACTGGGCGCGGAAGGCCTGCGTGAAGCGGGCGATGCCCTGGGCCGGGGCCTGTCGCGCCTGCTGGCTTAGAAAGTCCGCAATCGGGTCGTAATCCTCCGGTCTCGGCGTAATCCCCCAGCCGACGGTGTCCAACTCCACCCGCTCCTCGGCCACCTCGGTGATGTAGCTGTCCGGCTTCAGAAATTTGAGCCCCTCCTGAATTTCGCGGAAGCGGTGCGCGTTAAAGCGGCTGATGACCGTGTGCACGGTCAGCACCAAATTTTTGTGCTGCTTTTGCAATTCCTTGAGCCGCCGCCACGTCTCCATCGACAGGTCCCAGTTGCCCTCGACGCCGCGGATATCGTCGTGCTCGTCGCCGATGCCGTCCAGGCTGAGGTTAATGCCGATGCTCGACTTCGGGCACTCGCGGCACATGCGCTCGGTCATGGCGAGCACGCGCTCGGTCAACATGCCGTTGGTGGGAATCGTGATGACTTCGGGCTGGCACTGCTTATAGCCTTCGATCACTAGATCGTCCAAATCCTTGCGCAGGAAGGGCTCGCCGCCGGTGAAGGTCATGTAAAAGGGCGATTTGCCCAGGCTGGCAAAGATGCGCGACCACTCATCGACCGAGAGATCGTCATTGGGCTTGCGCCACACGTCGCAGGTGCGGCACTTGCTGTTGCAGCGAAAGCTGATGCTGATGACGATGGAAAAGGGCTTGACCTGCGGCCAGCCAAAGCGGCGAAAGGCCCAGTAGGTTGGCAATTTGGGGATGAGTCCGAGCATAAAATTTCCGGTGAACGCGAATTTTTCAAAATAATTTCATAAAAATTATACAGCATGATTTTGAAAATTGCGATATAATGAGGTTAACGATTCGCACTGAGGAAAGCAGAGGTGAGCGATATGCCGACACCGTTTCCAGGGATGGATCCCTATTTGGAACAGCCGGGCGTTTGGAATCAAGTTCATTCTGATCTAATTGTCGATATTAGAAGACGCCTGGTGCCGATGCTGCGCCCTACTTATCACGTTACAATCGAGCAGCGCATCTATCTGACACTGCTGCCGCCCGATGCCCAGCTTGTCGGACTGCCCGACGCGCTAATCATCGACGAAGCGGCGATGGCTCCCCTTGCTGCGGGTACGGCTGTTGCAGAACCCACCGAGATTGGCACGCTGCCCGCGCTGGAGGAAGTCAGAGAGCGCTACTTGGAAGTGCGGCTGACGGAGACGCGCGAGGTCGTGACGGTGATTGAGATTTTATCGCCCACCAACAAAGTTTACGCGGATGGACGCCAAAAATACCTCAACAAGCGCGAGAAGGTGTTGTCTAGCCAGAACAGTCTTGTCGAAATCGATCTGCTGCGTGCGGGCGAGCCGATGCCGATGCCGATGTACGCCTCGCGGCAGACGGACTATCGCGTCATTGTTAGTCGAAGCTGGCAGCGCCCCTACGCTGCATTTTATCTATTTGACCTGCGTGAAGCAATTCCTGATTTCTACATTCCGCTGCGGCGCAACGAGCCGGAACCGGTGCTACCGCTCAACCAGATTCTGCACGACGTGTATGATGAGGGCGGCTACGACCTGATCGTCAACTACAGCCGCGAGGCGATTCCGCCGCTTGTTGAAGATCAGGCTGCTTGGGCCACGGAATTGACGGCGCGCTAGCCAGCCAAATTGCGCACGTAGATCGCAATACCATCCAGCAGCATCTGCACCGCGACCAGGATCAGCAGCATCCCCATTAGCCGCTCGACGGCGCGCAGCCCCCGCGGCCCCACAAAGCGCGTGATGTAGGGCGAGGCGACGAGAATGATCGTCGCCAGGCTCCACGCCAGCAGCAGCGCCAGCACCCATTCGAGCAGCAGCCCCGGCTGCGACGAGCCCAGCAGCAGCAGCAGCGCAATCGTCGACGGCCCGGCGATCAGCGGAATCGCCAGCGGCACGATAAAGGGGTCGCTCTCGACTTCTTCATCCGAGCCACCGCGTCGCCCCGGAAAGACCATGCGCAGCGCGATGATAAAGAGCAGCACCCCGCCCGAAATGCTCAACGACGGCTGCCCCAGCCCCAGAAAATTCAGAATTCGATTCCCCGCCAGCAAAAAGACCAGTAGAATCGCCAGCGCGAAGATCAGCTCGCGCGCAATGATGCGCGTGCGCTGTCGCGTGGGAAAGGGCTGAAGGATCGACTGGAAGATGGGCACGTTGCCCAGCGGGTCCATGATGAAGAAGAGCGTGGCCGCGGCGGAAAGCACGCTGGCCCAAGCAATGGTGGAGAGTGTGTTCATTGGTCAAAGAACAGCCCGCCTCTTGAGGAGACGGGCTGAGTCGACTAAATCAGGATTTTGCTGGATACGACAACTTTGTTTCAAGAGGGCTAGGCTACCCTGGGTTGCTGATTTCGATTCCTTCCGCTGCTACAGCACGCAGCAATTGTCGATCTCCTGAAACAAACGTGATATTCACTTCTGCTTTCCGTTGGGTTAACATCGCCGACGCCGCTTGGATCGCATCGTATCCTTTGAGTGGTTGACGTTGAACCAACTTCACAGCAAGCTCAATTGTTTCGGCATCAACCTGATGGCTAACAAATTTCTGCTGACGAAGAGCGCTCTCCAATTCAAGAATCGTTTTTCTTACAAATGTCTTGCCAAATGGCCCATCACGCTGCATCTGTGAAAGCGCGGCAGCGACTTCAGCAAGAGAGATATTTGCAACGATAAGTATTGATTCTGCATCGTCCACGATTTGGCGAACGCCGATACTACCTGGTTCCAAGACATAGTACTTGACGAGAGCACTGCTGTCCAAGAAATACGCGCTCATCGGCGGTTCTCGCTGATTAAACGTGATACTTCAGAATCGGGAAAGTAAAAGGAGTTTCGTTCGTCGAGGTGCTGCTGCTTTTCTTCCTCGGTTAAATCTTCCCAGCGTTCTTTGCCTGGTCTTTCCCAGACGCTTGCTGATTCAATCAAGTTTGCCGCCTTTAACCGACGAAGAATCTCCTCGCGCGACGGCTCTGCGGCCACAGCCTTCGCAGATAAAAACACGTTATCCAACTCCCGCTCGAGTGCTTGCGTCACCACTTCAGCGACCGGGCGACCCGTGCCTTCAATTTTTGTGATTAACTCATCGGGTACTTCGACAGTTAGAACAGCCATCTTTGCCTTCAAAATTTCTTATGCCGCCATCGCCAATTTCGGAAACGTGATGCTAACGACGGGTTTGGGCAGCGGATGCGTCTCTGACCATTGAAAAGCGGGCTGTACCAAATCCTCAACTTGCTGTGCTACATCCCAGCCCAGAACAGCGTTGCCGCAGTTGCCGCACAGAGCAGCAGGTACACCAATCACCGTTACGACAACACCTCCACGACGAAAAATTTGTGTTGCCATACCGTTGCTATCTATGGGCTCACCACAGATTGAACACGTCACAACCTACGCCGCCACCCGCTCCCGCGACCCGCCAACCGCATCCACCACCTCGGACTGATCTTGGCTGCCGATAAAGAAGCGCTTGGCCTGCGCAATCGTGTTGGGCAGGTTGGTCCAGTTTTCCTTAAAGGTCATCTTTTCCCAGACGCGCTCGGGGCGGTAGAGGTAGAAGCGGCGGTAGGCATCGCGCCACTTTTTGAGCACGAGATCGGGATCGTACTGGCCATCGTGCATGGTGAAGCGCGACTTTTGCTCGTGGATGGCAAAATCCGTCCAGTTGTCGGCAAAGACCTCGCCGCCCTCCATGATCACGTCGTACATCGTCGTGCCGGGGAAGGGCGCGGCCAGCAGGAAGTTGGCCAGCTTGGGGTCGAGTTCGAGCGCGAGCTGCGTCGTCTTCTCCATGGTCTCTTCGGTGTCGCCGGGCATGCCGTAGATAAAGAAGCCCATGGTTTGCAGCCCCGCCGCCTTGGCGTTGGCAAAGGCCTCGCGCACCTGATCGAGCGTCTGCCCCTTGCGGATCACGTTGCGCAACATGTCCGGATCGCCATTCTCCACGCCAAAGCCCACGCGCTTGCAGCCCGCGGCCTTCATCAGCTGGAAGAGTTCCAAGTCGGTGTGGTTGACCTTCATACCGTGGACCGTGACCCAGGGCACGGTGTTCAGCCCCTCCTCGATCAGCCGCCGACAGAGCTCCTTGGCGCGCGGCAGCTTAAGGTTCCAGATGTCGTCCGTCATGCCGATTTCCGTCGCGCCCAGGCCGTGGACGAGCCACTTCCACTCCTGCACGATGCTCTCCACAGAGCGCGCACGCCACGTGTCGCCGGTGACGGGCTTGGAGCAGAAGGTGCATTTGTACGGGCAGCCGCGCGAAGTCAGAATCGTAAAGCTGCGCGCGTTCACGTCGAGCCCGTCGGTCAGCGGCTGTAAATTGGTGTAGCGCTCGATCTTGAACAAATCATGCGCCGGGAAGGGCAGCGCGTCTAAATCGGGAATCATCGGGCTTTCGGGGCTGATGACGGTTTCCGTGCGGCCATCGACCACGCGCTTGAAGTGAATGCCCGGAATCACGCCCGGCTCCTGGCCCGCCTCCAGCGTGTTGATCAGCTCCAGGAACGAATACTCCGCCTCCCCCTTGAAGACGTAATCGACGTAGGCGTCGTGCGGTGCTTCGAGCGACTCCATCGGCATAATCGTCAGGTGCGGCCCGCCGAGCACGGTGATCAGCCCGCGCGCCTTGCACAGCTCGGCCATCTCCCACGCCTCGGGCATCAGCGGCGTCGTCGCGGTGACGCCGATCATCTGGTAGGGTCGCCCCTCGCTTTCCGCTTGGTTCAGGTAGTAATCGACGCCCACATCTTCAACGGCGGCGTCAAAGATCATCGTTTCGTGGCCGCCTTCGCGCAGCACGCCGGCAAGGTAGCCCAGGCCCAGCGGGATATGTTTGCGGGCGCTCCAGACTTTGGCTTCGGGGCTGGCTAGAATAATTCGCATGAAAACCTCAAAAGAATAATGAACAAAGATTAAAGATTGGGTCGTGGCGTTATCTCCACGCAGCAATCTTTACTTGTCTACCTGCGTGCTGATGTTTTGGGCAGTTAAATTCAGCTCATCACGTGCCGGGAGGGAATGAAAATAGCGTTCAGGAAAGGTGAAACCGAAGCCGTCGCTACGGTAACGCGGGATGACGTGTAGATGAACGTGAAAAACTTCCTGCCCCGCCGCTTCGCCGTCGGCTAGGAACAAATTAACGCCCTCGCAGCGAACCTCGCTGTGTCGAATCGCCGACGCAATCTTTTGCCCAATGCGCATCAGGTGCGCGCCATCTTCGGACGCTAAATCGGCGAGATAAGTGGCGTGGCGGTTGGGTATCACCAGCACGTGACCTGTGTTGACCGGCTGAATGTCCATAAACGCCGCACACTGCTCGTCGCGGTAAACAAAACTGACTTCACCTTGGCCCGCTAAAATTTGACAGAAGATGCATTCGCTCATTGGTTTGCCGAACAGTTTTGCCTAGCGGATAGCCAGCGCTCAAGAGAGGACCGCGATTCACGGCTAGGCGTGCCGGTGAGTAGTGCAACCACTGGAATCAGCTCATCTAGCGCTTCCCAAAAGATAATGTCTCGCTCGCTCTCATCTTCAAAGATGCACCAGTCGCTTCGTTCTGAGTCACTAGCGTCCAGAAGACGAGGATACCAAGCGATAGGGATAGAGACAGAGCGTCCATCTTCCATTGCGACAGATATCTCATTACCATTAAAACTAATGTTTTTAACTCGTGGCTGAACGTCAATCGTTGCAATGCTCATTCCACATCTCCAGAAATTGCGCTCGGTTCTGCTCGACAATACGACGCGCATTGCGCAACTCACTCGAATTTAGCCCACGGCTTCGTTCCAGTTCTGTTGGTTCGAGCCAAAACTTTACGCTTGGTGCTCGACGTTCCTTGCCTTTGGCCAGATGAATGTGTGGCGGCTCAATGCAGTCATACGAAACAAAATAGCACATAAAGCCGCCGATGCGGGTCGTCGGCATTTTCTCTAAATCGCGCCTTCCGCCTCCATTTGCTTGCGCAGACCCGTCTTTTCCTTCTTGGGCAGGAAGGTGTTCATGGCGATGCGCACGTTGCGCGGCAGGTTGAGCCAGAAATCTTTGGTCTTGGCGCGGCGGATGATCGGCGAAGGGCGCAGGTAAAACTGCCGGTACGCCTTGCGATACATCTCCTCGACCAGCTCCGCCGTCATCTCGCCCATTTCGTAGCGCGCCTGCTGCTGAAAGAAGACGTAATCCTCCCAGTCGTTGATCAAAAAGCGCCCCTGCCGCTTGACGATTTCGTAGACCTTTGTGCCCGGATAGGGCGTCATCATCGAGAAGTTGGCGATAATGGGATCGAGCTCAATCGCAAAATCAATCGTCTTTTGCATCGATTCGCGCGTCTCGCCGGGCAGGCCGATGATCATAAAGGCAATCGTCTCCAGCCCCACCTCCTTGGCGTTCTTAAAGGCCGCGCGAATCTGGTCGTGGGTGACCTTCTTGTCGATCGTCTTGAGAATCTCCTCGTCGCCCGTCTCCACGCCAAAGGCCGTGCGCTTGAGCCCCGCCTGCTTGAGCAGCGACAGCAACTCCTTCGACGCCAGGTTGGCGCGGATCCCGTTGACAAAAATCCAGGGCACGTGATTGAGCTTGTTCTCGATTAGCAGATGGGCCAGCGACTCCAGCCGCTTGACGCGAATGTTCGCGCTGTCGTCCAGAATGCCGATCTCCTGTGCGCCAAAATCCTCCACCAGGTGTCGCCACTCGGCCAGCACGCTCTCCGGGCTGCGGCTGCGCCACTTGATCGGCATAATGCTCTGCGAGCAGAAGGTGCAGCGATAAGGGCAGCCGCGCGATGTCATGATGCTAAACGAGCGTGCGCCGTCGACGTGATCGGTGGCGGGCTGCAGATTGGTGTAGTGCTGCATCTTGAACAGGTGATAGGCGGGCCAGGGCAGCGAATCGAGATCGGCAATCGGCGTGCGGTCGAGCGTGTTGTGAATGTGGCCGTCGCTCGTCTTGTAGGTAATGCCCTGGCAATCCTTGAAGACTTCATTCTCCGGATGCATAAACGCATCGGTGTGATAGTCCGGCTGCTCCTTCAAATACGCTTCGAGCCGGTTGCAGATGTCGACCCAGCCGTCCTCGCCCTCGCCGCGCACGACGATGTCCACGTAGGGCTTTTCGCAGCTCTCCTCCGGCAGCACGCTCACGTGCGGCCCGCCGAGCACAATCGGGCAGTCGTAGACTTCCTTAATCGACTGCGCCGCGCGCCACGCCTGCTTGACCTGCGGCGTGTTGGCGGTGATGCCGACAATGTGCGGGCGAAATTCCTGCACAAAATCCGCCACGGACTGCTTCTCCACATCCGCATCAAAGATCACGACTTCGTCGCCGCGCTTCTCGCTGACGGCGGCCAGGTAGGCCAGGCCGAGGTGCGGCGTCGTTCGCGTGTCAATGGGCAGGCGAAATTTGGGGTTGATGAGTGCTACACGCACGGGCTGTCCCTCCTGGTAAACTGGAATCGAATCGAACTGGTCGAGGTGACCATCACTGTCCAAATTGTTGTGGCTTGCCCAATCGGGTAGTGGACAGTGATTGTCACCTTAACCCGGCGATACTTATATTTACGCTATTTGTCCAATGCGGCGCATTCTAACACGCCTGCTCTGCCACGCAAAATAAGTCTAAAACTTTTGATAAAAATTCCAACGCCTGCGAAAAAGGCTACATTCCCTCGCTGGTAAACAAATTAACGCAAAGACGCGAAGGCGCAGGGGATCGGTTCGCAGATTGCGCCATCTCCGAGCAAAATTTTCCCAAGCTAGTCTCGACGGAACCAAGACAATCAGCGGGGTTTACCCTTTGCCTCTTTGCGCCTCCGCGCTAAAATTTTTAGCCTTCGTTAATACGTCGGCACGGAAGAATCCACCTGCTGCGACCAAGCATCGATGCCGCCATCCATGCTGCTCACGTTCGTCCACCCCTGCTGCCGCAGCCAGGCGGTGACTTGGGCGCTGCGCATCCCGTGGTGGCAGAAGGTGACAATTTCAGCATCTTTCTCCTGCGCCGCTTCGGGTAGCGCGCTGGTCTGCTCCGCCGCCAGCTTACTCATGGGGACAAAATCTGCGCCGTCGATCCGCGCGACCTCGTGCTCTTCTGGCTCGCGGATGTCGAGCAGGACAAAGTCTTCGTTGGCCTCGCGCTTGGCGGCCACCTCTTGCACCGTCACTTCCGGTGCGCCAAAGGGGTTGGGCATGGATTATTCTTCGCTTTCAGTTTGTAACGCTTGTAAAGCGCGTAATTCCGGCAGCAGTTGTAAATCTTTTTCGCGCCCCGCTGCTTCTTTTGCTGCAATCAGATCGTTTAATGATAGTGTCCAGACAACCCCGTCATTGAAATCAATTTGAACAGCGTTTTCGATTGCCTGTTCAAACTGATCAACGCCAGCTACCTCTCCCAATAAATCAATATCGCCTACATCTGTGGATAGCGTAAAGTTTAACCCCAGCTGTAGCGTGGTTGCATCAAACACAAAAGGCAAACCATCAGGTGCATCACGCAGCGATGGCGCAATCGGCTGCAACGCAAAAGCTAACTTTTCAAAATTGTTCGAGCTTCGCTTATAGCATATACCTAAATCAGCAGTAACGTAAGATGAGCCGTGTAAGACGGCAGACATGCCTTCAATAACGACAAACGCAACCTCGCCATCAAGAAGCAGTTGAATCAACTCACGCAAGTGAACTATTTATGCCGCTTCCCGCGCCGATCTGAACTTTTCGACCATCTCAAGCGCTGCCTGATTGCGCTGAATGCGCTCCATCGGCGTCATCTTGAGCCGCTCCCGCAGCATCGACAAATCCACGCCCTGCCGCTTGGCCCGTACCAACACCTCGTGCCGCTCCCGCGACCACTCCGACGCGTTCTCGTGATGCAGCACCAGCACCTGGCTGGCATGAACCGTCGCAAAGGCATAGCCGAGACCCTGCTCGTCGCGCATCTCCAATTCGTAGATCAGCGGCGCGCGCTCCTCGATTACGCAGCCGCTTTCGCCGCGCTGAAGCCGCACGCCATCCGCCTCGACTTCTTCGAGCAGCGCCACGGTGGTGTGCAGTGGGATGGGGTCAAACATGGAAAATCAAACTGTCGGCGCGGTGCGGTTGTAAAGCGCAGAAATGTCAATATCCGTAATGGCGTGGATGCCGGTGATTTCGCTAAAGTTTTCCTTGAGCAGCCGCTGAATGCCCAGCTTCATCGTCAGCAGGCTGATCGGGCAGTCGATGCACGCGCCCATCATCTTCACGTGGGCCACGCCCTGCTCGTCCACCCTCAGCAGCTCGACGTCGCCTCCGTCCATGTAGAGCGTGGGGCGATAGCCATCGAGGACGGTTTGGATGCGCGTTTCAAGCGTTGGGTTGGTGGTCATAAAATTTACTCGGTCACAGGATTACGGCAGCAGGTCGTCCACGGCGAGTTGACCAATTTCGTCGCCGTCGATGACGACGGGCAGCGTGTCGCCAATCTGGTAGTCGCGCCGCTGGTGGTAGTCGGGAAGCTGCGTTGGGCCGGATGGGTCGTTGTAGACCTCGATTTGGTCATCGACTAAGTTGGCAAGCCAGTAGATTGGAATGCCTGCACGAGCGTAAATTCGTTTCTTTGTCGTTCGATCCTGTTGCAGCGTGGAATCAGAAATTTCAACGACTAACAAAATGTCCTCTGCAAACGGGTGATGAGTTTCGTAGTCTTGAAGTTGCCCGCGAACGATAAAAATATCCGGCTCTGGCTGACTCTCTTGCAACGTGATGGGGTTTTCGTTATCCATCAATACGTTGCTAGGCAATATCTTGGCTAAAGCAGCACGAATACGTCGCGAGGCACTGGCGTGCGGAATATTTTTAGTCACTTTGCAAATAAGCCAGCCTTCCAATAGTTCAATCGGTTCGCCAGCTAGCACGCCAGCGTCAATCGCCTTGTGATACTTCTCCACGCTCATGCGCCACAGCGGTAAATCGTCCGGCGTATTGACAGTTGGTTCAAGCGTAATTGTCGGCGTCGACATGGCAACCTCCAAACAGCAAGAAGCCGGGCCTTGCATAAAGCCCGACTTCTTCGTCACGTAAATTCACTTAGTGCGTGCAGTTGTCGGGCATCTCTTCGCCCGTGTGGCTCTTGCCCACGCGGAAGCTGCTGCCGCAGCCGCAGGAGCTGGTGGCGTTCGGGTTCTCGATGTGGAAGCCGCCGCCCATCAGGCTGTCGACGTAGTCGATGCTCGCGCCGTCGACGTAGAACAAGCTCGTGGCGTCCGTCACGACGCGCACGCCGTGCTGCTCCCACTGCTGGTCGCCCTCGTGCTGGTTGTCGTCAAAGGTCATGCCGTACTGCATCCCGCCGCAGCCGCCGCCCTTGACAAAGACGCGCAGGCTGTGGGTGTCCAACACGCCCTTCTCGCTCATCACGCCGCCCAGCTTTTGGGCCGCATTTTCGGTTAGTGTGATCATGTGTGTATCCTCGTAGAGAATAAAAATTGAAAACGATATTAGTGCGTATTACTTATTGCTTATTGCGTTCGTTGGTTATGTTTTCGGCATTGAATCACGAACCAACGAAAAATAAGCAGTAAGCAATACGCAATACGCTTACCCGCCAATTTGATTCATTGCGCGATTGGCCGCAAACGTCCCCTCCGCCAGGCCGTGGCCCCACGGTTTGTGGAAGGCGCCCTCGCGCATCAGCACCTGCAGCTCCGCAAAGCTCGCGCCCTCGCGCAGCGGCGTCAGCAGGTCGGCCTCGTCGTCGCGCAGCAGGCAGAGCCGCAGCTTGCCGTCCGCCGTGAGCCGCACGCGGCCGCAGCCGGAGCAGAAGGGCTCCGTCACGCTGCTGATAAAGCCGAGCGTGCCCTTGGCGCCGGGAACGCGGAAGGGCCGGCTGGGGTCGACAAAGTCGTAGCGCGTCTCCTCCAGCTCGCCAAAGACGGACTCCACCTTCTCGCGCATTTCGCGAAAGGTGACGACGTTGGTCTGCTGGAAGTCGCTGATTTCGCCAAAGGGCATCATCTCGATAAAGCGCACCTCGACGTCGTCGTGGAGCGTCAGCCGCACCAGATCAAGCATGTCCTCGCCATCGTTGAAGTTGCGCACGACCACGCAGTTGAGCTTGACCGGCGTCAGCCCGGCCTCGCGCGCCGCGTCGATGCCGCGCCACACGTCCTCGATGTGCCCCCAGCGCGTGATCTGGTGAAACTTGGCCGCGTTGATGGTGTCGATGCTGATATTGACGCGCTTGAGCCCCGCCTCCGCCAGCGGCCCCGCCATTTTGTCAAGCAGCAGCCCGTTGGTCGTCAGCGCCAGGTCACGAATGCCGGGCACTTGGGCAATCTCGCGCACGAGATCGACCATGCCGGGGCGAATCGTCGGCTCGCCGCCCGTCAGCCGAATTTTGTTCACGCCCAGGCTGGCACCCACGCGCACCAGCGTCATAATTTCGTCGTCGCTCATCAGCTCGGCACGCGGGCGAAAGGTCATGTCCTCCGGCATGCAGTAGACGCAGCGCAAGTTGCACACGTCCGTCAGGCTGATGCGCAGGTAGTTGATGCGCCGCCCGTAGCTGTCGTGCATCTCGCTGGTTTGTTCGCTGGGCAAGGGTGCAATGGTGATCTTGCCGTAGGGCGTGCTGTTGGTTGGGTTACGCATGGGTTGCCGTCAATTCCATAACCAAATCGTCATCGACTTGGCTCGCGTCAAAGCCGCTTTCGCTATCAAGCGGCACAAAATAAGTGCAGCAGGCCGCGCCATCCACCATGGACTGGGTGTGCTCGCAGCTCTGCCCGGTGAGCTGGTTTATCAGCATCCCGTCCATCTGGCACAGCTCCCGATGCTCCGCCGAAACGCCGCGGTAGGGGCAGTTGTGCTTGTGCACGAGATAGCCGCCTTCCGTCGGCTCGACGCGCGCCTGGTAGCCCCGCTCGCTGAGAAAGCCGGCAATCTGCGGCATCTGCTTGTCGGGCGCATCGTCGCTGCTGCCGTCAAATTCACCGGCCATCTCGTGCGCCATCGTCCGCAGCGCGCGCGACACGTGCTCGGTGGGCAGCACGGCCTTCATCTGCCGCATCAAGCCCGTCGCCAGCGCTGCGAAATTGTCCGGGAAGTGGGCGTCGGCGTTCTGCGTCAGCACGTAAACCTGTCGCGGCCGCCCCACGCTGCCCTTGCGCTTCACGCGATCCACACGAATCAAGTCATCGCCCTGGAGCAGATCCAGGTGGTGGCGCACGGAAACCGGCGCCATCTCAACCTGCGCCGCCAGCTCGGCCACCGTCGCGCCGCCCGCTTCGTTTAGAATATCCAAAATCTGCTTGCGCACGGCGTGCATGGGTGTCGTCCTTGCGTTCTGCTTCGGCGAGACGATTTCTCTGGAAGCTTATCTGGAAATATACCACAGCGAGGGCGGGGTGTCAATTATTATCAAATTTTTGATAAATATCGAAGGCCTCGTCAACTGAACTAAAAATTGATCCACGAAGGACACGAAGGAAGAGCGCCAACGAGCAATCCTTCGTGTGCCTTCGTGTCCTTCATGGATCACCTTCTTCTGTACACCATCTTTGCAATTACTCCCCAAACTGCTTCGGCCCCAATGGCCGCGTCGTCGATGTGGATAAACGCTCGGCGACGATGCGACCGCGTTCGGTGAGCAGGTAAGTCGCGGCGGGAAACTTTTTGTTGCTCTCGATCAGCCGCCGTCGCTTCAGCCCGTCGACCAGCGCTTCGGATACGTCACGCGTGTTGCCCTCAAGCGCGTGGAGACGGTGGGCTTTTGTGCCGTCGAGGTAGCGGTGGGCTTTGAGGGTGGCGCCGTTGAGGAGCGCACGCAGCAGGGCGCGCTGGGCGGGCGTCGAGGGAAGCAATTTGGCAAGGGCCATTGTTGCAGCTTGCAGCAGATTCGGTAAACTATTCACAGCTTTATTTCGCAGCACTGATTCCGACAAGGAGACCATTATGCCACAAAGCAGATGGATGAGCGACCCAGATTCGGGCGGCAAAAAGATTCCCGAGGCGGTGAAGCGCGAGGTGACGGGGCGCATTGAGCGCTATGCCGCCGAACACTACGCGGGCCAGTACACGCGGCTGGACGTGCGCTTTCGGGGGCAGTTTTGCTACATCGATGCCTACACGGAGCCGACGGTGGCGGAGGGCTGGCCGCCGGAGGATTGGCCCGAAACGCGCGAGGAGCATATTGAGCGCTTGCGCAACACGCCGACGCATTTGTGTCGGCTGCGCTACTTTGGCAACGATTCGTGGGGCTTCGCCTTTTACAGCTACGCCAGCATGAGCTACAAGCTCTCGATGTATGACGACGGCAGCTTTTTCGGCAAGCCCGAAGATGCCTTTGAGGCGTCGGCCATGTACCTTCAATAGGAGAAAATGATGGCCAGCCAGAAACCGACTTGGTCGCAGCTGCGGCGAACCTTAACCAACTTGGACAAGCCGGAGCTGCTCGATTTGATTCAGCAGCTCTACAAGCTCAACCCCGACAACAAGGTCTTTCTCACCTCGCGCCTCAGCACGCTCGACCCCAGCGAGTTGGCCGAGCCCTACCGCCAAATTATCCGGGCTCAGCTCAACCCGGCGCGCGGCGAGCCAACGTTGAGCCTGCGCACGGCGCGCAAAGCCGTCACCGATTTTCGGAAGGCGTGCGATGAACCAGCGGCGGTGGTCGACGTGATGCTATTTTATGTGGAGCAGGGTGTCGCATGCACCAACCGCTACGGTGACCTGTACGAGTCCTTCTACAACAGCATGGAGTCGATGTATGAAAGCGCGCTGGGAACTATACACGAAAGCGGCGACCCGGTGCTGCCGGATCGCTTCCGCGAACGTGCGTACCGAATTGTGCGCGATACGTCGGGCATCGGCTGGGGCTTCCACGATCAGCTAAACGAATTGTATCACTCTTACATAGAGTAATGGAATTTGAATGGGACGAGGAGAAAAATGAGCGCAACAGTCTTGAGCGCGACCTGCCATTTATCCTATCTGCGCGTCTTTCGTGGTAACAAGCGAGTCACAAAGCCGGATAAGCGGCGGGACTATGGCGAGTTGCGCTACTTGACTTACGGAGAAGTAGACGGGCGCTTGTTGGTTGTTGGTCATACGCTACGCGAAGAGCGAACGAGAATACTTTCTGCGCGCAAGGCAAATTCCAGAGAGCAGCGCAAGTTTGCGCAGTGGCAGGAGGAGCAGAACAATGGGTAAAACAGTTTATTACACATTAACCGACGAAACCCTCTACCAACCCAGCGCCGAAGAATGGCGGCGCATCGACGAGCGCGCCGAGCAGGGCGGCGACGCCTACTTCGCCGATCCCCCCGAATCCGACGACGACTTTTGGACAAGCGACGACGTCGTCTATCCGCCAAAAAAGGAGCCGATTAGCATCCGGCTCAACCCGCGCACCCTCGCCTACTTCCGCCAGCAGGGTCGCGGCTACCAAACCCGCATCAGCGACCTGCTCGATGCCTACGTTGCCCTGCGCGAAGCGGAGCAGCGTGGAAGGGCGTAGGCACGCTGCCTATTTGCCGAAGCCGTTTAAGCAACGGCTCGCTCCAGTAAGTCATTGACCCAGCCGTTCAAGCTCTGCTGCCCCTGCTTGGCGTGAACGTAAAGTTTGCGATGAAGTTCCGGCGCGATGCGCACCGTAAATTTGCCCGAAAACGGTCGCTCCGGCTCCTCGCCGCGCTCGGCACAAAACGCTAGATAATCCTCTACCGAATCACGCATGGCCTGCCGCAATTCTGCAACGGACTCACCTTGAAAGGTCATGACATCGCGCAGGTTCAGCACCTCGCCGTAGAAAATCCCCGACTCGTCGTCGAGTTCCACCCGACCAATGTAGCCTTTATATTCCATCATGGTTGAATGCCTGCTTCCTTCAAAAATCGCCGCATCGGCTTGACCGCGCCCTTCTCTGTTTCCTTCTGCGGATTTGAGGGGTAGATTTACGGTTGAGCGACCTTTCTTTCCTCCATCTGCTTCGCCTCCATATAAGCGCGCAGCAGCGCGTTGATCTGCGTCTGATAACCCCGTCCCTGCTCACGGAACCAATCGACCACATCGTTATCCACGCGCAGCGTTAACTGCACCTTTTTCGGTGCAGGCTTCAGCCCGCGACGCACCACCGCGCGCGCAAACATCTCCGGCGTGACTTCCGGGCTGTCCGACAGATCAATATCCTCATCGCGCATGGCGTCAATGCGCGCCCAATCAGTTTCCGACTTGTTGGAAGTAGCTTCGTTCTTCATAAACAGGGCAGGTCAAATATACTCGATGTGGCCGCGCATCTCCTCGACAGTCACCGCACCGTGGATTAGTTCGAGCACTCCGATGATTTCGCCGATGGAGCGCGTGCCTTTGCGCGCGTAGGCAATGCCAGCATGATTATCGGTTTGAGAAGCGAGGATGAGGAAGTCGGCGTCTTCGGTGAAGATGACTCGCTCGGCGTCCCGCGCGAAGGCCAATTGCGCTTCGTCCGATACGCCGAGTAAGTTCTGACTCTTGCGTCGTGGTAACATCGATCCCACGCTGCCGCAAACCACGAGCAACGGCGAGATTGACGTTCTCGTCCAGGTGAAAGCGAATCGTCTTAGCCATCAGCCGTGAGCTTGGCTTGGAGCTTGGAGGGGTAGCGATGGCGAATCGACTCCGCCGCAGCGAGGTCGTCCGCCTCGCGTTGGTCGATGGCCTCGCGGTGTTCGTAGTAATAGGCCAGTGCCGCATAGACCTGCGCGTGCGACAAATCGTACTCCGCCACAATCTCTTCGACGGGACGCCCTTGCTGCACGTGCCACCCCGCCACATCCGCGACGGTGATGCGCCTCCCGGCCAGTCGCGGCTTGCCGCCGCGCGTGTCGGTGCTCGCGGCGATGTAGGCATCGAGCACGGCTGTGCCGTTGGTGGTGGTCGTGAGTGAAGTCATCAGGATTTTCCTATCGTTGACTCGTCGATCACACTATGCACCAAGATTGTAGCGACCGCCCCCCACCTCGTCAAGCCGACTGCGACGGGCCGCGCCGACCCCTTCTCCACAACGCGGCGCGGGCGCAACTCAAGGCCGTCGAGTCGGGGCAAGTTGTATATACATAGCGATTACATTATAATTCAGCAATGGAATTTGAATGGGACGAGGCGAAAAATGAGCGTAACATCGCAGAGCGAAATCTACCGTTCGCGTTAGCTGCTCGCGTTTTTCTTGACCACGAACGAATGACAAAACCAGCGAAATGGCAAGACTACGGCGAATCTCGCTATCTCACCTATGGTAAAGTCGACGGGCGACTGCTGGTCGTCGTCCATACGCCGCGCGAGGGGCGGACGCGGATAGTTTCTGTGCGGAAGGCAAATTCGAGGGAGCAGCGCAAATTTGCGCAGTGGCAGCAGGAGCAGAGTGATGGGTAAAACAGTGACCTACACGCTAACCGACGAAACGCTTTATCGACCAACCACCGAAGAATGGCGGCGCATCGACGAGCGCGCCGAGCAGGGCGGCGACGCTTACTACGCCGACCTGCCCGAACCCGATGATGATTTCTGGGAGCGCGATGACGCTGTCTACCCGCCGACCAAAGAGCAAATCAGCATCCGCCTGACGCCGCGCACGCTCGCCTACTTCCGACAGCAGGGCCGTGGCTACCAAACTCGCATCAGCGACCTGCTCGACGCCTACGTCGCCCAGCGCGAAGTGGAGCAGCACGGCGGGGCGTAGCGCCAAATTCTATGAGCGAAGAAAATACCACAGTCTACTTTGACCTCGACCCATCCAACCCACCCACCACGGACTGGATGACCTTCGACGCGATGACCGACGCTGACCGCCACGCCGCCGCCCTGGCCGACCCGGACGCTCAACCCGCGACCGACGCACAACTTGCCCGCGCCCAGCGCGTCCCCGACGTGCGCACCCTGCGCCGTCGACTCAACTTAACGCAAACCCAGTTCGCCGACACCTTCCACCTCGCCCTCGGCACCGTCCGCGATTGGGAACAAGGCCGCAACCAGCCCGACAGCGCTGCCAAAGCGCTGCTCAAGGTGATTGCATATGACGCGGAGACGGTGAGGGTTGCGCTGGAGAGATAGCACAGCGGAGTGAGCACGCCCTCGTGCGAACGTGTCAACGAGAGGACTTTGCGGAAGCAGACAGGTGAACTACATCGTTACGCGGCGGCAAGGGCGCCGTGCCTTCGCTGTCGCCGCTGCCACGTCTCGTAAATGCCCTGCCAGCGGCTAAAGTCGGCGCGACTTTCATCCAGCTCATCAAAGCGCTCCAGCTGACCGGCCATTAGCGTGCCGTAAAAATTTTCGCTGAGCACGCCGTACTTTTTCTCGTACAGCGTCAAGCGTCGCTCGATCTGCTTGATTTCGATGACCAACTCGTGGAGGTTCATCGCGAATTTCTCCCGGGGGCTCGCTATATTTCACTATATTATGTGAAGATTCTTGTGACAATTGGCGATGGTGTTGAGTAAGCCGAGCACAGTGCGCCTGTTACAACTTTACCAAAATAGTTCGTAACTTCCGAATAGCTCGAAATTGCAAAGATGCGATTGAGCTAGGACTTAACTCAAGAAGATTTGCGACTTCCGCAACGCTTCGATTTTCCAAATACCGTAATACAATTACGTCTCTTTCGACATCTGTTAAATGTTGAAATGCACTAAGCAGATTTTCACGCTCTACGAGAGCATTTAGAAAATTTGAATCTCTACCTCCAAATATCTCTGAATACTCGTCATGATGTACTAGCGCTGCTTCGGGCAAAGAAAGCCCATAAGCAAAGCTCAAATTCCGTTCTTCCAAAAGAATATTTATGATGAGTTGATCAGTTGTTGCAAACAACCAAGACTTTAAGTCGCTTGGCAGAAAATTCTTTTTTCGTAGATGCTCAAATAATTGGGCAAATACCTGCGCTGTAACATCTTCTGCTTCAATATTATGTCCATGACGTGCTGATATGTAGTCGCTAACCATTGGGCTGTAGGTTAAATATATAGTATTAAATGCTATGGCATCTCCGTTCAACGCTAAATGAAGCAACACGTCATCATGCACTTCTTCTAATTCGGTTGACGTGCCTTCCTTCTGGCTCCTTTCATATGAGTAGGTTCCAAGCCGGAAAACTCCACTTAGTCTTGAATAGAAATTAGGTGCATACTTAGCTAAGAGTATTCGATCGAATTCAGTAGCCCATATCAGGATTTTGACGGGTAGTTCTGCAAGTGTTTCTCGCTGAATATCTAAATATCCAAATAAATCGGGAAAGCCCTTTGATATGCTTGAGAAGCTAACCAATATTTCACGTTCATTTAAAAATTCAACCTTCTCCATAATCAACTCAAGAGGATCTGTATTAAGCCGGTTAATTTGAATTTCAACTATATCTGTAGAACTCAACTCTGAATTAAGTTCCTGTGCCAAAAAATCTTTCGGCGTGTGTTGATCAAAAACAGCAAGCGACCATACATCTCCTGCATATTTCAACAGCATTACTAATCGCCGAAATGCAGATTTAGCAGAATCTATACTGATGTCTTTCGAGTAATCAACTTCCGTGCCCAAACTATTCATCAGATATGTCTTAATCTTCCTCTAATAAACTCCAGAGCGCAGGATGTGCATCACACCAAGTCACACCGCTAGTATACTCAATTAAGCTACCGTTGTATAATAACCTTTGAGTATCAATATCATTAGTGAGCGTCTTGTCATTATGACGCTGTTTGAGAATATTCCAATCATGACTCGTCAAAGGAGTTATGCCTTCTCTACTCAGAGCTTCCACTGCATTGCGAGCGTCTTGAAGTAGAATTTTATCAGAATTTTCATTTCTTTCCAGAGCAAACAGTGCAGAGGACCGCATCAGATATACTAGCCAAACAGGAATGCCGCCGTTACTCTCGACGATGTAATTCAGCGCATCTTCTGCTATGAGTTCATCTTCCATTCTTACTAGGATTAATCGTTTGAGAGCGTCAAAACCATTATCGTTAAGTGAGCCATTCTTGTGGCGAGTAGCTAAATTTGGCAAAACATGAACATCAGGAAAACTGTAACGAACAGTGGTATAATGCTCTGAATGGCGCAAGGCAATTGGAAACGTGTATATCATTGATGCATTAGGAGCCGTAATTGTCGAAGCGTGGTCTCTAAATATACTTGTCGCAGACTGTAAATCTACCTTATCGAGACCTTCTACTATAAGTAGAAGTCTTCTGGGGATTTCGGCCTGTACTTGGTCAATGACCCAATTCAACCGATCAATCAGTTCGGGCATCTGTCTGTTAACTTGGTATAGAATTTCATCTCGTGTAATAGATGATTGCCGTATACCAAGCTCAACCTGACCCAGGAGTATACCTAACTCGGCGTACACGTTAGGCTGTATTGTAGATGGTTGAAAATCTAGTCCTGATACAATCTGGTTCCACCAGTTTTGGAGGTCTCTCCATCGTTTTTGCACTTTATCATTAAGGGGCTCAGTAATTAGCTCGCTTGAGATGCAAGTTCGTATAACTTGAGTGCTAATGGTTAGCATCAAATCTTCGTATTCTGGATTAGTGCGTCCAGTGATTTCAAGAGTATTAAAACCTATTGTGAAGTATTTATCGTCTAATTCTCCTACAAGTTTATTCAGCTCAGTTGTTTTGCCGCTTCCTCTATGTCCAACCATGAGCACTTTACTTGGAGTGTTGTTGTTGCGTAGCAGTATCTCAATACGACTTCGAGGGGAATGTCTTCTAGCGACAAACCAAAAGTTCAAATCTTGACCGCGAAGTGCTTTCTTTGGGTCAAAATAACGAAGTACTTGAGGTAGATTAGTAGCTTTCATTTGTGTAACTCTTGTCGATGGATACTTTACTCTACTGTAGTAGAGACCAAGTGTAACCTATATTTAGCCAGTTCGCAATTACATCCCAACTTCCTCCACGCCCCAACCTCTGCTACCATACGCCGCGACGTATCGGCTTCTATCAGAACCCTCATCCAAATGAACGCAACCAACCGACAAAATTCCATCATTCGACTTAGTTTATTCCTCGCCCTCCTCGCCCTACTCGCGACCCTCGCCCCCGCGGCCCAGCCCGCCCGCGCCCAGGGTGACCCGATGGCGATGTTCCTGCCGCCGGGCTTTATGCAGGAGCGCGTCGTCAGCGGGCTGGATGGGCCGATGCGCTTTGACATGGCGGCGGAGGGGCGCATCTTTGTGACGCAGAAGGCGGGTGGGGCGGGCAGGGAAGGCTTCACCTTGCCGCTTGGTTGCCAGATGGGGGTCTTCACCATTTAAGTGCGCTCTTCATCAGTCTCGACCTGTTCTGCCGCCGAGGAGGTGAGAAAAAACAGGGTCAGAAAGGTGATGAGGCTTAACAGCACGGCGATTTCGTAGTGTCCATAAGCAACGGCGGCGCCGAGCGCGCCGGTCGTCCAGACGCTAGCGGCCGTGGCCGTACCCTGCACGGTGCTGCCATCCTTTAGGATCGCGCCGGCGCCGAGAAAGCCCAGGCCGCTCATAAGTCCTTGGATAATGCGGGCCTGCGGATCGGCCGTCGGGCCGAGTATCTCGATGGCAACGAGCACGTACCCACAGCAGGCAACGGCGGTGAGGGGGAAGGTACGCAGCCCCATGATGCGCGTCGAGCGTTCGCGCTGCCACGCAATGGGCACGGCCAGCAGAAACGCAATGCCCATTTTCAGAAGGTTTGTGAGCAATACCGCCCAAGCGAAGGAAAAGTCTGTCATATCTGATTCCGCCCCCCGGATAAAAATTCTGATGGGATCAAAGCACGTAACTATTCAGTGCGTTATCAAAGTAAGCTGTCAACGGATTTATTAGAACGGATTGAGCGGATGGCGGGGCCAACTATCCGCGCCGTGACTCACCAAATTGCTGTATTCAGCATGGAATCGATGAGTGCGAATGAATCCGTTCAATCTGTTCCCCGAATCCGTTGATAGCTGAATAGATACCAAGGACAACAAATTTCACGATTTGCCGTAAACAGATCGTGCATCAATCTAGCGTAGATTGTCTGAATTTACAATTGATAATTTCCTCATTCCCCAACTTCCCCACAACCCCCACCATCTGCTACCATACCCCGCAACATACCGACTCTTACCAAACCTTACCCAAATGACCAAACACAACCGACTCAATTCCCTCCCTCGACTCGCCCTCATCCTCGCCCTCCTCGCGACCCTCGCGCCCGCCACCCAACCCGCCCACGCCCAGGGCGACCCGATGGCCATGTTCCTCCCCCCCGGCTTTGTCCAGGAGCGCGTCGTCAGCGGGCTGGACGGGCCGACGAGCTTTGACATTGCGGCGGACGGGCGCATCTTTGTGACGCAGAAGGCGGGTACGGTGCGCGTGGCGCAGGACGGCGTGCTCTTGCCCGACAACTTTATCGACCTCTCCTACGAGGTCAACCAGACGGCGGACCGGGGGCTGATGGCGGTGGCGCTGCACCCCAACTTTCCGAGCACGCCGTGGGTCTACCTCGGCTACGCCTACGAGCCGCTGGAGGCCAAGGGCTTCCCGGACGAGGGGGCGAGAGTCGCTCGCGTGCTGCGGCTCAACGCCAGCGCAAGCAACACGAGCGTTCACGAGCCGAACACCGGCGTCGTGATTCTCGGTAAAAACAGCACCTTCGAGAACATCGGCGACCCCTCACGGCCCGACCGGCGACCCTTCTCCTGCGAGAGCGAGGGCGGCGCCTACATCGACGACTGCCTACCGCTCGAAGGCACGGCGCACACGCTCGACTTCATGCAGTTCGGGGCGGACGGCGCGCTCTACGTGGCCAACGGCGACGGCATCAACTACGGCCCCGGCTCGCTGCGCGCGCAGGAGGTCAACTCGCTGGCGGGGAAAATTTTGCGCATCAATCCCAGCACGGGCGCGGGCTACGCCAGCAACCCCTTCTTTAACGGCGACCCTAACAGCAACGCCTCCAAGGTCTGGAATCTGGGGATGCGCAACCCCTTCCGCTTCGCGCTGCATCCCACCACCGGCGAGGTCTGGGTCGGCGACGTGGGCAACAACACGTGGGAGGAGATCAACCGCGGCGGCGCGGGCGCGAACTACGGCTGGCCCTGCATCGAGGGGCCGCAGCCCAACGCCTTCGACCCCATCTGCCAGCCCCTGCTGGACGGCATCGTGCCCACCACGCAGGCCGTCCACGCCTGGCCCCACGAGCGCGGCTACGGCGCGGCCATCGGCGGCGATTTCTACACGGGCAGCGACTATCCCGCCTTCTACCGCAACGCCTACTTCTTCGCCGATTTCAACGCGGGCACGATTCAGTACATCACGCAGGGAGCGGACGGCACGGCTCGCGTCAATGACTTTGCCAGCGCCGTGCTCGGCCCCGTGCAGATCAAGTCCGCGCCGGACGGCTCGCTCTACGTGCTCTCGATCATCACCGGCTCGATCTACCGCATCCGCTACGTCTCCGGCGGCAACACGCCGCCCACCGCCGTCGCCGAAGCCGACGCCATCAGCGGTCGCGAGCCGCTCGAGGTGGATTTTTCCGCCGAGAACTCCTTCGACGTGGACGGCGACGCGCTCGATTTTCTGTGGGACTTTGGCGACGACAATGTCGACGAGGAGCAGAACGAGAGCGGCCAAGCCGAGGCGACGCACGTCTACGAGCAGCCGGGCAGCTACCAGGCCACGCTCAGCGTCTACGATTCGCGCGGCGCGGTGCAGTCCACCTCGCTGGAAATTCTGGTGGGGGTTGACGCGCCGACCGCGCAGATCGCCTCGCCCGCGCCGGACGCCCGCTTCCAGATCGGCGACACCATCGAGTTTAGCGGCACGGGCACGGACCCCGAAGGCGGGGAGCTCTCCGGCGACTCGCTCGTTTGGGAGGCCTTCCTGCACCACAACCAGCACGTCCACTACGACTTCTTCGACGGCACGGGCTCCGGCGGCGAGTTTGACTATCTCGACCACGGCGACGACACCTATCTGGAGCTTTGCCTCACCGCCACCAACGCCGCCGGCCTCAGCGGGCGTGACTGCGTCGACCTGCGCCCCGCCGAAGTCGAGTACACCTTTGATTCCGAGCCGAGCGGCCTGGCCCTGCTCTACAACGGCACGCGCTACGTCACCCCCTTTACCGTCACCACCCAGGTCGGCAGCTCGCGCCAACTCGCCGCCCCGCGTGCGCCATCGCCTGGGGTGACCTTCTCCGGGTGGTCCAACGAAGGCCCACGCAGCCAGTCCATTACGATTGGCGACGCGCCGCAAACGCTCACCGCCGTCTACACCGGCACGGCCCGCGCCCTGAGCGCGCTCGAAACCAGCCCCGGCTCCGGCACGATTACCGATGCGGGCGAGGTCGCGGCGGTGGCGGGAGAAGTGGGCGAAAGCGGGGCGAATGTTCCCTCCGCGCCCAGCGTGTCCCAAGCCAGTGCCTCAGCGGTCAGCACGTCGACCATTGAGGTAGCGGGCAGCGTCCCCTCGACCATCACCGTCGCGCCCGTCGACGAAGAATCCGCTCCCTCCGTTCAATCCGCTCCCGAATCCGCTGACGGCCCGACCGACAGCTCAACCGTCGCCGCGGGCGGCACCGGCTTTCTCCTGCGCGAAGTCTGGCTCGATCTCAACGGCAACCGTCTCGAAGACCTCACGGGCAACAAGTCAATCTACCCGGACAGCCCCAGCGAAACCGAGCTGCTCTCCAGCTTCGACGCCCCGCGCCCCTTCGCCGACGACTACGGCCAGCGCCTCAGCGGCTACCTCCACCCGCCGACCAGCGGCCCCTACCAGTTCTGGATCGCCGCCGACGATGTCGGCCTCCTCCGCCTGAGCACCGACGACAACCCCGCCAACGCCATCGTCATCGCCGAAGCGGGCGAATGGACGGGCGCGCTCCAGTGGGACAAGTATCCATCGCAAACCAGCGGTACGGTGCAGCTTGAAGCGGGCCAGCGCTACTACATCGAAGCCATCAGCAAAGAGGCGGACGGCAAGGATAATTTGTCGGTGGCGTGGATTATTCCGGGCCAGGAGCGCGCAGTCATCGACGGGCAGTATTTGTCGCCGGCGCGATAGCTAGTCACCGGCTGTCGTGGGAGGGCGCGCCCTCCCACGACAGCCGGTGACTCCGAACACACTGGAAACTTATCCCTACTTACCCCCAGAGTTTCCCATGATTTATCCAACTTGCCCCCCCACGCAACTTCGTGTATACTCCACGCATTGAGCGACCCAACGTGCGCTCGCCCCGAACACCAGCGTGTCAACCATGACAACTGAATCGACCGATAACACGAAGCGGCAACGCTTCGCGCGTACGCGTGCATACCGCCTGCTTGGCACGCTGCTGACGCTCAGCGGCGTGCTGCTCGGCGTTGCCCTCTGCGTACAGATTTGGGCCGATGTGGTGCAGGCGCGCGCCGTCGAAATCGCCGTGGTCGAGGCGACGGTTGCCGATGCCGCAGCGGCTGCCGCCACCGCCGAAGTGGAATCGTGGCCGCAGCTGCCGCAGTCGCAGCCGATTGCCCGCCCGCTCGCGACCGGCGCGCAGCCAACGGCCGCTGCCCCGCCGACGCCCGCGCCAACGCCCGTGCCGCTGCGCCCGCTCGCGGTGCGCCTCGAAGTGCCCAGCATCGATCTCGATAGCCCCATTGTCGAGACGGAGCCGGTGAGCTACACGACGTGGCAGGGCGAGGAGCGCTGGGAATGGCCCGTGGCCGACTACGCCGTCGGCCAGCTCAGCACCAGCGGGCGGCCCGGCGCTGGCCGCAACATCGTGCTCGCCGGCCACAACAACATGCGTGGCCAAGTCTTTCGCCGGCTGCCCGAAGTGGAAGTGGGCGACGTGTTGACGCTGCACACGGCGCTGGCGGCGCACCGCTACGAAGTGGTCGAAAAGCGCTTTGTCACCTACCGGGCCAATCGTGAAGAGGGCGAGCGCATTATCCAGCGCTACTTTCGGCCCGGCAGCAGCGAGCGCGTGACGCTGCAGTCGTGCTGGCCCTACTGGAACAGCGCCGACCGCGTTCTCGTCGTGGCCGAGCCGCTGGCCGAGGAAGCGACCGAAGAAACGGCCAGCCAGCCACAGTAACGAGCGCCAATTTGTCTGATCTTACGTTTCTTGACCCTTCGCGCACAAGCCACTAAAAAGGAGCCATTCATGCTGCGGAAATTATTTGTTACTTTATTTGTAACCAGTCTCGTGTTGTCGATGGCGCTGCCCGTGCTGGCGCAGGGCGACGGGGACGCCACCCCCGACACCACGCTCGAAGAAGCCGCCGAGGAAGCCGTTGACGAAGCACGCGACGCCGCGGATACCGAAGCAGCGACCGAGGCGGACCCTGCCGCGCCAGCCTCTGCCCCCGCGAGTGAAAACGTCGCCGGTGCGAATGGTGCTGCCGCCGAGGAGCCCGCCGCCGAGGAAGCCGCTGCCGAGGAAGCCGCTGCCGAAGAGCCCGCCGCCGAGGAACCCGCCGCCGAGGCGGAGGCTGACGCAGCGGAGGCTGACGCAGCGGAGGCTGACGCAACCGACGCCGAAGTCAACGCCGAGGATGCGGTTCAGATTAGCGAACCAGATGTCGAGGAAGCCGACGCGCAGCCCGCGGCGGCTGGGGCAGCGGCGCCAGCCGCCCAGCCGGACTCCCCCCTGCCGCCCGGCGGCGGCGGCAACGGCACGCTGCCCGATTCGCCCGACACCGGCGCGGGCCTGCCCACGCCGCTGCTCTACCTGCTGGGCGCGCTGGCGGCGACGCTGCTGGTCACCGGCGGGCTCTTTGTCCGCAATCGTTCAACCACAAGCTAACCACCCATTTCTTTCCCGTTTCATTCTCGTGCGCGGGGCGGCTGCTCGTTGCCAATCTGTCGCCATCCCAAGGAGCATATTATGTTGCGAAAATTCTTTGTTGCCCTGCTGAGCGCAGGCCTGCTGCTGGCGCTGGCGCTGCCTACCCTGGCCCAGGACGATCCGATCACGGGTACCGACGCCCTCACCCAAGGCGTGGAGATCACCGGCATTGCCGAGGTCACGACCGGCGTTGAGGTGACGCAGGTGCTCGAAATCACCGAGACGGGCGACACGACCGACGTGACGGTGTTCACCGAGACGGCGGTCGTCACAGATTCGGCAGCGGCAACCGTAACGGAAACGCTGACCGACGCGGCCGCCGATGTGGCCGAGACGGAGGCAGCGACGGAGACAGCGACGGAGACAGCGACGGAGACAGCAACCGACACGGCTATTATGACAAGCACGGTTGACGTCACCTCGGTGGAGACCTTATTTAGCGACGTCGCGGCCGCACAGGTAGAGGAGTTGCCCAGCATTGTTGAATGGCTGCAGACTGGCGGTGTGGGCTTTAGCTTTAGCACTCTGCTCACGGCCCTGACTGAGGCGGACCTCGTCGATGCACTGCAGGGAGACGGTCCTCTGATTGTCTTTGCACCCGACGATTTCGCGTTTGGCAGTCTGCCGGAAGGGACGCTGGAGACGCTGCTGGCCGATCCCGAAGGGGAGCTGGCCGACATCCTTCGCTATCACGTGGTCGCCCGCGATCTGACGGAGGGCGAGGCCGACGCTCTATTCGCTGGCGAGCCAGTTGAGCTCGAAACTTTGCAGGGCTCGACCTTGACCTTCCGCCTGGTTGGCGAGGGCGAAGAGGCCGTATTCTTCGTCAACGACATCGAGTTGTTTGCAGTTGGCGATGCCTCAAACGGCGTTGTGTTCGCCATCGATGGCGTGCTCATGCCGCCCGCAGATGACGGCGACGACAACGGGGATGACGACAACGGGGATGACGACAACGGGGACGATGACAACGGTGACGATGACAACGGCACGATTCCCGATTCGCCAGACACCGGCGCGGGCCTGCCCACCCCCCTGCTCTACCTGATTGGCGCGCTGGTGGCGGCGCTGCTCGTCGTGGGTGGCCTCTTCGTGCGCGGTCGGGCGGGCACAAAACCGTAGCCTCACCGCAGTAGGGATAGAAGAAGCTGTTGGTAACAGAAGGGGACGCTCGCGCGAGCGTCCCCTTCTGCTTTGAGGGTTCACCCGCTGGCTATGGGTACGCGCGGGCACGCTTTCCACCCATTCGCAAAGAAACGATGCCTCGCCCTTCCAACCGAAATGTATCTGGCTCCGTCCGCAGTTGCGAAATGAGAAGTGCAGTGCGCTATAATAGAAAGCTGACGATGACCATTTGAACCCAACCTATCCTGCATGTATCTTCGCTACCACGGCGGCACGCTTGTCCTGGAAGACGCCTCTGATACCGAGCTGCCGCCCGTTTTTGACTGGGTCAAGGGCAAGCCGCGCTGCCCGGCCTATCACTACCCACAAGTGCGCGGCTGGCTTCAGCAGACTAACGGGCGCAACGGCGTTCCCCGCTGGCAGACGCTCGACCTGCCCCTGGACGATGCGCGCCAGCCCTACGCCTACCAGAACGAGGCGCTGGCCGCCTGGCTCAGCGCCGACAGCCGCGGCGGCGTGGTGCTGCCGACGGGCGCGGGCAAGACGCTGCTGGCGCTGCACGCGATTGCGCGCATGGGATGCAGCACGCTCGTCGTCGTGCCGACCATCGACCTGCTGCACCAGTGGTATGCCCGCCTCTGCACGGCCTTCCCGGCGCAGGAGATCGGCGTCTACTACGGCGGCGAAAAGGAGCTGCGCGAGATCACCGTCACGACTTACCACAGCGCCTCGATTTTTATGGGCGAGTGGGGCAACCGCTTCAAGCTGCTCGTCTTCGACGAGGTGCACCACCTGCCCGGCCCCGCCTGGCAGGAAATTGCGCTGATGAGCGCCGCCCCCCACCGGCTCGGCCTCACCGCCACCTACCCGGAAGCCGGCAACACCTTCCCCGGCGACGCGCGCTACCCGCTCGACCAGCTGATCGGCCCCCTGGTCTATGTCAAAAATATAGATGAGCTGAGCGGCCACGAGCTGGCCGAATACCGCACCCTCCACATCCGCGTCGACCTGACGGAGGCGGAGCAGCGCGCTTACGACGATTGCTATGCGCAGTATGTCGGCTATGCGCGGGAGGCCAACCTGCGCGAGCGCTACGGCGGCGGCTGGTGGCGCGAGTACACGCGACGCAGCGCCTTTAACGCTGAGGCGCGCACGGCCAAAGTCGCCGAGCGGCGGCTGCGGCGCATTGTCGCCACGGCGCACAACAAGCTCATCATGCTCGACAACCTGCTCAAGGAGCACGCTGGCGAGCGCGTCCTCATCTTCACCGAACAGAACGAGCTGGTCTACACCATCTCGCGCCGCCACCTGATCCCCGCCATCACACACCAGACCGTCGCCCGCGAGCGCCGCGCCATCCTCGACGGCTTCCGCGCGGGCCGCCACCGCGCCATCGCCACCAGCCGCGTGCTCAACGAGGGCATCGACGTGCCCGAAGCCAAGGTCGCCGTGATCCTGGGTGGCTCGTCGAGCGCACGCGAGTACACCCAGCGGCTCGGCCGCATCCTGCGCCAGCGCGACAACCAGACGGCGCTGCTCTACGAGGTGGTGACGAACACCACGATCGAAGTAAACCAGTCGCAGCGTCGGCGGCGGTCTGTGGCGTATCGAACTGATTGACATTTACCGCCACGAATTACACGAATGAAAGTTTGCGAGGCAAAAATTCGTGTAATTCGTGCAATTCGTGGCTATTTCTCTTCTTGGCTTTATCATGTTAACCGCCGACCTCATCCGCCCCCGTCTCTACACCCGCCAGGGCGAAATCCGCACGCGCCCGCTCAAGCGCAACGCCACGAATCGCCAAACCGCCGCAGAGCTGATCACGCTCTTCCTGTCCCACGTGAACGAGCCGCGGCGCGTGCTGGACGAGGCGCTGGCGGAGTACGAAGGGGTGCGCGTCGACTATGCCATCATTCGCGGGCTGGCGAAAGTGCTCAGCGACGGCGCGACCTTCGCCAACGAGCCGCCCGTCGACCCCGTCGAGTTGCGGACGGCGCTTTTTGCCCTGGCGGCGGAGCGTGGCCCCGTCGCGCAGCAGCCGGATTTGCTACACCCGACACGGCGGGCCGACGTGGTGGCGGAGGTCGCCGCGCGCTTTGGCATTTCTACCGCGACGGTTGAGCAGAGCCTCTACGCCGACCTGCTGGAGGAGCAAATTCTGCTCGACTGCAGCGAGTGGACGCCCGACGATCTCATCGCCCGCTACAACCTGGAGCTGGCGCGCGGCCTGCTCTACTGGGCCAGCGAGCTGCGCCTCACCGTGCGCGGCGGCTACCAGGACTTGTTCAAGTACATCAAGCTCTTCAAGCTGATGCACACCATCTGCCCGCTCGACCCGGCCAACCTCGGCGCGGGCTACCAGGTCACGCTCGACGGGCCGATTTCGCCCTTTGTCAACGCCACGCTGCGCTACGGGCGGCAGATGGCAAAATTTCTGCCGGGGCTCATGCTCTGCCCCGCTTGGACCATGGAGGCAGATATTCATTCGCCGCGCCGCAGCAGCCGCCCGGCTACTCAATCGGCCAGCGGCGTCGCCCAGCCGCTGCGCTATCGGCTGGACAGCGGCAGCAACAAATTGCGCAGCCACTACAAAGCCAGCGCCGAGTATGACAGTCGCCTGGAGGCGGACTTCGCCAAGGAGTTTGAGGAGAAGTTTGGGGGCAGCCAGCGCCGGTGGACGCTGTCTCGCGAGGACGAGATCGTCCCCGTGGGGGACACGGTGATGATCCCCGATTTTTCGTTTACCCACGTGGAAGATGGGCGACGGGCGCTGGTGGAGATCGCCGGCTTCTGGCATCCGGACTACCTGCAGCGCAAGGCGTGGAAGCTGCGCCAGGCTGGGCGGCGCGACCTGATCGTCGTCGCCTACCGCAGCGCCAACACGACCGACGAAACGTGGGCCGACGTGCCGGGCGAGGTGCTGATGTTTACGCGCAAGCCGGTCATCAAGGAGGTGATGGCGGCGGTGGAGCGCTGTGCGGTGTTGCCGTGAATTATCATTTCGACCGGAGGGAGAAATTTTTTCGCCATCTACGAATCTTCGATCTTGACTCAACGTTGGTCGGTCTACATCAACAATGGGCGCCATGTCGGTTGGTCAATGAGAAAGCGGTTTCCTCGACCGACAGAAGATTTCTCCCATTCGGTCGAAATGACGGCGACGCACTACGTCAGCCGCGCCAAATACTTTCGCGCCCTCGCCGCAACGGACTTCCGCTGATCGCCCGTGCGCCGCTCCAGCTGCGGCACAAGCCACTCGCACAGTGCCTCATCCTCTTCAGCCCACTCGGTTAGCGTCTCCATCGTATTGTTGAGCACGATCCAATCTTCGTGCTCGGCCAGATTGCGCCGCATGATCTGCTGCGCGCGCGCCTTTTGCTCGGCGCTCATGTTGTGTTCGAGCGTCTGGAAAAGCTTGGCAAGCGTCCACTGCGTCGAGGCCTGGTCGATGGCGGCGATCTCGGTGAGAAAGCGGTCGATGTAGGGCACGAGCCACTCTTCATGCTCGTTCGACACGCGCCGTATCGCGTTCGACGTGCGCAGCCGCACGACTTCGTCGTGCGCAGCCGCACGACTTCGTCGTTGCTGAAGTAGCACTGGTACAAATCGTCCAGCCGCACCGGGTTCGCCAATACAATGTCGACGACTTCGACGGTGCGCCCCAGTGAATTGGGGTGGCCGCCCGTTAGCATAGTCTCGAAGGATTCTTTGGTCATAAGCTCAGCAGGGCGTACGGGCACGCCATGGCGTGCCCGTACGCCCTGCTGTCTACTCAATCGGCACGTGAATTTCCGTGCGCAGCTCGGCCTCGGGCGTGTGCTCCGGGTCGTCGACGTAGAGCTCGTAGGGCGGCACGTCGCGCGGGGTCTCGCCGCTGCTGGGGAGCCAATCGCGGTAGATGGCGTCCCACGTTTTGCCCAGCTTGCTGTAGGGGCCCGTGTGCAGGAAGACGGCGACGCGACCGCCCGGCAGCGTTTGCAAGCCCACGTCGCCGTTGGTCTGCACCTCAACGGGCTGGGGCAGCACCAGCCCTGCATCAATGCGCACCTGATCGGGCGCAACGGACTGTGGATCATCGGGGTAAATGGCGAGGCATTCCGTCCATTTATCGCCGATGCCGCGCTGGTGGGCAAACTGCATCAGCGTGCCAAAAGCATCTTGGGCGGCCTCGCTCATGTTGCCATCTTTCATGCCGCACCGGCGCACATAGAGCACGCGGCGGTCGGTGGTCGTTCTAATCTCAGGTTGCATAATAAATCTTCTCGTGGTGTAGCGAGCGGTCAGCGGGACTGGCTGCCACGCGGGCCGGGCGCTGCGGCCCCGGCTCTGGCGAAAGCGCGACGGGCTGATGCCGTAGTGCTGGCGAAAGGCTTTGGCAAAGGCCGAGGGCGTTTCGTAGCCCACATCCAGCGCGATCTCCGTCACCGGACGCGCCGAGTGCATAAGCAGCTGGCGGGCAGCGCCGTCCAGCCGCAGCCGCCGCACATAGCTGCCCACTGGCTCACCGACCATGGCCGCGAAGATGCGGTGAAAGTGGTAGGGCGAAAAGCCCGCCACGCCCGCCAGCACGTCGAGCGACAGCGGCTCGTCTAGATGGGCGGCG
>CBDBZO010000004.1:0-741125 GCA_965213595.1 Caldilineaceae bacterium | reverse complement strand
AACTCAACGGGCAGGGCGCGTGATTCGGCCAGCGCGGCGGCGTCGATCTCGAAGGTCGTGAAGATGGGCGCGCCGCTCTCTTCGTCAAGCTGTGGCTGGGCGATGCCCCGTGGATGAAATGACGTGAGCAGCGTGAGCACGTCCGCCTGCTCGGCGGGAATGAGGTAGCGCACGCTGTTGACTTCGTCGAAGGCAGCAGCCAAATTGGTGGGGCTGCCCACTGGTGCGTCGAGCAGCTCCAGCGGATCGCGCAGCGGGTGAACGTTGGGGGAAGCCAGCGCCTCGCCCGCCAGCAGGCGACCGTTGGGGCTTTCAAAAATGGCGGGCGGCACGAAGATACGCGTGTTGGCAAGCGTGCCGCTTTTGGACAAAGTAGCCAAATCGCGAGCGATGGCGGCGTCGGCCTGCGTTTGGACGGCGGCGGAGAGATCGTCCAGCCCGCGCCAGAGCGAAGTCGTGCCGAGCAGGCCCGCGAGCAGGACGGCAGCGGCAGCAAACGCGGGAGCCGTCGCGCGCGGCAGGGTGCTGCGCCACGTTTGGGCAAAGGTGTGCAGCAGGCCGTCGAGCGCCACGGCGGCGGCGAGGAAGAGCCCGGGCAGCAGCCCAAGCAGCGGCCCCTGCCCGGCGGCGGGGTCAAACGCGCCGCGCAGCAGCAGAAAAGCCAGCGTCGCCAGCGCGAGCAGGGCAACGAGCGCGCGTCCCCAGCTTTGGCGGCGTGCGAGATTGCGCAGCAGCGCGGCCAAGCCCACAAAGGCCAGCGCTGCCGTCAGCAAAGTTAGCAGCGGGCGGGTGGCGAAGAGGGTGGCGGCGGGGAGCTGGCTGCCGTAGAGCAGGTCGGCCAGGAGAAGGCGGGGCGTCCAGGTGGGCGCAGTCGCGGCCTGTGTTGCGCTGGTGGCGTCCGTGAGCACGGGCAGGTCAAGCGTCGGCAGCAGATAGGGTGGCGCGGCAACGAGAATCGCGCCCAGCGCGAACATCAGCGCGGCGAGCGCCACCTGCTGCGTGCGCGCCACGGCTCCCCGCTGCGACATCTGGGCAGCGAGCAAAAGGCCCGTGCCCGCCGTCCAGCCCGCCGTGATTTGCGGCCACGCTAGGTCGATTTCCAGCCAGCGCAGTTCGAGCAGCACCCAGCCCGTCGCCGCCCCCGCGAGCGCCCACGCACGGACCAGGTCGCGCCAATCGCGCACCGGCAGCGCGCGCGACAGCGTCCACCCGGCCAAGCAGAGCGCGAGCGGCAGCGCGATCCACGGCGTGCTGCTGCGGCTGGCCCAGATGTGCCACGGGCTGAAGGCCAGCAGCAGCGTGGCAACGAGGGCGGCGGGCGCGTGCGTGTAGGCGCGGGCAAAGACAAAAAACATGGGCAGCGTGGCGAGGCCAAGGAGCGCGCTCGCCAGGCGCAGGCTGAGGAGTTCGCTGCTGGTGAGGGCGAAGAGGGCGTGGATGAGGCCGTCAAACACGCCGCGCAAGGCGAGCGGCCCCGCGCCTTCGGCCAGGCTTTCGCCGCTTGCCAGATCAACAGCGGCTTGACACTCCGCGCCGATGCACTGGGCGGGCAGCGTCGTCAGCTGAATGAGACGCGGCAGGGCGGCAAGCGCCAGAATCAGAACGAACGCATAAATTACGCCGCGCGTGCTGTCGACTTTGTTCGTCGCGGGCTGAGCCGTCTCCTCGTCGCTGGCGACGCGGTGGAAGCGGCCCGATTCGTCGCGCTGCCAGCGGTAGGCGGGCGCGCGGTAGCTGCGTCGACGGCTGTGCCAGGCTGCGCCGAGCACAAAGAGCGCCACGCCGATGAGCCAAAGGCTGTTGCGCAAGGCAGCGCCGAGGTCACCAGCGGGCAGCGCAAATAGAATACCACCTGCCGCCGCACAGGCCGCCCCCGTGACGAAGAGCACGCGGGCCAATCGCGGCCAGCGGGGCGCGTCGTCGGGATCGGTGGCGGAGACGGTCGGCAGGGGCGGGGCGTTGAGCGCGAAGAGCAGCGCGCCAATGGCGGCGATCAGCAAGCCATCACGCAGGAGATAGGTCGCGAGGTCGCCGGTATTGAAGATGAGGCGGAAGCCGAGGAGGGCAATGGCGGCGGCGACGACGAGGAGCGTGAGTTGGCGCATGGAGCGGGAACTGGAAATTACGAGATTGTGAGATTTTGCTCATTCTAGCATTTCTTTACTTCTCGTGCATAGCGTCGGGGCAAAGGAATTGGATTTGGACGCCATGATGGGTTAGCGCTTCGCGGTGAATTCACCAGTCGGTGTCGGTGGCGTTGAGGATGGGCGGCGATTCGGGGTGTGACAAGGCGACAGCAACAAACTTGCGGTCGGAGAGGTCGAATGTAAAAAGGTCGGGACCAGTAGGAAATTCGGCAAAGTTGTTTGGCTCTGAAGCGTGAGCCATAATGTGAATTTGCTCGCAGCGCGCGGGATTCGCCTGGTTAGTCAACACCCAGCGCAAAAACGCATCGCCCACGCCGGGTTGACCCGCCGAACGCAAGTTGTTCATGTACTCGCGCAGGATGTGCCAGCCATCATCAATCACCAGCGTGTGATTTTGCTGGATGTCGCGCAATTGCAACACGCATTTCTGGACGCATTCAGGCGAGGCTTGCTCCGTCTTCTCGTTGGCGACAATCGGCACGTTCGTATCGACAATGAATTTTACTGGACTTCCGGGGTGGGGGCAGCCGAGCCGTTGCGCATTTGTCGCTGCATGGCGGCTTCGGTCATGGCGGCGAGGTCACCCATTTCGTCGCCGAAGAAGTTTTGCGGCCAGTTGCGGATGTTGCCGTAGGGGTCGACGTCGAGCTCGTCGAGCTTGGATTCGCCATCCTCGATTTTGGTAAAGTAGAGGGCGACATCGTCGGGCGTGAGCTGCTCTTCGGCGATGCGGCGCTGGAGGCGGTGCAGCAGGTGCTCGCTGTGGCTTTCGAGGATGATTTGCACGCCGCGATTTTTGATCACGTCGATGAAGACATCGGCCAAGCCGGACTGGACGGCGGGGTGGAGATGGATTTCGGGCTGTTCCAAGATAATAGTGCTACCTTCGGGCACGTGGTAGCAAAGAGTTAAGACCGGCAGAACTTGAGAAATGCCGAAACCCACTTCTGGTAGCAGAACTTCTGGTGAGTTTTTTGTTCTACGAATCCGTAGCTCATACTCACGACTATCTTCGGCAATTCGTTCTAAGCTAACGTCGTGAACTAATCTAAGCTTTTCAAGCCAGTATGCTACACGTCCAATCGTCGTGTCTGAGAGGTCTTCATCTTCTTCTTTTTGAATTTGTGAACTTAGTAGCGCCTGGATTGCTCGTTCCCCTCTTTTCCCTACATTGGTGACTTTGTTTCCACGCCAAGAATATACACGAGCAGGATGCTCACGTAGAGGTCCAAGATACTGAATCCCCTGAAATAACTGGTCAAGAAACATAACTGAATCTTGGGCAGCCGCCCATTCATTCATATCAAATGCATAATTGAGAGGAAAGCCATAGTACCGGATGGGTTGCGTCGTAGTATCTTCGCTTTGACTTTCTAACGAGTTATTTTCGTTTCTTGCAATTCTATAAGAGTCTTTTCTCTCATTGCGAACCATGCCTAGCTTCTTGTTTTGACTATAGAGATAAAAAAAACGATCAAGTGTAATTAATTGATTTAAGTATACAATCTTTGCCGTAAATTTTATTGGGAAGTTGAACCAGTTTGGAGAAAACAAGTTTCGTTGAACGGAATTCAAAACCCACTCAAACTCAAATTCAACTGCTCGCGACTCGTCATGTCCAAATACAATATCTTGATAACTTCCTAAATCAACATACGCTTTATCACTACCTAAATCGAGAACTTGTGCTTGATCCGAGGACTCTACCGTCTGCTTCAGCATCAATAAAAATTGCAGCAGGCTCGTCTTCCCCGAACTGTTCGCACCAAAAAAGCCGGTCAGTGGCGCGACGCGCATCTCGCCCGTATCGCGCCAGGATTTGAAGTTTTGAATGTGTAGTTGGGTTAACATGATGGTTTGCTCCTCTGACTACTCTGAGCCAATTGTACCAGCCCCTTACCCAACCGGCAACCGCCGCCGCAGCGCCGGGATCGGCACGGCGCGCCAGAGCACGGCGAACAGCACTGTCAGCGGATTCGGGGAACGGATTGAACGGAGGGTTGGTGACAAATCCGTTTCACATGGCGTTAAGGGGGCGAAAGATGTTGGGGCGAACCCGGTCGTGGAATATCCGCTCAATCCGTTCTCGAAATCCGCTGACAGCTCGCCTCACCCAACCGGCAACCGCCGACGCAGCGCCGGGATCGGCACGGCGCGCCAGAGCACCCCAAAGTCGGGGTGGCGGAAGGCACCCGTGGCGACCAGCGCGGCGACGTAGACGAGCCAGCCGAGCGGCACGGCGAGCCACGCGCTCGTGCCCGTGCCGATCAGCAGCGCGACCGACGCCGTCATGGCGATTAGCGCCAGCAGCGGCGCAACGACAATCGAGCGCCACGGCACGACGCCGACGTGCTGGCGCACGCTCCAATAGAAGGGGAAGAGCAGGCTAAATTCGCTGAAGATGGTGACGAGCGCGGCGCCGATGTAGCCGAGGCGCGGAATCAGCAGCAGGTTGCCGACGGTGTTGAAGACGACGCCGATGATAAAGGCTTTGGTTAGATAGCGCTGCTGGTTGACGGCGATCAGGACGAACTGGGTGACGCTGTTGACAAAGCCGATCGGGATGCTCCAGATGATGACCTGGAGCGCCAGCGCGGAGCCGCCGAGGTATGAAATTTCGCGGCCAAAGAGCAGCACCGTTTCCTGCGGCGTGTACTGCGTGCCACCAACGAGCCAGACCAGCGGCCCGGCCAGCGCGGTCATCGACAGCGCGATGGGCAGGCTGAGAATCAGCAGCACCCTCACGCTGAGCGTGTACGAGCGCAAGAGGCCGTCGCGCGAGTCGCGGGCGAGGCGGGCCATGAGCGGAAAAATCGCCATGGTGAAGACGCTGGGGATGATGTTGAGCCCGTCCAGATATTTGATGCCGACGCTGTACAGCCCGACCGCCGCCGCGCCGCTGAGCGGGCGCAGAATCCAGATGTCGATGCGCCAGAAGATGGTCGCCAGCAGGTGGTTGAGCATAAGCGGGCCGGAGAGGCGCAGCATCGAGCGCTGCAATCCACCATCCGGTCGCCACTGGGGCGCAAAGAGCGTCGAGCGCAGCAGCCCGTAGAGCCAGCCGACCTGCAAGATGTTAATTACGAGGCTCACCCCCGCCAGCCCCACAAAGCCCCAGCCGAGCAGCAGCACCAGCGCGCCGAGCGTCACCTTGAGCAGGGCGACGGCGCTGGTGAGCCCGGCGGGATACTCCATCTTTTCAAAGGCGTGGAAAGTCGCGCTGAGGGCGTCGGCCCAGTTGGCAAAGAGCATGGCCGCCGCCAGCAGCGCAATCGCCTGTACCTCCTGAATGCCGATGGATTGAACGGTTGGTGTGTCCCCCTCGACCACGCCGGTCACCGAAACGAAGCCGCTGAAGACGAGTGCCGTGGTCAACGCGGCGACGGCGAGAATCACGGCGCGCGCCACCCAGCCGCGGCGGTTGGTTGACAGCGTGGACGGGCGGAGGTCGAAGCCGGTGAAGAGCCCGGCCAAGAGCGTTGCCCCGCCAACGATGGCGGCGAGCTGGAGCGTGCGCAAACTCAGCAAGCCCCCCCCTGCGACGTTGCCCGTCGCCTCCCCACCGACTACCCAGTACCCAAAAGTCACCAAAGCGAGCAGGGGCAGCGCGGCGAGCCAGAGTCCGGTGCGCAGGGCGATCACGTTGCTGAGGTAGCGGCTGCTTTGATTTTTGTCCGCCGCCACGTCGCGGGTGAGCAGCGTGCCCAGGCCGTAGCGGCTGATGATTTCAAAGAAGCCGTAGAGCGCCACCACAAAATAGTATTTGCCCGTGCCCTCCGGCCCCAGCAGGCGCACGTAGAGCATGGCAAAGGCAAAGTCGATGGCTTTGTTGCTCAGGCTCAAGCCCATGGGCACCAGCGAATTTTTGGCGACCGTGCGCACCTCGCTCGCGCTGGCTTCGGGGCGATACCAGCGCCCCCACGCCCAGTAGCCGAGCAGCAGCAGCAACGCCATCGCGCTCAAGAAGCTGGCATAGAGGCCAAGCTGAAAGCTGCGTGGCGCGTAGACAAAGCGCACCGTCCACTGCCCTGCCTCCGGAATCTCCACAGCACGAAAATTTTCGTAAACCTGCTCAATCGGCAGCTCGATTTCCTCGCCCTCATCCATCCCAAAGGGACGCAGATACGCTTTCCAGCCGGGGAACCAGGCGTCGGTCAGCACGAGGGTGCTGTTGTCTTGCGGTGCGTTGATGTCGACCAGCACGTCGTTGAATTCGTAAAGGCTGACGCGCGCCCGCTCGCTGGGATTGTCGCCCGCAAAATTATTGACGGCGGCGCGCACTTCGCCGGGCGTCAGCGTCGCGGGATCGGCATCGCTCGGCAGCAGGAAGGCGCGGTCGAGCAGCTCTTCGTTTTCGTAGACGGCGATGGCGTCGTCGCGATAGATTTCCTGCCAGCCCGGCACGTCAAAGCGGCTCTCGGTGAGCACATATTTGACGTTGAGCAGATCGAGCCACGGGTTGCCGAGCGTGCCAAACTCGCTGCCGCCCGCCCCCGCGTAGAGCGGCGCGATGCGGTTGTAGAGCAGATCGCCCTGCTCGGCAACCTGCGACATCGCATCGACGTAGCTGCTCGGAATAATCGAGTCGTAGCCGCGGATGTCCTGCCAGCCGTAGTACATGCCCGCGTTGGCGTTGAAGGTTTTCGTCGTTTGGCCGGGAACGTCGAAGGTGATAAAGCGCCAGGGTCGCTGCCGACTGTTTTCCGTTTTCTGTTTTTCGTTTTCTGTTTTCTGTTGCTGGCTAGCTTCTCGCTGATTGATAAATTCGACAACGGACGGAACGTTCTCAGTGCGCAGAGGCGATAGCTCAACCGGCGTCGAGGGGTTGAAGTTGCCGTGGATGGCGTAGAGGTCGAGGGCGAGGAGGGCGAGGAGGGACAGGGTGACAAGGTGAGGGGGTGACGGGGTGAAGAGACGACGCTGATTCACCTTGTCACCTTGTCGCCTTGTCACCTTGTCCAAGGCCAGAAGAAGTGCGCCGCTGACAACGGCAAAGACGCCAAAGCGCAGCAAGCCCAGCGCCTGATAGCTCCAGAACATGCGGCCGTTGGCAAAGGCGCGCTGGGCCTGCTCGCTGCTGTCGAGCAGGCGCTGGGAGAGAGAGATGAAGGGATTGGGAAGGACGTAGCTAGTGGCAACGACGGCGAGTGTGACGAAGCCGATCAAGATAGCAGTGAGAAAGATTAAAGATCGAAGATTGAACGCCATCGACCCAATCTTCAATCTTAAATCTTTCGTTTGCAGACTGAGCAGCCCATCCAGCCCAATCCCCGCCAGCATCACCATGCTCAACGTAAATGGATAGACCCAGCGAAAGGGGCTGTGGAGCTGCTTCCAGCCGGGCAGGCCCTCGTACAGAATCACATAGAGCGGCGTGCCAAAGGCGAAAAGGAGAGAGAGGAGGGCGAGAGCGGCGAAGAAAACGGTGGGGAAAGTGTGGAGAGTGGAGAGTGGAGAGTGGAGAGTGGAGGTAGGTAACTCAGCGCTTGCTCCCCTGCTCCCCTGCTCCCCTGCTCCCCTGCTCGCCAACGCGCGCAACACCGCCACCGCCGCCAAAATCCACGTCGCGATGCCCAGGTAATTTCCGCCTTCGACGTAATTCTTAATGCCCCAGGTGATGGTGTCGATGGGCTCGCCGAGTGAATTGACCTGCACGGCGCGCCACTCGCCCGCCCACAGGTCGAACCAGCGGTGGTGGCTGGGGTTGCCAAAGACATCCGGCAGCGCAAAGGTGACTACGTGGCGGCTCGGCCACGCCCAGTCCAGAACGTCCGCCAGGCTCGCCGATTCGCCGCGGAAATTGAGCGGCAGCAGCTCCAGCAGCGGCACGAGCTGGATCGCGCCGCTGGCGAGGCCGAGGAGGGCCATGGTGAGGAGCCAGGTCGCCAGGATGGCGATGCGGCGGGAAGAAAGATTAAAGATTAAAGATTGGGTAGACGAAGATCGATCGGGTTCCCAATCTTCAATCTTCAATCTTTCTTTTCTTAATTTTTCCCACGCCACAATCAACCTTGCCGCCGTGTACCCCCCCGCGACCAACATCGTGTAATAAAGCAACTCCGGATGGCCCGCTAGCACGACCAGGCCAATCACCGCCGCGCCCGCGACGACGTAGGCAATTGGCTGGAAGGAAGCCACGCCTTTGTCCTCCTGCTTGCGGATCACGAATTCGATGATCGCCAGCAGCAGCGGCAGCCAGACGGCGGCGGCGAGGAACATGGTGAAGACGACGCTGACGACGAGGAAGCCGCTAAATTGAAAGGCAACGCCGCTAAAGAGCGCGGCGAGCGTTTGCAGGCGCAGGACGCGCGCAAACAGAAAAGTGTTGACGCCCGCAATGGCGATGTGCAGCGCGGTGAACCAGCCGTAGGCGGCGTCCAGCGGCAGCACGTAGAACAGAATGTTGAGCGGATAAAAGGTGCTGGCCTGGCCCGCGGCGAGGAAGGGCAAGCCGGTGAAAATTTGCGGGTTCCACAGCGGCAGCTCGCCCAGCGCCAGCGAGCGGCGAATGTGCAGCTTCCACGGCACATTTTGCAGCACGAGATCGCTGAGCAGCGCGTTGTCCGGCACAATGTCCGGTTGCATGGAGCGCCAGGGCTCGAACTGATAGAGATTATCCCACGGCAGCAGCGTGCGCCCGCTGATGGCGGGGAACAATTCCGGCAGGAACCAGAGCAGCGGCAGGAGGACGAGCGCGGCGAGGGCGAGCAGGTCGGCGCGGCGGGCGCGAAGTCGGTGCATGGACAAGGTGTCTATCCCCGTTCGCTTTCCAATCTATAAATCTCCCCGTATTTCCCCCGCAGATACTGCATGTATGGCGCCAGCGTCAGCCCCTCGCCCGTGACGCGCTCGAGCAGCTCGCTTGTGGTAAAGCGGCTGCCGTGGTGGTAGATGTTGCTCCGCAGCCAGCCGTGCAGCGTCTCAAATTGGCCTTGCGCGATCTGCTGCGGAATCTCCGGGTGCGCGGCGAGCGCGGCATCGTAAAACTGCGAGGCCATGATGTTGCCCAGCGTGTAGCCCTGAAACGCACCGCCAATCAGCCCGCCGTACCAGTGCACATCCTGCAGCACCCCATCGCGATCGCCCGGCGCGACCACGCCGAGGTATTCGCGATAGCGGGCGTGCCACGCCTCGGGCAGCTCGGCCACGCTGAGCTTGCCCTCCAGCAGCGCCAGCTCCAGCTCGAAGCGCACGATCACATGCAGGTTGTAGGTGACTTCGTCCGCGTCCACCCGAATCAGCGAGGGCTGGGCCTTGTTGATGGCGCGGTAGAACGCCTCCATCTCGACGTCGCCCAGCTGCGTCGGGAAGGTTTCGCGCAGCTGGGGGTAGAAGTGCTGCCAGAATTGGCGGCTGCGCCCCACAATGTTTTCCCACGTGCGCGACTGGCTCTCGTGCACGCCAGACGACGTGCCGCGCGCCAGCGGCGTCCCCTCATAGTCGGGGTTGACGCCCTGCTCGTACATCGCGTGGCCCGATTCGTGCATCGTGCTAAAGAGCCCGTCGCCCAGGTCGGCTTCCTGGAAGCGGGTGGTGATGCGCACGTCGCCCGCGCCAAAGCGGATGGCGAAGGGGTGGTGCGTTTTGTCCTGCCGCCCGCGCTGAAAGTCGTAGCCAAACTGTTTGATCACGTGCTCACCAAAGGCCCACTGCTGGGGCTCCGGGTAGTGGCGATGCAGAAAGCTGTCATCGACCTGTGGCCGCTCGCCAATTGCCTGCACCAGCGGCACAAGCTGTTCGCGCAGCTCGGCAAAGATGGGGCGAATGGTGGCAACGGACATGCCGTAGTCCGCCTGGTCGATCATTGGATCGGCGGGGTGCTCGTAGTCGAAATAGTCGGCGTACTGGCGGCTGAGGTCGAGCGTTTTTTCCAGGTAGGGCTGCACGGCGGCGAAGTCGTTGTTGGGTCGCGCCTGGGCCCAGGCTTCGTAGGCCGCGGTGGTGTGCGCCGAGACTTCGGCCGCAAACGCAGAGGGCACGCGCACGGCCCGATCATACTGGCGACGCACCAGGTGCACCAGGCCATCGTCGTCGTCAAAGGCGCGGCTCGCCTCCAGCGCGCCCAGCAGCGCGCCCATGCGCTCCTCCGTAAACAGCTCATGTGAGAGCCGCTGCAGCGTCCCCAACTGTCGCCCGCGGGCCGACGCGCCGCCCGGCGGCATGTAGGTCATCTGGTCCCACATGAGGACGGAGGCCGCGCCGCTGAGATCGCGCACGGTACGCAGCCGCGTCAGCAGCTCGGCGTAAGTGCTCGCTTCGCCATTCTGGCTGGTGGGCGTACCTGTCGGCGTATCGATTGAGGCTTGAACGGTTGCCATTCAACTTCTCCTTGAAAAAGCAGTTGGGAAAACAAATCGACGGTCTATCTTACGCGCGGCGTGGATTTAACTCAAGTTCAGCTATTCACGGTCAGCAATTCCAAACATAACGATTCAGGGGTAGCAGCAGAAAAGCCGTCAACGGATTTCCAGAACGGATGGGAACGGATCGATGACCAACTCATCCCCTCTTCGTAAAGTAGATAGGCATGTCTGGCGAAGAACGGATTCGAGATGACTCAATCCGTTCAATCCGTTCCCTAAATCCGTTGATAGCTGAACAGTTGCTTTCCAACAAAAAAAGGCAACTGCGGATGAACGCAGACCTCACTGCTTATTTCTGGAAAATCTGCGTGAATCTGCATCTATTGGCGGTTAACCTCTTCAAACTTGGAATTGCTGATTCACGGTTGTATCGAAAGCGCGAGGCGAACATCCTCTATCAATCGTCAAATGAGAGTTGTCTAAGAAATGTACAAACTCTGTTAGGATACCTACGGCGATTTTTTGCTCATCTGTTAAAATGTTCACAAAGCAGCAATATCTTTGGGCTCATCTCTAAAGTACGCTATACTCTAGCCCGAAGAAATTTCTACAGAAATTAACAAATCAACTACAAGAGGAATTGCACTGTTTTCTGCCTTGGCACGCTGCCAAAGGCGACAGTGCTGGAAGGTAGGAGCCGAATTATGAGTGATGAAGCGCAAAATGTCCAGCAGGCAAGCCAGCCACAAGACGACCCCCAGGTTGATGCATCGGTGACGAATGCTCCCGACAGCGACAACGAAAATTTAACCAGCGATGCCGATGGCGTCGGTGTGGGCCAGAGCGTGGATGGTGAGTACGATTTGGACGAACCAATTCTCGGCGTGGAGGCGGATGCGCCGGATGCGCTGGACGAGATCGCGCTGCGCGAGGAAGAGGCGGAATCTCAGGGCGAAGCCCCGTCGGACGCGCTGTTCGAGGAAGACCAGCCGATTGCGGCGGACGTTCCCGGCGAAGGCGTTCATATGATTGACGACGGCGCCACGAATTTTATGGCCGAGCGCGCCGCGGGCATCGACGAGACCGATGTCGAGTACATCGCCGCCGAAGCCGCCGCCGAAGCGGCCGAGGAGGCCGTTGCCGACTCAATTGCCAACCAGGGCAGCGTGCTGCCCGCAGAGACCGAAGTCTCAATCGAGGTGACGACGCCCGCGGACGAGGCGCTGGTTGAGGCTCCCGTAGATTTCGCCCCCACGGATTCAGCCCCCGCAGATTTGACCACAGAAGGCACGGTCGACACAGTGCTGGGTGTGGCAACGGACGAGGCGGCGCTGGCCGACGTAGCGCCGGGCGGGGTGAACGACGCCATCGCCGACGCCGTGGCGGACAGTCAAAGCTACACTGCTGCGGATAACGCCACGCTAGACGAAGCGGATGAGGCGCTGGATTTGGCCTTGGCGGACGAAGTCGGCGAAGCGACGCGCATCGATGATGACGTACTGTCGCCGGTTGATGTCGCGCTGGCCGAAGCGCCGGTGGATGAATCACCGCTGGACGAGCCGACTGCCGATCTGAGCAGCCCCCGCGCAGCAAGCGACGACCTCGATAGCGCTGTGGACGTACCCGCCGAAGTGCAAGACACCGACGTGCAGGATGTCAACGTGCAGGAGACTGACGAAGCGGAAAGCACGCTGCTGAGCGCCGTCACCGGCGCCGTTTCGGAGATGGCCAGCGCGGCGAGCGACGCCGCCAGCGCGGCCCTGAACAATGCTGCCCAGGCTGCAAGCAGCACCTCCGCCCTCGCTTCGGATGCTGCGTCCAACGCCGCCGTGCTGGCGGAATCGGCAACCGGCCGCGTTGTGGAAGCGGCTTCGAATCTCGCCGGGAACATAAGTGGGGCGACAGGTGCGGCGGCGGAAAACGTCGCCGAGGTGGCACAGGCCGTTGCGCAAACGGCAGGCGAGCGCGTCAAATCCACGGTGGACGCCGTTGGCAGCAGCGATGAGGATTCCCAGCAGGCCGATTCCAGCGGGGCGGAGAGCGCTCAAAGCGAAGCTGAGCAGGTAGCCGCCGCCCAGCAGGCGGCCGAAGCGGCAGACACGCGGGTCGCGGCTGCCGAGGGTGACGCTGCGACACCGACGGCCTCCGCAGAGGTTGAGCCGATGGTCAATGAAGGCGCTACTGAAGACGTCACCCAAATCGCCAATGAAGTGGAGGCGATCCAAGAGGCTGACGTGCCGGAAGCGGCTGTTGCAGCCAGCGGTGAAGACAACACGGAAGATAACGCGGAAGCGCAGCCCAGCGAGCCCACCAATGCCGACGCCGCGCCCACTGCCGAGGCGGAGTTTGCCGCGTCGGACGCGCCGTCGCCGGACGAGACGCTTCAGGCAGAAGTGGAGCCGGAGCCCGTGGCGGACATGGTTGCCCAAGCGGGGGTTATCGCCCAGGGCGACGAGGCGGTGATGGATGAGATTGTCGCCGAAGGCATGGCGGATGAGCAGCCGCCCGCGCGTCTCCCGGATGAGGACGTGCCCGAGGAGAACGTCAAAGAGGTGTTGACGGAGGACGGCAAGAGCCACACGGTGCGTACGCTGGCCGTTGGCGAGCAGGTCAATGGCGTTGTCAAGCGGCTAACGGACTTTGGGGCGTTTATCGACATCGGCGTGGGCCGCGATGGGTTGGTGCACATCTCCGAGCTGGCGCTGGGGCGCGTAGATAAAGTCGCCGACGTGCTGACCAAGGGCCAAGAGGTGACGATGTGGATCAAGAAGCTGGACCGCAAGCGCAACCGCATCAGCCTCACCCTGGTGGACCCCGACCGCAAAACGATTCGCGACCTCAAGGAGGACGAAATCGTCGAGGGCACGGTGACGCGGATTTTGCCCTACGGTGCGTTCATCGACATTGGCGTGGGGCGTGACGCGCTGCTGCACGTGCGCGAGATGAGCAATCGCTACGTCGAGAAGCCGGAGGATGTGGTGAGCATGGGCGAGACGCTCGAAGCGCGCATCATCTCGCTGAGCCGCCGCCGCAAGCGCGTTGATCTGAGCCTGAAGGGGCTGCGTGACGAGCCGGAGCCCGAAGAGCCGCAGGGCGGCAGCGCTCCGCAAGCCCGGGCGCAGGCCGAGCCGGAGCCGGAGGTGCCCCAGCCGGAGGAGATCGAAGTGCTCTCGCCTATGGAGCTGGCTTTCAAGCGGGCCATGGAGGCGGACGGTGACGATGTCGACGTGCCGGACAAGCGCAGCGGCAAGGGCAAGCGCCGCCGGGGCAAACAGTCGCGCGCGATCCAGGACGAGATTGTCGCGCGCACGCTGGAAGGGCGCGAGCAAAATTAGGATTGACGTCAAAAAAGGGGCAGTGGAATCCACTGCCCCTTTTTTGACGCTAAATTTCTATGAACATTCAAGGCAAAACCGCCCTCATCACCGGTGGCGCGCACCGCGTGGGCAAGGGGATTGCACTGGGGCTGGCGGCGGCGGGCGCGAATGTGGTGATCAACTACTTCTCATCCGGCGAGGCGGCGCAGCAGACGGTGCGCGAAGCCGAGGCGCTCGGCGTGGCGGCGCTGGCCGTGCAGTGCGACGTGGCCGACCACGAGGCGGTGCGCAAGATGGCGCGGCAGATCGAGGCGCGCTTTGGCGGCGTCGATATCCTCGTCAACGCGGCGGACAACTTTGGGCAAACGCCCTTTCCCAGCGACGATGGTGAAATCCACAAAACGTGGCGGCGCGTGATCGACGTGACGGTGCACGGCCCGTACTACGTCACCAACGCGCTGGCGCCGGGCATGGCCGAGCGGGCCAAAGCCAGCGGCGAGAGCGCGGCCATCATCAACATTCTCGACACGAGCATTTACCAGCCGTGGCCCAACTTTATGGCCCACGCCGCCGCCAAGGCCGCGCTGGACGCGATGACGCGACAGATGGCGCTGGAGCTGGCGCCCCACGTGCGCGCCAACGGCATCGCGCCCGGCCCGGTGCTGCCGCCGCCCAACTTCAGCGATGAGCAGGTCGAGCGCTTTGCCGAGCGCACGTTGCTCAAGCGCTGGGGCTCGCCCGCAGATGTGGCGCGGGCCGTTCGCTACCTGGCCGAAGCCGACTACGTGACCGGCGACGTGATCACCGTCGACGGTGGCGAGCGGATTGCGTAGAAAGCAAGTAGCGTCCCCGGCACGCGCCAGAATCGACCGGCACCACGCGAAGGCGTGCGGCGCGTGCCGGGGACGCGAACGGTTGGTACACTTAATTTTTTGGAATGGCTCTAACGTACTTCCCACGGGGCGACGCGGAGCGTCGAAGCAGGCATTCCCACGCAGAGCATGGGAACGAGGATGATTATGATTACACGGGAGCAGCTGGAGGTGAGGGAAGCGGACTATTTGGCGGGTTACGCCATGCGCGCCAGCGAGAGCCGTGGTCGCGCCCACGCGGAGGAGGAGCACGCCTACCGCACCGCCTACCAGCGCGACCGCGACCGCATTATCCACACCACGGCCTTTCGACGGCTGGAGTACAAGACGCAGGTCTTTGTCTACTCCGAGGGCGATCACTACCGCAATCGGCTGACGCACTCGATTGAGGTGGCGCAGATTGGGCGCACGCTGGCGCGGGCGCTGGGCTGCAACGAGGACTTGATCGAGGCGATTTGTCTCGCCCACGATCTCGGCCACCCGCCCTTTGGTCACGAGGGCGAATTTACGCTCAACAAGATCATGCGCGAGCACGGCGACGAGCGCGGCTTTGACCACCAGCGGCAAACCTACCGCATCATCACCAAACTGGAGGAGCGCTACCCGGAATTTTTGGGGCTGAACCTCACCTATGAAGTGCGCGAGGGCGTTGTCAAGCACGATACGGATTACGACGTGGTGGACGCCAGCGCCTACGAGCCGGACGAGCGCGGCACGCTGGAGTGCCAGCTCAGCAATTTGGCCGACGAAATCGCCTACAACACCAGCGATCTCGACGACGGCCTGCGCAGCGGCATCCTCGACCCGGCAGCTATCCGCACGCTGGCCGCGGCGCAAATGGCCATCGACGGCATCGGCCTGCCCGCCGAGGCCGACCTGCGCGATCCGCTGACGCGCCGCCGCTTTATCCGCCGCATGGTTTCGATTCAGGTGAGTGAAACCATCCGGGCGACGGAGGAAAATCTACGTGAAAACAAAATCGAGACGCTGGCAGATTTACGCGCGCTGCCGCACAATGTCGCGGGCTACTCGGCGGAGCTGGCCGCGGCCAATCGCGAGCTCAAGGCCTACCTCTTCGATAATTTTTACCGCCACTTCCGCGTCGTGCGCATGGCGACCAAGGCCGAGCGGCTGATCCGCGCGCTCTTCGCGGCTTACGTCAGCGTGCCTGAACAGCTGCCGCCGGAGGTGCAGCGCCGTGCTGAAACTCAGTCCAGCGGCCTGCACCGCGTCATTTGTGACTACATCTCCGGCATGACGGATCGCTACGCCATCCAGGAGCACAGTCGGCTCTACGATCCGGAGGAGCGCTCGTGATTAGCTGGGGTCGTCGGGGCACGCCATGGCGTGCCCCGACGACCCCAGTACTTGTATCCCTGGAAGGGGCTACGCCTTTTGCCGAGCCGTTAGATTGATCACCACGTCGCGAAAAATCCCGTTATTTTCTTCCTTGCGCGCCAGGTATTCCACGTGCTCTACCTCGCCATCCAGCCGCAGCGACCGCGTCTCCAGCGCGAAGCGGAGACCCGGCTCGGCCACGAGCGGCTGGTAGCGCTCCACATCCTCCGCATCGAAAAATTGCCGCAGCCCCGTCTCCTCGATGGCCCGGCTCACGAGCAGCTGAACTTGGCCGCGCGAATCTTCGGGCTCGCTCTTGTCGTGCAGCCACACCTGGAGCGTAGAGATGAGTTCGGGGTTATCCGGCTCCAAGCCAAATTCCTCGTTGGGCGCGACGCCGTAGACGCCAATGTAGTCGCCACCCGCCTGCTCGCCCTCCTTCATCACGGGAAACGATTCGTCGAAGTCCGTCTGCCCCAGCCGGTAGTGCACCCGCTGCTCGTCCACGACGCGGCCATTGGCGGCACGCGTCTGCGTCGGCGCAGCGGCGACGGGTTCGCTGGCCTGCTGGATGATAATCGGCCGCGCCGATTTGTCCGGCTGGATGACGCGCGCGGGGGTGCGGTTGTCAAACTCGTCTGCGTCGTCTACACCAGAGTCACGGTCAAAATCACTGTCGGAGTGGCCGGGTGTATCAACGACCCGGTCAAAATCGTCATCAACCACCTGCTCTTCGCTGTCGTATTTCTCGCTGTCGTATTCCCCGTCGCCGTCACTGTCATCGCCGCCCTCATCGCTGCCGTAATCGACGACGCGGATGGGCGGGCGTGCGGCGTTGGCGGGCTCGGCTTGGAAGGCGTCGGCGCCGTGCGGAGCCGCTTCCCCCTGCCAGCGGTAGCTATCGCGCTCGCCCTCGATCGTGCGGTCGCCGTTCCCGTTGTCGACGCCGCGACCGTTGCGGCGACCGTTTGCACGGTTGTCCTCGCGGATGGGGCGGCCGCTGCGGCTGTCGTCGCTGGGTTCGGGCTGAAAGGCGAGCGGATTGTTGGTCGGCTCGTATCGATTATCCTCCGCGTATTGATCATCTTCCGCGTCCTCTTCGTCGCCGCTGCGGTCAAAAGAGTCGTAGCGATTGGGCGGCTGTTGACTGCGGCTGTACTCGTTGCGATATTGGTTGTTAAAGGCATCGTCGAAGTGTTGGTCGTCCTCGCCTTCGTCATCGGATTCGTCCTTGCCTTCGTCATCGGATTCGTCCTCGCGCCGTTCGCGCAGCCTCTGCACAGCCCGGATGATAAAGTAGAGCAGCGCGGCGAAAAAGAGCAGCCACAAAATTGCGCGTATCCAGCTTCCCAGGCGCGCACCCAATCCGCGCTCCGCCGCCACCTCTGTGCCAGCGTTGGCGTTGACATCCGCCCCGGCGCTGTCGCCCGCCCCGCCGGCATCGCCTGCCCCGCCGGTCAGCAGATCGCGGTTGATGGCCAGCACCTCCCCATCCAGGCCGAGCGACTGTGCCAACTCCTGCAAATTTTGGATGCGCACGCCGTTGTCAATAATGTCGCTGTTGGCCAAGAACTGCTGGGCCTCGGCGATTTCCTGTGCCGAATCCGCGCCCAGGGCAGAAAGCCGCTGCCGGGCCACGAGCGCTGCATTTTCATCCCGGCGAGCCACGTAGGCATCGGCCACGGCGGCCAGGTAGTTGGCCTGCGCCTCTTCGCTCAAATCGGCCAGCTGCATATTTTCCCACTGCACGGGAAAGAAAACCCACCCAATCAGCAGCCCCAGCGCTAGCCCTACGCCAGCGCCTATCAGCAGCGAACGCGCCTGTAGGCGAAAGCCCGACGACCGCGAGCCCTCGTCGTAGTAGCTGTAGGGCATGTCGTCGCCGCTGGCGCGGTCGTAATCGGCGCGGTCATCGTCATCGGGGTAATCTTCGTGGTTGCGATCGTCGTCAGGATATCCGCCACGCCTGTCCGAAGCATCCGTGAAGTTGGCGCGAATCGAATCACGCACGCGATCGATAAAGTGCTGAACTTGCTGCATAGAATCTCCGATGAACGTTCGGCGCGGCTGGAGAGGATTCCGAAAGGCTACGCTTACAGCAGATCGTGCCGCTCCATCGCGTTGAGCTGCTCCACCACCCGCTTGACATCCTGCATCTTGGATTTGTGGCCCACCAGCAGCGTGTCGCCCATGTCGACCACCACCAAATCCTCCACGCCGACCAGCGCCACCAGCTTGTCGCTGTAAATGATATTGCCCGCGCTGTCAATGCAAATGGTATCGCCGCTGGCGATGTGGTTGCCGTTCGTGTCCGCCTCGCGCACGTCCACCAGCGCATCCCAACTGCCAACATCGTTCCAACCGGCCCTCAGCGGCACCACGGCCATGCGCTCGGCCCCCTCTATTACGCCGTAGTCAATGCTCACCTTGGGCATCTGTAACCACAGTTTATCAAAGGGCTCGCCCGCCACCATCTGTTCCACTACGTGATGCAGATTTTCGTGCATTTCGGGCATCTGGCGTTCTATCTCAGCCAGCATGTCGCCGACGCGGAAAACAAAGATGCCGCCGTTCCAGTAGTAGCCGCCCGCCAGCAGAAACTGCTGGGCCGTCTCAAAATCCGGCTTCTCCAGAAACTGCTGCACGCGATAGGCGGGCAACTCCCCCTCGGCAATCACTTCGTCGCGCTGAATGTAGCCGTAGCCCGTGTGCGGCAGCGTCGGCTCGATGCCGAGCGTGACGATATAGCCTTCGGAGGCCATCTCCTCGGCGCGGCGCAGCGCCTGCTGAAAGGCCGCCGCGTCCGGGATGACGTGGTCGGCGGAGAGGATGGCGAGCACGGCGTCCGGATCGCGCTGGGCGAGGTGCGCGCAAGCGAGGCCAATTGCCGGTGCGGTGTTGCGTCCGCTTGGCTCGGCAATAATGTTCTGCACGGGCATCTGGGGGATTTGCTCACGCGTCAAGGCCTCGTAGCGCGCGCCCGTCACCACGTACAAATCCTCGTCCGCCACCAGCCCATCCAGCCGCGCCACCGTCTCCTGAATCATCGTGCGCCCGTTGCCGGTGATGTCCGAAAACTGCTTGGGTTGATGCTGTCGGCTGCGCGGCCACAGACGCGTGCCCACGCCGCCCGCTAAAATTGCTGCGTACATAGTAAAGTCTTTCCGTTGTTCAGCCGGGTGCAACGCACGCTTCATTGTGCCGAAAATAAAAAATTTCGCCCGATAGCGAAATCATAAACCAACCAATATGATAAACCAAGAAACAGTAGAACAAACTTACACTAATCTGTCAGGTTGGAAAGATGAATGAAGAATGAGCGGGTACAAAGCCGGATCAATCCGGGCTCGGTTTGTTGGCCTGCAATCTTCCTTCATTATTCTTCATTCATTCTTCACGCCTTGACATACTGCATCGCATTCACCTGCCGCACCAGCCCCTTTAGCTCCATCAGCGTCAGCAGGCTGTTGACCTGCGACGAGGGCAGCGCACTTTGGCGCACAAGCTCGTCGACGTGGCTGGGTTCCCTAGAGAGATGCTGCAAAATCTGCGCCTCCTGCGGCTCGGCGGGGACGCTCTGGCGTACCACGCGCTGTTCCTGCCGCCGCTCGATGTCCAGCCGCTCCAGCACGTCGTCGACCGAGAGCAGCGGCGTCGCTCCCTCGCGGATCAGCTCGTTGCAGCCGACGCTGCCCGCGTGCAGAATGTTGCCGGGCACGGCCAGCACGTCCCGCCCCTGCTCGGCGGCAAACTTGGCGGTGATCAGCGCCCCGCTGCGCGTCCCCGCTTCGACAACGATCACCGCGCGGCTGAGGCCGCTGATGATGCGGTTGCGCGGCGGGAAGTTGCGCGCTTCGGGCCGCACGCCCAGCGCATACTCGCTCACCACCGCGCCGCTGCCCGCGATCATCTGCGTCGCCAAGCCGCGATTGCGCGCGGGGTAGACTTGATCGAGCCCGCTGCCCAGCACGGCAATCGTGCGCCCGCCCGCCTCCATGGCCGCGCCGTGCGCCACCGCATCCACCCCCAGCGCCAGCCCGCTCACGATGGTGACGCCGTGCTGCGTCAGCTCGGTCGCCAGCCGATGCGCCACCTCGCGGCCGTAGGCGCTGGCCCGCCGCGTGCCCACGATGGCGACGGCCCAGTGATCGATGGCCTGGACCGCGCCGGAGACGTAGAGCACGGGCGGCGGAAAGTCGATCTCGCGCAGATTTTCCGGGTAGGCGTCCTCCTCCAGCGTGAGCGCCTGCACGCCCGCCCGCTCCACCCGCGCCAGCTCCCGCGCCGGGTCGACCGTGCGCCGGGCCTCTAGCAAATTCTCCACGGCCCGCCGATCCAGCCCGGCCCCGCGCATCTGCTGCACGGAGGCGCGCCACGCCGCCTCTACCGAGCCGCAGAGCTCCAGCAGCGCGCTGAAGCGCACCGCGCCAATGCCGGTGACTTGGGTGAGGGCAATCCAGTAGGCTTTGTTGTCCATGGTGAGTGGGGGGTTGGAAAGAATTTAACGCGGAGGCGCAAAGGCGCAAGGAGTAGACTCGTTGACGAAGGCTCCTCTTCGCGTCTTCGCGCCTCCGCGTCAAACTTTGATGGTTACGCCAGTTCTTTTGGCGTCACGCGCGACGAGGTCGGCATGGTCTTGATTAGCGCTCGCAGCACATCATTGACCGCTTCGGACGTTTCAAAGACGGCTGCGACATCTTGATCGAGCACGACCATTACGACTTTGTCACCGAAGCGCTCGGCAAAGCGATTGGGCTTTGCTTTGCTGTAATCCAAATCATACTCATCCAACATTTCCCAATCTTGCTCTTTACGTTTAATGGTGTTGTCGTTCATGTTTTCTTCGTTCATAAGCTGTTGGTCTCCGTGCACTGATAATGCGCGTGGCATAAACAACGTCTACAAATACAACCAATAACATGCGACCGTTCGTGGAATATCCAACTGCTATTTCTCTTGATTCAGAGAAAGAATGAGCTTCATCAACATACACAGCTGCAAATCGATCTTGAAAAACAGTAGCGGCTTCTTCAAATGAGACGCCGTGTTTTCTGATGTTGATTGCTTCTTTATAAGGGTCCCACTCGAAGCCTAAACTTTGCATTGCAAGGCTCCACTATCAATCCTGCCAGCGACGCGGCTTCTCCGCGACCGTCTCCGCCGCGACGGTCGTCGTCTCCACGTCCACATCGCCCGCGAGCACTTCGGCGATGTGGACGGCGCGGGCGTGCTGCTTCTGGCGCGACAGCAGGCCGTTGACGTGCGTCATGCAGCTCACGTCGCACATGGCCACCACGTCGGCCTCGCTCTTGGCGACGTTGAGCGTCTTGCGTTCGCCCATGGCCGTGCTGATCGGCGCGTTCTTGATCGCAAAGAGGCCGCCAAAGCCGCAGCAGCCCTCGCTGTCGTTCAGCGGCACGACGTCGGCCTGCGGTAGATTTTGCAGCAGGGTGCGCGGCTGCTCGTCCACGTGCAGCTCGCGCAGCGTGTGGCAGCAGGCGTGGTAGGTGACGCGCCCGCTAAAGGGCGCTTCGATTTCGGTGACGCCCAGCACGTCGACCAGAAATTCCGTTAGCTCAAAGGTGACGGCGGCCAGCTCTTTCGCGCGCCGCCGGTTGATCGCTTCCTGCTCGGATTCGCCGACCCGCGCCTCGAAGAGCGCGTCGGGGTAGAAGTGGCTGGTCATCGTGGTGCAGGAGCCGCTGGGCGCGACAATTGCCTGCACGTCGCCGCGCTCGACGAGCGGGCCAAAGACGTCCAGGAAGCGGCGGGCCAGCACGCGCGCGTCGTCGCGGTAGCCGGCGTTAAAGGCGGGCTGACCGCAGCAGGTTTGCTCCTCCGGAAAGACGACCTCGACGCCGTGGCGTTCGAGCAGATCGACCGTCGCCATGCCGACGCGGGGATACATCATGTCCACCATGCAGGTCACAAAAAGGGCGACGCGGCGGGGGGGAGAGTCGAATCGTTTACGTTGCATTATGTTTGGTTGAAATAAAATCTTTAATCAGCTGGTTAACCATTGCCGGCGCTTCCAAACTGGGCAGGTGCGCCGCATTGGGCACGATAACTAGCTGTGCGTGCGCTGCTTGCTCGGCTAAATGCTGGGCAAGCCGTGTAAACGAGACCACGTCCAGCTCGCCCGAAACAATCAGCAGCGGCGCTTCAATTTCGCCCAATCGTTGGGCAGCGGGCGGGTCGAGCCTGTTGAGCGAGACCTTTTCCGGCTCCACGTGCTCAAAGGCCTGCCGCTGCATTTCGGCCACCGCGGCGCGCAGATCACCATCCACCGCGTCGCTGCTGCGCTGCGGACCGTCGACCCACATGCGCATATTTAGCTCCGTCGCCGCCTCCAGATCACCCGCCTCCAGCAGTTCGTCTTCGGCGTCGCCAAATGCCTTCACTTCGGCATCGTGTTCGTAACCGCTCACCGTCGGCGCGATTAAAATCAGCCCGTCGACTCGCTCTGGATAAGCGAGACAAAAGTCAACGGCGACCTGCCCGCCAAACGACGCACCGACCAGCCAGGCGGACGCAAGATCGAGCGCGTCGAGCAGGTGGGCGACGTCCTCGTGGTAGGAGAAGGGACCGTTGGGCAAAGGCGACTGGCCGTAGCCGCGCAGGTCGCAGCGGATAACGCGGAAGCGTTGGGCCAAGTGCTTCACCTGCGGGTCCCACATGCGGCTATCGGCAACGCCCGCGTGCAGCAGCAGAAGCGCCGGGCCGTCGCCCCACACTTCGTAGGATAACTCGCCGTCGTCGAGTGTTAGCGTTTGCATGGCTGGTTCCTCACGCGAGCAGCGGCAGAATCTGCGTCTGCCTGGGCAGCGTTGTCACCTCGATCTCGTTCTCGCGCGCGATGCAGTTGATTTCGCTGCGGATGCCGAGGCCGATCTGTCGCTCGCCGTCGCCCCAGCGCAAATCGGGCAGGTAGATGCCCGGCTCGATCGTAAACATAACGCCGGGGATCAGCTGCCGGCGATCCTGCGTTTCGAGGTTGTCGATGTTGACGCCGTTGAAGTGCACCGCCGAGCCAAGGCTGTGGCCCGTGCGCCCGATCACGCCCTCGCCGTAACCCGCGTCGACGATCACGGCGCGCGCCACATCGTCAACTTCGTAGCCGTGGACCGGCTCGCCCGCGCCCAGCTTCTGCTGCATAAAGGCCACCGCCGCATCGCGCGCCCCCGCGACCGTGTCGAAAATAGCTTGGACAGCGGGCGGCGCGACATCGCCGCAGAAGCCCGTCCACGTGATGTCGGAGAAGCAATCGCCCGGCGAGTTTTGTTCGCGCGCCCACAGGTCGATCAGCACGAAGTCGCCGGGCTGGATGATTTCGTGCTGCGCGGCGGTCGGCGCGTAGTGGGGCATTGCCGCGTGGCGATTGACCGCGACAATGGGTGGGTGATCCGGATCGAGATTTTCGGCGGCAAATTCGTCTAGGATGAACCGCTGCACGTCGTATTCGGTGACGCGCTCGTCGCGGCGCAGCCGTTCGCCGATCAGCGCAAAGGCCGCATCCTTGATGCGCAGGCACTCTGCCGCCGCGCGTCGGTGGCTGGCCTGCTGCGCGTCCGTCAGCACGGCCTGGACGAGCTGCACCAAATCGGCGCTGCTGACGATTTCCGCCCGGGTCGCCGCCTCGATAAATTCTTTTGTCCCCGCATCAAGCTTGCTCACATAGGGAATCGCGTTGCCGGGGCTATACTCCATGGCAATGCGCGGCGTCTCTTTCTCCCCGCCCAGCAGCGCCACCAGCTTTTCCTGCAAATCCTGCCAGCCGACGTATATTATCTGCTCGCTCACCAACGACGGCTTGACGTTGGCAAAGTTCGCCGTTTCGATGGCGTGGATCAGCCAGCGCGGCGTGCCGCGCGACGGAATCCAGACAAACCAGCGGCGCGTGCCCACGCTCGCCAGCCCGGCCCCCAGCCGGTTGACGACGGCTTGGGCAATCGGGTTCTGACCGCGAAAGTCGTAGAGCAGCCAGCCGTCCAGCGCGTGCTGCTGCAGGTAGCTTTGGATTTGGTTGAGGGTCGGGGCAGTTTGCATCATAGTGCGCTATTATGGCACAGATCGGGCACATTGCCCAACCCCTTTTTGCCGCGGATACGCTTTAGATTGGGGGCGAAGTGTCATTCTGAGTAGGTTGACACCGTTACCTTGCGAAGCAAAGGTGATCTATGATACGTCCACTGATACGTCCACCGTTTTTGCATAACGTGAGTTTGTAAAAGCAGGTAAAGATTCTGCGTTCATCTGCGATTCCAAATGCTGAATTGAAAATTACCGTTACGGTAATCGCTGGCTAATCTTCTAATTCATACGAAAAACTTTGGTCAAACAGCAGAGGCGATTCAGCCAAATTATGTAGTAGAACACGCGTTCTTGCACGCACCGATTTTTGCTCTTTTCGGATAGCCGCGGTACAATAGATAAAGCTATCTGCCATGCCTTTTACACCGAAAACACCCAGGAGAGACCTATGTATCAGCAGATTACCCTTGTTGGCAATTTGGGGCAGGATCCCGAAATGCGCTACACGCCCAGCGGCGTCCCCGTGACGAGCTTTAGCGTGGCCGTGAACAAGACGTGGACGAACCAAGAGGGCCAGCGCCAGGACAAGACCACGTGGTTCCGCGTGACGACGTGGCGCAAGCAGGCTGAAATCGTGAGCCAGTATCTGACTAAAGGCTCGCGCGTGCTTGTCGTGGGCGAGGTGGACGAGGCGCGCCCGTGGACGGACCGCGACGGCAACAATCGCGCCTCGCTGGAGGTCACGGCCAATCAGGTGCGCTTCATGAGCGGTCGCGATGAAAACACGGGCGGCAGCTATGGCGGCGACAACGGCGGCGGCAATGGCGGCGCGAACGACAGCGGCGGCGACTTGAGCGACGATGACATTCCGTTCTAGGCAGAAACGCAGTTTAGTCAGTGGCGTGTTAAGCAGGCTTTTACGTTTTGGCCCTTATCCCCAGCTCCTCTTCCAAGATGGGAGAGGGGAATCTGGCCCCCTTCTCCCATCTTGGAAGAGGAGCTGGGGATAAGGGCGACAACTGCCCGAATTCAATTTGATAAAAAGGCGGGGCACGAAATTTCGTGCCCCGCCTTTTGTTGTGCACCCCTTCCCCCTCCGCTATAATCTCCCCATGCACACCAACAGCCTCACGGGCAACCTCCTGACCATCGTCGACGCCATCCGCGACGATTTTACCATCGCCAGCAACCTTCGTGACGACACGCTCGCCCGCAGCCGCGCGCTGATCCGCGCCTGTGCCCACGCCATTCGCGCCATCCACCGCCACGAGTGGGCCGAAGCCGAAGCCATGCTCGCCGAAGCCCGCGCTGATGGCGAAGCCATGGTCGCGCCGCTGGCCGATCACCCCGATCTCTACCACTCCGGCTACACCCAAGATGCGCTCAAGGAGCTGGTCGAGGCGCACGTTGTCTACGCCGTGATCCGCGGTGAACCAAGCGATTTGCCCCGGCCCAGCGCGCTCCACGTCACCGGCGCGACCTATCTCAAGGGGCTGGGCGAGGCCGCCACCGAGATGCGCCGCTTTGTGCTCGATTTGGTGCGCCGCGGCCAAGTCGCCGAGGCCGAGCCTTATCTGGACTTTATGGACGAGGTCTACAGCCACCTCGTGACCGTCGACTTTCCGGACGCGCTGACCCACGGCCTGCGTCGACAGACCGACGTGCTGCGCGGCGTGCTGGAGCGCACCCGCGGCGACTTGACGATGAGTTTGCGCCAAGAGCAGATGCGGCAGGCGTTAGAGAAGTTTGAGGGTCGGCTGCCGGAATAGAATGCGGATTGGACGCAAAAAGATGGTCGAATGTGACCGTCACGGCCCCAGCCATCACACCCTTCCCCTTCACGTTGGGGCCGTGATTGTCACGTTCCTCGACCATCTCGGTAAACACGACGTACACACGCAAACATGCCAATTCAGCCGCTGGCCGAGATTGCCATCTCACCACAAATAATTGCACTGCCCAAAGCAGATTTGCATGTACACCAAGAAGAGCGAGCCCGGCTCGACCGTATTCTCACACGGCGGGAAAATCGAGCGCCGTTCGACTGGCGTGCATGGTCGCAGCACCTGCTCGACGACGTACCAGCAGGCGAGCCACGTCTGGACGCAATGTGCGCGCCCGACGCCTCCTGGCCGTTTGATGCACGCAGCGAGCAGCCAGAGTACATCGTCGCCAAAATTGCGGATGCGCTGCTGGAAAGCGCTGCCGACGGCTCGATTTACACAGAGATCCGCTTTGGCAAGTCCGGTAAAGCTCTGCCGCGCAATGACTTTATGGTGCTCTTTCGTGAAGCCGAGCGACAGGTGCAGCAGCAGTATCCGAATTTTTACGCCGAAGCGCTGGGATTTATCCATCTGAGAAACGAGACGGAAGCCATCGCCGCCGAGGAAGAACAACTGGGCCACTGTTTGCGACTAGCGCAGGTTGGTCTCGCTGGCGTCGATTTTATTGTTGCGCCCTATGCGCAGGAAGCCGATCCGGCGCTCTGGCAAATTGCTTACCGACTAGCCGAGCGTGCCGTCGATGCGGGCCTTGGGCATCACCGTCCACGCCGCCGAATTTTCCACGGCCAATCTCGCCGCCGCGCTGAGAACGCCGGGCCTCTCCCGCATCGGCCACGGCGTCTACGCGACGACCAACGCTCGCCTGCTCGACCGGTTGGTCGAGAGCGGCGTCACCGTCGAATGCTCGCTTTCCTGTAACGTCGTTCTGGGCGCGGTCGATTCGTATGAAGCGCACCCCATTCGCCATCTTATCGATGCTGGCGTGCCCGTCACGCTCAACACGGATGACCCGGTGCGCGTGTGGACGACCATTGGTCGGGAGTATGCGATTGCCTACGAGCTGGGCTTCTCGGTGGATGAGCTGCTGGGGTTTACGCGACAGGCGGTGCAAGCGGCTTTTACCTCGTCGACGCGACGGGCGCAGATGGTAGAATGGCTGGATCATGCCAAACAAGTCAGCTGAATACAAAACGCTCGTCTCCGCCAGCGACATCGGCGCGTGGGCCTTTTGCCAGCGGGCGTGGTGGCTGGCGCGCGTGCAGGGGGCCGAACACTGCAACCCCGCCGTGCTCCAGCGCGGCGACGAGATGCACGCCAGCCACGGTCGCACCGTCTCGCGCGCGGCGTGGCTTCAGCGCGCGGCATTGGTGTTGATTGGGGTGGCGGTGTTGCTGTTGATTGTGATGGTTGCCGGGAGATGGTGGTAGAGACTTAGTGAGCGGTCAATAAAGTTTCACCCCCTCCCAGCCTCCCCCATTCTGGGGAAGGAGCCGTCGCTTCGTTGACGAGCAGGTCGCTCCTACACAATTGTGGGGTGTTCAACCGCGCCACCGACGAAGGATCAGCTCCCTCCCCATCATGGGGAGGGCTGGGGAGGGGTTCCCACACCACCAACCGCGCCACATAATCTATCAATCTGTTATAACCATCAAACCAAAAATCCGCGCAATCCGCGCAATCCACGGCCATTCTTTTTACCACTCGTGACCACCCTCACCCACTCCGCCCTCGACACCCTCAGCCTGGCCGCCCGCGTTCCCCCCAATGCCCAGCCGCGCGTCAACAGCGCCCGCGGCATTTGGGAGCCCGCCTCGTGGCTGCTCCACGCCGTGGTCGAAGCGCTGACCGCATCGCTCGATCAGCTTGGTGCGGGCGACGCGGCGCTGACCGTCGCCGCCCTGGCGCGGCCCCGCGAACCGCTTGCTCCCCTGCGCGTGATCTACGCCCTGGCCAACCACGGCATCACCCAGCCCGCGCTGCACACGCTGGCTCGCGTCCGATTAGCCGAGCAGCGCGATGGCCTCCTCGCCGCCGGGCTGGATTCGATGGTTCCTGCCGAAACGCGCGCCGAAGAGCTGCTGCTGGCCGCTGCCGCCGCCAGCCATCTCGAAGACGCCAACCTCGCCTTCGCCTGCCTCGAACGGCTCGACCGCACCACCCGCGGCTGGGACACCGTCATTGTGCGGCCCGATCTGCGCACGCTGCTCGCCCAAACGCTGGCCCGCCTCGACCTCAGCCCGCTCACCACCCATCTTATTGCCTCCGCCGTTCGCCGCTTCGACGAGACGGGCGTTGTGCTGCTGGGCGAAATTGCGCGCTGGGCCGTGGAGGACGTCGAGGAGAAGCGCGGGGAGGAAAATTTTCTGCGCGAGGCGGACCTCGTCGCGCCCGGCGCGACGCCGCCGCCCTTTGTGCAGCCGCCGCTGCTGCGCCTCTGCGTGCAGACGCTGGAAGAGACCCAACTCGTCCAGCTCCACAGCCGGCGCGTCGCGGCAACGGTCTTTGCCCGCGCGGCCCAGGTTGATGCGGTGCTGGATCAGCTCGCGATTGTTGCTGCCGTGCAGGAGGCGCGCCGGGCCAGCGGCCTCAATCGCGAAGTGGATGAGGCGACCTTCCGCCGCGTCAAGCGCCCCCAGGCCAATGCTGATATCGACTTTCAAGCCTACACGCTCCAAAGCGCCATCCACGCCCTGCCCCTCGCCCACATTCGCTACGGCGAACGCGTCCAGCTTGCGCAGCAGATGGCCGCGCTCGGCACGCGCAGCGACGGCTGGACCGCCGCCGCCAGCGCCACGGCGCTGATTCGCCTCGGCGCAATCGGCCTCGCCATCGACGTGGTCAAATCCGTAGACGCCAGCGACCCGACGCGCAGCGAGGGCTTGATCGACGTGGTGCGCGCGCTGCTGGCCGCGGGCGAAGGGCGCGTCGCGGACGAGCAGGTGCAGGCCGCGCTGCAGTGGGCCAGCGGCTACGATGGCCGCAACCCGGAGCGGGCCATCACCTGGGGGCTGGCCGAGCTCTTTCTGGAGCGCCACGAGCCGAGCCGCGCGCTTGATCTGCTCGCTCGCCGCGTGCGCGAGCCGACCCTGCGCGAGCGGCTGCGCAGCCTCTTCCGCCGCGTCGGCTCCTTTGGCGACGACGAGCTGCGCGACGGCGGCCTGCGCCTGCGTGCGCTGCTCCAGCAGCAGGCCACTGCGCCCAGCGCCGACCGCGCCAAAGAGATTCGCTCGCTGGTCGAAACGCTGCGCAAGGCCGCGCCGCGCCTGTTGGAGGGCGAGGCGCTCGTTAATTTTTACGGGGAGGGATTGCTGCGCCCGCTGCTCACGGCGGCAGAGGCAGATGCGCGTGCGCTGGCTTGGCCGCTGCTGGACGAAGTCGGCGCGGCGCTGGCGGCGTTGGGCGGTCGCCACGCGGCGCGCACGGCGGACGTGTCGGCGCTGCTGGCGAGCCAAGTAGCGGAACGCACGGGGGGCAATGAAAACCCTGGTGATTTTGCGAAAGCAGCGGCGAACGAACCGGGGGAGGCCAGCGCGTCGGCGGGGTCACCGAACCCAGCACCCGTTCCACGCGAGCTGCTCGCCACCTTTCTGCGCACCCTCTGGCAGCGCGACGCCGAGCGCGGTCTGTGGCAGACCGTCTACGGCATTGAGGGCGGCCTGCCGCTGCTGCTCGCGCTCGAAGGGCCGGACGCGCTGGTTGCGCTGGCCCAGGCCGCCGATGCCCGCGGCTCAACGTGGATGGCGCAGCAGGAGGCGCTGCGGCTGGCCGCGGAGGCAGAGCGGAGTAAGTGATTGTTTCCTTATCTTGCTTTAGTTTTTAGGTGTCAATGGGCTATCGAATTCTCGTGCACGGTCTGCTCGCGCGAGGGCGTGCTCACTCCACGTTGGTTGCAGTTACATAAACACCACTTCCTGCTGCTTTTCCCCGCTTTGCAGCGGCGCAATTTGCACCGTTACTTTCCGATCCAGCCGGTTGAGGAAGCCAAACAGCCGCCCTTCCGAAAACAGATAGTACTTTCCGCTCATCAACTTTGAGACTTCAGCCTGATCAATGTTCAAAAGTTCAGCAATTTCACGCTGCTTCAAGTGGCGTTCCTCCAGGATCAGCCGCACGGATAGTCCGAGTTGAGCACGTATCAGCAGCTCTTCTGCATCATCGAGACCCAAGTCTGCAAAGACATTCCCGCTACCAATTTCGTATCCGATCAATTTATTCATAGCTCGCTCTCCAACCTCACTGCTTGCTGATACCGCTGTCGAATCAAATCTACTTCTTGTTTTGGCGTTCTGATGCCAATTTTCGATTTTTTCTGAAAGGCGTGAAGCACATAAAGTGAGTTACTAATCTGTACGGCATAAACAAGTCTGAACGCGTCTGTACGATAGCGAACTGCAATTTCAAAAATACCGCTGGCAACGCCTTTGAAAGGTTTTGCTAACGGAGATTTGTCACCTCGTTGTGCATCAAATAGGGCGACACCAATTACTCGTTTAGCCTCTGTTGGAAAGCGCTGAATTTGCTTTCGCGAATCCCCAAGCCAGACAACAGGTTTTTCAACCATCACTGATAAAGTGGTTCTAATTTTATGAAAATTTGCTCATAAGTATACCACAGCTTAAAATTAGCGCGACTCCACCTCACGCCGCCGCTGTCTGCTCCGCCCCCACGTCCGGCGACTCGCGCTCCGCACGCCGTCGTCGCCGCTCCGCGCGCTGGATGCGGGCTTCCGTGTCGAAGAAATTTTGCACGGCCAGCAGCCCGTAATTCAGCACCAGCGCCAGCAGCGCGACGACCGCCGAGCCGCTGATAATTTTGTCGTAACGACCCTGTGAGATGCCGTCGAAGAGCAGCGTGCCCAAGCCACCCGCGCCAATCAGCGCGCCGATGGTCGCAATCGCGACGGCGACCACGGCGGCGATGCGCATCCCGGCGATGATCACCGGCAGCGCCAGCGGCAGCTGCACGCGTAACCAGCGCTGCCACGCATTCATGCCCATCCCCTTCGCCGCCTCCAGCATCATCGGCGAGACGCCTTTGAGCCCGGCCAAAATGTTGCGCACCAGAATAATCTGCGTGTAAATCACCAGCGCCACGATCACCGAGCGGCGGTTGAGGCCAAAGATTGGCAGCAGCAAAATCAGCAGCGCAATCGACGGAATGGTGTAGAGCGCGCCCAGCACCCCCATCACAATCGACGACGCCCGCTCGGAGGCGACCAGCAAAATGCTCAGCGGCAGCGCCACCCCAATCGAAATCAGCAGCGCCACGCCCGTCATGTAGAGGTGCTCGGCGGTCAGCTCGAGGATGATGTCGGGATTGTTGAAGATGTAATCCATTTTGACGAAAAGTAATCGTTAACTGGTCGACGTGCGAATGTCGTCCAGCGAAATGACGCCCACCGGCTGCTCGCCGTCCGTCACGGTCAATTCGCCGCGGTCGATGCGCAGCAGGTGCGACAATGCGTTGCGCAGGCTGTCGTCGCGGTCGATGGTTGGATCGCCGTTGGGCGAATAATTTGCCGGCAAATCCTGCATCGCCGTCTCGACGCGCACCAGCCCCAGCTGCCGCACCACATCGTCCGACCCCACCAACTCGCCCACGAAGTCGTTCTCCGGGCTGTTTAACACGTCGAACGGCGAGGCAAATTGCACCACCCGCCCCTCACGCATCACCACAATCTGGTCCGCCAGCCGCAGCGCTTCATCCACATCGTGGGTGACGAAGAGAATCGTCTTCTGAATTTGGCGCTGGAGCTGGAGCATCTCGTCCTGCAGCGACGTGCGCGTGATGGCGTCGATGGCGCTAAAGGGCTCGTCCATCAGGATCACGTCCGGATCGCCCGCCAGCGCACGGGCGACGCCGACGCGCTGCTGCTGCCCGCCCGACATCTGCGACGGGTAGCGGTCGCGGTACTGCTCCGGCGGCAGGTCGACCAGATCGAGCAGTTCGTCCGCCCGCTCGCGGATGCGCCCCTTGTCCCAACCCAAGAGCTTGGGCACAACGGCGATGTTGTCCAGCACCGTCATGTGGGGGAAGAGGCCGATCTGCTGGATCACGTAGCCAATCTGGCGGCGCAGGTCGACGACGCTCATCTCGCGGATGTCCTGGTCGCGCAGGAAAATCGTGCCGTCGCTCGGCTCGTACAGCCGGTTGACCATCTTCATCAGCGTCGTCTTGCCGCAGCCGGAAGGGCCGACAAGCACGATAAATTGACCCTCATCGATGCTCAGATCAACGTGGTCGACGGCTGGGCGAGCCATGCCGGGGAATTCTTTGGTGGTGTTCTCGAAACGGATGATGGACATAGGAATGCGTAGTGCGTAGTGCGTAGTGCGTAGTGCGTAGTGCGTGAACTGGTTGAGCAACCGCCCGGTAAGCTTTACCAGTCCACGCACTACGCACCACGAGTGCCTCTCGAAAACTTTACTCGCTGATCAGCCCTTGCTCGACCAAGAACGCCCGCGCCACGTCTGCGGGTTCTTCGCCTTCGCCGCTCACCTGGTTGTTCAGCCCCTGCATGATTTCGTCCGTCAGCAGCGGCTGCACCTGGTTGAGTGCGTCGGCAATGGCGGGGTTGGCGTCCAGCACGTCCATCCGGATCACGGGCGCAACCTGGTAAGGCGGCCACAGGCTCTGGTCGTCCTGGATCACGACGAGGTCGTTGGCGGCAATTTCGCCGTCGGTGGTAAAGGCAACCGTCACGTCCGCCTCGCCGCTGGCAACGGCCTGGTAGCGCAGGCCGGGGTCGATCGGGAGAAAGTCACCAAATTCAAAGCCGTAGACTTCCTGCAGACCGGCGACGCCATCTTCGCGTTCGGCAAACTCCGGCGGCCCGACAAGCGTCAAGTCGCCCGCCTGCTCGGCCAAATCCGAAATCGTTTCGATGCCCAGCTCTTCGGCACGGGCGCGCGGCATGGCGAGCGCCTGCGTGTTGTTAAAGGGAGCGGCCTCGAGCCACGTCAGATCAAACTGCTCTTCGTACTCGGCTTTCACCGTGTCGTAGACCTCCTGCGCGTCGTTGAGCGGCTCCATGCCGAGCACGGTGAGCAGGCCGGTGCTGGTGTACTCTGGGTAGAGGTCGATCTCATCGTTGAGCAGCCCTTCCTGGGCGATGGGCGTTGAGCCGAGGTTGAGGCGGCGCTCCACGCTAAAGCCGGCGTCTTCCAGCAGCAGCGCGTACATTTCGCCCAGGATAAATTGCTCGGTAAAGTTTTTGGAGCCGACGCGCACGGTCGTGTCGCTGGCTTCAGCGTCGCTGTCGGCGTCGGCCTCTTCGACGGTTGCGTCGCTGGCGGCTTCGGCGGTCTCGTCGCCGCTGCTGTCGCTGCCGGTCGAGACGCCGGGCTCCAGCGCTTCGCAGGCGCCCAGCGCAAGAATCAGCAGCAGGGCAAGCAGGGTGTAAAGTTTGGTCAAACGGTTCATGATGTTCCTTTTTGTTGAGATAGAAATAGTTGAGATAGAAAAAGAAGCGAAACTAAGTTGGTGGTTCGAGGGCGCGTTGCGCCCGGCTTAAGCTAAGCTCGGCGATCAGCGTTAGCAGCGCGACGGGAATCGCGCCCACGAGCAGAATGGGAATGCTGTAGACGGAAAAGCCGAGCACGATAAAATAGCCCAGCCCACCCGCGCCAATAAAGGCGGCCAGCGTCGCGCTGGCGATGACTTCCGTGGTGGCGGTGCGCACGCCCGCCAGGATCACCGGCAAGGCCAGCGGCGTCTCCACGCGCAGCAGCGACTGCCAGGGCGTCATGCCCATGCCGCGGGCGGCTTCGCGCACGGCGGGCGAAATCGTGCGAAAAGCGGTATCGATGTTGATGAGCAGCGGCGGCAGCGCCAGCAAGATCAGCGCGAGCGCGGCGGAGGTAAAGGAGAGGCCAAAGAACGGGATTGCCAAGAAGAGCACGGCCAGGCTCGGCACCACGCGCAGGCCGTTGACGAGGTTGATAAAGGTGAGGGAGGCAAGACGTGAGCGGGAAGTCCAGATGCCGAGGGGCAGGCAGATGGCGAGGCTGATGCCCAGCGCCACGGCAACCAGCAGGAGATGGTCGCCCAGCGCGCCGAGCAGTTCGTCGACGTGCGTGCTGGCGTAGGCGAGTGCATCCGCTAAAGTGGCGAAGAAGCTCATCGAGGTCGCTCCTCTCCAGCGCGGTACGCGAACGCGGGGGCTATTGAGTTGTCGTCGCTGCTTAGGCGCTTGTTGTGCAGGCGAAAGCTGGTGCCGAGCGTGTTCACAAAGCTATCCTGATGGGGCTTCGGCGGGGCAGGACGAAGAGCGTTTGCGCCCGCGCGCTAATACCGGATCAGTGTAGCGGAATGTCGAGCGGGTCTCCGTGGGGTTTGTTACGGATTGCCGGGTGAAGCCGCAATACCGGGTGCGTTAGCGGCGCAGGGGAAAGCGCCAGCGGTGCGAGGCGCGCTCGGCCAGGGCGTCGAGCTGTTCGGGGGTGCCGAGACAGATGAGGGCATCGCCGACACAGAGCAGAAACCCCGGGCCGAGATCGATTTCGTGGCGGCCATTCTCGCGGCGCACGGCCAGAATGTTGACGCCGGTTTCGCGGCGCACGTGGCTTTCGGCCATGGTCCTATCCGCCAGCAGCGAGCCCTGCCCCACCACGACCTCCTCGATGCGCAGCTCCAGCTCGCCGCGCTGCATCACGACTTCCAGAAACTCGGTTACGGTGGGCGAGCGCAGCTGGGCGGCCATGCGTCGCCCGGCGATTAGGTAAGGGTTGATCACGTGGTTGGCGCCGGCGGTCTGCAGCTTGCTGGCGCTGGTGGGAACGTGGCCGCGCGAGATGATCATCAGGCCGGGGTTGAGCTGGCGCGCCGTCAGCGTGACAAAGACGTTGGTGGCGTCGTTGGGCAGGCAGGCGCAGAGGCCCGCCGCGCGCTCGATGCCGGCCTGCAGCAGCACGTTGTCGTTCGAGGCGTCGTCGGCAATGTAGTTGATGCCGCGCTCGGCCAAGCCCTCCAGCACGTCGGGCTGGTTGTCGATCACCACAAAGTCGAGCTGCTCTTCTTCCAGCCCTTCCGCCACCTGCTGGCCCACGCGCCCGTAGCCGCAGATGATGTAGTGGCCGTTCAAATTGTTGATTCGTCGCTCCATGCGTCGCCTCCGCAAGATGCCGCGCAATTCCCCCGCGACAATGTAATCCGCCACCGTGCTAAAGGAGTAGGTCAATACCCCCACGCCCATGATGATGAGCACCGCCGTAAACATCTCACCAGGCTGCGAAAGCGGCACTTCTTCTTCGTAGCCGACGGTGCTCAACGTGATGATGGTCATAAAGAGCGAATCCCAAACGGAGGATTGCTCGAACAGCATGTAACCCGCCGTGCCAACGGCGACCAGCCCGGACGCCAGGGTTGTCACGATAATTAGCCGTCGTGTAAGATCAAATTCGCTGCGCACAGCACTCCCTTTTCGTCATTCGAGTCCAGTTTCTGCAGAAAAGCGCTACATGTTGTGGATAAGTTCGGGGATAACGCCAGATATAGAGGACAACTCGACGCGCGGTTGACTTTACACGGTGCGCGTCAGCACGGGGTAGATTTCGCCCGTGCGCCGAAAGCCGAGCGAGCGGTAGAGCGCTTGCGAGCGGGCGTTGCTCGTCTGCGTGTTGAGCACCACCATTTCCGCGCCGCGTTCGTGGGCCGCGCTCAAGCTGTCCACCAGCAGCCGCCGCCCAATGCCGCGACCTTGGGCGCTGGGATGCACGGCCAGCCGCGCCAGCATCGCCTCGCTTGACGCGTCCGCTTGTAGATGGCTGCCCTGCTCGAACGGATCAATGCCGGCGGGGCCACAGAGCGCGGCGTAGCCCAGCAGCCGCGCGTCGCTGCTGCCCTGGCCGTCATCCGCCACGGCGACGCAGACGTGGCAGCTCATCAGCAGTTCGAGCAGGTGACGCTCGTCCATGTGCCAAATCGAATCGAAGGCTTCGCCATCCAGCCGGGCCAGCTGCTCGACTTCATCCACGCGCGCCGGCCTCAGCTCGACCATCGCCGCGCCGCCCCCCGCCTGCGCCGCGCTCTGCGCCAGCCGTTCGTTAATCTCGTCCACCCGCCGCGACAGCCGCGTTAACTCCAGAAACTGCACGCGGTCGATCTGCTCAAAGCCAGCGGCCAGCAGCGGGCGCACAAGCCAGTTGTCGGCATCGTAATAAATCATCTGCCAGCCGGGCCCTTCGCGGACGTCGCCGCTGGCCGCAGCCCGCTCTTCGTCGCGCAGGATTTGGCTGGCCGCGGCCACCAGCGCCGGCACGTCCGTGATCGCCGAGCGACCGCGCGCGACCGCCGCACAGGTAATGTAGGCGCGGCTCGGCGCGTCCGCGGGCAGCGTGGTCGGTCGCGCTTCGCGGCGCACGCCGAGCAGCGCTGCGGGCGTGCCGCCAAAGAGACCGCCCGTCGACCCCAACAGCACCACGCCGTCGTTTAGCAGCGATTGCCAATCTTCGCGCCCCAAGTTCTGAAAGATGTGCCGCCCCCGCTGCATCAAGCGGCGGATGCGGTCGAGATCGCTGGGGGTGGCCCGGGTGATGTTCATAAAGGACAAGGCTCGTTCCACGCTCTAGCAGATTAGGCTAATCCAAGATTATAAATATACCACCGCTGATTGTGATGGAGGTGCGTCGCACATCCAACATGGCTTACCCCGGTACAGTTAATTTCCTGGAATTGCCTTAAACAAATAAAGGGTAACGCGGAGTGAGCATCCTCAGATGCGAACGGCCCGACGAGATTACCTGGTTAATTCCTTAATCTGCTACTGCGTGGAATGCTAAGCTAGACGCTCTGCGTCTTTGAATAATTCATGTTGCGTGCTACCTCGGCGGTACGGGCACGCCATGGCGTGCCCGTACCGCCGAAAACGGCTGCTTGACAGCGTAACATAGTGAATAATCACCCATTTTCTGCGCGGGCACGTTGGGACGCAGGAGCGCCCCGACAGGCATTTCCACGCGAAGCGTGGGAACGAGCACTCCTGATCAGCTCAACACCGCCCGGTTGCCGTACACCCGCTCGTAATACTCCCGAAACTCGCCCTCGCGAATCGGCTGCCACCACTGGGGATTGTCGGCGTACCAGCGCGCGGTGCGGCGGATGGCCTCTTCGTGGCTGTGCTCCGGCTCCCAGCCGAGCGCCATGATCTTGCGCGGGTCGATGCAGTAGCGCCGGTCGTGGCCCAGCCGATCCTCGACGTGCTGGATCAGGCTGCGCGGCTTGCCCAGTTCGTCCAGCAAAACCTCGACCATCTCCAGATTCGTCATCTCCGTGCCCGTGCCGATGTTGTAGGCCTCGCCCAGCGCGCCTTCGTGCAGGACGAGATCGACGGCCTCGCAGTGATCCGTCACGTACTGGTAATCGCGCCGCTGCTGGCCATCGCCGTAAACGGGCAGCGGCTGATCGGCGAGCGCGTTGGTGACGAAGAGCGGCACGACCTTTTCCGGGTACTGGTAGGGGCCGATGTTGTTGGCCCCGCGCGAAATCGTGGTCGGCAGGCCATAGGTGATGTGGTAGGCATTGACGAAATGCTCGGCGCTGGCCTTGCTGGCGGCGTAGGGGCTGCGCGGGGCCAGGCAGTCCGCCTCGGCGCTGCGGTGCTCGCCCTCGATGTGGCCGTAAACTTCATCGGTGCTAATCTGGTGATAGCGCAGGTTGCCGTGCGAGCGCGCCGCCTCCAGCAGCACGTAGGTTCCGTAGATGTCGGTGCGCACAAAGGCGTCCGGGTCGAGGATGCTGCGGTCCACGTGCGTCTCCGCTGCGAAGTTGACGATGGTGTCCACGTCGTGGTCATGAATCGCCGCGTTGACGGCATTCACGTCGCAGATATCGCCTTCGACAAAGGTGTAGCGCTCCGCGTGCTGGGCGGCAACGTCTGCCAGATTTTCGCGCCGCCCGGCGTAGGTCAGCTTGTCAAAAATGACGGCGTGGTAGCCGGGGTGGCGGTCGAGCAGCAGGCGCACAAAGTTGCAGCCGATAAAGCCCGCGCCGCCGGTGATGAGAATGTTTTGCATAAGTTGAATCCGGTTGAAAGAATTTTAAGGTCATTTCAAAAAATTAAATGTACCGGCAGTCCGCGTCCCCGGCTCGCGCCGCACGTAGGCTCATCATGCCAGTCGCTTCGGCGCGTGCCGGGGACGCTATCCAGCGGCATACTTGTTTTCTTGGATTGGCCTAACGCGGAGGCGCAGAGATGCGAAGAGAAAATTTGTGAGTTCCGTAGGTCGGTTAAAGATTAGAGTTGTTCCCAAACAAGCAAACAAAGCATATCGCTCAGGCGAGGCTCGTGTTCGACCGTAGTGGGAGGGCGCGCCCTCCCACTACGGTCGAGCGGCGTCCCCCCAATTTCTAGCGGGATTTGTTAATCAGGAACAAGTCTATTGTCGGCTTCGCTCAGTGATCAATCCGTTCGACCTGCATCATTGACGAGCAACCGCCCCTGCGCCTCCGCGCCTCCGCGTTAATTTTGCGGTCTTACCCCAGTCGTTCCCGCCGGAAGCGCGCCCGCTCCCGATTGCGACGCAGCCTGCGCAGGCGACCGGGCTGCTTGTGGGCGGGCAGGGGAAAGCTAAACGAGAGCGTCAGCGTGGGAACCTCGTGCAGGGCGGGCAGCAGGGCATCGGTCGGAAGCGCGTCGTCTGGGCTGGATGTGGCGCTGGATGTGGCGCCGGGCGCGTGCAGCCCCGCGGCGGCGGGGGCCCGCCAAGCATCCGCCACGCGCGCCCGCTCGATCTCGCCGCCGTTGGTGGCCAGGTAGGCGACTTCGTCCGCCAGCCGCTGGCGAGCCGCGTGGGCAACGGCGCAGAGACGCTGCACCTGTTCGGCCATGGCGGCGCGGACGGCGCGAAAGCGGTCGCGGTCAAAGGCGGTGGCGTCAAACTGGGCGCTGAGGTCCAGATCAATATCGGGCGCGGCGGGGCCGTTGCCGTGTAGAAAGTGCTGGGCGGCGCGGTATTGGGGCCAGAAATGGGCGTGCCAAAAGTGGTGCGCCCGCTGGAACGAGGGCAGCAGCCAATCCGCATGAAACAGCGCGTGCACGGTCGACACGCGCTCGCTGATCTGCACCAGCGCCGCGGCCTGTGCGGTGGTCAGGTCAAAATAAGCCGCGGCGTCAAAATGCTCCCAAGCGGGGTACGCGTCGCCCAGCCGCCGCAGCCGCTCCGCCACGTCCAGCGTAACCTGCGCCGCCAGCCGCGCTTCATCGTCCACCGAAAGCGCCGGCAGCGCCGAGCTGACGGGCGCACCGGCGGGGGCGCCAGCCTCGCCCTGGCCAATCTGGTAAAGGGTGACCAGCGAACGCCAGGCCGCCAAATCATCCGCCGGGGCAGCGGGCGTAGCCAGCGAGCCATTCAGCCGGTCGACGCCGCGCAGGGCGGCCAGCAGCGCGGGCACGCTGACCAAGCGTCCATCCAGCTCAGCAGAGCCAGCAGCCATCAGAGCAGCCCAACCTTGGAGTGATCGCCCAGCGTCATTTTGTACGCTTTTGGCTTGATCGGGCTGCACGTGACTTCGACATCGCGCCCGATGATGCTGTCCGTAATGCGGCCGGGCACGTGGCAGATCGAGCTGTTGTCGAGGACGATGCTGTGCTCGATTTCGCTCTCTTCGAGGATGGTGTGGTGGTAGATGCTGGTGAAGGGGCCGACGTAGCTGTTCACAATGCGGCAATCTTCGCCGATGATGGCCGGGCCGCGGATCACGCTGTTGATCACCTCCGCGCCGCGCTCGATGGTAACGAGATGGTCAATTTTGCTGTCGCGGTCCACGTAGCCCGCCACCTCGTGCTCAATTTCGCTGAGGACGCGATTGTTGGCTTCCAGCATGTCTGTCGCCTTGCCGGTATCGATCCACCAGCCGCGGTGCACGTAGGGGAAGACTTTGTAGCCGTGTTCGATCAGCCACTGGATAGCGTCGGTAATTTCGTACTCGCCGCGCCAGCTTGGCTGGATGCTGTGCACGGCCTCGAAGATGTGCGAATCAAACATGTAGATGCCGACAAGCGCGAGGTTGCTCGGCGGGTTGCGCGGCTTCTCGACGAGGCGCACAATTTGGCGCTGCTCATCAAGCACGGCGATGCCGTACTGCTCCGGCTCCGTCGTCTCGCGCAGCACCACCTGGCTGTTCCAGTCGCTGCTGGCAAACTGCTGGATCAGCGTGCTGATGCCGCCCTCGATCACGTTGTCGCCCAGGAACATGACAAAGCGCTCGTCGCCGACAAAGTCCTGGCTAATCTGCACGGCGTGGCCCAGCCCGCGCGGCGCATCCTGCTCGATATAGGTGATTTTCACCCCCCAACGCCCGCCGTTACCCACGGCCTCGCGAATCTGCGCACCCGTGTCGCCGATCACAATGCCAATCTCGCTGATGCCCGCCTCGCAGAGCGTCTCGATCACGCGGAAGAGCACCGGCTTGTTGGCAACGGGCACAAGCTGTTTGGCGCTGGTAAAGGTAATGGGCCGCAGCCGCGTGCCCTTGCCGCCGCTGAGAATGAGGCCTTTCATGGGTGGGAGATCTCGTTTCTAGAACGTTGGTTGGTGAGTAACACGTGAATCGTTGGTGCGCAACCAGGCAAACTTCGCCCGGTATTTTCGCGCGAAAGCGGAGCGGCGTCAACAATTTGACCGCCTCACCAGCAACTCCATATAGAAATAGGGAACCGCAGATGCACGCAGATAAACGCGGATTTGAGCTGTATGTTATGCGCTCTTGCACAGGTATCTGCGTGAATTCGCGTCTAGCGCTTCCAGTCGATACTAAGGAATGGCAACTAAATAAGTTGAGCAAATGAGTATCGGCACGCACGGAGCCAGCTTCAAAGAACGACGCAGTTTCCACCCCCTCCCAGCCTCCCCCAACTTGGGGGAGGAGCCGAAACTTCGTCTGTCCCGTAACGGCTCCCTCCCCAAGTTGGGGAGGGCTGGGGAGGGGTGAAGCATTGCCTTCCTGCTCAAGTAAATTAATCGCCATTCCTAAAATCGCTCCCGCCTCACAGCGGCAGCGACACGCTCATTCCCGCCGCCAGGCTGCGGTTGACCGCTTCGGTGAACTCCATGTACTTGACGCCCGTCTCAAAATCCGTGTGCGTGATTTCTTCCTCGCCGCGAATGGCGTTGACAAATTCCTCCTCCACGCGCCAGCCGCCCTCCAACTCCGATGAAATCTCGACTTCGCTCAATTCGTCGTCCCCGCGCTGCGCGCCGAAGAGGGTGTTCTGCGTAAATTTGAGCGTCCCCTCGCTGCCAAAGAGCGTCGCCGACGGCGGCTCGCCCGGCCCGGCCACGGCGGAGACTTGAATGTGCAATTGCGCGCCACAGGCCATCTCGCCGAGCACGTCGATGTGGTCGGAGATGCGCACGGCACGCAGAACGCCGTCATCACCGCTGTCCTCGCTGGGCCGCATCTTGACAAACGTTTTGCCCATCGCCATCACGCTGGTCGCCGTGCCAAGCCAGCGCATCACGGCTTCGTACCAGATGCCCAGGCTCATGATGTTCATGCCGCTCAGGTCGTAATCCTGCCGCCACGTCAGCGGAGCGTCGCGGTCGATAAAGCCGGAGCGGGCGACGACCTCCACGGCGAGCGGATCGCCGAGGTAGCCGTCGGCCAGCCGCTTCTGGATGGTGCGGTCTGCCTTGAGCGAAAAGGGCGAGGGCACGATCTGCGCCACCTGCTTTGGAAAGGCCTGCGCCGCGGCCAGCATGGCGTGCGCCTCGTTGGCGTCGCGGGCCATGCGCGCTTCGACCATCACGTGCTTGCCCGCCTCCAGCGCGGCGATGGTCGCCCGCGCGTGCAGGTAGGGCCACGTGCCGATCACGATGGCGTCGGTGTCGGGGTCGGCAATGGCGTCGATCCACGAGTCGTAGCTCTTGGGAATGTCGAGCGCCTCCGCCGCCCGCCGCGACGATTCCGGGCTGCTGTTGACGACGCCGACGATTTCGACGTCGGGTTGCTCGCGCAGACCGGGGATATGCTTGTCGCGCGTGTTCTGGCCCGCGCCGATGATTCCGATGCGGATAGTATCATTAGCCATTAAAAGTATCTCCTGTTTTAACAATTTCTAACGTGGAGGCGCAAAGAGTGAGCGACTTGTCATTTCGACTGGAGGAAAAAATCTTCAGGTAGTCAACAATTAAGTAGACTAGCGCAGTTGTTCGTCTGCTGCCAACAGATTTCTCCCATTCGGTCGAAATGATAGACATATCCTCTTGCGCCTCCGCGCCTCCGCGTTGATTTCTTAATTTCGCGCAAACTTCGTCCCCACGTGGATTGCCACCGTGCCCAACATGCGCTCGACGTAAAAGACGTTGCGCAGCCCTGCCTGCTCCATTTTGATTTGCAGCATCTCCGGCGCGGGGAAGTTGACGGTGCTGTTGGGCAGGTAGGCGTAGGCCTGTCCGTCGCCGCTGATCAGGCTGCCGACGAGCGGGACAAGCCGAAAGAAATAGAGCGAAAAGAGCGGCCCCAGCAGCGTGTTGTCCGGCGGGGTGATTTCGAGGCAGACGACTTTGCCGGCGGGCTTGACGACGCGCGTCATCTCGCGGAAGGCGGCCACGCGGTCGTCGACGTTGCGCACGAGAAAGCCACAGGTGACGGCGTCAAACGAGTCGTCGGCGTAGGGCAGGTGGAAAACGTCGGCCTGCGTAAAAGGAAGCTGCTGGCCGGGCACTTTGCCCACGCCCGCAGCCATCATCTCGTAGGTAAAATCCGCGCCCACGGCCTGCACGCCGGGATACTGCTGTTTGGCGGCGTAGGCGATATCGCCCGTGCCGGTGCCGACATCGAGCAGCAGCCCGCGCGGCGGCAGCTCGCAAAATTCGAGCAGCTCGCGCCGCCAGCCCTGGTCAAAGCCAAAGGTCATCACGCGGTTCATCAGGTCATACGTCGGCGCGATACGGGCGAACATGTCGTTGACGTAGACGGGGCGCTCGTCGGTCGTGGGCAGGGTGGAAAAGGGTTGGTTGGTCATGATGAATTGGTGATGTGATGCGTGGTGCGTGGTGCGTGGTGCGTGCGCTGGTCACTTACCGATAAGTTACTGCAACCTATTTGCATTTGATGATGTAATAACACGGCACGAAATTTCGAGAAGTTGAGCAAAATTAACGCGGAGACGCGGAGGCGCAAAGGGATTGTTCGTCGACGAGCTTTTCTCCGCGTCCCTGCGTCTCCATGTCAAGTATCGTTGTAAAATTAAGCGCGTGGCACAAATCCGTGGAACCATAGTCGGCTGACGATCCACGCACTACGCACGACGCACCACATTTTCCCAATGCTCGTACTCCATGCCGCGCGCCGTCGCGTCCGCGGCCTCCTCGCCGTAAAGCCGACGCAGCAGGTGCAGCGCCATGTCGATGCCCGCGGAGACGCCCGCGCTGGTCACAATGTCGCCTTCGTCCACCCAGCGCTCGCTGCCCGGTTGCCCACCGCGCACCTTGACATCGGGAAACATCTCCCGCATCCGCTCGACGCTGGCCCAGTGCGTGGTGGCCGCTTTGCCGTCGAGCAGCCCCGCTTGGGCGAGCAAAAAGCTGCCGGTGCAGACGCTCGTCGTCAATTCTGTTGAGTTGGCCCGCTCGCCAATCCAATCCACAACCGGTGCGTGGTGGATCAGCGCGCGCGTTCCTTGGCCGCCGGGCACAAGCAGAATGTCAAGCGCTGGGCAATCAGCCAGCGCGTAGCGCGGCTGCACAACCAACCCGTTATTGCAGGTGATCAGCGCAGTCGACTCGGCGACAGCGAAGACGGTCAGCGGTCGCGCGCGGCTGTCGACGCTGTCGCGGGCGGCGCTGAAGACTTCGTAGGGGCCGGCAAAGTCGAGCAGCTCGACGCCGTCGAAGATTAAAATACCAATGGTTCGGGGTTGCATGGTTGCGAACGTCCTCACATCACTTTTGAACACGGAATTTTTGGACACGGAAAAACACGGATGAACACGGATTTTTTGTTCGGCAACAGATATTGCACCGCCTCTACCCGTGTGCAAAGCCCGTGTTTATCCGTGTCCTTCTCTTTGCACAGCGGCTACTTCGCCCGCTCAATCGCCGCGAGCACGCCTGCTGGATCGTTGGCCAGCAGCGCGTCGACGCCGAGGCGCAGGTAGCCAGCGACGCGCGGCTCCGGCGTGGGATCGAGCGGGCAGACAAATTTGCCCCGGGCGTGGGCCCAGCGCGTGTAGAGCGGGTTGGCAAAGATCAGCGGCCAGAGCGGGCCGAGCAGCTGCGCTTCGCCCACGGGCAGCGGGTTCCAGGTGGTGATGAGCCCCACCGCCAGATCGGGCTGCACCTGCTGCACGGCCTGGACGCGCTCGAAGTGAAAGGAGACGACGGAGCCGCGCGCCAACATCTCCGTCTCCGCCAGCAGGTCGACCAGCTGCTGCGCCCGCTCGCGCTGTAAAAATTTGTCGTCCTTTAGCTCGAGCAGCAGCGGCACCTGTCCCTCCGTCGCCTCGATCAGCGCGCGCAGGGTGGGAATCGGTTCGTTGCTCAGGCCGCCGCTCGAACCATTGCCGGGGCGGCGGGTGCGGAACGTTTGCAGCTCGGCCAGCGTCATCTCGCTGATGCGACCGCGACCGTTGGTCGTGCGCTCGATGGTGGCATCGTGGATCAGCACGATTTCGTGGTCGCGCGTAAAGCGCAGGTCGGTTTCCAGCGCGTCGGCCCCCTGCTCCACGGCCAGCGCAAAGGCGGGCAGCGTGTTTTCCGGCTCGCGCGTCTGCGCACCGCGGTGGGCGACGATGAAGGGCGTGCCGCGCTGCTCGCGCAATGCGCGCACGTTGCTCCAGGTGAGGTTCATCGTTGACATCAGCTAACTCTACACTTTGAATCACTGATTCGTCAACACAAGTTGAATCAAAAATATCGAACTAACGATTAGAGCTATAAGTATGATAATAGCTGTTAAACAATTTAATAATCGCGCAAAACCACTGGGGCCGGCCCTTGCAGGAGCAGGACCAGGTTCTCGTGTTGCTTCAAAGAACTGGATGATCCGACCCCATAATGCAATCAGCCATTGAAGAAACAAAACCACTATAAGTAGAATTACTGCTGTACTAATTCCCAACCAATAGTTTAAATCAGTTACCGCGTTTATAAAGAAATCAAACATTTATTGTCTCCCCCTTCGACACTAATTCTTAAGGAACTGTATTTGCAATCTAAGAACAAAAGTTCTAATATTAGATCATATTCACTTTGCTTTGATATGGTGAGCATTCAAGGAGAAGAAGGTAATGAAGATCACCGCAGCTTGGTTGACTCCTAGACCGTTTTTGTTACCGAAAACAGTTCTGGGGTCGTTTCGATACGCAGATTGGAACGGTGCATTTGCGGAAGGGAGCATTCTTGGAGTAGTAATTGAGATGCTCAAGAGTTTAAGTGGCTTTAACACTTGGCCATTCTTTGTTGAGAGAGAACAAGGTTGGAGCAAGAAAGATATTCTGAGTTTGTTAGATGAATATGACATAAAGACCTGGGGTTGGGGAGTGTCGCTACAAAACGAATTTTTTTTTCGGACAAAGAAAAGGCAGGCACACTGGATTCAAGATATTTTTTTGAAAAAGGGAGTTCCTGTGAGGGGAAAGTTGTTGACAAGTAAACCAGTGACAAAGAAAAAGGGGAAATGTGAGACTCGAACGCACTTTAATACAGTCGCACATTCAGTGGAACAAGGTCACGCCCCTCCGCACTTAAAGACAACCACATTTGATTGGAAAGATCAGGAAGTCGTTTGGAAAATTGATCAGCCAATTGTTGATTTTGCTGATCACATTGGTAAACGGCTTAAATTGTAAAGAGTATCGTTCACACATTCTCCAGCTTTAGTTTAGCAATGTCCTTCTTCCTCTCCAAACTGCTGCCGCTTTTCATCTATCCGCTGGGGCTGGCCTGCGTGCTGCTGATCGCGGCGCTGGCGCTGCGGCGCTGGCGCAGGTGGCAGACGACGCTGGTCGTGCTGGCGTTCCTGGCGCTGTGGCTGGGCGGCAACCGCATCGTGACAATGGCGGTGGTGCGCTCGCTGGAGTGGCGCTATGAGCCGGTGGAGATAGCGGAGCTGGCGGCGGACGAAGCGGGGGAAATGATTGTGGTGCTGGGTGGGGCGACGCGCACGCCGGGCGATCAGCGGCTGCTGCCGGAGGTGAACGAGGCGGGGGACAGACTGCTGCACGCGGCGTGGCTCTACCAGCAGCTGGGTCGGCAAGGGGAAGCACCGACGGTGTTGCTCAGCGGCGGCAGCGTGGTGCTCAACGAGGCGCGGCCACAGGTAGATGAAGACGGGGCCGAGCAGGACGAGGAGATTATCGGCGAGGCGGTGCAGATGGCGCGGCTGCTGGACTTGATGGGCGTGCCGGAGACGGCGCTGCTGATCGAGGACCAGTCGTGGAACACCTACGAGAACGCCGTCAACACGCGGGCGCTGCTGGCCGCGCAGGGCTTTGATTTCGACCAGCCCGTCCTGCTCGTGACCTCGGCCATGCACATGCCGCGCTCGGTGCGCATCTTCGAGCGGCAGGGCTTTACCGTGCTCCCTGCGCCGACGGATTACCTCGTCGCGCGCGGGGATTGGGCCTACTACACGTCGCCCTCGTTTCAGATGCAGACGATGAACCTGCTGCCCAGCGCCGCCGATCTCGATCTCACGTCGAAGGCGATCAAGGAGTACGTTGGGCTGGTCGTCTACCGGCTGCGCGGCTGGGCGTAGATCACGTTTTCCGAAAATTAACTATACCGGCGTAAGCCATGTTGGATGTGTATCGCACCTCACCACCCAACCAGCTTTATCGACCGGCGCAGGAGCCGTTGGTTGGATCAAGCGTGCAGCGCACGCCGCAGCCGTGGGTGACTGTGCCGCCGCACCTTGCGGCGTGCAATGCACGCGACCGGCGCTACTCGCCAGCGGCCCGCGCCAGCAGCGATTCGGCTTCGGCGATGGGGAGGTTGAGGGCTTGGGCCAGCCGCTGGGGGATGGTAGTCGAGTGCGACGCACGCCGCCTGTTCGGCTGGCCGACGAAGCGTCGCGCGCGGCGTGCGTTGCACTCACCGCCCAACCAGCTTTGCCGACCGGCACGGGGGCCGTTGGTTGGATCAAGCGTGCAGCGCACGCCGCAGCCGTTGGTGACTGTGCCGCCGCGCCTTGCGGCGTGCAATGCACGCGACCGGCGCTACTCGCCAGCGGCCCGCGCCAGCCGCGACTCGGCTTCGGCGACGGGGAGGTTGGCTCATGCCGACAAGCGAACGACCACCCGCCGATCACCAATGACAATTTGGTTGCCCTGCACATATAAATCGCTTGTCGGCCCAAAACGTTGTGCAAATTCCCCATAACCGCTTGCTCGCCGCCGATTCTTTGCCAAGCGCGCGGTTTCTGCAGGACGACCAGCGTCCACATGCGACCTTATCGTACAATCTGGTGATATAAAAATCATTGCCCAGCGAACTGTTTGCTTGCAGAAAATAAGTGGAGGTCTTGATGTCGCCCAGCAAACCGAGGACAATTTGATGATCACGGTGGGCGATTGGTTGCTGTCGATGAAATTTTTGCGCAGGTAATCCAAGATAAACGTGGCAATCACGGTGGCGGGAATGCCTGCTGCGACGGTAATCAGCGCGACCGTCAGCTCCGCGACATGAACGACTCGCTGCGCGTGGCGGGCTGAAACGTGATGGTGGCCTGATCGGCATGTTCGCTAGTATTTCAAGCCTGAACGAATTCGGCGGCGGAGAGATCGAGCCGCGGGTCGAGGGCGATTTGGTGGATCATGGGGGTCTCCAGGTTGTCGTGTTTCTAGGAAGAATAACACGATTTATCCGCGAATTGAATCAGGCTAGAAGTTATGTTAGCATATGTATAACTTTATGGATTAAGGAGAATCAGCATGAAACGCACAACTATTATGGCAGATGAAGAACTGCTCTACAAGGTTGATCGCATTGCTCGCGAACAAGGCCAATCTAAGGCGGAGGTGATTCGTGAGGCGTTGGTTGAGTATGTGGCAAAGGTGGAGGCGGCGAACCCACCAGTCAATCCAATTTTGAGCATTGTCGGCATTGCGGGGCAAGATAGCCCGCCGACAGACATGTCCAACGGAAAAGATGAGGAACTGCTGCGGGCTGGTGTACATCCTTTGCGTGGTTGGGCGCGCCAATCGTCGAACACGCCATGAGTGCATTCATTGATACCAATGTGCTCTTCTCGCTGGCCGCGCCCAACGACGCCGATCACGAGCGCTGCCTTCGTGCAGTCAGCAGGTGGTCGGCGCGACTAATTGTGCCGGTTACCGTACTGCCCGAGTTGAGTTATCTGCTTGCTGATCGCTTGGGTCACCATGTGATGCGGGCCTTCTTGCGGCAAGTGCATCGAACAAATTGGGACATTGAACAGCTGACCACTGCTGATTTGCAGCGCGCAATTGCGCTACTCGATCAATATGCAGACAGTGAGCTCGATTTTGCAGATGCGACGATTGTTGCCATGGCAGAGCGTCTGAATGTGCAAACAATTTTCACCATGGATATACGCGATTTTGCGATGATCCGCCCCAACCACGTCGAGGATTTTACGCTGCTGCCGTGATGCTCACAACCCCGCCAGCGCCAAATAGACCGCCGCCTCCGTGACCTGCTGGGCCGCGCCCAGACAGTCGCCGGTGTAGCCGCCCAGCCGACGCACGAAAAGCCGACCCAGCGCCCAGCGCGCAGTCGCCACCGTTCCCAGCGCGATGCCCCAGCGCCAATCCACCGCCCCCATCATGCCCAGCAGCGGCGCAACGCCCGTTGCGGCGGCCAGCAACAGCTCGCCCCCACGCAAGTCCAGCGCCAGCGGCTTGACTTTGCTCTGCGCGTCCTCCTGCACGTAGTCGTGGCTGTAGACAAACGAGATCGCGGCAAAGCGGCTAAGCGGGTGCGCGATGAGCAGCGCCAGCGGAATCCACGTCGCGGGCAGCGAAATCAGCGTCGCAAATTTGAGTGCGAGCAGCCCCACCAGCCCGACTGTGCCATACGTCCCCAGCCGCGAATCCTTCATGATGGCGAGCACCTGCGATTGGGTCCAGCCGCCGCCAAAGCCGTCGCAGAGGTCGGCAAAGCCATCTTCGTGGAAGGCGCCGGTGGCGAGAATCGTGCTGATCATCGAGAGCAGCAGCGCGACCGGCGTTGAGAAGACAAGGTCGCCCAGCCAGAAAGCCAGCGCGCCGACGCCGCCGACGATCCAGCCGACAAGCGGGAAATAGCGCGAGGCGCGGTTGAGGATGTCGTCGCTGTAGCGCACCCAGCCGGGCACGGGGAGGCGCGTGTAAAACATCAATGCGTTGAAAAAGAGATGTAGCTGGTACAATGGGGTTGGTTGGTGGCGGCTGGTGGTTGGCTGCTGGAGCGACCGATGACGCAATTAAGCAAAAGGCAAGAAACGGGCTGGTAAAGTCAAGCCAGGATAATCTTGTCATTTCCGCAAACGCGCAATAGCGTTAAGTTATACCAATTGCGTTAGTAAAGTTCGCAAACTAAGGGGCGAGAGCAGTAGCGACGGCGTTGCGAATCCACGCCCAACCGGCCAGTCGCTTAACGGCATCGGGATTAGCGGCGAGAGCCTGAAGCTCGCGCTCGACCGCTTGCTGCTTGTTCTCAACTGAGCCGTAGACCAAGCCTTCAACTTTGTCACGCAAAAAGGCGAAGACGCGTTCCGCCGGGTTGAGTTCAGGTGAGTAAGGGGGCTGCACCAAACGCTGCACAGACAAGTCCGCATAGGCGTCGCCGTAGTGACCGCGTGCCCCGTCCCAAACGACGGTACTCAGCCCTTGTTCTGCCCACTCTGCCACAATGGGCGCAATCGTGGCCGCTTTCATGTTCGGCCCCCATTGCCAAAAGAGTTGACCAGTCAGTCCGTTGACGGCCAGATTCAGGTAGCTCCACTGATAGATGTACTCACGCGGTTGGACAACTTTGACGCCCACCGATGCCCAGACGCGTCGCGTTTGACCAATCAGTCCGACGCGCATTTCGTCTACCCAAAAAAGGCCTGCCTCTTTCCCAAGGCCACCCTCTTTTAGCCTGTCGCTGAGCCCCCTTTTTTCCAAGCCTCCTGTTCTTCAACAGAAGCCTTGGGATTGCTCGGTCGAGGCACTTTTTTCTTGATCTTGAAGCGGTGAAAGAGGCTGCGCATTCCCCAATAGCTGTAGCCTATGCCGAAGCGCTCTTGCACCCAGTTCACGGCTTCGGCAAGGCTACGAAAGTGGCCCGCGTCCGCCTCGGCGCGCAACGCCTCGATTTGCTCGCCGCTGAGTTGGTTCTGTACGGGCGCATGTCCACCGTGTTGTTTGGAGAGCACTTCGCTCAGCCCGCCTTGCCGGTACCAACTCACCCACTTTTGCACGCTGCGCAGCGACACACCCACCAGCGCTGCCGTTTCGCTTTGGCTCTTGCCGCGTCGTAGCAGCCAGAGTGCGTGCAACCGCGTTCGCTTCTGTAAATCTTGTTCTGCCTTGTATAATTGCGCTAATGTCTCGGCATCTTCCTGCCACTCCATCTGCCAGGGTCTGCCCATTCTGCCCATTCTGCCCATTCCTGCAATTCTCCTTTTTTGCCGAGAATTATACTTTACGCAGCTTACCAACGCAATTGGTATTAAGCAAACTGGTTCCCATGCTCTGCGTGGGAACCCGGCCTGGAGGCTCTGCCTCCAAAGGGGAGGCGGAGCCTCCAGCAGCGCATTCCACGCGGAATGTGGAACGAGAACGCCCTAAGGCTATTCCAGGAAATTAACTATACCGGGATAAGCCATGTTGGATGTGCGACGCACCTCAGAAGGTGCGTCGCACGGTCGACTGTCTCTCTGGTGCGGCCAACACAGCCTATGGTGCGTTGCACTTTCCCAAGTGCGACGCACCTCCATCACAATCAGCCGTGGTATATTTATAATCTTGGATTAGCCTAACTTAACGCCATTGAGCGAACGCGGGAATCCAGGCAACCAAGATGGATTCCCATTTGCATGGGAATGACACGTCCTGACGGCTCCTTGACCTGCGCCAACACAGAGAGTTTCTTAGCAACTGGTCGCTGGCGGTTGGCTCATTAAAGACGCAGTCGACGACGGGCAGCGAACAAACATGTGGGATAAATTCTTTCACGGGCTGGGGCACAGCGCAAATTTGTGGGGAGCGGCGTGTGCGCTGGCGGGCGTGCTGCTGTTAACTTTGGGCGCCGCGCTGGTGGTGCCGCGCTCCGCAATGCCGCGGGTGTTGGCGCTGCAGAATGAGGGCACGCAAACCGCCGAGGCGGCAGCGACGCAGACGGCCACGGCGAAATCCACGGCAACGCAGACGGCCGAAGCGGCAGCGACCCAAACCGTTCAGGCCCTCCAAGCCCTACCGGCGGAGACGCAGACGGCCATCGCCATCCTCACCGGCACGCCGACCGTTACCGGCACGCCGCCCACCGCCACGCCGACCGCCACGGGCACGCCACCCACGGCCACGCCTTCGCCCACGCCCACCCAAACCAACTCGCCCGCGCCGCAGGATACCGAGACGCCCACCTCTACCCCCATCCCCACGGCGACCTTCCCGCCGACCGCCACGCCCATTCCCAGCGCGACGGCCATCCGCGCGCCGACCGTCGTGCGCTTTGTGATTGAGCCCAATACGGTGGTGGTGGGCCAGCCAGTCAACGTGACGTGGGAGCTGCGCGGCGTCACGAGCGCGACGCTCAATTACGAGGGGCTTTCCGAGCCAATTGATCCGATGCAGGGCACGCGCACGCTCGTGCCGCCGGGCTCGACAACGCTGGTGCTGCAGGCAAGCGGGCCCGGCGGCAGCGTGCGCCAGGAGCGCTCGCTCACCGTCGAGCCGCCGACGCCCGTGCCGCCCCCCACCGACACCGACACGCCCGCGCCCACCAACACCCCGCTGCCCACCGATACGCCCGCTCCCACCACCACGCCCGACAGTCAACCTGTGCCCGGCGACACCGGTTCCCCCGGCGAACTCCCGCCCGGCGAGCCCAGCAGTGGCGCGCTGCCCGACAGCGCGCTGCCCGACGGGAGCTCCGGCAGCCTGCCGCCGACCGAAGCGCCCAACGCCGATGCCGATGATGATGTCGGTGAACCGCCCCCGATCACAGCCGCGGAGCCGACCGTGTCGCCCATCGCGGAGCCGACTTCGGCGGTGGCGCTGCCCGCGCTCGGCAGCGCGACGGGCGACGACGTCACGCTGATCGACGGCGACCCGGCGGAGATGCGGCTGCCGCTGCGCTGGGTGCTCGTTTTTGTGGCGGGGGTGAGTGCGGTCATCGGCGCGGCGCTGTTGAGCTTTGGCGTGCTGCTGATCCTGATTCGGCGCGGGGAGGAGTAGAGCGCGGATTGGGCGGATCAAGCGGATAGAGACGGATTCAAAATCCATAACTGTTCAGGATCAATAGGTGGAGGGCGAACTTCCCTTCTCTCGCCGACGAAGCGCTTCGTCGGCGAGAAATCAGCTCCCCTCTCCATGAATGGAGAGGGGCTGGGGGTGAGGCTGAACCGTTATACAAATCCGCCCAATCCGCCCAATCCGCCCGATCCGCGTTCTATTCTTGCTCCCGGTAGTGGATAATTTGTACTTGAATCCGTCCGCGATTTCGTCTACAGTGGCCGCATGATCAACATTCCTGAGCTTTTGCTGGGCGGCTGGGCGTGGAAGCCCGTGACTTATCTCGTGCTGGCCGCGTTGAGCGTGCTCTACGTGCGCGGCTGGCGACGCTTGCATAGAATTGACCCGCAACTGGCGACCGTGGGGCGGCTGCTGGCCTTTGGCCTGGGGACGGCGGCGCTGCTGACGGCAACGGCTTCGCCGATTTTTGGGCTGCGGGCAGAGTTCTTGGCGGCGCGGGCGGCGCAGCAGGTGCTGCTGGGGATGATCGCGCCGCCGCTGCTTTGGCTCGCGTGCCCGTTCCACGTGCTGGCGCGCGGCCTGCCCGCCCGCTGGCGACGCGGCCTGACGCATCAGCTGCTGCGACCCACCTCAACGCGGCGCGTCGTCACATTCTTAACCCAGCCGCTGCTCACCTGGCTCTACATGATGACGGCCTTTCTCACGTGGCACGACCCCGGCTTTGCGGCGTGGACGCTGCGCAGCGGGTGGACGTACTCGCTGGTGATGTGGCTCTTCTTTGGCGCGTACTTCCTCTTCTGGTGGCATCTCATCGATACGGCGCCGCGGCTGCACCCGACGATGTCGGTCTGGGTGGCCTTTGCCTATCTCGTGCTGGGCGCGGAAATCCCCAACATGCTGGCGGGCGTCTCGATTGCCTTTACGCCTTCGCCCATCTATCGCCACTTTGGCTCGGTACAGGACGGGCTGCTCGGCGTCAACGACCAAATTGCCAGCGGCGGCATCATCTGGGTGACGGGCAGCATCGTCTACATTTCGAGCGCAATTTTGATCGTCAACCGCCTCTTTCGCCGCGAGGAGATGCCGCCGCCGCGTCTGCCCTTTGATCGCTTTGCCACCGACCGCACCATCGCCCCCGGCCTCGAACGCCGCGTGATCCAGAATCGCTGGCGCGAGCTGGAGCAGCGGAAGAAGTAGCGGTCGCTGCAGCTTCCTGCTTACTGCCCACTGCCTGCTGTTCACCCCCGCTCATCCGTCTTCAGCTCCAGCCACGCAATCTCCTGCTCGCTCAAGGTTAACTCGCTTGCCTCTTTGTTGGCGCGAAATTCGTCGCCCGTGCGGCAGCCGATCAGGGCGAAGATGTTGAGCGGGTAGCTCAGCACGTAGGCCGTGGCGATCTGCGGAATGGTCATTCCGTACTCGTCGGCCAGCGTTTGCACGCGCTCCAGCCGCTGAAAATTTTCGTCCGAGGCGTAGGTGGTGACGGCCAGCTTATCTAGGTACGTCTCAAAATCATCCAAATTCTCGCGGCGGAAGCGACCGCTAAAGAAGCCGCCCGCCAGGCTGGACCACGTGAAGAGCGGCATGTTCTGCTCGGCATACCACGCCCGCTCGTCCGCCGCGGCGGGCCCGCTGATGCTGATGCAATTTGCCCACGGCGCTTGAATTTGGACGGCGAGACTAAAGTTGGGGCTGCTGGCGACAAAGCCCTGCTGACCGCTGCGCTCGGCGTAGGCGTTGGCCTCGCGGATGCGCGCCACGCTCCAGTTCGAGCCGCCAAAGGCGTGGATGCGCCCGGCGTTGCGGTGCTCGTTGAGCACGTCCACAATGGGCTCCACCGGCTGCGAGGGGTCGTCGCGGTGCAGGATGTAGAGATCGATGTAGTCCGTGTGCAGGCGCGCGAGCGAATCGTGCAGATCGGCGCTGATGTCAAACGGGGTGACGCGCTGGCGGTCGCGGCTGTGGTGCGCGCCCTTGTCCAGGATCATCACCTCGTCGCGCACGCCGCGGCTTTGCAGCCACTGGCCGAGCACGCGCTCGACATCGCCGTTGCCGTAGCTCTGGGCCGTGTCAAAGGCCGTGCCGCCCTGCTCAAAGATGTCGTCCAGCAGCGCCAGATTTTCATCCAGGCTGTCGCTGCTCAACATGACGGTTCCCTGTACGATACGCGGGATTGATTTGTTTACGCCGGGGACTTGTCCATGCTGCATGGGAATCTCCAATTTGGGTAGATAAAATTTGATAGATAATTGAGCCGACAAAGGGCACGCCGGGTGCGCAAAGAAGCCTCCGGCTCCCGAAATTTGAGCAGCCACAAGCACCCGGGGGAGTGCTGGGCGCTTGTGGCTGCTGTGTTGGGCGACGAGGGGAGCGCGGCTGTGGCGGGAGACTCTCTGGTCTTAGTGGTTCACAATTGTTGTATCAAAGCGCGGAGTTTGCACGTGGGCGTACGAACTCCGCGCTTGCGCTTGACCTTCCTGAACTGCTATTTGGTTGTTTATCGCGTCACGAGCGGCAGATAGATGGCGCGAGCGCTAGCGGGCAAGGAATCGAGATAGTCTGGGAGGCGGTTGCCGTTGCGATCGGCGGCCCCCTCCACCCGGTCGGGGATGCCGTCGCCGTCGCTGTCCGTCGAGTCCGAGCCCTGATAGCGGATCGTCACAGCCTGCGCCTGCCCCTCGCCGATGGTGACGGGGCCCACGCGCTCCCTGGCGGGGGTAACTTCCACCGTGATCGCGCCCGTGCCCCCAATGCGAAGCGGGTTGGGCAGCAGCAGGCCATATTCGCCAACGGCCACGTCGTCGGCCTCGATCACGCCGCTGGCGTCCGTGTTTAGCACGCGCCCGCGCCCGGTGCGCACGTCCGCGGGCACAATCTGCACCGGCACATTGGCCAGGCCCGGCTCGGCGCTGTCACGCTGGCCGTCGCCGTTGACATCGTAGTAAATCGCAACGCGTAGCGTGCCCGCCGGCGGTGCGAACTCAACCCGCACGCCGTCGCGGCCCAGCGCGCGCACGGGGGCGGTGGGATTGCCCGTCGGCCCAGCCGACGCTTCCGTGAGGGCCGTCCACAGCGCGTTGGTTTCCACGCTTTGCGTAATCGAAGTTGTAAAGGTGAAGCCAGCGGCAACTGTATCGAGCGTTTCGCCTGTGGCCAGCGGCAGCGCGCCGAGATCGATCTCGCCCAGCGTGTTGTGCTGCAGCGCGTGCACGTTCAGCGGCAGCGGGCCCGTGTTTTGCAGCGTGAAGCAGTGGTAGACGGTCTGCACCTGCTCCAGCCGCAGCGATTGCGCGCTGCCGCAGGACGCGGGCTCCAGGCTCACCGTCTCCGTCAGCACAATCGAGGGCACGAGCACGGCGCGGCTGGCGCTGGCAACGGCGCGCGGACCGTCGGGCTCAAAGGCCGTCCAGGTGGCGGTGGCAATTTGCGTTTCCGAAACGATAGCCGTGGTGGTGAAGAGACCCTGGCTGGCGGGCGCGAGCGCAAAGAGCTCGTTGCGCTGCAGCGTCCCCAGCACGCTATCAAAAATCGTGTGCTGCGGCAGGGGGACTTGCCCCGTGTTGGTGACGCGATAGCAGTAGGCCACCGCCGTGCCCGCTTCCACCACCAGCGTCTCCTCGCCCACTTCACAGGGAGCACCCGCGCTGGCTGGCGCAGCCAGGACATCGAGCATGATAGACGGCGTGCGCACGCTCGCTTGGGCGCTGGCGGTGACGACGATGTCCGGCACGCCGGGATCGGCGACGGGCTGGGTGGCCGTGTAAACGGCGCGGCTTTCGATGTCCCCCTGCGCCGGAACGGGCTCAAACGCGCGCGGCAGCCCAAGCGACGCCAGCGTGTCGTTGTCCAGCAGCAGCGTTTCGCCGGGGGCCAGCGCATACTCAAAGCTGCCCTTCAGCCCCGCGGCGGGTACGTCGATGGCGTGCTGCGTCAGGGGAACCCCGCCTGTATTTTCCAGGGCAAGACAGAAGCGCACCGGCGTGCCGGCCGTTGTGTTGAGTTCGGCCTCGTTGCAGAGCGAGGGCGGGTTGGCGCTGGGGTCGACGCCGTGGCGCAGCGCGACCGCCGCCACGTTGATCTGCACGCGGTCGCTGGCGCTGGCGCTTTCGCGCTCCCCATTCTGCGCCGCCGTGTAGGCCGTCCACGTGACGGTGTTCTCCAGACTTTGCTGCAGCACGGCATCGCGCACAATTTGGACGCTTTCCCCCGGTGATACGCCAATCGCCCGCTCCTCCAGCACCACGCCGCCCTGATCGTCGCGCACGGTGTGGCTTTCCAGCTCCGTCAACCCTTGGTTGGTGACTTGGTAGCAGAAGTAGACGAGCTCGCCGGGCGCAATGTCCAGCGCTTGGCCGCTGGTGCACTCCGGCGTGCGCCCCGTCGTGGCCCGCACGCCGATGGCGGAAGGCACCACAATGATCGAGGCGGCATCGCTGGCCTGGACGGCGCTGCTGCCGCCCTGATCCGGCGACAGCGCACGCCACGTGCCCGCGCTGCTGCGGCTCTCGCGCGCGGTTTCCTCGATCACGATGCCCGCGTCCACCGTGTTGAAGGTTTCGCCGGGTTCGAGATCGAGCGGGTAATTTTCCAGCACCGTGCCCTTGAGCTCATCGGTGAGCGTGTGGTTTTCCAGCGCGTAACCGCCCGTGTTGCGCACTTGATAGCAGTAGTAGACTTTCGTCCCCGGCGCCACCTGGATGCTCGAGCTGATGCCGCAAACCGCCGGATCGGTGCTCACGGTTTTCGTCACGTCCAGGGCGGCCGGCGGGCGTGAGACGACGGCCGTGCCCTCGTCGATCAAGTCAATCGACCCATCATCGTTGCGCGCGCGCCACGTCACCGTGTTGACGGTTGTGCGCGTAATTGTTACCATTTCGGGGAAGAGCGTCCACAGCGGCGTCTGCTCATCGCTGAGCGTGTAGGACCATTCCACAAAGTAGGCCAGCACCGGATCGTAAATTTCGTGCTGCGTCACCGTCACATCGCCCTCAAGGGTGATGATAAAGCAATACTGCACGTCCGTCGGCTGGGTAATGGTGAGAGCGGTGGTGCTGGCGCAGACGTTGGGCTGCGTGCCCACGGTCTTGGTCACGGTGAGGCGCGGCGCATTGGGATCGCTCTCGGCGTTGACGAAATCGGGGGCGGGGGGCCAGTCCGAGGGGTTGCCGCCCGCGGCCTCCAGTTCGGCGCGCGTCAGCGAAGACGGGGGCAGCGGCACGGGGGTGGGCTGGCGCTGGGCACGGGTGGCCGCGTCGGTCCGCGCCAGCGTCGCGGCGGGGGCAGCCTGGGCCGATTCGCCCAGCAGCGCAAAGGCGGTGCAGAGCAGCAGGAGCATCAGCGTTGCGCCGAGCGACAAAGCGGCGGTGAGTCGAATGTGTGACATCGATGGGTGTCTGGGCTACATTGGGCGGTGGTGAGCACTGTCTAGAACGTTTGCCTACGACAGGTAACCAAAACCCATACGGCTGCCATGCGCAACGGGATGGTCGGCAAGTTGAATGGGCGCCATCTCAAAATACTCGGTGAATCGATGTGGCGTCGTCGCCCAAAATGCCAAGAAAGGCTGCCAAACTGGGCGGAAACCGCCATCTTCTTGGGTAAATACAGCATAGCGAATCGACCAGCCCCTGTCAATTTTACTATAGCGACGTGCTTAGGTATAGTTGCTGTAGTTCAAAAGATGAAAGCAGCAATTTGTGGAACCACTTTCGATCACGGCCTTAACTACCCATATCGTCTCACTCTTTGAGCAGGATGCCACGCTGCGCGACGTGTGGCTCACCGGCGAGGTGGGCACGTGGAAGCGCGCGGCCAGCGGCCACATCTACTTCACGCTCAAGGACCAGGGCGCAACCGTCAATGCCGTGATGTGGCGGGGCAGCGCGCGTGCCCACGGCTGGCTGCCGCAGGCGGGCGATCAGGTGCTGGCCCACGGCTATGTGGGCGTTTACCCCGAACGGGGCGCGTATCAGCTCTACGCCAATCGGCTGCAGCCCGCCGGGCGCGGGCAGCTCCACGCCCAATTTGAGGCGCTCAAGGCGACGCTGGCGGCGCAGGGGCTCTTTGACCCGGAGCGCAAGCGAGCCGTGCCCGGCGCCGCCCGCCGCATCGGCGTCGTCACCAGCCCGGACGCGGCGGCCCTGCGCGACATCTTGCGCGTGCTGGCCGAGCGCTGGCCGCCGGCGGAGGTGCTGCTCTTTGGCACGCTCGTGCAGGGCAGCGAAGCGCCGCCGCAAATCGTGCGCGCGCTCGCGGCGGCCAATCGCTACCACGAACAGGCGCAGCCACTGGACGTGATTCTGCTCGCGCGCGGTGGCGGCAGCCTGGAAGACCTGTGGGCCTTTAACGACGAGCGGGTGGCGCGCGCCGTGGCCGAGAGCGTGCTGCCCGTGGTGGTGGGCGTGGGCCACGAAACGGACTTTACGATTGCCGACTTTGTGGCGGACCTGCGCGCGCCCACGCCCTCCGCCGCCGCCGCCGCCGTCGTGCCGGATCGGGTGGACGTGCGCGAGGGGCTCGTCGCCGCCCAGCGCTGGCTAGCGCGCCGGGCGGACGGGACGCTGGCAGCCGAACGCCGCGCGCTGGATGGCGCGGCCCAGCGCTTGCGCCGCCTCCACCCCCAGCGCCAGCTCGACCGCGACCGGCAGCGGCTAGACGATTACGGCCAGCGCCTAAACCGGGCCGCGCAACGTCTGCTGCGTCGACGCCGCGAGCAGCAGCGGTCGGCGCTGCAGGAGCTGGAGGCGCTCAATCCGCAGCGCGTGCTCCAGCGCGGCTACAGCATCGTCCAGCGCACGGGCGCGCCAGCCGGCCCCGCCGAAATCATCAGCGCGCCGGCACAGGTGCAGCGCGACGAAGAGTTGACTGTGCGCGCAGCGGGCGGCGCCTATCGCGTGCGCGTGACGGAAGCAGAACGTTAACGACAAACGTTGTTAACGACAAACATTAGCAACAGCTGACACAGCCTTTATTTTTCCAGCAATTCAACGAAATCACTATGCACTACAACACACCACGACTCACTTTTTTACACAGCCTCTTTTCACATCGCCTCTTTTTACACGGCCCTGCGCGGCTGGCGGCGCTGATGCTGCTGATCTTGGTGCTCAGCGGCTGTGGCCTGCTCGGCCGCGGCGACACGGGCGAAGTGGCGGAGGCCGAAGCCCCCGCCATCCCAGCCGTCGCCACCTTTACCCCCACGCCCGAAGGCGGCGCCCCCACCGCGACAGCGGAGGCCGTGATTCTCCCCAGCGAGCCCGCAGCCGATGCAGAGGCCGATGAAGCAGAGGCCGATGAAGCAGAGGCCGATGAAAGCGTCGAGGAGGCGCAGGCGGATGAGCCAACAGCAGAAACTGCGGAGACAGAGGCGACCACGGATACGGAGACGGCCACCGCGGACTCCCTCACCGAGACGGCGTCGGTTTCCGAAACGACCGCATCAACGTCCGATGCCACGGACGCCAGCACGGCGGACGAATCCGCGGCGGAACAGCCCGCAGCGGAACAATCCACAGACGATGCAGCGCCAGCGCTCTTCATCACGGGGGAGACCGTAAACGTGCGCCTGGGGCCGGGGATTGAGTACGGGCTGGTCAGCTCGGTCAATCAGGGGCAGGAGTTCGACATCACCGGGCGCAATCCGCTGGGTGATTGGTGGCAAATTTGCTGCACCAACGGGCAGACGGGCTGGGTCTTTGGGCAGCTGGTCCGCGTGGAAAATGCGGGCGATGTCTCGATTGCACAGGACATTCCGCCCGCGCCGGTGGCCGTTGCCCCCGCGCCCGCCGCGCCCCAGCCCGCGCCGGTGGAGCCTGCCCCCGCCCCGGCAGAACCCGCCCCGGCAGAACCCGCCCCGGCAGAACCTGCGCCCGAAGCGCCCGCCGAAGAGCCCGCTCCTGAGGAGCCCGCCGCCGAGGAACCGGCCCCCGCGCCCGCCACCGATCCCTGTGCCGCCATCGGCGGCGACGGCTGCAAGTTCCGCGCCACGGTCGGCCCCCAGTTTGGCCCCAACGCGGGCGAGCTGCACCTGACGCTCTGGTTTGTGCACAGCGGGCGCGGCAACGAATCGCAGGGCAGCTACTTTATCGGCCTGGAGAAGGATGGCCAAGCCGTTGCCGTGCCGGACAGCGTGCGCAGCGTTACGGGTGAGGCGAGAAGTTCAGCGCTCGGCCAGTTTAATTACGACTACAGAGTCGCCGCGGGCAATCTGCCCGGCGGTAGCCTTGCGGGAACCTACACCATGTGGGTCATCGACGGCGTGGGCGAGCGCGATAGCCAGAACATCACCTTCACTGTGCCGGAGGGCCAGGGCGAAGTCCACGTGGTCTGGGATCAGGGGTAGGCCGCCCGGCTTGCCGCGCTAGTGCGGCGTCAATTGAAAATTCTTGGGCGTTCCCGCCCTCATCCCCAACCCTTCTCCCATCCTGGGAGAAGGGAGCTAGAAAGTCCCCCTCCCTCAGGATGGGAGAGGGGCTAGGGATGAGGGCGCTTTACCCAAAAACTTTTCGATGCTCCCCTAGTCTGCAAGGGCATAAGTTTCCAGGCAATTGTAGCCACGCGTCACCATCAAATCAACCGGCTTCCAGCCGGTTTCCCCAAGCAAGCCGGTGGCGTCGTCTTGAGCCTGTCGAAGGGGCCTCCGCCACCAGCGGCGCACGAACCGCTTGCTTCTTTGCGCCCAACCCTCCTTGATCTAGTGCTCAGTCCCGGCTTCTGCCCCATTCAATAGATATTCGACGCTGCGCCAAATCGCCGTATCCATCAGCAGCAGCTGCTGCTCGGCGGGCGTCTCCGGGTGGTTGTTGCGGATTTCCAGGGTGAGCAGGGGCACAGCTCGCTGCAATTCCTCAAAGAGGCTGCTTTTCATGCGCGGATGCAGCTGCAGCCGATCCGACCACGTGTTGAACAAGCCCTGGCGCAGCTCCCGGCGCGGCTGCCCGCCCACGCCGGCCCACGCCTCGTTGAGCGCTTCGGCCCACTGCCGATTGTACGACTGCCGAGCCCCCGGCAGCGTCGCCTGTATCTCCGGCAGAATCGCTTCGCAATCTTCCTCTCGCCCCTCAAATTCGGTCTGGTGGATGCTGAGAATCTGATCGTAGGCGTACTGGCTGCGCAACTGCTGAATCAGCTTTGCCAGCGAGGCCCGCTCGTCGTAGCGCCCCGGCTCGACATAGGCCTGCTCGCTCACCTGCTCGTAAACCAGGCCCAGCCGAGTCGGCACTTGCTCGGCCATTGAAAAAGCCGCCACGCGCTTGAAGCGCTCCCACCGCGGCTTTTTAGCTTCGTCGCTGTAGAGCTCGCCGATGCCAAAGACCATGTTGATAAATTCACGGTTGTTGTAGCGTCGGCCCTCCCAGTAGGGTTCGGGGCAGCGGGCGCGACCAAAGGGGTTGGCGTCGGGCATAAAGGTGAGGACCGCGCGCTGCAGGATCGGCTCGCGCAGGAGGGTGCTTGGTGTGCCGTCGAGGTGGTGGCCGGTGAGCAGCTGCTGGATAAAATTCATGCAGCCCGCCGTGCCCGCGGGTTCGTGGGCGTGGGGGACGTAGAAGAGATGTTTGCGCTTTCCCTCCTCGGGCACGTTCCGATTCGTAACGGTTAGCGCATAAACTTTGTGCTGGGTGTACTGTTTCACAAATGCCACGTCCAGCAGACGAGGAAACTCGCGCTCCCACTGGGCAACTTGTGCATCCACCTGCCAGGGATAGACCAGCCAGTCCTGTCGCTCCATGTTGTCTCCTCGCGCGTGATAGTGCAGCAGCTTTAAATTCACCGATTGGAAGCGCAGATAGACGCCAATTCACGCAGGTCTGCACAAGCGCGTGAAACACAGCTCCAATCCGCGTTTATCTGCGTGCATCTGCGCTTTCCTTGTATAAAAGTCGTGCCCAATATAGTAGCGCCAATACCAGATTGTTGCAACCGGTATTCGCTCTTGGCATCAACTGTATTCGCCTTACACTAGCCAACAAATAGGTGTGCTAAAGTTTAGGGAAGATCACGCCGTCGTGACTAGGCAGCAACTAACCGCTGCTAAGCTATATAGGCAAATGGTGAACGGCGGAAACACATCTTTACAAAACGTTTACATTGCTGTGGTTAGCTCTAGACAAGCAACCTATAGCGGCAATCAACGGCTTGCTGAAAGCAGCTGCGGCAAGAGCTATCACCGATAATTCAAAGGCGATCCAGGAGGAGTTACACAAAATGGATAACGAAATCGACGGCCGGCACAACGCCGGCGGTTTATACATACAGCTTTTCAGCATTCACGGCCTCGTGCGCGGGGCAAACTGGGAGATGGGGCGCAACGCCGATACGGGCGGGCAGGTCAAGTACGTGGTGGAGCTGGCGCGAGCCTTGGGCGAACACGAGAGCGTGCGCAAGGTGGACCTCTTTACGCGGCTAATTCTCGGTAAGAATTACGATGAGGAGTACGCCGAGCCCGTTGAGGAATTGAGCGACAAAGTCCGCATCGTGCGCGTGCAGGCGGGTGGGCGGCGCTACATCCGCAAGGAGCTGCTCTGGCCCCACGTGGACGAGTTTGTCGAGAATACGCTGCGCTTTACCCAAGATGAAGATGACCGGCCGGACGTCGTCCACGGCCACTACGCCGACGGCGGCTACGTGGCAATGAAGCTGGCGGAACGGCTAAACGTGCCGCTGGTCTTCACCGGCCACTCGCTGGGCATCCCCAAGCGCGACAAGCTGGCGCAGAGCGGGATGTCCGCGGAGAAGATGAACAAAGATTTCCAGATTGAGCAGCGCATCGACGTGGAAAATGAAGTGGTGCGCCGCGCCAGCTTTATCGTCACCAGCACCGAGCAGGAAGTCGAGGAGCAGTACGCGCCCTACAAGCACAGCGGCGAGACGCGCTTTATCGTGATCCCGCCGGGGCTGGACAACACGCGCTTCTACCCCTTCTACGCCGACGGCCCGGACGATCCGGCGCAGCAGGAAAATATCCGCGAGGCCAACTTTTACATGAACCGCGAGCTGGAGCGCTTTCTCAGCGTGCCGGACAAGCCGCTGGTGCTCGCGCTCTCGCGGCCGGACAGGCGCAAGAACATTCCCGGCCTCGTTACCGCCTACGGGCAGGACAAGCAGCTGCAGATGATGGCCAACCTCGCCGTCTTTGCCGGCATCCGCCGCGACATCAACGCCATGGACGACAACGAGCGCGAGGTGCTGACGGAGCTGCTCTTGCTGATGGACAAATTTGATCTCTACGGCAAGCTTGCCATCCCCAAGCGCCACGATTTTGAGTACGAAGTGCCGGAGCTCTACCGCATCGCGGCCCGCACGCGCGGCGTCTTTGTCAACCCCGCCTACACCGAACCCTTTGGGCTGACGCTGATCGAATCGGCGGCGAGCGGCCTGCCCATTGTCGCCACGGACGACGGCGGCCCGCGCAACATCATCAACAACTGCCAAAATGGCCTGCTGGTGGATGTGCACGAGACGGACCAAATCAGCAGCGCCATTCGCCAGGTGCTTTCGGACGAGTGGCAGTGGCGGACCTATTCGCAGAGTGGCGTACAGGGCGTGAACGAGCACTATTCGTGGGAGGCGCACAGCCAGCACTACCTGGAGGCGCTGGACGAGCTGCGGCGGCTGGACGTGCCGGGCGTCTCTCACCCCAGCGAGGAGCAAATCGCCATTACCGACGCCCGCGCGCGCGTTGAGCAGCGCTTTGCCGATGCGGAGCGCGTCTTTATCTCCGATATCGACCACACGCTGCTGGGGGATGATGCCGCCACCGCGGCGCTGGCCAAGCGCCTGCGCGAAGCCAACGAGCACGTCGCCTGGGGCGTGGCAACGGGCCGCCCGCTGCGCACGGTGACGCCGATCTTCAAGAAACATGGCCTGCCCCAGCCGGACGTCATTATTTCGTCGGTGGGCACGGAAATTTACTACGGCCGCGAGCGCCGGAACGATATTGAATGGGCCGCGTACATTGGCGAGGGGTGGGATCACGAAGAGGTGAAGGCCGCGATGAAGGAGCTGGACTTTGTGGAGATGCAGATGGACGACGGCGAGCGCGAATTTAAGCTGAGCTACTACATGGATCCACACGTTGTCGACGGCGAGGACCAGCATCTGCGGCGGGTGCATGAGGCGCTGCAGGCGCGCGGGCTGCGCTACACGCTGATCCACTCGCGCGATCGCTTTCTGGATGTGCTGCCGGAGCGCGCCTCCAAGGGCAAAGCCATCGAACACCTCTGCCGGCGCTGGCACATCGATCCAAGCTGCGTCGTTGTCGCCGGTGATTCGGACAATGATGCGGACATGCTCAGCGGCGAGACAAACGCCGTGGTGGTGGGCAATCACCACCCGGAGTTGAACAAGCTGCGCGATGTGGAGGGCGTGTACTTTGCCGAGGGCGAATTTGCCTGGGGTATTTTGGAGGGATTGGAAGAATATGGGGCGCTGTAGGGCAAGCCAACCCCCTGCTCTACCGAACCGCGCTCCACAGCCTGCCCCAGGAAAAGCCCTGGCTGGAGAGCAGCGCCCCGCTGCCGCGGAAGACGCGCGTCGCCAGCCACAGCGTCAGCAGCGCGGTAATGAGCGCCAGCGACAGGCCCAGCAGCGGCTGCCACAGCGGCACGTTAGTTACCATCAGGCGCATGGGCATGGCAATGGGTGCCGTGAAGGGAACCAGGCTGAGCGTGGTGGCAAAGGCAGCGTTGGGCTGCTCCAGGAAAAGCCAGCCAAACCAGAGCGGGAGGAAGGTGGGCAGCAGGAAGAAGAAGGTGTACTGCGAACTCTCTTTGGGGTTGGGCGCAACGGCCCCCAGCGCGGCAAAGAGGCTGGCGTAGACGAGGTAGCCACAGATAAAGTGCAGGATCGTCAGCACGATGGTCAGCAGTGAAATATCGACTGCGCCCACCGCGATTCCGTAAGCCGCGCCCACCAACCCCAGCAGAATCACCGGCAGCGCAAAGATGCCCCACACCGCAATCTGCGTCAGCCCCACCGCGCCCAGCCCAATCATCTTGCCCACCAGCAGCTCCATCGGCCGCACGGAGGAGAGCAGCACCTCCATCACGCGGTTCTGCTTTTCCACGCCCAGGCTCTGCAGCAGATAGCTGGCCGAGCTGATCACCGTCATAAAGAACAACCCCGCCACGGCGAAGCCCAGCCCAAAGGCAAGGCCGCCCGCCCCCCCGCCTGCTCCGCCGTCCGACGCCGTCGAGCTCTCGGCCAGGTCGGTCTCGTTGACGTTGCCCACCGGGTTGGCGGCGCGGTTGGCAATCTGCACCGCCGCTTCCGGGTCGGCCTGATCTAGCAGGGCCGAGGCGATCAGCGCACGGTAGAGCCCGCCCTCCGTTGCATCAATGGGCGAGCGATCCTCGCCCACGTACGCCACTTCTCCCGTTTCCACATAGTTGGCCGGCACGCGGTAAAAGCCGCGCGCCTCGCCCCGCTCGACGGCCGCCAGCGCGGTCTCTTCGTCCGCAAAGGCCACGAGCGGCGCGCGGCGGTTGCGGTTCACGGCCTCCAAAAGAGCGGGCGTCAACGCCCCCGTTGCATCGACCACGCCGACGGGCTGATCCTGGCTGGCCACGGTGCGCTCGACCAGGTCCTGGGCAAACGCGAGCCCCGCCTGCGCGCCCTGCTGCCCAATCACCGCACTCACCAGCGAGGTGACCACGACAAAGATCAGCGGCAGCCCAAAGATGACAAACTGGACGGAACGTCGCCGCAGCGTGGTCATGTATTCGTGGCGGGCAATGGTCAAGGTGGTGGATGGAGACATGATGAGTAGCTGTCAGCAAGCAATAAGCAGTAAGCAGTAGGTTCCGTTGACATTTCGCTGATGGCCCCAATCTGGGTGGTGCGCCGCGCCCCCATCCCCAACCCTTCCCCCACGCGTGGGAGAAGGGAGCCTTCTGCTCCCCTCTCCCATCCTGGGAGAGGGGCCGGGGGTGAGGGCCAATTCCCAAATGTCAATGGAACCTAAGCAGTAAGCAATACGCAATACTCAGTAAAAAGTTACAGCGGCTCGTCAAGCAGCCCGTACTTCGCCGCAATCGGCGGGTAGACATCCTCGGCGGCGCGAAATAAATCCAGCAGGGGGACGGCGCGCATGAGGTTGCCCTGCGTTTGGATTTGCCCGCTGAAGAAGGCCTGGCGCGCGCTCGTTTGGCCCAGCCAGATGTCGTGCAGCAGATCGGCCGTCAGCGAGGCCGTGAGGTTGGCGTCGCCGGGCGTGTCGCCGTAGAAGACCTCCAGCGGCGGCTGGCGGCCGTCCAGCAGCACCTCCAAATTGGGCGCGTGCAGATGGATGCGGATCACAAGATTGCTGCGCGTAAAGGTGTCAATGGTGTTGGGCACGTTCTGCAGCGCGGTGAAGACATCGTGCAGCACGTCGCGCAGTTGGCCAGCGGATTGGAAAACGGGCATGTAAAAGTAGATGTGAAGACGTTGGGCCACGGGTGGTTGATGAGTAAATCGTATTATCGCCCGCGCTGGGCCGTCTGCAAAATTGCCTGTCGATGGTTCCGGTGAGAGCGGATACAAAGGTTGGACATACGTTCGGATAGAGAGTCAGCCGCCCTGTAATGGAAAGTACAAGTTATGCTTGTAGGCTGCGCTAAGTTATTGATACTCATCAAACAACAAGTAGATTTATGCAAACCGAACGGCACTTCTTCTCCCCCTTTACGCGACGCACGCTTACGGTGATCGGCCTGGTGGTGGCGGTCGCGCTGCTGCTGCTGCTGATCTGGCAGACGGTAGACGTGCTGCTGCTGGCGTTTGCCGGGGTGCTCGTCGCCGTGGCGCTGGCCTCCACCAGCCGCTGGGTGGCCAACCACACGCCGCTGCCTTACGGGCTGGCGCTGGCGATTATCGCGCTGTTGGCTCTGCTGGGGCTGGTAAGCATGGTCTGGTGGATGGCGCCGGCCATTGCCGGCCAGAGCCAGGTGCTGATCGACAGCATCGACCTGTCGCTGGAGCAGGTGCGCAGCTTTGTCAACCGACAGCTGCCCTGGTCGTGGGCGACGGTTCGCGATCAGATGCCCGGGGCCGAGTCGCTGATCCAGCGCGGGCCGGGCATTCTGAGCCGCGTCACGGGCGTCTTCTCGACCGCGCTCAACGGCTTGACCAACCTGCTGATCATTCTCTTCGTTGGCGTCTACCTCGCCATCAGTCCAGAATCTTACGTCAATGGCATGGTGCGGCTTGTGCCCACACATCGCCGCGATCGGGCACGCGAAATTTTCTACGCGCTGGGCTACACGCTGCGCTGGTTTTTGATTGCGCGCGGCGCGTCGGTCCTGATTGTGGGTGGGCTATCCATTGCCGGTCTGTGGCTGCTGGATATTCCGCTGGCCCTAGTATTGGGCGTGCTAACCGGGCTGCTCTCGTTTGTGCCCATCGTCGGCGTCATTGCTTCCTACATCCCGCCCGTGCTGGTCGCGTTGACTATCAGCCCACAGCAGGCGCTCTACGTCTTCCTGCTCTACGTGGGCATTCAGTTTGTCGAAAGCTACTTCCTCACGCCCGTGATCCAAAAGCGCGCCGTCGACCTGCCGCCGGTGCTCACCATCTTGGCGCAAGTGGCCTTCGGCATCATTTTTGGCGTGCTGGGCGTGCTGCTTGCCAGCCCCATCGCGGCGGTGCTGCTGGTAGCGGTGCAGATGATCTACGTCGAGGACATGCTTGGCGACCGCGAGATCGAGGTGCGGGCGGAGGAGCAGACGGAGGTCGACGCCGATCGCGAGTCGCGGGCGCGTGAAGAGGAGTAAGACTATGCCAAGGAGTAAACTATACCAGAGCGGTCACGCTTCTGCCTCACCACCCCCTCGCTGTCGCTTGGTTAACGAGGCGACGGGATAGTCCCCTCCTCTCCACGCGTGGAGAGGAGGGGGTTGGGGGAGGTGAGGCGTTGACCCCAACCGGTATGTTTATTTCCTTGGATTGGCCTAAGCCGATTCACGCGCCTAGCGCACGCAAAGCGTTTGCGCTACAATACGCGACAGGTCTTCCACTTTTATCCATCATGCTAACTCTTCAGCCATGAATCTATTGCTCACCACCGCTTCGCCACTTGCTCAACCGCTGGCCGATTCACTTTCGACTGCCCACACCATTCACCGCGCCACGCCCCCCTTTCCACACGACGAGACAACAGACGTGCTCGTCGAGGGAATAGACGCGCTTGTTCACCCCATCGCGCCGCTCACTTTTGAAGACGAGCACGCCGCGGTTGATTTTGCTACGCGGCAAACGTACAACCTGCTGCGCGCTCTTAGCGACGAGGGCAGCGAGGCGGGCGTGCCGCGCGTCGTGCTCCTCAGCACGCTCGACCTGCTGGACGCCTACGATCCCGCCTACCGCGTCGACGAGCGCTTTCGCCCGCTGCCCACCACGGAGCCCTCTCTGCTTGCGGCGCACCTCGCCGAGTATACCGCCCGCGAGTTCGCCCGCGAGCACAAGCTTGCCGTGGCCGTGCTGCGCGTCGGCGAGGTCGACGAGGCGGCGGTGGCCCACGCCGTCGAGCGCGCGTTGCGCTATTTGCAGCAGGACGATGCACTGCGCTGGTCGATCTTCCACTTGGCGCCGGAGGTCGACAACCCGCGCTTTCCCATCGAGAAGGCAAAATCGCTGCTCGATTATCAACCTAATTAACGCGGAGGCGCAGAGGCGCGAAGGATGCAAATTGTCATTTCGAGCGAATGCGAGAAATCTCTTGGTCGTAAACGAGCCGACTGCGCTAATCCAAATGTAGTCGTTGGCTGCAAACAGATTTCTCCCTACGGTGTCGCATGGGCGACCGTTGCCGAACGAAATGATATACACCACTTTCTCCTTGCGCCTCCGCGCCTCCGCGTTAAAATTTTAGGACTTACGAACTATGAATGTTTTAATCCTCGGCGGGGCCGGGATGCTCGGCCCACACGTTGTGCCCGTTTTGGAAAATGATTACGATCTCCGCGTCACCGATGTGCAGCCGCTTGACTTGGACTTTCGCGGTGAATTTCGCGAGGTGGACGTGGCCGACGGCGACGCGGTGATGCAGGCTGCGGCGGGCATGGACGCCATCATCAACCTCTCCGTCGTGCGGCAGGATCGGCAGCTCGCGTTCGATGTAAACACGCTGGGCTGCCTCAACGTAATGCGGGCCGCCGTGGCGCACGGCATCCGCCGCGTCATCAACACCGGCCCGCACTTCACCGTCGCCGGGCCAACGTACGAGCACTTCGATTACGCCATCTCGCCGGACGTGCCGCCGCAGCCCGGCACGAATCTGTATGCGCTCAGCAAATCGCTCGGCCAGGAAATCTGCCGCATCTATACGGAGCACCACGACGTGGTTGTGCAGACCTATTTGTTCTACCACTTCCGCGAGCCAAGCGAGGTCGAGCCGGGCCAGCGCCACGCGCCCTTTGCGATCTCGTGGCAAAACGCCGCCGAAATCTTCCCGCTTGGCCTCGACATTGAGCTGGGCAGCTTGCCCTCCAAGTGTGAAATTTTCAACATCTTTACGAACATGCCCCACGGCGTCTTCCGCAACGACAAAGCGCAGCGTATTTTGGGCTTCGAGCCGAAGGACGACATTTCGATGATGTGGCGGCGAGCAAATTAAAGCGATCCACAAAGAGCACGAAGAAACACGAAGGCAGAACGTCGACGTTCTTCCCTTCGTGCTCTTTGTGCCCTTCGTGGATTAATTTCTGAACAAAGGAGCACACGATGGAATACCGACGCATGGGCCGCAGCGGCCTCAAGGTCTCGGAAATTTGCCTGGGCACGATGACCTTTGGCCACGGCACGGACGAGGCGGAATCAAAGCAGATGGTCGATCTGGCCTTCGACGCGGGCATCAACTTTTTCGACACGGCCAACGCCTATGCCGCCACGCAGTCCGAAACGATCTTGGGCAAGGCGCTCAAAAACCGGCGGCGCGACGCGGTGATCGCCACCAAGTTTTTCAATCCGATGGGCAAAGGGCCCAACGATTCGGGCATGTCGCGCGTGCACATTTTCCAGGCCATCGAGGAGAGCCTGCGCCGGTTGCAGACGGACTACGTCGACCTGTACTACATCCACCACGTGGACGTGCAGACGCCGCTGGACGAAATGCTGCGCGCGCTGGACGATCTCGTGCGCCAGGGCAAGGTGCGCTACATTGCGTGCAGCAACTACGAGGCGTGGCGGCTGATGGAGGCCATGTGGATCAGCGAGAGCAAGGACTGGGCGCGCTTCGTGGCCTACCAGCCCCAGTACAGCCTCGTCGTGCGCGACATCGAGCAGGAGATTGTGCCGGTCTGTGAATTAAAGGGGCTGGGCATCGTGGCGTGGAGCCCGCTGGGCGGCGGCTTCCTCACCGGAAAATATCAGCCCGGCGAGCGCACCGTCGAGGGCACGCGCTCGGACGAGGGGTGGGCCTACCCGTCCCAATATTTTGCGGAGAATGCGGATGAATCGCTGGCCGCGCTGCTGGAGGTGGCCGAGAAGTTGGGCCGCTCGCCCGCGCAGGTCGCGCTGCGCTGGGTGCTGGAGCAGCCGATGGTCAGCAGCGCGATTGTCGGCGCGCGCACGCTGGAGCACGCGCGCGATAATTTCGATGCGGGGAGTTGGTCGCTGCCGGCGGAGGCGCTGGCGCGGCTCAACGACGTCTCGCACCTGCCGCCGCGCTATCCGCTGTCGATGGAGGCGGGGATGGATCAGCGGCGCGATCAGGCGGTGGAGATGCCGTCGTTGGGGGCGTAATTGCCTACCCCGTCGGCTGCACGATGCTCTTCCACGCCAGATTGTTGCGCATGACGCCCAGCGAATCGCGCTGCGCCGGGAACAAATCGCTCAGCGTGTCGAGGATGTTCATCAGCAGTGTGGGCACGAGCGGATTGTTTTGCGCCAGCAGCAGCGGCATGTACGTCAGCCGTGGGCGACCATCCGGCGTGCAGTGGAAGACGCGCAGGGCGTCGTCGTCCAGCCGATAGACGGCGTTGTTGACCGTGCCCGCCAGCACCGGCACGCCCTGGTGGTGTGCGCCTGCCGTATCGATCCAGCCAACGGCGATGAGGCCGACCAGCGTCGCCGTCTCCGCCAGATAGTCCGGCGCAAAGACTTCCAGCTCCGCCGAGGGGCTGAGCCGCGGCCCCATGTTGCCAAAGTCCGGGTTAACGAGCAGCGTGTTGTAAATCACGCCGACGAGCTGGTTGCCGTTCTCCAGCTGAATCGCGGCGAAGGTGCCAAACGAAAAATCGGTTGGCTCCGGCAGCGGCCCGTCGCTTTCGCCGGGCGCGTCGATCTGGCAGACGTAGTCGACGTGGGTGTTGGATTTGACGATTTTGCCAATGCGGATGGAATTAGCCATTAGGGTGAAATACTCAAGAAAGTTTGGCCGCGGATGAACGCGGATTTACGCGGATTTTGGCTGGGAAGCCGTCGCGGCGCCTTAATCCGCCGCGACGGCTTCCCAGCTTTGGGCCATTCTGATAAATTCGTCTTTGTAGCGCGGCCAATTTCGTAGCGTTTCTGGATCAAAGGCAGCATCGTTGGGCCAGACCAGATTGCGAATTTCGGGGTCGAGCCGCACTTGATTGAAGATGGTCAAGTCGTGGAGGGGTCCCAGCAGTTCACCACGCAAAACTGGCTCCAAATTAACAACCTGTTCTGAACCGTCGTCAAATTCAATATGTAGCGTATGTGGACCAACGATTTCAAATGCTTCGACGTAGAAGATTGGGTGTTCGTAACGTTGCATAGTTTCTCCTTTAGCGCAGCGGCTCAATCTTTCTCGGCGATTGACCACTATACATGCGGCGCCAATTCTCTTCGATCTCATCTCGATGTAATTCAACTCAGGCTTCGATCAGGCGACGCTGCCGTCTCGGTAGCTCACCAGAGATTGCCTCAACTGTTTCAATTGAGTAGCTGACAGAATTCTCTTGGTAATATGCATGAAAATGGGGCAAGTGATGGCGTTCGCCACGCTCCGGGTACATGCGGATGATAATGCCGTAGAAGCGTGAAATTTCGGACATAAACTTGCCCCACCTTTAGTCGAGCGAAAGGTTCTATTCCTCATCCTCCAGCTTGACGAAGAGCGCGCTCGGCGACTGCAGCGCCTGCCCCGCCGACAGCTCCCCCGCCGCCAGCGACCCGACGCTTCGCTGCCATCATAGCGCAGCACCAGATGCTCGCCCCGCGCGTCCTCGACCCGCTCGGTGTACTGCCGCCCAAAGAGCGGCTGGTCGTAGCCGAGCAGCGCGTGCAGCTGCTCGCTGCTGTGTGGCAAAATCGGCGACCACATAATTTTGAGCCAGTCGATGGCCTGTAGCGCGACGTAGACCGCCGTGGCCGCGGCCTGCGGATCCTCCTTAATCGACTTCCAGGGCGCTTGGTCGCTCAGGTACTGGTTGACGCGCTGGCTCAGCCGACGCACTTCTGTTAGCGCCGCCTTGAGCTTGACCGCATCGTAAAGCGCACCGACGCTGTCAAAGCCCGCGCGAATTTCGTCCAGCAGCGCCCGGTCGACTTCGTCGAGTTCGCCCGGCGCGGGAACCTGTCCCTCAAAGCGCTTGTAGGCAAAGCCGAGCACGCGGTTGACGAGGTTGCCCCAGTTCGCCACCAGCTCGTTGTTGACGCGGTCGCGGAAATCATCCCACGTAAACTCCACGTCCGAAGTCTCCGGCGCGAGCGCCGTGAGCACGTAGCGCCACGCGTCGGGCTGGTACTCTTCGAGCACCGTGTTGAAGCCGATGACGTTACCGCGGCTGGTGCTAAACTGCGAGCCGCCGAGGTTGAGATATTCGTTGGCCGGTACGTCGTAGGGCAGGTTCAACTCTTCGCTACCTTCGTTGTAGCCGATCAACATGCCGGGCCAGATGATCGTGTGAAAGGGAATGTTGTCCTTGCCGATAAAGTTGTAGATGCGCGCATTGGGATTGACCGTCGCGTCCCACCACCGCCGCCACGCGCTCTGCTCTTCGTCACCCCGCAGCGCACCCCACTCGATGGCTGCGCTCAGGTAGCCGATCACCGCGTCGTACCAGACGTAGATGCGCTTGCTATCGTAACCCTCCAGCGGAATCGTCACGCCCCAGTCGATGTCGCGCGTAATGGGGCGGCCGCGCAGCTCGCGCAGATCGAGCTGGCCACGGGTGAAGTTGCGCACGTTGGGCCGCCAGTGCTCCTTGTCGGCCAGGTAGGCGATCAGCGGCTCGTTCATCTTGGCCATGTCGAGAAAGAAGTGCTCGGTCTCGCGCACTTCTAAATCGGTGTTGCCCGTGATCTTCGAGCGCGGATTTTTCAGTTCGAGCGCGTCGTAGAGCGAGCCGCAGTTGTCGCACTGATCGCCGCGCGCATCCTCGAAGCCGCAAACGGGGCACGTGCCCTCGACGTAGCGGTCGGCCAGGAAGCGATTGGCCTCTGGGTCAAAGAGCTGCTGCTGCACGTCCTGGTAGACGTACCCGTTTTCCAGGTGCGTCAAAAACATCTGCTGCGTCACGTCCCAGTGATTTTGCGTGTCGGTGTGGGTGTAGAGGTCAAAGGTCAACCCCATGGCGAGGCAGCCGTCGACAAACATCCGGTGGTACTTGCGGATGATCTCCTCCGGCGCAACGCCCTCCTTCTCGGCCTGCAGCGTGATCGGCGTGCCGTGCGTATCCGAGCCGCTGACCATCAGCACCTCGTTGCCGGCCAGGCGCTGGTAGCGCGCAAAAATATCCGGCGGCAGGTAGGCTCCGGCAATCTGCCCAATATGTTTTTCGCCGTTAACGTAAGGCCAGGCTACGCCGACGAGGATGTTTTGATTGGTCATTGTGTCTTGCTTTCTTTCTCATATTCTTTTGTAAAATGAAAATAGTTGTATGTGGAATTCGTGTCAAGTCCTGAAATACGTTGACAGCAAAAGGAAGCCATGTCACAGGGCACGTAGTCGGATAGAGCGCCGCGGCCCTGAACAGCGGCGACGCCTGTGCTGGGCGTGAAGCGGCGACGGCTGACCGAGCCAAGGGAGAGCAAGAGCTCCCCGTCGCGGCGAGCAGGATAGCACAGGCGAGCCTTCTTCTGTCAAGGGCCGCGCCCAACTCTCTTCCGGTAAGTTAAATCTGGAGTGGCTGCCCAAGTGGGTGATCTGCCTTGGACGCTGCCCGGCCTGACGGACGCGCTCTGCACCCAGCTCTGGGGCGCGGACGACGAGCGCGCCGAAGCGTGGCTCGACCCAGCCGAGCGCGACGCCCGCGAGCGCCGCACCGCCCTGGCCGCCGACGCGCTGCTGCGCCTGGTGGAGGCCGCCCAGCCGCTCTTGCCCCCCAGACGCGACCTCCTCTACCAGGCCTTGGCGCGCTGGCTGGGGCTGCTCGCCAAGGCGCTGACCGACGAGTTCGTCTTCGAGCGCGATCCGGCGGACCAGCCGCTCAGCGCCCGCCCGCCACTGGTTTTGACCTTTGCGCCGCTGCAAAAAAGCATCGAGGATTTGGTTGTGGTTCAGCAACATCTCCGTACGCTGTTGACCAACAAACTTGTCCAACTCGGCCAGTTCCGCGCCGCCCACTATGTTGTTTGGTCTTTTGCTAGAAGCTTGAGTTACTTGCCGCCCTTGGCCGTGTGGTAGGCCAAGACCGCCTCGAAGAATTCGACAAAATGCCGAAAGCGCCGATGCTGTTTAGTCGTGTCGTCTGCGTGGGCGACTATCGTAATGGCGTCGCCCAGCACGTTGAGCAGCGGCTCGGCCTTTGGCTCGCGGCGCGCCTGGTAGGCCATGCGCGGGCGCAGCAGCTGCAGGCGGCGCAGATTCTCGTCCGCGTTCTTTTCCGGCTGGCTCCAGCGCGCCTCGATCTTGCGCACTTCGCCAAAGACGTTGCGAATTTGGCTCTTGGTCAAGCGATTCGGCTCAGCGTCCCAAAGCCAACGCGTCAGCGCGGCGTCGCCATCAGCGGTAGATTGCCGCATTGGATGGTGACGGCGCTGGCGCACGCCTATCGCGGGCAGCCCTGGATCGCATTCTACCAACCGCAGCTAGCGGGCAGCGTTGTCGTTTACGCCAACCAGCCGGAGCGATCTGTTGGTTCAATTTTGTCGATGGAGGTGGTCAATGAGTAGTAAAGCTGAATCGAGAAAGTGATTCAACTTACCAAAAGACACCATACAGTATTTCAGCAGGCAAGCTCCCAAAAAGCACTCGGATGCGCCGAAGCTCCTTACCCCCCAAAACTGCGGCCACCCACTTCCGGCAGCGGCACGGGCTGGGCATCCTCGGTGCGGATGCTCCAATCGGCCAGCCGAGCGCGCAGCTCGCTGATCACCGCCGCGTGCGACGCATCGCCCGCCACGTTGGTCAGCTCCCAGGGATCGTTTGCCAAATCGTAAAGCTCGTCGCAATCACCCATCGGATCGTGGACGAATTTCCATTTCTGCGTGCGCACCATCTTGCGCCGCCCCTCGGCCTCGCGCCAGTAGAGCGATTCCATCAGCGCGCGGCGACCGTAGGGCTGCGGCAGCTGCTCCAAGTCTTCCAGTTTGAACGGCGGGCCGCCCGCCCCATATTCGGAAAAGGCGGCCTCGCGCGGCAACGCATCCGTGACTGTCGGCAGCGGCTCGCCCTGCATGGCGCGCGGGATTTCTTCACCCTGCAAGTGCAGCAGCGTCGGCACAATGTCGACCAAGTTGACGGGGCTTTCCTCGCGCACGCCCGCCTGCACCACGCCCGGCCACGAGACAATCAGCGGCACGCGCGTGAGGCAATCGTAAAAAACGCCGCCTTTGCACTGCATGGCGTGCTCGCCGGCAAAGTCGCCGTGGTCGGCGCAGAAGACGACGATGGTGTTCTCGCGCAGGCCGGTCGCGTCGAGCGCGTCCAGAATTTGGCCGAGCGCGTCGTCGACAAAGCGCACCATGCCGTAGTACGCCGCCAGCACGCCGTACACCTGCTCGCGCGGCACCTCTTCAACGCCGAGAATTTGGTGCAGGACCTTGTTGCGTTCGGGGACTTCGTCGCCCTCGAATTCGCCCTCGCGCCAGGGCGGCAGCTTGATGTTCTCCGGCGTAAACTGTGAGGCATAGCGAATGGACGTTTCGTAAGGCTCGTGCGGATCGGGCAGCGAGACCCAGAGCGCGAAGGGGTCGCCGTCGGCTTGGCGCTGTTCGAGGAAGCGCGTGGTCTGGGCGGCGATCAGGCCGCTGGAGTAGTCTTCGAGCGGGAAATCCGAAAAACCGTAGCGAAAGATGGGATTCTGAAATTCCAGATCGCGTCGGAAATCATAAACGGCCTGCACGCCATCCAGCGGGCGCACCCACTCCATGCCGCGCGTCCTCGCCATCACGTCGCCGTGGCCGGTTTCGCAATATGTATCGAAGAGCGCGCGGTCCTGCTCCGTCTCAAAGCAGTGGTTTTTGCCAATCAACCCACAATGGTAGCCCATCTCGTGCCAGAGCTTGAAGGCGTGGGTCGCGTCGGCGGGCATGGGCGTCTGGTTGCGGCGCGCGCCGGTGGCGTGGGGATACTGGCCCGTCCACAGCGCGACGCGCGCCGGGCAGCAGAGCGGGTGCGGCGTAATCGCGTTGTCGAAGAGCACGCCGTCGTCGGCGAGCCGCGCCATCGAGGGCGTTTCGCAGAACGAGTTGCCGTAGAGATGGCTGGCCGTCGCCTTCATCTGGTCGGTCATGATGAGGAGGATGTTGGGTTGGGGCATGGGAGGCCTTTTCTGCTGAACACTTTAATCGGTAGCAATGGATTCCACTACAGAGAAACATGACGAATCGACACCGTAATACGCCACTATTTCAACTCTACGTGCGAACACTCTTGCATACACTCCGGAGCCGGTTTTCTTTTCGGGATCAATAGGGATGGTATCCCAATTCCTGGCAAAATAGTGGATGTCTACTGAGTTGTACCCGTCGCCACAACTTGCCCAGCCTTCATCTATCCACCTGTCTAACCTTTCAGTTCGTCCTTCATAATTTAACGTCCACTCTGGGCTATTGGCTAAGAATTTATTAAATCGCTCTGTGAATTCGGCAGGTGTTTCATGAAGGTCATACGTATGAGATGCACGTCGATACGTTGTGTAGGTAAATTGAGAAAAGAAAGGGTCTACAAACTCATAATAATCCTCGGTAGGTGCTCCTGTCGCAGCAATAAATTGTTCTATTCGATGTTTCAATTGAAACCCATACCAGTATGCCGTTGCCGGAGCCATGAGTACTAAAAGAATGGTTGTTGTGATCAGCAAGATTAGTTGTACGCTAGTCAAAGATAGAGAGCCAAATTCTCTTACTTTGCGAGACGCTAGTGTCAAAATGAGTAAGAGAAAGAGTAATGGAAAGAGCAAATAGCCGTAGACAATTCCTACGGCTATGTCTGATAAGAGCCAAAAGAGGCACCAACTCAGCGATATAATAGTTACAATGAAAAGAGTTAGAACCAATCTAATGCGAAACCGGTTCTTCTTGTGCATACTAACTTCTCAGTTTTCTATACGGATTACCCGTTAGTAGTGTACAAGAAGCCGACCTATTGAAAAGCTCGGCTTGAGGTTCTATCATCTATTCTGGTTGTCCAAACTTTACCCCTTCAGCGACCCTGCCAACAGCCCCCGCATAAACAACCGACCCAGCAGCAGATAGACGACAATCGTCGGCAGCGCCGCGATCAGCGCCGCCGACATCTGCACGTTCCACTCGACCGTCCAGCTGCCGGCAATGTTTTGCACGGCGACGTTGATGGGCGCGCGCAGCGGGTTGCTGAGCACGACCAGGCCGATCAGGTAGTCGTTCCAGACGGTGGTAAATTGCCAGAGCAGCACGACGGCAAAGGCGGGCAGCGAAATCGGCAGCAGAATCCAGCGGTAGATGCCAAAGAAGCCGCAGCCGTCGATCTTGGAGGCGTCCAGCAGCTCGTTGGGGATGCCGGCGAAGTAGGAGCGAAAGAGCAGCGCGGTGATGGGGATGCCGAAGATCGTGTGGGTCAGAATCAGCCCGGCGATGGTTCCGTAGAGCCCGATCAGCTGGAGCGCCTGCACCAGCGGGATCAGGATGCCCTGGTAGGGGAGGAACATGCCGATTAGGAAGAGCAGGAAAATCGTGTCCGCGCCGCGGAAGCGCCACTTGGCAAAGATGTAGCCGTTGACGGAGCCAATCAGCGAGGAGATCAGCGCCACGGGCACGGTCACGATCATGCTGTTGCGGAAGTTGGGGGCGACGAGTCGCCACGCCTCGAAGAAGCTCTCGAAGTAGAGCCCGTTGGGCAATTCCCACATGCGGGTGACGTTGACATCTTCATACGGTTTTAGCCCGGTGATGATCATCACGTAGAAGGGCATCAGGTAGAAGGCGGCAAAGGCGAGCAGCACGAAATAGATGGCGCTGCGGTTCCAGACACGCTGTAACATAGTCGGGGTTCCAGAATTTCAACTGCCTCACAGGGGGCTAAACGTTAGGCATGGGCACGCATCTGCTCGGTGCCAGAAGCTGGCGCAACATACCGCTGCACCTGAATTTTATCGGCGTTTTTCTCGGCTTGAGCCAAATCGTAGTTGAGCTGCAAACGCAGCCAGAAACCCGCCGTGCTGCCAAAGGCCTTCGAGAGACGCAGGGCCATTTCCGGAGAAATGCTCCCTTTGCCGTTTAGAAGCCTTGATAAGGTGGATCGAGATACGTCTAAGACGCCTGCGGCATCAGTGATGGACAGCTCTAAATCGTCAATGCACCCCTTGACAATCCGCCCTGGGTGCGCGGGATTCTTCATAGCCATAATTGCCACAACCTCTAATGATAATCTTCCAAATCGACATCCAGCGCAGCGCCGTTTTCAAAGCGGAACGTGATGCGCCAGTTCCGCGTAACCCGAATGCTCCAAGTACCTTGTCTATTCCCTGAAAGCGGGTGAAGGCGGTAACCAGGAACATCCAAATCGTCGAGCGATTCCGCTGCGTCAAGCACCGTTAAAATTTCCTCGACCCTGGCGCATGTTTGCGCCAATGCCGCTTCGGTCGCCTCGTTCGTAGAAGCGTTTTAGCCCCCTGTGTTTGAAGCTTTCAATCATTAGTGTAGCATTTGGCGCGACAATTTACAATAGACTCATCGCTCCACCTCCTGGGCGGTGCTGCGAATGTACGGAATCACCAAAAAGGCGGAGAGGATAATCATAAAGGCACCGATGGCCGCGCCCAGCGAGTAGCGGTAGGCGCCGAAGGTGGATTGGAACATAAAGTAGGCCAGCGTGTCGGTGGAGAAGGCGGCGCCGGAGCCGCTCATGGCCGCGACGAGGTCGAAGACGCGGATCGAGTTCATGCCCGTCAGCACGATGGCGGTGAAGGTGACGGGCATCAGCAGCGGGATGATGATGCGGCGGTAGATGGCGACCGTGCCCGCGCCGTCGATGGCGGCGGCTTCGCGCAGCTCGGCGGGGATGCCGCGCAAGCCCGCGAGGTAGAGCGCCATCACGTAGCCGGTAAACTGCCAGGCGGCGGCGATGGTGATGGCCCACATGCCGTGTTGGGGGTGCGAAGCCCACAGCGGCTGGAACCAGCCCAGCCCAATCTGCTCAAAGAGCAGGTTGACGCCCGTGGTCGGCTGCATCAGCCAGCGCCAGGCCACGCCTGTGACGATGCCGGAGACGGCAAAGGGGAAGATAAAGAGCGTGCGGAAGATCGCCTCGCCCTTGATTTTCTGGTCGAGCAGCGAGGCGAGCAGAAAGCCGAAAATCAGGCACTGGCTCATAAAGCCGACGGCGTAGACGACCAGATTGCGCAGGTCGGCGTGGAAGCGCGGATCGCCAAGGAGGCGCGTCCAGTTCTTCAGCCCCACAAAGCTGTAGTCGATGATGACGCTGTTCCAATCGACGGTGGAGATGTAGAAGGTCCAGCCGATAAAGCTGTAGATAAAGAGCGCCACCGCCAGGATCGAGGGGCTGAGCACGAGCACGGCCAGGGCCATGTCGCTGCGCAGCCAGGCGGGGCGGCGACGCGGGGATCGTGCAGTGGAGGCGACGAGGTCGCGCTCGCCTTGCGCGCTGGCAGTTTGGCCAATCATGGAATTCTCTCAGTTCGGGGACGGCAGCAGGTTGCAGAATTTGGACGCGGATGAATGCAATACAACCGCCCTCACCCCTAACCCCTCTCCCAGGATGGGAGAGGGGGACTTTAGCTCCCTTCTCCATCCTGGGAGAAGGGCTGGGGATGAGGGCGCGCAATGTCAACATTCAACTTAACGAACCACTCAAACTATTCGCCAAAGCCCGCATCCTGCGCGGCCTGCACCAGCATCTGCTGCGTGCCTTCCACATCGCGATTGGCGGCCAGGTTGTTCAGCGCCAAATCGTAATCGAGCAGGAAGCTCTGCTTGGCTGCCGCGCCGTGCTGGAGGCTGGGCACGAGCACGTTGGATTCAAAATCCTCCATCGCCGAAAGCTGATACTCGTCGTAGACGCTGCGGTCAGCATCGGTGCGCGCCGGGATCGAGCCCTTGGGCGGGTTGAAGGCGTCCTGCCCCTCGCGCGAGCCGACGACGCGCAGGAAGTCGAGCGTCGCCTCGCGGTCAGGTGCATTCTTGGGCAGGCCAAAGGAATCGGAGAGCACGATAAATTCGCCTTCCGTGCCGGGGGATGGCGCCCACTGGTAGTCGGTAAAGCCCTTGGATTTGAGCACGCCGTGCGTCCAGTCGCCCATCACCATCATGGCGGGGGCATCCTCGGCCACGAAGCGGTCGTTGATGTCGCCCCAGCTCGTGCTGAGATAGTCGGGGTTGGCGTAGTCGTAGACGCGATTCATAATTTCCAGCGCCTCGGTCACGCGCGGATCGTCCCAGCCGACCGAGCCATCGAAGAGGCCGCGGTAATCTTCCGGCCCCAGCACCGAGAGCAGCACGCTCTCGAAGACGTGGCCGCTAAAGTTCGGCTCGTTCTCGGCAATCGCCAGCGCGGGAATGCCCGCCGCGTCCAGCTGCTCGGCCACGGCAAAAAACTCCTCCCACGTGGCGGGCGGCGCTTCCACGCCGACCTCGGCCAGCTTGTCCGTGCGGTACCAGAGCACGTTGGAGCGGTGGATGTTGACCGGCACGGACCACGGCTCGCCCTCGTAGGAAGCAATCTCGATCAGGTCTGCGGGGAAGACGTCGTAGTAGCCCTCCTCCTCGTAGAGCGCGTCGAGCGACTCCATGCGGTCGGCGACAACGTGGCTGTCAATCAGCTCGCGGCCCAGGTGAACCTGGAACGAATCGGGCGGCTCGCCGCCCTGCATGCGGGTTTCGAGCACGGCCTTCATGTTGCCGCCCTGCCCCGCTCCGCCCGACAGCGCCGCGTTGACGATTTCAACGTCGGGGTAGCGCTCGCCAAAGACGGCGTAGAGCGCCTCCAGCGCCTCGACTTCGCCGCCGGACGTCCACCACGAGAAAATTTCGAGCTCGCTCGCGCCAGCGGCCGCGCCGTTGTCGGTTGCCGGCGTGTCCGCGGGGGCGGCGGTGCAGGCCGCGCCGAGCACCAAAATCAAAACCAGGGCGAGCACGGCGCAGAGCCGTCGCTTGATCGATACCGTTGTATCCATGAGATTCTCCTGAGGGTTATTGAATTGTGTCGTTGAGAAACTGGGGAGGCGGTTGTATTCTAGTCCACAATTGTAAAGGGGGCAAGTCGCATTTTTTTGGCCGAAGCATTTGGTTGATATTTGATGCACAATCACACAGTCCGACCTTTATTCACCACGGATTTTCTATTATCTCCACCACCTCGTCGGCACAGGCCCAGCAGAGCGTAAAACCCGCCCCGCCGTGGCCGTAGTTATGAATGAGCAGGCTACCGGCGCACGGCGCTTCCGCCTCCAGCCGCACCTCGCCCCGACCGGGCCGCAGCCCGACGGCATCCGCAACGTCGGCCAGTTCGCTCACGCTTGGACAAAGCATTTCGCAGCGCTGCCTGATGCGTGTCGCCGCGGCAGCGCGGGGCGCTGTCTCCCAGTCGTTCTCTTCGGAGGTGCCGCCCAGAACGCAGTCGCTTGAGCGAGGAATCACGTAGGCCGCGGCGTCGGCCTCCTGATAAAACAAAATTTTGCGCTCCGTCTGCGCGTCCGCCCATACAGCGGGGGCGACGCGCTTGACCTGGCCTCGAATTGGATAAACCGCATCATCTCCAGCCAGCGTTTTGGCGCCGATTCCGCTACAGTTTACGACGGTTCGATACTCATCAAAGAGCGGCTCGATCTGGTCAAGCGCGCGGACGGCAATCTCTACGCCCGCGCGCTCAAGCTCGCTGTGGAGGTGGGGCAGGTATTCTGTCGTGTCGATCAGCGGCGCTGAAAAGCCGATGCCAAAGTCAAAGCCTTGGGGCAGCTCGGCTGGCGCGAGGGGGCGGAAATCCTGCACTAAACCTGCCCATGCAGGAGTGGCCAACTCACGCCGAAAAAATTCGTGAACCGTAACCAGGTGGACGCCCGGCGTGCCGTGCTCTATTTGGTGAAGATATTCCTGGTAGGTCCGTTCCGCCCAGGCGTGCGTTCGCGCTGGCGGCGCTACCTTGTAGGGATACCAAAACGCCCCCGCTACGGCGGAGGTCGTCTGCGCGGGCAGCGCTTTGGCGATCACGCTCACCTCGAATCCGGCCTGCCGCAGCCGCAGGCTGGAGGTAAGGCCGATGATGCCCGCGCCAATCACGACGATTTGTTCAGACATGCGTCACATTGCGCCAAGATTCAGCAGCAGCGCCGCGCCCGTCTTGATGCCCTGGATAAAGCGCTCGACTTCGAGATTTTCGTTGGGTCCGTGGTTGCCCTCATCCGTGTTGGCGTAGGGCGTGCCAAAAGCGGGCAGACCGAGAATCTTTGTCCACACATAGCTGGGCAGGCTGCCGCCCATGGCGGGCACGAGGACGGGCGCTTCGCCCTGCGCCTGTTCAAGCGCGGCGCGGATCGGCTCGACAAAGGGCGATTCAAAGGGCGTCTTCGACGGCTCCATGCCGTTGAGCAGGATAAATTCGACGTCGGGCGCGTGCTCCTTCACGTGCGCCTCGACGCGACGCGCCGTCTCCGCCAGCGTCATCGCCTCGACCAGGCGAATGTCGCATTTGGCCACGGCGCGCGAGGGCAGCACCGTCTTGGATTTGGGCCCATCGTAGCCGCCGTGGAGACCGTTGATCGTGAGCGTGGGCCAGAGCGCAAGCCGGTCGTAGAAGGCGCGGTCGATGGGGGCGTCGAGGTGATTGATTTCCAGGCTGCGTTTGACCCTATCGACATCGACGGGCAAATTGTCGAGCGCCTGCCGCTCCAAGTCGCTTGGCGGCGCGACTTCGTCGTAGAAGCCCTCGATCAGGATGCGCCCCTGCTCGTCCTTCATCGACGCCAGCAGATGCACCAGCGTCCACAGCGGGTTGGGCACGACGCCGCCCCAGTTGCCCGAATGCAGGTCTTGATTCGCGCCGGTTGCCCGCAGCTCAAACGACATCACGCCGCGCACGCCAAACGAGAGCGTCGGCGTATCGTCGCGCATCGGTCCGTCGGCGGTGACGACGAGGTCGGCCTTGAGCAAATCGCGGTGCGTCTGCACCAGCTCCGCGATGTGCGGGCTCCCCACCTCCTCTTCGCCTTCCAGCAGGACGAGCACGTTGCAGGGCAGCTTGTCGTGCGTCGCCAGCAGCGACTCGATGGCAAGCAGCTGGGCAAAGTGCTGCCCCTTGTTGTCGCCCACGCCGCGGCCGTAGATGCGCCCGTTGCGGATTTCCGGCGCAAAGGGCGGCGACAGCCACTCGCTCAACGGCTCCGGCGGCTGCACGTCGTAGTGGCCGTAGAGCAGCACGGTCGGCTTGCCGGGCGCGTCAAGCCGCTGGCCGAAGACGAAGGGCCAGCCCGCGCTGGGCAGCAGCCGGGCCTCCATGCCCAGGCTGTTCAACTGCTCCAGCAGAAAGTCCGCCGTCTCCGCCATGCCAATGCCCTGTGCGCTGATGCTGGGCTGGGCCACGTAGGCGATAAGGCGCTGGATGAAGGCGTCGCGGTTTTGATCGATGTGGGTGAAGGTGGGGGATGTGTTAGTCATAGAGTCATAGTAATATAAAGAGTCTATCGTTACGCATTACTTTCTATATTGCCACTATACCAGCCAATTTTTCACTCCAATGTACTTATTTTTTCTGGCTGAGCAGACTTTGAATAGAGTCAAAAATTTGCGCTTTCTCAGAGTCTGTCATGCATGAGCGACACCATTCTGTCGTCAAGACCTCCCAGACACTTTGTGCACTTTTGATAACCCGATCTCCTACAAGTTTAGGCCACTGATGATGATCAGGAGTCAACATAGCATCTTCCAAGTAGCCTAGGAGGGTGCCTGCACCTATCCCGAAACGTGCATCTAACTGTGGCCATCCTGCATCTCGAAGGTCTTGAAACACGACTTTTTCCGGTGCGCTTTTGCCGGGTAGCAACATGCAACCTTCCGATGAATCGGCATCTCCATCTAAAATAGCTAATGAACGATGAGGTAGTTTTTGATCATGAGCGAGTTTGCCCATTAACGTAACTACATTTGCAGGACCTACAGGGTTGATTTTAATTCTAGGAAGAAGATCACCACCTTCAGGATGTGAAGCCAAAATTTCCCGAAGCCAGATTTTTGCAGTTATATCTTCTACATAAACAAAGGCTTCAGGGTGTACGGAGTCATCGATGCGACTAAGAGCAAATTCGGGACTTGCACCGTATACAATGTTAGGTCCATCGTTTGCGGGAATCAGAAGTACTCTAGCTTCGGTTGGCAATTCTTCAAGGATATAGGGGCTGTGAGTAGATAAAATGACCTGCACGCGTTTTGTGCGAGCTTGATTGAGGAGAAAACGCGCGAGCCTACGCTGTGCTTTTGGATGAAGGGAAGCTTCAACTTCATCGATTATTATCAATGAGTATTTTTGTACTGATTGAAGAGCCTGAATAAGATCAAGCGTTGTATCTTCTCCTGCTCCCTGGTGAAACTGGGATATTTCGCCAAAATCGCGCCCCAACACTCCTACTTTTCGATCTGCATTGATATCTGGTGAAGCGAACCGAGCAGATGAATAGTTACGACCTAAAATATGAGAGAGATGATTACGAAATTCTTCGGTGATCTCCTCATTTGATACTTCCCCAGCCGCAAGTTTTGCAACTTTTGCATAACCAGCTGATGCGTCTAACGGCAAGGTTCTGGCAACGTCAAACCAGTATACATCTCTCTGATATCTTTTTGCTGGATAGCTCCATCTCTTGTTAGGCTTCTTAATGGAAAAAGAGCGGGTATCATCGCCTAGCCGAATACGGTAGGAAAGTGAAACATCACTAACTTGATCCCAGTGAGTGCTGAGAAAGAAATCTGACGGATAATATGCAGCACCCTGTTTAGGGTCGTACGCTGAGGCGGCAACTTTGAGGATGGTACTTTTGCCTGCGCCGTTCTCGCCAACGATCGCAGTGACGGGAAAACGGAATTGTACTGACTGCCCTTGCCATCCACGTAAACCGGAAATTTCTAGTCTCTCCAGAAATTGCGACCATTGCCCTCCGTGAAATTGATCTTTAATTCTTTGTATTTCTTGCATGTCCAAAATTTTCTCCTTCTACTGATAAATCATTCAGTGACACATTTGACACACTTGCAATCCGCCTGAGCACCGTAGCCGATCCGCTGCGCTTGCCTACTTCTAATTGCCACACTTCACCGCAGTGAAAGCCAACCTGTCCAGTAATTCACCTCAAGCAACCGCAAACTCGGTAATCTTACGTCGTTCTGGCCGGTAAAAGCCGAGCACGATGTCCTCCCTTGGTACGCCAGCAGCCAGCAGCGCCTCGGCAATCTCCGCATCTGTATTGTCCCGTTCGATCCAAACTTTGCCCTGCTTGAGCCGCAGATGCAGCGGCACGGCGTAGACGCGGCCCGTCTTACTCCACCCTACATCCAAGAGCAAATAGCTATCGCTCCGTTCGTCGAATATAGGAATCGTTTCGATCTCGCCGTAACTCAATGTCTGCTCCGCGTGCTGCGAGAGCAGCTGCTTGATGATGCTTCGGTAGTGATTCAGCTTATCCATTGCACAATCTCCTGCCTCTCTGGATCAAACACAAGGAGACGAATTTGGTATACACCCACAATATCTTGAACAGCAGGCTCGGTGAAAAAGTTTTGGTAAACATCCTGGCTGCTCGAAGTATAGCAGAAATAGAAGCCATTTGCCATGTGAGATTAGAGCAACCTCAGCTTTCACTATTCTGTGTAACACTTGACACACGTTGTAAGAAAGCATAACATACGCTATACATGGATTCCACGATTATTAAAACTTGAACAGCCCGACAACATGTTTATGCTACGCTCTTGCTCGACAAGAGCGGGTCGCAAGCACAGGGATTCTGGCGCGGTGGGGCCCTGACGGCGCTCGTTCTCCACCATACACAACGCATTAGGATGAATGATGACTCAACACGTTCCCCAGTGGTCACCCGATTCAGAGCTTCCGGGCTTCGAGGTCGCCACGCTGGACTTCCCCGATGATTACGCTGGCCCGGTGCAGGCAACGCTGGTGCGACGCAGGGCGACCACGCCCGCGCGCAAGGCCTTTCTCTACATCCACGGCTATTTAGATTACTTCTACCAGACCCACCTGGCGGACGAGTGCAACGCGCGCGGCTTCAACTTTTACGCGCTCGACCTGCGCAAGTACGGGCGCTCGCTGCGAGCGGGCCAGCGCCTGGCCTTCTGCAAGGATGTGCGCGAGTATTTCCCCGAAATTTCCGCGTCGCTGCTGATTGCCACCGAGCAAGACCAAAACGATTGGGTCGTGCTCAGCGGCCACTCCACCGGCGGGTTGACCTCCGCGCTCTACGCGGACGAAGGCGCGGAGAAGGGGCGCATCGACGCCCTGTTTCTCAACAGCCCCTTCTTTGATTTCAACCTGGATACTCAAACGAGATGGGTCGTTCGCGCGTCCACCTGGCTGGCGCCGCTCTTTCCCTATTTGCCGATCGAGGAGCAGGGCGGCAACCCCTACATGGAGAGCATCCACGCCGACCATCGGGGGGAATGGGCAATGGACTCCCGCTACCGACCCATGAACGGGTTGACCCACTACGCGGGCTGGTTCCGTGCGATCTCGCGCGCCCACCAGCGCGTGCGCGGCGGGCTCTCGATTGCGTGCCCGGTGTTGGTGATGCACTCGGACAAGACCGTGCGCGGCAAGCAGTGGCGGCCCGATTTTCAGGCGGGCGACGGCGTGCTCAACGTCGAGCACATCCGTGAGGGAAGCCGACGTTTGGGGCCAAACGTCAAGGTCGTCGAAATCGAAGATGGGCTGCACGACCTCGTGCTGTCGCGGTCGGACGTGCGCGAGCGCGTCTTTGATGAATTGTTTAGCTGGCTGGACGGTCTCGCTCCTCCCGAACAGGCGGAGCACGCAGCCGCGCAATCTGCAACCTCGCACGCTTTGGAAAGGGCAGTAGATAATGGCTGAACACTCTCCTGAACATTTCGACGTCATCATCGTCGGCGCGGGGCTTTCCGGCATCAGCGGGGCTTACTACGTGCAGACGCAGTGCCCGACGAAGAGCTATGCCGTGCTCGAAGGGCGCGAGGCCCTGGGCGGCACGTGGGATTTGTTCCGCTACCCCGGCATCCGTTCGGATTCGGACATGCACACGCTGGGCTACGGCTTCCACCCCTGGTCCGATCCACAGGCCATTGCCGACGGGCCGTCGATTTTAAGCTACATCAACGAAACAGCGGAAAAGTTCGAGATCGACGAGCACATCCGCTTCAACCACATGGTGCGCCGCGCCAGCTGGTCGACGGATGACGCGCGCTGGACCGTCGAGGCCGAGCAAGGGCCGGAGCAAACGCCGGTGCGCTTTACCTGCAGCTTTCTCTACATGTGCAGCGGCTACTACAGCTACCAACAGGGCCACATGCCCGACTGGCCCCACATGGAGCAGTTTACCGGTCGCATTGTCCACCCACAGCAGTGGCCGGAAGATTTGGACTACCGCAACAAGCGCGTCGTGGTGATCGGCAGCGGCGCAACGGCCGTGACGCTGATCCCGGCCATGGCGGACAAGACCGAGCACATCACCATGCTGCAGCGCTCGCCCTCCTACATTGCCGCCCGCCCCTCGGAGGACAAGATCGCCGACTGGTTTGCGCGCCGTTTCCCGGACAAGATGGCCCGCTGGCTCACCCGCTGGAAGTATATTCTGGAGGGCATCTACTACTACCAGTTTGCCCGCCGCCTGCCCGGGCTGACCAAGCAGGCGATGATCAAGTACGTGCAGGAAGCGCTGGGCTCCGATTACGATGTCGAGACCCACTTTACGCCCACCTACAATCCGTGGGATCAGCGCGTCTGCCTCGTGCCCGATGGCGATCTCTTCAAGGCGATCAAGTCGGGCAAAGCGTCGGTCGTCACCGACCACGTTGAATCGTTTACCGAGACGGGCATTCGCCTGCGCTCGGGCGAAACGCTCGACGCCGACCTGGTCGTGGCGGCCACGGGATTGAAGGTGCAGCTGATGGGCGGTATGGAGCTCGTGGTGGACGGCCGCCCCGTGGAGTTGGCCGAGACGATGAGCTACAAGGGCATGATGTACAGCAATGTGCCCAACCTCGCCTCGGCCTTTGGCTACACCAACTCCTCGTGGACGCTCAAGTGTGAGCTGATTGCGCAATACGTCTGCCGGCTGCTCAACTACATGGATCGCCACGGGTACGACCAGTGCACGCCGCGGCGCGAGGGGCTGTCGCTCAGCGAGCGCCCCGCCGTTGACCTAACCTCCGGCTACATTCAGCGCGCGGTCAATTCGCTGCCCCGCCAGAGCGACAAAAAGCCGTGGAAGATCAACCAGAACTACCTGCTCGACCTGGTGGACTTGCGGATGAGCGGCGTCAACGACGGGGCGATGGAGTTTCGGCGGCGCGGCGAGGGCACGCGACAAGCGGAGCGTTTGGCTGAAGTTGAACGTGCTGTGGAACATTCGACTGGAAAGCGAGTCGCCGCATGAGCCCGATGCAGCTGCGAGACTGCACGGCGGTGGTCACGGGGGCGGCCGGCGGCATGGGGCGCGCGCTGGCGCTGTCGCTGGCGCAGCGGGGCTGCCACCTCGCGCTGTCGGACGTGAACGAAGCGGGCTTAGCCGAAACGGGCGAACTGGTCGCCCGCCACAGCGTGCGTGCAAGCTGCCACCGGCTCGACGTGGGCGACCGCGACGCCGTCGCCGCCTATCCGGAGAAGGTGCTTGGCGAGCACGAAGGGGTGGACCTGCTCTTCAACAATGCGGGCGTCGCCGTCGAGGGCACCTTTGAGCAGATCAGCGAGGCCAACTACGACTGGCTTTTCAACATCAACTTCTACGGCGTCGTGCGCATGACGCGCGCCTTTCTGCCCGTGCTGCAAAAGAGCGACGACGCGCGCATCGTCAACACGTCCAGCGTCTGGGGCCTGCTGGCGCCGCCGGGGCTAACGGCGTATGGGGCCAGCAAATTTGCCGTGCGCGGCTTCTCCGAATCGCTGCGCCACGAGCTGGCGGGCACGAACGTCGGCGTCACCGTGGTGCATCCGGGCGGCGTGGCGACTCGGATCGCTCAAGATGCTCGTTTCTCCGCAGCCATTGGCGCAGAGGAGCGAGCGCAAATGAAGAAAAGTGCCAAACGGCTGCTCACCCTGTCGCCAGCGGTGGCGGGCGAGGCGATTGTCAAGGGCGTTGAGCAGCGGCGACCGCGCGTGCTGGTCGGTCGCGATGCGCGGCTGGTCTCCGCCATCGCGCGGCTGACGCCGGTCTCGTATTGGAAGTGGTTTGGGCGCTTGGCGCAGTGAGGAAAATCTACGGCCACCGATTCCAGCGCAGCGACAGCCCCACCGCGACCGTCGCCAGCAGCGCGCCCAGCGCGGCGAAGAGCACGCTGATCTCGCGCGTCTCCGTCTGCAGGACGACGTTGGTGGGCAAATTCAAGAACACATCCAGCAGCTGTTCGGCGTTTTCGGCTTGGTAGTATTCGCCGCCCGTTAGATCAGCGACGCCGCGCAGGGTCGGCTCGTCCAGCACGAGGAAGCGGCGGAAGCCACCCATGCCGCCGCCGCCAAAGTTGCCGTCCATCCCCCCGCCAAAGCCTCCCCCAAAGCCGCCGCCGCGACCAAAGGGATCGCTGCCGAGCTGCTCGCGCGTGCAGAGCATCTCGCCCGGATTCTCCGTGCCAAAGCCGACGGTGTAGACGCGCAGCCGCCGATCCGCCGCCTGCTGCGCCGCGTCCAGCGGCAGCGGCCCCTGGCTGTTGGCCCCGTCCGTCAGCACCACGACAATGTCCGGCAGATAGCCCGTCTCGTCAACGGTCAGCTCGTCCAGCAACGTCGTCGACCCCGCCTCCTCGCCCGCCTGCAGGTTGACGCCGCTGGGCGCGACCTCTTCATTTAGTTCGGCAATGGCGTCGATCGACTTGAGGATGGCGCTGCCGATGGCCGTGCCCAGCGCCGTGGTAAAGCCGCCGACGGCCTCGCGCAGTTCCTGCTTATCGTTGGTCGGCGGCACAATAATTTCAGCAAAGCCCGTGAAGGCGACGATGCCGATCTGCGTGCCGTCCGCCTGATCGTCGATAAAGGCAAGCGCGGCCTCCTGCGCCACCGTCAGCCGGTTGGGGTCGACGTCGGTGGCGCACATGCTGCGCGATACATCGATGGCGAGGATGATGCTGGCGCGGCTCAGCGGGACCTGCACTTCGGCCACGGGTCGTGCGGCGGCGGTGATCAGGCTGGTGATGGCCAGGGCAAAGAGCGCGAAGGGCAGGTGTCGCCGCCACGTCGCGCGCTTGGGCAGCGCGGCGCGAATCAGCGAGAGGCTCGAATAGCGCACGGCAAAGCGCCGCCTCCGCCGCAGCATCCAAACGTAAAGGGCTACCAGCAGCGGCACGATTAAGAGGAGAAGAGAGATCCAGGGCCAGAGTAGATTCATGATTTTTCGTGGTGCGTTGTGCGTGATGCGTGAACTGGTTGACTCACTAGGTCGCATCGAAAACAGAACCGACGCTATCTATCAGTTCACGCGCCACGCACGCTGTACCACCTCAATTTTTACGCACGGTCGAAGCCCGAAGAGTCAACGCTAATAGGCCAAGTACAAACGCCAACCCCGATGTGACGACGCGAATGGCGTTGGCGCTGTTCCACTGCGCGCGCACGCTCGCCCAATCAGCCGGTAGATTTTGCGGGTCCCAGGATTCCGTGTAGGCATTTAGCGGCAAATTAACTTGTGCCGTAAAGACGATTACACCCAAAATGTAGATCACACAGGCCGCGGCGAGCAGCCAAAAGGTAACCGTCTTCCACCGCCGCAGGTTGCCCAGCAGCGCCAGCGCCGACAGTGCGCCGCCACCAAAGAAAAACGAAAAGAACATCAGGTGCCGCACGTTCTCGTTAAAGAGCGACTGCACGGTTGCGTAAGTTGGGCCGTCGACTTCGAGCATGGCCAGATTCACGTTGAACGTATACGTCCAGAAAAAGCCAGCCATGATGCCGAAAACCAAGGTGGCAACGGCAGCGGTTCCATTTTCGATGTAGGTAAATTTCACGGTTGTCTCTGTTTCTCCACATCGCCTCACCAGCCAGCTCACGGCATTCGCCCCAGCCACGCCATCGACAGCACCGCCCCCACCAGCAGCAGCACCGTGCTCAACCCCGCAAAGAGCGAGGTGACCTCCATCATCTCCGGGTCGAGCGTCAGCTGCAAATCCACCGTCTCGTAGATTTCGCGCAGCGATTCTTCGTCCTCGGCGCGGTAGTAAACGCCGTTGGTCACGCTGGCGATCTCCTCCAGCATCACTTCATCAAGCTGGGTTACCAAGTTAAAGCCGTCGACCTCGATCACCGCGCCCCCGTCGCTGCCGATGCCGACGGGGTAGATGCGCACGCCCGCTTCCGCCGCGATTTGCGCAATTTCCAGCGGCTCCGGCGGCCCCGTATTTTCGCCGTCCGTCAGCAGCAAAATCACGGCGGAAGAGTAGTTGTCGATCTCCAGCCGCGACGCGTCGATGGCGCCGCTTTGGGGGTCAATCGCCTCGTCGTCCAGCGCCAGCGGCTCGCCCGCCACGGCGTTGAGCGCCGTAAAAATGCCCTGCCCCAGCGACGTGCCGCCTTCGACGCTCAGCCGATTGATGGCGGCCAGCACGTCGCCGCGCACGTTCGTCGGCGGCTGGGTAATCAGCCCACCGTTGCCAAAGGCGACCACGCCAATCTGAATCGTCGACGGCTGATTTTCGACAAAGGCGCGCGCCGCCGCCTTGGCCGCGTCCAGCCGCGTCGGCTCCAGGTCGTCGGCGCTCATGCTGTTGGAAACGTCAAAGGCCAGGATCACCGTGCCTTCGATGCGCGGCAGGCTGGTGACCATCTCTGGTCGCGCTAGGGCCACGAGCAGGATGGTCAGCGCGCCCAGGAAGAAGATGGCTGGCACGTGTCGACGGCGACCCAGCGCACGCCCGGCTTGATTTTGGACGAGGCCGAGCGGCCCCAAACTGGCCACGGATTCTGCTTGTCGATGGCGCAGGCGCAAATAAAGCCACGCGAACAGCGGCAGCAGGAGCAGTGAAATGAGAGCGTAGGGCCAGATGAATGACATGGAATTAAAAATTGCTCGTCCCGACGCTCTGCGTCGGAATGCCTGCCGGGACGCTCTGCGTCACATCGCCACGGTCGAGATCACTCGACTGCCACCCGGCGACGCAGAGCGTCGAAGAGGGCATTCCCACGCAGAGCGTGGGAACGAGCAGGGAATCTACCGCCGCCGCTTGCGAAGCTCCGCCATGCGCACAATTGCGCTCGTGACATCGTCATCGGTCGAAATAGCAAACAGCTCAACGCCCGCACGACGAGTCTCCTCGGCCAGCGTTGCCTCACGGGCTTGGGCCGCGTCCTGGAAGCGCTGGCGAAAGCCCGCATCACCCGTGTCGACGTAGAGATGCTCGCCCGTCTCCGCATCCTCGACCACGATCAGCCCCGCATCCGGCAGCTCGCTTTCACGCGCGTCCCACAGCCGAATTGCAATCAGCTCGTGGCGGCGGGCAAGCAGCGAGAGCGGCCGTGCCCAGCCCGGCTCGCTGAGGAAATCCGAAAGCACAAAGACGAGTGAGCGCCGTCGAAAGGTGTTGAGCCCGGCGTGGAGCAGCGTGGCTAAGTCGGTTGTGGTTTGCGTCGAAGATGGGTGGGAGCCGTTGTCGCGCCCGAACAGCCTGCGCCAGAAGGGGCGAGGTAAAGTTCCATCGTCTGCCGCGCGAGACCTCTGCCCCAAACCCCCTCTCCTCCGAGGAGAGGGGATTTCACCCGATTCGCTGGTGACGAACCGGCGTTGAGGGGGAGAGGCCGAACGCTCCTCAGCCTCGCGCGTCAGCTCGCGGATCAGCCGCAGCACTTGATTGCGACTGCTGCGCGGCGGAATCGTGCGCTCGACCTGCTGGCGGTAGAGGATCGCACCCACGCGGTTGCCGTCGCGCGTGAGCAGCCGCGCCAGCGTGGCCACAAAGTCGACCAGCTGCGACAGCTTCTGCTGCTTCAGCGGGCCAAAGCGCATCGAGGCGCTGAGATCAAGCAGGAACCAGGCGGTGATTTCGCGATCCTCGACGTACTGGCGCACGTGCGGGCTGTCCAGACGCGCGGTCACGTTCCAATCAATGTGGCGGATGTCGTCGCCCGGCTGGTATTCGCGCAGGTCGGCAAAGTCGAGGCCCGCGCCGCGAAAGAGCGTGCGGTAGTCGCCCTGCAGCATCCCGTCCAGCCGCCGGATCACGCGCCACTCCAGCCGCTGCAAAATCTGCTCCGGCGTGCCCGCACCGTTGGTCACGCTGCTGCTGATTTGGCCGGGCGCGCTAGGCGGGGACGCGGCGGAAGTTGCCGTCATGGGGAGTGACCTCCGGCAGGGGAATTGCGCCCAAGATGCGGTTGAGCAGCGCGTCGCTCTGAACGTTGTCCGCCAGCGCTTCGTAGGAGAGGACGAGGCGGTGGCGAATCACGTCCGGGGCCACGTCGCGCACGTCTTCGGGCAGCGCGTAGGCGCGGTCGCGCAGGAAGGCAAGCGCGCGGGCGGCAAGAATTAGGTTGATCGAAGCGCGCGGGCTGGCCCCAAAGGTCAGGTAGGGCGACAGTTCGCCCTCGCCCACCGACGCGGGCTCGCGCGTGGCGGCGACGAGCCGAACCGCGTACTCGATCAACGCCGGATCGACGTAGACCTGTGCCGCCTCCTGCTGCAGCGCCAGCAGTTGCTCCGGGCTGAGCACCTGCGCCACGGCCTGCAGCGCGCCCGTCATGCGCTCGACGATCACAAACTCCTCGGTCGCCGTCGGGTAGCCAACAAGCACCTTGAGCATAAAGCGATCGACCTGCGCTTCGGGCAGCGGGTAAGTCCCCTCGGACTCGATGGGGTTCTGCGTCGCCAGCACCAGGAACGGATCGGGCACGCGGTGCGTCTCGCGCCCAATGGTGACCTGCCGCTCCTGCATCACCTCCAGCAGCGCGCTCTGCACCTTGGCGGGCGCGCGGTTGATCTCGTCGGCCAGCAGCAGGTTGGTGAAGACGGGGCCAAGCGAAGTGCTAAAGTCGCCCGTCTTCTGGCTGTAGATACGCGTGCCGATCAGGTCGGCGGGAACGAGATCGGGGGTGAACTGGATGCGCTGAAACTGGCCGCCAGTGGCGTTGGCCAGCGTCTTGATCGCCATCGTCTTGGCCAGCCCCGGCACGCCCTCGACCAGGATGTGGCCGCGAGCCAGCAGCGCCACCAGCAGCCGCTCCAGCAGGTGATCCTGCCCTACAATGACCTTCTTGACCTCGTAGAGCACGCGCTCCATGGGTTTGCGTTCGTTGGTTGGAAGTCGCTCCATCGGTTTCCTTTGTTGCTATGGCAAGTGGTGGGTGCTGCTGCGCAGAAACGCTCAGAGGCAGCGGAAGTCAGCAGCGTCTACAAGCTTCGTAAGCTCTCCGGCACACGCTCCGCATCCGCCACTAGCCCAACCAGCCGCTTCTGGTTGCGGATATCGTCCGCTGGGTCGTCGTCTTTGGGCGTTTCGAGCAGCATTGGCACGCCCGCCCAGCGCGGATCGTTGATTACGTGGCGGAAGCCGTCGTCGCCGATGCAGCCTTCGCCGATGTGGGTGTGGCGATCGCGGTGGCTGCCGAGATCGTGCTGGCTGTCGTTGAGATGCCAGCAGCCGACCGCCGCCAGGCCAATCTCGCGCTCAATTTCATCGACCAGCGCTGCGTAGTCTTCGGGCGTGCGCAGCTCGTAGCCCGCGGCAAAGGCGTGGCAGGTATCCACGCAGACGCCTACGCGTGCCGGATCGTCCACCCGCTCGATCACGCGGCGCAGCTCGTCAAAGTTGCGGCCCATCACCGTGCCCTGGCCAGCCATCAGCTCAAGCAGCGTGCGTGTCTCGCTGCACTCGGGCGTCTCGGCGTGAATCTTGTTGAGCGCCGCCGCAATGCGCTCGACCGCCGCATCCGGGCCGGAGCCGGTGTGTGCGCCGGGGTGCAGGACGACGCTGGGCACGCCGTAGGCGTGGGCGCGGCGCAGCTCGTCGGCGTGGGCGGCAATGCTCTGTCGCCAGAGCGGATTTTTGGGCGTGGCCAGGTTGATCAGGTAGCTGGCGTGGCTGACGGCGCGCTTGATGCCGCGGGCCGGCATCTCGGCCCGCCAGCGGGCAACGTCCTCCTGATCGATGGGGGGACCCTGCCACTGGCGGTTGTTCTTGGTGAAAATCTGCACGGCGTTGCTGCCCGCGGCTTCGGCGCGGTCCAGCGCCTGGCTGACGCCGCCCGCCACCGACATGTGCAGGCCGAGATAGAGAGGGGGCAAGGCAACTCCTGTGAGTGGCGCGTGATGCGTGAACTGATTGGCTACATGGTAGCATAGAAGATTGGCTTTTTGGGAAACGCGAGGCTGCTGGTGGCAATAAAAAGCACCGTTACAAAAGTCCGCCTCTTCTCATTTACCGTTAGCCATTCACTATTTACCATTGACAATCTTCTTGTACTGTACAAAAAGTCATTTGCTTTGGTACGAAAGAGCCTCCTCTCGTCAGTAGCGCATCGACCCAACTGCTGATAAAATCAACCTTGTTTATTCCGCCCATCGCCAGGAGATTCCATGCTGCTTGCGCTCGACACGGCGACGGCGACCGCCTCGCTGGCCGTTTACAATACAATTAGAAGCTGACAAGCTGCTCGCCGAGTGGACGTGGCAGGCGCGGCGACGGCAGACGCAGGACCTGCTGGGCGCGGCGCAGACGCTGCTGCGGCAGGTAAATCTCGCGCCAGCGGATCTGACGGCGCTGGCCGCAACAACGGGGCCGGGCAGCTTCACCGGCGTGCGCGTCGGCATCAGCACGGTGAAGGGCATCGGTTTGGGGCTGATGCGCGCGCATAAGCCAGCCCCGCGCGTTATCGGCCTGCCCACGCTCTGCGTCACCGCCGCGCCCTTTTTGACGCTGCTGCCAGCGGGAACCCAGCTTTGCGCAACGATGCAGGCGGGGCGGGGTCGCTTTAACTGGGCCTTTTTTGGCGCGGGCGACACGTTGCGGCGACCGTCCGCGGCGGAACACGTCAACGGGGCGCTGGCTGAACTGGTTGCGCGTGTCGAGGAGGCGGAGTCGCCGCTGTGGCTGGTGGGCGAGCACGCGCCGACGCTGGTGGACGCCGTGGCGGGGCTGGCGCACGTGCGGGCCGTGGACGGCGTGTCGGGGCTGCGGCGGGCTGGGTCGCTGGCGCGGCTGGCTGCGCTGCACCTGGCGGCGGGTGCAAACGACGGACTGGACGGGCTCTCGCCGCTGTATTTGTCCGAACCGGGATAGATTTAATCAATTTGTACCTCTCCCACCGCCAGCACATCCCCTTCTCCCACCGGTAAGCGCATCCCATCGCGCCCGTCGTACCATCCCACAATCAGCGAATACGTCCCCGGCGTCAAATTTTCCGGCAGCGGTAGCCCCTGCGCATCCACGACCGGCTGCCCCGGCAGCCACGCGCTCGTCGGCAGCTGGCTGATCGCGTCGTGGGGCGTCCAATCCAGCTGGGCGACGCGCTCCCCGCTAGCGTCCAGCAAGTGGACGAAGGCCGTATAGTCGACGGCGAGCGGCTGGGCCGTTTGCCAGTGAAGCGTAAAGGGCAGCGCGTCACCTGTCGCGAGCGTTTTGTTCGGCAGGGTGACGCCGTCGAGGGTGATGTGGTTGCCGAAGCGGGCGTTGAGCGGGGTGGCGGGCGCGTCGCCGTCGAGCGGGATGGGTTGCCAGCGCGTGCGCCAGAGGCCAGCGCGCGCCGACTCGTAGCCGCCGAGACGCAGCAGCGTCTCGCCCTCGAAGCGCGGCAGCGTTGCGTTGGCCGACGTTGCAATAGGCAGGCGCTCGCCGCCGCTCCAGCCGTCGCCTGCATAGAGGCCGAGCAGCAGCACAAACTCGTCCAGGCCCGCTTCGGCTGCATTCCACGGCAAGGTTTCCATCCGGATAACCCGATTGCTCGGCCAGCGCGAAGTCGGATACCAAAGCTGGGCGGTCGGTGGAAAGAATTCGCTGCTGTGCAGCACGTTGAGATCGGCGTCGGCAAAGGCGATGTAGAAGCTGTAGTCGCGCTCCAGCGGGCGCAGCGCCTCCCACCACAATTCGACAACCGTCTCCGCTGGCTCGCCGGGCTCGGTGTGCGGCCGCGTTGACACGCGCCAGTCTAGCAGCCGCAACGCGTCGCCAAAGCCGGCGACAGCGCTTCCTGCGAGCGCATCGGCGTGCCACGCTTCATAAAATGCAGCGGGAAATTCTGTGGCGCTGGCGTCGCGCGTCAGCAGCAGGTAGCCGTGGTCGGCGGCGGCGATGGCGTAGTCGCTCGCCAGCAAATCATCGACCGTGGCGCGCACGTCGCTGGGGTGGAGCGGCCAGGCGGGGCCGGTCGCGTCAAGCAGCACGGTGTCGGCGTCGGGCGGGGCGGCGGGGTCGTTTTCGAGGTTGAGGCGTGGGAAAATGTAGACGGTTTCGCGCCCGCTGACGTGCGGGTCGAGCCTGTCCTGGGCGGAGACGCTGGCGTCCGGCGGGATTTGATCGAGAACGCTGGCGGCGCGGCGGTCGTGTTCGGCGAGGCGATAGTTAATGTAATTGCGTGAGATCGGCAAGTAGCCGAAGAAGAGCTGGTTGCCGAGGGTCGCCATCAACACGAGGACAGCAATGCCCGTAGTGGCTGGGCGCGCCCAGCCACTACGGGCGTGCAGCCGCCCCGCGCCCACAATCCCCGCCGCCGTCGCAAACGGGACAATCGGCGCGGCGTAGATCAGGCGGCTCGTCTCGTGCATAAAGGGCGCGTCGGCCAGCAGATTGATGCCGAGCGAGGGCAGGGCCAGCAGCAGCACCTCCGGCGCGAGCAGGGCCAGCCCGCCAACGGGCAGCACCAGCAGCGCGACGTAGCGCAGGGCGTGCGCCTCGCCCAGCTGCGCCAGCACCGCCCGCGGCTGCGTCACCAAGCCGACGACCATCTCGGCGGGGCCATCGCCGAGCCAGCCGTAGCGGCCCCAGTGGATGTTGTCCGTGGCAAAGAGCGGCTGGATCACGAGCACGGCCGTCAGCGCCCAGGCGAGCGAGAGGATGGCGGTGAGCGCGCCGAGGCGGCGGCGGCGCAAAAAGATAAAGGCGTAGAGGCCGAGCATAAAAGTCAGCAGGCCAATTTCTTCTTTGCAGCTTGCGGCTAAAATTATGAAGAAAGAAAATTTGGCCGCGGATGAACGCGGATGAATGCGGATTTTTTCTTTGTGGGCCGCGTCGTACTGAAAGAGAAAGTAAAGAGCCGCGAGCAGAAAAGTCGGTGCGAGGGTGACGGGGTGGAATTCGAGGAAGTTGGCGGCCTGGATCGAGGGATTGAGCAGGAAGGTGAGCGCGAAGACGAGCGCAAGCCAGGGGTTGCCGAGCTGGTGGCGGGCCAGGGCAAAGGTCGGCAGCGCGCCGAGGGCGACGATGATCGCTTGGAGGATCAGCAGCGTTTGCGGGCGCGGGAAAAATCGGTAGAGTGCGGCAATCGGCAGCAGGATCGGCTCGACGTGTAGGCTGAGCCGATTGAGCACGCCGGGCTGGTTGGTCTGCCGCAGCAGGTCGCCAAACGCCGTGTTCCAGACGGCCTGGTTGAGGTTGCCCATGTCCAGCGCGCGCGACTCGAAGGCCGCGTAGCGCGTGAGCGTGTAGGAGGAAAAGTAGAGGGCGTAGCCGAGAACGGCGAGGGCAAGGAGCGCGTGGGGCAGAACAGCATAGAACGCGGATCGGGCGGATTTTTCCTGATTCTGATCCGTCTTCATCCGCCCAATCCGCCCGATCCGCGTTCCATTCATGTGCAAATCGAGACTACGCCGCTTCCGGCGCACCCACGTGACCGCGCCGCGCCGTGCGCTGCGGGGCCGCGCGCGGGCTGTCCACAACCGGGATCGCGCCGAGGACGGGTACGCCAAGCGCGCGTTCGACGGCCTGCACCGTGCGCAGCCGGTCCGCCTCCATCCACGTCAGCAGCAGCACGATGGCGATGCCCAGCATCGTGCCGAGCACCGCGCCAGCGATGGCGTTGGTTTCGGGGTTGGGCTGAATTTTGCTGGTTTGCGGGAACTGGCTCACAAAGCGGACGTCAATCCGGTCCCGCTTGTCCTGCTGTGCGTAGTACGACGTTCGCTCATCGATAAAACTTTGCGCCCAGGCAACCACCGCTCGCTCGGCAACGGCAGGATCGCGCGCCTCAAAGTTAAAGCGGATGGTTAGCTTGCTGGCGTCCTCGGCGAGATTACCCTGAGCCAAAAAGTTACCGGACGTCATGTCGAGCTGCGTGGTGTCAATAACCTGCTGCGCCACTTCATGTGTGTTGACGCGGGTAACGAAGTTGCGCATGAGGTCTTTGGTTGTATTGTTGAGCCCCCAATCGGCACGGGCCGGCACGGTGCTGACCTCGACCGATGCACGGTAAACGTCTTCCTGCACGTAGCTGACGCCAAAGGCGGCGACCGCCGCCAGCAGCGCCGCGGCGACGATGATCCAGCCGCGGCGCCGCAGAATGCGAATGTATTCGTTGAGAGTCATGGGTGGGTCCTTGAACGAGTAGACGGGTTACGAAATATCGATGGGGAGGTATTGCGTATTGCTTATTGTGTATGCTTGGTTCGTGGACGGATTGTTGCCGACGAAACCAACCTCTTCGCAATAAGCAGTAAGTAATAAGTAATACACACTACTTCCTCGGAATTTCGCCGAGCACGACAAACCCCATCCGCTCCGCTTCGCGCCGATCTCGAATCGACGCGTCCAAATAGTCTAGCAGGAAAACGAGGCCGATGCCAACTAAAAGGGCGAGCAGCACGCGCAGCGGCAGGTCGATTTGCGAGCGCAGGCCGGGGCCGACGGCGCTCACGGTGGGGCCGTTGGTGATCACGATTTCGGATTGAAGCGCGGCGAGCTGCCGCAGATAGTCGCCGCCGTCCTGCTGGATCTCGTCCGCCGCGGCGCTGATGATGGCCTGCGCCTGCGCCTCGTCCGGCCACGCAACGGTGAGGTTGACAAAGCGGTGCAGGTCACCCGTAAAGGCGCTGCCGCTGATCGCGCCCGCGGGGATGTCGACGCCCTCCTCGGCCAGCCGCCCGCTGATTTCGCGCGCAAAGAGTTCGCCACGCACCAGCTCGGACAGGTCGTCGACAAGGTATTCGCTCGTGAGCGCGGCAAAGTAGTACGGGTCGTAGGTCGTCGCGTCCGCATTTGCCGGCGGCAGCACGCTGACGAGCAGCTGCAGCGAGGCGTTGTACGTCGGCGGCGGGGTTTGCCACGGGCGCAGCTGCCCAGCGCTGATCGCGCCGACGAGCAGCGCCAGCAAAATCGGCAGCCACCAGCGGCGGCGGAGGATGGTCCAGTAGTCGCGAAGTTCCATGGTTATTGATGACTGTCAAAGAACAGCAAATACACCTTCTGGTGTAACAAAGCCAAACAATATTTCAACGTTGGTCGATTCATAGTAGATGGACAAATCAAAAGCTGCTGTATTGAGATAAATAGCTCCTTCACGCGAATCAGCAACAAGTATCAGCAGTAATTTGTCGAACTCATAGAATGACACATTTTGAATAAGTCTTTCCATGATCATCCTGAGCGACGATCGGGCAACCATGCGATTCTCTGAGAAATATTTTACTTCTACAGCTACTGATTTCTCTCTGTCAAGTACAACAAAATCTACTCCTTGGTCTGCCCCTTCATACATACGTTCGATAGATGCGCCGAAGAATTTTTCTGTTAGCCAATAGTAAACGAGCTCTTCGACCAGAATAGCTTGGCTTAAAAAAGACAAAGGATCGTTTGACGCTCTGCTGCTCTTTTGAACTGCTCGTTCTTGTGCCTCTTGCTTACGCACTTCTTGTACTACGTCTGATTTAGCACCGTAGAGATTGAGAAGCTTCGAGAATGAAACAATATGGAACGAAAACCCGCCTGATGCACGACGAAATTCATCTACTAACTCAAATCTTGGATAGAGGGCTTGTTTTTCGCTTTGGTGAAACCAATCCGCTTTTTCATCACCCGTCACAAAAATTACACTTTTCTTTCGCTCTTTTGCAAGTTCAAGAATAGTATGCCAGACAAGTAGGTCACCAATGCCGCGGTCATCTTTACCAGAATCTTTAAATCCAGGCGGTATATTGTGCGCATGTCGACGCTCAAGATCACGTAAAATGTCATCTCGATTAAAATCGGGGTCGAAGATAGTTTCATCCTTGAACATTTCCGCATACAAAACGCTTACAGGATCATCCCAAGACCATGCTTTGATGTGGTCTTTTAAACGCGTTATCGTGTCCTGGTATTCTGAAAGCTTCTTATCTATCTCCTTCTCGAGTTCAACAAGCTTCTTATACTCCTCCACAGACTCCAGCAAAGGATACTTCCCCTTTTGAAGCTTAGAGATATTTCCTTTTCTAGTAATTTGCTGAAAGAGTTCGCCTAATTTTGTTGCTCTGTTTTTAGCAAATTCACGGGCAACCTGTCCCGGAACAATTAACTGTCCTGATTCCACTAATTGGCTAAAAGTCTCTCCAATTCTCTGAAGACTCTCACGACCAGTGCTATATGGCAAAAGTAAAACATTTGTATCTATGACAATAATACAGTCATCCTTAATATGTTCTAGAGCCTCAATTTTTACCGCAAACAAACCTTGTGCGTCAGGATAGATCTCGTTCGCAATAAAAATGTTAGTGCTACCGTACTTTGCTTGATCTTGTGCTTTTGCCATTGGTTAGGTTCTCAAAGGTTAAGTGCAAATCGTTTAGCCTGCCGCGACCGGCTCCCGCGACAGCGACCGCTCGCGCGCCGTGCGCTCGCGCTTGCTGGCGATCAGCTCGACGTACTTCTTCATGCGGCGACGAAAGTTCGCCGTGCTAAACAATTCCGCCTGGGCGCGACAGGCCGCCGGGTCGTACGCCAGCGCATCGAAGCACGCGAGCGTTTCGTGCAGGCTGTCGACCGTCTGCGCGGTAAAGTGTTCGCCGGAAACGCCTGTCGCGACGGTGTCCAGCGCGCCACCGCCGGCAAAGGCGATGACGGGTCGCCCGGCGGCCATGGCTTCGACGGGGGCGATGCCGAAATCCTCCAGCCCCGGAAATAAGAACGCCTTGCACCCCTGCATCAGTTCCCGCACCCGCTCCCGGCTTTGCCCACCCAAGAAAGTCACGTTGTCCGGCGCGCTGGCTTCCAGCTCGGCGCGGTCGCGCCCGGAGCCGACGATGACGAGGCGCTCGTGGGGCAGGCGGGCGAAGGCCTGCACGGCAAGGTCGATGCGCTTGTAGGGGACGAGGCGGCTGACGATTAAGTAGTAGTTGCCGAGCGTGGGCGGCATGCCCAGCCCCGTGCCGGACGCAAAATAACCGCCTGGCCCCATGCTGGGCGCAAAATATTCGGTGTCGACGGGCGGGTGGATGATGACGCTGTCGCGGTCGTAGATGTTGCGGATGCGGCGTCCGATTTCGCTGCTGATGGCAATAAAGTAGTCGACGCGCTGGGCGGCCTGCCAATCCCACCAGCGCAGGGTCGCGAGCAGGGGCTGGAGCGCGGCGCTGGTAAGTCGACCAAACTGCTCGCGCTCCTGGTAGTGTTGGTAGAGCCAGAGAAAGCGGGTCGGCGAGAGGCAGTAGCAGATGTGGGTCGCCCCTTCCAAAACACCGTTATCCAGGTCGGCGTCGCCGGTTTGGACGCCGTGGCAGAAGCCGCTTTTGTTGCTGAGCACGATGTCGTAGTCGCTCAGATCGGTGCGCTGGAAGGCGAGGGGATAGAGCGGCAGATAGCGCTGGTGGTGGGCGGCGACGCCGGGCAGCCGCTGCATAAAGCTGGTGCGCACGTCCCAGTCGCGGTAGGCATCGGGCATCTGCTCGGGCGCGTAGATGCTGGTGTAGACGGGCGCGCCGGGAAAGAGATCGACAAACTCCTCCAGCACGTTTTCCGCGCCGCCGCGCTGGTTGAGCCAGTCGTGGACGAGGGCGATGCGGGCGCCACGAAAGTGTTCACTCATTATGCCGACCCTCCAGCATTTCGACTTCCGCGTGAACAAAGTACGCGATCAAATTGGCGTACATCTCCTCGATCAGGCCCGGCTCCAGCCCCTCCGCTTCCGCCCATTCCCGCCGCTGATTTAACACGGCTCGCACGCGATCCGCGGCGTGGGCTTCCTCGCTGGTGCGCTTGAAGCGCGTTGCGGCTTGGACGTACTGAAAGCGCTGGCCGAGCAGGGCAACAACCTCGCGGTCGAGATGGTCGATGGCGCGACGGACATCGTCGAGCGAGGTGCAGTGGTCGGGGGCAAGGATGGGCTTGGTCATGGTGCAGGCCATTGTACTCAAAACTGTGGCGGGAACCAAACATCAACAATGGGGCAACGGGGGGGAAACATCTGTTGGGTAGAGTGAGGGAAGAAGATTTAACGCGGAGAGCGCGGAGAAGGCGCAGAGGGCCGCGGAGAGCCGCGGAGAAGAAAAAGAGTGTCATTTCGAGCGAAGGGAGAAATCTTTTGGGTTCTCTGAGGGATCGTGGGGCGCAATGGGGAAGGTGGCCCAGCGTGCGTTGCACCTTCCCAGGTGCATCGCACATTTGGGTGGTCGATCACCCAAAGGGGAAGGACTTACTACAAACGTGCGTCGCACTTCGGAAAGTGCGACGCACCGTTGGTCGAGCCTTGCCCCACCCCACAAAAACTTGGAGAACTATCTTTTGTTGGCAGACCGATCAACTGTGTTAATTCGACACCGTTTTACCGTCGGCCACGCGAAGATTTCTCCCTCCGCTCGAAATGACAACCCAACCGCTCCTCTTCTCGCGGCGGCTCTCGGCGGCCCTCTGCGCCTCCTTCTCCGCGCTCTCCGCGTTGAAAAAGTTGCAATTTATGAAGGAACCCAATTATGTACTCATTTGAGATGGACGACGAACAGAAGATGCTGGTGGAGACGGTGCACCGCTTTGCCGAAAAGCAGATGCGGCCGCTGCACCGCGAGGCCGAGGAGGCCAAGGCCGTGCCCGAAAAGGTGGCGCGGCAGGGGTGGGAGCTGGGGCTGCTGCCCGGCGCGATCGAGGCGGAATACGGCGGCTTCGGCGAATACTCGGCGCTGACCAGCGCGCTCTATCTCGAAGAGCTGGGCTGGGGCGACGTGGGCATCAGCCTGCACCTGCTGACGCCGAGCCTCTTTGCCACGCCCGTTGCGCTCTTTGGGACGCCGGAGCAAAAGGCGGAGCACCTGCCCCGCTTTTGTGACGAAGAGCGGGCGAAAGCCACCGCCGCCTTCACGGAGCCCGTCTATCAGTTTGACCCCGCCGAGATGGCGACAATCGCCGAGAAGCAGGACAACAACTTCGTCCTCAACGGGCGCAAAACCTTTGTGCCGCTGGCCAACGAGGCCGAATGGCTGCTCGTCTACGCCAACGAGCTGACGAGCACGGGCAAGGGGCGCACGCAGGCCTACATCGTGCCGAGCGCCGCACCGGGCGTGACCGTCGGCGAGCGGGTGACGATGATGGGCGCGCAGTCGCTGGCCGTCTACGAAGTCGACTTTGAAAACGTGGTCGTGCCCAAAGAGAATCGGCTGGGCGGTCGACGGGGCGTGCGGCTCAACCGGCTGCTGACGGTGGCGCGCATTGGCGCGTCGGCGCTGGCGGTGGGGCAGGCGCGGGCGGCCTACGAATATGCCATGGTCTACGCCAAAGAGCGCGAGGCCTTTGGCGAGCCAATTGCCCACCGCCAGAGCATCGCCTTTATGCTGGCGAACATGGCGATTGAGATTGAATCGGCGCGCGTGATGGTGTGGGAGGCGGCCTATAAGCTGGACAACAACGAGGACGCCACCAAGTCCGCCGCGCTGGCCAAGCACTTCGCCGACAACATGGTGATGGAGGTGACGGACAGCGCGCTGCAGGTGCTGGGCGGCCACGGCTACGTGCGCGATCACCCGGTGGAGCTGTGGCTGCGCAACGGGAGAGGGTTCGCGACGTGGGATGGCTTGGTGATGGCGTAGGGAAGAAATTTGGATGCGGAAATACGCGGAAGAACGCGGATCAGAGTTGAGCTGAAGGGGTCGCGGTTTGTCATTCCTGCGTAGGCAGGAATCTATGGAAGGGGTAACAGACATTCCGGTTACTCACCTCGATGCTCGGTGCTTGTCGCATGGATTTTCGCCTCCACGGGAATGACAAACGTTGACGACTTGTGTCCCCAATGCAACACGATTACGAAGAGAAACGTGATTCAGAAATGCGGAGTGAGCATTCTCAATCGGGTACCTTCCCTAGGTACGGGCCAACGAGGGGGCAAAGTCTTACGGAGCTTGTCTGCACTTGGTTCGTCGGCTGCGCGTGGATTCCCGCCTCCGCAGGAATGACAAATAATGACGGTTCGTATTCCCCACGAATCGGGATCGCGTTTCACCCTTTTGATCGACTACGAAGCAATAAGCAATACGAAATAAGGAATACCCAATGTCAATCAAATTTGAACTACCCAAAGCCGTCGAGTCTCAACTCCGGCCTGTCGAAGTGATTGCGGAGCAGGTGATGCGGCCGGAGAGCCGCCGGCTGGACGACGACGAGCACGCGCGGCCGGACAAGTTCGTCCACATGATCTGGCCGCAGATGACCGAGATGGAGCGCGCCAATCTGGAGGCGTCGCTGCGGCGGGCCCGGCGGAGCACAAATGGGGCAAATGGTGCTCATGCAGTGAACGGCACGAACGGTGCACAGCACACAAACGGCAGCAGTGGAAGCAGCAAAATCACCAACAGTGTAACCACCAATGTAACCACTGGCGCCGGGCTGGATGCGGCGGCGGAGCAGCAAATTAAGACGGCGACCAAGGCCACCAAGGCCGACGCCAGCATGGCGAACATGTCGCTGATTCACCTAATTGAAATGCTGAGCTGGGGCGACGCGGGCGCGTACCTCTGCATCCCGGCGAGCGCGCTGGCGGGCGCGGCGGTCAACGCCGTGGGCACGCCGGAGCAGCTGGAGCGCTTTCTGCGCCGCTTTACCGAGGGCGAGCCGAAGTGGGGCGCCATGGCGATGACGGAGCCGCAGGCCGGTTCCGACACCAGCAACATCCAGACCACGGCGACCTACGACGAGGCGACCGACGAGTGGGTGCTCAACGGGCAGAAGATTTTCTGCACCAGCGGCAAGCTCGCGCTCGACGAGTCCGACGGCATCGTGGTGGTGTGGGCGACGGTGGACAAGCACGCCGGACGCGCGGGGATGAAGTCGTTCGTGGTCGAGGCGGGGACGCCGGGGGCCGAAATCGTAAAGGTCGAGGAGAAGCTGGGCATTCGCGCCAGCGACACGGCGACGATTGTCTTTGACAACTGCCGCATTCCGGGCGCCAACATTTTGGGCAGCGCCGAGGTCAACACGGGCAAGAACAGCAAGGGCTTCAAAGGGGCGATGAAAACCTTTGACGCGACGCGTCCGATTGTCGCCGCCAGCGCGATTGGCGTGGGCCGCGCGGCCTTTGAGTTCACGCGCGACACGCTGGCCAAAGAGGGCGTGAAGATGGATTACACCTCGCCGCGCCACAAGCTGAGCGCCGTGCAGGCGGATCTGCTGGAGATGGAGGCGCAGCTGCGCGCGGCCTGGCTGCTCACGATCAAGGCGGCGGCGCTGCTCGATCAGCAGAAGCCGAACAAGCTTGAATCGTCGATGTGCAAGGTCAAGGCGGGCAAGGCGGTGACGCTGATCACGCAGAAGGCGGTCGAGCTGCTGGGGCCGCTGGGCTACACCACGGCGACGCTCGTCGAGAAGTGGATGCGCGACGCGAAGATCAACGACATCTACGAGGGGACGGGGCAGATCAACACGCTGATTGTGGCGCGGCAGATTTTGGGGTACACGCGGAAGGAGTTGAAGTAAACGAAGAATGATGAATGACGAGTGGATACTCAGCAACGCGGGTGAATTCCCTGAGTTTTTGGCTTGTAATCTTCAATCTCAATCTTTCTTCTCCGCGATGGGTAAGGGCTGACAAGCCTGTAGCAGATCGATAATTTTTTCTTCTTCATAATTTCCAACGAACGCGTCGAGCGATTTGGCGAAGGGCCGATGAATTGGCTCTTTACCAAGCTGCTCGACGCGCTGTTTGAGCTTGGGCGGTAGTTGTAGAAGATAATCTCATCCTTCTTCAGAGGAGCAAATGAAACACTCTACAAAGCTATCGGAAGCAAATTTTATTGCTCAGCTACTCCCACGGAGAGAGGGTGTGAGATAATCTCGCCTAACTACCCGCCTTAAAGCAAAGTCAAGATGGAAACAGGGATTTGAGCTAGACCCAAGTGAACAGGGGGGAAACACCGTTTCCCCCCTCCCAGCCTCCCCCATCATGGGGGAGGAGCTGCGACTGGACAGACGACGGATCGGCTCCCTCCCCATCATCTTACCTTTGCCCACAAGTCGCCACTGAGGCTCAGCGCATCGCGGGTCAGGTAAAACCCCACCCCCAACCCCCTCCCCGCCAGCAAGGAGGGGGCTCCTGTTGTCTCGTTACCTTGGCGGTTCTTCTCTGACGTCGCCCGCTCGATAAACAAAGAGAGACAATCCCATCGCGACCGTTTCATCAATAAGTCACCCTTCCCCTGATGTCGGGGGAAGGGCCGGGGATGGGGGTTCTTCTCCGCCCTCCCCCCTTCGCCACCCCTCCTCCTACTTGTGGGTAAAGGTAAGCCCCATCATGGGGAGGGCTGGGGAGGGGCCGACCGCTTGGGTACGCGGAGAAAGGCCGGTAAAAATTCCTGTTCCCAATTTGATCTCACTTTAGAGAGGGCTAACAACCAAAATGATCAAGGTGACTATTTGTGGATTGAACATTATTCCCCCACCCAGCAACCCACCAGCCACACCAAGCCGTAGAGCGCCGTAAAGAACAGCCCGCCGCCCGTGATGCATCCCCAGCCGACCAGCATCGCACCCCAGCCGTAAAACGCCCAAATCAGCCCGCCGCCGACCACGTAAAGCAGCAGCCCAAAGGCAAAGGCTCGTCGTCGTTCATCGCGTGCCATCATGGGAGGATTATATGGTCAGTTGTTCTATTTCTCAAACGGTTGAGAGAGTGCGCAACATGTTGTCTTTTTTCTTTGTCTTCCCCCGTTTTTTGTTCCTTCAAACCGCCGTATACCCCGCATCGACCGGCACGATCGCGCCCGTCATGTAGCTTGCCGCGTCGGAAGCTAAAAAGAGCACCACGCGCGCAATCTCCTCCGGCTGCGCCAGCCGACCCATGGGAATCGTCGCCGCCGCCATCTGCGCCAGCACCTCGTCGCTCACCGGCTCCCTGCGGCCACCGCGCCGCAGCATCGGCGTGTCGACTTCGCCGGGCGCGACGGCGTTGATGCGCACGCCGTCGCGCGCGTGGTCGAGCGCCAGCGCGCGCGTGAGCTGGTGGATCGCGCCCTTGGCCGCACAGTAGGCGACGTGGCCGCGCCCGCCAACGTCGCCCCAGATTGAGCCAAAATTGACGATGGCTCCACTCTGTCGTGGAACCATGACGCGCAGGGCCGCGCGGCACATAAAAAACGTGCCGCCCACGTTGACGCTCCACATGTGCGCCCAATCCTCATCACTCGTGCCCAGCGCATCGGCGCGCACGATAATGCCCGCCGCGTTGACGAGCACGTCCAGCCGCCCGTGCCGCGAGATGACCTCCTCGACGGCGCGCTCGCAAAAGGCTGGGTCGCTCACGTCGCCGGTGATAGAGGTTGCGTCCATCTCAAGGGCCGTCTGCGTTGCCAAGTCGGCATTGCGGTCGACAATCGTCACGCGTGCGCCCGCGTCGGCCAGCAGCCGTGCAGTCGCCGCGCCCATGCCCGACGCGCTGCCGGTGATGAGCGCAATTTTATTTTCAAAGTTCATTGGGAAGTCCTAAGATTTTAACGCGGAGCGCGGAGAAGGCGCGGAGGGCCGCGGAGAGGGAATTTGTCATTTTGAGCGAATGCGAGAAACCTTGAGATGGTGGACGAACTGATCGCGCTAATTCCACGAGCATTAATCGTTGGCTACGCAAAGATTTCTCCGCGGCCCTCTGCGCCTCCGTCTCCGCGCCCTCCGCGTTAAATCTCTAATCAAACACCAGCACCCCGCGCACCACCCGCCCGGCCTCCATATCCTCAAATGCCTGCGCAATCTCGTCCAGCTTGTAGCTGCGGGTGATCAGCTTGTCCAGCTCCAGCCGACCGGCGCGGTAGAGCTCAATCAGCCGGGGCAGATCGACCATGGGCACGCTGGAGCCGACAAACGATCCCAACAGCCGCTTGTTGGGGAAGACGAGCGCGCCCAGCGGAATCGAGACGTTCTGGATCGCGCTGTGCATGCCGACAATGGTCGCCGTGCCGTAGGCGTGCGCCGCTTCCAGCGCCTGCCGCACCGTTGCCTCCGCGCCGACGCTGTCGAAAACATACTGCGGCCCGCCGTCCGTCAGCTCGCGCAGCCGCTCGACGGCCTCCTGCTCGCGGCTGTTGATCGTGTGCGTCGCGCCCAGCTCGCGGGCAAAATCGAGCTTGCTGTCGATCACGTCCACGGCGATGATTGGGTAGCAGCCCGCCAGCTTGCAGCCCAGCAGCGCGGAGAGGCCGACGCCGCCGCAGCCAATCACCGCCGCCGTGCTGCCCGGCGCCGTCTGCGCCGTGTTAAGCACGGCGCCCACGCCCGTCATCACCGCGCAGCCGGTGATCGCCGCCACCGCAAAGGGCACATCTTCCGGAAATGGAATCACGCCCGCCTCCTTGACCACCACGTACTCGGCCATGGTCGCCGCACTGAGCATGTGGCCAAGCGTGACGCCATCCTCGCTGGTTAGCCGCGACGAGCCGTCGGGCAGGCGCGCCTGAAAGGTCGTCGTGGCGAAGCGTTCGCAGAGCGAGGGGTGGCCCGCCAGGCAGGTGGGGCAGGTGTGGTCGGCGGGCAGCCAGTTGACCATCACGCGGTCGCCCGGCTGCACGCTCCTCACGGCGTCGCCCACCCGCTCGACGATGCCCGCGCCTTCGTGGCCGAGCACGAGCGGCGGCGGCGCGCGCAGCTCGCCGCGCAGCGTGTGCAGGTCGCTGTGGCAGACGCCCGCGGCGCGGATGCGGATCAGCACTTCGTCGGCCTCCGGCTCGGCGAGATGCACGGTTTCAACGGTCAATTCGTGATGTCGACGCACCACGGCGGCGCGGATATTCATGCGGTTTCCCCTTCCAAGTGTTGATATTTCTCATCCGAGGCCTCGATGCGCCAGTGCTCCGGCACGACAATCGCCAACAGCGTCGCCAGCGCAAGGCTCAGCGTAACTAGCGGCGCGCTCGGCAGGGCGACAATCAGCGCGGCGACGACCGTCATCAGCCCCAAACGCACCCAGAGCAGGCGACCGGTCGCCCGCAGGACGGCCAGCCCCATGCCGCCGACGAAGAGCCACAGCCCCAGCGCCAGCGCCAGCCGACCCGTCAGCGGCAGCGGCTCCAGCGGGTGCGCGATCATCTCCTCCACGGCGACGGCGTAGGCGACGATGCCGCACATCATGGGGAAGTGCAGCAGCGTGTAGGCGTCGCGCGCGGTGCTCGATTGTTCAATGCCGCTGCTGAGCGAGAGTTTGGTGTCGATCAGCGGCTTGGTACGCACAAAGTAGCTCCACCAGAGCGCGCAGGTCGTTGCCACCGCGAGCATCGAGACGGCGATTAAGGTGCTTGTCCACTCGGCCCCCGTTACGCTGGCGGCGGCGACAATCAGCGTTTCGCCCAGCGCGATAATCGTAAACAGCCCGTGGCGCTCGCCAAAATGTTCGGGCCGAATATTCCACCCCTCGACCTGCGCCCCCCGCTCCGCGGCGGTTACGTCCAGCACAATCGCGAGCCCCCAAAATACGTACTGGAGCACGCCGCCAGTTAGCGCGCCCACGAGAACGGCGACAAATCCCCCCAGCGAGAAGAGCGCAAAGGAGCGCACCGCCACGCGCTGCTCTTCGTCCGACTGCGCGACCCAGTAGTAGATGCCCAGCCCAACCACGCGCACGATAATATAGGCCGCGGCGAACCAGAGCGCCCGCGTGCCAAAGCTTTCGGGCAGCGCAATCGCCATGATAAAGGCCACCCCCGTCGCCAGCAGCGTCCCCAGCTCGACGATGCTGTTGGTCGTGTCTGCCGCGTTGAGCGCCCACGTAAACTGAGTCCACGCCCACCAGACGAGCCAGAAAACGATCAGCGCCTGCGCGACGGCGATCCACGTCAGCCCATCGTGCAGCAGGCCCACAATTTGGGTAACGGAGAAGACGAAGACCAAATCAAAAAATAGCTCGATAAAGGTGGCGCTTTGGTCGTCCGGCGAGGTGATGGGCCGGACGATGGGGGCGTTGTCGCTCGCTTGCATGGAGTTGTTCAGGTGGTGAGGAATTGAGCGCGCCAAATTGTAAGTTGGGCGGGCGATAGAATTGTACACATATGGTATGATAGGCGGAAATGTCTGTCAATTGGGAGACGTGAGCAGTTGATGTGTGTTTGAGCCACGCATCACATACTCACGCCCCACGCCTGTTTAGAAAGTGAATACAATACAACCATGACTACCTCCACCCACGGCTTCGCGCTTATTGACGAGCGCGAGATTCCCGAAATCAACACCACGGCGCGGCTTTACCGCCACGAGAAAACCGGCGCGCAGCTGCTCTCGCTGCTCAACGACGACGAGAACAAGGTCTTTGGCATCACCTTTCGCACGCCGCCCACGGATTCGACGGGCCTGCCCCACATCATGGAGCACGCGGTGCTGGGCGGCTCCAAGAAGTATCCGGTCAAGGAGCCCTTTGTCGAGCTGATCAAAGGCTCGCTCAACACCTTTGTCAACGCGATGACCTACCCGGACAAGACCGTCTATCCCGTTGCCAGCACCAACGACCAGGATTTTTACAACCTGGTCGACGTCTACCTGGACGCCGTCTTCCACCCGCTGATCACGCCGCACCACCTCGATCAGGAGGGCTGGCACTACGAGCTGGACGAGCCTGACGCGCCGCTCGTTTACAAGGGCGTCGTCTTCAACGAGATGAAGGGCGCCTACTCCTCACCGGACAATCTGCTCTACCGCATCAGCAAGGAGACACTCTTCCCGGATACGACCTACGGTGTCGACTCCGGCGGCAATCCGGAGGAAATCCCCAACCTGACCTACGAGCAGTTCAAGGGCTTCCACGAAACGTACTACCACCCATCCAACAGCTTTAGCGTCTTCTACGGCGACGACGATCCGGACGAGCGGCTGCGGCGGCTGGGCGCGGTGCTGGATGACTTTGAACAGCGCGAGGTCGACGCCGAAGTCGGGCTGCAGTCAAAATTTGATGCGCCCAAGCGCTTCACCTTTCCCTATGGCGTTGACGCCAGCGAAGAGGGGAGCAGTGAAAATGGAGCAAACGGCAGCGGCAGCCCCAGCCGCAAGGGTTATGCCAAAGTGAGCTGGCTGCTGCCGGAGGAGGACGACCAGACCCAGTCGATGCTGCTGACGGTGCTTTCGTACTGTCTCATGGGCACCTCCGCTTCGCCGCTGCAAAAGGCGCTCACCGATTCCAGCCTGGGCGAGGACGTTTACGGCGGGCTGGCGGGCGGCCTGCGCCAGATGACCTTCACCGTGGGCATCAAGGGCTTGAAGGACGAGGGACTTTCCGCCAACGTCGACCAGTTTGAGTCGCTGACGATGGAGACGCTCGAATCGCTCACCGCAGAGGGCTTTGAGCCGGAGATGGTCGAGGCCGCGCTCAACACCATCGAGTTTACGCTGCGCGAGAATAACACCGGCTCGATCCCGCGCGGCCTGGCCGTGATGATGAACGCGCTGGGCACCTGGCTCCACGGGCGCGACCCGCTGGAGGCCATCGCCTTTGAGAAGCCGCTGGGTGAAGTCAAAGCCATGTTTGGCGAAGACGGCGCGGACGGCGACAACATCTTGGGCGCGCTAATCCAGGAGCACCTGCTCGACAACTCGCACCGCACCACCGTGATCCTGGAGCCGGATGCCGATCTGCCGCGCCGCCAGGAGCAGGCCGAGCGCGATCGGCTGGACAAAGCGCGCGAAGCGATGACGCCGGAAGAAATTCAGCGCATCATTAAAAACACGCAGACCCTGCGCGAACTTCAGCAGAAGCCGGATGATCCCGCCGATCTCGACAAAATTCCCCGGCTCACGCTCGCCGATCTCGAGCGCGACATTCGCACGATTCCCATCGATGTGTCGCAGCTTGGCGATGCCAGCACGCTGCTCCACCACGATCTCTTCACCAACGGCGTCGTCTATCTCAACGTGGGCTTCGATCTACACAGCCTGCCCGCCGAGCTGCTGCCGCTGGTCAACCTCTTTGGTCGATCGCTCACGCAGATGGGCACGGAAAGCGAGGATTTTGTCAAGCTCACCCAGCGCATCAAGCGCAAGACGGGCGGCGTTTCGGCCTCGACCTTTGTCTCGGCGGTGCGCGATCACGAAGCGCGCGACCTGCCCGAAACGGCGGCCTGGTTCTTCCTGGGCGGCAAATCCACCGTCGAACAGACGGACGACCTGCTCGCCATTATGCGCGACGTGCTGCTCACGGCCAACCTCGACAACCGCGAGCGCTTTCGCCAGCTCGTGCTCGAAGCCAAAGCCAGTAAGGAATCGAGCCTGATTCCGGGCGGCCACAGCGTCGTCGCCCAGCGGCTGAGCGCGCAGTTCACCGAATCCGGCTGGGTTAACGAGCAGATGAGCGGATTGAGCTACTTGTTCTATCTGCGTCAGCTCAGCGAAGAAATTGAGCGTGACTGGTCCGCCGTGCGCGCTCGCCTCGAGCGCCTCCGCGAGCTGCTGTTCGGTGGGCGCACGCTGCTCGATCTCACCGTCGACGGCGAGAGCACGGGGCAAATCCAGCCGCAGCTGCGTGATTTCGTGAGCGCGCTGCCGCAAAATCAGGCGCAAATTGCCGCTTCGTGGGCGCCGGATGCGGCGCTCAAGCATGAAGGATTGACGATTCCGGCCCAGGTCAATTACGTGGGGAAGGGCGCGAATCTCTACGATTTGGGTTATGAGCTGGACGGCTCGGTCAACGTCATCACCGGCTACATGCGCACCACATACCTGTGGGATCGCGTGCGCGTGCAGGGCGGCGCCTACGGCGCGTTCAGCCGCTTTGGTCGGCAGAGCGGAACCTTTAGCTTCGGCTCCTACCGCGACCCGAACCTGCTGGCCACGCTCGACGTCTACAACGAAGCCCCTGGCTGGCTGCGCAATCTCGCGCTGGACGAAGGCGAGCGCACCAAAGCCATCATCGGCGCCATCAGCGGTCTCGACGCCTACCAACTGCCCGACGCCAAGGGCTACACCTCGCTGACGCGCTATCTGCTCGGCATTACCGAGGAAGAGCGACAGAGCTTCCGCGATCAGGTGCTGGAGACCACGGCGGCGGATTTCCACGACTTTGCCGACACGGTGGAGCAAGTCGCGCAGCAGGGCCAGGTGGTCGTGCTCGGCTCGGCGGACGCCATTGCCAAGGCGAATGAAGCGGGCGGCCTCGGCCTGGAGGTGACGCGGGTAATGTAACGTTGCTCATCCCGTGCTTTGCAAAGGACACGTGCGGCTTGCCCTGCAAGTCAGCAGCGATGCGGCCCGCTTCCAACCCTTTTCACGCGTCAAAAAGGGTTGGAAGCGGGCCGTGGCTATTTGGAATTGCCAACGCTCTCCGCCAGCAGCTGCATCGCTTCCCCCACCACGGCTTCCACCGACACATCTGCCACCAGCGACGCCTCGTGGTGGCACTTCTCCTGCTTTGCATAATTCGCACCGCAGAGGGGGCAGTGCATCTGCCACGAAATCTGCGGGCGGTGGCGGGCGCGCGTCAGCGATCCGGCGGTGATCAGATTGCCCGCCCAGTAAATGCCAATCGTCGCCGCGCCCGCCGCTTCGGCCAGGTGGCGCGGGCCGGAATCGTTGCCGATCAGCAGATCGCAGCGCGCCAGCAGGCCGACCAGCCCGCCCAGCGACAGCCTGCTGCGCAGGTTGATCGGCTCGCTTTGCATTTGAGCCATCAGCGAGTCAATCAACTCTTCATCATGCCCATCGCCGATGAGGGCAATGCGCGCGCCGCAGTCTGCCAGCGCGTCGCCGGCCCGTGCGAACGATTCCACGGGCCAGCAGCGCTTGGGCTCCGTCGAGCCGGGGTGTAGCACGACCAGCGGCTGCGTCGACGTTGCCTCAACGCCAAGCTGCGCCAGCACGTGCGCCGCCTCGTCGCGCTCGTCGGCGGTCGGCGCAATCCGCGGCGACAGCGTCACCGGCTCCGCCCCGACGAGCGCGACCAGCTCCAGGTAGCGCAAGATTTCCGGCTGGAAGAGGCGGTAGGGCAGCCAGCGATCCAGCCGCGGCGCATCCGGCACGCAGAGGCCGACGTTGACGCGCGCGCCAAGCCGCTTGAGGAACGGATTGGAGTTGCCGCCGCCGCCGTGCATTTGGATTGCCAAGTCGAACCGCTCGGCCTGCATCTCCTCGAAAAATTGGGCGAGCTCGTCCGCGTTCTCCACGGTTTCGCCGCGCGGATTCATGTTGATGCCGTGGCTGGGCGGCACGCGAATCGCGCGGTCAACGGGGCCGGGCCGTCCGTTCAAAAAGGCCTCGTGCCAGCCGCGACCGAGCCAGACAATTTCGGCATCGGGGTAGGCGACGCGCAGCGCTTCGACGGCGGGCAGGGCGAAAAAGTAATCGCCCAGGCCGTTGGCGCGCAGGATGGCGATTTTGTGCACGTTGGGGATTTTGTCTTGGGGTGGCGTAAGGAAAAGGGCCATAAGAAATCTGGATTTTAACCGCGGATAAACGCGGATGAACGCGGTAAGAGCATTTCAAAATCTGCGTCCATCCGCGTTCATCTGCGGTTTCATTGATTTTGTCTCGTGCAGCAAGTCGCGCGCCGCCGCCACCACCTGCCCCGGCGACACCAATTCCAGGCAGTGGTGATGGCCTTCCGGGCAGATGCTTTTGTAGCACAGCCGACAGGGCACGTCGTGGTTGAGCACGCGGTGGGGAACCCGCCACGGCGTGTGCTGGACGTTCGTCAGCGCGTAGAGATCAACTGTGGGCGTGCCGACCGCTGCAGCGATATGGACCGGCCCCGTATTGTTGCAAATTAGCAGCGGGCTAACAGTCAGCAGCGCGGCCATTTCTTCCAAATCCAGCCGCCCGACCAGCGAGACAATTTTTGCATCGGGCGGCGCGTTCATTTCTCGACGGATACCGTCCACCAACTCCCGCTCGTGGTCGACGCCGGTGAAAACTACCTGCATCGCTGCATCACAAACCAGCCGCCGCGCGACTTCGGCAAACTTCTCCGGCGCATAGCGGCGCGAGGGAGCCGTTGCGCCGGGGTGGATCACGACGTGCGGCTGCGTCGCGTCGATGCCGAGATCGGCGAGCAGGGCGCACACGACCCCCACCGCCGCGCTGGAGACGCGCAGCGAGAGCCGCTCGTCGCTCGCTCGCGCGCCCACGCTGGCGACAAGGTCAAGATGGCGCTGGACTTCGTGGCGGATGAAGTGCTCCGGCTCCGGCTCCGGCACGTGGTGCGAAAGCATCTGGTAGGGATTTTCGCGGCAGTGGGCCAGCCGCAGCGGAATTTCGGCCAGGTAGCAGAGCATGGCTGCGGGCATCGGATTCTGGCTGTAGACGGTGAAAATCACCGCCGCGTCAAAATTGCCCGCCCGCAGCCGCTCGACCATCGCCAGCTCCGGCTGCGGCGAGACGCGCGCCGCCGTATGCTTCATCCACGGCGGGTCGTAGACGAGCACGTCGTCGATTTCCGGGATCAGCGCCGCGACCGCCGCCCCGCCGGAGGAAGTCAGCAGCGTCAGCTTGGCGTCGAAGCTCTCGCGCAACGCGCGGAAGGCGGGCGTCGTCATCAGCACGTCGCCCATTGAATCGAGGCGGATGCAGAGGATGCGGCTTGGGTTTTGCCAGTTGTCCATAATCGCTCGTCCCGACGGCCGGTCGAGTGCATTGCACGGTCGAAGATTGTATAGCATGTCCAGTCGGTTGGCCGACCGTGCGCTGCACTCACCACCCAACCAATTTAACCAACGAAGACGAAGTCGGCTGGATCGTGAGTGCGCCGCACGGCGTGGGCGATGGCTGGTATGTGGTCCGAGCCAACGCCGTGCAACGCACTCGCCGCGATTAAGCGTACACCTCGCGAATCCGCTCGATGATGCTCGTCGTTGAAAAATCGTCCAGGTACTGCAAAATCTGCACCTCGCCCCCCAGCGCTTCGACCTGCGGCGCTTCGGGCAGCGTCTCGCGCGTGTAGTCGCCGCCCTTGACGTAGATGTCGGGGCGCAGCGCGTCGATGAGGCGGGCGGGCGTGTTTTCATCAAAGGGCACGATATAGTCAATGCAGCTCAGGGCGTCGAGCACCTGGGCGCGGTCGGCCAGCGCGTTGATGGGGCGCGTCGGTCCCTTGAGCCGCTGCACGCTCTCGTCCGAGTTGAGACCGAGGATCAGCAGATCGCCCAGCGCCTTGGCGCGGTTGAGATAGGTGACGTGGCCGCGGTGCAGAATGTCAAAGCAGCCGTTGGTAAAGACGACGCGCTTTCCCTGCCGCCGGTGCAGCTCGATGCGCTTGGCCAGCTGCTCAACGTCGACGACGTACTTGCCCGTCTCCGTCACCTGCGCGCGCAGTTCGTCCAGCGCACAGGCCGTCGTCCCGCCGCGGCTGACGACGATGCTGGCGGCTGCCGAGGCCAGCTCGGCGGCGGCGTGGGTGTGGGCGCCCGCGCCGAGGGCCAGGGCCAGCGTGCTCAAAAAGGTGTCGCCCGCGCCGGCGGCGTGGGAGTCGGGCTGGGGCTGGGCGTAGGTGCGGTAGGCGGGCGCGCCCCGTTCGAGAATCAGCGCGCCCTCGCAGTCGAGCGTGACGGCGGCGATTTGCGCGCCGGTTAGCTCAAAGATTTCATGCGCCCGATCCGCCATCTGCTCGACGCGCACGCCGTTGGCTTCCCGCGGCACGCCCAGCAGCGCCGTTGCCTCCCCGTAGTTTGGCTTGACGGCCGTCACGCCCGCGTTGCGGTAAAGCCGCAGATTCTTTGCATCCACCGCCAGCACGCGTGGAAAGCGGCGCTGCACGTCGCCAATCGCGTGGATGATCTTGGGCGTGAGTATCCCGTAGCCGTAGTCGGAGACGATCAGCACGTCGCACGCCGGCGCCAGCTCGACCAGCCGCTCGATCAGCGCGCGCTCGGTCGCCGCGTCGACGTCGTCCGTGCTGCCCTGGTCGTAGCGCACGACCATCTGTGTGCCGGCCAGCACGCGCGTCTTCGCCAGCGTGCGCCGCGTGCCGTCGACGAGCAGGTGGGCAGTCTCCACGCCGTACGTTTCCAGCGCGCGCCGCAGCATGTGACCCTCCGCATCGTCGCCGATTATAGAGAGGAACGTGGCGTTCGCGCCGAGGCAGGCGACGTTGACGGCGGTGTTGGCCGCGCCGCCGGGCGCGTCGTCGCGCCGCTCGACGTCGACGATGGGGACGGGCGCTTCGCGACAGAGGCGCGTGCTCGCGCCGTGCAGGTAGCTGTCCAACATCGCATCGCCGAGCACGACAACGCGCAGGTCGGCAAAGCGGTCGAGGATGTGGGGTAGGTTGTTGTTCATGAGAAGCTCCTTGTCCATACATCGCTATAGCAGGTTAGAATGCAGCAAGCGTGGGAACAAATCCACTGCCGCTCTCGTCGCTACTTTTGTGAAATCTTCATCTACAAACCACGAGGTAAATTTGTGAACCGATTGTTCCTGCTACTTACCCTATGCACTTTCCTCATTGCCTGCTCGCTCGAACAGCAGCGAAAAATTGGTCACGCCCCCTTCACCTTTGGCTCCGAGGACTTTTCCGAAACTCAGGTTTTGCAGCTGCCAGATGTAATTCAAGCTGGCGAGCCATTTACCGCTACGGTGATCACCTACGGAAGTTCAAGTTGCACAACGCCAGATGGTGCCGACGTGCAAATAGTCGACATGGTCGCCACCGTTACCCCCTATGATCTCGTGCCTACAGAGGGTGTATGCACTGCCGATGATGCGCCCCACCCACGAGACATTCAACTCGAGTTTCCTCGTCCTGGCGAGGCTACAATTCAGGTCCTGCTTCGGGATTTGCGAGATGTGGAAGACGTTCTTGTTGAACAAGTTGTGACAGTTGAATCTCAATAGTCATCCCGTGACGCAGAATATGATGTGATAATCTGCGCGATCTCGCTGAGTTCGTTCACCACCGCCGTCGGCACGCGCTGCGGCGACTGCACCCACTCGGTTTCATTGCCGTTATCAATCAAAATCGTGCGACAACCGGCGCGGTTGCCCGCTTCGACATCGTTGAGAATGTCGCCGACAAACCACGACTGGGCGAGGTCGACGCCGTGCTCGCGGGCGGCGCGCTGGAGCAGACCGGGCGCGGGCTTGCGGCAGCCGCAGGCGATGGCATATTCCGGCACGACGCCGTCGGGGTGGTGCGGGCAGTAGTAAAAGCCCTCAAGGTTGAGACCGCCCGCCGCCAGCAACTCGCACAGCCGCTGCTCGACGGCTGTCAGCGCCGCTTCGTCGAAATAGCCGCGCGCCACGCCCGATTGATTGGTGATCACGATCAGCCGGTAGCCCGCGTCGACCAGTCGCCGCAGCGCCGGCAGCGCGCCATCGACCAGCGTGATCCTGGCCGGGTCGACGTTGTAGGGCACGTCGGGAATCAGCGTGCCGTCTTTGTCCAGGAAAATGGCGGGTGATTTTGTCATTTCGACCGTAGGGAGAAATCTGTTCGTCGTTGACGATTGTTCATTTCTAACGCAAGTAAATGCAGTTTGCTTTTGTAATCAATGAGCACGGGTAGTCATGTACAGATTTCTCGCATCCGCTCGAAATGACAATGTGGCCTACGGCCACGACGTCTCCCGCATCGGCAGCACCATCACCTCCGGGATCACCGTCTCCTTGGGCTGCGTCAGCACGTAGCGGATCGTGTCGGCGACGTTGCGCGGGTCCTGCAGCAGCGATTCGTCGATGTCCGGGAAGCGGTCGAGCAGGAAGGGCGTGCGCATCCCTCCGGCGACGACCGCCGTCGTTTTGACGCCGTGGGGGCGGGCCTCGACGTGGAGGGCGTGGCTAAAGCCGAGCACGCCCCATTTACTGGCGTGGTAGGCCGAAGCGTTGGGCCAGGCGCGCTTGGCCGCCGTGGAGATGATGTTGACGATGTGGCCGCTGCCCTGCTGCTTCATCATTTTTAGCGCGGCCTGTGAGCAGAGAAAGGGCCCGGTCAGGTTGACCTCCATCACGCGCGCCCAGTCGGCGAGATCGAGCTCGTCGATGGCAATGGTTTTGTCCGTGCCCGCGCTGTTGATCAGCCCGTCCAGCCGACCGTGCGCGCGCCCGATGTCGTCCACCGTTGACTGCACGCTGGCCGGGTCGGTCACGTCCAGCTTGAGGGCGCGAGCGGAGTGGCCTTCGTCGCACAGCTTCTGCGCGACTTGCTTGGCCGCGTCAACGTTTACGTCCGCAGCGATCACCGTCGCGCCCGCTTCGGCCAGCACGGCACAGGTCGCCGCGCCGAGGCCGCTGCCGCCGCCGGTGATGAGGATGATTTGATTGTGTAGCGAGTTCATGAGTGCTCCAGAATTTTTGGCCGCGGATTACGCGGATTTTTGTTTATCACCGCAATGGTAGAGGAGTAGGCACGCCTCGTGCCGGATCGACCCCTCAAATTACTTTTGGTTCGTGGTACACGCCGTGCGCACGTGGGCGTGCGCACTCCTCGTAATAACTCCATTCCTCCGCGGCCCTCTGCGCCTCTTCCTCCGCGCGCTCCGCGTTAAAAATCCTTGTCAGTCATCCGTTCCAGCTGACTCTGCTCCACCAACTCTTCCATCCCGTTCTCGACCAATTCGCAAATCAGGTGCAGCGCCAGCAGCTGCACCTCCTGAACGCGGGTGGCGCGAGCGGCGGGGACGGTTACGGCGACGTCGGCGAGCTGCGCAATCTCGCCGCCGCTGCCGCCGAGCAGGGCGACGGTGGCGAGGCCGCGCTCGCGGGCGGCCGCAAAGGCACAGCAGACGTTGCGCGAGCGACCGCTGGTGCTGAGGCCGACCAACACGTCGCCCGGCTGACCAAAGGCGTGCACCTGCCGCGCAAAAATGTCCTCGTAGCCAATGTCGTTGGACCAGGCGGTGAGCAGCGCCGTATCCGCCGTCAGCGCGAGGGCGGGCAGGCCGCGCCGCTCCTTGATTTGAAAGCGACCGACCAGCTCCGCCGCCATGTGCTGCGATTCGGCTGCGCTGCCGCCATTGCCGCAGATCAGCACCTTGCCGCCCAGCGCAAAGCAGCGACCAAGCACCATCGCCGCGCGCGCGATGTCGCGCGGAAGGGCACGGCGCGAGCGTTCAATGGCCGCCATGTTTTCGTCGAAGGCGCGCTCAATGTGCTGGATGGCGTCGATGTCGAGGGCGAAGCTGGGCGCGGCGTGACGATGCGCGCCGTTTGGGTAGTAACCGTCCTGGTGATGGCCGTTTCTGTGCTGCCCACCAGGGTAACCGTTCGCCCGTGATCCATTCCGATGCATAACCACCTGCGGCGCAGCTGGCTGTGCAAAAACTGGCTGTGCAAAAATCGGCTGCGTCAGGAGCGGCTGCGCCGGCGGAAGCGGCGTCGCCCCGCGGCTGGCGGGCAGGCGATGGGACACGCTGATTTCTGCGAAAACGTTCACCAGCGAAGCCGCCACTTTTTCCCAGGTAAAGTGCTGGTGGACGCGCACAAGCCCTTGTCGGCCAAAGCGTTCCAGCAGCGCCGGTTCGCGAAAGAGATGGGCCAGGCGCTCGGCCAGCGCGTCGGCGTCTTTGGGCGGCACGAGGTAGCCCGTTTCGCCGTCGACCACCGTGTACTGGAGGCCGCCGACGTTGCTGCCGACAACGGGCGTGGCGCAGGCCATCGCCTCCAGCGGGGTGATGCCAAAGGGCTCGTACCAGGGCGTGCTGACAAAGACATCCGCGGCTGCGTAGTAATCGGCCAGCGCCCGCCGACCGCGCCGCCCGACAAAGGTGACGCTCTCCGCGATGTCGACTTCGCGCGCAATCGCCTGCAGCCGACCGATTTCCGGCGTCAGCGCGGGATCGGGCGCTTCGCTCTCGCCGCCGACAATCACCAGCCGGGCCGCAACACCGTGTTTGTGCCGTAGTTTTGCCACGCCGCGCACCACGTTTTCAATGCCCTTGCGCGGAACCATGCGCCCCAGCTGGAGCACAATGTGCTCATCGGCGGGCAGGCCCAGCTTGCGGCGGGCGGCGACTTTGTCCTGCGGGGCAAATTCGTCCGGGTCGAAGCCGCAGGGGACGAGGCGGATGCGCGCCGGATCGGCGGCGTAGAGCGCGACAAGATCGGCTTCGTCCTGGGGCGCTTCAGCAATGACAATGTCGGCTTCGCGCACGGCGCGCTCCTCAATGGCAAAGCGGGCATCCGGAAAGCCATCATTCGCGCCCTGATGTTGGCGGCGCACCTTGCCCAGCGCGTGAAAGGTCACGGCAAAGGGCAGGCCCGCGCTTTGCTTCAGCTCCGCGGCGACGAGCGCGGACATCCAGAAGTTGGCGTGGACGAGGTCGTAAGGGATGGGGCGCTTGCCAATCCACTCGTCCATCCAGTCGGCAAAGGCGGCCATGTGCTCGAGCAGCTGTTCTTTGGGCACGACGGTCGCTGGCCCGGCGGGAACGTGGATCACGCGCACGTCGGCTTCCCACTCAAACACTTCGGGCAAGCGTTCGTCGTCGCGCCGCGTAAAAACATCGACGCGGTGGCCCAGCTGCGCCAGGTGGCGGGCGACCTGCGCCACGTAGACATTCTGCCCGCCGCTGTCGACGCCGCCGAGCAGGGCCAGCGGCGAGGCGTGCTCGCTGATGAGGGCGATGTGGAGAGGGTTCATTGAATTCTCCTGAACCGTAGGTGCGGCCTGCAGCCGCATGACAAGGACATTTCCTGCCGGACAATCAGATGCGAAGGCCACCGACTGTGCAGTTAAGGCTATTCCAAGAAATAAAATATGCCGGGAAGGTCACGTTCAGCCTCACCGCCCCCTCTTTGTCGTTTGGTCGACGAGGCGACGGGGCAGCCCCCTCCTCTCCACGCGTGGAGAGGAGGGGGTTGGGGGAGGCGAGGCGTTGACCCCACCCGGTACATCTTATTTTCTTGGATTGGCCTAACAGCAGCGCCTACAGTTGCGCCACGCTTCGCAACGCCTGATCCCAATTCCTGGCAAAGCGCTCGATATTGAAGCGTTCACACGCCAGCTGACGAGCGTTCTCGCCGAGGCGCTGGGCCTCGTCGCGGTCGGCGAGCAGGCGCTGCATAATGGGCACGAGATCGCGCGGGTTGGTGCTCAGGTAGCCATGGACGCCGTTTTGGATGTGGCGCACCATCTCGGTCGTTGCCAGGCCGATAATGGGCAGGCCGACCATCATCGCCTCGATGACGGAGAGGCCGAAGCTGGTGTAGCGGATCGGGTTGAGCAGGAAGCGGTAGCGCGCCTCGAAGGCGGGCAGCTCCGCGTGCTTGACTTCGCCCAAGCCGTTGGACTCATCCGCCCACAGGCCAACGAGATCGAGCGGGACCTCCCGGCGCAGCTCCTCAAAAATGTCCGCGCCCAAGCGCCGCCCGCGACGCGCCAGCCCGTTGATCACCACGAGGCCTCGTTCGAGCTCGCCGCTGTAGGTGACGCCCTCCGGCACAGCCACGCCGTGCTCGATGACGGTCGTCGACACGGGGCCGCTGTCCCACATGAGTTGGTTGAAGTGCGTCACGTGGGCAATCAGCACGTTGGCCTCTTCGCCGCTGTCGATAGACTTCGAGACGGGGTGGCGCGTGTCGGTGGGGTGTTCGCGCGGCGGGTCGTGCTCCAGGAAGATGCTGGGCTGGGTGCGCTGGGCGTCGCTCAGGATTTTGTGGCGGTCGACGTGCCAGTTGTCGTGGTGCTGGTAGAGGATCACGTCAAAGTTGCTGCCGCGCACGGCGGCGGCGGGAATCTCGACGGCGTTGCTGGGCCAGTCCGCATCGCTGGGCACGCCGCCGTGGCGCGCGCCCGCTTTGTCCACCGTCACCGGCAGGTAAAAATCGTGGGGCGCGTGCAGCAGGTATTTCATGTAGCTGCCGTGGACGTGCCAGGTGAGGACGCGGAGTCGCATGGTCTTCCTTTTGTTGCTGTTTAGCCCTCACCCCCAGCCCCTCTCCCATCCTGGGAGAGGGGAGGACGAGGCTCCCTTCCCCCACGCGTGGGGGAAGGGCTGGGGATGGGGGCGCTTGACCTTCCCGCCAAGCTCGTTTAGCAAAATGTCAACGGAACCTAGGGTACGGGCTTGAACTGTTGCCTCACTTTGTCAGTTGCGAGCGACGCGGAATATGGTTTGACAAGCTCACCAACCATTCGACGCCGGGGCCAGCACGCCCTCGACCTCCGCCATCACCCGCGCGACCGTTACCTCCTGGGCGGGCTCGCCCGCGCGCGACAGCCCATCGACGACGCGGTGGCGCCTCCGATCCAGCGGCCCCCAGCGCCACGGCTCGGAGGCGAGAAAGATCACGACGCTGTGCGTTTTTGTCGCAACGGCGAGGTGCGAGACGCCGGTGTCGTTGCTGACGAGCAGGCGCGCGTCGGCCAGGCCAGCGGCGAGCGCGCCCAGCGGCGTCTGCCCGGCAAGGTCGACGGCATCTTGCCGCATGGCGTCGGCGACGGCGGCGGTTAGCGCGGCTTCGGCGGCGATGCCGGTGAGCACGATGCGCAGACCGCGCTGAGCTAGCGCATCGCCGATGGCGGCAAAGCGTTGCACGGGCCAGCGGCGGTCGTTGGCGCTGGCGCCGGGGTGCAGAATGGCGTACTTGCTGGATCGCAGATCGTGTGCGGTAGCGAGCGCTTGCCACTGTTCGTAATCGGCGGAAAAGAGTGGAAAGTCAAAGGCTTCACGGTTGGACAGCTTTTGCGTGTCAACGCCAAGATGGTCGAGCAGATTGAGGCCGAGGTGCGCTTCGTGGACATCTTCGCTGTAGGGCAGAAAGGTGTCGGCATCTGGGCAGTAGTGGCCGGGCAGAAAGTAGCCCGCCGTCTGCGCTGCGCCCAGCATGACGGTGAAGCCGTTGCTGGTGAGGCCGCTGCCGTGCAGCTGGAGCGCGAGATCAAAGCGACCCTGAACGCTGGTGAACCAGGCGGGCAGCTCGTACACGTTCGGCGGGCGCTCCGGAATGCCGGGCCAGCCGGGAAAGTCCAGGAAGTGGTCGATGGAATCGGCGTAGCGGTCGGCGAGCCAGCCCATCTTGGGCAGGCCGATATAGGTAATTTCCGCCGCGGGCAACAGTTGACGCAGCGCGCGCAGGGTCGGTGTAAAGCAGAGCAAATCGCCCAAGCCGGGCAAGGCGCGCATGATAGCCACGTGCGAGACATTCTTCATAGAACCATTCTAAGCAAGACACGGCTCGAAAGCATTAGGCAGGCGCACAACGAACGTTTGTTCTGGTGACGAGTTGTTGGTCAACCCGTGAATTTGGGAGTTGGTCGTACAATTGAAAAAACGATCCACGAAGAGCACGAAGAACCACGAAGGAAGATTGTCTGTCCTCTTTCTTCGTGAACCTTCGTGCTCTTCGTGGATCAATCTTCTATTTTGCGATATTCGCAGTTTTAGGGATGCGAATCCGCATGGAGTTCGCGCAGGAGGAGGGCGAGGCGAATTTGGACGGCGTCGTCGAAGCGGCGCGGATCGAGGCCGGTGAGCGAGGTGATTTTGTCCAGCCGGTAGCTCAGCGTATTGCGGTGCACCGAGAGCGACTTGGCGGTGGACGAAGCGGCGCAGTCGTGGACAAAGAAGGCGGACAGCGTGTCCAGCAGCTCGCATTCGTGATCAAGTGGGCTGAGCAGGTGACCGGCGAGATCGATCTTGGTGCGCTCGTCCGCCAGGCCGACAAAGGCGGCTACGCCCAGATCGTTTAGGCAGTGCACGCCGCGGCTGCGGTGGAAGCGGCTGCCCAGCGAAAGGGCCACGCGCGCATCCTGGTAGGAACGCATCAGCCCACCCGCGCCGGGGTAGTGGCGACCGATGCCAATCTGCACGGCTTCGCTGTCTTGAGCAAACTGCTTGAGCAAACCAGTGGCGGCCCGCTTAAGCGCCACCAAATTGGCCCAGGCCGCCCCCGCTTCGGATTCGCAGCGCGCCGAGGCGGAAAATGAGAGATCGGTGTCGTTCGTCCACGGTGCTAGGCTGGGGTTGTCGCTGGCTTTGAGGATCGCCACCTGCCCTTCGCCGATGTGAGCGCAAATGGTATCGTGGGGCAGTCGGAAAAAATCGACAATTCGGTGGATCACAAACTGCACGCGTCGGCTCAGCAGGTTGGGGTCGGTGCTGTACCAGTCCGCGGAGGCGTTCTGCGCGGAGGGGCTGAGGATGTAGCTGGCGGCATCCACCAGCAGCACGGCACGCGGCAGCCGCAAATCCAGCCCCAGGCTCTTGGCGTGCAGCGCGATTTCGTCCGGGTCCGCCAGCAGGCCGGTGAGCAGATCGTGGATAAACTTGTTTTTGAGATCGTGGCGGTTGGGCAATCTGTCCGGCAGCACAAGCTGATCGAGCACCAGATGCACCACGTGCTGCGCCAGGTGATGGGAGACCACCTCGCCGCAGAAACCGCCGACCCACACTTCCGCTTGCCCCAGCAGCGCTTGACCACTCGGCGGCAGCGCCAAGCGCAGGCTGCCACGCAGAAAATTTGCGTCGAGCGCGCTGAGCGGTAGGCCAATCAAGCGAGGCTGGCTGCTGGCGACAACCTGCTCGTACTCACCAACCCCGTACTCACTAACCCCGTACTCACTAACCCCGTGCTTGTCGGCCCCGTGCTTATCGACGAGGAGCACCTGGGCGCGCAGCACGTCGGCGAGCCGCTGCACCAGCGCGTCCGCCACGTGCCCCGCGCGGCTGGCGCGCGGGGCCGTCTGCTCCACGCCGCGATGGGCAGCGGATGGGTAGCTAACCGGCAGTCGGTTTGTGACGAGCGTGGAGAAGTCAAGGCTTCCATTGCTTGATGAAATCATGGGTTGGCTGTACATCAGCGGCGCTGGCTGCTCTTCAAAGAGTTACGCTCTTTGCACAAATGGAGACGTTTTGAGAAACTTGTCAATAACCAGCCCGAATTTAGACGCGTGCTACATTGTAGAGAAAATGTTTCACGTGATAAATAGGGAAGTGCCTACAGTAAGGTACAGTTTTCCGCAGATTTGTATGACATTTCAATCAGCTTCAACCAGGAGAGCCCCATGAGCAGCGCCACGCAACCCCTGATTCAACGAATAGCCATCGTCTTTGATTTTGATGAAACGCTCGCGCCCGACAGCTTCGACGCCCTGTTGGATCACGGCGAGCTCGATCCGCAAACGTTTCGCCGAGAGCGCGTCAAGCCGCTGACCGACGCCGGCTGGGAGGATATTCTCGCCCGCTTTCACTGCCTCATCGAGACGCGTCGCCGCGACGATTTGCACATTAACAAGGAATTTCTGAGCGAAGTGGGGCGCAACCTGCCGCTCTACGACGGCGTTCCCCAGATGTTTGATGCGTTGCGCGAGGCGGCGCACGCGGTGCTCGACGGGATCGAGGTGGAATTTTATCTGCTGACGGCGGGCTTTGTAGAAATTCCGCGCGCCATGTCGATTGCGAGCGAGTTTACCCAAACCTGGGGCTGCGAGTTTGCCTACGATAAGGAGGGCAACATTGCGTTTCCCAAGCAGATCGTTACCCACGCGGAGAAGACGCGCTACATTTTGGCGCTGGCCAAAGGCATCGATGTGGGCGGGGGCAACGAGCCCGAAGACGTTTATCGCGATGTGCCGGAGGCGGAGATGCACGTGCCCCTGGACCAGATGATCTACGTGGGCGACGGGGCCAGCGACATGCCCGTCTTCTCGCTGCTCAATTCGGATCGGGGCATTGCCATCGGCATTGTCAACGCCGAGGAGACGGAGGAGTGGGCGGGGTATGAAGCGATGCACGCCGGGCGGCGCGTGCAGAATTTGGCCCCGGCGGATTACAGCGAGGGATCGGAGCTGATGCGCTCGCTCGTGCTGGCCGTGGAGAGCATCAGCCAGCAGATCGCGCTGCGGCGGCTGGGGAAAGGCGAGTAGACGCGCGGGCGAAAGCCGCAGCGGAACCATAAAAATACACCACGGAACGTCCGCCAAATGCTGCTTGACAATCCGCAACGTTTTCTTTACGCTGCCAGCATGACGCAACGATCCGCCAGCTCAACCCAAAGCACGGCTCCTTCGGCTCTCCACAGGCTGCCGCTTGTCTTTGTCGCACAGCGCTGCCAGCAGCAAAGCCAGCGCTTTCTACAGGGCAAATCCCACGATTCCACCTTTTGCTACGAGCTCTTTCGGCGCGCCTTTGCCGAGGAGAACGAACGCGCCTGGAGCCTGCTCTACGCCCAGTACACCGACCGCACGCCGCTCGTGCGCAGCTGGGTGCAGGAGCACGCCGCCTTTGCGGCCAGCGGGGAGAGCGTCGACTATTTTGCCAATCGGGCGTTTGAGAAGATGTGGTCGGCGCTGCGCCAGCGTGAGTTTGCCGATTTCCCGCACCTGAGCTCGCTGCTCAGTTATCTCAAGCTGTGCGTCAACAGCGTGATCACCGATCACGTGCGCGCCGTGCGCCCCAACCAGGTGGATTGGCAGGAGACGCAAATGGCGGATGTGGATGTGGCAGCGCAGCAGCTCACGGAGATGGAGCGCGCGGAGCTGTGGCAGGAGATCGAGGCGCGGCTGCGCAGCGACAAGGAGCGGATTGCGACGTACTGTCGCTATGATGAGGGCATGAAGCCCCAGGAGATTCTGGCCGCCTACCCGGACGAATTTCAAAGCGTGGACGAAATCTACAGAACGCTGCAAAACGTGTTGGCCCGGCTGCGGCGCGATATCCTGCTGCGTCAATTCTATGAGGGCACAGAGGCCGAGGACGGTTGATTTGCGCTCGAATTCGTGGGTTGGGAGGCGACCACGCCCAACGCCACAATTTCTCAATCGTCTCTCGCCGCACGCCCAAAAAACAATCCATGCCCCGTTCATTAGGTGATTAGCAAGCGGGGCGCTTTTGCCCATACCCGTTTCTCAACGACAGCTCTTCTCAACGACAATGAAGGTAAACGCGATGGATAGCTCAAATCACAGCCGGCAGGCCGGCACGGGTTCCGAATTTTACGGATCGGCGGAGCAGGTGAAGGATGCCCACCTGCTTGCCTTTCTGGACGGCGCGCTCGATGCAGAGCGGCACGCCGCGCTCACCGCGCTGCTCAACCAGAACGCAGCACTGCACCAGCGCCTGCGCGACCTCGCCCGCGAGCAAATCGGGCTCGAGCACACGTTGCGCCACCTTCACGCGCCCACGCCCCAAATGCTGGGCGAGTACGCGCTAGATTTGCTGTCGCCGGAGGAAAAGCAAGCGCTCGAAGCGCGGATGCGCCAGTACCCACATTTGGCTTACGAAGCCAACCGCCTGCGACACGACCTCGCCCAGATCGCCCCCCACGCGCACGGCAGCGCGCAATCCACCTCGTCAAGCCGCTCCCTGGCGGCCACCTTGATGCCCGCTAGCTCAGGTGCGCTGGCGACGGGCATGCGCGGCGAGGAAATGCCCCAGCGCCTTTACGAGGCGGACGGCACGCAAATTATTCTCGAAATTCAGCCGGACGCGGGGACAAATTCGGCAGAATCCACAGCGACCCGCCACACCATTGTGGGCCTCGTGCTGGCCGCCCCCCACGCGAACGACAATCAATCCCCGGACGACGGCGCTTCGGCAGCGCTTGCCCAGCTCTTCGAGGGTGAACAGCTCGTTGCCCAAACGGAGGTGGATGCGGCGGGAAACTTTATGCTGCCCCACCTGCCCCTCGCCGTCTACGACCTTGTGATCAGCGACAGCCACACCAACATCTTCATCAGCGATCTGACACCGTAAACGCCCGCCAGCCCGACCCCTCGTGGGCAAAATCAAAGTGGGTGGGGTGCAGGATTTCGGCCAAAATTTCCAGCGATTCGGCCAGCCGCGGGCCCGGTCGGTTGAAATACTGGTTGCCGTCGGTGATGAAGACCTTGCCCGCCCGCACAGCCCGCAAGTTGTTCCAGCCATCGCGCTGGGTCAGCGACGCCATTTCCCGCTCGGTCGTCTCCAAATCGTAGCCACAGGGCAGCACAACGATCCCTCCGGATTGGCTGCGGCGAGCGCTTCCCACTCCAGCCACGGCGAGTGCTGCCCCGCCTTGCCAAACAAATTTTTCCCACCCGCCATTTCCACCAGCGTCGGCATCCAGTTGCCCGCCGCCATCAGCGGCTCGATCCACTCGATGCAGGCCACGCTCGGCTTGTCGTCGAGCTGGCTGGCCTCCTGCGCGATCTGCTCCATCCGCCCGCGCAGCCGCTCAACGAGCGCCGTGCCGCGCCAGCCATCGCCCAGCGCGGCAGCCACGCGCTCGATATCCGCCCACACGTCCGCCAGGCTGTTGGGCGCCAGCGCCACAATCTGCGGCTGCGACGAAATCAACTCGCCCGCCGCCGCCTCCACATCGGCCAGGCTCACCGCGCACACTTCGCACTGCGACTGCGTGATGATGACGTCCGGCTGCACCGCTTCGAGCACGTCGCCGTGGACTTGGTAGACGGAGAGCGCGTTCCGCAGCACGTTCTGCACCTGCCGGTCGATTTCGGCGCTGTCGCCGTTGAGCGGGAATTTGGGCTCCGTGCAGATGGGCAACGCCTGCACCTGCGGCGGAAAATCACACTCGTGCGAGCGCCCGACGAGCTGATTGACGGCCCCCAGCGCGTCGACAATTTCGGTGCTGCTGGGGATGAGGGAAACGATGCGCATGGGAAGTATTCCTTATTGCGTACTGCTTATTGCGTGTCACATGGTGTGTTCAGCGATCGACGGTAGTGGTGGCTGAACCCGTCCTGGGCTTGTCAAAGGATGCATTTTAGTTTGGGAAAGAGAGCGCTGAACCGTCATTTCGAGAGGGTGCGAGAAATCTTTTCGTGACGGACGGAAGCGCTCCGGCCCTCGTTAAACGATTCTGTATGATACAATTCTACCATGAATTCCATCAGCCAAACGATTGTTCAACAAACGGGGCACCGCCCGTGGCCGCTGCCGAGCGGCCCCTGGATCATGGCGCAGCGCTGGCACGACCTGCTCTTTGCCCACTGGCCGATTCCCGCGGACGCAATGCGCGCGCTTGTGCCGCCCTCGCTCGAAGTCGACACCTTTGACGGCGAGGCGTGGGTCGGGCTCGTCCCCTTCCGCATGACGAGCGTGCGCCCGCGGGGGCTGCCCAGCGTACCCTGGCTTTCGGCCTTCCCCGAACTCAACGTGCGCACCTACGTCCGCGCGCGCACGGGCGACCCGAAGCCCGGCGTCTTCTTCTTTAGCCTGGATGCAGGCAACCCAGTCGCCGTGTCGCTGGCGCGCAACGTCTTTCGCCTGCCCTACTTCAACGCCCGCATGAACGTGTTGGCCAGCCGTGACAAAGAGGGCGGCGAGACCATTGCCTACACGTCGCACCGCACCCACCGCTCCGCCCCGCCCGCCGACTTGATCGCCCGCTACCGCCCCATCGGCGACGCGCTCGACACGTCGCCCGGCTCCATCGAACAGTGGCTTACCGAGCGCTACTGCCTCTACACGGTCTCGGACTTCCAGCGCAATCGCGGCGACCTGCTGCGCGGCGATGTCCACCACGAGCTTTGGCCGCTTCAGCCTGCCGAATGGAGCGTGCAGCGCGAAAGCTGCATCGCCGCCGCGGGCCTCAGCGTGCCGGACGAGCCGCCCCTGCTCCACTTTGCCCGTCGGCTGGACGTGGTCGTGTGGCCGCTGCAGCAGGTGAATGTTGAAGATTAAAGATTGGGGGTGATTGTTCAGCCCTCACCCCCAGCCCCTCTCCCATCCTGGGAGAGGGGAGCCGGTTTCTCCGCAGTTGTAGAATCACCACTCTTTGCTCATTTAAGCAACGTGCGCTCCCTGCGTATTCACATAGACAGAGTAGAGCGACTGGCTTGCCGTCATAAAGAGCCGATTGCGGTGGCGACCACCAAAGCAGAGGTTGGCGCACGCTTCGGGTAGCCGAATCTGGCCGATACGGTTGCCGCTTGGCGCAAAGATGTGGACGCCGCTGTAGCCCGGCTCGGCGGAGCTGCCGGAGGCCCAAACGTTGCCGTCGACATCGGCGCGCACGCCATCCGGCCCCACGTTGACGCCATCGACGACATAATCTGTAAATTCCTTGCCCTTGCCCAGCTTGCGCCCGTCGACCACCTCCCACGCGCTGATGTTGCGCGGCGCTCCCGAATCGACGAGGTAGAGCTTGCTGTAGTTCGGCGAGAAGCAGAGTCCGTTGGGCTTGTCCGCCTCGTCCGTCACCATGGCGACGCCGCCGTCGTGGGGATCGATGCGGTAGACGGCCTCCTTGAGCAGAATCTCTCCTTGCAATCCCTCGTAATTGCCCAAGCTGCCGTAGGGCGGGTCGGTGAACCAGACGCCGCCGTCCGGATGCACGACCACGTCGTTGGGCGAATTGAGCGGCGTGCCGTTAAAGTTGTCCGCCAGCACGGTCACGCTGCCGTCGTGCTCGTAACGCACCACGCGTCGGTGCTTGTGCTGGCACGAAATCTGTCGCCCCTGCCAGTCAAAGGTGTTGCCGTTGCTGTTGCCGGAGGGCTGGCGGAAAACGCTTACGTGGCCGCTCTCGTCCAGCCAGAAGTGGCGCATCTGCCGATTGTTGGGAATATCGCTCCACAGCAGATAGCGACCGCCGCCGCACCACGCTGGCCCCTCCGCCCACAGCGCGCCCGTCCACAGCCGCTGAATCGGCGTGTTGCCAATCTTCGCCGTAAAGCGCTCGTCCAGCACCAGCACGTCCGGATCGGGGTAGGGCACGGGCGTCGCGCCGGGGCTGTAGTCGCGGGCGAGCCAGCTCTCGCTCTTTGATGAGGGTTGTTGTGCGTCGCTCATAATTTCTCCCCTTCCCTTCGTATGTATTCTAAAAAGTTTGCTCGCTGTTCAGACGCTGAGGTGATGATCTCGGCCTGCGTCTTGAACTGCGGCGCAGTCCGTCAACCACACTCCAGGTAGAGCGGATACGTCTCGTTGATGAGCGCCTCCTGCACGTCCGCTGCGACGGGCTGTTTCACAATCAGCAGCAGGTTGATGTCCGAACGCAGCGACATCTGCTCGCCCCACATGTCGCCCCGTGCTGCTGAGCCAAAGAGCCACACGGCGTGCAGGTTATCGCCCAGCGTCTCGCGCACGAGCGTCATAAAGCGCCACACGCAATTTTAATCTGTCTCTGTTAAATGATGAAGCGCATCGACTGTAGATTCGCTCATGTTTATCGCTTTGTTTAACCGCAGATACACGCGGATGCACACAAATTGCAAAAAGTCATCTGCGTGAATCTGCGTCCATCTGCGGTTCAATTACTGTTTGTCTTTCTCTCACCATAACAAAAAGGCCCGACGATCGCAATCGCCAAGCCGGAAGAATGAGGAGAAAGTTGATCCGCCCCGTCCCCTCGTAGATGTTGTTGATCTTCGCGTCGCGCATCCACTTCTCGACCCCCTGCTGGGAGAGGAGAGGACGAGGCTCCCTTCCCCCACAGTCCTGAGCTTATCGAAGGGGGAAGGATTGGGGATGGGGGAGGCTCGTCCTCCCCGCCAAGCTCGTTTAGCAAAATGTCAACGGAACCTAGTCGTTTCGATGCAGCCAGAAGTGAAGAAAATTGCCCGGCCCACAAAAAAGGCCCGCCTCAGCAATGAGACGGGCCTTTTTTGTTTGTTTATGCTGGGGGAGCGGCTGCGCCAACTCTATGCGCGGGGCAGATCCATTACGTCCTGACAGTTGACCTGCACGTTTTCCATACCTTCCTCAAATTCGATATCGCCGTAGAAGAGCTCGGGCGAGGTGTTGGCCCAGTTGTCCTGCAGCTCCTGGAAGCGCAGGTTGGAGGGCATGGGGAAGGAGCCATCGAGCTCTTCGTTGATGAAGTATTCCTCCAGCACGGTCTGGAAGATGGGGTGCGACTGCTCCAGCACGCCTTCATCGCCCCAGACGGATTGGCGGGCGTTGGGCTGGCCCGTGCCCTGCTCCAGCGCGGACCAGAGACCGGCTTCGGTGGAGGTCAGGTAGAGCAGCAGATCCACGGCCATTTCAGGCGCAGCGGTTTCGGCGGAGACGGAGAAGTTGGAGGTAAAGGCGGTGTAGCCTCGGCTGCCGTTCGGCCCCGTGGGAAAGAGGTACCAGTCGTAGTTGAAGCTGTCGCCGATGGTGGTGGCAAAGCCGTTGACGCTGTAGGAGCCGGTCACGTCCATAGCAATGGCCTGTGCCGTAAACTCAATGCCTTCGACGCCCGCCTGCGTCTGCGGCACGGCGGCGTTTAGCTCGTTGCGCAAATTGTAAATCCACTGGGCCGCCTCGCGATTGGCCTCGTCGGCATTAAAGAGGAACTGGTCGCGCGATTCGTCCATAATGTCGGCGTCGTAGGCGCGCACCAGCGACTGGAAGTCGTAGTAGTTGCCGGGCAAATAATCCGTGCCCCAGACGTTGTTGTCGGCATCGGTGAGGGCAGCGGCCATTTCGGCGAACTGGTTGACATCCCAGTCGTTGGTCGGTGCTTCCAGCCCGGCGGCCTCCAGCTGATCCAGGTTAATGGCGACCAGGGCCGGGTTACCGGGGTGAATCTCATAGGGCAGGCCGTAGAGCGAGCCATCCAGGTAACCACCATCCAGGGCGGCGGGGAAGAAATCGTCCAGATTGGCCTGCTCGGCACTGGCATCGACGTAATCATCCAGCGCCAGGAACATGCCCTTGGAGGCCGAGAAGGGATACCACTTGATGCCGCTGAAGACGATGTCCCAGAGCGTGCCCGATGCCTGGCGCGCCAGCTGCAGCTTGGACATTTCGGCGTAGACGATCTCCTCGATTTGCACCTCCACCGAGTCCGCATTCTCCTCCGCCCAGCGTGCGGCAAATTCGCGCTGCCAATCGTGCAGCTCCGCGGCAAAGGTGGCGACCGTCAACAGGGGCATATCGCCGCTGGGCGCGGCGTCTCCCTCAGCGGCAGGGGCCGTGCCGGCTGGCGTACAGGCCGCCAGCGCCACCGTCGCCGAGCTGGCGCCGATCAGCTGTAGAAAGTTGCGTCGGCTCATTTTTCCGTTTTGCATAGAGTGTTTCCTCCTTTTGGGGAACTAAAGAATTGTTGCACATTGCTATATTGCATACTGCTTACCGCATAGGGCGTCGCCGTTCTCCACGAGCGGAGTTAGCAAGCCAGCAATACGCAGTAAGCAATAAGAAATACCTATCCCTTGATACCGGAGAGCACGATGCCCTCCACAAAATAGCGCTGGGTGAAGAAGAAGAGCGCGATTACCGGCGCGATCATCATCACCGAGGCGGCCATCAGCAGGTGTTCACGCGGCTCGGTGGCGGTTTCGGCCACGGTCTTGAAGTAGTTGAGGCCTACGGCCAGCGTAAACTTTTCGGGCAGCTGAAGATAAATCAGCGGGTTGACAAAGTCGTTCCAGACGGCGATAAAGGTGATCACCGCAATCGTCGCCAGAATGGGCTTGCTGAGCGGCACGATGATCTGCGTGAAGATGCGCGCGTAGCTGGCGCCGTCGATCAGCGCGGCCTCGTCCAATTCACGCGGCAGCGACATGATAAACTGACGAATCAGGAAAATCGCAAAGGCCCCGCCGCCAAACCAGAAGGGAACCCAGAGCGGAAAGAGCGTGTTGATCCAGCCCATCCAGTGAAAGAGAATGTACTGGGGAATCAGCGTCACCTGCGCGGGCAGCATCATCGTGCCCAGCGTGATGAGGAAGAGCGCCTCGCGCCCGCGGTAGCGAAAGCGTGCAAAGGAGTAGCCCGCGATCGATGCCGTCAACACCGTCCCCACCGTGCCCATCACCACCACAAACAGGCTGTTGTACATCCACAAAAAGAAGGGCTCTAGCTGCCAGACGGTGGGATAGTTTTGCCACTGAAAGCGCTCGGGGAAAATCGTGGGCGGAAAGACAAAGAGCTCCTCCACAGCCTTGAGCGAACTCATCACCGTCCAGAAGAAGGGGAACATAAAGATGACGCTCAGCCCGATCATCAGCGCGTAGAGCAGCACGGTATTGCCGTCCAGCCGAAAGCGATGGGTCTCCACGCGTGAGGTCAACGCCTCGGTGTTGCCCAGATTGGTTAAAACAGTGTTTTCTTGAGTAGCCATAATTTCCTATTCCCCTGCGTAATAAACCCAGCGCCGCGACGACACCAGCTGGATGTAGGTGAAGATCATCAGCACAACCACAAAAATCCAGGCCAGCGCCGAGCCGTAGCCCATGCGGAAGTATTCAAACGACTGCCGATAAATGTGCAGCGCGTAGAACCAGGTCGCGTAGGAGGGGCCGCCGCTGGTCGCCACAAAGGCCAGCGTAAAGACCTTGAGCGCGCCGATGATGCCCAAAATTAGGTTAAAGAGCATCGTGGGCGAAATCAAGGGCAGGGTGACGTTGCGGAATTTCGCCCAGCGACCTGCGCCGTCAATTTCGGAGGCTTCGTATAGCTCGCGCGGGACGCCCTGTAGGCCAGCGAGAAAAATCAGCATGGTGTTGCCGCCAATCCCCGCCCACAGGCTAATGATGATCAGCGCGGGCAGCGCCCAATCTTTGGACTGCAGCCAGCCGGGGCCGGGAATGCCCACCGCCCCCAGCGCAGCGTTGATGGGGCCAATGGTCGGCTGGAAGAGCCAAATCCAGAGCACGGCCAGCGCCACGGCGGGCGTCAGGTGGGGGAGAAAGAAGAGGGTGCGGAAAACGTTGGTGCCGCGCACGCCTTGATTAAGCAGAATCGCCAGCAGCAGCGAGCCGACCAGCCCAACGGGCACGACGATCAGCGAGTAGTAAAGCGTGCGCCACAGCGACGGCCAAAACTGCTTGTCCGCTGTAAAGGCGCGGATGTAGTTCTCCAAGCCAATAAAGCGCGGCGGCGAGACGACATCATACTCTTGAAAGCTGAAGTAGGCGGAGGCCAAAATGGGGCCGAGGATAAAAATTAATAGCCCCAGCAGCCAGGGAATGAGAAAAATATAGCCCCAGCGCGCCTCCTGCACCTGCAAGCGAGATTTGGCCCCAACCAGGCGCATCCAAAAGGATGGTTGGCGGGCGGAAGCGGGGGCGTCAGCCGAAATTGCAGCCATAGACAGATTCCTTTCTCCGGGCTTTGAACTGGTCGATTCCACCCCGGCAGGAGCCAACGGGCGAAATAAAACGCGGGTGCGTGAATTTGTGCCAGGGCTAACAGCTTTAGCGTTAAGCCAGTGGAATTCACTTCAGCAGACCAAAGTTTGGCGGAGCCGCAAGGCGAGCATCCTGCAAACGGCTCCTCCCACGGATGGGCGGCACCGGAAGATGCGCTTTTGCAGAAACTTTAATCGACTAGATTTACTTTTTAGAAAAGGTTAGCAAGGAGTAAGCCTACCACAGCGGGTAGAGCGGCGGGTAGAGCAGCCGCGCATTGGGAAACGGATAGGGCTTACCGGAAAGCAGTGTTTACATAGTGAATTATGCACAAAAAAATCAAAAGGTCAACCCCCAATTTTTCTGTGGGGCGCAACAGGAAAACGCGATCCGGGCGCGTCCCAGATTTTTGGCAGCTTCGGCGGAGACCATCGACCAAGCGGCTAGACCCCGCCTCACCCCCAACCCCCTACTCCACGCGTGGAGAGGGGGCTTCACCCACAAGTCGCCACTGAGGCTCAGCGCATCGCAGGCCAGGTAAAACCCCACCCCCAACCCCCTCCCCGCCAGCAAGGAGGGGGCATCGCAGGCCAGGCTCCCCGCCAGCAAGGAGGGGGCTTCTGTTGTCTCGTTATTCTGTTGTCTCGTTATTTTGGCGGCTTTTCTGTGACATCGCCCGCTCGATAAACAAAGAGAGACAATCCCATCGCGACCAGTTCATCAACCAGTCACCCTTCCCCTGATGTCGGGGGAAGGGCCGGGGATGGGGGTTCTTCTCCGCCCTTCCCCTTCGCTGTTCCCTCCCCAACTTCTGGGTAAAGCTTAGCCACGCGTGGAGAGGGGGCTTCACCCGTCTCGTGGCGGATGAACCAACGCTGAAGGGGTGAGGCCGAATGCCCCATCAACGAGATCCCCCCCAATTCTGGAACGCATCCCACGCGATCCGGGTCGTTGACACGACTCACGAGCCGTGCTAGGATATATACATCCCATAAATGTTTATCCTCAACAAACTGCGGATATCTCCCACCTATCTCCCACCTCTGTTTAATCCATTGCTCAATCTATGAATAAGCCGAAGCTGACTGGACTCATTTCCGCCGTGCTGCTGCTTGGCCTGCTGGGGAGCGCGCTGCTGGCGGGCTGCCAGCTGCTGCCCGATTCGCGCGGCGAGCAGCGCGCCCTCGGTGGCGCGGCCCCCTCGCCCACGCCCATCCCCACCGCCATCGTCCCCAACAGCCCCACCTACACCGTGCAGCGCGGCGAAGTGGTGGACGAGATGACCTTCTCCGGTCGCGTCGCGCCCGTTACGCAGGAGGGGCTCTTTTTTGAGACGAGCGGTCGCGTGCGCACGGTCTTTGTGCAGCGCAACGATCAGGTGGAAGCGGGCACGGTGATCGCCGAGTTGGAGATCGACGACTTGGAGCGGGCGCTCACCGCGGCCCAGCTGGAGCTCGAGCGTGCCCAAACGCTGCTGGACGCCGCCGAGCGGGACCTGGCGTTTGACCAGCGCGCGGCGGAGCTTAACCTGGAGATGGCGCAGCTGCAGCTGACCGCGCTCCAGGACGAGGATGCGGATTCCAACGAGGCCGCCCTGCAGGAGCGGCGCGTCGAGCTGGCGGAGATTGCCGTGGAGCGGCTGGAGGAGGGCGCGGACCCGCTGTTGACCAACGCCGTCTCGCGCGCGGAGCTGGAGGTGCAGCGGCTCGAGGCCGCCATCGCCGAGGCGCGCGTCGTCGCCCCGTTTGCTGGGGAGCTGATCGCGCTGACGCTCTCGCCGGGCAGCGCCGTGGAGGCGTTCCAGCCCGTCGCCACCATTGCGGACATGGCTCAGCTCGAAGCGAGCGCCGATCTCACATCTAGCCAGATGGAGCGGCTGGAGGAGGGGATGAGCGTGGCGGTGGCGCTCAACAGCAGCCCCGGCGAAACCTTTGGCGGCACGATTCGCAGCTTGCCCTTCCCCTACGGCAGCGGCGGCCTCGCCGACAGCGGCGCCGGCATTACCGAGATCGAGAATCGCACGCTGATCAGCCTCGACGAGGCGGCGACGGCGGAGCTCGAAATGGGCAACCTCGTGCGCATCGTCGCCGAGCTGGAGCGCAAGGATGAGGTACTCTGGCTGCCGCCCCAGGCCCTGCGCAACTTTGACGGTCGCCGCTTTGCGCTCGTCCAGGATGGCGAGGCCCAGCGCCGCGTCGATGTCCTCGTGGGCATTCAGACGGAAGAGCGCATCGAGGTGGCCGAGGGCTTGGAGGAGGGTCAGACGGTGGTGGGGCCGTAAGATAATGAAATTCCTCCGACGCAACGCCTCCATTCTCCTGATCGCCGCCAAGCGGCTGCTTGCCCAGCGCGGTCTCGCGCTCGCCACCATCTGCGGCCTGCTCGTGGCCGTGGCGCTGACGATGAGCATTCCGCTCTACGCCGACGCCATTTATTACAACACGCTGTGGGACGAGCTGGGCGTGGAGGATGCATCCATTGTCCAAAACAGCGACGCGCCGGTGGTGGCTGGGCCGTCCGGGCGCTCGCCCTTTGCCTTTATGTTTCGCTACATCGGCTCGATCCACGAAAACCAGCCGTGGTCAGAAATCGAGCCAGTGGATGCGTACCTCTCCGGGGCGGCGGCACAGCAGATTGGCCTGCCCCACGAGCAGACGGTGCGCTATGTAAAAAGCGAAAAGGCCCGCCTCTTCCCCACGGAGGACCTGGCCTACGCCGACGCGCGCGACCCGCTAACCTATGTCGAACTGGGCTTTATCAGCGACCTCAACGAGCACATCGAGCTAACCGAAGGCGCGCTGCCCGCCGTGGCGGATTCCAACGTCGACGTGCCGGTGGACGTGCTAATTTCCGAGCAGATGGCGCTGGATTTGGGGCTGCAGGTCAACGAGCAGTACGTCACCTTCTTCCGCGACAGCGGGCGCAACGTGCAGATTCCCGTGCGCATTGCGGGCGTCTGGCGCGCCACCAACCCAGAGGACCCCTACTGGTTCTACCGCGTGGAGAGCTTTGCCGACGTTTTTCTAATTCCCGAAGCCAGCTTCCACGGGCGCGTCGGCCCGCTGCTGGACGGCGAAGTGGCGCTGGCGCTGTGGTATCTGCTGATGGATGGCCGCAGCATCAACGCCAGCGAAGTGGGCGGGCTGCTGGGGCGCATCAACGGCGTGAGCCAGCGCGCGGCGTCGCTGCTGGCCAACACGAGCCTGGACATTTCGCCCGTCGAGCCGCTGGAGCGCTACCAGCGCGCCTCGCGGATTCTCACGGTGCTGCTCTACGCCTTTAGCATTCCGATTGTCGGCCTGCTGCTGGCCTTTATTGGGCTGGTCGTCGGGCTGGCGGTGGCGCGGCAGCGCAACGAGATCGCCGTGCTGCGCTCGCGCGGGGCGACGAGCCTGCAGGTGCTCGGCATTGCGGGCGTGGAGGCGCTGCTGCTGGCCGCCGTCGCCTTTATCATTGGCGTGCCCGGCAGCCAGGGCGTGGCCCGCGTCATCGGCGCGACGCGCAGCTTTCTGGATTTTACCGCCGACACCGATCTGCGCATCGGCTTCACGCTCTCGGCTCTCCAGTTTGGGTTGATTGCCGTTGCCGCCACCTTTGTGGCGCAGGTCGTCCCCTCGCTCGGCGCAGCACGACACACCGTCGTCAGCTACAAAGTCGAGCAGGCGCGCACGGTGCGCGCACCCTGGTGGCAGCGGGCGTGGCTGGACGTGCTGCTGCTGATTCCGGCCGTCTACGGCGCGTATTTGCTGTCTCAACAGGGCAGCATCGCGCTGCCGGGCACGGGGAGCGCAGCGGGCGCGGCCTCCAGCAACGTCTTTGACAACCCGCTGCTCTTCCTCGTGCCCGCGCTCGGCACGCTGGCGCTGACGCTCTTCGTCCTGCGCCTGCTGCCGCTGCTGATGCGCGCCGCCGCCTGGCTGGCCGCGCGCACCGAAAGCGTCTCGCTGCTGATGGCGACGCGCTACCTCGCGCGCAACCCCGGCCTTTACACCGCGCCGCTGGTGCTGCTGATTTTGACGCTGAGTTTGTCCGCCTTTACGGCGTCGCTCGCGCGCACGCTGGACAACAATCTCTACGACAGCGTCTACTACGGCGTGGGCGCGGACGCGCAGCTGATCGAGCTGGGCGAATCGAGCGGGGGCGGCGCGGGCGGCGCACCGGGCAGCGAAAGCGGCGGCGGCGACGGCGGCGATCCGGTGGAGGAGAGCTGGTCGTTTATCCCCGTTTCCGAGCACCTGCGCGCGCCCGAAATTGAGGCCGTGGCCAGAGTCGGCGAGTTTGATGCGCGCATCCAGGCGGGCGACGGCTTCGCCGAAGCCAAGTTTCTCGGCGTTGACCGCGTCGATTTTGCCCAGACGGCCTTTTGGCGGCGCGACTTTGCTCCCGCCGATCTGGGGGCGCTGATGAACGCGCTGGCCGTTGCCCCCGAAGGCGTGCTGCTGCCGGGCGATTTCCTGCGCGCCAACGCCATTCGCGTCGGCGATCCGGTTGTCGTGCGGGTTTTGCGCTACGGCGCGCAAACGGAGTACACGGCGCGCGTCGTCGGCGAATTTGATTACTTCCCGACCTGGTATCCAAGCGAAGACCCGCCGTTGCTCGTGGGCAACCTCGACTACGCGTTCCTGCAGCTGGGCGGCGAGCAGCCCTATCGCGTCTGGGCACGCACCACGCCGGATGCCTCGTTCCCCACTCTGCGCGATAACCTGCGCGAGTTTGACATTCAGGTGATCGAGTGGCGCAGCGCGCGCAGCCGCGTGGCCGCCGAGCAGGTGCGCCCGGAGCGGCAGGGGCTGTTTGGCGTGCTCTCGGTCGGCTTCCTGGCCGCTGCGCTGCTGACGGTGCTGGGCTTTTTGCTCTACACTTTGTTCTCCTTCCGCCGCCGCTCGATCGAGCTGGGCACGCTGCGCGCCGTCGGCCTCTCCCCCCGCCAGATGACCATGTTCCTGACGTGGGAGATGTTGTTCCTGCTGCTGATCAGCGTCGCTGCGGGAACGGGCATCGGCGCGCTGGTCAGCGCCGTCTTTATCCCCTACCTGCAAATCGGCAGCGACGCGGCCTCGCTCACGCCGCCCTTCGTCGTCGAGCTGGCGTGGCCCGCCATCGTGCGCATTTATGCGCTCTTTGGCGTGTTGTTCGCCGTGGCGCTGGGCGTGCTCGTGATTTTGCTGCGGCGGATGAAAATCTTCCAGGCGATTAAATTGGGCGAGACGGTGTAATGCGAAGCGCTGCTTCGCTCTTGGTGGCGGACGAATAGTCAATGGTCAACGGTGACTTGTCAATGGTCAATGGGTGAATCGGGACAACTATGAGCGAGCCGTTTATTTTTTGCGATGGGTTGGTCAAAATTTATCAGGTGGCCGAACTGGAGGTCGTCGCCCTGCAGGGGCTGAACCTCAGCGTCGAGCAGGGTGAATTGCTGGGCATCGTTGGCGCGAGCGGCTCCGGTAAGTCGACGCTGATGAATATCCTGGGCGGGCTGGATCGCCCCTCGGCGGGGCAGGTGCGCGTGGGCGAGCACAACCTGCTCAAGGCCTCCAACCGCGTGCTCAACCGCTACCGGCGCGAGCAGGTAGGCTTTGTGTGGCAGCAGAGCGCGCGCAACCTCGTGCCCTACCTCAACGCCCTCGAAAATGTGACGCTGCCGATGACGCTCTCCGGCTCCGGCACGAAAAAGCGCGAACGCGCCCTGGAATTGCTGGACCTCGTCGGCCTGGCCGAGCGGGCCGACCACTACCTGCCCGAACTCTCCGGCGGCGAGCAGCAGCGCGTCTCCATCGCGGTGGCTTTGGCCAACGATCCCGTGCTCCTGCTCGGCGACGAGCTGACGGGCGAAGTCGATTCGACCACGGCCCAAATCATTTACGACCTACTGCGCCGCATCAACAGCGAGCTGGGGCTGACGATGCTGCTCGTCAGCCACGACCCCAACGTGGCCCACCACGTGGACCGCGTCGTCGCCATCCGCGACGGCATGTTGGCGAGCGAGACGCGCCGCCAGGCCCAAGCGGTCAACGGCGATGGGGTGGTCGAAATTGATGCCGCACCGACCTTTGAGGAGCTGGCGGTGATCGACCGCGCCGGTCGGCTGCAAATTCCCAAGGATTACATTGAGCAGTACGGCTTCACCGGCCGCGCGCGCCTGGAGCCGGTGGCGGACGGGCTGCTGATTCGCCCGGTCGAGCAGGCGAAGGCGCGGGTGGTTCGCAGCGGCGACGAAGCGGAAATCGTGGCCGAGGAAGCGCAGGTGGAGAAGCCACGGCGGCCGTGGTCGCGGCTGCGGCGGAGGTGATTGTCATTTCGACCGGAGGGAGAAATCTTTTGGTGGCAGACGAACCGACTACCGCTGTAGTCGTTCAGCCTCACCCCCAGCCCCTCTTCACACGTGGAGAGGGGAGCCGAACTCTCGTTGGCAGTGCGATTTTATCGCCATACCGCTACGTATCAAGTTAAGAGCTTCATTCTCGATTGATTTGGCCGCCCACCCATGCGTATCAAAATCTGCGCTAATCTGTGAAAATCTGCGTACAAATTTTACTATGACTCACCCATCCACCAACGGCGCTCCCGCCAACCATGCCGCCGTTCACGCCGCGGATCTCTGGCGCATCTACAACACCGGCGAGCGCGAGGTGCAGGCGCTGCGCGGGCTGGATTTACACATTGCGCCGGGCCAGTTGGTCGCGCTCAAGGGGCGATCAGGCAGCGGCAAGACGACGCTGCTCAACTGTCTTGGCGGGCTGGACCAGCCGACGCGTGGCGACGTGCAAATTTTTGGCGAAGCCATCGGCGGCTGGAACGAACGCCAGCTGACGGCGTGGCGGCGGCAGCGCGTCGGCTTTATCTTCCAAGCGCTGGGCTTGCTGCCCGCGCTTTCGGCCTACGAAAATGTGGAGCTGGTGCTGCGAATCGCGGGCGTGCCGCGGCGCGAGCGCAAGGAGCGGGCCGAATCGTGGCTGTCGTTGGTGGGGCTGGGCGACCGCATGGATCACCGCCCCTACGAGATGTCCGGCGGGCAGCAGCAGCGCGTGGCAATTGCGCGCGCGCTGGCCAACCAGCCTCGCCTCGTCCTCGCCGATGAGCCGACGGGCGAGCTGGACAGCACCACCGCGCGCGAGGTGCTGACGCTCTTCCGGCGCATCGTCCGCGAGCAACAGCTGACGATGTTGATTGCGACGCACGATAGTTTGGTGGACGAGTACGTAGATCGCGTGCTGCACCTGGAGGATGGGCAGGTGGTCGAAGGGGAAGTCGTGGCGGCAGTGTAACGCCTGCTCTTCGGGTCGCTCTACGTCTCGTCCCCAAGGTATTGCCCCTGCTCAGCCACGCGCTCCATTGCGCGGGCATGAGCTTTGCGCGTGCAGTCAGCCTCTCGCGGCAGTCGCCTCGTTGACCGCCGGCAGATTTCTCTCTGGTCAAACAACCGATCCTTTGTTCCTTCTCCCACTTTTGCTTAACACGGTTCCTGTCGTCCCCATTCCAAGTTGACGATTCGCGCTTGATGATAGACTAAAGGGCACGGCACGCCGTGCCCTTCAATCTATTATCAAGCGGCCCTACCGACCGATCAGCGGCAGATAGTCAAACACAAATTGCCCCATCTCCACATCCACCGCACTGCGCGCTTCGCCGTCGGCCAGCTCGATGGTCTGGGCGCTGCTCGCGCTAAAGCTGCCGCCATACCAGCGAGTCGTCAGCTCGCCCGCGGGGTCGACGAAGCGGACGCTGTAGTAATTGGCAAAGAGCCCACGAATTTCGTATTGACCATTGGCATCGGTTGTCGTGTAAATCAGCGGCGTCGGCTCGCCGTAGTAGCTGCCGTAATAGCTGTAGCTCAGGTAAACATCCACGCGCGCCCCCGCCAGCGGCTCGCCATCCTGCGTGACGGTGCCGCTGAGGCTGGCGTCGGCGGGGTCCGGCAGGATGAAGTCGATGTCGCGCAGCTGCTCGCCGTTAACGAGGGTGATGGTGGTTGCTTCTTCAATCGTTGGCGCATTGGGGTAGAAGACGATTTGGTTGCCGTAGGGGCTATACGCATCCAGCCCCAGGCGGTAAGCGCCCGGCTCGACGTTGAGGCCGTAGGTGCTTACGGGCTCGCCATAATTATTCAGGTAGATCGAACTGACCGGCACCCAGCCACCCGCAGTGGAATCGTCGCCATCGTCGCCTTGGGCCCGGCGGTAGAGCGTGAGGTAGCCATACTCCAGCGGCAGGCCATCCTCCGTCTGCACACGCCCGCGGACTTGGCTGTGGCGCTGCACGCGCAGGTTGATATCGGTCGCCGTCTCGCCTGCGTCCACGGTAATTTCCTTCGTCTCGGAAAGAGCGCCCGTGGAGGTAACGTTGTTGCCGTTGTAGCAGCCATACCGATATTCGGGCAGCTGCTCGTAGCCCAGCTCGCCAAAGCAGACGTGATAGCTGCCGGCTTCCGGCGTCGAGAGCCGGTAGCGCCCCTCCCGATCCGTGGTCGCCAGAAAGAGCAGTTCGGGATAGCCGCTGATGATTGTCCTGCTGTAAAGAGCCACGGGCACATTGGCCGCGGGGTCGCCGTTGGAAACCGTCGCGCGGCCGGTAACTGCACCGCTCTCTGGCCCCTGCGTAATGTCTGGGAAATCGATGTTGGCCGTCACCTGGCCCGCTTCCACGGTGATCAAGGTGGCGTCGTCCAGCGTTGGCTGGTTGGGATAGAATTTGGTAAAGGGGTAGCCAACCACCTGTAGATAGTAGCGTCCGCTGGGAATGCCGTCCAGGCGGTAGAGCAGGGCGCTGCCGTTCGCCACCGGTTCAACCTGTGTGGAGACGTAGAGGCGTTCGCTGCGGTCTTCGCGGATCAGCTCAAGGTAGGCAGAACCGTTGAGACTATTTCCCAGCTCGATGCGCCCGATAATCGCGCCGCCCGCCGCCAGCTGTGCGTCGATTTCAAGCGACTGGGCCTTGGCAATTTCGATGGGCGTAGCCGCCGACGCAGGTGGACGATTATCGTAGGATTCGGGGAGGTAGCGGATGGTGGAGCTGTCGTCGATCGCGATTTCGCGCTCATCGGTAAAGCGGAGCCAATACGTATCCGGCAGCAGCGAATCAAACCGGTAGCGGCCCTGCGCGTCCGTGTAAACAAAGGTCGAATAGGATGAGGGGATGGGGTAGGGGAAGCTGGGGGTGAACTGCACCTCTTTTTCCAATGCCACCAGCACGCCCGCCAGCGGCGCGCCTCCCACGCCCGTTACCTGGCCCGCCAGCGTGGCGTAATCGTCGTTATCGCCCAGCGTAATGTCGATGCCGTCCGCGGCGCTGCCCGCGGTCACGTCGACGCTGTCGGCTTCCTCAAAGAGCAGCGCATCGTCATAGCATTCGGTGTAGCTTCGGTGCGTTTGGAAATCGACCCCGTAAAAATCACCCGTCACGCAGAGGCGGTAGATGCCCGGCGCCAGGCCATCCAGTCGATAGTCGTAGCGATTTTCATTGGGGATAAAGTTGAAGTCCGCATACTGTTGGCCCGTGTAGATTTGGGCAAGCTCACCGCCGCGCTCCGCGTAAAAGGCGTAGGTGATGGTCAGGTTTGGCAACGCATCCGGCTCCAGCGTGGCCAGGCTGCCGGTAAGCACCACCGTGCCGCGAATTTGCCCCGGGCGCATCAGCGTCGCGTCGATGCCGGTGACGTTGCTACCGGTGACGGGCACCAGTTCAGCCTCCTCGTAGCTTTGGGTGTTGCCGAAATACTGAAAGGCATAGCGGCCGTTGCGCTCCCGAAACTCCACGCGATAGAGGCCGGTCACCAGATTGTCAAAGCGGTAGCGACCGTTTGCGTCCGTTTCAGCGTAGCTTTGACCCATACTTTTGGTCGGGTCCTGCGCTTGGGCGCTGACGAGGATGCCCGCCAGCGGCTCGCCCGCTTCGTCGACGACGCGGCCAGAGATGCTGCCGACGATGTTGGGCGCATTGGATGCGTCGGGCGCGTCCTGGGCGCGGGCAGTCGCCGGGGCGAGTAGCCAGAGGATCAACAGCGTGAGGCCGCACAGCAGCGCTGAGCTGGCCGCACTGCTTAGAACCCTGGGAAGTGATAAACTCTGCGGAAACAGTTTGCGTGTAGCCATGAGATTCTCCGTTAAAATTGGGATGACAAACCGCACAGATAGATAATTCGACTGGAAAGGTAGGTCGGAAACAAGTTGTACAGCCGCACAACTCCATCAGCATTACACAACTGCTGTTGCCAATCAAGGGACAACTGTGTACCATAGGCGTTACACATTATGTGCAACGGCAGGCATTTGTAACGGGCTTGACATACTGCTGTTGAAGAAGGGGGCGTACTGCGCAAGTAGAAGAACGCTTTGGTTGACGTAGGGGTTCCGTAGCGTACCGTCAGTTTAGCATCAAAGTCGAGGCAGGACGCACCGAAAAGCTATCAAAAAACCTATCTTTCTCCGCAACAACAAAAGTAACAATTGGAGTCTCCCCATGACTAACTCTTCCCGCCTCAAAATTACCGACGTCCGACTCGTGCGCTTGCGCACCATTGAAGAGGTCGGCTCGCTGGAGCCCGCCTGGAACGTGGGCGGCCAAATGCATTTCACCCGCGGCGGCGGCGACATCGTCGAAGTGCACACCGACGCGGGCATCACCGGCATCGGCCCCGGCGCGGATGAAGCGGTGGTGCGGGCCGCGCGCGAGCATCTCGTTGGCGAAGACCCGTTTGACACCGAGCGCCACGTGGGCACGCTGCGCTATTACGCCCGCGGCGCACACTACCGCGGCGCGGCGGGCATCGATATTGCGCTGTGGGATGTAATTGGCAAGGCGTGCGGCCAGCCGCTTTACAAGCTGTGGGGCGGCGCCAGGGAGAAGGTTGCCCCATACGCCAGCATGGTGCAGCTCTCCACGCCCGCCGAGCGCGCCGGCCTCGCCGCACGGCTGGCCGATGAGGGGTGGCAGGCCATCAAGCTGCGGCTGCACTACCCGACGATGGCCGAAGATTTGGCGCTGGTCGAGGCCGTGCGCGACGCGGTGGGCGGGCGGATGCAGATTATGGTCGACGCCAACCAGGCGCAGTCCAGCGGCAACTGGCAGCCCGGCCTGCTGTGGGACGTGCGCCGGGCGCTGGAGACGGCGCGCGAGCTGGACAAGCTGGGCGTCTACTGGCTGGAGGAGCCGCTGCCCCGCTACGCCTTTCAGGATTTGGCGCGCATCAACGCCGAGGTCGCCATGCCGCTGGCGGGGGGCGAGAACAACCCCTTTTTGAGCGAGTTTGTGGAGATGCTGCGCCACAACGTCTACGATGTTTTGCAGCCGGAGAGCATGGTGATGAACGGGGTGACCGAGCTGCGCAAAATTGGGGCGCTGGCCGAGGCCCACGGCAAGCAAATTTGCCCGCACCACGGCGGTCGCGGGCTGGGCACGATTGCGCACCTGCACCTCACCTGCGCCTGGCGACACGCGCCCTTCCTCGAAACGCTCCACGATCCGCCCGTGGCCGACTACAGCCACGGCTGGTCGATCCTGACGGAGCCGCCACAAATCGACGCCGAGGGCTTTATCCACGCGCCCCACGGGCCCGGCCTGGGCGTGGAGATCGATCCGGCGCTGCGGCTGGAGTAAACTGAACCGTTAGTTTGACGTTGCCACCGTTGTCGGATAGCCGACGGGGTCGATCAGCGCCTCGATCAAGGTCGGGCGACGGCTGGCGACGGCGGCCTGCACGGCCTTCGCACAGTCGGCTTCGCTGGCGACGCGGTGCGCGTCCAGCCCGTAGGCGCGGGCGATGGCGGTGAAGTCGGGGTTAGTGAATTCCGTGCCGTAGGCGGGCTTGCCCGCCCTCGCCTGGGCCGAGCGGATCAGGTCGAGCGCGCTGTCGTTCATCACCACAACGGTGACGGGCAGCTCGCGCTCGGCCAGCAGGCTCAGCTCGCCCAGCACCATCGCCAGCCCCGCGTCGCCCGTCAGGCAGACGGTTGGCTCATCGAGCGCGAGGCAGGCGGCGATGGCGGTGGGCAGGCCAAAGCCCATGCAGGACAAGCCGTTGGAGACGAGGTAGCGGTTGGGCACAAAGGCGGGCCACTCCAGTGCGGCAAAAATTTTGTGCGAGCCGACATCCGTCGCCAGCAGCGTCCCGCGCGGCAGATGCTCGCGCAGGGCACGCAGCACCGCCTGCGGCAGCAGGCGATCGGGTGCGGGCATCGGCAGCGATCGCGCAGCTAACCGCTTGCGGTGCGCTGCGACGCGCGCCTTGCCCCAGCCGGAGTCAATTTGGAAATCCAAGTTGGCAAGTTGCTCCAACGCCGGCGCAACCGGCCCGACCAATTCGGCCTCAGCCTCCAGCGTCGGATCGATATTGGGCCAGCCCGCCACCCAAATCAGCGGCGTGTCCACGCTCCAGGGTTTGACCAGTTCCACCACGTCAAAACCAATCGCGACAACACAATCTGCCTCATCCAAAATCTCATAAACCGGATCGGTGCGGGTGAGGCCGATGGTTCCCGCCGCGAGCGGGTGATCGGCGGGCAGCGCTCCCTTGGCCTTGGGCGTGGTGATGACCGGCGCGTCGAGCGCGTCGGCAAAGTCGCGCAGGGGGGCGTACGGTCGCTCCGGCTCCAGGCCGAGGCCAACGACGATCACGGGCCTTTGCGCGGCGGTCAGTTGACGCTGCGCGGCCTCCAATGTCGCCGCTGATAATGCCATCGACGATTGCTCGTGTTCAATTGCAGGCTGGCTCGTAATCGGCATTACCTCCACCGGCTGCGATGCGACATCGCTGGCGAGGCCGAGATGCACGGGTCCCGGTCGTCCGGCCACCGCCAAGTTGAGCGCGTCCCGCACCGCTTGGGGATTGTGCGGCGTCAGCGTCACCGTAGATTTGGTGATCGGGCGGAAGATGGCTTGGAGATCAAGCACCTGGTGCGTGTGGCGACCGATAAGGTCGCTCGGCGATTGTGCCGTGATGAGCAGCACGGGGGCGCGGTCCAGCCAGGCGTGGGCGAGGCCGGCGTAGGCGTTGGTCGCGCCGGGGCCGAGGGTGGTAAGGGCGACGCCCGGCGTGCCCGTGAGCCGGGCCGTGGCGTCGGCCATGTAGAGGGCGGACGCCTCGTTGCGCACGAGCACAAAGTCGATCTCGGCCTGGCGCAGCGCGTCGAGCAGCTCGGCGTTTTCGCCGCCCGGAAGGCCGAAGACGCGGGTGACGCCCGCATCAACGAGGGTTTGGGCAAGATTTTGGGCAACGGTCGTCATGGAAGGGTTTTGTGTTGTGGGAAGGATTGGCGCGGGTCGAAGCGCCGCTTCGACTTACGTTAGTAATCGAGTTCCGTGCGCTGAATTTCCAGATCGCTAAACTGCGTCAGCTCTTTGCGGAAGTAGAGCGAGGCCGTGCCGGTGGAGCCGTGGCGGTGCTTGGAGACGATCACGTCGGCAATGTTCTGCCGGTCGGTGTCCTCGATGTAGTAATCCTCGCGGTAGATAAACATTACAACGTCCGCATCTTGCTCGATGCTGTTGTGGACGATGACGTTGTTGGCGACGAAGTTTTGGTTGCCCGGTACGGTTAGGTCATAGACGGGCTCGAGGCCGTCGGCTTCGATTGTGGCTACTTGATCCCAATAGACATCGCTTTGCGCAAGGGGTGCATCCTCGCTGGATTGCGTTACCGAATTAACTGCACAAGGTATCGTCTGGCCCGTTCGCATCTGAGAATGCTCACTCCGCATCATGCGCAGGCTTGACCGTAGTGGCTGGGCGCGCCCAGCCACTACGGTCAAGCCTGCGCATAGCTCCGCAGAGAGCACGCGCGGCAAAGCAATTCGCTCCCCCTCGCTCAGCTCATCCAGCCGCTTCCAGCCGTTAATCGTCAAAAATTTGTGGTTGGCCGTCGCGCGCACGCTGCGACCAAGCTGTGTCGTGAGCCTAAAGACAGGCCTTGTGCCCGTGCAAAACGCATTGCTAACCCGACTATGCTCCAGCTTCCAGGTTTTCGTATTGAGGCTAGAGACCACGAAATCATGCTGCCCCGCCAGTTCCCGAATTGGCACGCGGCGACCGGTTTCGGGCAAGTGAATTAGCGTATCCCCTGCCAAGCAGCCCGACTCGCGCAAATCCGACAGCATGGGCCGCTTGTCGGCGCGGCTTTCGACGGCGCGGCTGAGCTGCGAGAGCGCGATCACGGGGACGTTGAGCTCGCGCGCCAGCGTTTTGAGCGAGCGGCTGATGTAGCTGATCTCCTGCTGCCGATTTTCGTTGCGCCCGCCGCCCTGCCCCGTCATCAGCTGCATGTAGTCGATGATGATCATGTCCAGCCCGTACTCGGCGTAGAGGCGGCGTGCCTTGGTGCGGATTTCGTTGACCGTGGCCGCGGGCGTGTCGTCGATAAAGACGTTGGTGCTGGCGAGCAGGTTGGCCGCCGCAATCAGCTTGTCCCACTCGTCCTCGTAGACTTGGCCGAGGCGCAGGCGGTGGCTGTCGATGCCCGTCTCCATCGAGAGCAGCCGCTGGACAAGCTGGTCGTTGCCCATCTCCAGGCTAAAAATAGCCACGCGCGCGCTAAAATTTTTGGCCGCGTTTTGGGCCACGCTCAAGCCCAGCGACGTTTTGCCCATCCCCGGTCTTGCCGCCAGAATAATCAGGTCGCTCTTCTGAAAGCCGCCCAGCATCGTGTCCAGCGCGTGGAAGCCGGTGGGCACGCCCATGAGCATGTCCTGGTTGCGCGCCAGGAAATCGATGCGGTCCACCACATCGGCCATGATCGCGCGGATCGGCGTCAGCTCGCGCTGCACGCGGCTCTCGCTCACGCCGTAGATGATCTGCTCGGCGCGGTCGATGACTTCGTCCAGCTCCTGGCTCTCGTCGTAGGCGATTTCCGCGATCTTGCCCGCCGCGCCGATCAGCCGCCGCAGCACCGCCGTGCGCTCCACAATGCGCGCGTAGTGGTCGACGTAAAAGGCCGTCGGCGTGGTGCTGATCAGGTCGGCGATGTAGGCGGGACCGCCGACGTTGGTCAGCTCCTCCCGCCGCTCCAGCTCATCCTGCAGGGTGACCATGTCGAGCGGTTCGCGCCGCTCGTTGAGCGCGAGCATGGCCGTGTAGAGCGCGCCGTGCCGCTGGCGATAAAAGTCCTCGGCGCGCAGAAAGTTGGCGACTTTGACAATGGCGTCGGGGTCGATCAGCAGCGAGCCGAGCACGGCGCGCTCGGCCTCGATATTGGCGGGGATGCTCTTGGCCGGGGCGTTTTCGCCAAAGCCTTCGTCGCCCAGGTGGTCGCTGTTAAAGCTGCGCGCTGTCTGTCGCTGGGCAAAGCCGCTGCCGGCGCGGTCGTTCTGGTCGCGCCGCGTCTTGGCGCTGGCGAGTGCCCCATTTTTGTTGGTCGACGTCTCCTTCGGCTGCGCGCCGTTTGGGGACGAGCGATCCGCGGCGTCCTCTGCGCCTGGCTCGGCAGCAGAATTGTCTGAATTATTATCCTCGTCGAACGTCGGCCCTGAATCGGCGTCGCCCCAGCTGTTGCCGGCGAAATCGCCCGGTGGGAAATGACCATCCGGCAAGTTGTCCGCCTCGAAGTCGCCATCCGCTGCGGGCGGCGGTTCATCTGGAATATGGGGAGGCGGCAGGTCGCGAAAATCGTCCATGATGTGGCGGTAGCTGGGCTCGTCGGCCAGCGAAGAAGCTGGGGATAAGGCGGGGATAAGCCCCAAAGCGCAAAAACGGCGCGACCATCGCAATGGTCGCGCCGTTTGATTCAGTTGATGGCAAGGGGTTTAGTTGCCGAGCAAATTGTCTAAATCCAGCCCCTCGATCAAGTCCTCAAACGCGCCCAGGTCTTCGTCCCCCCGGTCCGGCCCCTCCGAGGCGACGACCCCTTCCGTCAGCGCCATCTCCTCTTCCGGCTCCATTCCGGCCTGGTCCATCACGTCCTCGCTGATGTAGATGGGCGCGCTGGTGCGCACGGCCAGGGCGATGGCGTCGCTGGGGCGGCTGTCAACCTCCACCAGGTCGCCGTCCACGTCGAGCACGATCTTGGCGAAGTAGGTTTGCTTTTCCAGCCCGTTGATCACCACGCGCTCGACTTCGCCGCCCATTGTCTCCACTACGGCGCGAATCAGGTCGTGCGTGAGCGGGCGCGGCGGCTCCATTCCCTGGAGCTGAATCGTGATGGCGTCCGCTTCAAAGGGGCCGATCCAAATCGGAATAAAACGCTCGCCGGAATCCTCGCGCAGCACGACAATGCGGTGCTGCGACATCAAACTCACGCGGATGCTGTCAATCGTGACTTCCACGAGTCCATCTACCATGGGGTTCTCCTGCTAAGGTTCTACGTGCACACCAGCCGCCCGCGTCGACAAGCTCGTTTGGGTACTGGAGCGGGAAAGGTGATGGCGAACGAGGGCATCGTCTAGGCTGCGCGGATTATAGCATAGTTGATCGGGAGGGACAAGTGTGATTTTATCCACCCAGCAACTTTCAATTCAGAAGTTGAAACCGCGGATGCTTGCGCAACGGGTGCTGGCGACCACGCAGGTATAAGCGAGTTTAAGGCAATTCCAGGAAACTAACTATACCGGGATAAGCCATGTTGGATGTGCGACGCACCTCCATCACAATCAGCCGTGGTATATTTGTAATCTTGGATTAGCCTTAGTACTACAACGAGACTTTGAAAAAGGGCGCTGATGAGGAAAATACTCCGTAAGGAGGCATTTTCCATGAGCCAAGTCATCACAACAACACCAAAGCTGACCTTAAGCGTTGCAGAGATTGAACGAGAGCTTCTGCCGGAGTTGCAAGCGTATCACGCCATTTATGCAGGTCTGTTCAAGCGCAGAGAACAGCGAGTCGAGAGCGAGAAATATCTGAAGGGCCTGCTGTCCGAGATAGAGAACAAATCGGTGGAATCCATGGTTTTACAGTTTGAAGGCGACAATCCGAATGCGATTCGCGCCAGCCAACAGTTTCTTGGTCAAGGCGCGTGGTCAGACGAAGCGATCCTGCGCCGGCACTGGCAAGAAGTGAGCCGGGACTTAGGCGAAGAGAACGGCGTGCTCATCGTGGACGGCAGTGATTTCCCCAAACAAGGCACGGAGTCGGTGGGCGTGAAACGGCAGATGTGTGGCGAGTTAGGCAAGGTGGCCAACTGTCAGGCCGGTGTCTTTGTGAGCTATGCAGGTAGCGAAGGGTATACGCTGTTGGACCGTCGTCTCTATCTGCCACAGGAATGGGTGGAAGAGGAAGCCTATGCCGAACGACGCAAGAAATGTGGCGTGCCAGACGATGTCCACTTCCAAACCAAGCCGCAGTTGGCCGCCGAAATGCTCCAAGCGATTGAGGCCGAAGGCAGCTTGCCCTATCGCTGGCTGACCTGTGATGCTGCCTTTGGGCGAGACACCCACTTTCTGGATACGGTCGGCGACTTTGTCTCTTACTTCGCGGAAGTCGATTGGGATACACGCGTCTGGCTAGCCAGACCCGCCACAGCCGTTCCCACCTGGTCTGGTCAAGGGCGACCGCCCACTCGCCTGCGTCTGGTCGAGGGGGAACCCGATGCGCTCACCGTGGCGGCCATCGCGCAGACCTTGCCCGCCTCCGCCTGGCAGCGCCTCAAAATTAAGGAAGGCAGCAAAGGCCCACTCCTGGCAGACTTTGCCTGCCTGCGCGTTGTGGCGGTTCGCCAGTCGCTCCCTGGCCCGGATGTCTGGCTTGTCTTGCGCCACAACCGGACCACCGGCGAGATGAAGTATTTTCTCTCCAACGCACCGCTTGAGACAACGATTCAGACCTTCGCCTGGTTAAGCGGAATGCGCTGGCCGGTCGAATCCTGCTTTGAGCAAGGCAAGCAAGAACTCGGCATGGGCGACTACCAGGTCCGCTCCTGGACGGGTTGGCATCATCACATGACCCTGGTTATCCTGGCCCATTTCTTTTTGGTTCGCCTTAAACTGCGACTTAAAGAAAAAGCCCCTGCGCTCACCTTGCCCCAAACTCTTCTCTTGCTGCAATCCACCCTACCCAAACCTGAACTCGATGCCCAACTCGCCCTGCATATTGTCCACTACCGCCAACGTCGCAATCATGCTGCCTACCGCTCTCATCGAAAAAACCGCCTTCCGCAACTCGACCCCTATTCCCAAGTCTCGTTGTAGTATTAGAGTGTATTTGAAAAGTCCTGTTTGGTAGAATGGGAGGTGCAAACCGAAGCCATTCACCAAACAGGAGAAGGACATTGTCACACAAACGAAAAGGATACTCAAGCGACGTAACGGACGCGCAGTGGGCATGGCTAGAAGCTCGCCTGCGGCGACGACTCGAACAGAACCGGCTGGGGCGACCAATGGAGTTGGAGTTGCGCGAGGTGGTCAACGCCATTTTTTACATTTTGCGCAATGGGGGACAGTGGGCAAACATGCCTCACGACCTGCCAAACCCCAACAGCGTTTACTACCACTTTCGCAAGTGGTGCAAGGACGGCACCTGGCGCTACCTCAACCGGGCGCTGCGGCGCTTTGACCGCCTGCAACGCAACCGGGCCCCGAAACCAAGCGCGGCGGTGATGGATAGTCAGAGCGTCAAAACCACTGAGGCGGGCGGTATTCGTGGCTACGACGCAGGCAAAAAGGTGAGCGGGCGCAAACGCCACATCGTGGTCGACACCGTCGGGAACTTACTCGACGTGGTTGTGCACGCGGCCAACGTGCAGGACTACCACGGGGCCAAGCGCGTTTTGGACAAGGTCACCGAGACCGTCGACTCGCTGCAACTCATTTGGGCCGACGGCATTTACGAGAAGGGCGGCCTGGTCGAGTGGGTGCGCGATACACTCGACATTGCCCTGGAAGTGGTCAAACGGCCCAAAGACCAAAAGGGCTTCGTCGTTCTGCCCCGCCGCTGGGTCGTCGAGCGCACGCTGGCCTGGTTCGGCAAGTATCGTCGCTTGAGCAAGGACTACGAGCGCTGTCCGCAGAGCAGCGAAGGCATGATCTATGCCGCTTCCATCGCGACTATGTTGGGCCGCATCAAGGCCTAGCTCCGACTTTTCAAATACACTCTAAGTAAAAGTTTGTCTGCTCTGCGTGAATCTGCGTCCATCTGCGGTTAAATACTTTGGAATTGAGAAGTGCTGTACCCGCCTCGACTTGCCCAATTTTGAAAATTTTATAAGTCAAATAAGTAGACCTTTTCCCAAATTGAACTGTAACTTCGCTGTAATTTCTCCATGCAAAAGTTGGACAAGATATTGCTACTTGTCTTGCACTTTCGCTTCGTGATATACTATAGCTTCGCTCCCTCAACTAACAGCGCAGTTAGTCAATTCATTTAATTCCCAAGTCAATTTTGCTTGGTTGACCGATGAATTCCTCCAACACCGATTCGTTGGTGCGGCGCATCTTCCCAACAATTTATTCCCGCCGTAGGAGTTGGAAAAGGATTATCAACCGTTCGTGAAACAAATCACGAACGTGGATTTATACTGCCGTGCACTAATTGCAAGTTAGGAGAGCCGCCATGACAACCTTTGTTCCATTTCAACCGATTTCCTCCGACTGTTGCCCCCGCGATGACGTTGATAGTTGGCATAATTTTCTACCCGATTTCGATGCGCCCAGCGGCCGCGAGCTGCCGCCGCGACAGGGCATGTACAACCCCGCCTTCGAGCGCGACGCCTGCGGCATCGGCTTTGTGGCCCACGTGGAGGGGCGGCGCAACCACCGCACGCTGGAGATGGCGCTGGAGGCCTTGTGCAACCACGCCCACCGCGGCGCGACGGCGGACGACCGCAAATCCGGCGACGGCGCGGGCATCCTGACGCAGATTCCCTACGAATTTTTCTGCCGCGAGCTGGAGCGGCTCGGCATCGAGCCGCCCGTGGCCAGCGACCTGGCCGTGGGGCAGCTTTTCCTCTTTCGGCAGGACGAAGACGACCGCGCGCTGGCGATGCAGATCGTGCGCAACGTGCTGGCCAAGCTGGGGCTCAAGGTGTTGACCTTTCGCAACGTGCCGGTGGTCGATTCGGCGGTGGGCGAACGCGCCGCGGCCATGCGGCCCTGGATGGAGCAGGTCATCATTCAGCGCAGCGCCAGCGGCCCGGCGGCGGGCGATGAGTTTGAGCGAACGCTTTACCTGGCGCGCAAGCGGATTGCGCGGCGGGCGCGGCAGGCGGGCGTCCAGCGTTTGTACATCCCCAGCCTCAGCAGCCGCACCATCGTCTACAAGGGCTTGGTGCAGGCCGAGGAGCTGCAAAATTTCTACCCCGATCTGAGCGACACGGACTACAAGACGGCCATCGCCGTCTTCCACCAGCGCTACAGCACCAACACCTTCCCCACCTGGGAGCGCGCCCAGCCCTTCCGCATGATTTGCCACAACGGCGAAATCAACACGCTGCAGGGCAACACGAGCTGGATGCGCGCCCGCGAGAGCGATATCGCCAGCCCGCTGTGGGGGGACGACATCCACGATCTCAAGCCAATTGTGGGGCGCAACGGCAGCGACAGCTCCAGCTTAGACAACGAGCTGGAGCTGCTCGTGCGCAGCGGCCGCGACGTGCGCCACGGGCTGATGATGATGATGCCCGAAGCGTGGGAGCGGCTGCCCGAAAGCGAGGCGCGCCCGGAGCGCCGCGCCTTCTACAAATACCACTCGGCGCTCGTCGAGCCGTGGGATGGCCCCGCGGCGGTGACGTATACGGACGGGCGTTTGGTCGGCACGATTTTGGATCGAAACGGCTTGCGGCCCGCGCGTTACGTCGTGCTCAACAACGGCTTTGTGATTAGCGCCAGCGAGGTTGGCTCGGTGCATTACGACGAGAGCCAGGTGGTGAAGAAGGGGCGGCTCGGCCCCGGCCAGATTTTTTGCGTGGATACAACGCGCGGCCTGATCATGGACGACGCGGAGATCACGCAGCACTTTGCCACGCGCCAGCCGTATGACCGGTGGGTGCAGGAGAATTTGGTCTCGCTGCGGGAGGTAATGGCGGCGGAACCCCCCTCCATCTCCCCTCCGGTGGGAGGGAGGGCCGCTGGTTCCTATGCAAACGGGGCTGCGTTGAACGGCGCGGGAGAGAATGGGACAAGCCCAAATGGGAAGCCGAAGCAGGGGGATAAGCCGAAGAAGCGGGTCAACGAGGAGCTGATTCGGCGGCAGCTGAGCTTTGGGTACAGCAGCGAGGAAGTGGCGGTGGTGCTGCGGCCGATGATTGCGGACGGCAAGGAGCCGGTTGGCTCGATGGGGGACGATACGCCGCCGGCGGCGATGAGCGAGCTGCCGCGGCCCCTGTTTCACTACTTCAAGCAGCGCTTTGCGGAGGTGACAAACCCGCCGATCGACCCGCTGCGCGAGGAGACGGTGATGAGCCTGCGCGTGCTGCTGGGCGCGCGGGCCAATCTGCTGAGCGAAACGCCGGAGGCGACGCGGCTAATCGAGCTGGCGACGCCGCTGCTCAAGCCGGAGGAGATGGCGGCGCTGTGTGAGATGGGGGAGACGGAGTTCAAGTGTGCAACGGTAGAGGCGACGTGGGAACCCCCCTCCAGCTCCCCCCCGGCGGGGGGGAGGGCCGTTGGTTCGGAAGATGGGGAGGCCTTGCGTGCCGCAGTAGAGAGACTTTGCCAAAGCGCGGAGGAAGCCGTGCGTGATGGCGCGCGCTTGCTGGTGATCAGCGACGCGACGGCGGACGAGCACACGCTGCCGATTCCGTCGCTGCTGGCGGTGGGCGCGGTGCACCACCACCTGATCCGCAGCGGGATGCGCATGGCGGTGAGCCTGATCAGCGAGAGCGGCGAGCCGAGGGATGTGCACCACTTTGCGGCGCTGATTGGCTACGGCGCAAACGCCGTTTACCCGTACCTCGTCTACGAGCAGATTGCCGAAATGGTCGCTGAGGGGCGCTACCTGCGCGACATGACGGTGGCGCACGCCAACACCAGCTTTGTAAAGGCAGTGGACAAAGGTCTGCTCAAAATCATGAGCAAGATGGGCATCAGCACCGTCGATTCATACTGCGGGGCGCAGATTTTTGAGGCGATTGGCGTGGGGGACGAGCTGCTCGACGTCGCCTTCGAGGGCACGCCGAGCCTGATCGGCGGCGTCGGCTTTGCTTCGGTGGCGGAGGACGTGCTGGCCTGGCACGATGCGTCCGAGGCGACGCGCGAGACGAAGAAGTCGCCCAAGCTGGAGACGTGGGGCCTTTTCAAGCCGCGGCGCAAGGGCGAACTGCACACCTGGAGCCCGCAGGTCGTCCACGCGATTCAGGACGCCGTGCGTGCAGCCGAGCAGAACGAGGGCATGGAGAAGTATCAGGAATACGCTGACCTCGTTAACGACATGAAAATCGCGCCGCGCCACCTGCTGGGCTTCCGCCGCACGCGACCGGCGATTCCCGTGCAGCAGGTCGAGCCCGTCGAGAAAATCATGATGCGCTTTTCCACGGCGGCCATGAGCCTGGGCGCGCTGTCGCCGGAGGCACACGAGACGCTGGCGATTGCCATGAACCGCATCGGCGGCATGAGCAATTCCGGCGAGGGCGGCGAGGCCAAGCACCGCTACTTCACCGAGCGCGCCAGCAAGGTCAAGCAGGTGGCGTCCGGCCGCTTTGGGGTAACGCCGACGTATTTGATGAGCGCGGAGGAATTGCAGATCAAGATGGCGCAGGGCTCGAAGCCGGGCGAGGGCGGGCAGCTGCCCGGCCACAAAGTCAGCGAGATGATCGCCGAGCTGCGCCACTCGACGCCCGGCGTGGCGCTGATCTCGCCGCCCCCGCACCATGACATCTACTCCATCGAAGATTTGGCCCAGCTGATCTACGATCTCAAAACCGTCAACCCGACGGCGAAGGTCAGCGTGAAGCTGGTTTCGGAGCTGGGCGTGGGCACGATTGCGGCGGGCGTGGCCAAGGGCTTTGCGGATGTAATTCACCTGAGCGGCAACGCCGGCGGCACGGGCGCGAGCCCGCTTAGCTCGGTGAAAAATGCGGGCTTACCCTGGGAGCTGGGGCTGGCCGAGTGCCACCAGACGCTGCTGGCGAACGGGCTGCGCACGCGCGTCATCCTGCGTACGGATGGCGGCCTCGCCACCGGGCGCGACGTGGTGATGGCGGCGATGCTGGGCGCGGACGAGTACAGCTTTGGCACGAGCGCGATGATCGCCGAGGGCTGCATTATGGCAAGAGTCTGCCACAAGAACACCTGCCCGGTCGGCGTGGCGACGCAGAACCCGGCGCTGCGAGAAAAGTTTGACGGCACGCCGGAGATGGTCGTGAATTTTATGACCTACATCGCCGAGGAGGCGCGCCACCTGCTGGCGGAGCTGGGCTTCCGCAGCCTAGACGAAGTCGTCGGTCACCCGGAGCTGATGGAGCAGCGCGTATACGGGCGCGAGGCGGGCTTTATGGAGCTGGGGCCGCTGCTGCACACGCCGGACGTGGGCAGCGCGCGCCGCAACGTCACCGAGAACGCGCTGCGGCCGGAGCCGGAGCACGTGGGCAACCGCATCGTCGAGCAGGTGCTGGCCAACCTGACGGCCAACCCGGACGCGCCGATTCGCCAGCGCCACAAAATCAACAACACGCAGCGTACCGTGGGCGCGAAGCTGGCCGGTCAACTGGCGCTGCGCTACGGCGATGCGGGTTTGCCCGATGGACAAATTCGCATTTCGTTTGTCGGCTCGGCGGGGCAGAGCTTTGGAGCCTTCGGCATCACGGGGCTCAACCTGGAGCTGATGGGCGAGGCGCAGGATTATGTGGGCAAGGGCTTGAGCGGCGGCGAAATCGTGATCAAACCGCACGAGGATGCAACCTTTGTGCCGCACCAGAACGTGATCATCGGCAATACCGTGCTCTACGGCGCGACGGGCGGGCGGCTGCACGCGGCGGGCGTGGCGGGCGAGCGCTTTGGCGTGCGCAACTCCGGCGCGACGGCCGTCGTCGAGGGCGTGGGCGATCACGGCTGCGAGTACATGACGGGCGGCACGGTTGTGGTGCTGGGCGAGACGGGCCGCAACTTTGGCGCGGGCATGACGGGCGGCGAGGCCTTCGTCTACGACGTAAACGAAGAGTTCCAGCGCCGCTACAACACGGAGCTGATTGCGATTCGTCGGCTGGTGGATATGAATGAGGCGACACTGGACCAAACGCTGCGGGCTCTGATCGAGCAGCACCTGGCGCGCACCGGCTCGCAGCGGGCGCAGACGCTGCTGGATGATTGGGCGACGCAGCGGCAGCTCTTCTGGTACGTCGCGCCGCGCGGCGATGTGGTGGCGCTGGAGGCATCGAACGAGGGAGCCGAAGGTGAGGCGATGTTGGAAGGCGAGGCGGAGACGGCGGTGGCGGTGTAGGTTGGATCATGAGTGCAGCGCACGCCGCGCTATCCGGTGGGGAAGGCCAGTTTATTCGGCGCCGTGCAATGCACTCGAAGCGAGGTGGTCGAGTGCATTGCACGGCGTTCGGTAGGATTGCATAGCGACCAATGTCCACGCCGTGCGCTGCACTCATCGCCCGACCAAGAGCCTAACCATGAACTACACGGAATTAGTCAATCAACTTGCCGACAAAGAAGGGCGCAATGCAACGATTGTCTCTTTGGTCGGCGCGATTAACGCGCGCGACCTTGCCAAAGTATCCCTAGACCCGGAAGCCAAAGCGGCCCTCATTCAGGGGCTCCAGCACGACAATGCAAAAGTGCGCTGGTGGTGCTTGCAGCTGATGGACCACCTGGCCGACGAATCGTTTATCCCGGCGATCCTACCCCTGCTCGGCGACCCGGTGGGCAAGGTGCGACGCCACGCCGTCCACGCGCTGACGTGCGACGTGTGCAAGCCGGCTCGGTGTGGGCTGGAATTGAGCGAGCGCGTGAGAACGCGAATCGAGGAGGTGGCTCGGGTCGATGAAGATGAGCGGGTGCGCGAGGAGGCGCGGTCGGCGCTGGTGGGGTGGGGCTAGTTACTGTGAGGGAAGAAAGTAAAATCAGTTCACGCATCACGTATCAGCACGGCATAGGCTTCGTCGAAATCGATGCGAGCAAGGGCGAGGTCGCCGTGGAGGAGGCGGATGCCTGGTTCATTCTCGTTGGGATCATGGATGTACACATACTGCTGATCGAGCCCAACGAGCACAATGGCGTGAAACACGTTCTCTTCCCAGTGTGGCAGATCGCCTGTTGTCACGGGAAGAATGACCGGCTGGTCATTCAGCAAATGAGTGTAGAGGCGATCCAGATCGCCGTGCTGTTGAGCAACGCGAACACTTAATCGTTGCAAATTCTCAATGTGTGAAAAAGGCGTACCGAAGTTGGGCTTCGTCTGTAGAATCTGCGCTAGTCGCCCGTAACGAAATCGAACACCGAGATAGCCAAGCACCATGGCCGCACACGCGGGTAGACAATCACCAAATTTCTTCTGCTTGATAAATGGAACGGGCAAGGCAATAAAGCGGTCAAAACTGTAGAACATAATTACCCGCGCGGAAAGGTGATCGGTAAATTTTTGACAACAAATTCAGACGGCGTTTTGCGTGGCTTGTACGGAGGCTGCGCTTTCCCGACCTCTGTTGCGCGCTCTTCAATGCAAATTTTGCGATTTGCCAAATCAAACATTTCCCCCGTCTCGGCATCCAGCTCAATGTCCACGTTAAGCTCGTGTCGACCCGTGTGGGGAAAGCCGATCCAGGTGGGCACGCGCCAGATCGCCCGCTCGCCAACAAACAGCGTTGGCGTGGCTGCGCCGATTAACATGCTCACATGGTTAAACAGCCAGCGGCTCACCGTCTTGCGCGCCTCTTCAGCGGAGACGTGCAGGGTAACCGTTTGGCGAATCTCAAAGGTTCCCTTGTCGGGGGTCGGGTATTGATCGAGGATGATTTGCATGGTGAGTTTGGGTAAGAGAAAATCCAAATTTGCGCGACGCGCCAGAAACAGTTTAGCATAGGCGGATAGACAAAACAATCCAATCAGAAGCAGCGAGCGGATACATTGGATTGGGCGGATGCAGACGGATTCAGAAAAATCCGCCAAAATCCGCTGCATCCGCCCAATCCGTTCGCTGTTTGGAATTTATAGATTTGAGGCAATCGACTTATGGGCAAGACACTCTTTGAAAAAGTTTGGGATACACACGTCGTCGCACAGGACGAGGGGGCGCCCGCCGTGCTCTATATCGACGCGCACCTGGTGCACGAGGTGACGTCGCCGCAGGCATTCAACATGCTGCGCGAGCGCGGCCTGCTCGTGCGCCGGCCGGATCGCACCTTTGCGACGATGGACCACGCCATCCCCACGCGTCAGGGCGTCGACATCGAGCTGTGGCCGAGCGACGCGGCGACGCAGGTGCGCGCGCTGCGCCAAAATTGCGCGGACTTTGGCATCCACCTCTATGACATCGAGGGCGATATCCAGGGCATCGTCCACATCATCGGGCCGGAGCTGGGCATTACGCAGCCGGGGATGACCATCGTCTGCGGCGACAGCCATACGAGCACGCACGGCGCTTTTGGCGCGCTGGCCTTTGGCATCGGCACCAGCGAAGTCGGCCACGTGCTGGCGACTCAGTGCCTGATGCAGAGCAAGCCGCAGACCTTCGCCATCAACGTCGAGGGCGAGTTGGGCTTCGGCGTCACGGCTAAGGACATCATCCTGGCAATCATTGCGCAGAATGGGGTCGCGGGTGGCGTCGGCTACGTCTTTGAATATCGCGGCGCGGCGATTGAGCGGCTGAGCATGGCCAACCGCATGACGATCTGCAACATGAGCATCGAGGGCGGCGCGAGAGCGGGCATGATCGCGCCGGACGAGACGACGGTTGAGTACATCCGGGGGCGCGAGTTTGCGCCCAAGGGCGAGGACTGGGAGCGCGCCGTTGCCTACTGGCGCACGCTTGTCACCGACGAGGACGCGACCTTTGACCGCGAGATGACGCTGCACGCCGACCAGCTGGCGCCGATGGTTACCTACGGCACCAACCCCGGCCAGGGGGTCTTTGTCAACGGCACGATTCCCACCATGGACGAGCTGCCCGACGCGGCGGCGCGGCGGGATTTGCTGAGCGCGATGGAGTACATGCAGCTTCAGCCCGGCCAGCGCATGGAGGGGCAGCCCATCGACATCGTCTTTATCGGCTCCTGCACCAACGGGCGCATCGAGGATTTGCGCGAGGCGGCGGCTGTGGTGCGCGGCAAGAAAATCGCGGACAAAGTGTGGGGTATTGTTGTGCCCGGCTCCAAGGCCGTCAAGGCGCAGGCCGAGGCCGAGGGGCTGGACCGCATCTTTAGCGAGGCGGGCTTTGAGTGGCGCGGCGCGGGCTGCAGCATGTGCCTGGCCATGAACGACGACAAGGCGGGCGCGGGCAAGTACGTCGCCAGCACCAGCAACCGCAACTTCCGCGGTCGCCAGGGGCCCGGCGCGCGCTCGCTGCTGATGAGCCCGATCATGGCGGCGGCGGCGGCGGTTGAAGGGCGCGTGGTAGACGTGCGCGAGAAGCTGTAACAGCAGAGGGGGTTGATATGTCGCCAACTAAACAACAAATGATTGAAATTATCCAGGAGCAACCAGACGATAGTTCAGCTTCCGAAATTTTGAAAGAGCTGGCTCTACACCTGGCGACTCAAAATGGTTCGGCGGATGCTGATGGTGGAAGGACGATTTCGTCGGATGACGCGCTGCCCTCGTTGGCAGAAACTGTATTGAAGATTCAGGCGCTGGGCCCTGATCCAAAGGCTATCCACCGGGCTACAAAGCCAATGGCGCAAGTGGCCGAGGATTTAGCGCAAAATCCTCCCTCGCCTGAGCTTCTTCGCCAGGAAGAACTGTTGCCGCTGTGGCAGCAGTTTGAGCGAGAACTCAAAGAGTTTGATTCCCCCGTTGGCATCGGCAGCGAGAGATAGATGGGAAACTTTTTGCTGGATACCAATCATCTTTCTCCGCTCGTCACGTTCGACCACCTCTTGCGTGACCGCATCATTTCGGATGCTCACAGTGGACACATGTTTAGCATTGCTGCTCCTGTGCTCGCCGAATTTTTGTATGGCATTCAGACGCTTCCGCGTGCTAAAGCCAATTTGAAGGAGTGGCAGCGGTATCAGGACAGTTTCAGCTTCTATGATGTGCAGCATATCGATGCAGAAAGTGCTGCTGCTCTACAGATTGCGCTACGCAAACAAGGGTGGCAGCTTAAGACAGTTGATGCACTTGTTGCGGCAATTGCGCTGCGCTACAGCCTCATGCTGCTAACTACAGATAAAGATTTTGATGCCATTCCTGGTTTAGCAGCCGAGAATTGGTTAGCGCAGAAATGAGTCGGCTCCCGATGCCCGAATCGCCCATAATCAACCCCAACGAAGCGCTTCAGCGCCTGCTCGAAGGCAACGAACGCTTTGCGACCGACCAGCCCGTCTACCCCAATCTGGTGCGCGAACGGCGCGACGAGGTCGCGCTGGGCCAAAGCCCCTTTGCGACGGTCGTGGGCTGCTCGGATTCGCGCGTGCCCATCGAGCTGATCTTCGACCGCGGCCTGGGCGACATCTTTGTCCTGCGTACGGCGGGCCAGGTGGGTACCAACGCCTCGCTGGGCACGATCCAGTTTGGCGTGCTGGTGCTCAACATCCCGCTGCTGATGGTGCTGGGCCACCAGGGCTGCGGCGCGGTCGCTGCCACCATTCAGACGCTCGACGAAGATGGCGACGCGCCCGGCGCGATCTACTCGCTCGTGAGCGCGATTGGCCCCGCCGTGCAGGTCGCGCGCGCCATGGCGGGCGACTTGCTGACCAACGCCATCGAGGCCAACGTGCGGCGGCAGGTCGCGCAGTACGCCGCCGACCCGCTGCTGGCCAGGGCCGTCGCTGCGGGGAAGTTGCGGATTGTGGGCGCGGTTTATCATCTGGGGGATGGTCGGGTAGAGCTGCTCTCTTCGTAGAGAATTACGGTGAGTTTGCTAAACTTGCGGTATTGTTTTGCTTTCAAGGAGGTTGCTATGACAACTGTCTTAATAAACGATAGCTTGGCGCAACAACTAATCAATGATGCTGGTCAAGAGGACCAAAGCATTGACGAGCTTGTTGAAGAAATTATCGAAAATCACTTCCACCGGCGAAATCGTGAAAAAATCGAACGCGAATCGCAAGCCTACGAGCAGCTTCATCCTGAACTGGTACAAAAACATTTTGGTCACTGGGTGGCTATTCACAATGGAGAACTGGTTGATTTCGATAAAGACAGAGTGGCGCTCTACCGCCGCATTCGCGCTAAATTTGGGAAAATTTCAGTCCTTTTGCGACAAGTTAGAGAACAGCCAATCGAGGAGATTTGGATTCGCTCGCCGAGGTTAGAAGAAGCACAATGAACACTGAGTATGATTTGAGTTACTATCCACCCATACCTTTTGTCGATATTCAACTCGCACGACCAGACCGAGCGCCTTCGCAGCGGGTAATTCGTGCCATCATCGACACCGGAGCGGATGCAACCATCATACCAGAACGCCATCTTCGCACATTGGGCCTACAGGTAGATGGCGTAAAATATCTACGAAGCCAGTGGGGAGCACGTCGCCCAGTAGATGTCTATTTAGTTGATCTATTACTTGGCGAAATCCGTTTGCCTGCAGTCGAAGTTGTCGCTGATACGATAAGCAACGAGTCGATACTGGGACGCAATGCGCTGAATTGGCTACGGATTAATTTGGATGGACCGCTTCACAAAATAACTATCTCCGATTAACTTTTTGGAAACCGAACCATGAACCCCTTCGACCAACTCACGACCACCGCCCTGCCCCTGCGCCAGGAAAATGTCGACACCGACCAAATCATCCCCGCCAAGTATCTCACCGCCGTGACCAAAGCGGGCATGGGCGATGGCCTCTTCTCGGCGTGGCGCTACAGCGGCGATGGCTCGCCCAACAGGGAATTCGTGCTCAACCAGCCGGAGCACGCGGGCGCGCAGCTGCTGATCGCCGGGCGCAACTTTGGCAGCGGCTCCAGCCGCGAGCACGCCGTCTGGGCGCTCACCGAGTACGGCTTCCGCGCCGTGATCGCGCCGACCTTTGCCGACATTTTCTACAACAACTCGCTCAAAAACGGCCTGCTGCCGATTCCGCTGCCGGAGGAGACGGTCAACCTGCTCTGGGATTTGGTCGAGGAGGAGCCGGAGACGCAGATCGCCATCGACCTGGCGGCGCAGACCGTCACCCTGCCGGACGGCCAGCAGATGCGCTTCGAGATGGACCCGTTTCGCAAGCAGTGCCTGCTGGAGGGAATGGATGACCTGGGCTACTTGCTCTCCAAGGAGGGGGCAATTGCCGAGCACGAGGCAGCGCTGGCCTATTAGCCGCCGCGCCGGTCTATCGCTTCCCCTTGCGGCGACCCAGTGTTTCCGGCGCTTTAAGGCTTGGTGGGATCGAGCGATGCAGCCACCGCTGGGCCGAATGTCCGACTCGCCACGAACCGGCCCGATCCGCGTTCAACTCTTTGTTCACTATCCTCGCCAGAACTTCTGCACTGAGCACGGGTTATAGTAAGATAAGGGGCGAGCCGCTGGCTCGCCCCTACGGTTTGTGGATCGACCTCAGTTTAAACAGCAGATTTTAGACAGTAGAACAAGAGACAGCATGAAGATTGCGCTGGATGCAATGGGGGGCGACCACGCGCCCGCAGAAATCGTGGCGGGGGCCGTGGCGGGCGCGCGCCGCGAGCGGATCGCCGTGGCGCTCGTCGGCCAGCCGGAGGCGATTCGCGCCGAGCTGGCCAAACATGAAACGCGCGGCCTGGCCCTCGACATCGTGCCCGCGGCGGATGTCATCGAGATGGATGACAAACCGACACAGGCGCTCAAAGCCAAGCCCGATAATTCGATGTCCGCAGCGGCCAAGCTCATCAAAGCCGGCGAGGCGCAGGCCTTTGTCACCGCGGGCAACACCGGCGGCGCGCTGACGGTGGGCCTGCTGCAAATTGGGCGCACGCCCGGCATCTACCGCCCGGCGCTGATGTCGCCCTTCCCCACCTCGCAGGGCGTCTGCCTGCTGCTGGACGTGGGGGCGAACCCGGACGTGCGCGCGGAATATCTGCCGCAGTTTGCCGTCATGGGCACAATTTACGCCCGGCGCGTGTTGAACGTCGCCCAGCCGTCGGTGTACATTTTGAGCAACGGCGCAGAGGCGGGCAAGGGCAGCCAGCTTGTGATCAACGCCTACCGGCTGCTGGAGCAGACGCCGGGCATCGACTTTCGCGGCAACATCGAGAGCAAAGAGATTGTGGCGGGCAAGGCGGACGTGGTGGTGACCGACGGCTTTACGGGCAACGTCTTTATCAAGACCGCGGAGGCCACGGCCAAGCTGATGCGCAACGTGATGCGCGACGAATTTACCGCCGGGCCGATCAGCATGGTCGGTGGGCTGCTGGGGCGGGCGGCGCTGCGGCGCGTCAAGCAGCGGATGGACGACAGTGAGTACGGCGGGGCCGTGCTGCTGGGCGTCGCCGGGCTGGTGATCGTGTCGCACGGGCACAGCAAGGCCGAGGGCATTCGCCATGCGATTCGGATTGCCAAGCAGGGCATCGAGCAGGGCGTGGTGCGCGAGATCGAACAGGGCGTGGCGCGGCTGGCAAAGCGGGACGACGCCGTGGACGCGGCGGATAACGCACCGCTGGTTGGGGCAACAGCGTAAAAAGTCGGCTCAAGCTTATGGGTGCTGTACGGAGAAGAGAGCATGAATCTCCCTATTCTGGTTGCCGGTGTTCTAACCTTTGTTGCCTTTCTGGGTCACATCACGCTTGGTTATCAAGAGTCCTTGCGCGTCGATCCCCGCCTGCACAAGCAGGCAGCGCTTGCCTCCCAGCCCGTTGATCTGCACTGGACCCAGATGATGGGTGCTTGGCAAATGGTGACCATCGACCTCGTCGTGATCTCCGCGCTGCTGTTTGCCCTTGCTGCGACCAGCCTCGTGCCGTCGCCGCGCACCGTTGCTACCGGAATCGCCGTGCTGTTTGCACTGTGGGGCGTTGCATGGCTGCTCCAGCTTTTGCTGCTAAAGCGCGAGACGATGGATTATCTAAAGCTGGGGCAATGGCTCTTGTGGCTTGTCAACGCGGGACTGATCTATTGGGGTGCACAGAGTTTATAGACAACGTAAAAATTGAATCACTAAGGACTTTTTATGCGAATTTATCGCGATCTCGACCAGATTCAAACCAAGGAAAAGCGCGGGCGGCGGCTCAGCGGCACGGGGCTGGTGATTTTGTTTATCGGCCTGCTCGCCAGCTTTGTGCCCAATATCTACCCGCCCGGCGAGCCAACGCCCAACGCCATCGCCGCCTTTCTGCAGGCCAACTGGTCGCTGATCAGCCTGGTGGCGCTGCCGGCGGGCTTTATCTTTGCCAGCCTGGGCAGCTACTTCATCAACCGCTTTGCACGGCGACGCTGGCCGGGCGGCCAGGCCGTGGGTCGGCCCGACGAAGTGGTGGCGCGCAGCCTCAAGGGCTTTGACGATAAGTACGCGCTCTTTATCTACAGCTTGCCCGCGCCCTACGTGCTGATCGGCCCCTGTGGCGTGATCAATTTTGCCGTGCGCGGCGACAAGGGGCGCATCATCGTCAACGGGGATCGCTGGCGCGAGCCGTTTAACTTCCGCCGCTTCTTCACCGTCTTTGCGCGCGAGGGGCTGGGCAACCCACCGCGCGATTTGCAGGAGGAAGAGGAGCGGCTGCGCGGGCTGCTGGCCCAGGTGGACGAAATGGAAACTGAGGAAAGCGCAAAGGCCGAGCCGCTGGCGGAGGTGCCCATCGATGGCGCGGTGCTCTTTCTCAATAACGACGTGCAGCTTGAGGTGGACGAGCCAAGCGTCCCCGTGCTGATGGGCAAACAGGCAAAAAATTACGTGCGCCAGCGGGCCAAGGAGGTGCGCCTGCGCACGAGCACGCTGCGTCGCCTGCGCGAGGGATTGGTCGCGGTGAGCACGGGGAAGCTGGAGGAGTAATTACCCAAAGCCCAGCTTGCGCTCCTTCATGCTCACAAAGCGGTTGCGCCCAATCACCACGTGGTCGAGCACGCCGATGTTGAGCAAGTCGCCCGCTTCGACAATCAGCCGCGTCACGCGCACGTCTTCGGGGCTGGGCGTCGGGTCGCCGCTGGGGTGGTTGTGAATCACGACGATGCTGGCGCTGTTGGCGCGGATCGCCTCGCGGAAGATTTCGCCCACGCGCACCACCGTCGCGTTGATGCTGCCCACGTAGACGGCTTTGATGCTGGTTAGATAATTCTTGGTGTCCAGCAGGGCGACGCGCAATTCCTCCTGCGCGAGCAGGCTCATCTCCAGCATCACCATGTTGGCGACATCGGCGGGCGTGCGAATCTGCGGCCGCTCCTGCGGCGACGCGGCCATGAGCCGTCGCCCCAGCTCCAGCGCCGCCTTGATCTGCGCCGCCTTGGCCTCGCCCAGCCCGCGCACCGCACACATCTCCTCCACGCTCGCCTGCGCCAGCCCCGCCACGCCCCCAAATTCCGCCAGCACCCGCTCCGCCATCCGGATCACATTCTCGCCCTGCCCGCCCACGCGCAGGATAATCGCCAGCAGCTCCGCCGTGTTGAGCGCCCCCGCCCCCGCATAAATCAGCCGCTCGCGCGGGCGCAGATCGGTGGGCAAATCGTGGATGGTGGGGGCGTAGAGGGGGGCGTCGTCGTACATGGGTAATGTCCGTTGGTGTGGGTCGGTGATCGTCACTGTCCACCGGCAGATGGCATAAGAAACCTTGCTTGGACATTGACTGTCACCAGCGGGCCGTGCAAAAATAGCAACGCGATGAGAGTAGGAGAAACGTGACAATCACGGCCCAGGCGATGGGTGGGTGAGTCGTCCTGCTTTGGGCCGTGACGGTCACTTTGCCATGTCCTACCGCCCGTGCCGCCGGTACGCCTCGGCCACATCGCGCAGAAAGGGAACGGCGTTCCGTGGCGGCTCCACTTCTAGTTTAGCAGAGAGCGCATCGGTCAAACGTCGTAGAAGCGAGAGGGGCACGCTGCCCGTGCGCTCGCGCTCCAGCGTGGATTGGATGAGCTCGTAATCGGCCATCGTCAACCGCCGAATGGCGGGGAAGCGCAGCAGCCACTCGTCGCTTTCGGCAGCGCCTGTATTCGGGGCGACTTCACCCACCACGGGCGACGCGGCCTGCGCGGCCAGCACATCATCCAGCGAAACGCTTGCGGCGCGGCTCGACGTGCGCGCCGGGCGCGCCGCGCCGCCCCGTTCGCCATCCGCCAGCCGCACGACCAGCGTGCCCGCGGCAAAATCGCCCAGCCGCCGCGCCCGCCGATTGAGCAGCATCGTCACGAAGCCGACCAGATAGCCGCCGGGCAGAAAATCGACGATGCGCACGAGGTTGCGCACGGCCACGCCCAGAAAGCCCACGGCGCTGCCATCACTGCGGATCACCTGCGTGCGGGCCACGCGCTTGCCAGGCGTTTGCCCGTTCCACACCAGCTCAAAGATGGCGAAGTAGCCCCAAAAGAGCAGAAAGTTGAGCAGCGTCGACACCGCCAGCACCAGGCCACCCGCCCACGACAGCTCGCTCCTGTCCAGCGTGATGTCGGCAAAGCCTTCGGTGATGCCCAGCACCACGCCCGTCAAAATGCTGAGCAGCACCAGCACCGCACCCAGGATCAGCACGTCGATCAGCGCGCCGACAAAGCGGTTGCCAATGCCCGCCACCTCGTAGCCAAAGCTTACATTTTCCGGCGTCTCAATGGTATACTCTTCGCGCATGAAGTCGGTTGAATGGGACATAACACTTTCGAGGGATTTAGATGCTGTGGGTAGATAAACAAGATTTGATGCGGAGACGCAAAGGGGAGGCTCCGGAATTTATCACATCTCGCGCGGTGAGCCGCTTTCGCTTCGGTAATTAGCGTCCCCGGCACGCGTCGCACGCTTCTTCGGCTTCCCCATCTGCTCTGACGCGTGCCGGGGACGTGGACTGACCGAGCCCGTAGATTGTCCCGCAGAGCCATCTCCGTTAACAAACAATTCCCTTGCGGCTCCGCGCCTTTGCGTTAAAATTTCTTAACCGACGAAACGACTTAATTCCGTGAATTTAGATAAATTTCTACAGCAGCGGCAGGATAGCTGGCGGCGGCTGGAGCAGCTGCTGGACAAAGTGCGCGACGCCCGCAGCAGCGATCGCGCCATCGCGCAGGCCGAGATCGACGATCTCGGTCGGCTCTATCGCGCGGCCACCGCCGATCTGGCCCTGGCCCAGCGCGACTTTCCGGCGCAGCAGGCGACGGCTTACCTCAACGGCCTCGTGGGGCGAGCACACGCCACGCTTTACCGCGGCCAGCCCCTGCGCCGCGATGCGCTGCCGCGCTTCTACCGCACCACCTTTCCCCGATTATACCGCGATCTGCTGCCCTACACGAGCGCGGCCTTCCTGCTCTTTTTTCTGCCCAGCCTCGCGGCCTTTGTACTGGTTCGCCAGGCGCCGGAGCAGATTTTCACCCTGCTGGGTGAAAGCGAGGAGCTGCGGGAGCTGGTGCGTCTTGTCGAGCGCGGCGAGCTGTGGACGGAGATCGCGCCCACCGTGCGCTCCGCCGCCTCCACCGCCATTCTAACGCGCAACATCCAGGTCATGTTCCTCGCCTTTGGCGGCGGCGTTCTCGCCGGCCTGCTGACGGTGTACGTGATGATTGTTAACGGGCTCAACATCGGCGCGATCTTTGGGCTGCTCCAGTACCACGGCCTCAGCGCCGGGCTGGCGGAATTTGTGCTGGCCCACGGCTTTATCGAGCTGAGCGTGATCTTCGTGGCGGGTGGCTGCGGCCTCTACCTCGGCGACGGACTGCTGCGCCCCGGCCTCTACTCGCGCGGTCAAGCGCTCGTGCGCCGCGCCGTCGTCGGCGCGCAGGTGATTTTGGGCTGCGTGCCGCTGCTGGTGTTGGCGGGCTTTATCGAAGGCCTAATTAGCCCCAGCGGGCTGCCGTGGAGCGTGAAGCTGCTGGTCGGCGCGGGAAGCGGGATCGCGCTGCACGGATACTGGCTGCGGGCGGGCAGATAGGCAAACCTCTATGAAAACCTACTTCTACGAGCGCACCGCTTACCAGCTTTCGTCCGAACCCGTGCCCAACTGTTTCCTTGCGCTGGATGAACATTTCGCCCGCCAATTTCTTAGCGAGCGCGAAGCCTTTACCCACCCCAACGTGATTCTGGCGGAAAGCATTTGCGCGCGCATGGCGGATATCGAGCTCTACGCCTCTCTGCTGCAGGACGTGCGCAACCAGCACGGCACGGGTGATCCGGAGCCCGCCCAAGCGCCCGCCGACCGCACGGGCCGCATCCGCGACGACCGCCTGGGCGACGGGCGCGCCTCCAGCCTGACGCGCGCCTTTGCCATCGGCTACCTCGGCGCCTGCGTCGCCCTGCTGGACGCCTGTGCGGTGGCGTTGACGCAGCTTTACCACCTGTCGCTGCCGCTGGCCGAGCGTCGGCTGACGCACGCCAGCTTTTGGCATCAGCTCGTCGTGAAGCAGCCCAACGTTCACCGCCGCTACCACGCGCTGCGGCTCTTTATCAACGAAGTCGCCCGCTGGCAGAACGAGATTCCACATCGCGTCCCGCCGCTCTCGATTTTGCAGGGGCGCGAGTATCTCGGCCAGCCCATGCGCGGCGAGATGCGCGTCCAGCTCGTCGAGACCCCGGACGTGAGCCTGACGCAGATGGCGACCAACGCCGTGCCGCTCACGTGGATCGATCCGGTGAGCCTGCACCGGCGCTGGCAGCCCCAGCTGCTCAACCTCTGCGAACGCCTCTGCCGCGATCTGGAGGAGGGGACGGTGACGGGGAATTTTACGGCATAGCACTTATTGCTTATTGCTTACTGCTTGAGGTGACCTGGCCCTGTTTGCGTTGAATCAAGGCTCAGGTAAGGTTCCAAATAAGCGATAAGCAATAAGCAATACAAAACCACCAACCCAATTCTACCCCATGACTTCACCCACCGGAACCATCGCCGCGGGCGACTCACAGACCGCCGCGGCGGGCGCGCAAATACTAACCCGCGGCGGCAACGCCGTCGACGCGGCGGTGGCGGCGGCCTTTGCCTCATTTGTGGCCGAAGCGCCTATTGTCAACATTGGCGGCGGCGGCATCGCCCTGCTGGTGAACGGCGAGACGGGCGAGGCCGCCGCCTACGACTTCTTCAGCGACATGCCAAGCGGCCCGCTCTCGCCGACGATAGACTTTCACCGGGTGACGATTGATTTTGGGGGTGCGCAGCAGGATTTTCACATCGGTCGCGCCAGCGCCGCCGTGCCGGGCGCCGTGCCGGGGCTCTGTGCATTGGCCGCTGAGCGGGGCACGCTGCCGCTCGCCACGCTGCTGGAGCCCGCCATCGCGCTGGCCGCGGAGGGCGCCGTGCTCTCGCAGGCAATGGAGTTCCCCTACACCGTGCTCCAGCCCATCTACCGCGACACGCCCGAAATGGCCGCGCTCTACCTGCCCGATGGGCGAGCCGTGCGGCCGGGCGAGCGGCTGCGCTTCCCCGCGCTGGCCCAGACGCTGCGTCTGCTGGCCGCCGAGGGCCCCGCCCTCTTCCGCGACGGCGCGGTCGCCCGCGCCGTTGTCGCCGACCAGCAGGCGCACGGCGGGCTGATCACGGCGGCGGATTTGCGCGATTACGCGGTGTACCGGGCTCCGCCGCTCTGCGAGCGCTATCGCGAATTTGACGTGCTGCTGCCGCCGCCGCCTTCGACGGGCGGCACGCTGATCGCCTTTTCGCTGGCCCTGCTGGCCTCGATCGAGGTGGCCGCGCTGGGCCACAACTCGGCGGCGCACCTGCAGGCGCTGGCCGAAACTATGCGGCTCACCAATCGCGCCCGCAGCGAGTGGGACACGTCCGCCCCGCGCAACGGCGAGCCCCGCGCGGCGCACTTCCTCGACGAGGCGCGCCTCGCGGCCTACCGCGACGAACTGCACCACTGCCTGCGCGACAAATCCTTGCGCGTCGATGCGCCGCAGCCGCCCGCCCCCAACCACACCACCCACATCAGCGTCATCGATGGCGCGGGCAACGCCGTCGCGCTGACGACTTCGGCGGGGGAGAGCGCGGGCTTTGTAGTGGGCGAAACGGGCGTGGTGCTCAACAACATGCTGGGCGAGATGGATTTGCATCCGCTTGGCTTTCACCGAGCCGCGCCCGGCTCCCGCTTAGCCACCATGATGACGCCCACCGTCGTGCGCCGCCGCGGCGGCCAGCCGATTCTCGCGACCGGCAGCGGCGGCAGCAACCGCATCCGCTCGGCCATTTTGCAGACGATCAGCAACGTGGTGGATTTTGATTTGCCAGCGCCGCAGGCGGTCAACGCGTCGCGCGTGCACTTCGAGGAGGGGGTGCTGCAGGTGGAGGGCGGCGTGTCGCAGGGGGCGACCGAGGCGCTGGATGCGCGCGGCTACAGCGTCAACCGCTGGGTGGGCAGCAACTTTTACTTTGGCGGCGCACACTCCGTCGCCGTCAAAGCCGGGCGGCTCGTGGGGGCGGGTGATGCGCGCCGCGGCGGGGCGGTGGCGTAGCCCGTTGGCGGCGCGCACGGGGAAGCTGGCATCAGCGCGCGGCAAGCAGGCTCTCTTTGAGCTGGGGGCGGCCGTTTTGGCTTTGCATAAACTGGTTGCGCTCGCGAAATTGGGGGCTGGGCTGGGCCAGCAGGCGGGCGACGGGCCGCAGCGTCATCCACCACTGATCGCGCGGGCGCTTGATTTCCACTTCATAGAGACGACGGAACTCATCAAACGGGGTGAAGCGGTAGCCCTCCGGCATGAGGCCGATCGCGCCGCCGTTGGGCACGGCGTTCTCGGCCTCGTCCTGGATGAACTCAATGCAGCGCACGGCCATCCGCGTGGCCTGTACGCGGTCAAAGGGCGTCGGCATCCCGCCCTGCTGGAGGTGGCCCAGAATGGAAGTGCGCACCTCGAAGAGGCTGCCGCCCTCCTGCTCAAAGAGATCGGCGATAAACTGGGTTGTGTAAACGGGATTGGCTTTCTCGTTGCGGATCATGACGCCTAGGCGCTTGCCGTGCTCAAAGCCCTCCACCAGCAGCTCCAAGTCCGCCAGCAGATCGGGGAGGCGCACGCCCTCTTCGTGTAGATAAACGCGCTCCGCTCCCGTGGCAATGGTGCTCATCAACGCTAGGTAGCCGCAGGTGCCGCCCATTACCTCCACGATAAAGCAGCGGTGCGAGGCCACGGCGCTCTGCTTGATTTTGTCCAGCGCGTCCGCGATGCTGTTGAGCGCCGTGTCCGCACCCACGCTTAGCTCGGAGCCGGGTAGGTTGTTATCGATGGAGGCGGGCAGGCAGATGATGGGGATGTTGAAGGCGGGAAAGCTGGTGCGCTGCTCGTAGAGCTGCTGCGCCGCCGCGTAGCCAGACCAGCCGCCGACCATCATCAGCGCGTCGATATTCTGCTCCTCGAAGCGACGCGCGATTTTGTAAAAATCGCTGCCCTCCAGCTTGCGACGCGTCGTGCCCAGCTCCGAGCCGCCGGTAATGCCCCAGCCGTTGACGCTCATCCACTCCATATCAAACAGCTCGCCGTCGACCAAGCCCGCAAAGCCGCGGCGCACGCCGACCATGTGGTGGCCCTCGTCGATGCCGATGCGCACGGCGGCGCGCACGGCGGTGTTCATGCCCGGCGCGGGCGCATCGGCGTTGAGCACGGCAATGCGCAGCCGCCGCTTGCCCGGAATGGGCGGGTGGGGCAGTGCGCGGACGAGCGTGCGCAGCGTGCGAAAGGTCTGCTTGTAGTTGGTGCCGCGCAGATCCATGGCGCGCTCAAAATCCAGGTTGGTAATCGCTTCGTTGACGGCGTGCGTCTTGGCCACGCAATCCATCAGCGGCGAGCGCTGTACACGATTGCCCACCAGCCCCATCAGGTAGGCGGGCGAATCGGCGTCGGACTGGAGCAGCTCGTCCACCGCGGCCACGCCGAGCAGCGTGCTCAGGTTGCGATCAAAGGCGCTGGGCGAGCCGCCGCGCTGCACGTGGCCCAGGATCGTCACGCGCACGTTTTCGGACATGCGCTCCTCGATGGCCTGCTTGACGTGGCCACAGGTGATCGGGTTGCCGTGGCGATCAATCGCGCCCTCGGCCACCACCACGATGCTGTCGCGCCGCCCGGCCTCGCGCCCCGCCTTGAGCACGTCGCACATCTTGTCTTCCCAATTGTCGAGGTTAGGCGGGCTTTCGGGAATCAGCGCCCAATCCGCGCCGGAGGCAATCGCGCTCACCAGGGCCAGGTAGCCGCAGCGCCGCCCCATCACCTCAATCACAAAGGCGCGCTGGTGCGAGGCCGCCGTGGACGAAATTGAATCAATCGCGTCCACGATGCGGTGCAGCGCCGTATCCGCGCCGATGGTCATGGCCGTGCCAAACATGTCGTTGTCGATGGAGCCGACCAGCCCAACCACGCCCAGAAAGTCATGCTGATTGGCCTGCTCTTCGCTGATCTCGCCCGCCTCGCGCAGCGACTGCACGTGATCGCTCCACTCATTTTTGAGCAGGTTTGCGCCCGTCAAGCTGCCGTCGCCGCCGATGATGATCAGGCCCTGGATGCCGCGCTCGATCAGATTTTTGGCGGCGAGCCGCCGGCCTTCCACCTCGCGAAATTGGCTGCAGCGGGCGGAGCCAATAATCGTGCCGCCCTGGTGCAGGATGCCGCCGACGGAATCCCAGTTCATGGGGCGAATGTTGTCATCGATCATGCCGCGGTAGCCTTCGTAGACGGCAAAGATTTCTACGCCCAAATCCAGCGCGGCGCGCACGACGGCGCGCACGGCGGCATTCATGCCCGGCGCATCGCCGCCGCTGGTGAGCACGCCAATGCGCCGCATGTTGATGCGCTGGGGACCGGTGTGAATGGATTGCGTGGGTTGGGATGGAATATCGATGGGCATGGCTTACCTCTAAGCAGCGAGGGGCGAGCGCTCGCAAATGGGAACGTTCTAAAAACGCTGGGAATAAGTACTTTCAAAAGTTTTGATGCCGGTCATTTAGAGCCACTAACCAGGCGACCGGTAAAGCAAGACAATCTGCGCTGACGTCGGGGCTCGCCGCACTGCGAGGTAATTTCGATTATAGCATACTTTTGTCGCTTTGTTCCGTCCATTCGCTACCAAAGCAGCAATTTCAAATCCAAAAAGGGAACCGCAGATAAACGCGGATAAACGCAGATTGAATCTGCCTTTTTCTAAAAATCTGCGTTCACCCGCGTCCATTTGCGGTTGAGATCTTCAAATCTGGAACTATTGAAAAGGAGCCGTTCAACTTAACAAACGTTACTTTACACATAGGCGTAACGGTGGTCACAGAGGATATGGAGCAGATTCGATACGCTACCTTAACCATTGATGAGAACGATCCGTACTTGTCCGTCTGCCGCCAAATCGTCTGCGACTTTGAAGTTTATTGATTAGAAGATAGAGGAATCTCGTGAGCTTGCCCGTTCCCCGGCCCGCTGTGACGATAGCCACCCCAACTGAGTTTGACCTGGCAATTTACGTTACTGAACACTGCTTTAACTGTGAATACGCCCGCGAAGTAGCCGCCGCCATCCGCCAAAACTTTCCGCACGTGCGGCTGCGCATTGTCGACATCGCCGCACCGGGGGCGGACGTGCCGGAGGTTGTCTTTGCCACGCCGACGTACCTGCTCAATGGGCGCGTCTGGTCGCTGGGCAATCCATCCGACGAGCAAATTCGCAAAACGTTTGCGCGAATTGATTCTGAACCAAATTTAGGTTACACTGCTTTCCAGATAAATTAGACATTGCCGCACTTAGACATTGCCGCACGAGGAGCATAAATTTTGAGCACCCGAATCGACGACCGCAACGGCTCGCCCCAGCCAGCCGAAAAGATGAAGCACCTCTCCGAGCTGGAGGTCTTTCGCGATTTGTCCTCGCGCGAGATGGAGGAGCTCAACCGCATCACCACCATGAGCACCGTGACGAAGGGGCGCGTCTTCTACCGCCCCGAAGAGCCGGGCGAGGTGCTCTTTATTTTGAAGGAGGGGCGGGTGCAGCTTTATCGCATCAGCCCCGAAGGTAAGAAGCTGGTGATCACCACGCTGGGGCCGCACACGCTCTTTGGCGAAATGGCGCTGCTCGGCACCAAGATGCACAACACCTTTGCCGAAGCCGTGGAGGATTGTCTGATCTGCGTGATGAGCCGCACGGACCTGGAGCGGCTGATCTTGAACAAGCCGCAGGTGGCGCTGCGCATTTTGGACATTACCGGCAAGCGGCTGCGCGAGGCGGAAGAGCGGCTGGAAAACATGGCCTTCAAGGGCATCCCCGCTCGCCTGGCCAGCCTGCTGCTGCGCCTCTCCACCGAGCAGGAGAGCGACGAAATTGTTGGTCTCACGCACCAGGATTTGGCCGAGAGCGTTGGCACCTACCGCGAAACGGCGACGCAGGTGCTCAACGATCTCAAGGGGCAGGGGCTGATCGAGATTGGCCGCAAGCGGATCAACATCCTGAACAAAAACGGGCTGGCCGAAGTGGCGGAGAACTAACCTACCGCCCGTGAAGAAGGCTTTGTGCAAAGTTCCACAAACGTCTGCCAGAATTGACAACCCACAGCGAGCTGTTTACAATGAATCTAAATAAGCGAATCAACCGAAGTCGCTCATGATTTATTAAACGACCGCTGTCGCCTGCACCGTCAACCCGTTTGTAATCTCTTTATAAAAGGTAGCGGTGACTATATCGGAAGGACATAAAATATGACCCACGTGATTTTTGATTTGTGCATTCGCGACGGCGCGTGCGTAGAAGTTTGCCCCGTTGAGTGCATTATTCCCGGCCAGCCCGAAGATGAATGGCCCTGGTACTATATCGACCCGGATACCTGCATCGACTGCGGCGCCTGCGTCCCCGAATGTCCGGTCGACGCAATCCTGCCCGAAGAGGACCTGCCCGAAGATCAGGCCTACACGACGGAGTTGAATGCGCTTTACTTCACGGATGGCCCTGGCTACGCCGCGCTCGACATGTAATTGCTTCGTTGACTCAGAAGCCTCTGCTGCGGCAGGGGCTTTTTTTGTACGAGGAACCCCTTCCCATCCCTCCCCCGCTGGGGGAGGGGGCGGCGACTGGACGGATGAAGGATCGGCCCCTCCCTCATTATGGGGGAGGCTGGAGCCTGTCCTCGCGAAGGTGGGGAAGGGGGGTCAAACATGACTTATTCAACCACTCAAACTTCCAGGAGCATTTTCCCATGGCGGACGACCCCATTACCCAGCCCGACTGGTCCGATATCGAGCGCGTGCTGGTGATTTTGGCCCACCCCGACGATCCCGATTTTGCCTGTGGCGGCACGGTTGCTAAAATGGCAAGCGAGGGCATCGACGTTACCTATATGATTTTGACCGACGGCAGCAAGGGCAACCACAACCCGGAAATTACGCGCGAGCAGTTGATCGAGATGCGCAAGCGCGAGCAGCGCGCCGCCGCCGAGGTGCTGGGCGTGAAGAGCGTGATCTTTATGGGCGAAGAGGATGGCTTTCTACGCCCCACTTTCCCGCTGCGCAAGCGCATCGTGCAGGCAATCCGCCGCATCCGTCCCGAGCTAATCATCACCACCAGCCCCGACCGCTACCTCGTCGGCGAGGGCTACATCAACCACCCCGACCACCGCAACGCGGGGCTGGTCGCGCTGGAGGCGATTTTCCCGGCGGCGGACAATCCCATGTTCTATCCCGAGATGGCGGAGGAGGGCTACCCACCGCACAAAATCAGCCAGCTCTACGTCCACGGCCACCCGGAGCCCAACCTCGAAATTGATATCACCGATCTGATCGGGACCAAGCTCGACGCGCTGGCCAACCACAAAAGCCAGTTTAACATCGACGAGATGCGCCCCCGCTTTCTCGAACGCGCGGGCGAGGAGCAGGAGGACGGCAGCGTCCGCTACCTCGAACGCTTCCGCGGCATGAGCTTCCGCCAGCGCACGCCGGAAGGCGAGCAAAAGGTCGAGGACGTGCCGGAGGAGGACGAGGAGAAGCAATCCTAGCGAAAGCGTACGGGCACGCCATGGCGTGCCCGTACGCTTTCGCTTAAGGCTAATCCAAGATTATAAATATATCACGGCTGATTGTAACGGAGGTGCGTCGCACATCCAACATGGCTTATCCCGGTATAGTTAATCTCCTAGAATTGCTTAAGCTGAGCGTTAACCACTTTTTAACCAATCATCTACAACCCGTTAACACATACCATTTATCCTCGTCCAGTGGAGCGCTGTCTACCCGTGTCCTAGTGCTTGCAGGATTTTTGTTTATGAGCGATACGCTGCTCTCCCAACAACCGAGTCGATCGCAAGCTGTGCGCAATCGCCCCCTTATCAATCCTTTTGTCGGTCGGCGCGGGCGCAAGCTGCGCGAGGCGCTGCTGGCCTACCTCTTTTTGCTGCCCGCCTTCCTCATCGTCGGCACCTTTGGGCTCTTTCCCCTGATTTTCGCCGCCTACGAAAGTTCGCTGCGCGGGCTGAACACCGTGCTTGGTCGCTACGACGGCCTGAGCAACTATGTGCGCGCGCTCGACAACTTAACCTACGTGCTGGCGCTGTGGCTGGCCGCGCTCTGCCTCGTGCTGGCCGTGCGCAGCGTCGTCGTCGCCGTGCGCGACGCGCGAGCGAACAAGCAAAATCCCTGGCCGTGGGCGCTGCCCGGCCTGCTGATTGGCCTGGGCCTGGGCCTGGCCGCGATCTTTGTCTTTCGTGCGCTGCCCGAAATGCTGGACGTGCCCAACCAGATGCGCGGGCGCGGGGCCACCACCGCCCAATTTCGGCGGCTGATGGCGCTGGCCTTCTTTACGCCCGCCGTGCAGCAGGCGCTGTGGGGCGCGGTTGGCCTGCTGGCGGCGGGGAGCGTGGCGAGCACCCTGCTCGAACGCAACCCGTCGCGGCGCCGCCGCATCGGCCACTATCTCGGCAATTTTGTCACCTTCACTGTGCTGACGCTGGGCGGCCTTGCGCTGGGCTGGCTGACGCTGACCGAGATCAACGCCGCCTACGCCGAAGCGCTGGCCGACGGCGAGGGGCTGGCCCTGTGGGCACAGATTGCGACGATCAGCGCGGGTTTTGGGCTGCTGCTGGCGGCTTGGTTCCTGTGGGAGAGCGCCAGCGACCGCACCAGCAACGTCAGCGTGGTGCTGCGGCTGGGCGCGGGGGCGATGCTGCTCGTCGGCGGCTGGGTGCTGATCGGCGAGTTGCCGCGCATCATCGCCGCGGGCGACCCGGACTGGTGGATCGGCCTCGAGGCGACCATCTGGTATTCGCTGGGCACGGTTCCCGTCCAGCTCGGCCTGTCGCTCATGCTGGCGACGCTGCTCTTCCAGGAAATTAAGGGCAGGTCCTTTTTTCGCATGGTCTACTTTATTCCCTACATCGCCCCCTTTGTCGGCACGGCGGCGGTCTTTCGCATTCTCTTCTCCGCCCGCCCCAGCGCCCTGGTCAACCAACTCTTTACCGCCCTCGGCCTCGACCCGCTGCGCTGGCTCAACGAGCCGACCGGTCTCTTCCAGCTGCTCACCGGCCCCGCGCTGACGCTGCCCGGCTGGGCCGAGGGGCCAAGCCTGGCGCTGGTGGTGATCATGGTCTTTGGCGTGTGGAGCTTTATCGGCTTTAACGTCGTCATTTTTCTGGCTGGGCTGGGGCAGATTCCGCGCAATCTCTACGAAGCGGCTTCGATTGATGGCGCGAGCCGCTGGGCGCAGTTTCGCCACGTCACCCTGCCGCTGCTTTCGCCCACCATCTATTTTTTGACGCTTTACTCCGTGATCGGTACATTCAAGGCGTTTGAGCACATCTACGTCATGCGTCAGGCCGCGGCCCTCGGCACGACGGACACCGTCAGCGTCGTCATCTTCCAAGCCTTCAGCCGCGACACGCGCTTTGGCTACGCCTCGGCGCTGGCGATTTTGCTGCTGCTCATCATTCTCGCGCTCACCTTTGTCAACAATCGCATTGCCAGCAGGCGGGTCTTCTATGGCTAGCATCTCCACCGTTTCCGAACAGTCCGCTGAACAATCTGCCGGGCAAGCCGCCCAGCAATCGACGCGCGCGGACGGCGGACGCCCGCGCGTGAGCCTGCTGCCCAGCTATCTCGTGCTGATCCTGGGCGCGGTGCTGGCGCTGGCTCCCTTTCTATACACGATCAACGTCTCGCTGATGAACCAGACCGAGGCGTTGCGCGGCGACTTTTGGCCGAGTACGTTTCAGTGGGGCAATTACGCGCAGGCGTGGACGGATGCGCGCTTTTCGCTCTACTTTTGGAATAGCGTGCGCATCACGCTGATTACGCTTGCGGGGACGCTTGTCTTTTGCTCGCTGGCGGCCTACGCCTTTGCGCGCATGGTTTTCCCCGGCAAGTCGCTGCTCTTCACCCTGCTGCTCTCGACCCTGATGCTGCCGGAGGCGGTGATTTGGGTGCCCAACTTTATCACCGTCTCGTGGTTGGGGCGGCTGACGCCCATCTCGTGGATCAACAACTGGCCGGCGCTGACCGTGCCCTTTATGGCGGGTGCCTTTGGCATCTTCCTGCTGCGCCAGTTCTTCCAGCAGATTCCAGACGAGCTGTGGGATGCCGCACAAATCGACGGCGCGGGCCACCTGCTCTACCTGCTGCGCGTAATTGTCCCGCTTTCGCGCGCGCCGATTCTGACGCTGGCGCTCTTTAGCTTTATCGGCTCGTGGAATGCGCTGGCCTGGCCGATCCTGGTGACGACGACGCCCGACTGGCGACCGATTTCCTATGGCCTGCTCAACTTTCTGGACGAGGCTGGTGCACAGTTTCACCTGCAAATGGCCGGCTCGATGATCACGATTACGCCGATTCTCATCATCTACTTCTTCACCCAGCGCACCTTTATCGAGGGCATTGCGACGTCGGGGCTGAAGGGGTAGTTAATTAGCAATTGACAACGGACAATTGTCAATTGTCAATTGAATCTGTAACCAACGCGCTCTCGCTCATGCTGGACGCCGCGTTTGTTAAATAAATCGACTCAAATCTTTTTCAAAGGAGAACCCCCATGCAAAAGAAGTTTATCTGGCTGGCCGCAATGTTGATTGCGCTGCTGGCGCTGGCCGCCTGCGTCCCCGCCGAACCCGCCGCCGAGGGCGAGATGGCCGATGACGCCGAAATGGCGAGCGACGAGGCGATGGACCTGTCCGCCGTTGATCCCACCGGTCAAAATATCGTTTGGTGGCACCAGCACACGGGCGAGCGCGAAGAGCTGCTCAACGAGATCATCGCGCGCTTTAACGAGGAAAACGAATACGGCATCACCGTCGAGGGGCAAAGCCAGGGCGGCTACGACGAAATCCGCGACCTGATGAACGCCAGCATCGCCGCCGGTGAGCAGCCCGCCGCGCTGATCGTCGGCTACCAGAACGACCAGGCCTTCTACCAGCTCAACGATTCGCTGGTCGATCTCGAACAGTTTATCAACGATCCCGAATACGGCCTCTCGGAGGAAGCGCTGAACGATTTCTACCCGACCTTCCTACAGCAGGGCGTGCACCCGGAATTTGACGACGAGCGCCTGGGCTTCCCGCCCAACCGCTCGATGGAGGTGATGTACTACAACCAGTCGTGGCTCGAAGATTTGGGCTTTGACGGCCCGGCGACCACGCCCGACGAGTTCCGCGAGCAGGCCTGCGCCGCCGCCGAAGCCAACGCCGACGGAACCGGTGGCTACATCCTGCGCGACGATGCCTCCGCCGTGGCGGCGTGGACCTTTGCCTTTGGCGGCAACGTGCTGACCGAGGACGGCACGGGCTACATCTACGACGGCCCGGCCACCGTTGAAGCGATGACCTTCCTCAAGGGCCTGCTGGATGACGGCTGCGCCTTCTTCTTCACCGAAGGCTTCCCCAACCCCGAATTCGCCGCCCGCCGCGCCCTCTTTGCCCAGGGCTCCAGCTCCGGCATCCCCTTCTACGCCAGCGACATGGCGACCGCCGCCGAGGAAGCCGGCACGGAAGAGGACGTGTGGGGCGTCACGGCCATCCCGCACACGACGGACGAGCCGGTGCAAAACATCTACGGCGCGGACGTGATGATTCCCGTCACGACGCCGGAGCAGGAATTGGCCGCGTGGCTCTTCGTCAAGTGGTTCACCGAGCCGGAAAATCAGGCCGACTGGGTGCGCGCCAGCAACTACTTCCCCACCCGCGAAGGCACGGATGCGTTCATCGCGGACTACGAGGCCGAGAATCCGCAGTGGGCCGAGGCCGCCGATCTGCTGCCCTTTAGCGCCTACGAGCCGCAGCTGATTTCGTACACCGCCGTGCGCGACGCCGTGGCCCAGGCCTTCAACGAAATCATGCAGGGCGCGGACATCGAAAGCACGCTCACCGAGCTGACCGAGACTGCCAACGACCTGCAGGAAGAGCTGTCGGCGGAGGTAGAGTAGCGTTGGGCGGATTCGGATTGCAGAATCAGTAGAAGTACAGCGGAGTCAGCATCCTTGGATGCTGGCTCCGCTTTTTATTACAGCACTCCAGCGCCTGTGCCGCCGGGCTCTTCTATGCAGCCCGACTTGTTAACATCGTAACTGATGTAACGGTCTCTTTCTCCTCAATTTGCTACGCTGTAAGCGCAATACCCCGACACAAAATTTAACCGCAGAAACAGTTCTGGGAGAAATAAATTATGGATGAGCAGCAAAATAAACTACAGCAGTACACCAGCGATATGCTGTCGCTGGAGCGTCACATTCACCAGGCGATTGAGCAGCAACTCAACGATGACAACTTAAAGGCGCAGCCCGAAGCCAACCAGCTGGTTAGCGAATTGGACGGTAAGATGGAGAGCCACATCGGCATCTTGGAGAATCACCTCAAGGCCTTGGGCGGCGATTCGGCTTCGCCTGTTAAGGAAGCCGTGAGCTCTGCGCTGGGCGTGGCTGCTGGCCTGTACGACCAGGTGCGCGGCAAAGAAGTTTCCCGGGCGCTGCGCGACGATTACACCGCGCTGAACCTGGCCGCCATGGGCTATCAACTCCTGCACACGACGGCGCTAGCCTTCAAAGATTCCACCACCGCTGATTTGGCGCTGCGTCATTTGAACGACTACACGCCGATTATCATGCGCTTTAACGATGTGACGGTGCGCGTAGTTACGCGCGAGCTGATGCAGGATCACGACATGGTCGATCCCAGCGTTGCTGACGAAGCCGTGCGCAACACGCAGCAGGCATGGCAATCCTAGTGTAACGCGAAGCGCTGCTTCGCTTCTGGTTAAGTAGCAAAAAAGCCCGGCTCTTTCAAAGAGTCGGGCTTTTGTATTGATTGCGAAACGCAAAGCAGCGCTTCGCGTTTCACTAATGCACCGAGCTAATCTCCGGCCCCGGGTGGCCGTAGTGTTCGTGCAGTTCGGATTCCGTCGCCGTGTCCCACTCCATGCGCGGATTATAGGGCGGGGCGCTTTCCACGTGCTCGCGCCGCACGTTGACGACAACCCTGGCATCGCTCCAGCGCACTTGCTCCAGCCAGCTCTGGGCGAGCAGCACCTGCTTGCCGCCCAGCCAGCCGCCCGTATCCACCAGCAGGTAGCCAATCGACCAGTCGCTCTCGGCGATGAAAAAGTCGCGGATGTGGCCGATGTCGCCGCTGCTGTCGCCGTCCGTGGGGTGGACGTTGTAGCCGATCACCTCGTCGACGCTGCGCAGCGTATAGCGGGCATCGGCCGCTTCGGCGTGATCGAGCTGCGCGTCGGTTGGCATTTCGACAATGGGCATCGTCGTCCAGTAGCCAGCCCAGCCGTAGTGCTGGTGTAGATCGGCCTCGGCCTGCTGCGAGGCGAGCTGCTCGGTGCTCACGTCTGGGCTGTTCTCGATCTGCTCGCGCGTCAGATTAACCTCGGCAATCACATCCTCCCAGTCAACGTCTACCACAGATGCCGTCGAGAGCAGCACCAGGTCGCGATTGAGCCAGTTGCCCACGTTGACCACGAGATAGCGCACCTGCCACGTTGCGTCGTTGAAGTAGAGATCGCGAATCTTTCCCACCTGCTGCCCCTCGGTCGAGGTGATGGTCATGCGCTGCCAGTCGCTTGCTTTGCGTAACATATTTGCTCCTTTTGTTAGCGGGTGGCTGCTGGCCGGTAGCCGTTGGCTGCTGGCTGCTGGCGGTTCGGCAACCAAACGGTTAACCACCAGCCACCAGCTACAAGCCACCAGCCACTAATACCGGAAGACCGCCGCCACCCGCTGCGCCCCACCGGGCATCTGCGCCGGCTCCACTGCATAGACGGCCCCGCCGTTGAGATAGCTCTGCACCGCCGCCAGATCGACCAGATCGGTGTCGCCGGGCTGTCGCTCGTCGTGGATTTCGAGCTGGTTGTCCTGCATATCAAAGGTGCCCCAGGCTTCCGCTCCCTGGGCGACGAAGAGCGTGCTCACGCGTGAGTAGTGCGCCGCGGGGACAACATCCTCCAGCGTACTGCCCGCCTGCTCAATGCCGGTCGCCGCGCCGTATTCGTTCTTGGCGTTGTCGATGGCCTCGGTAAAGATCGGCTCGACGATGGGCCACGCTTTATCGTGCAGCGTTTCGGCATCCCACTGCTCCGGGTTGCCGTGAACGCCCTGCCCCTCGACGAGGTGTGGATAGTGGCTAGCCTCCTCGTAAATTGGCAGCAGGTACTCCACGCCCGCCAGCACCAGCGGACGATTCTCTTCGTTTAGCATATCGGTGACGCCGTTGCTCAGCTCCTGGAAAAAGCGCAGGATGTTCTGCTTATCCAGTTCGTCGCCCGCGCCTGAGCCCGTACCAAAGTAGATGGCTGCGCCTGGATCGCCCGCACCCGCTCGGCCGCCGCTGATGGACGACTGCTGTTCGGTCTCCGGGTCGTCATACTTGAGCGCCTCGCTCAAGCTGACGGGAATCTCTTCGCGCAGATCGACGGGCTCCACCGTATTGCGCGTGCCTTGGAAGAGGCGCACTTCGTTCTGGCTCAGCGCCAGGATGTAGAACGAACCATCGCCGCTCAAAAGCGGCAGCAGCGGCTTGATGTGGAAGCGCTCGTCCACCATCACCTTTTCCTCAAAATCAATCGGCAGGCGATAGATGTTCACCGATTCGGACGAGAGAAAGAGCGCCAGCCCGTGGCTCTGGTTCTGCCAGAAATCTTCATCCTTCGTCAACTGAATCGCGGGCATCAAAAAAGTCTCTGCATCTTCCTCCTGCGTGCCGCGCTCTTTGAGCTGCTCGACGGCCTGGCCCACTAGGTTCTTCAGCCGGATCGGGTCCTGCTGCGTCTCCGAGCCGCGCACGTGTGTTGGCATAAAGATCGAGACGGTCAGCCCGTCCGCCGGGGCCGTCATCATCTGTTCGATTTGCTCCTTGGACAGTAAATCGTTCACGTCCATTCCTTTCCGGTGATCGCCACGGGTAATCATCACAGGTAATCGCCACGGGGCGTTTTGGTTTATAAGTTTGAGTTGGTGAATTTAGAATTGTCAGCTAAGGGCCGGCCTTTTATTGTACCACGGAGCAAGGCAAATAGTCTGCGAGGTTGAATACAGGATGGTTTGGCGTCCCACAACCCCAAGAGCTGACGCGCCTCATCGCTACCTGCTCCACTGGCTCCGGGACAGCCGCGACCGTCGTGGGTTTCATTGCGGCATGGTCAAGATGTCGGGAGATTGCGCGCAAGAAATGTCGGCGTGAACGGCTCGGTGAAACTTCCGCTGCTTGTCGCGTGAACGGTGCCTGGTCAGGGGGAACAGCGTGCAGCCTGCCTGCGCGTTGTGGCGGTTCGCCAAAAACCGGACCACCGGCGAGATGAAGTATTTTCTCTCCAACGGAGTCAGTTGCCATTTGTTAAAGGCATCTTTACAATGACACCATGAGCACCATTTTTCCCGCGGCAGAGCCATCCAAATCCATCGAAGCGATCCAAAGCTTGATCAGCGCCTCGCCTCACGCCCGGATTGAGCCGGGCGTGCTGCCCGTTTTTCGAATGCTGGTTGGCCTGCGGCTGGTGCTCGTCGTCCCCTCGACGGTGCTCTGGGTTCTCTACCGGGAGCGCATTTTGCTGCCGGACGTCTTTACGTTCATTGCGCTCGCCGCGCTGCTCGGCTACTTAATCGCGCCCGGTCTGCCGCGACGGTTGGACGGGTGGTATCTGCCGCTCGCGTTAACCGCCGCCACCCTCGAGCCCATCGCTTCGCTGACGGAGACGCTGCGGCTGGGCTTGCTCTTCCCCTTGCCCGACATGCCGGAAGCCGGTTTGGTCGTGCTCGCCAACTGGCAGCTGATGACGCTGCTGCTCATTCCGCTCGTCCTGGTGGCGTGGCAGTATAATTTTCACGTTGTGCTGATGTTTTGTTTTGTTTCCACCCTGCTGGATATTGGGCTGACCTATCTCGTCATTCCCATCGACTGGTTCTCGCCAACCGATGAGTGGTTTCGTTTACACGGGCTGAAGATGGCGCGGCTCATCGCTTTTCTGCTGGCAGGCTACATTGTCGCGCGGCTTAATTACGCCCAGCGTCTGCAGCGAAGTGCCCTGCGCGAGGCCAATGCGAAGCTGCTCTCTTACGCGGCGACCATCGAGCAGCTGACGGTGAGCCGCGAGCGCAACCGCCTGGCCCGCGAGCTGCACGACACGCTGGCGCACACGCTCAGCGCGCTGGCCGTCCAGCTCGAAGCCGTCGACAGCGCGTGGGAGCGTGCGCCGGAGCAGGCGCGCGGCCTGCTGGCGAAATCGCGCGAGAACGCCCGCAGCGGCCTCACCGAAACAAGGCGGGCGCTGAAGGCCCTGCGCGCCTCGCCGCTGGAGGATTTGGGGCTGCTGCTGGCGCTGCGCACCGAAGCGGAAGCCGCCGCGGCTCGCCTGGGCGCCACCCTGGCCGTCGACCTGCCCAGCGGCGAGATCAACCTGCTGCCGGACGTGGAGCAGGGCATTTACCGCATTGCGCAGGAGGCGCTGGCCAACGCCGTCAAACATTCGGCGGCGCGGCGATTGGACGTGTCGTTGGGGGTTGAACCGTTGGGGGCTGAAGCGGGGTTGTGCTTTGCCGTCTGTGATAACGGCAGCGGCTTTGACGCGCAGAGGTTCCAGCAGGGCAACCAAGCCGATCGCTTCGGCCTGCGCGGCATGGAGGAGCGCGCCAAAATGTTGGGCGGCACGCTCGCGCTCAAAAGCGCACCGGGCGAGGGAACGCGCGTCGAGCTCTCGATTCCACAGGCGAGCGGGGAGACGTTGAAATGACTCGAATAATTTTGTGCGACGACCAGCCGATTGTGACCGAAGGGCTCCAGGTCATTTTGAGCGCGGCGTCGCGCTGCGAGGTGGTGGGGGTGGCGCACGACGGCGCGGAGGCGGTGGAATTGGTCGCGCGCGAGCAGCCCGACGTGGTGCTGATGGATTTGCGGATGCCGATTCTCAACGGCATCCAGGCCACGCGCCAAATCCGCGAGCGCTTTCCACGGGTCAAGGTGCTCGTGCTCACCACCTATGACGACGACGGCTGGGTCTTCGATGCAATCCGGGCGGGCGCATCCGGCTACCTGCTCAAGGACACGCCGCGTGAGCAGCTGATCGCCGCGATCAAGGGCACGGCGGCGGGCGCGACGCACGTCGACCCGCAGGTGGCGGGCAAGCTCTTCCAGCAGATCAGCCAGCCCGGCGCCGTCGCCACCTCGGAGGCCAACCCGCTTGTCGACTTTAGCGAGCGCGAGCGCGAAATTCTTCAGCTCGTCGCCGAAGGGCTGGACAACGCCGACATCGCCGAGCGACTCTTCCTCTCCAAGGGCACGGTGCAAAATTACGTCAGCAGCATCTTGGCCAAGCTGGACGTGACCAACCGCACGCAGGCGGCGGTCATCGCGTTGCGACATGGGCTGGTGGGGTAAATATTTTTACTCGTTCCCACGCTCCTGCGTGGGAATGCCCCACTCGACGCTCCTGCGTCGTCGCACAATCTGCGACCCAATAGAATCACCATGCTCTTTGTGCGGCCACCGGCGACGCAGAGCGTCCAACCCGCATTCCACGCAGAGCATGGGAACGAGCAGGCTACAGCCGCACACCCGCCAGTCCCCCCTCCGCCACCCATTCCTCAATCCGTGGCTTGCCGTGTTCGTAGCCCTTCTCCACCACCTGATCAAAGACCTCAAACTCAAACAGGCCTACCGCGGCCACGGGCGGCTGCAGCAGCAAATCTGCGTGGGCGACCTGCTGGTGGGTGGCGTTGATGCTGTAGAGCGCGTTGGCCCGCATCATGATGCTGACGATGGAGGGCGCCTGCACTTTGCTCACAAAGGGCAGCAGCCGACCGGCCAGCACGCGGAAGCCGTTGAGCCACTCGCCATAGTGGAATTCGCTGTCGCGCTGCGTAAAGCCCAAATCCACGGCGATCACCGGCCCCGCGTCGACCATCGCGCGCACCACGTCCGCCGGGGTGTTGTTAAAGATGCCGCCGTCGATCAGCATGTCGCCCTGCTCGTTGAGCGCGGGCGGGTGAATGCCCGCCAGCGAGGTGCTCGCGCGCACCGCGTCGCGCACCCGACCCTCGCGGAAGATGACCATCTCGGCCTGTGATAGATTGGCGGCAATCGTAAAGCCCGTCATCCACAAATCCTCCAGCCGCACATCGCCAAAAATGTCGCGGTAGACCTCCACCAGCCGCTTCGCCCGCATCATCGAGGTGAGCGGCAGCGTCGGATCGACAAAAACTTCGCGCTGCATCAGCTTGTCGCGCGTGTTGTGGACGATGGTTTCACTGTCCATGCCCATTGCAAACTGGGCGGCGGAGATCGCCCCCGCGCTCGTGCCGCCGACTACATCAACGGGGATGCCCAGCTCCTGCAGCGCGCGGATCACGCCGTAGCCTGCCGCCGCTCTCATGCCGCCGCCGCCCAGCGCCAGCCCCACCGCCCGCCCGCGCAGGAAGCGCGAAACGCGGTCGACGCCGTCGCCGGTTGCCAGCGCGACATGGTGGTGGCGGCGTAAGTTTCGTGCGGCGAGCCAGGGCGCGGTGCTGTAGTTGATCTTTGCAAACGCATCGGGCTTGCGCTCGTGCAGCAGCACCAATTCGCGCTGCGGCAGCAGCTCGGCATGCGGCATGTGGCGAATAATTTGCTCGGCGGCGCTAATCTTGGGCGAGGCCCCCGCACGGCCCACGATCAGCAGCCGGTCGGCCTGCTCGACGCAGCGGCGCGTCCAGCCCGGCAGGCTGGCGTTCGCCTCGAAGACGAGCGCGTCGTGGTGGTCGGCCTGCGCCTGCAGCCAGTCCACAAAGCCGTAGTCGTCCACAAACGCTTCGAGATCGACGCCCTTGCCCGCCCGCTCGCGCGCCACCTCGGCCACGGATTGCGGCGTGATGTAGCCCACGCTGCCGTGCTGCGACAGCTCGGCCACCAGCGCCAGCGCAAACTCCGTGGCTGAACGGTCGTCCGCTTCCGCACTCGTCGGCACGACGACGGCGCTGATCGAGCGCGGCGGCTGCGGACGCAGCGGGTCCAGCCGCGTGGACGACTGGCCAAAGCGCTCGCTCGCCATCTGCGCCGCCACCCGCATCATGATGTCGGGGTGGCGCTGCGTCAGCCGCAGGAAGGCCTCGCGCGAGAGGCGGCAGACGTCGCTGTCGCGCGAGGCGCGGATGGTGCGGCGATAGGGCCGCCCCGTGAGCAGCGAGGTGTGGCCCAGCACCGTGCCCGCGGCGATGACTTTGCCAAGCGTCTCGTCAAAGTGGGGCGCGAGCTGGCGCGGCAGCTTTTCCGTGTAGGCTTCGTCGAGCGCGCCGTTGGTGCTGGTGGCCCGCGCCGCGCCGTCGACGAGCACGAAAAGGTGCTCGGCGGCGTCGCCCTCGGCGAAGAGCGTGTCGCCGCGGTAGAAGTAGTGCCACGAAAGTTCGCACATCACGTCGCGCAGCGGGTCGGGGGGGTCGGGTTGATAGTTTTCGGGTTGATCGGCTTGGTCGGGCGATGAGTGCAGCGCACGGTCGGCTGTCTTGACGGGTAAGTTTTGTTTTGGAGGACCGTGCAATGCACTCGCAATCGTCGAGTGCATTGCACGGTCTCCGTCAGCGTCGCCTTCCCCTTCTGGTGGCTGACCGTGCGCTGCACTCGTGATCCAACCATCAGAATTTAACGCAGCCGCCATCTCCGGCGCGTTCTCCGCCGAAAATTGGTGACGCTCTCGCAGCGCGCTCACCAGCGCCTCGCGCTCGTTCGGCTCGGTTGGAATCAAAAAGCGCCAGTCATCGACGGTCGCCTCCAGGTCCGCCAGCGAGAGGTCGTCGGCGCGAAAGGGATCGCCCATCGGCTGGCCGAGGAGCAGACGCGCGGCCTGTCGACGCTTGCTGAGCGCGTGGGCGGCGCGGTTTTGGATCAGACCGAGGTGGTACGAAGGCGCGTTGGTGTCCGGCACAAAGTCGCTCACACATTTTCTCCCATCATCTGTTGGAGCTGGGGCAGCACGGCGCGCATCGCCGCCGCGCCTGCCTCGATGGCCGTGCCCGCCAGCTCCAGCCCGTGCAGCGAGCCGATGCTGGGGGGGATGTTGGGCGTCAGCAGAAATTCCGGCTTTGCTTCGGCCAGCCGCAGCCGCGTCAATTCACGCACCATGATGCTGTTGATTTGAATCAGGTCGGTTACCGCGGGCGGGGTGAAACGGGGGAAGGTGCCGCGGATCAGCTCTTCTTCCTCCTCGCCGTAGAGCACGCTGCTGTTGATGTTGACGGCCACGAGCACGCTTGCCCCCTGCTCGCGCGCTACATTGACGGGCAGGTGGTTGAGGAAGCCACCATCAACTAATCGGTGGCCGTCCCGCTCGACGGGCGTGAAAATTCCCACCAGCGAGAGCGACGCCCGAATGGCGTCAATTACCGAGCCGCTGCTGAGGTTGACGCCTTTGCCGCTGCTCATATCGGTGGTAGTCACGGCCAGGGGCATGAGCAGATCGTCGAAGGTGATGTCGCCGCCGAGTTGTCCTTTGATGTAGTTGGAAAGACTTTGCCCGTTCATCAGCCCGCGCGTGGAGGGCAGCCAGTCCACAAATTGCAGAATCTGCCCGAAGCCCGTCAGCCGCAGCACCTCGGCCTCCAGCTCCTCGCCCGTTTTGCCCGCGGCGTAAAGCGCGCCCACAATTGCGCCCATGCTCGTGCCCGCCATGCTGCTGGGCCGGAGCCCCGCCTCATCAAGCACCTTGAGCACGCCAATGTGCGCCAGCGCGCGCACGCCGCCGCCGCTGAGAGCCAAGCCAAGTCGGGCAGGTTGGTGATTCATGAGATTGGTTGAGCTTTACAACAAGCAACACGGGCGTAGTGGCTGGGCACGCCCAGCCACTACGCCCGTGCATTCTATCAATTTCCTGGTGTAAAAGCCAACAGGAGTAAGAGCAAGTGACCATCACGGCCCCAGGCGTCGTCGCCGTTCCCCTCGCGCATGGGCCGTGATTGTCACTTTTCTTGGCCCTTCCAACCTACAACAGCGCTCGCAGCCGCTCTCTCTGCTCCACCGTCGGCGCAACAACCGCCGCCTCCCGATACAGCTGCGTCAGCCGCCCCACGTCACACAGCTCGATGACCACGCGATGCGCCAGCGTTGGCGGCAGCAGATCGTGGAAGCGGCCCAGGTTGAGGAACCCTGCAAAGCGCGGGGCGAGGCGACGCAGCTCATGCGCCGCAGTGCCGTCGTCCCACGGCGGCAAGTTGACGAGCGGCTCGGGCAGGCGCAGGCAGTGCTCGTTGTGAAGCTGGATCGGCGGCGCATCTTCAAAATCGTCCCGCAGCGGCGCTGGATCGAGCTGGGCTTGGAGAATGCCAGCCAGCAGCGCACCGTACATCGCGCCCCAAAAGTGGAAGAGCCACGCGCCACCCTCTTCCGGCAGCAGCACCAGCTGATTGGGCAAAATTCCCAAATGTGCCGCCACGCCCTGGCTCACGTCGAGCGGGACGGCGAAGGGCGCGGAGGTGATGCGCGGCTCCCGCAGTTCAACCTGACTCTCCTCCGGCTCGATGTAAAACGGAACCTGGCTAGGCCGCACGCCCAAGCGCCAGCGGTCGCGCCACACCACCTCCATCGAGCGCCCGCCCATCAACAACAGGTCGCCGTTCATGCGCACGCGACCGGTCTGCGCAATGGCCTTGTTTGTAAAGGCGTCGATCAGCGTCCAGCTGCTGGTCGCGCCGTCGCCGATGTTGCTGTAGATTTCGTGGGCGTCGACCAGCTCGTCCAGCGCGGGGCCGGGTCGCCATTCACCAAGGCGGGCCGGGCGCAAGTAGTCGTGACCCATCAGGTTGCGAAAAATTTTGCGCACCGTTTCCTCGTCGATGGGCTCCGGCGCGACGCGCTCTAGGTCGGCCAGCCGGATGGCGCCGGTGGGGCTTTGCTTGAGAACGCTAAAGGTCTGCTGCACCAGCACCGAGAGGCGAAAGTGATAGGCTGGGCGCTGGTGGTCAGTCGATGGGTCGTTGCCTTCAGCCAGCAGCAGCAGCGCCTGAAAGTGCGCGGCCTCCAGCGGTGAGCGCGCGAGACAGAGCACGCGCGTGAGCTCCGTACGCCGACCGCCGCGGCCAATCCGCTGCAGGAACGAAGTCAGCGTCGGCGGCGGGCCGAGCAGCACGACATCGTCGATGCTGCCGATGTCGATGCCCAGTTCAAGCGTCGAGGTGCAAACGCAGAGGGCGACGCTGGCCGCCGCAAAATCGGCCTCGACTTCGACGCGCAGCCGCGCATCCAAATTTGAGTAGTGAACGAAGACGCGCGCGGCAAAGGGCAAATGTTCGCGCAGGAAGGCCGCACTCTCCTCGACTTCGCGGCGCGTGTTGCAGAAGAAGAGAAATTTGCGCAGGGCAAGCGGGTCGGCGGCGCGGCGGGTGATGTGCTTGACGGCGTCGGCTAAGCCGTCGATCCGCACCACCTCAGCGTCGATGGCGCGCTGCCCCGGCACGCCGATGATTTCGTAGGCGGCTCGCTCTTCGTCAACAGCGACCCGATCCACCAGGTAGCGCTCGGCCACGCCCGCCGGATCGGGGACGGTGGCGGAGAGGGCGATGCGCTGGAGCGGGCGGGCCGGTTGCCCAGGTCGCTTTTGTATCTGGCGCTGCTGGTGGTAGGCGCGGATGTGCTCGATGCGCCGCAGCAGGCAGCGCAAGTGGTCGCCGCGCTCGCTGTGGTCGAAAAGGTGGATTTCGTCGAGCACAACGGCGGCGAGGCCGGTGAAAATGCGCGGGCCGCGCGTCAGCAGCGAATCGGTGGATTCGGGGGTGGTGATCAGCAGCGAGGGCGGCGACTGGAGCGAGACGGCGGCGGTGTCGCCGGTTTTGATCGCAAACGAAATGGCGAGATCGGCCAGGGGGCGGGCCAGCCGCTCGTAGAGGTCTTTGGTCAGCGCGCGCGTCGGGCAGATGTAGAGAACGCGCAGACCGGTTTGCGGGAGCGGTCGCTGGTCAACCGCCGCGGCGTCGGGGAAGAAGTAGCGCTGCAGCAGCGGCACGACGGCGGCTTCCGTCTTGCCCGCGGCGGTGGCGGCGACGAGGAGCACGTTCTGCCCGTCGAGGATCGGCGGCATGGCGAGCTGCTGGATGGCGGTCAGGCTGCCGTGTCGCGTGAAGAAGGGGGCCCAGGTGTGGGGGAGTCGGCGGCGGATGGCTTGGGGGGAGGGTGTGGTGGTTGTGGGCATCTTGTCAGCCAAGCGACAAGCTAACAGCGGATTGTCAAGCGGCAAGCTAACCACCTGGGCTCGCGCTACGGGCGCACCATCGAGCGCAGCTCGTCCAGCAGCGCGGCCGTCTCGTAATCGGGGTACATGTAGAGCAAATCGTACAGCTCGACGCTCAGCCGCACGACGCCGCGGATGCTGAGCTGGCCGCTCTTCATGCCCAGCGCCAGGTGCTCGGCGGCGCCGCGGCGGATTTGGCGCTGCCGTTCGCCGATTTCGTAGCCGTAGGCCTGGGCGTGATAGGTCATCACGCGCTCCAGAAAATGGCCGATTTCTTGGGGCGTGTGGTGCGGCTCCAGGTCGAGAATCTGCTCGTCCGTCAGCCACTCCTCCAGCGGCAGGCGATTTTCGCTGCGGGTAACGGTGAAGAGGAAGAAGAGCGACTGCTTGTCCTCGTAGGCGAGCGGGTAGGAGCGGTAGCGGTGCTGCGGGAAGTCTTCGTCGCGCAGCTGCGTTTGCTGATCGTGCAGCGCTGCATAGATCACGGCGCTGAAAAAGGTGCTCGCCTTGGGACGCTGGTAGGCGCGCAGCAGCGAGTAGCTCTCGGCCTCATCGATTAGCACGCACAATCCGCTGTAGCCAACCAGCCGAGCCAGCACGCTGACGCCGCTGAGCAGGTAGGCCACCTGGCGCGCGTTGTGGCCGACGCGGTAGATGCTGGGAAACTTGACGCCGCGCGGCTTGGCCCGGTTCATCAGCTTGACGCGTCGCCCGCCCTCCAGCCACGCCTGCCACGCCCGCTGCTGACGCGTGGCGGAGGTCGCCGCCAGCGCTTGCAGGCCCACGGAAAGCGGATCGTTCTCCACCGGGGTGAGGTCGGCCAGCTGCTCGAGCAGGTCGGGGCGCACGCTGGCCTGCGCGAGCAGCGGCTCCAGCCCGCGAATGTCCGAATCGGGACTGCGCAGGTTGCGCATGAGGCCGCTGTAGATGTCAAACGAGCGGTGGGGCGGCATCTCCTGCAGATCGAGGCTGACGGTGGCGACGAGGAAGTTGCGCTGCAGCGCTTCCTGTGCCGTCAGCTCCACGATGTGGCTTTTGCCAAAGCCGTAGTCGCCGATCACGGCAAAGGCGCTGCCGCCGCTGCCGTGCGCGTGGCTGAGGCCGGCGGCGAGCTGCTGCGCGCTCCTCGGCCAGGCCGATGGTCAGCTCGTTGATGTGCTGCGCCGGGGCCACGCCCACGCGCAGCGCCTCGACGAGCTGGCGCGCCTCGAACTGCGTCTGCGTCATCGGCGGCGCGCTGTATGTCGGGGTTGTGTAGGGCACGGTTCCTTCGGCCAGGGAAGGGGTTCCGTTCATCGATTGGTTCTCAAATTCACGGCGCGGGCGGCGAAAGCGCAGCCCGCTCTCAAAGCGCACCATCCACTCGTCCCCGTTGCGGTACTGGGCCAGGATCGTGCCGGGGCCGTATTGGGGATGGGTGACGGTTTCGCCGATCATGGGTGGGTGCAGTCTCGAAAGTCAAGCAATTTAACGCGGAAGCGCAAAGGCGCGAAGGGTTGGTTCGTTGATTGCCGTTTGTTTTTTACAAAGCGTGGCGGTTAAGTATGAGTTGGTGACGGTACGGGCATGCCATGGCGTGCCCGTACCGTCACCAACCGTGTGCGCAGCCCGTGTGAATCCGTGTCCTGTTCTTTTCGGATTAGCAGTGCCGGCGTGAGTGCAGTTTGTTCGTCTCATCGACCATTTGTTGTTTGCCACGCCCAGATTTCTCCCTTCGGTCGAAATGACAGATGTTAATACGGCGGCGTCTCGCCCCCCTCCAACTCGTCGACCTGGCCGCGGATAATCGCCGTGGCCTCTTCTTCGGTGAGCACGTGTTCGCCGCTGGCGTGCTGGCGAGCCAGCGTGGTGACAAAGGCCTTGACAAAAATGCGGCGGTGGCTGATGTCCAGGAAGACATCGCGGGCGATGTTGGCCAGGATGGCGGCGTTGGCGTACTGGGTCTGCACGTTCAGCTCGGTCTTAAAGGCCGTCTCGTAAATCGGGATCAGCTTTTCGCCGATGGCGACCATCAGGTCGTTCTCGGCCAGATCGAGGTGATCGAGGCTGATTTGGGGGCTGAAGTGGTTGGCGCGCGAGAAGCGACCGGGCGCGCGCACGCGCTGCTGCAGCGCCGGGTAGCGCGGCACGATGTCGTGGATAAACTGGGGCGGCACGGCGTAGACAAACATCGAGCCGGGCAGCTCGTCGCGGCAGCGATCGATGACCTCGCGCAGGTTGTCCGTGGCGAGCTTTTCGGCCTTGCCGCCAATGCTCGCCATGCGGTCGACTTCGTCAAAGAGCAGCACCAGCCCGCTGTACGAGAGCGCACGAATCGTCTGCGCCAGCGAGCGCAACATGCGGAAGGCGTTTGTGCGCGTAATCTTGCCGGTGACGCCGATCTCGCGCAGAATTTTGGTGTCGGCGGGGGTGGTGGCGCTGCCGGAGAGCCAGCGCGTAAGCGAATCGAGCCGGTCCTCCTGGTCGCGGATCAGCGCCTCAAAGTAGCCGATCACGGCGTTTTTATAGGCCGCGCTGTCGATAAAGGAGGCGTCGACGGTGTCGATCAGGCCGCGGTAGTTGAGGTGGTTGAGCAGCTCCAGGCTGAGCGGGGCGGCGGAATCGGCGCCGAGCACGATTTTGCGCAGCGTCCCCTCCAGGAAGCGGGGCAGGCCGCGCTCTTCGGCCAAATTATCGTCCGCTTCGTGCCAGATCAGGTTGCGTGCCACCGCGCCGTAGACGAGGCGCTGGTCGTTGTAGGGCGTCTCCACCGGGCTGAGATCGACTTTGGAGACGGCGAAGTTTTTGCTCCAGGCGATGTCGCGCAGGCAGTACAAAAAGTGCGACTTGCCGCTGCCGTAGTCGCCGACGACCATCTTGTAGGCTGCGCCGCCGTCCTGCAAGTAGGAGGAGAGGTAGTACTCGTCCAGCGCATCCAGCAACGACTGGTTGCCCACGTTAAAATACTGCACCCCCCGCGACGGCGGCGTCCCCGAGCTGCCCAAGACTTCGATAATCTGGCGCGCTAGTAACGGGGAGAGAGACATAAATGGGTTCCTTAAAAATACCGGTAATGCAACAAATTTTAACGCGAAGGCGCGGAGGCGCAAAGGGGTTGATTTGTAGGTCACGCGACTGGACAAAATTGTCAGTGCTCTACGGCTTAGGAATGGCGGTTAAATTTACTTGAGCAGGGAGGTCACGTTCCACCCCTCCCCAGCCCTCCCCAGCCCTCCCCAACTTGGGGAGGGAGCCGTCACGGGGCCGACGAAGCGACGGCTCCTCCCCCAGGATGGGGAGGCTGGGAGGGGGTAAAGACTGCGTCGTTCCCTAAGCTGGCTTCGCCACCTGCCGACGCCAGCTTGCTCAACTTATTTGATTGCTGTTCCTTAATCCCCTTTCCTACCAAGAGCAACGTTCGAGACTACTCCTTTGCGTCTTTGCGCCTCCGCGTTAATCTCTTTGTTTTTCCCGATTTTTGCGTTAATCGCTCGAATCAAAGGTAATCGTGGCGTAGTATTCCCCATCGAGCGCGCTGGAGGGAATCCAGACGCTGCGGGCGGCGCTGTCGGCCTGGACTTTGGTGGCGCCGCCGAGCCTCATGCGGCGCGTCTCGCCGTCGACCTGGACGGTGGGGTTGGATTGGCTCAGGACGATGTCGCGCACGAAGAGGGGGCGCTCGTAGTCGCGGAAAGTGGAGCGGGCGGGGGCGTTCCAGAAGCGGGCGTTCTGTCGGTTGAGCGTGACCTGGCTGTAGAGTTCGATCAGGCTGACGCGCCCACCGCTGGGACGCTGCGAGCGCTTGTCCAGCACCTGTTGCCAAGCGGTGTAGAGTTCCTGCATAAATTCCGGCACGTCGATCTCGCGCTCCAAGATGGCGCGGCGCTGGCGCTCGTAGGCCTTGAGGATCGGGCCGTAGGAGAGGGGGATGGGCCGGGTGAGCGGCTCTTTGCCGTAGAGCCACTGGGCTTTACGCGTGCCCATGTTGATCTCCAGCACCAGATCGTCCACCACCAGCCGCGGCGGCCGCCCCTCGACAGTGATCCCGCGCTGGGCAAAAATCTCCTTGAGCTCGCGGGCAAAGTCAAAGGCGAGGGAGTCAAGCGCGCTCTGCGTCTCCTGCCCAAAGGCGTCGACGACGCGCTGCATCTGCTCATCGTCCAGCAGGTCGTTGGCCTGTTCGAGCTTGGCCTGCACCTTCTGCATGGCGAGGGCGTCGCTCTGCTCTTCGGCGGCGAGCCGGGTGGCCTGTTTGAGGGCGCTGAGCGAGGTGCGGAGGGCTTTGAAGCGGGGGGCCAGTTCTTCCTGGACGGCGATGAGATCGGCGGTGAGCGTTTCGTTCATGGGTGTGCGTGATAGTGAGTTCAATGTCCGTCAAATGTCGTAGATTATAGAGGTGGGTGTAAGGTTTGGTCAAAAAAGAGGAAGCCCTTTGCTCAAGGCGTCGAACTTTGTTCAACTTCCTGTTGGGCACGCCTCAGCAAATCATCAACGCCGAGGGAACGTGCCATTTGAAGCAGATAATCAGCATCGACTTGCTTCCCCTGCACGCGAAGGATGCCGAGAATGTCTCGCCACTGCCGTTCCGACACTTCGCCGCCCATTCGATACCAGTCAAGTTTAGCTAAAATCGTATCTTCCGCGCTCGCAACGCGCAGCCACTGTTCAGGGCTTGTTGTTACAACGTGAGATTGACCGTGCGCCAACTGTGCCTGATCGAATTCCCGCTGTTTCGGAATAAAAATGTCGACTTTGAACATGCTCTCCAGATGGATCAGGTTAAAGCTGCTGCGATATTGTATTGCTTCGTAGATTGGTTCATCGAAGATGTAGAATGCTGTTTGCAACCGTTCCACTAACACTGGCACGTGCTGAGGCTGCAAGGCCACCACCAAATCGCTGTCGAGCGTAGAGCGCGCCACACCATGAACCGAACTGGCCAGGGAGCCGCCAATCACATACGAAATCCCCAATTCTTCCAGGACAGCCGTCACAAGCAGCGTAACCTCGACTGATTGTTCGTTCATTCGCTATCCAGATTGGCTCTAGTTCCCTCTTCCAAAGGGCCGTACACCGCCTGGGCGAGGTCCGGTCCCAGCAGAATATCGGCCAAACGTCGACGGATTTCCGCCTCGCTTGCTTGAGGGTAACGCTGACGCAACCCGCTAAGCGCCAGGGTGCGCACGCTGGCGTTGAGTTGGTCCACCATGCGCAGCTTGCGCCAGGGCGGTGCTTGACGCAGCAAATCGACAAGCACCGCTTCAGCTTCGGGTCGGGTATCGGAAAAGAGTTGAGTCATCACGGGTACTTTCGATCTCATGTCATACTTGGCGCTGTTTTTCCGGACAGCTTGGTTGCTTTTGCCTGTCGTGTGGGTGCTAGGTAACTATTTCGCGGGCGGATGCCATCCTACCTGAACCCACAGCTGTCGGACGGCAACAACGTCGGGGTGATTCACGTTGAGCATTTCAACAGTGGCTCGTCTGGTCTGGGTGCGCCCGTTAATGATTGCCCCTTGTTCCCTCCACTCAAAATGAGTGTGCCAGTCGTCTGTTCTCGGATTGAAGAGGGCAACAACGTTTTGAGTAATCGGGTCCACCGCTTGGGTATGGTCCGATTTGTAACCATTGCACGTTGGGCAGGCCAATATCAGGTTTGCTTCTTCGGCTACCCCGCCCTTGGATTCGGGAATGATGTGATCGATTTCAAGATAAGGCCCGACTATGTGTTGGGAAGTCAAACAGTAACCGCAGCGATAGTTGGACAGCTCCGCTACACGTTGGCGCAGTGCTTTGGAGATGTATTGCTTGCTCATGCTGAAGAATCAAACCAGGGGTTGGAATTCAGCTGGGTTGGACACATCATAATTTCGCTGTTTAAGCACGGCAACGGCCTGCGCACGGACCAACATCGTCTCGCGGTATAGTTGAAGAAGGGCTTGTTCCTCCGCACGTTCATCATCCGTTAAACCTTCTCGTTGCTGCTTATCATGCAGAAGCGCCAGCCGCTCGCGCTGGTCAGCGCTCATAGCTGTTCGTGAAGCTTGCCACAACGCAGCATCGTTGAGGTAAGCCATCTGCGCCAGGGGCGAATGTAGACTGGCTGCGTTCGCTTCAGCAACGGGCACAACAGCCATTATGGCCTCAAGCATGATGTCATCTACAGAGCGTCGATTGTGCTGCGCTACCCGTCGGATCTGCTCGTACAGCGTTTCCGGAACATTGAGCGTGATGGATTGAACGGTCATGGTTTCACTCCACTATCAACATATATCGGTGTCATCGTATTCTCGACCTAGTTTCTGATTGCCCTGCATGCGGCGGGTAACGCGCCAGTCAAATTCTTCCGGGGATAAATCTGGCGCCCGTTTGCGCTCGGTCAGCCTGACGATGTTCAGGGTGAAGCGGTAGGCTTGAAATGCAATCTCAAGTCGTTGGGCGCCGCTCATTGCGCGCCACGCCTGCACCTGGCGCGCGTCGATTGGGCTGAGACGACGTTGAAGCTGGGCAACGGTCGGGTTCTGCACAAATACTCTCTCCGCGAGTTTCCCTCTATATCGTTTGGAATAATGATTAGCAGACCGCAACGCAGTAACTCGTTCTCGCGTAGGCCGTTCGCACGAGGGCGTGCTCACTCCTCGGTTGCGACCCGCCAATTATACCACACCGACCTCTCTACAGCTGTGCAAGTTGGTTGATAAATTCCGCATACCCATCCCGCAGCGGCAGCTCTTGCTCGACCTTGATCCGCCGCCGCTGCGCCGTCACTCGCTCGCCCGTGATCGGGTTCAGCCCCGCCTTCTCGTAATCCTCCCAGTACAGCCCGACGCCGCGCTTTTGCCAGCTCGGCAAATTGTTAAAGTTGATGCCGCGCTGGAAGAGCAGTTCGTTCTTTTCCGCCACGGAAAGGCCGAGCAGGGCGTTCGTCGCCGCGCGCACGGATTGGCCCTCTTGGCGCAGGAGCCAGTAGCAGTGGGAGTTGAGCGCGTTGCGGTGGGCATCCGCCTGCCGCCAGCGGAAGTAGTCGGCGACGAGATCGGGCGTGGGGAGCTGGCTGATGCGGCAGTCAAAGGCGGCGACGTCGCCGAGGCGCAGCGAAAACCTGGCGCTGGCTTCGCCCGCCAGCACGGAGTTGAGCTTGCGCAGCTTGCGGTTGAAGCCGTCCTCGTCGCGGTGAAAAAGCAGCGAGATTTCGTCGCTCTGCGTGTAGCCGTAGAGGACGCGAAAGCCGCACGTCATCAGGTGCTCGACGGTCGCGACCATGTGGTCGCGGAAGCGCTCGTCAAAGGGAGCCTCGAACTGGTGGACTTCTTTGGTTAAGCGGGTAAAGCCGCGTCCGTCCAGCCGGGCCACTATGTGAAGGCCCGGCAGCACGCAGTGGTCGTGCGCCGTCTCGAAGCGGCGCATTTGGCGGTCCAAGTCGTCAAATTTCACAAGGCATCCTCAGCAGGCTAAAGGGGGAAGGTGTGAGGATTTTGTCGGGGGCGTGGGGTCCATGGGTGGGCGATGAGGAGTTAGCGGTGACCCAGATGGCGCAGCACATCCTGCACCAATCGCTCCTGCCAGATTTCGGCGTGGAAGCGCGCTTCGGCGCTGCGGCTGCCGCTGCTCGTATTGGCTTCCTGCCGCCAGCGCTCGATTTGCTCCCGCAGCAGCACAGCAAATTCGGACCAAATCTCAACGTACCCTCTCAGCTCCCCCTCGCCCAGCGGATGCCCCCGCCGAACGGCTTCCTCACGCAGCCGCTCAAACTCTTTCAACAGCTGCATCGCAACCGCAATTTCTTTTAGCGACCACGGTTCTCTCAAATCCTGAATCGTGATGCGCAACGTTTCCTTGTTCACAACTTCTCTTTATCCTGTGTGAGCTATCGCATGTGCCTTTAGCGCAAAATGCGCTAATGATTGATTTATTGAAGTTAATCTTAAACCAATTAACCTCTCGATCGATTATCATAGCACAAACCTCCTCAAAACATTACACGAATATTCTGCAAAACGCTACAACATTTGTCGTAGAAATGTGAAATCCGTGCCTTTTACACCTCTGGTTCCCAATCAAAGAAGAGCTCCACCGGCGGCTGTTCGCGCACCTCCTCCGTTTCGCGGCGGTGTAACAGCGCGGTTTTTACAATCAGCTTGAGTCGCGCCCAGTTGTCGACCTTTACCGCTACGGGCGTGGGCCGCTCACCCTTGGCGTAGCGCGCCGCGTTGCGACCAATCGCCTCGAAGTGCGCCAGCGTCAGCGAAGGTGATTGCGGAAAAAGTTCCAAATTATCCAGCGGGGCCAGGCCGCGACGCTGGATCACCGTCGTCCCGCGCGACTGCAGGCCGATGCCGATGCCCGCGCCGCTCAGCCCGGCGGCGACGTGCCCAATCGCGCCGCAATCTGAGGAATGGTAGACCTTCACCACCCGTGCAATCAGCCCCTCGCCGGCAACGCCCGTGAGGATCGCGGCCAGCACGGCCTCGTGGTCGAGCTCGTTGATGGTGCGCGTCAAGGCCGTGCCAAAGGCGGGGCCCACGCCGACGATGATTTCCGGTCGCGTGCCGGGTTTGGCGGGGCCCAGCTCGTGCAGCTTCTGCATCGGCTCGCCAATCTGCGCGTCGACAAAGTCGTGCGGTGGCTTGGCCTGGGGAATGTTTTGGATTTCGTCCCAGCGCGTGCCCGCCTCCTGCACGCGATAGCCCGTGCCCGGCCCGGCATAGTCGTTGACGTCGTTGATGGCGCTGCGCACGTGAAATTTTGACGCGCCACTGCTGCCGTTCGTCGTAAAGATTGCCGACGGCTGTAGATAATCGCCCGCCACCCGCTGCCGACCCATCTCGAGCACGTTGCGCGCCACGTCGCTAAAGCCTCTCCGTTCGAGCGCGGCCACCACTTCGAGCATCGAGCGCTCGCTGGCTAGAAACTCGTCCGCCGCCTCCAGATCGGCGACGAGGTCGCGCGCGGGCAGCTCGTCGCTGACCATGTCGTCGCTCGAATGGGCGACGGTTGCCGCCTCGATCTCTTCGTCAGCAATGGCCGGGAAATCCAGCTCGGCGTAGACGGCCTGGATCGCCTGGGCCGCGCGGCGACGAATTGCCAGCACCTCGGCCTCGCTCACGGGGCGCACGCCGCCGTCGATCTGCATGTCGCGCTGGAGCACGTTGTAGTCGTCAAAATCCTCGGCGTCGAAATTGCCGCCGCCAAAGAGGTTGTCGCGCTTGGGCACGGCGCTGTAGCCGGAGAAGATAAAGTCCGTGCCGGGAATAAATTGCAGCATCAGCTTGGCCGCTTTGCGAATCTGCGAGTGCGAGGCCAGCGCGTCGTTGCCCGAAGCAACCTCCAGCCCCAGCATGGCCGCCAGCAGATTTTCGGCCAGCACGCCGCGCACGCCGCCCGGCAGCGATTCGGGCAGCGCAATACACGAAATCGAGCCGTTCTGCACGCCCTGACTCCCCGCCCCCCTCGTGACGAGCAGACAGCGTGCCTCCAGGTAGAGCATCGAGCAGCCCTCGGCGTGGCCCATCAGCGCCTCGGAGCCCGTGCCGCTGGTGAAGCGCACCTTGACGCCGCGCGAGGCGTAGGCCGACGCCAAAAAGGCCTTCGACCAGGGCGTGTCGTCGCCATCGGTAAAGGAGCGCTCCGAGCCGTAGACCGAGAGCGTCTCGGCATAGCTCACCAGCCCCTTCATCGCCAGCCGCAGCCCCAGCGACTCCTCGACGGCGCACTGTGTCAACACGCCGCCGCCGCCCGTCTGCGTGCCGACGAGCACGGCCAGCGCGTTGAAGGGTGCGTTCCTCGCCACGCGCACTGTTGTCTCGACTTCGGCAAAGCCGCGCAGGGCGGCCTCGGCGGCGTCCGCGGCCAGCAGCGCCGGGTGCTCGCGCCAGTTGGTCACGTGCGCCTGGTTGGCGGGCGTGCGGCGGACGCGCATCTTGGCCAGCCCCATCATCATTTCGAGCACGTTGAGGCGGCGAGCGATGTCGCAGAGCTTGGCGGGCGTGCAGCCAGCGGCCAGCCGCCGCACCTCGGCGGCGGAGACGTTGATGTCGACCAACATGCGCGCGATCTGCTGCGAATCGGTCGCCATCGCCTCTTCGGCCACCGAACGATCGAGACCGTGCGCGGCGATGAAGTGATCGAGCGCGTCAAAGTCGGCCAGCGCTTTGCCGTCGATTTTGACGACCTGGCCGTTGTCGATGCGCAGGCTGGGCGCGGGGTCGTAGGGGCTGTCGGTCACCATCAGCCCGGCCTCCGGCCACTCCTCGACAAAGGTTTCCTGGTTGATCGGGCGCTCGGCGAGAATGGCGAAGCGTTTGGATTGGGTCATAGGTGATTGGCGTGTGGGGAGTCGCGAGCGGCGCCGAAATTATTCGTCGCCGCTCTGAGGTTTATACCTGTCGCATCTTGGCGAATACGGGTCGCGCCATCCTCTGTGCCGCGCGCGCATCATATCAGTTCGCCGTATTCAGATATTGCCGCACTTCGGCGAGGGCGCTGGCATCCAGCAGCAGGTTGCTCACCACTATCAACTGCTCGGACGAGCAGTTGCGCGTCCGCTGCACAAGCTCTTCATCCAGCGTACCAAAACGATGCTCAAGCTGATTGAGCACAATCCGCAACATCCCTTCCTCGCGCCCTTCCTCGCGCACCTCTTCCCGGACCATTTCGGCCCACTTCTCTCTGAGTGTCGACATAATGTTCTCCCTTTCCTTGTTATCGGCGGTTGTCAGCGCCGACAGCATGTCTTGCGGCTGTAGATGGTTGCTCTCGCCCAGGTAGAGCAGCACCGTGCGCAGGTATTCTAACGCGTGCTGCTCGTCTGTCAAGCCGCGCAGCAGCAGCGACACGATGCCCGGCAGGCGCGCGGCAGCGTTGCGGGCAAAGATGGTCTTGAGGGCCAGCAGCGCCACGCGCAGCACGACTTCGCCGCGCAGATCTTCGTCGCTGTGGGTGGACAAGTCTTGCAGATCGTAGGCGAAGTTCGGCCAGTAGGGGCGCAGCGCGTCCGGACCCTCGAAGAGCTCGCCAAAGGTGCGCGGCACGCGCCAGGGCTGCTCGCCGTGATAGACGACCAGCGGAATGACGGGCGGCAGCGCGCCCACTTCGCGCAGGTTGCGCTCCCAGAAGTGCACCAGGTAGCGCAGCAGCTGAAAGGCGACCAGCGGATCGGGCTGGCTCTTGTGCTCGAAGAGGACGTAGACGAAGGCGTGCTGAAGCTCGACAGACGCCTCCAGCAGGGGCACGCGGAAGAGCAGGTCGGCGAAGTGCTCGTGCAGCGACGGATCAAGAAACGAATCCTGCTGGAGCTCAACCTGGCTCAAGTCCAGATGCGCACGCACGTTGGCGGGCAGATAGTTGGCGAGGAAATCGGCGGCGACTTCGGGCTGGCCGAAGACCTGGCGGAAGAAGGCGTCGTGCGGGTTGCGGATCGACATGGCGGTTCGGGGGCTTGGCGACGGTGGATTTTGACGATCAAAATTTTTGCCATCGGTGATACCGCATCCCCGGCACGCGCTAGACCTTGTTCGTAAACGTAGTTTTTGGTAGCGCGTGCCGGGGACGCTTTCGACCTACTGCTCCGCAAGCTGTTGCGCAATGGCAAACGAATCGTGCTGCGGTTCGTAGCCGATGATCGCTCGCGCGTCGCTGATGTCCAGCCGCTTCCACTTGTTGTCCGAGACGCCGTGGAAAACTTCGTAGCGCACGTCGTCCGGCGCCTCGATGCTGGCCTGCACGAGGCGCGTCAGATCGGCGTAGGTGAGGATGATGTCGAGGTAGTAGTGGTCGAGCTTGTAGCGCTCCGCCGCTTTGGGCTCTTCGTCCGGCGTGTGCGACACGGCGCCAAAGCGCAGGCAGATCGCAGACAGATCGCGCTGGTCGGCGTAGAAGCAGGCGACGGCTTCGCCCCAGCATTTGGTCGCGCCGTAGAGGTTGAGCGGGCGCACGGGTTCGCTCGTCTTCACCTGCACGTCGTCGGGGTAGCCAAAGACGGCGTTGACGCTGCTGGCGAAGATCACGCGGCGGCAGCCCGCTTGGTGCGCGGCCTCGAAGATGTTGTAGACGGCGATCACGTTGTTGGGCAGCAGGCTCTCCCACGGCGCTTCCATGCGCGGATCGGCGCCGAGGTGGACGACGGTGTCAACGCCGTCGACGAGCGGGCGCACGGCGTCGAAGTTGGCGAGATCGGCCTGGTGAAAGGGGAAGCCGTGGGTTCGTTCGGCCTGCTTGACGTCGGTGAGGACGAGGTCGTAGCGGTCGCGCCACTGGTTGGTAAGATATTGGCCGATGCGGCCAGCCGCGCCGGTGATGAGGACTTTGCGTTTGGGCATGATAGTGTCTTTCCAATTCACAAGTGGATTTTGCTCGAAACTAACTGCTATTACCTGCACCATTTGCCGGGCTCTCTGTAAATTCCCACGGATTGATAATGGCGACATTCACGCGCTCAAAGTCCTTCGTATTGCGTGTCGATATGATAAGGTGATGGTAAAGTGCAGTCGCCGCAATTAGTGCATCGGCAATTGGCAGATTGTCGCCTGCCTGTTGCGATTTACCCATTAGCGCTCCCCATTCCAGCGCAATCGGTAGGTCAACCGGCAGAATACGCCCACGAAAGCGTACGAGAATATCCTCATCCAACCACCGTTGGAGTGCAGTAGTGCGCTTCGAGGGCTGGCGTTTGGCAATGCCCTGCTTTATTTCACCAATTGTTAGCGCGCTAATGAACGTATCGCGGATAGAAATGGATGCGTTCCAACGCATGACGTTCGCATCGGGATGGCTCTTCACGGCTTCGGAAAGGACGTTGGTATCGAGTAGATATTTCACGGATTAAACTCGTTGCGACCCGATGACCGATCACGTGTCACCTCAAAATCATCCACAGTTGGGGCTGCTTGAAAAAAATCGAGCAGTGTTTCATTAGAATGTGTGATCTGCTGATATTGTTCATAGGCAAGCACGACTGCAACTTTTTTGCCGTGCCGCGTAATAACCTGTGGCCCCTCTGCCGCCGCACAATTGACGAGGTGGCTCAACTGATTCTTCGCTTTTTGAAGCTGCCAAGCTGAATTCATCATACCCTCCTTTCAAAATTTGGCTAGCCCATCTAAATTTCAGATATGAATTGGCTCGTGAATTGGCTCATCGCTACGGCTCAGATCAATACCTGAACCAACCAGCGGGGACTGTCGAAAAACATCTCAGACGCTTTTCGTTGAATTCGTCATCTGCTGGAATTGTTCGTAATCAACTACCACCACCACTTCCTTGCCGCGCTTGGTGACGATCTGCGCCCATGTTCTACCGCATCCTTCACGACGCGGCTAAATTGATTCTTTGCATCCTGTAGTTGCCAAGTTTGATTCATCACGTCCTCCTTTGCAAGCTGGCTAGTCTGGCTAGATTATAGTAGACGCGCCTTTAGTTGTCAACCGTCTTACTTTATTCGGGTGCGTCCCAGAATTTTGGCAAGTTCGGCGGGAGGCCACCAACTAGGGGTCGGCGCGCCCGACCCCACCCCCAAACCCCCTCCCCGCACGCGGAGAGGGGGCTTCCGAGGCCTCGTTGATCACGAACCAACGCTGAGGGGGGTGGGGTCGAACGCCCAAAAATTGGGGACGCACCATTATTGTTCTGACCTTGCTGTTGAAGCGCAAAGTGTCATGTTGATTCGCTGATCAGCTAGAAACCATCTGCCTCACTCCACGCGATAAACGTCGATCGGATACTGGCGGTGTTCGACGGTGCGGGGGAAGTGCCGGTAAGTCAGTTCGAGCTGGGACACGTCGATGATGACGGAGCCAACTGGGCTTGCGTTCAACTGGGCGGTGAGCGCAGCGGGCAGCGGCGTGGCGCTGACGAGTTGAAGCGGGAGGTTGCGTTCGCTGGCGTAAGCCCGCACGTCGGCGAGCAGGGCGGCGAGCGCTTGGGGATCGAGGGCAGGGGCCTCGTCGGAATTTTGCGTGTAGCGAATCGTTGCCACATTGTGGCCAAAGGCAAACGCCAGCGGAACGCCGATTTCGTCCGGAACGGTGGAGGGAGCAAAAAGCTCACCCGTATCGACGCCGGGCGCTGGGAGGAGCACGATGGCGTCCTCCGCCAGCAGCGCGTCGATGGCGGCGACCTGTTCGAGCGAGCCACGTAGTTCGCGCACCGCAAACAGGGAGCGCCCCTGCCACGTCATCCCGCCCGCGAGCGCGAGGGCCAGCGCGACCGAGAGCGCCACCCTCAGCCTGAAGGCGTGCCACGTTGCCAAGTCCAGCGGAGCCAGGATCGCCACCGCTGTCCCCAACATCAACATGGGCAGGACGATGGGCACGTAGCGGCGCATTCCATAAATTTGCACGGGGTTGTTGAGCAGGCGAAAGACGTACTGCACGGTGGTCAGCAGGCCGATGAGCACAACGGGGCCGATGCGCACGAGCGATGCGCGGCGCAAAGTTTGCGCCCAGCCCAGCGTCGCCAGCAGCAGGCCGAGCGGGGTGAGATACCAGCCGAGGCGCACCCAATTTTGTGCGTCGAGGCGCTCGCTGGTGAAGGGGCGAACAAAGTAGGCGTAGACGCTGAGGGCAATCAGCGCGGCGGCGAGCGCGAGGCGAAGCGGTTGCGCATCGAGCAGGCGATGGAGGGGCAATCGGGCGGCCACGGCAGGGTAAAGCGCCAGCGCCAGCCCGGCCAGCGCGACCCCGGCCACGGCGGCCAGCACCGCATTGCGCCCGCCAAGCTGGGGCAGCACGCCGCCGTAGGTGTGGCGGACGTAGGTGTCGTTGATCAGCAGCGCGGAGCCAACGGCGTGGGTCGCCAGCGCGGCGAACGTCGCGGCAAAAATTGTCCAGCCGCGCGACCAGCGGCCCTGTCGCCAGCGGAGCAGGGCAAAGGAGACGAGCAGGAGAACGACGAGCGGCAGATCAATGCGGGTGAGGAGGGCGGCGCCGAGGGTGATGGCGGTGAAGAACCCCACCCTAACTCTTCCCCTAGGGGGGAGGGGACGGATCTTTCGTTGGTTATCCGGCTGGTGATTTGCGGTGTATGCCGTAGCGGGGGTAGTGGCTGAGCGCGCCCAGCCACTACCCCCGGCGACGGACGATTCCCACAGCTGCTGAAAGCCCCACAGCGCGCAAAAAATCAGCAGCAGCGTGAGCGGTTCCGTCGTCGGGTAGCGGGCGAAATAAATTTGCAGCGGCGAGAGGGCCAGCAGGCCGGCGGCGAGCAGGCCGACGTTGGCGCTAAAGAGCGTGCGGCCCAGGTAGAAAACGGCCGCGACGCCGAGCACGCCCCACAGCGGGGTAACGCGCAGGCCGAGCTTGAGGCCGAGAGCGGGAATACTCAGCAGCGGGTTGAGCGCGTCGCCAACGGCGATGGCAACGGCCATGAGCGCGGGGTGGAAGGGGAAAAATTGGGGAACGACGCCGGGGCCGTCGACGAGCGGTGTCGATTCGGCGTACCAGCCGAGAAACTGATAGGAGTGGGACTCGACGTAGTGGCCCGTCAGCGCGGCGTGTTTGGTGACCAATGCCGTCCAGGCGGGGTCGCCCTGATTGGCAAAGCGGCCGCTGTCGGCGATGGCGGCGGCGAGGTTGACGTAGCTGCCGGGGTCGATGCCGGCAAGCAGGTAGTCGTGGGGGCGGAAGTAGAGCAGGGCGCAGAGCAGGAGCAGGGGGAGGAGGAGCCACTCGTGGCGAGTCGGGGAGAGAAAATGGGGTGGGGCAAAGCGGGGGCGGGTAGTGGCTGAGCGCCCCCAGCCACTACCCGCCAGGCAACTCACCAGTAGCGCGACCGCCAGCGTCGCCAGCGAAAAAATGCCGAAAGTTGCCAGCAGCGTCGCCAGCCAGCCGGTGAGGACAACGGCGGTGACGAGGGCCAAGAAGGTGGCTTCGACCCAGCTGCGGGCGGGGTCATCCTGGCTGGAGGGTGCGTCCTCGGTTGGCGGGCGTTCGGCCTCACCCCCTAAACGCTGGTTCGTCGCCCACGAGGCATCGGAAGCCCCCTCTCCACGCGTGGAGAGGGGGTTGGGGGGTGAGGCCTCGCGTACCGACCGAGGATCGATTGTCCGACGCCGAACTTCGCCCCGTTTTTGGAATGCTCGCGGGCTGAGAACAGAACGGGTGGACCAGAATTGAAGGGCGGCGAATAGGGAAAAAGCAAGGGCGATGACGAGCGCACCAACGGAAAGCAGCGCGACGAGATTAGGCGGCATGGGCAGAAACGACACCATCGGCAACTGCATCGGCGGGCGCTGCCCCGTTGACGTGGTGCTGCGGCGCGTGCTGCCAGCGGGCGTCGAGGTGGACGACGCCTTCGGCACGGCGGGCGGCGGGGGTGCGCACCTCGAAGGGGTAGAGCCGGTGGTGGTGATCGAAAGCGACGGTGGAATCGGTGTTGTAGAGGGCGACGGTGAATTCATAGTGGCCCGCCTGCAGCGGCAGCCTCTCGATCACGTAGTTGACCGTGCCCGCGCCGTCGATGATGGGGATGGCGACGCCCTCGTGAACGGAGTTGGGGCCGTTGATGTGGACGCCGTCGCGGCGGTAGATAGCCAAGCCAAAGGCGGGCCGCTCGATGGGTTCGTGCGTCTGGTAAGTGAGGCGCAGGTGAAGCGGACCGTCGGTGTCGAAGTGGTGGCTGGGCTGGCCGTCGGCGTTCAGTAGTTCGACGCCCGTAATTTCCGCCTGCCCCGTGCCCCAGCGCGATTCGCTCTCCTCGAAGCGGTGGGCGTTGGGATCGCGGTCGGCCCGTTTCTCATAATAGCGGTCGTTGGCAAAGGCCAGGTAGCGGTCAACCACCTCCGCCGACGCGCCCTCCTGGCGCACGTAGCCCTCGTGAATCCAGACAGCGCGGTCGCAGAGCTGCTCTAAATCGCTGAGGCTGTGAGAGACGAGCAGGATGGCGATGCCGCGCCGCTTGAGCTCGTAGATGCGCTCCAGACACTTCTGCTGAAAGCCCTGGTCGCCCACGGTGAGCACCTCGTCCACGATCAGGATGTCCGGCTCGGTGTGAATCGCCACCGCAAAGCCGAGGCGGACGTACATGCCGGAGGAGTAGTGCTTGACGGGCGTGTCGATGAAATCGCCCAGCTCGGCAAAGTCGATGATTTCGTCCAGCCGCGCGTCCATCTGCTGGCGGTTCAGGCCGTAAATCGAGCCGTTGAGGTAGATGTTTTCGCGCCCGGTGAGATCGGGGTGAAAGCCCGCGCCCAATTCGAGCAGCGACGAGACGCGCCCGCGCACGTGGATCGTGCCGCTCGTCGGCTCCAGGATACCGGTGATCAGCTTGAGCAGCGTCGACTTGCCGGAGCCGTTGGGGCCGACGATGCCAATCGTGTCGCCGCGGCGTACGGTGAGCGACACGTCGCGCAGGGGCCAGAAGAAGTTGTGCTCCGGCGCGGGCGCGCGCTGGATCAGCCGGATGAAGGCCTGCTGCAGCGAGCGCGCCCGCTCGCGGTGCGTGGCAAAGCGCTTGGCCACGTGCTGGACTTCGATGAGGGGGAGGTCGGGTTGATCGATGAGCGGCTGGGTCATGTAGGGGAGTATAGCGTAGGGATTGGTCGGGGGGCAAGAAATGGCAAAATGCGTTGTGACGAAGAGCTGGGCCGCGGATTGCACGGATTGCGCGGATTTTTGGTTCGTGGGCGGAGATTTTTGGGATGGGTGGTATACTCTCTGGCAAGCCCGACAAAGAGAGCTGGCGCTCTACTGTTAGGAGGCACAACCGATGCGTTTGATTAAGCAGTGGCGACAGGTGATGTTGGTCAGTTGGATAGCGCTCCTAACGAGCACTGCGTGCGTTCCCGTTGACTGGAGCGCGGAGTTTTGTAAAGACAACGGCGGCGAGTTTGAGTCTCGTCCAATCGCTGAAGAGATGTCGAGTGGCTTTTGCGTTTTCGCTGATGGCACGGAGTGCGACTCGTGGGCCTTCTACGAAGGGCGCTGCCAGCCCAAACGCACCGCCGACCAGCAGCGGCTTGTGCCCGTTCAGGGGGGCGATGGCGCCAGCGCCCCCGTCCCACCGCCGACAACGCTCGACGGCCTCATTGACCAGGCCGACCTGATCGTGATCGGCGAAGTGGGGCCGGTGTTGGTCTACGACACCTTCTACGGCTACGGGCCGGACGGCGCGGAGCTTGATTCGGTCGATGCGGCGGGCAACACGCTGCCCGGTATGCCCGTCACGCGCTTTGTCGTGGAAGTCGAGCAAGTGCTGCGCGATGACGGCACGCTTGCCAGCGGCGAACCGGTCGTGCTGGTGATGGCGGGCGAGGCCACGGCGGAGACGAAGGAGTTAACAAAGGAGATTGACTATCCCTTCAGCTTCACGGGCGACCGTCATCTCTTTCTGCTCACGGAAAATCCCGACGGCGAAGGCTACGGCTTTTACTACGGCCCGTGGAGCCGCCTCCTCATCGACGGTGAAACGCTGCGCATCAGCAACGGGTCGCAGGACTTGCTGCTCTTTTACGACGAGGCGTCCTCCCGCGAGCAGCCGGTCACGCTGGAGATGTTGGTCGAGCGGGTTGCTGATGACACGGTGGATGCAGCGCAGCTGGCGGACGCTCCGCTCGAGTGCCCGCTTGCAGAATTAATCGAGTTTGAGATTGAAGAAGGCTCTGGTTATCCAACACCGCAGGAGGCCTTGGATAGTTATCTGAACAAATTGCCTAGAACCGAATATCCGCCCGGCAAGATAGCGGCCAAGGTTAAAGAGGAAGATAGAGTTGTCTGGGCATATGTTCGAGACGGGGAAAAGGTTGGCTCGACTTCGGCGCACCACATGTTGTGGGGCTTGTGGCACGTAATGGGCGTCGAGCGGTGCGTCGATGAATCGAAACTGCCGCCGGTTGCCCCAACGAGACCGTAAATGACTTGGGTTTAACCTCAGCGATTTGCTTGGCCTACCAGTTGATTTAGTTGAACAGGAAACGTTAACACCTGCTGTGCGTCAGCGCGTTTTGCAAGAGGTTGAACTGTTGCGAGAGCGAGCCGATACTTGTTGTGAAATGGAGAAAATCAAAATGAGTAGCCCGACATTTACCGAAGTCGTTAGCAAATTGGCGACGCTGCCAGAAGATGCGCAGAATCAGGTCTTGGTTTTCATTGAATCGTTAGAACAACATGCCGCGTTAAGCGGCAGCTTATCGGCAGATAAGACCAATGAGCACGCAACTGACCTCTATCCGTTGCGCGGCGAAATTTATCGCTATGACGACCCATTTGAACCCGCCGTCCCGCCCGAAGCATGGCACGCCATCGGAGGCCAGCAATGAACCACACCCTCACCGATATCCCCGGCCTCCGTATCGGCCACACCACCGACCTCGACGCCGCCGCCGGCTGCACCGTGCTTCTCGGTCGGACGGGGCGGCCGCAGGCGTCGACATGCGCGGGGGCGGGCCGGGAATGCAGGGGGAAAAGCCGCTGCCAACCGAGCCTTGCCCCTGCATTTCTGCCTGACTAATTGACCGGTTCCCTCCACCAGTAGAGCTACGACTCGTCCTCGTCCTCACCCAGCGGCGACAGCGAATCCAGCATAAGCAACTCCTTGCCGTCCCCCACGCGCACGCGCCGACCGACCGTCTGCTCAAAGTGGCTGAGCTCCTCCGCCGCTTTGCCGCTTTGGGTGAGCTCCTCAAAATCGCCAAAGGTGAGGTCGGGCGCATCGTCGGTATTCGGCAGGCTAAAAAGGTGTTCCTGAATCTGCTCGCGCAGGGCGGCCGTGTCCCGCGAGAGGCGGATTTGCTCGCTTTGATTTTGCGCCAGCGCCTCCAGAAAGTGCTGCTTGGCCTCGGCGGCCCCCAGCTGTTCAAAATGGGCGGACTGCTCCCGCCACGGCGCGACAAACTCCGCCAGGGCGTCGCGGGCGTTGCGCTGGGGCAGGAGCAGCGCATCCTTGATTGCCCCTTCCCACGGCGGGTTGTTGTCGATCAGAAAGTTGATGCCCTGCACGCGATTGCGCTGGGCGTTGACGTACCAGAGCACGATCAGGAAACTTTGCGAGTCAAGCTCGTCGCCGCCCCAGTAGCCGTCGAAGAAGCTGGACGGTCGCTCCAGATCAAGCTGCGCCGTATCCACGCCGCTCTCGTTGAGCCACGTCAGCGCGACCTGCTGCGCCGTTGGATCGAGGCTCAGCTGCTCGGCCAGTTCGGCCAGCGCGTCCAGGTGGCCGCGGTCGTCGAGCCAGCCGCGCAGCTGCCCGCCCCACGCCGCATCCACCTCGTCCTGCACCAGGGCATAGGCGGGGACAAGAATGGGCAAAAAGTCGGTGGCTTGCGTGTTGCGCGTCATGCCGTCCAGCTTGGCAAAGATGTCGGCTTCGCTGCCGGTGGCGCTGGGCGGCTCGCGCCACAGCGCATCCAGCCGCGGGCGCAGCACGCTCAGCGGCGACAGGTTGGGCGTTCGTTGTTTTTTAGAGCGTCGTTTAGCCACAGTTGCGCCTCCTTTTTTTACACGTCCGATTACACCGGCGACCGCTTGATCGCCAGTTTGCCACCATTGTATTGGTCGCGCGAAGATTGTCAACCGCTGAACCAGAAGGGCGCGAACCGTCCTATCGAGCGGGTGAGTGAGCCAGCTAGGCCAATCCAGGGAATTATCTATACCAGGGTAACCGATGTTGAATGTGCGTTGCACTTTCCCAAGATAGTGCTGGCGAATCAGAAAAGGGGGTCGACCGTGCATGGCACTTTCCGAAGTGCCTCGCACATCCAAGGCAGTTATCCTCCGATCCGGAGCTTGCCAGCACTATCTTTCCGAAGTGCCTCGCACATCCAGGGCAGTTATCTCCCGATCTGGAATTTGCCAGCACTATCTTTCCCAAGTGCGACGCACTTTCATCACAATCTGCCGTGGTATATTGATCATCTTGGATTAACCCCAGAGCAACGGGGGAACTGTTCAGCTATCAACGGATTTAGGGAACGGATTAAACGGATTGGATGATCTCGAATCCGTTTTTCGCCAGACATAGCTGTCTACTTTATTAAGAACGGATAAGTTGGTCATCAATCCGCTCCCATTCGTTCCCATCCGCTCTGAAAATCCGTTGACAGCTCTTCCGCTGCTGCCCCTGGTCGTTACGCAACGAAATCGACCGGCACGGAATTGCTCGAGACACAAACTCTGTTGGATTCGCCAGATAAGCACGAACGGGCCGGCTAAAAATCGCGCTGGAGCAGGCCGCGTTCACGGTAGACGTGGGCGGCTTCGCGCACGAACCTCGCGGTGGTGCTGGCCTCATGCTGAGTCTCCAGCGCTTGCGCCAGCCCCATCAATTCGTCGAAGGTGGCGCGGTGGGGGCGCAGCTGTTCGTAGATCGCGAGCAGCGCCTCGTTGGGGACGCGCGTCAGCTCGGCGGCGCGGGTGAGGTTTTCGGCCAGTTGGGCAAAGCCCGCCCCGCGCGCAATCTCGGCTTGGGCGAGCAGCGCCTCGGCGCTGATCTGTAAATCATCCGGCTGCAGCGCGCCGGCCGCCGCCGCATCGAGCGTGATGTCGGCGAGCGGACGTCCGCTGCTGGCGCGCAGGGAATCGGCCTGTTCGCTGAGCGGGTAGGTGGAGAGGGTCATGGGGTTGTGCTGCTCCAGTTGGGTAGCTGTCGAGTCGAATTTAAGAAACAAAGCATATTAGGGGGAATCGTGCTTCCGCCTCACCAATCATCAATATCTAACGTGAACCCACGCGCCTACCCCTCCAGCCAGTAGGCCAGCGCCCGCCACGCGCCCCAGCGCTTGTAAACCGCGGCCATCTCCCCGTCCGTCGGTGCTTTTTCGCGAGCGGCGAAGTGGCGCTCGCGCACCCGCCGTCGAAATTCGCTGTCGATGGGCAGCGCCCCGTAGCAGCCAAGCAGCATCAGCAGCGCGTTGGCCGCGTAAGGGCCCACGCCCTTGATCGAGAGCAGCTCCTTCTTCAGCGCTGGGGCGGGCAAATCCGCCCGCCGCAGCGCCTCCAAATCACGCGTGCCGCTGCTGATTTCGTGGGCCAGCCGCAGCACGTAGGCGTTGCGGTAGCCCAGCCGAATGCGCTCGTCGAACAGGGCCGGATCGGCGGCGGCGACCTGCTGGGGCGTGGGAAAGGCGCGCTGCGTCCGTTCGTCCGCGGCATCGCCGGGAAAGGGCGTGCCCAGCGACGCCACCAGGCGTTCGATCATGGCAACCGTATTTTGCCACGTCACGTTGGTGGTTGCAATCATCTTGACAACATCCTCCCACAGCGTCGGCGAGCGCAGCAGGCGACCGCGCCCCTCTTCACCCGCCGCGCGCAGGGCGTCGTCCGCCAAACAGAGTGCGTGAAAGGTCGTCAGATCATCGTCCAGCCGCAGCATCCAGCGCACGCGCTGGGTGATTTCGCGCTGCTCGTCGGCGGATGCTGGTTGGCCATCCCCCGTTTCCGTTCGGACGCAAACCCGAGCGTCTGCCCCCGCCGCGGACAAGGTCAACCGCACCGTGCGACCGCTGCTCAGCCGCTCGATGCGCTGAAGGCTGCCGTTCGCCAGCCAGCGGTTGGGCGCCAGGCGATGCCAGCCGTGCTCGGTCAGGTTTGCTGCGAAATTATAGGGGTGGGGAACGGGGAGGTAACGCTTCACGATGCCCGCTCGATCTGCGCCCCCAGCCCCCGCAGCTTCTCATCGATCCGCTGGTAGCCGCGGTCAATCTGCTGCACGTTGCCGATGGTCGTCGTCCCTTCGGCGGCGAGCGCGGCGAGCACAAGCGCCATGCCCGCGCGAATGTCCGGGCTGCTGACGGGCTGGCCGCGCAGCGCGCTCGGCCCCACCACGACGGCGCGGTGCGGATCGCAGAGAATGATTTGCGCGCCCATACCGATCAGCTTGTCCACAAAGAAAAGGCGGCTTTCGTACATCTTTTCGTGGATGATGACCGTGCCCTGCGCCTGGGTCGCCACCACGAGGGCGATGCTCATCAGATCGGGCGGAAACTGGGGCCAGGGCGCATCGTCGATCTTGGGGACGGCCCCGCCGAAGTCGGGCCGCACGCACAGCTCCTGCTCGGCCTCGACGACGAGCGTGTGCGCGGCGTGATCAGGCGCGCTGGCGTCGTGCTCCAGATGCATCTGCACGCCGAGCCGCTCGCCAAAGACCATCGTCACCATGCGCAGGTGGTCGGGCTCCACGCCGCGGATGCGCACCTCACCCTCGGTGATGGCGCCGAGACCGATAAAAGAGCCGATTTCGATAAAGTCCGGCCCCACGCGAAAGTCGCCGCCGCCCAGCGCTTCCTGGCCGTGAACGGTCAACGTATTGCTGCCGATGCCCTCGATGGGGCAGCCCATCTGCACGAGCAGATTGCACACGTCCTGCACGTGCGGCTCGCTGGCGACGTTGCGCAGCACCGTCGTGCCGCGGGCCAGCGCCGCCGCCATCACCGCGTTCAACGTCGCCGTCACCGAGGCTTCGTCGAGCAGAATATCAGCACCGCGCAGGCGACCGCTGCTGCGCAGTTCAAACTTGCCGTTGGTAGAAAAGGTCGCGCCCAATTCGTCGAAGACCTGCAGGTGCGTATCGATGCGGCGGCGACCGATGTCGTCGCCGCCCGCCGTGGCTTCCACGTGGAAGTGGCCAAAGCGGGCCAGCAGCGGCCCCATCAGCGTCAGCGAGCCGCGGATTTGGCTAAAGCGCGTGGAATCGGGCGCGGGCGTCTCCACCGCTTTGGCGCAGAGCGTGAGGCTGCCCGCGCCGTGGTCGTCGATGGCGACGCCGAGGTCGCCGAGCAGGTGCAGTGTCGTGTGTACGTCGCCGATGTCGGGCACGTTGTGCAGCGTCACGGGCTGGTCGGTGAGCAGGCAGGCGTTGAGCAGCGGCATCGCCGCATTTTTATTGCCGATGGGCGCCACCGTCCCGCTGATCGGGTGACCGCCCTCGATCACAAAACTTTCCATGTTGTCTCCTTTTATAAAATCCAGAAGGGGAACCGCGGATGGACGCAGATAAACGCAGATGAAGAAATTTTAACGCGGAGACGCAGAGGCGCAAGGAAATCTCTCGTCGATTCCCATTCCCTCCATGCACCTTTGCGTTAATTTGCTAGTTGAGAAAAATCTCGTCCAGTAAAAAATCTGCGTTGATCAGCGGTTAGATTTTCCGTGTGAGTTGTGCGCCGTGATTGTAGCGGAAGGCAGCGTGCCGCGGAAATTGGATTGGCGGTCGCTCGGAGCTGTGCTAAACTAATTGTGTAAAAGTGGACCGTAAATTTTTGATGTTTGGGATAGATGATGTCAACACCAGTCACCCTAAATGTGCTTATCGATGAAGCCAGGCAGCTTGACACGCCACAGCTCGACTCCCTTTTTGACGAGGTGCGGATGCTTCGCGCCCAGCGTCGCGTGCCGCACGCATCCCAGCGAGAGACGGAGCTGTTGCGCCACATCAATCACAGCTTGCCGGACGCGGAGCAGCAGCGCTTTGACGAGTTGGTTGACAAGCGTCGGGCGGGAACACTAGCAGAAACAGAACAGACGGAATTGCTACAGCTGATTGAGAAGACGGAAAGGTTGGATGCGAAACGGGTTAAATACCTGTCGCAGTTGGCCCAACTGCGCGGCGTGGGCTTGCGCGCGCTGATGGAGCAGCTTGGTGTTCACCCTCCAGCGGTTATTTAGGCTATTCCAAGGAATAAACTATACCGGGCAGTCACGGTTCCGCCTCACCACCCCCTCGCTGTCGCCTGGTTAACGAGGCGACGGGATAGCCCCCTCCTCTCCACGCGTGGAGAGGAGGGGGTTGGGGGAGGTGAGGCGTTGACCCCAACCGGTATATTTATTTTCTTGGGTTGGCCTTAAGCAGAAAGCTAGCGACCCCCTCAGCAAACAAACTGTGCGGCTCTATCATCCGCGTCAGCAGAACTGGCACGAACATTTTCGCTGGAGCGAGCAGTACACGCTTGTTCTGGGCATTACCCCAGCGGGCCGTGCAACGATTGACGCCCTGAAAATGAACCGACCCAGTCTTGTAAATCTTCGGCGCGCTCTACATAACGGGCGATCACTCACCGGATTACAGTCAGTTTTTATGAGCACCATTTCACTCCCCACCACCGACCTCGTCGAGCGCCTGCGCGACAGCCACGACTTTCTCCACCAGACGCTCGCCCTGCTCGACGTGGACGAGCTCGACAGCGCCACGCTGGGCACGGATCACGGCGACTGGTCGCCCAAGGTGATGGTGGCGCACATTGCCTTTTGGGACGACTGGCAGACGGGGCGCATGAAGCACGCCGTCAGCGGCGCGGCGGCAACCGAGCCCTTCCCACCCCTCGCGGACGACAACGACGCCCGCGCCGCCGCCGATGCCGAGCGCGACTTTGCCGAAGTGCTTGACGCCGCCGACTTGGCTCGCCAGCAAATGATCGACTTTGTGATCAACCTCGACGGGATGTCGCCCGGGACAAAAATTGAGGGAATCTATCCGGAAATTCGCAGCGGCGAGCGGCGCGACCTCGACCTGGCCAAGCTGCTGCACCACATGGCCCGCCACACGCGCGACCACGCGTGGACAATTCGCCGCTACGCCGGCTCGCTATCGCGCTGGGGACGGGTGGACTTTCGTACGTTTCTCATGCAGCAGCACGAAAATTTGATGAACAGCATTGCCGGGCTCACCGAGCAGACGCTGGTCGAGACGGCGCTTTCGCCGGGGTGGAGCATTCGCGATGCGCTGGTGCACTGCGCGAGCTGGAACGAGTGCGGCTGGCGCACCGTCGATGGCTGGCCGTCGCCCAATTACGAGAGCGACGCGCTCAGGGCTTGGTCGAGCCGGGAGGGGCTGGACGAGGTGAACGAAGCGCTGCTCGCCGAGCGCGCGGCGTGGACGATGATCGACGTGGCCGACTGGCTGGCGACCTACCACCGGCGCACGATCAACCTGCTGGATCGCAGCAGCGACGCCGAGCTGTCGCAGGTGGGAACGAATCTGTGGGGCGGCGAGATGGCGCTGTCGCAGGTGATGTTTGAGTATGCGCTGCACGATGCGGAGCACGCGGCGCAGATTTGGGGCTGGCGGGCGGAGTCGCGGGTGGGCGGCTAACGGCGGCAGCCTGGCTTTGCGCCGCGCATCGCCGTGAGCTGCCCGTTAGCTTCCGTTGACAGTTGGCAAGTGGCCCTCACCTTTCAAGCGAGGGTTTAGAGGTCGACGGGCTCAGGGGGTGCTACCTGGTTGTGCCTGTTTACTTCTTAGGCAATTCCAAGAAAATAAATACCCCATGAGGTGGTCACGGTGACTGTCACGGCCCTCCGACCAAAATTACTAATTTATGGGCGTGACTGTCACCAACGTTGATTTAATGCTTGGAATGGCCTAAGGCAATTCCAGGAAATTAACTATACCGGGATAAGCCATGTTGGATGTGCGACGCACCTAGTATCATGAGAAGGGGGCAAGGACGAGAGACTGACGTCGCACAAGTGGCGAAAAGCCCGATAAGAAAATAAATACTTGGTGCTCGAGAAAATAAATACCCCATGAGGTGGTCACGGTGACTGTCACGGCCCTCCGAGAGCCAAAATTACCAGCTAATTTATGGGCGTGACTGTCACCAACGTCGGGATGATTTAATGCTTGGAATGGCCTTAGGCTATTCCAGGAAATTAACTATACCGGGATAAGCCATGTTGGATGTGCGACGCACCTCGGAAGGTGCGACGCACGGTCGACTCTCTCTCTTGTGCGGCCAACACAGCCTACGGTGCGTTGCACTTTCCCAAGTGCGACGCACCGCCATCACAATCAGCCGTGGTATATTTATAATCTTGGATTAGCCTTAAACCTCAACAGTTTGCGATTGTCGAATTTTAACGCGGAGGTCGCGGAGGAGGAGGCGCGGAGGGCCGCGGAGGAGAGGGAGTAGGTAGGCCTCCGACGGCCGAATACAGCAAAGACTTTTCCAACCCCGCCAGATTCTTCGCCAAACAGCGGTTCAACATGATAACTCTTTCTTCTCTCCGCAGCCCTCCGCGAATGCCTCTGCGCGCTCCGCGTTGAAAAATTCAAGGCTGAAACGCACCCCCTATCTCCATCGATTGACCTTATCCTCCTACAAGTGTTATAGTATTCTGCTAGACTCCTCGACCTTTTGCGCCGAGTTAACCAATCGGCATTTGAAACAAATCACCGTGCCTAACCAAAACGATTCCAATACCAAAGCGGGCAGCTCGCCCGACTCCAAGCCCGACCCCAAGCCCGAACCCACCGTCGTCGGCATTGGCGCGTCCGCGGGCGGGCTGGCCGCGCTGCGCACCTTCTTCGCCCACGTGCCCGAAGAGAGCGGGCTGGCCTTTGTCGTGGTGGTGCACCTTTCGCCCGAACACAAGAGCCACCTGGCCGACCTGCTGCAGCCGCACGTGAAGATGCCCGTGCAGCAGGTGACGGAGACCATACCGCTGGAGCCCAACCACGTCTACGTGATCCCGCCCAACGCCAACCTCAACACCATCGACACCCACCTGCGCCTCTCGAAGCTGGAGGAGAAGCGGCGCGAGCGCGCGCCCATCGACCACTTCTTTCGCACGCTCTCGCGCACCCACGACGGCCACGCCATCGGCGTGATTCTCACCGGCACGGGCAGCGATGGCGCGCTCGGCATCAAGGAGATCAAGGAGCAGGGCGGGCTGACGATTGTGCAGGATCCCAACGAAGCCGAGTACGACGGCATGCCGCAGAGCGCCATTGCCACCGGCATAGTGGATCTGGTGCTGCCGCTGGCTGAAATTCCCGAGCGGGCGCTGCGCGCCGCCCGCACCAAGCCCAGGGTGCACGTGCCGCGGGACGAGGAGGAGATCGAGGCGAACGAGCGGCAGCTGCTCCAGAAAGTTTTTGCCCAAATCCGCGCGCGCACGGGCCGCGACTTCAGCCACTACAAGCGCTCGACCATCCTGCGCCGCATCGCCCGCCGCATGCAGATTCGCCACGTCGAGGAGCTGGCGGATTACCTCGATCTGCTGCGCAGCGAGGCGTCCGAAGTGCGTGCCCTGGCGGACGACCTGCTGATCACCGTCACCAGCTTCTTCCGCGATCGCGACGTCTTCGAGCGGCTGGAGCAGAAGGTGATCCCCCACATGTTCGAGGGCAGGGAGCCGAACGATACGGTGCGCGTCTGGAGCGTGGGCTGCGCCACGGGCGAGGAGGCCTACTCGCTGGCGATTTTGCTGCTGGAGGAGGCGGCCCGCCACGACGCGCCGCCCCTGATTCAAATCTTTGCCAGCGACCTGCATGAACACTCGCTCGCCCACGCCCGCGACGGCTTCTACCCGGGCGATATTGAAACCGAGATCAACGCCGAGCGGCTCCGGCGCTTCTTTATTAAGGAGGATGGCGGCTACCGCATCCGCAAGGAGGTGCGCGAGCTGGTCGTCTTTGCGCCGCACAATCTGCTCGGCGATCCGCCCTTTTCGCGGCTGGATCTCGTGGCCTGCCGCAACGTGCTGATCTACCTGCAGCGCGCCGTGCAGCAGGATGTGATCGAGCTCTTTCACTATGCGCTGCGGCCCGACGGCGTGCTCGCGCTCGGCACGGCGGAAACCATCGAATCTTCCGACCTCTTCCACACCGAGGATAAAAAGCTCTGCCTCTTCCGCAAGCGCAACGTGCCCGCGCCGGAGCCGCGGCTGCCCGTCTTCCCGCTGGCGCACGTGCGGCTGCCCGGCGACCCGCCGCGACCGGAGCGCGGGGGCGAACCCGTGGCCTACGGCACGCTGCACCAGCGGCTCGTCGAGCGCTACGCCCCGCCCAGCCTGCTCGTTACGCCCGACGACAAGATCGTGCACCTTTCGGAGCACGTGGGGCGCTACCTCGTACACCCCGGCGGCGAGCTGACGGCCAACGTCTATAAGCTGGTGCGCGAGGAGTTGCGCATCGAGCTGCGCGCGGCCCTGCACGCGGCGCGAGAGGCGGATATGGTCGTGCGCGCCAAGCCCATTCCGGTGCGCTTTGACGGCGAGAGCAGCCCCGTCGCGCTGCACGTGCGCCCCTCGCTGGAGCCGGAGCAGGCGGGGTACGCGCTGGTGATTTTCGAGGAGGGGGAGGCGGTTGCGCCTTTCTCGCCATTTTCTGGGGCGCCATTTTCTGGGGCAGCGCAGCGGGAGCCGGTCGACCGCCCAAGCACAAACGGCAGCGCGGACGAAAGCGCGAGTGAAAGCGGGGAGCCGGAGCGGGCGCGCGTGCTGGAGGCCGAGCTTAACCTGGCGCAGCAGCGGCTGCAAAGAATTATCGAAGAATACGAGACGAGCCAGGAGGAGATGAAGGCCGCCAACGAGGAGATGCAGTCCACCAACGAGGAGCTGCGCTCGACGATGGAGGAGCTGGAGACGAGCAAGGAAGAGCTCCAGAGCATGAACGAGGAGCTGCAGACCGTCAACCAGGAGAACCGCCACAAGGTGGAGGAGTTGGCCCAGCTTTCGGGCGACCTGCAAAACCTGCTGGCCGCCACCGATATCGCCACCCTCTTTCTGGACCGCGACCTGCGCATCATGCGCTTTACGCCCAAGGTGGGCGAGCTCTTCAACGTGCGCCTGGCCGACCGCGGCCGTCCCCTCTCGGATTTGACGCACCGCCTCGGCTATGATGACCTGCAGGTCGACGCCCACCGCGTGCTAAAAACGCTCATTCCCGTGGAGCGCGAGGTGCGGGATGACGCCGGGCGCTGGTATCTCTCGCGCGTGTTGCCCTACCGCAGCGGCGACGACCGCATCGAGGGCATAGTGATTACCTTTGTAGATATTACGCAGCGGGCGCGGGCCGAATTGGCGCTGCGCGAAAGCGAAGAAAGCTACCGCGCCCTGATCGAGGCCTCGTCGCAGATTGTCTGGACGATGAATGCCGAAGGCAAGGTGGTAGAGGATTCGCCCTCGTGGCGCGCCTACACGGGACAGACGTTTGAGGAGTGGCGCGGCCTGGGTTGGGCCAACGTCGTCCACCCCGACGACCGAGAGTCGGCCGTGGCGAACTCGCGCCGCTGCGTGGAGACCGTCACCGATCTAGACACCGAATTTCGCCTGTGGCACGCGCCCAGCCAGGAGTGGCGCTGGACGCACATGCGCGCCGTGCCGCTGCACAACAATGACGGCAGCGTGCGCAGCTGGATCGGCATGAACACCGATATCCACGAGCGCAAGCAGGCCGAACAATCGCTGCGCGAGAGCGAGGAGCGCTACCGGCTCACCGTGGAGAACGTGGACGAGTACGCCATCTTCACCATGGATGAATCGGGGCGCGTCGCCTCCTGGAATTTGGGTGCGGAAAATACGCTGGGCTGGTCGGAGGCGGAGGCGGTCGGTCAACCCGGTGAAATCATCTTTACACGCGAAGACCGCGACCAAAACCGCTTTGAAACGGAGCTGCGGCGCTCGGTGGAGACGGGCAACTCCTCCGACGAGCGCTGGCACCTGCGCAAGGACGGCAGCCGCTTCTGGGCCTACGGCTTTATGACGACCATGCGCGGCGACGACGGCAAACTGCGCGGCTTTGTCAAGCTGCTGCGCGATGAGACGGAGCGCCGCGAGCGCGAGGAGGCGCTGCGCGAGAGCGAGGCCCGCCTGCGCCAGGCGCTGGACGCCACTGAGATGGGCGTCTGGCTCTACGACATCGAGGCGGGCGTCACCCACTTTGACAGCCGGGCGCGCGCCATCTTTGGCCTGGACAAGCGCACGCTCGACCAGGGGGAGGTCGCCAACTTAATCTACCCCGGCGACCTTTCGGCGTTTCAAAGCGCCCGCAATCGGGCGCTCGATCCCAAGCAGGGGAACACCTTTCGGGAGACGCACCGCATTGTGTGGCCGGATGGAACCGTGCGCTGGATCGAGGGGCACGCCCAGGTAATTTTTGCGGAAGAGGGAGAGCCGCGCCGTCCGCTGCAGGCCGTGGGCGTGGTGATCGACGTGACCGCACGCATGGAGGGGGCGGAGGCGCTGCGCGAGCTCAACGAAACGCTGGAGGCGCGCGTCGACGAGCGCACGCAGCAGGTGCGCGAGCTGGCCGCCGAGCTGGTGCTGGCCGAGCAGAACGAGCGCCACCGCATCGCCCAGATGCTGCACGATGAGCTGCAGCAGCAGCTCTACGCCGTACAGATGCACCTCAAGCTGCTGGGCGACGATGTGGTTGCCAGCGATCCGGCGTGGGGCGAGCAGGCCCAATCGATGATCGGCTACCTGGGCGACGCCATCACCATCACGCGCCGCCTCACGGTGGATCTCAGCCCGCCCGTGCTGCAGGGCGAGGGGCTGCTGGCCGCGCTGCGCTGGCTCGTGAGCCACATGGAAGAAGTGTATGATTTGCAGGTCGAGCTGGTGGCCGAGAAAATAACGGTCGCCGTGGACGATGAGCTGCGCATTCTGCTCTTTCGCCTCGTGCGCGAGCTGCTCTTCAACGTCGTCAAACACGCGGGCGTTAATCAGGCGTGTGTCGACGTAAAAACCCTGGATCACCAGGTCGAAATCACCGTGATCGACGAGGGCCAGGGCTTCGATCTGCAAACGCTTTCCGTGGAGCGCCCGGCGGGCGGCTGGGGTCTGTACAGCGTGCGCGAACGGCTCAACCTCTTTGGCGGCAGCCTCAACGTCGAATCCGCCCCCGGCGCGGGTACGCGCGTCGCCATTATCGCCCCGCTGCGGCGACCGTAATGGTTCCGGCCTGAATTACATCAGTGGTGTAGCGAAGCTGCGCAAAAAAGCGGGGCAGGATTCGCCTCACCCCCAAGCCCCCTCTCCACGCGTGGAGAGGGGGCTTCACCCGACTTGTCGGCGTAGAAGCGGCGCGGAGGGGGTGAGGCGAACGCCCCGTCACTTTGCGCAGGCAAAGGCGCAGCTTACTCACACAATTGGCATTATATCAACGGTGTGGGTAAGCTGCATGAATGATTGGCCGTGCAGACCCCACCCCCAACCCCCTCCCCGCTAGCAAGGAGGGGGCTTTTGTTGTCTCGTTACCTTGGCGGCTCTTCTGTGACATCGCCCGCTTGATCAACAAAGCGAGACAATCCCATCGCGACCGCTTCATCAACCAGTCACCCTTCCCCTGCTCGCGGGGGAAGGGCCGGGGATGGGGGTTCTTCTCCGCCCTCCCCGCTTTGCTGCTCCCTCTCAAACTTGTGGGTAAAGGTAAGCCGCCAGCAAGGAGGGGGCTTCTGTTGTCTCGTTACCTTGGCGGCTCTTCTGTGACATCACCCGCTTGATCAACAAAGAGACCATCCCACCGCGACCGCTTCATCAACCAGTCACCCTTCCCCTGCTCGCGGGGGAAGGGCCGGGGATGGGGGTTCTTCTCCACCCTCCCCGCTTTGCTGCTCCCTCTCAAACTTGTGGGTAAAGGTAAGCCGCCAGCAAGGAGGGGGCTTTTGTTGTCTCGTTATCTTTGCGGCTCTTCTCTGAGATCGCCCGCTTGATCAACAAAGCGAGACAATCCCATCGCGACCGCTTCATCAACCAGTCACCCTTCCCCTGCTCGCGGGGGAAGGGCCGGGGATGGGGGTTCTTCTCCGCCCTCCCCGCTTTGCTGCTCCCTCTCAAACTTGTGGGTAAAGGTAAGGCGTTTGGGCCGTGATGGTCACGTACCCCCATCCGCCGACAGCCCCGCACACGGCCATCCCGCGCGGCGTCTCGGTGACGCGGTTCTGGCTCGGCCAGCACGCGGTCGACGACCGGCTGCTGAGCTGTGGGCCGCGAGCTGGCAACCCGCATGTTCACCCAAGTTGAGCGTCCGATTCCGCTGTGGTAAAATTCTGCGTACAACGATTTTCTTATCGATAGGAGATTTGTATGCAAGCAGTCACCGTTTCATCAAAATATCAGGTCGTGATTCCTCGCCACGTGCGTGAAGCGCTCAACATTCAGCCGGGGCAGAAGATGCAGGTCATTGCGTATGACGGTCGCATTGAGTACATTCCCGTGCGCCCCATGCGCGAGATGCGCGGGTTCGCAAAGGGCATGGACACAACGATTGAGCGAGAACCGGACCGCCTATGAATGTTGTCGATTTGTCGGGCTGGCTGGAATACTTTGCCGATGAGGCGAATGCCGATTTCTTCGCCGCTGCCGTTGAGGAGACAGAGGCACTACTCGTCCCAACAATCAGTTTGTACGAAGTCTTCAAGCGGATGCATCAGCAGTTGGGCGAACAGAAAGCGCTCGAAGCCGTCATCACAATGAGGCAAGGAACGGTTGTTGACTTAACACCGGAATTGGCGGTTGCGGCAGCCAAGACGTCTATCGAGCAGAAGCTGCCCATGGCAGATGCAATCGTCCTCGCCACCGCCCGCGCACACGGCGCCACGTTGTGGACGCAAGATATAGACTTCGCCGAGCTTGATGGCGTCCAATTTGTCTCAAAGCAGCCAGGCAACACGAACCAGGACAATCCAGATGGCCCGCACGTCAATGGAACGAGCGCCGACTCATCCGGGTGAGATGCTGCTCGAAGAATTCCTAAAGCCGATGAACGTAACCCAGCGAGAATTGGCCGACGCCATCCGCGTGCCCTACCAGCGCGTCAAAGAAATCGTGAACCAGCGGCGCGGCATCACGCCGAGCACGGCTTTGCGGCTGGGCAAATTTTTTGGCATGTCCGCCGACTTTTGGCTGAACCTGCAGATGCGCTGGGATTTGTACTTTGCGCAGCGGGTAGAGGAGATGGAGTTGTCGCGGATCGAGAGGCGCGAGGTTGTGGTATAATCTGCTTGTTCTAATCCGATGTAGAGCTTACTGAAAGTAGAAGCAAAATTATGAGCCAAAGCGAACAACTACTGCTGGAAGCAGTCAAGACGCTGCCACCTCAGCGGGTCAACCAAGTCCTCGACTTCGCGCGCTGGCTTCAGACGCAGCCTGCGACTGAGGAAGTGGAAGGCGAAGAAAGTACCGAAGCCGAACTCGAAGCCGAGGAAGCCGCCTGGCAGCGCACTTACATGGCGAATCGCGAAGAATTTCGGTCGATGGCGCGCCAAGCTCTGGCTGATTTGGATGCGGGTGAAACGCTTGAAATGGTCATCGAAGACGATAAAATTTATCCCCGATAAAGTCGCGCACCACAAGGCAGTTCTGGAAACAGTACGACGCGCTGCCGCTTCGCGCGCAAAGGTTGGCGAACAAAGCCTACGCCCTGTGGCAAGACAATCCCAACCACCCAAGTTTGCAGTTCAAGCAGGTTGACCCGGAAGAGTCGATCTACTCCGCCCGCATCAGCCGGCAGTACCGTGCCCTCGGCGTCCTGCGCGGCGACACCATCACGTGGTTCTGGATTGGTAAGCACGAGGTGTACGATCGATTGCTGCGCTAGTTGGTGAAGAGGGAGAACCATGCGAAAGTTACTGCCGACTTTTCAAAAGAAGACGAAGAACGCGAGTTCTGGGCGACCCATGACTCCACCGACTACGTGGATTGGGCGCAGGCCAAGCCGACCGTCTTCCCCAACCTCAAGCCGTCGACCAAGACCATCTCGCTACACATGAGCAAGTCCATGCGCAACGAGTTGCGCATGCTCGCCAACTGCCGCGACGTACCGCACCAGTCGCTGATAAGATGTTCCTCCAGACGCGCATCGATGCCGAGCCGCGCCACGAGTTGGTGTAGGTTGACTCGGTTTTTCCGCGCTCAACAGTAACGAATTTTTCTGACTGCCTGACTAAGTAGAGGCGTGGTATAATCCATTCACACACGCAGGTATGAAGAGAGGAATCATTCTATGACAACATGGCTTGCTACCGTTGATGCTGACCACAAAATCGAAGCGCCTGCTGCGATCCCCGCTGGCCAGCGCGTGATCGTCGCGCCGGTGCCTGATTTCGAGGCAGTCCTTTCTGATCCAGAACGTGCGGCGGATTTCGCCGCTGTGCGCGAGGCGATTCGTGCCGCCATGAATGACGAGCGGTACACGTCCATGCCAACCAACGAGGAGATTGTGGCGCTGGTGAAGAAAGCACGGCGGAGCTACCGCGAAAATCAGGCAAACGAGAGTTAGCGAGCGATGCGCGTCGTGCTGGACACCAATCAGTTGATTGCTGCGCTCATGCGCCCGGCTGATTTGGCAACGTTGATGATGGCCTGGGAATCGGCGCGTTTCACCGTCTTAGCTTCCCAAGCGCTGCTCGATGAGTACGAGCGCGTGTTGGTCTATCCAGAAATCGCGCCGCTGATCCGACCACAGCTGCTTCGTGCCTACCGAAACCGTTTGCTGCCGCGTATTGAACGCCTTACGCCTGCCGACATTCCCCCAATTTGCCGCGACCCGGATGACGACAAATTTATCGCCGCCGCCGCGCATGGACTGGCAGACTATCTCGTCACCGTCGCCAAGCACTTGCTCGCCACCGACGTGGTGAGCTATCTGAGGCGATTCGGCGTCGGCGTCATTGACAGCGACGACTCACCCTTGCTGCTCGACCAGCAAGGGTGAGTCATCGACTCCGCCCCGCTCTCCGCTCCTAATCGAGTCGCTGCGTAACAAGCGTTGGCCGCTGGCTCTGCGGCATAAAATAGATGGGCGTCGCAAGCAGCCTGTTTATGTTATAATTATCCAGAAGGCCTCTGACGATGCAGTTTGAATGGGACGAAGAGAAAGACCAACGCAATAGCGAAGAGCGCGATGTCTCATTCTCATATGCCAGCCGCGCCTTTCGCGATAAAAGACGAGTGACGATCGAAGATGACCGCAGAGACTATGGCGAAGTGCGGTACCTGACCTTTGGTCACATCAGCGAGCGGCTTTACGTTGTTGGGCACACGCCGCGTGGCAAGAAAACGCGCATTTTTAGCGCGCGGAAAGCGAACAAGCGAGAGCAGCGTCGATTCCGGCAGTGGAGAGAGGAGTTGGACAATGGGTAAAACTGTTTACTACACCCTCAACGACGACACAATCGTCGAGCTAAGCGACGAGCAACTCGCCCGCATCGACGAACGGGCCGAGCGTGGCGGTGACGCCTATTACGCCGACATCCCCGAAATTACCGACGAATTTCTGCGCAATGCGAAAGTTGTGTATCCCGTTGTTAGTAAGACAAAAGAGGAGCAGGCTCAAGAGGAGGTGAGCCTGCTCTTGAACCGGGAGACGCTCAACTATTTCCGAGAAAATGGTGAAGCCTACGAGACGCGCATCAGCGCTGTGCTCGATGACTACGTGGCGAGTCGGCGGCAGGCGTGAGCACACCAACCCTTAAACCGTCGACCAAGACCATCTCGCTGCGCATGAGCGAATCCATGCTCAACGAGCTTCGCCTGCTCGCCAATCGACGCGACGGGTCGGGCATGTCGCTGAGCAAGATGTTCCTCCAAGAGCGCATCGACGCCGAGCTTGGCCGCGAGTTGGTGTGACGATTCCAGCGTCGGTGTTATTGACAGCGACGAATTGATCCGGCTGCTCGACCAGCAGGAGTAAGCCACCGACTCCACCCGCATCAGCCGACAGCACCGCGCCCTCGGCGTCCTGAGCGGCGACACCATCACGTGGTTCTGGATCGGCAAGCACGAGGTGTGCGATCTGCTGTTGCGCTAATTAGCCGCGATTCGGCATCCGCGTCCTCGACAGCGACGGGTTGCTCTGCCTACTTGACTATCGCAGGTAAGTCATCCTTAGTAGCTGTATCTTCCCTACTGTCCAAAGATGACACAAGGTTGAAATCAACCCGTGAGCCCAATGCCGAATGTGCAAGCGTTCGGCTTTTTTGTTATACTTCGGGCACGAATAACACAAATGTTCTGGACAGAAGAATGTATCAAAAATTGACTCCTATAGAAGTAGAGCAAGAACTGAGCAATTTTGCTATTAAACCACCTGCCTTCGAAACCGGCCAAGGATATCCTTTGCACTCGCTGTCTGACAGGCAATTTGAGATATTAATTTATCAAATCTTTAAAAACGAAATTGCCCAAAGAAAATATCAAGGACAGTTCGACGATATTGCTTTGATGACGGGAGTATCTGAAAAGGGACGAGACTGCGTTCTCTATTTTCAGAACAAAAGTGTTGGAGTCGTTCAGTGTAAGCACTCTGCCTCGCCAACGAACAAACTTTCAAAACCGGACGTTGCAAAAGAAATTATTAAATTTGCTCTTCATGCATTGCAAAATGATTCTTTGGTCAACGATCCCCGCAATTTTTCGTACTTTTTTGTTGTTTCTGGCGACTTTAGCGGCCCGGCTATTGAACTTCTTCCGAGGTTCAATGACAAAATTGTCGAAGAACCTGATTTTAGAAAGTGGGTGGAGAGCGTCATAGAGCAGTTTGTCGCGTTTCGGGGTATTTCGTATGAAAAAGTTTACGATGAACTTTGTAGTATCCTGCAAACGATCACTATTGAACGCCTGACGAAAAACGACATTGACAGTAGACTATCGCAAAATCCTTCGCTAATACCGCTGTTTTTCAACGTTCGTAAAGTTGTTGAAACTGGTCAGGTCGAAGATATGCAGAAGGAGGTTCTGCATGAGGTAAAGGCCCTTAGTCAGCAGCTAAGTAATTCCTTCAGCAGACCTGTTAATAATGCTCCGAATTATTCTATTGCGTCCGATATTCAATATGCCCTCTCTGGCGAATATCAAGCACAGTTTGATTTCATCCAGCAACTCATAAACGATTTCCTCTCCGAAAAAGCTCTGAGCCATTTAGGCTCTTTAAAAGTGAGGATGTGGGATAGAGCATCCCGCGAGGAAAAGCGCAAACTATTAACACTCATGGGGTTAGCCCAGCATCAACTGGGAAGAGATGCGGAAGCTGCACAAAACTTCTTTGATGCTTTGGAATCTGGCCGAGATAATGCGAAGTCATTATGCTATGCTGCACTTGGCTATCTTTTGAAAGAGTTACGTAAGGAATGCGAGGAGCATGCATATAAAGCTATTCAAATCGATCCTACTTTGGATCTCGCTTATTCAATCATCGTTTGGAATAGCCGAACAGAGGAAACATTTGAGTCAGTTTTAGCAAAAGTACCACAGCATCGCAGAGAGTCATTTGAGGTTGCAACTGCGTTAGCAGATTTTGCGTTCCGTAGTGAATTAATGTCAGACGCCGAGCATTGGTATAGGATTGCTATCGAAAATGATAAAGATAAGAGTCCAGAACCTCGTGCTCGTCTGGCTATGACGCTGTTGTCCTTTTTGGATCAACAGGAGATGCTTTCAGCTATTGAAGGGTTTGTTAATCCATATCAAGAAAGAATTGCGGAGGCGATTAATCTACTTGAATTTGCCTGGTCGCGCGTTGAAAGAAGTGACATAGAGAATGACCGGGCAAATTGGTTGCTCAACCTAGGTGTTTCTTATTCGCTAGCCGGGAATATTACAAAAGCACGTGAGGCATTTACTGCTGTTAGAAAAGCGCTTCCAGATGATCCGGACGTAATCAAAAACTGTGGCATATTTGCCTATCAAAATGATAATCTTGACGAAGCAAAGCAGCTCTTTGAGCTTTTGCTTGAATTGACAGACGAACCAGCGGCTAAATTCTGGCTAGCACTGGTTAACTACGAATCTGGAAATTGGATGCAGGCCGAAAGATGGATCGAGCAGCTTCAATTGTTAAATGACCACGGTGTAAACAGCACCGATATTATCAGCCTACAAATCGGTGTATATTTGAAATTAAAGAAGCATGAAAAGATCGACGATTTGTTTGACCGTTTAGAAAATCAGCAGTTAGATAAAGTTGAATTAAATCTGTTCCGTGCATATGTAGCTGCGAAGACGGGTCAGCAAGATTCTGCAACGCAGTATCTATATGAAGCAAGGGCCAACATCGATGAGAATACAAGCAGAAGGCTTTTGTTTCAAACTGCGCAAGAACTATACTCTTGCAATATGTTCGGCGAGTCGGCAGAATTGTTAGCAGTAATAGTAGATCTTAACAAGCCCAGTGTGCCTCTCAATCAGTTGTTAACCTGTTATTACAACTCGGGTGATCTGAATTCTGCATTAAGTATCTGTACAGATATTCGAGAGGAACATGGTTCCATCTCATTTGTTACGCGGATGGAGATTTCCATCCTCTACAGAGTAGATGATTTAGCAAAAGCTGATGCTCTTTGTTCGGAATATCTAGCAGTGTACCCTGATGATGTTTCTACAAAGCTCCTTCATGCACTTATAAATTATCGACTTCATAAGTTTGGAGACGTCAAAAGCTTTCTTGCTGAACATATTCAATTCCAAAACCTGTCAGTTCAAGAAAGAATACAGGCAATTAAGCTCTTGATTTGGGATAAGCAAATTAAGAACGCCATAGAACAAGCATATGAACTACGCAGAGAATCGTTCAATATTCCAGAGGTACATCAATTCTATGTAATCGATGTATTTTTTAACGTAAGCAAAGAGGCTAAATGGCTTGAAGTCGATTCAGTAAATGTAGACACAGCTGTCACAGTGACTGAAGCAGGAGAATCTCAATCACGCGTATTTATCATTGAAAAGCGTGAACAACCCAATTTTCAGGCAGGCGAACTATCAACTACGGATGCTTGGACAAAAAAGCTATTAAACAGAAAGGCTGGAGATACTATAACTTTGGGCGATGGTCCGCTTTCCAAATCGTTCCACATAGACGAGGTGAAAAGCAAATATGTTCATGCTCTTCACGAAACAATGAAGATTTATCAAACTAAATTCCCGGACACACCGGGAATATGGAGCATGAAAGTCATTAGTGACAAAGAAGGTGGCGAAGCAAATTTCCAGTCTCTGTTTGATCTCCTGGATCACCAGCACGATTCTCGTGAAGAGTCGTTAGAGCTTTATCGAAGCAAATTTCTCACTATCGGAGTTTTGGCCGGATTATTGGGGAGGGACCCCATTGATGCCCAAATCACGCTAACAGATAAACAATCTCCCGGCGTAATTTGTTGCAAAGGTAGTATTGAAGAAAGACATCATGCCTTAGGTATCCTAATTGCAGAACCACCAATAATTCTTGATGTTACGGCAGCAGTAACGCTGCTCAATTTAGGCTTGCTGGATAAATTCTCTGAGACGTTTGAGGACTTGGCAATAGTCAGGTCTACTCTTGATCACTTTGAATATCTCATAAATGATTATTTCCCCAGTTCCGGTCCCAGAATGTTTCTCGGAAAAACGGAAGAGGGATACATTCGGGGCGAAACGAGTCAAGAAGAGCTAGAAAAACGGAACAATCTGCTAACAAAAGCCCGTGATTGGCTCGAATTAAGTTGCGAAATTATTCCTTGCGCTGCCGCGCTGAACGTCAGTGCTGATGAACACCTCAAGGCAGAAGCATTAGGTGTTTCATTCTGGGAGACAATGCTAGTAGCTTCGGGTACAGAAAGGGTTCTATTTTCAGATGATTTACGATTCAGACACATCGCACAGCAAGAATATCGAGTAAATGGTGTATGGACACAAGCGATTTTGATGAGGATGCGCGAAGACAATGTTATTACATCTGACCAATACACCCAAGCATGTCTTTCTCTCGCTCTACTAAACTATAAAATGACTTCAGTTAACGCTGATGTTTTGATGCTTGCCTCTAAACATTCCGACTGGGAGGCTACTGGCCCACTCGCTGATATTCTTGCTCTGCTAGGCGATCCAAGTTCTAGTGTTCAATCCTCAGCAGTTGTTGCATCCGAATATTTACGCTTACTCTGGGAAGAACAGTTGTTACCTGCTCGCTACGACAACCTTACTGTTTCTGTACTCAGCGCATTGACAAAAGATCGTAGTTTGAAAGAACGCAAACTGCTACTACGAGAACTTGAGCAGCAATTGAAAAGCATGTTCTTATTGGTTCCTCAGCATTTGGATAGCATATTATGGACTATTGGAACGTGGGAACAGCTGCATCTTACGTAGCGTTTTTACCAAATGTACATGGTATATGAGCTGACAGAAAAAGCCCGGCCTCTCTCAACCGGGCTTCTCCATAACTTTTCTTGCTTTTTACCTCATCCCCGCGACCTTCGCCACCACTTTTCCGCCTCGACCCCCAGGAACACCACCACGCTCACGACCAAACATACCATCAAATCAAACGCACTCAGCGTCGTCGTATCAAAAATCCCGTGCAGGAAGGGCACGTAGATCAGCGCCATCTGCAGGGCGAAGGTAATCGCCACGGCGATGACCATCAGCCGGTTCGAGAAGAGGCCGATCTTGAAGAGCGAGTCGCGGTTGGAGCGGATGGCGAGGGCGTTGCCCATCTGCGCCAGGGTGAGGGTGGTGAAGAGCATGGTGCGCCAGGTGGTCTGGTCGCGCTCGCCGATGAAGCCCCAGTAGCCGACGGCCAGCGAGACGATGCCGATCAGCAGGCCGGTGTACAAAATTTGCCGACCCAGCCCCCGCGCAAAGACGCCCTCCTTGGGCGAAATTGGGTCGCGATCCATGACGCCGCTTTCGGATTTTTCCACGGCCAGCGCCAGCCCCGGCAGCCCGTCGGTGACGAGGTTAATCCACAGAATTTGAATCGGCACCAGCGGAATCGGCATCCCCAAGAGCGGGCCAATCAGCATGACGAAGAGCTCGCCGACGTTGCTGCCCAGCGTGTACTTGATGAACTTGCGCAGGTTGTCGTAAATCGTGCGCCCCTCTTCGACAGCCGCCACAATCGTGGCGAAGTTATCGTCCAGCAGCACCATGTCCGCCGCTTCTTTGGAGACGTCCGTGCCGGTGATGCCCATGGCGACGCCGATGTCCGAGCGCTTGAGCGCGGGCGCGTCGTTGACGCCGTCGCCCGTCATGGCGACGACCTGCCCCTTCTCCTGCAGCGCCTCGACAATGCGCAGCTTGTGCTCCGGCGAGACGCGGGCGTAGACCGACACGTCGGCCACCGTATCCTTGAGCTCCTGCTCGCTCATCTGCGCCAGATCGCGCCCGGTGCGCACCTGGTCGTTGGTCATGATGCCGATTTCGCGGGCAATCGCCTGGGCCGTCAGCGGGTGGTCGCCAGTGATCATAATCGGGCGGATGCCGGCGCTGCGGCAGCGCTCCACCGCCACCTTGACCTCGTCGCGCGGCGGGTCGATCATGCCGATCAGGCCGATGAAGGTGAAGTGATTCTCCTCCGCTTCGACTTCGTCGGCGTCGGGCACGTGATCGAGCGGGCGGAAGGCGACGCCGAGCACTCTCTGCCCATTTTCCGCCAGCGAGGCGTTGGCGTCCTGAATGCGCTGCCGCATTTCGTTGTCCAGCGGCACAAAGTCGTCGCCCAGCCACACGTCGTCGCAAAAATCGAGCATCACGTCGACCGCGCCTTTGCTGCAGGCGACGTAGTTGGCATCGCCCCACGGCGCGTCGCTGACGTGGCCATCCTGCTGAATCTCGTGGATGGTCGTCATCCGCTTGCGCTCGGAGGTAAAGGGAATTTCGGCCACTCTCGGGCGGCGCTGCTCCAGGTCGCGCTTGTCGATGTCGAATTTCGAGGCGGCGGCGATGATGGCCGTCTCCGTCGGATCGCCGATCAGCTTGACTTCGCCGCTTTCGTCGTCCTTGCGATATTGCGAGTCGTTGGCCAGCGTCGCCACGCGCAGCAGCAGGCTGAGGCTGCGCACGGGCGCGTCCTCTTCGGGGTGCAGCGCGGCCTCGGCCAGCGGCCTGCCCTCGTCGATCAGCGTGTCGATGTCGTCGCGCTCGCCCGCCACGTCGAGCACCGTCACCGTCATGCGATTTTGGGTTAGCGTGCCCGTCTTGTCCGAGCAAATCGTGGTGACGGAGCCGAGCGTCTCCACCGCCGGCAGCTTGCGGATCAGCGATTCGCGCTTCAACATGCGCTGCGAGCCGAGCGCCAGCGCAATCGTCACCATGGCGGGCAGCCCTTCGGGCACGGCGGCCACGGCCATGCTGATGGCGACGAGGAAGAGCTCGCGCACCGTCTCGCTGGCAAAGAGCGGGCCAAAGGCAAAGCCGCTCTCGGCCAGGATGCGGCTCACCTCGTCGCTGGTAGCAAAGCCGACCACAAAAATCACGACGATGATGCCGAGCGCAATCGCGGCCAGGTTCTTGCCCAGCCGGTCCAGCCGATTTTGCAGCGGCGTCTTTTCCGCGCCCACGGAGGAGAGCAGGTTGGCAATGTTGCCGATCTCGGTCTTCATACCCGTCTCGGTCACCAAGACTTCGCCGCGCCCGTAGGTGACGGTCGTGCCACGGAAGACCATGTTCTTGCGGTCGCCAATGGGCACGTCTTCGCTGTCGTCCGCCAGCGGCTTGTCCTGCTTCTCCACCGGCTCGGATTCGCCCGTCAGCGCCGCCTCCTCCGCCCGCAGCGCGCTCGATTCGACGACGCGCCCGTCCGCCGGCACAATGTTGCCCGATTCGAGCAGCACCACATCGCCCGGCACCAGGTCGGTCGACGGCACCTCGTCGACTTGGCCGCCGCGGCGCACGCGCACGCTGGGCACGGCCAGCTTCTTGAGCTCGGCAATCGCGTTTTCTGCGCGCCACTCCTGCGAAAAGCCCAAAATCGCGTTGAGCACCACAATTGCCACAATCACGATGGTATCCTCTACCTCGCCGATAAAGCCGGAGACCACGGCGGCGACAATCAGCAGCAGCACCATCGCGTCGGTAAACTGCTCGGCCAGAATCGCCCACGGGCTTTTCATCCCCTTGTCTTCGAGCTCGTTTGGCCCGTATTGGTCGAGGCGCGCGTTGACCTCGCTTTGGGAGAGTCCCTGCTGGATGTCAGTATTGAGTTCGTCGGCGACGCTCGCGGCGTCCTGTGCGTACCATGCGGCCATGGGGTGAAGTTCCTGATAGTTAGTGGATTGATAATTGGCAACCGGATTGTTCGGTATTATACGCGATCATAGCGAGAAGCGTTGCGTGGCGCTGGAAGCTTTTGTGCGATTGCGCTTAAATATAAGCTTGAACTTCTGTAGAATCTGAGCTATAGTAATAATATGAACTGGCAAGTTATCTTCTATCCCGTGTTCCAGCAGGAGTTTTCGAGCTATTCGGAGACCGTGCAGGACGAGATTTCAACGTTGATAATTTTGTTACGCAAGTATGGCCCCCAGTTGAAAAGGCCACACGCGGATACGTTGAACGACTCAAGATACACCAACATGAAAGAACTGCGTTTTCGCGCCGATGGCGGCGTATGGCGCGTCGCCTTTGCTTTTGACCCTGAGCGTCAGGCGGTACTGCTCGTGGCTGGTGATAAATCGGGAGGCAGTGAAAAACGGTTCTATCGACAGTTAATACGCAAAGCCGATGAACGCTTTGATGACTATCTGGAACAACTCAAGGAGATATAAAAATGGCGTATGGTGTACCTTTCGAGGAAGTGTTTGCAGAATTCTCTGAAGAGCGGCAGGAGCGTATCAAGGCACGTGCAGCGGAGTTGGAAGCGGAATACTTAACCCTGCAAGACCTGCGCAAGGCCCACGATCTCACACAGACAACGGTGGCCCAGGCGCTGCACGTCAGCCAGGAGAGCGTTTCTCAACTGGAGCAGCGCTCCGACATGCTGCTCTCCACGCTGCGCGGCTACGTCGAAGCGATGGGCGGTGAGCTGCGGCTGACGGCCGAATTTCCTGGTCGCAATCCGGTGCTGCTGGCTGGATTTGGGGATTTGATCGAGACACCAAATGAACCAGCCTCTGCGGATTGAGCGAGCCGAACAGCTTAACGGCTTTCGCCGTAACAGAAAAGCGCCGGTTGAGTTTTCACTCAACCGGCGCTTTTCTGGCTTTGCGTCTCCGCGCCTCCGCGTTAAATTTTTCGCCTACGCCGCCACCGCCCCCTTGAGCCGGTTCGCATACGACTTGCGGAACTTGCGCACCTTGGGATCGATCACCGCGCGGCAGTAGCCCTGGTTGGGATTCTGCTTGTAGTAATCCTGGTGATACTCCTCCGCCGGGTAAAAGTTTTGCAGCGGCTCGATCTCCGTCACAATCGCGTTGCGATACAGGTCGCTGGCGTCCGCCTCGCGCTTGGACTGCTCGGCAATTTCGCGCTGCTCGTCGCTGGTGTAGTAAATGCCGGAGCGATACTGCGTGCCCACATCCGCGCCCTGGCGGTTGAGCGTCGTCGGATCGTGGACGCGCCAAAAGATCTCCAGCAGCTCGGCGTAGGAAATCACCTCTGGATCAAAGGTGATCTGCACCACCTCATTGTGGCCGGTGCGCCCGGTGCAGACTTCGCGGTAGGTGGGGTTTTCTTTTTGACCGTTGGCGTAGCCAGAGACAACCTGCTCCACACCAATGATGTCCTGGTAGATCGCTTCCGTGCACCAGAAGCAGCCGCCGCCCAGCGTTGTCTTTTGTAAATCTGCCATAAAATTTTATCCTTTATTAAATTGAAAATCGTCCTTGAATCAACACTTATGTTAATACGAGCCCTGCAAAAAATCCGTGGAAAAACTTACCAACGCGGTTAAAAACAGGCGGCAAACCCCGTCAGCTTTCGATCCGCAACTCCACAATCTTCGCCCCGACGACGCCCCCCTGGACAGACAGCCGCCCCACCGTTACGGGGAGCTTGAAGCGCCGGGGCCCCGCCGCGCCGGGGTTGACGAAGAGCACGCGCTGGCCGTCAATCTCGCGCTGCACCACGGACGGTTGGTGCGAGTGGCCGCTGACAACGACGTGGACGCCCGCGCTGGCCGGGTTGAGATCGAGCGTGTTGGCGTCGTGCAAAAGATAAATCGAAAGCGGATGTCCATCCAGCACCAGATCAACAACAGCCGTTTCCGGCAGCGCCTCCGCCCACGCGCCGTGATCAACGTTGCCGCGAATGGCCGTCGTGGGGGCAAGATCGCGCAGGGCCGCGAGAATACTCGGCTGGCCCACGTCGCCCGCGTGGAGGATGTGGCTGGCGCCGCGCAGAGCGTCCGTGGCTTGGGGGCGCAGCAGGCCGTGGGTGTCGGCAACAAGGCCGATGAATGGAGACATAAGCAGGAAGAAATCTTGTGAAAATTACAAAAGTAACGCACAATGCTCAATTGGTTGACCATCGTCTGTGCGCGTCGACAGTATAGCGCTTACCGAAACGAGGAGCAAAGCAAATGCGAGTAGTCGTAATTGGGGCGGGCGACATTGGCCTGCAGTTGTGCAAGCGGCTGGCCCACGATCACCACGATATTCACCTGATCGAGGCCGACCGCGACAAGGTGTTGCGCGCGGGCGAGCAGCTCGACGCGTTCGTGGTGGAGGGCAACGGGGCGAGCCTGGCCAATCTGCGCCAAGCGGGCGTGGAGCAGGCCGCCGTGCTGGCGGCGGTAACGGACAACGACGAAGTTAACCTGATGGCCTGCCGGCTGGCAAAGAAGCTGGGCGTGGCCACGACCATTGCCCGCGTGCGCAGCGACGAAATCACGCGCGATGATTTTGTGCTATCGCCGGCGGAGCTGGGCACGGATACAATTATCCATCCCGAGCGCGAAGCGGCGGACGCGGTGATGCGGCTGCTGCACCGCTCGAACGCCATCTGCGCCCTGGAATTTGAGGGCGGCAAAATTCAGATGCTGGGTTTGCCCCTGGAGCGTCGCTCGGCGCTGCTCAACGTGCCGCTGGCGGAGCTGATCGAGCGCCACAACCATCCACCCATGCGCATTGTCGCCATCGACCGCAACCACCACACGCTCGTGCCCACCGGGAGCGATCGCCTGCTCAACGGCGACCACGTCTTCGCCGTCTGCGATCCGGCGTACGTGCCGCAGTTGGTGGAGCTAACCGGTAACACGCCCACACCCGTGCGCAACGTCATGATTCTGGGTGGCGGCATGGTTGGCCGCTTTATTGCCCAGGATGTGATCGACCGGCACATCCGGCCCCACGCCAACGTCAAAATTATTGAGGGCAACCAGCGCCGTGCGCAGAAAATTGCGGACGACCTTTCCCACGCGCTCGTGATCCACGGCGACGGCACGGACCTGGATCTGCTGCGCAGCGAGGGGCTGGCCGAGATGGATGCTTTCGTCGCCGTTACGGGCGACGACGAGCGCAACATCATCACCTCGCTGCTGGCCAAGCAGCTCCACGTGCCGCGCGTGATCGCAATGGTCAACAAAGTGGAGTACTTCGACGTAACGCCGGACTTGGGGCTGGATGCGCTCGTGAGCAAGCAGCTGCTCACGGTCAACGCCGTGCAGCGCACGATCAGCCGCCGCGACGTGGCCTCGATTGCCAGCGTGCCGGGGTTGGATGCGCACATCACCGAATACATCGCCCAGCGCCGGGCGCGCATCACCCGCCGCCCGCTCAGCAAGATCAATTTCCCCGCGGGCGCCATTGTGGGCGCGGTGATGAAGAACGGCCACATGGAAATTCCCAGCGGCGAGACGCAGATCGAAGCGGGCGACCGCGCCGTCGTTTTCGCGCTGCCCCACGCGGCGCAGGAGGCGGAGCGGCTCTTTCATTAAAATAGTACTTATTGCTTACTGCTTATTGGTGATTGAGTAGATTTAGTTTTCTATACGTCTCCACGTTCACGGTTCATCACGAACCTGTTGCCGCTCAAGACAAGCAATAAGCAGTAAGCACTGCGCAATATCTCCCCCATGCATTTAACCAGCGTTATCCATCTTCTCGGTCGGCTGCTTATGTTTTTGGCGGTGGCGATGCTGCTGCCGCTGCCCGTTTCGTTTGCCTACGCCGACGGCGCACACTGGGCGCTGCTGCTCAGCGCGGGGCTGACGGCGGCAGTGGGCTTTGCGGCCTTTCGCTACAACCGCTACGGCGGCGATTTGCGCACCAAGGACGGCTTTGCCATCGTGACTCTGGGCTGGCTGAGCTTTTCGCTACTGGGCAGCCTGCCCTTTTTGCTGAGCGGCTCCATCGTGGGGTTGACGGATGCCTTCTTCGAGACCATCTCCGGCTTTACCACCACCGGCGCGACCATTCTCACCGATGTCGAAGCCGTGGTGCCCAGCATTCTATTCTGGCGCGCGCTGACGCACTGGCTGGGCGGCATGGGCATCATCGTGCTCTCGCTGGCCGTGCTGCCCTTTTTGGGCGTGGGCGGGATGCAGCTCTTCAAGGCCGAAGTGCCCGGCCCCACGGCGGACAAAATCGCGCCGCGGCTGGCGCAAACGGCCAAGCTGCTCTGGGGCGTCTACGTGCTCTTCACCGTTGCCGAGACGGGGCTGCTGATGCTGGGCGGCATGAACCTCTACGAGGCCCTGAGCCATGCCTTTGCCACCATGGCCACGGGCGGCTACTCCACGCGCAACGCCAGCGTCGCCGGCTTTGACAGCGCCTACATCGAGTACGTGATTATCTTTTTCATGGCGATGGCTGGCGTAAACTTTGCGCTGCACTACCGCTTTCTCACCGGCAACTTCGGCGCGTACTGGCGCGACAAGGAATTTCGCTACTACCTCGGCATGGTTGGCGTCGCCACGCTGCTGATCGGCACGGCAGTGCTCGTTACCCAGTCCGTCGGCCCCGCCCGCGCCCTGCGCGACACGCTCTTTCAGGTGGTTTCCATCGCCACCACCACCGGCTTTGGCACGGCGGATTACGAACAGTGGCCCATGGCGACGCAGTATATTTTGTTCGCGCTCATGTTTGTCGGCGGCAGCGCGGGATCGACGAGCGGCGGCATGAAGGTGGTGCGTCTTTACCTCGTCGTCAAGTTTGTGCTCGGCGAAATCAAGCAGCTGATCCACCCCCACGCCGTGATTTCGGTGCGCGTCAACAACAGCAGCGTGCCGCGCGAGGTGATTGCCAACGTGCTTGGCTTTTTCGCACTCTTTATCCTAATCTTCGCCGCTGGCGTGCTCGCCATGACGGCGCTTGGCCTCGACCTGCCAACGGCCTTTGGTGCAGTCGTCGCCTCGCTTGGCAACATCGGCCCCGGCCTCGGCGATGTGGGCCCCACGGACAACTACGCCTGGATTCCCGGCCCCGGCAAGTGGATTCTATCGCTGCTGATGCTGATGGGGCGGCTGGAACTGTTTACGGTGATTTTGTTGTTTTCGCCGCTCTATTGGCGAAAGTAATGCGTATTGCTTAAAAGCGAACTGGGCGGAATCAAATTTATCTATCTCGACAAGCAATAAGCAATAAGCAGTACGCACCAGACCCATGCAAAGCCACTTCCTCGACTTACCCTCCGCCCGCCTCCGCTACTTTGAGGACGGCGTTCAGCATCGGGGCCCGCCCGTTCTTCTGCTGCACGGCGGCGGCACGGATGCGGCGCTGCTTTCGTGGAAGGAGACGCTGCCCGCACTGGCCCAGCACCACCGCGTGCTCGCGCCGGAGTGGCCGGGCTACGGCGAGAGCACCAGCCCCACGAGCGACTTCCGGCTGCTGGCGCTCGTGGGCGTGCTGCACGAATTTCTGCTGGCGCTCGACCTGCCGCGCGTGCACCTCGTTGGCATCTCGATGGGCGGCGGGGCGGCGCTAGGCTATGCGCTGGCTCATCCGGAACGCGTTGCCAGGCTTGTGCCGGTGGACAGCTACGGCCTGCAGACGCGCGCGCCGCTGCACGAGTTCAGCGTTCTCGTGGCGCAAATACCCTTTCTCAGCCAGATGACCTACGCCGCCATGCGCAGCAGCCGCGCGCTTACCCGCGCCGCCATCCGCTCCATTTACGCCGACCCCAGCCGCATTACCGACGACATCGTCGAGGAGGTGTATGCTATCGTCAACCGGCCCGGCGCCGAGCGGCCCTTTGGCGTCTTCCAGCGCGACGAGGTGCGCGGTCGCAAGCTGCGCACAAATTACCTGCCGCGACTGGGCGAAATCACGCAGCCGACGCTCTACGTGCACGGGCGGCAGGATTCGCTCGTGCCGCTGGCCGCCTCCGAGGAAGCGGCACGGCTCACGCCCAACGCGCGGCTACACGTGATCGACGGCTGCGGCCACTGGCCCCCGCGCGAGCGGCCGAACGCATTTAATCGCGCGGTGGGCGAATTTTTGCAGGAAACGTTCTAAAGCCACCGCATCCCCGGCACGTGCCGGAACCGATGCCAACGACAAGGAGACGTGTGGCGCGTGCCGGGGGCGCTCTCCACCAATCTTCAACCTTTAATCACCAACTACTGAGAGAACCCACTCATGCTCGACTTTAGCTCGATTCGCAACGACTTCACCAAGATCGACACCCTGCTTGCTGGCCTCACCCGCGACGACCTGCGCGATCTGACCAACGAAATGATCGATACCCAGCAGGGCTATATCGCCGACAGCACCGACGCCGACGTGACCTTTGAGCCAACCGACCCGGAAGCCAACGATACCTTCGCCGACAACCCCGACGAAGTGGACATTGCGTGGACGCTCGGCCACGTCATCGTACACGCGACGGCGTCTTCGGAAGAATCGGCTTTTCTGGCGGCGGAGCTGGCGCGGGGCGTCGAGCCGCACGGGCGCTCGCGTTATGAAACGCCATGGCCGGAGGTGACCACGATTGAGCAATGTCGCCAGCGGCTGGAGGAGAGCCGCCGCATGAGGCTGGCCACGCTCGACGTTTGGCCGAACGAGCCGCATCTGGACAACAAGCAGCAGCCCTTTCCCGGTGCGCCCAAGCTAGACGCCTACGGTCGCTTCGTCGCTGGCCTGGCCCACGACGACAGCCATCTGGGGCAGATTCAGGAGATCGTGCGGCAGGCCAAAGCGGAACGCGGGGCGTAAGACAAAGACTCTACAAAGCAAAAAAGAGCGTCCGCTTGTCGGGGGCCGCTCTTTTTGGGTTAGAGGCCACGGCGCTGTGGGTCTCTTGGGGGAGGAAACCATTGTTGTTTCAACAACCGCTGACTTACATCACTTCAGCTGGCTGCGCCAGCTGAACGTCGGCAGCCGAAAGACCTTTGGGCCCTTCGGTTAGCGTGTACTCCACGCGTTGCCCTTCGTTCAGCGAGCGGTAGCCATCTGCGTTGATCGAGGAGTAGTGGACAAATACATCGCCCTCTCCCGCATCCCGATCAATAAAGCCGTAGCCCTTGACGTTGCTAAACCACTTAACGGTTCCCGTTTCGCGCTCACCCATCGTAACCTCCTTTATTGGCTGGATGAACTTTGGGGCACCTCCGGGAGGTGGCACAATCAGATAACAGCGCTGGTGTGTCGCCTAGTTGAGGCGCTTTAAGGAATAAAGTATACAGTTTTTTTAGATTTGGTCAAGCTCGCGCTTTTGCTTTTTCATCTAGTGGCCTACAATTGTCCAGCAACTGCTTATGTGCGCGTAACGTTGCCCCTCTACTTTTGTGCAAATCGACCTGCTTGCATCCATGATTCCCTTTGCTTCCACCCGCAGCCACCTCGCCCGCGACCACGCTCTGTTCGCCCCAACCGGCCACGTTGTTCAGCCCCTGAGCGGTTGGACCAACACCGAGGGCATCCTGCTGATTTCGCCGCAGATGGGGGCGCGCTTCGCCCAATACCTCGTCGTTATGCAGCCCGGCGGTGCGTTTACCTCGACGGCTGGCGCGCCGCTGCCCGGCGTGCAGCGCTTTCTCTTTGTACAATCCGGCGTCGTCACGCTCTCCGTCCACGATCAGAGCCACGAGCTGTCGATGGGCAGCTACGCCTTCCTGCCCGCCGATACGGCGCACGAACTCGTCGCAGCCGAGGCCAGCCGCTTGGTCCTCTTTGAAAAGCGCTACCAACCTCTGCTCAATCAGCAGGCCGCGCTCGCGCCCGTTATTGGGCAGGAGCAAAGGGTGACGGGTGAGCCCTTCCTGGGCGATGAGGATGCCGTGCTCCAAACGCTGCTGCCCGTCGACCCGGCCTTTGACATGGCCGTGAACCTCTTTACCTTTGCGCCCGGCGCGGCCCTGCCCTTTGTCGAAGTCCACGTCATGGAGCACGGGCTGATTTTCCTGGCGGGCCAGGGCATCTATCGCCTCGCCGATGCGTGGTATCCCGTGCAGCAGGACGACGTGATCTGGATGGCTTCGTACTGCCCACAGTGGTTTGCCGCCATCGGCAAAACGCCCGCGCGCTACCTTTACTACAAAGACATTCACCGCGATCCTTTGCAGGCAGCGGGTCTCTGATACCAAACTATCGCCCGCCACCTGTTACCCGCCATCGCCACCCGCCACCTGCCACAACTAGCCATGACCTCGCCCACCTTCGACCCAACCCACATCCAAATCGACGCCGAGCGCCTCAGCGACGAGCTGCTCCAGCTGGCCGACTTCTCGGATACGCCCGTGCACACGGACGACTTCGCCAGCGCCGCCGACATGCGCGCCATCACCCGCATTCTGTTCACGCCGATGGACATGAAGGCGCGCGATTACGTGCGGGGCCTTGCCGAAGAGGCGGGGCTGACCGTTCGCGCGGACGCCATCGGCAATATGTTTTTGCGCTGGCCGGGCGCGGATGCGGCGCTCACGCCCGTCGCCACCGGCTCGCACATCGACGCCATCCCCTTTTCCGGCCAGTACGACGGCACAATCGGCGTGCTCGGCGCGATCGAGGCGCTGCGGGCGCTGCGTCGCGCGGGTTTTCAACCGCAGCGCAGCATCGACATTATCGTCTTTACCTCGGAGGAGCCAACGCGCTTTGGGCTGGGCTGTATCGGCAGCCGCACGCTGGGCGGTACGCTCGACGGCAACGTGCTCGCCGCGCTGGAGGACGACAACGACGTGACCTTTGATGAGGCGCGCCGGGAAGTGGGCTACAGCGGCGACATCGACAGCGTGCCGCTGGGCGAGGGCTGCTACAGCGCCTTTGTGGAGCTGCATATTGAGCAGGGGCCGGAGCTGGAGGCGGCGGACTTTCCAATCGGCGCGGTGACGGCGATTGCCGCGCCCGCCGCCTTCGAGGTAACCGTTACCGGCGAGGGCGGCCACGCGGGCGCGGTGCTGATGCCCAAGCGCCGCGATGCGCTGCTGGGGGCCGCCGAGCTGGCGCTGGCCGTGGAGCGCGCCGCCCTGGAAACGGGCAGCGAGGATTCCGTTGCCACCGTGGGCGAAATTGGCCTCTACCCCAGCGCGAGCAACAGCATCCCCAGCCGCGCCGTGCTCAGCATCGATGCGCGCGACACCAACGAGGCCGCGCGCGACGCCATGCTCGTTCGCTTTCGGGAAGCCATGCAGGAAATTGCCAATCGGCGTGGGGTGGAGTTCGAGCTCGATACCATTAACATCGACCCCCCCGCCCCCTGCGACCCCAACTTGGTCAGCCGCATTGAACGCCAGGCCAAAGCGCTTGGCCTCTCCACCATGCGTCTCGTGAGCCGCGCCTACCACGACACGCTCTTCATGGCGCAGGTCTGCCCCGTCGCCATGATTTTCGTGCCCTCGCAGGGGGGCATCAGCCACCGCCCCGAAGAATTTACCGATCCCCAAGAGATCGCCCAGGGAGCCCACGTGTTGGCCCGCGTGCTGGCTGAGCTGATCGGGGAGTCTACCGCCGACAGCTGAAGCGGTTAGAAAAGGCTTCTGGTTTGGCAGACCTTCGTATGATTAACAGACTACTACGACTTAGCAGTCGAGCCGATTAGAAATTGCACCCTGCCCTTCCTTCGGCAGACTACTTTGCTGAGGTTTGCTCTGTGTAAAACAGCTTTTGGATTTGAACCGTAAAGCTAAATTAAAATTCAGTTGCATCCGCAAAAGAAATGACCCGGTCTCGTAACCGGGTCATTAAGGGTGGGCTGAGTATTGCTGCACAATCATTCCTTTGAAGCGCCTCCGCAAAACAGTACACGCTTGGACGCTTTGTAGCGCGGCTTGGATTGCCTCATTAGATAAGTTGCCACAATAGTCCGTTAATTCTGCTTGATTGAAAAGATAGATGTCTCGACAATCGAGCCATGAATCATAATGCAAGAACGAATGTTCAGAATTGAGAACTTGCGCCTCGCAAACCAAAAGATGAGGCTGCTGCTTGATAAAACGATTGATTCTTGAATTGATAAAGAAGCCGTAAGACGCACCGCCGTCCAGACAAGCCACCACAACAAACTTGTTTTTTGGTTGGGGCTTGGCGTGGCGGCAATTCTGAACGTAGTAGACTTCCCACTGCTGCATCAAACGACTTTCTTACGGTTGTGGATTGGCAAGATGTTTGCTTAGGCCGTCCGGGTTACCAATGCTGTCAATTACCGCATCTAAAGAAATAAAATCATTGTCATCGGCAGAATCCCACGCATCATCATGGCTTAGGGCGGTTAGCTCGCCAAAAGTACAAGGATCGTACCGTTCAAGCGCATCGTCTAAGCATTCAATATCAGAATCGCTTAACCATTCTAAATCGGGCGCGCGCAGCGGGCGTACATAATGCTTGGAATGCACCTCAAAGGCTCGTTCTGCTTCCGGAAAGTATAGATAGCCAGAACCGTGACGCTCGGCTTTAAGCATGTCATAAACACCACTGGGCACGGGGCCGTGTTTCATGGCGATGTAGCTGTCGCCACAGATGAAGCGTCCGTACTGCGCTAAGTGCCTGCGATCTGCAAAGTAGAGCAGCTTAGAAATTCGATGAAAGGTTGAATCTTGTGACTTCTCGGCTAGGTACAGAATGGCTTCAACTGCGGCCTTCTGGTCGAATTCAAATGGGGTTGACACAGTGGCCTCCTTTCTGCTTCTGTTCGTTGCTTCAAACACGAATTGGCCCTTCACTATAGCATGAATTTGCCTGATCTGTATCCCCCCAAATAGTTTGATTCAATGCATGTATGGGAAGCAGAGCGCAAGCGGTGATCAAGCAATGGACGGCGCCGCGTCGTCAATAGTGGTGGGTCAACAGTGGTGGGTCTTCGCTGCATAAGAAAAGGCCCATCCGGAGCGATTCCAGACAGGCCTACGATATACAGCGTATCAGGTTGGGGCAACCGCTACATCTAGCGGCATTATGGCGACGGGTGGAGTCGAACCACCGACCTAGGGTTTATGAGTCCCTCGCTCTAACCAACTGAGCTACGTCGCCGTATCGCTTGGGGCAAGGCCTGCAAAATTGCTGGCTCACGGGGAAAGCCGCCGGCGAACCGACGGCTTTGAATAGCTAACAGACAATCTAATACCGACTACAACAAGTGGAACCGCTGCCTATTTTGGGTAGCGGTTTTTTCTATTTGGGCCAGAAACCTATCGAAGCCATGACACGGGGATTCATTACGCTGCAACAAGCCGCTGGGCTATTCCTTTTGGATCGGGAAGCGCAGAGACTTTCACCCCAAACGCTGATCTTCTACCGCACGCGGCTGGAACGATTTATCAAGTGGTGCGACGGGGAAGAACTGGACGCCTTGCAGGAACTGGAGACGACGCACATACGGAAATTCCTAATCACGCTGCAAAGCAAGTCAGCACACTATCAGCACGGCGTGGCGCGGGCAATTCGGGCATGGCTCAACTTCTGCAAGGCGGATGGGTTAATCAGTGAATCGCCGTTCGACCGGGTGAAAATGCCCAAGCTCGACAAGAAGATTCCGCCGTCATTCAGCGCCGATGAAGTCCGTAAAATTGTGTTGGCTTGTCGGACGGAACGCGATCAGGCCATTGTGCTCATGCTGCTGGATACCGGATTGCGGGCAAGCGAGCTGGTCGTGCTGAACATGGGCGATATGGAAATGCAAGACGGCGTGATCCACGTGAGGGCCGGGAAGGGCAAGAAAGGGCGCGTCGTGCCGATAGGAGCCAAAGCCCGTAAGCAGTTGCAGCGCTATTTCATTTTAGAACGTGGCGACGTGCAGCCAGACGAACCGCTATTCACCAGTCAGCGCGGCGGGGAACGCCTCACCTATGACGGTGTGTCGAGTCTGTTTAAGCGGCTGAAAAAGAAAGTGGGAATTCGGCATCTATCGGCCCACACGTTCCGCCGCACCTTTGCGATTGAATGCCTACGTAACGGCATGAACATCTACATTCTACAGCGCATCATGGGCCACGCCGATCTACAGGTGCTGCGCACGTATTTAGCGCTAGTCGAGGACGATTTGAGACAGGCACATAAACAATCATCACCAGTGGACAACATATTATGAGCGAGCAGCAGCAGCCACAGGACAATCGGCAGCAGTCACAGAAATTCGAGAAGCAGATGATTGGGCGCTATATCGCCGTGCGCTCGCTGGATTGGCAGCGGGAATTGCGCGGGGAACTGGTCAAAGTCGAGCGCTACATCATTCTGCTAAAGCTCGACAGCAGCGGCACAGTGGGCATTTACAAACATTCCATCGCCAGCTTTGCGCCCGTGAAGCGACCAGACGCCACAGGAGGCGCAGAGAGCGCCGAAAACACAGAGTGAGGTAACGCCCCTACGAAGGTGACGTAACCACCGACGCAGGGGCTAACCATAACCGCTGACAGGCCAGCAGTTAGGGCTAGATGAAGTATATCATCTTCTCCCTTCCTGCACCTGTTGGCGGCGTCGTCAGCAGGTATTTTTATTTCATCACACAGGAAGGTGAACAAATGGCAAAGCAAGATTCATTCGTTGGCTACAATCAACAAACCGGCGCGATAGAGCGCTGGGACGCGCGGCAAGGGGCATGGGCAGAGACTACGCCCGGCGACCGCCGCCCCGTTGCCACTGGCGACGGCTGGCACGACATGACGGAACACGAGGCCGCAGCGCTGGCGCACGTCAAGTCAAATGAAGTGCAGCGCTCCGAAGTGGTAGGCGACTACAGAGACCGCGCAGAAGGCTTCCAGATTGCTACCGTGCCCATCGCCCTTGCTTTCGGCGTGGGCGTGCTCCTGGTCTCTGTGGTGGGGTTCAGCACGCCGTTATTTAGCGTGGCCGCGCTCACGGTGTTTTGGGTGAGCTTTCTTCTGTGGTGGCTAGGTGCGTATGCGCTGCACATGTTCTTTTCGCCAGACGGTACGGCCTTTATCGGCGCGGTGCGGGGCTGGCGCTACATCGAGCGCGAGCAGGCGGAACGGCACAAGCGAGCGGAAGCGGAGCGGCTGCACCAGATTGAAGAAGAACGACGCCGGAAGCAAGTCGAAGCGCAAGCCATCATTGCCCGGTATCTGCCGCGGAAGGGGGGCCGCTGATGGACAGCCAACTGATAGCGGGGGCCGTGCTTGGCGGCGTCGTGGGCGGGCTATGGTTCTTTGTCAGCCGCTGGCGCTGGCGCTTCGTCGTGGGCTTTGGGTTGGCCGTAATCGTGCAGGTAGGTGCGTTCTACCTAACCGGTGATACCGGGTGGCTCAAATTCATCGGCACGGCGGGGCTGATGCTGCTGCTGTCGCTGGCAAACGTGCCCAAAAAGCGGGGCGCTACGCGGCGCAAAGCAGCACGAGGGGGCAAGACCCCACGGCAAAGCAAGCGACGCCAGCCGCGCCCCGTGGTGAAGCGCAGGGCATACCGATGAAGCAGCAGCAGCGGATAGCTTGCCGATTCTGCGGAGAGAAATTCACAAGACAGGCGCCACGACTTCACCGCCCACGATGCGAACAGGAACAGAGGGAAAAATCATGCAAGACCTGCACCAAATTTTAGAGACTAAGCCCACCATCGCCGCCGCCGCGCCGTCGCGTCACACACCGCTGCGACAGGCCGCTGTAAGGCTGTCCAACCGCAACCGGGCCGCGGCTAAGGCGGAACTATTGAACACGGCTTTGCAGCGGCTGACGGCGCTGTGCTACGACATGGACGCGCGAGAGGGCGGCGCACCGCCACTGGCGTGGAACGTCGACGGGCGCGATGGGCGCATCCTCGTGCCCGTGCCGATGGGCAGCGTAGGCCGGACGATGTACGGCCTACGTCGCATCGAGCGCGACACCCTGCGCGCAATTCTGTTGAGTCACGACAGCGCAGAAGGGGACGCGCCGCTGTACCTTTACGATGGCGTAAGCAATCTATGGATGCTCAATATCTTCGACTACCGCACGGTAGAGGCCGCGCGGGAATGGTTGAAGCGGAATCGCGTAACGGCCCGCCAATGGCTCGATTTTTCATCGGGTTAGCCATGCAAACCCCCATGCCGCGCCATGTTGGGGGCCATGTTGGTAGGCATGTTGCGCCGTGCAGAACCCCATGCCGCGCCGTGCAGAAGGGCGTGCAAAGAGGCATGTAAACCACCGTGCCGCGCCGTGCCTACCACGAGTAGCAACGAAATCAGCGACATATCAACCAAGAAAGAGAAGGGCAATATGAGCAACCAATCACGCGCGGGCGGGCGCAATCAACCCGCTTTTGACCTCACGATAAAGGCGCTGGACGACCGCGCCAGCACCGTCAGAGCCATCATCACAACGGCGCGGCTGCTGCTGATGACTACGCCCCTACCGCACGGGGACAAGCTGGAAATCGTCGACGGCATCGATGCGGCACACCTTGCGCTGGACGAGCTGAAAGGGCAGCTACAGGCCGCAATTGTGGAGCGCGACGCAGACGAAGCCAACACGGTACATATTGGTGAGCCGTGGCGAGGGCATCAACCATGACACCCGTCGTCAACCTAACCCTTACGTTCAGCGTCGGCGACACTATGATGATTCTTAAACCCAATAAACACGGGCAATTCGAGAATGTTGTCATCATTGCCGACGATGGAGACGTGCGTAGCGTGCCATTGGATGAAGCGGCCAATATCCTATCGGCTAAACACGGGCAATTCGAGAATGTTGTCATCATTGCCGACGATGGAGACGTGCGTAGCGTGCCATTGGATGAAGCGGCCAATATCCTATCGGCGTTCTTCAAAGCGCGCGAGAAGCGGGCGAAGGAATCGAAGTAGATCACAAGCCCCATGGACGCACCATCGGCGATGTTTGGGCAATCTGTGGGGCCGGTTAATCGTAATGAGGTAAGGTGTATGCGAAGTAAACCGCTTTTCGATCTGGACGATTATATCAAGATGTGGTATTATTGCTTTACGAATAAGCGAGCCGAGGGAGACGGCCAAAGCAAGGATGTGCCTGTGCCTGTCTCCAATGGGCTTAACTTCATACGCATAACTGTGCGGCTTTTATCGCCTGTGGGAAAAATCCTGCTGCGATGGAAGCCGCTTTTTGTTTTTCTGCCAATCGAAAGGAGAAATCGTGAACACCAAATCAGTTAACGCTGGCGTGCGTATCACGCCCCAGCAGCGGCGCAAGTGGCATAAAGTCGCGCAAGCGCTAGGCGTGACGCCTAACGCTTGCTTTGGGATGCTGCTTGACAATATGCAAATTGAGGAAGTGACGCGGGTTCAGCGTGAGCCGGTTGTCACATTACAAAGTGAGGATGGCAAGAGCAGCGGTGAAGTTTTCCAAGCTAACGCCGCCGCTCTCGCCCGGATTGAGGCCACGCCCCATCCTGCCTAAATGCAAACTGCCCGTGGGAGCGGGCAGCAGCAGTGGAAGGCAAATGGTTTGCAGCACTGAACACAGACAACAGACAACAAATCAAGAAGGTGTCAACCACTAGAAGAGGAGCAGTCGTCTATGGACAATTGCATTTTAACACCTATTAACGACACCCGCAATTACAGGCGAGCGGACGCGACCCGCAAGCCCTGGTCTCATAAAAATTCCGTCCACGTTCTGCGCTGGGCTGGAGGAGTCGCCACTTCGCGCGCCCAGCCAATTGGGGCGCGCGAAGTGAGCCAGTGGCAACGAAAATGGCGCGGCGATGTGGTCGGCGGCGTTTGGCAAGCGAAGGGTCATATCTGGGATTCCTTCGAGAACGAATGTACCGGGGAATACTTCCCGGAGCGGGTCGCTATCGATCTGGACGCGCTGGAATTGGCGATGAAGCTTGGAGCAAAAAAGGTTGTCGTCAGCTTCTATGACAATGACGTGCGCCCGCGTGAATTGAGTTGCGACGAGATCACGAGGCTTGGCGAATCATTCGTCACGAGCAACGGCGTCGAAAAGTGGCTTGTCGATTTTGATGTTTGGGACGCAGTGCCCCGCTCTGTCGTCGCCCAGCGGACGCAGGGGGTGAAGTAGTGACCTGCCTACTTTCAGTCAACAGAAAATATACCGGGAAGCTGGCCCGAGACGATAATCGATGGGGCCGCTTCAACAAATCATTCGAGCTTGAAGCCCTAGGCGCCAACGCAATCGCCCAGGAAATCCAGCGCGGCCACGCGATCACGGCTGCGCACTTCAAGAAGCGGACAACGGATAATCTGCAAGGAGTGCAGCACATCGGACTGGACTTCGATACCGAAGACGAGCGGAGCACGCTGGAGACGCTTCAGGCGCACCCCTTCTTGTCGCAGTATGCGGCCATCTTCCACACCACGAGCAGCCACAAACCAGAGGCCCCGCGCGCCCGTGTGCTGCTCGTGCTCGACAAGCCCATCAAAGAAGCGCAACAATACGCTTGCTATATCGAGGCTCTACATTGGAAGTTGGGGCTTCCCGTTGACGCCCAATGCAAAGACGCTGTGCGCGTTTGGTTCGGCGCGGAAGACTGCGAAATCGTTGCCGAGCCGGGGCGGGCTTTGCCTGTTACGGTTTTGGACGACCTGCGCGCAGAATTTGAAGCCCACCAGTCCACGCAGGAGGAGCAGAGAAAGGCGGAATCGCACGCGCTGGATACAAGCGCCTCTATCTACCCAGATAAGGCGCTCGACGAGGCCATACGCGACGCGGCGGCGGGGAACCGCAATGTAACGGGGTTCCGACTGGCGCTCAGGCTGCGTGATAGCAGTCTTACACAGTCTGAGGCATGGCCTTACATGGAGCAGTTTCAAATCGGTGTCGAGTCGTTGGGCAATCACCCGTACTCAACTGAGGAGGCATTGCGCAGCCTAAAGAGCGCCTACAGCAAACGGCCACAAGGAGCGAATGAGGCGCAGCTAATCGCCGATGTGGAAGCACTTGAACTGCTGACGTGGGAAGGCAAATTTGCAGGTGATGGACGATCCGCGCGTTACCGATTCGTTGCGGCACTAGCCCAAATTTTTTTGACGGCAGGCCGAACGCAGCAGGTTGACTTGCCCGTCAGGTCATTTGCCGAATTCGGCATCAATCGCAACTATGCCATGCTTTACCTTCGCATCCTCGAGGGAAACCAAATTCTCGTTATTGACGCGAAGAGCAACGGCAAGAAAGCATCTCGCTATAGCCTCAACCTCGATAAAATCCGAAATATGCGTCACGAGGGTGACATACAGGCAGGCGTAGCCGCCCCCCCTGCTGTTGTATGTCACCCTCGTGACGCATTATTTAGTGACACAGAGTCCGTCATTGATGACGCAGCGGCGGGTTCTGATGACGCAGGGGCCTTCCTTCGTGACGCTACGCCCGCTCAGCTCGAGCTGTACCGTGAGTTATCGCCGCTCCCCCACTTCCAGCGTAGCGCCAGAGTAGACCCGCGCTGTTGGGCGTTGTCAAGAGAGTTGCCACGCGATTGCTTCGGAGAAACAGCGTTACGTATCATCGCCACGCTGGGCGCAAAGGATGGGTTAACGAAGGGCGAATTGGCAGAAGAGTCCTGCACATCGAGAAGCACCGTAACGCGCAAGGTGCAGCTGCTTGAGCAGATCGGCGTGACGCAGGTCGAGGCAGGAAATAAGGCCAGCGCTCATTCTGTTTCGTTAACCGAAAATTGGTATGAAAAGCTGCGTGAGGTCGAACCCGCATTGACGACCTTCGGCACAGGGGCGCAGCGCGTTCAGCAGGTGAGCCGAGAACGGCGACGCTGGCACGGGAAGCAGCTTGAATGGAACGAACTGGACGCCGACAGCCGAAAAGTCAGCGAGACGACAGTAGAAAACGCCACGGAGAGGATAGAAGAACTCGACACGACAAAAACGCTCCTAATGCAGCGGCGCGTTTCGTTCTGCGAGGCGCAGGGGATTGCCCGTAAAAGTATCCCCCCGCTAGGGGATCGGGGTAAGCCCCACATTTCCGAAAGGTCGTCCATTTGGGACAAAACAATTGAAGAGGATGACGCGCGCGAGGTCGAGCCAGTACAGCCAGCAGAAGCAGAGTCGTCACAGGGGCAACTTATCAAGCAGTGCGACAGCATCCCCTGCGATGCCAATGAGTTAATCCAGGAGATAGAGGGGGTCTTATCAGCGGCGGAGTCCGATCAAACTGTATTGCCTACCGACCTAGAGAATGGAGCCGACAATAAGGCTGAAGATCGCCCGTGGTGGGCAGATGCACCTTTGCCCACGTTTGGCGGACGGGCCGGGGCCGGAGCAGCCGCGCAAGCAGCAATTGCCGCCAGCGAGAATCAGCGCCTCGCAATGGGGCAACGTATCGAGAAGAAGCAAAGGCGCAGGCGTCACAAGTAAAATCATTTTATCATTTTGCTTACTTGCTCAATTGTGCGAGCGAGCTTGGGCGAATAAGGCCATAAAATAAACATTCAGCAACTAATTAGGGCCATGATTCCGATCAATCAATTAGCGTGCGATTGCGGTCTACGGCTTAGGCTATTGGGACGGCGCATATTACCCCGGCACGAAGGAGAAAGAGCAGGGCCACGCCATTCTGATTCCGTGGCTACCACCCCATGAACGCAGTGAAGACCAGTGGTGGGGCTTTAAGGCCGCTCATCATGCGCCCGTCGCAGTCGGCTACCGCTTCTTCGACCCGGAAACAAAGGGCAATGTCGAGGGACACCAGAAGTACAAAATCCACCGTGATAAATCGCAATCTACCCCCTTCGGCCTACACTTCTGTAGACCCAACGCGGAGAACATCCCAGGCCGGGCGCTGTGCATTGTCGAGGGCGAGCTTAACGCCATGTCGATTCAGCAGGCTTGTGCAGATAACTATCTGGACGTGGTGAGTCTGGGCAGCAAAGAGGCCAACATCGGCCCCGAAGTGCTGAACCTAGCCAAGCAATTCGCGCACGTCATTGTGTGGGCAGATAATGCAGAGACGGCAAAGAAGTGGGCAAACGCGATTCCGGGCGCAATGTGGCTTAGATCGCCGGGTGGCATGGATGCAAACGACCTGCTGCAAGCGGGGCTACTTCAAGAATTCTTTGCGGCGGAATGGGCGAAGGTTGACCCCATCGGCTAATTGAGATTATTTCTCACTTGCGCACGCGGGAGTACCTACAAACCCACCATCACGCCGCACCACGCCCCCGCCCACCAAACCGACCGCACAGGAAGCGCTGTACGCCACGATTCGCACACAAGTAGACCAGAACCATGCGGAACCCGCAAAAGCCCCGTACAGCGCCTCCACATAGCTTGAGCACCGTTCCCGCCGTTTCCAGTGCCGTTATCATCGCATTTTGCCAGTGTAAATAATGGTTATGTAAAGCCATCAATCGCCAGCTTTCTTCTCTGTGGAAGATGGGCAAGCGCTCACCAGTTACGCCCCGTTATGTCGAGTAGCAGCAGGGCAACCCAAATGATATTTTTGAAACCAAAAATCGACACCTCCCCTAACACACTGGAATCAAGAAGGGGGGTGGGCCTAGTTTACATAATGTTCAAATGTTATCGGGAAAATTGTAGGGCTACAGGTTCAAAATTGGGGGGAAAGGAGAGTTCACGGATGGGTACGTGGGGAGACAATCGAATCAACAGATAGATGTTCGCATGGGCTAGTCAGCAAGTACGCTCTTGCATGAGCGTTATATTTTATTCTCCTTCCACTACCCAGCTATATATACTACACTCAACATAACAATCAACCCATGGCTAGGCAATACAGCCGCTTACCCCCAGAACTTGACGCACCGCTTACCCCACACGAGCAGCGCGCCATCACCCGCCACGCCAGCGATGACGCACTGGTCGCTATCACCATTGCCATTTGTCAGCGCGCGGTGAAGCAGGCGAGGAAGGGCGACGCATCGGCGATGAACTGGTGCGACGTGGTGATACCGGAATGGAGGCAGAACTAAAGACGCTCGCCGCTAGGCAGCCCCGGAAGCTGTGGCTTCCGAGGCATTACCAGCTTGGGCGCGGTTCGTGTCTGTCAAGGGTCTACGCCTAAGAAGGCTCCGACCAATCTTAGGAAAGATTGGCAAGCCCTTGACAGCCCCGCCCCGCGCGGTACTCCACACGTTAAGGGGAAGGGCGAGAAGTCAGACCGGCAAATAGTTAGCGCTGCTGTCTGTGGAGTGGGCGTAAAGCGTAGTGGTGGATAATGAGCTATGGCCTAGCTGCTGCTGTACGGCAGAGACTGGCGCACCGCGTTCTAGTGCGTGGCTGGCGTGGCTGTGGCGGAACCAGTGAGCAGAGACCGCACGATCTACACCGGCCCGGTCGCAAGCCCGGTCAATCATGCGGTTGACGGCGCGGCGGTCGATGGGCTTACCCGTTCGCGTGGCAAAGACCGGGGCATCGTCGGCGACATCACCACGCAGGGAAAGCAACTGTCGCCACGTATCGGCGCTTACGTGTGCTTCCCGATTCTTGCCGCCCTTGCCGAAGATAAGCAGCGTGGCGCCGCCGTTCGGATTCTCTACCACATCGCCCCACGTGAGATTGCACAACTCCGAGACGCGCGCCCCACTGGAATAGAGGCATTGCAGCAGCGCAGCATCCCGATCCGAGTTGGCCGCGTTGATGATAGCAATTGCTTCCCGTTCGCTGATGACTTTGGCTTTCACCCGATTTTTGACCGCTGGGCCTTTCAGTGGGGCAGCGGGATTCAAGCGAATGTAACCCGTCTTGAGCGCAAAGCTAAACAAGCTGCGTACCATGTCGATATGCGTCCTAACCGTCGCGGCGCTGCCAGTTAGCCCAGCGCGCCAAGTTTGCAGATCGTGCAGCGTGACGGCCTGTAGTGGCTTCTGCACCACTTCGAGGAATCGCCCCACGATGCGCGCGTACTGCTTCACCGTGTTTTCCGTGCGACCGTCCAGCCACATATCAATCAATCGCGTGTCTGTTGTGTCAATCGGCAAAATACTACCGTTGCCCTGCTCGATTACTGCTACTGCTGTGTTCATTGTGTATTCCCTTCGTTTACCCCATAACTTTCCTTATGGGGTAAAGTATATCACGGACTACCGCACATTGTCAACCCTCAATTTCACAAACATCGTGGACTTATTTGCACTTTATTGCAGTTAGTGGTAGAATGAATTCGCAAGCAAAGTCAATTACGCAGCAGTGAGAAATGGGAAAATGGGTGAACGAATAAGCGTTACCGTTGATGACGGCATCACTGATAAGCTGATCGAGTTGGCAGGGTCGAGCCGAAAGCAGGGCGAATTTGTAACGAAGATGATTAGTGAGGCTTACGAGGGGCGCGACCTGCTGCAAGGGAGTAGCCTAGATGTGGAGTCCCTGCGTTTACAAGTGTTGGGGCTGGCCGGGCAGCAAAAGGCCGTAGAGGGGCGCGTACAGCGTTTGGAGAGTCAAGTAGCGGCGATAATTGCGCAGCAGGGCAAAAACGCGGCTTGACGCATTGTTATTTTTGAGATAGATTCACAAAACAAAGAGGCCCGCGCGATGCTTCCAACATCGACACGGGCCAATCATACGCCGCAGAGTTGTAGCAAACCGGCGCAGATTACTGGTTAGAATTTTACCACATCTGCAAGGACGCTTCACCCTGTCGGCATCGCCGGTGGGGTTTTTGTTTTGCATCCTTCGCCAAAGTGGGGAAGCCAGAGACGAGCGTCAAAGGGCGATTAATCCGAAGGTCGTAGGCTCGAAAACTGCCCCCGCTACTCAAAGCCGTTGGTGAACTGGCGGCGCATTTAGACAAACAGAAAGCAACTGCCTAAATAGACCAAAGACTATGTGAGTGCAGCGCCCGCTATGTAGTAGGCGATTGTCTCTTAGCTACTATACCTTGTGTAATGGCGACGGGTGGAGTCGAACCACCGACCTAGGGTTTATGAGTCCCTCGCTCTAACCAACTGAGCTACGTCGCCGTATCGCTTGGGGCAAGGCCTGCAAAATTGCTGGCTCACAGGGAAAGCCGCCGGCGAACCGACGGCTTTGAGTAGCGGGGGCAGGATTCGAACCTACGACCTTCGGGTTATGAGCCCGACGAGCTACCTCTGCTCCACCCCGCGTTATCTTGAAAGAAGTATATCGCTTGTTTAGACTATTGTCAAATTCTGATGCGTTCAAAGTGCAAATAAATGTTAAACGCCATCCACAAAGAGCGAAAGCCACTGCTGCCAGTTTGGCACGGAATCGGCGCGCAGCGTGGCGTCCGCCTCAGCCGCTGCACTTGGCTCAATCTTCTCTAGTTCGGCTGTCTCCGAGATGGACTCGGCGGCGGGGGCTGGCTCCGGCAACACGAGCAAAATTTGGTCCCCCGGCTGAGATTGGCCCAGCTCGTCGCGAGCGGTCTGTACGGCGTATGCTTCGCTCTGAACGTACGTTAATTCCTCCTTTAGACGCGCGTTTTGCTGCTGCGCGAGCTGTTCGCTCTCTTGCTCCTGAGCCAGAACGGCCTGCGTTTGATTCATCCGCCACATCTGCCCCACATAGCTGGCGGCAAAGAGCAGGCAAAGCGCGGCGGAAACGATCAGCAACAGACGTGGATTGCGCGACATAGAAATTTTACCCACCAAAACCAGAATGAGCACGTCAAAACATGGCTTGCTCAACAGCAGCAGACGTACTAAGCTGCATCATAGCAAAAGGGGATGGGTTACGCAACCCATCCCCTTTTGCTGTTTCGTCTTGCTGTTTTGTCGCTCTGGATGCCGCAGGAGGGACTTGAACCCCCACGGGCTATTGCCCACTACGCCCTGAACGTAGCGCGTCTTCCGATTCCGCCACTGCGGCGTACATCCAAGCAGTAAGACATAAATATATCACGCGTCGCCGACGCTGTCAAATTACCCAGCCTCGCGGGGTGCGTTTTAGCTTGGGGGCGAACCCGCGTCGGCGGGCGTTCGACCTCTCCCCCTCGCTGTTGGTTCGTGGGTAACGAGTCGGGTGAAGCCCCCTCTCCTCAGAGGAGAGGGGGTTTGGGGGAGAGGTCTGGTGGGCCGCATCCTGTCATTTTGTCCTATACCGAAGCTGCCTCCAAACTACTAAGAAACCACTGCTCGCTCTGGTTTCTTTTAGATTTATCCACTCCGTGGTCGGCTGCTGAAATACACCCAGCCTCGCGCCAGTTACGATCCCTCGGCGACGGGCGTTGCGGTAGGTAGTTGATTAACCGGCACGCGCCTCGTGACGATATACCAATCTGCAAAGCTATTAAAGCGTTGAGAGGGGTTGCTGATATCGCCGATCTGCGCGTTGTGGATGCGGTTGCTCACCCCGTAAGAGTAGACGGGATGATAGAGCATCAGCGCTGGCACCTCTTCGGCGAAGATATCCTGAAACTGCGCGTATAGTTCGCGTCGCTGGTTGATGTCTGTGGTGGCGCGGGCCTGCTCGAGCAGCGCGTCCGCTCGCTCGTCGCGCCACTTGCCGTAATTTTGGCCGCCGCCGTCCGCCTGAGAGCTGTGCCACAGCGAGTAAGGATCGGGATCGCCGCCGGTTAACCACGTGGCCAGCACGGCATCAAAGCGACTGCGCGTTAGCACGTCCGCCGCTAGGCCCACCAGGTCAATTTCATCCGGCGTGGGCACGGCGCGCACACCAAGCTCAGCCCACTGCGAGGCAATCAACTCGACCAGCTGCCGGTGAACGGGATCATCGTTGTTGGTGTGCAGGACAAACTGCAAGGCTTGCCCTGCCTTGTCGCGCACGCCGTCGCCGTCGCTGTCCGTCCAGCCCGCTTCGTCGAGCAGGGCGTTGGCCTGCTGGGGATCGTAGTTGTAGCGCTTGGCGCTGGCGCTGTAGGCCCAGTTGTTGGGGGTGAACAAGCTGTGTGCCACCACGCCCTGCCCCACCACCGCGTCGTTGATCAAGGCGTCGCGGTCCAATCCGTAGTAGAGCGCCTGGCGAACTAGCTTCTCCTGAAAGAAGGGTGCATTGGGGCTATCCAAGTTTAGGCGCACGCTGGCGTAACCCGCCTGAACGGTCGACAGCATTGTTAAATCCTCAAGTGCGCTCACCGCATCAACGCTGCTGGGCAGGATGCGGCTGATGCCGTCGATCTCCTGGTTGCCAAAGGCGGTGATGAGGCTGGGCGAATCGGGGTAGAAGCGCATGTCCAGCGCCTCGATAAAGGCATCGTCCACATCGTCGAGCGGGTTGGGCTCCAGCCGCACGTGCTCCGCCGTCATCTCCGTGATGCGGAAAGGGCCGGACCCCACCGGTAGCCCGGGCAGAAAGTCCGAAGCCAACTCCACGGCAGGTAGTTCGCCATACAGATGTTCGGGCAGCAGCCCAATCGACGTAAACTCCAGGAACGGCGCGTAAGGTTCGCTCAGGCTAAAGCGCACCGTTAAATCATCCACCCGCTCCACCTCCACCGAGCGCCACGTGCGCGTGAGCACGGGCAGCCCCTGCACGCTTGGGTCGCGCAGGATGCCGATGGTGAACATAACGTCATCGGTGGTGATGGGTGCGCCGTCGTGCCAGCGCTGATCGGGCTTGAGGCGAAAGGTGTAGTCCGTATCGTTGGTGATCGTCCAGCTTTCGGCCAAATCGCCCACCATGCGCCCCCGCTCGTCGATGCGCGTCAATCCCCGGAAAAGCAGCGCCGTGAGGTCGTTGTCCGTATCCGAGCTGTCCAGCAGCGGATTGATGGAGAATGGCTCACCCGCTACCCCTTCGCGAAAGACGCCGCCCTTATCCGGCACATACGTCACCGCGACGGTGTACATGGAAAAGCCCAGCACGGAGACCAGCAGCAGCACGCCGCCCAGCGCCAGCATCACCTGCCAGCGGATGTGGCGGCCAAGGGCCAGCGTTGGCGTATCGACGGCGGTGGAGCGTGGGGAAGCGGGAAGCGGACGGGAAGATTGCACGAATCACCTCGAAGAAGCAGTGCACGGGAACAGTACGGAGCCTCACTCAAACGCAACGGTGAGGAAGGAGAGCAGCAAAAACAGCCCCGCCAGCGCAAACGTCACGTTGAAGAGCGTGCGCTCCATGCCGCGCCGCGTGCGGTAGATATCCGTGCCGCCAAAGACGCTGCCCAAGCCGCTGCTCGTCTGCCCCTGAATCAACACCACCGCAATCAGCGCAATCGCGACGATGATGGTTGCAATCATTAAATAGCCGGAAAAGTTCATGATCAAGCTCCTAAAACAAAGACATCCGACTCCAGAGCCGGATGCTGCACAAAATCTTCTAAGACAATTGTAAGCCAGTATAGCAGCTTTAGTGCATTTGACAAAAATGCACCGCCCGCAGCGCTAAGTCAATTCCGCAGGGCAATGACGTACAGCACCGGGTTGGCGCGACCGTCGCGTACGGTGCGCAGCGTGGCCGGGGGCGCATCGGCTGCCGCGCGCAGGTCGATCAGCGCGGCTTCCAAGTCGCCCGGCGGCAGCAAGATATAATCGAGCGCGGATAAATCCGTGGCGGCCAAGCCCTCGTTCGGCAGCGCAAAACGATCGCGGCCCGCCGATACGAGCTGTACCACCGGCTCGTCCCAGTAGCGCGCCGCGGGCAGGGCCACGCGGGCGTTCGCCGGCAGCGACTGTAGCGCCCGCGCCAGATAGCTCGGCAGCACATCCTCGCCCGGCAGCACATTGTCGCCGTCCGGCGCTGCGCGCTCGACGAACGCATCGGGGGACGGGTCGCGGTTCAGCACAAACTCGCGGTAGTCGATCCAGCCCGTCAGCGTCGTCCACGCGACCAGCCCCACCACAAAGTAAGCGACCAGCGCGCCGAGCTGGCTCGCGGTCAGTTCCAGCACGGTGATTGCGGCGCGGTCGAGTGCAAAGGCGAGGGTGAGCGCGGCGGCGGGCAGCAGGGGCAGCAGGTGGGGCCAATAGGGGGCCGCCAGCGCCAGCGTGCTGCCCGCCAGCGCCGCCAGCAGCAGCCACGTCAGCAGCAGCCAGCCCGGCAGCCGATCCAGGTTGAGCAGCAGCGCCCCCGCCCCCAGCAGCAGCAGCGCCCCCAGCCCGCCCGCGATCATCGGTTCGGGATAGCCGAATAGGCTGCTGACGTCTCCGCCCAAGTTAAACGCCAACAGCGACGCTCTCGCATTCTGCCAAAAAATCGTCCACGCCCCGTTTTGCAGAAAAATGCCCCGCAGTGGCGATTCGGCCACGGGCGAAAAGAGCGACGGCTCGAAGGTCTGGCTGCGGAAAGCGGCGGGCGTGCGTAGCCAGATGGCCAGCAGCGGCCCCATGGCCGCCAGCCAGCCGCCCGCCCACGTCCACGCCGCCTGGCCCAGCGCCGTGTAGCGTCGCACGGCCCAAATCGCCTCGATCTCGCCCGCCGCCGTCGCCCGCTCGACCACTGCGGGCTCGCCTTCCGTAAACCACAGGTGCTGCAGCAGCCACAGCCCCAGCCACCAAACAACGCCCACCAGCCCAAAGATCAGCCCGCTGCCGTAGAGCAGGCCCGCCACGCCCGCGGCCGCGCCGCTCAAGGCCACGAGCGCCAGCCGTCGCTCGCGCACGCCCCGCAGCAGCGCCCAGAGCCCGCCGACGCCCCAGAGCACCGGCTCCAAAAAGAGCGGCTGGTGACTAAAGTGGCTAAAGGTGTAGCCCGTGGCCAGCAGCGTTGCCGCCAGCAGCGCCGTCGTACGGCCGTCGTCCTCCAGCAGGTGCGTTTCGTTCGGTCGGGTGATTTTGTCTGCGGTGGCGGCTGTGTTGGACGGGGCAACTTCTGCCGCAGCGGGGGCCAAAGCTGCATCGGCAGTGTTGGAGGATTCGGACTCGCCCAACTCGTTCAACTTCTCCGGCTCGTTGATGGCGATGCTGGGCGCGCGGCGAAAAATTTCGCAGCCCAGCAGCCACGTCCCCGCCACAAGCAGCAGCCCGGTAACGAGACTGCCGAGGCGCAGAGCCAGCAGCACATCGATGTGAAGACCAGGGATGCGGAGGCCAAGGCGCTGGAGCCCGGCTGCGTTGAGCGCATCGCCAGCGAGGAGGGCCAGGGCCGTGCCCGTGTAAGACAGCGGCGGCAAGGGGCTGACGTCGCGGAAGAGGCCGCTAAATTCGCCCGCCAGCAGCCTTTGCGCCCCCAGCGCAACCCGCGCGCTCTCGGCGGGCACGCGCGGTGGCACGTCCCCCAGCCGCCAGCCCACGAGGAGCGCGGTAGCCAGCAGCAGGAGCAGCAGCCAGGGCCAGCCACGCTCCGGCTGCGCCGTGCTGGCCTCGTCCAGCGCCACCTGCGCCGCCGTCGAGGCGCGCCGGTGCAGCGCATCCGCCAGCGCGCCCGCCCCCACGAAGAGCACGAGCCCGCCCAGCCAGGCAAAGCGTACCCAGAACGGCTCGCCACCCGTAAGCAGCAGCGGCAACCCGGCAGCAACCGTCAGCGCCAGCGCCAGCGCCGCGAGCAGCCACGGCAGAACGCTGCGTGTGCGTCCCAAGGTTGTAGCCTCCTCAGTTGCAGCCTCCTCGGTTGCAGCCCCAGTGAACGAAACGTCCAGGGGCGAGTCGGCGGGGTCGCCGGGCAGCGGGTCGAGCCCGGTAAAGGTGCGGTTGAAGGGCTGCTCGGTGGGGTCCTGCCAGGGCAGGATGATCAAGCCAAAGATAAGTGCGGCTCCGCCCATCAGCACGGCGGCCAGGCGAAAGAGGTCGGCGGGCAGCCAGCGGGCAAGCTCCGCCAGCGGGGGCAGCCCGTTCAGCAGCCAGGCGGGAAGGCCCTCCAGGCTGCGCGCGTCGAAAATGTATTGGGCAAAGTAGGCGGCGGCGAGCGCGCTCACCAGCAGGATTAAGCGGATGAACCTCACGCGTCAGCCTTTCAAGCGGGGTGGTTGATCAAAGCAGCGCTTCGATCTGTGCCGAGCAGCGCCCGGCATTCTATAAATACAAACAAAAGCAGGGACGAAGTTGCCTCCGCCCCTGCTTTTGTTTGGCTGTGTGACGTACGCTAGGCCTTGGTGGCCTCGCTGGTCTCGACCGTACCGTTGACGGACGGCGTCGTGGTCGTTGTGGTCGTTGTATCGGCAACCGTGACGTTGCCGACGGTCTCGGCGTTCTCATCATCGATCTGCGAATTCTTGCGGAATTCGCGAATGCCCTTGCCGACCGAGCCAAAGACTTCGGGCAGCTTGCCCACGCCAAAGAGCATGGCAACGATCACGAGAATCAAAACGAGTTCTAGGGGTCCGGGAGTAGGCATGTGAATCTCCTATCAAAAGGCCTGTCGCCGCCTGCTTCGCTGCAAAACGCGGGGGCGGCAAGGTGCAAAATGCGGGTGAGATGGTAGAATTGGAAGCGACTTCGTAGTTTCTTGCCCAAGTATGCGATAGATTGGGGACAAATGCAAGAAATCTCCGCTGCAACCAACAGTATAGCACGTGGCGGCTGTTGTGTAAAAGTGGTGAAACGCATTGAAAGTCTTCGAGCTTCTTCGTGAATTTGTGCTAAAATATAATCATGCTAACCGAGCTTCACATTCGCAATTTCGCCATCATCGACGATCTGCACCTGACCTTTGGGCCGGGGCTCAACATTCTGACCGGCGAGACGGGCGCGGGCAAGTCGATCATCATCGACGCGCTGGGGCTGCTGCTGGGCGATCGCGCAGCGGCGGACTGGGTGCGTGCGGGCAGCGAACGCGCCGAAATCGAGGCGACCTTTGCCTTGCCCCCTACGACAGACGGACCAGGTGTTAAAGTCGAAGCTGATGCGGAGACCCACGCCGAAGTTAATGCGGAGGCCCGCGCCGAAGCTGATGTAGAAGCCCAGGCCGAAGCCAACATCGATGTGCGCCTGATGCTGGCCGAGCAAGGGCTGGACGATCCGGATGCATCGGAGTGGGCGGTGCTGAGCCGCGAGGTGCGGCTGACGGGGCGCAACGTTTGCCGCGTCAACGGTCGTGCCGTTAACCTGCAAATTTTGGCCGATGTAGCCGGTCGGCTGATCGACGTGCACGGACAGGGTGAGCACCTCAACCTGCTCCAGCCGCGCACGCACATCCACCTGCTGGATCGCTATGGTGGGCTGCTGGCCGAGCGCGCCGTAGTCGCTGAGCGGGTGCGCGAACTGCGCACGGTGCGCGGCGAGCTGAATCGGCTGCGCCAGGATGCGCGCACCGTGGCCCAGCGGCTGGACTTGCTCAACTACCAAGTCGAAGAAATTTTTGAGGCGGCGCTGCAGCCGGGCGAGGACGAAGAGCTGGAAAATGAGCGCCGTCGCCTGGGCAACGCCGAGGCGCTGCTCAAGCTGGCCCAGGCCGCCACCGCCATTCTGGACGAAGGCGACGATGGGATGCCCAGCGCTCTTGATCTCGTGAGCGAGGCGGTGGGTCGCGTGGAGAAACTGGCGCAGATCGATCCGTCGATGGCGGAGACGGCGGGCGAGGGGCAGGGGGTGCTGGATTTGCTGGCCGAGCTGTCGCGCACGCTGCAGGATTATGCCGAGGAGCTGGAGTTTAATCCAGAGCGACTGGAGGAGGTGGAGGAGCGCATCGATTTGCTCAACAACCTCAAGCGCAAGTATGGCGACACCATCGAGCAGATCAACGCCTTTGGCGAGCGGGCGCAGGGCGAATTGGAGGAGTTGAGCAACTGGGAGGGGCGCACGGCTCACCTCGAAAAGCGCGAGGCGGCGCTGCTGCATGAGATTGGCAAGCTGGGCGCGGCGCTGAGCGAACGCCGCCGCGCCGCGGGCGAGCAGATGGCGCGGCAGGTGGAGCAGGAGCTGGAGGATCTGCGCATGGCCAAGGCGCACTTTGGCGTCGCCGTGGAGCAGAGTCTGCGCGACGACGGCGCGATTCTGCCGGACGAGCGACGCGTCGCCTTTGACGCCACGGGCGTTGACCGCGTGGAATTTTTGTTGAGCAGCAACCCCGGTGAACCGCTGAAGCCGATGGCAAAGGTCGCCTCCGGCGGCGAAACGGCGCGGCTGATGCTGGCGCTCAAGAGCGTGCTCGCCCACGTCGACGCCACGCCGACGCTGATTTTTGACGAGATCGACCAGGGCATTGGCGGGCGCGTGGGGGCAGTCGTGGGGCAGAAATTGTGGGGATTGACGGGAGCAGGGGAGCAGGGGAGCGGGGGAGCTAAGGAGAAATCGAAGGGGAAGAAGCGTGCGACGAAGAAGAAAGCGGAGCTGGCCCAGAACAGAGCTGTCGAGGCGCAGCACCAGGTGTTGTGCATTACGCACCTGCCGCAGCTGGCGGCCTTTGGCGACCAGCACCTGACCGTCAACAAGCAGATTCGCGCGGAAAACGGCGAGGAGCGCACCAGCACCGTCGTCACCACGCTGGCGGGCGATGCGCGCGTGGAGGAGCTGATGCAGATGCTGGGCGCCACGACGGAGGCCGGTCGCCGCTCGGTGGAGGAGATGATGGCCGAGGTGGCGCGGGTGAAGGGGTTGGGGTGATTCGCTTTACTTGGGATCCGCGCAAGGCGGAGTACAATTTGCAGAAGCATGGACGTCTCGTTTAAAGAAGCAACTTCTGTATTTTTCGACCTTTTGTCGATCACATACGATGACGAAGAACACTCGGTCAACGAAGACCGTTTTATAATCATCGGCTCCTCAACGCGAGGGCGAACACTATTCATCTCGCATACCGATAACAACGACACCATCAGAATCATCAGCGCAAGAAAAGCGACCAGCGGAGAAAGGAGAGAGTATGAAGAACAGTTTTGATGTAAAAGCGCCGGAGGTACAGATTATCGTCGAGGAACAGGATGAGCTTGATTTTGGTGATGAGTTGCTGCCGGAGTACGATTTGTCTTCACTGAAGAATCCAATCATTGGTAAATATGCAAGTCGATTCAAAGATGGGACGGCGATTGTTACGCTGGAGCCGGATGTTGCCAAGGCTTTTCCCACCGAGGGTGATGTAAATCGAGCGTTGAGAATGTTGATGGCTGTCGCACAGGAAGTTGCCGCGGATTAGGAGCTTGCCATGATTAACGAGAAGTTCCGAATATATGTGAGACTAATCAGCATTCTGATGCTGTTAAGCGGGTTAGTGCTCAATCTCACTACCGCCCTCGCCGCCCCCGCGACCCAATCCGACACGCACACCGTCTACATCCTTCAATTTCAGGGCGCGGTAACGCCCGTGCTGCAAAAGTACATCGAGGACGGCATCGACGCCGCCTTTGAGAGCGGGGCGGAAGCGGTGGTGCTCCAGCTCGACACGCCGGGCGGCAGTGTCGACATTACGAACCAGATCACGCAGGTGATGCTGGCGTCGCCGGTGCCGGTGGTGATCTACGTTGCGCCAGCGGGCGCGCACGCGGGCAGCGCGGGGACCTTTATCACGCTGGCGGGCCACGTGGCGGCGATGGCGCCGGGCAGCAGCATCGGCGCGGCCAGCCCCGTTGACGGCAGCGGCGGCGACATCGGCGAAACGATGGAGGCCAAGGTCGAGAATATTTTGAGCGCGGACATCGAGAATCTGGCCGAGCGGCGCGGTGAGGAGGCTGTTGCGTGGGCAATTGCCGCCGTGCGTGAGGCCGAGGCCGCCACGGCCAACCGGGCGCTGGAGCTCGGCGTGATCGACTACATTGCCAGCGACGTGCCCGATCTGCTGGCGCAGATGGACGGCCACCTCGTGACCGTGCGCGGCGAGGAATCGACACTTAATACGGCGGACGCATTGGTTGTGCCGCTCGACCTCAACCCGATCCAGCAGTTCCTCAACTTTATTGCCAACCCCACCGTCGCCACCATTTTGTTGACCATTGGCTCGGCAGGGCTGCTGGCCGAGGTGTGGAACCCCGGCGCGTGGATTCCCGGCATCATCGGCGTGACGAGCCTGCTGCTGGGACTGTACGCGCTGGGCCAGCTCGACGCCAACTTTGCCGGGCTGGGGCTAATTCTGCTGGCGATTGCGCTCTTCGTCGCCGAAGCCTTTACGCCGACCTTTGGCGCGCTCGTGGCGGGCGGCGTGGTAATTTTTGTGCTCGGTTCGGCCCTGCTCTTCGACGCGCCCGGCGTCGACATTCCGTGGGTTGCGATCACGACGCTGGCGGTGGCGCTGGGCGGCTTTACGCTGCTGGCCAGCACCTTTGGGCTGGCCGCCCAGCGGCGACCGGCCATGGGCGGCGAGGAGGCCATCATTGGCCACACGGCCACGGCGCGCGAGGCCTTTGGCGTGGGCGAGCGGGGCAAGGTCTTCATCTTTGGCGAGTGGTGGAACGCCAAGCTCGAAGCGGGCACGCTGGAGCCGGGCGACGAGGCCGAGGTGGTCGGTCGCGATGGGTATACGCTGCTGGTGCGGGGGAAGGGATCGTAGCATCGCCGCGTGACAATTCCAAATCCACTATATCACGCTTCCGCCAGCGGTCTTAATTGAATCTGAAATGGCTGCGCTCAACGTGGATGCATTGACGCGTGAAAGCATCCGTGTTAGGCTCCACTTTGGATGCCAGGTAGCTAAGAAAGGTGAAAAGTAGATGAGCGAGCGCGTGATTCTGCCCGGCGGCAGCGGCTTTTTAGGCCGCTCCTTTGCTAATTACCTGACCCAGCGTGAGTATGAAGTCGTGATTTTGACGCGCTCTCCGCAGACAGCAAGCGGCAACGTGCAGGAGCTGGCGTGGGATGGCAAGACGCCGGGCGCGTGGCAGCAGGCGTTGGAGGGCGCGGCGGCGGTTGTCAACTTTACCGGCAAGAGCGTCAACTGCCGCTACACGCCGGAGAATTGCCGCGAAATTATTGAATCGCGCGTAGATTCAGTGCGCATATTGGGCCAGGCGATTGAGCAGTGTAGCAAGCCGCCGCCGGTCTTTGTGCAGGCAGGATCGCTGGCGATTTACGGCAACACGCGCCACTGCTGCGACGAAAGTGCGCCCCACGGTGAGGGCTTTTCGGTACGGGTTTGCGAACGGTGGGAAGCGGCTTTTCACAGCCTCGATTTGCCGCGGACGCGCCAAGTTCTGCTGCGGATTGGCTTTGCGCTGGGCAAGAGCGGCGGTGCCCTGGCGCCGCTCGCGGCGTTCGCTCGATTTTACCTGGGTGGAACAATTGGAAGTGGAAACCAGTACATTAGTTGGTTGCATCTAGACGATTTGAATGAGATGCTGCTTTGGGCCATGGAGCGCGACGATATGGAGGGGACATACAACGCAACCGGACCCCAGCCCGTTACTAACGCCGAGTTCATGCGTCTGCTTAGACAGACGCTGAACCGCCCGTGGAGCCCCCCTGTGCCCGCATCGGCGGTGCGCATTGGCTCATGGCTTATGCGCACGGAGCCGGAGCTGGCGCTTACCGGACGCAACTGTATACCGGCTCGATTGGCCGAGCAAGGCTTTCGCTTTCACCACACAAAACTGGATGAGGCGCTAACAGATATTTGGCAAACCCCTTAACCACACAATGCAGCAGCAAAGATCACGGACAGCTATGATTCGACAAATGCTAAACAAAGCCACGCGCCTCCAGACCGTTGCGGGCGCATTTTTTTGCGCGGTGCTCGTGCTGGCGCTCTCGCCAGCCGCGTCCGCCACACCCATTCTCTCCACGCCACAATTTGATGTGCCAGCCGCCGAACGGCCCGCGCTCGACCCCGGCGACACGGACATCGCCGATTTTGCTGCGGTGGCCGCGCCGGAAGCCTACTCGCTGCGCTGGCGCGTGGGCGCGGGCGTGGGCCAGCGTAATCCGCTCCGCTACGAGTGGGCGGACGTGCGGCCCGGCTGGTATCTCAACTGGTCGACCTCGCCCACCGGGCGCGCGACCGATCGCTACCGCTTTGACCTGCCCGCTGAAACCGGCCTAGGCATGGAATTCGTGCCGATGGTGCGGCTGCACGACGGCAAAATCACGCCGAGCGTGGGGACAATCCTCAAGCAGGCGACGCGCAACCCCGGCCACCTGTGGTTGGTCGGCAACGAGCCGGATGTGATCTGGCAGGACAACGTGACGCCGGAGGAGTACGCGCGCCTCTACCGCATCGTCCGCCGCGCCATCAAAGTGGCTGATCCGACGGCTCAGGTCGCCATTGGCGGCATGAGCACGGTGACGCCGCTGCGGATGGAGTACATGCAGCGCGTGTGGGATTTTTACCTGGAAACGTACGGCGAGGAAATTCCGGTGGACGTGTGGAACATCCACGTCTTTATTTTGCGCGAGGAGCGCGACAACTGGGGCGTCGAGATTCCGCCCGGCTTCCGCGAGGGGGCAGCGCGCGTCGATCAGGGGCAGCTCTACGAGATCGGGGACCACGATGATCTCGATCTGATCGAGGGGCAGGTCGTGGCCTTTCGCCGCTGGATGGCCGCGCACGGCCAGCAGGACAAGCCGCTGATCATCAGCGAATACGGCATTCTCATGCCGCCGGACTACGGCTTTCCGCCCGAACGCGTCATCAACTTTATGTGGGGCACGTTTGATCTCTTCCACACCCTGCGCGACGAAGAGCTGGGCTACCCCGCCGACGACTATCGGCTCGTGCAGCGCTGGAACTGGTTTAGCACCAACGATGATCTCTTCCCCTCCGGCAACCTCTTCACCGACAAAGGGCGACCGTCCGCCATGGCGGAGGCGCTGTCGGCGTATCTGGAGAGCGGCGGCGGGGTGACGCAGTAAGATGGTGTATTGCTTACTGCTTATTGCTTATTGAAGAGGGGTAATTGTCTTTGGCCAACAAGACAATTACCCCTCTTTTGTGTACTGCCGGATGGTTATCATCTTTGCTCGACAAGATAATCATCCCTCGAAGCAATAAGCAATAAGCACTAAGCACTACTTCCCCTCAATACGCCCCGCGCCCGCGCGCCACCGCCGGCAGCGAGCGCAGCAGCAGCCCCACATCCAGCATCGGCGACCAGTTTTCAATGTAGTAAATATCGAGCAGCACCATCTCGTCAAACGTGAGATCGCTGCGCCCGCTGACCTGCCAGAGACCGGTGAGGCCGGGGCTGACGGCGAGCCGCTTGCGGTGCCATTCGCTGTAGCCCTCCACCTCGGCGAGCAGGTTGGGCCGCGGGCCGACGAGGCTCATCTCGCCGCGCAGCACGTTGTAGAGCTGCGGCAGCTCGTCCAGGCTAAAGCGCCGCAGCCAGCAGCCCACGCGCGTGCGCCGCGGGTCGTCGCGCATTTTGAAGAGCGGCCCCGTCGCTTCGTTAAAGGCCGCCACCTCGCCCAGCCGACCTTCCGCATCCTGCACCATGGAGCGAAATTTAAAGCAGCGGAAGGGCTTGCCGTGCTTGCCCGCGCGCACCTGTTCGTAGAAAATCGGCCCGCGCGAGTCGAGCCGGATGGCCAGCGCAATCAGCCCCAGCAGCGGCAGCAGAACCACGCCGATCAGCAGCGCCAGCACCACGTCCATCGCCCGCTTGAGCACGAGATTCCAGCCCTGGATCGAACTCTCGCGCGAGCCAATCAGCGGAATGCCGTTGAGCGACTCCACCTCCAGCTGATTCATCGTCAACTGAAAAAAATCGGGGACAACCTGTGCGCGCAGCCCGCGCCGCTCGCACAGCCGCAGCAGCCGCTGCACCGTGCGGTGGCTCTGCCAGGGCAGACAGATAATCACCCGGTCCACGCGGGTTTTGTCGAGCACGCGCACAAAGTTGTCGATGGAGCCCAGCGCCTTGAAGCGGCCAATATCGGTGCGGTTCTTGTGCGGGTTGTCGTCCAGAAAGCCGATCAAGCGCAGCCCCAGCTCCGGTCGCGCCACCACGTTGCGCATCACCATGCGGCCCACATCGCCCGCGCCCACCAGCAGCAGCCGCTCCACGCCGACATCGAAGCGGCGCAGATAGCCCAGCGCCAGCTTGATCACCAGCCGGCTCAGCGTCAGCAGCCCGATGATCAACACCGCTGCGTAGAGAAAAATCAGGCGGCTGTAGAGCTGCTCGCGAAAGACGAGCGTTGTTACGATGAGAACCATCATGCCAAGCGTGGTCGCCGTGCCAATGTGGTAGATTTCCTCGATTAAACTGCGCCCGCGGCGGTAGGGGTAAACGCGCGAAAAGCGGAAGGCCAGCGGCAGCAAAATGGTCAGGGCCAGGATAAATGGTGCGTAATCCAGCAGGCTGTGGCGAGCGGTGGGATCGAGCGGGCGGAAGAGCTGGAGCACGTAGCGCGTGAAGTAGGCCAGCCCAAAGGCGAGCCAGATCAGCGCGATGTCGGTGGCCAGCAGCCAAACCTTCCAGCGCGACGGCTCGACGCGCGCCGCCAGCCGCGCCAGGAGGTTGTTTTGTCTGCGTGGGACGGCGGGAAGATCGAGTGAGGTGGCAATTCGATTGATCATGGCGTTAGTATAACATATTTTTGGCTGGGGTGTGCTGGCTAAATCGTACAGGAGATAGGCCATGTTTCAAAAATACAGTTTGCTTTCCCTGCTTGTTGCGCTCGGCCTACTCTGCGCAAGCTGCATTGTTCAACCCGCTGGCAGTTCGATCAATCCAGACGTTTGTCGGCTGAATGGCACAAATGGAGTAATTTCGGCTGGCATCGATTACGACTACGAGCCGCTGGCTACGCCCGCTGAAGCCATTAAAATTGCCGACCTGATTGTCGACGGCGAGGTAATCGATGTGGCGGACGGCATGAAAGTTTTTCCGCCAGATTTTGAACCTTGGCCCTATACGGCTTTGCAGGTACGGGTTGATCACGTCGTCGATGGCGATGAGGTCCTGGCCGGTGATGTAATCGTCGTGCAGATTGCGCGCGGCCCCCTGCTGGCTTTCGAGCAAGTGGCAACGGACTGTTTTCTGGGCCGCACGCTGCTCGTGTTGGAAGATGCGTCGGCTTGGGAACCCCAACCCAATTCGGTATTTGAGAATAGACCCGACGGCCCGCTCTACATCCCTTACCCAGATGGCGCATGGTTTCAGCAAAGTGAGGACGCGCCGATTCTGGGTGCGTTCGTCGGCATCGACGAGCTTCGGCCCGCCTGGAACGCTCCGGCCTCGGTTGAAGAGATGGTCGCTTTGCTCGAAGCGGTTGATGAAGATTGACAAATGGGCTGGCTACAGCCTCAAATTTTGATAAACGCCCACCGTCTCGCGCGCCGTGGCAGCCCAGGAAAACTTGGCTGCCCGCGCCAGCCCCCGCGCGCTCAGATCCGCACGCAGCGCCGCTTCCGCCAGCCCCCGCGACAGCCCGTCGAGCAGCGCGCGCTCGTCGTCCGGCGCAAAGGTAAGCGCGGCATCCGCGGCGATTTCGCGCAGCGCGGGAATGTCGCTGCAAAGGACGGGCGTGCCGCACGCCATGGCCTCCAGCACGGGCAGGCCGAAGCCCTCAAAGCGGCTGGGGTAGACGAAAAGTTCCGCGGCGCGATACCAATCTGGCAATTCTACATCCGCAACGTAGCCGGGAAAGAGCACGTCCCGCCCCGCATCCAATTCTTTAACCAACCCCAAAATCTCGTCCGCATACCAGCCCATCGCCCCCCCCAGCACCAGCTTGATCTCGCCGCGCTGGGCCGGGTGCGCCCGCTGCCACGCCACAAAGGCGCGAACAAGCGCCGCCAAATTTTTGCGCGGCTCCAGCGTGCCCACGTACAGCACAAAGCGCGAAGGCAACCCCTTGCGCACTCGAAACGCCCGGCTCGCTTTCGGCGCAGCGGGCGCAAAGCGCGGGTCGACGCCGTTGGGGATCACGCAGACCCTGGCGGCGGGCACGCCAAAGCCCCGCACTAGGTCGTTCGCCGTCTGCTGGCTGACGGCGATTACCTGGCGGGCCTGGTGGACGCTGACCCGGCAGAGCCGCCGCAGGTACGCCTGCTTGAGGCGGCGTCGCCGATCTTCGCCGTGGAGAAAGCTTAGATCGTGGACGGTGACGACGCCGGGCACGCGCGTGGCCAGCGGCAGCACGTTGACCAGGCCGTGGACGAGATCGACATTTAGCGCGCGCAGCCGAGCGGGCAGCACCGTCTGCTCCCAGGCAATGCGGGCCAGCGGCTGCTGCAGCGGCAGCGGCGAGCGTTCCAGATTGATGCCGGGGGCGTTGATGTCCTGCTCGTTTACGAAAGCTGTAAATTCCAGGCCGCCATTTGTTTCGCCAAGATGGCGCAGCAGTCCCGCACAGTAGCGGCTAACGCCCGCGCTGCGGTAGCTGGCCGCGGTGTTGAGTAGTTGGGCGTTGAGGGCGATGTACATGGGTGAGACGCTTTGGCGATGGGCACGCTACGCCGCCAGCAGCCGGTAGACCTCGACCGTTTCGCGCGCAATCTGCGCCATCGTGTAGCGATCCAGCACGCGCTGTCGCCCCGCCTCGGCGAGCCGCCGACGCAGCTCGACACTGTTGCACAGGCGCTGCAGCTGCGCCGCCAGCGCGTCGACATTCTCTTCGGGAAAAGTCAGCCCGGCGTCGCCGATCACGTGGGGGATTTCGCCGCTGTCGCTGCCGAGCACGGGCACGCCGCAGGCCATGGCCTCGATGAGCACGCGGCCAAACTGCTCCTGCCACTTCGGCGTGCGACGGCTGGGCAGCACGAGCAGATCCAATTCACGGTAGAAGGCGGCCATGCGCGTGCTGTCGACGAAGCCGAGAAATTCTACCCGCTGGGCAATGCCCAACTCGCGCGCCAGCTTTCCCAGCGCCCCCCGCTCCGCGCCCACCCCGCAGAGCGACAGTTGCCACGCCTGCCCCGTGTCGCCCGCGAGCTGGGCGCAGGCGCGCAGCAGCACGTCCACCCCTTTTTCGGGCACGAGGCCACCGGCGTAGCCAATCCGAAAGGTGGCCGACGCAGAGCGATCGTCACCCCAATTGGGCGCGGGCGAAAACACGTCGAGATCGACGCCAAACTGGGGGATGAGGTGGATGGGTGCGCTGTAGCCCTTGGCGCGCAGCACGTCGTCGGCGGCTTGGCTACCGGCCAGCGCGCGCGCTGCGGCGCGGTAGTTGGCCTGCTCGAACCAGCGAAAGGGCGGCGGGTAGGAGCGGTGGAGATTTTGCCAGGTGAAAAAGGTTCCGGCAATTTCCAGGCGCTGCGCCAGCCGTAGCGCGTGCCAGGTGGCCGCGTTGTACGGCTCTTCGTCCACGTGCAGCACGTGGGGGCGCAGGCGGTGCAGCTCCTGGGCAAGGGTGGGGTAGTGGTGCAGGTGAAAGCTGTCGCCGAAGCGGACGGGGAGAATGTGAAAATCGTAGCCGTTCGTGTAGCAAGGCGTTGCGGCCTGCCGACCGCGGCTGTCCGCCCACGACGGCGGCACGAACACCGTCAGGTCGATGTCGCCGAGGGCGGCGATGGCCTCGGCCTTGCGTTGATACGCGCCGACAACGAGCGCCTTGCTCAGCATAACAACGCGCAGCTTCTCTTGGAGAGGCTTTGTCGAGTTGGAGGATGAGGGACGAATGGAGGGGGCGAGCGTCTGCATAACGCCATTATAGCACTGGGGGGACTTGGCGCGCCAAGTCCCCCCAGTGCCGGGCACATTTGGAAATTTAGGCTGTTCCAAGAAATTAAATATCCCGCCGGGGACGCGGAGGGCCGTATGCTTAATTTCAGTAAATCCAGATTTCGCGGAGTGGGCATCCTCAGCACGCTTACTTCCCTCGTCGGCCCGTTCGCATTGGAGAATGCTCACTCCGCGTTGTCTGTAAACAAGAAGGCGGCTTTTTCAAATTGCCGGCCTTCTTGATATTCGTGCAAGACTACTGCGCCAGCGCCTCATCAAACAGCCCCGTAAACTGCGCGTAGGGCAGCGCGCCCTCAATCAGGCGACCGTTGAGATCAAAGCTGGGGCGCAGGCGAACGCCCTGCTCGCGGCGGGCTTGGTCCAGGCGATTGACTTTGTCCGCGATGGCGGGATCGGCGAGGCAGCTGCGCAGGGCGTCGCCGTCCAGACCGAGTTCGCTGCCCCACTGCACGAGCGTTTCGTCGTTGGCACTCCAGATTTGGCTTTGACGCTCAAAAAGCAAATCGTGCATCTGCCAAAAGCCCAGCGCGGACTGCTGCCCCGCGCACTCCGCCGCGCGCGAGCCGAGCAGCGAGGCCGCGCCGTGATCGAGCACGTGGTGGAAGCTCAGGCTGACGTTGCCAGCCGCCACGTAGTTGGCGACAATTTCGGGTTCAACTCGCAGCACGTGCGAGCGGCAAGCGCCTCAGAGAAAGTCCGAAAAGTCGACGAGGCGAATGGGTGCGGCGGGGTTGCCGAACACGTAAAAGTCGCCTTCGACGCTGGCCGTTTGCGTCCAATCGGGCTCCTCGGTGGGTTCGGCAACGGGTTCGACAGCAGGCTCCGTTGGCGGCGCAATGTTGTTGACGGTCGCTTCGTTGGGAACGGTGGGCGCGGGGTCGGCGGGCGCTTCGTCGTCTGTCTCGGCCACGGTGGCTGCATCCGGCGTGGGTTCACCGGCGGTCGACTCGGCGAGCGGGGCCGTAGGAACTTCCTGGGCGGCGACGGTTGCTTCCGGTAAGTTGACCGGCGGTGCGTTGTCGACGGGGGGAGCGGGCGTTGACGCGCCGCAGGCAGCCAGGGCGACCGCGAGCGTCAGCAGCGCGGCCGTTAGAAAACGTTGGGGGATGGTTTGGTGCATTGATAAAATGGGGTAAACAATTTGATTGGGAGCGCAGCGGCTGGATGTACCCAGCCGCTGCGCGGGAGGCCTGCACGTCTAGTCCGGCAGCCCCTCCTCAACGGCAAGCGTCAAAATTTCCTCGAAGCGTTCGTAGGGCAGCGCGCCCTGCACGAGTTGACCGTTCTCCCCTTGGATCACGACAAAGGTGGGCGTGCCCTGAACGAAGCTCTGGCCCTCGCCATAATCCGCGGCGACGCTTTCCAGCGTGGCGGGGTCTTCCAGGCAGCTGGCGTACTCATCCGTGTCCAGCCCCAGCTCGGCGGCCATCTCCACAAAGACGGGCGTCGACTCCCCGCGCGACCACTCTTCAAAGCGGTCAAAGAGCGCGGTCTTCATCGGCTCAAATTCACCCTGATAGGCGGCGCACTCGGCAGCCACGGCCGCTTCCTGCGAGGCGGGGCCGAGGGCGGGGAATTGTTTGAAGACCCAGAAGATGTCGCCCGTCTCGACAAAGTTTTCATCGATCAGCGGCTGCGTTTCCTGCGTGTGGCGGCGGCAGAAGCCGCACTGGAAGTCGCTAAATTCAACAACGACCGTTTCCGCGCTGGGGTCGCCGTGGTAGAAATCGCCCGCCATGGTGATGCCAGGGCGATCGGGGTCGGGGGCGAGGCCGTCGGCGCAGGCCCATTCGGGCAGGCCGCAGGGCACGTTGCCCGCCGCGATTCCATCGATAAAGCTGGCGAAGGTCTCGAAGGGCTGTGCGCCAATTACGTCCGCTTCGAGATCGGCTTCGCTGTTTACCAGCTGGAAGCTGGGCGTGCTGTTGTAGCCCAGCGCCTGGGCTTCGGCGGCGCTGGCGGCAATTTGCGCGCTCTTCTCCCCGCTTTCGATACAGGCCGTCAGCGCCTCGGCGTCCAGCCCCACGTCTGCGCCGAGTTCAGCAAAATAGGCGGTGCGCTCGTCAATGCTGCCGAGGGCGGACCATTCGCCTTGCGTATCAAAGAGGCTGTCGTGCATCTGCCAAAAGGCGTTGGCGCTGGTGTCGGCGGCGCAAAGTGCGGCGGCGTGGGCGACGGGCGCGTTGGGGTGCAGCGAGGTCAGCGGGAAGTCGCGGAAGATGACGCGCGTCGTGCCTTCCAGCACGTAGGCGTCGTTGAGCAGGGGCTCGACCTGCTGGGCGTGGCGGTTGCAGAAGGGGCATTCGTAGTCGCTGTATTCGTACAGCACCACCGGCGCTTCGGGATCACCGCGAAAGGCAAAGCCCTCTTGGGTAAAGCCAACCGTCATGCCCTTGTACAGCTCGTCCGAAACGCTGGCGACCTGGGCCGCGCCGGTTGCCCCAGCGCTGCTTGCATCGGCCTCAGCTGCCTCGGCCTCGGTCGTATTGACCTCAGCTGCATCAGCCTCAACTGCGACTTCGTCAGCCGCATCTTCGGCTGCTGCGTCTGCGTCTGCGGCGTCCGGTAGCGTATTGGCTTCGGCGTCTTCCTCCGCCTCGGCCTGATCTACATTGGCCTGATCCGCTTCGGTGTTCAGCTCGCTGCCGGGCGCTTCAATCGAAGGCGTGGCGCAGCTCAGCAGCAGGCCAACCGATAAGGCCAGCACGGCGATCAGGCCAAAAATGCGGCTTGCATTCGGCCGCGTTTGTAAAATTTTCACGGGAGTTCCTTGTGTTTAAACGTTAAACGCTCTACAAATTACTACTATAGCATACATTTGCCTGGATTGTATGAGAATCTCAAGAAAAACCAGCAGAGGCAAATCTGGCGGTACGGGCACGCTACGGCGTGCCCGTACCGCCAAAATAGCGCGCAACATGAGTTAATAAAAAAACCGCACGAAGCCTCGTGCGGTAAAGGGAAGCGGGAGCGCGCTAGCTAGGCGTCTTGTCAACGGATTCAGCCCGCTGCTGGGCCGTCTGAATAATTTTGCGCACCGTTTCCACGCTGATGTGTTTGACGACGCCACGCTCCACAAGGTAGCTGCGCAGCCGCTGCAGCGACCATTCGGAATAGTGGAGCCCCAGCCGCTGGGGCGGCGTTCTGGCGATTCTGACAATCTGTTCGCGCTGCTTTTTGCTAAAGAGGGGCGGTCGCCCAGGCGATTTGCCGCTGCGCAAGCCCTGAACGCCCTCCTCGTTGAAGCGGTGAATCCACTTGCGCACGTTAATGGGATGCAGCCCAACGCGACGGCTGATTTCGGGCACGCGCCTTCGTTGGACAGAGAGAATGATTATCTGTAACCGGTGAATGGGCAGCTCGTCGCTGGGCGAACGCAGGGCGCGCTCGATCTCGTGCTTTTCAGGTTCTGTCGGGCTTCGCGCGTAAAGTGCCATCAATGAGTTCCTCTGTGTGGGTCTTCGCGTGAACGGATTGGCTGAAGCCTCCGCGTCGAGCGCTCGCACCGGCAGATGGCGGGAAATCAGCAGCGAAGATGACAACCAATGGAGGTGGGTGGGTAGATTTTGTTCTTACCAACAGCAAAAAGTGGAATCGCCTACGAGTGTAGCATTCTTAGTTATTTTTTGAATGCCATATAGTCGGAAATTCTCTAATACTTTTGACGGCTTTTGTATAAAGGAATTTGCGTGAAGGATTGAGTTCGAACGTCATCGCAGCCACTTGGGAGAAAAGAGGGCAAACAAAAAGCGCGGTCGATCCCAAAGGGATCGACCGCGCAAAAAGCGTTGGGAATTAAAGTGAAATCAAATTGGGAACAGGAATTTTTACCTGCCTCTCTCCGCGTACCCAAGCGGTCAACCCCTCCCCATAATGGGGAGGGAGCCGATCCGTCGTCTGTTTAGTCGCAGCTCCTCCCCCATGATGGGGGAGGCTGGGAGGGGGTGAAACGGTGTTTCCCCCTGTTCACTTGGGTCTAGCTCAAATCCCTGTTTCCATCTTGAACTTTGCTTTAGATTGGGTTGAGGCGCATCATCCCGCTACGGCGTGCGAGCGGTTACCGGCGCGCGGCGTGCGCGCGCGCTGGCGCTGGGGCACGACCGTGCTCTTGGGCGAACGGTGTTGCCCCGCCGCGTGTCCGCGATGGGAGCCGAAGCGTTGGTGTTCAAAGCGCGGGTCGTCCGCTGCTTCGACGGCAGAGGCAACCGATTCACCAACCGATTGGCTGCCAAGCGTAGGGACAGGGAAAAAGAGTGTGCTGGTGGCATCGACGAGGCTGTTTTGCGAGCCGTAGCTGTTGCCGGAAAAGCCGTCGGCGTGGTGATCCGTCTGCCACCGGCCGTCAATTAGGTAGCGAAACTGGTAGATGCATCCCTCCAGCAGATCCACCTCGGCCCGCCAGACGCCATCCCGCGACTGCTTCATGGGCAGCGCACGCTGGTTCCAATTGTTAAATTCGCCGGTTACAAAAACTTGGTCGGCCCACACACACGAGGGCAGTTCAAAGGTCACGCGGACGTGGCCGGGCAGCGGAGAATGCTGTTTGTGGATCATAATTCTTTCTCCAGAGAGTCTCTACCGATGGGTTGCGCCATCGGCCGCTGAGTGCCTGCGGGCGCGGGGAAAATATAAAGAATGATTGCTGAAGTTGTAGAGTCTCTGCTTTTGAACCGCTGCGTGCAAGTTCAGAATAAGAGCGCCTGGGTCTAGAGTACGTAATATCTTTTACACAAACAAGAGAATTCTGCACAATAGTTTGCGTAAAATTTTGTTAGAGGTGCCCAAAGCGCCCGGGATTCTGGCTACTGCGGAGACCGGATGGCTTTTCTATTGAGGCGAGTTGCCGTCCACCTTGGCTTGGCGTACAATCGAGGACGAATTTATTGTATCTGGCTGGATACCAACTTAGCTTGACGTTTGCCACACGAATCCATAGCAAAGAGAAGAAAGAGAGAAATCGTATGAAAATCAAATTCTACGCACACGCCAGCTTCCGCCTGGAAGGCCAAGCCGACCACGGCGACCCCATCGCCGTGGTGACGGATCCCTACACGCCCCATCTCTCCCATTTCGATCCCATTCAAGAGCCGGCGGACGTGGTGCTGATGAGCTCCTCCACGGACACGTTCCACGCCGACCCCTCGCACGTGGGCGGCGAGCCGGTCGTGGTGAATACCGTAGAGGTGGCCGAGGGGGGAACAACGGTTGCCGGTCTCCACGTTGATGCTTACCCCACCTTCGAGAGCTTGACCTACGATTACAAGGACAAAGAGCCGGACGAGAACGCGATGTATCGCTTTGCGCTGGACGGCATCTCCGTTCTGCACATTGGCGATGTGGGCAGCGCCATTCCCCAGCAGCACCTCGACGCCCTGCGCGGCAAGGTCGACGTGCTGCTGGCGCTCACCGGCGGCGCGCCGACCATCGAACTCGACGATCTCGACGAGGCGATTCGTCAGCTGAGCCCCAGCGTGGTGATTCCCATGCACTACTTTAGCGAGCGCGGCGTGATCGAGCACATCCTGCCGGTGGACGAATTTACCCGCCGTTACCCGAGCGAGCAGGTCACCCACGTCGGCGCGGCGGAAATGACGTTGACGCGGGAGGATTTGAACGGCGGGCTCAACGGTGGGCCGCGGATTTACGTGCTGGAGCAGTCTCGCTAAGGGCTGTTCCGGTTCTGAAAATCCGTCTTCATCCGCCCGATCCGCTGTATCCGCTAGCTAAATTTGAAATTGCCGGAACGAAGTTCCACACAGAAAGCTGAATTCCACATGCCCGACCAAGCAAGCCACCCCAAGCGCATTCTCGTCACCGGCTCGACTGGCGCGATTGGCCAGCCGGTGTGCGAACATCTGCTGAGCCGCGGCCACAGCGTGCGCGGCTTTGCCCGCCGCCCCACGCCCGGCCTGGCGGATTACGTAGTCGGCGATCTAAACGATCCGGAGAAGGTGCGCGAAGCAGCGGAGGGAATGGAGATGATCATCCATCTGGGGGCCTATCCCAACGACGCGGACTTCATGGAGGTGCTGCTGGAGCCCAACGTGATCGGCCTCTATCACATTTGCGAGGCGGCCAAAGAGGTTGGCGTTCAGCGCTTGATCCTCTCCAGCACCGTGCAGACGATTTCCGGCCACCGAAATTTGGGCCGAACGATCAAGCTTGAAGATGGCCCCGCCCCCACGAACCACTACGCATTGACCAAAGTCTGGGGCGAGGTCGCCGGCGATATGTACGCGCGCGTTCACAACCTTTCGGTGATTAGCGTGCGCATTGGCTGGCTGCCGCGCAACGCCGAGGAAGCTAAAAATTTGGTCAACAGCCCGGCGGGCAAAAATATGTTCTTTAGCCACGAGGATGCCCAGCGCTTTTACGAGCGCTGCGTGGAAGCCGAGAATCCGCCAGCGGGCGAATCGGTGATCCTCTTCGCGGCCAGCCAGGCGGAGGGGACACCGTATATGGATCTCGAACCCGCCAGGCAGATCATTGGCTATGTGCCGCAGACTGCCTGGCCCGAAGGCTTACCCTTTGACGTCAGCCACCTCGTTTAGCGCCGCTCGCTACCGAACGCTTTTAACTTGTTGGTCCCGGCCAGAAGCGCCCAAGGTTTAGAGTGCGCTTCTCTCCTTTCTCCCGTACTTTGCTGCCGCTGTTCACTCACTTGTGTATAGTTCTGGGCAACCCATGACGCAAGAGCTTCTTCTCCGCCGCAAGTGGACACTGCGGGCGCACGGCCAGCAGGTGGTCTTTGTCAAGAATCCCAACGAGCGCGCGGCGCACGTGTTGATGAAGGCATTTTTGTGGGCGCTCTACCTGCCAGAGTATCCGGACGCCAGCGTGGAAATCTCCATCGGCGACCGCTACAAGCCCGATGTTGTCTCCATGCACCCGCCTTCTTTGGATAAACCGGGGCTGCTCGGCGAGCCGCGCTTCTGGGGCGAGGCGGGGCAGGTGAGCGTGAAAAAGTACCGCTCGCTGCTCAAGCGCTTCCGCGATACGCACTTTGCCATCGGCAAGTGGGACACGCGGCTCGACCCGCACATCGACATCGTGCGCGAGGCGCTGGACGGTACCGAGCGGCGCGCGCCGGTAGATTTGATGTGCTTCCCGGAGAATAGCCCGTCGCGCTTTATCGACGTGCAGGGGAACATAGACGTGACGCATAAAGATTTGACGTGGGAGCGGTTGAAGTGAGCAGTGGTTAGTAATCAGTTTTCAGTGGGTTGGTTCGTTGACTTTAAGGGAGGGGTGAAGATTGTCTAAGTTGACATACGTAGAAAGCTAGTCGACCGTGCGTCGCACCTTCTGAGGTGCGTCGCACATCCAATATGGCTTATGCCGGTATAGTTAATTTCCTGAAATTGCCTAACACCTTGCGTGAAGAATCCACGGAATATTTAACCGACAGCGACGCTGCCAATAATAAGGGCCTCAACCTATACTTCGCAAGTAACCTAATCCAAAGCCCACCGACCAACCAAACTGAATATTGAAAACTGACCACTAAATTTCTGAGGAATCCATGAACACCATTGTCAAATCCCCCACTCAAACCGTCGAAATCGGCCCCGACCAGCCCTTCGTGATCATTGGCGAGCGCATCAATCCCACCGGGCGCAAGCGGCTGGAGGCAGAAATGCTGGCGGGCGATCTCAGCCGGGTGGAGCGGGACGCGCGCAAGCAGGTCGCCGCGGGCGCACACGTGATCGACATCAACTCGGGCGTCACGAGCGTGGAGCCGCACAAAGTGGAACCGGAGCTGATGGTGCAGTGCATCGAGCTGGTGCAGTCGATTACGGACGTGCCGCTCTGCATCGACAGCAGCGTCGTGCCCGCGCTAATCGCGGGCATCAAGGCGGCCAAAGGGCGGCCAATTGTCAACAGCGTGACGGGTGAAGAGGAGCGGCTGGAGGCCGTGCTGCCCGTCGTCGCCGAGTACAACGTGCCGGTGATCGCCATCAGCAACGACGAAACCGGCATCAGCTACGATCCCAAAGTGCGCTTTAACGTGGCGAAGAAAATTGTCGAGCGGGCGGAATCCTACGGCATCAAGCGCGAGGATGTGATCATCGATCCGCTGGCGATGCCGGTGGGCGCGATCAATACGGCGGGGGCCGATTTATTTATAATCGTGCGCATGGTGCGTGAAGAATTGGGCTGCAACACCGTCTGCGGCGCCAGCAACATCAGCTTTGGCCTGCCCAACCGCGCGCTCATAAACGCCACCTTTGTCAGCATGGCCATCGCCGCGGGGATGACGTGCGCCATCACCAATCCGCTGGAGGCCGAAATCCGCAACGCCGTCTACGCCGCCGATGCGCTGATGGGCCACGACCCATCGTGCATGCGCTACTTGAGCGCCATGCGCGCGGCGGAGAGCGCGGGCGTCAGCAACGGCAAAGTCGCCACCACTGCGGCGGACGAGCGGCAGGCGCGGCGCGAAGCCCGTCGCGCGCGCCGCCGCCGCGAATAGCAGACGGCTCCGCATCAAGCGGCTGCGCCAAATGTCGGCGTGCGGTCAGCCAAACAGTAGTTAAATGTCCAGAAGGTATGTGAAGATTTGCACAGGCGCAACCTCGCCTGTATAATCCGGCCAAGCACACGCGCCGATGAGATACTTTTATGCAACGGGCAGAAATATCGGCAGAAACTGAGCAGCCGACACGCATTAACGCGTTTCGCCTCTTTCTGCTTCTGTTAGTCTGTTTAATTTTGCCCGTCCTCATGGGGTTGCTGCTGGATATTCTGCTGGAAACGACGCCGCTCATCACGCTGCTGGTCGGCCTGTTTTCCATTACGCTGGCGGCGGTTGTCGTTGTCCGCACGGCCACGCGCGAATTTGAGCGCATCGCCCAACAGGTTGCGCCAGCGAATGAAGAAGCCGAAGAAGCCGAAGAAGCGGAGGACGACGCGGCAACGTTGGGAACCGATGCCGGCCAATGAGCAAGCATCTTTTGAAAAAGCAACAGTAGATTTCTTGCAACAAATTTTTTTTGCAACAAACGTTTTAACGAAATGCAAGAGCGGCCCCGTTAACTTGGGCCGCAACCTTCCACTCCTTGCCGGTTGGGCAAGACATTGCAAAGGAGTACGAGCGTGGACTCGAATCCAAATCGACCAGAACACGAACAAAATCCCGAAGATAAACCAAACCCCGTCGAGGATTCCTCTCAATCCAGCAAGCGGCCATACGACGAGTACGACGTTGCCCCTGCCGAAAACGTTGATAATCCCAACTACGACAGCGATCCGGAAGATATCCCAGCCCTGGATTTTACCCGCGCTGAAGAGGCGGCACGGCGCGAACCAGATGCCAAAGAGGAGCGCGACGTCGTCTACGCCACGGGCGGCACTTCAGACACGGAAGAGACGGGCTCCTCTACAGTTGTTTATGCTGGCTCCACACCGCCCAGCTTCTACGAGAGGCGTGTGCAGCCGCTGTTGAGCCGTATTGGGCAGTGGTTCCAGCGGCAGTGGGAGCGCTTTGTGCAGTGGGTGCGCAACAACCCGCGCGACGCAGCGATTACGGTGGGCGTTCTCATTCTGCTGATTCTCAGCATTATCTTCCGCGCTCCGTCGCCGCACGTCTCGCTGCCCGCCGAGCCAATTAGCGAACGCGCCCCCGCGTGGCTCACCAATTCGCTGCTCACCACCTTCCTCGTAGATATCGTGATCATCGCGATAGCGCTGCTGGCCACGCGGAATGTGCGGCTGGTGCCGCGCGGCTTCCAGAACGCGATGGAGATGGTCATCGAATATCTCTACGGTCTGGCCGAAGGCATTGCCGGCAAGCATGCACGCACCTTCTTCCCCTGGGTGATGACGATCTTCATCTACGTCATCATCAGCAATTGGGCCGGTCTAATTCCAGGCGTGGGAGCCTTCGGTTACAAGTATGAGGGCTATCACGGCGGGGACGTAGATCAGACGGAAGAGGAGTTGGAGTTCGAGCAGCCGAGCGAAGAGCTGGAGCCTGGTGAAGATAGCGAAGGCTCGATTCTGGACTTCCAGATTGCGTCTACCGATGCGAGCACGCTCTTCTTCCCCGGCGACGCGGCCCCCGCGGCGGCGGAGGAAGGCGAGGGCTTTATTCCGCTCTTCCGCGCGCCGAGCGCCGATGTCAACATGACTTTTGCGTTGGCGCTGGTCACGATGGTTCTGGTTCAGTATTATGGTATTAAATTCCAGGGGGCGAGCACCTATCGCCGCAAGTTCTTTCTGTGGGAGGGGCCAAACATTGGGATGAAGCTCATCAATGCCTTTGTGGGGTTCCTGGAATTTCTCGCCCAGTTCTCGCGTTTCCTGGCGTTTGGCTTTCGTCTCTTTGGCAACATTTTCGCCGGTGAGATCGTGCTTTTGACGATGATTTTTCTCGTCGCTTTCCTGATTCCCATGCCCTTCTACGCGCTGGAAATCTTCATCGGCTTTGTGCAGGCACTGGTCTTTTACATGCTGGCGCTGGTCTTCTTCACCGAAGCCACCGTCGTTCACGGCGAGCATCACTAATCCACCCCTTGCTGATTGCTGTGCTTGGCATGTGGCAACCGTTCCAGCCTGGTACGACTCAATAAATCGACAAATCAAAATTGCAAATCAACCAAAATTGATTGAAGGAGCTTCAAGATGGACTTTACAATTCTTTACACCTTTGCCGCGCTAATGATGGACGTGCTGCTGCAGGATGAAATTGTCACGGGCGGCATCAGCGCCGATGCGATGGCACAGCTGGGTGCCGGTCTTGCCATTGGTATTGGCGCAGTCGGTTCGGCCATTGGCATCGGCATGATTGGCGCGCGCGCCATGGAAGCGATGGGCCGCAACCCGGAAGCTGCCGGTACGATTCAGACCAACATGATTCTGGCGATTGCCTTTGCCGAGTCGATCGGTATTTTCGCGCTGGTTATCGCCCTGTTGATCAAATTCGTCTAAACGCGGATTCGCGTCGCTTGGCTGATTGGGCACGGCTTTCGAGCCGGCGATTTTGATTGGCAACCCCTAGCAGCGGCGCAGGCGTACAAATTAAACAAGGAGGCGAAATGCTAGGCGAACTCGGATTTAGCGGCGTATTGCTCGCCGCACAAGTATTTAATTTTTTTCTGCTGGCGGGCATCTTATGGCTGGTTCTCTATAAGCCAATTCTGCGCGTGCTGGATCAGCGGCGCGAACGCATCGAGCAGAGCATGAAGGACACCGAGCGGGCCAGCGCTGCGGCGCAGGAGGCCGAGGCGGACAAGGCGCGCGTGATCGACGAAGCGCGGCGCGAGGCGCAAGAAATTCGCGCTCAAGCTACGCGCGATCAGGAGCGCATTGCGCAAGAGATCCGCAGCCGCGCTGAGCAGGAGGCGCAAGAGATTCGGATTCGCGCGCAGCAGGAGGCGGAAACGCAGCGAGACAACGCGCTGACGGATGTAAATCAGCAGATTGCTGACCTGGCGATCCTGGCCACCGAGCGCATCCTGGGCCGCGAGCTTTCGGACGAGCGCGAGCAGCGTCGCTTTGTGCAGGATTTTCTTGAGCAGCGAAACGGGAGCGCCGCCTAATGAGCAGCCCGAACAACGGTAACCAGACGCAAGCGCAGCGTTACGCGCAGGCCGTTGTCCAGGCCATGGTCGAGCGCTGGCAGGAGACGCTCTCCCAAGCCGGCCAGGCCATTCGCAACAACGACGAGCTGGCGCAAACGCTTCACGACGACAATCGCTCGGTCGATGAGCGCTTTGGTGCGCTGCAAGACCAGGTCGATGGCGACATCTCGCCCGAAGCGCAAAATTTGCTCAAGCTGCTGATCCAGGAGGACGACCTCAACCTGCTCTCCAGCGTGGCCGATGCGTTGGCCGAGCTGACGAGCGGGCGCAGCGGGCCGAGCCGCGTTGAAATCACCAGCGCCGTGCCGCTGACGGACGACGAAAAGCGCCAGCTTCAGGAGAAGCTCAGCGCGGAGCACGGCGAAGGCCTGCTCTACGACTTCCGCGTCAACGAAGCGCTGATGGGTGGCCTGCGTATTCGCGTCGGCGATCGGCTGACGGACACCTCCGTCGCCACGCGTCTAGCGGCGATGCGCGACCGGCTGACGTCGGCGGTGTAGCAGTAGGTCACGCATGCTTTGCTACGTGACCTGCGATTAAATGAAGTTGAACGCTCGCTGCGGAGCGTCCTATTTGTTAAAGCGGCTGGGCAACAGCCGCCGCAGCCATCGGTGTCCTGCACTGGTGGCTGAACTTTACCCGGTGAGTTTTCATCCGGCTGATTTCAAAGGAGAATGCTTATGGCCGTGCGCACAGACGATTTTACCGCACTGCTCAAGGAACAAATCTTAAACTTTGATGCCTCTCCCACCCAGATTGACGTGGGTGAGGTGCTCAACGTAGGCGACGGCATCGCGATTGTTTCCGGGCTGGAGGGCGCGATGGCGGGCGAGCTGGTCGAGTTTACCAAGACCGGCGTGCTCGGCCTGGCGCAGGACCTGCGCGAAGACGAGGTTGGCGTCATCATCATGGGCGAGTATACCGGCATCGAGGAGGGCGATCTCGTGCGCAGCACGGGCGAAATTGCCTCCGTGCCCGTGGGCGATGCGCTGCTCGGTCGCGTGATTAACGCCGTGGGCCAGCCGCTGGACGGCAAAGGCCCCATCGAGACGAGCAAGCGCCGCCCAATTGAGCGCATTGCGCCCGGCGTGATCACCCGCGAAGAGGTGAGCGAGCCGGTGCAGACCGGCATCATGGCGATCGACGCGCTGATTCCGATTGGCCGCGGTCAGCGCGAGCTGATTATCGGCGACCGGCAGACGGGCAAGACCGCGATTGCCGTGGATACGATTATCAACCAGAAGGGCAAAGACCTCTACTGCATCTACGTCGCCATTGGTCAGAAGCAGTCCAACATTGCCCAGGTGGTTTCCACGCTGGAGCGCTATGGCGCCATGGAGTACACGACGGTCATCACCGCCTCCGCCGCCGATCCCGCCGCCCTGCAGTACATTGCGCCCTATGCCGGCTGCGCCATCGGCGAGGAATTCATGGAGACGGGCCGCGACGCGCTCGTGGTCTTCGACGACTTGACCAAGCACGCGCAGGCCTATCGACAGGTCTCGCTGCTGCTGCGCCGCCCACCGGGCCGCGAAGCCTTCCCCGGCGACGTCTTCTACCTGCACAGCCGTCTGCTGGAGCGTGCAGCCAACCTGAGCGATGACTTTGGCGGCGGCAGCCTGACGGCGCTGCCCGTGATCGAGACGCAGGCGGGCGACGTTTCCGCCTACATCCCGACCAACGTGATTTCGATTACGGACGGCCAGATTTTTCTGGAGAGCGACCTTTTCTACGCCGGTATTCGCCCCGCGCTCAACGTTGGCACGTCGGTGAGCCGCGTGGGCAGCACGGCGCAGACCAAAGCGATGAAAAAGGTGTCGCGTGGTATTAAGTCCGAGCTGAGCCAGTATCGCGAGCTAGCGGCCTTTGCCCAATTCGGCAGCGATTTGGACGCCTCGACGCAGCGCCAGCTTGAAGGCGGTCGCCGGATGCAGGAGCTGCTCAAGCAGCCGCAGTACCAGCCCTACGATCTGGACAAGATGGTGATGAGCCTGTGGGCAGCGGGCAATGGCAAGCTGCTGCAGGTTCCCGTCGAATATGTCAACCAGTGGGAGAAGGAGATGCACGCCTACATGGATGCCAACCACTCGGAGATCGGCCAGACCATCCTGCGCACCAAGGACCTGCCACAGGACACGATCGATTCGCTGGAGCTGGCAATGGACCAGTTCAACAATCAGTGGACGGCGCCGAACGAATAAGAAAAAGATTGAAGATTAAAGATTGAGTCAATCTCGCCGCATTCAAATCTACAACGATTTGTGAAGGCCATGAATGGTACCCAATCTCTAGTCTTCAATCTTCAATCTTTCTCTAAACTATGCCAAGCACACTTGAAATTCGACGACGCATTCGGTCAGTCAAAAACATTGGGCAGGTCACGCGGGCGATGGAGGCCGTGGCGGCGGCGCGCATGCGCAAGGCCCAGCGCCAAGTGATGGCAACACGCCCCTATGCGCAACAGGCGCGCGAGGTGCTCGCCTATATTGCGCGCCTGCCGGACACCGACACCGAGCTCAATACGCTGATTCAGGAGCGACCCGTCAATCGCGTGGGCATTCTGCTGATCACGGCGGACCGCGGATTGGCCGGTGGCTTTAACTCAAACACCCTGCGCACGCTGGCTTCCTTTATGCGCGAGCAGCGACAGCAGGGGCGCGAAGTCGAGGTGGTGACGATTGGCAAAAAGGGGCGCGACTGGCTGCTGCGCTACGATCCCGTGGTGCGCGCCGAATTTACCGACATGCCCGAATCCCCCGGCGCGCGCGACGCCCGACCGATTGCCGAACTGCTGGTCAACGACTTTACCAGCGGCCACTTCGATGAAGTCCACGCGATCTACACGGACTTTATCAACACCATGCGGCAGGAGCCAACGGTGCAAAAGCTGCTGCCCGTCGAGCCCGCCGATCCAACCGTCAATATGGCGCCGGACTATATTTTTGAGCCATCGCCCGAAGAAGTGCTCAACCAGGTGCTTTACGGCTTTACGGAAGTGCAAATTTTGCAGGCGCTCTACGAATCGATTGCCAGCGAGCACTCGGCGCGCATGGTCGCCATGCGCAACGCGACGGACGCCGCGGAAGAGCTGGTGGACGAGCTGGGGCTGACGTATAACAAGATGCGCCAGGAAAGCATCACCAACGAATTGATGGATATTATCGGCGGCAGCGCGGCTGCTGCCTAAAGCATTTACCGTTACCCTGAGCGCCACAAAGAGTTTTCGCAGTTTGGCGAACAATTCTCTGCAAATCGCTTCAGCATGATGACTATAGAGCAAGGAGAACCAAAATGGCTGAGTATATCGGTTCAATTCAGAGCGTGCGCGGGCCGGTGGTGGACTTTGAGTTTAACCAAGGCGACCTGCCCGAAATTTACGACGCCGTCTACGTCGATGTAGATAACGACGCCAATACGGAAAATCGGCGCGAAGTGTTTGAGGTGGAGCAGCAGCTCGGCGAGAGCGTCGTGCGCGCCGTGGCGATGGGCAGCACCGATGGCTTGACGCGCGGGATGCGGGCCGTTTCGCAGGGGGAGCCGATTACCGTGCCCGTGGGGCCGCAGACGCTGGGCCGCCTTTTCAACGTGGTCGGCGAGCCGATCGACGGCAAGCCCGCCCCCACCGGCGGCGAGATGTACCCCATTCACCGCGAACCGCCCCCCTTTGACGAGCAGTCGCCCTCCGCCGAGCTCTTTGAGACGGGCATGAAGGCCATCGACCTGATTGCGCCCTTTACCAAGGGCGGCAAGACGGGCATCTTTGGCGGCGCGGGCGTCGGCAAGACGGTAATCATCCAGGAGCTGATCCACAACGTGGCCGAGTTCCACTCCGGCTACTCCGTCTTCGCCGGCGTGGGCGAGCGCAGCCGCGAAGGCAACGATCTGATGGTCGAGATGACCGATTCGGGCGTAATCGATTCGACGGTGATGGTCTTTGGGCAGATGAACGAGCCGCCCGGCGCGCGTCTGCGCGTGGGGCTGACGGGCGTCACGATGGCCGAATATTTCCGCGATGAGGGGCGCGACGTGCTGCTCTTTATTGACAACATCTTCCGCTTTGTACAGGCCGGTTCCGAGGTGTCGTCGCTGCTGGGTCGCCTGCCGAGCGCCGTGGGCTACGCGCCGACGCTGGGCACGGATATGGGCGAGCTGCAGGAGCGCATCACCTCCACCACCACGGGCTCGATCACCTCGATGCAGGCTGTTTACGTGCCCGCGGACGACTACACCGATCCCGCCCCGGCCACCACCTTTGCCCACCTGGACGCGACAATCACGCTCCAGCGCTGGATGGCGGACCAGGCGCTCTTCCCGGCCATCGACCCGCTGGGTTCAACGAGCCGCATTCTTGATCCAAACATCGTGGGTGAAGAGCACTACGAAGTCGCCCGCCGCGTGCAGCAGACGCTGCAGCGCTACAAGGACCTGCAGGACATTATCGCCATTCTGGGCGTGGAGGAGCTGAGCGAGGACGACAAACTCACCGTGGCGCGAGCGCGCAAAATTCAGCGCTTCCTGACGCAGCCGATGTATGTGGCCGAGCAGTTCACGGGCCAATCCGGCGAGTTTGTCAAGATCGAGGAGACGGTGCGCGGCGCGCGCGAAATCCTGGACGGCCAGCACGACGATCTGCCCGAGCAGGCCTTTTACATGATCGGCACAATTGAGAAGGCCGTCGAGAAGGGCGAAACGCTGCGGGCACAGCAGTAGATTTTGGATTGGGAATTTTAGATTTTGAATTGATGCGTATACACTGACCTGCCGCCAACCCAAAGTCCCCAATCCAAATTCCAAAATGGAGCATTTATGGCTATTCAAGTAAGTATTGTGGCGCCGGACAAAAGTTTGTTCGAGGGAGAGGCCAGCATGGTCACGCTGCCGGGGGCCAACGGTGAGATAGGCGTTATGGGTAGCCATGCACCGCTGCTTTCAACGCTGGGCGTGGGTGAAGTGGTGGTGCAGCAAACCGACGGCGATCCGCTCTATATCGCGTTGGCCGGCGGCGTGGTAGAGGTGCGCCCCAACAAGGTCACGATTCTGGCGGACGAGGCCGTGAGCGCCGAAGATATCGACGTGCAGAGCGTCGAGGATGCGCTTCAGCGCGCCCAGCGCTCGCTGGAGGAAAATCCGCCCTCCGAGGAGCGCGCCCAGCTGCTGGCCGCGATTCAGCGCAGCAACCTGCGCTTGCGCGTTGCCGAACGACGAATGCGCCGTGGCGCGAATCGACGCGAAATGCGACCGGACGCTTCGTAAAGATGGTGCGAACGTAGATTTTGTACGGGCACGGTATACCGTGCCCGTACTTTTTTGTCCGCTAACCTTGATAGAATTTGAGCAGGCTTTCCCTCTCCTTTTATAATATGCTCCATGTTTGAAAAACACATTGGGATTGACCTGGGAACGGTCAACGTGCTCGTCCACGTGAAGGGGCGGGGTATTGTAATGCACGAGCCATCGGTCGTGGCAATTCGCCTGCGCGACAATACGATGGTGGCCGTGGGCCACGAAGCGTATGACATGCTGGGTCGCACACCCGAAAGCGTCGAAGTTGCGCGCCCGATCCGCGACGGCGTGATCGCCGACTTTGTCGTTACCGAAACGATGCTGCGCTATCTGATTGATTCCGTCACGGGCGGCGGCAGCTTCAACCGGCTGTTTCGCCCCAAGGTCATGATCAGCACGCCGCGCGGCGTAACCGGCGTGGAGGAGCGCGCCGTCCACGACGCCGCGATGCAGGCCGGCGCGGGCGCGGCCTACCTCATCCCCGAACCGCTGGCTGCGGCCTATGGTGCGGGGCTGCCCATCGGCACGCCCACCGGCAACATGGTCGTGGACATGGGCGGCGGCACGACGGAAGCGGCCGTCGTCTCCATGTACGACATTGTGACGTGGAGCAGCGTGCGCGTGGGCGGTAATCGCTTTGACGAATCGATCATCAGCTACGTGCGCAAGAAGTACAATTTGCTGATTGGCGAGCAGACGGCGGAGGAGCTCAAAATCGGCATTGGCAGCGCATTGCCGATGGAGACCGAGCGCGAGATGGAGATGCGCGGTCGCGACCAGGTGACGGGCTTGCCAAAAATTATGCAGATTACCAGCAGCGAAGTCACCGAAGCGCTGCAGGAGCCGCTGCAGTCCGTTGTGAGCACCGTGCGGGCGACGCTGGAAAAGACGCCGCCGGAGCTGGCGGCGGACATCATCGATCGCGGCATGGTGATCACGGGCGGGGGGGCTCAGCTGCGCAACATTGCCCCGCTGCTGACGCAGGAGACGGGCGTGCCCTGTTACATGGCGGAGAACCCAATCGCTTGTGTGGCTTTGGGCGCGGGGCAGGCGCTGGAAAATTACGAGATCATGCGGCGCAGCCTGCCGCTTGTGCCACATTAACGGCAAAACGTTGTACGAACTTTGCGCAAAAGGTCTTGGGAAAAAGATACAGCAATCGATACATTTTTTGGGTGCTTTGTATTTTGAGTTGTCGGAGAGTTCCGCTATAATTGTAGAGGGTGACCGATTCTCACGTTCTCCCAAGGTTCTTTTAATTTCGTTCTGAGTTATTCGCTCTTGTTTTTCGGCCACTTCCATCCTTCCCTGCCTACGCGAGGCGACAAATGAATCGATCCATCGTGGCGACGCCGCACGCGCCCGCTGCCGTTGGCCCCTACTCGCAGGCGATTGCCGCGGGTGATTTTGTGTTTGCTTCGGGCCAGCTCGGTCTTCTTCCCGAATCCGGTCAACTGGCGGAAGGGGTTGGCGAACAGACGCGCCAGGCTCTGGCTAATTTGGCAGCCGTGTTGAAGGCCGCCAACAGCGGCATGGATCGCATCGTCAAAACGACAATTTTTTTGGCCAACATCGCGGATTTTAGCGCCGTCAATGCGATTTATGCCGAAGCGTTTGCGGGCGATCCACCCGCCCGGAGCACCGTTGAAGTGGCGGCGCTGCCGCTGGGGGGGCTGGTTGAAATCGAGGCCGTGGCGCTGGTCGATTAGATAAATCCCGCTTTGTCGCCTTTATTCTTTGCGGCTGGGCGGTTTTTATAAGTTGTTCGCACTTTTTTGCCACATTTATTGGTGGCACGTTCTATTCATTGGAGGCAGAAACCCGTAATGAGTTCCGTTCAAATTGCTCCCGAAACCAAGTATTTTCACCCCAACATGAATGGCATGCACTTTGGCGTGGGGAACGCACCCAACGAACCCCATCCCATGGCGCTGCTGCTGGAAGAATTTGATCAGGTGCTGCAGGAGCCGCACCTGGGTGAAATTCGCACCGGTAGGGTAGTGGACAAGCGCTCAAATGAGCTGCTGATCGACATTGGCTACAAATCCGAAGGCGTTGTCAGCGGGCGCGAAATCGATCGCGTGCGCGAAATTGTCGCCGACTTGAGCGTGGGTGACGATGTTTCCGTCTACGTGCTGCGCGAAGACGAGGACGGCACGACCATCCTCAGCATCAGCCGCGCCGAGGCGGAGAAGGATTGGCAGCAGGCCGAGGATTTGATGGCCAACCAGGAGATGTTTGAAGGCAAAGTCGCGGCCTGCAACCGCGGCGGCGTGATTGTTCAGCTGGGGCAGGTGCGCGGCTTTGTGCCGGCCAGTCAGCTGTCCACCAACGAGCACCCGCGCCCCGAAGGGGATGACGACGAGGGCGACAACCGCTGGTCGCACCTGATGAACGAGCCGCTGATGCTCAAGGTGATCGACCTGGATCGCAAGCGCAATCGGCTCATCCTCTCGGAGCGCCTGGCCATGCGTGAATGGCGACGCAAGCAGAAGGAAAAGCTGTTGGACAGCCTGACGGAGGGCGCCGTCCTCGAAGGCACGATCAACAGCATCGCCGACTTTGGCGCGTTTGTCGATCTCGGCGGGGCGGACGGGCTGATTCACCTGAGCGAGCTGAGCTGGAGCCGCATTTCGCACCCCAGCGAGGTCGTCAAGGTGGGCCAGAAGCTCAAGGTACAGGTGATCAGCGTGGACCTGGAGCGCCGTCGCATTGGCCTGAGCCTGCGCCGCATGGAGCCGGAGCCCTGGGAGACGATCGAAGATCGCTACGAGGTCGGCCAAATCGTTACCTGCACGATCACAAAGCTCGTCAACTTTGGGGCGTTTGCCCGCATTGTGGACGACGAGATCGAGGGACTGGTGCACATCAGCGAGCTTTCCGAGCAGCGCGTCAACCACCCGAACGAGGTGTTGCGCGAGGGCGAAGAGCACGAGTTGCGCATCATCCGCATCGATACGGATCGCCGCCGCATGGGCCTGAGCCTCAAGCAGGCGCAGCCGCAAATCGAGATCGACTGGCAGATTGCGCCCAGCGATGACGTCATGGAGAGCAACGGCAGCAACGGCAGCAGCGGTCGCGAGCTTGCCTACGCCGACGAAGAGATGATGGTCGCCGCCGACGATTAGAATAGTTGATGCCGCCACGTCGCCGATAGTCTGGGTGATGTGATAGTCAAACAAAATTCAAACGCGTCGGTTGCACAAGCAAAAGGGGAATGTCTACGCAGACATTCCCCTTTTGCTTGCGTAGTTTCATATGCTATTTAGGTTGAAAATCAGGAGCTTTTCCCCTATCGCCATTTGCCTGAACCCGGCACGAAAAACTGGTGCATTTTGGACAATTGACAAGAGTGCCCGATCCTCGCTACAATAGCAACCACCGTGAAATATCCATCGTTCCACTTCTTCACTTGCCACGGCCCCTGCTCCTCGGTTTCACACCATTCTGCGCTTATTTCCATCGGCGTTGAGTGCGCTTGGTTCTCCTTTGCAATCACCCCCGGCTGTGAAGCGGAACACCAGTTACGGCCCACACGTTGTAAGTGTGATAGACTGTCCCCGTACCCGAAAGGTTGGAATTGTATTAGGAAACGACACCATGTCAGATAAACTTGAACGCTTTACAAAACGCGCTCGGCGCGTTCTCACGCTAGCGCAGGAAGAGGCGCTGCGGCTCAACCACAGCTACATCGGCACGGAACATCTTCTGCTCGGCCTCGTGCGCGAGGAAAATGGCGTGGCCGTCAAAGTGCTGCGCGAGCTGGGCGTCGAGCCCGGCCAGGTAATTCGCGCCGTGGAGCGCACGGTGGGCCGCGGCGAACGCGCGCCCTTTGGCAAGCCCTCGCTCGCCCCGCGCACCAAGCGCGTGATCGAACTGGCCGTGGACGAAGCGCGGCTCATGGGCCACCACTACATCGGCACGGAGCACCTGCTGCTCGGCCTCGTGCGCGAGGGCGAAGGCATTGCCGTCAACGTGCTGCGCGGCTTGGGCATTAACCTGGATCGCGTGCGCACGCAGACGGCGCGCAACATCCTGCAGAGCCAATCGCAGCAGAAGGACAAGAAAAAGGACTCCAAGACGCCGCTGATGGACCAGTTGGGCTACGACCTAACGGCCGCGGCGGAGGAGGGTCGGCTCGATCCGGTGATCGGTCGGCAGACGGAGATCGAGCGGCTGATTCAGATTTTGAGCCGCCGCACCAAGAACAACCCAGCCCTGATCGGCGAGCCGGGCGTGGGCAAGACGGCCATCGCCGAGGGCATGGCCCAGCGCATCATCGAGGGCGACGTGCCCGAGCCGCTGCTCAACCGCCGCTTGCTGATGCTGGACGTGGGCAGCTTGGTCGCCGGCACGATGTACCGCGGCCAGTTTGAAGAGCGGCTGAAGAAGATCATCGACGAGATCATCACCAGCAATTCCCTGCTCTTTATCGACGAAGTCCACATGCTGGTGGGCGCGGGCGCAGCGGGCAGCAGCGTCGACGCAGCCAACATTTTGAAGCCGGCGCTCAGCCGCGGCGAGTTGCAGGTTATCGGCGCGACGACGCTGGACGAGTACCGCAAGTACATCGAAAGCGATGCGGCGCTGGAGCGGCGCTTCCAGCCCATTACGGTGGACGAGCCGAGCATAGAGGAGACGGTGCTGATTCTCAAGGGCGTCAAGGAGCGCTACGAGGAGCATCACAAGCTTTCGATCACGGATGAGGCGCTGGACGCAGCGGCCCACCTGGCGGCGCGCTACGTGACGGATCGCTTTATGCCGGACAAGGCCATTGACCTGATCGACGAGGCGGGCAGCCGCGTGCGCATGTACAAAGCGCCCAACGCCAACAGCCTGCGCGAGACCTTTATGGACCTGAAGCGTCTGCAAAAGGAGAAGGCGGAGGCGCTGGAAACGCAGCGCTTCGACGACGCCATCGATCTGCGCTACCGCGAAGTCGAGCTGGAAACGAAGCTGAGCGAGCTGCGCCAGGGCTGGAACGAAAACACCAATCGCCCCAAGGTGACGGCGGAGGACATTGCCGAAGTCGTCTCGATGTGGACGGGCGTGCCCGTCAAGCGGCTGGCGGGCGAGGAGCGCGAACGGCTGCTGGGCATGGAAAAGGAGCTCAAGCAGCGCATCATTGGCCAGGAAGAGCCGCTGGAGGCGATCAGCAAGGCCGTGCGTCGTGCGCGCGCCGGGCTGAAGGATCCGCGCCGCCCAATTGGCACCTTTATGTTCCTGGGGCCGACGGGCGTCGGCAAGACGGAGACGGCCAAGGCGCTCGCCGAATTTATGTTTGGCAGCGAAGAGGCGCTGATCCGGCTCGACATGAGCGAATTTATGGAGCGCCACAACGTCAGCCGCCTGGTTGGTGCACCTCCGGGCTACATCGGCTACGAGGAGGGCGGCCAGCTGACGGAAGCGGTGCGGCGACGCCCCTACAGCGTCATTCTCTTTGACGAGATCGAGAAGGCGCATCCGGAAGCCTTTAACATGCTGCTGCAGGTGATGGAGGACGGCCATCTCGCCGACGCCAAGGGGCGTCGCGTGGACTTCCGCAACACCGTTATCCTGATGACGAGCAACATCGGCGCGAAGCTAATCCAGGGCGCAAACCGCCTCGGCTTTGCCATCACGCGCGAGGATGCGGATTCGCGCGACGCCGAGTACGGCACGATGAAGGCCAAGGTGATGGATGCGCTCAAGAAGTCCTTCCGCCCCGAGTTTCTCAACCGACTCGATGGCGTAATGGTCTTCCGCAGCCTCTCCCGCCAGGAGATCGGCATGATTGTCGAGCTGGAGCTGCGCCCGCTGCGCAACCAGCTGGCCGAGCAGGAAATCACGCTCCAGCTCACCGAATCTGCCCGCGACCGCATTGCCGAAGAGGGGTATGATCCCGACTACGGCGCGCGCCCGCTGCGCCGCGCGATCCAGAACGAGCTGCAGGACCCGCTCAGCGAATCGCTGCTGGCGAACGACTTCGTCCCCGGTGATGTGGTGCAGGCGGACTACCGCGAGATCATCAACGACAAGGACGAGCTCGAGAAGCGCTTTGTCTTCGAGGTGATTGAGCACAACGAAGTCGAGAGCGTGGATACGGAGACGACCGAGGCAATTGAGGCGATGTTGCAGTAGCGTGTCGGGCGTAGTGGGAGGGCGCGCCCTCCCACTACGCGCACGGACAAAAAGGAGGGGCACGAAATTTCGTGCCCCTCCTTTTTGTTTGCCGATTTTCCTTATCGGCGCTACCATAAATCTATCCAAAAAATTCCCACTAAACGGAGAAAGAAAATGAGCGAACGAGTTGGATTTGTCGGCCTGGGCATTATGGGGCGCGGCATGGCGCACAATCTGCTCAAGGCTGGTTTTGACGTGTGCGTGTGGAACCGCACCGCCAGCCGCGCCGATGCACTGATTGAGGCGGGTGCGACCAAGGGCGATTCACCGGCAGATGTGGCGACCCAAAGCGACATCACGATTGTTTGCGTGAGCGACACGCCGGATGTGGAGGCGGTCGTTCTGGGTGAGAGCGGCATCGTCCACGGCGTGAAAGCGGGCGATCTCGTGATCGACTGCAGCACGATCAGCCCGCAGGTGACGCAGCAGATTGCTAAGACGCTGGCCGAGCAGGATGTCCACATGCTGGATGCGCCGATCAGCGGCGGCAGCGAGGGGGCGGCCAACGGCACGCTCAGCATCATGATCGGCGGCGAGGCCGAGCAGGTCGAACGCGCGATGCCGGTTTTCGAGGCGATGGGCAAGACGATTACCCACGTCGGCGAGAGCGGCGCGGGGCAGACGGTAAAGCTGGTCAACCAAGTGCTCGTCGTCGGCAACTGCCTGGCCATGTGCGAGGCGCTGCTGCTAGCCCAGGCGGGCGGCGTCGACCTGAAAAAAGCGTTTGATGCCGTGAGCAAAGGGGCGGCGGGCAGCTGGATGTTTACCAACCGCGCGCCCCAAATCATCGAGCGCGACTGGTCGCCCGGCTTTACGATTGACCTGCAGCAGAAGGACGTGCGTCTCGTGCTCGATGCGGCGGACGAGCTGGGCGTGCCCGTCCCCGGCACATCGCTGATCTTCAATCTCTACCGCACGCTGGAGAAGCGCGGCCTGGGTGGCGACGGCAACCACGCCCTGGTGAAGGCACTGGAAAATTTGGCGGGCTTTGAGGTGGGGCAATCTCATGCGTAGCGGGGGGGCGCCCTCCTACGTGCGTATCATGCTAAGGGCAAAAAGGACGAGTTGTGAGGTAAATTACGTGGGGAACCCCACCTCAACCCTCCCCAACTTGGGGAGGGAGCCGCGACTGGGCAAACGAAGCGTCGGCTCCTCCCCTAAGTTGGGGGAGGTTGGGAGGGGGTAACCAGACAATCTACCGGAGTAGGCTGTCTTTCTATATTTACGTAACCTTGCCTTGATACATACGTAGGAGGGCGAGCTCAGCCGCAGCTAGCGTTGGTAGCGCCAATCAAATCAATGAGGAACAGATTATGACCGTTCAAACTATATCCGCCGCCGAAGCCGCAGCGCACGTTAAAAAGCACGGCCTGATTGCTATCGTGCGCGGCGACTACTCTGCACAAGAAATCATCGAGATCGGTGATGCGCTGCTGGCCGCCCCCGTGCTCATCGCCGAGGTGACGCTCAACAGCGCGGGCGCGCTCAACGTGATTGCCGACCTGCGCGAGCGCTACGGCGAGCACATGCTCGTTGGCGCGGGCACGGTGCGCACGGCAGCGCAGTTTGATGAAGCGGTGGCCGCGGGCGCGCAGTTTACCGTCGCGCCTAACTTTGACGAAGAGACGGTGCGGCGCGCCGTCGAGCAGGATGTGCTGCACCTGCCGGGTATTTTTACGGCAACCGAGGCGCAGACGGCAATTGCGGCGGGCAGCACGCTGCTCAAACTTTTCCCATCGGACGTGGTGGGGCCGAAGTATCTCAAGGCACTGCGTGCACCGCTGAGCGACGTGGAGTTTGTGCCGACCGGCGGCATCGATGTCGACAACATTGGCGATTATGCGCGGGCGGGCGCGGTGGCCGTGGGCATCGGCAGCGCGCTGATCCCGAAGCGGGACTGGTCGGCGCAGGCAATTATCTCGAAGGCGCGGGCGCTGCGGTCGGCGTGGGAGCAAGGGTAGCGCAAGCTGTCAGCTTGCGCCACGGGTTTAACCCAGCAGCGCCAGCAGGCGTGGCCCAAAAACGGCAATGGCGACGCCGAGGCTCCCCAGGACGGCGAAGACGAGGGCCCCCGCGGCGGCGTCTTTGGCGATCTTGGCGAGCGGGTGATAATCCGGTGAGACGAGGTCGATGGTGGCTTCGACGGCGGTGTTGACGGCTTCCAGCGCGAGGATGAGGCCAAAGGTGAGGGCAAGAATGGCCCACTCGGCGGCGCTGATTTGCAGCCACGCGCCCGCCGCGCTCACCACAGTAATCGCCGCCAGCTCGATCCAGGCGTTGGGCTGGCTGCGCAGCGTGTGCAGCGTGCCGTCCACGGCGGCGCGGAAGCTAAACCAGCGACCCGTGAAGAAGTTGCGGTCGGCGTGGCGTTTGCGGGCGAGGGCATCCGGCTTGCTTGCGTCTGTCAAAACAATTTTGCCGCTGGCGTGTTCCTCCACAAACGTTTCTGCCGCCGTGCGTTTAAGCGATCCCTCCTGGGCAAGCTCCCGTAGAATTTCCTCCTGCAAGGCCCACATGGCCGCTTCCTCCTCCGGCGCGGCGTGATCGTGGCCGAGCAGGTGCAGCGTGCCGTGGACGACCAGCAGCCGCAGTTCGTCCGCCATGGCGCGTCCGTCTCGCGCGGCCTGGCGCTGCGTGTAGGGGTAGGCGATAACGAGGTCGCCCAAGTAGCTGTCCATTTCCTCGACCAAATCCGGCGGCAGGACCAGGTCGGCCTGCGCTGCGTTGGGCGTGCTGCCAAAGCTGAGAATGTCCGTGGGCGCGTCGAGCTGGCGGTGGTCGCGGTTGAGCGCCCGCACCGTTTCGTCATTGGTGATGGCGATGGCGATGCTGCCGCGCGTCACCTTCTGGTGGCGCAGCGTGGCCTGCACGGCAGCCATCAAATCGATATCGGACAGATGCTGGGCCAGCTCCGGGGCAAATTGGGAACTGCACTGCACGGTGATTTCGTACGGTGCACCAGCCAACGCAGGATGCGGCGTATTGGGGGAAGCGGTGCGCACGGTCAATCTCCGGCGCGATCTACGGCGCGGCGACGCGGCGGCAGCTTTGTGCCGTTGGTGAGCGGGTTGCGTCCGCGCTGTCCCTCGGCGATGGTGACGCCTTCCTGGCGTGGGCTAGCTGGCTGGCGCGGCTGGCCGTTGGTCGCACGGGGAGCCGATGGCTGGGCGGACGGGCCGGGGCCGGGCGCGGGGCGCGTGCGCACGGCGGCCACGTCGTAGGTGGTGATTTCGCCGGGGTAAGTGATGCGCGGATGGTGAACGCCCTGCAGCATTTGGATAAAAACCGTTTTGACTTGCGACAAGTCGTGCAGGGTGAGGTTGCACTCGTCGAGCTCGCCGGAGTCGATGCGCTCGTCGATCAGGCGGTTGACCAGCGCGTCGAGCTCTTCGCGCGTGGCGGGTTTGAGCGCGCGCACGGCGGCTTCACAGGTATCGGCCAGCATCAGCACAGCCGTTTCCCGGCTCTGGGGATTGGGGCCTTCGTAGCGGAAATCATTGCGCGAGACGGTTTCCGGATCATCGCCGCGGTCGACGGCCCGCTGCTGAGCCTGCACAAAGAAGTACTTGACCACCGAACGCCCGTGGTGCTCGCGGATAAAGTCCTGAATCCGTGGCGGCAGCCGATACTTTTGCGCCAGCGCCACGCCGTCCGTCACGTGGCTGGTGATAATTTGAGCGCTGGTTTGGGGATCAAGCTTGTTGTGGGGCGAGATTTCGTCGTTCGTGTTCTCGACAAAGAAGAAAGGGCGCGACATTTTGCCGATGTCGTGGTAGTAGGCGCCGACGCGCGTCAAAAAGGCATCCGCGCCGATAGCGGCGGCGGCGCGCTCGGCCATGTTGCTGACGATAATTGTGTGGTGATAGGTTCCCGGCGCTTTGAGCAGAAGCTGGCGCAGCAGCGGATGGGTGGGTCGGCTCAGCTCCGTGAGCTGGAGCGTGGTCGTCAGGCCAAAGAGATTTCCCAGCAGATAGTAGCCAATGAGCGCCAGGCTGGCGGAGAGCCCACCGTTGAGCAGCACCGTCAGCAGCAGGCGGGGGCCGTCCATCGAGGCGGGCAGGCGAGTAAAGGGCGCGTAAAAGGCGACCATCACCAGCGCATTGCTGGCGCCCACCGCTGCCCCGGCCCACAGAAAGGCCGTCAGTCGCTCGTGGCGGCCCATCATCAGCGCACCCAGCAGCCCGCCCAGGCCGACGTAGGTTACGAGCATGGGGTTGCCGTTGACCATGTAGTTGGTCAGCAGCGTAAAGGCAATCACCACAACCAGGGCCACGCGCAGGTTGATCAGCGTGGCGAGCAGCATGCCCAGGGCGGCAATGGGAAAGAGGTAGGGCGTCCAGTCGCTGGCGGGCAGCATGAGCTTGGCAATGAGCAGATAGACGCTGGTCAGCAGCAGCAGCGAGGAGAAGAGCCGCCGCTTCTGCACGACTTCGGGCGAGAGGTAATAGAGCGCGAGCGCCGTGGCGCTCAGCAGCACCAGCACAAAGCTGGCCGACCGGACCAGCAGCCACCAGTCCCACGCCGGCTGCAGCAGGCCGGCCTGCCGAATGGCCTCGATGTCCAGCTCCGTGACGACATCGCCCTTGCGGATGATGTTTTCGCCGCGGGCAAAGACAACCCGTTCGGGCGGCGTGTCGCGGCGCGCGGATTCGCGCAGCGACTGGGTGCGCTCGTCGTTGGGGAACATGTTGGGGCGCATCAACTGCTGGACGATCTCCACCGCCACGTTAAAGGCGGCGCGGCTCAGTTCGGGCTGCACCAGCAGGCGCACGCCGCGCCGCTCGATCTCCAGCGTGCTTTCGCGGATTTCATCGCGCATAGCCCCGCGCAGCGCACTGGGAATTTCGAGGGCCGCGCCCTGCCACTCGGCGGGCGTCAACTCCAAAATTTGCTGTGCCATCGCCGCGCTGAGATCGAGATCGTCCAGCGCCATCAGGCGCTGCACCTTTTGCTCATCATTTGAATTCGCATCGTCGCGGATCGCGTTGATTTCGGTGATGAGGCGGCTGGCGATCTCGCGCTGTCGACGCAGAATCTGGTCGTCCGGGCCATCGTACTGCTGGGGAATGCTGGCGGCGACGCGGTCGCGCGCCTGTTCGGTAAGCAGGGTGCTTTCGTAGTCGAGCGCGCGCGGCGACTCAATGTCGCGCTGGGCAACGTTGCCCACGGAGAGGCGGGCGCTGGGCGCAAGCGGCGTTTGCCACGTGAGCAGCACGGTCGCCAGCAGCCCCAAGACCAAAATTGAGAGGCCAATGGTGGTAAAGCCCAACCAGGTTCCAGCACGTGCTCTAATCGTGGATGCCATAAATTTTTTGGGGGTAGACCGGAAGTGGCTGTTGCCGTTTGGCTCGTTGCCGAAAGTTTGTGGGCTGCAATGAGCAGCTCAAGTGGGATGCGTCGAGCCGCTGGTGGGCGAGGAGGGTTGTCGAGCCGCCGTTGACGCAATTTACGCCAGCAGACGGCGCACCACGGCGTTAACGGCGCGCCCATCGGCGCGACCGGCCACGCGCGCCATCAGCGGCGACATGATCTTGCCCATCTCCTTGGACGAGCTGGCGCCCGTCTCGGCGATCACCTCGCGGGCAATCACCTCGATCTCCGCCTCGCTCATCTGCCGGGGCAGGTACTCTTCGAGCACGCCCAGTTCGGCACGCTCGATTTCGGCGCGCTGCGGTTCGCCGAGGCGCTCGTATTCGGCGGCGGCGTCGCGTCGCTGCTTGGCCTGGCGCTGCACCACGGCGATGGCGTCCTGCTCGGTCAGCGGCTGGTTGCCGTTGGCCTTAACGGCCTCGGTCAGCGCCGTCTTGACCGCGCGCAGCGTGAGCTTGGCCGTGTCGTTGCGGTCGCGCATCGCCTGCTTCAGATCGTTGTCAACGCGCGTTTGGATGGTGGCTTCGGTTGTCATAAACAGTTGATTTCTATCGGTATGCGGGTGAAGTTGACAGCTTGTTCGTGCAGCAACTGGTCAATTTCACCGTTCCACCCACCTGAGCAAAAAGGCTAGTCCGGCAGCTGTCGCTCGCCCCACGGCCAGCGCAACGGCCATTATACCGTTGGCGAATACTCTAGGTCAATTTGCCCAAACGAGTTGCAGAAATTTGAAGTATGAAAGAATTTTGGTTCTCTGGAAATCTGGGAGATCGATCCGCTCTGGCTTCGACGGGCTCAGCCGGCGCTAGCGTAGCTCGTGTTGCATAGTCCCTGAAATCCGAAGCGGCTGTCTGACTTGGCGTTAAATTGGCTGGTGTCTCCCAAGTTACCTCAATATACCGATGTTGGTGAATATGCGTTTTGCGGAAACAGCGGCCCCGTGGGTACAATGGTCGTTATGTTTTCTGATCAAGCTAAAATTTATGTGGAAGCGGGCGGCGGCGGCAACGGCGTGGTGGCCTTCCGCCGTGAAAAGTACGTGCCCCGCGGCGGGCCCGCTGGCGGGCAGGGCGGCAAGGGCGGCGACGTGATTTTCCGCGTGGATACGGGATTGAACACGCTGCAGCGCTTCAAGCGGCAGGTGCACTTTCGTGCCGAGCGGGGCACACACGGCGGCGGCGGCTTCAAAACCGGCGGCGGCGGCGACGACCTGGTGATCCCCGTGCCGCCGGGCACGCTTGTGCGCGATGCAGAGACGGACGAGCTGCTGGCGGACCTGACGCGCGCCGACCAGCAGGCCGTCATCGCGCGCGGCGGGCGCGGCGGGCGCGGCAACGTTTCGTTTAAGTCGTCGCGCAACCAGGCGCCGCGCATTGCCGAGAAAGGCGAGCCGGGCGAGGCGCGCTGGCTTGCGCTGGAGCTCAAGCTGGTGGCGGATGCGGGGCTGATCGGCGTACCCAACGCGGGCAAATCAACGCTGCTCAGCGTTGTCAGCGCCGCCAAGCCCAAGATTGCGGATTACCCCTTTACCACCGTCACCCCCAACCTGGGCGTGGCCGAAGTGGCGCACCGCCAAATTGTGCTGGCCGATATTCCCGGCCTGATGGAGGGGGCGCACGAGGGCGTGGGGCTGGGGCTAGATTTTTTGCGCCACATCGAGCGCACGCGCGTGCTCGTCCACGTGCTCAACGGCGTCAGCCCCGATCCGCTGGGGGATTTTGAGGCCATCAACCAGGAATTGACGCTCTTTAACCCCGACCTCGCCGAGCGCCCCCAGCTCGTCGTGTTTAACAAGATGGACCTGCCGGACGCCCAAGCCACGTGGCCCACCGTGCGCGACTTGCTGGCGGAGCAGGGCCACGAGGTGCTGCCGATCAGCGCGGTGGCGCAGGAGAACACGCAGGAGATGCTCTACCGCGTGCAGGCCATGCTCGATGCGCTGCCGCCGGAGGAGGAGCCCGTCGAGGAGGGGCTGATCGAGATTACGCCGGAGGCAGATGAGCGCGCCTTTCGCATTGAGCCGGTTGGGCCGGGCGAGTGGCAGGTTGAGGGCGTGGCGATTGAGCGCACGGCGCAGATGACGAACTGGGATTACTACGAGGCGGCGCTGCGTTTTCAGCGCATCCTGGAGGCGATGGGCGTGGCCGATGCGCTGCGCGAGGCGGGCGTGCAGGAGGGTGACCTGGTGCAAATTGCCAATGTCGAACTGGTGTGGGGCTATGAGAACGCCTACGAGCAGTAGAGCGCTGGGTCCATTCACAAGCGACAACCGCAGCCGCGAACGCTGCCCAACAGAGAGCCGTGTCCATGCGTGACACCGACCCAATCAGCGAAGCCAACGGGCACGATTTAATTGACGAAGCCAACGGTCACGCCGGCGACGCCCCGCCCCGCCGCATCGGCATCTTCGGCGGCACCTTCGACCCCGTCCACATCGGCCACCTCATTTTGGCCGAGGAAGCGTGGTTTCAGCTGGGGCTGGATCGCGTCTACCTCGTACCGGCGGGCGATCCGCCGCACAAGCAAGGGCAGCGTCTGTCGCCCGTCGAGCAGCGGCTGCACATGGCCGAGCTGGCGACGGCGGATTCGGACTACATCCGCGTCAGCCGCATCGACGCCGACCGACCGCCGCCCCACTACACCTCGCACATGGTGCGGCTGATCCGCCAGCGTGCGGGCAACGCGCTTGATCTCTATTTTTTGATGGGGCTGGATTCGCTGCGTGATCTGCACACGTGGCACGAAGCGGCGTGGCTGGTGGAAAACTGCAAGCTCGTGGCCCTCAGCCGCCACGACGTGATCCTGGACTGGCCGCGATTGGAGCGTGAACTGCCCGGCATCCGCGAGCGCGTGATCATTTTGGACATGCCGGAGTTGGAAATCGCCAGCCACACCATTCGCGATCGCGTGCGCTGTCGGCAGCCAATTCGCTACCAGGTTCCGCGAGCGGTGGAGCAATATATTCGGGAGGAGAGGCTCTACGGGTAAATCGAACGGGGACGCAGGGCATCCGGCAGCCATTGCGACGCAGAGCCTCGCAACGAGCAGGCAAAGAAAAAGGCGGACGCAATCGCGTCCGCCTTTTTGTGCCCCCGCTCCGACTCGAACGGAGATGCCCTTACGGGCACAGGCCCTCAACCTGCCGTGTATACCAATTCCACCACGGGGGCGTGAAGCGGTATTGTAGCGGGTTAGCGGGGGATTGTCAAAATTAGGCTAGGAAAAGTTTCGGCGACCTTCATGGATAAAGTCAACAATCTCCTCAGCCGTCAGATTGAGATCAATGCCTTTGACGTCCAACGGGGAAGCGCTGTCTTCCGTTGGTTGGACGCGAAACGCTCGCCCATCACGCCTTAAAATTTGGACTTCGCCTTCTGCTGCGGCCTGATCAAGAATCGTCGCCAAACTTTGTCTTGCTTCGGAATAGGTATAAACAGCAGCCATTAGTTGACCTCCACAACTTCCACGTTGAATTGGCGTGCAGCATCTTGCAGTTTTCTGTCGAGCGTCAGCAGTGACGCGTCGAATTTACTAGCACAACGAATGAGATAAGCATTGTAGGCGTACAAATTCGCTTGCGCTGCAATTTCTACCGATTGATCCGGTTTCGCTGCATACACCTCACCTGTCAAATCAAGAATTTGAAGTTGTTTACACGACGTTAAACAAAATCTGATAAGGTCGCTTGTAAAAATCCAACCATCAAAGGAAACCCATGCACGCTCTTCCCTTCGACAAGCCGGGCCGCTTCTGGAAAGGCAACCTCCACACCCACTCGACCATTTCGGACGGCCAAAAGTCGCCCGAAGAAGTTTGTCGGCTCTACCGCGAGGCGGGCTATGACTTTCTCGCGCTGACCGAGCACTTTATGCCGCAGTTCAACTTTGAGATTGCCGACACGCGCCCCTTTCGCACCGATGACTTCACGACGATTATCGGCGCGGAGCTGCACGCGCCGCAGACGGAGTTTAGCGGGCTGTGGCACATCTTGGCCGTTGGCCTGCCGCTCGATTTTGCGCCGCCCGCCGGTGGCGAGCAGAATCTCAGCAATAGCACCGAGACCGGCCCTCAGTTGGCACAGCGCGCCGTGCAGGCCGGCGCGTTTGTCGCCATTGCCCACCCCAACTGGTACTCGCTTACCGAAGCCGATGCGCTTTCGCTGGGCGATGTCCACGCCGTCGAGATCATCAACGGCGTCTCCGCCGAGCACAACGATCGCATCGAGAGCTGGCACTTTTTGGACGTGCTCAGCGGGCGCGGTCGCCGCTACAGCGCGCTGGCCACGGACGACTACCACGCCAAGCCCGACCACCACGACTTTGCGCGCGGCTGGTGTCACGTCAAGAGCGAGACGCTGGAGCCAGCGGCGCTGCTGGCGGCGCTCAAGGCGGGGCACTACTATTCGAGCACGGGGCCGCAAATCCACGACATCGAAGTCGTGGCGGGGGAGTGCGTGCGCGTGCGCTGCTCGCCGGTGAGCTCGATTTTCGTAACGGGGTTGGGGCACGTGGCGCGTCACCGGCACGGGCAGGGAATGATCGAAGCCGAGTTCGACATCCGCCGCTTCGACAGCCCCTGGCTGCGCGTTACGGTGCGCGATGCGCACAACGAGCGCGCGTGGTCGAATCCAATTTGGGTGGGGTAAAGCAGCTACTCTTTCAACACCAAATCAGCGACAACGTAGCGATGGTCCGAGCCGTCGATATTGCCGACAAAGGCGCGGTGAACAAGCCAGCCATCGTCGTAGTAAATGTGGTCGATGCGCAGCAGGGGCGGCAGCATCACCCCGCTGATGCGCAGTTGATGGGGCCACGTAAAGCCCAGCCCCGCGCCCGCGCTGGCGAATGCATCACCCAGCCGCTGGCGCAGGCGGCGATAGTTGTACTGCCCTTCTGTCGTGTTGAAATCGCCGACCAGGAGCAGCGGCGCGCCCGACGCCTGCTGGGCATCCACTCGGTCCAGGATGTGGCGAAACATGCGGTTTTGACTGTGCGGGTTGAAGCCGGTCACAAAGGGAACAGGGCCAAACCAACGAAGCGAAAAGTTGCCCGGCCAAGGGTGCGCACTGATCAACATCACCGGACGACCATCCAAATCAAGCGTGACCTGCTGGCAGTTGCAGCTTTCGCGGTCTTCGCGGAAGTGGGGCCGCTGGGCGTCCAAAAAGGGGTAGCGGCTGAGGATCGCCATGCCGGACGCCTTGCCCGTGGGGTAGTGCTCCTGGTAAGGATAACGCTCGCCGACGCGTTCCGGCAGGGAAGCCGAGAGAACCAGACCGCTCTCCTGAATGGCCACCACATCGGGCTCCAGCCGCTCCAGCGTCGCCACCAGGCCGTCGACGTTGATATTGTCAGACTGCGCGTTCCACGACATAATGCGCAGCGGCGTGCCCCGATCGCTGGCCAGCGCGCGCTGGGCTGCGCGCGGCTGAAAGCGCAGCGAAGGTGGCAGGTAAAGCGCGCCGTAGTCAACCAAAAATAGCAGCAGCGGCACGGCCAACAGCGCCCCCGCGCGACCGCTGCGCAGCGCAGCCGACAAAATCAGCAGCAGGCCCAGCGGCAGATAAATCCACGCGCCGATCATCTCCAGCAGCCGCCAGGGCCAGCTTGTCGTGAGCAGCTTGGGCGCGTTGAGCCACGAAAGCGCGCGCCACGCCAGCAAGCTCAGCGCATAAAGTGTCGAGGACGCGAGAATTCCCAGTCGACTTATTTTTAGAAAACGATTCATATCATCAATTTTTGCATTTGGCTGCACAGCTTGCTTACACAGCGGACAAAATCAAGCCGACCCATCGTAACATCGATTGACCACCCCGCTGCTTTCAACGCGCTTTCAGATTGATTTAGTTCCAGTCGGTTTCAAAAACAGAAGAGGCGATCAACCAAGGACGCGAAGGAGCGCGAAGACGAGCACCTCGACCCTCTTCCTTCGTGCCCCTTCGTGCCCTTCGTGGCTCATTCTCTGAAATCTACCTCCCAAACGACACAAAGGAATCACCCCATGACCACTCCTCCCCAGCTGCGGCGCGAACTCGGCATCTTCGGCGCGCTGATGATGGGCCTTGGCTCGATGATCGGCACGGGCGTCTTCGTGAGCATCGGCATCGGCGCGGGCGTGACCGGGCCCGCGGTGATCCTGGCGGTGATCGTCGGCGCTGTCGTGGCAATCTGCAACGGCCTCAGCAGCGCACAGCTCGCCGCCAACCACCCCGTCAGCGGCGGCACGTATGAATATGGCTACCGCTACCTCGCGCCCTGGCTCGGCTTTACGGCGGGCTGGATGTTTCTGCTCGCCAAATCCGCCTCGGCGGCGACGGCGGCGCTGGGCTTTGGCGGCTACCTGCTCAACGCCTTTGGCGGCGAGAGCCGCACGCTGCAGATCGCGCTGGCCGTGCTGGCCGTGGCCGCGCTCACCGCCGTCGTCGTCACCGGCATCCGACGCAGCAACGCCGTCAACATCGCCATCGTCTCGGTGACGCTGGCCGTGCTGGCGTTCTTCACCGTGGCGGGTTTGCCCAACGTGCGCGGCGTCAACTTTGCGCCCTTCTTTGCCGCACCCTTGCCCATCGATCCGAATGCTGCCGAACCGGGGGGCTTTGGTGACTTTGTCGCCGCGCTGCTCAACGCGAGCGCGCTGATGTTCGTCGCCTACACGGGCTACGGCCGCATCGCCACGCTGGGCGAGGAAGTCCGCGATCCGCGGCGCACCATTCCGCGCGCCATCATCGTGACCATGATCGTGACGATGGTTTTGTATGTCTTGGTCGCCGTGGTCGGCGTCGGTATTTTGGGCGCGGACGGCTTGAGCGCGGCCACGGCACAGATCGCCGCGCCGCTCGAAGTCGCCGCCCGCGAGTTTGGCATTCCCGGCGCATCAACCATCCTTGCAATCGGCGCGATCACCGCCATGCTGGGCGTGCTGCTCAACCTGATTCTCGGCCTCTCGCGCGTTCTGCTCGCCATGGGTCGCCGCCGCGACATGCCGAGCGCCGTTGCCCGGCTGGATGCGGCGGGGACGACGCCCTACGTCTCCGTGATCGTGATGGGCGTGGTCGTGGGCGCGCTGGCGCTGATTGGCAACGTGCGCACCACCTGGTCGTTTAGCGCCTTTACCGTGCTCGTCTACTACGCGCTCACCAACGCCTCGGCGCTGCGCCTTTCCGATGCCGAGCGCTTCTACCCGCGCTGGATTTCGTGGACGGGGCTGGCGGCCTGCCTCTTTCTGGCGTTCTGGGTCGAGCGGCAGATTTTGCTGGTCGGGCTGGGGTTGCTCGTGGTGGGGCTGGCGTGGTTTGCGGTGGCGCGGGTAGTGAACAAGCGATCCTCTGCCTGATTCTTTCACTGGGTTGAGTTGTTGGTTCGGCAGCTTCCTGTTACAATCAGATGTAGTCACGGAAGAGACTACAAGTGTAAAAGAGCAGCGAGAGGAGAGCCAGATGGCAACCGTTGGGGTGCGCGAGTTAAAGACGCACGCGTCTGAGATCGTCCGGCAGGTGCGTGAAGCAGGCGTCAGCTACACGGTGACGTATCGCGGGGAACCGGTGGGGCTCCTGTCGCCGCTGCCGACTACCGGCGGCGTGGCCGAAGCGGATGACTCGGCGTGGGCAGAGCTGGAGCGGCTGGGCGAGGAGATTGCCCATGGTTGGCAAGCGCCGGTGTCGAGCACGGAGCTGCTCTCGGAAATGCGGCGCTAAAGGAATCTCATGGCCGCCACCTACACCGTCGACGCCAGCGTTTTTATCAGTGCGTTCAACACCGACGAAGCGGAGCACGCGCACAGCCACGCCTTTATGGAGCACCTCAAGACGCGCTCGATTCCCATCATCGTGCCGACGCTGCTGCTGCCGGAACTTGCCGCCAGCCTTAGCCGCGGCCACGGTGACGCCGCCTTAGCCATCGCCTTCGCCGATGCCGTGCGCCGCCTGCCCCACGTGATGCTGATTCCGCTGGAAGAGATGCTGAGTCGTCGGGCGGCGGACGCTGCGGCCAAGCATCGGCTGCGCGGCGCGGACGCGGTGTACGCCGCCGTGGCCCGGCACTTTGGCTGCGAGCTGGTCACGCTGGATCGGCAGCAGCGGGAGCGCGTAGCGACCATCGTCGACGCGGCGACCCCGCAAGAGGCGCTGGCCCGCCTGCTGTCGGCTGACAACGCCCAAGGCGCTGAGCCCTAAATTCGTGATGCGCCTGTGCAAAAACAGTTTCCCCTTTCGCTTATCATATGGTATAACAAGCTCAGACAATCCTCTCCGGTCTCACACCGCCGTGCGTCCACCCCGTCAACGACGACCCGACCCTTTACCACTCAACTTCTAAAAGGAACAACTCCATGAAATTTCGTACACTCTTTGTGATCCTCACGCTGGCGATGGCCACGCTGCTGGCCGCCTGCACCGCCGTTGAACCCGCCGCCGACACCGGCGGCGACGCCGAGCCCGCTGTCGCTGTCGGCGCAGTCGACAACACGGGCGTCTCCTGCTCCGAGGCCGAGATCGTTGAAACGGATGACGGCTACGACCTGGGCGGCTGCACGCTGCGCATCGCCGTCGAGAACGCCTACCAGCCCTTCAACTACATCGACGTTGCCACGGGTGAGGCGATTGGCTACGATTACGACATCTTTGAGGAAGCCTGCGACCGCCTCAACTGCGAGCCCGAATTTGTCGAGACAAGCTGGGACGCCATGGTCGCCATCATGGGCGGCGAGGGCCAGTTTGATACCTTTGACGTGGGCGCGGACGGCATCACCATCACCGAGGAACGCGCGCAGAATGTCGACTTCTCCGACCCGTACATCACCTCGCAGCAGGTGCTGATGGCGCGCATTGATGAAGATCGCTTCACCGAGCCGGAAGAGTTTGCGGCTGACGAAGAGCTGCTGATCGGGACGCAGCTGGGCACGACGAACTACGACGCCGCCGTCGAGCTGGTGGGCGAGGAGCGCGTCGTGGCCGTGGACCAATTTGGCACGGCCGTGCAGTCGCTGATTCAGGGCGATGTCGATGCGGTGATGATCGACAACGTGGCCGGTCAGGGCTACGTGGGCGTCAACGCCGATCAGCTCAAGCTCACGGGCGAAGCCGTGATGAGCGAAGAGCTGGGCTTTATCTTCCCGTCGGGCAGCCAGCTCGTGGAGCCGGTCAACAGCGCGCTGGCCAACATGACGGAAGACGGCACGCTGGAGACGCTCTTTGACGAGTGGTTTAGCACCGAGGAAGAAGGAGGCTAGGCCGTTCCCATCTCCTCAGTTAGTCCGCAGAGGTTGCCGCGTTTGGTGGCCTCTGCGGATTTGTTGTATCTGCCAACTGTCATTTCGAGCGGAGGGAGAAATCTTCTGGCAGCAAACCGTACCTCTTTGCCAATCCGCAACTTGTCAATACACAAGGTTTGCTTTTTGCAGAGATCGCTTGTCTGCTATCAAAAGATTTCTCGCAGTCGCTCGAAACGACAACTCATTTCCCCCAAGGAGCAAGCCCGTGGCGGCTGATGCTGAATTCACCGAGAGCGAGCTGCGGCGGGATCCGTCGCGCCGCCCCAGCTGGAGCGAACGCGCGGCCACCTGGCAGTGGTGGCTCTTTGTGGCGATTGGAATTGGGCTGTACATTGCCTTTCTGATTGCCACCGACAGCGAAACGCGGCAGATTTTCTGGTTTATCACCGGCCAATCGCCCGAACGGCTGCTGGACGGCCAAATCCTCGTGCAGGGCGTGGTGATGACGCTGACCGTGGCGCTCTCCGGCTACGCGCTGGCGCTGACGATTGGGCTGTTCATGGGGCTGGCGCGCTCGTCGTCGCAGCCGATTTTGTACAACCTCTCCTCCTTTTACGTCGAGATTTTTCGCGGCATCCCCATCCTGGTGCTGCTGCTCTACGTTGCCTTCGCGCTGACGCCGCTGGCCGTGGGCGCGCTCAACTTCGTCGGCATTCCCCTCACTACCCGCGACGTGCCGCTCGCCATGCGCGCCATCATCGCGCTGGCGCTGGGCTACGGCGCTTTCTCTGCCGAAATTTTCCGCGCCGGCATCGAATCAATCGACAACGGCCAGCACGAGGCCTCCAGCGCGCTTGGCATGAGCTACTTCCAGAAAATGCGCCACATCGTGCTGCCGCAGGCCGTGCGCCGCATTTTGCCGCCGCTGGGCAACGACTTTATCGCCATCGTCAAAGATTCCTCGCTCGTCTCCATCCTCGGCGTCCGCGATCTCACCCAGCTGACGCGCCTCTACTACAACAGTACCTTCCTCTACCTCCAGTCGCTCACCATGCTCGCCTTCATCTACCTCGTGATCATCGTCCTGCTCACCCGCGGCGTGCGCTGGATGGAGCGGCGGCTGGCGCGGGCGTATGAACGCTAAGCGACCACTTTAAATCTGAAAGGCGAACCGCAGATAAACGCGGATGAACGCAGATGTAAACTATCTATTTCTGAAAAATCTGCGTTTATCTGCGTCCATTTGCGGTTGAATCTGCAAAGTTAGAGTTGTTGAGGAGTAAGCGCAACGCTTTACGGCAGCGTCGCAAAGGGGTAAACTAAGACGAGGCGTCGACTGGAAGAGGCTGGAGCAGGAAGGAGCAAACGATGGCTGCACCCGTAAGATCGCAGAGCAAAGCGCCGCGCGCGCGCGAGCCTGAGCAAAATGGCGTACCGCCGCTGCAGGCGGGCGACTTTCTCACGCGCGCCGAGTTCGAGCGTCGCTACGCCGCGCACCCCGAAATCAAAAAGGCCGAACTCATCGAAGGAATCGTCTACAGGCCCTCCCCCGTCCGCGCGCGCCAGCACGGCGATCCTCACTTTGACTTGATCGGCTGGATGAGTCAATATCGCGCCGTCACACCTTTTATGCGCGGCAGCGACAATGCGACCATCCGCATGGACTGGCTCAACGAACCGCAGCCGGACGCCATGCTGCGGCTCGATCCCGAAGCGGGCGGCAATTCCCACGTGGACGACGACGGTTACCTGCAGGGCGTGCCCGAATTTATTGCCGAGGTGGCGGCGAGCAGCACCAGCTACGATCTGCACCAAAAAAAGGCTGTGTACGCACGCCAGGGCGTTCAGGAATATCTGGTGCTGCAAACGCAGGAGCAGGTGCTGACGTGGTTTGTGCTAAACGAAGGACGCTACAGTGAGCTGTCGCCCGACGAGGATGGCGTATTGCGTAGCCGCGTGCTGCCGGGCCTGTGGCTGGAGGCGGAAGCGTTTCTGGCGGGCGATCTGGCAAAAGTCTTCGCGACGCTGCAGCGGGGTCTGGCCTCGGCCGAATACGTGGCGTTTGCAGCCGCGTTGTCCAATTGATAATTCGTTCACACGTGGAACAGATTATGGCACGATTGATTTTTGTCGGTGATGTCGTGGGCGAGCCGGGGCTCGCCTTTCTGGAGACGCATCTGCCGCGCCTCATCGAAGATCACGGGGTGGACTTTGTGGTGGTCAATGCCGAAAATATTGCGCTCACCGCCGGCGACCCGGCGCCCGGCAACGCGGGCATGACGCGCGACCTGATGACGCGCCTCTTCGCCCTGCCCGTCGACCTCGTCACGGGCGGCAACCACTCGTGGGACGGGCCAGACGGCCACGCCATCCACGACGACGAGCGGATTCTGCGGCCGCTCAACTACGGTGAGCGCGCGCCCGGTCGCGGCGCGGCGATTGTCGAGCAGAACGGCACGCGGCTCGGCGTGATCAACGTTGCCAGCCGCACGGCGCTGCCGCTGGCGGACGAGCCGCTGGACGTCGTCGAGACGCAGCTCGCGGCGTGGGCGGGCCGGACTGATTTGGTGCTCGTGGATTTTCACGGCGAATCCGTCAATGAAAAAATGAGCTGCGCCTTCGCCTTCGACGGGCGCGTCGCCGCCGTGGTGGGCACGCACACGCACGTGCCCACGCTGGACGCGCAGCTTCTGCCGCAAGGCACGGCCTACGTCACCGATGTGGGGATGACGGGGCCGGGCGGCGGCATCCAGGGCTACGCGCCGGCGTTCTTTGTACAGCACAGGCGCACGCGGCTGCCGGGCGGCGACGCGCCCTTTGGGCTGGCCGAAGGCGATGTGCAGCTCGGCGCGGTGCTGATCGAGAGCGAGGGTGGGGTAGCCACGCGGATTGAGCGATTGAGCGTGTAAAACGTCGATTCTTACCTAAAGGGCAGTCATGCACAAATACCCCATCGCCAGCGTCCAAGAGATTCCACCCGGCGCACGCAAGCTCGTGGAGATCGACGGTAAATCCATCGGCGTCTTCAACGTCAACGGCGACTTTGTCGCCGTGCTCAACCTCTGCCCGCACGAGCTGGCTCCCGTCTGCCGCGGGCGCGTAAGCGGCACGACCTTGCCCTCCGCGCCGGGCGAGTTTCGGTGGGGGCGCGAGGGCGAAATTCTCGCCTGCCCCTGGCACGGCTGGGAATTTGATTTGACCAGCGGCGAGTGCCTCACCGACCGACGGCGGCTGCGGCGCTTTCCCGTCGAGGTGGAGGCGGGGATGGTCTACGTGGTGGTGGGGCGCGGGGCGTAGGGTGTGGTGCGTGGTGCGTGAACCGGTATTGCCTGTGTTACAATGAACCGCGCAAAGCCAAATCTGCGAAGAGGGAATGACTTGTGGATTACTCGACTGAGTTGAACGGCAATAGCACCTTTACACCAGAAGATTTTGGTCTGACCGAAGAGGATGTCGCCAATTATCTGGCTCGCCGTCGGGAGCGTCAAGCGCAGGTTGAATCCGACGAATACATATCGCTTTCTACTGAGCTACAGATGCAACTGGACGCTTTGCGTGATGCAGATGCGCCACTGTCGCTTCTCTCCGCCGAGGGGCAACAGGCGCTTCAGGCACTGGAAGCGGCAATGTTGCACAATCTGAACGTTGCGGTTCGAGCGTACAGATTGAGTTTGATCCGATAAGACCACCCCAGTTCATTGACCGCCACCGGCGTCGAATGAATTCGACACCTACATTGCGAAACGCGCTATAGCAGATTAACTAAATAAACGGGGAATGAGGAGTTCGCACGCCCACGTGCGAACGGGCCAACGAGATTACCCGGTTAATTCTTTAAACTGCTAAAGCGCGTTGGGAATTGCCGCGCGTTACGCTCGACAACTGCACTACAAAACCCAACCTCGATCAACAACTCACTCCCCATGCCCCGACCCAACATCCTTTTCCTCATGAGCGATGAGCACCGGCCCGACGTGGCTGGCTTTGCGGGTGATTCCGTCGTGCGCACGCCGACGCTGGACGGGCTGGCGCGTACGGGTGTCGTCTTCCGCAACGCGTATACGCCGTCGCCGATCTGCATTCCCGGTCGGCAGGCGATGATGTCCGGGCAGCTGCCGCGGACGTGTGGCTGCGAACATTTTGGCGAGGATTTAGCGCCGGGCTCCATGACCTTTGCGCGTCGCTTGAGCCAGTACGCCTACAGCACCGTCGCCTGTGGCAAGCTCCACCACACCGGCCCGGACCAGATGCAGGGCTGGACGCAGCGCATCGGCAACCAAATCAAGGTGGGCGATGGCTACATCGAGGGGCGGCGCGACGAAGAGTTCGAGCGGGTGACGCGCCCCACGAGTGAGGTGAAGTGGTCGGATGAAAAGGAGGTGAAGCGGGCGGGCATTGGCCGTGCGCACCACACGGCGCAGGATGCGTACACGGTGCAGGGGGCGCTCGACTTGATCGAGCACTATTTTGCCGATCCCTTCTACGACCGCGAGCAGGGGCAGCGACCGCTGCTGCTCAAGGTCAGCCTCAACCAGCCGCACTATCCGTATTTTACCGACGCTGAAAAATTTAACTACTACCTCAACCGCGTCGAGCCATATTTGGAAAGAGAAACTTTCCCGCACCCGTTCCTCAGCCAGCGCCAGGTGCAGCCCGGCGTCGACGCCAGCGAGCGCGAGCTGCGCCGCGCCACGGCGGCCTACTACGGCATGATCGAGACCATCGATGCCCACTACGGTCGCGTGTTGGCGGCGCTGGAGCACGTCGGCCAGAATCTCGACGACTGGATCATCCTCTACACCAGCGACCACGGCGAGATGCTGGGCGAGCACGGCATCTGGGAGAAGCAGAAATTCTTCGAGGCCAGCGCCCGCGTGCCGCTGATCGTGCGCTGGCCGAACGGCTTGGCGGGCGCTCGCCCAACAAACAGAGTGGTGGACGAAAACGTCAACCTGTGTGACCTCTTCGCCACGCTCTGCGACCTGGCCGACATTCCGACGCCGCCCGGCCTGGACAGCCGCAGCCTCGCCGGTTTGCTACGGGGTGACGAAGTCCGCTGGGACAATGAAACGATTTCGCAATTTCGCGGGCGCAATTTGATGATTAAACGGGACGCGCTCAAGTATCAATACTACGGCGAGGAGATGCCGGAGGTACTCTTCGACCTGGAACGCGATCCAACGGAGCGCGAAAATTTTATCGGCGATGCGCAGTATGCCGAGCAACTCAACGCCTTCCGCCGGCGCCGGGGCGAGCTGGGGTTTGGGCCGAACGCGGCGGGGAATTACGTCAATGCGGGGTACTGACCAAGACTCAACGCGGAGGCGCGGAGAAGGCGCGGAGGGCCGCGGAGGGAAGAAAGCGCGTGTCATTTCGACGGGATGGGAGAAATCTGTTGACGGCAAACGAAGCGATCACGCTAATTTGATATCGGCTAGTCGTTGATTACCTGAAGATTTCTCCCTCCGGTCGAAATGACATACTACACACCACCTTTGCGTCTCCGCGTTAAAAATTTTAGCAAACGAGGAACCTATGAAAATCACCGAGATCAAAACCTATCTGATGAATGCGGGCGTGCAGGGCGGCGGCTGGCAGAAGCGCAACTGGCTCTTCGTCAAAATTCACACGGACGAGGGCGTCTACGGCGTCGGCGAAGCGAGCGGCTGGCCGCGAGTTGTCGAGACGGCGATCCGCGATTTGAGCGAGATTCTCGTCGGCGAAGACCCGATGCAGATCGAGCGGATCTGGCAGAAGATGTATATCGCCATGATGGGCCACGGCATGACGGGTATTGTCGGCGGCGGCGCGCTGACGGGGATCGAAATGGCGCTGTGGGACATCAAGGGCAAGGCGCTGGGCGTGCCGGTGTACAGCCTGCTCGGCGGCAAAATCCGCGACAGCATCCGCTGCTACGCCCACGCCAGCACGCCGGATCGCGCGCTGGAGCTGATGGAGCGCGGCTTTAGCGGCGTTAAAACCGGCGGCGTGACGGAGCCGCTGCAGCGCGTGCGCGCGATCCGCGAGGCGGCTGGCCCCGAACTCGACATCATGGTCGATGCCCACGGCCCGCCCTGGCTCACCGTCGCCGACGCGATTTCGCTGGGCAAGGCGCTGGAGGAATACGAGCTCTTCTTTTACGAGGACCCCGTGGCGCCGGAGAATGTGGACAACATCGCCAGGGTATCGGCGGCGGTCAACCTGCCGATTGCGGCGGGCGAGCGCCACGCCAACATCTACGGCCTGCGCGAGCTGATCGAGCGCGAGGTGGTTGATGTGGTGCAGCCGGACACGGGGCGCGCGGGCGGGCTGCTGCAGATGAAGAAGCAGGCGGCGATGGCCGAGGCCCACGGCATCACCTTTGCGCCGCACGACGGCTCGCTCGGCCCCGTGGCCGAGATGGCGGCGGTGCATCTGCTGGCGACGCTGCCCAACTTTCTGATTCTGGAACACCGCGAGGACGACGTGCCCCAGCGCTACGAAGTGATGGAGCCACAGCCGGAGCTGGTCAACGGCTCGATTGCCGTGCCGGAGACGCCGGGGCTGGGCGTGGATATTGTCGAGGAGGCGATTGCGCACTATCCGTCGACGGGCAACATCAGCGAGCCGAAGATGGACGAATACGTGTACGTGCAGGCGCGGCAGGGTCGCGCGAAGTGGCTGGGAAAATAAAGCGGCTGGACAAAATTGGCGTGATGCGTGAGTATAAAGCTTGTCACATATGCTCCGCTATGTGACAAGCTTGGGTTAATCCAAATCAAGAGAAAACGACGACCTATTGGGTTGACCATCCCGTCACCTTGCGGAGCAAAGGTGACCTACAGTACGACTGACAAAATTGGCGCATCACAAGTTATTCATCAATAGGAGGAAACCATGAACACACTCGACCCCACCTGCTTGCAGCACGGATTGACCGACACCGAGCGCGAGGCCTTTGAGCGCGACGGCTACTTTATGGTCGAAGATGCGCTCTCGTCCCAACAGGTAGAGCGGCTGACGGAGATCGTGGATCGCATTTACGAGCGCGAGGCGGACCAGAGCGCCGGGGCGGACGGCAAGCTCTTCTACGGCGACTTTATCCCCGACAGCCCGCTCTTCCTCGACCTGGTCGACTATCCCAAAATTCTGCCCAAGGTGTGGGACATTCTGGGCTGGAACATCTACCTCTACCACGCGCACCTTATCGTCACGCCGCCTTCCGGCCAGCCGGCCAACGACAAGACCTTTGGCTGGCACCAGGATAGTGGGCGCGTCAACGTGGAGATGGAAAGCCACCCGCGGCCAAGGCTTTCGCTCAAGGTCGGCTACTTTCTTTCGGATACCAGTGAAGCGGGGCGCGGCAATTTCTGGGTCGTGCCGGGTAGCCACCTGCACGACACCATCGACAAGCCCGACGGCGAGGGCCAGCCCGAAGGGGCGATTCCCGTGCTCGCCAAGCCGGGCACCGCCGTCTTCTTTGATCGGCGCATCTGGCACGCGGGCACGCCCAACTGGTCCGACCACACGCGCAAGGTGCTCTTCTACGGTTATGGCTACCGCTGGATCCGCACCAAGGATGACATGTCGGTGCAGCACCTGTGGGACGAGAGCGACCCGATCCGCCGCCAGCTGCTCGGCTGGGGCACCAACGCCAACGGCTTCTTTACACCGAAGGACGAGGACGTGCCGCTGCGGGGTTGGCTGCGCGAGCACGCGCCCGAAGCGGCGGCGTGAGCGGGCAGTCGAACGTGACCGTCACGGCCCCAGCCACCGGAGCCTTGCCCATCGCGCCTGGGCCGTGATTGTCACGTTCCTCGACCAACGTTCTCGAATGCCACCCGCCCATGCCCACTCCCGCCACCGACCCCATCCACCACGCCATTCTTCAGGGCGACCGCCTCTCCCTGGCCCGCGCCCTAACCCTCGTCGAAAATCAATCCGTCGACGACCAGCGCGCCCGCGACCTGCTGCGCGCGCTCTTTCCCCACACCGGCCACGCCCACATCCTCGGCGTGACGGGCGCACCCGGCAGCGGCAAATCGACGCTCGTCACCGCCCTCGTGCGAAGCTACCGCGCCGCGGGGTTAACGGTCGCCGTGCTCGCCATCGACCCGACCAGCCCCTTCACGGGCGGCGCGCTGCTCGGCGACCGCGTGCGCATGAGGGCGCTCAGCGGCGACCCCGGCGTCTTTATCCGCTCGATGGCGACGCGCGGCAGCTTGGGCGGCCTCAGCCAGACCACTGTCGATGCGATCCACGTGCTCGATGCGGCGGACTTTGACCGTATCATCGTCGAGACGGTGGGCGTGGGGCAGGCGGAGGTGGCGATTGCACGGGCGGCGCACACGACGCTGGTCGTCGAAGCGCCGGGCATGGGCGACGGCGTGCAGGCGATCAAGGCGGGCGTGCTCGAAATCGCCGATGTGATCGCCGTTAACAAAGCCGATCGTCCCGGCGCGGATCGCAGCGTGCGCGCCCTTGACATGGCGTTGGAACTGGACAGTGCCCCGCGCCAAATTCAGCACCACGGCACTTTATTTGACGTTACAATGCCGCCAAATTTGGTCGCTGGGAAAGACGAAAAGACCGACGGCTGGCGCGTCACCGTTCACAAAACCACGGCGACCGGCGGCCTCGCCGAAGACAGCGGCATCGCCGCCCTGCACGACCGCCTCGAAGCCCACCGCGACTGGCTGCACGAGTCCGGCGAGTTTGGGGTGCGCGAGCGGCTGCGCGTCGCCAGCGCGCTGGAAGATTTACTGCGGGCCGAGGTCAACCGGCGGGTGCTGGCGCAGCTGCCCAGAGAAGGGCTGGGCGAGTTGGTCGAGCGGGTGCAGGAACGGGAGGTCGATCCGTATGGGGCGGTGATGGAGTTGCTTGAGCAGGGCTAGTCCTAAACATTATCTCAGCTATACAAATCATTCTTATACAACTATAATATAGGCTATCGATCACGAACAGTGGATGTACAGAAGCTACTGAAGACACTTTAAATTGATTCAACAACCAATCAAAAGTGAAGCTGTTAATCATACAGATCTCACCTTCTTCACCAATGACGAAGGGCAGACGCTGCTGGAACGTTTTAAGAGGACCTTGAAGGACACGCGTCTTTTTGACGTGTTGGTTGGCTATTTTCGATCCAGTGGCTTTTATCAGCTCTACCAGTCCATAGAATCCATCGAAAAAACGCGAATTCTGGTTGGTTTGAGCGTTGACGACATTACCTATCAGTCCATTCATTTTGTCAACGGCAACGGCTATCATACACAGAACACATTCGACTTTAAATCGCACAGTAATACCAAGAAACAGTTTCAACGACAATTTATCAACGAAATTGAAGAATCACCCGAGCACGATCAGCAGCTTGAGATTGGGCTCCGCAAGTTTGTTGAATTTTTGAAAGCCGATTGCCCCGATCCTCAACAAGACACAGAAGCAGGCGGTAACGGCAGAAAGCTGGAAATTCGCGCGTATCCCTCGCGCAACATTCATGCCAAAGTTTATATTGGACGCTTTCACCCTGAAGACCGTGACTACGGCTTTGTTATTACTGGCTCCAGCAACTTTTCCTATTCGGGTCTTGTGGCCAACCGGGAATTCAACGTAGAACTACGGCAGCGACGTGATGTCGCCTTTGCACTGGAGCAGTTTGAAGAGCTCTGGAAAGACTCCGTTGATATCTCTGGCGAGTTTGTTGACGCAGTTGAGCACAAGACCTGGCTCAACAACAATATCACGCCTTATGAACTCTACCTCAAGCTGATTTATGAATACCTGCAAGAAGACATCAACCTACAGGATCAGGTTGAGCCGTTCCTGCCCGAAGGGTTTATGTCTTTAGAATATCAGCGGCGGGCGGTGATTCAGGCGCTGAAGAAGCTGGATGAATACAATGGCGTCTTCCTGGCCGACGTGGTGGGGCTGGGAAAAACATTCATTACCGCACAAATTTTACAGCAGCTGCGCGGACGCATTTTGGTAATCTGCCCGCCCGTGCTGCAGGAGTATTGGGAAGAGAGCCTACAGAATTTTCGCGTGCCCGCCAAAGTAGAGTCGTTGGGTAAACTCAATCACATTATCCACGGCGGCATGGAGCGGTATGACTATGTCGTGGTGGACGAAGCGCACCGGTTCCGCAATGAAGGCACGCAATCCTATGCCGATCTGCTGGACATCTGCCGCGGCAAAAAGGTGATTCTGGTGACGGCAACGCCTATCAATAATACAATCGACGACATTTTCGCGCAGCTAAAGCTTTTCCAAGCACCCCGCAACTCGACCATTCCCGGCATTCCCAATCTGGAAAAGTTTTTTGTTCAGCTGCGCAAGCGCTTTACGAATCTTGATAAGCAGGACCCAGAGTATCGCCACGTCATGGGGGAAGTGTCGCGCGAGATTCGCGAAAAGATTCTGAAGCACGTGATGGTGCGCCGCACGCGGACGGATGTGCTGACTTATTTTCAGACGGATACGGCGTCGCAGGGCCTTGTCTTCCCAGAGATGCAGGACCCGCAAAAGCTGATTTACGAGTTCGACGGCCACCTGGAGTATGTTTTCACCCTGACCATGGAGCTGCTGCAGGAATTCCGCTATGCACGCTATGTGCCGCTGCTCTACTACGTGGGCAGCAAAAAGCTGACTGAATTTGAGAAGCAGCAGCAGCGCAACGTGGGGGGCTTTATGAAGGGTATCCTCGTCAAGCGGCTGGAGAGCAGCTTCTACGCCTTCCAGCGAAGCCTCGACCGCTTCATCCTCTCCTACGAACGCTTTATCGAAATGTTCCGGAGCGGCACGGTCTACATCAGCAAGACGGTTGACGTCTATGCGCTGCTGGATGACGATGATTTAGAGACGTTGGAAGAGGCCGTTGCCGCAGAGCGGGCGCACAAGTATGAGGCCAAAGATTTTATCAAGCGCTTTCTGACCGATTTGCAGCACGATCTGGGTCTACTTAGAGAGATCCGCACGCTCTGGCAGCCCGTGGATGAAGACCCCAAGCTGGATCGGCTGCTCCACGATCTGCACGCCAATCCGGTGCTGGCGGACAGCAAGCTCATCATCTTTAGTGAATCCAAAGAGACGGGCGACTATCTCTTTGAGCAGCTAAACCGCGAGTTTCCCAGCGAAGTATTGTTCTTCAGCAGCCAGGGAGGCCGCTATCAAACTAGCCAGGATGAGATCATCACCAGCAGCCCCGCTCCCGCACGCGAGCGCATCCAGCAGAACTACGATCCCAATCACCGCCAGCAGAGCGATACCGTTCGCATTTTGATTACGACCGACGTGTTGGCCGAGGGCATCAACCTGCACCGCGCCAACATTTTAATCAACTACGATCTGCCGTGGAATCCGACGCGCGTGCTGCAGCGGGCCGGGCGCATCAACCGCCTGGGCACGGAGCACCCCGACATCTATATTTTCAACTTCTTTCCCACCAGCCAGGCCGATGCGCATCTGGGGCTGGAGGCGAACATTATGAACAAGATTCAGATGTTCCACGACATTCTGGGCGAAGATGCCAAATACCTGTCCGACGGTGAGGAGATTGGCAGCCAGCAGCTCTTTGAGATGCTCAACCAGAAAAGCGTGTACACGGGGGAAGAGGAAGAAGGCGATTCGGAGCTAAAGTATCTGGAGTTGATGCGACAGATCCGCGATGAAGAGCCCGGCCTCTTTGAGCGCATCCGCAAGCTGCCCAAAAAGGCGCGGTCCGGCTCCTACGTCACCATGGTCGATGATCAGCGGCTGATCACTTTTTTTCGCCTGGGGCGACTCAAGAAGTTCTATCAAAACCAGGGCGGGCGGGCGCAGGAGATTACCTTCTTTGACGCAGTCAATCTGCTCGAATGTGCGCCCGACACGCCCCGCGCCGCCATCCCCAGCGATTACTACCACCTGCTGGAGACCAACAAGCAGCGCTTTGATTTGGACACGACACAGGAGGCAGAGGGGGGCAAAGCGCCGCGCGGCGGACGCTCCAATCTGCAGTACATCGAAGGTCGTCTCAAGGATAAGAGCTTCCGCAAATACCCCAAATTCACCGACGACGATCTGGAATTTCTAGAGGGCGTGCGCCAGATGCTGGCCGAAGGCACGATGGCTAAAAAGACGGCGCAGACAATCAAGAAAGAGATTGAGACAACTATCGACCCGCTGGCCGTGCTGGGCGTGCTGCGCCGACAGGTTCGGCTGCTCGACACGCCGGAAACGTCCGGACGCAACCTGCGGGCGAAGCGCGAGGTGATCTTGTCCGGCTATTTGGTCTCAAAGTAGAGAAGGAGTTTCTGTGCAGAGACAGCAGGCCAAAGACGATATTCAAGCGCTCTTCAAAGAACCTTTCAAGCGTGATTTGTTCGCGCGCTTCATCAGTAATCTGCTCAACGACGTCGAGCTGCGGGACAACCACTACCGCGGCAACCTGATTTGGGAAGCGTATCGCGACCACGTCTCCCAATACTGGCGCATCGGCAAGTATACCGACCCCGATGGCGAAGAGCTGGACATCCTAATCATTGAAACAAAAAGCGTGGCCAAGCTGGAGCGGGCGCGCACCTCGCTGCGCAATTTTGTGGTGCGCCACCTGAAGCAGTTTGAAAAGGATGTAGCGCTGGCTGCCTTCTATTCTAAAGAGGATAACGGTACGGACTGGCGCTTCTCTTTCATCAAAGTTGAGCAGGAAACTGAACTCACCGACAAGGGCAAGGTTCAGCTCAAATCGGTACTCTCGCCCGCGCGTCGCTACTCCTACCTGGTGGGTAAGCACGAGGATTCGTACACTGCTCAGAAGCAGCTGCTGCCGCTGCTCGAACGCGACTACGCCGACCCGCGGCTGGAGGAGATCGAAGAAGCCTTTAGCGTCGAGAAAGTGACCGACGAATTCTTTGAGCAGTACAATAAGCTTTATCGCAAGCTCAAGGATCATCTACAAAGTGACGCAAAGATTGAACAGATACTAAAGCGCGCGAATCTGGACGTGAGCCGCTTTAGCAAAAAGCTGCTTGGACAAATTGTCTTTCTGTATTTCGTGCAAAAGAAGGGCTGGCTGGGCGTGCAGCCAAATGCACCTTGGGGCAGCGGCAACCGCGCCTTTTTGCGCACCCTCTTTGCCCAAACCGAGCACGAAGGTGAAAACTTTTACGCCGACGCGCTGCAGCATCTCTTCTACGAAGCGCTGGCACAGGAGCGGGACGATTCGTGGTACGACCGATTCTCCTGCAAAATCCCCTTTCTTAACGGTGGCCTCTTTGAAGCCGACTACGATTGGCAAGACGAGCGGCTCATCCTCCCCAACCAACTCTTTAGTAACGGCGAAAGAACAAAGCGGGTGACGAAGGCACCGGCATTCTCGACGTCTTTGACCGCTACAACTTCACGATTAAAGAGGACGAGCCGCTGGAAAAAGAGGTGGCCATCGATCCGGAGATGCTGGGCAAGGTCTTTGAGAATATGCTCGATGTGGATGAGCGCAAGAGCAAGGGCGCTTTTTACACGCCGCGCGAGATTGTCCACTACATGTGTCAGGAGAGCCTGATCCACTACCTGGACAACGCGCTCAACGGCGACGCCTCCACCTACCGCGAGCTGGGGTCGGCGCAAAGTGACTTCGTGGGCAACGAGAACCGCACGGGACAGCTTGGCTTTATCGAAGAGCAGCCCGCCGAGCGCGTGCCCAAAGCAGCGCTGGAAGCGTTGATCCGTGAGGGCCATCTGCGGCTGGAGAACGATCTGCGCGTGCTGGAAAAGGGGCGCGAGACCAGCACTTATGAATTTCAGCTGCCCGAAAGCGTACGCACCCACGCCGCGGCGATCGACGAAAAGCTGGACACCATCAAGATTTGCGATCCGGCGATTGGATCGGGGGCCTTTCCGGTGGGACTGCTCAACGAGATTGTCAACGCGCGCGCGGTCTTGCAGCCTTTTATGAACCAAAACGATGGCGAACGTCAAAGCGTCTACGCGCTCAAGCGCCACGCCATTCAGGAATCGATCTACGGCGTGGACATCGACGCCAGCGCCATCGATATCGCCCGCCTGCGCCTCTGGCTCTCGCTAATCGTGGATGAGGATGAGTTTGGGGAGATCGATGCGCTGCCCAATTTGGACTACAAGATTGTACGCGGCAATTCGCTGATTGGTGTAGATACTGACAGATTCCGCAATTTTGAACTTGAAGCCGAGATTGAACAGTTGAAAACTCGATTTTTCAATCAAACCGATAGTGAAAGTAAGAACGCTCTGCGATGGGAAATCGAGAAGAAGATTCAATGCCTACTCACACTTGCTGAAGAGTACACAGGTTACAGTGTTGATTTCGATTTTAAAGTTTTCTTTTCTGAGGTTTGGAATAAGAAGAAGGGATTTGACATCGTCATTGGCAACCCACCTTACGATGTCTATGAAGGCAAACGTAAAGAGGAGATCGAGATTATAAAAAAGCTCAGGATATTTGACATGGCAAAAGGCCGCAAGTTAAATGCCTACAAACTCTTTTTGGCAAAATCAACTCAACTACAAAACCCAACGGGTATTCTTTGCCAGATTTTTCAAAACTCATTTCTTGCCGATCTATCTGCAAAGAATCTGCGTCGCTATTTTTTGACCAAGCAAAAAATTGTTAGATTGGACTCGTTTCCTGAACGGGATGATGTTAACCGGCGCGTCTTCAAACAAGCAAAAATAAGCGTCTGTGTGCTGTTGGCGGTCAACAGCAAGGCTAAAGAGTACTCTTTTGCCCTCAGTATTTGGTCTCACCGAAACATGCAACACAACAAAGAGGCACAGTTTACAAATCTTGAGATTCTAGAGTTCGATAAGGAATCGTATTCAATACCATCTACCACGCAGATTGAATTACATGTTTTGAGGAAAGTAGCAAATCACCCAAGATTTAAAGCAATTGCAAATTGCTACCAAGGAGAAGTAAACCTATCAACCTACAAACCCCTGCTTACCACTGAACCTAGCTTCAATACAAAGCCTCTGTTAAAAGGAGCGGGAATTCAGAAATGGTACTTTCCTGAAGTGATGAGTCAAGGCCAAAAAGAATATGTTCTTTACAAACAGTTTTTGCAAAAAAACAAAGGGAGAAAGTCGAAGCATCATCTGGTTAAACGGCTTGTTATGCAGGGAATTACAGGAGTAGATGAAAACATTAGAATTAAGGCTCATGTTTTAGGTGAAGGAGTATTTTGTGCGCATTCTGTCAACTACATGATCTTTAATAATAAAGAAGTTGATTTAGGCTACTATTTGTCTATCCTTAATTCTGAAATCGTAAATTGGTACTTCAAAACGTTTAGCACAAATAGTAATGTGAATAGCTATGAGATAAATAACTTACCCATACCTTCTTGCGACCAGGAAAATTCTAATAAACTATGCATTCTAGCTGACTACATGTCCCTCCTTTGTGATGTTTCTAATAGGAGAGATAGGGCTATTCACCGCTTAATAAATTCGTATTTTGAGCAACTTATCGACGGCCTTGTCTACGAACTCTATTTCCCCGCCGAGCTCAAAGCCGCGGGCAAAGAAATCCTCGCCCACCTGGGCAACCCCACGCCCATCGACGACGATATGAGCGAGGAGGAGAAGCTAGCCATTATTCAGCGCGAATTCGAGCGCCTCTACGATCCCAGCCATCCCGTGCGCAACCACCTGGAAACGCTGGACAGCGTGGAAGAGGTGCGCATCATCCAGGAAGCACTGAAGCAGTAGCCCTGCCATGCAGACTCCTCAAGCTGGCGCCAGCTGGTTCTTTGTCGACGAATCCGGCGATCCAACCTTTTACGACCGCAAGGGAAATCTGATCGTCGGTCAAATGGGCTGTTCGCCGATTCTGCTGCTCGGCTTTATCGAGACGCAAACTCCCCAAGCCCTGCGCCAAGGCCTGCTCTCTTTGCAGCAAGAGATTCTCAACGATCCCTATTTCCAGGGCGTCCCTTCGCTAGAAAAAACGCGCGTCGCCTTCCACGCCAAGGATGACCTACCCGAAATTCGCTTTCAGCTTTACAAATTGCTGGCGACGCTTGAGTTCAAGGCCCAATTCATCGTGGCCCGCAAAATCGAGCGCGTCTTTCGCAACAGCTTCAACGCCAAAGAGAGCGAATTTTACGACCACCTGATCTACACGCTCTTCGATGGATCGCTGCATCGATACCAGGAAAATTTTGTCTACTTTGCCAAGCGCGGTTCCCGCAGCAGACAAGCGCCCCTGAAGCATGCCATTCGACGCAGCGTGGCCAACTTTGAGCAGAAATGGGATGTGAAGGTGACGGCAAACGTCAACGTACAATCGCAGACGCCGGTGGGGGAACCTTGCCTGAGCATTGTCGACTACATGAACTGGGCCGTCTACCGCGCCTTTACGCGTGGAGAGATGCGCTACTTGCGGCCGGTGGAGGATAAGGTGAGCCTGCTGGTCGATCTCTACGATCAGCCCAATTACCCCAAAAATTGGTACAATCGCAGAAACCCGTTTGAGATCGAAAAAATCACCCCTCTGTAAGCTAGATCCGGTTACCGGATGCACGGCGTGGAGCCGACTTTCGCTTATAGAAGAGTGATTTGGGGTGGCAATCTCACCTTTTACTTTACAGCAGTAAAGCTGAGATGTCAAGAGCGAATGTTCCATTTTTCCACATGGATCTAAATTGGCTTTACAAAGCCAATCACCAACACGGAATCATTCGGGTGGCATTGGGGAAATAGATGCGAATCAAAACAATCGAGATCACCAACTACAAAGCCTTCCGTGGTACGTGCAAAATCCAGGTCGGCGGCAAAAATCTCTTTATCTACGGCGAAAACGGCAGCGGCAAAAGCTCGCTCTACTACGCGCTCAAGGATTTCTTCCAGTCGACGATGGAAGAGATCGACCTGAGCGAAGTCGAGAACATCTTTGTCAAAGAGGCCAAGCGCGGCAGCTGCGCCGTCGCCGTGACGTTTAGCCCAAACAGCAGCGGCGGCACAAAAGCGCAGAAATTTACCTTCTCTCCCACTTCCAAGAATAGCGACATCCCCCTGCGCGACGCCAACAAGCTCAAAAGTTTCCTTACCTACAAGCACTTGCTCGACATCCACCACCTCAAAAAAGAGCAGGAGATTGATCTCTTCAACCTGCTGGTCAACGGCGTGCTCAAACATTTCAAATACTCGCTTACCGGCGGCAAAGAACTGGGCGAATTGTGGCAGGACGTGCAGGAGGCGATTGTGCAGGAAACCGACCGCAACTACAACATCACCAGCAAACGGCGCGACGTCAACACCGCGTTGCAAGCCTTCAAAGATGCCTTTGGTGAGCTTTTTGACGAAAGTAGTCCCGAGTATATTTTACGCCACGCTCATCCGATTCTGGATCGTTTCAATCACAACATCGCGCTCACGCTGCGCTACGGCCAAGCGCGTCCCAGTGACGACTACCAGGCTATAGAGAGCAACTACGTTCATGTAGAGCTAACGTATGCCGGGCAGGAGGTGAGCAAGCCCCATCTGTTTCTCAACGAAGCGCGCCTCTCAGCCATTGCCATCTCGATTTATCTAGGCATGATTAAACGCCACATTCAGGGCATCCCCTGCAAAATTCTCTTTTTAGACGACATCTTTATCGGGCTGGACATTGCCAACCGTCTTCCATTGCTCAAAATTTTGACTGATGAATTTGCCGACTATCAGGTCTTTGTTACCACCTATGACAAACCATGGTACGAGTATGTGAAGAGTTTCTTAGAGGGGGCAGGCGGCTGGAAAACGATAGAGTTTTATGCACAAACGACGAGCGAGGGTTATGAAGTGCCCAAAATCTTTGATCAGCAAGATATGCTGGTGAAGGCGCAGTATCACTTTGACAATGCTGATTACAAAGCCGCCGCAGTCTACGCCCGTTCTGCTTTTGAGATGATTTTACGTAAATACTGTGAGAAGAAGAAAAAGGAACTTGTTTTCAAATCAAAGCTGAAAGACTACTCCTCACAGGATTTCTGGAATGCGGTGCATCCAGACATTCAGCCAACAACGAGAGCGAATATCGAGCAATATCGCAATCTAGTCCTCAATGCATTCAGCCACTACAACACTGAAAAACACGAAATCAAAACAGAACTTGCCGCTGCGCTTCAGGCAATTGAAGACCTCAAGACTGAATTGTATTAGTTCTTTCAGACTTCACGAACGCGCTCCCCCGCTTGAATTCCCCTCCTCTCTGCGCTATAATACCCCTCGACTTCCTGCTGGCGGGACAGCGCCGTCCCGCCCGTTCCCAACTCACCTATGACCCGCGACCCGTCCGCTCCTTATCCCATCCGCATCACCACCTTTGGCACGCTCCAGGTCGAGCGCGACGGCGAGACCGTCACCGAGAGCGACTGGCACACGCGCCAGGCGCGCCAGCTGCTCAAAATCCTGATCACCGAGCGCCCGCAGCCCGTTGCCACCGACCGGCTGATCGACCTGCTCTGGCCGGATAGCGCGCCCAACGCCGCCGCCACCACGCTGCGCAGCGCCATCAACGCCCTGCGCAACGTGCTCGAGCCGGATCGCAAAAAGCGCGCCCCGTCCAAATACATCCACACCCAATCGCCCGGCTACGCCTACCGTACCCACCCCGACGTCTGGCTCGATGTGGAGGAATTCGAGCAATTACTCAATCAAGCAGCCAACGCTTCGAGCAACCAACCGGCATCGCCATCAGTTCACGCATCACGCATCACGCATCACGCAACCAGCAAAGAATTGCTAACACAAGCGATTGCCCTCTACCACGACGACTACCTCGCCGCCGATCCCTACGCCGACTGGGCCGCCGCCGAGCGCGAGCGGCTGCGCGAACGCTACTTTAGCGCCCGCCTCGCCCTGGCCGATGAGCAGGCCGCCAGCGGCGACTACCGCGCGGCCATCGAATCGGCCCGCGCCGTCCTCGCTCGCGACCCCGTGCGCGAAAATGCCTACCAGTCGCTCATGCGCTTCCAGGCCCAATCCGGCGACTCCGCCGCCGCGCTGATGACCTACGAGCGCGCCCGCCAAATTCTCGCCGACGAGCTCGGCGCCGACCCCAGCCCGCTCACCCAGCAGTGGCACGCCCGCATCTTGAACGGCGAAGTCGAAGCGACCAGCAGTCAATTCCCAGCGAGCGCGAACCAGTTGTCGGCGGTACATCAGCCAACAACCAGTACTCAATCTCCAATCTTTAATCTTTCTCTGCCCACCACCACCCTCCTTCCCCTGCTCGACGAACGCGCCCTTGGCCTCTTTGTTGGCCGCGACGACGAATCGGCGCGCGTGCAGCAGGCGCTGGATGGCGCGCTCGCTGGCTCCGGCCAAATCTTTATCCTGGACGGCGAAGCGGGCGTGGGCAAGACGCGGCTGGCCTACCACATTTTGCAGCAGGCGGGCGACGCCGACGCCACGGTGCTCAGCGCTGCCTGCCAGGCCTTGGAGCAGGAGCTGCCCTTCGCGCCGCTGGCCGACGCGCTGAGCCGCTACCTCCACGCCCTGCCGGAGAACGCGCTACGGGGGCTGCCCGCCGCCTCGCTCATCCAGCTCTCGCAGATTGTGCCCAGCCTGCGCGACCGCCTGCCCGCTCTGCCCGCTCCCCAGCGCGACGACGTGCTTGGCGCGGACGACAACCGCCAGCGGCTGATCGACGGCATCGTCGCCTTTTTGACGACGGTAACCGAAGCCTCCAGCGCACCGCTCGCCCTCTTTATCGACGATCTGCAGTGGGCCGATGGCGACACGCTGGCCGTGCTGTCGCGGCTGTCGCAGCGGGTAAAGGCGCTGCCAATTTTTGTGCTGCTCGCCTACCGCAGCGAGGAGCTGGCCGAGAACGACGATTTGGCGACGCTGCTGCGCGCCCTCAAGCGCAGCGGGCGCTGCGACGCGCTAACGGTGCAGCGCTTTACGGCCAGCGGCGTTCAGCAGTTCATTACCCACCTCACCGGGCAGGATGCCGAGCAGAGCGGCGGCTTCGTGCAGTTTCTGTACGAAAAGACGCAGGGCAACGCGCTCTTCGTCACCGAGACGCTGCGCGATTTGCAGGAGCGGCAGCAGAGCGAGGACGAGGTCGACGAGGAGGCCAGCGGCAGCGCTGGGCATAATTTAACCGAGGTGGACATCACCGAAATTGGCCTCTCGGAAAACGCGCGGCTGGGGGCCGTCGCCCGCCTGCGCGACATGCTGCGCCGCATCGTCAACCGCTGGTCGCGCGGGGAGCGGCCCCCGCTTTCGCTGCGCCGCAACCAGCGCGTGCAGGAGATCATCATCGAGCGCATCGAGCGGCTGCCGGACGAAGCGCTCGACGTGCTCCAGCTCGCCGCCGTCATCGGCCGCGATTTCAGCCTGGATCTGCTCGAAAGCGCCAGCGCCGGCGGTGACAATGGTGATCTCGGCGATCCGCTCGACGGCTTGGAGACGCTGCTGCGCCGCAAGTTCCTGCTTGAACGCCCGGACGAGCGGCTGGACTTTAGCCACCGCGTCGTCCACCAGGTGGCCTACGACAGCCTGAGCCTGCTCCAGCGCCGTCGCCTGCACCGGCGGGTGGCCGAGGCGCTGGTGGCGCTGGGCCGCGCCGAGGAAAATCCGCGCGAGGCGGCCATGCACTTTGGGCAGGCCGGCACGCGCACTCAGGAATCCTTCGCGCGCTACAGCGTTTTGGCAGGCGAAGCGCTGCTGCAAACCTTTGGCTTCCGCCAGGCCATCGAGCATTTCGACGACGCGCTCGCCGTCCTCGATGTGACGGGCGAGGCCAGCCCCGATGAACAGGGCGATCTCGCCGCGCGAGCGCTGGCGGGTCGCGGCCGCGCCTACGAGAGCATGCTCGACCCCGACGGGCTGACGGACACCTACCGCCGCCTCCACGATCTCGCGCTGCGCCAGAACGATCGCGCGCTGATGCTCACCGCCTACAGCCGCCTCGCCGCCACGCTCCAGCTCGCGGGCCAGGAGCGCGAAAGCCACGAAATGCTGCAATCGCTCTTTGCGATGATCCAATCTGACCAGCAGGGCAATGCGCACGCCGCCACCCATTCCGCCGTTGTGCAGGATTTGCTGGCGCGTCGCCACACCATCTTCCACCCGCTGGACGAGGCGGATGACGCCGCGTGGTCGCCCTTTACCCCGCCGCCTACGGCCATCGACGAGCCCGTCGCCGATCTGCTCCAGCTCTTCGATCCCGTCCACGCCGTGATGCCGCTGCTGAGCTATGCCTGGGTGCTGCGCGTGCAGGGCCAAACCGAGGCCGCGCGCGCCTGTCTGGACGCCGTCGTCGAGATGGCAACGCGGACGCGCCAGCCGCTGGCCGCGGGCGTCGCTTACCACCAGCTGGCCACGCTGGCCCGGATGCAGGGCGACGCCGACGCCAGCCGCCGGCTCAACGAGCAGAGCATCGCGCTCAACCGTCAGGTGCAGGGCGTGGCCGCCGAAGTCGCCAGCCTGTGGCCGCGCATTGCCAGCGCCTACTCGATCTCGCTGCGCGATGGGCAGCTGGAGCGCGCCGAGCGCCAACTCCAGCGCGTGCTCGATTTTCTAGCCGGGCGCGATGCCTTCCGCAACCACCGCAACAGCGCCACCATTGGCCTGGGCCTCGTCGCCTTTGCCCGCGGCGATTTGGACGAGGCCGAGTCGCGCCTCAATGAAGCGCTGGCCGATCCGGTTCACCTCTACCCCTACACCCACATCCGCGCCATGCTCGGCCTGGCCGACGTTGCCCACGCGCGGGCGGACATTGCCAAGCGAGACCATCTGCTGCGGCAGGCTTTGCGCTTTGCGGGCGAGCGCAGCCTGCTTGAAGAGTACGCCGAGGTGGTGGCGACCGTTGCCCGCCACGCGCCAACCGACGCGCCGGTCGACGAGCTGGTCGCGCAGACGCAGCGCCACGCGGAGACGGCGGGGTTGTCTACGGTGGTGGCGGCGCTGGGCGCGGAGCGAGTGGCGGCGTGAGAGAAATGCCGGTCGAGTGCGCTGCACGGTCAAAGGCGCGATGGCACGTCCCGTCGGATAGCTGACCGTGCATTGCACTCAGGATTCAACCAAGTTGGCCGGGCGGTGAGTGCATCGCACGGCGCAAATACGAGCGCTGGACTATCACACTTTGCGCCGTGCAGCGCACTCGACGCACTGGCGGCCGCACTCGATATGCTCCAAGCAATGTAACCAACCCTCTCGACATCCCCGCTCGCTCGCGCGATGATACCCCCGCAATCATCAACGCTACCGCGAGAAACAAATCTATGCCAACCGATATCCAAATCAAAACGCCCGACTGGGTCAAAAACGCTGTCTTCTACCAAATTTTCCCCGATCGATTTGCGCGTAGCGAGCGGATGCCCGCCCTGCCCGGCGTGCACTTCAAAGAGTGGGGCGCGCCGCCCAGCGAGCAGGGCTACCAGGGCGGCAGCCTCTACGGCATCGCCGACAAGCTCGACTACCTGCGCGACCTCGGCATCAACGCGCTCTATCTCAACCCAATTTTTTCCTCTGCGGCCAACCACCGCTACCACACCTTCGACTACATGCAGGTCGATCCGCTGCTGGGCGGCAACGAGGCGCTGCGCGTCCTGCTCGATGAAGCCCACGCCCGCGGCATCAAGGTCGTGCTGGATGCCGTCTTTAACCACGCCTCGCGCGGCTTCTGGGCCTTCCACCACATTCTGGAGGAGGGCGGCAATTCGCCTTATCTCGATTGGTTTCACATTCAGGATTGGCCGCTGCGCCCCTACCAGCACGACGAAGAGAATCCGGCCAACTACGCCGCTTGGTGGAACATCGCGGCGCTGCCCAAATTTAACACGGACAACCCCGGCGTGCGCCAGTACCTGCTCGACGTGGCGCGCTACTGGATCGATTTTGGCATCGACGGCTGGCGGTTGGACGTGCCCGAAGAGATCGACGATGCGGAGTTCTGGCGCGACTTTCGGCGCACCGTCAAAGAGGGCAACCCGGAGGCGTACATCGTGGGCGAGGTGTGGCACGAGGCGAAGGATTGGCTCGAAGGCGACCGCTTCGACGCCGTGATGAACTACGTCTTCAACCGCACGGCCTACGGCTTCTTTGCCCACGGCACGCTGCGCACCGGCTACAAACCGGGCGGCTTTCAGCTGCGTCCGCTGGACGCCCAAGATTTTTCGCGCGCCGTCGAGCGCTTCAACACTCTGCACGATTGGGAGATTACCCAGGCTCAGCTTAACCTGCTCGACTCGCACGACACCGCGCGCGCCCTCTGGATCGTGGACGGCGACGAATCCGCCCTGCGGCTGTGCGCCCTCTTCCAGATGACGATGCCCGGCACGCCCTGCATCTACTACGGCGCCGAAATCGGCATGACGGGCGGCGACGATCCCGACTGCCGCGGCGCATTTCCGTGGGACAATGAGGAGGTGTGGCACACCGAACTGCTCGAATTTTACAGGCGCATCATCGCCATGCGCCACGCGCACGAAGTCCTGCGCACCGGGCGCTTCCAGACGCTCTTGGTCGAGAAGCAGCTCTATGGCTTTGGGCGCGTGCTGGGCGATGCCGAAGCCGTCGTTATCTTCAACGCGGGCGAGGCGGACGCCACGGCGTCGGTCGCCTCTGCGCTGGCCGACGGCACAATCTTCCACCAGGTGTGGCCGCAAACGGGCGACAATGTCACGGTCGTCGACGGTCAACTGGCCGACATTGCCGTCCCCGCCCGCGATGCCGTCGTGCTGATCCACGAATAGGACGGTTGTCTTTGGCCGTCACGGTGCGTCCGGTCCAAGCATATAAAACCAGCGCTTGGATTGTTGTCGTTATTTATCTCCTCAAGCAACTTACAGCGGTTATTCTTGCACGAGCCGAAAATAGGTAATTTCTGGGCGGGCGCTAAAGCGAACGGGCACGAGGCTAAAGCCAATGCCGCGGTTGATGTAGAGCCGGTTGCCCGATGCGCCGACCTCGTCAACCCAGCCGTCGGCATGAAAATCGTCGCCGCGGATGTAGGTGTGGTAGGTCCATTCAGGGGTGAAAGGGACGGCGATTTGGCCGCCGTGAGTGTGGCCAGCGACAGCGAGCGGGGCGCTTTCAGCGGGGAACTGGCGGAAGCTGTCCGGGTGATGGTGGAAGACGACGCGCGGAGCGTCGGTGGGCAGACCAGCGAGCGCGGCGGCTGCATCATCGTTCTGTGCGTAGTGTGAGCCGAGGCCAACAATGTACAGCGCGTCGCCGTCGCGCACGAGGGCAGCCGACTCGTTGACCAGCACCTCGACGCCCGCCGCTTCAAGCGCTGCCGCAAGCGCATCGGCCAGCGTTTGATTTTTGTCGCCGCCCTCTTCGTCCAGTGAATAGTCGTGATTACCCAACACGGCGAAGGTTGGAATATCTGCTTCGACCAGCGGCCTCGTTAACGCCACGGCCTCCACCACATCGCCCTCGCCGTGCTCTGTGTGGTAGATAAAATCTCCCGCAATCAGCACTGCCGCCGGTCGAGCATTCACCAAGCGATTTACCGCTCGTCGAATGCTCGCTGTGTTGTCCAGCCACATGCCAACTTGGAAATCGGCAACGACGGCAATTTGCTGTCCGCTCCAAGCTGCGGGCAGATTGGGCAGCGCTACGATGTAGCGCTGCTCGTCGAGAATGTACGGCTCGATGAGTCCCCACGTCAGCAGCAGCACGCCGACCAGCACCAAAACCACGAGTACACGACGCAGCATCTTCATAAAGGGTTAGCAATTCTAGGAAAATCAATATGCAGTTCAGCCGATATTAGCTTACTGGAAACCCTTGCTCATTGGCAATTCCGGAGTTGTCCTCAGCACCTGATGGGCTGGCTGTGCGTCTGCTGAAAATCCACCGCCAACCCCGCCAATTTTACCTTGCCGGTAATCGGCGTCGCGGGCGTGCCCGAGCCCGCGACGTTTGTTGTGCCGGCAGCGTAGCCGCACGAGATTGCCACAGTCGCCGAGGCAGGGATGAGCGTCTTACACAATAGACATTATATCGATTAAATGGACAAGAAATAGAAGGGCGGGTAAACTGAAGGCATTCCAGAAAAAAGAGGAGATGCCCAATGAGCCACTACCAAAAGTATGCTGAAAAGCCAATTGACTTTCTGGCCTTGACCGGCTACACACGCGAAGAGTTCGACGCCTTGCTTCCCCACTTTGCGGACTGTTTTTATGAGCGGATGCGCACCCATCAGCTGGACGGCAAGCCTAGGGGGAAGCGGCGCTATGTTGACTACCAGAATAGTCCGTTAGCCACGGTAGAAGAGAAACTGTTCTTCATTTTGAACTACCTGAAGAGCAACAATCTGCAAACGGTGCAGGGGTCACTCTTCAACCTTAGCCAACCCAAAGCCAACCAGTGGATTCACACCTTGCACCCCGTCCTGAATCAGGCGCTTGCCCAAGCGGAGGCGTTGCCTGCCCGCGAGATGGACGCGGTCTCCTTTGCCGAAGAGGAGACGCTGTACTTCCATGACGGAACGGAGCGCCCGATTCCCCGCCCCAGCGACCCGGACAAGCAGCGCTTTTTCTACAGCGGCAAAAAAAACGGCACGCCGTAAAGAACAATGTCGTCATCGACTCGCAAGGGCAAGTGCTGTTTGTCTCCGACACGGTCGAGGGCAAGCGGCACGACAAACGGCTGGCGGAGGAAATAGACTACACGCTGCCACAGGGGAGTCGACTGGCTCAGGATACCGGCTTTCAGGGCTTCAGCTTGGAGCAGGTGACGATTTTGCAGCCCAAAAAGAAGCCGCGCAACCAAGAGCTGTCTGAGTTTGACAAGCACAAGAACAGCTGGCTTTCCTCGTTGCGCACCCGGATTGAACATGCCATTGGCGGTGTCAAACGCTATCGGATTGTGAAAGACAAAATTCGCAACTGGAAGCCGGGCTTTCGCGACGCGGTCTTTGAAACCTGTTGTGGCCTGCATAATTTTCGACTCAATTTCCGCCCTTGGTCCTATGGCCCCCTTCAGCTTCATCTCTTTATCGAATTCTAATCGATATAATGTCTATTGAAAAACTTCTTTGGCGGTGAAGCGGCTTTTCAAGTACGCTTTCAAATGCGGCTCGTGCCGGGCTGGTTGGCCTGTGAGGATGCCAACTCCGTACCGAACCTCACCTACTGAAACTCATTACTGTCTAACGAGGAGCAAACCTATCATGCCTTCCCACTCCCATCTTCCCTGGTGGCAGAGCGGCGTCATCTACCAAATTTACCCGCGCAGCTTTCAGGATACGACCGGCGACGGCGTCGGCGATCTGCCCGGCGTGGCCCAGCGGCTGGACTATCTGAGCGACACGCTCGGCGTCGACGCGATCTGGCTCTCCCCATTTTACCCGTCGCCCATGAAGGATTTTGGCTACGACGTGGCCGACTACACCAATGTCGATCCCCTTTTCGGTACGCTCACCGACTTTGATTACATCGTGGAGGAGGCGCACGAGCGCGGCCTCAAGATCATTGTAGACATCGTCCCCAACCACACGTCGGACGAGCACCCGTGGTTTGTCGAGTCGCGCGCGTCGCGGGAGAATCCCAAGCGAGACTGGTACGTGTGGGCGGACGCCAAGGCGGATGGGTCGCCGCCCAACAATTGGATTGCCGTCTTTGGCGGCAGCGCCTGGCAGTGGGACGAGGCGACGGGGCAGTACTACCTCCATTCGTTCCTCGCGTCGCAGCCCGATCTCAACTGGCGCAACCCGGCGGTGGTGGCGGCGATGCACAACGTCTACCGCTTCTGGCTGGAGCGCGGCGTCGATGGCTTTCGCGTCGATGTGGCGCACTTTATCTCGAAAGACCCGGCCCTGCGCGACAACCCGCCGAACCCCAACTACGAGGCGGAGCGTCAAGTGTTCAAAAATCTGGGCGACTATGATAAGTTCCTCCACCGCTATGATAAAGGCTATGCCGATGAGCTGGGCGTCCACAAGATGTACCGCGACGTGCGCTCGCTGCTCGACGAATACAGTGCGCAACAGCCGCGCGTGCTGATCGGCGAAATCCACGATTTCGACCTGGCGAATTGGGCGCGCTACTACGGTGAGAACGCCGACGAATTTCACATGCCCTTCTACTTTGGGCTGATTGGCGTGCCGTGGGATGCGGCGGCGGTGCGCAGCCGCGTCGACGCGGTGGAGGCGGTGCAGCCGGAGGGCGGCTGGCCCAACTACGTGCTGGGCAACCACGACGAACACCGCATCGTGGCGCGCTACGGTCGCCGCGCGGCCCGCGTCGCCGCCATGCTGCTGCTGACGCTGCGCGGCACGCCAACGATGTACTACGGCGACGAGATTGGAATGGACGATGTCGACGTGCCGCCCGAAAAGGAGATCGACCCGTGGGGGTTGCAGATGCCGGGGCTGGGGCTGGGCCGCGATCCGGAGCGCACGCCCATGCAGTGGAGCGCCACGCCCAATGCGGGCTTCAGCGCGCCGGGCGTTCAGCCGTGGCTGCCGCTGGCGGATGATTTTACGGAGGTAAACGTCGAGGTGCAGCGGAACGATCCGGGCTCGCTGCTGAATTTATATACACAGCTGTTGACGCTGCGGCGCGAATTCCCCGCGCTGCACAGCGGCGATTACACGCCCATCGATGTCGAGGCCGCGGATTGCTTCGTCTACCGGCGCAGCCAAGTCGATGGTGGGGGTGACGAAGAGCTGCTGGTGGCGCTCAACTTTGCGGACGAGCCGCGCACGGTTGCGCTGCCGGGTGGCGGCAGGGGACGCGTGCTGCTGTCGACGGACGTGGAGCGCGGGGGCGAGGTGGAGCTGGGCGCGCTGTCGCTGGCGGGAAATGAAGGGGTGGTATTGTCGACGTAGGGGCACGCCACGGCGTGCCCCTACGTCGACAATACCGGCCCATCCAAACACAGAACCTTGCCCTCGTGCTCACACGCGCCGCAAATGCCGATTGCGCAGCGCATGTACGCCTCCCAGCTAAGCTGGCACGGCACGCCGTGCTGCTGACCGAGCGCCCGCAGCGCGCGCAGCATCCCGTCCGGCCCACAGGCGTAAATCCCGTCGATTCCGCCGTCGCGCAGCAGGGGCGCGAGCGCATCGGTGACGCGGCCGGGTGTCGTCGGTGTTGTTGGGTAGCTCGTGCCATCTTCCGTCGTGGCGTGATGCGTGATGCGTGATGCGTGAGGACCGGTTGACGACGTCGTTTGGACAAGATGGGCAAAGCGGTCGAGGTAGAGCAAATCTTGGGCCGTGCGTGCGCCGACGATGACGGTGATTTCGTCGGCAATCCCCTGCTGCTGGCGGGCGAGCCAGAGCAGCGGGGCGACGCCGTAGCCGCCGCCGACGAGGGCGAGCCGCTTGTGGACGGGCGGCACGCGGAAGCCGTTGCCGAACGGGCCGCGAATCCACAGCCTGTCGCCGACTTGCTTCCCGTGCAGCAGCCGCGTCAGCGGGCCGACGGCGCTGATCATCAGCGTGACGGGATCGCAGGCGACGAGGGAGAAGGGCTTTTCGTCAAAGCGGGGAAGCCAAAGCATGACGAACTGACCGGGGTGGGCGTCGAGGCGGGCGTCGAGGGTGACGGTTTGGGTGCGGTAGTTGTCGGTTTGGATGTCGAGGATGGAGACGGGGGTGGGGAGGAGGAAAGGCGAATGGTCAATGGTTAACGGTGAATTGTCAATGGTTAACGGGGTGGGGGGAGTTGAGGGAGTCATGCTCACAACCTCTTGCGGATTGAGGAAAAGACTTGCTCTGCGGCGCTCATTTCCGCATGACCTTCGTCAATCGCAGCAGCGCGCTGCCGAATTTTCACCAGCCATCCCTCAGAAAGTTCGACGCGTTCTTCGCAATCCAAGCTTTCCAGCAGCTTCTCCGCGACAAACGCACGAATGGACGTTGGCATGTGCAATGCCTCATGCAAAATTTGTTCAACTGTCATCGAGGCTCCTCTTCCTTTTGGACGGCGCTTCTGCCGCGCATCGTAAAGCCTAAAGCTAAAATCGTCAACCTGGACCTGTTTTACCCGCCACAAAAATAACCGTCTGCGGCACGTGGCGATTGGCGGCCAGCGGGCTGTCGTCCGGCCAAATTTCATTGGCAAGATCAGTCGGCGGCGGCGGTTCGAGCAGGCGGCGCAGCACGAAACCAGCCCCGCTCAACAGCGCGATCCACTCGGCGATGGTGCGGTGGTACGAGACCATCGGCACGCCGCTGCTGCTAAAATTCCAGCGCATGGGGCTGTTGTCGAAGTAGCTGCGGGTGGGGTAGATGGTCTCTTCCTGCTCTGCCTGGTCAAAGAAGCAGTCGCGGAAGGGGTGATCGAGGCTGAAGACGAGCGTCCCGTCGGGGCGCAGCACGCGGGCGCATTCGGCCAGGCAGCGCACCATGTCGACGACGTAGTGGAAGGCGTAGGCGCTGAAGACGACATCCCACGCGCCATCCTCAAACGCCTCTAACGCCTCGGCGCTGCCCTGCACCCAATCAACGGCGACGCCCTCGTCCGCAGCCAGCGCGCGGGCAAAGTCAAGCTGCACCTCGCTCAAATCCAGTCCGGCGACGGTCGCGCCCTGCCGGGCAAAGGCAATGGCGCACTGCCCCCCGCCGCAGCCGACTTCGAGGATGCGCAGGCCGCGCACCTCCCCCAGCAGCCGCAGTTCGTTCTCTGTAGGCGACCAAGGGCCGTAGTGTGCGCTGTCGGTGGGAATGGCGTGGTTCTGCTGGTAAAGCGCGCTGGTGCGGTTCCAGGCGTCGCGCATGTCGACGGGCATGGGATGTCCTCTCGTGCTTACGCCACTCGCCTACGCTGCCTCACGCACCACGTCAAACTGCGTCTCGTAGAGGTGCGCGTAAAGTCCGTCGCGCGCCAATAATTCCTCGTGCGTCCCCTGCTCGACCAGGCGACCGCGCTCCATCACCAAAATCTTGTCCGCCGCCAGAATCGTGCTGAGGCGGTGGGCGATGACGACGCTCGTGCGCTCGGCCATCAGCGGCTCCAGCGCGGCCTGGATCAGCGCTTCGCTCTGCGAATCGAGGTGGGCCGTGGCTTCGTCCAGCACCAGGATGCGCGGGTTTTTAAGGATCACGCGGGCAATGGCGAGGCGCTGCTTTTCGCCGCCGCTTAGGCGATAGCCCCGCTCGCCGACGACGGTGTCGTAGCCCTCCGGCATGCTCTGGAGAAGCTCGTAGACGTTGGCCGCGCGCACGGCAGCGTCCAACTCCTCGTCCGTGGCGTCCGGCCGGGCATAGAGCAGGTTGGCGCGAATCGTGTCGTGGAAAAGATAAGTCTCCTGGGTGACCATGCCAATCTGCGCCGCCAGCGATTCCTGCGTCACGTCGCGCAGGTCGTGGCCGTCTAGCGATATGCTGCCCTCCGTGGGGTCGTAGAGACGCGGCAGCAGGTAAGTCACCGTTGTCTTGCCCGCGCCGCTGGGGCCGACGAGCGCCACGAGCTGCCCCGGCTCGATCTCAAACGAAACGTCGCGCAGCGCCCACAGCCGACCGTAGTTGTTCTCGGCTTCGGCGCTGCCCAGCAGGTTGACGGGGCCGGAGCCGTTGGCCGTCACGCCGGTGGTGCCGTTGGTGTAAGCCGTGCCGCCCCCCACCTCATTGGCCGTTGGGTGGGCAACGTCAACCGCCTGCTCCGCCTCCATTTCCTCGTTTTCTTCAGCCAGCGTGTAGCTAAAGGAAACATCCTCAAAGCGGATGCGCCCCTCCACCCTCTCCAGCTCCACCGCCTCCTGGTGATCCTCGATTTCCGCTGGAATATCCAGGTACTCAAAGACGCGCTCAAAGCTCACCAGCGAGGTGACGAACTCCACCTGCACGTTGCTCAGCGCCGAAATTGGCTGGTAGATGCGCGGCAGCAGCGCGACAAAGGTCACGATGTCGCCCGGCTGCATATTGTCGATCAGCACCTGGTAGCCGCCAAACCAGTAGACCATCGCCGTGCCAATCGTGCCGGCAATGCTGAGGCCCATAAAGAAGAGCTGGCCCACCTGCGCGCGGCGGACGCCGATGTCGCGCACGTTGGCGTTGGCGCTGTCGAAGCGCTCGCGCTCGCGCCGCCCGCTGCCAAAGGTTTTGACGAGCAGCGCGCCGTTGATGGTGAGCGTCTCGCTGATGATGTTGCTCATCTCGGCGTTGTTTTCCATGGCGTTGCGCCGAATATCGCGCAGCACGCGGGCCACGCGGCGTGCGGGCAGCAGAAAGAGCGGCACCACGGCAATCGAGAGCAGCGTCAACTGCCAGTTGAGCAGCACCATCACCACCACCGTCGAGACGAGGGTGACGGTGTTGGTGATGATGTTGGGGATCGTGCCGGTGATGGCGTTTTGCGCGCCGATCACGTCGCTGTTAAAGCGCGAGACAATCTCACCCGCTTTGGTGTCCGTAAAAAAGCGGATGGACATGTTTTGCAGATGAGCATACATCTGCCCGCGCAAATCGTAGATGATGCCCTCGCCTGCGCGGGCGCTGTAGTAGCGCTGCACCACGCTGATCAAGCCCGTAAACACCGGCACGCTGATCATGGCAATCGCCAGCAGGTTGAGCCGCCGAAAATCGCGGTTGGGGATCACGTTGTCAAACAGATCGCCGTAAACGAGCGGCGGAATTAGCCCCAGCAGCGAGATGCTGATAATGGTGATCAGCACAATGGTGATGGCTTTCCAGTGTGGCCGGGCATAATCTAAAACGCGGCGCACCAGCTCGCGCGTGACAATGGGCTTGCCCTTGGATTCGTCGTAGGCGACGTAGCGCCACCAAGAATGATCATACATAAAGTAAATGGGTCTCCTTCGAATCACCAGCACATAATGCCTTGAGCTTGTCAAAGAGGCGGTGGTGATAGCGTCAAGTTTTGTTAAATCTTATACCAATTGTCTATTCAGGCTGCGTGTATGCGTGCAAGAAGTGAGGAGGCGTTCGGCCTCACCCCCTCCGCGCGGGTTCTACGCCGACGAGGTGGGTGAAGCCCCCTCTCCACAGGTGGAGAGGGGGTTTGGGGGTGAGGTGGGGCGTGCTCAACTTTTTTGCACAGCTTTGCTGCACAATTGGTATTAGGCTAATCCAAGATTATAAATATACCACGGCTGATTGTGATGGAGGTGCGTCGCACTTGGGAAAGTGCAACGCACCGTAGGCTGTGTTGGCCGCACCAGAGAGAGAGTCGACCGTGCGACGCACCTTCTGAGGTGCGTCGCACATCCAACATGGCTTATTCCGGTATAGTTAATTTCCTTGGAAATGCCTTACTTGGATAGTATAGCGCACGTCATTCTGCCACGCATCGACATAAAGTGCAGTACTCCCCTGTCCAAACGAGCAGGATTATGCTATGCTGGGCGCAATCGCTACCCTACCTCAATCCATCTCGACTCGCAGGAGGAATCATGCGTATTTATTCTTATTTTCGCCGCCTGTTGATTTTCACCACAGCCTTCGCCGTGTTGGGCGCACTGATCCTCATCCTGGGGACGACTTTTCAAGCGCGGGCCGCGTCGCCCGCCGTGCTCGATGTCTACCCCGATGTACATCCCAACACACACCCCAACGTGCATCCCCTTGCACAGGACGATACCTACGTCGTCCGGCGAGGCGACACGCTCGCCAAGATCGCCCGGCGCTTCGACACCTCCGTGCGCGTGCTCCTCGATCTCAACCCAAGAATTACCAACGCCAACCGCATCTTCCCCGGCCAGCGCATCACCCTGCCGCCGCAGGACGACGGCGATGACGCAACACCGGAACCCACCGCAGAACCCACCGCAGAACCAACGCCGGAGCCAACGCCGGAGCCAACGCCCACGACCGCGCCAGACCCCGGCGACGAGCCCATCTTCACCGATCCGGACGCGGCCATCGAAGTCTTCTCGCCCGTGGCGGGAACCACTTACCACAGCCCCATCGAGGTGATCGGCTTTTCGCGCACCTTTGAGAGCACGCTCAACCTGCGGCTGACGGACAGCGACGGCAGCGTGCTGGCCGAGCGCATCGCCACGGGCGGCGGCGTCGACGGCTACGATTTCTTCCGCACCTACCTGCGCTTCTTTGTGACGGAGCCGACGAGCGCCACGCTGGAGCTGTTTGAGATCAGCGCCGAGGACGGCAGCGAAATCAACAAGGTGACGCTGCCGCTAACGCTGCTGGTGGGCCAGCGCTTTATCGATGTCGACGCGCCGACGCCGGGGGCGCTCGTTTGTGAAGCGGTGACGATCGCGGGGTACTCCACAACCTTCGAGGCCACCGTTGCCGTCGAAGTCGACGACCGGGCGGGGGAGCTGCTCTACGAGACGTTCGCCATGGGTGGGGGCAACGGGATTTACGACACCTTTAGCAAGTCGCTCGCCGTCAGCGCCGATTTGCCCGTGCCGCTGCTGATCGGCGCCCGTGAAGAATCCGCCCGCGACGGCAGCGCCATCGACTGGACGCGCATCCCCTTTGCCGTGCTGCCCGTGGGGGATGCCCGCTGTCCCTAGGTTGACGCAGCAGACGAGTTGATTCTGCTGCTGATTGAGCAGAAAACCGCAGCCAAAAATGGAGAGAAACGTGGCAAAAACTCCACGTTTCTCTCCATTTTTCGTTGCTTTACAAATTTTTATCAAAATTGGCCGTAATTTAGCATAACGTTTTAGCGCATTCTGCGTCTTCTATACTGGCCCCCCCTGGCTTCAGTAAATCGCCCACGCTGCATCATGAGCATCTCATGTCCCCTCACCGCGCTGACTTACACCAGTAAACTGTAGCGCTAGCCGCTTGGAGCAGGAATTATCAATCAAAGCGACGCCAGAAAAGTCAATCTAAACGCGACCGCGTCTTTGGCACGCGCCAAAAACGACGTACAGAAGAGAGACGCGTATCATGCGTGCCGGAATTTTGTCTTGGCGCCGCTCAGCCGTTTCTGGAATAGCCCAGAGTCGTCGAAGCGCTGACGCCGTGCGGATTTTTATGTGCTGCTCGGTTTCCTTTGCGCACAGAACAGTGTGCATGGAACAGGCAAATGCGCATGGAACAAGCAAAGCAGCGATTCTGCTCCGCTCGCACCAACGCATCGTGAACGTAAACGAGCCCGGGCGCGACCGCCCTGCCTCGGCATCACGCAGATTCTCCAAAATCATAATCCCATGAGCGATGTCTACCCTTCGCCCGATAACGAAGGCAACACCCACTATCCTCAGCTTTACTTCACCGACGACATTGACAACCAGTTAGCCGACGAACGCGCGCGCAACCAGCGAACGCGGCGTGCCCGTTCGCGTCGCTTCTACGCCTTCTTCACGGCGCTCAATCTGCTGCTCTGCTTGACCATCGTGTGGCTGGTTCTCTTCAACATGGGCGAAGAAGAGACCTTTTTGAGCCAATATACGAGCAGCGTCTCCCTGCCTGCGTGGACGACACAGCTTGGGGAACGCGTGGTCGACACGGTGACGGACTTGGTTGCCAGCGCTGTAGACAACCCGGCAGCCAATTCGGTGGTCAACAGGGTGATTCCCGGCCCGGTTACCGACGCGGCAACGGCAACGCCCACCCAAAGCACGGTCTCAACCCCGACCTCGACCCCGACGCCGACCTCGACCCCGACGCCGACATCGACCCCGACGCCGACATCGACCGCTGCGTCAACTCAAACTTCGGTTCCGAGCCAAAGCCCTACCCAAAGCCCCAGCCAAAACTCAACGTCGATGCCAAGGCAAACTTCGCCGCCGCGCCCGACTTCGCCGCCGACCTCGGCCCCACCATTGACCCCATCGCTACGGACAGCGTCGACCCAGTTGCCGTCTGTGCAACCAATTGTGCAACCAGTTGGGCAATCAACAGCTGCGGCCACCGACAGCGGCGAAGCTGCCGCGGAAGAAACAGAGCCGTCCGCGGGAGCCATGTCGCCAGCCGCGGAGGTTATCGACCTGAGCACGCCCAGCGACTCGTCCGTGATGGGCTTGATCAAGATCAGCGAGCCATCGGCTACCTCCGCGCCCGCTACCCCGACGCCGGAAGCGGACGAAGCAGCAGCCGAGGAAAATGACGGCGGCAATTTTTTGCCATAAGCCAACTGGGCATAAATAAGCAGACGGTTTGCGTGCGCCGCCGCTGGTGGCCAAAGCCCACCAGCTTGCCTAAAGAAAACCGGCTTAAGGCCGGTTGACTTGATGGTGATTCACGCTGGCAACCGCTGTAAAAACTGGCAAGTTATTCGCAAAATTTCTAGGAAGAACTCATGCGCTTTCAGCTCTACTTTCACCGTCTATTGACGGGCCTTCTCATCTTAATTGTACTGGGTACGCAGCTGCCCAACCTCATCGCCACCTTCGGTGTTGAAGCCGCGCCAGCGTCTGCTCGCCCGGCGCAGGAGGAGAAAGGGGACGAGAACACCTATATCGTGGAGCGGGGGGATTCGCTGCGGAAGATTGCCGTGCGCTTTGGCACAACCACGCTCACGCTGATCGAGCTCAACCCTCAAATTGACAACCCCGACATTATTCTGCCGGGTCAAATCATCAACCTGCCGGCGGGCGCAAAGGACAGCGAAGCCACGCCCGTGCCCACGGTTGCTCCCCCCTCGACGGCGACTCCGTCGCCGACCTCATCGCCGCCGCCCACTGCGCCGCCCACTGCGACCGCCACTGCGTCGCCCACTGCGTCGCCCACTGCGTCGCCAACGATGATGCCAACGCCAACCGCCACCGATACGCCCGCTGCGACGGCAACGTCGACTGCTACATCGATGTCCACCGATACGCCGACCGCCGCACCCACCGCCGCACCCACTGACGCACCCACTGACGCACCCACTGACCCACCGACGGAGCTTCCAATCAAAACCCCGACCCCGACATCGACGGCCACGCCGCTGCCGACGGAGACCGCTACGCCGTTGCCAACTGAAACACCAACCGCGCTGCCGACAGAGACCGCTACCCCGCTGCCGACGGAAACGCCGACGCCGCTGCCGACGGAGACCGCTACGCCGTTGCCAACCGAAACACCAACCGCGCTGCCGACGGAGACAGCTACTCCGCTGCCGACGGAAACGCCGACGCCGCTGCCGATAGAGACCGCTACCCCGCTGCCGACGGAAACGCCGATTCCATTACCCACAGTGGAGCCCACAGTGGAGCCCACAGTAGAGCCCACAGTGAAGCCGACCGCTACGCTGGCGTCCGCACCCGAATTTGGCGAGGTGTGGAGCGAGCCGGACGAGGCCATCGAGGTGTTCGCGCCCGTGGCCCAGGCCGTTTACCACAGCCCGATTGAGGTAATCGGCTTTTCGCGCACCTTCGAGGGGGCCGTTGACATGCGGCTGACGGATGCCAGCGGCAACGTGCTCTCCGAGCGCTTTGTGCTCGGCGGCGTGGAGGGGTACGACTTTTTCCACACCTACCTGCGCTTCTTCGTCACCGAGCCGACGGACGCCACGCTCGAAGTCTACGAGATCAGCGCCGAGGACGGCAGCGAAATTAACAAGGTGACGCTGCCGGTTCGGCTGCTGGTGGGCCAGCGCGTGCTCGATGTGGACAGGCCGGAGCCGGGGGAGCTTGTCTGCAGCTCGGTGACGATTGCGGGCTACTCGTCCACCTATGAGGCGGGCTTGACGGTGCAAATCGATGATCGGTACGGGGAGGAGCTCTACATCAGCACGACGAGCGGGGGCGCCAACGGTATCTACGACACCTTTAGCAAGCTGCTCGATCTCGATGCCGAAGTGCCCGTGCCGCTGCTGATCGGCGCTTATGAAATTTCGCCCCGCAACGGCAGCCGCATCGACTGGACGCGCATCCCCTTTGGCGTGCTGCCCATCGGTGATGCGCGCTGTCCGGAATGAGCCGGGGAGCGTGGGAGCGGGGAAGCGGGGGCAAGCCCCGCGTCTGCTCGCCTGCTTCTATCCCCATTTGACGGCGCGTGTCGCAATAAAAATGGGCGTGTACGCGGCCAGCGTGACGCCGGCCCAGCCGTCTTCGTAGAAGCCGGTGAGGGCAAAGCCCGCATCGAGCTGGCCGCCGATTTGGTCCGTCAGCGAGTGGCCGAATTCGAGGGGCTGCTGATCGTTCAGCAGACGCTGTCGCTCGGCGGGGCCGATGCTGGTGAGATCGGAATAGGGCACTTTGTGGCGGACTTCGAGCACGCCGTTGTCCGCCTTCTCCTGATCAAAGATGTGAAAGATGGGATTGTCAAAGCCCGCCAGCATGGCCCCGCCGACTCGCAGCACGCGGTGCGCCTCGCGCCACACCGGGCGCACATCCGGCACAAACAGATTTGACACCGGGTGGACGATTAGATCAAACGCCTCGTCGTCAAACGTGGACAGGTCGCGCATGTCCCCCTCTACCGTGCGTAGCGCCAGCCCCTCGCGCTGGGAGACCAGCCGATCCTGGGCCAGTTGGCTCGGCGAATTGTCAAAGACCGTCACGGTCGCGCCCGCCGCGGCCAGAATTGGCCCCTGCTGCCCACCACCCGATGCCAAACAGAGGATGTCCACCCCGTCGAGCAAATCGGGGAACCAGTCGCGCGGCACGGGCGTCTCCGGCGTCAGGATAATTTGCCAGTCGCCCATCCGCGCGCGCTCGATGACGCCGGGGCCAACGGGCACGGTCCACTCGCTGCGCCGCTCAACGGCTTTGTCCCAGGCGTCGCGGTTGTAGCTGCGGAGGTTGAAGCTCATGGTAATTCTCGTGGAGGTGAGGGGTCCGGCGTGCCGGGTTCCCCGTGTGAAGGTGAAGTCTATTTCCAGGAAAACAGATGAGCCCTGATACACAGGGCCCCGGCGTATCCGTGCCTATGCCCGTTCCCCTAAATAATCCAGAAAATCCTGGCCCACCGTCTTGCCGCCAAGCGCGTCCACCTGCGCCAGAATTTGGGAGCGGTGGTCGGCGCTGTGGAAGGCCCCCTGCGTCAGCGCTTGATAGACCGTCATCGGCGCTTCGTCCTCGTCCCAAAAGTCGGGCTTTACCTCGCGCCGCAAATCCGCCGCCGCCAGCTCCTCCAGGTAAGCGCGCGTAAGTTTCCGTCTCGTCCCACTTCTGGCACACGTTGGCAGGCGCGGGATACGCTTCGGGGTTAAGAAAATCCAGCGTTGCCTCATGCAGAAAGTGAATCCACCACCACTCCACGGCCATCACGTGGAAGCACTGCGCCAAAACCGCGCCCTGCGAGTAGGCAATTGGCTGCGTGATCTGCTCGTCGCTCAGCGCCGTTACACAGCGCCAGATGCGGCGGTCGTTCCAAAAATTGTAGTCGTAGAGTTCGCGGAAGTAAGCGGGGGTCATGGGTTTCCCTCTTGGTGCTTTGAGTAAGCCGCGAACGTTTGTTTGTCAATTGGATTGTATGCTACAATTTGTTGGAAGCCAAAATCAGTCCAATCTCTCTGGAGATAGCAACGGCGGCGTTTGTGCAGTATGGGAATAGACGAAAGAGACGTTCAATTACCACAAAATTGAGGAAGCGTATGAGCCAGCCCTGGCGCGGCATCTTCGTGATTGTCGCCACCCCCTACACGGATGATTATCAGCTGGACGAAGCGAGCCTGCGCCGCGAGGTCAACTGGCTGATTGACGCGGGCGTGCACGGGCTCGTCGGCCCGGCCTTTGCCAGCGAATTTATGGTGCTTTCGGACGAGGAGCGCCGCCGCTGGATCGAAATCGTGATCAGCGAAGCGGACGGTCGCGTGCCCGTGATTGCAACGACGCACCACGTGCACACCGTGCCCGCCGTCGCGCTGAGTCGGGTTGCGCAGTCCATGGGCGCGGACGGCATCATGAACATGCCGCCGCACGTGGCGCACTTTAGCGCCGAGCAGTGTTTTGCGCACTACCAGGCGCTGTCGGCAGCGGTGAACGTGCCGGTGATTGTTCAGAACATGGTCGGCCCCATTGGTACGCCGCTGGGCAGCGACTTGCTGGCTCGATTGTGCCGCGAGACGGAGAATATCCACTACATTAAGGAGGAGACGCTGCCGGAGCCACGCAAAATTGCCCAGACGCTGGCCGTAGCGGGCGACGCCTGTCGCGGCGTCTTTGGCGGGCGCGGTGGTTTCCACATCATCGATGAGTTTTTGCGTGGGGCCTGCGGCAACATGCCCGGCGCGGCCATTCCTGACGTGCTCGTCGACGTGTGGGCAAAGCTGGAGGCGGGTGACGTCGAGGAAGCGAGACAAATCTACAATCGGCTGGCGCCGTACATGATCGTGCGCGGCAACTACGGCCCGCTGATTCTCAAGGAGACCCTGCACCGCCGCGGCATCATCGCCACCGCCCACAGCCGCTTGCCCAATGCCCACCTCACCGAGGATGACCGACGCGAGTTTGAGCGGGTCTTTGAGGAGATTGAGCCGCTGTTTCGGGCGTGAAGTTGAGTCTGGGGCAAGGGCTGGACACGGATGCACACGGACTGCGCACACGGATTTTTTAGACGATGGTAGGACGTAGATAGAATAGGACTTACGCAGTTGACCTGGATGCTCAGCGTAGAGGCACGCCATGGCGTGCCCCTACGCCCCTGAAGTGCGTAAGTCTTATAAATTTCAAGCGGCGTGCCAAAATTTTGTGGTACAATACGGAACGTTGTGAGGCAACGCGGTGAAAGCAAGCAGAGAAGGTGATACGTTACAAGATCGCCTTTTGAAGGACGGATAAAATGCCAGACTACAAAATCCTGGAAACTGAACTCGGTCCGATGATCAGCCACAGCCGCACCTCCGTCTACGACGTGATGCTGACGCTGGACAAGGGCAACGACATTTTCTTTATCTGCGTCAATCACAATTTGGATTTCGTGCAGGCGCAGATTGCGCTGGAGTACATTGCCGAACATCGCGAAGAGCTCGAGGCGGATTTGCGCGAGATCCTGCCAATCAAGGCAGCGCGCGAGAAGGAGCACCGGGCGATTCAGGCGGAGGTCGAGCGCAAGATTGCGCAGTTGCCGATGACGCCAGAACGTGCTGAACTCTACAGGCGATTGGGGCGGACTCCATACCAACACGCGAACGGGTCTGGAGAGATCAATGACGCAAATCGTGTTGAGCGATGAAAATTGCGTGGGGCACTGCCGCGCTATCTTTCAAGCCGTACAAGGCACAGAGACGCGAGACCTTGTCGATATGCGCCTCCAGACCTTTGACGATGTTGGTCTAGCTGAAGGGACTGATGAAATTGTTTGGCGATTCTGTCAGGAGAATCGATTCTTGCTGCTAACGGGCAATCGCACAAAGAAAGATGGCGAAGCCTCTTTGGAGGCAGTGATTCAGGATTTCGTTGAATCAACCTCGCTCCCTGTGCTAACGATTGGCAATATGGACCGCGTACTGAAAGACCCGATTTACTGCAAGCGATGTGCCGAGGAGTTAATCCTGGCCGTTTTCGATTTAGAAAAATACCTCGGCATTACACGCCTGTATCTCACGTGAGGCAGTCGTTGTAGGCGCTGCTTCCAGCTGCGCAATCGACGGCCTTCCCTTCGCATTATCACAGCGAAGGGAACAACAGGCAATCGGGCGGCTGCAAGCCGCCCCTACGTGACCTCAATTACCACCGTCGGCCCGACCGGCGACCCACCCAACATCTCCCCAAACAGCGACAGCCCGCCCGTGACCGCCTCAAACCGCAACCGCAGCGGCCCCTCCTGCGACAGCGCCTCGCGCAGTTCATCCCCTTCCAGCACCACTTCCGTCAAATACCCGTGCGACCCCGGATCGACCCCGCGGTGGTGGCTGAGGACGCCGCGCGCGTCGGCGGGGTCGTCGGGGAGATGGACAGTTTCAACGTTAACGCCGTTGAGCGAAATTGTGACCTCGCTGGGCGTTTGGCGCTCGGCTTCGGTTTGGGGGTAGTTGAGGCCGAAAATCTGCTGCGGCCAGTCGACTTTGGCGTTGCCCGCCCGCGCGCTCAGTTCGACCAGCAGCCGCAGCCGCGTAATCGCGCTCGCGTCGACGCCCGCCGGCAGCACAACCTCGTACTTGACCCAGCCGCTGCCCGTCGCGGAAAATTTGCTGCCGTCCGGCGTCACGCGCGGCTGCGGCCACGAAGTGGCGACATAGTCGCCCGGCGCGAAGCGGATGGCCCAACCGCTATTGTCAAGCTCCTCCACGCGCAGGTGACTTTCATCGCCGCGCACCTCGACGTTGACATAGTTCCGCGAGCGGATGTGTTCTCCGTCCAGTGGATGCGCCTTGAAATTAGCGGGCATTGGAGCGCGAGGCAAAGTACTGGCGGGCGGCTCGCCAGACCTCTCCCCCAAACCCCCTCTCCTCTGAGGAGAGGGGGCTTCACCCGACTCGTCCTCCGCGAACTCGCGTTGAGGGGGAGAGGTCGGATGCCCCGCATCGTTGGATTGTCCCTCATTTTGGGAACTCTCCCCGTCCAGCAGCCACAGCGCGATGGTCGCCAGCCCCGGCTCGTCCGGCAGCGCAACCGCGAAGTCACCCAGCGCCGCAACATCGAAGCGCTGCGGTGTGCATTCCACGACGCCGTCGTCAACCGTCCGCTTCTCACCCCACCGATCCACAAAATCAAGCTGCCAGCGCACGCGCCCATTCGACAGCGGCGTTCCCCAGTGGGAGACAAAGAGCGGGGCGCGAAATTCGCTGCCCGGCGCGAGCGTCTGGCAGGGCGGCGCATCGAGGCCGACGAGGTCCGCGGCGTTGAGGTCGGCGACCGTCATGCCCTCGACGAAGCGATCGTAGCCAAAAATTTTTCTGCTGCGGTCGTAGTTGACAAAGCCGTTGTGCTCCCACTCGATGTCGGTCAGCTCGGTGTAGACGTAGCCGCAAATCTTGGCGTGGCGACGCAGCTCGGTCGTCTGGTATTTGAAGCTCCAGGCAATGTCCTGGTCGCCCGATTTGGCCGCGATGCCCGCGTACTCGCTGTTGATCAGCGGCGCGGTCGACTGCGTGTAGTCGCCGATGTAGTTGAAGCTGGAGCCGGGGTAGGTCTGGTCGACGACGTTCTGGATGTGGCGGCGCACCTGCTGGTAATCGTTGATGTAGTAGTGCCACGAGTTGATGTCCGTCTCCACGTGGTCGTAGTTGCAGGGCGAATTGTCCTCGACCAGCCGCGTCGGGTCGAGCTGGCCGCGCGTGGTCGACGATCTCGCACAGCCACGCTTGCCCGGCGGCGGTGCCGTGCTCGCTGAGGCCCCACGTCTCGTTGAAAATTACCCAGGCGAAAATCGAGGGCGAGTTGAAGTCGCGCGCCACGGCCCGCTCCAGCGTGTCGCGCACGGTGCGGCGCATGGAGGGCGTGTCCACGGTGGGGCTGGGCAGGTCGTACATCACGAGCAGGCCGAGCCGGTCCGCCCAGTAGTAGTAGCGCGGGTCGTTGAGTTTGATGTGGCAGCGCAGCATGTTCAGCCCCAGCCGCTTCGCCAGCTCAATGTCGCCGCGGATGACCTCGTCCGAGGGGTAGCTGTGCAGGCCGTCGGGGTGGAAGGCCTGGTCGAGCGCGCCGCGCAGGTAGACGGGCTCGCCGTTGAGCAGGATGTACTCGTACTCCTTGCCGTTCCACGCCCCGCGCTCCACGCTGCGCATCCCAAAGTAGCTCTGCACCTCATCCTTTGTTTGGCTCGACTCTGTTGTCAGCTCGGCCACAAAGTCATACAGATGCGGCGTCTCCGGCGACCACAGCCGCGGGTCGGGGACGTTCAGGGTCACGGTCACCGTCTGCTCGCCCGCCGACAGGTCGTGCTGCGACTCGTGTGGCTCGAAGCGCCGGCTCGTCGGTCGAGCGCAGGCGCAGCGTGTGCGACCCCGCTTCGTCGACGAAGAGCCGCAGCGTCACCTCGGCTTGTTCGCCCGCCACGTCCGGCTCGACGCGCACGTTGGTGATGTGGCTCGGCGCGCGCCCTTCGAGCCAGACCGTCTGCCAGATGCCGCTGGAGTGGGTGTACCACCACGGCACCTGCTTGCCGACGAGCGTGGCCGCGTCCGCCACGTCGAAGGCGCGCACCGTCACCGTCGCCGTCTCGCCCGGCTGGACAAAGTCGCTCAGGTCGATGGCGAAGGGGAGGTAGCCGTTGTCGTGCTCCGCCGCAAAGCGCCCGTTGATCCAGACGCGCGCCGACCAGTCGACCGCGCCAAAGTGCAGCCACGGCGTCAGCCCGTCCCACTCGTCGGGCACGGTGATCTCGCGCGTGTACCACGCCGCGCCCTTGTATTCCGTCGCGCCACGCCGGAGAGCTGGCTCTCCCACGGAAAGGGCACGTTGATGGTCAGGTCGCCGGGCACGGCGTCGCCCCTCATGCCCAGGTGCTCTGCGCTCGCCGTCGGTGCGCGGGTCGAAGGCGAAAGCGCCAGGGGCCGTTGAGCGGGAGCCAGTCGGGTCGCTGGTGGCGGGGGTCGGGGTGGGGGATAGATTGGGTTGTCATGGTGGATACTTGCAATGGTTGGGTGGATTTGGGTAAAGAGCTGTCAGCGGATTTACAGAACGGATTGAACGGATGGTTGGTTATCCGCTCAATCCGTTCTGTAACCTACTCGACTGCTTAATCTAGCTGGAGCAAAGCCGCGTAAATCCGTTTAATCCGCTCCTCGAATCCGTTGATAGCTAACTATTGCAATCGCTATCATTCGCCTTTGTACTGATACGGTTTGACCGTCCGTCTCCGCGAACGCGCGTTGGGCGCTTCGAGAATCGCTACCTGCCGCTCGCTCAACCCTTCGTAATGGTCAGCATCGTAGTAGCGGGCCGACCACGAGAGCGGGTGTGGGCTGTACTTGAAAAAGAGCGTGCGCCGTTCGTCGGCGCCGCGCCAGGGCAGCGTGCCGTGAGTCAGCGCCTCGCTAAAGATGATGGCCGTGCCCGCCGGCCCCGTGACCGCGCGCATAAAGGGCTGCATCTGCTCCAGCTCTTTCCACTCGTCGGGGAAGGGAAAGTTGGCCTTGTGGCTGCCGGGCACGCAGCCAAAGCCGCCGTCGCCGGGATGGACGTCGCGCAGGTTATAGGCGACGACGGTCAGCCCGTTGTGCAGGCGACCGTTGTCGTAGCGGTAGAACTGCCCCGGATCAAAGGGCGTGCCGCCGCCGTGCAGCCGCGTGCCAATCGGCCCTTTGCCGCTGCGAATCAAGTCGGCGTAGTCGTGGTCCAGGCGGAACTGCTCGCCCAGCAGCTCGGCCAGATAGGGCGTGATGCGCGGGTTGTCGAGCAGGTCGCGGCAGGGCGCGCCCCAAGCGAGCAGACCGCCCCAGCGCTGGGTGTTGCTCTCCGCGCTCATCTCCTGCGCGACGTGCTCATCAAAGAGGCGGTTGAGCTCGGCCAGCTGCGCGCCGTCCAGCGCGTTGGGCACGGTGAGAAAGCCCTGCAAATCAAAGAGATATTTTTCCTGTGCGTTCATGGTGTTGGCTCCAACTAAAAGATTGCTTGTGTTGATTTGTTCTGAGGCGCTTGCGCTGGCTCAACCTGGATTGGGCGCGCAGCAAAGTTGACCTCGTCAGGTCACGCCTCGCGCAGCCAGACCAGCAGGTCGCCCGTGGCGCGGTTGGCCCAGGCGTAGTAGGGAATCGCCGTCAGCGACACCGGGCTATTTTGCGGTTTAGCTGCGCGGTAGATAGGCAGTTCAGCCCACGGTTGGGCGCGCGTGCCCGCTAGCTGGATGCGCACCACGCCGTCCAGCAGATCGGGCACGAATTCGGCGTTTAGCTCAGCGTCGGAGGGCAGCTGGAGCGCGTCCAGATTGTCGCCGTTGTCCACCCCTTCCAGGCAGTAGATCAGCGGGCCGCGCTGCAGGGCCACCCGCCCGCTGTTGTTGCGCACGCGCGGATCGGCGTGGATGCGCTGCACGGGCATCTCCATCTGCAAGCGCACCTCGTCGCCCGGCTGCCAGCGCCGAGCAATGCGCGCGTAGCCCTGCTCGACTGGCGCGTCGACCGCCTCGCCGTTGACGTGCAGGCTGTACTGCTCGCACCAGCCCGGAATACGCAGACGCAGGCTGAATTCTGCCGCCTCGTCCGGCTCCACGCCGAGGGTCACCGCGCCCGCCCAGGGGTAGTCGGTGCGCTGTCGCAGCGTCACCCGCCGCTCGCCGAGCTGGAGCTGCGCGCCGCCGCCGACGTAAAGATGCACCACGGCTTCGCGCTCGTTTTCGGCGTAGATATAGCTTCCCAGCGAGGCGAAGAGGCGAGCCACGTTGGGCGGGCAGCAGGCACAGCCAAACCAGCCGCGGCGCTGCGCCGTGTGGCGCTCATTGTGGATGGCGTGCTCATTGCGATGGACGGCCAGCGGATTGACGTAGAAAAAGGTGCGGCCATCCAGCGAGATGCCGCTGAGGAAGCCGTTGTAGAGCGCCCGCTCCAGCGTGTCGGCGTAGCGACCGTCGAGATCGAGGCGCAACAGGCGCTGCATCCAGAAGATCAGCGCAATCGCGGCGCAGCTTTCGGCGTAGGCCTCCTCGTTGGGCAGGTGATAGTCGGCCGTCCAGCCCTCGTTGTGGCGCGAGGAGCCGAGGCCGCCGGTGATGTAGATGCGCCGCAGCACGCTTTCATAGAGCCGCTCGCACGCCGCCAGCAGCGAGGGGTCGTTCTTCTCCAGCGCCAGATCGGCCATCGCGCAGTACAGGTAAAGCGCGCGCACCGAGTGGCCAACGGCCTCGTCCTGCTCGCGCACGGGCTGGTGTGATTGGTTATACTCGTACGTCTGGTGCGCAAAATCCTGCGGCTCCTCGCCGCGATCGCGTGCTTCCTGGTCGAAATAGTGGGGCTGGCGACCGCGCTCGTCGATAAAGTACTGCGCCAGATCAAGATAGCGTTGTTCGTCCGTCACCCGGTAGAGCTTGACCAGCGCCAGCTCGATCTCCTGGTGACCGGGATAGCCCCGCAGCTGCCCCTCGCCGCGCCCAAAGACGCTGTCGATGAGGTCGGCGTAGCGGATCATCACGTCCAGCAGGGTGCGCTGGCCCGTGGCCTCGTAGTGCGCCACCGCCGCCTCGATCAGGTGGCCGGCGCAGTACAGCTCGTGCCAGTCGCGCAGATTGGCCCAGCGCTTCTGCGGCTCCACCACGGTAAAGTGGGCGTTGAGATAGCCATCCGCCTGCTGCGCGCCCGCCAGCAGCTCGACGATCTCGTCCACCTGCGCCGCCAGCTTGGAGTCATCCTTCTGCGCCAGCACATAGCAGGCCGCCTCCAGCCACTTGGCCAAATCGGATTCCCAGAAGATGTGCGGCGGGTTGGGATCACCCGGCTGCCAGTCCAGGCGCAGCGCATCGATGTGGCCCGTGCGCTGTAGATTTTCATGCTCCACCTGCAGCGTGGTCTCGCGGTTGATTTGCAGCCGCGGCGCCCAAAACTTGATCGTCGATGGTGGTGCGGGTGAAGGGGACGGGACGGTACATAAGCTTATGCTGTTTGGTTACCGAAGGTGGTGATGGCAATTGTAACGACGCGTGGTGAAAAATAGCTCAATCAATCTGCGACAAGCACAGCCGGTGTCAACCCGTAGCCGCCAGTTGACCAGCAGCCGCCCCCGGCAGATTGACGCTGTCGACGCGCGCCAGCCCCGTGGCAGGTCGCGCCGTTCATCGAATGTCAACGTGCACGTGCCGCAGGATTTGCGGATGCGAAATTCTACTTGAGCGGGACGCCGCGCGTGCAGCCACGTCCTTCAACGTCCGTTCCCGCGTGGCGAAAAGTATAGCATAAGTAAGGAGGGGCTTCAACGGTTGGCGAAACCACCGGGTGCACGTCAGCTCGGGGGCGAGTGTATATAGACGGGGCATTCGGCCTCACCCCCTAAGCATTGGTTCGTCATCCACGAGATCGGTAAAGCCCCCTCTCCACGCGTGGAGAGGGGGTTTGGGGGTGAGGCGGGGTCTAGCCGTCCTGGTTGATGCTCTCCAACCGAAGCTGCCAAAAATCTGGGATGCACCTTTTTCTGGCGGAGGCCTTTCAGTTTGGGGGCGAACGGGGCTGTCATTTCGCTCGCGTAGCGGTCGCTTCGACGCCGAATGCGAGAAATTTGAAGACAGCCGACGAATTTCTGAAACATCTGCGTGAATCTGCGTCCGTTTGCGCTCAAACTCTTCAAACTTGGCATTGCGGCTTGCTGACCCGACGATTTGACCAATTTGCCCAACGTCAACCAAAAACAGAACGCTCCCTGAAAACAGGTTGCACAATTTTTGCGAATATGGGATTGCGCAAGTACCATCACCGGAGAAGATACGCGAACCAAAGGCGTCGACCCGCTTCCTTCGTGCGCTTTGCGCCCTTCGTTGATTAATTCCTAAATTTCCCCCATGAACATTTTCCACAAATCCCTCCTCGCCCTGCTGATCGCGATTATCACCCTGGCGACCGTGCCCGCGGCGACCCACGCTCAGGACACACCCGCTGACGGCGTGCTGGCGGGCGAGTATCTCGAAGAGTGTCAGCAGATCGACGAGACGGAGCTGCGCGCGGAGCTGAACCGCGTGGCGCAGACAGCGATTGCGCAGAACGACATCGAGATTGCGCAGATCGTCTCGCGCCAGTGGATTCTGCTGGACGTGGACGCGGCGATTGATGCCGAAGTCGATGCCGCCATTGAATACGTAGCGGCGGAGGAGACTTACTGGAATCGCTTCCTCTCCGGCTGGAATCGGGGCAAGGCGGAGGAGATTGCCGAGCAGGTTGCCAACCGGGCGTTTAGCTCGGACGCCTTTAGCGCCAAAATCGAAGAGCTGTCGACCGCCGTCGCCAACGAAGTCGCCGCGGAGGTGGAGCTGGTGGCGGTGCAGACGGCTTCGTCCTCGCTGCTCTGCCTCGAAGAGTTTATCCGCGCCCAATACTCCAGCACCATGATCGACCTCTTTGTCGACGAGCTCAACCAGGAGTTTGCCGCGCTGGAGCTGGAGGGCGCGACCGCGGACGTTTCGCTGCTGGAGGTGCACTCGCGCGGGCTGGCGGGCGTGGGCGTGATCATCGGCTCGCAAATTGCCAAGCGCATCCTGCGGCAGCTGACGCAGCGCATCGCTGGCAAAATTGCGGGGCGCGTGCTGGGCAAGGCGGCGACGACGCTCGTGCCCGTGGCGGGCTGGGTGGTGGGGATTGCGCTGATTGGCTGGGATTTGTGGGAGGGCGGCAAGGGCGCGCTGCCGCAGATTCAAGAGGCGCTCAAGGGGGACGACATCAAGGCCGAGATTCGCAATGAGGTGGTGCTGGCCGTGGAGCCGGAGCTGCGGCGCGAGCTGCCGCAGGCCGCGGCGGACATTGCCAACGACGTCTACGCCGACTGGCGACAGTTTCGCGACGCCTACGACCGCGTGCTCCAGCTCGCCGATGAAAACCCGATTTTCCGCGACGTGCTCAGCCGCGTCGACGCCTCCAACGTGGGCAATCTGGCCACGCTGATCGAGACGACCAGCCGCTCGCTCAACGAGGCCGAGCTGCAGACCGCCCTCGAATCCGGCGACTTCGAGCGGCTGCTCTACCTGCCGGACGAAGCGATGACGATTCTCGACCGCACCGATTCGGTGACGGCAACGGTCGCCTGGGCGGACCTGGCGGGCGGGCAGCTCGACGAGGTGGTGGAGCACGAAGTGTACAAGCTGCGCGACCCGCTTGACCTCGACCGCCAGCAGCTCACCGACCTGCTCGACCTGGGCGACGACGCGGCCATCAGCAGCCTGCTGCTCACCGAGCAGTCGAGCGTGGATGCGCTGCTGTCGCTGCCGGAGGAGGCGCTGATTGCGCTGGCCCCGCGGCTCACGCCCAACCAGCTCGGCTGGCTCGCCTCCTACACCGGCGATCTGGACATTACGCGGCGCAACGTGCTCGTCTCGCGCGTGCTGGAGCAGCCCGATCTCATGGCGACCTTGGCCGACGGCGAGACTAAGGCGCTGCTGCTGGAAAGCGCCGATTTGTCGGCGGCGCTGGGGCTGCTGGGTGCGCCCGCTACGTGGCAGCAGGGCGTGGGTGACGCGCTATCGGTGGCGAACGGCTCGGTGGCGTGGCCGCTGGCGGTGGCCAAGTACGGCAACGTGGCCTACGGCGTGATCGGCGTCGCGGGGCTGCTGGGGCTGCTGCTGGCTTTGCTGGTGCTGCAGCCGGTCTTCCGCGTGGCCTCGATCTTCCGGCCCCGTCGACGACGGCCCTCCCAATCCGAAAGTCAAAAAACGCCGGACCAACCGCCGGCCTACCCCACGCCCGCGCCGCGACCGCGCACCCAGCGCCCGCCCAGCCAGAGTCCGCTCACCTCGCGGCAGGCGATGCAGAACGCGCCCGTGCCGCCCCCGAAGCCGCGCCCCCAAGCGCCGCAGCCCCAAGCGCCGCGGTCGCAGCCGCAGCCGCCCGCCCAGCGCCAGCGGCCCTTCCCGCGGCCGCAGAATCCACAGCCGCAGCCGCCGCAGAACCGCCCGCAGCCGCAGCCCCAGCAGTCTCCGGCTCGCCCAGCCGCACGGCCCAACCCTTTGCAGCGAAAGACGGCCGCCGTCTCGTTAGCCAACGAGACCCCATCCCCAAACCCCTTCCCCGCGCGGAAGAGGCTTCACCAGTCGCGTCGATGACAAGGCTTTGTTGAGGGGATGAGGTCTCTACCTAAACCCATGCTCATTGCCCTCGACACCCTTCCCACCGGCGACGACATCGAAATCGGCGAGCTGCTCTTCGTCGTGAACATTGGCGCGGCCAACGTCGTCCACGACGTGCGCGAGAACATTCGCAATCTGCTCGGTGGCCGCATGGCGCACTACGAGCGGCTGGCGGAGAGCGCCGTGGGCCAGGCGCTGGTCGATTTGGAGGCCAAGGCGCAGGCGCACGGCTACGACGGCGTCATCGGCGTCAAAATTTCGCATCCGCAGCTTGTCGACGGCGGCGTCGAGGTGGTAGTCTATGGCAATGGCTTTTGGCGTACCAAGTTGGTCAACCCGCTACCCGTCAGTGAGCAGTAAGTAGTAAGCAATAGGTTCCGTTGACGTTTGGAAAGTGGCCCTCACCCCCGGCCCCTCTCCCACTGTGGGAGAGGGGAGAGTTTGGCTCCCTTCTCCCAGGATGGGAGAAGGGCTGGGGATGAGGGCGCGCTCGACTTACCCTTCAAGCCCGCTCAGCCAAATGTCAACGGAACCTAACACGACAACGAGACTTTGAGCAATTGAGCAAAATTACCGCGGAGACGCAAAAGCGCAAAGCGTTGTTGCCAACGGTATGTTCCCGCGTCCCTGCGTCTCCGCGTCAAAGCCTCGGTGCAGCAATAAGCAGTAAGCAATAAGCAGTAAGCAATAAGCCACCAACCACCAGCAACCCACCCCTCCATGCCCTCCCCATCCCTTACCCGCACCCTAATTCTGCCCATCTATGCCCCCGGCCTGCTGCTGGCGCTGGCTCAGGGGCTGCTGATTCCCACGCTGCCGCTTTACGCCGAATCGTTCGAGGTCTCGCTGACGCTGGTGGGGCTGGCCGTGGGGGCGCAGGGGCTGGGCATGTTGATCGGCGACGTGCCCGCGGGCGCGGTGCTGCGGCGGGTGGGGCAGAAGTGGACGATGCTGGCGGGCATCGGCGGGCTGGCGCTGTCGATGCTGGCGACGGGATTGACGCCCACCTTCTGGGGCGTGGTCCTCTTTGGCGTAACGGGGGGCGTGAGCCAGGCGCTCTGGTGGCTCTCCCGCCACGCCTACCTCACCACGGCGACGCAGTCCGGCGCGCTCGCCAGGCAGCGCGGGCGCACGATGTCGATCTTTGGCGGCATCAACCGCATCGGCGTCTTTATCGGCCCCTTTGCGGGCGGCTTCCTGGCCAGCGCCTACGGGCTGCGCGCACCCTTTTTTCTCTACGCCCTGCTGGCCGTCGTCAGCCTGATCTTCCCCGCGCTCTTTGTTCCCCACCGCGATCCCACCGCCCACGCCACCCCCCATGATGGAGCGGGCGGCCACTACCTCCGGCAGTGGCTCGACGTGCTGCGCAGCCAGTGGCGCGTGCTGGCTTCGGCGGGCGCGGGGATGTTGATGGGGCAGATGGTGCGCGTCGCCAACCGCACGATTGTGCCGCTCTACGCCGCCAGCACGCTGGGGCTGGATGTGGATACAATTGGCATCGTGCTCGGCATTGCGGGCGGGGTGGACATGGTGATGTTCCCGCTGGCGGGCTGGATCATGGATCGCTTTGGGCGCAAGTGGGCCTACGTGCCCTGCTTTGCGCTGCAGGGCGTCGGCATGGCGCTGATCCCGCTGACGAGCGGGGCCCTTTCGCTGCTCGCCGTGATCTCGTTTATCGGCCTGGCCAACGGCCTCGGCTCCGGCACGATGATGACGCTCGGCGCGGACCTGGCCCCGCCGGGCGGCATGAGCGAATTCCTCGGCCTGTGGCGCTTGATCGGCGACGCGGGCCAAACCGGCGCGCCGCTGATCGTCGGCGCGGTGGCGGACGTGCTGACGCTGGAGGCGGCGGCGCTGGTGCTGGCCGCGGTGGGCCTGGGCGCGGCGCTGGTGCTCGGCACGCGCGTGCCGGAGACGTTGGCGCGCGGCCAAGCCAAAGAGCCAGTCACGCGTGCGACTGGCCCGTAAGCGTTTTGAGAACATTACTTCGTATTTACGATGAATCAACTTTCTCGATTTGCCAATTCACTCCGAAGAGCCTGACTTGAACCCGCCAGGTGGGAGATATAGAATCCGATTCGACAAACTGCGCTCACCATAATTTTATGTCTACTTTTAACGATTATATTATGTTCATAGATGAAAGTGGCGATCACGGGTTAGAATCAATAGACCCTAATTACCCCGTTTTCGTTCTTGCTTTCTGTTTGTTTAAAAAGGACGTCTACGCCAATCAAGTTGTCCCGTCCATTCTTAAATTCAAATTCAACTACTTCGGTCATGAGAACGTTATTTTGCGTGAGCGGGACATTCGAAAGACCAATCCACCATTCGGATTTCTTCGCGACGCGTTGAAACGGGAGCCCTTTTTTCATGACTTGAATACGCTCATCGAACAAGCTTCGTTTACCTTGGTTGCCAGCTATATTGATAAAGAATCCCTCGACAAGCAGTATCTGCATCCAGAGAATCCATATCACATTGCAATGAATTTTGGGTTGGAAAGAATATCTAGCCATCTTTCCAGTTTAGGATGTCAGTTAGGAACGACTTATTTCATATTTGAAGCGAGAGGCAAGCTGGAAGATAAAGATTTGGAGTTGGAGTTTCGTCGAGCATGTGCTAAAAACGCTGTGGGACGAGCCCTTCCCTTTGAGATCGTTCTCGCTCATAAACGCTGCAATTCGCCAGGTCTTCAGCTGGTGGACTTAGTCGTCAGGCCGATTGGGCGAAGAGCTCTTAAACCATTGCAACCCAATAGAGCGTATGAGATAATCAAAACAAAGTTTAGGACTGATAACGAGGGGAATATAGAGGGATGGGGGTTGAAAAAGTTTCCTTAAAAACAAGAAGCCTCGGTAAATACCGAAGCTTCTTGTCGACCGGGTATGCCCAGTCCTTTGAATAAAGTATATCATTTTATCATGTGTTGTGAATGTATAGTGTGCTACAAAATGCGTCAGTGTTTTGAACGTGCATAGCTGCTGTGGCAGGCAAGCTTTGGTGCTTGTTACGCCAATAGAGGTTCGATATATGGTTCCCTATCGGCGTGAGACGAGGCGCTCGCTCATGTGGAGACAAGGGCAAAACAAAGGGGGCGGCGAGAAATTTCTCGCCGCCCCCTTTGTTTTGCCCCGTCGAGCATGGGTGGGTTGTGACGTTGACGGCTACATGAGCGCGTGCCCCAGCTTCGTGTTTCAATGCCCTTGCGAGCATAGGGTGGGTTGTGACAGATGGAATTTGAGCTAACCGCGTGGATTGGTGAGTTTCAATGCCCTTGCGAGCATGGGGTGGGTTGTGACTATACTGAATCAAGCAAGGCAACACATTCAACAGGAGTTTCAATGCCCTTGCGAGCATGGGGTGGGTTGTGACCCGTCACGAGCGGTGGATCGCTGGTTTGTAAGATCGTTTCAATGCCCTTGCGAGCATGGGGTGGGTTGTGACGATTGCGTAGTGCTCGTTCCCACGCAGGAGCATGGGTTTCAATGCCCTTGCGAGCATGGGGTGGGTTGTGACCCCCTTCTTGGCCTCAAATCCTAACTTTTAGGTAAGATTAGCGTAATAGAGCGCAAGATTGCCTAACTCTGCCGCGCTGTGGAATCCGTTCCCTCCACTTTCCCTTTTGGCGAACTCGTTCGGTTCGCGCTGATTGACCTGTTCTTCTCTAGTTCTACGCCAAAAGAGAGCCATCGGCAAATCGGAAAAGCGCCCCGTCAATAATTTCAAGCTTGGTAATTTCAACCGCAAATGGACGTAGATTTATGCAGATGTTTCAGAAACAGGGAGAGTTACCTGCGTTTATCCGCGTTTACCTGTGGTTTTCTTTTTGTATTTGGAATTGCTGCGCTCCGCGCTTCGCCGAAACCACTGTTCCCGAGGCCCACGCTCCGCTGGGGAGCTCCTGAGCGCGCGAACCGGCCGGGCAGCGCCAAAGCGCTACGGGTTCGCGCTAGATGCGCAAGCCGAATTTACATCGCAATCAACGCCGCCGCGCGAGCGAGCAGCTCACCCGGCTCGTCGACGATCCAACGGGCGTCCAGCCCGTCGACCCGGCGCAGGCTGTCGCGGGTAAAGGGGGTGCTGACGGCGAGGCAGCGCATCCCGGCAGCCAGCGCGGCGCGCACGCCGCTGGGCGAATCCTCCACCACGAAGCAGCTCTCCGGCGTCACGCCCAGCTCGGCGGTCACCAGCAGGTAAATCTCCGGGTCGGGCTTGCCCCGCTCCACGTCGTCGCGCGTGGCGACGAAGTCGAAGGCGTCGGCCAGGCCGAGCACCTTCAGCACGCGCGTAGCCGTTTCACACTGGGACATGGTCGCCAGGGCGACGTGATTGCAGTGCTGGCGAGCCTGCTGCAGCAGCGCCAGGTTATGCGGCCACTGGCTGTTGCGCAGCACGTTCGGGTCGCGGATGAGGCACTCGTAGTAGGCCAGGCGGATCTGCACGTAGGCCTGCCACGCCGTATCGACGCCAAATTTGTCGCGAAGTTTTTCGGCGGCGTCGACCAAGCCAAAGCGTTCGATCAGGGCCAGCGCCACCTCGCGCCGCGAGAGGCCGACCACCTCCTTGAACGCCTCCAGCACTTCCTCCTCGCGCAGGTCGGGCCGCAGGTGAGCGGCGGCTTGGGCGTAGGATTGCGCCTTGAGCCGCTCGGTTTGGACGAGCGTGCCGTCGAGATCAAAGATGGCGTTGGAAATCATAGAGATTGGCAAGTAGTAATTGATGATTGGTCGTCGATTAGGGGCGTCGGCTGGGTTGGGCGCGACTGGTTGGTCAGTCAAAAGGCGACGAAGCTGGTTCAACCCGCAAGATTGCCCAAGCAGAAGGGGCGCAATCAACAAACCAACCCAACCACCAATTGCCAATCACCAATCCCAATCTCCAATCATTCCCTTCAGCCCCCCGCCGCCGCCCGCAGCGCTTCCACATCCAACACCTCGATCCGCAGCCGACCCGGCGTGACCCAGCGGCGGCGTTTGAACTCGATCAGGATGGCGCTGACGGTTTCGCGGTAGGTGCCGATGTCGTCCGCCAACATGCGGTGGCTGACGCCGGTGATGGCGCGGTTTTCGTAGTCGCTCAAGGCAATCAGCCGTTCGGCGACGCGGGCGGGCAGCGTTTTGTAGGCGGTGGTCTCCATCCGCTCCTCCACTTGGGCCAGCCGCGCGGCGTAGGTTTGCAGCAGCGCCCAGCGCAGCAGCGGCTGCCGCTCGATCAGCGTGCGCGCCGTTTCGATGTCGAACACCCATACTTCTGCCGCGGTCGCGGACTGTACACTAAGATGGCTCGGTGGGGTTGCGCCGGTGAGTGCGGCACAGTCAAAGATCGAGCCGGGGCTGAGAGTCGTCAGCACGAGGCGGCGATTGGGTCGATTGCGGGCGACAAACTGGGCGCGACCTTCCATTACGCAGTAGAGATTATGCGACAGGTTGTGGGCATCCGCAATTTGTTCGCCCGCCTCGAAATGGAAAGTGCGCACGGCGTCGCGGAAAGGGCGGCTTTGGGTGCGCAGACGCACGAGGGCGTCCGGGATTTGGGCGAGCGGTTGAGTGGTGGATGCGTGTCGCATGGTGGGCCTCGGCGTTGAATAGAGGAAAACGAAGGCGCAGCTGAAAGCTGCGCATTTGGGCTGTTCCAAGCAAATAAATGTGGCTCTCTGCTCAATTGTGGGGTAAACCCGCTTTGGCTTCGACGGCGCTCAGCCGCTGCCAGCGTTGTGAAGTAGCGTCCCCGGCACGCACCAGAAGCGGCAGCGATAACAAAGCGCCGTGTGGCGCGTGCCGGGGACGCGGATACTCTAGGCACCTAATTTCTTGGAACGGCTGCTTGGCGGCCATTCTTCTTGACTGTCCGACGGGATAAACGCCGTCGTGCGGCGGCAGTTCTGCTGAGCTTGTCGAAGTAAGCCGCCTCTACGATTGCGCCATTGCCGCTCGCGCGACGCACTCGCCGTGGCGCATCCCCGCTTCGACGGCGGTGCGCACGTGGTGGCCAGCGTAAAGCGTCGACATGGCGTGCTCGTAGGCCGCGCCCTCGAAGGTGGTAAAGGGGCGCGGCTCGCTTTCGCCCTCGATGATGCCAAAGCTGTCGCGGAAGTTGACGATACCCAGGTGGGCCGTCAACACGTCTGCGGCGGCGGCGCTGATCGCTGGATCGGCGGCGGGGTAGCTCGGCGCGTTGATGGTGGGCACGACGGGCGTCCAGCGCTCGTCGACGTAGCCGTGGATGTACGTCTGCGGGTCGAGCAGAAAATGCTCGTACTTCGCGCGCCACACGCTCACGCCAACATCGCCCAGCGCGACGCCCAGATCGGCGTAGAGATCGGCGGCTTCGGCCAGCGACAGCTCGCGCTGCACGGCGGCGCGGCTGGCGATCAGCATCCAGCGCGTGGCGGCATTGCCCTCTAACAGCCGGTAGCCCTCGCTTGTGGTGATCTCCGGGTCGCGCTGCCAAAAGGCCACGATTTCCGCCTGCTCCCCGGTCAAATGCTCCGCGTAATCGTGCGCCTCCATCACCTGCTGGTGAAAGGTTGTGCCGGGCGTGGTGGAAAAGTCGAGGCGCAGGGGCACGTCGCACTGTGCGGTTTCGATCAGCGACAGCGTGCGCAGGAACCCCCAAAAGGGCTGCACGGCAGCGGCGTCGCGGGGCGTGGGCTGCCAGAAGTGATCGCCGCCCGTGGGAATACTAAAGGGGCGCGCGGTAAACTCGGCATACCCATCGCCAACCGTCCACTCGACAATGGCTGCGCCGACTTCGTCGCCGTAGGCTCGCGAAGTCACCAGCACCGATTGGCTGATGCCGCTGCGCTGCCTCCACAGCCGCGACTGCGTGCCGCGCAGGCTCTCCACCGCGCGCTGCACCGAGCGCTGCGAGGCGGCGGGCGCGGCTTCCATCAGCAGCGCGTTGGCGACGGTGGAGAGCGCGCCGATGGCGATGGCGGGCGCGCTGTAGTGCGCGCGCAAATCACGCGGCGGCACGGCGGGCATCTCGCGGAGCCGACCGTGCAGCGACGGTCCTTCCGACTGCACCAGCACGGCCTCGTGCAGTGCGACCGTGAGATAGGCGTAGACGCGGGTCGTCTGCGGCAGGTCGATTTCGTGCAGGCTGACCTGCTCGTGGACGAGCTCGATCCACTGGCGCGGCACGTCGAGCGCGTCGATGCGCTGGGGATCGATGGCTTGGGTTGCGGGGGCGGCGGCGGCGGTTGACGGCGGCAGGGTCGCGGCGAGCAGAGTCAGCAACAGGCAGACGGCGACGACTCGTTGACGCAAATTTTTGTTCGTCCTCATGGTCTCTCGCTCTCCAATCGCTCTGTAATTAGTTCACCAATACATTCTCCCTGGCGCAGGCCCGCCTCCATGCCCATGCGGTAGTGGATACCGCCATAGAGGCGGGACAATCCATTTTCGTAGGCCGCGGCCTCCAGCGAGGTGAACGAGCGCGCGCGGCCCATGTCGTCGACGACGCCACCGTTGTCGGTAAAGGCGGTGACGCCGAGCCGCTCGGTAAGCACTTCCGCCATGGCGGCGCCGAACGTTGCGTGGCCGGAGGGATATTCGGGGAAGTTGGGCGTGTCCAGAAAGGGCTCCCACGTGGGATCGATGTAGCGCTGAATGTAGATTTCGGGGCGCAGCACGTTTTCGTGGTACTTCATCGTCCACGCCGAAAGACCCGCTTCGTGGACGGCCAGCCCGGCGCGCACGAGCACGTCCGCGGCTTCGGCCAAATTCAAATTCTGCTGCTCGACCAACTGGTTCGCAATCAGCAGCCAGTGGCCGGGGTGCATCCCCGCCTCGCCCGCCTGATCGTCCCAGAAATCGGCGATGTCCTCGTGCTCCTCCGTCAGCTTGATGCTGGTGTGATAGATCTCCATCGCCTGCCAGTAAAAGGGCGAATCGATCTCGGTGGAAAATTCGACGGCCAGCGGCACGGCACATTCAAAATTGTCGGTCATCACCATCGGGCGCAAGGTGTGCCAATAGGGTTCAATCGGGTCGAGATTGCGGATCGGCGACCAGTAGGCCTCGCCGCTGGTGGGTACATCAAAACCAAGGCTGCGCGTCTCGGCAAAGCCATCCGCCGCCGCCCACGCGAGAATCGCCTGCCCAATTGCTTTGCCCAAGCGCTCGGACTGCGTCACTACGTTGGCGTCCACTTCGGCCAGCCGCTCGGCGTGGATTTCGCGCTGCAGGGCGTCGACGTGCCGGGCGACGCGCTCGCTCTCCGTCGAAATAAAAAGGGTGGAGACGGGCGATTCAGCCAGAATCGGCGTGCTCACGGTGGCGACGGCGGCGTTGACGACCGACGGCCAGTCGTAGACCAGCGCCGGATCGGGCTGCGGCAATGCCGGCAGTTCGTTGAGCCGCCCGCCCAGCGAGTCGAGCGTGGGCGTGCCCGCAGCCACGGCTTCGTAGAGCGCGACGCTCATGTAGCCGTAGACGCGCGCCGCGGTTGGCGGGTAGATGCCGACGAGGCTGACGCGCTCGTAGAGCAGGTCGATCCAGCGCCGGGCGACGTCGGCGTCGTGCAGGTGGGCGGGGATTTGTGGTGCAGGTGGAATCGTTTGCGGCGCGTCCGCGGCGTGGGTTGGGCTGTTGGGGAAAATCACCGTGCCCAACAGCAGCAGGCTTAGCAGCAGCGTCGCAAGGCGACGAATGCTCGTTCCCACACGGAGCGTGGGAATGCCGGGCCGCGACGCTCTGCATCGCATGTTGGCCGTATTCTGAGTCATTGCTTTTACCCTTTTCATTCCCTACGACTCCCCAAGCTTCAATTTTTGCCTACCCTACAATTTGCCACATTGGTTCGTGTGCCGCGACGGGGCGCAGGAGCGCCCCAAGAGGCGTTCCCACGCAGAGCGTGGGAACGAGCGGCGAATTATGGTATCGCTTAGAATTTAGCATTTTTGTACGTCGAGATTCAACCCCCTCCCAACCTCCCCCAAATTGGGGGAGGAGCCGATCCTTCGTTTGTCCAGTCGCGGCTCTCTCCCCAATTTGGGAAGGGCTGGGGTGGGGTTGAACATGGCCCGCGGTTAAACCTTGGCGAAGCGCCGCTTCGCTTTACGTCCTACAGGAAGCGGTGCACGATCGGGCAGTTGACGATGATGCCGGTGGAGCCGTAGGGGTTGCCGCCGGGGCCGGTGATCCAGCCCTGCTCGACGAAGCCGAGAATCTGGAACTCCTCGATCAGGCGCGAGCGGTAGCCCAGCTCGACGGCTTCGTCCGTCCACACGCCGACGTTGAGGTCCCACAGCGGGCTGTAGTCGGTGGCGATGGTGGGAATGCCGCCGAGGATGTTGAGCGGCGAGCCTTCGCCACTCAGCGCGCTGTTAAAGCCCTGGCGCTGGGGGTTACCCATGCCCGTCGGCCCGTTGGCAAAGGCAAAGATGCGCTCGACGGAGCTAAACAAGCTGTCGTCGCCGCCGACGGCCAGGTCGCTCAGGCCGGGGGCCAGCGTGACCTGCTCCATGGCCGCAGCCATCGGGTCGTTGGCGTCAAAGCTGTGGTAGAGCACCGGGCGGGCAAAGCTCATGCCGGGCGTCAAGCGCAGCGTTACGGTCTGCTCGTCCGGGCAGATGCTGACGACCTTGTCGTGGACGAGGCTGTGGTCGGCTTCACCCTCGCACATGGCGCCCAGCGTTTCGGCGTCGACATCGAAGGCGATGACGGGCGCGTTGTAGACGTAGCCGCCGGCGTTGGTGACCTTCATCAGCGGGCTGTAGGCTTCATCGCCCACGGAGCCGGGCTGGAAGTCGCTGGGCGGGAAGGGCGCTTCGCTGCCGGGCGTGATTGCGTGTTCGGGCGAGAAATCGACCGTGCCGCGGGCGAAGGTCAGCGTGCCGTCGGCCTCCAGCGTGGCCGGGCGCACGGCGTTACCCACGTCGGCGTAAGTCAGCTTGGGTGAGTGGTTGAGGCCGAGCGCGGCGGCGTTGGCCTCGTCGTCGGTGTCGGTGACGACGTACCAGACCAGCTCGCCGGACTCCATCTGCCCTTGGTAGAGCGGCAGCGTCTGCGTGCCCTCGTCCAGGTTGACGGGGCCGGCTTTGAGCAGCTGGTAGGGGCCGATCAGCTCGCGCTGGACGCTGCTGGGCGCGGGGCCAAAGTAGGCCAGCGGGATGTCGGCGCCAATCGAGGGCGGGGCCGGGGCCACGTCGTCGCCGACGCCTTCCGCCATGTCGTCGTCCTGCGCGCTGGCGGGCACAATCAGGGCAAAGACGGCGATTAGTGCACCGACGAGAAAGAGCAGTCGAAGGTTGCGAAATTTCATGGGAGTCTCCTGTTGGGATTGAGGTTGAACGAGAAATAGAGCGATACGGAAACGCGTGGACGCCGTTGTCCAGCGCGAGAGAACCGAATTTTGGGTGCGTGCGACCGCGGCGCGAGGTCAACGGGATTCAACCGTTCAGCCTTTCCAGCGCCGTGAGGATGCCATCGACGCCGGGATTAACGCGCGGTGGCGCATGATGTTGCCACTGAATGATACCGGCTGCATCGAGGACAAAGCTGGCGCGTTCGCTTGCACCCGTCTCCGTGTTGTAGACGCCATACCGCTGCGATACCATCCCCTTGGGGTGGAAATCGGAGAGCAGCGGAAAGCCCAGCCGGTGACGTCGGGCAAAGGCAAGCTGACACCAAACGTTGTCCACGGAGATGGCAATCATGGCGGCGTTGAAGAGCTTCAGCCGCTCCTGCCACCCTTGGTAGAGCGTAAGCTGTGCCTCGCTAACCGGGTCCCAGTTAAATGGGTGAAAGATCAGCACGACCGGTCGCCCGTGGAAATGATGAAGCGTCAGCGTTTGTTCAGCCGTTAACGCGAGACGAAAGTTGGGGGCTTGCTCTCCAATCTTGGGCAACATATAATTGATTCCCGGTTGCATCATCAGGGGAGAAGCTCCCGCGTTTACGTCCGCCGTCTTGCTAATCGTAGCGGGACGGCGGCGAAAAATCTATTTGCAAAATTAAATATCTTGCTGCTGCGGCTGGGTTAGCCGTCTCTACACATTTTTGTATAGGAGTGCGCAGGTTCGTCTCGCCTGAGTTGAATGGATCAACCAGTATGGATCAACCAGCATTGGGCGGAGAGTTGTGTACGTTGCCGCCATTTTGAGGCTGAAACAGGAACAGAAATGCAAACATGAAGTGGTACATGTGGATCTCCTTTGGGTGAATTGGTGAAGAAACTGCGTGGCGACTAGCGCTACGGCGCATAACCGCCTGCGGCGCTGTGGCAGGAAGCGATGAACGTTTTGCCCCAAGCCGCTTCATCCGCCGCCGATAACACCAGGATAGCGTGCGAATCCAGCAAAATCTATTTGTAAAATTATGTAGTTGGAGGGGCGAACCGCTGGGCAGGGGATGGCTAATACTATGTAGTTATCTGGTAAGTAGTTATCTGGTAACGATTCAGCGGATTGACGAAATAAGCTGTCAACGGATTGATAAGAGCGGATTGAACGGATGACGAGGCTATCTTTCCGTTCTATGACCGACCGAATCGCTACAGTCGTTGCGAACTCAATGAAGGCGAGCGAATTCGTTCAATCCGCTCCCCGAATCCGCTGGCGGCTGAATCGTTACGTTATCTGTACACAGGGAAGAAAAGGGAAGCGCTGAGGGGAAGAAAGCACAACCTACAATACGACGTATTTAGCGATCGGGAGGGGCTTGGGATTTACCTGAGCAGCTACGACGCCACGCGCTGCATGAAAGCTTTCGAGTGGGGCGTGGGCGTGGAACGGGATTAAGCGGGGAGGAGGTTGGTTTCGCGCGCCCGATGTACGGCCTCCGTGCGCGAATTGACTTCGAGCTTGGCATAGATGTTGGCCAGGTGGCGATTGACCGTGGCCGTGGAAATCACGAGCTGGCGCGCCATCTCTTTGCTGGCTTGTCCCTCGGCCACAAGCTGGAGGATTTCGGTTTCGCGCGCAGTCAACACGGAGGGGGTGGAAACTTTATATTGAGGTTGAAGCTCGTCCGGCGTCAGACGCAGAATTTCGTCAATGAGTGCGGTGAGCGCTTGCGAGCCGCCCGCTTGGCGCGCCGCCTTAAACTCGGCGCGACCCAGCGCCTGCTCCAGCCGCGCCGGGCTTTGAGCTACCCGCTGCGAGATGTAGGGCGAAACGAACTCCAGGTGAGCTGGAGCCATGGCTTTGGCCGCGCCGTAGACGCGGGCGGCCAGCTCATGCTGGTTGAGATCGAGCAGCACCAGCACGAGAATGTAGAGGCAGGCCGCCGAATTGCGCGCTTCTTCCTGCTGCCAAAGTCGATCGAGTATCTGCTGAATCAGGCGCAGCGCCTCCCCCGCTTGATGCTGCTCGCAATGAGCAAGCGCCAGCGTGATGAGCGCGTGCAGCTCGCCCGGCACGTTGCCAATTTCCCGCTCCAGCGCCAGGGCCTCCTCCAGCGGCGCAACGGCAGCTCCCGCCGCGTCCTGCGAAATCAAGCTCGACCCCAGATTGATCAGCATCACCGCCAGCAGACTTTGGTAGCGGATTTTCCTCGCCAGCGGAATGCCTCGTTCCAGGCAGCGCTGGGTTTCGGGATAGAGCCCCTGCTCCATGGCAATTGTGCCGAGGTTGTTTAGACAGACGGCCAGTTCGCTGTCGGTACCAAGCTGTTCAAAAAGGGCGAGGGCGTGGCGCAGCAGGGCAAGCGCCTGCTCGGGCGTGCTTTGCGGCAGACGCACGGTGGCCAGCCCCTGCCGCATGATGGCGGAGGCTTCGAGCAAGCGATCGTCGGCCGTGCGCGCCAGGTGAACGGCCTGTTGAGCGCAGTCAACGGCGTGCTCAAAATCGCCCAGCAGATAATCCAAGAAGGCAACGCCGGTGAGACAGCGCGCACGCAGCGCTGTTGGTGCACTCGGCGTGGCGTTGAGCGCGGCCAGCGCCGACCGCTTGCCCTCTTGATAGTGCCCGCGCACAAACCAAAAGCGATGGAGCCCCGTTGCGATCTGTAGCCCAATAGCGGCATCGGCGTCTTGCTGTCCGCTCGCCCACTGAAGCGCCCGCTGCCAGTTGGCCGTCTCTTGGCCAAGCAGGTCGAGTGCCTGCAGCTGCTCCGTTCCCCGCAGCTGCGGCTCAAGCCGTTCACAGAGCTGGGCGAAGTAGCGCGCGTGCCGCCGCTGCATCTCCTCCAACTGCTCACCCTGCTGAAGGCAACGCACGGCGTAATCGCGGACCGTGACCAGCATCAAGAAGCGCGTGGCGCGTGCGTCATCGACGGTGCGCTGGACGAGATGCTTATCCACCAGCAGGTGCAGCAGCAGCAGCGCCTGCATCGAATCGTCGATGCCCGCCACGGCCTGGGCGGACTCCAGGCTCCAGCCGCCGCGGAAGACGCCGAGCGCGTAAAACAAATGGCGCTCGGCCTCGTTCAGCCGCGACACGCTCCACTCGATGGCGGTGTCGAGCGTGCGGTGGTGATCGGGCGCATCGTAGGTGGGCCAGGCGGGGGTGGGCAGCACGCGGTGGAGCTGATCGAGCAAGGTCGTGGGTGGGAAGATGCGCACCCAGGCCGCGGCCAGCTCAATCGCCAGCGGCAGCCCGTCCAGCCGCACGCACAGCTCGGCCACGGCGCTGGCGTTTTGCGGCGAGAGGGCAAAGTCATGCTGCTGCCTGCGGGCTTCGCGCACAAAGAGCGCTACCGAGGGCAGCGCGGCCAGCGCCTGGACGGCAGGCAAGTTCTGCAAATCCGGCACGGACAGCGGCTCCAGCCGGTAGACGTGCTCCATGCGCAGGTGCAGCGTCTCGCGGCTGGTGATCAGCGCGTGCACCTGGGGACAGTGGCTCAGCAGAATCGCCAGCGACTGGGCGGCGGGCAGCAGGTGCTCGAAGTTGTCCAGCACGAGCAGCAGCAGGTAATCGCGCAGGGCCTCGCACAGCGCGCCCAGCCCGCCAGCGGCCACCGCCTCTTCTATGCCGGGTAGACGTTCGGCCAGGGCGGCGGCTATGGCGGCGGGCACGCGCGCGGGATCGTCAACAGCGACCAGATCGACGACGAAGACACCATCTGGGAAAGTGGTAAACAGCTCGGCGACGCCGGCCCGCGCGAGGCTGGTCTTGCCCACGCCGGGCGGGCCGGCCAGCGTCAGCAGGCGCACGTCGTCGCGCAGCAGCGTCTGCTGGAGCTCAGCCACGTGCACGGCGCGACCGAGCAGGTCGCCGTGGTCGCGCTCTTGACCCGTGGGGGAAGCAAAGTTGACGGTCGGGTTGGTGTTCATAGTTAATGGCGGGGTAGGCACGACGGGTGGTTTCAGCCGGTCGAACCGCTAAACGATGGAGTCGGCTGCCTCTACAGCCACCCCGACTCGCGAGCGGTGTGCACCGCTGCCGTGCGCGAGCTGACATTTAGCTTGGCGTAAACATTGGCGAGGTGCACGTTGACCGTGCCGGTGGAGATCACCAGCCGCCGTGCGATTTGGCGGTTGCTCAGGCCCTCGGCCACCAGCCGCAGCACCTCCTGCTCGCGCGGCGTCAGCGGGTTGTCATCGGGCGCGGTTAGACTATCCATGCCCTGAAAGTTTTGTATCAAGGCGTCAACGTCAAGCGCGTTGAGCGCTGCCAGCAGCTCGTCAATGCGCAGCGACTGCCCGCGTGCCCACGCCTGCTCAAAGTCGGCAGGGCCCATCTGCGAGCGCAGCCGCTCGACGATTTGCTCGTGCTCGTTGAGCGCAGCGGGCGTGGTCAGCAACGCCTGCGCCGGGCTGATGGCTTCCGCAGCGCCGCCCAGTTGGGCCGCCATTTGAAACTGCCCGGCCGCCGTCAAAATTCTCATGCCACCCTCCAGCATGAGGGCCAGCACGCGCTGATCATCCTGTTCGTAGGCGCGGGGCAGCTTCTGCAGCAGCAGCGTCAACGCCTGCTCCAGCTGCTGCTGGTGCAGCAAGTTGAGCGCCACGTTGTTGAGCACCAGCAGCTCCGTGGCCGGATCACCGAGCTCGCGGTAGATTTGGAGAGCTTCATCAAAATAGTGAGCGGCGCGATTGAGGTCGCCCTGCCAGTGGAGCGCCAGCCCCAAGTTGCTGAGCGGCACAGCTAGAAAAAATTGGTTGTCCAGCACGCGCCACAGGGCAGTGCTCTCCTCGAAGTGGCGCTGTGCCCGCTCGTATTTACCCTGCTCCATCATGATGATTCCCAGGTTGCTCATGCAGCGCGCCACGCCCGCCCGGTCGTCGATTTCGCGCCAAATAGCCAGCGCCTCCTCCCAAAGCGTCTGCACGCTGGCGTATTCGGCCTGCTGCCGCCACTGCACAACGCCTAAATCCGTTAGCACCGTCGCCTCGCCAGCGCGATTGCCCAGGCTGCGATACTGGGCAAGCACCGCTCGCAGCGTCGCCACGACCCAATCGTAATCGCCCTTGCGGCTGGCAAGCACGGCCATGCGCCGCCTGGCCTCCGCATGGGTGGCCGGCTCGATTGCCGCGCCCGTGCGTTCAGCGGCCTCCAAGGCCAGCGTCAACCAGCGGCGACCGATGCTGTATTCGCCGCAGATGTACCAATATTGCCAAAGCGCCATGGCCAGGCGCAGCCCCAGCGTCGCGTTGGCCGCTGCCGACTCATCTACGGTCAAGTTGTCTACAATCACATCCGTTGCCATCTCGTCCGCTACGGCCTCACCCGCGGTCATCTCTCTCTCATCTACCTCACCCCCATCCACCTCGCCCCCATCCACCTCGTCCCCATCCACCTCGCCCCCATCCACCTCGCCCCAAATAAACCACCCGAGCGCCTGGCGAATGTTGTCGTATTCGAGCGAAATTTGTTGAATGGCTTCCCGCTGCTGTGCACCCGCCAGCTGCGGCGCTAACTGTTCGGCCAGTTCCACAAAATAAATGGCGTGGCGACGGGCGATATCAGCCGCCGCCCCGCCGTCGCGCAGACGCGCCGAGGCGTAGCGACGGATTGGCTCCAGCATGGAAAAGCGCGGCGTGCCCTGGGGCTCGGTCGTGACGCGGATTAGGTTTTTGTCCACAAGCGCACTGGCGAGCACAAGCAGTTCGCCGGCGTTTGACAAGCGGGAAACGGCGCGCGCCGCGTCGACCGTGCCGCCGCGGCGGAAGATGCTCATCTGTTCAAAAAAGGTGCGCTCGCTTTCGGCCAGCAGCGCCGTACTCCACTCGATGGCGGCCTGGAGCGTCTGGTGGCGTTCGGGCAGATCGTAGACGCGCCAGGGCGGGGGCGGCAGCTGACCATGCAGGTGCTCGAGCAGCGTCGCCGGGTCAAAGAGGGTGATCCAGGCGGCGGATAGCTCGATGGCCAGCGGCAGCCCACCCAGCGCCACGCAAATCTCGGCTACGGCGGTTGCATTGTCCGGTGTTAGCGCAAAATCATAGCGACGGGCACGTGCAGCGGTGACAAAGAGAGAGACGGCGGGCGTTTGAGAAAGTGCTTCCACGGCGGGCAAATTTTGCAAGTCCGGCAGCGGCAGCGCCTGCACCGTGTAAACGTGCTCGGCGCGCAGACGCAGCGGCTCGCGGCTGGTGGTTAGAATTTTTAGCGTGGGGCAGCGGTTTAACAGGTTGGCGACCAGGCGGGCGGCGGGCAGCACGTGCTCGAAGTTGTCCAGGATCAGCAGTAGCTGGCGGTCGCGCAGCTGGCGGAAGAGCGCCTCTTCGGTCGAGCTCGTCTCGCTCTCGCGGATCATCAGCGCCTGCGCCACGGCCATCAGCACATCCGCTGGCGCGGCCAGCGGCGCGAGATCGACAAAGTAAACGCCATCCGCAAACTGGCTCTGCAGCGCCGCCGCCGCGGTTGTGGCCAGGCGCGTCTTGCCCACCCCCGGCGAGCCCGTCAGCGTGAGCAAGCGCACCGTTGGATTAGCAAGCTGCTCTTCGACAATGGGTAAATCTTGTGAACGCCCCAGCAGTGGCGTCGTGGCGACAGGAACTTTGCCAGTGGGAAACATAGCTAATAAAATAGCGGCAGAAAGTGGTTAGGTAAAACGTTATAGTAGAATTCTACATTTAGTATTGTAACGAACTGAAGGTTGCGCGTAAACTGAGAAAGCAAAGCATTTTGCCCAGGACGCTTTATAATTCAAAGGAAAGACAAGATGGCTGTTCAACCCAACGCGGCCCATTCGCAAATTGATGATACCGACTGGCAAATTCTTCACGCGCTCCACGACAACGCGCGGTTGAGCTATACGGAGCTGGGCCGGCGGGTGAATCTCAGCGCGCCCGCCGTGGCAAATCGCATTCGGCGACTGGAGGAGGCAGGCGTTATTCGGGGCTACAAAGCAGAGGTGGACTTGGACGCGCTGGGCTATCCTATCGTTGTCTTCATTCGCTTGGCCGTGGCCGCTAATCGGGAAGCACGCTTTACCCAACTGCTGCGCCAGCGCCCCGAAGTTGTCGAGAGCTATATTGTTTCCGGCGAGGAAACTTATTTAATTAAGGTGGCCGTCTCTTCGGTCGACCAGCTAGACAACCTGCTGGCGGCGCTGATCAAGTATGGCCAGCCGACGACATCGCTCGTTATTTGCCAGCAGATCGATCAGCCGCCCTTTGCCCGCAACGGGGTGGACGAGCCAACGCAATCAGACTAGAATCGGCTGTGTCGCGAAGTATTTGCCAGATAGGTAGGAAAGGCAAAACAATAGGGAATGGGCAAGCGATCTGCCGGTGGAGGAGGTGGATCGGTCCCGGACTGTGGGTCGAAGGGAATCGTGGATACACCGGTACGTTACCGGTGCGTCAATCCTGAATAAACGGCGGTGGATTGCCGCCGTGTTCTTCGGGGCAGGAGGCGCGCAGGCTGGCGAAGGGGTAGATGCCGGATTCGTGTCCATCTTCCCAGAGGATGCGGAGGGCGTAGTTGCCCACCAGCTCGGCGCTGGCGACGCGGTCGCTGGGCAGCGGACCGACGTTGAGGCGCAGCGGATCGGCGGCGGCGGCGCTGCGCTGCTCGCGACAGGTGGCGCAGGGGCAGTGGGCGCGCAGCCAGTCCAGCCGGTAGGTGCAGATTTGGTCGTCTGCCCAGGTGAGCTGGAGCGTCTTGCCAATTTCTTCTCCGCTCGCGGTCGATGGTGATGGCTTGGGGTTTCATGCGGTAAGTTTTGGGAACTCTTTTAGAATTTACATAGTTGAAAAACAAATGGGAGAGGGAGGACTTTTCGTCTCCCCTCTCCCAACGACGCACAAATACTTTGAACCGTGCAAAGAACGCTACCCCTTCACGCTGCCTGCCGTCAGGCCAGCGACCATGAAGCGCTGACCGTACATGTAGAAAATCACCACGGGAATGGAGATGAGCAGCGAGGCGGCCATCAACATGCCCCAGGGGTAGATGTCGCCGAAGATGGTCTGGGCGAGGCCTACCGGCAGCGTCATCAGCGTTTCGCGAGTGATGAAGACAAAGGCAAAGAGGAACTCTTTCCAGGCGTTGGTAAAGGCAAAGAGCGTCACCGCCAGCAGCGCGGGGGCCGTGAGCGGCAGCGTCACGTAGAAGAAGGCCTGCAGCCGATTTGCCCCATCGACCATGGCCGCGTGCTCCATTTCTTCGGGGATGGAGCGGTAGTAGCCCATGAGCAGCCACGTGGCAAAGGGAATCATCGAGGTCGGGTAGGTCAAGATCAGGGCCCAGCGCGTGTTGATCACGCCCAGATCGGCCAGGATGCCGTAGAGCGGGATGAACATGAGCGCGGCGGGCAGCAGATAGGTGATCAGCAGCAGCGTCGTCATCATCTCCGCGCCGCGGAAGCGCAGGCGGGCCAGCGCATAACCGCCCAGGGCCGAAATCGCCACGGCGAGCAGCGTGGTCGTGACGCTGACGAGCAGCGAGTTGCGGAACCAGAGGAAGAAGGGCTCCTCATAAAATAGGCGGTTGAACTGCTCCAGCGTCCACGGATCGGGCCAGAAAAGGCCGACGCGCTGGCCAATCTGTGCGTTGCCCTTAAAGGCCGTTACGATGATCCAGTAGAAGGGAAAGAGCACGAAGGCCAGCAGCAGCGCCAGCCCAATCGCGCGGCCAATTTCAGAGAAGAGGCGATTGCGCTTGCGGCTCTTCGAGCCACTGGGCAGCACGGCGCTCAACGCCCGCAGCAGCAGCAAAATGGGGAAGGAGATAATCACGCCGATCCAGCCCAACACGCGGCCCAGGGCGTTGATCACGTGGTCCTGCCAGGCGGTATCGTCGTCCAGATGGACATCGCGCCGCATAAAGCGCGAGAGCAGGAGAATAAAGAAGGCCAACACCGGCGTTAGGCTAAAGGCAACGGCGGTGCCTGGGCCAAACTGAAGCGCGCGGATCGCCTTTTCGTAGGCCAAAATCGAGTAGACTTTGGTCGCGCCGCCGGGGCCGCCGCCCGTGAGCAGGAAGATCAGCTCAAAGTTGTTAAAGGTCCAAATCGTGGAGAGCAGCGTGGCTACGGCGATGACGTAGCGCAGGCTGGGCAGCGTAATCTGAATCAGCTTGTCCCAGGCGTTGGCGCCATCAATTTCCGCCGCTTCATACATCTCTTTGTCGATGGACTGAAGGCCTGCCAGCATGTTGACGGTGAAGAAGGGGATGCCCGCCCACACGTTTACGACGATCACCGAGACCATGGCGTAATCCGTCAGCCAGCCGATGTTGGTGTTGATGAGGCCCAAATTTTGCAGCAGCGGGTTGAGGCCACCAAAGAGCGGATCGTAAATCGAGCGGAAGGCCAGCGCCTGCACCACGGAGGGAATAATCCAGGGCAGCAGCACCAGGCCGGTGATCAAGTTGCGTCCGCGCGTTAACCCGCTCAACAGCAGGGCGGCGATCAGGCCAAAAATTAGCTTGAAGAGAATGGAAAAGCCGGTGAATACAAAGGTCGCCCGCACAGACTGTTGATAGAAAACGTCGGTGTAGAGACGGATGTAGTTGTCAAACCAGACAAAGCGAGTCTCGCGCGCCAGAGTGCGGATGGTCATGCTCGTCCACAGCGCATCTAGGAAGGGCCACGCAATAAAAACTACCATCAAGATAACGATGGGAGCGATGAAAGGAAAGGCAATTTTCCAATCGCGGCCTAGAATGCGAGTGGTCAGCGTCCGCCTGCGTGGTGCGCGCCCGTAGCCAGTAGCGGGGAGGGGGGCTGCTTGTTGAGCCATTGAGGAACCTCGTGAAAAAGTATAAGGATCGGGGGGTAATCTTCCGGGCGGCAAACCCGTAGGGTACATGTGCTCCGCTATGTGACCTTCTTAGCGTGTGCTGTAGCCGCGTCAGTCGCGAATCGGGATAAGTTTACTTAATCGGAGAAATCGAGCACATTACATAGCGAAGCATCTGTACATAGCGAAGCAGCTGTGGCCTATGATGGCACGTTAACCACCTCGCGCGACACGTCGCCTTCGGCCTCGGCAACCAGACCCTGCTCTGTAAGCCAACCCTGGTAGTCGGTCTCGATGTGCTCTTCCCACTTGCGGTCGATCTCGCCGGGCGTATACTTGCCTTCGCCCAGCCGCTGCTTGCCAAAGCGATCGCGCGTGCGCACGTTCTCGGACGATTCGACCACCGCCTGCGCCAGATGCGCCGGAATAAAGGTGACGCCCGTCTCCGTGCCCAGCACGATGTCGCCGGGCAGCACCGTCACTTCGCCGATGCGAATCGGCACGTTGACGCCCGCCAGCGTGACGTCGGCAATCGCGGACGGGTCCTGGCCGCGGCAGAAGAAAGCCACGTCCTCCAGCTGGCGAATGCCCGCGTAGTCGCGGATGCCGCCGTCGATTACAGCGCCGGCGCGCGTGCGGGTGCGCACCGAGGTGGCGAGGTTGTCGCCGACAAAGGTGCCGTTTACAATTTTGCCAAAGAGATCAATAACCATCACGTCGCCCGGCTCCAGCGTATCGATGACCCATGAATTCTGGCCGCCAATGCGTCCTTCGTCCTTGCCCGTCTCGGTCACGAGGTCGTGCAGGTCCGGTCGGTGGGGCAGCATGGTAGCCGTGACGGCGCGACCCACGAGCGTCGTGTCGGGGTGGGTGCGGAACCAGCCGGAGACAAACTGCCGGTGGTAGCCGTTGCGCCGCAGCACCGCCCACGCTTCTTCGGTGGTGACGGGCTTCATGCGTTCGAGAATGTCATCGGCCACGCGCGGTCGCCCGTCGTCAAAGCGCTCGTTGTCAAAAGAGCGGGTGAGCTGTTGAATGTTCTCGGTAGAATTAAAAATCTTCATGCTTAGTATAAAGTGAATAACGAATGATGAATGGGTAAATCGCAATCTCCCCATTCATCATTCGTTACTCTTTATTGCTTACTCCTCATTCATTTCTTTACTGCAAATTCAGACCCACCTCGTCCGCAATGCCAGCGATGCGCTCCGTCGCCTGGGCCACGGCATCTTCGGGGCTCGTGCCCTGCGAGATGATCTGCGCCATCATGTCCGTCATGATGGACTGGGCATTCACGGCATTGAAGAAGGGGCTCGGCTCGGCCGGGTAGCTGAAGCCGGGGTAGTCGCCCAGCGCCTGCTCACCCAGACGCGCCAAATTCGGGTTGGCTTCAAACGCCTCGACCACCTGTTCATTTTCGTAAACATCGGCGTAAGCGGGCAGGAAGAGACCAGCAGAAATCAGCGAAATAGGCACGAACACTTCGGGCGTCAACATATAGAGCGCCAGTTCTTTGGCCTGTGCCGAATTGTCTGCGCCGCGTGGGATGTTGAACTGCGCGCCGTCGCCGCCTTCCAGAACGAGACCTGCCGGGCCGCTCGTCGTGGGCAGCACCACGGTGTCCTCGAAGACGGGGTTGCCATCCTCCAGCGCCTTGGCGTAGACGGAGGCAGCGTTCTGGGTGAGCGCGATGTTGCCCGCCAGATAGGCCTCGTTGTTGCTGGAATCCGTCCAGGCCGTGATGCCCGGCGGCAGCATCGGCGCAAACTCATCCTCCGTGTAGCAGTTGGACAACCACGTCACGGCGTCCACCGTCTCCGGCGAGTTAAAGGTCAGCTCCGTCAAGTCCGCGTTGGTAATGGTAGCGCCCCAGTTGTGCAACACGCTGGTGATGAGGCCCGCGCCGTCACCGCTCTGGTTGACCGTCATGCCCCAGCCGTAGATTTCCTCTTCCGGGTTGGAGGCGGCCAGCGCGGCTTCGCGCAGGGTGTTGTAATCGGTCAGCTCCAGCGGATCGTAGCCAGCTGCCTCAAAGAGGCTGCGGCGAGCAAATTTGCCGCCGCCCGCAACGATGAACGGAACTCCGTACCACTCGCCCTCGATCTCCATGGACGCACGCAGCCTGCTAGCCGGGTCACCGTACAATTCGATGGCCTGCTGCGTGGTTTCCGTCACCGGTTCCAGCGCATCCTGGAAGAACATCAGCTGGACGAGGTTGCTGCGGTGGTAGACGAGATCGGAGGGGTTGCCGGCTTCGACCTGGGCCAGCAGCTTGGCGACAAAGTCCTCGAACGCTTCGGCGGCAACGGGGGACAGCTCGACTTCGACATTGTTCTCGCCGGCCCAATTTTGCACGGCTTCAGAGAACAGCTCTTCCATCTCCTGGAAATACTCGCGGCGGTGCTCCACCGTCAGCGTGCCGGGGGCGGCGGCGGGCGCTTCGGCGGCCTCGCCTTCGCCCGCGGTGGGGGCCGCTACAGGTGCACAGGCCGCCAGCGCGACCATGCCCGCCGTGCCGCCCATTAGCTTGAGCAGCTGGCGGCGGGAAAATTGATTGTTTACTTGATTCATACAACGGTCTCCTTTGATATTGGGGAACGGGGGAAAGTTGATAACGCAATCGGACGCAGCCTAACCCAGTGCCGCTTGCTCAGGCATCGACAAAGACAAACCACCTGGTTTATCTCTTCAAGCTATAGGAAGTCGCAGTGAACGATCGCGATGGGTGCTGACGGGTGTTTGGTTGGAGCTGCGGTACTCTTATGTTAGCACGGGAGGGGGGGGCTGTCAACCGTAGGGTAAGGTGGGGTGCTGAAATGCATCCGTAAGATATACCAGCAAATCCAAAATTTGAAGAGTTTGAGCCACGAATGACACAAATTCCGCAAATTTTTGCAGGTAATCCTTTTAATTCGTGCCATCCGTGCCATTCGTGAAGAACTTTCCTCGCTACATTTCACCAACATTTGTCAGATATAAAATTCTTGCAAAATATTAGGACGCAGTGTGCCCCGAAGACGAGCATCCTCGCATAAGGGCGATTTCTACTCAATTCGCAAAATCGTGTAAAATTTATGCGCAATGCAACACAGCAAAATTTCAATGAACTCGTCTCCCGCCCGCTCTGCCCCCGCCATCCCCCGCGAGCGACGCGCTGAACTCGCGCGCCTGCTTGGTCAATTCACGCCCAATATCCCTGCCCTCGCCAGCGCCTACGCCGACCTGCGCGACCGGGCACACGGCCACGTCGCGCAGGTGGAGCGCCTGCACGCGCGCGGCGAGCCCGCCACCGACGCCGTGCTGCGCGGGCTGCTGCCCCATGCCGATACGGAGCCAAACCGCTGGCGGGGCGCGTGGGTACACGTCGCGCCGACAATTAACGCGGAGCTTCGCCGCTGGTACGAAGCCGCGGGCTGGGTGCAGCCGGATGATTGGCCCACCGTCGCCGATGCCCTTTGGCGCTTTGTGCAGCGCTGCGTGGCCGATCCTGCGCAGCTGGCCGATGCCTGCCGAGACTTCAGCGCGCTGCCCTACGCCAAAGGCTTTCAGAGCGGCACGCTCAGCCCCATCCTCAACGCCCTGCGCCCGGACGAATTTCTGCTCGTACACAGCCAGTCGCTGCGCGCGCTGGGCTACTTCACCAGCGGCAAATTTTCTTCCGCGCTCGCAACGTACCCAGCGGCCAATCTCGCGCTGCAAACGGTGGTGGCCGAAGCCGCTGAGCTGGCCGATTGGGACGAAGTCGCTCGCCCTGCCGATCTGTTTGACGCGTTCTGCCGCTGGCTGGTGGCGGAGCAAAAGTTCTCCTTCCGCGCCGCGCGCCACTGGCTCATCGCCGTAGACGACGGAGCGCAGTGGGCGGCGTGGCGGGCGGGCCAGTATGCCGCCCTGCCCGGCGCCGATTTGGGCGACCTGGGCGGCATCAGCCGCCGCGAATTCGAGGAGCGGCGCGACAGCCTGATGGCCCAAACCAACAGCGCGCTCACCAAACGCACCGCCGATCTCGCCTGGCGCTTTGCCCGCCAGGTGCGCGAGGGCGATGGCGTTCTGGCACGCAAAGACGATGTGGTTGTGGGGCAGGGCGCGGTTGCTGGGCCCTACTTTTACGTGGACGAGGAGAGCACGGGCGTTACCCGCGGCCATCGCGCGCCGGTGGCGTGGGCGGCGGTCGAGCCGCGGCGGGTGGAGGAATTGCCGGGTGGAACCTTTGTTGAGCTGCGCAGCGAGCAGGTGGAGTCGCTGGCGGATGCGCGAGTGGTGAAGGGGGAAGAGATTAAAGACTGGGAGATTGGAGATTGGGCAGGTGGGGAGACGACGTACGCGGGGAATCTCGTAGAAGTGGAGAGGAATTCAGTCGCACTTGCAGAATCCAAAGTTGATTACGGAACGCCTCGACGCGAGAATCCACCCTATCTCCTCGCCGATCTCGCCCAGGACACGTACCTCGGCGAGGCGACGCTGTCGCGCTGGGCACGCGCCGTCGAGCGCAAGGGGCAGGCCATTTTCCACGGCCCGCCGGGCACGGGCAAAACCTTTGTCGCCGAGCGGCTGGCGCAGCATTTGGCGGCGACGAGCGAAGAAAATGCGGGCGACGGCTTTGTGGAACTTGTGCAGTTTCACCCGGCCTACAGCTACGAGGATTTCGTCCAGGGGCTGCGGCCCAATACGAGCGAAGGCACCCTGCGCTACGACATCGTCCCCGGTCGCTTCCTCGACTTTTGCCGCCGCGCCGCCGCCTGCACCGGCCGCTGCGTGCTCGTTGTGGACGAAATCAACCGGGCCAACCTGTCGCGCGTCTTTGGTGAACTGATGTATCTGCTCGAATACCGCGACCGCGCGGTTACCCTGGCGGGCAGCAACGTGCCCTTCGCCATCCCGGCCAACGTGCGCCTGCTCGGCACAATGAACACCGCCGACCGCTCCATCGCCCTCGTCGACCACGCGCTGCGGCGGCGCTTCGCCTTTATCGAGCTCGGCCCGAATTGGGAGGTGCTGCGCCGCTTCCACGCCAAAGGTGATGTTGAAATCGAGCCGCTGATCAACGTCGTGCAGCGCATCAACCGCGCCATCGACGAGCCGCACTACGCCCTCGGCCACTCCTTCTTCCTGGACGGTGCGCTGGCGTCGACGCTGCGGGACGTGTGGGAGATGGAGATCGAGCCGTACCTGGCCGAATACTTTTTTGACCAGCCGGAGCGGGTGGATGAATTTCGCTGGGCAGCGGTGAAGCGCGAGTTGGGCGCGGAGGCCAGCTCATCGAAGTGACCGTCACTTCGATTATCACGCCGGTAATTTGTAAAATGACAGCTACAACCCTGCTCGAACTCACCGAATATCAGAGCCGTCTGCTGCCGCCCGATGCGCTGACGGACAAGCTGGCCCAAACGCTCCTGCGCGACTATGCCCAGTTTGTCACCCTCGACTGGCCCTCGCCGCGGACGGGTGGGCAGTGGCGGCTGACGGCGGGCGGCTGGGTGGGCTACCTGCCCGTCGCCCGCGACTTTACGATTGCGCTGCGGCCCAAGGTTCCCCTGCGCAACCTCTTCCGCCTGATAGAGTACGCCTACGACCTGCCCGACCTGCGCTTCGACGACGGCCTGATCGAGGTGGAGACGCTGGCAGACGTTTACGATTTGCTGGCGCTGCTGCTGGCGCGGCGCGTGCTGGCGCGCTGTCGACGGGGAATTTACTGCGCTTATGCAGAGCGAACCGCGCGCGGCGGCGTGGTGCGTGGGCGGCTGTTGGTAAGCGAGATGGCGCGCGAGCCGTGGCGGGTCGACGTGCCCTGCCGCGACGAAATCCACACGGCAGATGTGGCCGAGAACCAAATCATCGCCTGGTCGCTGCACGTGATCTTGCGCAGCGCCACCCTGAGCGAGCGCGCCCGCCCCACCGTCCGCCGCGCCCTGCGTGCCCTCACCCCCGCCGTCTCGCTGCAGCCGTTCACCGCCCGCGGCTGCCGCAGTTGCACGTATACCCGCCTCAATCGAGATTACCAGCCGCTGCATGCGCTCTGCGCCTTTTTTCTGGAGCACAGCGGGCCGGCGCACGAAGCCGGATCGGGAGCGATGCTGCCCTTTGTGGTGAACATGGCGAGCCTGTACGAGCGCTTTGTCGCCGCCTGGCTGCAGCGTCACCTGCCGCCGGAACGGTCGCTCACGGTGCAGGAGCGTCACCATTTGGAGAGCGCAAACGATGCGGCCAGCCTCTATTTTGACCTTGATCTCGTGCTGTACAATCGGAAGCGCGAGGCGGCGCTCTGCGTATTGGACACCAAATACAAGGCCGACGTGCGCCCCGCGACCGCCGACATCGCGCAGGTGGCGGCTTACGCACAGGCCAAATCCGCGCCCGATGCGCTGCTGGTCTACCCGCTTGCGCCGCCCGCCCTGCCCAGGCTGGATGCCCGCCTTGGCGGGGTGCGCGTGCGCGGCGTCGCCTTTGCGCTGGATGGCGATCTGGAGGAGAATGGGCACAGCTTTCTCGCGTCTTTACCCTAGCTAAGCAATACGCAATACCTTTCATGCCCGCCAATTTTCCCTACTACAATGTCGTCGATCAAATCTACCATGCGCCGTGGGCCGCACAGAAGCTGGCGCGGCTGGAGCTGCTGCGCGAGTCGATCGACACGCTCTGGCCCAGCGGCCACCCCACCCGGCTGATCAGCGTGGCGGGCACGAGCGGCAAGGGCTCGACCAGCCGCTTTCTGGAGACGGCGCTGGGCACGGCGGGCAGCGCGGGCGCCTTTATGAGCCCGCACATCTTTGACTACCGCGAGCGCTTTAGCCTCAATGGTGAATTCGCCGCCCAGGACGACATCACGCGGCTGTGGGAGTCTCGCCTCGCGCCCCACTGCGCCCGGCTGGCCCTGCGCAGCGCGACCCACGCGCACAGCTTCCACGAAGTTGGCATTCTGATGGCGCTCTCGCTTTTCGACGAGCACGCCATCGAGTGGGCCGCCGTCGAAGCGGGCCTCGGTGGCCGCTACGACCAGACGCGCGCGCTCGACGTGGAGGCCACCGTGCTCACCAACGTCGGCAGCGACCACGCGCACCTGCTGGGCAGCGAGCCGTGGCAGCGCGTGCTGGACAAGGCGGGCATCGCGCGGGCGGGCGTGCCCTTTTTTACGAGCGAGGTGGACGCTGAAAATCTCGGCGTCATCGAAGCGGTGTGTCGAAACGCGGGCGCGCCGCTGCACAAGGTGGGCGCGGGTGACGCTGCCGCGCTGTCGACAAAATTGGAGGCGCTGCCCGGCGAATCTTCAGTCGCCGAGCCGCTGATCGACGGCGCACATCAGCGCACCAACGCCGCCCTGGCGCTCGCCACGGCCCGCCACCTGCTGCCCGATTTCGACGAAGCGCGCGTGCTCGCCGCCTTCCGCGACGCGCGGCTGCTCGGCCGCTTTTGGCCCATCGAGCAGGGGCCGCACGCGGGCCTCTATATCGACATTGCCCACAACGTCGAAAAGGTGCGGGCGCTGGCGGAGCAGGTCGCCGCCAAATTTCCGGCGCGGGGCAAGCTCTTTGTCGTCGGCGTCTCCGGCGTGCGCGATCCGCAGACCATCTTCGCCGCGCTCGCGCCCCTCGCCAAAGCCGTAATCGTCACCCACGCCTCGCACAGGGGGCAGGACCCGGCCAGCGTGCGCGCCGCCATCGCCGCACTCGGCGTGGACATCCCGCTGCTGGCGATTGCCGAGCCGCACCAGGCGCTCGACGTGGCGCAGTCGCTGGCCGAGGGGGACGATTTGATTTTGCTCACGGGGTCGACGTATATGATTGGGCAGGCGCTGAACGATGACCCGTACCTGAGCCACTTGAGCAATACGTTCGGCTGGCGCACGCGCGGGGAGGCGACGGCGCGCGGGTCGGTGGAGATGGTAATGCCGCCAGCACAGCCGCCGATTGTTTAATGCAGGGGAGCAGGGGAGAACACCATGGAACATCGAAAGCCTATTAAGAGCCATCGAGATTTGGAGGTGTATCAGATGGCGTTTGACGCAGCAATGGAGATTTTTGAATTGTCCAAGAGCTTTCCAATTGAAGAGCGTTACTCGTTGACCGACCAAATTCGGCGTGCGTCGCGTTCGGTTTGCTCCAACTTGGCCGAAGGATGGCGCAAGCGTCGTTACGAAAAGGCCTTTGTCTCCAAACTCAGCGATTCCGAAGGCGAAGCAGCCGAAACTCAAACATGGCTGGAATTCGCCGTCAACTGCAAATATCTTGATGCTGAAACTGGCCGTACCCTTTACAAAACCTATGACCAAATTATCGGCAAACTGGTCAACATGATCCGCAACCCTGATCCGTGGCTGCTCAAGTAGCACCCCTGCACCCCTGCACCCCTGCACCCCTGCACCCCTGCACCCCTGCACCCTTGCTCAGAAAGGTTCACCAATGCTTCCCACCATCGACCAACTCCCCGCCGACCACCGCAGCGGCTTCATCGCCGTAATTGGGCGGCCCAACGTCGGCAAGTCGACCTTGTTCAACCGCATCCTGGGCCAGAAGATCGCCATCACCAGCCCCAAGCCGCAGACGACGCGCGACCAGATCAACGGCATCTACACCACCGACGACGAGCAGATCATCTTCGTGGACACGCCGGGCATTCACGTGCCCAAGCACAAGCTGGGCGAGTACATGGTCGAGGCCGCGCGCGAAACGATTGTGGATGCGGACGTGCTGCTCTGGCTGGTGGACATCAACGAGCCGCCGACGGAGGAGGATCGCCGCCTTGCGCGCATGCTGGGCGCGCTCAACGATCGCCGCCCGCTGCCGCCGCTCGTGCTCGGCCTCAACAAATCCGACCGTTGGGGCGGCGAGGCCGTGGGCACGCAGCGACGGGTGCAGCAGTACCTGGAATTGCTGGATTGGCTCTCGCCCGAGCAGGGGAGCAGGGGGGCAGAGGAGCAGGGGAGCAAGGGTGACTCTGATGCTCCCCTGCTCCCGCGCTCCCCTGCTCCCCTGCTCCCCATCACGTTCAGCGCGATTACGGGCGAGAATGTAGACGTTCTGCTCACCACATTGCGCGAGCAGTTACCGCCGGGTCCGCGCTACTACCCGGAGGAGCAGGTCACCGATTTGCAGGTGCGCTTTATTGTGGCCGAGCTGATCCGTGAGCGGGCGCTGCACTATCTGAGCGAGGAAGTGCCCCACAGCGTGGCCGTGGTGGTGGATGAATTCACCCGGCGCAGCGACACGCTGCGCTACATCCTCGCCAACATCTACGTCGAGCGCGAGAGCCAGAAGGAGATTGTAATTGGCAGCAAGGGCAGCATGATCAAGCGCATCGGCCAGGCGGCGCGACCGGAGATCGAGGAGATGGTGGGGATGCAGGTCTACCTGGAGCTGCGGGTGAAGGTGTGGGAGAAGTGGCGCAAGCGCGCGTCGCAGCTAAGACGGTTGGGGTATGCGACGGGGGAGTAGGGGGACTACGATAGGTTCGCTTGAATCCACTCGGCAATTTCTGTTAATGTATAAACGGACTGGGCAGCGTTGAGCGCAAAGTTTTCCATTTCTTCCTCGGTGGCTATCAGACGGTGTCCATTTTCACGTACAAATACAACCATGGCAACGACTGCAACCCGCTTATTCCCATCGACGAAAGGATGATTCCGAATAAGCGAGTCAAAGAGCGCGGCGGCTTTGTCAGTCAGTTCAGGATACAGGTCTTCGCCGCCAAACGTGGCCTTGGGGCGGGCAATAGCCGATTCCAACAGGGCATTATCACGTAAACCAGCGCTGCCGCCAGTTTGCATGAGCACCTGCTGGTGAATAAACAGAATTTGGTCGAGCGTGGGATAGACCATCAGGCTAGCGCCTCAAGGGCGGATCGATACTGCTCAATCGCTTCGTCGACAAGTTGGGTAAACCTTTCATCCACCCCTTCGCCTTGTTGAGCAGTACCATTTAAAGCAGGCGCAATCACAATTTTCCCATCCTGCACGCTCGTTTCAACTTCCGCCCCCTCTTCCAGGGAGAGTGCCGTAAACAGTTCGCGCGGCAACATGAGCGGAGCCGCATCGCTGGCGCTAAAAACTTTGCTGGTCATATTAAATCCTCGGCTTCCTTGCAAAACGATGTAGGTCGTTACTGGGCGAGATTCTCATAGACATCAGCCCGCTCGACGAGCAATTTCTGAAAAATCTCCTGCATTTTCTGGTCACGCTCCACCGCTTCGCGTACTTGAATCACGAGCGAGTGTTCCACAACCGCAATATCCACCTCACCTTCGACATTGATGCCGGCCGCTTCCAGCGCAGCAGGAGCAATCAAAAGGGCCATGCCCTCTTCCGTTTTGAAAAATTTACCTGTCATGTTTGTCTCCTTATACACGATCTATCTATGGTGATTATACTCGCTTTTCTATTGAATACCAATCTTACTTTAGAAAGCCCCTTCCCTCCATTCTTTGGCATCCCCCTCTCGATTATGTTATGATCGCCGATACGATTTTGACAGGCTGCACGGGCGTCGCCCGTGAGCTTTTTGCGTTTTAGCGATAGACAACAGCGGGAACCCATGACGCCTCGAACCCTCAAGGTGCTCGAATACGACAAAATTTTGGCGCGCGTGGCCGAGCGCTGTGCCTTTAGCGGCGGCGCGGACATCGCGACGGCGCTGCTGCCCACCGACGAGCGCGAGACGGCCCAGCGCTGGTTGAGCGAGACGGCAGAAGCCGCCCGCCTGCTCGAGCAGAAGACCGAGATCGGCTTTGGCGGCGCGCGCGACGTGCGCCCGCTCTTGGCGAAGGGACAGCGCGGCTCGTCGCTGATGCCGAGCGAGCTGCTGGAGACGAAGAACACGCTGATGCGCGCCCGCTCGCTGCGCAACCTGCTGCTGCGGCTGGACCGTTCGTTTCCGCGGCTGGCCGAAATTGCCGAAGGCATCGAGCCGCTCGATCACGTGGTCAACGAAATTGGCCGCGCCATCAACGACCGCGGCGAAGTCGTGGACAGCGCGAGCGCCGAGCTGGCGCGCATCCGCCAGCAGCTGCGCGTCGCCCAGGAGCGGCTGCTCTCGACGCTGGATCGGCTCACCCAGAATTCGGACATTCGCCCTTATCTGCAGGATGCCATCGTGACGCAGCGGCAGGGGCGCTACGTGATCCCCGTGCGCGCGGAGAGCAAGGGCCAAGTCAACGGCATCGTCCACGACCAGTCCGCCAGCGGGGCGACGCTCTTCGTCGAGCCGCTGGCCGTGGTGCAGCAGAACAACGCCGTGCGCGAGCTGGAGCTGGACGAAGAGAAGGAAGTCCGCCGCATCCTGCGTGAGCTGACGCAGAGCGTGGTCGAGGAAGCGCCCTACGTCCAGCAGACCGTTGAAATTCTGGCCCTGCTCGATTTCACCTTCGCCAAAGCCAAGTACGCCCTCGATCTGGATGCCATGGCCCCGGAGATCGTGGCGTTTCGCAAGCCGCGCGAGATTAGTGATCAGTCATCAGTAGACAGTGATCAGCCCGAAGACGCGTCGGACACTCAGTCCAAAATCCAAAATCCAAAATCCAAAATCACCCCCATCCACCCCGGCTCCGTGATCGACCTGCGCGGCGCCCGCCACCCGCTGCTCGATCAGGACGCCGTCGTACCGATCACAACCTACCTCGACGAAAATTACTTCATCGTCGTCATCACCGGGCCAAATACTGGCGGCAAGACGGTGACGCTCAAGACAGTGGGCCTGCTGGTGCTGATGGCGCAGTCCGGCTTGATGATTCCCGCCGAGCCGGGCAGCAGGCTCTCGGTCTTCGACGGCGTCTACGCCGACATCGGCGACGAGCAGTCCATCGAGCAAAATCTGAGCACCTTTAGCGGCCACCTCACCAACATCATCGCCATGCTGGAGGAGGCCGACCCGCAGAGCCTCGTCTTGTTTGATGAACTGGGCGCGGGCACGGACCCGGACGAAGGCTCGGCGCTGGCCATGGCGCTTCTGGAAAATCTGCGCGACCGCGGCATCACCACCTTTGCCACGACCCACTACAGCGACCTCAAGCTCTACGCCCACAACACGCCGGGCGTGCGCAACGCCTCGGTCGAGTTTGACGTGGAGACCCTCTCGCCGACCTACGAACTGAGCATGGGCTTGCCTGGTCGCTCCAACGCGCTGACGATTGCGCGACGGCTGGGCCTCAACCCCACCATTGTCGACCGCGCCGAAAACATTGTGCGCCCGGACACGCTGGAGGCCGACGCGCTGTTGGACGACATCAAGCGCGCCAAGCAGGAGGCCGCCCGCGCCGAGGGTCGCGCCAAGGCGAGGGAGCGCAGTGCCCAGGTCGTCGAGGCGGATTTGCGCTATCAGCTTGCTGGCATCGAAGAGGCCCGCCGCGCCGTGATCGCCGAGACGCGCGAAACGATGCAGGCCGAGTTGGCCGAAGCGAGGGAGGAGATCGAGCGCGCCCGTCGCCAGCTGGCGAGAGGCGAACTTGGCAGCGCCAGCAATCTCGGCGCCAGCACCCACGATGATTTCCTCGCGCGCGCGGCCAACACGCTGGCGCAGCGCGAAGAGGCCAGCGAGTCCGTCAACCGGCAGGTCGCCGTGCCGGGCGATCCGGAGGAGCGCATCGCGGGCGACATCGAAGTCGGCGACCGCGTCTGGGTGAGCAGCCTGCAGGCGAGCGGCGAGGTGCTCTCGATCAATGGGCGCACGCGGGAAGCCGAGGTGCAGCTCGGCAATTTTCGGCTCAAGCTGCCGCTGACCCGGCTGGAGCTACGCCAGAAAGCGCCCAAGGAGCGCGCCCCCGCTCCCGCCATCGCCGCCAGCTCCTACGCCCAGTTCAACAGCGACGTGCCCAGCAACGAGCTCGACCTGCGCGGCGAACGCGCCGAAGAGGGTCGCAATCAGCTGGATCGTTACCTGGATCGCGCGGCCACCAGCCGCTTGCCCTGGGTGCGCATCATCCACGGCAAGGGCACGGGGGCCATGCGCAACGCCGTCCAGGATTTGCTGCGCGGCCACCCGCTGGTCAGCGAATTCCGGGCCGGCGCGCCGGGCGAGGGCGGGGATGGGGTGACGGTGGTGAAGTTTGTGGAATGAGTAAATAATATGAATGTTGATTTTCCTTCATACAAAGATTTGATCAAGCTGCAGGACACTTTCCCTGCTAGAGAGATACAATCAAATATAGCCGATCTTATAGAAGCTAGGGATGAGGCAGAGGGGACATTCAAAAATTTGAGACATAAACAGGCTCGGGATTTTGGGTTTCAACTCTACAATTCCTGGACTGGTGTCGCTAAGAGCTATACATTGTTATTGTATTTTTACAATAAGGGAATTCCTGACCAAGACCGCTCTTCGTCATCCGGTACTGATAACTCAATGGGGCCCTTCTCAAATTTTCAAGATGAACACTATTTCATTAAGGATTGGTTTAATTACTATACCGATGTCTTCTATTACAAACTTTTCTCTTCGCTAGATATGATTGGGCATTGGCTAAATGCCCGCTATAGCTTGGGCCTGAAGTTGGAGCAGGTATCCTTTGACAAAGCGCTTAAAAAGTTAAAACAACAAGACTAGTACTACAACGAGACTTTGAAAAAGGGCGCTGATGAGGGAAATACTCCGTAAGGAGGCATTTTCCATGAGCCAAGTCATCACAACAACACCAAAGCTGACCTTAAGCGTTGCAGAGATTGAACGAGAGCTTCTGCCGGAGTTGCAAGCGTATCACGCCATTTATGCAGGTCTGTTCAAGCGCAGAGAACAGCGAGTCGAGAGCGAGAAATATCTGAAGGGCCTGCTGTCCGAGATAGAGAACAAATCGGTGGAATCCATGGTTTTACAGTTTGAAGGCGACAATTCGAATGCGATTCGCGCCAGCCAACAGTTTCTTGGTCAAGGCGCGTGGTCAGACGAAGCGATCCTGCGCCGGCACTGGCAAGAAGTGAGCCGGGACTTAGGCGAAGAGAACGGCGTGCTCATCGTGGACGGCAGTGATTTCCCCAAACAAGGCACGGAGTCGGTGGGCGTGAAACGGCAGATGTGTGGCGAGTTAGGCAAGGTGGCCAACTGTCAGGCCGGTGTCTTTGTGAGCTATGCAGGTAGCGAAGGGTATACGCTGTTGGACCGTCGTCTCTATCTGCCACAGGAATGGGTGGAAGAGGAAGCCTATGCCGAACGACGCAAGAAATGTGGCGTGCCAGACGATGTCCACTTCCAAACCAAGCCGCAGTTGGCCGCCGAAATGCTCCAAGCGATTGAGGCCGAAGGCAGCTTGCCCTATCGCTGGCTGACCTGTGATGCTGCCTTTGGGCGAGACACCCACTTTCTGGATACGGTCGGCGACTTTGTCTCTTACTTCGCGGAAGTCGATTGGGATACACGCGTCTGGCTAGCGCGACCCGCCACAGCCGTTCCCACCTGGTCTGGTCAAGGGCGACCGCCCACTCGCCTGCGTCTGGTCGAGGGGGAACCCGATGCGCTCACCGTGGCGGCCATCGCGCAGACCTTGCCCGCCTCCGCCTGGCAGCGCCTCAAAATTAAGGAAGGCAGCAAAGGCCCACTCCTGGCAGACTTTGCCTGCCTGCGCGTTGTGGCGGTTCGCCAGTCGCTCCCTGGCCCGGACGTCTGGCTTGTCTTGCGCCACAACCGGACCACCGGCGAGATGAAGTATTTTCTCTCCAACGCACCGCTTGAGACAACGATTCAGACCTTCGCCTGGTTAAGCGGAATGCGCTGGCCGGTCGAATCCTGCTTTGAGCAAGGCAAGCAAGAACTCGGCATGGGCGACTACCAGGTCCGCTCCTGGACGGGTTGGCATCATCACATGACCCTAGTTATCCTGGCCCATTTCTTTTTGGTTCGCCTTAAACTGCGACTTAAAGAAAAAGCCCCTGCGCTCACCTTGCCCCAAACTCTTCTCTTGCTGCAATCCACCCTACCCAAACCTGAACTCGATGCCCAACTCGCCCTGGATATTGTCCACTACCGCCAACGTCGCAATCATGCTGCCTACCGCTCTCATCGAAAAAACCGCCTTCCGCAACTCGACCCCTATTCCCAAGTCTCGTTGTAGTACTATACACTTTATCAAAAGTTAAACGTATTGAAAGAGTCTACTGCGTTCAAAACTGCACAAAGATTTCGTAACGATATCACACATAACTATGCACCCAATTCGCCGAGCAGGGTCATTGCAATAGTAAGAGAAGAGGGGATCGAAACAAGAGGATCAGTTAGCAGTCTTCAATATATTCCTTCAGATGAAATAGTTAGAAACGTCCAGGATGCCACTCAGTTATTTGTCGAGTTGACAGGCTATCTCTCAATGGAAATTGAAGAATAGGTAGTACCAATTCCCTCATTCAATTCTATACAACGGGGAAATATCCGATTTTTGTTGAACTCATTGGTTTTACCATAGCACCAGTTGATGTGCCCGCAATGGTGCGATTTTATAACAGCGTCTTCGCCTGCGATCTGCAACCCTTCGGCGCGCTGGGCACGACGCTCTGCCGCGGGCAAATCGCGGGGCTGCGGCTGATCTTTTGCCCAAATGATTTGCTGGAGATCAAGGCCGAGAAAAATCGACAGCAGCGCTCCTTTGCCGTTGACAATCTGGACGAAATCGTGCGGCTGGCGCTCGACAACGGCGGCTCGCAGACGCAGGACATTGCGGACGGGCCGACCGGTCGCACGTGCGGCATTGCCGATCTGGATGGCAACACAATTGAATTAACCGAGGCCACGTAGCCAAGGCTAGCGGCGGCTGAGCCCGTCGAAGCTAAAGCGGGTTTGCCGAAACGTGTCGTCTCGTCGACCCGTTCGCACGTGGGCGTGCGAACTCCGCAATCGCGGTCTTGTAATATTTACCCAAACCAGCATCACCCACGAATCCGCTACGCATCCCTTCGACTCAACTCAGGACAAGCAACTACCCACGCCTCACGCACCACGCTTATGCCCAACCGCAATTCGCCCGCCCCCCTCCGCTGCTCCATCGGCGTGACGGTCTACAACGAAGAGAAGAATATCGGCTCGCTGCTGGAGGCGCTGCTTGATCAGCACCTGCACGACGTGGAAATCTGCGAGATCATCGTGGTCGCCAGCGCCTGCACGGACGAGACGGTACCGATTGTGCGCGAATTTATGGCGCGGGACGAGCGCGTCCGGCTGATTGAGCAGGCGCGGCGCGAGGGCAAGACGAGCGCGGTCAACGCCTTTTTGGCCGAGGCCGAGTGCGAGATTTGCGTCGTCGAGAGCGGGGACACGATTCCCGATGAGTACGCCGTCGAGCACCTGGTGCGCATGTTTGCCGACCCCGGCATCGGCATGGTCGGCGCGCAGAAGGTGGCCGTTAACACGCCCGACCACATCGTCGGGCTGTTGAGCCACATTCGCCTGCGCATGGAGCACACGCTCTGCCTCGAAATTCCGCGCTTGGGCGAGATGATCGCCTTCCGCAAAGTCTTCGACCGCATCCCCACGGACGTGGCGATGGACGAGGCCTTTGTCGAGGCGCTCGTCGTCGAGAAGGGGCTGGCCGTGCGCTATGCGCCGGACGCCGTCGTCTACAACACGGGGCCGACGACGCTGCCCGATTTTGTGCGCCAGCGCCGCCGCAACCACGCGGGCCACCTCTATTTGAAGCACAAATATGGCTACGCCGTCAGCAGCATCCAGAATCGACGGGTGGCGCGGGTGGCGTTCAAGGAAGTGTGGGGCGTGCTGCGGCTGCTGTGGGTGCTCTTTCTGCTGGCCGTGCTCGAAGGCTGGAGCCGCATCCTGGGTCGCCTCGACTTTTGGCGCGGCAAGCGACACGTGGTGTGGGACATGGCGTGGTCGCAGAAGCAGGACGTGCAGGGCGCGCGCCGGTCGCAGCAAGAGCGCTCGTTTGGCGAGGTGAATGTGCGGGCGGAACGGTAGCGGGGTTGAAAACGTCAAAAGAATATCGATTGATGAAAGCTGAGTGATAAATGGAATTTATCGGTGAAGAATTTCGATGGGTTACTTCTGAAGAACAACCATTTGCCCAAGGTGGCAACAGTAAAGTTTACAAGGTTGTGGAGAAGGGGCAGCCGGAATTGCAACATGCGCTTAAATTCTACAAGCTAGAAAACTCCGAAGGCGAAAGATATCAACGATTTTTGAGAGAAATTAAAATTGTTCATAATCTTGACGAGATAGAGGGATGTGTAAATCTAGTAGATTATGGTTTCCACCAACAAAAACCCTTTTACGTTATGCATTACTATCCGGGTGGTACGTTGAGAACAAAATATTTTGGAGCAGAAAGACAAAATACTGTAGATCTCGATAAATTTGTGCTTGGTATAATGAATGATTTTCAGAAAGTTCTGCAGATTGTTCGAGATTTACACGCGTTACAATTAGCTGTCCGTGACATCAAACCACAGAACATATTGATGAATGCAGACGGGTCTCCTGTTTTAGCAGATTTTGGGCTATCTCTTTGGGTAAGCACTCCTGATGAACAAAGGCTAACTGCAGATAACATAGCAGTTGGTTCCCAAGGATATAGAGCGCCAGAATGGGCTGAAGCTTATCCTGATCCGAATCATTTACCAGGAGATATTTGGTCACTTGGTCGCACCCTATGGGCAATGGTCGCTGGTAAAAATCCTCCAAGCAGCCATGAAACTTTAGGGGGGAAAGGTACTCATTTGAATGCCTACATCCCTCCTCGGTACGCAAATCCTTTGCAGAGCATATTGGCCTCTTGCGGTATACAAAATCCTGAACAGCGTCCTGATGTTATGGATTTGATATCTCATGTAGAGGATATTCGAAAAGAACTCGAGCAAATTAACGGCAATAAAACTGGTGAGAGAAGAAGTCTCACAGAAGCTATTTCAGGTCTTTCATTGCAGATAAAGAACAGCGAACCCTATATCGATTCTACAAGAAGGGATTCTGAGACTGCTGTTAGACTTAATGAAATTGATAACGCCGTATCCTTAATCCGCGATGCACTAAATTTGCGTGTAGAGGAACTAAGCGGCAGTGACCTGAGTGAGTTTGGAAACTTTAGAGTTCACTCACGAAACAAAGAACCTGTTTTTAGTCTACGCGCTGCTGGATTAGAGATTGACTATTCACAAAATAATTTGTGGAATCATTCTGTAACATTAAGATTTGATCCTTCAGAAAGTATCGCTAAATATCAAAGATTGTCATACATCTATCTCAAGTTTCTACTCGGTTTAACGGATGAAGGTGAATTCTATTGGATTATCTCATCACGCGATCAGACAATCCCTAATGAATATATTATCGAACAGGTTAAACCAAAGTCTCTTTATAGATTAGCTATGTTAAAGACCGGGCAATTAGATAGTTTGGTTCAGAAACATTTTTTGCGGAGGCTTGAAAGACACTTTGCGGATTGAGGAACATACTATAACTATCGACCGATATGATTGGATAATGAACCAACGCCTCCTCACCTTGCTCAAATTCGCCATCGGCCTCGGCCTGATCGCGCTGCTCTACTTCCTGCTGCCCGACCGGGCAACGCTGTGGCAGCGGCTGATCAGCGCCAACCCGTGGCGGCTGGCGCTGGGGGCGCTCTGCTACACCGGGGCCGTGGCGCTGAGCGGACTCAAGTGGGGTGTGCTGCTGCGCGCCGTCGGCATTCGCGTGGAGACGCCGCGGCTGCTGGGCTACCAGTGGCTGGCGGAGTTCTTTAACAACTTCTTGCCCGCCCAGGTCGGCGGCGACGTGATGCGCGGCTACGCGCTGGCCAGCGACACGCACCGCCGCGCCGATGCCGCCGCCTCGGTGCTGATCGACCGCTTTCTCGGCCTGCTCGTCTTTATGCTGGCCGCCCTGGTCGCTTCGGTGGCGATGTTGATTTGGGGGCGACCGAGCGGTGTGCCTTTTACGGGCGACGAGCGTCTATCCATGCAGCTAATCGCGCTGGGCAGCCTGGGCATTTCGCTGCCGCTGCTGGTGCTGCTGCTGGCGCTGATCAGCCGCCGCGTCAAGCAGCTGATCGAGCGCGTGCTCAATTGGCTGCCGCTCGCGCAGAAGATCGTGCCCATCTGGCAAAAGCTGGCGCACGCCTTCAACCTTTATCGACACGCCTACCGCGCCCTCGCTGTTACGGCCCTGAGCAGCGCCCTGATTGTCGTGCTCACAAGTGTCAACATTTGGCTGATTGCAAGCGCCGTGGAATCTGGTAGCATTGGTTTAGTCGAGGTGCTGGCCATTAATCCAATTATCGTATTGGTGGGGCTGCTCGTGCCGCTAACGCCCGGCGGTCTCGGCGTGCGTCAGACCGCGTTTTCCGGCACATTCTTTCTAATTGGAACCGATCCGAGGGTGGGGCTGATTGTGGGCCTGCTGCAGCAGCTGATTGGCTACGTGGTGAGCCTGCCCGGCGGCGTGCTCTGGATGCGCGGTCGTCGACCGGAGGAAGCGCCACCCGCCCCGCCGCTGATCACGGAGTCGCCACCGGTATGAAAGAGATTTAACGCGGAGGGCGCGGAGATCACGCGGAGGGCCGCGGAGAGAAGAGCAGAGAAGAGCAGAGAAGAAGTAAAGCTGTAGCGAGGCGTTTCATTCGCTCCGCGGCCCTCCGCGCCTCTGCCTCCGCGCTCTCCGCGTTAAATCTCTGCGTTAAAATCGGCTGAAGTAATCAAAATTCATGATTGATTCAATTCTGACAGAGGCTCAAGCGCGTGACCTCTATGCGCGCGGCGATGCCGCCCACGATTTTGATCACGTGCTGCGCGTCACGCGCATGGCCGAGCGCTTGGCGCGGGCCGAAGGGGCAAACGAAACGGTCGTGCGGCTGGCGGCGCTGCTGCACGACGTGCCCGTAGAGAATTTAGCGCCGGAGCGGAGCGGTCGCGCGGCGCACCACCTGGCGGCGGCGGAATTTGCGCGAGATTTTCTGCGCACGCGTGGGCTAAGCGATGAGGCGCTCGACAACGTTGCCCACTGCATCGAGGCGCACCGCTACCGCGACACGACGATTGCGCCGCAAACGCTCGAGGCGCGTTGCGTCTACGATGCGGACAAGCTGGACAGCCTGGGCGCCATCGGCGTGGCGCGCGTCTTTGCCTTTGCGGGCGCGCACGGCCACCGGCTGTGGACTCGTTCCATAGCCGGGATCGAAGAAACAGAAAAACCAACGGGCGCAGAGTACACGCCCGTTCACGAATTTGTCTACAAGCTGCGCAAGCTCCACGATGCCCTCCACACCGAAACGGCGCGGCAAATTGGTCTGGAGCGCCACCAGCGCATGGTGGCCTTTTTCAACGAGTTGGACGCCGAGGCAGAGGCCGAGCGCCAACGGGAGCAACTATGAATCTAATTTTAAGCAGAACGCGTCGGTGGGCGTTGGCGCTATTAATTGGCCTGATGCTGCCCTACCCGGCACAGGCACAGATCGACACAACCAATTTACTAGAAAATAGAGCTAGTGATTTTGCCGCGGGCGAAATTATCGTCGCGCTGGCCCCGCAGTCTGCTGCAGCGGATACCGCCACCCAAGGCGTTGTCGCCGCGGGGGGAACGCTAACCGTTGGCGCACAGCAGTTCACCGTGCTGGAGCCGCTCGATTTGCGCCGCGCTCCAGCCGCTGATACGCCTGAGCCGAGCGCAAACATAGCCGGGGCCGACGTAAATGTGGCGGGGCTCGACGAGCGTGCGCCCAGCGGCTGGCTGCTGCGCGTGGCGCCGGGCGCGGAGCTGGCAACCGTTGACGCGCTGCGCCGCGAGCCCGCCGTGGCCTTTGCCGAACCCAACTGGATCGTGCGCGCGGCGGACGAGATCACCCAGACTGAAGGGCCGGACGCGCCGCCGGTAGCGCAGCGCAACGGAACCCTGCCGATTCCCAATGCCGACCTGATCGCCACGATGCCGGTGGCCGAGGCGGAAACACCCTTTTTCGTGAGCGACCCCTTCTACGCCGAAGATCAGTGGGACATGCAGCGCATCAACGCCAGCCGCGCGTGGCAGCTGATCGAGCGGCTGGCCGAGGGCGAAGAGGCAGGGGAATCCAGCGGCGAAGAGGCCATTCGCATCGCCATCGTGGACAGCGGCATCGACGCCTTCCACGGCGACCTGTACGGGCGCGTGCTCGACGGAAAAAATTACCTGGAGTCGTCGGAAGCACCCAGCGACGACTACGGCCACGGCACGCACGTGGCTGGCTCGGCGGGGGCTACGCTGAACAACGGCATCGGTATTGCGGGCGCTGCGCACGAGGTGCTGCTGGACCCGCGCAAGGTGCTGGACGGCAACGGGGCCGGGCGCATCTCCAACCTGGCTCAGGCCATCCGCGACGCCGCCGACGACGGTGCAGATATTATTAACCTAAGCCTGGAGACGGGCGAGGAGAGCCAAACCTTGAGCCGTGCGCTGGAATACGCGGCGGAGCAGGGCGTGCTGCTGATTGCCGCCTCCGGCAACGGCGGGCGCGATGTCAAGTGGCCCGCCGTGCACCCGGCCGTGATGGCCGTGGCGGCGCTGGATTACGAGGACCAGCGGGCCTACTACAGCAACTACGGCGACGAAATCGAGATTGCCGCGCCGGGCGGAACCTTTAGCAGCCAGCCGATTTACAGCACCTGGTCGCGCGAGGCAAAATATGTAAACCCCGTGACGGGGCGCGAAACCAACAAGTGCGACACCGGTCTGCGCGAAGTCAACAGCAGCAGCTACTGCGCGCGCACGGGGACGAGCATGGCTGCGGGCATTGTCAGCGGCGTGGCGGCGGCCGTTTGGGCCCAGCAGCCGGAGCTGACGGCGGACGAGGTGCGCGAGCTGCTGCGCACCACCGCCGCCCCGCTCGACGCCGACGCGATCTATGTGGGCAGCGGGCGAGTCGATTTCTTCGCCGCGCTGCGCCAGGTCGTGCCGGGCAATCTCGCCCTGTCTAGCGAGACGTTGAGCTATCGCCTGCCGGAAAGCACGGTGCCCTTCACCACGACGATCGACTTCGCAAACGTCAGCGCCCAGCCGCTGGCCTGGCGCGCCACCCTGGCCGTCGATTCCGCAGGCGACGCGGCGGCCGATGAGGAAGAGTCGGTGGGGGAGACGAACGCTCCGGCGGAAAGCGCCTGGATCACGGCGAGCACGCCCTTGACGGGCAGCGTCGCCTACGGGCGGCCCGCGCGCGTATCGCTGCGGGTGATGCCCGCGCTGCTGCGGGAGTCGACGGTCCGCACGCACCGCGCGCGCCTCACCGTCACCGGCACGCGCGCCGACGGGACAACCGTTACGCAGGAAGCCCAAATCGCGCTGACGCTCAATGCGACGCCTGTCCAGGCAACGTCCAGTATTTTCCTGCCGCTTGTCAACGGCAGCGGGGCAAGTGCGGTGGAGGACGATCCATCGGTCGATCCCATCGGGGCTTCTGCCGGCGACATCGAATATCGCTGGGAGGAGCCGGGCGACGCCGAGCGCATCAATCGGCTGTTAACGGATGACAGCAGCCTGTACGTTGATTTGCCCTTTTCCTTTGAAATGCGCGGGCGCTCATACACCTCCGCCCGGCTCTATTCGGATGGGCTGCTGGCCTTCCCCGCCGATGACGACGTCGAAGGGCCGCCGCGCTGCCTGCCCAACGTGGAGTGGCCGCGGCAGGCCGTCTACGGCTGGTGGGCGGATTTGAATCCGGGGGCAGCCGGGGCGCGCGTCTCGTCGTTCCAGCCGGATGCGGATCGCTACGTGATCGAGTTCCTCAACGTGCCGGATGCGGCGGGCACGTACCGCGTCAGCTTCCAGATGGTGCTCAACCGCGGCGGCTCGATTGTGCTCAACTACGGCGCGCTCGACGGCACAAGCGATCCGGAGGCGCTGATTGCCAGCGCCGGTAACTCGTCAGATGATGGCGTGGATCGCGCCGCGGTCGTCATCGGTGTGGAGGCGGCGGACGGGCGCTTCCACAATCTCGTAAGCTGTGCATCGAGCGCGCTGGAGCTCGGTCGCCTGCCGCGCCCGTACCAGTCGATCACCTTTAGCCCGGCGGACATTTACTAACCCGCCCCGTAACGTTTACAGCAAAATTTATAGAGATTAGAGATTGGTAACTGGAGATTGGGCGGCATCGCAACCAACCCAAATCTCCAATTATCAATCTCTAATTACCACCATCTTATGAGCGCAGCCGACCACCGCGAGCAGGCCGAAACCCAGGGCGCGATCCGCGTCGCCATCGTGACCGTGAGCGACACGCGTACGCCGGAGACGGATGCGAGCGGCCGCACGATCCGCGAGCTGCTGGAGGCGGCGGGCCACGCGGTGCCGGGCTACCGCATCGTGCGCGACGAGCCGGTGGAAGTCGAGCAGGCGCTGGAGGATTTTTGCGGCGCTGGTGAAAACGAAGCGGTGCAAATCGTCATCTTCACCGGCGGCACGGGCATCAGCCGCCGCGACCGCACCTATGACGTGATCAGCGCCAAGCTGGAGAAGACGCTGCCCGGCTTTGGCGAGCTTTTCCGAATGCTGAGCTACGAGGAGATCGGCGCCGCCGCCATGCTCAGCCGCGCCACCGCCGGCGTCTACCGCGACACGGTCGTGATCAGCACGCCGGGGTCGACCAACGCGGTGCGGCTGGCGATGGGGAAGCTGATCCTGCCGGAGATTCAGCACCTGGCGTGGGAGCTGGTGCGCTGAAATGAAGCCAATCCTCCGTTGGCTGGGCCGCACCGCTCTTGCCCTGCTCCTCCTCCTCGCCCTCTTCTACGCCATTCGACTCACCCAACGACCCGCCCGCACCAACATCCAGCAAACGCTCTTCCCCGGCATCACCTACGAGCGCCGCGCGCTGAGCGAGCCGCGTCCGCTGCTGATCCACACCGTCGAAATTGACCTGGCCGCGCCGGGCGTCAGCTTGCTCGTCACCCCACCGGGAAACGGCGTCGCCCCGCGCCAGCGCGAGCCGTGGGAAGCACCGCCCTCCCCCAGCGAGCGCGACCTCGCCGCCCGCACCACCTCCCGCTTCGTACGCGACTTTGACGTACAGCTTGCCGTCAACGGCGGTTTCTTCGCCCCCTTCTGGGCCACCTCGCCGCTCAGCTACTATCCGCGCCGCGGCGATCCCGTCAACGTGCTGGGGTACACCGTCAGCAGCGGCACGCTCTACTCCACCGACAACGCCGGGTTTCCCGTGCTCTGTGTAAGGGCCGAGGGCACGGCCACCATTCAGCAAGCGCCTTGTGCGGCCAACGCCGCGCAGGCTATTGCCGGCAACGAACTGCTCGTACACGACGGAGCCGTCGTGGCCAACACGCGGCGCGTCTCCGCGTCACGCCTGCACCCGCGCACCGCTGTCGCCGTGGATGCGATGGGGAAGCGGCTGTGGCTGCTGGTGGTGGACGGGCGGCAGTGGCGCTACAGCGAGGGCATGTCGCTGGCTGAGCTGGCCGATTTGGCCGTGTCGCTCGGCGCAGAGGCCGCGCTCAACCTCGACGGCGGCGGCTCGACGGCGCTGGTCGTGCAGCGGGATGGCCGTCCGCGCGTGCTCAACGCGCCCTTCCACACGCGCATTCCGCTACGCGAGCGGGTGGTTGGCAACCACTTGGGAGTGTTGGCGACTTCAGCCGAGTAAGCCGCGAGACGCGTTTGGAGCGCTCTAATACATAGCGGCCAGGTTAAGCGCCTCCAGCTCGCGGCGCAGCGAGGTGACTTGCTGCTGCAGTTCGTCCAGCAGCGCGCGAAGCTGTGACGGCGTCATCCCAAGGGTTTCCGACGCCGGCCTCCCTTCCCCCGATTGGGTGGTTGTCAATTCCGCTGCGTTTGTTTTCTGACTTTGTGGGTTGTCTTTCATTGGTGAAGTAGGTTCCGTTGAGCTTGGATCGAGCAGGATGGCTAGCGCACTTGCCACGGTTGTTTAAGCTAAAGTGCGTGCAAAATAAAAACAAGCGTTCGCGGTCTAGGTGACAGATACTGTCCACAGCTGGGCAACTTGCCCCAGCTCGCCTGGACAGTGACCGTCACCGGCTCCGAAAATTCTTGCCCTCGACGTGACTTTACTTTAGGTGAGGCTATTCAACAACAGCGTTTCGGCAGGTTGGGGTGGGCCTTGTTACTGGCACGGAGGCCAACCTACCCCAACTTGCTTTTACTATTCAAAGGCTTGCCTTAACTTGTATCGGACGTGCGGCGGCTGTTACAAGATGATTGAGCATTTTGACAATTACCTTTACAAGTCCGTGAGCAGCTGCACGTAAAAGAGCAGGCGATAGCAGCGCTCGTGATTGGGCGCGTCGCTGCATTGCTTGTCGAGCCATCCGTGGCGAATGTCAACCTGGTGATACTTGCCCTCGCGACCGCCGTAGCGCGTTGCGCCAACGGCCTCGACGCATTCGCTAAAACCCAGGCTATTCTGTTCGATAGCAATTTCCACACACCCCAGCGGCTCTTCCGGCCCATCTTGCCCCAGCGCCGCCAGCGCTACCGTGCACCGATCGCCGTGCTCGCCGACGAGCAGCGTGCGCTTGAGCGTCTGCTGCTGGCCGATATGGGCGAACGACCAGCCCCCCTCAGAGATTGAATCGGGCACGTCGCGCGGGGCAAGCGCCTCACCGTTGCGGCGGCACACGATGTGGTCGCCGTGTGGATGCGGTTGAATGGCCTGGATGGCGTGGAGCGTAATGAGAATGGCCACAAGTATTTTCCTCCTCTTGTATAAGTAGCAATTTGATGGAAAACAAGCGTCGGGGCACGCCATGGCGTGCCCCGACGCTTACACTATCGGTTACATCATCTCGATGCAGGTGCGCACGGCCTGCGTGGACAGCTCCAACTCATACTCGTCGGCGATCTGCCGGCTGATCGATTTGGTGGCGCGGTGGGCGATGGCGCGGACGTTGACGGCCGTCTTGTCCAGCTCCGCGCCCAGCTCGTGCGAGGCCTTGCCCTGGCCGTACAGCCCATCGATGATGTTGCGGTGGGCGGCGGGCAGGCGCGCGTGTGAATCGCGCACCATGGCCAACACCTGCCCGAGCATAACCTGCTGCTCCACGGGCAGTGCGCTGGTGGGCGTGTAGGCGAGGCAGGCCTCGTCGCCGCTCTCGCGCTGCTGGCGGCGGGCCGTGCTGCGCAGCAGGTTGTGGGCCACGCCGTAGAGAAAGGCAAGCAGCGCACGGCCGCGCTCCTCATACGTGCCCTCGCTGATGCGGCGAAAGCCAATTACAAAGGCCTCCTGCACGAGGTCTTCGGCGGCGTCGGCGCCGGGCAGGGCGGCGCTGCGGCGGCACAAATAGGCCGCAAGCTTTTTGCGGTCGCGGGTGTACCATGCAGCCCAGCCAGCCCGCCGCGTCGAAGCGCTGGGCGACTGCATCATCGCCAGCAGGCGTTGGTCCGTGGGCGCGTCGGACGCGCGACAGAGGTCGATTGGCTGCGGCGAATGCTGGCCGGAAGGGTGAAGTGGCTGTTGACCATAAAGGGAGAGCGGGATCATCGTCTGTCCTCCTGCGGAAGTGAGTGCCGTGGGTTGATGGCCTCAGTGTAGCGGGCGGCGTGTTGATGATGAACAGCAGGCGTGTTGACGCTGCGTCAACATTTTGGGGAGGGGGAAGCGGAAGGGGACAAAAAGTTGCCCCGGCTCACCTGGGAGCCGGGGCGATGGATCAGTCGCAGATTGATGGCCCGCTGCTTGCGCTACCCGCTGGCGGCGTCACGGCAGCTCACAGGCGACGCGCAAGGCCGTTTTGAGCGAAATATCTTTACACCAGGCGCGGGTGGATAAGTTCGGCATGTCCTTTGGGCAGGACATGCGCTCTTCCCAGGAGAAGGGCGGTGGCGGCAGCGTGCCCGATCCCGTAGCTTGCGCTGGCTCGACTTGGCCTTGCTCGTTCAAGTAGCTGAAGGCAGAGAGAATGCGGCTGGTAACTTCTCCGGGATTGGCGGTGCCGGACGCCCTAATCGCTTGACAGATATTTTCGTCGCGCCGCGTGATGCTCGTGTCGCCCATGAGCAGGTGCACCGCCGTCCACGCGCTGAGGCGTGGCGCGGCAAACGACGAGCCTTCGTCGATGCCGTTGGGGTGCCAGCCCGGCATCACAATTTCGCCGCTGTTGGACGTGTAGCGTCGCCCGTCCACCGTGCTCACGCTGATCACGTTGTCCAGCAGCGCGGGGACGAAGGGGAAGAGCAGGCCGCTGTTGCCCGCGGCGGCGATAAACATAACGCGGGGTTCGCTCGCTTCCGCGCTTTCTGAACCGTTCCCCGGTGTGGGCGTTGTCAAGGGTGATACCGGCGCGGGAGATGAGGTCGTGATTAAGTTGGAAAGCGGATCGTCGTTGAAGAAGTCGCCGGTTCTCAGAGCTGAATCGATCTGTTCAGTAGAAAGGTACAAATCGCGAATGGCCCCGCGCGCCAAGACCGCCTCGATCTGCCGCAGTTCGGCTTCCTCGATCTGGAAAGCCGTCCCTTCACGCAGGGCATCGCGAAGCTGCTCGGCGGGCGCGCGTGGGTCCGGCGTTGGCGTGATGACGGGCACGGGCGCGATGATGATTGGCTCGGTGGTTGGCAATTCAGCCCCCATAATTTCGCAGAGCAGACCTTCATCGAGCGCTTCGTTGTTTCTTAATCGCTCGACTAAGAGCCTAGCATTTGGCGGTAACTCCTCAATAGACAGCTCTCCAATCTCTTGGCAAACGCGCATGATTTCGTCGAGAGCCGGAGGCGTGAGGAATGGAGTAATTTCGGGCAGCAGTTCGGGCAACTGCTCTTCGGAGAGCTGCTCCCGTTCAATCAGCTGGTTCAAATAGTCGTAGAATCGGGCCAGCAGCTCGGCAAAGCGTTCGCCCTGCGTCTGCTGCAAATTCGCCGTCAGCGCAGCGGCCAGCGGGTCGCTGCCGGTGGCTGTGAAGAGGGCATCGCCGTTGAGCGAGCGCACGGTGAACAATTCGCTGGGGTCGTCGACAAGCTGTCCGCTCGGCGCTTGTGCGCTGTCGCCCCCGTTGCCATCGCCGCCGTTGCCATCGCCGCCGCTGCCATCGCCGCCGCTGCCATCGCCGCTGCTGTCGTCGTCCTGAAGGTCACTGGAAATGGCACAAAGCTGCTCAAAGGTCAGCGACTCGGCGATGCTGCCGAGCAGTGCGCTTAACTGCGCGCGCTCGTCGCCCTCGGCTTGGCAGATGCGGTCGAGGTAGGTGAGGATATTTAACTCGCCCGCCACGTCGCAAGGTAAGATCAGCCAGCTCATGTTGACGACCACGTCCTCGACGCCTTGCGCACCGAGCGCGGCAATCGCCTCCCCAATGCGCGCGCTGGCCTCCGCCGTGCTAAATTCCTCGATGTCGACGCCCATCATCAGCAGCGTCTGCGTCGGCGCGCCGACTGCCCACAGCTCGTAGTAGGGAAACTTCTGCGTCGACGCAAAATCATCGACGATGACCAGCGCGACGGTCGGCGCATTGCCCAAGACGCTAACGCCGCGCGTGGCGCCCAGCGCCACCAGTTCGCTCGTCGCGCTCGCCCAAGTCAGCTCGCCGTGAGCCGTGGAGCCGTCACCCACGCCGCCGCCGCCCGAGCCGATTGCAGGGCCTGCACCGTCGGGATAGAGGATGCAGTTCCGGCTATTTTCGTTTTCGTCATCTGGTTGGGTAAGTAAATTTTCTGTATCAATGGCTGAGTGCTGGTTATTTACCACCGCTTCGCCTGCTGCGGTTGGCAGCATGAGCTGTTGTGCAATAAATGTAGCAATGATAGCGAGAGACAAAATCAGCACTGTTTTTCTCATGAGAGTTCCCTTTCGATGTAGATGTGGTAGACGCTAATTTGTAAAGAAGCGCGCTCCGCGCAAAGAGCCAGCGGCAAACAACGCCTACCCTCACCATATTCAGCTATAAGCTAGACAGCAACTGTTGGAAAGCCGCACCAAACCAAAATGTCAACCGCCGCCGGAGCTATACTCATAGTGGTCATACCGTCCATTGGCGATGCGTCCAGGCTGGAAGCGGAGGCCACGCCGACGGTAGTTACCATGAGCGTAAGAAAGAACAGCAGTGACAGAACGTGAGAAATCAGCTTACGCATGGTGAAATTTTTCTTTGTTGAAAATATCAAAAGCAGCAAAACGCAAGGTGTGCTTCTTCACAAATTGAGTGCGCGTCTATTTATGTGTTTTGGGCACAAAATGTTACAGACGTAATAGAAGTCGGGTTATTTGGGGTTCAATTCCTGTAACCGTACTTATCCATCCGCTCTTCTATTGTTCGTACATCACGAATTTTTCCTTGATACGTATAAAATTCTTTTGCCAAGGAGAAATTCATTCTAGCCTGTTTATTGTCCCCTGTAATGTGGTAAACGTCAGCTAGTGCCCAGTAAGAAAGTGCTATTGTATCTGCGTTACCAAACTTGAGGGCCATTTGGTTGGCGCGCTGATGAATCGCCAATACTTCTAGTGAAACACCCTGTTCCACCTCTTTTCGCATGGAACCTAAACTAATCAATGAGAAGATTAATCTTTGATGTATGATAGCGTTGCCGCTGCGTTTAAGAATTTGTTCGTTAACTATGACCTGTTGCTCCGCTATTTGGTAAGCCATTTCGTAATCTTCATGGTCAGCGGCAGCATGAGCGTGCTGCTCCAACACAAAACTCAACGAATAATCATCGCCCGCCGCCCGCGCGCGACCCGTCGCCTCCGCAAAGCACTGCTCTGCCGCTTCCCCGTCCCCACCGAAACTCAGCGCCTTGCCGACCAGCGCAATCAGCATGACCTCGCGCTGAAAAGTGTAGGCTAACTTCAGCGCCGCCCGATATGCAGCCACCGCATTCGGGTAGTCGGCGCGGTCGAAGTGGGCGTTGGCGCGCTTGCTGAGCAGGTGGTGGAGCTGGCGGCTGGCGGCGTCGTCCAGCGTGGTCTGGGCTTGAAGGTGCGCGATGGCGCGGTCGAGCAGGGCGAGGAAGTCCAGCCGGTGGCCGCGGCTGTCCATGTAGCCGTCGATGGCGATGGGGGCGATGAGGACGAGGCAGGTGGCGTCGTCCGCCCGCTCGGCGGCGCGCAGCACGTTGGGCAAGTTGACCTTGAGGTCGTCGTAGGCATCGTTGTCGCCCGCTACGCTGGCCTGCACGTAGGCCTGCGCCGCGTCGACCAGCGGCGTCACCGTCTGCGGCGCGCGCTCGTAGAGGAGGCGGGCGTAGTCGTGGATCATGTCGTGCAGCGCGAAGATGGTCGGCAGATTGCGCGCGCTGAGGCCGAGCAGCTCGCTGGTGGGGTCCTCCATCGTTTCGCGGCTGGCAAAGTTCCACGTCACCAACTCGTCCAGCGCGTCGTCGACGGCCCACGGCTCGTCGTCGTCGAGGCAGGCGACGAGCAGAGAGCGGGTGGCGCGCGCGCCGTGCTGCGGGCCTTTGGCGCGCTGCACGGCGCGCGTCTTGGGCGCAAAGGTCTTGAGCGTCTGGTCGAGGGCGAACTTAACGGTTTCACGGCCCGCCTCGGCAAAGCTCGGCGGCATCTCCAGCGTCAAGGGCGTCACCGCCGCGGTCTCAATGCGCGCCAGCAAATCCCCCGCTGCGCGACCGTGCTGCTTGAGCCATGCGCCCGCAATCACGAGGCCGAGCGGATGGTAGTTGAGCAGGGCGCAAAGTCGCGAGCTGTCGGGGTCGCTGGCATACTCGTCGCGGGGGAGGCGGGCGTTCTGCGCCTGCCCCGCCAGCAAATCCACCGCCGCGGCGGGCTGGAGGTTGACCAAGCGCACCACCGCGTCGATGTTGGCCGCATCCTGTCGCGAAGTCACCAGCAGGGGCACGCCCGCCGGGATTGCTTGTCGCAGCCGGGCCAAGAAGTTGATGTGCGCCAGGTCGTCGAGCACGACGAGGCCGAGGTCGGCCCCGGCGAGGATTTGCTGCACGCCGTGGGTGCGGGCGTGGCCGCGCTTATCGGCAATTTCGGCCTGCGCGTCGAAGGGAGCGAGCAGCGCCTCGAAGAAGGTCTCCACGTCGTCGCCGTCCGCGCCGAGCCAGAGCACGGGCTTGCCGATGGCTTCGATGCGCGCATCGGCTACCGTCGCGGCGAGGGCCGTCTTGCCCGTGCCGCCGTAGCCCGTCAGCAGCACGTGGTCGTCGCTGTCCAAAAGGCCGAGCAGTTGGGTGATTTGGCTGTCGCGCCCCACGAGTTGGTTCGGCTTGTGCAGGTTGCCGGGGTGAGTGTAGAGCGTGGCGTCGTAAGTTTTGCGCTCCGCGTGCAGGCTTGGGTACGGCGATATTGGAAGAGCAGGCGCTTGATTATGGAGAAAAAATTCGTAGCCCGCGAGGTCGAAAAAGCTGATGCGCTCGGCATCGCTCAAGCCGAGCAATTCGCAAATTTCAAAAAGCGCCTCATACGCCACGCGATTCTCGCCCGTGATCCACTTGCTGACGGTTGAGCGCGAAACGTGCAGCACCCGCGCCAGCGCCGATTGCGAATAGCGCTCGCGTTTGAGATAGGTGCGGAAGGCTTGCTCGAAGCGCAGCTTATCCATGAGGGAACGGGGATGGAAACGGTGTGGGCAGCGAGACAACGCGTGGGCAGCGCCAAAAATTTAACGCGAAGACGCAAAGGCGCAAGGAAAAGGCTCAATAAACGATACCGCGCCTTTGCCTCTCTGCGCCTTTTCGTTAAGTTTTGTTAGTAACCTTACTGTTTACATTGTACTGCGTTTGTGCTTTTTCCGCAATCGCAATCACGCTGGTGCCGAAAGGCAAATCGACGCGCTGCACCAGCTCTGCCTCGACGCGGTAAGCGGCGTGCAGAACCGTATTGACCGGCTCCGGGATCGGCTCCATCTCGACTTGGTAGACCGCTTCTTCGTCGCTGAGGTGGGGGCTGTCGAGCTCGGGTTCGTCCGCGCGCAGGAGGCGCAGGGCGGCGATGAGGGGAAAGAGAAAGAAGCTGTGGTAGGAGACGCGCTTGACGCGAAAGCCGTTGACGCTGAGCTTGTGGCGCAGGTCGCTGGCGGTGTAGCGGCGCTGGTGGTCGTTGATCACGTCGTTGTAGCTCCACAGCCACTGGTAGGCGGGAACCGTCACCATCAGCTTGCCGCCCGGCTGGAGCACGCGCCGACATTCGGCCAGCACGCCCAGCTCGTTGGGAATGTGCTCCACCGTGTCCAGCAGCGCGACGAGATCAAACGAATGGTCGGCAAAGGGCAGGGCGTCGCCGCTGGCCTGGGTATTTTCGAGGCCGCGGGCGAGTGCCACGGCGAGCGGTCGTCCGCTGGGATCGAGGTTGACGACGTGGCCGTAGTGGGCCAGATGGTGCGCCATGTTGCCCGCGCCGCCGCCCAGGTCGAGCACGCGGCGGTTGGTGTTGGCGGGTGCGGGGCCGAGTTCGGCGTCCAGAAACTTGAGGATCGCGCGCGTGCGCCCGGCGAACCAGGCGTGGCGGTCTTCGTCGAGGACGGTGAGGGTGGGGGTGTGGCGAGTGGTAGCCATGTGAAAATCGAAATTGCCTGTTACCTGTCGATGGATTGCTGCGACTCATCATACAGGACAACTTGGGTTTTTTGCGAATTAGCGGGCGAGGAAATAATGCAGGAACGGCTAATGTGGAGTTGGCTGGCGGCGATGGTCGCGCTGTGGCTGGTGCTGCTGGCGGCGACAGTACGCTTCATGTGGCCGCCCGTCGCGCCGCTCTATGTGGGCAACGTGGCGGATTTTGTGGAGGGTGTGCCGCAGATAGTGCTGCTGGAAAATGATTTGGCCGTCTATGTTGTCAAGCTGGAGGGCAAGATGTTGATTTGGGACGGTCGCGCACCCATTTGGGAAGGCTGTCGATTTGTGTGGGAAGCGCCCAACAATCGGTTTGTCGATCCGTGTAGCGGGGCCAAATGGTGCGCCGACGGCACGCTGGCGGACGTCCGCTACGAGCAGGCGCGCACGCTGGATCGACATTCTACACAGGTTGATGAGGCAGGAGAAATCTTTGTTTTGCCCGAACAGCAAGTCGAAGGCGAGCGGCCCATTATTAAAATGAATGTGCCGAACTCGCCGACGTGGATGCCGCCGGACGAGATTTACTACTGCGAGCATTTGCCTGCGGCGGAAGCGAGTATCCCGTAGCTTGCATCAAGCGGGCACGGCTTCTGACTCAGGCCGCTTGGCGGTGATGATGTAGCCACGTTCGGTTTGCGCACCAAATAGTTCGACATGGCGAATCTTGTGCAACTCATGCTGAAAGTCAATGTGACCCAGTTCAAATTCCAGCGTATCCAGCGGCAGGAGACTCGGGCTAGCCGTAGCCACTCTGGAAAGTTGCAGCCTCTCCTCCGGCGTAAAGCGCTCGCGCATCTGGGCGACAATGTATCGAATTGCGCCGGTGACGCTTTCCTCGATCCAAGGTGCAGAGACGACCAAATCCCACTTGTTGAATGCACCTTTGTGCAGCAAAAGGGCAAAGAAAAAAAATTGGCCCTTTTGCTCCGAAATTTCTTTTTCAAGCGCTCTGTATTTCTCGATTGGAATATTCATGTTAATGCTCCAAGCAAAGTCTGTGCTGCACGAACGAAGTCTTCTGTGTACGTTTGGTCGACTGCACCCTCTTCTCTGTAGCGAATTTCAGGGTTCCAGTTTACCACAATTGACCAGTCGCCAGCGTAGTTTAGTGTAATGTCTGCTTCAGCGCCTGATAACTTTAATAGAACCGCTAGATTGTGGGTTCGAAAACTCTGGAAATTTTGAAATTCGCCCCGCGTTTCGGGAAACCCAGGCCAGTTTAACGTTCTACAAATTTGCGCCTTCAACGCCAACTCCACAACATATCCGGCAAGGTAAGCGGCGCCATCTAAGCGATTCGCCATGAGCAACGTCTGCGCATCGGCTAAACGTACCCTGGCAAGATTATCCAGCTCCGTAACCTAAATCATCAGTATACTCTCAAACTCGCTTGAAGTAATAACCAAAAACCGGCTTCTCGTTGCGCCAGCACCAGTGCTCGCGGTGCGTCGGCACGTAATCCCCAATCCGCGAAGACAGCGCCGCGTCATGTTCGGCAAAGTCCGCGTGATGCTCCACGAGGTAGCGCACCAGCTCGCCGTACTCCTCTACGTCGCTCTTAAAAAAGAGCATGCCGCCGGGGCGCAGCTTCTGCGCCAGCAGATCGACAAAGGGCGGCGAAAAGAGCCGCCGATCTTGATGCTGCTCCTTCCACCACGGATCGGGGAAGAGCACGTGGATCGCCTCCGCGCGGCCGTCGGGCACGACGCGCGGCAGGCTAAAGCGCACGTCATCGTCGCTGAGCCAGAGGTTGTGCACGCCTAGCCGCTCTGTGTTCATTCGTTCAATGCGCTCCAGCATGAGCCGCGTCGCCTTGGTCTTCGTCTCGTAGCCGACAAAGAGCCGCTGGGGGAAGCGCCGCGCGCGGTCGAGCAGGAAATCGCCGCGCCCGTAGCCGATCTCGATTTCGAGCGGGCGCTCGCTGGCAAGCTCGGCGCGCAGCCGCTCGCCGTTCCGGGCGCGCGCATCGTCGAGCGCCAGCGTGCGGAAGAAGGGCCTGTCCAGCCCCCACTTGGGCAGCAGCTCGCTGCCGGGTCGCCGCCGCGGATCGCCGCCGATGAGCCCCTTGCCCGCTTCCCAATCGGCGTAGGCCTGGGCGCGCTCTTCGTCGCTCAACGCTGCCCAGGTGAAATTCATGCGGCCCTGGGAGAAGGTGGTGGGGGTGTAGTCGAGGGGGGATTGCGGGGTGGCGGTCGATGGATTGTCTACTGAATTTGTCATATCTGCGGTATCAATCTGTCGTATTCAATTTGTTTCGTCTTGACCCGTTCGCATCTGGGGATGCTCACTCCGCAGTTGCGACTTGATCTTCCACCCACGCCACATGACTCGCCCACACCTTCGCCCACAGCGCCTCGACCTGCTCGATCTCCAAGCCAAACACGTCGCGCAGCGTTTGCCCATACACCGCCAGCGACTCAACCGCCTGCTCTGTCGCGCCCGCTGCATCGACCGTGCGCAGCACGGCGCCGCGCAGACTGTGGATGGCCTCCGGCGTGCGGCGGTGGCAGACGGTGACGCGCACAAAGCCGGAGGCCGGATTGCTTTGCAGCCAGCGGCAGCGCTCGGCGAAGCTGTCGAGCGTGCGCGGCGTTAGCGTGAAGTCAAAGTTGGGACCGGCGCCCTCGGCGTTGCGAAACCACCAGCGCCCGTCGACCTGCTCTAGCGCAAAATCCAAAAAGCCCTGCGTGACCTTGCCCTCTCGCAGCGCTAGCGGCTCCAAAAAGCCGGGCCCAAAGCCAACGTCCGCCAGGTACGGCGCTTCCAAATTAACCAACAGCACCAAATGGTCGCCCGTCTCCGGCTCGTCGACAGACTGGCGGTTGACGCTCGCGCCCAGCAGCGTCACGTCGAAGCCAAGCTCGCGCAGCGCCCAGGCCAAGAGCCCGTTCATCTCAAAGCACCAGCCGCCCCGTCGACGCGTGACGAGCTTGTCATAAATTTGCGCCACGTCCAGCGTGAGCGGCTGGCCGAGGTGGATGTCGAGGTTTTCGTAGGGGATGGCGAGCAGGTGCGCGCGGTGCAGAGCGCGCAGCGTGTCGAGATTGGGCGCGAGCGGGCCGTCGTAGTCGATGCGAGTGAGGTAGGCGTTCAGCTGCATCAGAAGAGGAGCGAGTAAAGGCTGTTGTAGGTGTCCCGCGTCCGCCGTTTGACGTTGATGACGCGCACAATGCGGTCATCTTCGTCGATGGTGTAGAAGATGCGCCAGCCGTCTACTTTGATTTTGTAAACATCGTCGTACTGATCGCGCAGCGAGTCGGCGACGGGTGGGTGTGGGTCGTACTCCAATTCGAGGATCGCTTGCACAACCTCGTCATAAACACGCGTCGGTAATTTGCGTAGTTGCCGCTGCGCGCGGCGCTTCACATCAAGTCGGTACGGCATCGCTCTTCACCCTAGTGCGCAGTTCTTCTGCCGTTACCGTTACGAACTCATCCTCACCGCGCGCAACCTCTAGCAGCGCTTCCTGCACGTCGATAATGTCCTGCAAATCTTCCAGCTTGTTGAAGACCTGATCCCAGGCCTCCGTCGAGATGAGGACGCCCGCGATGGCACCATCTTTGGTCAGAAAGACAGGTTCTTCTTTGGCGCGTTCAAGCAGTTCGTCGTGCTGATCGCACAAAGCGTTCGCCGGTTTGATAAAGGGCGTTGCTGACATAATATTCTCCTTCAATCAGTCACTCATTACACTCTGCTACGATAAGCTCGCTGGCTCTTTCTGTCAAGCCCCCAGCCGCTCCCCAATCGCCCGCTGCACCGCCTCGACCTCGGCGGGCAGGTAGACCGGCGGATTGGCATGGCGGCTCTCGACGCCGTGCAGCATCGACTCGTGGTAGTTGACCTTGAAGTTTGTAAACTTGAGCCCGTGCGCCGTGCTCACGACGATGGTGCGGTCGTCCGGCTTGATCTCCCCGCGCGTGACCAGCTTCTCCAGCACGGCCAGGGCGACGCCCGTGTGCGGGCAGGCGTAGAGCCCCGTGCGATCCGCCCGCGCGGCGGCGTTCGCCAGCTCGTCCTCGCTCGCCTGCTCGACCAGGCCGTCCGTCTCCCGCACGGCCTGCACGGCCTTGTCGTAACTCACCGGGTCGCCGATGCGGATGGCGCTGGCGAGCGTCTCGCCGCTGGGCACGCGCACCTTCTCGGAGAAATCGTCGAGAAAGCTCAGGTAGAAAGGGTTGGCGCGCTCGGCCTGCGCCGCGACGAGCCTGGGCATTTTGTGGATGATACCCAAGTCGCGCAGGAGCTTCAGCCCTTTGTAGAGTGCGCTGATGTTGCCCAGATTGCCCACCGGAATGATGATCCAGTCCGGCACCTGCCAATCAAACTGGCGCACAATCTCAATGGCGACGGTCTTCTGCCCTTCGATGCGGATGCTGTTCATCGAGTTGGCCAGGTAGATCGAGTTGTCCTCCGTCACCGCCTGCACGATTCTCATGCAGCCGTCAAAATCCGTGTCCAGCGCGAGCACGTGGGCGCCGTTCGCCACCGGCTGCACCAATTGCGCCGTGCTGACTTTGCCCGCGGGCAAGAAAATAATGGCCGGAATGCCCGCCGCGGCGGCGTAGGCCGAGAGCGCCGCGCTCGTGTCGCCCGTCGACGCGCAAGCGACGGCTCGCACCGGGCTGCCCTGCGCCATCATCTGCTTGACGACGCTCACGAGCACCGTCATGCCCAAATCCTTAAAGCTGCCGGTGTGCGAGTTGCCGCACTGCTTGATCCACAGATCGTGCAGCCCCAATTCGCGCCCCAAGCGCTCGGCCCAGAACAGGTTGCTGTTGCCCTCGTAGGTGCTCACCACGTTCTCGTCGCGCAAATCGGGCGCGACCCACTCGCGCATGCCCCAGACGCCGCTGCCGTAGGGCCAGCGCGTCGTGCCCACACGGCTGTCGATCAGCCGCCGCCATTCGTCGGCGGTGTGCGTCGCCCGCAGCGCCGTCACGTCGTGGTGCACTTCGAGCAGCCCGCCGCAATTCGGGCAGCGGTACATGACGTCGTAGATTGAGTAGTCGCCGTTGCAGCCGTTGAAGCAGCGAAAGATCGCGCGCAGCGGTATGTCGGGCGCTTGGGGAGGTAAGGTATCCAACAGCATGGGTAGAGCTTTCTAGCTTTGTCAAATGATGAAAATTAACGCGGAGACGCAAAAGGTTTGTCATTTCGAGCGAATGCGAGAAATCTTTTTGCCGTAAACGAACCAACGGGCTCTCAACAGTCCGTTGTCATTTGCCACCAACAGATTTCTCCATACGGTCGAAATGACACGCTTGCACCTCCGCGCCGTTGCGTTAAATTTTACGCCTACGCAACGGCAAAGTCCAACAGCTCGCGCTTATATTGCGGCAAAAAGCCCAAGACAATATCCTCTTTCGGCACGCCCGCTTCCAGAAGCACGTTGGCGAAGCCCTCCTGGGAGCCATCTTCCTCGATCCAGATTTTGCCGTTCTTGATCCGTGCATGAATCACCGAGCCGTGCATACGGTACATTCCACCCCACCCGATGTGCATTAGATGGTAGCTGCTGCGCTCATCGTCGAAGACGACCAGCGGCTCAATATCACCAGCGGAAGGCTTTAACTGAGCGTCTTCCTCTAGCAAGTTTTTAATTAGTTCTCGATACTGGTCTAGTCGATCCATTTAACAATCTCCTCACGTTCAATACTTACAACAACTAGCCGGATTCCGTAATCCTCGATGAGAACTTGACCAGCAGCATCTGTAAACATGTTTACGTAAGAGCGTTCATCGAGCGCCAAGTAAACGGTATAACTCGGATCAAGGCGAGACAACCAGCTTCGGTAGATCAAATACTGCCCCAGAGCCCGCTCTAATTCGGTTAACGGCGATTGTGCAATGAAGCTCTTAATCTCAACAACAATCTTGCGCCCCTCGCGCTCTGCACCAAGCAACTCCTCTGCACCCAAATCGGCGTAGGCTGTGCGTCGTCCGAACGAAATCGTAAACGGATCATCCGTGATGGTCCATCCGCTGTTTTGCAAAGTGCGCTTCACCGTGTCGTGCAAATAATCTCTCGCTGGCATAATCCATTTTTTAACTTACGCGACGGCAAAGTCCGTGTACTTTCGCTTGTACGGGGGGTGAAAGGCCAGCACAATGTCCTCTTTGGACACGCCCGCCTCCACGAGGACGTTGGCAAAGCCTTCTTCTGTGCCATCGGTTTCAATCCAAATTTTGCCGTTGCGTAACGCGGCGTGAATGAGTACGGCGTGGACGCGCCGCACGCCTTGCCATCCAACATACATGAGTTGATAATTGTCGTGTTCTTCATCGAATAGGAGGAGAGGGTCAATCTCACCGTTTGCTGGCGGGTATTGAGCGTCCTCGCGCAGCAACTTTTTCACGAGCTGTCGATACTTGCGTAATTTTTCCACAGTTCAATCTCCTCACTCTCCGCGTTGACGCATAGCCCATAGTATAGCACAGTCGCCCCCGCCGCGCGATCAAAAAAGCCGCGGGGAGTTCCCCGCGGCTGTAACGCAAAGCGCTGCTTCGCCCTAATTCATCCGCTGCTTCAGCGCCTCGTTTAGCGCCGGCAGCACCTCATACAAATCGCCGACCACGCCGTAGTTCGCGCGCCCGAAGATCGGCGCGTCCGCATCCTTGTTGATGGCGACAATCGTCTTGCTGCCGCCCATGCCCGCCAAGTGCTGGATCGCGCCGCTGATGCCTGCTGCAATGTACAAATCCGGCGTTACCACCTTGCCCGTCTGGCCGACCTGGTGCTTGTACGGAACATAGCCCGCATCAACGGCGGCGCGGCTGGCCCCCACGGCGGCGTGCAGCGTCTCCGCTAAGTCCGTGACGAGCGCGAAGCCCTTCTCCGGATCCGCCGCCACGCCGCGACCGCCGGAAACGATCACGGTTGCGTCGGTGAGCACGATCTCGCCGGTCTCGCTCGTCTGCACGTCCGTGACCGTCTCCGGCACGTCCTCCTCGCCAAGCGAGACGACCATCTCCTCGACCGCCGCCTCGTCGCCCGTTGGCTCGGGCATGGTGGAAGCGCGCGGCCTCATGCTGGCGACCTGCACATCCGTGGCAAAGGTGACATCGACCAGAATGTTGTTGGAGTAGACGGAGCGCGTCGCGACTAATTTGTCGTCCGCCACGCTCAAATCCACGGCGTCCGCCGCCAGCCCCGCGCCGAGCTGGCAGGCGACCAGCGCCGCCACTTCGCGTCCGCTCTGCGTCGCGCTCGCCAGCACGACCGACGCCTCAAAGGTCTCCGCCGCCTCGCGCAGGAGGCTGGCGTAGGCGCTGCTGCGGTAGGTCGCCAGCACGTCATCCGCCGCCGCCAGCACCATGTCGACATCGTACTGGGCGATACCCGCCGCCGCCTCGTTTGCCTCGTCGCCGCCCGCCACGAGCGCCAGCAGCGGCACGGCCAGCTCGTCCGCGATGCCGCGCGCTTTGCCCAATACCTCGAGCGAACTGCCCAATGGCGTGCCGTGCGCTTGTTCTACAAAAACTAAAACAGACATAATGATTCTCCATTTCAGATTTTGGATTTCAGATTTTAGATTTCTGGAGGACTAGCGTCCCCGGCACGCGCCAGGTGCGGCTTTGTTTGCCTAATCGGCTACGGCGCGTGCCGGGGACGTGGGTTAATCCAAACTATCTCTATCCACCCGCAAATCGCAAATCGCAAATCCAAAACCCCAATCAAATAATCTTCTCCGCGATCAGCGCGTCCGCCAGCTTTTCCGCCTGCTCTTGCGCGCTGCCGCCCTCGATCAGGTTGACTTCAGTGCTGCGCTCCTCCGGCTTGCGGACGTTTGTCCAGGTGGTTGTCGGTGCACCCATGTCAACGCCCAAGTCGCTTGGCGACAGCGTTGGAATGTCGACGCGGTTGGCCTTGCGGATGCCCATAAAGCTGGGGTAGCGCGGATCGTTGATCTCCTTCGCCACGCTGATCACCACCGGCAGCGGCGACTGCACCGTCTCCTGCGCGCTGCCGTTGACGCGCTCGACGGTAATCTGCCCGTCCGCCACCTCCACAATTTTGGTGACGTTCACGAGCAGCGGCGCGCCCAGCTTGCAGGCTACGCCCGCAAAGACGCTGCCGCTGTTGCCGTCCACGCTCATCTTGCCCGCCAGCACAATATCGGGATCGCCCTCCTGCTTGGCCGCAGCGACGAGTAAATCGGCCACCGTCCACGCATCGAGATTCTCTACGTCGTCGTATTCGACCAGCGCCGCGCTGCCGATGCCCATGGCCAGCGCGTGCTTGAGCACGTCCGCCGCGCCCGCCGTGCCCAGCGTGATCGCTGTTGTGTCGGCGTCAAAGCGGTCGGCTAGGTCGATGGCCTCCTCCGCCGCAAACTCATCCCAGGGATTGATTACCATCGTGGCCTGTACGTCGCCGCTCTGCACCTCGTCCACCGAGACCTTGGGCAGCTCTGCCGTGTCCGGCGTCTGTTTAACTAATGCTACAATTTTCACAAAAAGCTCCTTACGTTGTCTACCAAGACCAGCGCTGCAGAAATGTGGGCGTTTTGCCCCTTTTGAGATACGCTAGTGCTTCGGGGCAAGCCAAATTTTTTGGAATAGTTGGAGTGTAACGTGCGGCTGTTTTGCCCGCGTTGGCGGGCTGTTGCCGTGTAACACTTACCCATAGAAAAAGGGCGGGAACGCCATTGTCCCCGCCCTGAAAGAGACCAGAAAGCCTCCTCCGAGGAGTAAATTGTATCACTTTTGCTTTTTGCATCCAAACTTCTACGAATTCTGCAACAGCAGCAGAGACAATCCACGAAAGGCACGAAGGTTCACGAAGAAAGAACGTCGACCCTCTTCCTTCGTGTTTCTTCGTGCCCTTCGTGGATCAATTTCTTTTACTCGCTGGGATCATCAAGATCAATCTGAATTGCCGTGACAACCAACTACCTGCTCTTCCTGATTGCGACGCTCGCGCTGACGGCTTTTATCGGCTACGGAACCTTTGCCACGGCGCGGCTCCTGCGCACGTGGACGCCCGACCGCAACCTGCTGCTGATGCCCGCCGAAAATTGGGTACGCTTGGGGATGATTGCGCTCTGCGGCGGGCTGGCCTGGCTCAGCGGATTGCCCCGTGTGCGGTTTGGCCTTGCGCCGCTGTCGACAAACGACGTGCTGGTCGAATTGGTGTGGGGGGTGACGCTCGGTGCTGCGCTGGCTGCGCTGATCGTGCTCACCACGCGCTGGCTGCTGCAACAGCCCTTCGCCCGCGACAACCCGCGCGTCTACGCCACCACCATTCTCGACCACGTGCTGCCCCGCAGCCGCGACGAACTGTTCGCCGTGAGCATGGTCATGGTCTCCGTGGTGGTGCTGGAGGAGCTGCTCTTTCGCGGGCTGCTGGTTGGCGGGCTGGCAACGCTCCTGCCGGCGTGGGTATTGGTAGTGGGGTGGGGCGTGATCTTTGGCCTGCTGCACAGCCCGCAGGGAATTTGGGGCATGATTGGCGCGGGGCTGGCGGGAGTGGGGCTGGGCGCGCTCTTTCTCTGGCGCGGCACGCTGCTCACGCCGCTCGTGGCCCACTACGTCGCCAACATGGGGCAGATTGGGCTGGCGATGCGGGCAGATCAACCGGGTGGGCCAAAAGTGTAAGAGAGGCGGTTCACGAAGGTTCACGAAGGTTCACGAAGGCAGATCGTTTGCTGTCATTCTGAGTGGCAGCCTAAGAAGAGCGATCTGCGAAGGGCACGAAGGTTCACGAAGGAAGAACGTCGACCCTCTTTCTTCGTGTTGCTTCATGCCCTTTGTGGATTGATTTCTTTACGCCTTCGGCTCGACAACGTCCTCGCTGGCGCGCAGGTGGTTGACCTGCTGCCCGCGTCGGTAGACGCCCGTGAGCAAATTCCAGCGCACCTGCAGCGCTTCGGCCAGCGTGCGGAAGTAGTCGCGCGTGCGCACATGTGTGCCCGCTTTGTTGACCCAGTAGGCGGGGACAATGCCAATGGGGTAATCGCGCTGCTGCGCCAGCGCCAGCACTTCAATGTCAAAGCCCCAGCCTTCGATCTGCGCGAGCGGGAAAATCGAGGTGGCGGCCTCCTGCGTAAAGGCCTTGAAGCCACACTGCGTATCCCAGATGCCGGGGACGGCGACGATTTGGATAAAGAGATTGCCCAAATTGCCCAGCAGCCGCTTGAAGAACGGCTGCGGCACGGCCTGCCGCGCGCCGTCCACATCCTTGGCGTCCCGCGAGCAGATGACGACCTCGCGGCCCTGCTCAAAGAGCGGGCGCATCTGGTCAAAGTGCGAAATATCGGTGGAGTTGTCGGCGTCGGTAAAGAGGCGGATTTGGCCCTGGGCGGCGAGCATTCCCTCGCGCACGGTGTAGCCCTTGCCGCGATTCTGCCGCCTGTCGATCCAGCGCAGTCGACTGCGACCCGCGTCTCCCAGCCGCGCAGCAAAGCTCTGCACCCGCTCCAGCGTGCGGTCTGTCGCGCCGTCCAGCACAACCAGCACCTCCCACATAAAGGGCTGCTGCGTGAGATAGTCGTGGATGCCCAACAGCGTCGCATCAATGCGCGCTTCTTCGTTGTAGGCGGGGATGACCACGCTCAAAAAAGGCACGCCATTTGCCGGCGGCGTGGCTGTGGATGAGAGGGGGGAGCTGCTCACGGAGCGTCCTTGCTGGCTAGTGACCGGATCGAGCGGCAGGATTGTCTGCTCTAGTAGCCAAATATCTTACGGCAGAAGGCTAATTAACGCCAAAAGTGAGAACGTTTGTACCACAATCGCGCCGCTCCACAGCATGTAGGCTCCCGTTTCATAGTGATGCCGCGCCATCCACGTGCCCCACACGCCGTTGACAACCCAAGTGAGCAGACCGATGACCGGCAGTAGGAAGAGCCGATTTTTGCTGCCCGATGCCGTGGGCTCGCCCGCGCTGTCAAAGAAGAGCGAGAGCGTCTCCGGTAGATTGGGAAAGTTGACCATCAGCACGCCAAAAAGCAGCAGCACGCCCAGCAGCCCGCCGCCGATCAGCAGCGTCTCGGTGCGCCGCGAGCGCAGCCAGCCGCCCCACAGCGACGTCTGCACCGGCGTTGGCTCCAGCTGCAGCGCCGTGCCCATGCGAAAGCGCGTCTGCATGGCATCCAGAAATTGGCGCGGCTCGGCGGGCGAAATCGCGTAGACGGCGTCGCCCATGTCGATCAGCAGGCACTCGGCCAGCGGGCGCGTGGAGAGCATGGTCAGATTAAGCACGCCCAGCGCGCGCGTGGGTCGCAGGTGGGGCAGCGGCCACTGAAGCGCCTGCGGTTGCCCCAAATCCTGTGCGCCCTCGATCACGCGCTGGACGCGGTGCAGCGGCATCACGTGGCGGCGGTTGGCCCAGCGCACGCGAATCGCGTTGCGATCCAGCCAGTATTCGAGCGTAAAGGCGCTCCACGTGCGGTAGATCACCTGCAAAAGCAGCGGCAGCGTCAGCAGGAAGAGCACGATCAGCACAAACTTGATCGCATCCACCGGCCGGCGCACGGCCCACAGCAGCAGCAGTCCGTCGAGCACCAACAGCCAAAAGCAGAGCGCCAGCCCCTCCCAGCGCGTGCGATCGGTTACGGGTTTGAAGACCATGATTTTACTCTCAACCAGGCTAGAAAAATTTTCAAGAATTTATCCACGAAGAGCACGAAGGTTCACGAAGGAAGAACGTCGACCCTCTCCCTTCGTGCTCTTCGTGTCCTTCATGGATCAATTTTTAAATCTGCCCTATCGATCACTCAACGATCCCGTTCAGCGTCCACTCGCTCATGTGCGTGAGAAAGTCGTAGTCCGTCATGTCCAGCGTGATTGGCGTGATGCTGGCGAAGCCGTTGCGCACGGCGTTCACGTCGCTGCTGGTCACGCTGTTGCCGTTCGCGCCGTCGACGTCGCCCGGCGTGTCCGTTGGCCCGCGGCTGCCGATCCAGTAGTACGGGCGACCGCGCGGATCGCGGCGCTCAACCAATTCCTCGCGGTAGGTGCGCCCGCCCAGCCGCGTAATGCGCACGCCGCGCAGCTCGCGCCCCGGCGTGCCCGGCACGTTGAGGTTGAGCAGCGTCTGTCGCGGCAGCGTCGTGCCCGGCGCGTCCGAGAGCAGCCGCGCCGCCACCTCCAGCGCCACCGCCGCTACATCGGCCAGCACGACCTGCACATCGTGGCCCGCTTCGTGGATGCGGTCGTAGAAGTTGGTGCTCACCGCCAGCCCCGCGATGCCGTTGACGACGGCCTCCTTGGCGCAGGCGACCGTGCCGCTGTAGCTCACGTCCACATCCAAATTGTAGCCGTCGTTGATGCCGCCAACCACGAGATCGGGCACGTGGCCGAGCAGCCCGCCCGCGGCGAGCGCCACGCAATCCGCCGGGCCACCGGTGCATGCCAGCGCCGTGCTGCCATCCGCCAGCTCGACTGGATGCACGCGCACCGGCTCGTGCATCGTCTTGGTGTGGCTGACGGCGCTGCGGTTGCGGTCCGGCGCAATCACGTGGACGTCGCCCAGCTGGCCGAGCGTCTGCTTGAGCGCCAGCAGGCCGGGCGAGTAGACGCCGTCGTCGTTGGAAATGAGGATCGTGGGCATGGTTGGCTCTGATTTGATTTGGCACAGTATAACAAAAACGCGTTCCCCTGCCGAACGACAGGAGGACGCGTTGCGTTCCGTGCATTGCTGCCCGTCGATTACCACCCGTAGTGCCGCGGGTTCTAGGGCCATCAATTCCACGATTATCACGGAAACGCGTCACCACCTCATCCACGCTTCGCACGCTACAATAGCTCAGTGGGTCGCCAGCTTGCCGCGGATGCGGACATATTGCGCATAGTCAATAGGCGTGCGGCGGTGGATGTAGTCGCGAGTTGTGGCGGCGCGACGGCGGGCGTCGGTCAGCCGCTCGGTAGCGCGCAGATCAAACGCATCCGAGCCCGCGCCGCTGCCGTAGCTGACGAGCAGGATGCGGTCGCCGGGCTGGGCGACATCCAGCGTGGCCGCCAGCCCGATCATGGAGGAGCCAGCGTAGGTGTTGCCGATCTCGCCGACGAGCAGGCCCGGCCCCCACTGCTCCGCCGTAAAGCCGAGCTGCTTGAGCGCGCGCGTGGGAAACTTGCGGTTGGGCTGGTGAAAGACGACCCAGTCGTAATCGGACGGCTGCGTGCCCATCGCCAACATCATCTCCTTCGCCGCGGGAATCACGTGGCCAAAGTAGCCGGGGTCGCCGCTAAAGCGTTCGGCGTGCGACGGGTAGTGCGTTGTCGGGCGTCGCCAAAAGTCCGTCGTGTCGGTGACGAAGCTGCCGGTGCGCTCGATGGTCGCCAGCGCCTGCTCGGCTGGGCCGATGAGAAAGGCCGCGCCGCCCGCGCCCGCCGTATACTCCAGCGCATCGCCGGGGCGACCCTGGGCCGTATCCATGCCGATGGCAAGCGCATACGCCGCCATGCCGCTGCCGACCAGGCCAATCGCGGCCTGCATGGCCTCCGTGCCCGCTTTGCAGGCAAATTGCCAGTCCGCCGCCAGCGTCACGGGCGTGGCGCCGATGGCCTCGGCGACGATGGTGCCCGTGGGCTTGACGGCGTAGGGATGGCTCTCGCTGCCGATCCAGACGGCGCTGATCTGGCGCGGATCGATTTGTGCGCGGGCCAGCGCGTTGCGCGCCGCCTCGATGCTCATGGTCGCCGTATCCTCGTCCATGCCGGGCACGGCTTTTTCCTTGACGGGGCTGGCGCTGTTGCCCTCCGTCCACACCCGGCTGATCTCGTGGCCGGGCAGACGATAGCGCGGGACGTAGGCTCCGTAGCCGACGAGGCCGACAGGATGGGTAGGTTGGTTTAGCATGTTCTCTCCAGTGGTCAATAATCAGTAATCAGTAATCGGTCAGCAGTAATCAGTCAGCAGTAGAAGATTCACGGCTTATCTACTGACTACTGATCACTGGCTACTGATTACTTTCTTTCAATATCTCCCGCGCGCGCTCGACGCGAATTTCGCCCAGCTCGACCAGGCGCGCCGCCACGCGGTCGACCTCGGCCCCGCTTGCCCCAGCGGCCACGGCGATTTGGCGCGCGTGCAGGCTCATGTGGCCACGCTGGATGCCCTCGGTTGCCAGGGCGCGCAGGGCGGCCAAATTCTGCGCCAGCCCCACCGCGGCCATAATCTCGCTGAGCTCCCGCGCGCTGCCCGGCTGAGTTCGCTCGCCATCGCTTAATCCCAGGATTTTCAGCGCCACCCGCGCAGCCGGGTGCGCCCGCGTTGCCCCACCAACCGTGCCCACGGCCAGGGGCAGTTCGAGCCTGCCTCGAAGCAAGAAAGATGTCCCCTCCTTACTCTCCCGCTCCCCTGCTCCCCTGCTCCCCTGCTCTCCCGCTCCCCTGCTCCCCTGCTCCCCTGCTCCCCTGCTCTCCCGCTCTCCTGCTCTCCTGCTCCCCTGCTCCCCTGCTCTCCTGCTCTCCTGCTCTCCCGCTCTCCTGCTCCCCTGCTCCCCTGCTCCCCTGCTCCCCTGCTCTCCCGCTCTCCTGCTCTCCTGCTCCCCTGCTCCCCTGCTCCCCTGCTCTCCCGCTCTCCTGCTCCCCTGCTCAACCCGCCACGTCGTCAGCGCCCGATACTGCCCGTCCCGCGCCGCCCAGGCGTGTGCACCCGCCTCGATGGCGCGCCAGTCGTTGCCCGTGGCCAGGGCGACGGCATCGAGGCCGTTGAAAATGCCCTTGTTGTGGGTAGCCGCGCGGTAGGGGTCGGCGACGGCAAAGGCGTTGGCGTGGGCGATATTTTGGATGATCGTTGCACCGTTCAGCGTTTGGGTGTCGAAACGGTGGGCCGGGATGGCGACTTCGGCCCAGGCGCGGCGCTGATCCGACAGGTTGCTCAAGATGCGCAGCAGCGCGCGCCCACCGCTCAACCGCTCCAGCTCCGGCGCAATCGTCTCCGCCGCGGTGTTGACGGCGTTGGCGCCCATGGCGTCGCGCGCGTCGAAGTGCAGGTGGACGATCAGCATGGGAATGGTGGGCGTCTGGGGCAGGCGGCGGACGACGAGATCGCGCGGGCCGCCGCCGAGGCGGGCAATGGTGGGGCTGGTGTCGGCGAGCGCAAGCAGCTCCTGGCGGGCGGCGAGAATGTCGGCCTCGGCCCGATCAAAGTCCGCCACGTCCAGCAGCTGCACCTGGGCGATCATCAGCGGCTCGGTGCTGCCCGTGCGGAAGCCGCTCTGTGCGCCGGGCGTCTCTTCGTCACCCCCCTCTGCACCGCGAGCCAGCTTGGCCGCAAAGCTGACCGCCGCCACCACCGACGGCTCCTCGACCACCATCGGCACGAGCACATCGCGCCCGTTGATGCGGAAGTTGGTCGCAATGCCGAGCGGCAGGCTGTAGCGCCCCACGACGTTCTCGATCATCTTGTCCGCCTGCGCCACGCTGAGACCGTCGTGCAGGGTGTTAGTCTCCTCCGGTGTCAACTCCGCCCAATGAGCGAGAATGTCCGTGCGTGCGGCAACGGATTTTTGGTAAAAGCCTGCGAGGCGGGAGGAGGGGACGGCGGGTTGTGTCATAAAGGCGTGTGAATGGGTAGACGTGATTTCTCATGTTGACTTGGTCTCACCGGAAGACGCTGCCTCCGCAATGCGCTGCTCGGTCGCATTCACCGACGCCCGTCATCCTACCGCTGCCATCCTACTACTGCTGACCTTTCAGGCGCTATCAATCTTCGCGCTGGTAGCTTTTGAACGCAAAAGCGCTTCAGCGTTGGGGACGCTGAAGCGCTTGACCGCGTATTGCGGCCCGGTGAAGCAAGCGGCCTCAGCCACCAAACAGCATCATCCAGAGTGAGCGCACGAGCCAGACGCCGCCCGCGCCCAGCGCCACCAGGCTGCCGACGAGGAACGTTCCCGTGCGCGCAACCACGGAGCGGCTGCGGGCGGCCGTCTGATCGGGCGCATCCAGCGCTTCGTTGAGCAGGCGCACGTTGCGCTGATTGGCCTTAAAGGCAAAGTCAAAGAGATCGCCGACGATGGGGATGATGCCGACCAGCGTCTCAACGAGCACGTTGGCCGTCATGTGAACGAGCGTGGAGCGGGGCACGCCGAGGCGCGCAGCCTGCACCAGAATGTAGCTGGAGAGCCCCAGGCCCACCACGTCGCCCGCGCCGGGGATGAGGCCAATTAAGCTGTCCAGCCCCACGCGGTAGTTGATGAGCGGCACGCGAAAGGCGCTGTCCAGCAGCCAGGCGGTGCGGTTGATGTGCTGGCGAATTTCGTCCCGCTCGCCGGGCGTTAGCCCATCGCGCATGGTGGATGAAAGATTAAACGATTTGGACTGCATAGCTTGCGATTCCTCCTTCGTGGACGACCCTTTTCTTTTGTTCTGCTATACATAATAGGGTAGCAAACGGCCCGCGCCGCGTCTGTAACGGCGTGGGCAAATCCGGACGAGGGTGGTTGGTCGCTGAGGGGGTGGGCGGTCGTCGAGTTGGGTTGAAGTGCACCTAGATTTTTTCGGCGTGCAAGTTAGTCCGCCGAGGTTATCAACGCCAGCGCTTCAATCCGCTCTGAATCGCTCCGTTCACTATAGGTCAGCGACGGGCCGAACGCTTCCTCGACGCGCTTGGAAAAGTGATGCACATCGACCGTGATGACTCGGCGGCTGTCCGGGTCGAAGCGCACCCAGATTTCGTTGGCAGCTTCTTCGGCTACGGCGGGCTGCGGCTTGTCGACAAAGGCGTAGGTGAGGATGTCGGACTGTTCGTCGTAGTGGGCGGTGATTTTTACGCCCGGTTGGTGACTCTGTGCCATGAACGCTCTTCTTTCCTTGAGGGTCTGCGCCATTATTCAAACAGAGAGCGCGACAAGCCGGATTGCCGAATAATTGAGCGTAGCGTACCGCTATGAACTTCTTTGTGATTGGGCACTGGAACAGTAATTGTCCCCTCTTCCGTCCTTCTCTGCATGATGATGTGGCTACCACGCTGCCGCACTTGATCGAATCCATGAGTGGTAAGGATTACGCAGATTTCGCGGCCTGATAGAACACATAGCCTAGGTAACGGGTACTCCAATCTGTGTGACGAACACTTCCTTGTGCAGTCGTTGCTGAACCTCGCTTGGCGATGCAACCTCAAAAAAAAGCTCAAGCGCCTCAATCAAGTTCCGCCGCGCTTCCTCGACCGTATCCCCTTGACTCGCAATATCCAACTCTGGACAAAGCGACACGTATCCATCACCCTCGCGCTCGATTACTGCCGTAAACTGAAGCATATCTTCCCTCTCTCGTTGGTCCGTTCGCATCTGAGGATGCTCCTCCGCGATCACAGCTTCTTCAAATTCGCCATCGACGCCGACAGCTTCTTGATGCCCACGCCCGGAAAGGCCACCGTGACCTCCTCGTCGCTGCGCGTCACCTTGCTTTCGATCACCGTGCCCACCCCAAATTTGGCGTGCTGGACGCTATCACGAGACTTAAACGTCGGCTGTTTTCCGTTTTCCGTTTTCTGTTTTCTGTTTTCCGTTGGCCGCGCAATCGGCGACTCCGCATCCCCCGACGCCCCCCAACTCGGCGCACTCGACCTCCCGCTTTTCTGGCTGTACGGGCTGTACCGCAACCCCGCGCTCTGCCCGCCGCCAAGCGAACTGCGCCGCACGCGGTCACGTCCATTTGAACCGCCGTTGCCGCCCCACGAATCAAGGCTGTTATCCCATGTCGTCTCGCGCTCGTAGGCGGCTTCGCGGCGGCTGCGCTTATCGACCATGCCGCTCAATAGCGACGCGGGAATCTCCTCCAGGAAGCGGCTGGGCTCCTGCACGTTGGTGCTGCCCCACAGGCTGCGGCGGAAGACGTGCGTCAGGTACAGCCGCCGCTTGGCGCGCGTGACGCCGACGTAGCAGAGCCGGCGCTCCTCGGCCATGTCCTCGCTGTCGCCGCTGTCGATGGAGCGCGAGTGGGGCAGCAAGCCCTCCTCCAGCCCCACCACGAAGACGACCGGGAACTCCAGCCCCTTGGCCGTGTGCAGCGTCATCAGCGTGACCGCGCCGGTTGAGCCCTCGCGCTGCTCGGATTCGTCCTGCGCGCTCATCAGCGAAATTTCTTCAAGGAACAAGCTCAGCGGCGTCTGGTCGTCCTCCAGCGGCACGGTGCGATCGTAGCCGCCGGCCACCGAGCGCAGCTCCTGGATGTTCTCAAAGCGATCCTCGCCGTCGTCCGTGCCGTCCCGCAGGCTGTCGACATAGCCGGAGTCGGTCAGAATCATGTCGAGCAAATCGGCGACGGAGTCGTAGCGGTCGTTGCGCGCCAGGGTGACCCAATCTTCGAGCATCGTGATAAAGCCCAGCAGGGCATTGCGCGCGCGCCCGCTCATCTCCGGAGCCGTCATCGCCGCATCCGGCAGCGGCGGCAATCCATCGCGCAGCCGGTCGCTGTTGACGTGCTCCGGGCCATGGCGCAAAATGCGCAGCGCAGCGTACTCGCTCACGCCGACCTCCGCCGCCCACAAAGTCAGCCCGCCGTAGGTTTTGGTGCCGATGCCGCGCGTCGGCACGTTGATGATGCGGCTGAGCGAGACCGAATCCGCCGGGTTGTTGACCAGCCGCAGATAGGCCAGCGCATCCTTGATTTCGCGGCGCTCGTAGAAGCGCGTCGCCCCCACGATACGGTAGGGCAGGTTGCGCGAGACAAAAATCTCCTCCAGCGCGCGTGACTGGGCGTTGGTGCGGTACATCACCGCGAAATCGTCGGCCTTTAGCTTCATCTCCGCCGCCAGCCGCTCGACCTGGTCGCAGACGTAGGCCGCCTCCTCGGTCTCGTTGTACGCCTCATAGAGCGTCACCGGCAAGCCCTGGCCGTTTTCGGTAAAGAGCTTTTTGGGCACGCGGTTGCGGTTGTTCTCGATCACCGCGTTGGCCACGTCCAGAATACGCTGCGTGCTGCGGTAGTTTTGCTCCAGCAGGATGACCTGCGCGTCCGGGTAGGAGTCGCGGAAACGGGCGACGTTGCGGTAGTCCGCGCCGCGAAAGCGGTAGATGGCCTGGTCGGCGTCGCCCACGGCAAAGAGGTTGCGGTTGCGCGTCGGCTCGTCCGCCAGCGCGCGCAGAATTTCGTACTGTGCCGCGTTGGTGTCCTGGAACTCGTCCACCAGCACGTACCGCCACTTCTGCTGGTATTTGAGTAGGATATCGTCGCGCTCGCGCAGCAGCAGCACGACGCGCACCAGCAGATCGTCAAAATCCATGGCGTTGTTGAGGCGTAGCGCCCCCTGGTAGCGCGTGTAGACGCGGCTCGCAATCTCCTCGAAGTAGCTCGCCACCTGCACGCGCTCCGGCGTGATCACCTCGTTCTTCTGCCCGCCGATAAAGCCGCGCACGGACTGCGGCGACCAGCGCTTCTCGTCGATATCCAGCTCGCGCATCACCGCCCGAATCAGCGAGAGGCTGTCGCCGCTGTCGTAGATCGTCCAGTTGCGCGCAAAGCCAATCGCGTCCGTCTCCACGCGCAGGATGCGCGCGCAGATCGAGTGAAAGGTGCCGATGGCCAGCCCGCCCAGCCGCTGTCGCTCGCCGGGCAGCGGCTCGCCAAAGCGCTCGGCCAGCAAGCCCTCCACCCGCTCGCGCATCTCCCGCGCTGCCTTATTCGTAAAGGTCATCGCCAGGATGTGCCAGGGCGCAATGTCGCGCTCCTGGATCATGTAGGCAATGCGGTGTGTCAGCACCCGCGTCTTGCCCGATCCCGGCCCCGCGAGGACGAGCACCGGCCCGTCGACGGCCTGGACGGCGGCTTGCTGCTGTGGGTTGAGGTGGGTGAGGAGGTTGGACATGGTGGGATTGCTCATGCTCGGACTGGCTCGACGTGAAGCTGTAAGCCCAGCGCCCGCACGACTTTTAGCACCGTCGCAAATTCCGGGTTGCCGTTCTCGGAGAGCGACTTGTATAAACTCTCACGCCCCAACCCCGCCTCGCGCGCGACCTGCGTCATGCCCTTGGCGCGGGCAATGTCGCCCAACACGGTCATGATCAAAGCGGGGTCGCCATCTTCCAGCGCTGCTTCGAGATAAGCGGCAATGTCTTTTTCGGTTTTGAGATGGTCGACAACGTCCCAGGGAAGCGTTTTGGCAATGACTGAGTTCATGTTATTCCTCCAGTTCCTGTGCAAGCTCACGAGCGATCCGAATGTCGCGGCTTTGCGTGCGTTTATCGCCGCCCGCCAGCAAAACGACGATGGTTTCCCCGTACTATCTAAAATAGACACGATAGCCGGGCCCGTAGCTGATGCGCAATTCCGAAACGCCACCGCCAACAGGCTTTACGTCGCCCGGATTGCCCAGCGCAAGCTGCCGGACGCGCACGTCGATTCGCGTGCGAGCACGCTCGTCTCGCAGTTTGGCAAACCACTTTACGTAGACCTTCGTCTGGCGGATTTCAATCATGCGAATTGTATCTTGTGGGATACGCTATTGCAAATGGCTGAAGTCAATGCGGTGCGTCAGCACCCGCGTCTTGTCCGAACCGGGCCCGGCGAGGACCAGCACGGGGCCGTCGACGGCCTGGACAGCGGCTTGCTGCTGGGTATTGAGGTGGGTGAGGAGGTTGGACATGATGGCAAGAGTAGGCGGAACACGACCGCTCCACGTGGCGTGTGTCGTTGGTGAATTTGAACTATTTGTACTTTACTGCAAACGTGAACACGGGTCAACTGGTAGGGGCATGAGGTGGCGGCGACCTCTTGATGGATGAAGTGCAGTCGCGCTTGCCGCCACCTCGTGCCCCTACGGGGAATGATGGGGGGCGGGCACGAGGTCGGGCGGTTGGCCTTGGGTGTGTTGCCTGTCTCGTCGCGCCCGACCTCGTGCCCCTACGCGATGATGGGTGTGGTCGGGCACGAGGTCGGGCGGTTGGCCTTGGGCGTGTTCCCTGTCTCGCTGCGTCCGACCTCGCGGGGTGCATCCCAAAATGAGGGGAAACGGCGTAGGGGCATGAGGTGGCGGCGACCTCTTGATGGATGAAGTATAGTCACGCTTGCCGCCACCTCGTGCCCCTACTAGACGAGAACGGGCAAAGTTGATAAAATCCCACCATGTTTGAACAGACTTTTCGCAATATCGACGATGTGCTGCGGCAGGAGGCGGGCTGCACCACGGAACTGGACTACACCGAGCAGACGTCGTGGATGCTCTTCCTCAAATATCTGGACGATCTGGAGCAGGAGCGGGCGCTGGAGGCCGAGCTGCGCGGCAGGCCATATATTTACCTGCTGGACGAACCCCACCGCTGGTCGAGCTGGGCCGCGCCGAAAGATGCCAGCGGCGACTTTGACCACAACACGGCGCGCACGGGCGACGACCTGATCGAGTTTGTCAACGACGATCTCTTCCCCTACCTGACGGACTTTAAGCAGCGGGCCAGCGGGCCGGACACCATTGAGTACAAAATCGGCGAAATTTTTGGCGAGATCCGCAACCGCTTCCAGAGCGGCTATCTGCTGCGCGATGCGCTGGAATTGGTGGACGAGCTGCGCTTTGGCTCGCAGGCGGAAAAGCACGAGTTGAGCCACCTCTACGAAGCCAAAATTCGCAACATGGGCAACGCCGGGCGCAACGGCGGCGAATACTACACGCCGCGCCCGCTGATCCGCGCCATGATGCAGGTCATCGACCCGCAGCTCGGCGAAACCGTTTACGACGGGGCCTGTGGCTCGGCGGGCTTTTTGTGCGAGGCGTACGACCACCTGCGCCCCAAGCTGCAAAGCACGGCGCAGCTGGAGCTGCTGCAGAAGCGCACGCTCTACGGCAAGGAGAAAAAGTCGCTGGCCTACATCATCGGCATCATGAACATGATTCTGCACGGCGTGGAGGCCCCCAACATCGTCCACATCAACACGCTGGCCGAAAACCTGGCGGACGTGCAGGAGCGCGACCGCTTCGACGTGATTCTCGCCAACCCGCCCTTTGGCGGGCGCGAGCGCAAGGAGGTGCAGCAGAATTTTCCCATCAAGACGGGCGAGACGGCCTTTCTCTTTTTGCAGCACTTTATCAAGCGGCTGCGCGCGGGCGGGCGCGCGGCCATCGTCATCAAAAATACCTTTCTCTCCAACGCCGACAATGCCTCCACTGCGCTGCGCCAACAGCTGCTGAGCGAGTGCAACCTGCACACGATTTTGGATTGCCCCGGCGGCACCTTTCTAGGCGCGGGCGTCAAGACCGTGGTGCTCTTTTTTGAGAAGGGGACGAAGACGCGCCACGTCTGGTACTACCAGCTCGATCCGGGGCGCAACCTGGGCAAGACCAACCCGCTCAACGACGACGATTTGGCCGACTTTGTGGCCCTGCAGGGCGAGCGGGCCGATTCGCCCCAATCGTGGACGGTGGACGCCAGCACGGTGGACGCGACGACGTGGGACCTGTCGGTGAAGAACCCCAACGCGCCCGAGGCCGAGCCGCTGCGTGAGCCGGTGGAGATTTTGGATGAGATTGAACGGTTGGATGTCGAGGCGGCTGGGGTGTTGATGGAGATTAGGGGGATGATTTGATGGAGGGTTGGGAAAGAAAATCTCTGGGCGAAGCTTGTACGCTTCAGAGAGGGTTTGATTTGCCAAAACGAAAAAGAAAGCCGGGCAACATTCCTTTGATGAGCTCAAGTGGCTGCATTGATACCCATTGCGAAGCCAAAGTGTGTGGACCAGGAGTTGTTACTGGAAGAAGTGGAAGCATCGGGTCAGTCTTTTTTGTTGAAGAAGATTTTTGGCCGCTCAATACAACACTTTATGTCAAAAATTTTCACGGTAATAATCCACGATTTATCTATCATTTGCTGAAAAGTTTTGATTTGGATAGATTTACGAGTGGCGCTGGTGTGCCGACCCTAAATCGAAATAATGTGCATGGGGAACCTGTGTGGCTACCGACTTCGCTCGACGAGCAGGCGCGGATCGTCGCCATCCTCGACGAGGCGTTCGCCGCCATCGCCGTCGCCACCGCAGTTGTAGAGGAAAAATTAGGACTGCTCGCCGAGCTCAAGCAGTCGCTGCTGCAACAGGCCTTCCGCGGCGAACTCACGTCCGGGTAGGGGCACGAGGTCGGGCGCGGAGAGGTGGGGGAATGTCGAGGGGTCAATCGCCCGACCTCGTGCCCGTACGGATGGGGAATGCGGGTAGGGGCACGAGGTCGGGCGCGGAGAGATGGGGGGATTGCCGAGGGGTCAATCGCCCGACCTCATGCCCCTACGAGAATGGGAACTATCGCTATGCCGAATACACCACGGGGATATCGGAGACGCAATTCTTTGCGCTATGATGGGTACGACTATACGCGACCCGGCGCGTATGCGATTACCATTTGCGCCCACAAGGGTCGCTTGGTCTTCGGGCGCGTTGTTGACCACGCGATGGTGCTCAATCCGCTGGGGCAGATTGCCGACGCCTGCTGTCGTCAACTGTTTGCGCGTCACGAGCGGATCAAGCTGAATGCACAGGTGGTGATGCCAAATCACGTGCATATTTTGTTCACCATCCTCAAGGCGCTGTCGAGCCAGCTTGCCAAGGAACGAAAATTTGGTGATGCAATCGCTGGATCCGTTTCCACCTACATTGGCGCGTACAAATCATCGGTTACGCAGCGGGCAAAGAACAGGGGCTTGATCCCACATCCGCCACTTTGGCAAGGTAAATTCTACGATCACATCGTGCGCGACGACGAAGATTTTCAGCGGCAATACGACTACATTCACGCCAATCCCGCTCGATGGCTCACCGACCAACTGCATCCCGACGCACCACCAAACAAATTTAATCGGGAATGGTACCCGTAGGGGCATGAGGTCGCGCCAACGAATCGTAGTCGATTACCAAGCCCCATCGCGCGCGACCTCGTGCCCGTCCCGCACAATTCGGCCCGTCGGGGCACGAGGCCGCGCCAATAAATCGTGGTTGATTGCCAAGCCCCATCGTGCGGCCTCGTGCCCCTACCCGTGTAAGAGTTATGATGGATAACAGATACGATCTCAACGAAGCGGAGACGCGCGCCGAGTTGATCGATCCCGCACTGCGCGAGGCGGGTTGGGGCGCCGTTCCCGAAAGCCGCGTTCGCCGCGAACTGATTGCGCCCGGTCGGCTCGTGGGTGGCGGTCGGCGCGGCAAGGAGGACGTGGCCGATTACGTGCTGCTCTATCGCAATCGCAAGCTCGCCGTCATCGAAGCCAAGCGCGTCAACGCCCACTACACCGAAGGCGTGCAGCAGGCCAAAGATTACGCCGCCAAGCTGCAAACGCGCTTTGCCTTTGCCACCAACGGTCGCAAAATTTATCGCGTGGATAGGCAGAGCGGGCGCGAGAGCGATGTCGAGCGCTACCCCACGCCGGACGAGCTGTGGCACGCCACCTTCAACGTGCAGGACGCCCAAGAGCGCTACTGGCGGCGTCGCTTCGAGGCCGTGCCGTTTGAGGAAAAGGGTGGTCAGTGGCAGCCGCGCTACTACCAGCACAACGCCATCACCAGCGCGCTCAACGCCATTGCCAGCGGGCGCGACCGTATCCTGCTCACGCTCGCCACCGGCACGGGCAAAACGGCCATTGCTTTTCAGATTGCCTGGGCGCTCTTCCACAGCCGCTGGAATCTTCACGACTGGCGCACAGAGATGTCGCCGGGCGAGGAGCCGCGCCGTCGCCCGCGCATTCTCTTCCTCGCCGATCGCAACATTCTCACCAACCAAGCCTTCAACGCCTTCAACGCCTTCCCCGATGATGCGCTCGTACGCATTCTGCCCGACGACATTCGCAAGCGTGGTCGCGTCCCCAAAAATGGCAGCCTCTTCTTCACCATCTTCCAGACTTTTATGAGCGGGGAGGAGATGAGCGGGGAGGATGGCGCTCAGGACGCGGCGCCCTACTTTAGCGAATACCCGCCGGACTTTTTCGATTTTGTGGTGATCGACGAATGTCATCGCGGTGGGGCAAGCGATGAAAGCTCGTGGCGTGCGATTCTCGAATACTTCTCCCCAGCGGTGCAGCTTGGCCTCACCGCGACGCCCAAGCGCAATGATAACGTGGACACCTACGCCTACTTTGGCGAGCCGATCTACACCTACTCGCTGAAGGAGGGCATCAACGATGGCTATCTCACGCCTTTCCGCATCAAGCAATTCCAAACCACGCTGGATGAATACGTCTACGATCCAGATGACGACGTGGTCGAAGGCGAAGTGGCCGCGGGGCGACAGTATGGAGAGGCTGATTTTAACCGCATCATCGAAATTGAGGAGCGCGAGCGCTATCGCGTGGAGACCTTTATGGCGCAGATCGATCAGCGGCAGAAGACGCTCGTCTTTTGCGCCACCCAGGTTCACGCGCTGGCCGTGCGCAACGTCGTCAACCAGATCAAGCTGAGCGACGAGCCGGACTACTGCGTGCGCGTGACAGCGGATGACGGGGCGCGCGGCGAGGCGTACCTGCGCACTTTCCAGGACAACGAAAAGAGCATCCCCACAATTCTGACCACGTCGCGCAAGCTCTCCACGGGTGTGGATGCGCGCAACGTGCGCAACATTGTGCTGCTGCGGCCCATCAACTCCATCGTCGAATTCAAGCAGATTATCGGTCGCGGCACACGCCTTTTTGACAACAAGGATTATTTCACCGTTTACGATTTTGTGCGCGCCTACGAGCACTTTAGCGATCCCGAATGGGATGGCGAACCGCTTCAGGCAGAGTCAGCCACCTACACCAGGCCCGAATCATCCGAGACGCTGCGCCAGAGCGGAGCCGATTACGATGAGCAATCGGTTGAGCCAAACGAACCGCAGTTCCGCACCAAACTCGTGATCAAGCTGGCCGATGGAAAATTGCGCAGAATTCAGCACACGGTGACGACCTCGTTTTGGAGCCCCAGCGGCACACCCATGACCGCAGTCGAGTTCGTCGAGGCGCTCTTCGGGAAGTTTCCCGAATTTTTCGCCGACGAAGCGGAGCTGGTCGCGCTGTGGAGCCGCCCGGATACGCGTCGCAAGCTGCTGGACGCGCTGGCGGAGGAGGGGTTCGGCGTCGAGCAGCTGCGCGTTCTAAGCGATTTGGTCGAGGCACAGCAGAGCGATCTCTTTGATGTGCTTGCCTACATCGCCTTTGCCCAGCCGCCCATCAGCCGCGCCGAACGCGTCGTTGATCGGCGCGATGACGTCTTTACCGCGTACACTGATCCCATGCAGCGGGACTTTCTTGAGTTTGTGCTGAATCATTACGTGGAGCAGGGCGTGAGCGAGCTGGATGAGGAGAAGTTGATACCGTTAATCGATTTAAAGTATCGTGGCATTCGAGCGGCCACCGAAACGTTGGGGAGCGTTTCGACCATTCGGGCCCTATTTGCTGGTTTTCAAAAACATCTGTATACCCCGCCTCTACAAAAGGCCGCATAGTGCAATTGCCTCGTTCCGTGGACAACAACCGACCCATAAACGGCGAAACCTAGCCCAGCCCAATCTCCTCGCGCGGCACGCCCCGGTCGACCAGCTTGTTGGCGAGGCCGACTTTTGTGCCGTCATGCTGAATCCAGGATTTGCTGCTGACTTTATGTTATCCCCACAATCCGCTGCTCGCGACACGTCCGCGCATACGTCGCGCCCAGATCGACTGGCGCGCTCAAGCTGTGCAGCCAGAGCGGCAGCGTCGGCAGCGGCTCGCCGATGGACAGCGGCTCCTGCCAGATTTCGAGTTCGGATTCGCCATTCATCCCAACGGGTCGATAGGCAGTGGCGTAGAGCGGCTCGTCGAGAAAGGGCGCATCGGGAGACATAAATTGGGCCATGAGTTCGTTGTGCAGATTAGCGACGCGCTCTGTCACAACATCGACAATGAGCAGGCCGATGCCCTGTCGCAAGTAGGTGGCGCACTTGGCGGTGAAGGCGTCGCGGTGGGTCGGTCGATCTTTGTTGGCGGGGCTGACCAACTCAATCGCGCCGACCAGCGTGGGCCCGGCTTCGCTGTTGTAAACGACCACCTCGACCACGTCCGACGTGAGCTGAAAGGGAATCGTCTGCATCGGCGCGGGCGGCGACCACGTCCCGGCGGGTGCGCCTGCAGACGGCACGCCCGCCGGGACGAGGGACGTTTCATCAAACGCGGCGACATCAATTTCGATGCCGAACTGCACGTTGGGCTCGGCAAAGTAGCCGGGCGGCAACCACTCGTTGAGCGAGGCGGCGAGATAAGTTGCCCAGGCGTTGTGGAAGGCATGCCAGTGGCGGCGCTCGCTGAGGGGTGGGCTGAAGTGGTCTTGGAGATTCATATTTTCCCGTCCTCTTTTGCATTCCTCGCAATTTTTTCGTCGCTTCGTCACTCGCCGACTCACGTCATCGCAAAGTCCGAATACTGGCGCATAAACGGCGAAACGTCCCCCAGCACAATCTCCTCGCGCGGCACGCCCAGGTCGACCCACTTGTTGGCGATGCCAGCTTCCGTGCCGTCGCAAGCGGCTACGGCTCCGGTAGCAGCGGCTCAAGTTGCCCAATCAGCGTCGGAATATCTTTAGTCGCGGTACGCCAGACTTCGTCCCAATTAACCGTGTCATAGGCGTGAATCAGATGGTCGCGCATTCCGGCCATCAACGACCATGGAATTTCGTTGTGCTCGTCACGAAACTCCCACGACAAACGCTTGGTTGCTTCGCCAATGACCAGCAGTTGGTAGAGAACGGCGGAGCGAGTCTTCTTGTCTTCGAGAAATTCTTCCTGCTCCATGTCGCCAGAGAATAGTTCGACCAGTTTTGCTGCGTTGAAAATCTGGAGTAGGGTGACCTCGTCACGATGCATGGACGACCTCATCCATCGAAATGATGGGTTGCACCGTCTCCAAAATTTCCCGCTGCAGCAGCCAATTGTCACTCTGCTCCACTGCCCGCCGACTCACCAAATCGATTTTGCGCCCAAACAGCGCGCTCAACTCCCGCTCCATCTGTACGTGGTCGAGCAGGCTCCAGGCCGCATCATCGCCGAAAGTGACAAGCAGGTCGAGGTCGCTGCCGACGTGGAAGTCGTCGCGCAGGGCGGAACCGAAGAGGGCAAGGTCGCGGATGTGCCAGCGCTGGCAGAAATTGGTCATGAACTTGGTGCGGGCGACGCCCTTTAGCACAGTCATGATGAGGGCGGCGTCGCCATCCTCAAACGCAGCGTCGAGATAGGCAGCAATATCTTCTGCCGTTTTGAGATGGTTTACAACGTCCCAAGGTCGAGTTTCAACTGGAGAGTTTAGCATAGCAATCTCGCAAAATTAGTACTCACGCCACGGCAAACTCCGAATGCTGGCGCACGAGCGGTGAAACCTACCCCAGCACAATCTCCTCGCGCGGCACGCCCAGCTCGACCCGCTTGTTGGCGATGCTGGAGAGACTAAGCTTACGGATAGGGCTTGATCAAAATAATATAGAGCCTGTCGTCGATTTGTCGATAGACGACAGTGTGCTCTGCAATATCCCAAACGTATCGACCATTGAGAATGCGATAAACGCCTTTGTGCGGCAACCCATCTTCGGTGAACGCCAGCTCTTCGATGGCAATCAGCACATCCTCGTTGTACGGATGCGAGTCGATGGCGTAGTTGTTGGCCTCGTGACTAAATTCAATCGTCCACATGCGCCGCTTTCTGCTTCTCGGCGATGCGACGCTTTACCTCAGCCAAAGGAATTGTTGGCTCGCCTTTGGCTTCGATTGCCATCGCCTCCGCCACCAAACGCAAGTGGCGCAGTTCAAGCTGCTGTTTATTCCACTGTTTGGGGCTGACCAGCACGGCGGCGTCGCGCCCGCGATGGGTGAGAACCACAGGCGATTCTTGTAGGCCGTTCAGCACTTCGGGCTGCTTGGTGCGCAGGTCGGTAATAGGCAACGTTGGCATAACAACGGACATAACTTCCTCCTGAAGACAGTTTACGTACAGTTATCCGTCAGTTTAACGTGTCAGTGCGCTTTTGTCTAGAACAGATTTTTCCTCAGATACGGCTCAATCTGCGGAACGAAGCCATTTTAACCCTGCGGAACTTTTGATTTCCCCGCCGCGTTTGTGCTACGATGGCGCACTGTTTGATGGATAGATTGCGACCAACATAGGCCGAGCCTGTTGAAGCTGCTCTCGCATTTAATCTGTTGAGCACATCGACCCGCTTTGCCTTCGATGTAACCGTTCAGCCCTCACCCCCAACCCCTCTTCCATCCTGGGAGAGGGGGCCGTTCTCTCCGCAGCCACGGAGAGGCTTGGGCAGGAGCCTGAATAATTACCCTTCGATAAGCGCAAGCTACGCTTTCTTGATACGCACTACCCACCCATGAATCGACTCAATCGACACGATCAAATTCTCATCTCGCGGCGGCGACGCACCCGCAAGCGCGTCAACCGGCCCAAGCCCGTGCTCCGCGCGACACAGGGCCTCAGCGCCCTGCTGCTGACGACGCTGCTCTTCTTTGGCCTCTTTAGCGGCCTGGGCGTGGCGGCGGCGGTGGGCGTCTATTCCTCCTACGCCGATTTGGTGCAGGACGCCAGCGAATTTACCACGCAGCAGGAAGAGTTTCAGACGGTGCGCGTCTACGACAGCACGGGCACGCAGCTGCTCTACGAGAGCGTCGACCCGCGCCCCACCGGCGGTGACCGCACCTATATTCCCCTGCGCGACATGTCGTTTTGGGCCTACGAAGCCGCGATTGCGGCGGAGGACCAAAATTTTTACTCAAATCCTGGCATCAACGTGCGCGGTTTGACGCGCGCCTTTATTCAGAATCTGCAGGGTGGTGCGATCCAGGGCGGTTCGTCAATCACGCAGCAGCTAATCAAAAACGTGATCATTCCCGAAGAGGAGCGCACCCAGCGCAGCTACGCCCGCAAGATCAAGGAAGTTGCCTTGGCGCTGGAGATAACGCGCCGCTACGAAAAAGACCAAATTCTGGAGTGGTATCTCAACAATAATTTTTACGGCAACCTGGCCTACGGCATCGAAGCGGCGAGCCAAGTCTACTTTGGCAAAAGCGCCAGCGAGCTCAGCTTGGCCGAGGCCGCGATGCTCGCCTACATTCCCAACGCGCCCGCGCTCAACCCCATTGACGCGCCGGATCAAGCAAAGGTACGTCAGCAAGTTGCGCTCAATGAAATGGTCGATGCAGGCTTTGTCACGCCGGAGGAGGCGCTCTTTGCCTACAACCAGCAGCTGGATGACCTGCGCCAGTCGACCGCCGAGCGCTTTGACATTCTGACCGCGCCCCACTTTGCGCTCTATGCGCTGGACCAAGTCAAACGCGAACTCAACACGCTGGAGGAGCCCTACCTCATTTGGAAGAAGGGCGTCACCATTCGCACGACGCTGGACGTGGAGCTGCAGCAGTACGCCGAGGGAGTGGCGCGCGAGCAGATTGCGCGGCTGCGCGACACGAACAACGCTTCCAACGCCGCCGTGGTTGCCATCAAAAACGATACGGGCGAAATTCTGGCGATGGTCGGCTCGCTGGATTACAACGACGAGGAGATCGATGGGCAGGTCAACGTGGCCTTGGCCGAGCGACAGCCCGGCTCCTCGTTCAAGCCCTACGTCTACCTCACGGCCCTGCAGCAGGACCTGACCCCCGCGACCATGATTCTGGACGTGCCCACGGCCTACACGCTGCCGGACGGCTCGGTCTATCGCCCGGAGAATTACGACCGGGCCTACCACGGCCCCGTCTCGCTGCGGCAGGCGCTGGCCCGCTCGTACAACATCCCGGCCATCAAGGTCATGGACCAGGTGGGCGTGGGGGATGCGCTGGATACGGCGCACCGCATGGGCGTGAACGGGCTGAACAACGCGCTGGGCTACTACGGACTCAACCTCGTGCTCGGCGGCGGCGAAATCACGCTGCTGGACCATACCTACGCCTTTGCCACCTTTGGCAACCTGGGCACGCAGATCGGCCAGCCGATTCCGCTGGCGCAGCAGCGCAGCGGCTACCGCACCCACAACCCCATTGCCGTGCTCGACGTAAAAGACAGCGAAGGCAACGTGCTGATGCAGGCCGATCCCCAGGGCGAGCGGGTGATCAGCGAGGAAGTCGCCTATCTAATGGCGGATATTATGAGCGACGACAGCGCGCGCGCCCCGGCCTTTGGCGCGAACACCGCGCTTACGCTGCCGGATCGGAGGGTGGCGGCCAAGACGGGCACGACCAACGGCTTCAAGGACAACTGGACCATGGGCTTTACGCCCCAGGCGACGGTTGGCGTGTGGGTGGGCAACACCAAAAATGAGTCGATGGAAAACGTGACGGGCCTCACCGGCGCGGCCCCAATTTGGAACCAGGTGATGAGCTTCTACCACCGCGGCAAGCCCGAACGCTGGTACGAGCGCCCGCCCGGCATTGTGACGGAGACGGTCTGCCTGCCCAGCGGGCTGCGGCCCACGAACTCGTGTGGGGCGCGCGGTTCGGAGATTTTCCTGGCCGACAATACGCCCGCGCTGGACGACAATATCTGGCAGACCTTTGAGATCGATTCCGAGACGGGGCTGCTGGCCAACGCCTCCACGCCGGATGAGCGCCGCACGCGCCAATCGTTCCGCGTGCTGCCGGACGAAGCGCGCGACTGGGCGCGCGAAAACGGCTACGCCCAAGCGCCCACTCAGCAGAGCGCCGTCAACGTGAGCGACTTTAATCCCAACGTGGCGCTGATTTCGCCGCTGCCGGGCGCGTACATTAGCGGCAATGCCTTCCAGATCGTCGGCAACGCGAGAGGTGGCTCGTGGTATGTGGAGTTTGGCGCGGGCACGAATCCCAGCGAATGGATTCGGCTCGGCGAAGAGCGCGGTGACGACATTAGCAACGGCGTGCTGCAAACGTTCGACACCTTTGCCTGGCCCAACGGCGCATACACCATTCGGCTGGTGGTCAACCCCGGTGAATTTGAGGGGGGCAGCCCGCCGCCAGAGGAGAACCAGGAGGGCGAAAACGGCGGGGGCGAAAATCAGGACAACTCAGACAACCCGGACAACAACGGCGGCCCCCAGAACAGCGAAGGCGGCACGTACCTCGCCCCCTTCCTGATCGACAACTCGGCCCCGCAAATCGAAGTCACCGCCCCGCGCGAGGGCGAGCTCTTTGTGATGGAGACCGACGAGCAGATCAACATCAACGCCGTGCCCGCCGATGCCGCCATCGACCGCGTCGAGTTCTACGTCGACGGGCAGCGGGTGGGGACGCGCAGCTTTGCGCCCTTTAACGAGCGCTGGAACATTACCATGCGCAACGTCGGCAGCGTCGAGGCGGCGGGGACGCAAAACTGGCCCGGCCTCACGCGCGAGGGCATCCCGGTTGGTCGCGTGCTGCCCTACGGCGACGGCTTCCAGGCCATCCAAGCCCAGGACGGCACGTATGTCGAGGGCCACGAAGTCTACGCCATCGCCTACGACGAAGCGGGCAACGCCAACACCAGCGAGCGCGTGCGCGTCTACGTGGTCGCCGAAGAGCCGGGTGGCTAGTGCACGACGGTATAAACGATTGGGCAGATAGTGAGTTGGCCCGACCAGCGCCAACCGGCTTTAGCCGGTTTTCCCCAGGCAAGCTGGTGGGCTTTAGCCACCAGTGGCGATGACCTGCGAAACTCCCAGCTATTGACGCCGCGCTGTATTAGGAGTCGCTGTCGGCTGCTCGACTGTCGGCTACTCCACTATCGACTGTTCGACGCTGGCCCCAGATGCGCTTGTCGGGAATCAGATAAACGGTGAGGTCGCGGTCGGCGGTGAGCTGGCAGGAGAGGCGGGGGTAGCCGTAGCGGGCGGCGAGCCAGTCGTGCCACTGCTGGGGCGGCGGCGGCTCGCCTCGCCCGTCGATGACCCAGACGCCGCAGGTGGCGCAGAGGCCGTGCCCCCCACAGTTGAGCCGGCGCGTCAGCCACACGTAGGGCGACAGCTCGGCGTCGAGCAGCGCCCGCCGCAAATTCACACCCGCGTCGACGTTGAGTATGGTTGGCGCAGCGCGGCTTTGCTCAGAGGCGTAGATGGTTAGCCGGGGCATAAAGTATTAAATTCACCTTTCCCCCCCAAAGCGTCACGCCCCCGCCATCGACGTCGCCAACCGCTCCGGCAGCAGCACGCCAATCACCTCGCCGCGGGCGCAAAGTTCCCCCTCCGCCCACAGCTCCACATCGACGATCACCTTGCGCGGCTTGACCTCCACCGGTCGCGCGCGCAGCTCCAGCGGGCCCAGCGGCGTTGGCTTTACGTAATCCACGTGCAGCGACGCCGTCACAAAGCGCGGCACGGGCTCCGCCCCCGGCGCGAGGCCCGCCGCCCGCTGCGCCGCCGCACACGTGCCGATGCCGTGGCAGTCCACCAGCGAGGCGATCAGCCCGCCGTAAACGTAGCCGGGAAAGGCCGTGTGGTACGGCTGCGGCACAAAGCTGCACACGGCCTCGTCGCCCACCCAGCGGGATTGAACGTGCAGGCCGTGCTCGTTGAGCGTGCCGCAGCCGTAGCAGTGGCTGAAGGGATCGGGGTAGTGGTCTTGGATGGAGGGGGTCATCGGGCGCGCTCCGCATGGTTGGGTTGTCGTTGGACATTGTTGACACTTGCTCGCCATCATATCGGGGGGCGTTGTCGTTGTCAATGACGGGGCAGGTCAAGGGTGCATTTTGGATTTGGGGGAAAGCGCGAGGGTCGGTTGAGTCGCCTCGGGTGGTGCGCCCCGCCTGCTGCGTCGTGAGTTTCGCTCGACCAAAATCGCTGGTATACTAAGGCATAAGTCGTATCGTCTGCTGCAGGACGCGCGTTTGGCCTGCTGATTCTCTCTAAAACACACATGATAACCGCCCCATCTCTCGCTCGCTCGCCACAGCCGCCGCAAAATTCGCCCACGCACCTGACGCCCACCGATATGCAGCGCGACCGCAACGGCACGGGCGATCTCGTCGCCGCGCTCGGTCGCGTCGTCGAGGGCGAGGTGCGCTTTGATGCCTACAGCCGCATGTTATACAGCACCGACGCCAGCCTCTACCAGGTGCAGCCCGTTGGCGTGGTGATTCCGCGCACGGTGGACGACGTGCAGGCCACGGTCGAGCTGGCGGCGAAGCACGGCGTGCCGGTGCTGCCGCGCGGCGGCGGCTCGTCGCTAGCTGGGCAGTGCGTGGGTGCAGCCGTTGTGCTCGACTTTAGCAAGTACATGACCGGCGTGCTCGACATCGACGCGGAGGCCCGCACCGCGCGCACCCAGCCCGGCACCAATTTTGCCATGCTCAACGCCGCCGCCGGTCGACACGGCCTCATGCTCGGCCCCGATCCCGCCTCGGCCCAGCGCGCCACGGTTGGCGGCAGCGTGGGCAACAACGCCACCGGCGCCCACTCGATTCTGTACGGCATGATGGCTGACAACGTCGCCTCTACGGGCGTGATTTTGGCCGACGGCTCGCGCGCCCGCTTTGGCCCGCTCGATCTCGACGGGGTGCGCGCCAGGGCGGCCTCGGATTCGCTGGAGGGGCAGATTTACCGACGCGTGCCGGACGTGCTCCAGCGCGTGATGCCGGAGATTCTGGAGCGCTGGCCCAAGCACTGGCGACGCGCTTCGGGCTACAACCTGGATCGGCTCGCCGCCGCGCTGCTGCCCGCCGACGAGCGCGGTCGGCTCAGCTTTGATTCGCGCTTTCGCCCCGAAATCAGCAACCCCACCCGCATCGACAAGTTCAACCTGGCCCAGCTGATGACAGGCAGCGAGGGCACGCTCGCCGTGCTCACCGACGTCACGCTCAACCTCGTGCCCAAGCCCAGGCAGACGGGCGTGGCCGTCATCCATTTTGCGAGCACCGTCGAGGCGTGCGCCGCGATTCCGGATATTCTCGAAACCGAGCCGAGCGCCGCCGAGCTGCTGGACAAGCAGGTCATGGATTTGGCGCGCTCGCAGCCGGAGTGGGCCAAGAAGCTAACCTTTATCGAGGGCGACCCCGCGGCGGTGATGCTGACCGAGTTTTACGGGGCCGATGAGCGCGAAGTCACCCAGAAGATTGAGCGGCTGGAGAATCATCTGCAAGCCCGCGGCTGGCGCGGCACGGTAATCCGCGTGCTGGACAAGACGGGGCAGGGCAACATCTGGTCGGTGCGCAAGGCGGGGCTGAACCTGCTGATGAGCCGCCGCGGCGACTACAAGCCCGTGCCCGGCATCGAGGACGTGAGCGTGCCGCAGGAGGAGTTGGCGAGCTATCTCGAAGAAATCCTCGACTTCTGCGGCCAGCAGTCCGACATTCCCGACGTGGCCGTCTACGCCCACGCCTCAGCGGGCTGTCTACACGTGCGACCCTTAATTAACACCAAAACAAAGCTTGGCATCGACGTTCTGGAGGCCGTCAGCATCCACGCCGCGGGGCTGGCCGTCAAGTATGGCGGCATCATGAGCGGCGAGCACGGCGATGGCCTCATGCGCAGCGAGCACAATCCCCTGATTTTTGGCGAGACGCTCTACGGCGCGCTGCAGGACGTCAAGCGCATCTTTGACCCGCACAATCTAATGAACCCCGGCAAGGTGGTCGACGCGCCGCCGCTGACCGAGAACCTGCGCTACGGCCCCCGCTATTCGACCATCGAGCTCGACACCGTCTTTGACTGGAGCAACGACTTTGGCCTGGCCGGGGCCATTGAAATGTGCAACGGCGCGGGCGTCTGCCGCAAGCTCAACAGCGGCACAATGTGCCCCTCCTACATGGCGACCAAGGACGAGCGCGATACGACGCGCGGTCGCGCCAACGCGCTACGCAACGCCCTGGCCGGTCGCATCCCGCACGAGGAGCTATACTCGCCGGAAATGTATGGCGTGATGGATTTGTGCCTGGGCTGCAAGGCGTGCAAAAGCGAGTGCCCCTCGTCCGTGGATATGGCGAAGATTAAGGCCGAGTTTCTCGTCCACTACTACGCCGAAAACGGCCTGCCGATCTTCAACCGGCTGATGTCGCTGCTGCCCGCTCTCAACGCGCTGCTTTACCGTACGGCAAAGCTAACGGGGCTGCCGCTGCCCAAGCTGGTCAACTGGTCGATGAAGACGCCAATCGCCAAGCGGCTGCTGAGCGCGATTGGCGTCCATCCTGGCCGCGCGCTGCCGAGCTATGCGGAGGAGACCTTTGCGGCGTGGTTTGCGGGGCGTGATAGGGCGCGGGGGCGCAGGGGCGCAGGGGCGCAGGGGCGCAGGGGCGCAGGGGCGCTGCATGAACAGGCGGTTGAGCCGGTGGAGGAAGAGCAAGAGAAGGTAGCTGAAGAGACGGCCCGCGTTGCTCCCGAATTGCCAGCAGATCAGGCGACCGAGGGCGAGTCCAGAACAGAAAACAGAAAACAGAAAACGGAAAACGGAAAACGGACCGTCGTTCTCTTTCACGACACGTGGACCAACTACAACGAGCCACACGTTGGTCGCGCCGTGGTGAAAGTTCTCGAGGCGGCGGGCTACAACGTCGCGCTGGCGGACGGGCGCAAGTGCTGCGGGCGACCGGCCATCACGGGCGGGCAGGCACAGCGGGCCAAGCCCTGGGTCGACCACAACGTGGCGCTGCTTGCGCCCTACGCGCAGGCGGGCCTGCCCATTATCGGCATCGAGCCCAGCTGCATCTTGACGCTGCGCGACGAATACCCCACCCTCGCCAGCGACAAGCGCCGCGCCCGGCTGCTGGCGGAAAACGCGCTCACGTTTGAGGAGTTTGTGGTGCGCGAGCTGGACGCCGGTCGCTTTAACGCGCTGTGGAAATTTCGCGCGGACTCGACCGAGCGCGAGTCCAAACAATACACGGACGCGACCGAGCACGCGTCCCAAAAAAGAAGGGCGCTGCTGCACGGCCACTGCCACCACAAGGCGCTGGTTGGCAACGAGAGCACGATTGTGGCGCTAAAGGCGGCGGGCTACCAGGTCGAGGTCGTCGACAGCGGCTGCTGCGGCATGGCGGGCGACTTCGGCTACACGACCAATCACTACGAGGTGAGCTACCGCGTGGGCGAGGATCGCCTCTTTCCCGCCGTGCGCGACGCCGACGCGAGCACGACCGTTGTCGCCAGCGGCACGAGCTGTCGCCACCAGATTGGCGATTTTACGTCGCGCGAGGCCGTGCACTTGGCCGAAGCGCTGGCGGCAGCGCTGACGTGAGAAAATTTTCGGGTCAATTCGTGGAGTCTTCGTCGCTTACAAATCACGCGTCACCTATTCACGCCTTCCGTCTAGTGTTTCAGCAGACAAATTTGACGGATGGAAACTGGTGGGTACGGGCACGCCATGGCGTGCCCGTATCCACCTGGACAAGACTGTTGGACTACTAACCGTTTCTCAAGACTGGAGATAACGTCCATGAGCAACTCACCCGTTTACGCTCAACCCAATTCCCGTGCGCCGGAGCCGAGCACGCGCCGCCCCGCCGCGCGCTGGACGCTGGTGGGCGCGGTGTTGCTGTCCACGTTGGTGAGCGGGCTGCTGGCCAGTTCATTGATCGGCGCATCGCTGCGCGCGGTCGGCGAGCCGCTGCCGTTTGTGTGGCGAGCGCTGCTGGGAAGCGCCGTGCAAACGGGCGTCACCTCCACGGTGGCGCTGCTGATCGGCGTGCTGCTGCTGGGCTTTTCGCTGGGCGGGCTCTGGTTTTTGATTGTGCTGGGTGCGCGCCTGCTAAGACGGCGCGTCATCTAACGCGCGGGTGAAGTTCCAATTAGATTTATCCCAGCTATGATACCCTGGCGCCGCAACCTCTACCTCCTGCTGTTTGTTCAGTTGATGTCCACCGCGGGCTTTAGCCTCGTCTTTCCCTTTTTGCCGCTCTACGTGCGCGAGCTGGGGATTGCCACGCGCGGCAGCGTCGAATTTTGGTCCGGTGCGGTCTTTTCGGCGCAGGCGTTTGTGATGATGCTGGCCGCGCCGGTGTGGGGCAGCCTGGCCGACCGCTACGGGCGCAAGCCGATGCTCGTGCGCGCCACGCTGGGGGGCGCGGTGCTGATGATCCTGATGGGCCTGGCCCAAAGCGCCGAACAGCTAACCGTGCTGCGCGCGATCCAGGGCGGCGTCACGGGCGTGATCTCCGCGGCGACGGCGCTGGCGGCCTCGACCGTGCCCAAGGAGAAGTCAGGGTCGGCGATGGGGCTGCTGCAGATGGGGCGCTGGGGCGGGATTGCGCTGGGGCCGATCCTGGGCGGCATCATCGGCGACGCCTTTGGCTTTCGCGAAAGCTTTTACATTACGGGCACGCTGCTGGGCGCGGCGGGGCTGGCCGTGCTCTTCTGGGTGCGCGAAGATTTCCAGCCGTCGCCGCAGATCAAGCGCGCCGGCTTCTTTGCCAGCTACCGCGCGCTGCTCGTCGCGCCGGGGATGGGCGGGCTCTACGGGCTCACCTTTCTGCGCATGTTGGGCCGCACCGTGCTCACGCCGATTGCGCCGCTCTTCGTCGTCACGCTGATTGGGCAGGAGCGGGGCGCGGCCACCATTACCGGCCTCTTCATCGGCTCGGCGGCGCTCACCAGCGCGCTCAGCTCCGTCTACCTCGGTCGCCTCGGCGACCGGCGCGGCCACGGTCGCGTGCTCGTGATCTCCGCGGCGCTGGCCGCGCTCTTCTACCTGCCGCAGCCCTTTGTCCAAACCGCTTGGCAGCTGATCGCGCTGCAGGCGCTCACCGGTGCGGCCATCGGCGGCATGTTGCCCACCATCGCCGCCATGATGAACCTGTGGGCCCCCGACGGCAACCAGGGCGCCACCTACGGCCTCGAAACCAGCGTCAACGCCGCCGCCCGCGTGATCGCGCCGATGCTGGGGGCGGGCGCGGCCTGGGCCTTTGGCCTGCGCGGGGCTTTTGTCGCCGCCGCGCTCGTGTACGCCGTGATCGCGCTGTGGGCGTGGCGGCTGGCGCGCTCGCCCAAGGCGCGGGCGCTGCGCATCCACCAGCTGCGCGAACAGGTCAAGTTCCGTCGCACGGCGGCCAGTGCGGATTGAGCCCGACGGTTGGCAAAGATGCCGGCTTCGCATCGCCTCCTGGCGCATCAAATGCTGGCTCAACGCGCTTCAGCGCGTTTTGCAAAATAGGCGGTGAGTCAACTCATCGCCGGTGACAGACAACGAGTCGACCCCATTCCAAAAGAATTTCCACAACAATCACCGCCTCCCCCATGCAACCGACCAATTTCCTCTTCATCCTCTCGGATCAGCACCGGCGCGACGTCACCGGCTGCTACGGCAAGCCCGTCGTCCAGACGCCGCACCTGGACGCGCTGGCCGCGCGCGGCACGACCTTCGACAACGCCTACACGCCCTGCCCCATCTGCGTGCCCGCCCGCGCCGCCCTGGCGACCGGTCGCTACGTCCACCAGACGGGTCACTGGGACAACGCCTTCCCCTACGCTGGCGAGCCAGCGAGCTGGCATCACCGCCTGCGCGACCGGGGCCATCGGGTCGACTCCATTGGCAAGCTGCACTTTCGCAGCGCCGCGGACGACCACGGCTTCTCCCATGAAATCGACCCGCTCTACGTCGTCGACGGCGTGGGCGACGTGCTGGGCAGCATCCGCGACGACCCGCCCTTTCGCAACAAGCGCCGCGGCATCCTCAACGCCGGCCCCGGCGATTCGACCTACCTGCGGTACGACCAAAGCAACGCCGACCGCGCCGTGCAGTGGCTGACGGCGCGCGCCAGCGAAACGCCCGCTGATGACAAACCGTGGGCGCTCTTCCTCTCGCTCGTTTGCCCGCACCCGCCCTACATCGCCCCGCCCGATCTTTTCGCCCACTACGACGCGCTCGACCTGCCGCCCGTTGCCCAAGCGCAGCCGGACGCCTGGCCCGACCACCCCGCCATCGACTACTTCCGGCGCTTCTTTACCTACGACGAGCCGTTTAGCGACGAGCAACTGCATCGGCTGACCGCTGCCTATTACGGCGTCGTTACCTACCTCGATGGGCAGATCGGACGCGTGCTGCATACGCTGGATGAGCTTGGCCTCACCGACAGCACGCGCATCGTCTACTCGTCCGATCACGGCGAGAGCCTCGGCGCGCGCGGGCTCTTTGGCAAGTTCACGATGTACGAAGAATCCGCCGCCGTCCCAATGATTGCGGCTGGGCCGGACGTGCCGCGGGGCAAGCGCGTGGCGACGCCCGTCTCGCTGCTCGACATTTTTCCCAGCGCGCTCGATGCCGTTGGCGCGCCGCCCGCGCTGGCGGACGCCGAGCTACCGGGGCGCTCGCTCTGGTCGCTGGCGAATGAGCCGGACACCCAGCGCTTGGCCTTTAGCGAATACCACGCATTGGGCACGCGCAGCGCCGTTTACATGCTGTGCCTCGGCCCGCACAAGTACGTTCGCTACGTCGACTCTTCGCCGCAGCTGTTCAACTTGGATAACGACCCCGACGAACGGTACAACCTCGCCGACTCGCCCCAGCATCAACCGCTCGTGCGCGAATTTGAGGAGCGCCTGCAAGATCTGCTTGGTCCCGAAGGCACAGACGCCCGCGCCAAAGCCGACCAGCGCGCTCGCGTCGAAGCCTTTGGCGGCGAAGCGGCGGTGCGCGCCCGCGGCGCATTTGATAATTCGCCCGTCCCCGGCGAGCAGCCAAACTTTCGCACGCAGTAGGGGCTGGCTATTTACTTTTACAAATTTTCAATTTGTCAGAAGTTTCTACCTATTTTTGTATACAGATTTGTACAGATGAACAGCGTTGAGCAGCGTATTTACATTACAATGTGCACTTGCATCTATAAGCTCATTAGGAGAAAGACATAAATGGATTTGCAAACTATTCTGCTTTGGCTCTATGTAGCGGGCATGGCGGCGGGCGCGCTCTTATTCTGGGCGTGGAGCCGCAATCCACAGGGCGTGCCGCAGTACGAATATCTCATCGCGATTTTTATCCCGGTCTGGTCTGGGCTGGCCTATACGGCCATGGCGCTCGGCCAGGGGCGGACCGAAATCGCCGGGCAGACGACGTACTATGCGCGCTATCTTGATTGGACGGTTTCCACGCCGCTGCTGCTGCTGGCGCTGGGGCTGACGGCCATGTTCTACGTGCCGCACAACGAGCGACAAACGACGCTGCTTGTCGGCATTGTGGGCGCGGACATCGTGATGATCCTCAGCGGACTGATCGCTGATCTGTCCGAGCGGACGGCGGTGCGCTACACGTGGTACATTGCCGGCGTCGTGGCGTTTGTCATCGTGCTGTGGGGAATTTGGGGGCCGTTGCGCAAAATTGCCGGCAATCACGGCGAGCCGCTCTCGAAGCTGTATAACCGGCTGGCGCTCTACCTGACGGTGCTCTGGTTTGGCTACCCGCTCACCTGGCTGCTCGGGCCGTCTGGCTTGGGCGTCTTTAACCAGACCGTCGATACGACGCTTTTTGTTGTCCTGCCCTTCTTCTCGAAGGTTGTCTTTAGCATTCTCGATCTCTCCGGCTTGCGCGAACTCGAAAAGACGACGGAACACCGTGAAATGGCGGACGCGTTTGGCTCCGCCGATTAGCCTGGCCGCTGCAGAGTCCATTCAGATTTCGTCCGTAGGTTTCGTTGATATTTGAGAATTGGTCCTCACCTCCGGCCCCTCTCCCAAGCTGGGAGAGGGAAGGACGAGGCTCCTTTCCCCTACGCGCAAAGGCGTTAAGTTAAGGATTACTCGTTCCACGCTCTGCGTGGAATGCACTGCGGGAGGTTCTGCCTCCCTTCTGGAGGCAGAGCCTCCAGGCTGGGTTCCCACGCAGAGCATGGGAACCAGTTTGCTTAACTCAACGCCATTGCCCACGCGCGGGGGAAGGGTTGGGGATGGGAGCGCGCTCGACCTTCCCGCCAAGCTCATCTAGCAAAATGTCAACGGAACCTAGGGGCAATGCTTTCGATTGCCCCTACATTACAAACCATTCCGCAGCCACTCCACCGTCTTGACCATCCCCGCTTCCATGCTCCACTGCGGTACGTAGCCAAAATCCGCCCGTGCCCGGCTCACGTCGTACCAGTGATCCAGCGCCAGCTCGCTCGCCAGAAAGCGCGTCAGCCGCGGCTCGCCCCGGAGTGGCAGCGTGCGGTAAGCCCCTTCCAGCACGCCGCCCAACGCCCGCGCCGCCGACAGCGGCAAGCGTCGGCGCACCGGCGAAATATCCAGCTCCGCCAGCAGATCGTTTACCCACGGCCAAAGCGCGGTCGGCGCATCCTGCGAGATAAAGTAAACCGAACCCGCCACAGAGGAATCGGTCGAGAGTGCATCCGCGGCCAGCAAATGCGCGCGGGCGGCATCCTCCACGTAAGTCAAATCCACCCGATTCGTGCCATCCCCCACCTGCACCAGCCGACCCGAACGCGCGCGGTCGATCAGGCCGGGCAGAATGTGCGTGTCGCGCGGGCCCCAGATCAGGTGGGGGCGCAGCGAGGTGGTGAGCAAATCATCGCCGTTGGCCTCGATCACCATCTGCTCGCTCAAGGCCTTGGTCCGCGCGTAGTGGCTTTCATAGCGCGACGGATAATTGATCGATTCATCCGCGCCGCGGTGGGCCTCCCCATCGAAAATCACGCTGGGCGAGCTGGTGAAGACGAGCTTGGGAACGCCCCGCGCGCGGCAGGCGTTGATCACGTGCTGCGTGCCAACGACGTTGGCGCCGTAGAAATCGTCCCACTCGCCCCAAATACCCGCTTTGGCGGCGACGTGATAGACTACATTTACCCCGGCGCACGCCTCGCGAATGGCGTCGGCGTTTTGCAGATCGCCGCGCACGGTCGTTGCGCCGAGGGCGCGCAATTCGGGGTAGTCGCCGCGTGCGAAAACGGTAACGCGGTCGCCGCGGTCGAGCAGCTGCTCGGCGATGTAGCGGCCCAGGAAACCGCCGCCCCCGGTGACCAAAACATTTTCTGGGGCATGTTCTGGCTTGTGATTTTGAGAAAGGGAGGCCGATGTGTTGGCACGAGGATTTGTGGCTTCGTTCATTTTTGGCGCTTACTCGATTTTTGCAGTGGGAGCGATGTGGTGGCGAGAGCGTATCGCCTATTTGCCGCTGGTTGAGTCGGGGTTTGGGCAACCGCTGCTGGCGGAAGAATTTCTGCCGACCGATTTAACCTGGAGCTTGCGTTTTGGTTGGTTTGTGCTATTCACAGCCTTCACCGTTTACTGGCTGGTGGAGCTAATGCGATGCGCGGCGTTGATTCGTGCTATGGGCGTGACGCTGTTGACCATGGGCTATACGACAGCCGTGCTCGGCCTGCTCGGCTGGAGCACCCGCTTTTCTCGACTTTCCGGCGGCGGCATCAGCCCCAGCGAAGCGCTTTTTGTCCCCGGTGGGCTGCTGACGCTGTTGCTTAGCTGGCTGCTGTTGGTGGCTGCGACAGCTGTATTTTGGTTGATGGTGCTGGTGCGGCGGCGAAAGCTGTCAACAGATTTAATGTAGCGGATTGAGCGAATAGCGAGTTATCCAATCCGCTCAATCCGCTCCCACAACCCGCTGACTGCTCAATCCAAAAACTCCCGCACCAGCGCCGCCACCTTTCCCGGCGCGCTAAAGTGGACCGCGTGTGCATGATCAGCAATAACGTGAAGCTGCGCACGGGGCAGCTGCGCCGTCACCTCCTCCACCCAGCGCTGCGAGACTATCGGATCGCGTGCGCCGCGCAGCACCAGCATGGGGGACTGCACCCGCGGCAGCTTGGACTCCACGGCGTCGCGCGCCAGTTCGCGAGCGCCGTTTAGCCCACGTCCCATCCCCATACTCAAAAAGCTCGCAATCGCGACGGGCGTTAACAGCGGCGGTTCGCGCAACATGTCCAGCAGCGTCCGCAGCGCGTGCTCGACAACGCCTCCCGCGCGCGGATCGGCGGTTGGCGCAATGAGCACGGAGCGCCCCACGCGCGCGGGCTCTTTGCACGCCAACTCCAGCGTTAGCTGACAGCCAAAGGAGTGGGCGATAAACGATGCGCGCGGCAGATCGAGGGCATCCATCCAGCCCGCCACAATCGTCGCCAATTCAGGCAAAGTCAGCATTCGTTGAAATTTTGCGCTGCTGCCAAATCCCGGCAGATCGAGCGCGAAGACGGTGTGGTCGGGCGCAAGCTGGCGCGCCAACCGCTCCATATAGCGGCTCGACATCGACAGCCCGTGCACCAGCACGAGGGGCCGGGCGTCGGGCTGCCGCAGCCGCGCCGGGGCATCCACGACGAGACGCGTGTAGAGGGGAACACCGTGAACGGTGACGAAGCGGCTGTTGAGCAGGACATTTTCGGCGAGGAGCGGGTCGGGCATGGCGGAGTGGTGGGTTAATGGTAATTGGCTAGTGCTGTGTTAAGTAGATATTTGCGTCCTGGCCCTCACCCCTAGCCCCTCTCCCAGGGTGAGAGAGGGGAACTGACTCCCTTCTCCCACCCTGGGAGAAGGGTTGGGGATGAGGGCGCGCTCGGCTTACCTTTCAAGCCCTCTCAGCAAAATGTAAACGGAACCTAATCTCCAATCTCCCAATCGCAAATCAAGTCAGATTGAAATTTTCCCATCAGGCCACGACGGCGGGCGCGGGCTGCTGCTTCCCGTTTTGCAGCAGGGGCGCGGCCTGTCGCCACAGCTCCGTGCTGTCTTTCTTCAAAATGGGTTCGGCGGAGTACTGGGCCAAGTAGCTGCGACGCATCTTGTCCGTTGTGTTGTTGCCGCTGCGGTGAAAGGTGCGGCTGGAGAAGACGGCGATGCTGCCCGCGAGGACGATCACCGGGTCGCCCGGATCGTCGCCGTGGTAGCCGATTTTGTCGTTGGACTCCGCATCGATCGTGTGCTCGATCAGATCATCCGGCTGCATTTCGGCGCGCGCGTAGGGCAGCACGTAGATCGTGCCGTTGGCCTCGCTCATGTCGTCCAGCGCACACCAGCACGAAAGGTACGGCCTGTGGTAGTGGCCGACGTAGCCCGAATCCTGGTGCCACGAAAATTTCGTGTTGGCCTCCGCCGCCTTGACGACGTACTGCTCGTTAAACAAGTAGGCATCGTCGCCCAGCGTGGCGCGGCAGATATCGGCCATCAGGTCGCTAAAGAGGAAATTGGTAATAATCGGGCTTTCGCCGCCGCGGTTGCCGATAAAGTAGCGCTTCTTGTAATGGTTGATGCCCAGCTTGTCCACGCCCTTGGCCTCCATCTCGGCATCAAACTTATCGATGTAGCGGGCGCACTCCTGCCGCAGCCCCTCAATGGCGTCCGGCGGGATCACGCTTTCGAGGATGAAGAAGCCCTGGCTGCGGTACTGCTCGATTTGTTGGTCGGTGATTTGCATGGGTAGATTCTCCGTGACTGGTTGTTTTTGCGTAACTATCCCTCTACCAACGGATTTGGGGAACGGATTGAACGGATAAGATAGTGCGAATCCGCTCTGCGTGAAGTCGGGCGATTGAGCGGGTCTAAAAAACCGGATGGTTTAACTGACCGCTCTTCCGTTCAATCCGTTCCAAGAAATCCGTTGACAGCTCTTCTTCTGGATACCCCGAACAGTTACGCTTTTGCTATCATACACCCGGAAAAAGATACGGCAAATCTTCGATCCGCCGCCACCCCTCGCCCCGCGTCAGCGACTCCACCTGAATATCATCAAAGTACGCGTCCAGCACCGCCGCGCGCTCCATCGCCAGCGGCGGCGAGCAGTAATCCTCCTCCTCCCACACGATGCGGCCAGCCTCATCCACGCGTGCGCCCTCCAGCCCGTGGGTAAGCGAACTGCCAAAGGGCTTCAGATCGATAAAGGCGCGCTGCTGTAGCTGGTCGCGCAGCTCGTCGAGTCGTTCATCCTTGGCCTGGGCCGAAACAAGGTAATACGCCACGTTTTCCTCCTATCTGCGTTTGTCTGCGTTTATCTGCGGTTCCCATTCACTTCGCTCAACAAAATTTTGGCTAATCGTGTGATTCAGCGGCTTCAACGTCTCATATAGCTTCACATACACTTGCTCGTGGCGCGTGGCGTAAAATTCGTGCAGACCTTTATTTGGCTCAATCTTCTTCGTCTCAATCTTCACCTGCTCCAGCGCTGCCTCAAAATCAGCATACACCCCCGCGCCGATGCCGCCCAGCATGGCCGCCCCCAAACAGACCGCTTCCTCCGTCTGCGCCACGTGAAAGGGCAGGCCGCTCACCGCCGCCTTGATCTCCATCCACAGTTCGTTGCGCGCGCCGCCACCGATGGCCAGGATGTGCTGCGGCGCAAGGTCGAAGCGTTCGCTCATAGTGATGAACGAAGCGTAGGCTTCGTGAGCCAGCCCTTCAAGCACGGCGCGGGCGAGGTGGGCGCGTTCCGCATCGGTGGAAAGGCCCAGGAAGGCGCCGCGCGCGAGGGGGTCGTCTTGGGGCGGGTTGGCCATGCGCAGGTGGGGCAGAAAGAAAACGCCGCCGCTGCCGGGCGGAGCGCTCGCCGCCAGCGCAACAAACTCCGCGTAGCCCAGCATTGGCTCGTCCAGCAGCCGCCGCCCCCAGTCGACCGCGCCGCCGGAGAGATACATGCCGCCCATCGCATACGCTCGCTCCGGCACAACGTGCGCGCCCTGGGGAAAGCCCACAGGGCGCTCGGCATCCAACACGGGCTGAGCCAGCGCGACAAAGAGACTCTCCGCCGTTCCCATGGAGTCGACCATTTCGCCATGCTCGGTGACGCCCAGCGCAAAGGCTCCGCAAACGTGGTCCTGCCCGCCAGCGGCGACGGGCGTGCCAGCAGGCAGCCCCGTGGCCTGGGCCGCGGCGGCGTGTACGTCGCCCACATGCGTGCCGCTGGGCACGGCGGCGGGCAGCAGCGAGGCGGGCAGTGAAGCGCGCGCCAGCAAATCAGCCGACCACTCGCGACGCGCCAGATCGAAGAGCAGCGTGCGCGAGGCGAGCGAGTAATCCGCGGCCTGCTCGCCGCAGAGCTTGAACGCGATCCAATCGGCGACGTTGAGCCAGCGCGTGGTGCGTTGCCACGCGTCGGGCTCGTTGTCGCGCAGCCAGAGCATCTTGTTCGCGCCGTAAATCACCCGCGGCGACAGCCCCGTAGTGCGCAGCGTGGGATCCCAGCCGATGTGCTTGTGCCACCACTCGGCCTGGGCAATCGTGCGCCTGTCAAACCAGGCGATGATGTTGTGCGTCGGCTCGTCGTGCTCGTCCAGCGGTACGCCGGATTCGCCGACGCTGGCCACGGCAACGCTGGCGGGCACGTAGCCCGCGGGCAGCGCGTCGATGATCTGGCGCAGTACGGTGCACGTGCCCTGCCAGAGTTCGTGCGGCTCGAAAAAGGCCCAATCCGCACGCGGGTGATGCGTCGGGGTTGGCACACCCGCACTGGTCAGCGCCCGCCCGCTCGCGTCAAACGCGACGGCTTTGATGCTGGTCGTACCAATGTCGAGGCCGACGAGGGTGGGGGTCATGCCCTATTGTAACGCAATGTCGTAGGGGTGCAAGAAAGAATTTTAACGCGGAGGGCGCGGAGGAAGAGGCGCGGAGGGCCGCGGAGGGGGAAGAGAGAGTAAGATTCTTCTTTTCTCTGCGTCTTCTCTGCGCTCTCCGCGTTAAATCGCTTACCCGTACACCCGCCCCTCCAGCTGCGCCAGCACCTCGCCGACTTGCTTATCGTGGGCGACGACGGCCAGCGCATCCAGCAGGACAAAGACCTTGTCGCGATTCTGCTCAAAGCGCACTTCATCCAGCAGCGCGGGCAGCAGCAACCGGTCGCCGGGCATGGCGGCAATGGCGGCGACGAGGTAGCGGTAGACGTCGAGATCGTCGGCGGCGTGCAGGTAATGCCAGAGGAATGATTGCTCGTGGGGGCCGGTCTCGTGGTGGAGCAGCAGGTCGAAGAGGCCGAGCAGGATGATCGGCTGCGCGGTAAGGGGCGGCTGCTCGCTGCCGCGCTGCTCGCGCTCGCTGCCGGTATAGCGCGCCAGCAGGTTGGGCAGCAGCGATTCCGGCAGCGCTGTTAAATTGCGCAAACATTCCGAGGCGACCTCCGGCAGCAGCGTTGCCGGATTCTGCATGGCGTAAAAGTAGAGCGGCAGCAGTTCATCCAGCACGCCGAGCACGCGCGCCGCGCTCAGCGCCGGCTCGCCGGACATGCCGTCGGTGTATGGGTCGGCCAGCAGGCGCGTGGCGTGGAAGCGGGCCAGCTCGTCATCCTGCTCGCTGAGCGCAACCAGCCCGTTGGCGCGTAGGAGTTGGGCTTCCTCCAAAAAGTGGGGCGGCAGCCACTCGTAGGTGGCGGCGGCGCGCTCAAAAAGCTTGGCATCTGGCGGCTGCGCAATGGGGCGCAGCGCCTTGACGATGCGCGTGCGCTGCGTCGTGCCGGGATCGAGCGTGGGGCCGCGGTTGGCAAAGTGGTGAAAAAGTTCAACGAGCGCCGGTCGTGCAGGGGGATGGGGCGTGCGGGCGAGCACGTCCAGCGCGGCCTGGAGCGTTTGGCGATCCGCGCTGGGGGCGAGCAGCGCGGTGGCGAGCGCGGCGCGGGCGTCGGGCTGCTCGCGCAGGTCGCGGAGCTGTTGGAGGGTGGTCATGGAGTTGCGGAGGGTCTACGCTTCCGACGATTCGCTGATCTCCAAATCATCCTTTGCTTCAAGTGCAAGTTCAAGCCATTGAGTTAAAGACTGGTTCAACTTCGTGACATCACCCATCTGCAATCGACCAACACGCTTGATGAGCAGAGACATGTGGACGGTTGCAAGCCCTCGCTTGACGACTGATTCAACATTTAGCCCGGCTGCTTTCCACTCATCGAGCAAAAATTTACCAGTTCGGAGCCGCTTCGTTTGGCTCGTTAAGGGAACGACAAAGCAGTCCTGAAAAGAATCAGGCGCGCCCACAACAATTGCTGGCCGAATTTTGCTGCCGGACAAATCGGTAAACGGATAGCGCAGCAGGACAACATCATTCCTGAAGAAGCTCGGCATAGATGTCATCCTCTTCGTTATTCCAAATGGCATCCAGCGACACCTGGCTGATGTTCTGCCAAAACTGTTTATCTTCGCCGTCCAGCAGCGTGACCAACATGCGTGTTCCCTCCGGAATCTGAACGGCTTCGAGCAATTCTATTTGTCCTTGCCGCACGACGGCAGGCACCGTATTTAACATGGTTTTCTCCTGGCAAATGGTGTTCGTGCCCATTCTCTATAACAGATTTCTCTGCAACTCATTTTAACTTAAAGGCATAAAGGCGCAAGGATGCTGTCTACGCGAGTACGCTAGCCTTGACACTCGGCGCACAAGCCGTAAAACTCCAGCAGGTGGCTCTGTGCCGCGAAGCCGTAGCGCGCGGCGAGGTCGGCAGTGAGTTCTTCGGCCACGCAGCGGTCGAAGTCGATGACCTTGCTGCAGCGGTTGCAGACCATGTGGTGGTGGCCGCCCGTGGCGCGGATAAAGTAGCTGGGGCCGTGGATGCCGCCCTCGTTGCCCATGTAGATGGGGCGAATGACGCCGAGCTGCATCAGCAAATCGAGCGTACGGTAGACGGTGGCGCGCCCGATTTTCGGGTAGGATTCGCGCGCGCGGTCGAGGATGTCCATTGGTGCGAGATGCTCGCCGCCCTCCTCGATGGCCTCCAGTATGGCCCGTCGCGGCGGGGTGATTTTATAGCCGGCCCGGCGCAGTTGTTCGATGAGTTCTTGCATAATCAGTTTGTCAACCAAATAGGCCGCTGACCGACTTCAACCAGTTGATGCTGCTCGCCGCTCTCCACATCCAGCAGCCAAACGGAAAGCGTAATGTCCGGCCCGCGAATGGGGAAGCGGTGGTAAAGCAGGTAGCGCCCGTCCGGCGACCACTGCGGCGGGCCGTAATCAATTTCGTCATCGTGAGTCAGCGGGCGGGCGTCCGTGCCGTCGGCGCGCATGAGCCAGAGCTGCTTGGTGCGCGTGGCGTTTGGGCCGGCAAAGGCCTTGCGCCGAAAGGCGATCCACTTGCTGTCCGGCGAGAAGGCGGGCAGGTTGTCCTCCACGGGCGTGGCGTCCAGCCCCTCCACGCTCGGATTGTCCACCAGGCTTAGGTTGGTTCGCGCGCCGGTAGTTGGGTCAGTCAAAATCAGGTGAACGACAAAATAGTCGCCGCTTTGGCCCGATTCGCTGTAGAGCACTTCGTTGCGCTGCGGATGCCAAACAGCCGCCTCGCCCGTCGAAGTCTCATAGAACTGGCCGTCGCCCGTTTGCAGATTATAGACGCCCACGCCTACGGGATTGGGCGAGACGTAGCTGATCCATTCGCCATCCGCCGACCAGCGCGCGCCAAAGGAGAGCGTCTGGCTATCGGCGAAGACGGGCAGCGTTTCGCCGCTTTCGATGTCGAGCAGCCAGAGCCGCGGCGGGCTAAAGGTGGAAGCCCCGGCCTGCTCGGCGCTGCGTCGGCTGTAGGCCAGCAGGCGAGCGTCCGGCGAGAAGGCATCGACGCCGCAGAAGGCCGTCTCGCAGTCGACGAGCGCTTGGCGCGCTTGGGTGGCCGGGTTTAGCCGCAGCACGTCCGCCGTGCCGTCCTCGGCCAGCGCCGTCAGCGCGATGTCGGCGTCGCCCGGCGCGTCCTCGTAGCTCCACACGTTGAGATCGGCATCGGTAAGCTGGATCGGCTCTGCCAGCGCGGCGCTCGATGTGGCAAAATCACCCGGCGCAGAACCATCCGGCGTGGAGAAGGGCAGCAGAAAGAGATGCGTTTGGCCCGTTTCGCTCACGCGCGAGAAGATGATTTGCGGGCCATCTGTGTCGCTTGGGGGGGCGGCGCGGCTGTTCCACCAGGCGATGCCGCCCACGAGCATGGCCAGCAGCACGGATGTCCCCAGCACAATCCGATCCAGAGAGAAAGACTTCATTCGGGGGCGCTTTACGGATACAAGTAGGGAAAGTTGGGGATGTCTACCTGCGCCAGCTGGCTGACTTGCAGCACGGGCAGGCCGCTTTCGCCGCCCTCGCCAAAGATACCGCGCACCTCCACCCACTCGTTGGTGACGAGCGTCCCGGCGTCCGGCGTTTCGGCGACAAGCCACGCAATCTGTGCATCCGCTGCGCAGCAGTTGACGGTAAAGCGCGCCACGAGAAACTGATTCTCCGCCAGCCGCTCATCGTGAAAGACAAAGCCCGTTACCTGCGCCTCTTCGCCCACGTACTGGGTGGGGTCGCCGCTTTGAAAGGCACGCATCCAGTCCAGGATATTGCGCGAGAGGGCAGATTTTTCGGCAGCGGCCTGCACCGTTTGCGGCAGGGCGGAGCTGCTGATGTCGATCTCGCGGTTGCCCAGCGCCGAAGCGCCCAGCGGCTGTGCCGGAACGAGCAGGCCGAACAAAATCGGCAGCGCCACAATGAGCGCGCCGCCCCAGCGCAGCCGGTGATGAACGTGCTCGGTGTGATTGTGATGCGCGTGCTCGTGCTCGTGCGCGTGCTCGTGCTCGTGCTCGTGCTCGTGATTGTGGTCGTGGGCTGGCTGATCGCCGCTCGGCCAGCGGTAGCTCAGGGCGACAATTACCAGGCCAATCATGCCGACGATGGTCAGCCACCAGAAGCGCGGACTGACGTAGTAGCTCAGCGTGCCGCCCGAAAGGCGCGTCCACAGAAAGAGCGCGATACCGAGCAGCAGCAGCGCTTTCGCCGCCGTTTGAATGCGACTTTGGCTCATTAAAATTTCCTTTCTTCTACGCCAGTAAATTCCACGCCACGCCCACCAGCAGCGCCAGCAGCAGCGGCAGCAAAATTAAGTAGCCAACAATGCGGCGTTTGAAAACGCCCAAGAACATCAGCGCGCTTTTGATATCGACCATGGGGCCGAAGACGAGAAAGCTCACAATCGCCCCGGTCGAGAAGGTGCCGGCGAACGAGAGCGCGATAAACGAATCAACGGTCGAGCAGACGGAAAGCACAAAGGCCAGTGCCTGCATGGCCAACACCGAAATCACCGGCCCCTGGCCCACCGAAAGCAGCACGGATTGTGGCACAATCGTCTGCATCGTCGCCGCCAGCATGGAGCCGATGATGAGATAGCGCCCCATGTCCAGAAAGTCATCGCCCGCCGTGTTGAGCGCCATTTGGATGCGTTGCGTGCGTGGAAGATGGGCAAACTCAGCGGGGCTGTGGTCGTGGTGGGCGGCGGCGTGGGCGTCGTTGACGGCGGGCAGCAGCATTTCGTTGGGCTTGGCAAAGTGAAAGATCAGGCCGATAAGGGAGGCGATGGCAAAGCTAAAAACGAGCCGACCGATCAGAACGGGGCCAAAACCAAAGGCGGCGTAGGTGCTGGCTATCACGATGGGGTTGACGACGGGGGCGGCCAGCAGAAAGGCGATGCCAATCGACATCGGTAGTCCCTTTTCGTAGAGCCGCCGCGTCACCGGCACGACGCCGCACTCGCAGACGGGAAAGACCAGCCCCATGGCCGCACCGGAGAGCGCCGCGCCCACGGGGTTGCGCGGCAGCCAGCGCTCCAGAATGCGCTGGTCCACGAAAATAGCGATAAAGCCGGAGACAATCGAGCCCGCCAGCAGAAAGGGCGCGGCTTCGATAAAGATGCCCAGAAAAATAGTGGAAAACGTCTGTAGTCGCTCGACGAAGAAAGCGCGTCCAACGCCCGTCGTTAGCGTGTCCAAAAAGAGCGAGGCCAGCGCCAGCGCCACGAGCGCCGCCGTGAGCAGCCAGCGCAGCAGGCGACCGTGCCGCGCCGTCGAGCTTCTTGCTGGCCCGGTTGCGGCATTGACGGGGGCGTTGTTGCGTGCCGTCTCGGCCTTGGTGGAGGAGTGATTGGAAAGCATGTAGAATTTTGTAAAAGGTTCTGTCAGATAGAGTCGACGCTTCCAGCTGTTCAGACGCACGTATTATACTTGTTGTGGCTCAATACTTGAAATTTACTCTCAATATCGCGCACGTACCGCGAGTTGCGTGCGTCGAAAGAGAGTAGGGCTATTCATGAAATTAAATATGTCGCCTATCCGCCTCCCCGTGGCGTACCTATTTTCTTGAAATAGCCTAGAACTGCTTCAGGCGCTAAATGCTGAGTAGAATGCGCAAAGTTTTTTGTATGGGCGACGAACTTTTGTCGATTGCGCGTAGAATTTTCCATCGTCGAAGTGAGAAACAAAAGTTCAGACGAGGAAATTTGTCACATTTTAGGTTAAGCTACGTTGTTTTTTGCAACAAACATAGAATCTGAGCGTCACTTTGTCTCAAAAAAGGCGTCATCCCCTGTAGAAATGTTGCGGACGGTCTGCACACAATCGACCAGCAGCCCAAATGCCCTTGCAAACTGATCGCTACCCAACAGGAGTTTTTATGTTCTCTGCACCCCTTGCCGCCGCCGTGGTGGCCATCTACAGCCTCTTCTTCCCCACCACGTCTTCGCTCACCGCGAGCACCGACATCGCGGTTGTGGAAAGCATCACCATCACCGACGGCATCACCGCGACCGTCGAGCGGCGGCTCAGCGATGCGACCGAGGCGGACAATCTCACGATTTATGCAATCGGCGAGCGGCCCGACGCCGACGACGTGCTGGCGGACGTAGTCGCCGGTGATACCGAGACGGTGCTGGTGATCAAGGATGTTTTCACCACGCTCAACGGCTCGTGGGCAACGGGCGGCGATCCGCACAACGCGCCGCCGTGGGCCGCGCCGGCCTACCGCGTCGACAGCTTTGACGACAGCGACAAGTCGCGCATCTTTTTCGCCGCCGTGCTCGATGCCGAGGGCAATCTGCTGCGCGAGGAGCCGCTGGTTTTCTGGTCCGATGGCGTGGCGCGGTTGGGCGATGCGGGCTACGGGGGATTCTACGAAACGCGGACGAAGTTTGGCTCCGGCTGGGCCAACAACGGGCTGGCGTCCAGCAGCGTCTACGACCCCGATGCGGGGCTGGCGGGCCCCTGGTGCGCGACGCTCGGCAGCGGGGCCGAGCGCGCCGCGGAGGTGCTCTGCGGCGTGGGGCTGCCAAACGACTTAAACGTATCGACCTTCGTGGTGTGGCAGGAGGTCACCGTCGAGCGCGACAGCGATTCACCCGCTGATGACGATGCGGGAGAGAATGACGGCGGCGAGGGTGATGAGGACGATGGCGAAGGCGACGATGGCGACGGCGGCGAGGGTGATGAGGACAACGGCGACGGTGGCGATGGGGACGGCGGCGATGGGGACAGTGAATCCAATGGTACGGCCCCCGCGCTTGAGCGCCGCACGAGCGACTGGTTTGAGCCGCTCAACCTGATGATTCACGCCCTCGACGAGCGGCCCGACGCCGAAGAGGCGAGCGCACCCGGCGATATCGTCTACCTGATCAAGGACGTGTGGACGACACGCGATGGCTCGTGGGAGCCCTCGGACGCACGCGGCGCAGCGCCGGCTTGGGCGCGCGAGGAGTACCTGCGGCCGCTTGGCGCACCGGATTACTTCGACGACGCGGGCGGCGATCACCACCTCTTTGCCGCCGTTATCGGGCTGGACGAGGAGTACGTGCGCGGCCAGGAAATTTTGTACTGGTCGGACGGGCTGGAGATGCTTGGCGACGAAGCATACGACAGCTACACGGTGCGCGAGACAAAGCAGGGCTCCGGCTGGATCAACATCCCCATTGGCCCTGGCAGCAGCTACGTGCCCGAACGTGACGAAGCGGGCCCCTGGTGCTGGACGCTCGGCGAGGGGGCCGTGGGCGTGGCCGAAGTCTTTTGCGGCGGTGGCTTGCCCGCCAATCAGCACGTCTCGACCTTTGTAGTTTGGCAGGCCGTCGAGCTCGTCGACAACGGAGAAGACAGCAACCTGCCGGACTTCGAGGTGACCGACAGCGTCTACCTGCCGCTGGTGACGGCTCGGTAAACGGTCGTAGGGGCACGCCATGGCGTGCCCCTACGCCGCCAGCAGCTCCTCCAGCACAGCCGCCACCCCGTCTTCATCGTTGCTGGGCGCGACGCGGCTGGCAACGGCCTTGACTTCGGGCACAGCGTTCTCCATGGCAACGCCCAGCCCGGCTTCGCGCACCATCTCCACATCGTTGACATCATCGCCAAAGGCAACCACGTTCTCCATTCCCCAACCCCAGCGCGCGGCCAGCTCACGCAGGGCCGTCGCTTTGGAGGCGTTCGGCGCCATCATCTGCACCATGCCCACTTTGGACGAGACGAGAAAGCCCGCGCCGCCGCTGATCGCTTCAATCTGGTCGCGCAGGGCGTGAAAGTGTTCGCTCGTGAGCAAAATTTTGGCGGTGGGCTGGTCAGCCAGCGTGAGCAAGTCTTCGGCCAGGCGCACGTCCTGGCGCGCTTCATCGCTCTCCACCAGCCGATTAACGTGCAGCAAATCGTCGACCTCCAGGCCAATGCGGCTTTCGGGCAGCTCGCGCGCGAAGAGGTCGAGCAGCCGACGCACCGTCTCCGCGGGCAGCATGTTGCGGTAAATCTCTTCGCCATTCTCAAAGGCCAGCGCGCCGTTGTAGCAGACCCAGGGCGCGTCGTGCAGCACGTCCGGAATGTGGCGCGTCCAGCGCGGCGGGCGACCGGTCGCAATCACCACCTGGCCGCGTTCGGCGCGCCAGCGGGCAATGGCGACCAGCGCTCGCTCGCTGATGGTCCAGTCGTTGCGGACGAGAGTATCGTCGAGATCAATGGCGGCGACGTGTAGATTGTGAGACATAGGTAGATTGTTGAGATTTAGGGCGAGTCGATAGATGAGTCGCCGCAGCTTTCGATCAGGTTGTCGCTGCACAGCAGGGCGCGGGCGGCGCTGCGCGGCGTAAGCTCGTCGCCGCTGTCCGGTTCGCCATCTGGCCCGACGACAACGGTAACATCCAGCTGACGCAGGCTCTCGCTGGTTAGATAGCTGCTCAGCGTCTCCAAAAGATTGCTCAGCGCTGGATAGGCCACCATCACCTCCCGCTGCGCCACGGGGCTGAGAGAGAAAGCAGGGATGGCCGAGCTTGTGTCCGCTAGCACGTGCAAGCCGGCGCTATCGATCTGCCCATCTAGGCGCGACGTGCCCAGCACATCGCACTCGCCGGCGGCGTAGCTAGCGTAGAGTTCAGGCCGGGGCAGAATGCGTATCCGTTCGGCGGGGAGCTGGAAATTATACGTCTCTTGAATAGCAAACAGCCCGCCTGGCGAGCTGTCGTTATACGTATTGAAAAACGAATCGTTTATGCATAGCGTCAGCGGTGAGTCATTGGCGTTGGTGTAGGCCGCTAAGTCGTCGAGGGTCTCCAGCCCGAGTTGTTCGCGCAGGAGCGGCCCAATGAGCAGGGCATAGGAGCTGTCCGCCCGGCTGGGCGGCAACCACGCGATGCCCTTTGGCGCATCCAAGCGCCGGATGAGGCCATAGGCTACTTCACGCTCGCGGGGCAGCGCAAAATTAGGCAGCCCGTAAAAGAGCGACAGCCCGACGCCGGTCGACTCGATGTAAAGGTCGATCTCGTCCGCGCGCAACGCTTCGCGCAGGGCCGCGGCATCGCCCAGCCCAAACTGAGCGCTGACGTCAAAGCCAACATTTGCCAGGAGCAGCGAAACGAGTTCACCGTAAAGCGCATGGCTCGCCTCGCTGCTGCTGGCAATGCGAATGGTTGGCGCATCGCCGGCAGTGCCAATTTGGGCAGCAAGTGCGTTGCGGGCAGTGATCAACTCCTGCTCCAGCGGCGCGCGCAGCGACTGGATAGCGGCTTCACCGTCAGTTGGCTGCGGCGGTTCGGCGCTCTCGCTGGGCGAGTCCGTGCTGGTCGAATTCCCGTCGTTCGAGTCTTCGCCGTCCGAGTCTTCACCGTCCGAGTCTTCACCGTCCGAGTCCTCACCGGTTGAGTCTTCGCTATTGGGAACGGTTGCTTCCACGTCCGTTGTGGTAGTGGTAGACGTGAGCGGCAACGTACCCGTCGGCGTCGCCGTGGCATCGACGACTTGAGCGGGGCTGATTTGCTGCGTTTCTTCGAGATAGATACGCGCCACATCCGTGGCTTCGCGTTCATCACCGCTCCCGGGTTCGCCGTCTGGCCCATAAGCGATCTGAGCGTTGAGCTGGCGAATGGTCTGGTTATCCAAACTCTGCACGAAGTCGTCCAGCAGCGTTACCAGGCTAGGCAGTTCCACGAGCGAGGATTGGCGCATGGCGAGCGCGAGATGGTTGGCGGGGAAGAACTCCGCCGGGTCGGCCAGGCCAGCCGCGGGGTTGAGGGCCAGGTAGCCGTCGGTGGCTTCACCCACCGCCATGTCGCAAGCACCGCTGGAGAGCGCCTCGAACAGGTTGCCCTCCAGCGTTTGCGCAGCCAGGGCGGCGGGATCGAGCGCATAGCGTTCGGCCAGTGCCGCCAGGTCGACGGCGAGATTGTCGTTGAGCTGAGGCGGGAGGCAGAGAACCAGGGGCGCATCGTCGCTGGCGTTGACTGCCAGCCCTTCGAGGCTGGTGATGCCTTGCGCAACCAGCTCCGGCCCGGCGAGCAGCACCGCGTGGTTATCCAGCGGCGAGCGCGAGAGCAGCGCCACGCCGGTGATCGTGGCGTCCAGACTCTGCGCCAGCGCGTGGGCGCGGTCGGCGCTGGAGGGCAGGGCCTGCATGGGAATGCCGTGGTGCACAACCAAGTCGGTGGCGACGTAAGTGGGGTAGAGATCGATTTCCTCCGTTAGCAGCGCCTGGCGAATCGCATCGGTGCTTTGCACGTTCATTTGCGCGGACGCCTCGTAGCCAGCGTCCTCGAGCAGCAGAACCAGCATCTGCGCCAGCAGCTGCTGGCCCGTTGTCTCTTGTGCACCTACGCGGATGGCATCGGGCCGCAGCAGGCCGATTTCAAGCAGGAAGCGACGGGCGGCGTCCTGGGGCGAAAGTTCATCACCGGAGCTGGCCACGCCATCTGGGCCGAGGCTGACCTGGGCGTTGAGCTGAGCCATTGTTTCATCGTCCAGGTAGCTGCCGTAGCTGGTCAGCACATCGATCAGTTCGGGATTGGCCTCGATGACTTCCGCGCGCACCACGGGGCCGGGGTTGTAGACGGGGAAGAAGCCGAGCGAATCTTCGAGGGTGGCAAAGCCGTAGGCGGGGATGCGACCGTCGGTGGTAAAGCCCTCGGCCACGTCGCACTCGCCCTCGCGCAGGCTCTCGTAAGCCTGGTCGAGGTCCGTCAGCACGATGTTCTCGTCGTCAAAGGTGAAGCCGTACTGCCTCTCCAAGTCCTGCAAGCCGTCCTGGGGGCGGCTGAAGAATTCGCTGTCGACGCAGAGCGTGAGCGCGGTCTCCGCGGTAGTCATGTAGTCGGCCAGCTCCTCCAGCGTCTCCACGCCTTCGTCGACGAGCTCCTGGCGCACCATCAGCGTGTAGGTGTTGTTGAAGGGCGCGGGCGGCAGGGCGACCAGGCCGTCGGCGGCGTCCAGCGAGCGGGCGAGTTCGTAGACGCGGTCGGGCTCGGTGGGCAGGGCGTTGGACGGCAGGCCGTGGTGGATGGACAAAGTCGTGCCGGTGTACTCCGGGTAGAGATCGATGTCGCCCGCTTCCAGCGCCTCGCGCACCACGTCCGTGCCGCCGGTTCCCGTCCGGTCTACAACGCTGTAGCCAGCGTCCTCGAGCAACAGCACCAACATCTGCCCCAGAATCAACTGCTCGGTAAAGTTCTTCGAGCCCACTGCGATGGAATCACCCGCCGCTGACTGCGCTTCGTCGCTGTCCTCTTGCGCCAGGGCAGCAGGCACGTTGAGCAGGGGCATGTTTAGACAGAGCAGGCTGAAAACGATTAGGAGCCGCAGGAGTCTAGCGTATTGTTTAGTCATCTTATTCCTTGTCGCTGAGCGGGGCTCAACTATGTTTGTTTGTTAAAAAATTAACGCTACTCTTCGCAGCTTACCCAAGCCGCTACGGTATCCTCGTGTTCCGCCAACCAGGTAGACACGTCTTGTGTTTCAAACTGCAGATCGCCGAGCGCAAGTCGGTCGTCGAACAGGCTGTAGACGCAGGGGGCTTCTCGCTGCAGCGGCGTGTAGAGGCTGGAATGTACGAGCGCGTACCAGCGCTGGTTATCCGCTCGCGCGTAGACGCTGCCCATCACGTTTAAGCGACCGCCGTACCGAGCCAGGTACTGGCTGTCGCGGGGGAAGGCGTGGCAGAGCGTCAGATCGATGGGCTCCGCCCCCTCTTCTTGCGCCAGCGACCGGTATAAACGCTCGATGCTGCTAAAGCGTTCAACGCGAACTGCGTAGTCAAAATTGTCGGCCAGCACGCGCGCAACGATTTCTGTTGCAAAGGAGCAGCCGCTGTCGCTATCGAGAGAGCCAAAGACTAATTCGGCAGCAGACGCGTCGACCGAGGGCGGCGTCGGCGGCACCGGCGTGGACGTAGCGGGCGACGCGCCGTCGGTCAGGGCGATCGTATTCGTTGCCAGCAGGGTGCTGTCGGTGGCGATGGTGTCGGTGGCGATGGTGTCGGTGGTGGTGCTGCTGGCGGCGGTGCTGCTGGCGGCGACGGGTTCAGCCGCAGCAGGTTCGGGCGAGGGGTTGGGCGTGGGCGGAAGGGAAACTTGGGCGGCCAGCGCTGCCGCGACATCGGGCAGGTTGGGATCAAAGGCCGCCTCGACAAAGAAATCAAACGTGCCGCGGTTGGGTGGGGGGACGACCCGCGCAATGGACTCCTGCGGCCAGCTGGGGTTGACGTCCGACCAGAGCTCCGCGCTCGTAAAGGCATCCTGCAGCTGGGAGAAAGTGAGCGCTTGCGCAAAGGAATTGCTGGTGCTGACGACCACGGCCAGCGCATCCGTTGCCACCACAAACTCCAGGGGCTCGCGCCCGCTGTCGCGGCACGCTGCCCGTTCGTCCTCGCGGATGGGGCGGCTCGCCATCGCAATATCGACGCGGCCCCCAGCGTCGCTTTCTGTGCAGAAGCGGCTGATGCCTTCGCCCGATCCGACGGGGTTGACAATGACATTGCCAGCGTAGCCCGCCTCCATGAAGCGGTCGCGAATTTGTTCGCTCAGCGGCGCGACGGTTGTGCTGCCTTCGACGACAACTGTGGCGGCCGTCAACCCGTTCGCCTCACAGGTGGGCACGCCGGTGCGCCCCAGCACTTCGTTAAAGCGGTTGATATTCTGCGCAAACTGTAGGGTGCTGGGCGGGAAGATGCCAACCGCCCGGCTGGCCACGTCGACGCTGCCAAGGTAGCAGGCCAGGTAAGCCGCAGTCTCCGGCTGCTGCAGGGCGCTGGCCGTTGTGTACAGAAAGAGCGGCCGCACCAAGGGATAGTCGACGGGCAGCTCGCCTTGGGCGCTCAAGTTGACAAACCCGCTGCCGGTGAGCGCGGGCAGAGCGAGCGAGCGCAGCTTGTCGCGCTGCGCCGTGTAGTTATCGAAGGAGACAAAGCCGAGGGCATTTTGATCATCGTACACCAACTCGGTGATCACCTCGTCGCTGAGGCTGGTGGTGAGCCGCGTGGCCGCCAACATCTGAGCCTCTACGTCGCCGACGCCCGCCGTGTTCACGCCCGGCTGCGAGGCCGTGGTCGACGATTGGGCACTTGTCCCAGCAGCCCCCGGAGCTGCCGGGGCTGCCGCAACGGCGGCGACAACTTCGACGGCGATTGGCGTTGCTGGCTCTGCCGCAACAGTTGGCACAGTGGTTGAAGCAACGACGCTCAACGGCTCGGCGGTCGCGGGCAGATTGGGCGTGGATGCAGCAAGGGGTGCGGCGGTGGGGCTGAACAGCGCATCCAAAAGGCCGAGCCCTTCGCTGGAGGAACTGTACAGCTGCAAACCCACCGTTATGCCAACCAATACCAGGGCGACAACGCCAAGCAGTACGTAAATTATGTTTTCTCGAAAATTTTTCATGGGGCAAAGGAGGTGATGTGGTGGACAGGTAGTGGATGTATATTTGAACTCAGCTGCTTGCACAGATTAGACAGCACAATTGCTGAGCGATCATTCTCTAATGCAAACGTTCCATCAAGAAAAGCAAATGGCACTCCGAGGGATTGTGGGGTGCACGAGCAAGGCGACCCAGCGTGCGATGCACCTTCCGAGGTGCGTCGCACATCCGGCTGGTCGATCACCCGAAAGGGGAAGGACTTACCGCAAACGTGCGACGCACTTTCCGAAGTGCGTCGCACCGTTGGTCGAGCCTTGCCCTCCTACCCCATCAAAGCTCAGAGAACCCAGCAAATTTCGCGAACCGCGACTTAGCGAAAACCATGACGGTTGTAATTGACAAACATCCTTGCAAGCGCTATTCAAGCTGGGGCCCAGGCGTGTTTGGGCCGCTCGCAGGCAGCTCCGGCTCCGCGACATACGACAGCGGAATCTCGCCCGTTAGCGCGTGCAGGAACGCCATAATTTCGCCAATTTCCCGCTCGCTCAACTCCTTGCCCAACTGGTGGCGCCCCATCAGCGCAACCATTTCCTCCAGCGTGGCAATGCTGCCGTCGTGCAGGTAAGGCGCCGTCCGCGTGACGTTGCGCAGGCTGGGCACTTTGAAGACGTGGCGATCGTCTTCGCTGCCGGTCACCTCGTATCGCCCCGGGTCCTGCGTGCTGTACGGGATGATTTCGCCCAGCTTCTTATAAAATAGGCCGCCTACAGTTGTGCCCAGGTGGCAGCCCGTGCAGCCGACTTCGACGAAGGTCGTCAGCCCCTGCTGTTCGGCGTCCGTTAGCTGGCTGGCATCGCCTGCCAGGAAGTCATCAAAGCGCGAGGGCGTAAGCAGCCCGCGCTCGAACGCGCCGATGGCCGTGCCGACGTTGTCGTAGGTGATGCTGTTGGCCTCGCTGGGGAAGGCCGCGGCAAAAAGCAGCGCATAGCCGGGAATCGAGCCCAGAAGCGCTTCCACCCATGCAGGGTCCAGCATACCCATCTCCGCAGCGGAGGTAATCGGCTCCATAGCCTGATGTTCGACGGTGGGGCTGCGGCCATCCCAGAACTGTGCTACGTGCAGGGCTGCGTTGTAGACCGTTTGCGCGTTGCGGCGAACGGGATCCCCTCGGTGGCCGAGCGAGCGTGGCAGGTTGTCCGCGCCGTACTGGCCCAGCGGGTGGCAGGTGTTGCAGCTCATCTGCTGCGAAGCGGAGAGGCGCGGATCGTACCAAAGCGTGCGCCCCAGCGCGATGAGCGCTTCGCTGCGTTCGTAATCGAGCGAGGGAGCCTGTGCGGGCAGCGGCTGAAAAAGCGTAAACACGGCGGCGGGCACGTTGGCCGACGACGGCTGAACCGGAGCCGTCTCGCCGTCGAGCACAGTAGGGCCAGCGGCGGCGTTCGCGGAATCGCCCACGGAAGCACCCACAAATGCTGCGGGTTCAATGGTGACTTGCTCCGCGGCGGGCGCGGCTGTGTTCACTGCATTACCTGCCGCCGGTTGATTGGCCCGCTCGTGCAGAAGATCGCGAAAACTTACGGCCAGGGCCAAGCCAACAGCCAATTCCACGGCAATAATGATAGCGATTAAATAGCGTTTACGCATTAGTCAAAAGGGTGTCTACTCGACAATTAGCCGACCCTGCATAAAGGGATAGTGACCTTCAACCGTACAGATTACCTGGTACTCGCCTACGTCCGGCGCAAAAAAGGTGAGCGTGGTTTCATTGTCGCCATAAACCATGCCCGCGGTAAAGAGAATTTTGTCGCTGCTCTGCCCCTCGCTAAAGGGAACGGGCAGTTCAATGTCTTTGTGGACAATGGCCCAGTTGTGATTTAGCTCCCCCCTGTTGATGACATGTACCTGCACCGGTGCGTTACGCTGAACGTGCCAGACCGGCGGAGACTCAAGATTATTGTTCTCGCTGCCGTAAAAAATGTCGTCAACCGTTACTTCCAGTTTGGCAATCTCAAGGCTGTCGCTGCCGCTGCGCTGCAGATAAACGTAGCTGCCCGCAGCAGAAAGAAGGAGGAGGACAGCAGCCGCCAACGTGATATACGAGCCGCGCCGCCCCTCGGCAACCGGCTCGGCAGTTGGCTCGGCAGTTGGCTCGGCACTTTGTTCTTCTTTCGCCAACGGCAAAGGCGCTGCTGGCGTTACTGCCGCAGCGTCTGCCTGTTCAGGTGGGTGCTGTTTATCCATATCTGGCTATCTGAAGCTTTTGCGACAAAGCGCGTCTGCTTTCTTTATCGGGAACCAACTCGTTTTCCCGCACGCCATTTGATGTAAATTATGCGGCGCGCTCTTCCGCATCCGGAAACAGAAGCGTTTCCAACACCGGGTAGACGCGCTCCACCTGCTGTGCGGGCTGGGTAGGATCGATGATGTCGTGGCGCAGCGCCCACGTTTCGTCGAAGGCAAATTCGCGCACCGCGGCGCCGTGCTGCCGCCAGCGTGCGGCCAGGGTGGCGAGGCCGCTGCTATCCACGGCCTCGTCCGTGGGGTTGCTAATCACGAGCAGCCGCTCCACCAGCGGGGCGCGCCGATTGGCGTGGGCCAGCACCGCATTGCTCAGGTGGATGAGCGCCGCCAGCGCGTGCAGCGGGAAGCGCGGATAGGCGTGCTGTGGGGCAGCGCGCTGCTCGCCGCGTTCCGGGTCCCACCACTGGAAGCGGTTGGGCAGAAAGCGCAGCAGCGGGGGCAGCAGGCCGAGCAGACGCGTATCGACGGCGTGCATGTGGTACGGTGCAGAGATGATCGTTACTTCGTCTACATCCGCGCGGTGGTGGGCCAGCCAGCCCGCCAGGATGCCGCCCATCGAAAAGCCGACGACGCTCACGCGCTCGCCCAGCCCGCTCGCCACATCCGCCGCCTCGTTGGCCGCCGCAACCAAGTCGTTCGCCGTTAGCGCCGCCAGCGACTGTGCCGAGCGATCGCGCAGGCCGTGGCCGGGCATGCGCGCCACGAGCACATTGTGGCCGCGCGCGTGCAGCCGCTGCGCCAGTTGGTCGAACTGCTGCGGGCCGTTGGTAAAGCCGTGCAGCAGCACGATTGCCCGCGCCGTGCGAGCGTCGTGGTGGAGCAGATGTGTGCCTCCGCCCGGCGACAGGTGCGCGCCCGTCTCCAGCGCATGGAGCAGCGCCACGCGCTGCTGCGCCTCCGCAAAGGAAGCGAGCGGGCGCGGCGATTCCTGGACGATGCGCAGCCAGCGCAAAGTCGACAGCAGCCGCGCCGCAGCCAGCAAGGTAATAAGCGCTGCGGTAAGCGATATCAGCCAGCTAAGTAATCGTGGAAACATCTGGGGTAAAATATACGTAAAGCAAATAGCGCGTGCGTATAGCGTCGCTGCCGTGCTTGACAGTTGATAACCGGTCTATTGTGCCATCAAACCAAAATAATCATGACTACGCCAACTCTCACTACGCCGCAAACAAACAGCCCGCCCGCCGACTCGACCACAGGGGGCGTGCGCCCCGTGGCTGCACGCGAGCGCATTGCCACCATCGATGTGCTGCGCGGCTTTGCGCTGCTCGGCATCTTGCTGGTCAATATGGCCGCGTTTAGCCACCCTGTTCAGCTCGAAGCGCTGCCCGGCGAAGGGATCAACGCGCTCGACACGGCGGCTGCGTGGTTTATCCGCTTTGCCGCCGAAGCCAAATTCTATTCGCTCTTCTCCTTTTTATTTGGTCTGGGCTTCACCATTCAGATGACGCGCGCCGCCGAGCGTCGCGTGCCCAACGTCGATTTCCGGCGGCTCTACACGCGGCGTCTGCTGTGGCTGCTGCTCTTTGGCATTGTCCACGGCTATCTCATCTGGGTGGGGGATATTCTTTTCCTCTATGCGCTGCTCGGCTTCCTGCTGCTTGCCATGCGCGACGCCACGCCGCCGCAGCTTTTGCGACGCGCCGCCCTGCTGCTGGCAAGCTTTGTGGTGTTGATCTGGTTGAGCGTCCTGCCCGTCGAGCTGGCCCGTCTCGCGCCGCCTAATTCCGGTGCAGCGGGGATGGAGGCGTCGTTTGCCCAACAGGCTGCCGTGCTGGAGGCGCAAGTCGAGCGGGCGTATGACGTCTACAGCCGCGGCAACTTCTTCGAGGTGACCGCCCAACGCGCCAGCGACATGCTCTTTATGTACACCGCACTGCTGTTTGCGGTCTTTACCGTATTCCCCATGTTTTTGGTGGGGGCTTGGTTTGGCAAGCGGCGCATCTTCTACAGCGTCGAGCAGCATCTGCCTCTCTTTCGGCGGCTGCTGCTCTGGGGCGGCGTGATCGGGCTGACGCTCAACGCGCTCTTTGCCAGCCTGAGCGCGCTGCTTGCGCCGGGCGAGCTGTCGTGGCGCTTTGCCGCGGCCGTCAGCGCACAGACGATTGGTGCACCAGCGCTCATGCTCTTCTACGTCGCCGCGCTGATGCTGGCGTTGCGGCAGCCTTGGGGGCGCTGGCTGGGCGCGCTTGCTCCGCTTGGCCGCATGGCGCTAACCAACTACATTGCGCAGTCGCTGCTCTGCACGCTGATCTTCTACGGCTACGGGCTGGCCCTGTTTGGTCAGATCAACGCCGCGGCAGGGCTGGCGCTGGCGCTGCTGATTTGGCTCGTGCAGATTCCGCTCAGCGCGCTCTGGCTGCGCGCCTTCCGCTTCGGCCCGCTGGAGTGGCTGTGGCGGTCGCTGACGTATGGGGAGAGGCAGCCGATGCGCAAATCAGCGCCGGACGTGCTGGCGGAGTAGAAATCGTGCTGCCCGATGGCCTGGCGCAGACGGTCAACCCGTCGCCGGTGCTTATGAATGAGGATTGTACAAGACCGAGAAGTTGCCATTTCCGCGTCCGCTGACGGCTCCAGAGGTTAAGATGGTAGAGGTCGAAACGGCAGCGGCGGCGAAAACAATAAAGCAGACGCAAAAAGGCCCGCCGAGTTCTCAAAACTCGACGGGCCTTCCTGTGTCTATCCCGCAGCCCGCGCTTGTCGGCGTCGAGCCGCGCGATTGGGCCCGCCCGTGCTGCGGCCACCCGCGCTGCGACCGCGATGGCGCAGATAGAGCGTGATCGACGCGCCGATGACGGCGATGGCCGAGAGCAGGTGAACGGTGTTAAAGGGCGTGCCGGGGAAGAACCACGAGTCGGTGCGGATGAACTCGATAAAGAAGCGACCAAACGGATACCAAATCAGGTACATCAGCAGAATGTCGCCGGGGAGCAGCCTAGCAGCGAAGCGGCGCGAAATCCAGAAAATTAGGCCAAAGCCGAGAAAATTCCAGAGCGATTCGTAGAGAAAAAGCGGGTGGAAGAGCGTGCTGGGTGGGTAGAGTTCGAGATTGTTGTAAGGCGGGATGCGGTGCCGGGCCTCAATGTCGAGGCCCCAGGGCAGCGTGGTTGGCGGGCCGTAAAGCTCCTGGTTGATGAAGTTGGCCCAGCGCCCAATCGCCTGCCCCAGCGGCAGGCCAAGCGCGACGGCATCGAGATAGGTGAGCACGGGCAGCTTGCGTACGCGGGCGTAGAGCCAGAGTGCAATGGCGCCAAAGATAAACGCGCCAAAAATGTGGATGCCGCCCGTCCAAATCGCAAAGATGGAGAGGGGGTTATCCAAAAAGCCGCCCTCGCCCAAGAGCAATTCGCGCGGCGCTTGAATAAAGACGTAGTAGAGCCGCGCGCCGATCAGCGCCGGGATCAGCACCCAAATCAGCATGTCCCAAACGCCTTCTGGGTCCTCCCCCTTGCGCGCAACGTAGCGGCTGGCGACCCAGGCCGCCACGATCATGCCCGTCACCAGCAGCAGGCCATACCAGCGTAGCGCAATCGGGCCAGCCTGAAAGATGATGGGATCAAATGGTGGTTGCATAAAATTTCCTCAATTGTACCACGGAGCGCGGCTTCGCAGCGGGGAAGTTAGATTCAGTCGTTCACGATTTGTAACTGTTCAGGCTCCTGCCCAAGCCTCTCTGTGGCTGCGGAGAGAACGGCTCCCCTCTCCCATCTTGGGTGAGGGGTTGGGCGTGAGGGCTGAACAGCTACCACGATTTGTCACTCTGAGGCGCTGTTTGCCAAAGAATTTCGGTTCTTTGGGAATTTGAGGGGTTGACTCGCTTTGGCTTCGACGGGCTCAGCCGCCGCTACTCCAGATAGCCCAGCGCCTTGAGGCGACGCTGCACCTGCGGGTCGCTCTGCTCGGCGCTCTGTTGGGCAGGCGCGGCAACGGCATCCTGGGCGCGCTTGAAGGCGAGCAGCCGCTCGCGCAAATCGTTCGCTTCGTCGACGAGCTCGTCGCTCAAGTCCTGCGTTTCAGCGGGATCGGCCAGGTAATCGTACAGCTCGCGGTCGTCATCCTCGCGCCGCACGAGCTTGTGCGAGGCGTGCCAGACGGCGCGGCGGGTTAGATCGTAACGATATCTGGTGACGGACTCGGGCTGATTTTGCTGCATGATCGCCAGCACGTTGGAGGGCGGCACGGCCTCGGCGAAGACATCATCGCCGTTGGGTTCGGTGATGTTTTTACGCAGCGAGAAGGGCTGCTCGGCCTCGTCCGCCAGCCCCGCGGCGTCCAGCACCGTGTGAAACAAGCGCCGCGTCGAGACAACGTCGTCGATCACCGCGCCCCGCGCCAGCGAGCCGGACGGATCGCGCACGATGAGCGGCACATGGGCCAGCTCGCGATAGAGCATAAAGGAGTGGCCCATCTGCCCCTTCTCGCCCAGATGCTCGCCGTGGTCGGCGACGATGATCACGAGCATTTCGTCTAGCCGCCCGCTTTCGCGCAGCCTGTTGAAAAACTCGCCGAGATACTCATCCTGGTTGGCAACTTCGGCGTCGTACAGCCCGTCGTGCAGATCGCGGTGGGCGGCGGCTTTTCCGGGCGATATGGGAGCCATCCAGCCAAAGGGGTCGGCGTTAAAGCGGCGCATGTAGCGCTGCGCTGCCCTGTCGTAGAGCACGTTGGGGGCAAAGCGCTCCAGGTGGCGCTGGCGCGGCTGGTAGGGCGTGTGCGTGCCCATGAGGTTGACAAAGGCAAAGATCGGTCGCCCCGCGGCTTCGTCGCGCTCGACCAGCAGCCGCGCCGCATCGTCCAGCGATTTGGCCGTATTGCCCTTGAAGCTGAGCGCCGTTTGCCACAGCGGAATCATAATCGGCGTAAAGGCAAAGGCCAAGAGCGCGTCCGAGCGCGCAAAGGAATCCTGCATGAAGTTGACGACCGCCGCTAGCCGCCGCTTGAACCACTGGCGATAGCGTCCGATCAGCCCCCGCTGCTCGCCCGCCTGGTTGGGGCGCGAAGTCAGCCAGCCCGCGTAGTTGAGAAAGCTCAGAAAGCCGCGCCGCAAGCCGTTGTTAACAACGCCCACCAGGGGATTGTTGCAAAAGGCTGCGGTGTAGTAGCCGCCCGCGCGCAGCCGCTCGGCCAAAGTCGGCAGCGTGGGAGGGACGACGGAGTTGGCGTGCTGCGTGCGGTGGACGGAGGGGTAGGTGCCCGTGAACATCGAGGTGTGCGAAGGCACGGTCCACTGGGCAGAGGCCATGGCGTGGGCAAAGCGCGTGGCGTCGGCGGCGAGCGCGTCCAGGTGGGGCGAGGTGGGCTTGTCGTAGCCGTAGCACGAAAGTCGGTCGGCGCGCTGGGTATCCAGCACGAGAAATAAAATATCGGGGCGGGCCATCACAGCAGTTCCTGGGTCAAAGCGGCAACAGTGTCGCGAACAAAGCATTTAAACTGGCAAGCGGACTCGTTTGCCGGCGCTATTGTACCACTGGTCAAGTTTGCGGTCATACTTTTAGGGTTGGATTGTGAGGATCAGAAAGTTGACGCTTGCGCGTTTGAATGCCAATCAGTAATCCACGCGTCGATTGCGCTTCTTCTCGCCGCGCCGCTTCTTCTTTTGCAAACGCCGCTCCTTGGAAGCGCGCGTCGGCTTGGTCTTGCGCCGCTTCTTGGGGATTTTGGTAGCCTCGCGCAGCAGCTCGACCAGCTGCTCCACCGCCTCCTCGCGGTTGCGCACCTGCGAGCGCGATCCGCGCGCGCCGATCACCAGCACGCCGTCGTCCGTCAGTCGGCTGCCCGCTAAGCGACGCGCGCGCTGCTTGACTCCCGGCGGCAAATTGGGCGACGCCATCAAATCAAAGCGCAGCTGCACGGCGCTGGCGACTTTGTTGACGTTCTGCCCGCCCGGCCCGGAGGCGCGCACGAAGTCAAAGCTCAATTCGTTCTCGTCGATGGCGAGGGTGTGGGTAATTGGAATCATCGCTTATGATTGTAACATCGGGTAAACTATTGCTCTGTAAAACAAACTCGCTTCTCGTCGGCGAATATCGTCCAAAAATTGACAAGGTAAATACCGTAGATAAGAAATTTATCCACGAAGAGCACGAAGGTACACGAAGGAAGAGGCTCAACGTTCTTTCCTTCGTGTACCTTCGTGCTCTTCGTGGACCGCCTTCTTTCGCGTTTGCCGCTGCTCTAATTTTTGGAAAATTTTGGTAAATAGATTCGAGGTTTCTTCGTGACCAATCGAGCCGTCTTCTGGGCGGGCGTGCGCGAGGTGCTGCCGCTGATGGTGGCGATTATTCCGTTTAGCGCGCTGGCGGGCATTGTCGCGCTGGGGGTTGGGCTCTCTCGCCTGCAGGCGACGCTCTTCTCCGTGTTGACCTTTGCCGGGGCCTCGCAGCTGGCCGCGCTTGACCTGCTGGGGCGGGATGCGCCGCTGATTGTCATCGTGGGCACGACGGTCATGATCAACCTGCGCTACGTGATGTACAGCGCCTCGCTCAGCCTCTACTTCCAGCGCATCTCCGCCGCAACCAAAGCCCTGGTCGGTTACGTGCTGATCGACCAGCCCTTTGCCGTCTCGATGATTCGCTTCCCCCGCGAGCCGCAGTACGCGGGCGACGCCGGGCAGCCGCGTCGGCTCTGGTTTTACCTGGGAATGGGGCTGACCTCGTGGACGTGCTGGACGCTGGGGACGCTGCTGGGCGTGCTGCTCGGCGCCAGCGTGCCGGAACGTTGGTCGCTGGATTTTGTGATTCCGCTGCTCTTTCTCGCGCTGATTTTTCCCGCCATCACGGATCGCGCCAGCGCATTGGCGGCGCTGACGGCGGGCGTCGTGGCGCTGGTGGCGTCGCCGCTGCCGTATAATTTGGGGCTGGCCACGGCAGCGGTCGCGGGGATGGCGATGGGCCTGTGGCTGGAAAATCAGCAGCGACCGGAGCCAATCCCAACAGACCCTTCAGCGGAGGAGCAACCGTGAGCAACCAATCGATCTGGCTGATGGTGATTCTCGTGAGCGGCAGCGTCTTCCTGCTGCGCTCCTCCTTTTTCTTCCTGCGCGGGCGCGTTCAGCTGCCGCGCTGGTTTGAGCGCGCCCTGCGCTTTGTGCCCGCCGCCGTGCTCTCGGCGCTCGTCTTTCCCGCGCTGCTGCTGGTGGATGGCGCACCGAGCGTCGTCGCCAACCCGCGGCTGCTGGCGGGGTTGGCGGCGGCGGTCGTTGCCTGGCGCATGCGCAGCTTGCTTTGGACGATTGTGGTCGGCATGTCGACACTGCTGCTGCTGCAAAATTTTATCTAGCGGCGTCACGAGTGGACGAGGGGACGCCAATCAGATACTTTGCGCCAATCGGCGAGATCGGGCTGCTCACCCGCCCGATCGACCAGGTATATTTTGGTCCAGCCCCGTCGTCGACCAACCCGTCAAGCAGCGCGCGCAGTTCATCCTCGTCATATGTGCGCAGGCAGGAGACGACACCATCAAATGCCAGCACGAGCGGGACGGCGGGCAGCAGGTAAGTCCAAAACAAGTAGGCTGGCCGCAGCGGACGCACCAGCGGCACGGCGATCAGCGCGACCAGCGGCAGCAGCAGCATCGTGAGCACGCCGCGCAGGCTGCGCTCCGTCTGCTCGAGGATGGCGATGCCCTCGCCGCGATCCACGGCGTCCTGCAAAATTGCACGGGCGGCGGCGGGGCGAAAGTGGTGAAAGGCGGTGAAGAGCGTGCGAAAGCCCGTTACGCGGGCGGGCACGGCGGTGGCGTCGACGGGCGCTGGTTCGAGTGCAAGGTGGGGCGGTAGATTTCGCGTAGTTTGGCGGTGGGCAACGGCGCTGCTGGGGAAGAGGTCGGTGAGCAACACGTCGACCGGCGGCACGTCGGACGCTTGTCGACGCGCGTTGAGCTGGCCCGCCAGCCGCAGCCACGGCCCGCCCCCGCCGGAGCCGAGATCGACAATTTGGGTCGCGCCGGTTGCGCGCAAGGCAGCGTCCAGCCGCGGCAGCACGCCGTCGTACTGCCGCCCCACGTTGGCGATCACGGCGAGCACGCCCGTCGCCACATCGCGCACGGCAGGCGGACACCACGGCTGTTCGTGAATTTCAAGTAGGTGTCGACGAGGCATAGCGCTACTGCACCTGCTCCGCAATCCATGCCTTCACGGCTTCATCCAGCTCGGCCAGCGTCAGCCCAAAAAAATCTTGGACGCTCTGAGTGGTAAACTCTTCGCTCAGCTCCTGGAAAACGGCCTCCACGGCGTAGGCGCTCTGGTAGCGCGGCATCCGCTCCTCCACGTCCTCGACGGGCAACTCGGCGTAGGCCTGGTAAAAGTCCAGCAGCGTCTGCTCGCCAAAGGTCTCGATCAGGTAAGCGACCGTGGCGCCGGAAAAGATGTAGCGAAAATTGGTGGTTTCGCCCAGGTAGTCGTGCTCGCCCAGCTCGGTCAGGCTCGTCAGCTCCACCAGGTCGACCTCATTCATGCGGCCCTCGGTGAAGAGCCGGGTGCGCGCCTCGGCGGAGTCTTCACCGGAGTAGTGAACGGCGAGACCTTCGCTCAGCCAGGAGGGCGTGTAGGGGCGCGAGCTTTGGGCAAAGGCGAGGTGCACCAGCTCGTGGGTGATGGTTGTCTGCCGCTCGTCGGGGTCGCGGCGCGGATCGGCCAGCGCTTCGCCGTTGAGGTAAAAGGCGCGATTGCGCACGTTGATGGTCTCGTCGGTGGTCTCGTAGGTCGAAAGGGCGACGCCCAGCAGGTTGGCTCGATTCGTGCCGGTCAGCTCGTAGAAGTCGCTGGCCGCTTGGGTGAAGTAGGCCACGTAGCGCTCCTCCAGCGGGAGCCCCTGCGCCGCCAGCGCCTCGTACGCCGCTTCAACTTCTGCCTCCGCCAGCGCAAAATCTTCATTCTCCGCCCGCGACAGCAGCAGAAAGTGCTCCGTTTCAAAGAGGGTGAAGCCGCCCGTCCACCAGAAGGGCGGCAGGCGATTTGGCGACAGCGTGGTGATGGCCCAGCCGTCGTCCGCGCTGTCGCGTTCGAGATCGGCGACAAAGTTGTAGACAAAGACGTTGTCCTCCGGCACGCCATCGAGCCGATAGCGCATTTCGACCAGCGCGCCACCCAGCTCATTTTCCACGCCGCGAAAATTCTGTTCGGGCTCCAGCACGAGTGAAAATTCGGCCAATGGTAGCTGGGCCAGTCGCGCAAAGCGGTTGCCTACGTCCGTTTGCAGCCCTGCGTCCAGCCCAGCTAGAAACGTTTCGGTGTCGCCAGCCAGCAGCGCGTCCGCCTGCTGCGCCAGCGCTTCGTTGATCGAGCGATACGTCTGCTCCGAAGCGCTCAAGGCCGGGGCTTCGCCGTCGCTTGCCCCCTCGCTGCCGACCAATCCGCTCTCGTCAAACTGCAGCGTCAGCGGCTGGTACTGCGGGAAGACCAAGCGCAGTTCGCTCAGCGACTGCGGGCGCGGGAAGGTCAGCGTACCGGTGTAAACGCCGTCGGCCTCAATGCCGTCGCGCGGGGTGATGTTGCTGCGGATCGAATCGCTGACCTCTTCGGGCTGGTACTGGCGGCGCAGCGCGTCGAGCAGCGTAGCTTCTCGCGCCCGCGGGCCAACCGAGAGGCCGTAGGTTTGGAAGCTCGTGTTGACAAAGCCCACGTCGAAGCGCACAAACGTATCGGCGATTTCCACGCTCTGCACGCGCAGCGCCAGCGGCGCCAGCACCTCCTGCTCGCTAAAGACATCGATGCCCACGTCGTAAACGCCGTTGGGCACCTCCGGCGCGTCGGGCAGCGGCGTCTCCAGCGTAAAGGGTTCCGGCTCAAAATCAAAGAAGCCGACAACGCGATATGGGCCGTCGGCGTTTGGCCGCGGGAAGGTCACCGTGCCGACGGCGGCTCCGCCGGGCGCAAAGCCACCCGTTGGCTGGAAGCGCGCCAGGTCGCGCTCGATGTCGAGCGCCTCGTAGCCGTTGCCCTGTCCGTCCACCAGGCGCAGGTCGCGCTGCGAGAGGGAACCGCCGCCGCTAAAGCGCAGCGGTTCGCCGGTTGCGTTTTCAAAGGCCGCCGTCAAGACAAATTCGTCCGCCGTCAGCTCGACGCTGTGAAGCACCAGCTCGATGCCCTCTGCAAAGGTCGAGGGCGTGCGCTGGTCGAGCTGAAAACGTTCACCGGCAGCATCCAATGTCGCCTCGTCGTCGACATTCGCGTCCGCCGCGTCTGCCGTGGGGGACGCGGTCGGCACAGCGGTCGATGTCTCGGTCGATGCGGCGTCTGTGGCCGTGCTCGCTGTAATTGGCTCGCGCGGCTCCACCGTCACGCTGGGCACGCTGGACGTAACCGCTTCGGCTACCGTCAGCCCGTCATCCAGCGTTGCGGCCACCCACTGCGCGGCGCTGGAAATCACCTGCGTGCCGGAAAGCACCACCTCGCTCCGCACGTCCACGAGCACGGTCACCGTTTGCGTTTCGGTGGGGCCGAGCGAGACGTTGAGCGTCAAGGTGAGCGGGATTTGCTGCCGCACGACGAGTGGGACCGGCGTTGGCGCTGTCTGCGGCAGCGGGGCGGCGAGGGTGGCCTGCCGGGTAAAGATTGCGAAGAGCCCCGCAATGAATAGACACGCCACGCCCAGCAGCAGCCCAATTCTGGCAACAGCTTTATGCCTCTCCTCACGCGCATCACGGCTATGGCGGATCATATGTGTTTCTCCCTCGGTTTGTAAGTGATTGATGAATGATTGGGTGGCCGGTGGGCCAATACGTTTGACAAGCATTTTGCAGCGGTTTATGATGTGTTTAACGTGAGCCTGCTTCCCTTATTCTGATACCAATTGCGCGTATAAGCTGGGTGTTTGCGTGCACAAAGTGAGGGGGCGTTCGGCCTCACCCCCTCCGCGCGGGTTCTACGCCAACGAGTCGGGTGAAGCCCCCTCTTCACATATGGAGAGGGGTTTGGGGATGAGGCGAAACCTGCCCCGCTTTTTCGCGCAGCTTCGCTGCACAATTGGTATGACTTTCGACATCGTAGCCTACGGGAAATTTGACTGCCGGTTTACAGTTGTTGTTTGACCATACCCGCCATCCAAGGAGATGACTGTGGACTTTTCAGCAATGTTTCAAACGTGGATCGGGGCGGTGACCAACCCCAACGAGGAGTGGTACGAGGTGGAGAAGCAGAGCCCCAACGCATCGCTGGGCACGGCGTTGATTTGGGTGGTGATTGCGGCGATCATCAGCGGTTTGATCGGCCTCCTTTTTCTAACGCTCGGTTTAGGGGCGGCTGACGCCGTGGGTCAGCTTCAAACTACGTTTGAGCAGATGGGCGTACCGGTGGAGGTGCAGCAGCAGGTTGATTCGATCATTGCTCAAATCGGCGTCTTAGGGCTGGGCACGGGCGGGGCAATCATCGGCATCATCTTGACGCCCATTGGCTTTTTGATTGGCTCGTTCATCACGCACTTGATTGCCGGGCTCTTTGGCGGTCAGGGCGAGTACGCACGCTATGCCTACCTCAGCGCCGCCATTTCTGCGCCGCTCTCCATAGCGAGCGCCGTGATCAGCGGCGTACCGATTGCAGGAGCCTGCATTAGCATTTTTGTGAGCATCTACGGCCTGGTACTCACCTTCTTCGCCGTCAAAGCCAACTACAACCTCAGCACCGGGCGCGCGATTGGCGTCGTCATTGCGCCGACTGTGCTGCTGATTTTGCTGTTCGTTCTGCTTTTTGTCTTGCTCATAGCCCTTGCCGTGGCGGCTGGCGGCGGTGCGTAGACGCTACCAGCTGAACAAAAAGGGGCGAGCCAATGGCTCGCCCCTTTTTGTTTGCCGCAGCTACAAAATCAAGCTACCCCTCAATTTCGTAAGTGTACACGCACTCCTCCGTGTTGAGCAGGAGCGCGCTGGGCTCCGTTTCGCTGAAGACGATAGAAAGAATTTCCAGCTCCTCAAACGAGGTGTCCGTTACCTTGCGCCAGCGCTCTGCGTCGACGTGCTTCGTATAGAGGCCGTCGATGGTCGCCAGATAGAGCTGATTATCCGGATGGTAGAGGATGTCGTTAAAGGGCGAGCTGTCGTCCATCTCTGCGTCGTCGACCAGCTCGGAGAGGCCGCGATCCGAAAATTCCCAGCGCTCGCCGCCGTCCTGTGTGCTCCAGACGCCCATATCGTCCACAAACCAGACGCGCCCGGCGTCGCGCGGGTCGACGGTGAGGCGGTGCATATTCCACGGCGAGGGCGTGATCAGTGGGGTGAAGCTGCGCCAAATCTCGCCGCCGTCGTCGCTATAGCCAACGACGCCGCCATCGTCGGCGGAACGTCCACCAGCGAACAGATTGTCCAGATCAAGCAGGTTCAACTGCTCATCCTCATTCAATTCGTCAAAGTCTTCCTCGGCCTCTTCAGCCGTCAGCGGCGCGTAATCCATGTCGAGCACGGCGTATTCGTTCCACAAATTATCGCCAACTCGTGCCCACGTGATACCGGCGTCTTGGGATAGGTAGAGACCATCGCAGCCCGCCGCAAAGAGACGTTCGGGATTGGTGGGGTCCACCAGCAGCGGGCGCAGATTGCGGGCCGTGTCGAGACGCGTCCAGCTGAGGCCAGCGTCTAGCGAGCGGTAAAAGTCAACGGGTTCATCGCGCGCGTCGCACGTGGTGCCGCCGCTGTAGAGCACGTCCGGATCGCTGGGGCTGATGATGAAGGTGTCCACTTCGGGCGTGGTGGTTACCAGTCGCCACCGCTCCGTGTAGTCGCGCGAGCGGTAGAGCCAGCCATCGACGTAGCCGTAGAGTGCATCGCTGTAGCGATTGCCAATCACGCGGTCCGTGCAGAGGCCATCGATGACGAGCGTGCCTACGGGAAAGACCGGGGCGGGCGTCGCCGTCGCAATTGGCTGAATCACCACGTGCGGCGTGGCGGTTGGGTGAACAATGGGCGGCACGGCGGTCGGCGGCGGGACGGTTCCCGGCGGGCTATCCGGTTGCCGAGTTGGAACGGTTCCCGGTGGGGGATCTTCCTGGATGGCGCCGGCAGTCGATGTGTATGCACTGGCATTTGTCGTGAAAAGGGCGGGCAGCGCAAGCAAAAGCGCAAGCAGACCCAGCACAACGGTCAGTTTTCGTACTGTTTGATACATTAGAGAAAGCTCCTAAATTAAGCGTGATCGCCATCGAGCGTTCATCGGCGCCTATGTTTGCTCGACGACGGCATTGGTTGATTACCTCACGTGGGTGTTGTACCCATGATGACGCGCAAAATCGAGGATAGTAACGCACTTGCACAAACCTTTGACCAACCGCAGCCCATCTTTGCGTGTAAGCGGCCACAGGCATTCTAAATAGACAAGGAAACCGCAGGTAAACGCGGATAAATGCGGTTTCAACAAAAATTTGTCTCATCTGCGTAAATCTGCGGTTAAATTCTTTTGAGTGGAAAATGCCGCAACCAGTCCCAGCAATTCCAAATTTAATTTGCCAGAAGAAAGTTTCGCCGCGGATTACGCGGATTTTCGTCTTTGACTCCGCGCAAATCTGCGGCGAAGCTCTCTTCAACTGTGCAGCAAGCGGCCCAAATTTGGAACTGCTGAACCAGTCCACGCCCGATTGACAAATTGCGTGCGCTCGCCTATGATTTGGCTTTGGAATTTTGCGAGGAAGAGTAACCGATGGCCAAGCTAGATATTGTCTATTATGGCAATAGCGACGATGCGATTCTAATGCAGCCCGCCAAGCGCGTGCGCACCTTCGACGCCAAACTACACCAGCTGCTGGACGACATGTTGGAGACCATGCGCGACGCCAACGGCGTGGGCCTGGCCGCGCCGCAGATCGGCGTGGAGCGACGGATTACCGTGCTCGAATGGCCAAAAGATGTGGAAGACGCCGAGAACACGATGCAGACGTTCGAGCTAATCAACCCGGAGATCGTCCGCGTGAAGGGCGCAGCCGTGGGGCAGGAGGGCTGCTTGAGCCTGCCGGGCATCGCGGCGGACGTGGAGCGGGGGACGATGGTCGTGGTGCGGGCACAGGATCGCAACGGCAAGCAGTTTCGCCTCAAGGCGTTTGACTGGCTTGCGCGCATCATCCAGCACGAAATTGACCATCTGGGCGGCGTGCTGATGACGGACAAAGCCGAGCAGCTTTACCGCATTGTGGAGAACGATGAGGGAGAGTACGAGGCCGTGCCGATCGAGGAGACGGTGGCGGCGTAGGGCTTATCCACAAAAAAAGGGGCCGTACGGGCACGCCATGGCGTGCCCGTACGGCCCCTTTTTTTGTTACTAGAAATTTCATCCACCCAGCGCCAGCGCGGCGACGCCCGACTGGAAAATGCCCGTCCAAAAGCCGGGCAAAATGCCAATCAGCACGGTGAAGACCGCCGCCACCACCAGCCCCGCATTGAGCGACCCCCACTGCCACCGGTCGGTAGCCGTCTCCCCATCGGGGTCCTGAAAGTACATGGCGACGGTGATGCGCAGGTAGTAGTAGGCGCTAACGGCGCTGTTCAACATGCCGATGACGGCGAGCCAGGCGTAGCCGCCCTCGATGGCCGCGCCAAAGACGTAGAATTTGCCAAAGAAGCCGGCCAGCGGCGGGATGCCGCTCAGGCTGAACATGAAGATCGCCATGGCTAGCGCCAAACCCGACCAGCGCTGCGACAGGCCAACAATGTGCTGGTAGGAGGCGTCGCCGTTGGTCGTCTTCTCCAGCGCGATCACGACGGCGAAGGCGCCGATGTTCATAAAGGCGTAGGTGAAGAGATAGAAGATCGCCGCATTCGCGCCCTCGACCGTGCCCGGCACGAGCGCCGTCAAGATGTAACCAGCGTGGGCGATGCTGGAGTAGGCGAGCAGCCGCTTGAGGTTGCGCTGGCGCAGGGCCGCAAAGTTGCCCAGCGTCATTGTCAGCACGGCGAGGATGGCGAGCAGGCCGCCCCACGTGCTCTGCTCGGCGGGCAGCGCCATGACAAGCACTCGCGTAAAGGCAGCAAAGGCGGCGGTTTTGGTACCGACGCTCATAAAAGCGGTGACGGGCGTGGGCGCGCCCTGGTAGACGTCGGGCGTCCACATGTGGAAGGGAACGAGGCTGACTTTGAAGCCAAAGCCGACGATCAGCAGCGCAATGCCGGGAAAGAGCAGGGCGACGTCGCTCGTGCTGCCGGCGATGGCTTCGGCGATCAGCGCGAACTGGGTGCTGCCCGTCGCGCCGTAGATGAGGGCCGCGCCGTAGACGAAGAAGGCGCTGGCAAAGGCGCCGAGCAGGAAGTACTTCATCGCTGCCTCGGTGCTGCGCGCTTCTTGGCGATTGATGCCGCAGAGGATGTAGAGCGCCAGCGATAAAATTTCCAGCGCCAGGAAAACCGTTATCAAATCGGTGGCGGCGACCATCATCGTCATGCCGACGCCCGCCAGCAGCAGCAAGGCATAGTATTCGCCCGTCTGTCGGTTCACGCGCGGGATGTAGTCCACGCTCAACAAAATGCCCAGGGCCAGCGCCGTCAAGATGACGAAGCGCCCGCCGAGCGCAAAGCGATCCAGGATCGCTGCGCCCTGGAAGGTGGCAATTTCATTGTTCCACTGCGTGAAGCAGATGTAGCCCGTCGCAATTACGCCACCGAGGGCCAGCCACGGGATGAAGCGGCGTGCCGGAGCCAGCTCGGCGTTGGAGGCGACGCGGTCGGGCTGGCGCGGGTCGTCTTTTTTGACGGGCTTCTCCGCGAACATGTCCACAAACATCACCAGAATGGCGGTAATGAAAAGCGCCAGTTCAGGGGCGACCACGTGGAGGCGAATGCCGAGATCGGCAAAGGTCAATCCTTCAGGCATAATTAATTTCCAGCCGTTTCCAGCGATCCGGCGTTTTGTGTGAGCTCGTGCTGATCGAGCGCGCGCACGAGGGCAGGCTGCTCCATCAGCGCATCCACGGCGGGATCGATTTTGTTAAAGAAGACGTTGGGGAAGAGGCCAATCACAAAGAAGAGCAGCACCAGCGGCACGAGCATGGTCAGCTCGCCCCAGTTGAGGTCGCTGAGCTGTTCGCTGTTGTTGGCCGGGTTGTCCACCGGCCCCTGAATCATCTTGCGGAAGGCGGTGAGCAAGTACCAGGCGGCCAAAATCACGCCCAGCGCGCCCAGGATGGCGAGAATGGGGGTGCGCTCGTACATGCCAAGCAGGATGGTGAACTCACCGACAAAGCCGTTGAGTCCGGGCAGGCCTGCGCTGCTCATGGCAACGATAAGGAAGAAGAAGCTAAAGACGGGAATACTTTTCCACAGCCCACCAAAGTCATCCAGGTTGCGCGTGTGGCGGCGCTCGTAGATCATGCCGACCATCAGGAAGAGCGCGCCGGTGCTGAGGCCGTGGTTGACCATTTGCAAGGTTGCGCCACCGATGCCTTCGCGGTTAAGCGCAAAGATGCCCAGTATCACAAAGCCGAGGTGGGCGACGGAGCTGTAGGCGACCAGCGACTTTACATCCCGCTGCACCAGCGCCACCAGCGCGCCGTAGAGAATGCCGATCACGGCCAGCGTGGCGATGATCGGGCCAAACTGCACCGCGGCTTCGGGGAAGATCGGCACGGCCAGGCGGACGTAACCGTATGTCCCCATCTTGAGCAGCACGCCCGCCAGGATGATCGAGCCGGCGGTCGGCGCCTGTACGTGGGCGTCGGGCAGCCAGGTGTGGAAGGGGAACAACGGCACTTTGACGGCAAAGGCCACGGCAAAGGCGATAAAGCCCCACGTTTGCAGCCCACTCGTAATATTTGCGCCCTGAAGTTCCAAAATGTTGAACGTACCCGTTTGGAAGTAGAGCCCCAAGATCGCCACCAGCATCACCGCCGAGCCGGCGAAGGTGTAGATAAAAAACTTGAGCGCGGCGTAGACGCGATTCTGCCCGCCCCAGCGCCCAATCAGGAAGTACATGGGAATTAGGCTGAACTCAAAGAAGATGAAGAAGAGCAGCAGGTCGAGCGAGACAAAGACGCCGATCATGGCCGTCTCCAGCAGCATCATCAGCGCCAGGTAGGGGCCGATGCGCTCGTGGACGTGCTGGTTGCTAAAGGCCACGGCAATCGGCATTAGAAAGGTCGTCAGCAGCACGAGCAGCAGGCTGATGCCGTCCACGCCGAGGTGGTAGCCCAGGTTCAGGTCGGCGACCCAGGGCGTGTTTTGCACAAACTGCATCCCGGCGTTGGCGTCGTCCCAGCCAAACCAGAGCAGCAGGCTAATCACGAAGGTGACGAGCGTTGTGCCCAGCGCGATGGATTTCTTTGTCCAGTCGCCGGAAACGAGCAGCACAAGCGCCGCGCCAACGAGCGGGAGGAAGGTAATAATCGAAAGGAGATAATTCATTGCAATCGGTAACTTAAGAGTTTAACGCAAAGGCGCAAGGGTGATTGTTCGTGGGCGAGTTGGTTGGACAGGGACTACCTTTCCTTGTAGCCACAGTTAAGACGCAGAAGCGGTGGCATACCTGCTTCTCTTTGCGCCCTTGCGCCTCTGCGTTGAAAAAGTTAGACATACGCCGGAATCAAATCCGCCTGCACCGCATCGGCGTATAGGTTATCCCGGTCGAGCAGCGGGATGCCGGTGCGCACCGCCTCGCGCGTAATGGTAATCATCCAGGCGCTGCGGTTAAATTCGGCGACGGTCTTGCAGTGGGGGTCAACGTGGAGCCCCGAACCCCAGAAGCCAACTTCTCGCAAAAAAGTCGAGCGTCGGCGCAACCACTTGACCCGTTCAAATTCATTAGACACGATGATTAAGTCGATATCGCTCCATTCATCTTGCTCGCCGGTTGTATAAGAGCCAAAAAGAATGATGCAGCTTGGTTCGTATAGTTCCTTTATTCGGCAACCAAATTGCTCGTCCAGCTTATTTAGCACCGCTTTGGCTTGTCTCGTTAGATTCGGATGATTCAGATTTAGCAGCATCTTTGACTAACTCGCTTTCGATTACCTCGAATGCTTCTCGAGCTAATTCAAGCCCATATTGCGATTCTTCTCTTCCCACGCCGACGTATGGTGCAACGGTTGCTCTGTCTTCCGGGTAGCGCAATCGAATGTAATAATCCTCAAGTTCGTGAAGTGCAGACGACGTCTGTTCGTGCAGTTCAACCAACTCGATCAACTTCTGAATCGAGTCGTGCGCGGTGCAAGCTCGTGTTTCTGCTCAATGTGTAGAGCTTTCAGCCCCTTCTCAACCGCTTGTTGACAATAAACTAAAACAACGTCATACAGCTCGGCTTCAAAATTGCGCTCGGCGACAAATAAATATGCCGTGCTTGATCAAGCCAAGCAAAAGTCTCTTCACGCATTGCCTACACCACCACAAAATAAATCACCACCGCCACTACACCCACCAGGATGCTCAGCGCGTAGGTCGGAATCGCGCCGTTCTGGATGCGACGCGCGCCCTCGCCGGTGAGCATGCTTAGGCGCCCCACGCCGTTGACGAGGCCGTCGATCAGCCGCCGGTCAAAGACGATGGCGAACCAGCGCGAGAGCGTCAGCAGCGGGTTGACGATGGCGGTGCGGTAAAAATCATCCACGTACCACTTGTGCTCCAGCAGCGGGTTGAGCGGCGAGAAGCCGCGGGCCACGCGCTGCATCCAGTTTTCCGAAGCACCGGTGTAGCGCGCCACGGCCATCGTCACGCCGAGCAGGGCGATGAAGGAGCTGAGCAGGATAGCGAGCAATTCCTGCGCGAGACCGTGTGGCTCGTGATAGCCGATGGCGGGCTCCAGGAAGTGGTCGAGCGTCAAAATGAAGGGCAGGTTGATGATGCCTGCGATAATCGACAGCACGGCCAAAACTTGCAGCGGGCGCGTCATCAGTGGCGGGCTTTCGTGCGCGTGGTCGTAGACTTCCGGATCGCGCGGCTCCCCGTAGAAGGGGACGATGGCGGCGCGGAAGCTGTAGAAGGCCGTGAGCAGCGCCGTCAGCAGGCCGATGGCGTAGAGAAAGGGGTATTCAATCGCGCCCAGCAGAATTGCATCTTTCGAGAAAAAGCCGGACATCAGCGGCACGCCCGCCAGCGCCGCCGCGCCGACCAGGAAGGTGTTGGCCGTCGTCGGCATTTTTCGGCGCAGCCCGCCCATTTTGCGGATGTCGAGTTCGCCGTCGAGCGAGTGCATCACGCTGCCAGCGGCCAGGAAGAGCAACGCCTTGAAGAAGGCATGCGTCACCAGGTGGAAAATTGCCGCACCGTACGCGCCGACGCCTACGCCCAAAATCATGAAGCCCAGCTGCGATACGGTCGAGTAGGCCAGGATTTTCTTGAGATCAAACTGAACCAGCGCAATCGAAGCCCCCAGCAGCGCCGTCAGCGCGCCGATCCACGCCGCCGTCAGCATGGCCGCTTCCGAGAGGTGCCAGAGCGTGTGCGTGCGCGCGATCATGTAGACGCCCGCGGTCACCATCGTCGCCGCGTGGATGAGGGCGGAGACGGGCGTGGGGCCGGCCATGGCGTCCGGCAGCCAGACGTAGAGCGGAATCTGCGCGCTCTTGCCCGCCGCGCCCAAGAGCAGCATCAGGCAGACAAAGGTCGCCAGTCCGGCGCTCATGTTGATTTCGGCCAACTCGAAGACTTCGAGAAAGGTTAAGCTGCCCAACGTCGACCAAATCGCAAACATGGCGACCATCATCCCAAAGTCGCCGACGCGGTTGACGAGGAAGGCCTTCTTGCCGCAGTCGGCGTACCAGCCGTAGGTGTCGTCGTACTTCTCGAAGTAGAAGCCGATCAGCAGGAACGAAGCCAGCCCCACGCCCTCCCAGCCGACAAACATACCCACGAAGTTGTTGCTGAGCACGAGAATCAGCATCGCGAAGACGAAGAAGTTGAGGTAGACGAAGAAGCGCTGGTAGCGCGGCTCGTGATCCATGTAGCTGATCGAGTAAACGTGAATCAGCGAGCCGACGCCGGTCACGACCAGCATCATCGTCACGCTCAGCGGGTCGATCAGCAGGGCGGCGGGAACCTCGAAGTCGCCGATGCTGATCCAATTCCAGAGGAAGACTTCGACGACCCGTGTTTCGGCGTCGCGGAAGAGCAGCAGGAAGAAGATGGCGACGGCCAGCACAAACGAGCCGATCACCGCGCCGGAGGCCACGTAGCCAACGTTGCGTCGACCGAGCTGCTTGCCGGCGAAGGTGTTGATCAGCGCGCCGATGGCGGGCAGGAGGAGTAGCGGTAGGGCGAGATAGAACATGGAATCAGTGCTTAGGGTTGTGGCTATCAAGAACCCCCTCCCAACCTCCCCCATCATGGGGGAGGAGCCGATTCTTCGTTGACGAAGCGACTGTCCCCTCCCCAATTTCGGGAGGGCAAGAAGGGGTTAAGACGTTACCATTTCAACAAGTCGATCTCATCGATATTGGTCGTATCCGTGCGGCGGGTGTGCTGGATCAGAATCGCCAGCCCGACAGCGACTTCGGCGGCGGCGACGGCCATGATCATGAAGACGAAAATCTGGCCGTTGAGATTGCCCCACTGACGGCTCAGTGCAATCAGCGTGAGGTTGACGCTGTTGAGCATCATCTCGACGCACATAAAGATGATCAGCGCGCTGCGCCGCGAGAGTACGCCGACCGCGCCCGTCGAGAAGATCAGGGCGCTGAGGATGAGATAATAGCTGGTGGGAACCATAAAATTGCTCGGATAATTGCGCGCGTTGTTGACAGAATCAGCGTACCACTTTTCGGATAAAGATGCCAAGCTGCTGTGGAATCAAAATTAGAGAAGGAACCGCAGATGGACGCAGATAAACGCGGATGAAGACACATTTCTAAAATCTGCGCTCATCCGCGTTTATCTGCGGTTCGCTATCTGGAAAATTTATTGCCTGCTGTTAGGATGACGTTGACGAAATCGGCTGAATCGCCTCGCCCGCATCAATCGTCTCCGGCTCCTCGTCCTCGACCGGGCGGCGGGCCAGCAGCAGCGCGCCGAGCAGCGCCACCAGCAGCAGCACCGCGGCCAGCTCCAGCGGCAGCACGTAGCGCGTAAAGAGCACTACGCCCACCGCTTCGGGAATGCCGCCCTCCAGCGTCAGCACGTTCGGCTCCGTCCCGGCAAAGCTGTTGACCAAGCTCGCCGAAATGCTGCCGACCAGCACAAACCCCAGCGCCAGCCCGACCAGCGGCGTCCACGAGCGGTAGCCCGCCCGCGTTGGGCTGTCGTCGTAGCCAATCAGCATGATCACGAACAGAATCAGGATGACGATGCCGCCGGCGTAGATGATGATCTGCGCCGCGGCTAAAAATTGCGCCTCCAGCGTGATGTAGAGCACGGCCAGCGTCGCAAAATTGGCGAGCAGGAAGAGCGCGCTGTGCACCGGCTGCCGCGCCGTGACGACGCCGACGGCGGCGGCGAAGCAGATCGAGCCGATGAGAATGAAGAAAATTAGGGAGAGCATAGGCTATAGAAATGGCAGTAAGCAATAAGAAATAAGCAACAGGCCTACCTCTTACTGCTTATTTCTTATTCGGGCCGAATCACCACGCTCGACGGCTCAGGGTTGAGCAGCTTTTGCTTGGTCAGGATGAAGTCCTTGCGCTCGAAGCTGGCCATCGCAAATTCGTGGCCGAGCACAATGGCCTCGGTCGGGCAGGCCTCTTCGCAGTCGCCGCAGAAGACGCAGCGCAGCAGGTTGATTTCGTAGGTTTCGGCGTAGCGCTCGCCCGGCGAGTTGGGGTTGGCGGGGTCGTTCTCCGCCGCGCCGACGTAGATCGCCTCGGTCGGGCAGGCCGCTTCGCAGAGCGCGCAGCCGATGCAGCGCTCCAGCCCATTTTCGTAGCGGCGCAGCTCGTGCTTGCCGCGGAAACGCGGGTAAACCGGAACCGGCTGATCCGGGTATTGGGTGGTGACCGGCTCCTCGCGCAGGTGCTTGAGCGTCACGCCCATCGAGCGTCCGATTTCGCGCGCGCCTTTGAAGAAGTTGTTGAATGCCATGATTTACTTTCGTCTAATTCTGGCGAACCAAATCGCCAAACAACTCGTTTTGTTTTCACTAAAAAAGAGCCAAAGATGTTAGCCAAAGAAACGTTCGTAATCGTCGTGATTTCCTATCCAGAACCACGTTACCGTGTCGCCATCCATAACCCCAACCGCACGAATTGCCAGCGATACTCGTGCGGACCAAATGTTTTCCTGGCTGTTGATGCACTTTAAATGCAGCGACGGATGAAAGGGGTTGTCTGCCCAAAGTCGGTAGGCACGCTGCGCTCGACGCCGCGTCTGCTCATCCAGCAAACGGTACGATTCCCAAAACGATGGCAACGTAGCCGAGTTCATAGACGGTCAAAATCCATCGGTTTCGCTTTGCCTTCAGCAATTTCTTTTCGCGCCTGGCGGGCAGCGGCTGTAAGTTGATCCTGCGTCTGGCTAAAAAGCTTGTCCCACTTCTGTTCAGATTCCATCTCCGCAATATAGGTCCGAAGATGCTCTACCGCTTTGCTCTGCGCCGGTTCCGGCAAAGTCTCCATCATCTTAGTCATTGTCGCAATTGCTGTGGAAGCCATTGATATTTACTCCCGTCCTACTTAAACAACACCGCCAAAATCGCCGTGATGATCATGTAGCCCAGCGAGAGCGGCAACAAGAATTTCCACGTAAAGCCCATCAGCTGATCATAGCGCGGGCGGCTGACGCTGGCGCGCACCCAGATGAAGAGGAAGAGCAGCAGAATCACCTTGATGGCGAGGTAGAACGGGCCGAGAATTGGAATCGCCGTGGCGAAGGGGCCGCGCCAGCCGCCGAAGAACAACGTCGCCATGATCGTGCTGGTCGTAATCATGTTGATGTATTCGGCCATGAAGAACAACGAAAACTTGATGCCGCCGTACTCCGTCTGGAAGCCCGCGATCAGTTCGTTCTCCGTCTCCGGCAGGTCGAAAGGGGCGCGATTGGTTTCGGCCAGAATGCAGATAAAGAAGAAGGGGAACATGGCCCACAGCCACAGCCACTCCCACCACGCCCGCGGCACCTCCACCAGATCGACCAGGCTAAAGCCGCCGGCCAGAATCAGCACGCTAACCAGGAATAAGCCCAGCGGCAGCTCATACGAGATCATCTGCGCGGCGGAGCGCAGCGCACCCAGCAGCGAGTAGTTGTTGTTGCTGCTCCACCCGGCTAGGATAATGCCATAGCTCTCGACGCCCGTGACGGCCAGAATCCACAAAAAGCCAATGTTGACATCGGCAACCGCGGGCACGTCGTGGGCAATCGGAATCACCGCCCAGACGACAAGCGCCGGGATCAGCGCCAGCGCCGGGCCGAGCAGGTAGATCGGCTTGTCGACGTGATTCGGGATCACCTCTTCCTTAAATGCAGCCTTGACCGCATCGGCCAGCGGCTGTAAAAGCCCGGCTGGTCCGGCACGATTGGGCCCCTGGCGCACCTGAAAACGCGCCAGCAGCCGCCGCTCAAACCACGTGAGGTAGGCGAAGCTGGTCAGCAGCACGAAGATCAGGACAATCGCGCGGATGATGGGGAAGATGAGCTGGTTGAGCCAGTTAAAGTCCATGAAGAAGTACAGGTAATGACTTTTTTATTTAAATACAACGACGCAAGAGCACCCATGCAACAGCCGAGAAGGCTGAAGTCCGTAGAACCGTTGCAATTTGTCATTCCCGCGAAGGCGCAATGGCGTTAAGTTAAGCAAGCTGGTTCCCACGCAGAGTCTGGGAACTCAATCCGGAGGCTCTGCCTGCAGAGGGGAGGCGGAGCCTCCCGCAGCGCATTCCACGCTCCGCGTGGAACGAGGAGGCCTTAACTTAACGCCATTGCGCGAAGGCGGGAATCCATGCGTGACCAACGAATTGGCTCTGCCATCCAGGAGACAGATAGACGTACCGAACCCGTCTTCGATACGTTATCTCGCCGACCACCTCCGGCGACGAATGAATTTGCCACCTGGTTTGCAAAATGTGCTGAAGCACGTTATAGAGCAGTGCGCTTTAGCGCCTTCGTAAACCAGATGCCTAATTCATTGGGTATCGGTCGCAACCTACAAATTAAGGCCCTTTACTGGAGAGAGCTTGGTTTTACACAACTAACACGCCCCCCGGCTCCGCAGCATCCGCTTCCGCCACGTCCATCTGCGCATCGCTCGATTCCACAGTGACCACCCCCGTGCGCGCCTCAATCATCACCTGCTCGACGACTTCGCCGTTGAGCAGCGTGCCAACAGGCGCGCCGGGCAGGCTTTCGGGAATCCAGGCCGTGCCGCGCTGCACCTGCGGATCGGTGTTCAGCGCCAGGGCGAGCGAGCCGTAACGGCTGCTGACGGTGACAGGCGCGTGCTGTGCCAGCTCCAGCCGCTCGGCATCGTCCGGGTGCAGCGTCACGTGCGCGTTGCCGATGATGCCGTGCAGCTTTTCTTCATTGTAGACCAGGTTGCCGCCATCCCAGAAAATCGTGCCGGTGAGGAGCGTCAGCCCGTCGTCGTTGTTTGCAGCGTCTTCCTGAGCTGGCGACGGCTCGACCTCGCGGCGCTCCAGTGGAAAATCTACCTTTTCTATATCCCACTGTACGCCGAGGTCGCCCAGCGCCTCCCAGGTGATGCCCTCGTACTGCGGCACGACTTGGCTAATCTCCTTCGTGACCGCGCGCGGGTCGGTATAGGGCCAGTTCGTGCCCATGCGCGTCGCCAGGTGATCCAGAATCATCCAGTCCGGCGCGGCCTTGCTGTGCGGGTCGTTAAAGGCCTTGGGCGCACGCTGCACGCGACGCTCGCAGTTCGTAAAGGTGCCGTCGCTCTCCGCCCACGACACGGCGGGCAGCACGACATCCGCGCGCTGGGCCGTCTCCGTCATAAAGAGTTCCTGCACAACCAGCAGGTCAAGCTTGTCCAGGTTGTCGGCCCACGCCGCGCGCTCGCTGGCTGGGTCCGCGCCCATTACGTAGAGCGCCTTGATGTCGCCGCCCGCGCCGTCGAGCATCTGCTTGTAGCTCAGCCCGGCCTCGCTCGGCAGCTCTTTGACATTCCACGCTCGCTTCAATCGACGCTGCGACTCTTCGTCACCTAGAGCCGCGTGACCGGGCAGCGCATTGGGCAGCACGCCCATATCGCGGCAGCCCTGGCTGTTCGCGTCCAGCCCCATGTAGGCCAGGCCCGCTTCGTGCCCCGTCGCCAGCGCGAGGTTGACGAGCGCCTGCCGCACCTCCTCGCCGCGCTCGCCCTGGGCGACCATCGGGCCGTAGACAATCAGCGCGTTTTCACTCTCGGCCAGCAACTGCGCCGCCTGCTTGATCGCCGCGCCCTCGACGCCCGTCACCTCCTGCGCATCGCCATCTTCCGCCGCGGCGGTCAACGCGGTCAGCAGCGCGACCTCGTCGCCGGGTCGATAGCCCAGGTAGGGGCCGCCGTAGCGCGTCGCCTCGATTTTGCGCGGGTGGGCGACGATCAGGTTCATGCCCGCGCGCCGCGCCGAGCGCTTGAAGTGCAGGTCGAGCACGGGCGCTTCCTCCGCCGGGTCGAAGCCAAAGAAGAGCACGGTGTCGACCTTGGGATCGGGGCCGTACTGCGGCTTCATAATGTCCACAATCGCGGGCAGACCCGTCGGCAGGGCGGCGACATCGGCCCCGTTGCGGTGGTCGATATTGTTGGTGCCGACCAGCGTGCGCATCAGCTTCTGGAGCAGGTAGTTGCTCTCGTTGCTCAACTTCGTGCCGCCGATCGCGCCAATCGCGCTTGCGCCGTGCGACTCTTTGGTCGCGTTCAGCTTGTCGACCACGACCTGGAGCGCTTCCTTCCACGAGGAGGGGACGAGCTGACCGTTTTTGCGTACATAGGGCTGCTTCAGGCGATCCTCGCTGTGGGTCCAGGTGTAGGCAAAGCGCGTCTTGTCCGAAATCCACATGTCGTTGACGGCCATGTTCTCGCGGCCCAGCAGGCGGCGAATCTGGTGCGTGCGCACGTCGATGCGCACGTTGGCCCCCGTCGAATCGTGCGGGTCGATGCTGGGAATGCGCTCGACTTCCCATGGGCGGTAGGAGAAGCGCGCCACCCGGTTCGTCAGCGCGCCGACGGGGCAGATGTCGATGATGTTGCCGCCCGTCTTCGCGTCGACGGGCTGGCCGTCCTGGATGTCGATCAGCGTTTCGCCGCCGCGCTCGAAGAGGCCGAGCTGTCGCTTGTCCTCCCACTCGTCGAGGTAGCGGGTGCAGCGCCAGCAGATCACGCAGCGCTCCTGATCGAGCACGATGGTGTCCGAAATCAGGTAGTGCTTCTTCTTGTGGCGCTTGGGCTCCACCAGCTGGCTGATGCCCGGCCCAAAGCGCATGGTCTGCTCCTGCAGCGGGCACTCGCCGCCCTTGTCGCAGATCGGGCAGTCCAGCGGGTGGTTGAGCAGGATAAAGGCGAGATTCGCCTCCTGCGTCTCGCGCACCACTTCGGCATCCGTGCGCACGACCATGCCGTCGCGCACGGGCACGGAGCAGGCCGTTTGCAGCGCCGCCCCTCTCGGCCCCTCAATTTCCACGAGGCACATGCGGCAGCAGGCCACCGGATCGAGCTTGGGGTGGCTGCAGAAGACGGGAATCTCGATCCCCATCTGCGCCGCCGCATCCAGCACCAGCGTGCCGGGGGAGACGGTTACGTCGTTGCCGTCGATGTTTAGGGTTACTTGGTCAGCCATTTCGGAAAGCCTTTTTCTAACGTTCAACTGTCATTTCGATGGAGGGAGAAATCTGTTCTCAACCTGCGGATTTACATCGATTGTTCCTGGAGCCGTTCGCATCTGAGGATGCTCACTCCGCGCTGGATGGGATGGCTGCATCAGCCACCTCCTCTGGAGTTACTTCCCTTGTCTTCTGGCAAATCTTCCACTCGTATCCGTTTGCGTCGACAAACATAAAGACTCGCTCGCCATAATACTCTTCCACTGTCGCCAAAATAATCTCCAACTGCGCTTCTTGTACCACCTCATAAATCGCGTCCACACCCGAAACGTCGAGCACCATTGTGATGCCGAGACCGCGCGGACCCTTGCGAAAAAGCGCGGTGCGCGCCTCGTTTGCGTAGTGCAGTTCATGTGACGGCCCAAGCAGCAGCGCGCTCGTGCTGCACACCAACATTGCGAAGGCCAACTCGCCGTCGGGGCCAGGCAGCGTCATCGTCTGCTCGAAGCCGAGCTTCTGGTAGAACGCGCTGGCCGCTTCGATGTCGTCGACGGCGAGGGCAGTCGCCATCGGGGCGAGTTGAGGCCAAGCGGACTCTTGTGTCTCCATCGGGTTAAGGTCCTCCCGTGAGATAATCGAGTTCCCTCGTCGACCCGTTCGCACGAGGGCGTGCTCACTCCGCGGCGCTCAAACCGCAAATTCCAGCTTCTCGACCTCGTCCATGTCGAGGCGTTGCCGCATCTGCCACAGGTCGTAGCTGTTTTGCATCGCCAGCCAGCTTTCGGGCGTGCGACCCAGCGTTTTGCATAGGCGCAACGCCATTTCGGGCGTGATGCTGCTGATTCCGTCAAGCAATCCCGTAAATGCAGAAGGCGAGACTTTGAGTTTGTCGGCGACAGTTCGAGCGCTCACATCCAGCGTTTCCAAATAAACTTCCCGAATAAATTCACCGGGATGGGGCGGGTTGTACATGCTCATCAGTCTCCAACCGAGGAGTAGGCACGCCCACGTGCCGGGTCTGCCTCGTGAGATAATCGAGTTTCCTCGTCGACCCGTTCGCACGTGGGCGTGCGAACTCCTCATCGCCTCGCTCGCGGGTAGTGGGAGGGCGCGCCCTCCCACTACCCGCAAAATCTAATCGTCCGCCGCAACCACGTGGTCGCGCAGCAGCCGATCGTCGCCGTCAGGCTTGAGCGTGCTGTCGCGCAGGCCGCTGGGGCGGTCGTTGTCCGGGCGGTAGATTGGGCGAATCGGGACGATGGGGCCCATGTCCTCCGGGTTGGTCAGCTCGATGTGGGTGGTGAACTCGCCGCGGAATTTTTGCAGGTTGCTCTGCAGGCCCCAGACGGCGGCGTCGCCGAAGGGGCAGAAGCTCTTGCCCGCAATAAACTTGCTGATGTGCTCCATCAGCGGCAGGTCCTTCTCGCGACCCTCGCCGTTTTCGATGCGGAAGAGAATGTCCTCCAGCCAGCCCGTGCCCTCGCGGCAGGGCGTGCATTTGCCGCAGCTCTCCTCGCGGTAGAAGCTGAGCGTGCGCCGCGCAATCTCGACCATCGACTGGTTCTCGTCAAAGACAACAACGCCCGCCGAGCCGAGCAGCGAGCCCGCTTCCTGCAGGCTCTCGTAGTCGAGCGGCGTGTCGATCTGGTCGGCGGTGAGCAGCTTCATGGAGAGGCCGCCCGGCACAATCGCCTTGACCGGCGCGTCGTCGTCCATCGGCCCGCCGCCGTACTCGTTGATCAGCGTGCTCAGCGGCGTCGCGTGCGGCAGCTCGTAGACGCCGGGCCGCTTCACGTTGCCGCTGAGGCAGAAGATGCGCATGCCCGGACTTTTCTCCGTGCCAAAGCCGCGATACCACTCCGCGCCGTGGCGCATCACGTGGATCACGTTGGCGATGGACTCAACGTTGTTGACAATGGTCGGCTTGGCGTACAAGCCCTCGACCGCCGGGAAGGGCGGCTTCATGCGCGGGTGGCCGCGGTAGCCCTCCAGGCTCGTCAGCAGCGCCGTCTCCTCGCCGCACTCGTAGGCGCCCGCGCCGCGATGCACAACGATGTCAAGCTTTTTGCCGTCGATGCCAAAAATGTTTTCGCCGAGAAAGCCCTTCTCACGTGCCTCCTCAATCGCCTCGACCAGCCGCGTGTAGGCAAAGTAATATTCGCCGCGGATGTAGATAAAGGCCGTCTCCGCCTGAATCGCATGGGCGCTCAAAATGATGCCTTCGATCAGCTGGTGCGGGTCGTACTCCATGATCATGCGGTCTTTGAAGGTGCCCGGCTCAGATTCGTCCGCGTTGATTACGAGATAGCGCGGGAAGGAATCCGCTGGCAGGAAGCCCCACTTGACGCCGGTTGGAAAGCCCGCGCCGCCGCGCCCGCGAATGCCCGAATCCTTGACCGCCCCAATCACATCCTCCGGCGACATCTCGCTCAGCACACGCTTGGCGACATCGTAGCCGCCAAAGTCGAGGTAGCCATCGATTTTGTGGCTATTCGTCTCGTTGACGCGTTCGAGGAGGAAGCGCGGCTCCATGCCGCCGTTGCGGTAGGGCCCGGCGGTCTGGCCCGTGTTGTCCGGGTCGCCAGCGGGCGTCCAGCGTTCCAGCGTCTCGAAGGCATTGCCGCTCTCCAGCAGGTCGACAAACTGATTGACCTTTTCCTCGCTCGTCAACTCCTCGAAGTAGCGAATCTTGCCGGTGTGCTGCTGCGTCACCGAGAGCATGGGGGCGGTGCCGCAGGAGCCGAGGCACTCCATGTGGTCGAGCGCGACCTTGCCATCGGCGGTTTTTTCGCCGTGGTGGATGCCGAGCCGCTCCTCGAGGTGGCCCATGCACGCCTTGGCGCCGCGCACGGTGCAGGGCGGGTTCATGCAGACCTCGATGTGGTAGTCGCCCTTCGGCTCGTCGTGGAGCATGTTGTAAAAGCCCACCACCGCGCCGACTTCGGCCTTCTCAATGCCCAAAATCTCGGCCAATTCATTCTGCGCCTCGACTTCGCAGTAGCCGTACTCGCGCTGAATAACGTAGAGGCAGGGCAGAATCGCCGAGCGCTGTCGGCCTTCGGGGTAGAGGTCGATCCAGGTCTGGAATTCGTCTCGGATGGATTGGGTAAGTGCCATGATTTTGTTGATTCGTTAAACTTAGAAAATTTCTAGCGGATTGGGCGGATCGGGCGGATTAGCGCGGATTTTTGAAGTGCTTTTTGCGGCGATTTGGAAAATAGCGGCGTTCGTAGGCGGGTTCAGGGCCGAAGTTGAAGACGTAGCCAACTTCGTAGACCGTAGCTTTCAGGTAGTTGACGAGTTGCGCCGTGTGCATTTTGCTGATTGTTTCGGCAGCTTTTAATTCGAGAATTACCTTGTCTTCTACAACAAGGTCAGCAAAATATTCACCAACAACGTAGCCCTGAAAATGTACGACAATCTTTTTCTGCCGCTCGACTTTCAACCCCTTCTTGCGCAGCGCAATCTCAAACGACTTCTCATACACTTTCTCCAGAAAGCCCGGACCCAGCTCATTGTACACGTCATAAAACGTCCCAATAATCTGCTCCGTCAACTCCTCGAGCACAAGCGCCACAACGTCTTCCCTCTCTCTAAAAAATCCGCCTAAATCTGCCCGATCCGCCAAATCCGCTAGCTACTATCTATCCACATCCCCCAACACAATATCAATCGACCCGATATTCGTCACCACGTCCGACAGCATTTCGTTGCGGCACATGTGATCGATGGCGTAGAGGTTGTTGAAGCTGGGGCCGCGCACGTGCAGGCGATAGGGAATGCCGGAGCCGTCGCTGTAGACGAAGAAGCCCAACTCGCCCTTGTTGGTTTCGACGGCGTTGTAGAGATAGCCCGCGGGCACGTGAAAGCCCTCCGTCACCAGCTTGAAGTGGTGGATCAGCGCCTCCATGCTCACGTCCAGCTCGGCGCGCGGCGGCAGCGAGACTTTGCGGTTGTCGCTCTTGTACAGCCCACCGGGCAGATTGTCCAGCCCCTGCTGAATGATGCGCAGGCTCTGCCGCATCTCTTCGATGCGCACGAGGTAGCGCGCGTAGCAATCCCCTTCAGTTTGGACGGGAACCTTAAAATCGTAATGTTCGTAGCCGCTGTAGGGCACGTCGCGCCGCAGATCCCAGTCGACGCCGCTGCCGCGCAGCATGGGGCCGGTTAGCCCCATGCTGATGGCCTGCTCCCGGCTGATGTGGCCGACGCCGCGCAGCCGGTCCTCCCAAATGGCCTGGTTGGTGAGCATCGCCTCGTAGTCGTCGATATTGCTCGGCATATCTTTGACAAAGTCGATCAGGTTGTTGATAAAGGCGGGCGGCAAATCTTTCCAGACGCCGCCGATGCGGATATAGCTCAAGGTCAAGCGCGCGCCGCAGACCATCTCGAATAAATCTAAAATGCGCTCGCGGTCGCGGGTGGCGTACATCAGCAGGCTCATGCCCGTGCCGGAAACGTCGAGCACGTGGGTGGAGAGCCAGAACAGGTGCGCCGCAATGCGCGACATCTCGTTCATGATCACGCGGATCACCTGGGCGCGTTCGGGCACCTCCAGCCCCAGCATCCGTTCGACGGTGAGCGAGTAGCCCAGGTTGCTGCTCATGGCCGAGAGGTAGTCCATGCGGTCGGTGTAGTAGACGAAATCCTTGTAGCGCTTGCTCTCGCCCGTCTTCTCAAAGCCGCTGTGCAGGTAGCCCAAGTCGGGGTCGATGCGGACAACGGTCTCGCCGTCCAGCTCGATCACCAGGCGCAGCACGCCGTGGGTGGACGGGTGGTGCGGCCCCATGTTGATGATCATGTTGCGCGTGTCCATGCCCTTGGGGATGTCCGGCTTGATGCTCTCGGCGGGCAGAATTTGATCGCCCAGCGTGGCAAACTGCGGATCGTCCCAGGTTACGGTAAAGGGCACTTCCTCGCCGCCGGTGGGAATATCCTTGCGCAGCGGGTGGTAAGGCCAGTGAATCGGCATCAGGATGCGGCGCAAATCGGGGTGGCCGCTAAAGTTGACGCCCATCAAATCATACGCCTCGCGCTCCGGCCAGTTCGCGCCCTCGAAGACGGGCGTCAGGCTCGGCACTTCGGGGTGCTCATCATCCATCGCCGGGCAGGTGAGCATGAGGTGCTTTTTGCGGTTGTACGAGCGCAGCTGGTAAATCGTGTGAAAGCGCGCGTCGCCGTGGTGGACGCTCTGCTTGCTGTGAGAGCCGTTCGCACCGTTGACCTCGACATGAGCATCTTCGTACAGCCCGCTCGTGCTGACGAGGTTGCTGTGAATCGGCAGCTTCGAGCGGTCGATGGCCGTCACGTCGGTCAGCGCTTCATAAGCGAGCGCCGCGTCGCTGCGCAAAAACTCCGCCACCTCAACCAGCCGCTCCGGTTTCACCATCACCACCTGCTGCTGGTTGTGCAGCCCCGATTCGAGGATCGCGTCGCCAAAGCGCTCGACCAGGCGACCGATGTCGTCGCTGCTGCCCAGCGCGGCGGGCGCAATCGCGGGAATCGACGGATTATTTAACCCCGGCAGCGACTCGTGGTCGCGGTGCTTGGGGGAGACGTCTAGCATTTTCATCGGGTAAACCTCAGTTTAACGGTAGGCCGCAAAATTTAACGCAAAGGCGCGGAGGCGCGAGGAGAAGTCAGCTGTCATTTCGACCGTAGGGAGAAACCTGGTTGTTGTCAACGAAACATGACTGTGATCCACAATGCGAGTTCGTTTGCCGTCTCCAAATTTCTCGCTCCGCTCGAAATGACAACTCTCTTACGCCAGTTCCTTCTGCCGCAGCGAATCCAGCGACTCAATGCTCTCGACGCTTGGCCCCACCATCGCGCGGCTGATCTCCTCGCGGCGGTATTTGGCAAAGGTCTCCTGGCCCTGCTTCTCGCGCAGCTTGTCCAGCGCGTAGAGCAGCGCCTCCGGTCGCGGCGGACAGCCCGGCACGTAGACGTCGACCGGGATGATCTTGTCCACGCCCTGCACGATGGCATAGTTGTTAAAGGGCCCGCCCGCGCTGGCGCAAATCCCCATCGCGATCACCCACTTGGGCTCGGACATTTGGTCATGCAGCCGCTTGATCACCGGGGCCATCTTGTTGCTGACGCGCCCCGAAACGATCATCAAATCGGCCTGGCGCGGGCTGGCGCGGAAGAGCTCCGAGCCGTAGCGCGCAATGTCGTGCCGCGCCGTGCCCGTGGCGATCATCTCGATCGCGCAGCAGGCCAGGCCAAAGAGCAGCGGCCACGTGCTGTTCTGCCGCGACCAGTTGACCAACTTCTCCACATTCGTTGTTAAGACGCCTTCGGGGATGTGATTTTCAAGTCCCATGTTGACTCCATGTAAGCCGCAATTGGAAATTGGGGTTGCCTTCGTCAGCTATCCGAATTTTAATCGGCAACAAAACTTCGCAATTTGCGAAACCGATCAATTACCAATTACCAATAACTAATCTCTATTCTATTCCCAATCCAACGCACCCTTGCGCCACTCGTAGAGCAGCCCAATAATCAGCACCAGCAAAAAGAAACCCATCGGCACCAGCGCGATCATCCGCAGTTCGCGCAGGACGCTGGCCCAGGGATAGAGGAAGACGACCTCGATGTCGAACAGAATAAAGAGCATCGCCACCAGGTAATACTTAACGGGGAAGCGGCGGCGCGCGTTGCCGAAGGGAATGATGCCCGATTCATAAGCTTCCAGCTTCTGGTCGTTATCCCGCCGCGGCCCCAGCAGGCTGGGCAGCAAGATGGCGACAATCGCAAAGCCCGTGGCAATAACTAGAAAGATGAGCAGGGGCAGATAGTCAATAGCCATAAAAATTTCTGGGTTCCGTGCGCGGCAAAGCGCAGCGCGAGATGAGAGGTCGGAATTAAGGGACAGAACGTACAGCTGCCGCCTTGGACTTTGTGCAGTTTATCACGAGCGATGGGGGCTGTCAACATTGATTTGGTGCTTGTGAAAAATTGAACAGAAGCAAGAACTGGTGTTTAATGGCGTTGAATTGAGGCAAAACTTTTTGTTCGCCGCGTGGCTGTGTTATGATGCGCGGAGTTTGTTCCAATATACACAAACGCAGCTTTTTCCAGGCGCTTCTCCTCTTGCAGCTTGTGGACTTTTGCCACTTGTGAGATTTGACATATACATAGAGACGTAAACGTACGCAGATTTGACGTGGCCTTGCTGCCTGCGAGAAGATAGGTTATCCACGCTTGGATGGCGAGCACCAAACATTTTGCCAACAAAACTCTGCCAACGAAACATTAGTTTGATGAGGTAAACGAATGCTGCAGCAATACAGCTTTATCTTAATTTTGAGCGGCCTCGCGATTATCGTTCCGCTTTCGGCCATCGTGATCGGCGTGATTCTTGGCCCCCATCGCCCCGACCCCGTAAAGACGGCCACCTACGAGAGCGGCGTCGAGACGATCGGCGACACGTGGATTCAATTTCGCGCCCAGTACTACCTCATCGGCCTGATTTTCCTGATTTTCGATGTGGAAGTGATTTTTCTCTTTCCCATTGCCCTCGCCTATGACGCGCTCGGCCTCTTTTCGGTGACGATGGCCGTCATGTTTGTCGTGATTCTGCTGCTTGGTCTGATTTTGGAGTGGCGTAAGGGCGCGCTGGATTGGCAATAGTTTAGTAACCGTCATGGATTTTTTGCCGGTGACTTTCTTGTTTTGGAGATAAAGCGATGCAAATTTGGAGCGATTACCTAATCGATCTGCTCGAAACCTTTGTGCACATACCGGAGCGGTTTGAGCAGTTTGACTGGGTGCTGACGTTGATTGTGCTTGGCGCGGGCGCGACGGTGATCGCGGCGGCGGCCCCTGCCCTGGCGCTGATTCTGATCTGGATTACGCGCAAGGTGATCAGCCGCCTTCAGGATCGCATCGGCCCCAATCGGCTCGGCCCCGGCGGTATTTTCCAGACGGTGGCGGACGCGGTGAAATTGATGTCCAAAGAGGACATTCGCCCGGCCAACGCGGATTGGATTTCGTATAATCTTGCGCCTATCCTTTCGGTCTTTGGCGTAATCATGACGGTGGGCGTTATCGTCTTCGCGCCGGGTATCGTCGGCGTGGATCTCAACATCGCCGTCCTTTATATTATTGCGCTGAGCTCCATCGGCATCCTGGCCGCGCTGATGGCGGGCTGGAGCAGCAACAACAAATATGCGCTGCTGGCTGGCTTTCGCGTCGTCGCGCAGCTGATGAGCTACGAAATTCCGATGGTGCTTGCGGCGTTCACCGTGGTGTTGCTCACGGGCAGCATGAGAATGACGACGATAGCCGAGGCGCAGGCGCTGGAAGTTTTTGGTCTCAACCTGGGCCTTGGCTGGTATGGCTTCCTGATGCCCGCCGCTTTCCTCATCTTTGGTATTTGCGCGCTGGCCGAATCCGAGCAGACGCCGTTTGATCTGCTCGAAGCGGAATCCGAGCTGATCGCGGGCTTCCACATCGAGTATTCGGGCATGAAGTTTGCCATGTTCTTCCTGGCGCAGTTTCTGAACACCTTCTTCCTCGGCGCGATCCTCGTTGTGCTCTTCCTGGGCGGCTACCAGGGCCCCTTCATCGGCAACTTGCCCGGCCCGCTCAACATCCTGCTCGGCTTCTTCTACTTTATGCTGAAGGCCTTTGCGCTTTACGTTGGGGTCATGTGGATCAAAGGCACGCTGCCGCGTCTGCGCATCGATCAGATGATGGGCTTCTGCTGGAAGGTGCTCGTGCCCGCGACGCTGGCGCTGGTGCTCTTCCAGATGATTGCGCTCAAAGTGCCCGGCCCGGACTTTATCGGCTATGCGCTGGTCTTCCTCTTTAACGTTGGCGTGATCGTTTGGCTGGGCCGCTTCCTGCAGCGTTACTTTGAGCAGGAGACCGTGCGCAGCAAGCGCGCCTTTAAGCCGAAGTCGCTGATCGGCACGATGGTTCCCGCGCCGACGTCTGGGGATTAGACGTTGGTAATTCGTAATTGGTAATCGGCTGCTCGCGGAGAGCCTGTTGTCTACCAGCCGCCAATCTTCAATTACAAATACCACTTACCGCCTACTTTTATTGGCTCCGAACCCTGGAGAGCAACAACATGAGTCCCGAAGATTTATTGCAGTTTATCCCGCCGATTCCCTCCCTGCAGGAGGCCGTCTTTCTGCCCATTGCGATTTTTACGATTGTGATGGCGCTGGTGGTGGTGGCTTCGCGCAATTTGTTTCACAGCGCGCTGGGTTTGGTGGGCACCTTCTTTGGCGTGGCGGGGATTTACGCCCTGCTGGAGGCGGAGTTTCTCGCCGTTAGCCAGGTGATGATCTACGTCGGCGCCATCGCCACGCTAATTACCTTCGCCGTGATGCTCACGCGCAACATGATGTTTGGCGCCACGTCGCCCATCAACCCGCAGTGGGTGGCGGCGGCGATCATGGCCACGCTCTTTGGGGCGATTATCATCGGGCTGATGCAGCAGGTTCCCTGGGGCGAAGATGTTGCCATTCTCGGCAACGGTGAAGTGATCATTGCCCAACTCGGTGCGCTCTTCGTCACCACCTACCTCATTCCGTTCCAGATGATGGCGCTGCTGCTGCTCGTCGCGCTGGCGGGGGCCATTATGCTGGCGCGCGATCGGCGCTAAAAAAGTTAATGGTTATTGGTCATTAGCGATTGGGTAGCCTCGTAGGCCAACCGATTTCTAATCCTCAACGAAAATTTGTTGCCAACGTTACCAACCAATTTCCAATTTTTAATTACCAATCTCTAATTCTCATGGTCGACATCACCTGGTATCTCATGCTCGCCGCCGTACTCTTTAGCTGCGGGCTCTACGCCTCGCTGGCGCGGCGCAACGCCATCGCCGTGCTGATGGGCATTGAGCTGATGCTCAACGCGGTCAACATCAATCTGATTGCCTTCTGGCGCTACAGCGCGCCGGACGCCATCATGCGGCTGGAGGGGCAGGTTTTTGCCATCTTCGTAATCGCCGTTGCCGCCGCCGAAGCCGCCGTTGGGCTGGCGCTGATCATCTCCGTTTACCGCAATCGGCGCACGGTGATGCTGGACGAGCTGGACCTGCTGAGGGGATGAGTCAGTGGTCAGTGAACAGTCATCAGTGATCGGTTGGATTCGGGGCAAATTGCGACCCGGAACCTCTGCTAAAGCAAAGTCAAGATGGAAACAGGGATTTGGGCTAGACCCAAGTGAACAGGGGGGAAACACCGTTTTACCCCCTCCCAGTCTCCCCCATGATGGGGGAGGAGCTGCGACTGGACAGACGACGGATCGGCTCCCTCCCCATGATGGGGAGGGCTGGGGAGGGGTCGACCGCTTGGGTACGCGGAGAGAGGCCGGTAAAAATTCCTGCTCCCAATTTGATCTCACTTTAACTGATTACTGACCCACTGATCACTGAACATGCGCCGTCAACAGCTCACCGGCACGCTCGATGAACAGTGCGCCTTTCTCTACGACCTTGCGCTGGAGAAGATGGAGCAGGGCAACTTCACCGGAGCCTACCATGCGCTTAAGGAAGTCGCCCGCCACCAGCCGGACTTTCGCGAGGTGCAGGCGCAGCTGGCGGAAGCCACGTTCCGCAAGAATGAGCAGCGCTTTCTGCTGCTCTTTGTCTTTATCGGCGCGTTGGCCTTTGTCTACATCGGCTCAGCGCTAAACTTTGGCAACGACCTGGCGTTTATCGCCTTTGCCTTTTTGGGCAGCGTGCTTGGCTTTGCGATTGGCTATGGGATCAACGCCCTGCGTCGCCGCGGGCGGGCGGCAAAGCCAAAGGCGAGCGTGGTGGATTAACGGCTCTCGTTGCCGGCAACCGCCCGGCGTTTTAATGCCGGTCTAGCCTGCAAAACGCGCTGAAGCGCGTTGAATGAGCCACCACCAGTGCGCTTTAGCGCACTTCGCCATTTAAGCATCGAATTTATTCGGCGACGGCCCACGAGCCAACAAAATCTAATCACGACCATCGAAATTTTACGAATCATCTATCCACCACAAAGCACCAACCCCCACGAACCAATCCCTTCGTGCTCTTCGTGCCCTTCGTGGATAAATTTTAAGACGAGGTAACGGAATGGAAGGACTGTTTAATCTTGCCTGGCTGGTTCCCGTGCCCACCTTCCTGGCCTTTCTGGCAATTGTGCTCTTCGTGGGCTCCAATAAAACCGTCAGCGCGCTAACGGCCATCGGCGGCGCGGCGGTTGCCTTTGCGCTGAGCTGGCCCATCGCCTTTACGGCCTTTGGCATCGAGCACTTTGGCGAGCACCCCTTTGCGAATCAGCTCTTTGCGATTCCCACCGGCACGCGCGAGCTCTTTATTGGCTACCAGATTGATCCGTCGAACGCGCTGCTGCTCTTCATGGTCTCCTTTCTGCTGGTGATGATCTTCGTCTACGCCAGCGGCTACATGACCTTCCCGCCGCATCTGAACCCGGAGCAATATCCGCGTTCGGCGCGCCAGGGCAAGGATCCGCGCTACAGCCGCTTCATGGCCTACATCAGCCTCTTTGCCACGGGGATGCTGGGGCTGGTGATCTCCGATTCGCTGCTGATGCTCTTTATCTTCTGGGAGATCATGGGGCTGTGCAGCTACCTGCTGATCGGCTTCTGGTACGAAAAGGAGACGGCGCGCGCGGCCTCGATCAAGGCCTTTATGACCACCAGAGTGGGCGACGCCATCATGCTGATCGGCATGATCCTCCTCTACATCCACAGCGAGCCGAGCAGCCTGAGCTTTAGCGTGATTCTCAACGCGGAGAATTTGGCGCAGATTGCGGCCAAGACCTTTGCCCTGCCCGGCCTGGGGCTGGAGCTGCCGCTGCTGGGGCTCATTGCCATTTTGATTTTCTTTGGCACGGTGGGCAAAAGCGCCCAGTTCCCGCTCCACGTCTGGCTGCCGGACGCAATGGAAGGACCGACGCCCGTCAGCGCCATGATCCACGCGGCGACGATGGTCTCGGCTGGCGTTTTTCTGCTGATTCGCCTCTTCCCAATTTTCTATGTGGTGGGCGAAACGACGCCGGGCGTCATGGCCTTTGTCGCCTTTACCGGCGCGTTTACCGCCATCTTCGCGTCGACCATTGCCGTTGCCCAGTGGGACATTAAGCGCGTGCTCGCTTACTCAACCATCAGCCAGCTCGGCTTCATGGTCGCCGCGATTGGTATTGGTGGATACGTCGCCGCGCTCTTCCATCTGCTGACGCACGCTTTCTTCAAGGCGCTGCTCTTCCTCGGCTCCGGCAGCGTGATCCACGGCGTGGAGCACGGGCTGCACGAAGCCCACGGCCACGGCCACGACGATACGGTTGAGGATCACCACGAGCCGGCGCACCAGGCGGGCGCGCCCGGCGAATCACACGTGACGACCCACGTGATCGAGCGGCCCGACGGCAATCTCGATCCCGAAGACCCGCAGGACATGCGCAACATGGGCGGTCTGCTGAGCCGGATGCCGCGCACGGCGTGGACCTTTATCATCGGTGGTTTATCGCTGGCCGGTTTCCCGCTGATTACGGCGGGCTTCTGGTCCAAGGATGAGATTTTGGCCAAGGCGTGGTACCTGGAGAACTTCTGGGTCTTTGGTACGCTGGCCGTCGCCGCTTTCCTCACGGCTTTCTATACCGCGCGCCAAATTGGCCTAACCTTCCTGGGCGCACCGCGCACGGAGATGGCTGAGCACGCACCCGAAAGCGTCGGCTCGATGACGTGGCCGCTGATTCTGATTTCACCCTTTGCCATTGCCTTGGGCTGGATCGGCATCCCGAATAACTTCCCGCTGCTGGGTGCAATTACGCCCTTCTGGATCGACGAGCAGCTAGAGCCCTACGCAGAGTATCTGGAGTTCACGCTCAGCCATCCCTCGTGGAGCTGGATTCCGCTGCTGACCTCGTTTATCGTGGCGCTGGGCGGTCTCTTTCTCGGCTACGTGATGTACAAGGATTTCAAAGTCGGCCAGATCGACCCGCTGCAGAAGGCGCTCGGCCCGCTGTGGACGCTGCTGCACAACAAGTATTACGTCGACGAGTTCTACCAGAACACGGTCGTCATGCTGACCAAGGCAACCGGTCGCTTCCTGGCCCTTTTCGACGACGTGTGGGTCATCGACCCCATCGTCGACGGCATCGCCTGGATCAGCGTGCAGATTGGCCGCGCCGCCGCCGCCTTCGACCGCATCATCGTCGACGGCTTGGTTAACGGCTCCGGCAATCTCTCCAACCGCTTGGGCGGCATCCTGCGCAACACGCAGGACGGCCACGTGCAGGCCTACCTGATGGTGGTCGTGGTCGTCTTTGTCACGTGGCTGCTCTTGCAGGCCATGCCGATTTTGATGACGCTGGTATAAGAAAGAGATTGGTTATTCGTAATTGGGGATTGGTTGGTTGCGTAAACAACGAAGCTTCGCCGCTGGATAGAAACCGGTTGCTCAACGAAGCAACTCAATCTCCAATCTCTAACAACCAATGACCAACAACCTAAAACGAATTTATTCGACAAAGCGATACACTTAACCCGCGAGAAAACCGATGGAATCTTCTAACAACTGGCTGCTGCCCATCCTGCTCTTTTGGCCGGGATTGACGGCGATTCTTGTTCTCTTTGGCCCCAACGACCGCGTGATCAAGTGGGGCTCGGTGGCGGCAAGCCTGCTGCCGCTGGGCTTGACGACCTACGCGCTCGTGGCCTACGATTTTAGTGCGGCCAACATGCAGTTCGAGGTCAACGTGCCATGGATCGAGGCGCTCAACGCCAACTTCCACCTCGGCGCAGATGGCCTGAGCCTGCCGCTGCTCTTCCTCACCGCCGTGCTGATCACCCTGAGCACCTACTATAGCGTGGGTACGATCCACAAGCGCGTCAAGGAATATTTTGTGATGCTGGCCCTGCTCGAGCTGAGCATGATCGGCGTCTTTGTCGCGCTGGATTACGTGCTCTTCTACGTCTTCTGGGAAATCAGCCTCGTGCCGATGTACCTGATGATTGCCATTTGGGGCGGCACGAATCGGCGCTACGCCTCGATCAAGTTCTTTATCTACACGCTGGTCGGCTCCGTGGCCATGCTGCTGGCGATCCTCGCCATCTACTTTCAGACGGCCACCTTTGACATTCTCGAAGCCGCGGCGGCGCAGCCCTTTGTCGGCCTGCCCGGTGGGCGCGGCGAGCTGCTCTCGGCGCTCGTCTTCTGGGGCTTGTTCCTCGGCTTTGCCTTTAAGGTGCCGAGCTTCCCCTTCCACACCTGGCTGCCCGATGCACACACCGAAGCGCCGACCGCCGGCAGCGTGATCCTGGCCGGCGTCATGCTCAAGCTGGGCGCGTATGGCTTCCTGCGCATCATCCTGCCGACCGTGCCGCAGGCCAGCCAGCGCTTCTCGATGTGGATCATCGCCCTGGGCGTGATTGCCATCGTCTACGGCGCGTACGTCTGCATCGCCCAAAGTGATCTCAAGCGGCTCATCGCCTACTCGTCCGTCAGCCACATGGGCTACGTCATGCTTGGCATCGGCGCTGCCGCACGCACGCTGACGCCCGAAGGCATGCTTGAAGCCAGCGAACGCTTCAACCTCTCGCCCGAAGCGGTCATGGACAGCGCGGCGATGGCCATCAACGGCGCGACCTTGCAGATGTTTAACCACGGCATCATCACCGGAGCGCTCTTCCTGCTGGTCGGCGTGATCTATGAGCGCGCCCACACGCGCGATCTCGGCAGATTTGGCGGCCTCAGCACGATGACGCCCTACTTCTACGGCCTGATGCTGGTGGCGGCCTTTGCCTCGCTCGGTCTGCCCGGTCTGGCAGGCTTCTGGGCCGAGTTCTTTACCTTCCGCGGTGCGTTTGCCGTTGCGCCGATTTGGGCGGCGGTGGGTACGCTCGGCATCGTGATCACGGCGGTCTACATCCTGTGGCGCATCATGCAGAACGTCTTCCTCGGCGAATACGATGAGAGCAAGATCGAACATTGGACAACGGTCAACGGCGAGCCCGCCGATGGGCCAACGGACATGGTGATTTTCGAGAAGGTCACGCTCTGGCCGCTGATTATCGGCATGTTTGTCATCGGCATCTACCCGACCATTATTTTGCGCTATTTTAATCATTCGGCGGTCGCCATTCTGGATCAAATCCAGAGTTACATCGCTGTGGCAGGAGGCTAACCCGTGGAAGAAGTTTCGATTGGGGCGCTCGGCGCCATCATTCCCGAAATCATCCTGCTGCTCGGCGGTATCCTTGTGCTGCTGCTGGATACGGCGGCGGCGGGCGACGAAGAGCAGAATTCCGGCGGCAGCTACATGGCGGTCTCCATCATCTTCCTGCTCGTGGCAACGGTCGGGGCGCTGCTGCAGCTGCTTCCCTTCGTCAACCCCACAGCGGCCACGGCGGACGCCGGCACGGTGCGCGATGCACTCTCCATGATTACCTTGGATCCCTTCTCGCTCTTTTTCAAGGTGACGATCTACGCGGGCATGTCGCTGGTTGCCATTGCGGGTGGCGCGTACATGAACCGGCGCGCGACGGGTCGCGGCGAATTTTGGACGCTCTTCATGTTCGTGACGCTGGCCATGGGCATGGCCGTTAGCGCCAACAATCTGCTGCTGCTCTTTTTGTCAATTGAGTTTCTGTCGATCACCAGCTATATCCTGGCGGGTTTCCTGCGCGAGAACGATTTCAGCGCGGAGGCGGGCGTCAAGTACTTTCTCTACGGCTCCGTGGCCTCGGCGGTGATGCTCTACGGCATGAGCCTGCTCTATGGCGTCGGCGGCTCCATCTATCTGGCGGACATCGCTGCCGTCTTTGCTGCCGGCGAAAACCTGGAAGCCATCGGCTACCCGGCCATCCTGCTAACGCTGGTCGGCTTTGGCTTTAAGACGAGCCTGGCCCCCTTCTACCAGTGGGCGCCGGACACCTACGACGGCGCGCCGACGCCCGTCACCGCTTACCTGTCGACGGCCTCCAAGGCCGTTGGCTTTGCCGTGCTGATTCGCGTCTTCGTCGTATCGCTGGGCAGCTTCCGCGCCGAGTGGGTTCCCATCCTGGCCGGTCTCAGCATCTTGACCATGACGCTCGGCAACCTGATCGCCTTCCAGCAGGACAGCGTCAAGCGCATGTTGGCCTACAGCTCCGTCGCCCAGGCGGGCTACATTCTGATGGGGCTGGTCGCCTTTGTTACGACCGACCTCTTCAGCGACGTCAACCTGTTGAGCATGAACGGCATCAACGGCGTCATGATCTACCTCTTTGCCTACCTCTTTACCAACGTGGGCGCGTTCATGGTCGTCATGGCCGTGGAGGAGCATACGGGCAGCACGCAGATTAGTGAGTACCGTGGCCTCTACCGCCGCTCGCCCGCGCTGGCGCTGGCCATGCTCGTCTTCCTGCTCAGCCTTACCGGCATTCCCTTGACCGGCGGCTTTGTGGGCAAATTCTACGTCTTTGGCGCAGCGGTGCAGCGCCAGTATTTCTGGCTCGTCGGCTTTGGGGCGATCAACGTTGCCATTGGCGCAGGGTATTACCTGCGCATTGCCAGCGCCATGTTCGAGGGGCTGCTGGACAGCAACGAGACGCGCGACGAAACCGGCAACCTCACCGTCGTCGCCGGCAGTGGCGATAGCGATAGCCGCGATGAACGGATGCCCATCAGCATTCCCGTGCAGCTCGCGCTCACCGTCTGCGTCCTGCTCACGCTCTGGATCGGCATCTACCCGCCCAACATCATTGAGTGGGCCAACGTGGCCTCGCGGCAGCTGATTTCGCTGTCGTTCTAGCGTGAAACGCTCGTTCCCACGCTCCGCGTGGGAATGCCGTCTTTGACGCTCTGCGTCGCCGCTCGATAAACAAAACAATAAAGCAAGTAGGGGCATGGAATTCCATGCCCCTACTTGCTTGTTCCGCGCTTTGATATTTCCCTTGCCGCCCGCTATAATCCCCTTATGCAAACCGTCCGCCGTCTCCGCCCCGCCGCCCTGCTCGCGCTGCTGATCCTGGTCGCGCTTGCCTCACCACGCCCGGCGTTGACCGGCGTGCGCGCACAGGGCAACGTGCCGGTGGCCGTGCCCGTCTACAACGTCGCCGTGCAGCCGGGCGAGCCGGATGTCGTGCTGGCGGGCGTAGAAAATCGACCCAACGCCAGCGGCATCTACCGCAGCACGGACGGCGCCGTCTCCTGGAACAACGTTGTCGACGGCATTCCGGCCAGCACCAGCATCGCCGGTCTCACCTTTGATCCGCAGGACGAAAACTTCGTGCTCGCCAGCGACGCCGCCGGTGGCCTCATTTACCGCAGCGAGGACGGCGGCGAAAGCTGGGAAGCGCTGCCCCAGGTGCGCGCCATCCTGCCGGAGGGCGATCCCGTCAGCGAAATTTACGCCGTGGTCGAGGAGGGCGGCACGGTCTTCTACGTGGGCACGCGCATCAGCGGGCTGATTCGTACGCTGGACAGCGGTGAGACGTGGGAATCGTTTTCGGGCGGGCTGGCTGGTGGCCCGGCGCGGCGCATCGGCGAGGTCGTGGAGTTTCGCGACAGCCTCTTCGTCGGCACCTATGCGGGCCTCTACCAGCTTGCCGCCGACGGCAGCCTATGGATTCTTGTGCCAAGCTTCCCCGGCGGCGCCAACGTGACCGTCTACAGCCTGGCTGCGCACGGCAGCGGCGACAGCGCCGTGCTCTACGCCGGGACGGCGGGGGGCCTCTTCCGCAGCGTCGATAGCGTCAACTGGCAGGCGGTGCCGGGCGTGCCACCGCTGGCCGTGCGCGATCTGGTGAGCACGGGGTCGCGCGTCGTCGCCGCGACGTCGGGCGGCATTTATACGGGCCCAGCCGATTTTGCCTCGACCGAGCCGTGGGCGCAGCCGCTGGTCAACGACGCGCCTTATGCAGGCAACACCTTTGCCGTGGGCAACGCCGAAGCCGCCCCGCGCACCGTCTACGTCGGCACGGCGACGGACTGGGTGCTGCGCAGCGATGATGAGGGCGTAACCTTCAACACGCTCCAGTCGATGCCGCCGCTCGACGTCGAGGCCGCGCTGGCCACCGCCACGCCCACGCCGACCCCGTCGCCGACGCCGACCGAAACGGCCACGCCCACCGCCACGCCCACGCCCAGTGCGACGCCCACCTTTACGCCGCTGCCCACCGACACGCCCACTCAGACTCCGTCGCCGACGGAAACCTTTACGCCGGAGCCCACGCCGACGCCCAGCGACACGCCCACCGGCACGCCGCCCCCGTCGCCCACGCCGACGGAGACGCCGACCGAAACCGCGACCCCTACGGAAACGCCGCTGCCCACCGACACACCGCTGCCCACCGAGACGCCGACCCTGCCCGCGGGCGTCAGCGACACCGTTGCCATTGAGCTTGATCCCACGCCCACACCGCCGCCCGTCGACGAAAGCACCGCGCAGACGGAGACCGAGCCAGTTGACGCCGAGGAGCCGGTCGCCGAACCCGAAAGCGCCGAGCCGCCCGCCGACGCCCCCACGCCCACCGACACCGTTGTCGCCCGCGATACGCCCACGGACACGCCCGCAGCCACCAGCACGCCCGTCCCCACGGAAACGCCGCAGCCCAGCGCGACCCCGTCACCCACCATCACGCCCACGCCCATCGACATTGGCGAGGTGATTTACAGCAGCCTGCCGCCCGTCTTTGTGGGCGCGGGCGTGCTGCTGTTTGTGGCCGTGCTCGCCGCGGGGCTGTCAATTGTGCGCGGGCCGCGGGACATTTGATGCGTGAGACATGATGCGTAATTCAGCGAATGCTCGTTCCTACGCTCTGCGTGGGAATGCTCTCTTGGGCGCTCCTGCGTCCCCTGGCTGCTTCCCGGCATCGACAATCAATTTGAAACACCATGACCCACCCAATCTCCAATCTCCAAGTTCTACTCCCCCACCTCCCCCACGCCAAACTCTCCGACCCCGCCGCCAATCCCCACCTCACCCACATCACCGCCGACAGCCGCGACATGCGGCCCGGCTCGCTCTTCGTCGCCGTGGCGGGCGAGAACGTGGACGGCCACCGCTTCATCGGTGACGCCGTCGCGCGCGGGGCGGTCGCCGTGATCGGCACGGCCACCCACACCGATTTGCTGGCGCGCGAGGTGGGGCTGGGCAAGACGCCCTACGTTCAGGTGATCGACGCCCGCCTCGCGCTCGCCCTTGCCAGCGCGGCGCTGCACGGCTTTCCGAGCCGCGCGCTGACCGTGATCGGCGTCACCGGCACGGATGGCAAGACGACGACCTGCTCGATCCTCGAATCGATTCTGGCCGAGGCCACGCGCGATGAGCACGATCCCAACGATCCCGGACGCGTCGGCGTCATCACCACCGTGGGCGCGCGCATCCGCGGCGAGGAGCAGGAGACCGGGCTGCACGTCACCACGCCGGACGCGCCCCAGGTGCAAGCATTCCTGGCGCAAATGCGCAATGCGGGCTGCACCCACGCCGTCGTCGAGAGCACGAGCCACGGCTTGGTCCAGCAGCGCATCGCCGCCGTCGATTTTGACGTGGCCGCCGTCACCAACATCACCCACGAGCACCTCGACTACCACGGCACGCGCGACGCCTATGTCGCGGCCAAGGCGCGGCTCTTCCAAATGCTCTTTGAATCACCCGCCAAGCCGATGGTCGGCTTTGACGGGCAGAATATCCCGCGCGCCGCCGTGCTCAACGCCGACGACGCGGGCAGCTACGAGGCGCTTCAGCAGGCGATTGAAGATTGCGAAAGCGACTGCCACGTCATCCGCCTCGCTTACGCGCTCAACGACGAAATGGCCGCCGCGCGCGCCACCGATGTCGACGCGCAGCCGGATCGCACGCGCTTTCGGCTGCACTGGTGGAACGGCAACTTTGACGTGGAGACGAAGCTGATCGGCGACTTCAACGTCTATAACATCCTCTGCGCCGCGACGGCGACGCTGGCGCTGGGCACGTCACCGGAGGCCGTGCAGCGCGGCGTGGCGCGGATGGCCGGCGTGCCCGGTCGCATGGAGCGCATTGATCGCGGGCAGGATTTTCTGGCGCTGGTCGACTTTGCCCACTCGCCCGCCAGCCTGGAGCGGGCGCTGCTCACGCTGCGGGAATTAGTCACTCCAAGCGCGGACGGCGAATCGGGTCGTCTCATTGCCATCTTCGGCAGCGCCGGCCTGCGCGATCACGAAAAGCGCGGCCTGATGGGCGCGGTCAGCGGGCGGCTGGCCGACTTCACGGTGATTACCGCCGAGGATCCGCGAACGGAAAGTTTGGAGGAGATCAACACCGCCATTGCGAACGGCGTGCGCCAGCAGGCGGGCGACGACGCCTTTGTCATCGTGCCGGATCGCGCCGAGGCGATCCAGTATGCGGTCGACATGGCGCGTGCAGGCGATGTAGTCGCCGCCTTTGGCAAGGGGCACGAGCGCAGCATGTGCTTTGGCAAAACCGAATATCCGTGGAGCGATCAGGCGGCCGTGGAGGCGGCGCTGGAGCGTCGGATGGGGAGCAAAGAATAGAACGCGGATCGAGCGGATTAGGCGGATGAAGACGGGTTTTCTGATCCGTTAGAATCTGCTCAATCCGCCAAATCCGCGTTCCATTCTGTATTTTGCTGATCTCCCGCAAATCGCTTGGCGCTTTGGCCAATCTGTTGTATCATCATGCACAGCATCATTACCCAAAATTGACTTATTTACCCCGAAATTCCAACGACCAATACAAGGAGGCTGCAGATGCAGGCAGCATGGAACGTTTTGAAACTTTTGCTGCTCGTCGTTGTGGCGAGCTTGGGCCTCGTGGCCTGTAACGGCGCAGGGGACAGCGGTGCACGCAGCGCCCAGTGGTTCAACCTACCCTCGATCCCGCTGGACGTCGCGGCGGACGGCTCGACCTCCGTGCTGGGCTTCCCCATCAATAACGTCCTGCAGCCGTCGCTTGTGCAGCAGCTGCAGGGCGCAAACGTTCAGCGCGCGGAAGTGCGCGTGGGGGCGGACGGCGTCTATATTTTTTCAAACGGCGAGGATTTGCCCTACCTGGACTGGAGCGACGAGTCGGTTGATACGGTGCAGCGCTTGATCGAAACGCAGCCCGTACAGGAGCTGCTGCGGCAGCAGGGCCTTTCCGAGGATCAGGTGAACCTGGCGCTGCCCTGGCTGCGGCGCATTGGCCTCGGCGCGGTGCTCAACGTGGCCCCCGCGGAGGGGGAGACGCTGGCCGTTGACGGCTGGAACGGTCGCGTGCTGGAGCCGGGCACGGCGGAGCCGACGGAAGGCGAATCGGCGATTGCGATCAACAGTCTGGCCTTTGACCCCGAAAGCGGCGAAGCGAGCTTTGGCAGCATCCCCCTCTCGCAGGTGGACCCCACCCTCGGCTCGGCGCTGACGCTGGACGAAACGACGCGCGGCCTGATCAGCGCCCTCAACGCAGAGAGCCTGCAGGTTAACACCGGCCCCAACGGCATCAACCTCGCGCTCGGCGAGCAGCCGCTGCCCGGCATCGCCTACGACGCCGAATCGCTGCAGCGTGCGCTGGCGCTCGTGCCCGCGCTCGGCCTCGTCGATCCGTCGCTCAACGAGACGCTTCAGCAGCTCGGCCCCCAGCTCGCCACCACTCAGCTTGATCTCGGCGTCTCGTTCACCGGCCAGCCGCTGGGCGAAACCGATTTGTCGGATTTAACCGTCAACCTGGGCGAGGATGGCTCGCTCTCCGCGCTGGGCTTCCCGGTCTCCGGGGCGGGCACGATTGACCCGCAGCTGCTGGCCACGCTGGAGGAAGCGGGCGTGCAGCAGCTGCGCATCGACTTGGCCAACGACGGGCTGACGCTGCTCACCAGCGACGGGGCGCTGCCGCGCATTACGTGGACGCCGGAATCGCTGGGCACGGTGGCGCAGATTGTCGCGCCGCTGGCGGGCGTCGCGCCGGAGACGATTACGAGCGCCGTGGCCGTTGCCAGCGAATCCAACGTCGGCGCGACGGTGAACTTGCCGGGCGCGGAAGGCTCGGCTCCGCCCGCGGGCGAAGTCGCCTTTGCCGAGCCGGATATTGCGCCGCTGAGCGCGCCCGTTGTGCGCATCGATGCCGTTTACGCCGGCAGCAACATTCAATCGCTCGGCCCGATTGCAGGTCAGGATCTGGCTGAGGCGGGCGTTGCCAGCTCGCTGAGCCTGCCGCCCAACGTCGTGCAGGCCCTGCAGGCTGCGGGCGCATCCTCGGTGCAGATCACAAGCGATCCCAACGTGCTCAACCTGCTGATCGACGGCAGCAACGCCCTTTCGATTCAGCACGACGCGGCCTCGCTCACCCGCGCCTTCCGCCTCGCGCTGCCCTTCCTCGACGTTGAAGCGCTAAGCGACCCGGCGATACAGGAGCTGCTCATACAGCAGGTCCTGCCCCTGGTTCCGGCGGCAGATCTGGACGTAACGGTGAATCTGGAGTGAGGCACAAGGCGTAAGGTACACACAGCAAAGGGCACTCGGCGTTTTCCGAGTGCCCTTTGCTGTGTATCCCCTGCAAGTGCATTCCGAAGAAATCAATGTGCGGGGTGGGAAAACGAAAACACCGCAGCAGTTTTGCAGCCAACCGACTCGCCCCAACGCGCATTCCCCCGACAGCCTACACGTTGTGGTAAATCAATTGGGCTGCGCCACCGCTGCGGCGCTTCCTGCCGTTATTGTAGCAGAGCGCCGCGTGCAACTCTATAGATAATTGCGCAAGGTTTAGGTATAAGAAAGTACACAGACTCTACACTTCCGCTCATGCCCTTTTCTTCCACCGTCCTTCAACCTCATCCACAGCGACGGCAGACCGTGCTTTCGGTGCTGGAGGCAGCGCTGAGCGCCGTCGCACCCGTGGATGCCGTGCAGACGGCGCTGCGGTGCGAGGGCGACCGGCTTCACGTAGCTGAACGCGTATACAATTTGAATGAGTACCGGCGAATCTTCGTCGTGGGCGCGGGCAAGGCGGGCGCGCCGATGACGCGCGCCGTCGAGCAGCTGCTGGGCGATCGCCTCGACAGCGGGCTGGTCGTAGTCAAAACGGGGCACGTTGACGAGGAGCGAGCGGCGGACAGCGCGATCTCGATTGTCGAAGCGAGCCATCCGCTGCCAAACGCAGCGGGCGTAGCGGCGGGCGAGCAAATTCTGGCGCTGGCCGAGCAGGCGACCCGCGACGATCTCGTGATCGCGCTGCTCTCCGGCGGCGGCTCGGCGCTGCTCGTTGCCCCTGCGCCCGGCCTCTCGCTGGCCGATTTGCAGGCGATGACCGACGCCCTGCTCGCCAGCGGGGCGGACATCCGCGAGATCAACTGTCTGCGCAAGCACTGCAGCGCCGTCAAAGGCGGCCAGCTGGCGCGCGCCGTGGCGCCGGCCACGCTGCTCACGCTCGTGCTGAGCGACGTGGTCGGCAGCCCGCTGGACGCTATTGCCAGCGGCCCGACCGTGCCGGACGGCACAACGTGGGCCGACGCGTGGGCCATTGTCGAGCGCTACAGGCTGGAGGGGAAGCTGCCCGCATCGATTGTGGCGCGCCTGCAAAGCGGATTGGCGGGAGAGGTTGCCGACACGCCCAAGCCGGACGATCCGCTCTTTGCCAACGCGGCGCTTGCCCCGCAGACGCTTATCGTAGCGGATAACCGCGTGGCGGCAGAAGCCGCGAGGGTGCGCGCCCGTGCACTTGGCTTTAACACGCTGCTGCTCAGTACGTTTGTGGAGGGCGAGGCGCGCGAGGTGGCCAAAGTGGTGGCGGCGCTGGCCAAAGAAATTGTGGCGAGCGGCCAACCGGTCTCGCCGCCCGCCTGCTTGATTTTGGGCGGCGAAACGACGGTAACGCTGGGCGAACAGCCCGGTCGTGGGGGGCGCAACCAGGCGCTGGCGCTGGCCGCCGCCCTCGAAATCGACCGTGAGCAGACGCACGCTCTGGACGACGTGACCATCGTCTCCCTCGCTACCGACGGCACGGATGGCCCCACCGACAGCGCGGGCGCGCTGGTGGATAGCGGCACGGTGGCCCGCGGTCGCGCGCGGGGGCTGAATGCGCGCGACCACCTGCGCCGCGACGATGTCTATCCCTTTTTACAGGCGACAAACGATCTGCTGCTCACCGGGCCGACGCAGACAAACGTCAACGATCTGATTTTTGTCTTTGTACACGGGTAATAAAAAAGGGGTGGTGCGGGCACGCCACGGCGTGCCCGCACCACCCCTTTCGCTGCATTGCGCCGTTGCCTACCGCACCAAAATGCGTCGGTAGCGCGCCTGCACAAAGCAGAAAATCCCAAATAAGATCAGCCCCAGGGCAACAAGGCCCAACAGCCAGGGGCCATAGGGCTGCCCTGCCAAAGTGGAGAGTGCTTCACCGATGCCGCCCGCCTCTTGCGGATCTTGCTGCCAGGCGGCGACAATAAAGAAGATACCGATGATGGCAAAAACGATGCCGCGCGCGATAAAGCCAAATTTCCCCGCGCGCACCGCCCACGTGCGCGTCGTGCTGTTCATCTCGCCCAGCTTGAGCTTCTCCTTGAACTTTTCATCGTAACCCTTGTAAATTTGATAGAGCCCCACGCCCACGACAATCGCGCCGCCTATGCCGACGAGCCACTGACCAAAGGGCCAGCTCAGCACGCGCGCCGTCCAGTCCTGCGTGCTGCTGCCGCCCCCGCCCCCGCCGCTGCTGCCGCCGCTGAGCACAAGCTGCGCGGCCACGCCGGCTAGGAAGAGATAGCCCACGCCGCTGGCTGCGTAGCCCGCACGCTTGACCATGCCTTTGGTATCGTCGCCCTCGTTTTCGGGGTCCACGCTGGCGCGCACAAACTGCCAGATGGCGTAGCCCAGCAGCCCAACTGCCACAATGGTAAGCAAGACGCGGCCAAAGGGCTGCGTAATCAAGGTCGAGAGCGCGCCGGAGCTGCCCTCCGTGGCGCCGCCTGATCCAATGGCTGCCTGGAATGCCAGAATGCCAATCGTAAAATAGACGACGCCCAGCGCGGCATAGCCAACGCGCGCCAGCACCTCGACCCACTCGCCCGGACTATCCGGCGTCTGTTGTTTTGCTTGTGTTGTTACGCTGCTCATAGTTTCCCCTTTCTGTGGAAGACTTTCTGTTTGTTCATCAAAATTGCATTTCCCCCTATTGCGACAAAATCAACGCGGCGTAGGGCGCTAAGTTAATCGTGCCGCTCCAGCCCTGCTTATCGTATTCCTCAGCCTCGGCCTCGACTTGCGCAACGCCCACATCGCCAAACGCTTCGTCATACTCCGTGCTGTCGCTGTTAAAGCGCACCTGCCACGTGCCGTCCTGCGGCAGGCCAATGCGGTAATCGGTCAACTGCTGGCTGGAGAAATTGGCCACGATCACCACGCTGTTTTCGGCCTCGCCCTCGCCCCAGCGGTGGTAAGCCAGCACTTTGCCCTTGTCGTTGACGTGGTAGACGTCCGTGCGCTGGGCCAGCAGGCCACCGCTTACGCCGTCGAGGTTGCGCCGCAGCGCGATCAGGTCGCGGTGCAGCTGAACCAGCCCCGCGTGCCGCTCGACCTTGGACCAATCCAGCGGCACCTGGTCACGAAACCAGCCGCTTTCTAGAAACTCCTGCCCTTGGAAGAGCATGGGGATGCCGGGAGCGGTGAGCACAAAAGCCGTGCCCAGCGTCGCCCGCTTTTTGGCGTAGATGCTGTCGGCCTGGCTGGGCTCGATCTCCTCCGGCACGCGCGCGCTGCCGTTGGCCACCTCGTCGTGGGATTCGGTGTAGATGACGCTGTCGGTGAAGTCGTCGTTGTGGCGGTGGTGAATCGTGGCCGCCAGCGCGTTCATGTCGCGCTGTTCGTCCATTGGCGAGATGATGACCTCGCGCAGGGTGTGGACAAATTGAGCGTTCCACTGTGCGCCAAAGCCCGCGCCACCGTCGCTCGTTGCTTTGGTTACGTACTCGTTGTCGCGCAAATCCTCGGCAATCGTCAGCGCACCGGGCACGTGTGCCTGCACCTCATCGTTGACCCAGCGCATCAGCTCCCAGCCTTCGGCCAGGTCGTTGCTCTCATCTCCGTCGTTGCCAAAGACGTTGCGGATGTAGGCCGTCGCATCCCAGCGCAGCCCGTCGATGCGATATTCGCTGAGCCACATCACGGCGTTGTCGCGGATAAACTGGCGCACTTCGGGACGGCCGTAATCGGGCCGCGTCGCGCCCCAGGGTGTCTCCGCGCGCGCGTCGTTGTAGAAGTAGATGCCGCCGCCGTCGTTCTGGCTCCAGCCGTCAAACTGCCAGAGCTCGAGATCGCTGGGGCCAAAGTGGTTGTAGACGACGTCGAGGATCACGGCCATGCCGTGCTCGTGCGCGGCTTTGATAAAGCGCTTGAACGCTTCCGGCCCGCCGTAGTCGCTTTCCACGGCGAAGATGTGGGAAGGGTTGTAGCCCCACGAGAAGCCGCCGGGGAACTCCTGTGTCGGCATCACCTCGATGGCGTTGATGCCGAGGTCGCGCAGATAGGGCAGCTTTTCGGCGGCGCTTTGCAGATTGCCGGGATCGCCGCCCGGCTCGTCGTTAAAGGTGCCCACGTGCATCTCGTAGATCACCATTTCATTCCAGGCGGGCACTTGGAAATCGTCCGCGCCCCAATCAAAGTGGGAGTCCCGTACCACGCCGTTGCCCACCGAGTTCGTCACCTCGCGCGCATAGGGGTCGACCCGCTGAAAGGTGTGCTCGCCATTTTTGATGACGAACTTGTACTCGTCCCCCACCTCGGCGTCGGCGACGCGACCTGCCCAGTAGCCATCTTCTTCGGCGTGCAGCTTATCGGCATCCGGCTGCCAATCGTTAAACGTGCCCGTTACGAAGACGGCGCTGGCGTGCGGGGCCCAGACGCGAAAGATCACCCCCTCGTCGCCAACGATGGCCCCCATGCCGGCGGCGAGCGCGGTGCGCGCTGGCTTGTCTTGGGAGCCGTCCGTGGACGAGTCGGGCTGCTGATCCGAACCCAGCACTTTTTCAATGGATTTTGTAATTGTTTTTAACACGTAAAGTTCTTTCTAAGTTTTGTCGTTTTTGATTATTCACAACAATCGAACACTGGCGTGAAGCAAAGGTAAAGAAGCTGGCAGGCGAAGCCAAGACCGGGTAGTCTTGTTATTCCCATGAACATGGAAATGCATCTTGGTCGCCTGGATTCCCGCCTGCACGGGAATGACAAGTCTTGACGGCTCCACGACTTTTATTAGACATTATACCGATTAAATAATTCTCTCTGAGGCGTCAAAATCTCCCACCAGAGAGCGAAAATCAAAACGATATAATGTCTATTATAGATTTTATTACAGAGCGTTTCTTGACAGAGGTAAATCTGCGCCCTCGATGCGCGGATTTGCTCCATGTGTCAACTAGTCGGCCCTGTTGGCTATGTCGGCAACCCCTCGCGCAACATGTTTAACACAGCAGTTTCCACCAAGTCCAGGCCATACTTCGTCTCCACAAAATCAGATTCCTGCACGGTCAGCACGCTGGTAAAGAGCGAATTATCCGCGTAGCTCTCCAAAATAACCGGGTGCACATAGTACTGGCGACAAACGGCGGGCGTGTTGCCCAGCCGCTCGGCGACCTGCTTGATCGCCTGCACGATGTTGCGCTTTGTCTCCTGCTCGCCGTTGCTGGGGCCAAGGCTGTGCAGCGCCGCCGTGGCCAGCACCGTGCCGCCCCAGGTGCGAAAATCCTTGGCCGAAAAGGGGCCGTCCATGGCTTCGTGAATGTATGCATTCACGTCGCCGGAGCCAATGGGGCGCAGCGTGCCCGCTTCATCTTCATATTGAAAAAGCCGCTGGCCGGGCAAATCCTCGACGCGCTGCATCAGCCGCGCCAGCCGCCGGTTGCGCAGGTGAATCTCGTGCTCCTTGCCGCTCTTGCCCACAAAGTCCAGCGTGATCTGCGAGCCGTGCACCTCCACGTGATCGTCCTCCAGCGTGGTGAGGCCGTAGGTGCTGTTGCGGTTGGCGTACTCCTCGTTGCCGATGCGGATAAAGGTCTCCTCCATCAGGCTCACGGCAATTGCAATCACCTTGCGGCGCGACAGCCCGTGCTTGCGCAAATCGCCATCCAGCCGCTCGCGCAGGCGGGGCAGCATCTCGGCAAAGGGAATCAGCCGGTTAAATTTGGCCGTGTTGCGCGCTTCCTCCCAGCGCGGGTGGTAAATGTACTGCTTGCGCCCCTTTTCATCGCGCCCGGTGGCAAGGATGTGGCCGCAGTCGTCCGAGCAAATCCACACCTCCTGCCAGGCGGGGGGAATCACGAGCGCAGCAAAGCGCTCGCGCAGCGCCTCGTCCGTCACGCGTTCGCCCGCCGCATCAAAGTACGAAAAGCCGCGCCCCTGCCGCCTGCGCGTGTAGCCCGGCTCGTCGCCGTTGATGTAGAGGAGTTCGGCCTGCTCCGCCACCTGCGCCAGTTCGAGATCAACGCTGACGAGCGCGTGTGCCGCGGACGTTTCCGCTTTGTTTTTGGCCATAAACAACGCCTATCTACTCTCTTCGCGCGAGCGAATACTGCTCTGCTTATCCGGGTGGACGATGTCAACCAGGCTGCGCACGGCGCTGTACAGCATCATCATCGTCGCGATGACGAGCCCGCCCAGCGTGGCCGCGTACGCGAGCACGAAGTAGTAAAGCCACGTGTACCAGGAGGTGGGGATGTTGCTGGATTCGAGCAGCGGTACGGCCAGCAGCAGCAGCAGCGCCACCGTCGCAATGAAGACCGAAACGTCCAGCAGCGCAATCTTCTCGATGCGCTCGTAATACGCACCTTTGATGCGGGCCTCCGTGCCGTGGGAAAAGCTGATGGCCGTGAGCAGCAGCGCCAGCAGCGTCGTCGATGCGGGCAGCAGACCGGAGCAGAAGGTGCGCACGGTGGGCAACATGCTCTGCAGCAGCGTGCTGGCCTGCGCGCCGCTGCCGACGCTGATCGAGAGCGTGCCGATCAGGATAATGGTGGTCGCAATGCCGCCCCCAATTAACGAGCGCCGCAGATCAACCGAGGGCAAACGCTCTGTGATTTCCTTTGGAATGCTGTCCACGCTACGCTTTCTGCCGCTTGGGTGACATACCCTGCTTGGTTCGCTTTTCCGGATCGAGGGCAACGGCGTCGTCGTCCGGCTCGATGCGAGCACCGCGGTGGCGGGCGTAGACCTGGGTGAATTCCGCACCGAAGAACAAAATCTGCGCCGAGTAGTAGACCCACAGCAGCAGCGCAATCAGCGAGCCCGCCGCGCCGTAGCTGCTGGTGATGGCGCTGCTGCCGATGTAGAGCCCCAGCGCCCACTTGCCAATCGAAAAGAGCAGCGCCGTGATCGCTGCCCCCAGCCACACATCCCGCCACTCGACTTTGACATCGGGCACAAACTTGAAAATCATGGCAAAGAGCAGCGTGATCACGGCGAACGAGATGATGAAGTTGATGATTTGATAGATTAGCGTGCTGCCCGGCAGCGCATTGGCAATCGCACTGCTGAAGCCGGACAAAAACGCGCTGGCCGCCAGCGACACCAGCAGCAAAAAGCCAAAGCCCAAGACCATCACCACGCCGCTGCCGCGCTTTTTGATAAAGCCCATAATGCCCGTCGACTGGCGCTCGACATCCCAGATGGTGTTCATCGCATCCTCCAGCTGGAGAAAGAGGCCGGATGCGCCAAAGAGCAGCGTTGCAATGCTGACGAGCGTGGCGATGGCCGCATTGCGCGTGGCGTTGTCCGCCTGATCGCTGCCGAGAATCGCGGTAATGGCGTCGCCAGCCGTGGGGCCGACCTGCTCGGTGATCAGCTGTTCCAGTTGACCGCCGCTGTCGTTCCCGTAAATAAGGCGGGCGATGGTCAACAGCAGCAGCAAGAGCGGCGGCAGCGCGAAAACGGTATAGTAAGCGACGGCGGCGGCTAAGCGTGTGGCTTTATCCTCGCCCCATTCTTGTAGCGTATCCTGTATGATTTTCTTAAAAGTTCCAAAGTTCATGGTGTTTCCCCTAATCTGTACTGGTGATTCCTCTTGATTTTGAAACATCTGTTCCTTTTATAAAGTTATTGCGATCTCGATTGAAGCCAAACCGGACGCAAAGTTGTACCCAGGGCACAGATAGAAGAGAGAGTATCTCGAGTTTAGCAAATTGATTTCACGCCCTGCCCCGTCGGCTATACAGCGCCACGTGCTCCGCCGCGATTTGCGGCCAAGCAAAAAGCTGGCCGCGCGACCGGGCGTTCTCGCGCAGCGACGCCGCCAGCGCGGGATCGCGGGCCAGGCGCAGCACGGCGTCGCGCGCGGCGGCGACATCGACAGGCGGCACGAGCAGCCAGTCGCGCTCGTGGACGAGTTCGGGCAGCGGCGCTGAAGGAGTGGTTGTCACGATGGCGCAGCCGTTGGCGAGCCCGGCCATCAGCGTGCCGCGGCGCAGGCTCGCCCCGTCGACGTAGGGCATGAGCAGCACGTCACACGCGTTGAGATCGGCGGCGACGGCGGCGTCCGTCTGGTGGCCCGTCCACTGTACGCGCTCGGCCAAGCCGAGCGCGTCGACCAGCGCTTCGATTTCTTGCAGATAGCCATGGTTCGTGGGGTCGCTCGCACCGACGCGCTCGCCGATCATCAGCAGCCGCGCGTTGGGCAGCGCCGGCAGCAGCGCGTGCAGCGTGCGAATCAGCGTCTCGCCGCCCTTGCTGCGGTTGAGAAAGCCAAAGTAGGCGAGCACGAAGTCGTCGTCGCCGTAGCCCTGCTCGCGGCGGCGGGCGCGGCGCTCGGCCGTCGAAAGGTGGCGTCCCCGAATGTTGCTGCCGATGGAGATTTTGGCAAGGCGAGCGTTACGGATTGCGGACTGCTTATTGCTTATTACTTGATCTTCCGTTAATTCTCTAATACCTTCGTCTAAAGGCAGCTCGCCACTTGTCCCCTGCCACCCGCCACCCGCCACCTGCCGCCAATCCCCTTCGTTGGTGGTGATCACCAAATCCGCCGTGTGCGCCGGGCGCAGGGTCACCCAGCGGCGCAGGCGGTTGCCCGCTTTGGGAAAGAGGTAGGGCACGAGCAGATCGTGGTACGTCCACGCCGTGCGGAACGGCTGCCCTTCAATGGCCCCAGGGCGCGAGCGCCAAACGCCGGGTGCAAAGTTGATGGCCGGGTGCATGGCAAAGGCGGCGGTTTGGTACTGCACGTGCAGCCAATCCGCGCCGAGGTCGCGGGCGAGGCTGCCCAGCGCGTGCACCCCGCGCCATCTCCAGCGCTCGACTATGGGATAGACTTCGATGCCGTCCTCGGTGCTGTCCCCGGTGACGGGGCGCGGCCCGGCCGCCCGCGCCGTCACCACGCCGACGCGCGCGCCCTGCTCCACCAGCGCCCGCCCCAACGCCTGCGTGTACGCGCCCACGCCGCCAGGCAGCGGCGGATATTCGCCTGTGAGAAAGAGGATGTGCATGGTGGGATTTACGATTTTGGATTTGCGAGCATTCCTGGGTATACGACATCCAATCGTAAGGCCATTCCAAAAAACACTTGAGTAGAACGTGCCAAGAACGCGGGAAATGCCGGCGCTTCGCCCCTCCTCAGCCCTCCCCACAGTGGGGAGGGGGCCGTCACTTTGTTGGCCCCGTGTCGGCTCCTCCCCCATTCTGGGGGAGCTGGGCGGGGGTGAAACTTAGCCTCCCCTCCTACCTCAACTTTTCGGAACGGCCCACCCCCAAAATTCTCAGAGCTCTTTCTCCAGCGTGTAGCCCCGGTAGTCCTGCTCTAGGAAGCCGTGGAGGTTGAAGAGGTTGAGCGCGGGCGTGGCGCGCTGGGGGAGGTGGACGAGGAGTTCGTCGTAGCCCTGGAGCGTGCAGTCGTTGATCAGGCGGCGCAGCAGCCAGCGGCCAACGCTGCGCCGCTGCCAATCGGACTGGATCGCAAATTCGGCGACGTAAGCCAGCTGTTTGGCTGCCGCGACGAGATGGCCGTTGCCATCGTCGCCAACCTCGTTGCCAGTTCCGCTTCCAGTTCCATCCCCAATCTCGCTGCCCAACGTTTGGGTGATTTGGCCGCCTGCTGGGCCGCCGCGGCTGGGGATGCCCGTCGTTTCGGTGCGGATCAGCCGCGCGTGGCCGACGGCTTCGGTGCGGCGGTAATACAGCTCGTAGACATCGCCCGCGCGCGAGTGCTGGTGCGCCACGCTGAGCTCCGCCAGCGGCAGCGTCTCCTCCACCAGCGTTTGCAGCGGACGGCGCAGGGCGTAGTAGCGGTCGGTGAGGCGGAAGCCGTGGCCGGTGAGCAGGCGCACGTGTTCAGCCCAGTCGCCGGGGAGCAGGCCCGCGCCGGCCTGCAGGGCGGGGTAGCCCGTGCTCAGGTGGTGTGCCCGCACGCGCACCACGCCCTCGCCGCGCCAGAAGGCGTCCGCCGCGCCCAGCAGCAGCGCCGCCGCCTCGTCGTGCAGCGCGTGGAGGTAGCTGGCGGGCCGAGGCAGGGCGAGAAAGCGGAGCAGGCCCACCGGCAGCAGGTTGCGCAGCGCCAGCGGATCCGCCACGCGCTCGTGCTCGACCCCCGTCGCCACATCGATAAAGCCCGCCAGGGCGCCGCCGGCCCACGCGCCGAGCAGCTGCCGCTTCTGCCACTGCACGGGGAAAATCGTGAGCGGGTGGGTGCGCAGAAATTGTTTGTGGCGCACCGTTGCGTCAAAGGCGGAGGCGGGCAGGCTGTCCGGCAGGATGGCGCGCAGCGGCTCCAGCAGCAGGTGCAGCGCCGCGTCGTCGTCGGCTTTCAGCGGGCGCAGCAGAAGCGTCGGCGTGATCGGCAACATCTTCTACGGCGACACCCGCTGGGCAATGGCCTCCAGCAGCCGCTCTTGGTCCACAACGCCGGGCAGGGCCAGGCTGCGCACGGCTTCGGAATCGACGAGGCCGCGCTCGTTCAGGGGGTGATAGAGCAGGGCGAGGTTGGCGCCGAGGCGACCGCTCTCGCTGACGCCAATGATCTGGCGGAAGTCGACGTGTTGCGAGCGGGCGAGCGGGCCAAAGCGCACGTGCAGCGTTACCCCGCTCGGCGTCAGCTCCACCCGGCTGACGGCGGCCCGCGCGTACCACACCGCCGCGGCCAGCGAGATCAGCAGGAAGAAGAGATTGCCCCAGTCGGCCTGGTCGAGCGCGCTTTGGCCGGGCGCAAAGCCGCGACCCAGGCTCCAGGCCAGCAGCAGGGCCAACAGCGCACTGGCGGCCAGGAGCAGCCGGTAGCGCGGGTGGGCGCGGAAGAGTCGCGGCTCGTTCATGGCTGCGTTGCCCCTGGGTCGCTGGCGGGGTCGGCTTCGGTCTCGATCGCTTCCGCTGCTATATCTTCCGCAGCTGCCTCTTCTGGGGTATCCAAAGCCGCGTGTAGAGTGAGCGGTAGGAAAGTCTGCTCGGCAGCGCGCTCGATCGCATAGGCAGCGACGTAGCGCACGTCGTTGTCGGGCACGGCGGGAAAGATGGCTGGCGTTGTTGCCAAGGGGCGACGGGTCGCTTCCGGCCCTGTGGAGTCGGTTGCTTCCTCTGGTGCTTCCTCTGCATACCAGCCTTCAAAGCGCAGCACGTTGCCGTCGTAGAGCAGCGTGGCCGGGGCTTCCATAAAGTGCTCGCTGCCCGCGATGGCGCGCATCGCGTGGGGCGCGGGCTGCGTGGCTGCGTTGACGGTAACTCGCGCAGCGCTGTTGGTGGCCTCTAGCGGCTCGGTCACCTCCTGCTCAAAGATGCCCGTGCCTGTCCGAAAGGTTGTCTCCAACGCGATCTCTACCTGCACGTGCTGGGGGCGCAGATCGCGCTGCACGGTGATTTCCTGGCCGGTGTCGGTTCGCATGGTGACGGAGAAGCGATACCAGAGGTTCCAGTCGCCGCCGTGGTTGTCGGCGTCGATGGCAAAGGTGTCGCTGCTGGTGGCGTTGCCGGTGATGAGGGGGTGGGCGTGCTCATTGTGCCGCATCTCCACGCGCCACGTAAAGGGCGTCTCCGCGTCCAGCCCGTCGAGCAGCGCCACGCCTGACCGGGCGACGCTGTAGCGCCACGCGTCGCCGCCGTGGTAGCGCATCCGCGACGGATCGCCCACGTTTTCGAGCACAATTTCGGGCAGCGCGCCGGAGTAGACCGAGATCGGCAGCTCCGCGGGCAGCGATTCGCCGCCGCGCGGGTCCACCACCGTGAGGCGGGCGGTGTAGAGGCCGTCGCTGGTGTAGGTGTAGCGCAGGGTCGGCTCGCTGGTGGTGCGCATCGAGCCATCGCCCAAGTCCCATCTGTACGTCAAAAAGCGGTCGTCGATATCGCTGGAGCCAGCGGCCGAGAGGGTCACCGTCAGCGGCGCGCTGCCGCTGGCATTGCTGGCGCTCAGCTGAGCCACGGGCGGCTGATTGCCCGCCCCACCGTAGTAAATCCAGAAGATTTTGCCCTGATGGATATCGAGCAGATAGAGGCCGTCGTCAAAATACTCCATATCGACGAGGAAGCCGCTGTTCGTGGCAAAGGGCTGTATGGTGAAGCCGCTTGCGTCGTCCAGCCCGTCGGGCACCGCGCGGGCGATAAACTGGCGGTCGATGTCGGCGAAGAAGAGATTGTTGTAATACTCCTCCGGGAACTGCGTGCCTTCGTAGAAGGCCAGCGCCGTAATAGCCGCGCCTTCGCCTTCGGCTTCGGGGTGAGGGTAACTCAACACGGGTTCGACGAGGTGCGACGGCGTCGGCTCGCACGGCTCGCGCTGATGGGTGGGGCAGGGGCCCTCGCGTTCGGGCCAAGCGTAGTCAACGCCGCGCTGAACCGTGTTGATCTCCTCATAGGTGATCTGCCCCACATCGCCAAAGAAGAGCGCGCCATCCGACTGCCGCCGCGCCAGGCGGAAGGGATTGCGCAGACCAATGGCGTAAATTGCGGGATGCGCATCGGGCGTACCCGCCCAGGGGTTGTCTTCAGGAATTTCGTGACCAACGTCCGTGGGGAAAAAGCGCAGCAGCTTGCCGTTGGGCGAGGTCAAGTCGCGGGCGCTCCTCGCGGATTCGGCATCGCCCGTGCCAACGATCATTGAGCCGTCGCTGTCGAAGCTCATGGCGCCACCGTTGTGAAAGACAGAGTGCGGCACGCCGTCGTAGATGATCACTTCGCTGCCGCCCATCACTGTGCCGCTTGCTTGGTTTAGCGTAAAGCGCGTCAACCGCATGACGCTTGTGCCGCTCCACGCGGGCGAGGTTTCACCGGTGGCGTGCCAGAGATAGAACCAGCCATTCTCCGCAAAGTCCGGGTGCAGCGTCAGCGCTAGCAGGCCGGAATCGCCGTAGACGTTGGTGCCAACGGAAACGACGGCGTCATCTTGCAGCGTGCCGTTGCGTACGAGGCGCACGTCGGCCACGCTATCTGCGTTTGTGCCGCGACCCTTTTCGGTCACGAGCAGATCGCCGTTGGGCAGAAAGGCCATATCGGTGGGCGCGCTTAGCCCGCGAGCCACCTCCGCTAGAAGAAACCCTTCCGGCAGCTCGATGACGCCGGGCGCATCCTGAGCGTTGGCGGCAGTCGCCTGCTGCGCAAAGGGAAAGAGCGGGTGGGCCGATTCGCCATGGGGCGCTTCTTGCGCGCGTGTGGGAGCCGAATCGGTGGCAGCAGCCATGCCGAGCAGCAGCACAATGGTGCAGAGTATAATGAGTTTTTTTAGAAAAGCGTACATAGTTGCTTAAAAGTAGGACTTGATCCTTAACCTGTGACAGCCGTTTCCCGTCATCAGCACTCCTCAACAGACGCTGTGGCCTCGGCGGGGTAGCTGCGGTAGAGCCAGGCTGGCTTTCCCTGCCGGGCCGGGTGCGCGTTGCGGGCGCGCACAAAGTGATACTGACCCAGCTCGGCCCGCCGTTGGGCGACGATTGGGTAGACATAGGCCAAGTCGGACGTGTCGGCGCTGGCGACATCCGAGGTGAACATCTCTTCGATGGCAAAGCCAGCGTGCTCCAGCAGACGCCGCAGCTCGCTGGGCGCGTACTCGCGGTTGTGGCGACCGTACGGCCCATAGGCGGAGTAAGCGTCGAAGACGTTGCCGCCGTGCAGCAGGTGGACGATGTTGCGCCACCAGCAAACGTTGGGCGTGGTCAAAATCAGCACCCCGTCCGGCCTGAGCACGCGCTTGAGGTGCAGCAGCGCCCGCAGCGGATCGTGCGTCAGGTGTTCGAGCACTTCACAGAAGAGCACCACGTTGAAGCTGTTGTCGGCAAAGGGCAGCGGCTCCGTTTCCACGTTGGCGTTGTGCGACGGAAACGGCACGCGTTCGCTGCCGTTGGTCATCACCTGCGTCGACTGCGCCGGTGCGTCCGGGCCAGCGTAATTGGTGAAATCGAGTGCGTGGGGGGTAAAGCGCCGCAGCAGCAGCGACAGGAAATAGGGGTTGGCCCCGATCTCCAGCAGCCGCCCGGCCTCCGCCTTCGGCACCAGATTCAGCGTGTGCAAAAATCGCGGGTAGGCGTGGGTCAGGTAGTCGTGCAGCGCTGGGCTTGGCCCCTCGTCCTCGATGTAAAAGCGGGCGAGATCATCAAACAGCGCCCGGGCGGTCGTTTTCGCTGGCGGGGTTGCTTGGCGCTGCAAAAAGCGAAAATCAATTGAGCCCGGCGTGGGTGGCCGTTCACGCCGCCCCACCTTGATCCGATAGCCCAGCCACGTCCGCCAGCGCTCCGGCAGCAGCTGCTTGAGCGGCGCGGGGCCGTAAGTTTCCAGCCACGTATAGGCGGTGCGGATTCGGTTGCTCATGGAAAGTGCTTGGTTAACGGTCACGAGCCGCTTCGCCTGCTGGCGACTAACGCTCAGCGGCTGAAGATTCGGATGGGCGTGGTATGCTTCGGCGCACTGGGCCTAACTGCTTGGTCGCTTGTTGAACTGGCCGGACGTTCGCCGCTACCAGCGCCTGCCATCTTAACACAGCCTTGGTGCTACAATCGATCTTTTCCCTGCTTCCCATCGCCTGCATCGATCCTTGGCTCGCCCAACTGCGCCCGCAGCGACGCGATCTCCGCCTCCAGCGCGGCCTGGCGCTGGGCCAGCACGCGCACCATCTGCACCGCCTGCCAGTTAAAGGTCTCCTGCCTGCGAAAGGTTGGGTCGACGTAGGGCTCGCGCAGGTGCGAGGTGAGGTTGCGCCGCACCCACGCGATCAGCCCGCCGACGAGCGGTGCGCCGGAGCGCACCACGTAGCCGCGCAGCATCACGTCCGCCGCCCGCTCCAGCTGCGCCAGATCGTCCTGCACCAGTTCATCGCTGATCTCGCCACCGCGCAATCGCCCGACCGGCGGCTTCTCCGTTTGTCCACCCGTGCTCTCGCCCCGCCCTGCCTCGCCGACCAGCGGCGCGGGAAATCTGCCTTTGGGCAGCCACTGCGTCGCCTCCGCCACGGCTTCCGTCCAGCGGATGTCGTAGCGCTCCTGCGAAAATTCCGCCGCGCGCGCCAAGCCCCGCTGGATGAGATCGGCCCGCAGCCCACCGTCCGCCAGCACGCGCACAATCGACGCCGCCAGCGCGTCGACCTCCCCCGGCGGCACGAGCAGCGCCGCCTCGCCCGCCACCCACGGATGGGCCGTCGCGTCGCTGGCGACCACGGGCACGCCAGACGCCATTGCCTCCAGCAGCGGCACGCCAAAGCCCTCGTGCAGGCTGGCCGTGGCGTAAACGTCGGCCAAATTGAAGTAGGGCGGCAGCATCGCCACCGGTCCCGCAAAAATCGCGGCATCGGCCACGCCGAGCCGCTCGGCCTGCGCCCTCATGGCGACGACGTTTTCGCGGAAGGCGTCGTTGCTGCGGTCGTCGCCGACGAGCAGGAGCGTGGCCGTGGGGATTTGCGCGCGCACCTGGGGCAGCGCCTCGATCAGCAGGTCCACGCGCTTGTTGTGCGCCATGCGGCCGACGAAGAGAATGACGTGCTTGCCGTCGAGCTTGTGCTGATCCAGCAATTTCTCGTCCGGCGGGCCGGGGCGAAAGCGATCCAGCGGCACGGCCAGCGGCACGGTGCGCACGCGCGAGGCATCCACGCCGTGGTCGTGAATCAGCTGGTCGGCGTTAAATTGGCTGTCCGCCACGAGCAGATCGGCGTAGGGCGCGAGCTTATCGATGCCCGCCACGTCGTGCTCCAGCGCGGCGCGCTGCTCGGCGTGGCCCCACATTTCCGGCGGCGTCACGTTGTGGAAGCAAAAGATCACCGCACCGCGATCCAGCCGCTTCATGCTCTCCAGCAGCGTGTAGCGACCCGGATAGTGGTAGACGTAGAGGTCGGAGCCGGCAAAGTGCGCGTCGCGCCGCGCCAGCAGATCGCCCATGGTGACGACGCGGGTCGCGGACAGCACGTCCTCCGGCACGCCGTCGGGCGCGGATTCGACGTAGATTTGCACGTCGTCGCCCCGCCGCTGGAAGAAGCGCAGCTGGTGGATGAGATTCTGGCCGATGGCGTCACGCCCGACGAGGTTGACGTTGAGGAGGCTGATTTGCATAACGTTCGACAGTAGGTGCGGCTTGCAGCCGCACGGGAAAGTCCGCCTTTCGGAGAATTAATTACAATGACGGGTCAATGACCATGCGGGCATGACAAAGTTTAACGGTTCCGCTGACCCGTTCGGCTATAGAGCGCTTCTTAATAGCCACCAAACACTGGCCGTACAGCAAAAGGCAAGAAATGACCTTGATTGGTTTTCTACGCACTTGGTTCGTGGATTGCGCATGGATTCCCGCCTGTGCGCGATGGCGTTAAATTGAGCAATCTGGTTCCCAGGCTCTGCCTGGAAATCCAATCAGGAGGCTCTGCCTCCAGAGGGAGGCGGAGCCTCCCGGCAGCGCATTCCACGCAGAGCGTGGAACGAGCAAACCCTAACTTAACGCCATTGCGCACCCAGAGGGTACCCGGCGGGCATGACAAGTCTTGACGCCTCCACGACCTGCGCTCTCTCTAAGCGTTTTCTAGTAGCTGCCTACGTTTGCCGCCTACGTTTGCCGCCCATTCGCGTTTATCCGCGTCTATCCGCGGTTGATTTCTTCCGCCGCAGCACCCGCGCATACGTCCCCTCGACCACGTCCGCGATGCGCTCCATCGTGTAGCGCCGCTCCAGCTTCGCCCGCCCCGCCGCGCCCAGCGACCGGGCCAGCTCCGGCTGCGCCATCAGCTCACGCAGGCGATGGGCCAAGTCGCCGGGCTGGCGCGGGTCGACCAGGTAGCCGTTGACGCCGTGGTCGATGACGGAGGCGACGGCCTCGATGTCGGCGCCGATCACGGGCTTGCTGTAGGCCCACGCTTCGAGGTAGACGATGCCAAAGGCTTCGCCCACCGAGGGCAGCGCGAGCACGTCGCAGGCGGCGAGGGCGTTGAGGCGTTCGTTGTCGCTCACGCGGTCGCGGATGGTGACGTGCGCCAGGCTCTCTTGGGCCTGCCACAGCGCACGAGAATACTCGGTTTCCGGGCCGACGGCAAGAATTTGCATAGGCGGGTGGGTAGGATGTAGCGAACGCCCCGCCCGCAGCACTTCCTCCAGCCCCTTGTACGCCGTCTTCCGTCCCAAAAAGAGCACCACGAAGTCATCTTCCCCTAGCCCCAATTGCGCGCGGGCGACTTCGCGGCTCCGCGGCGGAAATCTCTCCAGCACCAGCCCATTGCCGCCGATTACCACCCGCGTCGACAAGTTCTCGCGCACCAAAAAATCCGCCTCCGCCCGCGACACGGCCAGCACCGCGTCCGCCCCCCGCAGCATCGCGCGCATGTAGCCAACACCATATGTCTCCGGCTGCTCGACGTGCAGGTGGGGCGTCAGCACCACGGGCAGGCCGCGGGCTTTGGCGGCCCAGTAAGCGGGCAGCGCGTGGGCATAGTGAAGCTGGCTGATGTGGACGAGGTCGTAGTCGCGGGCGCGGCGCAGAATCGTTGGTGCAAGATTGGGCAGCACAGGGCCGTTGCCGTACCAGACGGCGACCTCCGCCAGCGGCTGTCGACGCTGCGGGTTGGTTTGCCACTGCCGCTTACCCCACTCCAGCAGCCGCCACGCCGAGCGAGCGCGCAGTCGGCTGCGGAAGCGGCGAACGTGGACGCCGCGGATTTGCTCGCGCGCCGTCAGCGCGTCGCGCCAGGTGTTGCCGTCCACGGCGGCGCTGGTGAAGACGTCGACCGCGTGGCCGCGCGCTGCCAGCGTCTCGGAAAGATCGGTGATGTAGCGCTCCGCGCCGCCGATGGCGGGGGCGTACTGGTGGGTGACGTGGAGGAGGCGCAGGGGGCGAGCTATCATTTCGAGCGAATGCGAGAAATCTTGACGTGGTAAACGAAACAGCCTGGCTAAATAGCAGTGCGTAAGTTTAACAAACGGGAACACCGTCCGAGAAAGTGCGGGTCGCGTGAAAATTTCTCCCTCCGGTCGAAATGACAACTTTATCTTTCTTCCGCGCCCGCCAGAACTTCTTTATACACCTCCTCCAGCGCATCCAGATGCCGCGCCAGCGACAGCCGCGTCCGCACCGTTTCGACACAGCGCTGGCGCATCTGTCGCCGCTCGACGGGCTGTCGGGCGAAGTGGCCCACCGCGGCGGCGACTAGCGCGTCGACATTGCCGGGCGGGATGAGGTAGCCCGTTTCGCCCTCGTCGATAAATTCGGGAATGCCACCCACGCGCGAGGCAACGAGCGGCGTGCCGACCTGGAAATTCTCAAAAATGGTGACGGGCGAATTCTCGTGCCACAGCGAGGGGAAGAGGGTGAGATCGGCGGCGGCAAAGAGCGGACGCATGGCGTTGAAGGGCACGCGACCCAGCACCGTTACCTGCTCGCTGGCCGGTGGCGGCAGCCGCTCGAATTCGGCGAGCACCTCCGGATCGCCGCCGCCCGCCACAAGCAGGCGCACGCCCTCGATCTGTTCGACCAGCTTGGGCACGGCCTCCAGCACCACGCGCCCTCCCTTAATCGTCGTGCCGCCGCCGGCGAAGACGATGGTGGGCTGACCGCGCGTTTCGGCAATCGCGCGGGCAACGTTGGGCGGCAGCGGCTCGCTTTGGCGCACCGCGTCGTCAAAGCCGAGGCGGAGGACGCGGAAGCGATCTCGGTCGTAGCCGGTTTCCACGAGCCGGTCGATGACGGCCTGGCTGGGCGAGAGGAAGCGGTCGACGCCGCGGGTGAGCGTTTGAAAAATTTGATGGCGGCGGGGGACGGCGGCCCAGTAGTCGTTCTGTCGCCAGCAGCGGCCGCAGCCGTTGGGCCAGCGACGCGGGTCGCAGTAGCTTCCGTCGGCCTGGAGGCGCATGTTGCAGGGGCAGATCAGCCACAGGTCGTGCAGCGTGTTGACGACGGGGACGCCCATCGATTTGGCGGCGGCAAAGGGGGCCAGCGACGCACCAGAGACGTTGTGCACGTGGACAACGTCGGGCCGCAGCGCGGCAATTTCGCGGCGCACGGCCTGGTAGACGCGCGGATCGAAGACGCTGCCGCCGGGCAGGCGCGTATCAAAGCGCACGCGGTGGACGGGCAGGCCGTCGAGGTCAAACCACTGGTTGGCGCGCACGGGCTGACGGTGGTTGACGGTAAGCACGGAGCAGACGACGCCGCGCGTCATCAGCCCGCGGGCGGAGTGGTAGATGGAAACTTCCGCGCCGCCGGTATAGTCCGGCGGGAAGAAGTTGGTGAAGACGAGAATGCGCATGAAGTGAGAAAGCGTCCCCGACATGCGCTAGACGCTGGCTGAGTGGCCAAGATTGTGCAGCGCGTGCCGGGGACGCGGATTGAGCCGGGCGTTATCGGAAGCACCAGGGGCTGTAATTTGTCTTCTCCGCGTGGATAGACTCTGCGCGGGAGTGGCGCTTGGTTTTTTGGCGGTTGTTCACGGTGTTTTGGGATCAGTGGAGCGGGTCGAAGCAGCGCTTCGATTTACGTCGGCAAGAAAGGCATCGGCGCGCTGGCGGTGGGCTTGGCGTTCGATGTGCTGTTGGACTTCGCGCAGCGCTTGGGCTACCTGGGCGTTAAGCGCCGTCTGCTGCTCGATGATTGGCCGCACAAGCCAGCGCGCGGCGACGTTGGCCCACGCCTGGCGGACGCGACCCACGAACGGCGAGTGCGCCACGAAATCGTGTTCGCGCAGCCTGTGATTTTCCTCCAGCGCACCAATCAGCGCCGAGAGCGACTGCGTCACGGGCTGCGTCCACGCGTCGCGCAGATCGACGAAGCCGTCGGCGGCGTCCGGCATGGCGGTTGGCGCGGCGGCGGGGTCGACCAGCAGGCGGTGGGCGCGGCGGTGGGCGAGGTCGCGCAGCTGGGGCAGCGTGTCGAGCAGCCAGCGCACGCTTTCCGCCGCCAGCGGCTCGCCCAGGGTGACGTCGTCGCGGCGGGCGGCGATAATGTCGGGCAGGCGCAGCAAACTTTCTCCACAGGCGCGCCCGCGGGCGACGGCGTCGTCCAGCCAGAGGGCGCTGGCGAGGGTCTCCCGCTCGTGGGCGAAGAGCGCGTGCAGGGCGGCGGCGTCAAAATGGCGCAGCACGAAGCGCAGCCGGTGGCGGTGGACGGCGGCGAGGCGGGCGAAGCTGTGCAGGTCGAGCCGGTGCGCTTCGGCGTGGACGGCGCCGGCGTGCGGCTGATAGAGCACCTCAAAGCCCGCGCGGCGGGCGCGCCAGCAGTAGTCCGTCTCCTCGTAGTAGGCCGGGTAAAACTCTTCATCCAGACAGCCAATTTTGTCGACAACGCGGCGGTGAATCGCAAAAGCCGCGCCGGTGACGTAGTCCATCTCGTGCAGGACGCGAAACTTGTCGGCCAGCGCCGGGTCGGTAATCGGCGTGCTGAGGGCGCTGATCGGATCGAGTGCGGCGCCAGCATGTTGGAGCGTGCTGTCCGGCGCGAGAATTTGGCAGCCGACAATGCCCGCCTCTTCGCGCTCGGCGAAGGTGTCGACAATGGCCCGTGCCCAGCCTGCCTGCACAACCGTGTCCTGGTTGAGCAGGACAAAAATGTTGGCGTCGGTCGATAGGGCATGGCGCAGGCCGACGTTGCAGCCGCCCGCAAAGCCGAGGTTGTAGCCGTTCTCGATCAGCCTGATCCGTTCGGGTGCGCTCGCCATCACGTCGCGCACGACGGCGACCGAGTTGTCGGTCGAGGCGTTGTCGACGACGGTGACGGCGAGCGGCGCGTTCTGCTCCAGCAGGGCGTGCAGGCAGGCAGCGAGAAAATCAGCCCCGTTCCAGGCGGGGAGGATGACGGCCAGGGCGGAAGAGGGCGGGCTACTCAAACCACGTTGTCCCCTCAACTTGGTACTGGCGCGCGACCTCTTCGTCCAGCTCGACGCCGATGCCGGGGCGGTCGCTCATCTGGATGTAGCCATCCTTGATGATGTCGGTTTTCTCTTCGATGATGGTCGTCCAGTAGTCGCGGTGGAGCCAGTGGAATTCGAGCACGAGGAAGTTGGGGACGCTGGCGCAGACGTGGGCCGAGGCGAGCGTGCCAATCGGCGAGGAGACGTTGTGCGGCGCAAAGGCCATGTAGTAGAGCTCGGCCATCTGTGCCTGCCGCCGCCCCTGCGCCAAGCCGCCGCACTTGGGCAGATCGGGCATGATGATGTCGACGGCCTGCTGCTCAACCAGATCGCGGAAGCCGTGGGCGAGGTAGAGATTTTCGCCGGCGCAGATTGGCGTGGTCGTCGAGCGCTTGACTTCGCGCATGGCGCGCACGTTCTCGGCGGGCACGGGCTCCTCCAGCCACATCAGGTGGTAGGGCTCCAGGTCGCGCGCGAGGCGGATGGCGCTGGGCACGTCCAGCCGGGTGTGCACGTCCGCCGCCACGTCGATGTCGCGCCCCGCCGCGGTGGTGACCATGTCGACGAGCTGCACCATGCGCTCGTGCTCCCACTGGCCCGCGGTCATGTTGAAGGCATCCTTGGTAAAGCCCTCCATTTCCGTGCCGTGGTGGCCGTAGGCGTGGATGTCGACGTCGATCTTGAGCGCGGTAAAGCCCCGCTCCAGCACGTGATCGACCACCTGCTGAATCTCATCAAAGTTCATCCCCGGCTCCACCTGGCAGTCCGCGTAAACGCGCACCTTGTCCCGGAACTTGCCGCCCAGCAGCTCGTAAACGGGCACGCCGAGTGCCTTGCCCTTGAGGTCGTGCAGCGCGATGTCGATGGCCGTCAGCGCCGTGATCAGCGCGCCGGCGATGCCGCCATCGAAGACGTGGCCGCGGCGCATCTCCTCGAAGATAGCATCGATGGCGAAGGGGTCGCGCCCGATCAGGCGCTCTTCGAGATAGTGGATGATGGCGATGGCCTGCTTGCCGCCGTGGACGCACTCGCCAATGCCCGTCACGCCCGCATCCGTCTCAATTTTAACCCAAACGTGACCGCCCTTGCCGTGCCCCTTGGAGGCGGCGGTGCGAATGCGCGTAATTTTCATGGGGGAACTCCTTTGGTGGAAATTAGACTTTATGGGAATTAAATGATGGCGCGATCTTAGCACCGTGGCGAGAATTGTGCAACGATTGTCGGAATTGATACGCAGCATAAGCGCTGGCCCCAGCTCCTTTGGCCCGGACGCGCCGCGCCTGATCCTGCAGGTGCGTTTCAGTTTGGGGGGAAGCCGCGTCGCCGGGGCGTTCAACCTCTCCCCCTCGCTGCTGATTCGTGGGTAACGAGTCGGGTGAAACTCCCTTTCCTCTGAGGAAAGGGAGTTTGGGGGAGGGTCCGGTGGGCCGCACCCTGCCATGTTGCCCTCTGCCGAAGCTGCCCCCAACCGAAATACACCCCTGCTCCTGCGCTCGGATTGAACATTCCGTCGCCATCGGGTAAAATCAAATAACCGGCTTGTACCATGATACAACAATCGTATGCGAGGGGTTCTCTGCACGCGATTGCTACTTGACCTGATTGCTACTTGATTCAAAGAGGATACCTTTATGCAAACCAAACCCTTCGGCCAACTGGGCTGGCCCGTCTCGGTTGTCGGCCTCGGCACGTGGAACATCGGCAACCAGTGGGGCGAGATCGACGACGCCACCGCTTGGTCGACGATTCGCGCCGCCTACGACAGCGGCATGAACCTTTTTGACACCGCCGAATCCTACGGCATCCCCAACGGCCTGTCCGAAACGCGGCTGGGTCGGGCGCTGGCGGGCATTCGCCACGAGGTCTACATCGTCAGCAAAATTGGCAACTGGGGCAAGCGCACCGGCGGCGCGATTCCCAAGACGGGCGTGGACTCCATTCGCATCAGCGGCCACGCGATTCTGGGCCGCCTGCGCACGGACTACGTCGACGTGGTGCTCTGCCACGAGGGCGGCGTGGAAGAGCCCGCGGTCTACCTCGAAGGCTTCGAGGCGCTGAAGGACGAGGGCGTTCTCCGCGCCTACGGCATTTCGACCAACAGTCTGGACGTGCTCAGGCGCTTCAACGCCGAAGGCACGTGCCGCGTCGTGCAGGTCGATTATTCGCTGCTCAACCGCGCGCCGGAGGATGAGTATCTACCCTACTGCGCCGAGCACGGCATCGCCGTGATGGTGCGCGGGCCGCTGGCGAAGGGCATGCTTTCCGGCCGCTACGACAAGGAGAGCACCTTTACGGATACGGTGCGCGCCAAGTGGAACGACGATGGCCCCGCGCGCGATAAATTTTTGCAGCAGGCCGAGCAGGTGCAGCGGCTGCGCGACGTTGTCGAGCCGGGGGCCGAGATGGTGCAGGCGGCCATTGCCTTTACGGCCGGCCACCCCGCCGTTTCGATCACAATTCCCGGCGCGAAATCGCCGGAACAGGCGCGGACAAATGCCGCCGCGGGCGAGCAATTATTGTCCGACGAAGAGCGTGCCCGGTTGGTCGAGGCCGTGGGGTAGCCATAGCGAAAACCCTGATGTAGACAGGAGAACAATATCATGCAAAGTCGAGAAATCCACCTCAAACAGCGCCCCACCGGCGTCCCCACCGCCGCCGATTTTGACCTCGTTACCGTTGACCTGCCCGCGCCGGGCACGGGCGAAGTGCTGGTGCGCAACCTCTACATGTCTGTCGACCCGTACATGCGCGGGCGCATGGTGGACCGCAAGAGCTACACGCCGCCCTTCCAAATTGGCGAGCCGCTGACCGGTGGCTGCGTCGGGCAGGTCGTGAAATCCAACCACGAGAAATTTTCGGTCGGCGATTACGTGCTCGGCTTCCAGGGCTGGCGCGAAGCCTACCTTAGCGACGGCTCGGACCTGCGCCCTATCGACCCCTCGATTGCGCCGGTGCAGGCCTTCCTTGGCACAACGGGGATGCCCGGCCAAACCGCCTACTTTGGCCTGCTCGACATCGGCCAGCCGCAGCCGGGCGAGACGGTCTTTGTTTCGGCGGCGGCGGGGGCGGTTGGCTCGGTGGTCTGCCAGATCGCGAAAATCAAAGGCTGCCGCGTGGTGGGCAGCGCGGGGTCGCAGGCGAAGATTGATTGGCTTACCGATGAATTGGGCGTCGACGCGGCCTTCAACTATAAGGAGAGCGACGATCTCACCGCCACGCTGAAGGAGCACGCGCCGGACGGCGTCGACGTTTACTTCGAGAACGTCGGCGGCGAGCATTTGCAGGCGGCGCTGGCGAACCTGAACCAGCACGGTCGCGTGCCCGTCTGCGGCATGATCTCGCAGTACAATAACGAGCGCCCCGAAGCCGGCCCAACCAATCTGAGCAGCATCATCGGCAAGCGGCTCACGCTGCGGGGCTTTATCGTTTCGGATTACGCAGATCGCGCCGGTGAATTTTACGCGGACATGAAGAAGTGGATCGAGCGGGGCGACGTGCAGCGGCGCGAGACGGTGGTCGAAGGCATCGAGAGTGCGCCGGAGGCGTTTATCGGCTTGTTTAGCGGTGAGAATATCGGGAAGATGCTGGTAAAGGTAGGGGAGGCACCGGCGGTGTAACTTGGGCTAAAGCAGCAGGCGCATCGCAGATCGTTACCTACATTGTCCAGTCTTCAAAGCTCAAGTTGGGAACCCGTTCAAAATCGCGGCGATTGCGAGTAAGCAGCGTGCGACTGGTTGCAAGCGCAATCGAAGCAATGCGCAAATCCTGTGTGGCTTTTTGAAAAAGCGTCAGGTGATCCGTGTCCAAAATGTACCGGCTCATTCGACACCCATCTCTTTATCTAAAGTGCGTGCAAGAGGAAAACAGGAGTTCGCCATCTAAGTGACCGTCACTGTCCACAGCCGGACAGCTTACCCCTTTTTGTCTGGACAGTGACTGTCACTGGCTCCGGAAATTCTTGTTCTCAACGTGACTTCACTTTAGTTCCTGCCGGTACCGCTCAATCTCGTCAATCACTTCATCAAAAGCGGGATCGTCTTCGTACATGCCTGCAAACTGGAGCCACGAGAAATTGGCTGATTTCGACGACCTGCTCGACGGCAAGGCATCGACCTCTACCTCAATGGAAACAATTTTTTCCCCTGCAAGGCGATGCTTTAGCGTCTCCTTTACCCGCGACACAGCCTCCTGTTCCGTAGCGCCTTCGGCTACGCAATCCGGTCGGCCCAACGCCGTCGCCCTGTAGCGGTTTGCCTCGCCATTTTGGATGGAAACGTAATAAGTCATAATCTGTCCCCTAATTCTTTACACCTATCCCAAGTATACCACAGAAGGCACGCTTCCCATGCCCGACACCCAAACCAACCGCCCCAACCTCCTCTTCATCCTCACCGACGACCACGCCTCGCACGCCATGAGCTGCTACGGCAGCGTCATCAACGAGACGCCGCAGATGGACCGCATCGCCGACGGCGGGATGCGCTTTGACAACTGCTTCTGCACCAACTCGATCTGCGCGCCCAGCCGCGCCTCGATCCTCACCGGCACCTACAACCACGTCAACGGCGTCACCACGCTGACGACCAACTTTGACGGGCGGCAGACGACCTTTCCCAAGCTGCTGCAGGCCGAGGGCTACCAGACGGCGCTGATCGGCAAGTGGCACCTCGGCCACGGCGGCGTCCACGATCCGACGGGCTTCGACTACTGGAACGTGCTGCCCGGCCAGGGCGACTACCATGATCCGGAGATGATCGAGCTGGGCGAACGCAAGCAGTACACGGGCTACGCCACCGACCTCATCACCGACATGTCGCTCGACTGGCTGCGCAACCGCGATGTCGACCGGCCCTTTCTGCTGATGTGCCACCACAAAGCGCCCCACCGCCCCTGGGAGCCGGACGACAAGCACGCCGACCTCTACGAGGATGTTGACATCCCGGAGCCGGAGACCTTTAACGACGACTACAGCCACCGTGCCTCCGCCGCCGCCGCTGCCCAAATGCGCATCGACCGCGATCTCAATGAGACCGACCTCAAGCAGCCCGTGCCCGACGGGCTGTCGCCGGAGGAGGAAAAGTCGTGGAAATATCAGCGCTACATCAAGGATTACCTGCGCTGCGTCGCCTCGGTGGATGACAATGTCGGTCGGCTGCTGGACTATTTGGACGAAGAAGAGCTGGTGGAAAACACCATCGTCATCTATACGTCCGACCAGGGCTTCTACCTCGGTGACCACGGCTGGTACGACAAGCGCTTTATGTACGAAGAGTCGCTGCGCATGCCCTTCATCATCCGCTACCCGCCCGAAATTGAGGCGGGCACGGTCAGCGACGACATCATGCTCAACGTCGACTTTGCGCCGACGTTCTTGGACTTTGCGGGCGTCGACGTGCCGGAGGAAATGCAGGGCACGAGCTTCCGCCCGCTGCTCCACGGCGAAACGCCGAGCGACTGGCAGACGAGCCTCTACTACCGCTACTGGATGCACGCCGATTCGCACCACAACATCTACGCCCACTACGGCGTGCGCACCCACCGCCACAAGCTGATCTACTACTACGCCCACCCCCTCGGCCAGCCCGGCGCGAACGACGATCCCAAGGAGCCGGAGTGGGAGCTCTTTGATTTGGAGCGCGATCCGCACGAGCTGCACAGCGTTTACGATGATCCAGACTACGCGGATGTTGTGCGTGAGCTGAAGACGGAATTGGATCGCTTGCAGCAGCAGGTTGGCGACGAGCCGTTTGTCGAGTAGAATCGGCGCGTAGTGGGAGGGCGCGCCCTCCCACTACGCGCTTTTGCCCTGACGTTAGAAAGGCCCATCCCTTCTTGTCTCGCTACTACTCCCTCGTCTTCGCCCTGCTCCTCGTTGGCTGCACTGCCCCTCCCGTCGAGACCTTCACCCAGCCCGACTTCGTTGCCGCCAACCCCACCGCCGATCAACCCGTGATCACGCTGCCGCTGGCCCCGCCGCTGAGCGGGCGCGACGCGGAACTTTCCGGGCTGGACTGGTACGGCGACTGGCTCGTGCTGCTGCCGCAGTATCCGGAACGCTACGGCAGCGCGCTCTTCGCCCTCCACCGCGATGATATCCTTGCCTATCTCGATACCTACAAAAGCGGTCAAGTTAACGAGCCGCTCGTGCCGCGCCTCATCGCGCTCGACATTGCCGACATCATTATTCCCGGCTACGAGGGTTACGAAGCGATTGCGTTTGACGGCGATACCGTCTACTTCACCATCGAAGCGCGCACGGGCAGCGGCATGGTTGCCCGTCTCCTGACTGGCTTCGTCGTGGCCGATGCGGCTGGTGATCCAGCGGGCGCGCCCGCCACCATTCGGCTCGACCCCGCCGCGCCCTCGCTTGCCGCGGAGTTGGACGCGCCCACTTCGCTGATGAACATTAGCGACGAAGCGCTGGTCGTGGTGGACGGGCAGGTGATCAGCCTCTACGAAGCCAACGGCCTCAACGTCAACCCCGCCCCGCGCGCCCACATTTTTGCGCCGACCAGCGGCGCGCTGGCAACCGTGCCCTTCCCCACCGTCGAATTTCGCATCACCGACGCCACGCAGGTCGACGCCGACGGCTGCTTCTGGGCCATCAACTACTTCTGGCCCGGCGAGCGTATTCTGCTCGACCCCGCCGTCGACTTGCTCGCTGCGCCCCCGTCGCCAACGCAGCTGATCGCGCAAACGGAGACGCCGTCCAGGACGGGGCCCGTGGAGCGGCTGGTGAAGTTTTGCGTGGCGGCGGAGGGTGTTGCGCTGGCCAACGCCCCGCCAATTAATTTGCGGCGACTGCCCGGCAACGTGGGGCGCAACTGGGAGGGCGTGGCGCGGCTGGACGGTCGCGGCTTTCTGCTGGTGACGGACCAGTACCCGCGCACGCTGCTGGGCTTTGTGGAAATTGATGCGGGGAATTAGTGAAGAAATTTAACGCGGAGAGCGCGAAGGAGGCGCGGAGAGCGCGGAGGAGGCGCGGAGAGCCGTGGAGGGATAGGCGTATTGAGCAATTATTCTGTTGACCAAAGCAAGAATATTTTGGCTTAACGAGGATACTTTCGTTAAATAATGGTTCAGCGTGAATAATACTCTTCTCCGCGGCCCTCCGCGTCTCTTTCTCCGCGCCCTCCACGTTAAAAATCTGAGCAAATTATGATAAGCACATCGCCTGAATCAAGCGACCAGTGGAGCCGCTGGCTGCTGGACACGCGCTTTGGCGGCAACCGCTCGCGGCGCGACGCGGCCATGAATTACCTGCTCCCCGTCCGCGATCGCGTGCTCGACGAGGCCGACCTGCTGCCCGGCGAAACGCTGCTCGACGTGGGCACGGGCGATGGGCTGGTGGCCTTTGGCGCGCTCGAACGCTGGCCGGAGAGCCACGTGATCTTTAGCGACATTTCCCAGCCGCTCGTCGACCACGTGCGCGCGTTGGCGGAGGAGCTGGGCGTGGCCGAGCGCGCCAGCTTTGTGCGCGCCGAAGCGGACAATCTCGCGCCGATTGCCACGGCCTCGGTCGACGCGGTGACGATGCGCTCGGTGCTGATCTACGTGCGGGAGAAGCAGGCGGCCTTCCATGAATTTGCCCGCGTGCTCAAGCCGGGCGGTCGGCTGTCGCTCTTTGAACCCATCAACAGCTTTGCCTACCCGGAGCCCGCCGACCGCTTTAGCGGCTTCGACGTGAGCGGGGTGCTCGACGAAGCCGAGCGCGTCAAACAATTTTTCCGCGCGCCCGACGCCGCCGAAAGCGACCCGATGCTCAACTTCGACGAGCACGATCTCGTGCGCATGGCCGAAGCCGCGGGCTTTGTCGACGTGGCGATGGATTTGCAGATCGATGTGGACACGTCCAGCGGCATCGTCAGCTTTGAAGCGTGGCTGCGCACCGCGCCCAACCCGACCGCGCCGCCGATGCGCGTCGCCATCGAGCAGGCGCTGTCGCCGGGTGAAGCGGCGGATTTTATCGAGCACCTGCGTCGCCAGGCCGTGGCAGGCGAGCGCGAGATGCGGCGCTTTGCCGTCTGCTTCCTGTCGGCGAGTCGCCGTTAGCCCGTTGCCTGCTGCGCCAGCACATCTTCTGGCGTCGTGTTTCGGTGCAGGCGAAACGCTTCCTGCACCGTCTCCCAGTTAATCATCATCCCGTGCACCTGATCGGCCGCAAAGGCTTGCGCAATCAGCGGTAAAGCCGATTTGCCGCGCAGCTCCACCAGCCCGTAAATTAACTCGCCGTTGGAGAAGTGGCTGAGCTGCTCGTACTGCTCAAGCGCTTGGCTGAGAATGCGAATACATTCTCGCCGCGTCTCCGGATACTTTTTCCCAATGGCCTCCAGCCCAAAGATTACCGGCGCGCCAGCCGGATCGTCTGCCCCGTTTCCACCCAGTGCGGATTCCAGCACAGGCAGCGAGCGGGGGCCAAAGAGCAAACACAGGTGCTGCAAATCGTCAACCAACCAATAATCATCGAGCGTGTTCTGCAGGTCGATCAGCGACGGCAGCGCCTCGACATGGTGAAGCTGTCCCAGCGCGCGCCAGGCGTGCAGCGGCCCCCACGTGGACGCTTCATCTTGGTCTCCCTGATTCAGCTCCATATCCGTTGCCAGCTCGATCAGCGCCGGGGCGTACTCGGCGCTCAGCCCCAGCTCGCGGTAGTCCAGCCAATCGCTCGGCTGCTCACTCGGCCCCACGGGACCCAGCTCCAGCAGCAGCGCCACTTCGGGCGGCCATTTCGATTCGTTCATGTGAGAAACTCCACCAGCAGCGCATTCACCCGCTCCGCCGCATCGTGCTGCACCCAATGGGTGGCCTCTTCGATCAGCGCCAGCTGTACATCGTTGCACAGCGCGGCGCTGGCGGGGGCCATATCGCGGCTCAGCGCAACGTCACGTTCACCCCAAATGATGAGTGTGGGCACACCCACGCGGGGATCGAGCGGAAGCTGCGGCTGGCGCTGCACCACGGCGCGATACCAGTTAAGCATAGACCGAAAAGCCTCAGGCTGCGACCACGCCTCGCGGTAGCGCAGCAGATCGGCCTGTGAAAAGGTGTCGTGTCGGCTGGACTGCTTGAGCATGGTAGCCGCGCCCTGCCAGTTGCCGAGGCCGATCAGGAATTCGGGCAGCCGCGGAATCTGGAAAAAGAAGATGTACCAGCTTTTGAGCAGCTGTTTACGGTTGCGCCGCAGCGTCCGCAGCATGACCTGCGGGTGGGGCACGTTGAGGATCGCCAGCTTGCGCACCCGCTCCGGGTAGCGCAGCGCCACCCACCACGCCACCGCCGCTCCCCAATCGTGGCCGACGATGTGGGCCTTGTCCACGCCCGCCGCATCGAGCAGGCCGATTACGTCCTTCGCTAACTCATCAATCCGGTAAGCCTTAATGCCGCGCGGCTTGTCGCTCAGGTTGTAGCCGCGCTGGTCGGGCGCCCAAACGCGCAGCCCGGCCTCGGCCAGCGCGGGAATTTGGTGCCGCCAGCCGTACCAGAATTCGGGGAAGCCGTGCAGCAGGATGGTCAAGTCGCCGTCGTTCGGCCCGGCCTGCGCCACGTGCAGGGTGATGCCGTTGGTGGGGAGGTGAGTGGTGTCGATGTCCATGGCGTGGTTCTTGAAATATGGGCGAGTCGTTGTAGAATACGTCTAGCGAGTATACCAGATTCAATAGTAAAGCGAGGCAAATAATGACGCAAACTACGACAGCAGTTTTTGACGGTTTGGCTCTCCATCCCGATCTGCCACTTGATCTGGAACCCAATCGACGCTATAAGATTTCGGTTGAGGTAGAGCCTGAAGCGCAAACCGGAAATGACGATGTATGGTCGCTGCTGGAGAAATTATCCGGCTCCGTCGATGCCCCAGAAGATTGGTCGGCGGAACACGACCACTATTTGTACGGTACGCCAAAGAGAAATGGCAAAAGCTCGTGAATGGTCGCAGGATATTTCTTGATACTGCCTATATCCAGGCCCTACTCAATCAGCGAGACCAGTATCACGCACGAGCACAAGCCTTGCTGCCCGACATCCGTCAGGCTAATGAAGTGTGGACAACAGAGGCAGTACTGGTCGAAGTTGGCAACGCTATGAGTTCGAGTAATCGACGCAGCGCAGTGCAATTTATTCAACGCTGCTATTCAACGGCTAACTTCCGTGTTGTTCCAGTAGAGTCCTCACTATTTCTTCAAGCGACCATCTTCTGCCAGAACTACAGTGACAAAGCGTGGGGATTAACCGACTGCATTTCATTTGTCGTCATGCGGCGTGAAGGATTGTAGGAAGCGGCGACGACCGACCACCATTTCGAGCAAGCAGGCTTTCGTGCCCTGCTTAATAAGCAATATGATTCGCCCTATCGCCCTGCTGCGCGCCATCATCATCTGCGTCGTCCTGGCCTTTTGGGGCAGCCTGCTCGTCGGCGACTCGCTCGACACGTGGTATCCCACGCTGATCAAGCCCGCGATGCTGGTGCCGCTGCCGGTTTTTTACGCGGTGGGCGTTCTCTATTACCTGCTCTTTACCTTTGTGCTTTACCGCATCTTTAGCCAAATTGAAAACCCTCAGGCGGAACGAATCGCCCTGATCACCGCGCTGGTGGTAATGATTGCTAACGAACTGTGGAATTGGACGTTCTTTGGGCTGCGCAGCCCATGGGCGGGCTTCTTCGGCATCGGCATTTTTCTCGTGCTGCTCACGATCCTGATCCGCATTCTGTGGCGCTTGGAGCGCCCGTCCGCCATTGCCCTGCTGCCCTACTTCGCCTGGGTCGTCTACGATTTGATGTGGACGTTTCAACTGTGGCAGCTAAACGTTTAATCGTCAATACCAGTTCATGCACCACGCATCGCGTTTCCATGTCTACTCTTTCCCTCTCCAACATCAGCCAAGCCTACGGCGACTTTGACGTCTTCCTCGGCATCAGCGCGACCGTGCCCAACGACGGCAAGGTCGGCCTCGTCGGGCCCAACGGCATCGGCAAGACGACGCTGTTGCGCATCATCGCGGGCGTGGAGACGCCGTCGAGCGGCGAGGTGCGCACCTCCGGCGACACGCGTATCGGCTACCTGCGCCAGGAGGCGATGCAGGCCTTTGCCGAGCGCGACAACACCGTCCACGGCGAAATGCTAACCGTCTTTCGCCACGTGCGCGAGCAGGAGGCGGCGCTGCGCGAGATGGAAGCGCAAATGGCCAGCGGCGGCGCGACGGACGAAATGCTGGCCCGCTACAGCCACGCGCAGCAGACCTTCGAGGCGGGCGGCGGCTACGATTACGAGGTGCGCATCGGCCAGACGCTGGACGGGCTGGGCTTTAAGCGCGACGACTGGCGCACGCCGCTGAGCCACCTGAGCGGCGGCCAAAAGACGCGCGCCCTGCTGGCCCGCCTCCTGCTCGAACGGCCCGACCTGCTGATCCTCGACGAGCCGACCAACCACCTCGACATCGCCGCCGTCGAGTGGTTGGAGGGGACGCTGCGCACGTGGGAGGGCGCGCTGCTCATCGTCAGCCACGATCGCTATTTCCTGGATGTCGCCGTCAATCGGATTTGGGAGCTGAGCCGCGCGGGGGTCGAGGAGTATCGCGGCAACTACAGCCACTACGTCACCCAGCGGCAGGAGCGCTGGGACAGGCGGCTGGCCGAATTCGAGGCAATTCAGCAGAAATTCCTCAAGGAGCTGGACTACATCAAGCGCAACATCGCGCGCGACGCGACGAAGAACCAGGCCGTGGGGCGCATGAAGCGGCTCGTGCGCGAGGTGCGCGTCGTCGCCGCGGGCGGGCTGCACCTGCTCAACTCCAAGAACTGGGGGCAGGTGATGGACGAGGTGGACATCGCCTCGTCGCGCTGGAGCGTGATGGAGCTGGAGAGTGCGATCAAGGCGCTGGAGCCGCCGCTGCAGCGCCGCCACAATCTGCACGTGCGGCTGGAGACGCGGCGGCAGAGCGGCAAAATCGTCCTGCGCACGAGCGAGCTGGAGATCGGCTACCCCGGTGCGTCGCTCTTTTCGACCGAGCCGATTGAGCTGCACCGCGGCGAGTGCGCGGCGCTGATTGGCCCCAACGGCGCGGGCAAGACGACTTTTCTGCGCACGCTGCTCGAACAGATCGAGCCGCTGGACGGCAAGGTGGATTTTGGCGTGGGCCTCAAGCTGGGCTACTTTGCGCAGGCGCACGAGGGGCTCAACCCGGAAAACACGGTGCTCGACGAGCTGCTTGATCACAAGCACATGCTGCTGGGCGAGGCGCGCAGCCACCTCGCGCCCTATCTTTTTCGCGGCGAAGATGTCTTCAAATCCGTCGGCTCGCTGAGCGGCGGCGAGAGAGGGCGGCTGGCGCTGGCGATTCTCGCGCTCGAAGGGGCCAACTTCCTGCTGCTCGACGAGCCGACCAACCACCTCGACATCCAGGCGCAGGAAGTCCTGCAGGCGGTGCTCGAAGCCTTTGACGGCACGATCCTCATGGTCTCGCACGACCGCTACCTGATCGACCGGCTCGCCACCCAAATCTGGGCAGTGGACAATCAGGGCCGCGACGGTAAGCTGCACGTGCACCACGGCGCGTACACCGACTACGTGCTGGCCCGCGAGCAGTCGGCGGAAAGCAGCCGCACCCTCAGGCAGCAGGCGCGTGAAATCGAGCGGCAGACGCGCGAAGCGGCGCAGCAGACGAACGGGGCAGGCAACAACGGCCAGCCCGCCCGCAGTAAAAATGAAGAGCGCCGCCACCAAAAGAAGGTCGACGCTGCCGAGGCGCAGGTGCATGCGCTGGAGCAGCGGCTGACTCAGCTCGAAGCCGAAATCGCCGCCGCCAGCGAAGCGCAGCAGGTCGACAAAATTCAGCGGCTCAGCCAGCAGTATGCGGATGTGCAGGCGCAGCTGGAAGCCTCGATGGAGGCGTGGGTGCTGGTGGCGGAGGGGTAGACGGCGCGCCTTGCGTTGGTGAAAAGCAATGATTCCAAGTCGGTTTGGATAGGCAGAAAATTTAACGCGGAGCGCGCGGAGAAGACGCGGAGGGCCGCAGAGAATCAAAAAACTCATTCCCACGCTCTGCGTAGAAATACAGACTGGGCGCTCTGCGTCCCCCCTACGATACCAACCGCAACCCCAACGCCTCGGCCAGTCCCCGCGCCCGCTTGATCTCTTCCCCACCCAACGTTCCCGCTAGTTCGCCCCGCGCCTGCTTGGGCGCGAGATATTGCGTCAGCAAGCTCACCTCGACGTCGGGCCGCGCGGCCAGCCAGCGCAGGGCGGGCACCGTGCAGCAATCGATGTGACCCGGCATCAGCAGGTGGCGCACGAGCAGGCGCTTGCCCCGGCTGCGGGCGCGGTCGATACACTCCGTGACGATTGACCAGTAGTCGGGCATTCCGCCGATGGTTGCGCCGCAGTCGCGGGCGGCGGTGGCGGGGCCAAATTTGAGATCGGGGAGGTAGATGTCGATGGCGGGGGCGAGCAGGGCCAGCGCTTCGGGGGTAAGGTAGAAGTTGCTGTTGAAGACGCTGGGCACGGTGCGTCGCTCGCCGAGCGTGGCCAGCGTTTCCAGGATAAAGGGAATGTGCGGAGCCGGGTCGCCGCCGATAAAGGCGATCGCGCGCGCGCCCTCGCGCTGCCGCTGCTCGATGCGCGCGGCCAGCTGCGCGGTCGTTACGGCGACGCCGTAGGTGGGGCGGAAGGCAAAGCTGGCGGCGGTGCAGAACGAGCAGGTCGCCGTGCAGCCGCTGAAAAAGATCGCGTGCGCGGGCCGCAGCATCGATTCCTCGCCCAGGTGCAGCATCTCGCTGGCGATGTAGCTCGTCTGCCCCACGCGGCAGACGCCGCCGGCCGTGGCGCGCGCCGCGCCGCAGCGGTGGGGGCAGAGCTGGCAGTCGCGCAGGTGCTGGGAAGCCGGGGTATGGGGGGGCAGGGGCGCAAGGGTAGTTGATTCTTCTGGATGGGCAAAGCAGTGTTGTGCGGTGGGCAAGTTGATCATTGGGGTTGAACAATTCCAGCAACCGGCAGGTAATGAATTGCCAGCCTAACTTTCGAAACGTACTTGATACAATCAAGGAATTAACCAGCTAGTCTCGTCGGCCCGTTCGCACGTGGGCGTGCAAACTCCTCTTTGCTGATTCGTAGCTGGAAGGTTGCTGCACAGTCACCTCTCTATCTCACGTCTTGATTCCAAAGCGCCGCAGCAAATCCGCCAGCCCCTGCTGCCGAGCAATGAGCAGCCTGGGCAAGCCATCCCCCCGCCCCTTCTCCACCACGACCAGCCCGCCCGCCGCCAACATCCCTTTGCCCTCGTAAACGATGCAGCGCGAATTCTCCGTGCGACGCCATTCGTAGAGCGGTGCGATGTCCGCCACGCGCGGATCGACCGCACAGGGCTCGGCCAGCAGATCGACCGGCTCGCCGCCGCCGTCGCCGAGCGCGGCGCAGGTGCGGCACAGCTCGCTTGCCTCGCCTACACAATCCGAGCAGTAGGGCTGCTCGCACTGAACGCAGGCAACCGTTGCCTCGCGCAGATGTGCGCCGCCGCAGATGGCGCACACGGCGTTGCACGCAGGGCAGAGCTCGCCCCGCGGCAGCTGCGCGCCGCAGGCGGGACACGGATCGGTGCAGTTTGTGCAGTAGGGCAACCCCGTGGACGCGCTGGCAACAAAAAAACCGGGACCAACGGAGCGGCCACAGCCGGCACAGGCCACGAGACAATCCGCGCAAAAGCGCTGGCCGCTGGCCTCGTCCGTGGCCACCTGCGCGCTAAACTGCTGGCAGCCGGGGCAGCGTACGGCACAGGCGCCGCAGATCAGCTCGCCGCTGACGCTGTCCCGCCGCAGGTGGCTGCGGCACTGGCGCGTGCCGCACGCCGCGCACGCCGTCTGGCAGCTGTGGCAAACGCCGTCGCCGCAAACGGGGCAAAGGCTTTGGTCCTCGGCGCAGGCCCGCTCGCCACACGCCCAGCAGGCCGACCCGCACGCGTCGCAGACATCGCGCTCGCAAACGGTGCAGGGCTCCACGCCACAGGCCGCACAGAGCACGTCCCGGCAAACGGCACACTGCTGCAAACAGTCGTCGCAGGTGACGTGGCCGCTGCGGTCGACGGCGACGGCGGCGGTTTCCGCGCGGCAGGCGTGGCAGCGCGGTCGCCGCAGCGCACCGCTGTAGCCGTTGCGGCGCACGGTGACGGTGACTTCCTGCGGGCTCTCGCCGTCCCCTCCGACGGAGCTCAGGAAACGGCGAGACCTCCCCGCCCGCAGCGTCATCTCCGCAACGGCGACGGGCACGAGCAGGATGGCGTAGCTCACCAGATCGACGCGCACGCGCAGCCGGTGGTTCTCCACCTCCTCGGCCAGTTTGCGCTGCAAATCCTGCTCCAGCACGCGCCGCTTCTCGCCGCTGGCGTCGTGGTTGTCGTGAATTTCCTCCACCTGCTGCGCGTAGTAGCTCGTGAGCCGCTCCAGCGACTTGTGCAGCCGCGGCAGAATTTCGGCCTCGTGGCTGGCGCAGCGCAGGTCGGCGTGGTAGATGGCGTATTTGCGCGCGCTGGTGGCCAATCGCGTCAGCTCCGTCATCGGGGGTGATTTTAAGGGCAGCACGTGCCCTTCCTCGTTCTGCTCGACAGCCGATTCGGCGTCCGCCAGCAGAGCGGGCAAATCAAGGGCGGCCTTCCCCCCAGCGGTGGGGGCGTCGACCTTCTTCCCCTCGCCCCCCTCGCTTTGGATTTCGCCGATCAGCGGCACGCGCGAGCCGTTCTCCTCCAGCACCACGGTGTACAGCTCCTCGCGCTGGTCATCCGCGCGGTAGGTAATGCGCCAGTTGAAAATGTAGAGCGGCTGCTGCGTCTCGCGCATTTGCAGCCCGGCAATCGCGGCGTTGGTGGGGCGCACGGCCTGCATCAGCGTCTCGCCGTCGCGGAAGCGGGCGGGCAGCGTCTGCACGGTCAGCGCCGCGTGGCGCTGCACGTAGCTCACCATGCGATCAAAAAGCTGGCTGCCGTAGGCGACGAGCTCCGCTCGCGCTCGCGGCGCTGGGGCTGGCCTATCGGCGTCATCTTCCAGCGCGCTGGCGGCGATCTCCTCGTCGAGCGCGCGCTCGTGCTCGGCGTCGCGCAGGGCCTCGATGTCCGCCTGCTGGAAGGCGAGCGTGAGCCTGTCGCCGCCGAAGTGCCCGGCCAGCCCGTTGGCCAGCGTCACCCGCAGCGGCCCCAGCGGCTGCTGGTCGACGGGCTGGACGCTTGCGCCAAACTGCTCGAAAAAGTCCTGGGTAAAGGCGCGCAGCGTCTGCTTCTCACTGCTGACGCGCTTGCTCGTGGATGGTCGACTTGCCATAAATCGTTGGTGCGAACCGGTATGTCAAAGCTAAAAAGTTTTTGCGTTATGCAAAGTTGTGCTATGATCGCCTGTACGGAGACGAAGCGTTATTTTACGTCAATCGTCGGAAAATTTCACCTTTTGGCAGCGGTGGGGGCAGTTTCAGTTTGCGAACGGTTGAGCGTGAATTGCAATACAATTAAATTTATCGGGAAAATGGATTGGGCAGGAGAGATTATGCAGGGGCAGATCGAGCGGTTTTTGGAATACTTGCGGGACGAGAAAGCGTGTACGGAGAATACGATTGCGGCCTACCGCAACGATCTCACCCAATTTTCGCACTTCACACAGGCGGCCGAGGGCAGACCCGGCTGGGGCAGCGTCGACGAAGCGCACGCGCAGCGCTACGTCTCCTTTTTACACGAGCGCAGCTATGCGTCCTCGACGATTGCGCGCAAGGTGGCGGCGGTCAAGAGCTTTTTTCAATTTTTGTGCAGCAGCGGCCTGATCGAGCGCAACCCGGCCCGGGGGCTCGACTCTCCCAAGGTTCAAAAGACGCCGCCGCGCGCCATCCGCCTAGACGAGATCGACCGGCTGCTGGCCGCGCCCCTGCAGGGCAAATCGACTAAATCGCTGCGCGACAAGGCGCTGCTGGAGATGCTCTACGCCACGGGTATGCGCGTTTCGGAGTTGGTGAGCCTCAACGTGGCCGACATGGATTTGGATTCGTGCAGCGTGCGCTGCGGCACGGGAGGCAAGCGCGTGCGCACCGTGCCGCTCTACGACAAAGCCGTGGTGGCGCTGCGGCTCTACATCGACGAAGGGCGCGTGCACCTGCTTTCGCAGGCGGACGAACTGGCGCTCTTTCTCAACCACCGCGGCCAGCGGCTGACGCGCCAAGGGCTGTGGCTGATCATCAAGCGCTACGTCGAAGTGGTCGGCATCGATGGCTCGGTGACGCCGCACACGCTGCGCCACAGCTTCGCCACCCACATGCTCAACAACGGGGCCAAGCTGCGCGAAGTTCAGCAGCGGCTGGGCCACGCGAATTTGAGCACGACGCAGGTCTATCGGCGGCTGTCGGAGGAGACGGCGGAGGAGCTGGTGGTGTATTAGGCGGGCACGTCGCGGGTTGCGTGAGTTGTGTGAATAAGGAACCGAACAGCCGACCGACGTCGGCTGTTTTTTGTCGGCTTATTTTTTACGAAAGCGTTCACCAAGGAGAAGAACATGGCAGACAAACTGGATCGCTTTACAAAACGGGCTCGCCGCGCGTTGACGCTGGCACAGGAAGAAGCGCTGCGGCTCAACCACCGCTCCATCGGGACGGAGCATTTGCTGCTGGGGCTGGTGCGCCTGGACGGCGGGCGCGCCCTAAAGGTGCTGCGTGCGCTGGCGGTGGAGCCAGCCCAGGTAATCCGCGCCGTGGAGCGCGTGGCGCCGCGGGGGGATCGCGTGCCCTTTGGCAAACCCTCGCTGGCAGCGCGTGCAAAGCGCGCCATCGAGCTGGCCGTGGATGAGGCGCGACTGACGGGCGACAGCTCGATCGGCACGGCGCACCTGCTGCTGGGGCTCGCGCGCGAAGGCGAGGGCGCGGCAATTCGCGTGTTGAACGGCCTGGGCGTCAACATCGATCAGCTGCGCACGCAAACGGCGCGTGAAATGCTCGCCGCCCGCCAGGCCCCCACCATCGGCGACTTGCCCACTACATCCTCCTCATCGTCATCCTCCTCCGCGTCCCCGCCCCCCTCGACCTCGTCTGCCGCACGCCGGATGAAGCTCGCCCAAAGCAGCGGCCCGCCGACGTTTGCAAGCGAGCACTACGACGCCGTCGTCGACTTTATCCGCAGCCGCACGCGACAGCAGCCCACCGTCGGCCTCATCCTCGGCACGGGCCTCAGCCCGCTGGCGGAGGAGATTGAAAAGGCCGACATCATTGCCTACGAAGAGATTCCGCTCTTTCCCAGCAGCACCGTCGCCGGCCACGCCGGGCGGCTGGTGATTGGCAAGCTGGAAGGCGTTGCCGTCTGCGCCATGCAGGGGCGCTTTCACTTCTATGAAGGCTACGGCATGCAGGAGATCACGCTGCCGGTGCGCGTAATGCAGCGGCTGGGCGTGGAGACGCTGATCGTCACCAACGCCGCGGGCGGCATCCATCCCGATCTGGAAACGGGCGACCTGATGCTGATCGAGGACCACGTCAACTTTGTGGGCATGGCGGGCAACCATCCGCTGGTTGGCCCCAATCTGGATGAGTTTGGCCCGCGCTTTCCCGCCGCCAATCGCGTCTACACCCGTCGCCTGCGCGAACTGGCCCAGCGCGTGGCGAACGAGCAGGAGATTGAGCTGCACAGCGGCGTCTACGCCGCGCTTTCTGGCCCCAGCTTTGAGACGCCCGCCGAAATTCGCTTTCTGCGCACCATCGGCGCGGACGCCGTCGGCATGAGCACGGCGCACGAGGCGCTCGTGGCCCACCACGCGGGGCTGGCCGTGCTGGCGATCAGCACCATCACCAACGTCGCCATCGACGCGGTGGATGTCGACGAAGAGCCTGCTCACGAGGAGATTGCGGCGGCGGGCCAGGTCATTGTGCCCAAGCTGACGACGCTGGTGCGCGGGGTGCTGGCGCGGCTGAACGACGCATCAACTGCATGAGACCCCGCTCCTTTGGAAGTCACATTCCCGCCTCTTTCGCCTGATTATGGTAACCTTTATTCAATGAACTTGCCCTACGTTACCGACGAACTGCCCGGCCTCGGCGGCACGCTGCGCGCCACGCCCGATGACTTTGCCGTGGAGGAAATTCCCCTCTACGAAGCAACGGGCGAGGGCCAGCACCTTTACGTCCGCCTCACCAAAACGGGGCTGACGACCAAAGAGGTGCAGCTGCGCCTGGCTCGCCTGTTTGAGCTGGATCGCCGCGCCGTCAGCTTTGCGGGCATGAAGGACAAGCACGCGCGCACCACGCAAACGTTTAGCATCGCTATTGGCCACCAGTCGGATGATTTTGCGGTGGAGGCCGAAGCGCGCTTGCGGGAAGGGCTGGCCGATTTGCCGGTCACGCTGCACTGGGCGCGGCGACATCGCAACAAGCTCAAGCTGGGCCACCTGCTGGGCAACCGCTTTGCGATCCGCATCAGCGATCTGGACGTTTCGGCCGCCGAGGCCCAGTCGCGGGCCGAGGCCATTGCGGCGCAGATCGAGCGGCGGGGCGTGCCCAATTATTTTGGCCCCCAGCGCTTTGGCGCAGAGGGCGACAACGCCGAGCGCGGCCTGGCCATTACCCGCAAAGAGCAGTGGGTTTCGGATCGCTGGCTGCGCCGCTTTCTCATGTCGGCCTACCAGAGCCACCTGTGCAACCGCTACCTGGCGCTGCGGCTCGAGCGCGGCCTGTTTGACGAACTGATGCTCGGCGATATTGCCAAGAAGGTCGACACGGGCGGGCTGTTCGTGGTGGAGGATTTGGCCGCGGAGCAGCTTCGCTACGCGGCGCACGAAATCAGCTTCACCGCGCCGATGTACGGCGGCAAGATGCGCGCCGCCCAGGCCGAGGCCGCCGCGCTGGAGGATGAAGTGCTGGCCGAGGCCGAGCTGTCGCTGGCGGATTTGCAGCGGGCCAAGCTGGACGGCACGCGGCGGTTGGGTCGGCTGCTGCCCAAGGTAGAGATTGAGTTGGGCGACGAAGCCGCAGCCGAGGTAGAGGGCTCGACTCACGAGGCGCTAACCCTCTGTTTTTCACTGCCGAAGGGCGCGTTTGCCACAACAGTGCTGCGCGAGTTCACCAAGCGGGACGCGTTCATTGATGGGGATGATGTCGATGAAGATTGATCGAAAGAGATGAATGACGAGCGCCATCAAAGCACCGGTGAAGCCTCGTTGAACTGTTTGAGACGTCGAAGTGATTAGAACATTCCTGAAGCTGAGTGCTGTGCTCTCAAGCTGCGAAAAGCAGATGGGCAGGCAGCATCGGCAAGAAAGAGAGTAGATTTAGCATGAACGAGCGAAGCGTTTCGCCCGGCAGCGACGGGCTAGAGACAACAGAGAATTTGATTCGCGATGGTCAGGATACCCTTATGGAGTTGCCGCTGTTTCCCCTGAATGTGGTGTTGTTTCCCGGTATGCTACAGGGGCTGCACATCTTTGAGCCGCGCTACCGCGAGATGATCAACCGCTGCATCGATGAGCAGATTCCCTTTGGCATGGTGCTGGCGCGGCAGAATGGCGAGCAGCCCGAAGCGGCCACGCACCCCATTGGGACGGCGGCGCGCATTGCCAAAGTCGAGCGGCTGGAGGATGGGCGCATGAATCTGATGGTGGTGGGCACGCAGCGCTTCCAGATTCAGGAGTACAAGTACCACCACAGCTACCTCGCGGCGGACGTGCGCCACTACCCCATCGTCAACGGGGCGACGCGGCTGGCGCAGCAGCTGGCGCAGCAGATGCGCCCGCGGATTTTGGATTACGTGGAGCTGCTTGCCAAGGCCAGCAACGCCGAGCTGCAGCTGGACCAGCTGCCGGAGGAGCCGAGTCGGCTGGCGTTCCTGGTGGCGATGGCGCTGCAGACCAATAACGAGGATAAGCAAAAGCTGCTCTCCCTGCCGGGCATTCCAGAGATGCTGGATATGGAGCGCTACCTGCTTTCGCGCGAGTCGCTGCTGCTGGGGTACATGGCCGATACGCAGGGGGCGCTCGAAGAGATGAGCGGTGGGCCGACGGGCTATTTGTTCCCGAACTAGCAGTTGAACAGACAAAGTTTGATGGATTCGGCCACCGTACGGGCACGCCGTGGCGTGCCCGTACCCGCCAAAACAAGTTGTTGAAACAATAGCAGGTCGGGTTGACCGTGTATCGGAGAACGAGAAACACCCAAATTTGGTAACCCGTCGCCGGCGTGATATACTGCTCGTTCCAAGGGGGATTAGCTCAGCTGGCTAGAGCGCTACGTTGACATCGTAGAGGTCACTGGTTCAAGTCCAGTATCTCCCACTGATTTTTTGGTGCATCTACCACAAGCGGCGCAGCCGCTTGTGGTAGATGCACGATGTTGTTTGGCTCATCTTACGCAAACGGTTGCGTCAATTTAGAGGATGAGCATTATATTTCAATATCACAACGCGTCGAGCAGGACGAGTAGCGGGCCAGCGTCTTGGCAGAGAGCGGTGATCAGCGGCTGAAAGTCACCGTCGAGAAGGCCCGTCGAAAACCCCCTGTGAGCGAGCGGCTGAACGGCGATTGACCCGCTCAATCGGCCTACTAAGCTGCCCCGGCTGGCCCCGTTACGGCCCTCCAAGCGGTCGAGGTAGATGCTGCGACAGCGTCGCCTTGGCAAAGTGGGTGGAACCGCGAGCACAGCTTCGTCCCATAGTGGGGCGGGGCTTTTTTTGTTTTCCGGCGGCAAAGCTTGATTGGCCGTCGATAATGACCGGCTAGTCCAGTTGAGCGTAAATAGCTGGCCGGTTTCGCTGGCGACAAGCGCCCAGCGCTAAAGCCACCGGGCTAAAAAGTGAAAACCCGGTAAACCGGGTTGTAGACGGCTCACCAACCCGGTTTGCCGGGTTTCCGCTCACAAGCTGGTGGGCTTTAGCCACCAGCGATGGCGCGCACGAACCGTCTACCTATTTCCGCCGCGCTGTCCTAGCAGTGTGGGTCGCTGCCGGGCACAGCCTTTCCCTTCGACGCAAGGTCTACTGGCTACGGTTTACCGACTACCCGTTCGCACGAGGGCGCGCTTGCGCCTCGGTTGCGATCTACTGATTATCTACCAATGCCCATGCACCCAGCCGTTCAGCAGCGCGCCAACGCCTTCGCCGATCAACAAGCTTTCCTGCTCGACCTCGTGACGCGCGTGCAGCAAATCGCCGCGCCCACCTTTGCGGAGGCCGAGCGCGCCACCTGGGTCGCCAACTATCTGCGTGATCTGCAAGTTGGCGAGGTGCAGATGGACGAGCTGCCCAACGTCTACCTGCGCGTGCGGGGCGAGCGGGCCGATGCGCCCGCGCTGATGGTGAGCGCCCACACGGATACGGTCTTCCCCGCCGAGACGGAGCTGACGCTGCGGCGGGACGACGAGCAGGGGCGCGTCTACGGCCCCGGCATCGGCGACAATTCGACCGGCGTCGGCGCGCTGCTGGCGCTGGCCCATGCGCTGGGCGAGCTGCCACCGCCGCCGGTCGACCTGTGGCTGGTGGCCAACGTGGGCGAAGAGGGGCTGGGCGACCTGCGCGGAATGCGCGCCGCCGTCGAGTTTGTGCGGCGCGCCACGGGCGACAAGCTTGGCGCGTGTATTGTGCTGGAGGGAACGGGCCTGGGGCGCGTGGTGCACCGGGCGCTGGGGTCGAAGCGGCTGCGCGTATCGGTGGCCGCGCCGGGCGGCCACAGCTGGAGCGATTTTGGCACGCCGAGCGCCATCCACGTGCTGGTGCAGATGGCGGCGGAGATCAGCGGGCTGCGCGTGCCCGATCAGCCGCGCACCGCCTACAACATTGGCCGCATCCAGGGCGGCACGTCGATCAACACCATTGCGCAGGAGGCCAGCTTTGAGCTGGACATGCGCAGCAAAGAGGCGGGCGAGCTGGACAACTTGGTCAAGCAGGTGCAGGCGATTATTCGCCGCCACCAGGCCGCTGCGCCGCGCGTCACCATCGGCATCGAGCAGATTGGCGACCGGCCCACGGGCGCCATCGCCGCCGATCACCCGCTGGTGCGCGCGGCCAAGCAGACGCTGCGCGACGCCAATGTCGAGCTGCTGTCGCGCGTCAGCATGAGCAGCACGGATGCCAACATCCCGCTGAGCCTGGGCATTCCGGCGGTCTGTATTGGAATTACGGAGGGCGGCAACGCCCATCGGCTGGAGGAGTGGATCCACCCGGCGCGGCTGCCGCAGGGGATGCAGCATTTGCTGACGTTGACGTGGTGGGCAACGGCGTGGCTGGGGGAGAAGAAAGAATGAATGAAGAAGAAAGATTGAGTGTTTGTGCTTGCAAGGAGCGCAGGTAGTTTGCGGAGAGTCAGCCAACCAGTCGGTTGATCCAATCGACGGCGTGGTCGACGAAGCTGTGGGCGCCGATGCCGCGGGCCTGCCACGGATCGGGCAGCGAGCCGCGTTCGTGGCGCTGGACGTACTGCGCGTTGCGCGGGTCGAGCAGCGGGCCGGTAAGCGGCACGCCCGCGCGGCAGAGCACGTACTCGGCCCACACGGCCTGGCGGCGCTTGACGAGAAAGGCGTGTTCGTCCTCGTCGCGCATCTCGCGGCCCCAGATGCGGATGCCGTACTGGCGCATCAGCATTTCAATTTCAGCGCTGGCAAAGTCGCTCTGCGTCGAGAAGGTAAAGCGGTGCATGGGTCCGTGAAGCGCGCGTCCCAGCAGACCGTCGAGCGGGTTGATCCAGTCGAAAAGCAACTTTTCCATGGGCAAAGCGTAGACGAAGTTTAGGCGCAGCAGAGCGCCGCCAACGGTCAAAATGGAGAAATCGAACAAATGAGCGAGAAAAATCTACTATACTAATAGCTGTTGCTGCAAATCGCAGCAGTTGCCTGTCGACACAGCACCGCAACGCAAACGCCGTTCCCAACGTCATCATTCGCGTTGCGTGTTTCCGTGTCGACGAGCTACAGCATGTTTACCATTACACCAGATTTTCTATTGGGATTTGCGGCAGGATTTTTGATAACGGGGATTCTCGCGTTCTTCGTGGATCTCTCGCGCAGGTGGGCCAAGCAGATTCGCGCCTACCGCAACCCGCAGGCGGTGCTGCAGTTTACGCAGAAATCGCCCCGCCAGGTGCAGCGCGATGCCGCCGTCGCCAGCACCAAGCGCTTTCTCCTGTGGACGTTTACCATTTTGACGCTCGGTTTGCTGGTGGGAGAAATGCTGTTTGAAAACTTTACGATTCGCGTTGCGCGTTTGATTTTGAATTTGGGATAGCATTGCATCAAGTGCGCCGCTCACAAACTACTGGAATTTACACATGAGCAATCCACAAGACGACCAACTCTACCGCATCCGCCACAGCGCGGCGCACGTGATGGCGCAGGCGGTGCTGGAGCTTTACCCCGACGCCAAAATCGCCATCGGTCCGCCCATCGACGCGGGCTTCTACTACGATTTTGATCTCGGCCCCGGCGACGACGGCAAGCCGCGCTCCTTTGCGCCCGAAGATTTGGAGAGCATCGAGAAGCGGATGCGCCAGATCATCGGCGGCAAGCACGACTTTGCCTATCGCGAAGTCAGCGCGGACGAGGCGCGGGCGCTGTTTGACGACCAGCCCTACAAGCTGGAGCTGATCGACGGGCTGGCCAAGGGCGAGGTCGATGAATACGGCAACGAAGTCGCCGTTGCGCCGACGATCAGCACTTATACCCAGGACACGTTTGAGGATTTGTGCCGCGGGCCGCACGTGGAGCACACGGGCAAAATCCCGCCGGACGGCTTCAAGCTGATGAGCGTGGCCGGGGCCTACTGGCGCGGCGACGAGCACAACCCCATGCTGCAGCGCATCTACGGCACGGCCTGGCGCAACAAGAAGGAGCTGAAGCAGCACCTGGACATGCTGGAGGAGGCCAAGCAGCGCGATCACCGCAAGCTGGGGCGCGAGCTGGACATCTTTGTCTTTGACGAAGAGGTCGGGCCGGGGCTGCCGCTCTGGTTGCCCAACGGCGCCATCATCATCGACGAACTGGAAAAGCTGGCGAAGGAGGTCGAGACGGAGGCGGGCTACCAGCGCGTGCGCTCGCCGCACGTTACCAAGGAAGACCTTTTTCTGCGCAGCGGCCACCTGCCCTACTACGAAGACGGCATGTACCCGCCCATGGAGCTGGAAGGCATCAAGTATTACGTCAAGCCGATGAACTGCCCCTTCCACCACAAGCTCTTCGCCGCGCGACCGCGCTCGTACCGCGACCTGCCCGTGCGCTTTGCCGAATACGGCACGTGCTATCGCTACGAGCAGAGCGGCGAGCTCTTTGGCTTGATGCGCGTGCGCTCGATGCAGATGAACGACGCGCACATCTACTGCTCGGAGGCGCAGTTCGAGGAGGAGTTTATGGGCGTAATCGGCCTCTACCTCAAATACTTCGAGCTCTTTGGGCTGGAGCGCTACGTGATGCGGCTGAGCCTGCACGACAAGCGCGGGCTGGGCAAGAAGTACGTCGACAACGAGCGGCTCTGGCTCAAAACGGAGGAGATGGTGCGCCGCGCCATGGATAACGGCGGCGTCCCCTATGTTGAGTCCAAGGACGAAGCGGCCTTCTACGGCCCCAAGATTGACGTGCAGGTATGGAGCGCGATTGGCCGCGAGTTCTCGCTGGCGACCAATCAGGTCGACTTTGCCGTGCCGCCTCGCTTTGATCTCAAATTTACCACGAGCGAGGGCGGCGAAGAGACGCCGCTCTGCATTCACCGCGCGCCGCTCAGCACGCACGAGCGCATGATCGGCTTTCTGCTCGAACACTACGCGGGAAAGTTTCCGGTTTGGCTCGCGCCGGAGCAGGCGAGGGTGATCCCGATCACGGATGAGCATAGCGGCTACGCCGTGCAGCTGGAGCGCCGGCTCAAGGCCGCGGGCGTGCGCGTGAGCAGCGATCTGGGCTCGGACCGCATGAACGCCAAAATTCGCAGCGCGCAGCTGATGCAGGTTCCGTACATGCTGGTCGTCGGCGATCGCGAAGTCGAGCAGGAGACGGTGGCCCTGCGGCGGCGCGACGGCAAGCGGCAGAATGGATTGCCGGTGGGCGAGTTTGAGGCGATGGTGACGGAGCGGATTGCGACGCGGTCGGCGGAGTTGTAGGGACGGGGCGTGATACGTGATGCGTGGTGCGTGGACTGTAACTTGCGTTGGTCGAAACTGATGCCAAACCCTCTGTACTTATCAGTTCACGCACGACGCGCCAAGCGTTAGCGGTAACTGTTCAGCCCTCACCCCCAACCCCTCTCCCAGGATGGGAGAGGGGAGCCGTTCTCCTTGTAGTCATAGAGAGATTTGGCAGGAGGCTGAACAGTTACGTTAGCGTTCCGTTTCAATTTGTGCTCGCACTTGACGCTCTCCGGTGGGGATGATATACTTGGGCGTAACAAACGCACCGGCGCGGGCGGCGAGTCGCTGAGGTGAACTGCCGTGAAGTTGCCGATGTTTGCCTGTCATACCAAAGGAGCATTCTAATAGCACAAAGAACACGATCCCCACGCGATAATCGGGCGCGCTACCAAGATCGGACGCGCGTCAACGAGCAAATTCGCGCGCGTGAAGTCCGCGTCATTGGCGGGGACGGCGAGCAGCTGGGCATTATGAGCGTGCCCGACGCGTTGCGCACGGCCGATGAGCAGAACCTCGACTTGGTTGAGGTGGCGCCCAACGCCGATCCGCCCGTCTGCCGCATGATGGACTACGGCAAGTATCTCTACGAGAAGCAGAAGCGGGAGCGCGAGGCGCGCAAATCGCAGAAGCAGGTGGAGATCAAGGAGCTGCGGTTGCGGCCAAAGACGGACACGCACGACGTTGATGTGGTGGTGAGAAAAATTCAGAAGTTTATGAAGGAAGACGCCAAAGTGCGTGTGCGCGTGCGCTTCCGCGGGCGTGAAATTGTTCACCAAGAAGTGGCGCGCGAAATGCTGCAGGGCATTGCGGACAACGTCTCCGGAGTCGCCGAGATTGAGACGCGGCCCAAAATGGAAGGCCGCAGCATGATCATGGTGCTGTCGCCCGCCTAGATGACAGGCAGTGTCTGAGATAGGCAGTGTGCTGAAGGGCGCTCAATTTTATAGCTTGGCTAAAAACGGGCAGCTCGCCCGTTTTTCTCTGTGCTCACCGGCTGAACCGATTTAATTTGTTTGATTAGCGCCCGCGGCTCTCCGCCCGGCGCCGGAAGAGGAGGCTTTTATGCCCAAAATGAAAACACACAAAGGAACCGCCAAGCGAATGCGTCTGACCAAGAACGGCAAGGTCATGCGGATGAAGCAGGGGCGGAACCACCTGCGTCGCCGACGCAGCGGCTCGCAGATTCGCAGCTACCGCCACGCCATTCCCAGCGAGACCAAGAGCACGATTAAGCTGGTCAAACAGGTGGCGGGCGACGCTGCGCAGAGCACAAACGGGAAGAAGTAGGGTAGTACTTATTCCGTATTGCTTATTGCTGATGGGTAGACCTTCTCGGTTTATTATGGACTACTTGTCCTGTCGTCAGTCAAGCAATACGCAGTAAGCAATAAGCAGCAAGCAACAGATCCAACACTCTCGCACGTGACCGGCCCCCAAAGCGATGCGTTCGCGCGTCCGCCCTCACGGAAAGGAAATTTATCATGCCACGTTCACGACCCAAAGTTTATGCGCGCAAGCGGCATAAGAAAGTATTAAAATTCACGAAGGGGCAGTACGGCACAAAATCCAAGCTCTTTCGCCGCGCCAACGAGGCGATGCTCAAATCGCTCTTTTACGCCTACCGCGATCGCCGCAACCGCAAGCGCGATTTCCGCCGCCTGTGGATTGCCCGCATCAACGCCGCCACCCGCCTCAACGGGCTGAGCTACAGCCGCTTTATCCACGGGCTGAAGCAGGCCGATGTGCAGGTGGATCGCAAAGTGCTGGCGGATATCGCCGCCCGCGATGCAAGCACCTTTAGCAAGCTGGTGGATGTCGCCAAGGCGAATATCAGTTAGCCAATAATGGATAGCTGCCTGCCCACGTCGGCAGCGCAATAATCGAACTTAGACGTACAGAGCGGCAGGGAACATTGTTCCCGCCGCTCTGTGTTATTGTAGAGGGTAAGTTTCCTGCAACCGTAGTGGCTGGGCGCGCCCAGCCACTACGGTTGCGAAAATTCTCCCACATTACTCGCTTTTAACCGATGATCACCAGCACGAGCAATCAACGCATCAAGGAAGCGCGCAAGCTCCAGCGCAAGCGACAGCGGCAGGCCAGCGGTCAGCTGCTGATCGAGGGCACGCGGCTCGTGGGTGATGCGCTGGCAGCGGGCGTGGCGCCGACGCTCGTGTTTTTTGACGCCGAGGCCGTGCAGAGCAACGCCGAAGTGGCGGCGCTGCTGTCCAAAATGTCGCAGAGTGAACAGGTGCCCTGTGCGCCCCACGTCTTTGCCGCGCTGGCGGATACCGTCTCGCCGCAGGGTATCGCCGCCATCGTGCCCCTGCTCGATCTCGATGTCGCGCCCACGCCGCAGCCGCTCGTGCTCGTGCTGGACCGCGTGCGTGACCCCGGCAACGCGGGTACGCTGCTGCGCACGGCGGAGGCCGCGGGCGTCTCGCTTGCGCTCTTTGGGCCGGAAACGGTCGACCCATTTAATCCCAAGACCGTGCGCGCGGCGATGGGCGCTCACTTTCGCCTGCCCCTGCGCAGCGGCGAGTGGCCCCTGCTGCAAGATGAGATCGAGCGGATGCAGCCGCCCACCGCCTTTTCCTTTTATGTGGCCGAAGCCGACGCGCCGCTCCGTTATGATGCCGTGGACTGGTGTGCGCCTTCGGTGCTGGTGGTGGGGGGGGAGGCTGCCGGCCCAAGCAGGGCGGCAGCCTTGCTGGCGACGCCGCTTGCGATTCCCATGCTGGGCGGCACGGAGTCGCTCAACGCGGGCGTTGCGGGGGCAGTGATTTTGTTTGAGGCGGCTCGGCAGCGGCGGATCAACATCAGCCCAGAATGGAACGCGGATCAGGCAGATTGGGCGAATCAGAGCGGATCAAATCATCCGTCTTCATCCGCCCGATCTGCCCGATCCGCGTTCCATTCCCCCGCTGGCGTTGACACGAACGAGCGCGCCGTGTATGATGGCGACCATTGTATCCATTCAGTTTGACCGCTCATGCTGACCGATTTGCCGCTTCGTCTCCTGTGGTTTCTGCTCGCGGGATTTATTATGGGGTTTGCCACCTCCTACCTGTGGGAGGTGCTCTATGCGCGCGGACGGCGTTGGCGGGAAGAGGTGGAGCGTGCGGCGGCGGCGCAGCAGGAGGATCGCTATGCGCCGCCCGCTTCGTTTGTGCCGGCGCGCGAGGCGCCAAGCACCCTGGCGGATGTGCGTTCCAATTCAGATGACTTCACGGGGTACGGCGCATCTGCTGCCGGCGCGGAGCCCCCACAGGACACTGGTGCCGTAAACGTTTACGAAAGCCCGGATTTCTACCTCGATTCCGAGACCAACAGCTCGCTGTCGGATTGGTCGATGCTGACGCGGGAGGCTCCGTTTGCGGCCAATCGCAGCGTTGCCCAAGATGACTTTACCCACCTGGAAGGGTTGCGCAGACCACACGCCGAGGCGCTTTACCGCGCCGGCGTCGGTTCATTTGAGCAGCTCGCGGGCATGATGCCCTATGAGGTGACGGCGCTGCTGCCGCACGAAGCGGAGGTGGATGAGGAGGAGGCGCGCCACTGGCTGATCCAGGCGCTCGACATTGCCCAGGAACGACGCGCCCGCGTAGCTGAACACGCGCCGTTGGACCCACCCGCCAACGCCTGATTTTGATGAATCGCAACGCTCCGCCCGCCCTCACTTGGCCGCTTGATCGCTGGCGGCTGCTGCTCTTGCTGCTTCTCTTTCTGCTGCTGCTCTACGGAGCGCTACGCTGGCCGCTGCTGCCGGTTGCCCCGGCCGACGTGACGACAGGGCAGGATGTGGCGACCGAGCAGGCAACGCCGCAAGCGGCTGCTCCCGCACCCGTTGCGCCGACCACCGGCTCGACAGAAAACCCTGCCCCGGAAACGACACAATCCACCAGTGCCGAATTGAGCATTCAACCACCGTCCGCGACGGCGGTGGATGGCTCGCTGGCCTTTTCCGGCACGGCCGGTGCGGCGGAGCGGGTGCTGCTTTGGGTGAATGGGGAGACGGTCGGGGAGGGGTCGGTCAATGCGCAGCAGCGCTGGCAGTTGGAGATTAGCACGGCGCTGCCGCCCGGTCGCTACGTGGCCCAGGCCGCGGCGCTGGACGAAGCGGGCGCGGTGATCATGCTTTCCACACCGATCACCTTTACGACGAGGTGAGGCTGAATACTTGAGGAGTAAATAGGTGATGCGTGAAGGCTAGTTAGCCACGCTTGTTGGATGGGGCCACGATTCTTCGTGAGCAAGTCATCACGCATCACTCATTCACGCATCACCTACCCGCGTCCCAGATACGCCTGCTTCACCGGCAGCACAATCGACTCCAGGACGTTGACGTGGCCCGGCAGCGAAATCATCGTCAGCGCGACTTCCGCCAGCTCGTCCACGCTCATCATCGGCTCCTGATCGGCGTCGCGGTCGCTGCTGTCGCGGCGCTCGGTGAGCGTATTGCCAGGGTGCAGCGCGCTGACGACGACGCCGTGCGCGCGCCCTTCAAGCGCCGACGCTTTGGTGAGGCCGACCAGGCCGTGCTTGCTGGTGGTGTAGGGCACGGAGCCCATGCGCGCCATCTGCGCCGAAATGCTGCCGACGTTGAGAATGCGCCCGCCGCCCTGCGCCTTCATAATGCGCATCGCCTCGCGGCTGCACAAAAAGGGCCCCGTCAGGTTGACGTTGATCACCTTCATCCACGTTGCCAGCGACAGCTCCTCCAGCGGCCCGCCGTCAAACGCCCCCGCGTTGTTGACGAGCACGTCGACGCGTCCGAATTCGTCCATCGTGCGCGCAAAAAGCGCGGTTACCGCGTCCTCGTCCGTCACGTCCGTGGGCAGGACGAGCGCCGTCGCGCCCAGGCTGCGCACTTCCTCTGCCGTCGCCTCCAGCGTCTCCCGCGTGCGCGAGGCCAGCACCAGCGTTGCCCCTTCGCGTGCAAAGGCCCGCGCCATGCCCTTGCCAATGCCGGTTCCTGCGCCGGTGAGGATAATTACCTTATCTGCTAGTTGATTCATGAGAATGTGGGTGTTTATTGCCTGTTGCTTATTGCTTGTTGCTTGGTTGGTGACGAAACGGGTAATTCACAACGAAACGAGAAAGTCAATAAACCAGCAGTAAGCAATAAGCAGTAAGCACTAATGATACTGCCGCAGCGTCTCCAGCGCCCGCTCGACTTCCTGCGCCACCTCCGGCGTGACGTTGGCGTTGAAGGGAGCGCCCTCGCCGCCGACGATGTCGTCGAAGCCGCTGCGGTTCATCGCTTCGATCACGGCGCTGTAGTTGTATTCGCGCCCGTTGCGGAAGCGGATGTCCTCGATGGCGGCCACGTCGTTCTCGATCTTCTGCGAGGTTTCGTAATCACCGCGGCGCTGGGCGTTGTTGATTTCGTCGCCGGCGCGCGCGCAAATCACCGAGATGCCGGAGGTGTGCCCCTTGGCGCCGAGCTTGGCGGCCTCGGTGCAGCGATCGCCCTTGCCCCAGATCACCATCGCGTTGGCGCCATTTTCGCCCTGGACGCCGTTGATCAACGGCTGCACGTGCTCCTCACCCGTGCCGACTTTGACGCCGACAAATTCGTTGGAGTCATTGAGCAGGCTGATCACGCAGTCCAGATCGGCGGGCTGGCGGAAGTAGTAGAGCAGCCGCGCCTCAAACTGCTGGATCTGCTCGCCAAACCACATAAAGGTGTCGTACATGCCGCGCGGGTTGGAAAGGCCCGCCACCGGCATCACCAGGTAGACATCGGGCGCGCGATCCAGCGAGGCCAGCCGCTCCAGGTGGCGCACCGCATCCTCAATCGGGTTGGGCACGACGGCGGCCATCAGCACGCCCTCGTCGCCCATCTGCTTGCCCGTCTCGTCGTAGAGCTTGATCTGGTCGTCGGCGCTCATGTGGTGGATGGGGCTGGTGCCGGCAATCGAGATCACGCGCGGGCGGTCGTTGTCGAGGTAGTTGTTCGTCATCAGGTAGTCGATATTCTTGGCATGGCCACTGTAGTCGATCTGATGATTTTTATAGGGCACAACCGGGATCACGGTGACCGAGTTGAGCGCATCGAGTAGGGTGGGCGTGTCGAGTGACATGATTTTTCTCCTTAAGTTGTTGAGTGCATCGGTACGGGCACGCCATGGCGTGCCCGTACCGATGCGGATTTAACCGAACTGCGACCGAGTGTTTTTCAAGCTGCTGCGCTCTTGTATCAGTTGCCACCAGCGCGACAGGCTGGCATACTCCGCCAGCATCCGCTCCCCTTCCGGCGCTTGCGCAAAATAAAGCAGCATGGGCGCGGCGTGCAGGTCGGCGAGCGACAAAGTTTCGCCCGTAAAGTAAGAGTGCTTGCCCAGCAGCTTTGCCAGCGCATCGAGACACGTCCGAATCTGCGGCAGCGCCTCCGCAATTTGCGCCTCATCCGTGGCCTGCCCGGTAGCGGGCCGGCTGATGCGCTGGACAAAGACGCCCCACACCATCGGTCGATAACCGTACGCGTCGAGCACGCCGATAACCTGGTTCATGCGCGCGCGCTGCCGTGGCTGTTTGGGCTGTAGGGCTGGTCCATTGAATGCGTCGTCGACGTAGCGCGTAATGGTCGCCGTTTCGTAAAGCACAAAGTCGCCGTGTTGCAGCGTGGGGATGCGGCCGAACGGATGGAGCGCCAGGTAGTCAGCTGTCGGGCCGCTTTCTGCAAAGACGTTCGCCTCCACCAGTTCATAAGGCACGCCCTTCTCCGCCAGCGCTAGCCGCACAATCCGCGTGTAAACGCTGTAGTCAAGGCCATACAAAACGACGTGATTCACATTCATTCGACAAGCTCGGCAACTGCAATTCCGCGCTCGCCCGCCACGCAGTAAAGCAAGAACGCCCGTCCATCCTCGACGTAAACGGCAGGGTCGCGCAGCTGACGCGCCGGTTCGTGGATCGCGCCGCGCGCCGATGGTTCCAGCGGCAGGTTGCCCCCTTCGTAATCCATCTCCGGCGACAGAATCGGGACGGGTTCCGATGTCTGCCACTTTTGCCAGTCGTCCACCAGCTCAATCGACGAATGCAGAATCTGCTCCGGGCAGTCGCCTGCGTTGGTGTAGAAGACGTGCAGCACGTCGCCCCGCAGCCAGAGCGCGGCGTGGCGCATCCGCCTGTCGAAGAGCACGGGGCCTTGCTCAAAATTGTTCAGGCCGTCGCGCGAGCGGTAGAAAATGCCCGGCATCCCCAGCGCGTAGCGATTTCCGTCCCACGGAAAAACGCGGAAGTAGCTGACTCCCAAAATCTCGTCGCGCGATTTGAAGTGCAGCCCGTCGCGTGAAGTCGCGGTAAAGCTGCGCTGATTGTTCCAAACCAGGTCGCGCTGCGTCGGCACGGACTGGGCGGCGGCTTCCGCGTTGCGCGCCGGGCCGTGGTAGTACATCACCAGCCGCTGATTATCGTTGTCGATATGCACATCGGGCGAACCGATATGGTGTCGACAAGGCGTCTCGTCAAGCTGAAGCGTACCCGGCGCATAAATTTGCCACGGCCCCGTCAGGTTGTCCGCGTAGGCCAGCCGGATAAACTGCCCCTGGTGATGAGCAAAGTACAAATAGTAGCGACCCAGTGGATTTGGCAACCATTTGGGCACCCGGATCAGCGACGGGCCGTTGATATTCGTGCCGATGCGCTCGTCCAAGTCGGGCGTGATGATGGGGTACTCCAGCAGTCGCTTGGCTTTCATAGTCTTGTATTGGCCGTTGTTTGGACCATTGTAGCACCCTCAATTCGATTGGGAAAGAGCGGCAAAGGGGCGAGTGGTGTTGCCGCGTTACGCCAACTGCCCAACGTGCGCTATAATTGTATCTATTCGTTCAAAAACATTGTCAAAACGATGCCCATCACCATCGACACCGTCCCCCACCAGGGACAAATCAGCTTTCGCATCGCCACGCCCGCCTGCACCTATCTCTACCACATTGAAGGCTGCGGCTTCGCCAGCCTGCTCGACCGCAACGGCCTCGACTGGATTTCCTATCGGCCCGAAGGTGGGCCGCACGGCCACTTTCGCGGCATCCCCAACATGGGCTGGAACGTCTTCGGCCATCCCGGCTACGACATGGGCGCGAGCAGTGAAATTGAGCAGGTCGGCGACGACCACGTGCGCATCCGCTCGCGCTCGGCGGACGGTGCATGGCGCACGCACTGGGACGTTTTTGCCGACGGCAATCACAGTCACGCCACGCAGACGGTCGAATCGATTGGGCGCTCGTACTGGTGGCTCTATGAAGGCACGCCCGGCGGCCGCTTCTGCCCGGACGAACAGTACCTGCTGCTGCCCGACGGCACGCGCCACCCGTGCCGCACGCGCAACCTGCGCAACACCAAAATCACACAGGAGTCGCCGCGCTGGGTCGTCTTTGGTGACCCTGCCACGGGGCGCGCGCTGCTGCTGGCGGCGCACGACACCGAGCCGACGGTCGACCAGTATTGGCCCATGGGCCACGACGATCTGGACAGCGAGTTTGCCGACGCAGGCGGTATGACCGTCTTTGGCTTTGGCCGCGACGACCTCGACGGCCCGCATCCGCTGCTGACCCAAACGCCCACGCGCTTCTCGTTCGCCCTGGTCGAAAGCGAAGAGTTTGGGGAGATTGAGGCGACCTTTCAGCGCATTCACGAACAGGCGACGCATACAGCATGAATCCCATCAACCCCAACGGCCCACCCGTCATCGACATCTGGTACGGACGCGATCAAGCGTTCGGCCAGCATGGCCAGCCGCAGCGCTGGCTCAACGTGCTCGGGCGCGTGCGCGCCGTCGTGCCGATTGCATCGCTGACCTACGCGCTCAACGGCGGCGAGCCGCAGCCGCTTTCGATGGGGCCCGATCAGCGGCGGCTGCCGGGCCGAGGCGATTTCAACGTCGAAGTTGACGTTCGCAATTTGCAGCACGGCGCGAACGGGATGCAAATCACGGCGACGGACGAACGGGGTCGGCAGACCGTCGAGACCGTGACCGTTCAGTACGATCCGCAGCCGTGCCCGCTGCCGTATACAATCGACTGGCAGCAGGTCGACGCGATTCACGACGTCGCGCACGTGGTGGACGGGCAGTGGTCAATTACGCGCGGTGGCGTGAGCCCGGAGGAGATTGGCTACGACCGGCTGATTGCCATCGGCGACCTGCGCTGGCGCGATTTTGAGGTCACCGTGCCGATCACCGTACACGGCATCAACGCCTCGTGCTACGACATGCCGAGCGTACACGCGGGCATCGGCCTCATCCTGCGCTGGAAGGGACACACCTTCTGGGGCCGCGATCCGTGGTCGAGCGGGCAGCCGCGGATTGGCCCCAACACCTACGGCTCCATCGGCTGGTACTGCATCCTCCACGAGGATGGGCCGATTCTCAATTTTTTCGACACCGACTTCCAGCGACCGGTGCAGGTGTCGCACAAGCTGCCGCTGCACGTGCCGCACCTCTTCAAGGCACGCGTTGAAACGCTGGCCGACAGCAGCAGTCTGTTCAGTCTCAAGGTGTGGCAAATGGACGAGCCGGAACCCGCCGCCTGGACGCTGCAAACGCCCGGCACGCCCATGGCGCTGGAAACGGGGTCGATTGTGCTGGGCGCACACCACGTCGCCTGTACCTTTGGCAACGTGCAAATCCAAGCAGTCGACCAAGACAACTCGTAGGGGCACGCCGCGGCGTGCCCCACGCCAACCACAAGGAGTAATTTTATGACCAGCAAAGTCCGCTGGGGCATCATCAGCACCGCCCGCATTGCCGAGACGGCCTTCATCCCCGCCCTGCGGCAGACCGAGCGCGGCGAGCTGGTGGCCGTGGCCTCGCGCAAGCAGGAGAGCGCCGACCAATTTGCCCAAAAGCACGACATCCCGCGCGCCTTGGACAGCTACGAGGCCCTGCTCGCCAGCGACGAGATCGACGCCGTCTACAATCCGCTGCCCAACACGATGCACGAAGAGTGGACCATCAAGGCCGCGCAGCAGGGCAAGCACGTCTTTTGCGAAAAGCCGCTGGCCGTGAAGCCAGAGGAGGCACAGCGCATGATCGACGCCTGCGCCGAGGCGGGCGTCGCGCTCGTGGATGCCTTTGTCTTCCTCTGGCATCCCCAAACGCACAAGCTGCGCCAGCTGCTGGACGACGGCGCCATCGGCGATCTCGTCCAGAGCACGGCCCACATGACCTTCCATCTCGACCGCCCCACCGACAACATCCGGCTGAACAAAGAGCTGGGCGGCGGCGGCCTGCTGGATGCGGGCGGCTATCCGATTACCTTTACCCGCTTTGCCTTTGACGAAGAGCCGGTGGCGGTGCAGGCCAGCGCGCGCATCGACCCCGATTACGGGGTCGACACGCGGGTGGGGGCGCTGCTCACCTTTGCGGATGAGCAGATTGCCACGCTGCAGACGGGCGTGGACGCCAAAGGCGGGCCGGGCGCCATCCTCTTTGGCACAGAGGGGCACATCGTCATCCCGCAGCCCTATCACCCCAAAGAGCAAAGCCACTTCACCGTCCACACGGCGGATGGCGAAGAGCGCTTCGATTTTGACACGGGTGTCCCCGTCTTTACCCCCGCCATTGAACAGTTCCACGACTGTGTGCTGGACGGCGCGCAGCCGCTTGTCGGCGCGGATTACGCCATTGGCACGCTCAAAGTAATCGGGGCGATTATGGAGTCGGCGCGGTCGGGGCGGCGGGTGGAGATTGGCTGAGGCGTGAATATTTGATGCGTGAAAACTTGTCGACGATGTGGGTGCGTCGTGATCAGCAGACGGGGTTGACCCGCTCTGGCTTCGACGGGCCCTTCGACGGGGCTCAAGGTCCGCTCAGCCTCCGCTAGTCGTTTGTGGCTTGCCCAACAACCCTCACGCATCCAATATTCAAATATTCACGCCCACGATTTCAACAACCAATCAAGGACTTCCCATCCCATGACCACTAAACGTAAAATCAAGATCGGCATCGTTGGCTGCGGCGTCGTCGCGACGGCCTACTACCTGCCCTACATTGTTAAAATGGACAACGCCGAGCTGGTCGCCGTCTGCGATCTCAACGAGCAGCGCACGCAGCACTGCGCCCGGCTCTTTGGCGCACGCGAGCAGTATCAGGATTACGACGAGATGATCAGTCGCGCCGACATCGAAGCCGTCTTTATTTTGACCGGGCCGGGCACGCACGTGCCCTTCACGCTGCGAGCCGTGGCGGCGGGCAAGCACGTGCTGCTGCAAAAGCCGATGTCGCTGGACATGGCGGGCGCGAATCAGATTGTGGAGGCGGTGCGGGCCAGCGGCGTCAAGGCGCTGATCGAGCCGAGCGCCAACTCGCCCCTTCATCCGGACTACCCGCCGCTGCGCCAGCTCATTCTCGACGGCGTCCTGGGCGACCCCTACTGGTTCACCTGGATGCCCGGCATCCCCTCCACCTACCACCCGTCGCTGGGCGGCAACCCCTACGGCGTCGGGGCCTTCTACGCCAAAGAGAGCGGCGGCATGTTGATGGACTTTCCCTACGCGCCCACCCAAATCGTGACGCTGCTGGGCAACGTCAAAAGCGTGACCGGGCTGGCGAAAATTTCGGTGCCGGATCGCCACATCGTGCCCGGCGAGAAGTACGATGACTTTCTGGCCCAGGCCAGCGACCCGGACGACGCCAACTATTGGGACGTGGTCGTCGATTTGCCCAAGACGCAGCCGGTCAAAATGGAGGCGGAGGACAACGCCTTTAGCCTCTACGAAATGGAGAACGGCGCGATTGGCGTCTTCCACATTGCGCGCGCCTTTCATCCGATGCCGCCGGGCGCGGGCCAGGGCGGGCTGCGCATCTTTGGCACCGAGGGCAACCTGGCGCTGGGCGCTGGCGACCACTTTGCCTCGATCATCAGTGAACACCGGAACAAGCTGCCCAGCGTCGACGACGAGGGCTGGTATCACGTGCCCAAGCGCGGCCAGCCTCAACCCTGGCCGCGACCGGGTGCCTTCAACTACTACCACGAATCGACCCAGCACCTCGTCGACTGCATCATCCACGACCGCGACCCGATTTTGAATGTCGAGTGGGGCCGCCACGTCAACGAGCTGCTGACGGGCGCGCTGGAGTCGTCGCGCACGGGCAAGCGGTACGAGATGACGACGACGCTGACGGGGATGCGTGGTGCGTAGTACGTGGTGCGTAGTACGTGAACTGGTTGATTGCCTTGGTCGTAAATCGCTACCCGTTCGGGTCATACACCAGTTCACGCACCACGCACTACGCACCACGCACTACGCACCACGTTAAACCAAACCATGCCAACATCCCCCTCCCCCCTCCGCATCGGCGTGATCGGCCTGGGCTTTGGCCAGCACCACGTGCGCACGCTCGCCAACATGGCCGAAGTCAAGCTGGTCGCCGTGGCCGACCGCAGCTTTGACGCGCCCGGTGGCTTGACGGACTTTGCCGCGCGCTACAATGCCAATGCCTACCGCGACGGCCTGGAAATGATGGCGCGCGAGCGGCTCGACGCCGTCAGCCTTTGCATTGCGCCGCGCGGGCGCGAGCCGCTGCTGCGCTATGCGGCGGAAAACGGCATTCCCATATTTGTCGAAAAGCCGTGGGCCGCCAATCTCGACCACGCCCGGCGTTTGGCCGCGCTCTGCCGCACACACAACGCCACGGTGATGCCCGCCTTTAGCTTTCGCTTTCACCCGGCCCTCGTCAAGCTGCGCGCGCTGATGGATGGCGAACTGGGCCAAGGGCTGCTGCTCAACGGCGAATACCTTTTTCATTGGCAAGTGCCCGCCGAAAGCTGGCTGTGGGACGCGGACAACGGCGGCGGCTTCTTTAACGAAAATTCGTGCCACCTCTTTGACGCCGTCTGCCATCTATTGGGCGACCCCGTCTCGCTCTTTGCCGAGACGAGCAATCCGCTGGATGCGCCCGGCGACAACGCCGCCGCGGTCACGATCCGCTTTGCCAGCGGGGCAGTGGCCGCTCTGACGCTGGGCGGCATCGGTACAAGCGCATTTCGCAATTTCCCCCGACTCGATCTCGTGACCGCCCACGGGCAGGCGCGGCTGCGCGGGCGCGAACACGTGTGGGAGGAATTGAGCTGGGCCATGCGCGACGACGAGGCCGTACACCAATTTGTGCGCCCGCCGGAGGGGCTGGGCCGCACGCGCTATACGGATGCGTTTGAGCACTTTTTTGCCTGCATCCGCACGGGCCAGCCGCCTACGGCCACCATTGCCGACGGGGTCAGAAGCGTCGCGGTCGCGCAGGCGCTCTACAAATCGGCGCGCACGGGTGGTAGAGTAAAGTTGTAAATACGTGGGCGAGCGTCGTCAGTTAAGCAAACCAATCAGATTTGAAGCAGGCGACATCGGTTGGTCAAGGCGGGTTGTTAACGCGAATTTTGCCCTGAGCAGCGCTGAAGAAACGCAGAGAGCACGGCTCTTTTTAGAAGCGAGGGAGAAATGACCATCATTCAAATAGTACCGACGGGCGCAGCGCTGGGCGCTGATGTTGCTGGCGTTGATTTGTCGGAGCCGCTGGCGGAGGAGACGGCGGCGCAGCTGCAAGCGGCCTTTGCCGAACATTTGGTTTTGCGCTTTCGCGATCAGTCGCTCAGCAAGGCCGACCAAATCCGCTTTAGCCGCTACTTTGGTGAGCCCGTGCCGCACCCCACCAACACGAAGGACCGCGACCCAGAGCATCCCGAAATCACGGTGATCTCCAATATCCAGGAAGCAGGGCAGGCCGTGGGCGCGCTGGGCAACGCCGAGCTAGAATTCCACGCCGATTTAGTCTTCTTGGAGACGCCCGGCTCGATCTCGCTGCTTTACTGCGTGGAAGCCCCGGCCAGCGGCGGCGATACGTACTGGTCCAGCGGCTACGCGGGCTACGAAGCGCTGAACCCGCCGACCCAGGCCCGGCTGGGCACGCTGGTGGTGACGTACGTTCACGAAAATCCGGAGTACAATCCCCCCGAAGCGCTCAAACACCCACTGGTTTGCACCCACCCGGTGACGAAGCGCAAAACGCTCTTTTTTAGCCCAAACGCGGCCCGGTCGGTGGAGGATGAGCGCGGCGGCTCGCTGAGCGAGTCGGACGGTCGGGCACTGCTTGGGCAGCTCTTTGCCCACGCCACGCAAGCCGCTTTTGTGTGGCGTCACCAGTGGCGGCCCGGCGACCTGATCCTGTGGGACAATCGCTGCACCATGCACCGCCGCGACGGCTTCGACAACAGCCAGCGCCGCCTGCTGTGGCGCACGCAAATGCTGGGGCCGTGTACGGTGTGATGGTGCGGTGTTTCGTGAGGCAGAAACCAGCTACCATTTCGCGGGGCGATAACCTCAAGTAGTACGGAGCCGATTATGAGCGGTATCCACGCAGTGGACTGTTGGCTGCTCGTCTGGGTTGGCCTTCACGATTGGCGATCCGAAGTCGACAGCATTCTCGTGCGCTTGGGCACGAAGTCGGACAATGCACATCACATACTCAGCCAGGAGGTTGAAGGGGAACGCTGGAGCCTGTTGCTTGTGCATTACACTGAGAGGGAGCGAGATTTTGTGGTGGACCACCTGCGCGGGCTGTGGCGCTACGGCTTCGTCAACGCGGTCGCCGAGGTGAAGGATTAGCGCGTAGTCCGAGGGCGCGCCCTCGGACTACGCGCCGCCCTCAAGCGCCAGCTCCGTCCACTTTCCCACCGTCATCAGCGCGACCCGCGCCTCGACGCCGCGCGCTCGGCAGGCGTCGATAAAATCCTGCGGGTCGGCGCTGTTGTTGGCAAACATGCCGTAGTGATTGGGCACGACGACCTGTGGCTGGACGAGCTGCGTGAGCTGCGCGGCCTCGTCCGCGCTCATGTTGCCCAAGCGCCCGTTGATGGGCACGGTGAGCAGGTGGGGGCGCAAGTCGCGGACCTGCTCGACCAGCTCGTCGTTGAATTCGCTGTCGCCCGTCTGGTAGATCGTGAGGCCGCCCGCGCGCAGGATCACGCCGATGGCGTCGCGCCGCTCGCCGGAGCCGTGCTCGGCATAGGTCGCCGCGATCTCGACGCCCGCCACGGTCAGCGTCTCGCCCTGATTAAGCCGCAGGAAGCGCTCGCTCGGCAGCTCCATCCGCTGCCAGTGCTCGCGGCAGGAGGTTGGCCCCGTGAAGATCGTTGCTGGCTGCTCGGCAATCGGGCGCAGCGAAAAGGGATCGAAGTGATCGGCGTGGTCGTGGGTGGTGATCACCACGTCGGCGCTGAGCAGCGAGGCGGGCAGTGGAATCGGCGTGAGCCGCGGTCGCGTCTTGCCCTGGCCCGTCGCGTAGGAGAGGTAGGGGTCGATGCAGACGGTGGGGCCGCCCGTTGTATCGCCGGGGAATTGGTAGAGAAAGCCCGATTGGCCGAGCCAGTTGAGGGTGAGGGTTGTGTTCATAGTTCGCTCGCTTTCAAGAATAAATTTTGGACGCGGAAGTGTGCGGAACTACGCGGATCAGAATCAAAAAAGTCCGCGTGATTCCGCGTACCTCGCGTCCTAATCTTCTTTTTGTTTCTTCCGCTCCCCACGCCCCCACTCTTCCCACCAGCGCTCGCGGTTCTGCAAGCCCGTCTCAAACAGTTCAAAGGCATCATCCCGCGGCGTGTAGCCGACGAGTTCGCGCGCGTTGTCGATGCTCATGCGCTTGAAGCGATTGTCCGAGACGCCCTGGAAGATGGCGAAGCGCAGCTCGTCCGGCGCGTCGATACAGCAGGCGAAGAGGTGGCTGAGATCGCGCGGCGAGACGTAGACGCTGAGCGTGCGCGCATCGACTTCACCCGGCTTGTGCTCGCGATTGCCTCCGTAGCCGCCAATGCGCACGGCGATGGACGACAGCCCTTCGCTGGCCGAAAAGTAGTGTGCCACCGCCTCGCCAAAGACCTTCGTCACCCCGTACATATTCGTCGGCTTGACGGGCATCTCCGGGTGCGCCTGCACGTCGAGCGGGTAGCCGAGGATGGCGTGGACGCTGCTGGCCGTGATCACGCGGCGACAGCCCTGATCCTTGGCCGCGCGAAAGATGTTGTAGGTGGCTTTGATGTTGTTATCCAGCAGCGATTCGTAGAAATCGGCGCGGGGCGACGGGTCGGCGGCGAGGTGCAGCACGGTGTCGATGCCCTTGCAGAGCGATTGGCAGTTGTCGAGATCGCTGAGGTTGGCCTGCACCACTTCGCGCCCCAGCGAGTTGTCGATGGTGTGGATATGTATGTCGGCGAGGCGCATGTCGTACTTGTCGCCTTCGTACTGGAGGAAGGCCGTGCCAATGCGGCCGGCGGCGCCGGTGAGTAAAACTTTTTTCATTGTTGAAACCAATGGGATTTACGATTTTGGATTTACGAATTTCGTCGGCTAACGAGGTTTGTAAATCGTAAATCCAAAATCGTAAATCAGTAGCTGTTGACCAGATTCTTCTCGATATAATCAAAGTTGATGTTCTGCCCCAGCCCCGGCCGCGGCGAGACGTGGACGTTGCCTTCGTTGTCCATCGGGTCGTCCAGCTCGTGCAGCCACGGCTTGACGGCGTCGTGGTCGATAAAGGGATGCAGCAGGCCGCGCTCGTAGTACTTGCCCGGCGAGCCCATGGCGCAGAGCACGTGCAGGTTGCCCACGCCGCCGCCGTGCACCTCCATGTGCATGCCAAACGATTCGGCCAGGTGCGCAATCTTCATCAGCGGGGTGATGCCGCCGTTGTCGCCCACGCCGCCGCGCACGAGGTCACAGGCTTTGTTGACGATCCAGTCGGCGCGCGAGAACATCTTGCCCTCCGCCGTCTCCGGCCCGCAGATCGGCAGCGCCGTCTGCTCGCAGAGCCAAATATACGACGACATGCTGTGCTCGTCCATCGGCTCCTCCATCCACAGGTAGCCCAATTCGTGGATGCCGTTGGCGAGGTAGAGCGCGTCTAGCCGGTCGTAGTAGTGGTAGGGATCGAGCATCAGATCGACATCGGGGCCGAGGGCGTCGCGTACGGCGGCGCAGGCGGCGACGTCGCGCTTGGGGTTGGGCGCACCGGGGATGGGCGGCTGCCACGTGTGGAGCTTGAAGGCCGGGTAGCCGCGCTCCTGCACGCACCAGATGGCGTAGTCGGCGTAGGCTTCGGGCGTGTCCAGCCCGCCTTCGAGATCGTCGCCGCACATGGTGCTGGCGTAGGCGGGCACTTTGTCGCGCGAGGCGCCGAGCAGCTTGTGGACGGGCTGCTCCAGCGCGCGTCCGGCTAAATCCCACAGCGCCAGATCCACAACCGTGAGGATGCGGTCAAAAAGCGAGTTGAGGTTCAGCCGCTGGCGCTCCTTCAGCCCCTGCCAAATTTGTTCACGGTAAAAGGGGTCGCGCCCAATCAGCTCGATTTTGACGGCGTTCTCCAGCACGGGTTTGCCCATGCCGCCAAAGCAGTAGCCCTTGACGCCTTCATCGGTGTGAATGGTGAGCAGCGAGCTGGTGGCTTCGTGTTCGGGGCCGGGGTGGCCGTGCCCTTCGGAATCGCGCACGGTGTTGGAGGTGTAGGTGAACGTTTGGACGGTGACGTCGGTAATTTTCATGGGAAGCACGCTCCGGTTGAGGTGGAGGGATTAAGAGACCGCCCAAGTTTATCACGCTTTAGAAGAGACGACCAGCGTTGATTTAGCATAGGGTACGCCCCAAATTTTTGGCAGGCTTCAGCACTAGGTGACTTACCGGGGGTGGCACACCTGACCCCACCCCCAAACCCCCTCCCCGCGCGCGGGGAGGGGGCTTCGAGACCTCGTCGGTAACGAACCAACGCTGAGGGGGTGGGGTCGAACGCCCAAAATTTTGGGACGCACCCTTTAGCATACGCCAGCCGTTCGCGGGTGCATCCCAGAATTGGGGGCAAGTTGTCATTTCGCTCGCGTAGCGGTCGCTTCGACGCCGGGTCTACCCCGAAGATAGCAGACGATAGTAGACTAGCGAGAAATCTGGAGACGGCAGACAGACCGAGCGCCCTGCAGCAACGAATCTGTCCTCGCTGACGCCCAGATTTCTCGCTGCTGCGGATTCGTTTGCCGCCTCTCCTCGGCGATCCGCTCGAAATGACATTTTGCCCCCACAAATTGAAGTGCGCCAGCCGTTCGCAAGGCCATTGACAAGCCGCGAGTAAGCGCCTATAATTTTGACTATGAGCACGGAAACCGACCCCACCGCCCAGCCAGCGCCGCAGCCGAAGCCGGCAGTGGAATTATCGGCAGCATCGCGGAGCACCCAGTGGCATCAGCTGCTGGGGACGCTGCTGGAGCTGCTGCTGACGCCGGTGGGCATCACGGTGCAGACGGAAGTGGCCATCACCAGCGAGCCGCCGCGGGCGGACATCCTGCTGCTGCGCCGCGAGAGCGCGCGCTGGACGGAGGCGCAGCGCGCGCTGCTGCCTGCCGGTATCCGCGATACGCTGGCCCAGCACGTGCTGCTGGAGTTCAAGTACACAGAGTCGCTCACGCTGGAGGCGCTGCGGCAGGCGGTGGGCTACGACTACTTCTACGGCCGCGCCCAGCGCCTCAAGGATCACGAGCTGGCGACCTTCATCCTCTGCTCCAAGACGCCGAAAGCCGAGCGGCTTGCCGCCTGGGGGTACGAGCGCGTGGCGCCGGGCGTTTACCGCAGCACGCAGCCGCTGCTGGCGCGGGTGGGGCTGCTGTTGCTCAACGAGCTGCCGGCGGCGGAGCACAACGCCTTTGTCAAAGTCTTTGCCTCGCGCCAGCGCGCGCGCAGCGAAGCCTTTGAGCGGCTGGACAAAGGGAGGGAGCCAGCGCTGTTGGAAACGTACTTGTTGGGGTTGCGCAGGAAGTTGCTGCAAGGAGAAGACGTCATGTCGACAGAGATTACGCCGAAGGAAATTTTTGAGCTGGGGGAAGGCGTGCGCCGCCGCATCATCGAGACGGCGGCGCCGGATGATTTGGGGGAAGGCGTGCGCCGCCGCATCATCGAGACGGCCACGCCGGAGGAGCGGCTGGCGGGCCTGGAACTGGGGGAAGCCGGCCGCCGCATCATCGAGACGGCCACGCCGGAGGACTTAGGGGAAGGCGTGCGCCGCCGCATCATCGAGACGGCCACGCCGGAGGAGCGGCTGGCGGGCCTCACGCCTGATGAGCTTGCCTTGCTCAGAGAGCAGCTCGACGCATTCTTTCAGTCACCGGCTGCAAATGTAGACGAGCAAGAATAACTACGGGACAGTAAAATTGTGCCGAGCACTGTTTGGCCCGGATGCGCTGGCGCTATAAGTTGGGCAGGGCCGCGTGCTGATCATTGACGGGGCGGCCTTTCTGGACGCCCTGGCGGGCCTGCTCCACCCGTATGACAAAGAAGAGCAGCATGACCAGCCAAATCACCATTTGAGCAACTTGGTAAGCGTTGACCCACAGGATGGGTAGCCGATCCGAACCAAAGGGAATTACTACGGTAAACAAACCGAGCGCAAAGAAAATTGCCGAGATTGCGCCCAGGGGCGAGCGCCAGCCCGCGCGCGACGCCAGCCGATAAAACGCAATCATGGGCAACAGCAGCAGCATGTCGTCGTAGTTGCGGTGGTAAATCCACAGCCGTGCGACGATGGCCGTCGCGCCAATAAGCAGCCAGGCGTTTTGTCGCCGGTAGAAAAAGAGCCAGCCGCCCCACGCAGCCAAGATCAGCAGCGAGATTTCGATGCTGTACTCCAGCACGCCCAGCCAGTACGCCCCCGCCTGCACGTTGTTCAGCCCGCCAGTCTGTGCCCCCCAGACCACGCCCGCCTGCCCGACCTCCAACCACTGCAAAGCCAAGACAAACGGCCCTGCCGCCTGAAAAAGCGACATGCCGATGGTGAGCGCTCCGTACAAAACAACCACCAGCACGGCGGGCCGCAGCCGACCGGGCAGAAAGAGGATCAGCCAGAAAAAGGGCGCGCTAAAGGTCGGCTTGATCAGCGCCAGCGTGAAGAGCGCGGCCACGAGCAGATCGCGGCTCCAGCGCGCGGGATCGCCAGATCGCGGCAGGAGCAGCAGGCTGAGCAGCAGCGGCGGCAGCACGTGGTTGCCCAGTTGGCCCGCGCCGATGGTGAGTCCGCTGGCGAGCAGCACAAAGGGCAGCAGCGCCAGCAGCAGCTGCCGCACGCGCACGGTTTCGCCCGTGGCGCGGATGAGCAGCCAGCTCAACCAACCCAGCGAGGCCAGCGTCGTCAGCGCCCAGACGACGCGCGCGCCCCATTCGTCCACCCAGCCAAGCAGCGGCCACAGCGCAAAGTAGGTCGCGGGCGGGTAAACGGCGCTGTTGCTGGTGAGGTAGACGGGCTCGCCGCGGAAGAGACCCTGGATTTGCTGGTGTGTGTCCATCAGGTCGACGGGCCAGGTGGGGGTCGAACTGAGGTAGCGGTTGTCAAAGAGGAGTTGGTCGAACTTGTAGACCATCCAGAGGCTGCCCAGCGCAAGGGTCAGCCCCGCGAGCAGCCATGCCAGCACGACGAGAAGACGTACCCAGCGAGGCGAGAGGCTACCCGTTGACTGCATCGGTTGGGAGATAGTCATGGTGTGAAATAGATGGACCGCGTGCAGCGGCAACGAAGGAAAGCAGCGAGCTTTATTTTGCCGAGAAGAGTGAGCGAATTGAGTAAGCACGCTTCAATTTGTCAGCGGGCTGTAAGCGGTGGGGACGGTTGTGCGGCGAAATCGACGGACGCGTCCACGTCCGCTATCTCATCATATACTAATCGCCGACGTGCGCGCTCCGCGTAGACCATCAGACAGATTAGCATGACTACCCAGGTCGTGCCTTGCAGTAGTTGGTAGCTTTCTACCCACCAGGCGGGCAAGCGCCAGGAGCCGAGCGGCGTCACGGTGGTGAACAAGCCGATGCCGAATAGAATTGCTGCGGCCACGCTAGATGGCTGCCAGCCTTCGTTGCGCGCCAGGCGATAGAACGCAATCAGCGGCAGCAGCAGCAAAATATCGTCGTGGTAGCGGTGGTAAATCCACAGCCGCGCGACAATTGCCGTCGCGCCGATCAGCAGCCACGCATCCTGTCGGCGATAAACAAAGAGCCAGCCACCCCACGCCATCAAGATCAGCAGCGACAGCTCGGTTCCATAAGCGCCCAAGCCAACCACGGATAGCCACGTCTGCTGGTTGATAACGCCGCCCGAATAGCCTCCATACCAAGCGCCAGCCACGCCGCGCTCCCACCACTGCTGAAGAAGCGTTATCGGATCTGCCGGTTGAAATAGCGACAACCCCACCGTGCTGGCGGCATACAGCACCAGCACCAGCAGCGCTGGCCGCAGGCGTGGGTGGCCCTCGGTCGTGCTGGGCAACAAAAGCACGAGCCAGAAAAAGGGCGCACTCATCGTCGGCTTGACAAGCGTCAGCATGAAGAGCGCGGCGGCCAGCAGATCGGTGGACCAACGCTGCCGCTGCCCCAGCAGCAGGAGACTCGCTACCAGTGCGGGCAACAGATGCAGCCCGACCTGACCAACGCCGATGGTGGCACCCGTACCAAAGAGGACGGCGGGCAGCAGCGCTAAGAAGATGCGCCGCACGCGCACGGTTTCGCCGCTCGCTCGCACGGTCAACCAGCCCAACCACGCCAGCGAGCCGAGGCTCGTCGCCGCCCAGAGCCAGCGTGCTCCTTGTTCGCTCAACCAACCCAGCAGCGGCCAAAGCAGCAGGTAGCTGGCGGGCGGATAGACGGCGTTGGTCGTCGTTTCGTAAAGCGGCTCGCCCGCGAACAGCCCCTTGACTTGAATTTGGCGATTAACCAGGTCGACGGGGCCGGTGGGCGACGAGCCGGTGAGGTTGGGGTCGAACAGAAGCTGCTCAAACTTAAAGAGTAGCCAGCCGGTAGCCAAAATGCTCATCCCAGCGACGGCCAACCAAAATAAGGGCGTGGCAAAGCGTTGCCACAGCGAACGAGTGATAGACATGAGACGGTATAGCGCCCGAAATAAATATTAATTGCGGGGAAGTAAGCGGCTCCGCAAAGCAAAGAGTGGAGCGACTGAATTTGCGAGGTGAAGAACTGTGCGGCTGCACGAAAGCAATGGCCACGTGCCGTCTATTTTACTTAGGAACTAATTTCGAGACTAACAAGTTTGCCGCGAAAAGATGTAAGTAAGCAGGAAATGTGACACCCACCGCCGCTTGATCGCTCGACGTCGCGCTGGTCGACAGTCAGTCGATGAGAAGGCCGTTCGCGTCGTCAAGGACGGTGCAGTCGCGCAGGTCGTGGAAGAGGCTGTGGCCGGTGACCGACGGAGCTGAAGGTGAAGCCGCAGACCGAGCCAAACTGCGCGCTGCCGGATCCGATGAAGCGCCCCCGACGTTTTTTAGCCGATTGACAAAGCCAAACATGGGTGCTATATTCCTATTAACTCCTCAGTATTTTTTGCCATTAGTCCATAGCAAGCCAAACAATTTACCCGTCAAAGGAAGTTCTTTTGAAGCAATTGACAGGCAAAACCGTCTTGATCACGGGCGCAAGCAGCGGCTTTGGGCGCGCCATTGCGCTGGCCTGTGCCGGCGCTGGCGCAAATGTGGCACTGGTGGCGCGGCGCAGGGAAAAACTAACGGAAGTAGCGGAACTGGCACGCGAGGCAGATGTGCAGGCCGCTGTTTGCCCGGCCGATGTGGCGGACGAGACGCAAATTCACGCCGCCATTGAGCAAGCGCGCACGCTGGGCGAGATCGACGTGCTCGTCAACAACGCGGGCATCAACGTCACCGAGCGCAGCATCGCCGAGACCTCCAGCGAGCAGTGGCGGCGTCTGCTCGACGTGAACCTGACCAGCGCCTTCCTCTTCACCCAGGCCATTCTCCCCACCATGATTGCCCGCGAGCAGGGCATGATTATCAACCTGGCCTCGCGCGCCGCCGTCCATCCGGATTTGGCGGGCGGCGTGGGCTACAGCACCTCCAAAATGGGCATGGACGCGCTGACGCGGATCACCAACGAGGAGGGCAACCCGCACGGCGTGCGCGCCTGCTTGTTCTGCCCCGGCTCCGCCAACACCCCAATTGTGGACCGCCGCCCGTCGCCCCCCTCCGCCGAGGAACGGAAGCGGCTGCTCCAGCCCGAAGACATTGCGGCTACAGTCGTTTTTATCGCGTCGATGCCGCCGCGGGTGACGATTGAGCAGGTCGACATGAAGCCGACGCGGAAGTAAACGAGTTGACGCTGGGACGCTGGGACGCTGGGACGCTGGGACGCTGGGAACATGCTGGGACGTGGAGGGAAGTCTCGATTCATGGAGAATCGCTTTGCACCTTTGCGTCTTCGCGTTAAATTTCTTAGTTTTTCGAAGATTCTGCGCGCTAAAAAGTAAGGATTCAACCCATGGGCAACGAATTCGCCATCTTTGTTAAACCGTGGAAACAGTTGGCGCTGCCGGAGCTGGGCGACCACGTGCGGCAGCTCGGCTTCGACCTGATTGAGCTGCCCGTGCGTCCCGGCTTTCCCTGCACGCCGGAAAACATCGAACGGGATTTACCCGCCGCCGTTCAAACGCTGGCGGATTTGGGCGTGCGCGTGCTCAACGTCGCGGTGGCGCTGCCGCTGGATGATGAGCGGCTCTACGCCGCCTGTGCCAAAGCGGGCGTCGGCATGAACCGCGTGATCTTTTCGCGCAAAAATATCACCTACTGGGAGGCGGAGACTCAGGCGCGTCGACAGTTGGATGCGGCGCTGCCTCTGTGTGAACAGTACGGGATCCAAATTGGCGTGCAGAATCACAACGGGTTGTCCGTCCCCAACAACTCGATGGGTCTGCACTACCTGCTCAAGGATTACGACCCGCGCTACGTCGGCGCAATTTGGGACCCGGCGCACAACGCGCTGGAGGGCGAAGCGCCTGAACCGGGGCTGGAGATTGTCGAATCTCACCTGTGCGTAGTCAATCTCAAGAATGCCTTCTGGCGGCGCATCAGCGGGCCGGAGGCGGAGGTGGCCGAGTGGCAGATTTACTGGACGACGGGTCGGCAGGGGCGCGCGTCGTGGCCGCGCGTGGCGGCGAAGATCAAGGAAATTGGATACAGCGGGCCCATCTGTTTTTCGGCGGAGTACTCAGCGGAGCACGAAGTCAACCGGCTGATTGTCGAGGATTTGGCCTTTGCCAAGTCGCTGTTTAGGCAGGAGCAGGCGTGAAGCGGCGGCGCATTCATTCGCCGACTGATTGGCGAAATGCGCTCCAACAGGTTAGGGATTTAATCAGGTAATCTCGTTGACCCGTTCGCATCTGAGGATGCTCCTCCGCGTCACCTATTTATTTCTTTAACCTGCTGTAGCGCGTTTTGCAAACTAGATGTTAAATTTATTCAGCATTGGTCCCAGCCCACGCGAGCCACTCTCTATTATTCGATCCAACCTCATTTTTCTCTACAGCCAACACCTTTTCACCCAGGAGGAGATCATGGAAAAAGCGAGAACACGACGCGCGGTGAGCCGACGCGAATTTATTCGCCTGTCTGCCATTGCCACGGCGGGCGTGGCCGTGGCGGCCTGTTCGTCCGGCAGCAGCGAAGCAGAAGTCCCCGTCGAAGTTGCAACGGAACCGGCGGCAGACGCGCCCGCCGCGGAGCCAGCCGTCGAAGGCCAAATCTACAACGAAGCGCCCGAACTGGCAGAGCTGGTGCGGGCGGGCGAGCTGCCCTCCGTGGACGAGCGGCTGCCGAGCGCGCCCGTGGTGGTGGAGCCGCTGAACGAAGTGGGCGTCTACGGCGGCTCGCTGCGCACGGTGATGGTCTCCGAGCGCGGCTTCCAGGTGCGCTCAGCCTACGGGCCGGAGGGCATCCTGCGCATCGCCCGCGACAACGGCACGATTGTGCCCAATCTCGCCGAAAGCTGGGAGTACAACGACGAGGGCACGGTCTTCACGATGACGCTGCACGAGGGCATCAAGTGGTCGGACGGCGAGCCGTTTAACGCCGACAGCGTGATGTACTGGTGGGAATCGTACATCCTCAACGACGAGCTCAACCCGATTAAGCCCTCGTGGCTGGTGACGGGCGGCGAGCTGGCGCAGGTGGAGAAGGTCGATGATTACACGGTGCGCTTCACCTTTACCGAGCCCTACCCCTTCCTGATTTTGCGCCTCGGCCACGCCCAGGGCTCGACGATCACGCCCTTCATGGCCTCGCACTATCTGCAGCAGTTCCACCCGGACCACACGTCGCTGGAGGAGGCACAGCAGCTGGCGGAAGCGGCTGATTTTGAGAACTGGTATGAATACTACGAGAATCGCGCCTCCAACACCTACGGCATGCCCTTCCAAAATGTCGACCTGCCCACGCTGCTGCCCTACCGGCTGGAGCGTCCGCTGAGCGAGAACGTGATGGTCTGCTCGCGCAACCCCTACTACTGGAAGGTCGACACGGCGGGCAACCAGCTCCCCTACGTCAACCAGGTGATTGTGACCAACACCGAGGATGCCGAGGTCGCCAACGCGATCATCGCCAGCGGCGAGATCAACTTCTCGGTGGCCTTTGTGGCGCAGCTCGCCAACTTCCCGCTCTATCAGCAAAACGCCGAGGCCAACAACTACCAGGTGCTGCTCTTTGGCGCATCGGAAGGCACGGCGCTCAACTACCAGCCCAACCAGACCAGCGGCGACCCCGTGCTGCGCGAGATGTTTAGCGACGTGCGCTTCCGCCAGGCGCTCTCGCTGGCGCTGGACCGCGACACCATCAACCGCGCCGTCTATCAGGGCTTGGGTCGCCCGTATCAGACGCACGTGATCCCCGCCTCGAAATTTTACGTGCAGGAGATGACGGAAGCCTTTACCGACTACGATCCGGAGCAGGCCAACGCCCTGCTCGACGAAATGGGATTGACCGAGCGCGGCGCGGATGGCTTCCGCCTGCGCCCCGACGGCGAGCCGCTGATCATCAACCTTCAGTACACGGACGTCAAGGATTCCTTTACGCCCAACGCCGAGCTGGCCCAGGAGTTCTGGGCGGACGTCGGCCTCCAGTTTACGCTGACGCTGATCAGCGGCGAGCTGCTGGAAACGCGCATGGAGGCCAACGAGCTCGACTTTGGCCTCTGGCACGCCGACAAATCCAGCGACGTGATCTTCCCGCAGCGGCCCGAATGGTACGTGCCGTGGGAAGTGGGCTGGGAAAAGCCGTGGGGCGTGCAGTGGGCGCAGTGGTACACCACGGACGGCGAGGAGGGCGAGGAGCCGCCCGCCGAAGTGATGGCGAACATCGAGCGCTGGGAAGGCATGCAGCTCACCCTCGATGAAGAGGAGCAGATTCGCCTGGGCCGTGAGATTTTGCAGTCGCAGGCGGACAACCTATGGACCATCGGCACCGTGGGCGACGTGCCCGAGCCGGTGATCATCGGCAGCAACCTGCGCAACTTCCCCGCAGAAGGCTACACGGGCTTCGACTGGCTCAACACCTATCCGTACCACGTGGAGCAGATGTTCTTCGAGGGCGGGGAGTGGGCCGGGGAACCGGGGTAGGGCAAAGAAATTTAACGCGGAGGCGCAGAGACGCAAAGGGAATTTTTCATTGGCGCAGTTGGTTCTTCTCACTTCGCCTGATTGGAGGGCGTAACCGCCGCTTGTGATGGTTGCGCCCTCCAATGAAGTTCACGTCGAAGACCGAGATTGTTTCTGCTTGGGGGAAGTCAGGCAGAGGAGGGGTAATCTGTCATTCCCGCGTAGGCGCAATGGCGTTAAGTTAAGCAAACTGGTTGCCATGCTCTGCGTGGGAACCCAGCCTAGAGGCTCTGCCTCTAGAGGGGAGGCGGAGCCTCCAGCAGTGCATTCCACGCAGAGCGTGGAACGAGCAACCCTTAACTTAACGCCATTGCGCGTAGGCGGGAATCCATGCGTGACCAACCGACCAACGTTGAAAATAACCCTTACTCTATGGCGTGCAGCGGTTGGTCTGCTACGAATCGACCAATGATGTTTCGGTGGCCCTCACCCGTGAAAAGCGACTCAAGAAGTGGAATCGGGCGTGGAAGATTCGCTTGATCGAGGAGCGGAATCCGAGTTGGGAGGACTTACCTGTTGGGTAGGGCGGATTCACTAATCTCATATTTGACGATAAGTCAGATAGGTCATACATGGATTCCCGCCTGCGCGGGAATGACAAATTGCGATCTCTCTGCTGAATCACGACACCTTTTAGTCTTTCTGGACGGCAGTGCCTGCGTCCCCCAAACGCTTTCCGCCTCCGCGTTGAAATTTTTGTTATAGAGGCAAGATTTTCCAATGCTCACCTACACCATCCGCCGCGTCTTTTACATGGTGATCACGCTCTTCCTGATCAGCATCATTGCCTTTGTGGTGATTCAGCTGCCGCCGGGCAGCTACATCAACGCCTACCTCGTCGAGCTGCGTGCGGCGGGCACGGAGGTGGACGAGGCGCAGATCGCGGCGCTGACGCAGCGCTTTGGGCTGGACCAGCCGATGCACGTCCAGTATACCAAGTGGATGTCCAACATCCTGCTGGAGGGCGACTTTGGCCAATCCTTCGCCCAGGAGCGCCCCGTGATCGACATCATCCGCGAGCGGCTGCCGCTGACGCTGGCGATCTCGATTCCCCACGCTGATCTTCACCTACGCCGTCTCGATTCCGATTGGCATCTATTCGGCGCTCCACCAGTACTCGATCTCGGATTACGTGCTCTCCGTCGTGGGCTTCATCGGCCTGGCCATCCCCAATTTTCTGCTGGCGCTGCTGTTGATGTATCTGGGCAGCAAGTACTTTGGCACCAACGTCGGCGGCCTCTTTTCGCCGCAGTATGAGTTGGCGCCCTGGTCGGCAGGCAAGGTGTGGGACCTGATCACCAACCTGTGGGCGCCGATCATCGTGGTTGGCACGGCGGGCACGGCGGGGCTGATCCGCGTGATGCGCGGCATGTTGCTGGACGAACTGAGCCAGCCCTACGTGGAGACGGCGCGCGCCAAGGGCCTGCCGGAACTGCGGCTCGTCTACAAATATCCCGTGCGCCTCGCCATCAGCCCCATCTTGAGCACCGTCGGCTACACGCTGCCGACCATCTTTAGCGGCACGGCGATCACCGCCATCGTGCTCAACCTGCCCACGATTGGCCCGGCGCTGCTCTCCGCCCTGCTCAGCCAGGACATGTACCTGGCCGGCTCGCTGATCCTGATTCTCAGCGTGCTTACCGTCGTGGGCACGCTGCTCTCCGATCTGCTGCTGGCCTGGGCCGATCCGCGCATTCGGTATAGCTAACTGCTCGTCCCGACGCTCTGCGTCGGGATGCCGACCGGGACGCTCTGCGTCCCACCGCAACCACCGGGACGACTTGGTGACCACCTGTTGGTATAACGCCTCCCAGCGCAATCGCCGAGACGACTCGATTGCCATCCGGCGACGCAGAGCGTCGAAGAACGCATTCCCACGCGGAGCGTGGCAACGAGAAAGATTATGAGTAAAGACGTTCTCCCCAGACCCGGCGGCCTGCTCCGCCCACAAGGCTCGGCTACCGTTGAAGAAGAGCTGCCCGAAAGCGCTTTTGTCGACGACGAGCTGGAGGGTGCGCCGGCGGAAATCGCCGTGGCCTCGCCCTGGCAGCTGATGTGGTGGCAGTTTCGACGCCACCGCGTGGCGATGGCGGCCACGGTCTTTCTGCTGCTTGCCTATCTGATCGCCATCTTCGCCGAGTTCGTCGCCCCCTACACGCCGACCACGCGCACGGACTACTTCTTCGTGCCGCCGCAGACCGTCCGCTTCGTCGACGATAGCGGCAATTTTCACCTGCGCCCCTTTGTCTACGGCCTGACGCAGGGCCGCGACATGACGACGCTGATGTATACCTACGAGCCCAACCCAGACGAAATTTATCCCGTCCGCTTCTTCGTCGAGGGCGAGCCGTACAAGCTGTGGAATCTCTTTGACTCCAACATCCACCTCTTCGGCGTGGCCGAGGGCGGCACGATTGCCCTGCTGGGCACGGACGATCTGGGGCGCGACGTGCTCAGCCGCGTGATCTACGGCTCGCGCATTTCGCTCTCGATTGGGCTGGTCGGCGTCTTTCTGAGCATCACGCTGGGCATGGTGCTGGGGGGCCTCTCGGGCCTCTCCGGCGGCGCGGTCGACAACGTCATCCAGCGCGTGATCGAGACGCTGGTCGCCATCCCCGCGATTCCGCTATGGATGGGGCTGAGCGCGGCCATCCCGCCGGAGTGGTCGCCCGTGCGCACCTATTTTGCGATCACCGTGATCCTGTCGCTGATCGGCTGGACGAGCGTGGCCCGCATTGCGCGCGGCAAATTCCTGGCCACGCGCGAGCAGGATTTTGTGATGGCCGCGCGGCTCTACGGCAGCAGCCAGTGGCGCATCATCCTGCGCCACCTGATCCCCACCTTTATCAGCTTTGTAATCGTGCGCATCACCCTCGACATCCCGCGCATCATCCTGGCCGAAACGGCGCTCAGCTTTCTGGGCATCGGCCTGCGCCCGCCCGTGGTCAGCTGGGGCGTGCTGTTGAAGACGGCGCAGAATTTCCAGATCATCTCGCTCTATCCCTGGCTGTGGATGGGCCCCGCCGCGGGCGTGGTGATTGTGGTGCTGGCCTTTAATTTCCTGGGCGACGGCATGCGCGACGCGGCGGACCCATTTTCGAAGTAGGCTATCAGAATTTTGGACACGGATAAACGCGGATAAACACGGATTTATGATTAGATTGTCCGTCTTCGGCGAGACCCATAAAAATCCGTGTGCGAAGCCGTGTCAATCCGTGTCCCTCTCTCTTTCCGCATTTAGCCAACGACTCATGAACGATGTCCTGCTCGAAGTCAACGACCTCAAAAAACATTTCCCGATCCAGAGCGGCCTCTTCTCGCGCACGACCGGCCACGTCAAGGCCGTGGATGGCGTGAGCTTTTTTGTGCGGCGGGGCGAGACGCTGGGCTTGGTCGGCGAGAGCGGCTGTGGCAAGACGACCACCGGGCGCACGATTTTGCGCGCGCTGGAGCCAACGGCGGGCGAAGTCTGGTTCGCCGACGAAGAGTTGGGCCGCGTCAACCTGACGGAGCTGGAGCCGGGGCCGCTCAACCAGGTGCGTCGCAACATGCAGATGATCTTTCAGGATCCGTTTTCCTCGCTCAATCCACGCATGACGCTCCTGCAGCTGGTGGGCGAGCCGCTGATTGTCAACAACGTGGCCAGGGGCAACGCCGTGAAAGAGCGCGTGGCCGAGCTGCTGCGCATCGTCGGCCTGCGACCGGAGTACATGAGCCGCTACCCCCACGCCTTTTCCGGCGGTCAGCGACAGCGCATCGGCATTGCGCGCGCCCTCTCGCTCAACCCGCAGCTGCTCATCTGCGACGAGCCCGTCTCCGCGCTCGACGTCTCGGTGCAGGCGCAGGTGCTCAACCTGCTGCAGGATTTGCAGCGCGAATTTGGCCTTACCTACCTCTTTATCGCCCACGACCTCAGCGTCGTCGAATACCTGTGCGACCGCGTGGTGGTGATGTACGTCGGCAAAATCGCCGAAAGCGCCAGCAAGGCCGAGCTCTTCGACCACCCGCTGCACCCCTACACCGAAGCGCTGCTGAGCGCCGTGCCCAAGCCCGATCCGCGCGCGCGCAGCGAGCCCATCGTCCTGCCCGGCGACGTCGCCAACCCGGCCAACCCGCCCAGCGGCTGCTATTTCCACCCCCGCTGTCGCTACAGCGACGGCGACCGCTGCCAAAACGAATCGCCCGCCCTGCGCGAAGTGCGACCCGATCACTGGGTAAGCTGCCATTATGCGGAGGAATTGGACTTACAGGGCGTGGGAAGTTGACGAAGAAATTCAACGCGTTTCGCAAGATAGGTGACGAATTCATTCGTCACCGGTGGTGACATTCGAGTTCAGATGATCACGCCGCACGGGTTACGACCGACGCTTGTCATTCCCGCGGAGGCGGGAATCTGTGGTCAGCAAAACATGGATTCCCGCCTCCGCGGGAATGACAAAACTATCTCGACTCTGATTTGCCGTTTCTTGGCGTTTGCGTAACGACTGTTTTTGGTCGCTTTCAAGCGCAATCGTCGCCGTTCCCTTCGGGCAACCTGACGGGGCGTTTGATCATCGTGCGGCTGCAAGCCGCACCTACGGTATCTTCAGTAAAAATCCGTGTGCGCAGCCCGTGTACATCCGTGTCCCGCTCTTCACCGAGTTCAAATGTTTCAGGAAATCTTATCGTGACTCAATCCGCCCCCACTCCCCTCCTCGAAGTGCGTGATCTGCGCACCCACTTTTTTCTTGACCAGGGAACCGTGCGCGCCGTCGACGGCGTGAGCTTTGACGTGCAGGCGGGGCAGACGGTAGGCGTCGTCGGCGAGAGCGGCTGCGGCAAGTCGGTGATGGCGCGCTCGATTTTGCGGATTGTGCCCAAGCCGGGCCGGGTGGTGGACGGCGAGATTCTCTACCACCGCACAACGGGAAAAAATGGCAGCAGCAGCAGCGAGATTGTCGACTTGGCCGAACTGCCGCCGCAGGGTCGCCAGATTCGCGGCATCCGCGGCGGCGAAATCTCCATGGTCTTCCAGGAGCCAATGACCTCGCTCAGCCCGGTGCACACCATCGGCAACCAGATCACCGAAGCGATTCTGCTGCACCAGGAGGTCTCCGCCGAGGAAGCGCGCCAAATCGCCATCGACACGCTCGACCGCGTCGGCATGCCCCAGCCCGATGCCACCATCGACCGCTACCCCCACCAGCTCAGCGGCGGCATGAGGCAGCGCGCCATGATCGCCATGGCGCTCTCCTGCCACCCCGCCCTGCTCATTGCCGACGAGCCGACCACCGCCCTCGACGTGACGACGCAGGCCCAAATCCTCACCCTCATGCGCACGCTCCAGCGTGATCTGGGCATGGCGATTCTCTTTATCACCCACGACCTGGGCGTCGTCGCGCAGATGACGGAGCACGTGATCATCATGTACCTGGGCCGCGTCGTCGAATCGGCGGCGGTGGACGACATTTTCTACGCGCCGCAGCACCCCTACACGCAGGCGCTGCTGCGCTCGATTCCCAAGCTGGGCCAGCGCTCCAGCGAGCGGCTCAACGCCATCCGCGGCTCCGTGCCCGATCCCTACGCCGTGCCCAGCGGCTGCCCCTTTCACACCCGCTGCCCCTTCAACGACCGCCAGCGCTGCGTGCGCGAAGAGCCCGCCCTGCGCGAAATCCGCCCCGGCCACTACGCCAGCTGCCACTACGCCGAGCAGTTGGACCTGGCAGGCATCAATGCGCCCGCCGCCATCGCCCAGCCGTGACGCAACGACCCAACCCGTCCATGACCACCCCATCCAATGACGCGGCCCGCCGCCAGCGCTTCGAGCGGCTCTTTGAGCAGGCCTACCTCCTCCAGGATGTCTACGCCGCGGGCGACACCATCAGCGTCCACTGGCCGGACGACTTCGATCTGGGTCGGCCCGTTGAATTCGCCGTGCGCCTGCAGAACAGCGCCGGCGCGATTTATGCCGAAGCGTGGGTCGCCGCGCAGCCGGGGCTGGCCGTGAGCCTGCGCCTGGCGGACCAAGTGCCCAGCGGCGGCTACCACGTCACGCTGCTGCCGCACCCGCAGGAATTTTACAGCAGCAGCAACCGCGTTACGCGCGAGCTCCCGCTGCGCGTCGTCAACGGCCCCTACTCGGCTGTCTACTATGGCGACGAAGGCTCGCGTCGGCGCGAGGCGCTGGGGCACGCCAGCCGCCAGAAGGGCAACGTCTTTGCCGAAGTGGCCAAGCTGGCGCTGGGGCAGGTGGCGGAGGAAGCGGTGCTTGAGCAGGCGATGGGGCGCGTCGAGCGTGAAGGCAGCGCGACGGATTTGCTTGGGCTGTTGGGCGTTCTTTACCGTCACGCACCGACTCTCTCTGCGCCGTTCCAGAATAGGCTGGCAAATGCGGTGCTCGGTTTCGATTACAGGAGCGACCGCTTTACCGGAACCCGTGACGCGTGCGTAGGGGCACGCCATGGCGTGCCCCTACGCACGCCTGACCAAGCACCAGCAGTTCAGCCAACCCACGAGCATTTGAGCCGCGATGTAGACGCAACCGACGCTGTGCTGTTCCATGCCTGCGAAATTCTGGCCGGTCAGCACTTCCACGACCGCCGCTTTACCGAAACGCAGCAGTCCGGCAAGTGGCAGCGCGAGCGCGGCGAAGAGCGGGCGCTGGCGTGGCTGCAAGCGCGCGGCACGCACGGCTTCCCCGCCTGGGATTCGCCCAATGCGTTTGAATCAATCATCGTCGCACTTTCTCACCTCGCCGATCTGGCGCGCACGACCGCCGTGCGTGAGATGGCCGCCGTCGTGCTGGACAAGCTGCTCTTTTCATTAGCGCTCAATTCGTTTCAGGGCACGTTTGGCTCGACGCACATCGGCCGTGAGCCAGGTCAAGCGACCGGCGTGGTCAGCGGGCGGCTGGAGGCCACGTCGGGCGTGAGCCGGCTGCTGTGGGGGCAGGGGATTTGGAACACGCAGATTGCGGGGGTAGTGAGTTTGGCCTGCGCCGAGGCTTATCAAGTGCCGTCGCTGATCCAGGCCATCGCCATCGCGCCGGTCGAGGAGATGTGGTCAAAAGAGCGCCACGTTGTCGAACCGGAACGCGAAGTCAACAAAGTCGCCTATAAGACGCCGGACTTTCTGCTGGTCTCCGCCCAGGCTTACCGACCGGGTGAAGCGGGCGGGCGCGAACACATCTGGCAGGCCACGCTGGGGCCGGACGCCGTTGTGTTTGTCAATCACCCGCGCTTTGGCGACCAGCCTGCGAGCGAGGCAAATTTTTGGTGCGGCAACGGCGTGCTGCCGCGGGTGGCGCAGTGGAAGGACGTGCTGATCGCCGTCCACAAGCTGCCGAACGCAGACGGCTTCACCCACGCCCACTTCCCCACCCACGCCTTTGACGAGCACGCGCTGCGCGACGGCTGGGCCTTTGCGCGCCAGGGCAGCGGCTACCTGGCGCTCACCGCCGACAGCGGCTTCGATCTCGCCACGCAAGGCCCCGGCGCGGGCCGCGAGTTGCGCTCGTCCGGCCAATACAACGTCTGGCTTTGCCACTTGGGGCGCGCGGCGCAGGACGGCGACTTTGCCCAATTTCAGCAGCGCATCCTCGCCCTCGACGTGCGGTTCGACGATCTAGCCGTACGCTGCACAACGCTGCGCGGCGAGACGCTGCGCTTTGGCTGGCAAGGACCGCTGCTCGTCGATGACGTGCCGCGACCGCTCGACAATTTCCCCCACTACGACAGCCCCTACTGCTCCATGGAACTCGGCGACGAGCAGATGGAAATTCGCTTCGGCGACCACGCCATGCGGCTCCATTTCACATCGGAACCGGCGTCGACGTGATCGTCGTCGACCACGCAAGGTCGACTTGCTGAATGATATTGACCAGCTACCCCATTTGGAGATACGATGAGCACCCCACCCAACATTCTCGTCCTGCTGACGCCCGATCTCTACGACATTCTCTTCTTGCCTAACCTCGACCAGGAATTGCGCAGCCTCGGCAATGTGACCTTCCAGACGGAGACGCAGGGCCTCTCGTCCAGCGAGCTGGCCGCGCGCATCGGCGGCGTCGACATCGTGATCAGCGGCTGGGGGATGCCCGTGTTTACGGAGGAGGTGCTGGCGGCGGCGGATCGGCTGGAGCTGGTGGCCCACTCGGCGGGCAGCATCAAAAGCCGCCTGCCGCCGACGGTCTTCGAGCAGGACATCCGCGTGACGCACGCCGCCGGGGCGATTGCGCCCGCCGTGGCCGATCTCACGCTGCTGCTGATCATGCTGATGCTGCGGCGGGCCTACCACAGCGACCGCACGCTGCACAGCGGCGGCGACTGGCGCGCGGCGCGACCCGATCCGCTGGGCGAGGAGATTGCCGGGCAGCGCGTGGGCGTCGTCGGCGCGGGCTACACCGGGCGACAGGTGATCGCGCTGCTGCAAAAGGTGGGGGCGGAGCTATGGGTCTGCGATCCGTATTTAAGCGAGGAAGATGCGAGCGACCTCGGCGTTCACCAAGTCGAGCTGGATGAGCTATTCGCCAAATGCCCCATCGTGACGCTGCAAGCGCCCTACACGCCCGAAACCCACGGCATGATTGGGGCGCAGCAGTTGGCTCTGCTGCGCGACGGGGCAGTTTTTATCAACACCGCGCGCGGTGCGCTGGTCGATCCCGACGCGCTGCTGGCCGAATTGCAAAGCGGCCGCATCCGCGCCGCGCTTGACGTCTTCGAGCCGGAGCCGCTGCCGCAGGACAGCCCGCTGCGCCAGCTCGACAACGTTTTCCTCACCGCCCACATTGCCGGGGCCTCGCAGCAGGCCCGGCAGCGCCAGGGGCAGGCGATGGTCGACGAGATTAGGCGCTTCCTGGCAGGCGAGCCGCTGCGCTACGAAATCAGCCGCGCGCAGCTGGCGACGATGGCGTGAGGATGCACCAGCCCATGCCGCCCACGCCCCTGCAAGCCGCCGCCCGCCTGCTTGCCAGCGCTCGCCGCCTCGCCGTGCTTACCGGCGCGGGCGTGAGCGCCGAATCGGGCGTGCCGACCTTTCGCGACGCGCAAAGCGGCTACTGGTCGCGCTTTGACCCGCTGACGCTGGCCACGCCCGAAGGCTTTGCCAGCGACCCCGGCCTCGTCTGGCGCTGGTACATGTCGCGGCTGGAGATGGCGGCGGAGGCCGCGCCCAACCCCGGCCACTTTGCGCTGGCCGAGCTGGAAAAGCACGTCGACTCGCTGACGCTGCTGACCCAAAACGTGGACACGCTCCACGAGCGGGCGGGCAGCACCCACGTCGTTCACCTGCACGGCAGCATCGGCGCTTACCGCTGCGTCGATTGCGCCACGGGGTACGAGCTCCAGCCCGGCGACCGCGAGGCCGATCTGCCGCCAAGTTGCCCGCGCTGTGGCGGCTTCATCCGTCCGGACGTGGTCTGGTTTGGTGAACTGCTGCCGCAGGCTGCGCTCCAGGCCGCGTGGCAGGCCGCCGAAACGTGCGACGCCATGCTCGTCGTCGGCACAAGCGGCTTGGTTTACCCAGCGGCGCAGCTGCCGTGGATCGCGCGGCAGCAGGGGGCCAAGGTGATCGATGTCAACCCGGAGCCGAATGAGATTTCGGATTGGGCGGATGTCTTTGTGCAGGGCAAGAGCGGCGAGGTGCTGCCGCAGGTGGTGGAGCAACTGAAGTGATGCGTGAATAGCTGATGCATGGGTGTTGCGTTAATGCTGAGGAGTGGTTTGGCAACCATAGAAGGCAAACTACGCATCACGGCTCACGCATCACGCATCACGGATTCCACTCGTAGCGACCGTCGACAATGGTGGTCTGGGTGCTGTGGTTGCCGACTTGCGCCGTGAAGGGCAGCGCGCGCGTGCCCGACTGGCGCTGGACGGCGAGCGCGTAGTCAGCGGCGGTGATGGTGGGCGGCAGCGTGTAGCGAAAGGTGATGCGCTGCCGCTTGCCCGGCTTGAGTGCGAAGTAGCCGGCGAAGACCTGCGTGCCGCGCTCGCCACGGTAGTGCTCGACCGTGTCTGTCGCGACGCCTTCCATGCTGAGCAGTTCGCTGCCGCCCGGTACGTAGAGTCGCACGTAATTGAAATAGCAGCGCGCAATCGATTCCTCATAGGTCGAGCCGTAGCGCGACCGGGGGTCGCACTGGTGGTTGGGCTTCACCACCGCGTGCGTGTAGGTCACGGTCGCCGTTGCCGTGCCCGCGCCGTTTTCGTCCCACGCCACCTCGTAATCCAGCGCGCGCTCGATGGCGGCGTCGACTTTGTTGTAGCCGAGGTTGCTGTCCACCAGCGCCAGAAAGTCGCCCGCCTTTTCGCCGGCGGGGGGTCGCAGCGCTCCATCCCATCCCAGCCGCGCCAGCTGAGACGCCGCCGTCTCGTCGACCATCCACAGCTGAATCGACCGCTGATTTAGCGCGGCAACCGCCGCCTGCGCCAGCCTGGCGTAATCCGCTCCGCCGCCCTCCACGCGCGCCAGCATCGCATCCACCAGCGCGGGCATAAAGTCCTTGCGTCCGCGCCAGTCCCCCTGAATTTCGCCATCCACCACGTTGAGCGATTCGTCGCGCGATTGACGCATCCACCCGGTGAGATTCTCGCTGGTGACCTCGACCGTCTCAATGTCCTCATCCTCGCCAAGCTGCACGGACAGCGGCTCCAGCGCCTCGACGATAATTTGCACGGCGTGTGTGTCGACGGTGATGATGCCTTCCGCCTGCACGCCGCGCTCCTGGGCGTAGAGGCTGCGAATGGTGCGCGCCGAAGTCGGCAAGTCGGGTGACCAGTTGGCGTCGCGCAGCAGGATCAGGCCGACGTTCATGTAGCGCTGCATCGGCTTCGGGGCGGCGGCATATTCGTGCTCGAGGCTCCATACTCGGCTGCTGTCCTGAAAGCTGAACTCGGCGGGGCGCGCATTTTCCACGGTGACTTCGCCGACGGAGGTAAAAAAGCCGCCGGAGCCGCGCAGCTCGTCGTTGTTTTGCACCACCACGAGATAAGTCTGCGGCGCGTCGAAGCCCGCGAGCTTGGGCAGCGAGGGCGACGTGTCCAGCAGCGGGGCCAGCAGGGGCAGCAGCGGCTGGGCTTGGCCCAGCGGCTCGCCCAGCAGGGGAAGCAGATCGGCGGCGGGCAGGGCGGTCAGCGCGTCGCTGGCCGTTTTGGCGCGCGCGGCCATCGCCGCAAGCTGCGGCTGGCCGTCGACCATTGCTTCGCGTAGCAAAAATTCCAGCGATTGCCCATTCCAGGTGGCCAGCGCGGGCGCGGCCAGGGTCAGCCCGTCGGCGGCAAGGGCGCTGAACTCGCGCCCGGCCACGAGCAATTCGGGGGCGGCGGCCAGCGTGGGGCCGTAGCGCGGCAGAAAGCTGAGCCCGTCCAAGATGGGCGTCAACGGGCGGAGCTGCGCTTCCAGCCCCGCCGTGGCGCTGGCGAGGTGCTGCGTCTCCAGCCGCGCGGCATCGGCGAGAGCGGGCAGGTTGGCGAGCGTGTCGTCGTCGAGCGACAGATCGCTGGCGAGGGCGCGCAGTTCGGTGAGGCTCTGGTAGGCCGACCAGCCGTAGAGGCCCACGCGCCCCGCCTTGTAGGCCAGCAGCAGCGCCCCCACCAGCAGCAAAATCAGCAGCGCACGCCGCGCCCAGGAAAGCGTGCGCCAGCGTGCTGCACTGCTGGGCAGAGATTGCTCGGCGGGCGGGGTCGGTGTGGGCGAAAGTGGTTTGGTCGTGTCCATAAACAGCCAGTAGAGAAATCAGAAAAAAGCCATTACGGCGCATAGCGCCAGAGCACGCCGTCCGCCTCCAGCGCCGAATCGGGAATGGAGGAGATGCCTCGGTCGCTGAAAAAGACGGGTCGCGGGGGGTCGCTCTGCTGGGCGGTAAGCAGCAGGGTTTGCAGCGAGGCGTCCACGCCGGGCACGTTTGGATACAGATCCGCCAGCAGGCGGCGATACCACTCGAACTGGTAGAGCGAATCGTTGACAACAATCACGTCGGAGGCCAGTATATCGGATTTTGTCGGCGGCGTCACGCGGGCGTCGGCGGTATTTGTATTGAAGCCGGGCAGCAGGTCGCCGCTGGCAAAGGCTCCATACCAGAAGGCAAAGGTCTGGAAATCGCCGCTGGCGACGAGCACGCTGCCCGGCTCCACGGACTGCGCGGCCTGCTGCACAAAATCGCGCGCTTCGGTATCGTTGTGCAGCGAAATGGCGGGCCAGCGCCAGCCCACCAGCGCCACGAGCGCCGCCGCAGCCAGCCCCGCCGTGATCCACTTGGCCGTGGCGGGCCGGCCCGCGCGCGTCGACAGCAGCCAGCCGTTTAGCCAGCGGGAGAGATTGGTCAACCCCACGGCCAGCCAGAAGGCCAGCAGACAGACCACGGGCAGCAGGTAGATTTCGCTGTCGCGCGTGTAGTAAATGATGGAGTAGAAGCTGATGGGCAGCACCCAGAGCAGGCTAAAGTTGCGCAGGCGCGGCGAGACGGCGTCGAGGTGGGCAAAGCCAAGCAGCGCCAGCCCCAGCCCCAGCGGTGAAAATTGGCGGGTCAGCGCAAAGGCCCATTCGGAAACCTGCTCCAGAATTTGCGCGCGCGAAAAATCAAATAAATAGCTGCGGTAGGCCGCGCCGCTGAGCAGCCACCAGAGCCCGTCGGGATTGTCCGGGTAGCCCCAGTTGATCGGCGAGGGCATCAGCGACCAGCGGCCGGCGACCAGCGGCGTGCGGGCGTGCAGCAGCACCGCCCCCAGCGCCCCCATTACCGACGCCGCCAGCAGCACGGGCAGCGCCCGCCAGCCGTGCTGCGCCCGCACGTAGTAGAGCACGGCTGGCAGCAGCAGCACAATCGTCACGTGGTGGGCCAGCCCCAGACCAATCGGCAGCGCCAGCCACCACACGTGGCGCAGCGAGCCGTTGCCGCCGGGCGCGGTGGGCTCCGGCGCGGTGGGCTCCGGCGCGAAGAGCAGCCAGAGCAGCAGCACGATGATCAACGCGTGCAGGGCGTAGACTTCGGTGATGAGCGCCTGGCTCCACAGCTGCTGGCTCGCGGCCCAGGCCAGGCTGCCCGCACACGCCCACAGCCAGCGCGCGTTGCCTTGCTCGCCCGCTGCGGCCTGCGGATCACGCGCGGCGAGGCGACCCAGCAGCCGCGCCATCAGCGGCACGCTGAAGCCCACGCTGGCCGCGGCCAGCAGCGCACTCAGGAGATTGCCGCGCCAGGCCACGTCGCTGGCGGGAAAGAGCCAGCCCGCCAGCCACAGCCACGCCTGGAGCAGCAGCATATAGAGCGGGTAGCCCGGCGGATGGGGGACGCCGTTGGTCGTGGCCGCGGCCAGCAGCTCGCCGCCGTCCGCCCCAAAGTGGGACCACGTGAGGCCCGGCGCGAGCGTAAGCCAGTAGAGGAGGAACGCCATCGCGCCGCACGCAATGCCGGCAATGAGGGCCACGCGACGCGTTTCGGCGACGGGCGCTGCTGCCGACCGCGATGGCACAGCGGGCGGCACAGCGGGTGGCACAGCGGGCGGCACAGCGGGCGGCGCGGTGCGCTCGGATGGGGCTTCCGCGGCGGAGGCTTTGGGCATGGAGGTTTGGCGTTTAGCGGAAGGTGGGCGGCGCGGCGGGCGGCATGCCGAGGCTGACGCCCGCGGTTTGCGCTTCGGCGTTATCCGCCAGCGCGACGGCCAGATTGTCCACGACGCTGCCGTCCGGCAGATCGCCGTCCAGCATGAGGGCGACGGTGACCGTGACGGCTGCACCGGGAGCGAGCGCGGGCCACTCGACGGCGAAGACGGTCGCGCCCGCGTCGAGGGTGAAGCGCGTGAGCTCGCCGCTGGTGGTGGAGAGCTCTTCGTCAAACGAGAGCGTCTCCGGCAGCTCGTTGCGCAGCATCAGCGCCTCGGCCTCGACTGTGCTCGTGTTGGTGATGACGTAGTGAAAGCGCACCATCTCCCCCTGCACGGGGTAGGGCGGCTCGTGGGTCAGCGCAAAGCCGAGGGCGACGCTGGCCGGTTGTGCGGCAGCGGTCGCGAGCGAGGGCGTGACCGTGGTGGCTCCGGTGATAGCTCCGGTGACGGTCGGCGCCGCGCTTTCGGCAATGGCGACGGTGGGCGCTGTCGTCTCGGCCTGGGCGGCGTCGTCCGGCAGGATGGGCAGCTGCACCAGCGCTTCTTCGAGCGAGAAATTGGTCTCCACAAAGCGGGCGCTAACCCAGCCGCGCATCTCCGTTTCCGGCAGGCAGCAGATCAGCCACCACGTGTTGGCCTCGCTGCGGCCCAGCACGTCGAATTCGTCCGCCCGCGTCAGCGTGCCGATCACGTCGAACGTTGTGCCGGGGCCGAGGCGCACGTTGAGCCCGCCCACGCTGATGCGACCGGGAAAGGCGACGGTCTCCGCCGCGGCCGGTTCGCCGGTGGATGCTTCGCTGGAGGGCGCTTCAGCAGCGGGCGTGGCCGCGGCGGGCGCCGTTGCGTCGTCCCGCTGATTCTGGTTGTCCCCGCCGCCGTCATCACCGTCATCACCCTCATCGTCGTCATCGTCTTGGAAGGGGGTCACGGTGGGGACGGGCGTGTTGACGGGCACTTCGGTGGGCGGCGGCACGGTTTGTGGCGCGGGAGCGGCTTGGGTGGAGGCCGTGACCGTCAGCGCCAGCAGCGCCAGGGCAAGGCTAAACGTCAGCCCAAGCCGACGCAGGATGGATACGGAGTTGTTCTGCATTGAAAGCCTCGGTAAGAAAATAGGTTCGGTGAGCGAAGTGGTGCTTTGCCCAGAGAGCACAGCGGGATGCAATTTTCTGAGCGCTGCCGCCGCGTATCACGATTGAGCCAGCTGGCTTCCACTACACGACGACGTAAGTTTCTGGGAGTTATCAGTGCGCCTGGCTACCAAGCCAACCGGCTTCTAGCAGATCAAGAAATTAATCAGGTAATCTCGTTGGCCCGTTCGCATCTGAGGATGCTCACTCCACGTTACCCGTTTATTTGTTTAATTTGCTTCCAGCCAGGAATCACGGGTTAGCGCTTGCTGCGCCGCGTGCCCGCAAAGCGAATTTGCCCGGCGAGGTAGCCGATGCTGAGCGCCGCCGCGCGCACAAAGAGCATGGGCACGCCAAAGAGCGCCAGCCCCCAGGAGCGTCGCGCCAGCTTGCGCAGAAAGCCCAGTGCGCTAAACAAAAAAGCCAGCAGCAGCGCCCCAACGACCAGCCGAATTACCCGCAGAAGCACCCCAAAGGGCCGCCAGAGCAGACCCAGCAGCGCCAGCGGCAGCAGCCCCACCGCCGCACAGCAGAGCGCCATCTGCAGCTTGAGCGTCTGCGGCGTGTGGCTGTCCTGCACGAGGCGCTCCGGATACCAGCGCACGAGCAGCGCCTTCCAGTAGCCAATATTCACCTTGCGCCGCCAGTAGCGAAGCACCGTCTCGGCGTGCAGGTGATCGACGCGGGCTTCGGGCACAAAGATCATGCGGTGGCCCTTTTGCGCCAGGCGAAAGCTCAGCTCCTGGTCCTCCACGCTCACGGTGGTCAGCGACTCGTCAAAGCCGCCGTTTTCAAGGAAGACATTGCGCCGGTAGGCCGCCGAGTAGGTGTCGATAAAATCGATCTCGCCGTGGGGCGTGGCGAGATCGTAGCGGTCTTCGTACTCGGCCTGGACGAAGCGCGCCACGAGCGCGCTTTGGTGGCTCAGATAGGTCCCCTTTGCGCCGACGAGCGGAGGCCCGCCCGGCGTTTCATCAAAGACGGCGAGCAGCGTGGCGATCCAGTCCGGCGCGGGGGCGCAGTCCGCGTCGGTGAAGAGCAGCAGGGGGGCGCGGGCCGCCTCGGCGCCGCGGTTGCGGGCGGCGGCGGGGCCGGCGTTGGCCTGCTGCACAAGCTTGACGCACAGCGCCGGATGCGTCGCCGCCCACTGCGTCACCACGCGCGGCGTTTCGTCCGTCGAGCCGTCGTCCACCACCAGGATTTCGTAATTACCCGGCGGCAGGGATTGGGCGGCCAGCGCATCGAGGCAGCGCTCGATCACAGCGGCGCCGTTGTAAACGGGGACAATTACCGAGCCGCGTGGGCACTTTCCTCGGCTGTTCATGGGGCGTTGATGGCTGGTTGGCAACGGCTACTGCGCCACGCCCGCCAGTTCAGCCACGACAAAAAGACGGTGGGTTGTTGTGTAATCGGGCCAGCCGGTGATCAGCGTCAGGCGCGCGCCGGCGGCTGCGGCCTCGTCGCCGACGTAGGCGGCGGCCCGCGCCAGTTCGTCCGCCGTGGCGCCCGCCAGCGGAATCGGCTCGGACACTTCGACCACGCGGTAGGAAAAGACGACGCCGTCCTCGTCCGTCAGCTGAATTTCCTGGCCGGGCTGAACTTCACCCAGGGCGATGGGCGCAAAAAGCGCCTCCCCCAGCAGCTGGTGGCCGGAAAGAATGACGTTGCCCGCGGCCCCGGCGCGGGCGCTGTTGATGTGCCAGCCCGCCGCATCATCGGGGACGCGCCACTCTGTCGTGCGCTCGCCGTCGTCTTCGACAATGCGCCAGCCCATCTGCATCACCGGCACGTCCAGCTCGATTTCCTCGATGGCGAGGCGGGCGGGGGGCAGCGCTTCCTCGGCGCTGAGGGGTGCGATTTGATCAACGGCGGGCGATTCCGCGGGCGGCAGCGTGGCGGGCTCCTCAGCAGACGGCGCAGCAATGCAGCCCGCCAGCAGCAGCGCGAAGACAAGGGTTGGCGCCGCGCGTGAAATGAGCCACCGGATCGGCTGCAAAAGTTGGGGAAGGTGGAAGTCGGGGTGCATAGAATTACTTTTCGGTGTTGCGATCGTCCGCTCTCCATCGCCTGTGCTGGTACAACAGCCACGGGCGGGCGCGGTCTGCAGTGAGTTCGTGGCGCTATTTTGCCGCACCCGTTATAATTCGCCAAATTCCCTTTGCTATACGGTTGGGCTACGCCCAGGTGTCTGCTGGGCTACGCCTGAGCGACTGGTGGCGGCTGGCCTTTGCGCACGCGTCTGCTCAGCCGAAGCGTGGCGCAACCTGATCAGCACAGAAGCGCCGTTTGATTCCTGGCGCGCAATTCTGTACAATGGACGTGGGCAAGTCGGCTACCAAGTGTATCTTGTGCAGGAATGGGAGTTGGCGTGCCCGGTCAATCGATCAATTATCAGTCTGTCTATGGGGGGGGATGTGTCCCGGTGGATGCCTCGGTCTTCAACACCGCTGGCAGGTGGCGCACAGCCGGCTGCGGTGGGTTCGACTCCCACGCCCTCCCGCTTGAAGATAGTACGTAGTGCTTATTGCTTACTGCTTATTGCTTGGTCGCTTGAGTAAGCATCAGAGATTTAATCGACCAAGCAATAAGCAGTACGTAATACGAAATAGCCAACCCATGATCGACATCCCGCTCTTTCAAGACGACGAGCCCCTCCGCTTCGAGCGCATCGTCTTTTACCCCTATCCCGATCTCCAGCGCGTTTGGGCACGGTTGTGGCTCACGGCCAAGCAGGACACCGAGCCCAACGTTGATATCACGGTCCTTAATCCGGACGGCACGGAGAACACCAGCATCGCGCTGTTGACGCAGGGCGAGCAGCGCATCGAGAAGACGCTGCACCTGCGCAACCCGCGACCGGGCGTAACCTATCGCGTCGTCGTCGAGCTATCCGTGGGCGTGCCGGGGCCGGATCAGGCGCCCATCGAGCAGATCGAGCGGCAGGAATTTGAGATGCCGCTTGAATTCCGCAACCCCGAAGCGGGCCAGCCGGGCTTTGGCATGGGCGTCGATTGGGAGAAGTGGCAGCGCGAGCAGGAAGAAAATTGATCAACGAAGGAGACGAAGCCACATGAAGGAAGAGGGGGTACAAGACAAATCTTCGTGTTTCTTCGTGCTCTTCGTGGATCGACTTCTGAAATCTTTTCCCCGCACCAACGACGAGAGACCCACAGCTTGGCCGACCCTCCCGCCCCAACCCAGCTCTGTGACCAGTGTGGCAATACCTTTGACGCGCGCGTGCTGCGGCCCGTTTCGGCGCTGCGACCCGGCGTGGCGCAGGCGATGCCCTTGGTCGCGCTGACGCCGCCCGCGCCGCTGCCCCGCGAGCAGGCGGTGGATGTCGGCGCCTTTGACGAGCCGACCATCTGCCCGAACTGCGCGCTGGAGGCGGCAGAAATTCTCGGCGCGCAGCGCAGCAACGTCTCGCTGGCCGAGAGCTTTGAACCATCGATTAGCTTTCCCTACTACCACGCCGCCGAGCAGCGCGTGCTGCCGCAGACGCGCCGGCTGCCGGACTACCCAGCCTTTGACGGCAGCGGCGTCACCGTTGCCTTTTTGGACAGCGGGTACTTTCCCCACCCCGATTTGCTGCAGCGCCAGGGTTGGCCGGGCGCGATGCCCAATTGGTCGGGGATGACGCCGGGGCAGGTGCGCGAGACTTTGCAGGAGGGCAATGCAGAGCTGGCGACGCGGCTCGTGCAGTACGTTGATCTCACGGACGGGCAGGAGCGGATCGGTCTGCACCAGCCCAGCCTGTGGGACGGCGCGGGCGACAGCTGGCACGGGCAGATGACGACGACGGTGGCGGCGGGCAACGGCCTGTTGAGCGGCGGTCGCTACCGGGGGTTGGCGCCGGGGGCCAGCGTGCTGGCGATTAAGATTGGTCGCGGCGGCGGGCGCATCCCGGAGGAGGACATTCTGACGGGGCTGGAATGGCTGCTGCGGGTGGACGATCAAACGGGGCAAGAAAATTGGGCGCGCTACGGCGTGCGCGTGCTCAACCTCAGCGTGGGCGGGGATTTTGTGCAGCCGTGGCGGGAGAATGCGGTTTGCCAGGCAGCAGAGGCGCTGGTGCAGCGCGGCGTCTTCATCGCGGCGGCAGCGGGCAACAGCGGCGGGGCATTTTTGCTAGCGCCTGCATCAGCGCCAAGCGTTGTCACCGTGGGCGGGGTAGACGATGGCAACCGCGCGCCAACTTTCACTCGCGAAGCAAACGCCGCGCTCAAGCTCTTCCACCACAATCATGCCCCGCGCGAGGGCGAAATCACCCTGCACGTGAATGGCGAGGCGAACAAGGCGCGCACGGTCGCGCACAAGCCGGAAGTGCTGGGGCTCGGTGAGTGGCTGCCCGCGCCGATTCTGCCCGTTAGCCCGCTCTTCCGCGAGATGCAGGCCCTGGCTGCCCTGCACGGCGCGCTGGAGGCGGGCGATCTCGTCGACCTCGCCGCGGCCATCGAGCAGGCGCTGCCCGCCTTTAACCCGGACCACGATCCGCAGTTTGGCCCCAGCCTGCGCCGCCGCCACGTAGATACCGATGCAGATGGTAAGGAAGAGGCCGATGATGCGTGGCTGGCGCGGGTGGGGCGGCGCGTGCGCGAGCGGATGAATGCGCACAAGTGGACGGATGTGTTCTACCAGCACGTCGAGGGCACGAGCGTGGCCGTGGCGCAGATTTCCGCCGTGGTTGCACAGGTGGTGCAGGCCAACCCCACGCTGACGCCGCAAAAAATCCGCGAGTTGCTGCTCGCCACGGCGCAGCCGCTGCCCCACCTGCCGCGCGAGCGCACGGGCGCGGGGCTGGTGCAGCCGTCGCTGGCGGTGGCGACGGCGGCTCACGCGGCGGGCGGGCGGCTGGCCAATTTTCCCCGCAGCGGAACGGTGCTGGAAGGGGAGTGGAAAAATGAGATCGCGCTGCGCGAGCTTTCCGTGTATAATCTGACGGAGTATAATCTGATGAACGATGCGGCCAGAACTGGCAATAGTGGAGTGGAATCGTTGCCGGATCGTACAATTTACGTCGGCTGCTGCGCGCCCACTGCCGAGGCTGTCGATCTCGTTGGGCCGTTCAACGGCTGGACGCCGGGCGTGCTGCCGCTGCGTCGCGCCGAGCCAGCTGTGGGCTGGTGGCACGCGGCGGTGATGACGGCGCAGGACGGGCCGTTGATGTACGCATTTTGGGTAACGAACGCCGAGCAGCCGCAGGGTTGGCTGCTGGGGGATGGGGAACGTCCGCGGCGGGTCGACAGCGGCTTTGAGGAATTTGTGAGCGTGCTGTAGGACAGGCGGCCTTCGTTGAACCCACTTTGGCTTCGACAGACTCAGCCACTGCAAATCCACTCCCATACGCAACCAGCTAACAATGCGCTCCATTTGCGGCTTCAATTCTTCCCGACAGTGAGCCACCTCGCTCACCCACCGACTTTCCCCTATGAATCGAGAACATCACCGCTGGTACAGCCCCCGCCTCAATCGCGACATGGAGCTGCTGGTGCACGGCCACGCCGGTGCGCCGGTGCTCATCTTTCCCACCAGCCAAGGCCGCTATTACGAGTATGAAGATCGCGGCATGGTCGCGGGCATCGGTGACTTCATCGAGCAGGGCTGGCTCCAGCTCTACTGCGTGGACAGCGTCGACGCCGAGAGCTTCTACGCGCGCTGGGCGCATCCGGCGGATCGCATTCGGCGGCACATTCAGTACGAGGAGTACCTGCTCAACGAGGTGCTGCCGCTGATGCGCCAAAAGAACGACAATCACTTTATCATCACCCACGGCTGTAGCTTTGGCGCCTATCACGCCGCGAACATTGCCTTTCGCCACCCGCACCTCTTTGGGCGCTGCGTGCTGCTCAGCGGCCTGTTCGACATGACGATGTTCTTTGGCAGCTACTACGACGACAACGTCTACCACCACACGCCCAGCCACTACATTCACAATCTGCACGACCCGCAGCAGATCGAGCAGATTCGCCAGCTCGACATCATCTTCGCCGCGGGCGAGCACGATCCGCACATCGCCAACAGCCGTGCGCTGAGCCAGGCGCTGTGGGGCAAAAACATCTGGCACGCCTTCCGCGAGTGGGACGGCTGGAGCCACGATTGGCCCTACTGGCAGGCCATGGCGAGACAGTACATTTTGGGGCACGACTGAACAAATCTCGTTCCCACGCTCTGCGTAGGAATGCCCTCTTCGACGCTCTGCGTCGCCGGATATCAACGAGGGGACGCAGAGCGTCCCGGCAGGCATTACGACGCAGAGCGTCGTAACGAGCAGTTAACCAAGGAGACACATATGGCAGACGTCAAGAAAATCGGTTTAATTGTCGGCCGCGAGTGGAGCTTTCCGCCTGCGTTTTTGGACGAAGTCAACGGGCGGGATGCAGGCGTGGTGGCCGAATATGTGAAGCTGGGTGGGACGAAGATGAACGAGCCGTGCGACTACGCGGTGCTGATCGACCGCATCAGCCACGAGATTCCCTACTATCGCGCCTATCTCAAGAACGCGATGCTGCAGGGAGCGTACATCATCAACAACCCCTTTTGGTGGAGCGCGGACGACAAATTTTTCGAGGCCAGCCTGGCCACGGCGCTGGGTGTCGCCTCGCCCAAGACGGTGGTGCTGCCGATGAATCAGTACCCGGAGGGCGTTGTCAGCGAGAGCCTGCGCAACTTGGTGTATCCGCTCGACTGGGGCGCGATTGCCGAATACATTGGGATGCCCGCCATCCTCAAGGACGCCTGGGGCGGCGGTGGGCGCGACGTCTACAAAGTGGATTCCATCGACGAGCTGATCCAGGCCTACAACCAGACGGGCACAATGTGCATGGTCCTGCAGGAGTTTATCCACTTCGAGCAGTACGTGCGCTGCCTCTGCATCGGCCAGGAGAACATCCTGCCCATTAAGTACGATCCCATCGCCAAGCAGTATCACGTCGAGCACGATCACCTCTCGCCGGAGCTGGGCGAGCGCATCGTCAACGACGCGCGCACGCTCAACCGCGCGCTCGGCTACGACATGAACTCCCTCGAATTCGCGATCCAGGACGGCGTCCCCTACGCCATCGACTTTATGAACCCCGCCCCGGACATGGACATCAACAGCCTCACGCCATTTTATTTTGAGTGGGTAGTCAAAGCGATGGCGGATATGGCAATTGAGTACGCGACGAATCCGCCGGAGCAGCGATCGGAGCTGCGCTGGTCGCGCTTTTTGGGATAGTGTTGATGACAAGAAACCAGCCCCTTTCGATGTTGAGAGAAGGGGCTGGAACAGCTTAGGCGTTGTAACTTTGAGCCGTACTTTTCAATTTCTCTGAATGTTTATATATATCATCAAGGCTCTCAAGCGGAACCTTTACCTCGTTCTTCTCCTCATCGAACAAGCCCAAATATTTCTGGCTCCAGTTAAATCGCAATCTACAAATCGGCTTTCGATTGTTGTTATCTAGCAGAATGCCCATATAAGACTTTGTATCTCGGTGAGCAATTCTGTCTGCCGGTACGACCTCCCGTACAATCGCCCGTACGATGTGATACCCTTCAATCTCTTCGGGCGTTGTTTCCACACCATCGTCCTCTTCCAGGACTTCTGCTACCTCTGGTTCTTCGACTCTTTTTTCCTCGCTTGATCCAATACCCATTTCTTCCCGCTGAAGTGCATTACGCAAACGATTGTTTACTTGCTCGTTGAGATACTGATGAATCGCTTTGTGTACAAACACCTTGAACTGTTCACGCACAGAAGCGATGAAGCGCCCGTCGGGATTGGCTTGGCTAAAGAAGAACCGCACAAATTCGTCATGGGGATTTTCAAATTGCTGATGCAGAACCTTCTTGATCTCTCGCGTAAACTTCAGTTCATTTGCTGCCTCAAGCATTTGTTCCAAATCAAAGCTTTCACGGCCAAGCTTTTTCACCTCAGCAACGTGGCTATCACGCAAGTTTAGCAAGTCAAGTTCTAAAAAGGGGCGCGTATCCATCCTATTTGGTGCTTCCAAATCAGAAAAGAACCAGTATTGTACACCGTTTGTAAGAACACCAATTCGAGCGTGAGTCACGGTAAAGTAACGAAAGAGCTGACTCATGTTGGCATTGCAAAGACTTGTACCTGCCTTTTTGCATTCGAGCAGCATAATCATTTCCCCACCTTGCATAATGGCGTAGTCGACTTTCTCTCCTTTCTTTACCCCAATATCAGCTATAAATTCAGGTATAACTTCAGTTGGATCAAAAACATCATAGCCAAGCGCCGCGATGAATGGCATTACAAGTGCGTTCTTTGTAGCTTCTTCTGTGTGAAGGCTATCGATGATTGAAGGTACTCTTTGTGAGAGTGCGGCAAGTTTCTCTGGGAAGTTCATGAGGGCTACTTTCGCTTTCTGTTTAATTGGCTAAGTGTTAAAGGTACAACAATGAGGTTTTGTGATACATATTTATATCACAAATATGAGGGGGTTACAGCTTACAAAAAGCTTGCATTTTAAATGTAGAATTAGTTGTAGCTTCTACAGATTTTTTGAGGCCAGCCTGGCCACGGCGCTCGACTTTATGAACCCCGCCCCGGACATGGACATCAACAGCCTGACGCCGTTTTATTTTGAGTGGGTCGTCAAGGCCATGGCGGATATGGCAATTGAGTACGCGACGAATCCGCCGAAGCAGCGATCGGAGCTGCGCTGGTCGCGCTTTTTGGGGTAGTGTTGGTTCTGAGGAGCGAGGAGGTGGCCGCAGGCGCGGAGGTTATAAGACTGGGGAAAAGTTCAACTGTTCCGCATTCAGCAACATGAAAGAGCTTCGTTTCAACGTGGATAATGGGGTGTGGCGGGCCGCTTTTGCCTTCGACCCGGAACGCCGGGCGGTGGTGTTGGTGGCCGGCGACAAGTCCGGCGGAAGCTAGAAGCGGTTTTATCGCCAGATACGCAAGGCCGACGAGCGGTTTAGCGATCATTTAGAGCGATTGAAGGAGAACAAACCATGACCAAAGGGCCAGTATTGCAACAGCTTTGGAATGAATTGCCCGAAGACGAAAAGCGGGAAGTACGGGCGCGAAGCCAAGAAATTATCCGGGAATACCGTATCTTGCAGCAGGTGCGCGAAGCGGTGGGACTGACGCAGGCCAGCGTTGCCGAGCGTCTTAATATGGCGCAGCCCAACGTTTCGCGGCTTGAGAAAAACAACGACGTAAAGCTTTCTACCCTGCACGATTACGTGGAAGCGCTGGGTGGCCATGTGAACGTTACCATCGAACTGCCCAACCACCTGCCGTTATCGCTAGAATTGGGTGATTTTCTCGATACCCCGTCCGGTGAAGTACAACCGACAATGCAATAAGTGACGATGCAGCCATGGCTGTTACCGATGAAGAGCAAATGCTAGTTGCCGAACTGATGGACGCGCTGCACGGCGATGCGACCTCGCCCGTATCAAAAGATCGTCAGGCCGAGATTGCCGTCATTCTGTCGTAGATGGAAATAGCGCAGGAGCGCAAATTGCAAACGCTGCGCGATGTGATTGAGGCAGCGGGCGGTCCGGCTGGATTATGAGGGGTCACGGGTGGCGCATTGATAGTGTCCGGCAAACGGTCGTTTGATGGACAGGTGTAACAAAATCTACTGAGGGTCGGTCTGAAACCAATAAGAGTAGGCGGCTTCATCTATACCGACACCTATTGTCTCTATTGAGAGAAAATATGGTATTTTATTGAGATGATTGGTTAAATAACTGATGTTACGCGCTTACTCAAGTGTAGTGGCAGAGCGCACTCCGCCACTACCTCTCGGCACGACACGTCGACTGCGTAACATCGATTTATAACGCGAATTTATCGACACGTAACGTTGAGCGCGGCGGAGACCCCGCACTCAGCGCCATTCAGTGATTTCCTTTCGATGAATTGAGCGTTTGTTGCGCATCCTTTGTGCAACGTGTCCCGTACATCGAAAGGCTTTTGTAAGAAGCCAGATGAAACATTTATCACAAAAACTCACAAAAATTAACGCAATAGGCACGCCGCAATCGCGGTGGCAGGCGCTGGGGGTCCTTTTGTTTGCCCTGCTCGCAACGGCGGGCACCGCGCGCTTCGTTCACAGCGCGTTCGCGCAGTCCACCATGCCGCCTTTCACCCGCGTGCAGTACCGCATGCAAGCCCCTCAGCCTAGCGATCGAGATCAGTTTGGCAACGCGCTAGACATGGAGCGCTCCGGCTCACAAAATTACGCCATTGTAGGCGCGCCGAACGCCGAGGGCTCGGGCCGCGCATATGTGTGGGAGGAGTTGGGTAACGGCCGCGATTGGCGAATCGATCGAGCGCCCGTGGGGGCGAGCGGCACGATCACGACCGTTGGCGTTCTGAGCGGCACGGATTCAGTAGCTGGCGATCGATTTGGCGTAGCCGTGGCCATGAGCCGCAACTTTGCTGTCGTCGGTGCGCCAGCCCACGATCAACCGCAGACGGATGCGGGCGCCGCCTATATCTTTGATCGTCTCGACACCGACGAGGAGGATGCGAAAAAGCCTTGGAGTCAACAGTACCGGCTCACCGCCAATGACCTAACCGTCGGCGATGGCTTTGGATCAAGCGTGGACATTTGGGGTCGAGACGATATGCAAATGACGGACTCATCCGGTCGTGCTGTTGTGGGTGCACCCCGTAGATCCGCTGGTGGGGGGGCAGCGTACTTTTATGATTTTGATACGTTGGGTAGCCTCACAAGTCTGCGCCTGCAGCCTAACCCCGCACCGAGCCTCGGCGATGAATTTGGGGAATCGGTCGCCGTCTATCAAAATCTGATTTTCGTGGGTGCTCCCTGGGCGGAAGGGACCGGCGTGGTCTATGTCTTTAGCTACGATGCATCAACTGCCACGATTCAGCAGCTAAACATACTGCGCGCGAATGACGGCAGTAGGGGCGATCAGTTTGGTCAGCGCATTGACGTCGCCGAGAACGGCGGCATGCTTGCTGTTTCAGCTATCAACTACGATGTGGAGAGCGCAGCCAATGTGGGTGCCGTCTACTTATACGAGCGTAACGGTGCCAGCTTCGACTTTCTGCAGCGATTAACGGCCTCGGATTTTAGTATTGATGCACGCTTTGGGTATGGCATCGCCTTTGGTCGCGGCAACGGGTTTTCTAGAAACGGCCTTATCGTCGGTGACAATAACGCCATGGCATACTACTTCCGGCGCAACGGCACGACGTGGGAGGAGTATCGTCGGCTGCGCGTATTGGGGCTCCCATCAGATAGCCAGTACGGCCGCAGTGTTGGCTTTGTAGCGGGTCGCATCGGCGTGGGGGCTCTCTCCGCCGACGTTTCGCTGAGCAACGGCGGTTCAGCCGCTGACGCAGGCTATGTCTATATACATAACGTGCTGACAGGCACCCTCACAATTGAAAAAGACACCCAGCCTGATAACCGCGATGCAAGCTGGGAAATTAGTATCAACGGTGCGTCCCCCTTCAACACCACGTTAAATGGCGATGGCTCAATCGGCGCAACCAACGTGATCAACGGCCTCTATATCATCAGCGAAAGTGCTGTTGAGGGGACGGACGAAAATCTGTACACGCCGAGCTACCTCTGCACGGTCGATGAGCCAGGCCGCGAGCCCATTACCTTCGACTCTAATTCCGACGCCGATCCCAGCGACATTGCGGTGCGCGTCAATCGCGCTGCCAACGTGGTCTGCACCTTTACTAACGCCGCAAACCAGAGCTCGCCTGCTAGCCTGCGCATCGTTAACGATGTAACGCCTGATGCGGCCAACACGAGCTGGGTCATCGCGGTCGAAGGGCCGACACCCTTCGGCGAAACGGTCAGCGGCGACGCGGGTACCACGCCGCAATCGGTTGCGCCGGGCACCTACAGCGTAAGCGAGATGGCGGCTCAAGGTACGCGCGCTGAGCTCTACAATGCCCAATATTCGTGTGCCGTCAATGGCGTGAAATTTGTGTCTGGGGCGGGCCGCAACTTCTCGGTGGAGGTTGCCGAAGCGCAGAACGTCACCTGCACCATTACCAACGTGCGCAAGCCCACGCTGCAAATTGTCAACAACGTGGTGCCCGATGGCGACGGCAGCAGCTGGCGCTTCGAGGTGAGCGGCCCCACGACCTTTGAGAGCTCGCTTGCCGATGGCTCCACCGACAAGAAAATCGTTGCGCCGGGTGCCTACACCATCGTGGAATCGATCGTCTCCGACGGCGACGGTGCGGCGTACACGAGCGAATTTACGTGTACGGCCGATGGGGCCGACGTTGCTGCCGACGCGTCGCGCACAGCCAACCTCACCATCGAGGCGAGCCAGGATGTCGTCTGCCGCTTCAACAACACGCGCGTCGATTCGACGGTCGGTACGCTGATTATTCAGAAAAACGTCGTGCCCAACGCCAACCAGGCGCGCTGGACATTCGACATCGAGGGGCCGACGGCCTCGACCGTTACGGTTGCGGGCGATGGCAGCAGCACGTTCGAGGTTGCGCCGGGCAGCTATACCATTACCGAATCGGACGCGAACGTGAACCTCGAGGATTACTCGACGAACGTGTGGTGTGGCGGTACCGAGACAACCGAAAGCCGTGAGGTCACCATAGATGTGGCCGTTGGTGAGACGGTCAACTGCGTCTTTACCAATACGAGTACTGTGCTTGTCACGCCGCCGACAAGAAGGCCAACGCCGGCAAATACGCCAGTTCCGATGAATACCCCGTTGCCCACCGCAACGCTTGATCCGGGCGAAATACCAGCGCCAACCAACACGCCGCTGCCGACCGCAACGCTGCGTTCTGGCGAAACGCCGTTGCCCACCGCTACGCTACAGCTCGGTGAAACGCCGCCGTCGACCGCTACGCTGCAATCGGGTAAAACGCCGCTACCGACTGCCACGCTGCGCCCTAGTGCAACGCCGTCGCCCACCGCAACGCTTCAGGCCGGTGAAACGCCGCCGCCGCTCGATGGTCGCCTCTTCCTGCCGCTGATCTCTAACAAGCAGTAGCATTGAGAAGGCGGTAGAAAGAAGGCGAGAAGGGATGATTTGCACAATAATACCAACTGCTCTAGTAAGCTGCACAAATCTCCCTGTGTGAATTTGTGCAGCTTACCCGCCCAATTGGTATAAGAATAGGGTTAGGGCAATTGCATACTTCGCAATAGCATCGAAAAGTTGACGGATTTTGCCGTTAAATCCCTGAATTTGTGCAATTCATCAGCTAAATTTGAACCTTTTTGCTCTAGTCACACTACAGCTTTTATAGTTTGCAATTGCTCTGAATAGGATAACGCGTCATGCGTCATCCTATTCTTAAGATTCGTACCCCTTATCGTATACGTCTTACCTAACTAATGTTATGTGATGGTTGACAGGTGAGTAGAATCAAAACCAGGAGGATAAGCATGAATCATCAACTCTTGGATTTGTACTCAGACTATCTGTTGAGCTCGTTCGGCGCGACGACGGCAGTCGGGCTGTCGCAGCTAACGAGCGGCCAAGTAAGCCATGACCAGGTGAGCCGGATGCTCAACAGCGAGCAACTGGACGCGAAGGCGTGGTGGAAGCTGGTCAAGCCGCAGGTGCGGGCGATGCAGAGTGATCGTGAGCAGGTCCGTCGCTATCTACCACGCATTGTAGCTGAAATAAAAAAGCGATAGACTAGATAAGTAAACTGGCAATGGTTCGAAACCTCACTATCAGTTCCAGCTTTCGTGCCGAGCTTGGTGATTAAACCCGACATATATATTATATCTGTCCAACAAACGTCCGTTTTCCCAACGTTCCTCGCTCGACCCCTTCAGGTACTAAAATTCCACTTGCATCAAAATACGTCTGTCCGAAAACTGTGTCTTGTTTTCTTCTGTCCGATATGCTACTGCCCTTGATGAGTTTTCGGACAGGTTTGTTTCTTTGTAAACGTCAACCCAACCAGTCGCCTTCAACCTTCAAGTTGAAGTTAACCAGATTCCCACCCCCCGCGCCCAATCAAGGGCACAAAGGCCACGCGACCCAGCCGCTCCTCCACAAAATCTTTCTCTTCTTCCCCACTACCCGCCCGCCGCACGCGCACCAGCTCCTGCTGGCGCGGCGTCTCGCCCACCGGAATAATTAGCCGCCCGCCCGGCGCGAGCTGTGACAGCAGCGCATTGGGCACGACGGGGCCGCCCGCCCAGGCCAGAATCACGTCGAAGGGAGCGTGATCGGGCCAGCCGTCCGTGCCGTCGCCGACCAGGATGTGCGTGTTGGGTACGCCGAGCGCGTGCAGACGCTGTTGGGCCTGCTCGGCCAGCCAGTCAATGCGCTCGACGCTGTAAACCTGTACGGCAAGTCGGCTCAGGATGGCGGTGGAGTAGCCCGAGCCCGTGCCGATTTCGAGCACGCGCTCGTGCGGCTGCGGCTCGACGAGCGCGATCATGTGGGCGACGATGTAGGGCTGCGAGATAGTCTGCCCGTCGCCGAGCGGCAGCGGGCGGTCGGCGTAGGCCTGGCGACGCAGGCGCGGAGGGACGAAGAGTTCGCGGGGAACGGCGCGCACGGCGTCGAGCACGCGCGGGTGGGCGAGGCCGCGCGCTTCCAGCTGCTCGGCGACCATGCGTTCGCGCTGGTGGGCAGAGCGCGCGGCTGCATCGTGGGGAAGCAACATCAGCCGATAAACGCCTGGAACGCCAACATGCCAATCACGGCCACGCTGACCATGCCCCAGGCCGCGTTGCGCGAAACGTGCTCGCGCGCGTCCGGCAGCAGCTCGGCAAAGACCATCCAGAACATGGCCCCCGCCGCAAGGCCGAGGCCAATGGGCAGGAAGGGCCGGAAAAAGAGCACGAACAAAAAGGCGGGCACGGCCATCAGCGGCTGCGGCAGGCTGGAAAAGATGCTCCACCCCGCCGCGCGCAGCACGCTCGTGCCGCGCGGAATCAGCACCAGGCTGATCGCCAGCCCTTCGGGGATGTTGTGGATCGCAATCGCTATCGAAATTAGGCTACCGAGCGCCTGCCCACCGCCGTACGACACGCCTACACCCACGCCTTCAGCAAACGAATGCGCCGTCATAATGCCGACAATCATGAGCATCTTGAGCGCATCGGCCTCCTGCAGCTGGCCGATATGCAGCTCCTCTTCGCGATTCTCCAGCAGCCGCTGCACGAGCACGATCAGCACCAGGCCAAGCGCAATGCCGAGCAGCGTGCGCCACACCGGTGCGTCGATGTTGGTCAGCTGCGTACCCTCCCACACGAGGCCGATGCTTGCGCCCAGCATCAGGCCCGCAGCGGCGGCGTTGGCCAGGCCGAGCGTGCGGTCGCCGATCTCTTTGATGAAGAGAAAGGGCAGCGCGCCAAAGCCCGTAAAAATGGCGGTGATGGTCGCCGCGACCATCACCGTCCACACGCTGGTTTCAATTTCCATGAAGTCTCCGATGATGGGTTACTTGGTCGAAGGGTCGGCCGATTTTTGTGACTGCCACTGCTCGCAGATTTCCACGCGCTTGCGCTCGCGACAGCCCGCGCAGAAGCCGTAAAGCTCCGTCTTGGCCGTTACGGGGTGAAAGCCCGTCGCGTCAGCCACGTCCTGCTGGGCGCTCGCTTGCAGGGTGAGCGGATCGGCGTGGTAGTCGAGGATCGAGTGGCAGCGCAGGCAGATTAGGTTGACGTGGGGCGAGGTGTCGGTTTCATAATGGGTGTGCCCATCGCCAAAGCTGATTTCGGTGAGCGCGCCCAGCTCCTGCAGCGTGTTGAGCGTGTTGTAAACCGTCGCCCGGCTGATGTCGGGGTGATCGTGGGTCAGCGTCTCGAAGACATCCGACGCTGTCGGGTGGATGTTGGTATTGGCTAAATGTGCGCAAATCAGCCGCCGCTGGGCGGTGATGCGGTGGCCGGCTTGTTTGAGAGTATTGAGAAAAACGTCGGTTTTGGTCATAGTCCAAGTTGCTTCTTGTTTAGAATCGTTCTAAATTTTAACAAGATTTTGCTGTTTCGTCAAATTTTTGGGGGTTGACATGCCCGCTCGCTTCCGCTATACTCGCTCTATTCATTAAATTGTACTCAAACGCATGAACACCTTCTCGCGCAATCTCGTTCTTGTACTCGTTATCGAGCTTCTGGCCCTTCTCATTAGCCAGGAGCTACTGCCAGTTGGCGCGAGGTAAATGCGAGCAAGTTTGCACACGTGTTTAAGACCCTTCCCGCTGCACTGGCGGGAAGGGTTTTTTGTTGTGTAAAAGATTGGACGCTCTGCGTCCCTGCGTTACTGGCGAAGGTTCTTCGCTGGTCAAGCGGCGACGCAGGGCGTCGAGGATAGCATTCCCACGCTCCGCGTGGGAACGAGCCAGCATCGAGTAATTGTAAATTCGTTCACGCTACCGTAAAATTCGCTCAATCGATTCGCACTGATGTTGCCCGACTCAAGGAGCACCCAAGGAGCTACCCCATGAACCACGCAGCTAACGAGATGGTGAACGGCGATACGCCTGTTCCGCATAATGCGGCCGATAGGTCGCCGCGCCCCACGCCCCCGCCCCTGGCCGACCCAGCCACCCCGCGCGAGCTAACCGGCGCGCAGATGGTGTGGGAGGCGCTGCGCCACGAGGAGGTCGACACGATCTTCGGCCACCCCGGCGGCGCCATCCTGCCGACCTACGACGCGCTTTCGCCCTACGAGGCCAACGGCGCAATCCACCATGTGCTGGTGCGCCACGAGCAGTGCGCCGCCCACATGGCCGACGGCTACGCCCGCGCCACGGGCCGCGTCGGCGTCTGCATCGCCACCAGCGGACCGGGTGCGACAAACCTCGTCACCGGCCTCGCCACCGCCCAGATCGACAGCATCCCCATTGTCGCCATCACGGGCCAGGTGCCCACCAGCCTGCTCGGCACAGACGCGTTCCAGGAGTCCGACGTGGTCGGCGTCACCCAGCCCGTTTGCAAGCACAACTATCTCGTGACCAACATCGACGATTTGCCGCTCGTGCTCAAGGAAGCCTTTTACATCGCGCGCGAAGGGCGACCGGGCGCGGTGCTGATCGACATCTGCAAGGATGTGCAAAATGCGACGGGAACCTTCCGCTACGATATGGAAATCGAGCTGCCGGGCTTTGAGCCGTATCCCTCGGTTGACCACGAAAGCATTCACCAAGCCGCCGAGTTGATCAACGCCGCCGAGCGTCCGCTGATCATGGCGGGGCACGGCGTGCAGCTGGCGGGCATGAGCAAGGAGCTGGTCGAGCTGGTGGAGCGGGCGGAAATTCCGGTGGTGACGACGCTGCTGGGCACGGGCAACATCCCGGAGAGCCACCCGCTGAGCCTGGGCATGGGCGGCATGCACGGCGAGGCCTTTGCCAACAAGGCCGTCCAAAAGTGCGACGTGCTGATTGCGCTGGGGATGCGCTTCGACGACCGCATCACCGGTCGGCTGGACGAATTTGCCAAGCAGGCTAAAATTGTCCACTTCGAGCTGGATCAGGCCGAGGTCGGCAAGAATATCGTGCCGGACGTGGCCGTGGTCGGTGATTTGGCCGAGACGCTGCCCGCGCTGCTGCCACACATCAAAAGTTACCAGCACGAGAGCCACCAGCATCGGGAGTGGGCGCAGCTGCTGGCCGAGTGGCGCGAGGATACGCGGGAGACCGACATTCTGCAGTTTGAAGTCGACGAGCTGATTCCGCCCTTTGTGATTCGGCAAATCTGGGAGGGCACGAAAAACACCGAGCAGCCCGCCATCATCGTCACCGATGTGGGGCAGCACCAGATGTGGGAGTGCCAATACTACACCCACGACCACGCCGGCCAGCTGCTGACGAGCGGTGGCCTGGGCACCATGGGCTACGCGCTGCCCGCCGCGATTGGCGCGCAGATGGCCGCGCCGGAGCGCCCCGTGTGGGTCGTCTGCGGCGACGGCGGCTTCCAGATGACCTTGCAGGAGCTGGCCGTGATCCGGCAGGAGCACGATTTGCCAATCAAAATTGCCATCATCAACAACGGCTTCCTGGGTATGGTGCGCCAGTGGCAGCAGCTCTTCTACGACAAGCGCTACACCGGCACGCCGATTTTCTCGCCGGACTACGTGATGCTCGCCAACGCCTACGGCATCCCCGCCCTCGCCGTCACCAAGCCGGAGCAGGTCGTGCCCGCTATCAATCAGGCCAACGCCCACGACGGCCCCTTCCTGATCGACTTCCGCGTCAAGGAGGAGGTCAACGTCTACCCCATGGTCGCCCCCGGCAAGGCGGTCGACGAGCTGATTCGCCGACCGAAGGCGGCGGTGGTGCAGGGGTATAGCGGGGTGCAGCCGTCGTGGTGAGCAAGAGAGCAGGGGAGCGGAGGAGCAGGGGAGCTGGGGTGACAGGACACTCTCCATTGCTCCCCTTGCCCCCTTGCTCTCCTGCCCCCTTGCTCCCCTGCAAAGAACGTGGGGACAACTCAATTAACGGAAAAACAAGAAGCGAGGCATCATGAAATATACTCTAGTCGCCTGGATGCGCGATAAACCCGGCGTGCTCAACCGCGTGTCGGGAATGATTCGGCGGCGCAACTTCAACATCGACTCGCTGCAGGTCGGCCACAGCGAAGAGCCGGGCATCAGCCGCATGACCTTTGTCGTGGACGGCGACGACCGCATGGTGGACCAGGTGATCAAGCAGCTGCGCAAGGTGGTGGACGTGACGCGCATCGAGAACATCAGCGACAAGCCGAGCGTGCTGCGCGAGCTGGCGCTGATCCGCGTGCGCACCAACTCCGAGACGCGTGCCGAAATTATCCAGCTCGCCAACATCTACCGCGCCGAGATCGTCGACGTGGCCATGGACAGCATGGTCGTGCAGATCGTCGGCTCGGAGGAAAGAGTGGATGCGCTGCTCGATTTGCTGGACAACTTTGGCATTGTCGAGATGGTGCGCACCGGCCGCGTCGCGTTGACGCGCGGCACGACGGAGCGCCGTCGCCACCGCAGCACCGCCGTCTGGAAGGCCCACGCGAATGGGACGAGCTCGGTCGAGCGTGCAGTGACGGGGGGCGTGTAGCGTCATCACCATGCTGCCGAAGCCCTCTCACTGGAATACAGATAATGCCGCTGTCTTTCAGGAGGGCAGCGTCGTCGAGCGCTATCATCTGCGCCCGCCCTATCCGGCGGAAGCGTTTGAGGTGCTCGTCTCACTGGTTCCGACTGAGCCGTCGACCGTACTCGACATCGGCTGTGGACTGGGCGATATTGCGCGCAATCTGGTGACGAGCGTGGATCGCGTGGATGCGGTGGACATCTCGTCGCCGATGATCGAGCGGGGACAGCGGCTTCCCCGTGGGCAACATGAAAATCTGAACTGGGTTCACGGGGCAGTCGAATCGGCGGCGCTCGCGCCACCCTATGGCCTGGTGACCGCGGGCGATAGCCTGCACTGGATGAACTGGGCCGAGCTGTTTCCGAGGCTGTGCCAGGTACTTGCCCCCAACGGCCGACTTGCGATTCTGACGCGCGGTTGGGGAACCGGCACATCAGAAGAAATTGAGATTTTCGCGCGCTACTCGACCGTTCGAGATTTCAAAGCGAGCAGCTTGGTGGAGGAGTTGAGTCAACAGCGGGTGTTTGAACTCGAAGATCAAGTAAAGACAAAGCCAGTTGTCTGGGCGCCAACCATTGAGGAGTACATCGCCTGTCGCCACTCCCACAGCGGCTTCTCGCTCGACCGCCTAAGTGACCAGAATGCCGCTGCGTTTGACCAGGCGTTGCGCCAGCTGCTGCTGCGATTGGTTAACGACGGGCAGATTCCAATGCAGGAGCAACGGCTTTAGATGGAAGTCCGTGCGACTATTCACTGGGGAATGCCGTTGACGCCTGCGTGATCACCTTCAAAAGGTAAATCACTTTGAATAAGAATCCTGCAACACAATCGGAAACCGATTGGGCACGCGTTGATGCCATGCGTGATGAAGACATCGATTTCACCGATCACCGCGAAGCAACAGCAGAGGACTTTGCACGCGGCCAGCTGCGCGTGGGCGGCGTGCCCGTTCAACGTGGCAAAGTCAACATCGAGCTGCAACTCAGCGCCTGGCTCGTCGAATACTTCCGCCAGCAGGCCGGTGAGCGCGACCCGGCGGCGCTGATCAACCAGGTACTCAAGCAGGCCGTGGTCGACGACACGGCGCGGTAGATTGCCGCGCGCTTCCGCAAGGAAGGGGAGCAGCAGTCGGTTCTGGCTTGAGCAACGATCAACGCTACCGGAGCGTGAACGATGGACTTCGAATGGGATGAAGACAAACGACAAGCCAATCTGCGCAAACATGGTCTGGATTTTGCCGATGCGCCCGCTATATTTCAAGGTTACTTCTACACGGTTGAAGATGACCGTATAGACTATGATGAAGACCGGTTTTTAACGGCTGGATTCTTAAGAGGCGAAGTCGTCGCACTAATTCACGCGCCACGCGGAGATGCAACGCGGGTTATTTCACTGCGAAAGGCAGATAAATATGAGCAACAATTACTCTTCAATTCACTCGGAAACTGATTGGCAACGCGTAAAGGCGATGCAGGACGAAGACATTGACTTTTCCGACCATCGTAGAATGACGGCAGAGGATTTTCAACGCGGCCAGGCTTACGTCGGCGGCGTCCCCGTCCCGCCCGGCAACGTCAAAGTCGATGTCGAGCTGCAACTCAGCGCCTGGCTCGTCGAGTACTTCCGCCAGCAGGCGGGCGAGCGCGATCCGGCGGCGTTGATCAACCAGGTGCTCAAGCAGGCGGTGATCGACGATACGGCGCGGCAGATCGCGGAGAAGTTTCGCGAGGAAGGCGAGCACCAGCCGGTTCCGGCGTAAGCAAATATTAACGCCACTGGAGGAAGCCCGATGGATTTCGAGTGGGACGAAGTCAAACGCCAACGAACGTTGCGTGAGCGCGGGCTTGACTTTGCAGATATAGAACTCCTGTTGAATCGCTTCCATCTGATAAAAGTCGATGACCGACTTGAGTACGGGGAAGAACGAATAAACATACTCGGTTCGCTGCATGGCAGGATCATTGCGGCCACCTACACCGAGCGAAACGACACGGTGAGGGTTATTTCCATGAGAAAGGCAACAAAGTATGAGCAACAGGAATTCTACACATCACTCGGAGACTAATTGGGAGCGCGTTGACGCTATGCACGATAAAGACATTGATTTGACTGACCATCCTGAATGGACAGCAGCAGATTTTGCGCGTGCCCAACTGCGCGTCGGCGGCGTGCCGGTTCAGCGCGGCAAAGTCGACATCGAGCTGCAACTGAGCGCCTGGCTCGTCGAATACTTCCGCCAGCAGGCGGGCGAGCGCGATCCGGCGGCGCTGATCAACCAAGTGCTCAAGCAGGCCGTGGTCGACGATACGGCGCGGCAGATCGCGGAGAAGTTTCGCGAGGAAGGCGAGCACCAGCCGGTATTGGCGTAAGCAACCAAATTCAACGCGGAGGTGTGGGGACACGAAGAGGTGTATGGTTGTCATTTTGACCAGAGGGAGAAATCTTGTGGCGGCAGACGAACAATCATCAATATCAACAAAGAGTATTCGTTAACCACATCCAGATTTCTCGCATTCGCTCGAAATGACAGATTTACTCCTTTACGCCTCCACACCTCCGCGTTAAAATTCATACTCTACCAACCAAACTAAATCAAACGGAAAGCGATTTCTCATGGCGACGATTTACTACGAAGACCAGGCCGACCTCTCCCAGCTCGACGGCAAGACGGTGGCCGTGTTGGGCTACGGCAGCCAGGGCCACGCCCACGCGCTCTCGCTCAAGGACAGCGGCGTCGAGGTGGTGGTGGGGCTGTACGAGGGCAGCAAGAGCAAGGCCAAGGCCGAGGCGGACGGGCTGCGCGTGCTCTCCAACGCCGAGGCGGCCAAAGAGGCCGACTTCATCATGTTCACCCTGCCCGACCCGATCCAGGGCAAGGTCTATGAAGAGGACGTGGCCCCGAACCTGAAGGCGGGCGACACGCTGATGTTTGCCCACGGCTTCAACATCCGCTACGGCCAAATCACGCCGCCGGAGAACGTCGACGTCTCGATGGTCGCACCCAAAGCGCCGGGCCACCGCGTGCGAGAAGTCTTCGTCGAGGGGTCGGGCGTGCCGGCGCTGGTGGCGATTCACCAGGACGCAAGCGGCAACGCGCTGGCCAACGCGCTGGCCTACGCCAAGGGCATTGGCAGCACGAGAGCGGGCGTGCTCGAAACGACCTTTGCCGAGGAGACCGAGACCGATTTGTTTGGCGAGCAGGCCGTGCTCTGCGGCGGCGCGAGCGAGCTGGTCAAGGCGGGCTTCCAGACGCTGGTCGAGGCGGGCTACCAGCCGGAGATTGCCTACTTCGAGTGTCTGCACGAGCTCAAGCTGATCGTCGACCTGATGTACGAGGGCGGCCTCAACTACATGCGCTACTCGATCAGCGACACGGCCGAGTGGGGCGACTACAAGAGCGGCCCGCGCATCGTCACGGACGAGACGCGGAAAGCCATGAAGCAGGTGCTTTCGGAAATCCAGTCCGGCGAATTTGCCGAGGAGTGGATGGACGAGTATCACGGCGGCGGCAAGAAATACTACGCCACGCGCGAGAAGGAGCAGGATTTGCAAGTCGAACGGGTCGGCAAGAACCTGCGCAAGATGATGTCGTTCTTGGATGCGAAGGAAGTTGGGTAAAGCTGTCAACGGATTTTGGGGAGCGGATTGAACGGATGGGTGTCAACGAAGCCTTGCATCTGCTCAATCCGCTCTCGCAATTCGTTGACAGCTTGGAAAGGAGAACCGGATGAACACCATCACACGTGAACAAGTACAGACACTGGTGACGCAGCTCCCCGAAGCGGAGCTTCCCGTCGCACATCGTCTTTTGACCCAACTGGTTGAAGAACCAATCGAAGACGAGTCACCGCAAGCGCAATTGATGAAGTTGCCGTTGGCGGAGCGACGGAAAGTCTTAGCCCAGCAAGCAGCGGAAGCGGTGAGCTGCTACGAAGAGATGCGGGAAGAAATTGATGAATGGCTCGCGGGCGACTTCGTATTTATGGAGGAATAAAATGAATTTTACCGCAGTATTTCTCGAAGTGCCGGAAGGGTACATCGGCTTTGTCGAAGAACTTTCTGGCGCAAACACGCAGGGGAACACGCTTAAAGAAGCTCGCGCCAATCTTCAAGAAGCCGTCGAAATGACGTTGGAGGCAAACCGCATTCTTGCCGAGGAATCGGTCGCCGATGTGCCCAACGTAATCCGTGAATCAGTGACAATCTACGCATGAAGCGGCGAGACTTGATCCGCCATCTGGAGCAGGAGGGCTGTGAATTTCTGCGCGAAGGTGGCACCACACGATGTATGTAAACCGCAAAGCGCGACGCGCATCGACCGTTCCGAGGCATCGAGAAATCGATGATTTCTTGGTACGAAAGATTTGCCGCGACCTGGAAATTTCACGACCGTAGCGCAGTAACCGCGACAGATTCTACCGAAAGGAGGTGGTGAATCATGGATGATGGCCTCAGCGACCTTACGCAGCAGCCCCCAATAAGCACTAAGCAATACGCACGACAAATCTCATCAACCAGTTCAACACCTTCCATCAGGAGAATCTACCATGTCCGACCAAACGAATGGCACAAATGGCGTCGTCGATAATTTTGAGAGTGACCCCACCGACGTCGACGTAACCGATGTCGACGTCAACCAATTTCGCATTGACGACATCGCCGCCTTTGCGCGTGAGATTGCGCACGGCGACACCGTCGTCGTCTTCGATACGACGCTGCGCGACGGCGAGCAGAGCCCCGGCGCGACGATGACGGCGCAGGAGAAGCTGGACATCGCCCAACAGCTGGCCCGCCTCGGCGTCGACATTATGGAGGCGGGCTTTCCGGCGGCCTCGCCGGGCGATTTGGCGGCGGTGCAGCAGATTGCGCGGACGGTCGGGCGCAGGGCGCGGGTGGACAAAGAGGGCAACGTCGTCGCGCCGCCGGTGATCGCGGGGCTGTCGCGGGCCAACCAGAAAGACATCGACAAGGCGTGGGAGGCCGTGCAGGACGCCGTGCGCCCGCGCATCCACACCTTTATCGCCACCAGCGACATCCACATGCAGGACAAGCTGCGCATGAGCCGCGACGACGTGCTCGAAACCGTGGGCGACGCGGTGCAGTACGCGCGCAGCCTGTGCAGCGACGTGGAATTTAGCCCGGAGGACGCCGGTCGCTCCGACCCGGAATTTTTGGTGCGCGTGCTGGAGGTCGCCATTCAGGCGGGAGCGACGACGCTGAATATCCCCGACACCGTCGGCTACACCACGCCCGAAGAATTTGGCGGGCTGATCCAGCACCTGCGCGACAACGTCCCCGGCGGCAAAGAGGTGATCTTTAGCACCCACTGCCACAATGATTTGGGCATGGCGACGGCCAACACGCTGGCGGGCGTGGCCCACGGCGCGCGCCAGGTGGAGGTCACGATTAACGGGATTGGCGAGCGCGCGGGCAACACCTCGCTGGAGGAGGCGGTGATGGCGCTCTACACGCGCGAGTCCGTCTTTGGGCTGGAGACCAACATCGTCACCCGTGAAATCCACCGCACGAGCGACATGGTCAGCCGCTACACCGGCATGGTGATCCAGCCCAATAAGGCCATCGTGGGCGCGAATGCGTTTGCGCACGAGGCGGGCATCCACCAGGATGGGATGCTCAAGAACAAGCGCACCTACGAAATTATGGACGCCTCGACTATCGGCCTGAACCAGAGCAAGCTGGTGCTGGGCAAGCATTCCGGTCGCCACGCGCTGCGCTCGAAGCTGGAGGAGATGGGCTACCACTTTACGCCCGACGAGCTGCACGAGGTCTTTGTGCGCTTCAAGGATTTGGCGGACAAGAAAAAGACCGTCACCGACGCCGATTTGGAGGCGCTGGTCGGCGACGAACTCTACCAGCCAGAGGAGACCTGGGAGCTGGTCGACATGCAGGTGCACTGCGGCACCAACCGCACGCAGCCGATGGCGGGCGTGACGCTGCGGCACGTGGGCAGCGGCGAGCTTCAGATGGCCGCCGCCTTTGGCACGGGCCCGGTCGACGCCGTTTACGGCGCGATTGACCAGATCGTGGGCGTCGAAAATACGCTGGCCGAGTACCTGGTGCAGGCCGTCACCTCCGGCATGGACGCCAACGGCGACGTGACGATTCGCGTCGAAGCGCCCGCCGAAACGGGTTACGCGCAGACGGCGCAGGGTCGCGCTCGCCGCCGCCTCTTCAGCGGCCGCGGCGCGGACACGGACATTGTCGTCGCCAGCGGCAAGGCGTACTTGCAGGCGTTGAACAAGATGATCGCCGCGCGGGACGAGGCGGGGTCGGCGTCGAGCGCGGTGTCGATTGCGGCGGAGGCGGTGGGGGTGTAAAGCTTGTGGGCGGGATTTTGCTTATGTAGTAAAATCTTGCCCACACCTTTGACCGCTTATGTCGATTCATAGAGAGGTTTGCATGACACAGATTGAACGCATCCAAACAGAGATTAAAGCGTTGCCACCTAAAGAGTTTGCACAAATTCGCACTTGGTTTGCCGAATTGGATTGGCAAGCCTGGGATAAGCAGCTTGAGGAAGATGTCGCAACGGGAAAGCTGGATTTCTTGAGAGAAGAGGCGATGGCCGCGAAAGCCGAAAACAGGTTAAGAGCGCTGTAAATGCATCGCACTACCCCGAAATTCTGGCAACGTTTTTATAAGTTACCGCTGCCTATTCAGCGCTTGGCTCGCAAGAATTTTGAATTGCTCAAGCAGAGTCCTGCGCACCCGTCGCTGCATTTCAAAAAGGTCGGCGACTATTGGTCTGCGCGCGTCGGTCTGAGTCATCGCGTGCTGGCCGTCGAAGATGATGGAGACTACATCTGGGTGTGGATTGGTGACCATGATGAGTATGACCGAATCATTCGGTGAAGTCGTGGCGCTGAATAAGATGATTATCGAGATGCAAGCCGCTGGGTTTTCTACAAATTCGTGTATTGAGAGAGAAATGGTCTTATGGGACTAATGATTCATTCTTTGGGCGAGTTGCCTGTTGATGCAGAGCGAGGTTATTACATCTACGTGTTGGATCATGGATGGCATGAGCCTTTGAGAAATGTTGTTTACCAAAATTTTGAAAAAATGGCTGATATGGCCTCTACAAACAACTCAGTTGTAATTCGAGGTACAGTTGGAAGCCATTTCGTTGATGAGGTTTTTTCTTGGCATCATATTAACGGCATCCCTGGAGAAGAAGTGCTTCCTGCCATTCTAATCACTACCCGCAACCCTCACCAATTTATGGCTGGGGGACTGGAAAAAGGATTTTCTGATGCTCACTATCTGAGAAACAATCGTGGAGTCAATTCACACCACGACGATAACTTGCTTCTAATTCCACTAAAGCAAGTGTGCAAAACTTCTGAAGAAATTGTAGAAGTCATTCAAAAAATGTTTCGAGACATAAGAGATAAGAAAGCACTTACAGATTTTGAGGTTGCGAAAGAAATCAAGCGCCGGAACTCTGGCGTTCTGGTTGACGCACTAATTCTTCAACCGAACTTCTCAGGGGTTGGGATTGACCTGAACTATATCGTCAACTTCTTCCGAAAGCGCAAATAAGAGTAGCAGGTCCCCTTACTTCGGAGAAGGCCTGTGGCCGCTCACGATTCTTTGCGCTGATAGTACGTGCTGCGCTGATAGTACGTGCTGCGCTGATAGTACGTGCTGCGCTGATAGTACGTGCTGCGCTGATAGTACGTGCTGCGCTGATAGTACGTGTTGCGCTGATAGTACGTGCTGCGCCCTCGGCCCTTGCGCTCGATCACATTTGCCTCGATTAGCTTCTTAAAGTCTAAGCTGCGCGTAGCTTTGGCGCATTCCGTCTGAGCCGCGTACGTCTTGTCCGTGGTGTAGCCATGGGCATCGATCAGCTGGAGAATCGGCTGATGGTGCGCCTTGAGACCTTGAGCGTGCCGCTGTTGGCGCGCAAGTGTCCATTGTTCACAGGTAGGTGGCTTGCCTCGGATACTTCACCTAACCCAACTCCTTCTCTCACCGAAGACTAACCAAACCGTCTTGCTATTCGCGGCGCAACCAGATAAGATAAAAGCGTGCAACGAGAAGCGTAGCGGTCAACATCTGACCGGAGAGGAGCCTGATGCCCGACCTGGATGATCTATTTGAAGAGCTCTTTGATGGGGCCAAAAAAAAGCTGCGCAAAAGCAAGAAGAAGCGCAAAAAAGAGCGCGAGAAGCGCGATGAAGAAAAGCGCGACGATAATCGGCGCAATGACAATCAACGCGACGACGATATCGGCCTCTCCGATTTGGCCGATGCGGCTCGCGGGCTCTTGGGCCAACTGCGGGGCGACGACCGACGCCCGGACGCTCGACGAGCCGACGAGCGAGCCGTTCTGCCCGCGGCGCGTCCCCCCACAGCGCCGGGACCGTCGTCGATGCGGGGTGTGCAAACGCCCGAACTGCGGGACTATCTTGCTCAAGCGGAGGCCTACCGCAAAGGCATCACGCATCTGGTCGCGCAGTCACCGACGCACTTTAACCGCGCCCGCGTCCAGGAGGTAGAGCGGCAGATCGAGCGCTGGCAGGCGTCGCTGGCCGTGCTGGCGCAGCGGGTGGATCAATTTCGACAGAATGAGTTGCTCCAGGCCGATCTCCAGTCGATTCCCCAGGCCATTCAGCGGCTGGAGACACAGCTAACCGCCGCTTCGTCGCCGCGCATCGAGCAGGAGCTGGCGCGCACGCTGGCCAATCGACGGCAGCAGTTGACCACGCTGGAAACGCTGCAGGAGACCATGGAGTGGGCTGAAATCAAAATCGAGAACACGATCACGATGCTGGGCACGCTCTATTCGCAGGCGCTCACGAGCCAATCCAAGGGCGAGGTGGCCGACTATCGGCGGCTGCTGACTGAGGTGGAAGAGGAGAGCCGTGCGCTCGGCGACTACGTCGATGCGCTGGGCGAAATCAAGCTGGGTGGCGCAGGCGGCGCTCAATCAAGCTAAGTAAACCATTACCCTGGTAAAACCGCTTGGCTTGTGCTGCCTGAACCGCATTGACAGCCATTGACATTTCGCCGCCCCTGCGTTACCATTCTTCCCCAACAACCAACCGCTTCCACCCAACCGCTCCCAGCCAACCGATCTGCCCCATGAGCAACAATCGCCAACGCTACGCCATCGTCGGCACGGGCGGGCGCGCGAGCATGTTTGTGCGCGCCGTCACCGAACGCTTCGCCGACAGCAGCGAACTGGTCGCGCTCTGCGATCTCAGCCCCACGCGCATGGCCTTCTACAACGACCAGCTCGCCCAAGCTGGCCACGCGCGGCTGCCCACCTACCGCATCGCGCCCGATTCCCCCAACAATCTGGACGCCTTTGACCAGATGGTGCGCGACACCCGGCCCGATACCGTCATCGTGACGACGATGGATTCGACGCACCACACCTACATCGTTCGCGCCATGGAGCTGGGCTGCGACGCCATCACCGAAAAGCCGATGACGACGGACGCCGAAAAGGCCCGCGCCATCCTCGACGCCGTTGAGCGCACCGGTCGCAACCTGCGCGTGACCTTTAACTACCGCTACGCCCCCCTCGCCACCAAACTCAAGGAGCTGATTCGTGACGGCGCCGTCGGGCGGCCCACGCACGTCAACTTTCAGTGGGTGCTGGACACCAACCACGGCGCGGACTACTTCCGCCGCTGGCACCGCGAAAAGGACAAGTCCGGCGGGCTGCTGGTGCATAAGGCCACCCACCACTTTGACCTGATCAACTGGTGGATCGACTCGGTTCCGCAGACGGTTTTCGCTTTGGGTGATTTGCAATTCTACGGGCGCGCCAACGCCGCCGCCCGCGGCGAGTCCTACGCTTACGACCGCTACACCGGCGTCGACGCCGCGGCGAATGATCCCTTTGCCCTGCGGCTGGATGAAAACGACAAGCTGCGCGACCTCTACTTCGCCGCCGAGCGCGACCCGGTCAACTTTAGCGGCAGCGGGCTCGATACCGAGGACAACCCCAACGGCGCGCCGGCTTCCGGCTACATCCGCGACCGCAACGTCTTTGGCGACAACATCAGCAGCGAAGACACGATGAGCGTCACCGCGCGCTACGCCAGCGGGGCAATTCTTACCTATTCGCTGCTCGCCTACGCGCCGTGGGAGGGCTACACCGTTGCCATTACCGGCGACCGCGGGCGCGTCGAGCTGGATTTGGTGGAATCGGTGGGGCGCACCTTTGTCGCGGGCGAGGAGGAGACGCTGGACGCGCAGCTCGACGCCGAAGCGCTGGCCCACTTTAAGCGCGAGGAAATCCGCGTCTTCCCCATGCACGGCCGGCCTTACGTGGTGAACGTGCCCCGCAGCGAAGGCGGCGGCCACGGCGGCGCCGACCCGATCATGCTCGAACAAATTTTTTCGCCCACCCCACCGCCCGATCCCTACGACCGCGCCGCCTCCCACGTCGATGGCGCGGCGTCGATCCTGCTCGGCATTGCCGCCAACGAGTCGATTGAAACGGGGCATGCGGTGGACGTTCAAAGTCTCATCGATATTGAAAAACTCAACGCGGAGGCGTAGAGAAGGCGCAGAGGATTGCAGGGGCAAACGAATTGAATTCCTTCGCGTCCCTCAGCGCCTCCTCAGCGCCCTCCGCGTTAAAAATCTTTGGAGAACTCTATATGAAACTTGTTACCTACAACCACAACGGCGACGGCCCGCACCTCGGCGCGCTCATCGACGACTACGTCATCAACCTCGCGCTGGCGTCGGGCGGGCAGCTGCCCAACGACCTGTTGAGCCTGCTCGAAGCGGGTGATGAAGCGATGGCGCAGGCCCAGCAGATTGTCGACGAAACTAACGCCGACAGCGGCACGACAGTGAGCGAGGTGCAGCTGCTTGCGCCGCTTAGCAATCCATCCAAAATTGTCGCGATTGGGCTAAACTACATGGACCACGTGCGCGAAACGGGCGGCAAAGTGCCCGAATTTCCGACGATGTTTACCAAGTACACCACGTCAATCGTTGGCCCCGGCGATGCGATCCGCTGGAACCCGGAGGTAACGAGCCAGGTCGACTGGGAGGCGGAACTGGCCGTGGTGATTGGCAAAACGGCCACCAACGTGAGCGAGGCGGAGGCGATGAACTACGTGGCGGGCTACATGAACTGCCACGATGTGAGCGCGCGCGACCTGCAGATGCGCCCCGGCGACCAGTGGATTTACGGCAAGTCGCTGGACACCTTCTGCCCGCTTGGCCCCTGGTTTGTGACGCGCGACGAGATTGCCGACCCCAATAATTTGTCAATCCGCTGCGAAGTCAACGGCGAGGCGATGCAGGATTCGAGCACGAGCGAGATGATCTTCCAAGTGCCCTACCTCATCCACTACCTCAGCCGCGGCATCACCCTGCGCCCCGGCGACATCATCACCACCGGCACGCCCGATGGGGTTGGCGCATTCCGCAAGCCAGCGATTTTCCTCAAGGACGGCGACACGGTCACGGTCGAAGTCGAGGGGCTGGGGCGGTTGACGAATACATGTGTGGAGGAGACCCAGCAATAAGCAATAAGCAGTAGGGAATACTTACTGCTTACTGCTTATTGCTTATTGCTTATGAACACCTTCCTCATCACCGGCTCCCTCGGCTGCATCGGCGCCTGGGTGCTGCGCAATCTGGTCGACGATGGCGCAACCATTATCGCCACCGATCTCGCAGACGACCCCGTGCGCCCGCGGCTGCTTCTCAGCGACGACGAGCTGTCGAAAATTACCTTTGCCAAGCTGGACGTAACAAAGTTGAACGACGTGCGCGCGCTCGTCGACGAGCACGGCGTCACGCACATCGTCCATCTGGCGGGCCTGCAGGTTCCCTTCTGCCGCGCCAACCCGTCGTTGGGCGCGCAGGTCAACGTGGTCGGCACGGTCAATTTATTTGAGGCGGCGCGACACGGCCACCAGAACAATGGCGGAACCGTGCAGGGCTTCGCCTACGCCAGCTCGCTGGCCGTGCTTGGCCCCGCCGATCGCTACCCCGATACGCCCGTCCCCGACGATGTGCCGCTTGATCCGCAGACGCTCTACGGCGTGTACAAACAGGCCAACGAAGGCACGGCCCGGCTGTACTGGCAGGATTGGGGCGTGGGCAGCGTGGGGCTGCGCCCGTACATCGTCTACGGCGTCGCCCGTGACCAAGGGTTGACTTCGGATATTGCCAAAGCGATTCTGGCCACAGCGGCCGGTCGACCGTTTCATATCAAGTTTAGCGGCCCCTTTGCTTTGCAGTATGCAGATGATGTCGCCAAGATGTTTATCGCCTCGGCTCGTGCTCAACATCCCGGCGCGGCGGCCTGCAATTTGCGCAACGACGTGATCACCGTGGATGATTTTGTGCAAACGTTGACCGACCTGTACCCGCAGGCCAATGTTACCCACGAGCAGGATGCGCCGCTCCCCTTCCCGCCCAACCTGGACGACAGCGGCCTGCGCGCCATCCTCGGCGAACTGCCGCACACGGGGCTGCGCGAGGCGATTGCGCAGACGCACGACCGCTTTGCCGCGCTGCTCGAACGCGATCAGGTGGATTTGGCGCAGCTGGGGTGATGCTGCTCGTTCCACGCTCTGCGTGGAATGCGCGATAGAGACGCTCTGCGTCTCCTGTCGCCACACGGTAATTTTAGCGCTCGCAACTCGGACGCAGAGCGTCCGGCATGGCATTCCACGCGGAGCGTGGAACGAGATTATTCAAAGGAGACACCCATGCTCACCCAAGACCAAATCGACTTTTACAATGAAAATGGCTTCCTCCACATCCCGCAAGTCTACAGCGCCGACGAAACGCAGGCGCTTTCGGACGAGATGGATCGGCTGGTGGAGGAGTGGGCCTTTACCAGCCCCGGCTGGTCCGGCCCCTGGCGACAGGCCTACATGGACCCCGAAACCGAGAAGCAATCCAAGCTGACGGCCATGCACGATCTGCACTTTTATTCTGCCGCCTGGGCCCGCGCCGTGATCCACCCCAAGCTGACGCAGGCGCTCAGCAACCTGCTGGGCCCCAGCGTGGAGCTGCACCACACCACCATGCACATCAAGCCGCCGCAGACGGGCCACCCCTTCCCCATGCACCAGGACAACCCCTTCTACGGCCACCAGGACGGTCGCTACATCGACGTGCTCGTCCATCTCGACGACACCTCGCACGAGAACGGCGAGATTCGCTTTCTGGCCGGCTCGCACAAGCAGGGCCACCTGGAGCACATCACCGAAACCGAGGAGGGCCCCTGCACGCCCCACCTGCCCACCGATGAGTACAGCCTGGAGGAGACCGTGCCCGTGCCCGCCAAGGCGGGCGACGTCGTCCTCTTCTCCATCGACACCATCCACGGCTCCTACATCAACCAAACCAAGAAGCCGCGCCGCCTCGTGCGCATGGGCTACCGCGACCCGGATAATCGCCAGCTTTACGGCCAAAGCATGGGCCGTCCCGGTCTGATGGTCAGCGGCTATCGGCAGCGTCAAGAGGGGGACGAGCTGTTTGAGCAGGCGTAGCAGATAAACGATCCACGAAGGGCACGAAGGTTCACGAAGGAAGGAAATTACCGCTCTCTGCTTCGTGTTCCTTTGTGGATCATCCCTTGTTCCTCCTGCATCTGTTTGACACGCCGCCCCTGCCGCGCTACCATCTTGCTGAACTTTCTGAACGCTTAACTTACCTCTCAAGGAGAACCCAATGAACCGAAAATTGTTTGCTTTGTTGACGCTGCTGATCGCGCTGCTGCTGGTGAGCGCGTGCGCCATTCCGGACGAGCGCAGCAGCTCCGGCGCCGTCCGCGGTACGGGCGATGACGACGAAACGGAAGAAGTTGAAGACGAGGCGGTCGATGAAGAATCCAACGCCGACACGCGCGTGCTGCTCTTCGTCAATGGCGCACTGGGCGACCAGTCGTTTTACGATTCGGCACAGCGCGGGTTGAACCAGGCCGAAGCAGATTTCGGCATCGAGACCGACATCATCGAAGCCGGGCTGGACGAAACGCAGTGGGAGTCGGCGCTGATCGACACCGTCGAGAATGAGGAATTCGACGTGCTGATCGTGGGCACCTTCCAGATGGTCGAATACCTGCAGGAGATCGCGCCACAGTACCCGGACCAGACCTTTATCATCTTTGATGCGCCGGTCGACTATTCCACCGGCTGCTGCGACAACGTCTACTCGATTACCTACAAGCAGAACGAAGGCTCCTACCTCGCGGGCGTCTACGCCGGCGCGATGACGACGCAGGAGATTGAAGGCATGAACGAGGAGTCCATCGTCGCGGCCATGGGCGGGCTGGAAATCCCCGTGATTCTGGACTTTATCGTCGGCTATGAGCAGGGCGTGATGGACACCAACCCGGACGCCACGGTGATTCGCCAGTACGTCGGCGGGCAGACGCCGTGGAACGACCCGGCGCGCGGCCGCGACGTGGCTGAGGCGCAGTATGGCCAGGGCGCGGACATCATCTTCCAGATTGCGGCCGGCAGCGGCGGGGGCGTCTTTGAAGCCGCAGCGGACACGGGTCACTACGCCATCGGCGTCGACTCCGACCAGGCACTGGTGGTGGAGGGAGCCAGTCCCGATCAGGCCGAGCACATTCTGACCTCGATGCTTAAGAACGTGGACAATTCGCTCTACCGCGCCATTGATCTGTACCTACAGGGCGAGCTGCCCGTGGGCGAAGTCGAGGCGCTGGGGATTGCCGAGGGCGGCGTTGGGCTGGCGCGCAACCAGTACTACGAAGAGAACACGCCGGACGAAGTCAAGCAGCTGGTGGAAGAGGCTGAACAAGCGGTTACCAACGGCGAGATCGAGGTGGCGACGGCGTTTGAGTAAGTTGCCTTGTAATCATCTCGGCGGTACGGGCACGCCACGGCGTGCCCGTACCGCCGAGATGATTCTTTTTAGGATTACCCCATGCCCCTCGTCGACATGCGCGACATCGTCAAAATTTATGCCAACGGCGTCGCGGCCAATCGCGGCGTCGATTTTGACGTGGAGCGGGGCGAGATTCACGCGCTGGTCGGCGAAAATGGCGCGGGCAAATCGACGCTGATGAAGATTCTGTACGGGCTGGAGCAGCCGACCAGCGGCGAGATTTGGCTGGGCGGCGAGCGCGTGCAGATCAACAGCCCGCTGGAGGCCATCGACCTGGGCATCGGCATGGTGCACCAAAATTTTATGCTCGTGCCCAGCTTCACGATTGCGCAAAACGTGGTGCTGGGCCGCGAACCGCACGCCAGCGGGCTGCTTGATCGCCGCCGGGCCGTTGAGATCACCGAGCGGCTGGCGGACGAATACGGGCTGGCCGTGGAGCCGCGGGCGCGCGTCGAGAGCACGCCGGTGGGGATGCGGCAGCGGGCAGAAATTTTGAAGGCGCTCTACGGCGGCGCGGAAATTCTAATTTTGGATGAACCCACCGCCGTGCTCACGCCGCAGGAGACGGACGACCTCTTCGCGGCCGTGCGTCGCCTCGTTGACCAGGGCAAGACCGTCATCTTTATCACGCACAAGCTGGTCGAAGTCAAGGAGATTTCGGATCGGGTCACGGTGCTGCGCCACGGCGAAGTGACGGGTCGGGTGCAGACGGCGGACGTAAGCGAAGAAGAGATCGCGCGGCTGATGGTGGGGCGCGAGGTTTTTTTGGAGATTGCCAAGCCGACGATTGAGCGGGGCGAGGTGGTGGCCTCGGTGCGCAATTTGAAGTACACCACGCCGACCGGTCGCAGCGTGCTGGACGGCGTGAGTTTTGAGGTCCACGCCGGGGAAATTTTGGGCGTGGCGGGCGTCGAGGGCAACGGGCAGACGGAGCTGGTGGAAATTCTGGCGGGGCTGCGCCAGCCCACGGACGGCGAGTTTCTAGTCGACGGCCAATCGCTGTTCGGCCACGGCGCCCGGGCGGTGCGGCAGGCGGGCGTGGCCCACATCCCGGAGGATCGGCTGCGCAACGGCGTCGCGCTCGAGGCCTCGATTGCGGACAATCTCGTGGTGGATCGCTACTACCGCGCGCCCTTTACCCGCGGTGGCTCGCTTTCCCCTCGACGCATCCACCAGCAGGCGGACGCGCTCATCCAAGAATTCGACATCCGCACATCGGGGCCGGACGCCCCCGTCGGCTCGCTCTCCGGCGGCAACATGCAGAAGGTGATTGTCGCGCGCGAATTTTCCGCCGAGCCGCGGCTGCTGCTCGCCGCCCAGCCCACGCGCGGCGTGGACATTGGCGCCAGCGAATTTGTACGCCGCGAGCTCGTCGAAAAGCGCAACGAGGGCAAAGCCGTGCTGCTCGTCTCCGCCGATTTGGCCGAGGTGCTGAGCCTGGCGGATCGGATCGCGGTCATGTTCAAGGGGCAGATTGTTGCCCTGCTGGAAAACGGGCCGGGCGTGACGGAGCAGGAGCTGGGGCTGTATATGGCGGGGATCAAGCGGCAGGGTGGATTGTAGAGATTGGAGATTGACAAATGATTGCACTAAAGCTGGCGCCAGAGTTGGAAGCACAGGTGCGCGATGCGGCGGCGCGACGCGGTGTCGCGGCGGATGAGTTTGTCGCGGACGCAGTACGTCAGCAGCTTGGCCGTCCAGAACAGCTCGACCCGGAAGCAGAGTTGATTGCGCGAATCCGGCGGGGTATTTCACAAGAGATACGAGCGCGCTACCAAATGCTAAACGAAAAACGCCAGGCAGAAACTATCACCGATGATGAGTACGGTGAATTGTTGTCGTTGATTGAACGAATCGAACAGGGTGACGCCGAGCGCATGACTCACCTGGTTGAACTCGCCCAGTTGCGCAATACCTCTCTCGACGCCGTTATTGATGATCTGAATCTCCGCCGGAAGCCGCCTTATGGCTAGGCGACGGATTCGAGCTAACGAACGAAATGAGATTATCAAACGGGCAAATGGTCTTTGTGAATACTGCAAAAGCCGCGCTGATCACGCGACCGAGATTTTTGCCGTCGAACATATTGTTCCCGTTAGCCGCGGTGGGGCAACGGCATTGGACAATCTTGCCTTTGCCTGTTCTGGCTGCAACAGCTACAAACATACGCGAGTTGAAGCGCTTGACCCGGTGACAGAACAAATTGTCTCGCTTTTCATCCGCGCCATCAGCAGTGGACAGAGCATTTTGCGTGGAGCGGCGACTCCTCGCGCATCATCGGCTTGACGCCAACGGGCCGCGTGACCATTGCGACATTGCGCATGAACCGTATTGGCGTTGTCAATATGCGTCAAGCGTTAAGGCCAACTGATAAACACCCACCAAAATAAAAGGCGTGTTGGACGAGTGGTAGAGATTGGAGGGAAGAATGATTGCGTTAAAGCTGGCGCCAGAATTGGAAGCACAGGTGCGCGATGCGGCGGCGCGACGCGGTGTCGCGGCGGATGAGTTTGTCGCGGCGGCGGTTGAAGAGAAGGTTCAGTCCTCTCAATCCGAAGCTGAACTGTTTCGACAAGTTCAGCTTGGCCTGCCCGAAGCAATGTGGCAACGCTACCACGAACTGATCGAGAAACGACGCGATGAGGTAATTGAGACAGCGGAATTGGACGAACTGATTGAGATTACAGATGCTATCGAAGCCGCCAACGCACGACGAATGCGCGCGCTCGGCGACCTATCCAAATTGCGTGGCACAACGCTCGATGCGGTTATGTTTGAACTAGGTATTACACCTCCACAAGATGAGTAGCAGACGAATTCCGAAGCGGTTACGTCGCCTAATAAAAGAACGCGCCCGATTCTGTTGTGAGTACTGCTTGAGCCAGAGCACTTTTTCATCCACCTCCTTTTCCGTCGAACACATTCTTCCGCGAGCACTGGGAGGGAAAGACAGTGCTGACAATCTCGCTTATGCCTGTCAGGGATGCAATAATCGAAAGTATACTCATACAAAAGCTACTGATCCATTGACCGGTAGAATTGCGGCACTATACAATCCACGTTTGCACCAGTGGAAGGTGCATTTTGTATGGAGCCGCGATTTTTTAATGCTTGCCGGAATCACACCAACTGGGCGAGCCACCATTGGACGGCTGAGGTTAAACCGGGAAGAAGTGGTCAACCTGCGCGAAGTGCTCCGTGATTCAAACAAGCACCCTCCCTTTTGATTTATGACCCTCCCCAACCAACAACTCCTCGTCGACCTGCTGCGCATTGTGGCCGTGGTGCTGATTGCGCTCGCAATTGGCTTTGTGATCACCTCGTTGGTGAGCGAGGAGCCGGTGGCGGCCTTCCGCGCGCTGCTGACGGGGCCGCTGCCGCGCCTTTCGCTTGAGGATGGCGTTCAGGTGCGCGGCATGAATCGCTTTGGCAACTGGATCGAGGAGAGCATCACGCTGATTCTGCTGGGGCTGTCCGTGGCGGTGGTCTTTCGGGCCAAGCAGTTTAGCCTGGGCGCGGAGGGGCAGCTCTTTTTGGGCGCGCTGGCCGCTGGAGCCGTGGCGCTCTTTGTCGACGCGCCGATCTGGCTGCACATTCCGCTGGCGCTGATCGCGGCGGGCGCGGTCGGCTTTCTGTGGGGGCTGATTCCGGGCCTGCTCAAGGCTTACCTCAGCGTGGACGAAATTGTGAGCACGCTGATGCTCAACATCATCGCCATCCAAATCTATCAGCTCCTGCTCATCGAATTCCTGCGCGACCGCGCGCTCGGCTTCATCGGCAGCCCCCCCTTCCCCGACACGGCAGTGCTCCCCATTATCATCCCGCGCACGCGCGTCACGATCATGCTTTACATCATGATTCTGGCTGTGGTGGCCACGTGGTTTCTGCTGCGCCGCACGCCGCTGGGCTACGAGATTCGGCTGATTGGCGCCAACATTCGCTTTGCCGAGTACGGCGGCATCCGCACCCGGCGCACGGTGGCGTTGAGCATGGCGATCAGCGGCGTGCTGGCCGGGCTGGCGGGCGCCCATCTCGTGCTGGGGCTGCTGGGCCGGGTGACGCTGGGGCTGTCGCCCAACATTGGCTTCGAGGGAATTGTGGTCGCGCTGCTGGCGCGCAACAACCCGATTGGCGTGCTCTTCGCGGGGCTCTTTTACGGCTACCTGCGCACCGGGGCCTCGATCATGGAGCGCTCGTCGGACGTGACGCGCGAGGTGGTCTTGCTCGTGCAGGCCGTTATTATTTTGCTGGTGACGGCGGAACGCTTGTTCCCGCTGATTCAGGAGTGGCGGCGCAAGCGGCGCGACGCGCGCGAGCTGCTCGCCGAGTCGCAGCGGCTGGAGCCGGAGCTGCCGGCGTAGCCTAGACGTAGCCTAGACGGTAGCTCCCTGTGCTCCGCCAGGTGACATCGGCAGCGGACAAACATCGCGGCAAATTCACGAGTGGCCGGGCGGGCCAAGTTTGTCACGCAGCAAAGCACGGGGGACCTGGTGTGCTTTCCTCCCTCAATAGCCAATTCCACGCAAATACTCATACATCTGTCCGCTATACCGCGCCTCGCTCACCGCATCCTCGTAGCCGGGAACGGGCTCGCCGGGGCAGCCCGTGACCCAGCGGTCAAAGTTCATGGCTTCCAGCGTCTCGCGCACTTCGACGAAGTCGAGACACTCGGCCTCGCCCACGGCGACCCACACGGGATTGTACTTGCCCTCTTCTTTTACCGTGCAGGAGGCGTAATCCTGGAGATGCACGTAATTCAGCTGATCCTGAAAATCGCGCAGCGACTGCGCCGGGTCGTAGCCCCACAGCTCGGCGTGCGAGACGTCGATGCAGAGCTTGGCCTTATCGAGCTGCTGCATGTAGAGCTGCCAGTGCTCGATGTTGTCGACCAGCAGATTGGTGTGGATGTGGTAGCTCAGCTCCAGCCCCAGCGGCTCGGCAAATTCGGCCCACGCATCCGCCGCCGCCGCCGCGCGCTTGATGTCGTCATCGGTGACGGCGCGACCCTCCGGCTTGCGACCGCTCATATACATAAAGCAATCGACGCCCATCTCGGCGGCAAACTCCATGCGCCGCTGGTTGCGCGCGAAGGTGGCCGCGTCGCTATCCTCCGGCCTGCCGCTCGCCGTGTAGACGACCATGGGCATGTCGGCGTTGTCGCAAATCTGCTTGACGCGCTGCGGCGTGCCCAGCCAGTCGAGGTCGAGCCGACACTCCCAGCCGTCCCAGCCCGCTTCCTTGAGCGCGACAAGGGCCGGTTCGAGATCGGGCTCGCGCCAGCGCAGGGTGCTGTAGGCTAATTTGAATGACATGGAGAACCTCCTTTGGGTGGTGAGATTGTGACAGATCCGCTAATATGACGACGAGATTTTGAATTAAACGCAACCCGACCTTCGAGGGGTGACCAGAAAGCGCTGTTGACCACCCGGCTTCACCGCTGCTCGATCAGCCGTTGATCCGCTCACGTTCGTGGATGCATTCACCAAAGCGTTGAGACGGCATACTGCTGAATTTGTCCGTCTGCAGTGAGCAGCGTCATGTCTTCGGAGAGCGCTTGCCCAATCAGAAAACGATCAAAGGGATCTCGATGAGGAAAGGGCAGATCAGCGGAGCGTTGAAATCGTCGGCGATAAATTCGATAACGTCCGCAGCGCCCCCCAGCCGTCGTTGGTTTCGCATCTCCGGCACCACAACGAGCTTGACCACCGGCTGTTTGCCTCTGGCGATGACGACTTCTTCGCCACTCAACGCAAGGCGAATCAAGCGGGACAAATGGGTTTTTGCTTCGTGTATGGTTACTTGTATCATGGTGGCTTCGATTTTAACTTAGCCATGTAGCTTAGTCAACCACTGCTCTAATTCACCTCATTACGGAGAACGTCTCATGCGCCTCTTCTTTAACGGCCCCATCCACACCATGGACGCCGACCACCCCACCGCCGAAGCCCTCCTCGTCGACGACGAGGGCCGCATCCACAGCGTGGGCGACCTGCGCGAGCTGGAGCGGCCCGGCGTCGAGCGGGTCGACTTGGCGGGGCGCACGCTGATCCCCGGCTTCAACGACGCCCACGTCCACGTCTCGTGGCTGGGGCTGTTGTTGACGCAGCTCGTCGACGTGCGCATTCATCAGGCGCCCGACATCCCCGCCGTGATCGAGCGCTTCGCCGAGCGCGCGCAGCGTGAAGCGCCGGGCACGTGGCTGCGCGGCAACGGCTACAACGAGGCGCTGCTGCCCGAAGGCCGCCACCTCACGCGCGACGATCTCGATCTGGCGAGTCGCGACCACCCCATCTACCTCGTGCGCACCTGCGGCCACATCGCCGTCGCCAACAGCCGCGCGCTCGAGCTGGCGGGCATCAGCAGCGCAACGCCCGATCCACCGGGCGGCGTGATTCTCCACGATGCAAACGGCGAACCCAATGGGATTTTGCAGGAGACGGCGATGGAGCTCGTCGGGCGGCTAATTCCCGAAGCGAGCGACGAGGAGATGGCGGCGGCCATTGAAGCGGCCACGCAGCACCAGCTTCGCCTCGGCATCACCAGCGCCACCGATCCCAACCCGACGCCGAGCCAGGTTGCAATTTATCGACAGCTGGAGCGCGAAGGGCGGCTGCCCGTGCGCATCAACCTGCTGCCGGGGCGGCGCTTTGGTGAGGAGCTCGCGCCGCTGGCCGAGCACTTTGTCAGCGACAGGCTGCGCATCGACAGCGTCAAATTCTTCGCCGACGGCGGTATGACGAGCGCCACCGCCGCCGTCTCGATCCCCTACCGAGAAACGGGCACGAAGGGCGTGCTGATTTACGAGGACGAAGCGCTGGCCGATTTGATGTGGGAGGCGCACATGCAGGGCTACCGCATTGCCACCCACGCCAACGGCGACGTGGCGCTGGAGCAGGTGATCTCGATCTACGAGCTGCTGCACCAGCGCGAGCCGCGGCCCGATCTGCGACACCGCATCGAGCACTTGGCCCTGCCCACGCCCGATCACCTGGCCCGCTGCGCCCGCCTCGGCGTGATGGCCGCCACCCAGGCCGTCTTTATCTCCGCCATGGGCGCCACCTTCCGCCGCTACATGCCCGAACTCTTCTTTGACCGCGCCTACGGTCTGCGCGCCATGCTCGATGCGGGCCTCGACGCTGCGCTGAGCACCGACGCCCCGGTCGTGCCCGACGACAACCCGCTGATCGGGCTGAAGGCGGCGGTCGACCGGCTCGATCACGCGGGCAACCCGCTGGGCGCGGGACAGGCGGTCACGATGGAGGAGGCGCTGTATGCGTACACCATGGGCGGCGCAATTTTGAGCGGCGACGAAGAGAACCGGGGCAGCCTCACGCCGGGCAAGTGGGCCGATTTGGCCGTGCTCAGCGGCGATCCGCTGGCGACGCCGACGGAAGATTTGCTATATTTGCGGGTCGAACAGACGTGGGTGGGGGGTGAGTTGGCTTATGAGCGGGCAGAACGGGCGCGGGCAGAATGGTCTAAAGGCTGCTTGGAATCCTCCAGCGACGGCAACAGTAGTTTGTTTGGCTCTTAACGATTCAACTCAAAAGGCAACCTTATGGAACTTGGCATCGACAGCTTTGCCGCCGTTACGGTGGACGAGACGGGCAACTACAGCGACGCTGCGCAGGCCATGCGCGAACTGCTCGAACGCATCGAGCACGCCGACCAGGTCGGGCTGGATATTTTCGGCATTGGCGAGCACCACCGGCGCGAGTATCTCGATTCCGCGCCCCACGTGATTCTGGCGGCGGGCGCGGCGCGCACCCGGAACATCCGCCTGACCAGCGCCGTCACGGTGCTCAGCGCCGCCGACCCGGTGCGCGTCTTTCAAAATTACGCCACCCTCGATTTGATTTCGGGCGGGCGCGCCGAAATGGTCGTCGGGCGCGGCTCCTTTTCCGAAGCGTTCCCGCTCTTTGGGCTGGATTTTGCGGACTACGACTCGCTCTTCGTCGAAAAGCTGGAGCTGCTGCTCCAAATCCGCGACAGCGAACGCGTTCGCTGGTCGGGCCGACACCGCCCGGCGCTAACCGGCCAGGGCATCTACCCGCGACCGCTGCAAAGGCCGCTGCCGATTTGGGTGGGCGTGGGCGGTACGCCCGCTTCGTTTGCACGCGCCGGCGCGCTCGGCCTGCCGCTGATGGTCGCCGTGATCGGCGGCGAAACCCACCGCTTTGCGCCGCTGGTCGATCTCTATCGCCGGGCTGGCGAGCAGGCCGGCCACGCGCCCGACCAGCTCAAGGTTGGCCTGCATTCGCTGGGCTACGTAGCGGAGACCACAGAGCAGGCCGTTGATGAGTTCTTCCCCGGCTACGCGCGCACCTTTACCCAAGTCGGCAAAGAGCGCGGCTGGCCGCCGGTCACGCGCGCCGGCTTTGAGGCGCAGCGGGGCGAGCGGGGCGCGTTCTTGGTCGGCAGCCCTCAAGAGGTCGCCGCCAAAATTGCGCGCCACAGCAAAGCGCTGGGCGGCCTCGCGCGCGTGACCTTGCAGATGGATGTGGGGCTGCTGCCCCACGCCAAGTTTATGCGGGGCATTGAGCTGCTGGGCAGCGAAGTCGCGCCGCTGCTGGTTGATTGAGGCCGGGCAAAGGCTGCATCCATCTCTCGGCAACCGTGTGGACATTTAGTCAACCGGAAAGACATCGCGGTCGTCTTCGTCGATTTTGGGCTCCAGCACCTCGAAGCCTGCCTGGCGCAACTCTTCCGCCCGGCGGCTGTAGATTGAGCCGACGACGTAGAGAAAGCGCGCGGGCACGACGCCCGTCTCTTCAATATAGCGCTCGCGCTTGCGCAGCAGACGCTGAGTAATACCGCGTGTCGTACTCACTGCAAGTGCTACTAGAATAGGGTCGCCGTTGATGACAGCTACGTTGAAATTTTCACCAGCAACACGACATTCTTCCACAGTCGCGCCCAACCGTTCTTTGAGCAATTCCAGCATTTTGGGGTAGAAATACGTTTCGTTGCGGATGCCGTAAGGTGCACCCATACGATCAATCGAACGCTGGATATTCCACCCGATCTGATCAAGACGTTCGTTGATTTGACCCATGCGCTTATCGATTTCAGTAACTCACAAACTCAGACCATTCGCTGTCACTAGCGGCAGTTTGCGAAAGCCTGCCCTGAGCGCGCCGAAGGGAATCTCCTGACGACGGTGACGAGAGAATTTCTTCGACAAAAGCCGCCTTGGCTCTCCCGCAGCGTTTCGGGCGAGAGGTGGCCGTTGTTGGCGTTGGACTCAGTTCGTTCACTCATGGCGCAAGTATAGCATCATCGAGGGAGCAAAGTCGAATGGCCCCACCCAGGTTTGCTTCCTCCGTTCAATATGCATTTCCCACTGTCCAGCCGGCTTGCGCAAACGATGTGCTGCCGCTACACTGCGCCCCATGCAGCGCATCACCCACGCCAACGGTATCACCACCTATGCCTTTGATTTCCAGGCCAGTTGTCCCATCGCCGCCCACGTGAGCACGCGACACGGCGGCGTTAGCCCCGCGCCCTTTACGTCGCTCAACTTTAGCGTGGCCCGCGGCGACGCGCCCGCCAACGTGCAGCAGAATCGCCTGCGCCTCTACGCCGCCCTCGGCCTCGATGCCGATCACGTCGTCAGCACCCACCAGGTGCACGGCACGGGCGTTGCCAAAGTGGATTGGGCCGACGCGGGCACGCGCCAAGCGGCGACGGACGGCCTGATCACCGACGCCGTCGGCCTGCCGCTGGGCCTCGTCTTTGCGGATTGCGTGCCCCTGGTGCTTTACGACCCCGTGCAGCACGTGCTCGGCGCCTGCCACGCGGGCTGGCGCGGCACGGTCAACGGCACGGCGGCGGCGACGCTCTGGGCAATGCAGGCCGCCTACGGCACGCAGCCGGCGAGCGTGCGGGTGGGCATCGGGCCGAGCATCGGGCCGCAAAGCTACGAGGTCGGCGACGAAGTGGTGGCGATGGCGACGGCGAAGCTCAAGCGGGCCGAGCGCTTTGTGACCTACCCCAACGGCGAAGACGCACGCCCTTATTTCGACCTGTGGCAGGCCAACGCCGCCCAGTTGGTCGAAGCGGGCGTGGCCGCGGACAACATCGAAATCAGCGGCATCGATACGGCGCAACATACGGACGACTTCTTTAGCCACCGTGCCGAGCGGGGGCGGTGCGGCCTCTTTGCCATGGTGGCGTGGCTGGAAGAACGGATTGGAGCCGCTGATGAACGCGGGTAAACGCAGATTGGTTACGGGTTGGCGCACGGCAGCCGCCAGCAAGCCCGGATCACGCCGCTGGGTTGTTATGGCTATTGCTTGGGCGCTCCTCTTATGCTTCCCTGATTTCCAGCACGCCCAGGCCGGCACGCTGCCGCCCGCGCCGCCCGTCCTCGTTCATGGCGAAATGGAGTGTGCCACCGGCTTTGTGCCCCCCGCCGACGCGCCCGACTCCACCGAGCGCGTGCCCAGCGGCTGGTCGAGGGTCGTCCTCACCGGCACGCCCACCTTGAGCAGCGCGCGGCTCTTCTTCACCGGCAGCTGCGACAATGACGCGCCCGTCGAACGGCTGGAGGGCGAGGACGCCATCGTCGTGCGCGCGCAGGACATCGAGACGCCGCCCGCGCCGGGCAAGCCCTTTGACGTGGTCTACTACCAGCGCGTCGCCGTGCAGCCGGGCGGCGACTACAGCCTCAGCGCCTGGATGCTTAGCCTGTGCGGCGGCAGCGCCGTGCCCAGCGATTGCCCGCCAGACGTCTACATCAACAAAATGCTCGGCATCGACCCCACCGGCGGCGTCGATCCGCTGGCGGCATCGGTGGGGTGGGTGGAGAACGGGCGCAACTTTGTGGAAAATGAGCAGCGCGTGGGCTGGCAAAATCTGCGGCTGGCCGCCACCGCCCAGGGCAGTGCGATCACGCTCTTTGTGCGCATCAGCAGCCCGTTTCAGTGGCACGGCAACCACACCTTTATCGATGCCGTGAGCCTCGTGCGCGCGCCCCAGGCGACGCTGGCGACGCTGCCCGCCCGCGTGGAGGGCCGCCGCACGCTGCTTCGCTGGTCGGGCCTGCAGAGCCCGGATGCGGCGGCGATTCCCGGCGGCACGTATGCGCTGGGGTACGACGTGCAGTATCGCATCGGCGACGGGCCGTGGCGCACCTGGCGCGTCAACGATCCGGGCAACAGCGCCGTCTTTACCGCCTTTGTCGCCGAGCAGCCGCACGACTTCCGCGTGCGCGCCCGCAGCGAGCAGCCCCCGGAGCCCCCGGAGCCCGTTAACGGCGAAGTGCGCGGCGCCTGGCCCAACCACCGCTACCCCGGCGTCTGGAGCGCGCCGCAGCGCGTAATTTTTAGCGAGGCTGCGGAGGTGGAGAATGTGTATTTGCCACTAGTCGCGGGCGGCCAGTAGACAGCGCGACTCTTTTTGTAGTCGACCCAGTACGCTGGTGCATCGACCCCGCGAACGCCAGCCCTTCTTCCCCGTAAGCAATAAGCAGTAAGCCATACACAATCCTTGCACGCCGCTTCCCTTCGCTGGTACAATCAACGGATGATGCAGGACACAGCTGACGCGCGGGCCGTCGTGGACAATCTCGCACAAATTCGCGAACGCATGGCCGCGGCTGCCGACCGCGCGGGCCGCCCCGCGGACGAAATCACGCTGGTGGCGGTGAGCAAGCAGAAGCCGCTGCGCCTGATCGAGGCGCTCTACGCGGCGGGGCAGCGCGACTTTGGCGAGAATCGCTTTGACGAGGCGCGTTCGAAGATCGAGGCGGCGCGGGTAAGCGGGCTGGACGGGATTCGCTGGCACTTCATCGGCACAATTCAGAGCCGACAGACGAGCAGCGCCGTCGGCCCCTTTGCGCTGCTGCACGGAGTCGATCGGCTCAAAATTGCGCGCCGCTTGAGCCGTGACGTAGAAGAGCTTGCCGCGGAGCAGGCGGTGAACGAGCGTGACGCGGCAGCGGGCGGCAACTTTTTGCCAGTTGACAACGTACTGTCCACGCTGCTCCAGGTCAACGTGAGCGGCGAGGCGAGCAAGCACGGCTTTGCCCCCGACGCGCTGGTCGACGCCGCGGCCACGGTCGCCGAGCTGCCGGGCATCCGCGCACGCGGGCTGATGACAATGGCTCCTTATACGTTGGAGGCCGAGGCGACGCGCCCCGTCTTCCGCAAATTGCGGCAGATGCGTGACCAACTCGTGGCGCAAGATTTGCTGCCAAGCGACGCCGCGCTTTCGATGGGCATGACCAACGACTTTGAAGTCGCCATCGAGGAGGGCGCGACGATTGTGCGCATTGGCTCGGCGCTTTTCGGCGAGCGTTAACCGTAGCCCGCAGCCTGATCCCGTCAAGGGCAAGGGGGCGATGCCAGCAATTCCAAATTTAACTTACCAGAAAAATTTTTCGCCGCGGATTGCGCAGATTTGCGCAGAGCCAGAGACAAAAATCCGCGTAATCCGCGCAATCCACGGCGAAACTCTCTTCAACTATGCAGTAAGCGGCCCAAATTTGGAATGCTGTGGCGGTGCGCGTTGAACCCGCTGCACCTTTGACGGGCTCAGGCTACGCTAACCAACTGTGACGGAGACCAACGATGCTGGACGGCAACATTGCATTTATCGGCGGCGGCGCCATGGCCGAAGCCATTGTCAAAGGGCTGCTGGCGCAGGAGGTGGCGACGCCCACCCAGCTGATGGCCAGCGACCCCGTGGCCGCGCGCCGCGATTACTTGCAGACCGAATACGGCATCCACACCACAGCGGACAACGCCGAAGCCGTGCGCGCTGCCGACGTAATCGTGCTGGCCGTCAAGCCACAGGTCTTTGAGCGGGTGGCCGAAGGGCTGCGCGACCAGCTGAGCAGCGAGGCGCTCGCGATCAGCATTATGGCGGGCGTGACGATGGCGACGATTCAGCGCGGGCTGGGCCACGAGCGCGTGGTGCGCACCATGCCCAACACGCCCGCCCAAATCAACATGGGCGTCACGGCCTGGCTGGCGGACGGCTCCGTCTCGGACGAGCAGCGGGCGCAGACGCAGACAATTCTGGGCGTGCTGGGCGAGCAGATTCCCGTCGAGAAGGAAGAGTATATCGACATGCAGACGGGGCTGGGCGGATCGGGGCCGGGCTTTGTCTTCCTGATTATCGAAGCGCTGATTGATGCGGGCGTGCAGATGGGCTTCTCGCGCGCCGATGCGCAGACGGTTGTGCTGCAAACGCTGGCGGGCAGCGTTGAACTGATGCGGCAGACGGGCGAACACCCGGCGGTGCTGCGCAACCGCGTTACCAGCGCGGGCGGCACAACGGCGGCGGGGCTTGCCGAGCTGGAGCGCGGCAACCTGCGCACCACCCTCACCAACGGCGTGCTGGCCGCCTACCGCCGCAGCGCCGAGCTCGGTCGCGCCGAAAGCCGGGACAGCGGCGCGTAAATCAGCAGACGGTTTGCGTGCGTCGCCGCTGGTGGCTAAAGCCCACCAGCTTGCCTGGAGAAAACCGGCTAAGAGCCGGTTGGCTTGGTGGTGATACGCGGTGATACGCGGTGATAACCGCCTAAAACTTACAGCCGCGTGTGCTGGTGAGATCGGGCTTTGACCATTGGCTCCTAGCAAAGGAACGTGCAGCCGTCCCTCACCCCGGCCCCTCTCCCACCGTGGGAGAGGGGCCGGGGTGAGGGCGAAGCAGCGACCTATCCACAAGCACCGCTGCACATTTTCTTTACATGAGCCTGACCATTTTATTCAATCGAGGCAACTTTCATGAGCATGATTTTTTCCCTGCTGGCGCAGCTGGTCAGCTTTTATACCTTTATCCTGCTGATTCGCGTGCTGCTCACGTGGATTCCCAATTTGGATCCCGAAAACCCGCTGGTGCAGGTGCTGCGGCAGATCACCGATCCCGTGCTCGAACCGGCGCGACAGGTGATTCCCGCCATCGGCATGGTGGACATTTCACCCATCGTGGTCTTTATTGCGCTGCGCTTCGTCGCCACCGCGCTGGAAAATGTAGCAAGGAGCCTGGCATGACCGCTCCCCGCTTATTCCACCGTTCGCTCCCCGTTTTGTTTGCCACGGCCCTGCTCGCCACGGCTGGCCTCCTCAACGGCTGCGCCGCCGAAGTGGTGACGCCGTCGTCGGCGGAGGCGCTGGTGCAGGAGGCGCCCGTCGAGGAGCCCACCGCGGAACCAGTTGAGGAACCGGCCGTCGAGGAGCCCGCAGTTGAGCCTACAGTTGAGCTTGCGGAAACGCCCACCGACGAACCGGTCGACGACTCGATCGACGAGCCACCCGCATCGGAAGGAGCCCCCGTGCCCGAACTCACCACCCAGGGCGTTGACGCCACCTCGGCGCAGCCCTTTGCCGAGCGCGCACTCGCCACGCTGGCCGAACTCGGCGTCGAGCCCGCCGACGTGACGTCGATCCAGATCGAGGCTGTGGACTGGCCGGATGCCGGGCTCGGCTGCCCACAGCCCGGCCAAATGTACGCGTCGGTCATCACCCCCGGCTACCGCATTGCGCTGGAGACGGAGGCCGAAAGCTACGCCGTGCACACCTCCTCGCGGCTGGATGGGCCATTTGTGCTTTGCAAGCAGGAGTAGGCTCGCGGGTCGATTCCACTTTTGCTTTGGCTTTTGCTTCGGCAGCGGATAAGTTCCTGAGAGGAATTACTGGCCACTTGAGAAATCTGAAGCGTTGACGTAAACTCTTCGGACCGCAGACGAATACGGTCGCTGCCAGATGACTCGTGACCCCATTCCGCGATCGTACCTGCTGCGAACAAGCCAGCTAACGGTGCCCACCACCGATCCAACCCTCCACACCCGGAGCCACCCGTGCCCACCCCCACCTACGATCTCCTCCTTCAACACGGCCACGTGATCGACCCAGCCAACGGCATTGATGAGCGGCGCGATGTCGCCGTTGCCGACGGCAAAATCGCCGCCGTTGAGCGCGACATCGATCCTTCGCTGGCGACGCAAACGGTCGACGTCAACGGTCGCTACGTCACGCCCGGCCTGCTCGATATCCACGTTCACGTCCACCACACGCGCGAGCCGGAGGGGCTGAGCGTGATGGCCGACGCCCACTCGTTTCGCTCCGGCGTGACGACGATGGTCGACACCGGCACGGCGGGGGCCAACCACTTTCTCCACTTCAAGCGCACCGTGATTGACCTGGCGAAAACGCGCATTTTTGCCTACGTCAATATCGTCGATCAGGGGATGCTCGGCCCGTGGGAGCAGGACGTTTCCACGATGGATCCGGAGCTGTGTGCGGCGACGGTGCTGGCCTACCCGGAGATTGCCGTCGGCGTAAAGACGGCGCACTACTGGACGCGCCTGCCCTGGGACGATGCGCATCAGCCGTGGAGCGCTGTCGACCGCGCGATTCAGGCCGCGGAGCTGTGCGATTCACACGTGATGTACGATTTCTGGCCGCGCCCGCCCGAACGCTCGTACGAAGAGCTCATCCTCGAAAAAGCGCGCCCCGGCGACATCCACACCCACGTCTACGGCCAGCAGTTCCCCATTATCAACGATGAGGGCAAGCCCAACGACTTTCTCTTTGAGGCCCGTGAGCGCGGCGTCATCTTCGACGTGGGCCACGGCGCGGGCAGCTTCTGGTTTCGCAACGGCTACCGCGCCATCCAAAATGGCTTCCCACCCGACTCGATCAGCACCGACCTGCACACGGGCAACATGCACTGGGCCGTTGTCGATATGCTGACGACGATGAGCAAAATCCTGGGCTGCGGCGTCTCCCTCTACGATGTCATCCAGATGTCGACGATCAACCCGGCGCGCGAGATCGGCCACCCGGAGCTTGGCCACCTCTCGGTGGGCGCGGAGGCCGATGTCGCCGTGCTCGATCTGCTGGAGGGCGACTTCAGCTTTATCGACTGCGGCCGCGCCAAGCTGCGCGGCACACAAAAATTTGAGTGCGCCATGACGCTGCGCGCGGGTGAAATTGTCTACGACCCAACGGGCTTATCGATGCCGGAGTGGATGGACGCGCCGGATCGCTACTGGGAGATTCCCAATTTGCAGCGTCCGAGCGAAACAGCGGAAGCGAGTTTGAAGTAGGAGATGCTGAACTTGGTTGGGCAAACGGCGCCAAAACCCCATCCCAACCCTCCCCAACTTGGGGAGGGAGCCGCGACTGGGCTAACGAAGGATCGGCTCCTCCCCCAAACTGGGGGAGGCTGGGAGGGGTAACCGGGCCGTCTACCGGGGTGAGCTGTCTTAGTAGATTTACATAATCTTGTCCTCAGTCGTAGTGGCTGGGCGCGCCCAGCCACTACGACTGAGACAAAGGAGGAGACTCCCCATGGCTACACCCGACATGGTCGGCATCGTCGTCGAAGATATGGCGACGGCGCTGGAATTCTACCGCCTGCTCGGCTTAGATATTCCCCCTGATGCTGATGCGGAACCGCACGTCGAAATCACCACGCCGGGCGGCTTTCGCATCGGCTGGGACACGCGCGAACTGATGGAGAGCATCCACGGCGAATGGTCGCTGCCGGCTGGTCACCGCATGGGCTTGGCTTTCCTGTGCGACAGCGCGGCGGAGGTCGATGCGCTGTATGCACGCGTGGTCGACGCGGGCTATGAAAGCGTAAAGGAGCCGTGGGATGCGTTTTGGGGGCAGCGCTACGCCGTCGTGCGCGATCCGGATGGGAATTTGACCGACCTGTTTGCGGAGTTGGCGTAATCGCTTGGCTGCATTCAAGAGATTGGGCACGGATACACACGGGTTTCTGCAGGTTCCCAGTAATTTTCGGTTCTCTGGAGGATTGCGGGGTGCAGCGAGCAAGGTGGCCCAGCGTGCGCTGCACCTTCCCAGTGCGTCGCCCATCCGGGTGGTCGATCACCAAAAGGGGAAGGACTGCCTTCAAACGTGCGACGCACTTCGGAAAGTGCGACGCACCATCGGTCGAGCCTAGCCCCCACCCCGTAAAAGCCCAGAGAACCAATTTTCCAAAAAACCATCTTTCTTCCAAACCCGTGCTTACCCACGTTACCTGTATCCAAAAATTCCAAATTTTGAGGCGACTCGAATGAACATTTACGACGAACTGGGCCTGCGCCCCCTCATCAACGCCAACGCCACGCTGACGAAGCTGGGCGGGTCAATTATGCCGCCGGAGGTGATCGAGGCGATGGCGGAGGCGTCGCGCAGCTGGGTGGACGTGTTTGAGCTACAGCGGCGCGTCGGCGAACGGCTGGCCGCGCTGACGCACAACGAGGCCGCCTACGTCTCCTCCGGCGCGGCGGCGGGGCTGGCGGTGGCGACGGCGGCCTGCGTGGCGGGGACGGACCCGGCGGCGATGGCGCGCTTGCCCAACTGCGACGGTCTCAAGAACGAGATCATCGTCCACCGCACGCAGCGCAACGCCTACGACCACGCCGTGCGCCAGGTCGGCGTCAAGCTGGTAGAAATTGGGATGCCGCTGGGCACGCAGCGCTGGGAGTTGGAAAACGCCATCAATGACCAGACGGCGGCGATTTTCTGGTTTCAGGGCGCGATGACGGGCAACGGCGACCTGCCGCTGGAGACGGTGATTGAAATTGGCAATGCACGCGGCGTGCCCGTCGTGGTCGACGGCGCGGCGCAGCTGCCGCCCGCGGAGAATCTGTGGCGCTACACGCAAATGGGTGCGGCGCTGGCCGTCTTTAGCGGCGGCAAGGATTTGCGCGGGCCGCAGTCGAGCGGGCTGGTGCTGGGGCGGGCGGACTTGATCGAGGCCTGCCGCCTCAACGGCAGCCCAAACCACGGCCTGGGGCGACCGATGAAGGTGGGCAAGGAGGAGATGGCCGGGCTGCTCAAGGCGGTGGAGCTGTACCTCGATGTGGACCAGGAAGCGCGTCGCTCGCAGGACGAGGAGATTGTGATGGGCTGGTGCACGGCGCTCAACCGAATCGACGGCGTGCGCGCCGAGCGCTCGTTTCCCAACGAGGCCGGGCAACCGCTGCCCCGCGCGCTGGTGCGCTTCGATGCGACGTCGCTCGGCTTTGCCCGCGACGAAGTCATGGCGCGGCTGCTGGAGGGAGAGCCACGCGTCAGCGTTGCCCCGGCGGGTGCGGACGGCGTTTATCTCAATCCGATGACGCTGGCGGATGGGGAGGATGAAATTGTGCTGGCGCGGCTGGAAGAGATTTTAACCGCGGATGGACACGGGTAAATGCGGATTCAGAAAAATTTGCCTGCCGCCATTCGCGTTTACCAGCGGCCCCAGCTTTATCTACATAATTCTACTCATGCGGAGAGAGGTGGCCTCTGCCTACTGAGCCACTGAACGTATTCATGGAACAAAGTTTGGCGGATGTTCGCCGAGCTTGACCCACAAACGCCGAACGCGGACAATCTGTGGGCGATTCATCTTCAGCGCCTCAATTGTGGCGCGGCCTTGGGAAGTTAGGCCTTGAAGCAGGGAAGCCTCTTGAATCCAGGAGAAGCGGGCTTGCCAAGCCTGCTGCTGTGGATGAAACAGGGGAACAGTTCGAGTGGAAGCGGGGTCGAGGCCTTCTTGTCGCCGTGCTTTGTGGCGATTACATTGCGGGCAAGCAAAGCAGAGGTTTGGCAATGCAGTCAGTCCGCCTGCCGACCAAGGCACAATGTGTTCGATTTCAAAAGTGACAACGGTTAACGTTTCGTTCGTGTGGCAGTAGGCGCAGCAGCCGTGAAACTGCTCCCGAATCTGACGGCGCAGTTCTGCAGGGACGTAAGCGCTCATGCTATCGAATATGCTGGTGTTGATTTAGCGTATACTGAGCGCGCGCTTTAAGAATATTTAACTGATCGACTTGCTCAAGCAAGCTGTCTAACTCTTCGGTTTCATCGCTTTGCAATGTTGCCCGCGCGGTTTTTTCTAGCAGTGCAGTTAGCCGCTTCTGTGCTGTTGGAACAACTGCGCAGTTGACAAGGGCGAGCAATTCTGACAGGCTCAACGAGGTTAAAAGATCGGGATCACGCTGCTGCACCTCAAGAAGATGCTGGTAATCGGCCAGCGGTAGCACCACGCTGGTGCGCTCACCGCTTTCATTTATGATATATTGAGGGGCGCTCATCATTTCTATCCGAAAACTACCGCAATAAACCCGCGGACAAATTATACCACAAGGAGAAATCAATGTCTTACGAAGCCAAATTGCGCGAGATGGGCTATGAACTGCAAAAAGTCGAAGCCAGCGGCGGCAAATTTGCACAGGCCGTGCGCACGGGCAATCTCGTTTACACATCGGGCAACGTCTCGGGCTGGGATGGGCAGGAGATCAAGGGGAAAGTCGGGCGCGACGTGACGGTGGAGCAGGGTTATGAGGCCGCGAAATTTTCGGCGTTGGCTTGTCTACAAGCGGTACACGGCGTTGCCGGGATCGACAGCGTGACGCGCATCGTCAAGGTGCTGGGCATGGTCAACGTCGCGCCCGATTTTGACGACACGCCCAACGTGATCCACGGCTGCAGCGATTTGCTGGCCGAAGTCTTCGGCGAGGCCGGTCGTCACGCGCGCTCCGCCGTGGGGATGACGATCCCCTACAACTGGGCGGTAGAGATTGAGATGGTGGTGGAGGTGGGCGGGTAAGTTCAGCTTGACGCCGCGCCCCGCATCGAGTAGGATACTGTACAAATTCCGGTCGCCCCTCGGCGATCGGTACTTTTCTCCTCAACCAACTTCTATCCACATCTCCCGGAGGATATATGCTGACCCGACATCAACTTTCGCGCCGCCACTTTTTGAAGGCTTCGGCGATGATTGGCGCAGGGGCCGCTTTGGCCGCCTGCACCCCCGCCGCCCCCGACGCCGCCGCGCCTGCCGCCGGTGGTGAAGCCGCTGCCGCGCCCGTCGACCTGCCCTTTGAGGTGGCTGAAGGCGCGATGAACCCGCTGGGGCTCGAAGCGGGCACGCCCGTCGAGGGCGTCTTCTTTGAGGGCGGCTTTGGCCGCGGCTATCTCGACAATGCGGCGGACATCTTCCGCGCGCTGCACCCGGACAACGAGATGTCCGTCGCGGGCATCCAGCGCGTGGGCGAGCAGCTGCGACCGCGCTTTATCGGCGGCAACCCGCCCGACGTGATCGACAACAGCGGTGCAGGCAGCTTGGACACGGCGGCGCTCGTCGCCGAGGGGCAGCTGATGGACCTGGCCGATCTCTTCAACGCCCCAGCGCTTGACACGCCGGGCGCGACCTTTGGCGAGACGCTCTTCCCCGGCTCGCAAACCAGCGGCATGTACGGCGATACGCAGCACGTGCTGCTGATGGCCTTTACCGTCTCCGGCATCTGGCACAGCCAGACGCTCTTTGAGGAGAACGGCTGGGAATATCCCACCACCTGGGACGACATGCTCGCCTTCTGCGACATGATCAGGAGCACGACGGACATGGCCCCGTGGACCTACCAGGGCCGCTTCCCGCAGTACATGAACTTTGGCGTGCTCAACCACCTGATCTACAAAAACGGCGGCATCGACCTGATTATTGCACAGGACAACCTGGAGGATGGCGCGTGGGAGAATGAGGCCGTGCTGACGTCGCTGCAGCAGATGCAGGAGCTGCACAACCAGGACTTCATCCTCAACGGCACGGAGGGGCTGACGCACACCGAAGCGCAGGCCGAATGGCTGCAGGGAAGCGCCGTCTTCCTGCCGTGCGGCACGTGGCTGGAGAATGAGATGCGCGACCAAACGCCGGAAGATTTCAACATGGTCGTCAAGCCCGTGCCGGCGCTGACGGAAGAGACTTATCCTTACGTCGGGGCCTGGGCGGGCGAGAATTTCTTCGTGCCCTCCGCGGGGGCGAATCCCATTGGCGGCATGGAATACCTGCGCTGCCTGATGTCCAAGGCCAACGCGCAGTGGTTTGCGCAGAACGTGGGCGCGATCATGCCGGTGGTTGGCGGCACGGAAGGGGTGGAGCTGAGTTCCGCCGTGCAGTCCGCCACGGCGATTGTCGAGGCGGCGGGCGACAACATCTTCGACTACCAGATCGACGCCTGGTACACGCCGCTCAACGAGGAGCTGCGCGACCGCACCGGTGACCTGATGACGGGGCGCATCACGCCGGAAGAGTGGATCGACGCCGTGCAGGCCAAGGCCGATGAAGTCAAGGCCGATGATTCGATTCCGAAGTACACGCGGTCGGCGTAAAGTCAATACAGATTTAACGCGGAGAGCGCGGAGGAAGAGGCGCAGAGAGCCGCGGAGAGAAGAAGGTAGTCATTTCGAGCGGAGGGAGAAATCTTTTGTGGTCGACGATGGGCGTGTATCTAATTCACGTAGATGATTCGTTTACGACAAGAAGATTTCTCGCATCCGCTCGAAATGACAGCTCTCTCTTTCTCTCTGCGGCCCTCCGCGCAAAGCTCCGCGCTCTCCGCGTTGAAAAGTTTCTTTATCGAAGAATTTTCGCGGCAAAAACCATGTACCGAAACAAGTGGCCCCTCATCCTGACCTTCCTCGCGCCGTCGATTGTGCTCTACGCGCTCTTTGTGCTCTACCCTTACGGCCAATCGATGTACATTGGCCTGACGCAGTGGCGCGGGCTGGCGCAGCCGCCGCAGTTCGTCGGGCTGGATAACTTTGTACGCATGATGAGCGACGATAACTTCTGGAACGCACTGGGCAACAACGCCGTCTACATCGTCACGCTGCCCGTGTTGACGATTGGGCTGGCGCTCTTCTTTGCCTTTGTGCTGACGCAGGGCGTGCCGCTCTCGAAGTTTTACCGCTCGTCCTACTTCTTCCCGCAGCTGATGTCCGTGGTGGCGATTGGCGTGCTGTGGAGCTTTGTCTACCACCCCATCATTGGCATCCTCAACGAAATCCTGCGTGCCGTCGGCATCGCCGAGCCGCCCGTCTGGCTGGGCAACCCGGACACTGTGTTGGGCGCCGTGGCCGCGGTGACGATCTGGCAGGCCGTCGGCTTTTACATGATCCTCTTTGTCGCCGCCATGGAGTCGATCCCCATGGCCTATTACGAAGCCGCGATGCTCGACGGCGCCAGGCGCTGGCAGCTCTTCTGGAACATCACGCTGCCCATGATTTGGGAGACGCTGCAAACCGGCGTCATCTTTATTATGATCGGCGCGACCAACATGTTCGCCATCACGCAGACGATGACGCAGGGCGGGCCGAGCCGCTCCTCCGAGGTGCTCTCCACCTACCTCTACAACGAAGCGTTTATCAACAGCAATTTTGGCTACGGCACGGCCATTGCGGTGACGCTCTTCTTTATCACGCTGCTCATCTCCGTCGTTCTGGGGCGGCTGATGGGGCGCGAGAGCCTGGAGTATTGAGATGGCTACAGAATCGATTGCTCAACCCGCACAGGGCGCACCGGGCGCACCCATCGCGCGTCGGCGGGTCAACGGCGTCAGCCTGCCCGCCGTTGCGCTCAACGCCTTTTTGCTGCTGTGGGCGGCCATCGTCGTCTTCCCGATGGTCTGGCTGCTCTACACCTCTTTCAAAACCGACCGTGAAATTTTCGCCAGCCCCTGGTCGCTGCCGGCTGTGGCCCAGTGGGACAACTTCCGGCGCGGCTGGTTCGATGCGCACATCGGCGAGTACTTTCTCAACAGCTTTATCGTGGTGATTCCGTCGCTGGCGCTGATTCTGCTGCTCTCGGCCATGACGGCCTACGTGCTGGCGCGCTTCCCCTTTCCCGGCAACCGCATTATCTTCTACGCCTTTCTGGCGGGGCTGCTCTTTCCCGTCTTCCTGGCGCTGATCCCGCTCTTCTTCCTGGTGAAAGATTTGGGCATGCTCAGCACCTATCAGGGACTAATCCTGGTCTACGTGGCCTATTCGCTGCCCTTTAGCGTCTTTTTCATGACGGGCTTCTTCCGCACCCTGCCCTCAGAGCTGCACGAAGCCGCCATCATCGACGGCGCCAATCAGTTCCAAGTTTTTTTCCGCGTGATGTTGCCCATGGCGCAGCCCGGCCTGGTGAGCATCGGCATCTTCAACTTCCTCGGCATGTGGAATCAGTATCTGCTGCCCCTCGTGCTGATGACCCAGGCCTCGCGCTACGTGCTGACGCAGGGGCTGGCCTACATGCTGGTGCAGCAGTTCTACCAGAGCGACTGGAGCGCCCTCTTCGCCGCCGTGACGATGATCATGGTGCCGACGCTGATCGTCTACGTGATCTTCCAGAATCAGATTCAGAAGGGCATCACGGTGGGGGCGCTAAAGGGGTAACCGCGCCATGAAGAGCCAGCGCCTGCCCATCTCCGTCGACGAGTTTCACCGCCTGCCGTATCGGCTGGGCTGGAAACACGAATACTACGGCGACCACGCACACATCACGCCGCAGCACAGCGCCATCGTGGTCGCCACCCTGCCGGTTCAGAAACGCCCCGCGCACTTTCCCTGTCCCCTGCGCCCCACTGGGCCGGAGGACGTGCCCGCCCTCTTCCCCACTTATCTCGCCGCCTTCCAAGATACCATCGACTACTGCGACTGGGCGCTTGATCGAATCGAGCGGGCCGCCCGGCAGAATTTGACCAGCTTTTTCGCGGGCCAACGCGGTCGCGCGCTGCCCGCATCGCGCGTGGCCGTGCAGGACGAAGAGATTGTGGGTGCGGCGCTCCTCGTCGAAAAGCCGGACGCGCGCGCGCTGCTCGACCTGCTCTTCGTCGCGCCGGCCTGGCAGCGCCGCGGCCTGGCGACGGCGCTGGTGGCTGCGGCGCTAAACGCGCTGGAGGGGACTGGCTTCACCAAATTGTCCAGCCGCTACATGCTGGGCAACGAGCAAAGCCGCCGCTGGCACCAGCGCTTTGGCTTTGTCGATGAGCCCAATCTCTTTGTCGCGCGGGCCTATTACTACTATGCCCAGCACGAACTGACGCGGCAGCAGGAGCTCGGCGCGCTGTCCGCCGACGAGCTGGCGGCGCTCGTTACCGAGCACGACGCGCGCCGCCAGAAGCTGGACGAGCTGCACGAGATCGAGCAGCAACACGGCCTGCTGGCCGTCTACCCCCGATTTGATTGAGGAACAACAAATTGAAGGAAACCAAGATGGACGAAGCACGCCTGCGCGAGCTGATCGAGGAAGCCACCATCGACTGCTACGACGAATACGAGGAGTTTTGGGGCATGTACAATACGCTGGGGGACGAGCTGCCGTTTCCCTTCCCCGCAACCGTTCTGGGCGATCCGGTTGAAGTCACGGGCCTTGCCCAGCAGAGCAGCGAGCGGCGCGGCGTGCTCGTCGAGCTGCGGAAAGCGGGGCAGCGCTACACCTTTCCGCTATCCGAGCTGGAAGCGGGCGCGCTCACGGGTGATGCGGCGGAGTGGGTAGCAGCGTATCAACTGTGGAGCAGGTAGTGGATCGGTGGGTCGAAATGCGCAACCATTCTGGCCCCTGCCCGAATCTTTGTATGACCAGGCAGAGAACGGCTCCCCTCTCCCATCCTGGGAGAGGGATTGGGGGTGAGGGCTGAACAGTTACCGAGATGCTTCTCTTTCTGAAGAATGTTCTGGGGCACACCCCAGGACAATCAGGTCACTTGCCCAATGGACAGCCCATGCGCTACACTTAGCGCATTCAAAAGCCCAGCGCCGCAATCGATGATCTTCGCCACCAAAGGAGGCTCTCCATGTCCGCTCCCCTTTCCCAGGACGAAATCGACTTCTTCAAAGAAAATGGCTATCTCATTCAGCGCGGCATCCTCGACGCCGACCTGATGGCCCGCGCCCGCGAGGCGCTGTGGGAGAACCCACCGCCGGGCATCACGCGCGACGAGCCAGATTCGTGGGTTGGCCCGCTGGAGGAATGTGATGATGCGGACTCGAATCGCTACGGCTATTCATGGAAGTATCGCAAGCCGGGGCAGGAACAGTGGATGGTCGATTTGCTGCCGAAGAATTCGACAGTGTGGGCGATTGCCGAGCAGCTGCTGGGCGAAGGATCGCTGGAGGAGCCGCAGAAGATTCGCGGCATCTACTGCCAGATGCCCGAAGGCGACAAGCCGCCAAAACCCTACCACCTGCACATCGACCGGCACGCCTTCCACCTCGGCCTGGTCGGCTACATCGACGATGTGGTGCTGGACGGCGGTGGCTTCAACGTCTGGCCCGGCACGCACAAGGTGGCCTACCACGCCTTTGAGACGCAGCACACCTTCACCCCGCCCAGCGGCGAGGAGGTCAACAAGCGCTTGCAGCAGATGAACGACGGCCCGCGCGTCGACTGCCACGGCACAGCGGGTGATGTGGTTTTCTGGCACCACCGCTTGGCGCACTCGGCGGGGCACAATCGCTCGCCCAACATTCGGCAGGCGGTGCTTTACGATTTCAAGCGCAAAAATTTGGAAGAATTGCAGGAGCTGCCGCCGCATGAGGATATGTGGGCGGATTGGGCGGTTTGAAATATCGTAGGCGCTGCTTTTAGCTGCGCAAGCGTGACGTACCCCTTCGCTTTGGCCGAAGCGAAGGGGTACGTCACGCGCGTGCGGTTGCAAACCGCACCTACGATTTTCATTACGCCGCAAACTCCGGCGCAAAGCCAATCAACGCTCGCGCCTGCTCGATGCTGACCAGCGACTGCGTGCCGCTTAGCTGGCGCTGCGAGGCCTCAACTTCGGGGAAAAACAGTTCGGCCAGCTTGGATGAATCGTAGCCCAGCGAATTGTTCTCCGCGTTGGCAAAGAGCGGGTGGCTGCCTTCGTAATCGGCCGTGACGCCGCGCTCCAGCGCCTGCGCCGCATCGCGCTCGTCGATGTAGGCCCAGAAGTTGAAGCGCTCCATGGCGTAAACGTTCCAGAGCGGCTCGTCGGGCAGCGGGTTTGGGGCAAAGCCATTTTGCGCCTGGGGAAACTCCATGTTGCGCGCGCCGCGATAGGCGACCGTCGCCTCGCGCAGGGTGGCGAGCCGCTGCGCCCGTTTGTCTTCGGGCAGGGCGGCAAAGTCGTCGATGGCTGCACGCGCCTGCTGCACGCGCTGTTGACGCGCATCGTCCGTGAGGAATTCGGCTTTGTAGACGCCCGGAAAGCGGAAGGCCGTGCTGCTGATGCCGTCGCGCCGCCAGAAATAGTCGCCGATTTCTTCGACCATCCCCTTGGAGAAGGAGTAAACGTCGGTGGTAAAGGTGGGGTGTGCTTCGTCGATGGGTAGATAATCTGGGCGGATGTCGACCATGCCCCAGAAGCAGCCAAAGGCGTTGATCGAGCTGGCGTGGGCAATGCGGCCAATGCCTTCGGCGGCGGCGGCCTCGAAGACGTTAAACGTGCCGGAGACGTTGATGTCGAAAATTTCGTGGCCGGGCACGCGCATCGGGGCGGCAATGGCGGCCAGATGCACAATCGCGTCGCAGCCGCGCACGGCCTCGCGCGTGGCGTCGAAGTCGCGGATGTCGACGGCGACGTATTCCGCGCCGTCGATGTCGGCGTGGTCGGCTATGTCGAGCACGCGCACATCGTGGCCGTGGTCGAGGAAGCGCTGGACGGTAATGCGACCGATGCGGCCCGTGCCGCCGGTAATAAGTACTTTCACGAGGGAATGTCCTGTCTAATAGGAGTTGCTCGTTCCACGCTCTGCGTGGAATGAAGAGTTGGACGCTCTGCGTCCTTTTGTCACGGAGGAGACAAAGACAGCTTCCGCCTTTTTCGCATTGACTAGCTCATTGATCTGTGCGTAAACGCGTAGCTCGGCCTCCTCCTCCTTTGTCAGTTCGTCTTCGCCATGCTTATCCAACAGTTCCTCGACACGCGCCTGGGCGGCTGGCGAAATCACAAAGGCCTGGACGCGCTCCGGCGAGGGGTCGAGCGCCAGAAAATCGAATAGCTGCTTATAAGCGTTGTAAACTGACGCGCTATGTGCGCCCGTCTCGTTGGCGGGCCGAAACAGTTGGCGCGTGATGTTGAGGAGCAGCGGCAGTTCGCTGCCAACGTACCTGAGAGTGTATTTGAAAAATCCTCGGTTACCTCTGGTAGACGATTCCACGCATTGAAGAACCGTCTCTGAGGTAGAAGCGACTTTTCAAATGCTCTCTGAGGTCGGACGCCATTTGATCGGATACTTCCAGTGTGATCGTTGTCATGGTATCGTTCTCCATATTCGTAAGCGACCTTTAGTTGGCACGCAGCTTCTCTAATCGTTGACGCAACAACGAAGGGTTGTCTCGCTTGAACGCTTCGACAAACGCCTCATCGGTTTCAATGTCACTATCAATTTGCGCTTTGTGATCAAAGTAGTAAGCGAGCGCCGCGTAAATTTTCGCCAGCGACAGATCGTAATCCGCCGCGATCTCATCCGCGGACATCCCAAGCCGCTCGTGCCAAATGGCAATATCCTGCACGCGAATGCGATGGCCCTCAATACGAGGTCTTCCGTGGCTGAAGGCGGGATCGATAGAGATATGGCGGTCTAGAATTTGCGTCATAGTGCTTTTTCCTCGTTCCACGCTCCGCGTGGAATGAAAAGAGGACGCTCTGCGTCCGTGACCAACAAGACGCAGAGCGTCTTCACTGCATTCCACGCGGAGCGTGGAACGAGATTATTCTACCACAACCAACCGGAGTCGTACCCATGTCCACACCCAATACCCAACACCCCAAAGTCGTCGTGATCGGCGCGGGCAGCCTCTTTTTTGGGCGGCAGGCCATTTGGCAGATGGTGCATTCGCCGCACCTCAACACCGGCACGCTCGCGCTCGTCGACACGGACGAGGAGCGGCTGCGCAAGATGACCTCGCTCGGCGAAATGGTGGCGCGCGACAACGGCGTCCAGCTCAAAATTGAGGGGGCGACCGACTGGAAAGAGGTGCTGCCCGGCGCGGACTTTGTCGTGCTCAGCTTTGCACGCGAGACGGTGAAGTATCGCGGCATCGACTGCGTGATCTCCGAGAAGTACGGCGTGCGCATGTGCTCCGGCGACACGATTGGGCCGGGCGGCATCTTCCGCGCCATGCGCGAGCTGCCGCTGATCTTCCAGGCCGCGCGCGATGTCGAGGAGCTCTGCCCGAATGCGTGGGTGATCAACTACATCAACCCGTCGACGGTCAACGGCATTGGGCTGATGCGTTTTGCGCCGCAGGTCAAGAGCTTTGCCCTGTGCGACAGCCTGCACATGCCGCGCGTCCGCCACCGCTACGCCGTGCGCGCCGGCATCATCGACGAGCCATCGCAGTACACGGACGAAATCGACCAGAAGTTCGATATGCGCATTGCGGGCGTCAACCACTTTACGTGGATGCTCAAGGCCGAGTTCGACGGCGAGAACGTGATGCCGCGGATCGCCGAATCGCTGCGGCAGGAGGCGGCGACCGAGGACACGGGCGGCGACACCGGCGCCAAGAAAATCCACAACAACGCCATTGCCTACCAGCTTTACGAAATTTTTGGCAAGGTTCCCGTCTGCGTCTCGCACACCAAGGAGTACGTGCCCTACTACCAGGGGCTGGGCGTGCGCACGGGCGAGATTCCGCCGCTCAAAATCTGGGAGACGGAGGCGCGCTACGACCGCCACGAGGCCATGTGGCAGCAGGTCGATGATTTTGTCGAGGGGCGGGTTCCGATTGCGCAGTACACCGAAATGCTCGGCCCCGACCACGCGACGGACATCATCGAGAACATGGTCGGCGGGTTGGGCAAGCCGTTTTACGTGAACTCGCCGAACCGCGGGGCAGTCGAGAACATGGCGGACGACGCCTTCCTCGAGCTGCTCTGCGACATCGACATGGACGGCCCCACGCCGCGCCCCGTCGGCGAGATGCCGCGCGGGCTGCTTGGCCTGCAGCAGCAGGTGCTCGACACCCACGAGCTCACCGCCGAAGCCGTTGCCAAGTGCGACTACGGCCTGCTGCGCCGCGCCATGCTGACCGATCCCATCGTCAACTCGATTGCCGATGCGGACGCGATTCTGGAGGAACTGCTCGACCACGAGCGCGAGGTGCTGCCTAATTGTTGGTACGAGTGAGATGTGCCAAACATCGTAGGTGCGGCTTGCAGCCGCACGATGACGGCATACCCTGTCGGACAATCAACGCGATGAGAAGGACCACAATTGCGCAGCTGAAAGCAGCGCCTACATCAAAAAATCATGCTCTATCCCCTCCAAAACGATCTCCGCAATCGGCTCGATCTCTCCGGCCTCTGGCAGTTCCAGCTCGATCCCGACGAAACGGGCGAGCGCGACGGCTGGTTCAACGGCCTACCCGATCCGCGACCCATTGCCGTGCCCGCCAGCTGGAACGAGCAGTTTGAAGATACGCGCGACTATCTCGGCACGGCGTGGTATCTGTGCGAGACGTATGTGCCGGGCGCATGGCAGGGGCAGCGCATTTTCATCCGCGTCGGCTCGGCGAATTACGCGGCGACGGTTTGGGCCAATGGCGACAGGGTCGGCGCACATGAGGGCGGGCACTTGCCCTTTGCCTTCGACACCACCAACCAAGTGCGCTGGGGCCAGCCCAACGTGATCGCGATTCGCGTGGATGCCAAATTGACGCCGACGCGCGTGCCGCCGGGCAACGTGCAGGGCGGGCTGATGTCGGCGATGATGGGCAGCTTTCCCAACGCCAGCTTCGACTTTTTCCCCTACGCGGGTCTGCACCGCAGCGTCGTCCTGTGCAGCGTGCCGAACACGCACATCGACGATGTCACCGTGAGGACGGAGATTGAGGGAAATAATGGGATTGTGCGCGTGGTGGTGCAGCAAAATGGTGACGCCACGACGGGACGGGCGACGCTGACCGGGAACGGCGTCGACCTGAGCGAGCCGCTGCATTTTAACGGCGACACGGCGAGCGCGGTGCTGAGCGTGCCGAACGCGCGGCTTTGGTCGCCGGACGATCCCCATCTGTACGAACTGACGGTGACGCTGGACGATGGCGATGAGATGCTCGACCGCTACACGCTCGATGTGGGCGTTCGCACGGTCGCGGTCGAGGGCGACAGACTGCTGCTCAACAGCGAGCCGATTGAACTGCGCGGCTTTGGTCGGCACGAAGATTTTCCGATTGTGGGGCGCGGGCATCTGCCGCCGCTCGCCGTGCGCGACCACTCGCTCATGCGCTGGGTCGGCGCCAATTCCTATCGCACGTCGCACTACCCCTACGACGAAGAGCAGCTGCGGCTGGCCGACCGGCTCGGCTTCCTCGTGATCGACGAGACGCCCGCCGTCGGTCTCGCCTTTGACGACGGCGCGGAGAACATTCAGACGCGGCTGGAGCAGTGCCAGCAGCACCTGCACGAACTGATTCAGCGCGACAAGAATCACCCCAGCGTGATCATGTGGAGCGTCGCCAACGAGCCGCTGCCGCCCGACCTGATGCAGCGCTTCACCGGCGGCGAAGTCGGTGCGGTCGAGCCATCGACCACCGCCTTCTTCGAGAAGCTAATCAACCAGGCACGCGATCTCGACCCGACGCGTCCGGTCACGCTGGCGGGCATCATGGGCTGCCCCGTCGAGTGGCTGGCGCTGTGCGACGTGGTGCTGGTGAACCGCTACTGGGGCTGGTATATGCAGGGCGGCCGGCTGGACGAGGCGGCAGTCGCGCTGGCGCAGGAGCTGGACGGGCTGCACGAGGCGCTGCAAAAACCGATGGTGATCAGCGAATTTGGCGCGGACACCGTCGCCGGGGCACACAGCAACCCGCCGGAGATGTTTAGCGAGGAGTACCAGGTCGAGATGCTGCGTCGCTACCTCGACGTGGCGGACGCGCGCGACTACATGATCGGCATGCACATCTGGAACTTTGCCGATTTCAAAACCGGCCAGGGCACGCGCCGGGTCGCGGGGCTGAACCTCAAGGGCGTCTTCACGCGAGAGCGTCGGCCCAAGATGGCGGCCCATTTTCTGCGCGAGCGCTGGGGCTGACCCATAGGTCACATATGCTCCGCTATGTGACGATTTTGACTTGATCCAAAGGCAAGGAACTCCCAAAGCGGTTCGGCAGATAATCTTTGTCACCTTGCGGAGCAAAGGTGACCTACGGCACGACTGGACGAAGGAGAGTGCGATGTGAGCGAGGCAATCAATCACAGTGAAGACCGACGCTACTGGGTGGACGTATTGGAGCGCATTGCGCGGCCCGTACTGAAGGCGGCGGCTGCCGAACAGCTGCGCGTCCGGATGCCCGTGGAAGCCGCGCCGGGCGTGGACGATCGCCGGGACTACACGTACCTGGAGGCGCTAGCTCGACTGCTGGCAGGGATCGCGCCGTGGCTGGCGCTGGATGAGCTATCCGGCGAGGAGGGGGCGCTGTGCACGGAAATGGCCGAGCTGGCGCGACAAGCCATTCGGCACGGAACCAACCCCGATTCACCCGACTTCCTCAACTTTGAGACAGGCTTTCAGCCGATTGTCGACGCGGCCTTTTTGGCCCACGCCCTGCTGCGCGCGCCCAACGTGCTGTGGGCCAAGCTGGACGGGGCCACCCAGCAGAACGTCGTTCGCGCGCTCAAGGCCACCCGCTCGCGACCGCCGCACTTCAACAACTGGCTGCTCTTTGCCGCGCTGATCGAGGCCTTCCTCTACAAAGTCGATGCCGACCCCGATCTCATGCGCATCGACTACGCGCTGCGCCAGCACGAAAGCTGGTATCTGGGCGACGGCATTTACGGCGACGGCCCCGAATTTCACTGGGATTACTACAACAGCTTTGTCATCCAGCCGATGCTGATCGACGTGCTGGAGACAATGGCGGGGCTGCACCCCGTGTGGGATACGCAGCACGAAGCGGTGCTGCGGCGGGCGCAGCGCTACGCCGCCATCCAGGAGCGGCTGATTTCGCCGGAGGGCACGTACCCGCCCATCGGTCGCTCGCTGGCCTATCGCTTTGCCGTCTTTCAGCTGCTGGGGCAGATGGCGCTGCGACGCGAATTGCCCGACGGCGTCGCGCCCGCGCAGGTGCGCGCTGCCTTGACCGCCGTGATCCGTCGCCAAATCGAGGCGCCGGGCACGTTTAACGATCAGGGCTGGCTGCGCATTGGCTTTTATGGACACCAGCCGGCCATTGGCGAGCGCTACATCTCCACCGGCAGCCTCTACGGGTGCAGCCTGGGGCTGCTGCCGCTGGGCCTGCCGCCCACCGATTCCTTTTGGGCCGACCCGCCGCAGCCGTGGACATCGCAGCGCGTGTGGGCCGGCGAAGACGTGCCGCGCGATCATCACCTGTCAAAGCAGTAGGAGAAAAATCATTGTGACCAACATCCCCATCATCGACACCGACATCCATCCCGTTGCCGCGAAGGAGGACGTGCTCGAACACTTGGCCGAGCCGTGGCGCACGCGCTTTGCGGGCGGCAATCGCGGATCGGGCAATCTCGGCTACTGGAACCCCAACGGCGTGATGCGACCCGACGCGGTGCTGGACGACGGCTCGCGCATCGAGGGCAGCGCGGAGACGCTGGGGCGGCACTTTTTGGACGAGTACGACATCGAATACGGCATTCTCAACCCGGCGGGCACGCTGCACATTGGCCTTTCGCCGGAGCTGGATTACGCGGCGGCGTTGGTCGCGGCTTACAACACCGTCTTCGTGGAGGAGTGGCTGCCCAAGGACGAGCGTTTTCGCACGTCGATTGTGGTTGCACCGGGCGATCCGCAGCAGGCGGCGCGCGAAATCCACCGCTTGGGCGATCGACCCGGCGTGGTGCAGGTGCTGATGCCGAGCGGGGCCGAGAAGCCGTATGGTCACCGCTTCTTTCACCCGATCTACGAAGCCGCCGTCGAGCACGATTTGCCCGTGGCGATTCACCCCGGCAGCGAGGGCGTGGGCGTCTCCGGCGCGCCGACGGCAGCGGGCTATCCCAGCAACTACTTTGAGTGGCACACCAGCCTGGCGACGAGCTACATGGCGCACCTGGGCAGCCTCGTGGTTGAGGGTGTCTTCCAGAAATTTCCCACGCTCAAGTTCGTGCTGGTCGAGGGCGGCGTCTCGTGGGTGCCGCCGCTGCTGTGGCGGCTGGACAAAAACTGGAAGGCCCTGCGCATGACGACGCCGTGGCTGGATCGCCCGCCCAGCGAAATCGTCCACGAGCACGTGTTCCTCACCACGCAGCCCATCGAGGAGCCGGACAACCTGAAACACCTGCACGCCATGCTCGACATGTTCCCCGCCGAGCAAATGCTCATGTTCTCCAGCGACTTCCCCCACTGGGACGGCGACACGCCCGACTTTGCCGCGCGCCTGCTGCCCAAGCAGCTGCACGCGAGCGTGATGCACGAGACGGCAAGGAAGCTGTACAAGCTGCCGGCGGCGTCGGCGGCAAGCGCGGCAGACAGTCGAGAGAACGGGCGGCGCAGCCTGGAGCGGCAATCGGACCTTGTGATGGAGCCGGTGGCGTGAGCCACGCATTCCACGCAGAGCGTGGAATGCGCTGGGAGACGCTCTGCGTCTCTCGTTTCCAGACTCGCTGCCCCTACAATTGTTTCAGACGGACGCAGAGCGTCCTCATTTCATTCCACGCGGAGCGTGGAACGAGAGGATCAATGTTAAAAATGCCCATCATCGACGCGGATGTTCATGCTGCCGTGAACCGTGTGCAGCTTCTGCGCTACCTGCCGGAGCCGTGGCGCACGCGCTACGCCAGCGGCAACAGCAGCCCCGGCACGCTCGGCTACTGGAATCCCAACGGCATCGTGCGCCCCGACACGCGCCTCGACGACGGCACGCGGATTCATTCCAGACCGGAACTGCTGGTCGAGCACCACTTCGATAAATATGACATTGCCTACGGCATCCTCAACCCGGAGGGGCTGGGCGTGGGCGTCTCGCCGGAGCCGGACTGGGCCGCGGCCAAGATGTCGGCGATGAACGATGTGTTCGTGAACGAGTGGCTGCCGATGGACGAGCGCTTCCGCTACTCGCTCATGATTTCGCCTGCCGATCCGGCGCTGGCGGCACGGGAAATTCACCGCCTTGGCGATCACCCGCGCATAGTGCAGGTGCTCATGTGCAGCGGGGCGCGCATGCCCTACGGTCAGCGCTTCTTCCACCCGATCTACGAAGCGGCAGCGCAGTACGATCTGCCCGTGGCGATTCACCCCGGCACGGAGGGCGCGGGCGTCTCTGGCCCGCCCACGGCAGTCGGCTACCCCAGCAGCTACCTCGAGTGGCATACAGGGCTGGCTTATACCTACATGGCCCATCTCGTCAGCCTGGTGACGGAGGGCGTCTTCCAGAAATTCCCCACGCTCAAGTTTGTGCTGATCGAGGGCGGCGTCTCGTGGCTGCCGACTTTGCTGTGGCGCTTGGACAAAAATTGGAAAGGGCTGCGCATGACGACGCCCTGGCTAGATCGCCTGCCGAGCGAGATTGCCCACGAGCACATTCGGCTCACCACCCAGCCCATCGAGGAGCCAGACGATCTCAAGCAGCTCCACCAAATTCTGGCGATGTTCCCCGCCGAGCAGATGCTCATGTTCTCCAGCGATTTCCCCCACTGGGACGGCGACACGCCCGACTTTGCTGCGCGGCTGATCCCGAAATCGCTGCGAGAAAACGTGATGCACGAGACGGCGCGCAAGCTCTACAAGCTGCCGGAAGGGGAGCAGGTGACGCAGCTGAACGGAAGGAAAAATGGAGGCGGAAGGATGCGGGGGAACGCGGATTTGGTTGCGGAACAGGTGGCGTAGTTGAGTTAGATTGAGGGTCGACTGGTAAAATCCGGGATGCTTTGCCCCGCGCGACGACTTTGTCATCACGCTTTGTCATTACATAGAGAAAACACTACAATAGCCAAAATCATCCTCCAACAGAAGTAACTCTGTGCCTGAACTGCTTTCGATTTTCCTCAACGTGCTCGCGCCCGTCTTCGCCATTGTGCTCGTTGGCTACTTTGCCGGGCCGCGGCTCGATCTAAACGCGCGCACCGTCTCGCGGCTGGCGTATTTCGTGCTCGTCCCGCCCTTTATCTTTAACGTCTTCAGCGACGCCGACATCGAAGCCGGGCTGGCTGCGCGCATGATCCTCTTTATTCTTGTGGTGACGGCGCTCAGCGCGACCGTCGCCTTTTTGATTGCGCGCGGCCTTGGTCGCTCGCCGGAGATGATCGGTGCCTACGTGCTGATCGCGGCCTTTGGCAACGTGGGCAACTTTGGCTTTCCAATTATTCAATTTGCCTTGGGGGACGAGGCGCTGGTGGATGCGGCCGTTTACTTTCTGGCCGTCAGCACCTTTGGCTTTGTCGTCGGCGTGATCGCGGCGACCTTGACCAAGAGCGGGGAGCGGGGCAACGTGTTGGGCGCGCTGCTGGCCGTCTTCAAAACGCCGGGCGTGCTGGCCGTGATCCCGGCCCTGCTCTTCAACGCCTTTGACTGGCAGCTCCCGCTCTTTGCCGGGCGCGCGGTGGAGCTGCTGGCCGGCGCGCTGATCCCCGTCATGCTGCTGGGGCTCGGCATCCAGCTGGCGACGATGGGCCGCCTGCGCCTCGATCTCGACATGGCCGCGTCGAGCGCGACGCGGCTGCTGGGTGGCCCCGCGCTGGCGCTGCTGCTTGCGCCCGTTTTCGGGCTAGAAGGCATTGCTCGCGGTGCCGGCGTGCTACAGGCCGCCATGCCCGCCGCCATCCTCGCCTCGCTGATCGCCCTCGAACACGACCTGCTGCCAGATTTTGTCACGACGACGGTCTTGTTTTCCACGCTCGCCAGCGCGGTCACGTTGACGGTGGTGGTGGCGATTTTGTGAGGAATGAGTATTTGATGGGTGAGGGTTCGCCAACAGCAAGAAAGTCAACAGCGGGAGGTGAGGTTCAGACGTTGCGCTGGGAAGGTAAGGTCGCGCCTCATCTCGAACAGCCCCATGTTGACCACGTTGGCCGCGTGACGCTTGGTTGTTGCGGCGGCAATCGCGCGGCGGGTGCGCGCAAGAATGAGGATGCTGCCCTTATCTGGGCATCCGCTCACGGCGAGTGGACCTTTGCGGCGCTGTGTGATGCGCACGGTAGCAGCCAAAGCGCTGAGCTTGTGCTCAACCTGTTGGACGGCGCGCAGAAGCAGATTGTCGGCTCCCTGTCTCTGCCCGTGGGAGAAGCCTTTGCCGCGCTAGAAGATGTTGTGTTGCGTTGCCTTCGTTCGCCAGCAGCGCGACAGCAGCTTGCTGCAATTCAGGGCGAGACTGCGCTGTTGCTCTGTGCGCAAAGGGGCCGATTCGTGTGGTGGCTCTCGGTGGGTGACAACCTGATTTATCTGCTCCATCCAGAATTAGCCAGCTTGGGCCAATACGCACTCAACCAGCGCCACTTTTTTGAATGGACGGGCCAGGTCGATTCGCTTGCGCTGGCCGTCTCTTGCTACACGCGGGGCGTAAGCGAGCTGCGTCGCGGCCAAAATCAGATCGTCATGCTGACGGATGGCGTGCTTGAATTTGGCGAGCGCTTCTACGAAGAGCCACGGAATCTCTACGAAAAATTCTGCTCGCCCATCTCTTCAGACCGCCCATCAAGCCAACGCATCCATCGCGATATTTTAGGGAATGTACAGCAAGGCATGGGGCGCGACAGCGCCACCATCATTTCGTTTGTCGTAGACAACGGAGACTACCAAGGCTCGCAGCCTAGCGCCTGAATCTCATCAACCACGTTCACGAATCAAATACTCACGCCTCACGCAGTACTCGTCTGCCCCGCCCCCCGCTTCAACGTCTGCAGCAGCACCCGCCCCGGCCCCGTCAGCCGCGTCATAAAGAGCCCTTCACCGCCGAAGACCATGCGGCGCAAACCCGCCACCGTTTGAATGTCGTAATCGACGGCGTCGCTAAAGGCCGCGAGATTGCCGGTGCTGACCAAGAGCTGCTCGCCCTCGGCGAGTCGCCGCTCGTAAAAGTCGCCGCTGCCGTGGACAAGCACGGTGCCCGTGCCGGAGATGCGCTGCAAAAAGAGCCCGGCTCCACCAAAGACCGCCGCCCCCGCCCGCTTGGCAATGGTGACGGTGATGTCGATCTCCGCGCCCCACGCCGCTAAAAACGAGCCGCGCGTGGTGACGACCGGCCCGTCGGCCAAATCCCACTCGGTGACGTGGCCGGGCTGGTTGGCCGCCAACAGCACGTGCTGGTCGGAACCCGCCGATTCTGATGGCGACTCCAAGTAGGTCAACGCCAGCCCTTCGCCGGAGAGCGAGCGCCGCATCGCCCCGCCCAGGCCACCGGGCACGCGCAGCGTCCACTGCATCCCCGGCGTGTAGCCCATCAGCGAGCCGTTGCTGGCCCAGGCCGTTTCGCCCGGTGTAAAGTCGAGCCGGACGTTTTGCGCGATCTCGCCGCGGATTGTGTGTTGCATCGTCAACTCCTTTTTGGCGATCCACGAAGAGCACGAAGGAACACGAAGGAACACGAAGAAAGAGTGTCGACGAACAAACCTTCGTGCCCTTCGTGCTCTTCGTGGATAAATTTCTTGATTTGCTTTACACTACGGCCCAGCGAATCAAACGTTGCAAAGGAGTGATCATGCCCGCTAATCGACGCACCGTCTTTTCGACCGACCCGGAGCCGGAAGCCGAGCCCACGCCCATCCCCGCGCCGCGCAATCCCGCGGCCCCTTACCCAACCTACCAGCAGAACCAACCCGTGCGCGTCCACCGCGAGCGGGGCGGGCGCGGCGGCAAAGTCGTCTCCGTGATCAAGGGGGTGCGCAGCCCGGCGCCGGGCAAAGAGGCGCTGGCCAAGCTGCTCAAGAGCAAGCTGGGCACGGGCGGCACGGTCAACGGCGAAGAGATTGAGATTCAGGGGGAGCAGCGCGAGCGGATCGTGGAGATTTTGAACGAGCTGGGGTACAAGGCGAAGGTGGCGGGGGGGTAGATAGAGGGGATTGGTAAGTAACGTTTAGTGAATGATATTAGTTTTGGAATCTTGTGTCTTCACCCGTATCCAGTTTTTTCTGAATCTCTAAAATAAATTCAGATGGTCCAGCTCGACGAGAAATGCCGTAATAGTCTGTATATGTACCAGAATACGTAATATGTACTTCTTGTTGAGCCCGTGTCAAGCCTACATAAAATTGCCGGCGTTTTTCTGCTTTATTTAGATCGTTAATCCATGGAATACGGCCTTGATCCATTCCCATCATTATCACCACTTCATACTCAAGGCCTTTTGAGCTGTGTAAAGTTATCAGATTCAGGTAATTCGGAGAACCGCCTTGTCCAGCAAATGTAGCTAGAGTGAAATTTTCTAAGCTCCCGCCAGCAGAACAAGCACTGCACAAACTGCTTAAGGCTTCAAATTCATCTTGCTGATCACATTCTACGTGGAACGCTAAGCATAAACAGTCTTCGATAAATTTCTTCAACCAAGTATTTAATGGCATATCTGCTGTGCGGGTAGTCCACAGAAATCGAATGAGCTGTCGTTTCAATTCACGAATCTGTTGATCCGAGGCTGCCATTTTGCCATTGAAGCGAATCCAAGAGCGAACTAAATTACTAAGGCTTGGTTTACCGTCTTTCCATCCTATACAACACCACTGAGCACAATCTTCAAGCCACCTTGTTAAGGGAGTTTTGGGGTAAGGGGCATTCTTATCGATTCTTATAAACTCCAAATTAGCTGTCGCAGCAGCTTTAGCTATAACATCACCATCAAATTTATCCAGATACAGTATTGCAATGTTTCCTAACTTACGTCCCGGTCTCTTTGCTAGTACATTTGGGATAATTTGTTCACATATGGTTTCAGCTTGTTCCAGTAAACCGTTAGAACACAGGTAATAGTAGATGAAACCTGGAGAAGTACCTTCAGGAGAAGAAAATTCACCTTTAGGTTTTCCCGCCACCAATTCTGAAGCGCGAATTATATCTGTGGCGCAACGGTAATTCATGCGCAAGCTTACGTCTTCGGTATTTGAACCTGCCGCAAGTTCTTTCAAGAGTGAAGGATTAGCTCCCATAAAGCCATATATTGACTGATCGGGATCGCCTACAGCTAGTAGCCTGATAGATGAACGAAAACATAAATTCTTCACTAGTCGATGCAAAGCCAGACCTAAATCCTGATATTCATCTACAACCAAAATAGGAAAACGAGCCGTTAAAAGTTTCAGAATCCATTCATTCTGCTCGACTAACCACAAACCGTTCAGAACCATATCGTCAAAATCGATATAACCTTCCTGATGCAGTCTTGCTTCATACGACTCAATTACAAGAGCGAGTTTTTCATTCCCATTTGTCCACTGGGGTGTATCTCTATCAAGATAAGTTCTTCTGTAAAAATGAATACCCACATCTTTAGGTGCTTTGCTACTCCCATATACCTCAGTCTTTGCATCTTGAAGATAGCGATCTTGGATAGTTGGGCTTGCTACTTGAGGTGAAGTAGGAAGTTTTGAATTAGCTAATTTCCCGTATGGAATCAAAATCTTAGTCATGCAAAAGCCGTGAACTGTGCCAACATAAATATTCTCTACTTCGCTTATTCCTAGAACATTTAGCCTCTTTTTTAGTTCACGAGCACATTCGTTACTGTAGGTAATACACGCTATACCTCGAGGCATATGGACATCTTCTTGCAGCATACGCGCCAATTTTACAGTTAGCGTATGTGTTTTCCCGCTTCCCGGCCCTGCTAGAACCACACAATTACTTTGAGATTCAAATACACGTAGCTGCTGCGGGTTTCCTTTAAGCTTCTCAACGGCTTTTTGATAAGCCGGAGATAAAGGATTATTTATACTGTTCGACAACATATTCTATAGATTTCCGGATGTATTCTGGGCAGAAGGAGACGTCTTTAATGTGAGTAGCAAGCCTCTGTGCAAATCGCCCTTTGCCAAGAGCTTTTATATCTTTTAAGAGCCATGACATATCTGGCTCTTCAGATAACTGATACAATAGTTCCGCACGCTTTTTCGCTTCGTTGTTGGAAGTCAATTCGATAATTGTTTCACATATGACATCACGAGCACCGCTTCTAAACAAATCGATCTCAAATGTGTGCGTATTCAAAAATACACCATGCTGAGCAGCTTGATCTAATTTGACCGAGTCATCTAACCATGCCCAAGAGCAGTCATCTAGGCTTACTATTAGACATTATATCGATTAAATGGACAAGAAATAGAAGGGCGGGTAAACTGAAGGCATTCCAGAAAAAAGAGGAGATGCCCAATGAGCCACTACCAAAAGTATGCTGAAAAGCCAATTGACTTTCTGGCCTTGACCGGCTACACACGCGAAGAGTTCGACGCCTTGCTTCCCCACTTTGCGGACTGTTTTTATGAGCGGATGCGCACCCATCAGCTGGACGGCAAGCCTAGGGGGAAGCGGCGCTATGTTGACTACCAGAATAGTCCGTTAGCCACGGTAGAAGAGAAACTGTTCTTCATTTTGAACTACCTGAAGAGCAACAATCTGCAAACGGTGCAGGGGTCACTCTTCAACCTTAGCCAACCCAAAGCCAACCAGTGGATTCACACCTTGCACCCCGTCCTGAATCAGGCGCTTGCCCAAGCGGAGGCGTTGCCTGCCCGCGAGATGGACGCGGTCTCCTTTGCCGAAGAGGAGACGCTGTACTTCCATGACGGAACGGAGCGCCCGATTCCCCGCCCCAGCGACCCGGACAAGCAGCGCTTTTTCTACAGCGGCAAAAAAAACGGCACGCCGTAAAGAACAATGTCGTCATCGACTCGCAAGGGCAAGTGCTGTTTGTCTCCGACACGGTCGAGGGCAAGCGGCACGACAAACGGCTGGCGGAGGAAATAGACTACACGCTGCCACAGGGGAGTCGACTGGCTCAGGATACCGGCTTTCAGGGCTTCAGCTTGGAGCAGGTGACGATTTTGCAGCCCAAAAAGAAGCCGCGCAACCAAGAGCTGTCTGAGTTTGACAAGCACAAGAACAGCTGGCTTTCCTCGTTGCGCACCCGGATTGAACATGCCATTGGCGGTGTCAAACGCTATCGGATTGTGAAAGACAAAATTCGCAACTGGAAGCCGGGCTTTCGCGACGCGGTCTTTGAAACCTGTTGTGGCCTGCATAATTTTCGACTCAATTTCCGCCCTTGGTCCTATGGCCCCCTTCAGCTTCATCTCTTTATCGAATTCTAATCGATATAATGTCTATTATATTTAGCAGATCAAGAACGCGCTTATGACCTAAGGGTTCTGCATTTTCTTGGGGATCGAGATCGGTGATAGTTGCAAAGGGAATATTTAGACCTCTTGAGCACAGCAATTTCACATAAGGCGAAAAATTAGTCCCAGAAACTGAGCAGATCGATATACTTAGCTCATCAAGATCATAACCCAGAAGGTGCGCGAATATTGGAATGATATATTCTTCAGCATCTCCTTCTACAAGAAGAACACCTTTTGAAAACAGCATTTCTCCTCGGTTAATATCCAGGTATCTCTCAATATCCTCGATCTCTGGTTCAGACATATCCAAGTTTGCTGCAGAAACTCCTATTGTATGATCGCCCTCATTCGATTTTCTCAAAAGTACAATAGATTTTAATGGTGAGACACTAACAATATGAGGAGAGTGAGTAGTCAGCAAAATACTTTGGTTTTGTGCTACCTCACCATTTTCAATACCAGGAATCTGGTGAATTCTTTTCTTTAGGAAATCTCGGTACACTAATCTTTGAAGGTGGGGATGTAGATGTGCTTCTGGTTCTTCTATTGCTAGAAACGTGTGGTCACGGACTTCTCTCTCTGCTAACAGTTCTAAGTTGAGTGATTTGAGTGTTAAATAGAGAACATTAGCTGAACCGAGACTTGCATCTGCAATACTGCGCTCTCCATTATCAATAAAAAGTCGAATCGCTCGAATCAGTTTAGCTGGATCTGTCGGTGAGAAACCAAGTGCTGTGGACAAGGACTGACTAACACCAACCATCTTATCGTGGCGACGTGCAATACGTGTCTCTAAATTGCGTAGAGGTTGTTCCGGCTGTTCCGCAGAAGTACTATTTTGTTGTTCTAAACCTTGTAGGTTAGATGCAGAAATATCCAGCACTTCACGTTGGGCACCCAGAACTGCTTTTGCTGCATTTTGCAGCTGCTGTTCATCGAGCAGAGCAACAGCATCATCCAAAAGTGGTTTTAGAGGGGAATTGTTCCATGTCGAGAGGTCACGTTCTGCATCGCGAAGTGCAGGTAAAATTTCTAGGGGAAGTCTACTACGAACGCTATAACCAAACTTGTTGTCTGGTCTGCCTGCACCGTATGTGATAAATTCATAATCAATATCACTCTTCGATGTTGACGCCTGTATAGGCTTTGGTTGAAAAGCATATGTTAAACGTGAAACTAAGGGCTCGACACTAACAATGTGTTCCGCTAGAACCGCCATGATATTGTCATTGTCTTCAAAGTCGGTTAAATCTACAGACACTTCTATTATCTTCCCAAAGAAATCATTTCCTAAACCGTCCCAAAAATCTGTTCTTTGTAACTGTCTTACGCTGTCAGGCAATGATGGGTCTAAGACAAGGCGAAGGGCATAGAGCAGGTTTGACTTACCGATCTTGTTTTCACCCAAAATTACTGCTTGGCTGTCAAGGATTACATCAAATTCCTGAAAGTTTCGAAAGTTTTTGATTTGAATCCGACAAATTCTCATCTTGACTGCTCGCCTTGTAAAGGTATTTTGATTCAGCATAGAGCAAAATTACTTACCCATGCTGAATAAACGATATACTCCAACATTTTACTGCTACAATTTCACCGCAAACTCTTCCCCACGCTCGACCCACTCGCGATTTCACTCCCCCCAAACGCCCCCTCCCCCGTTTGCGGGTGGACGACGACATTGCGCCCAATCACGATGTCCGCCGGGATGACGCTGTTGCTGCCGACCAGCGTGATTCCGGTGTTGAGCCGATCCGGCAGCTCGGCGTTGGGCGTATTGTCCTCCCCGTGACCGACCTTCGCCCCCGCGCGCACCACCACATTTTCATCAATAATGCAGCGCTCGACGACCGCGCCCGCTTCGATCACCACGTCGCCCAGAATCACGCTGTCGCGCACGGTGGCGCCCTCGGCGACGCGCACGCCCGGCGAGAGCACGCTGCGCTCCACATCGCCGTCGACCTGGCAGCCGTTGGAGAGCAGGTTGCCGTCGACGCTGGCGTTGGGGCCGATGCGCACCGGCGCGCGCTCCGTGCTGCGGGTGTGGACGACCTGCGTCGGGTCGTACAAATCGAGGGCGGGCTCCTCGGCGAGCAGGCTCATATTGGCCTCCCAGTAGGACTGCACCACGCCCACGTTGGCCCAGTAGCCGGGGAAGCGGTAGGCGTGTACATCCGCGCGATTGGCGACCATCTGCGGCATCACGTCGCGGCCAAAGTCATCGGCGTCGCTCTGCTGCAACATGTCGATCAGCAGCTTGCGCTTGAAGACGTAGATGCCCATCGAGGCCAGCGTCACGTCCGAGCGCTTGGGCTTTTCCTGAAAGTCGACGATGCGGTCGCCGCTGCCCAGCTCGACGATACCAAAGCGGTGCGTCTCGTGGGGGCTCACGCGGCGCACGGCCACGGTCAAATCCGCGCCCGTCTGTTCGTGCTGGCGCAGCATGTGGCGGTAGTCCATCAAATAGATGTGGTTGCCCGCCAGGATGAGCACGTGCTCTTCGTCCTGCTGCTGCACGTAATCCAGGTTGCGGCGCACGGCGTCGGCGGTGCCGGCCTGCCAGTCGCCGTACTGGCCGCCGCGGTAGGGCTGGAGCAGGCGCACGCCGCCGCGGCTGCGATCCAAATCCCACGGGCGACCGACGCCAATGTGGTCGTTGAGCGTGCGCGGTCGATATTGCGTCAGCACGGCGACGTTGTAGATGTCGCTGTTGACGCAGTTGCTGAGGGGAAAGTCAATCAGGCGGAACTTGCCGCCAAAGGGCACGGCTGGCTCGGCGCGCGTTTCGGTTAGGACGCTAAGGCTCTCGCTAAAGCCACCGGCCATGATCATGGCAAAGGCTGACATGGGGGGTACTCCGAGTTTTCGTGTAGTTGAATTTATAAGAGGGTTTGGTAGTGCTTATTGCTTACTGCTTTCGCTACCTGTCAGTTAGGTATGTCAAGAAGAAAGATTGGTAAACAGCGGGAATTCTGAGTAAAGTTAAAGTTGCGAAACCAACTCACTCAGGAGAGACCATGTTTACCAATCTCGCTCAACATGATAAATTCCTTGCCTATTGTCGTCAACTGCTGCCCCAAGCGCGGCTGACCCAGTTGCGAACGCTCAGTTTAGTCGTTATCGGGTTGCTGGAAAGCACGGACGCCCACTTGAGTAGCTTGGCGGAGGTCATCCCGCTGGACATCACCGACTTGAGCCTGGAACAGCGGGTGCGACGCTGGCTGAAGAACGAGCGCATTGAGGTGCGCAGTTGGTACGAACCCTTTGTCCTGACAGGGTTACAGCTCTATCGGCCCCAAACGGTTTATGTGGTCATGGACACGAGCCAGTTCGGGCCGAGTTGCCGCGCGTTGGTGGTGGGCGTGGCCTACGCAGGGCAGGTGCTGCCGCTGGGCTGGCGGGTGGTGAAAGGCAAAAAAGGACACACCGACCCCCAAGTGCAGAATGAGTTGCTGGCCGAAATTCGTCCGCTGCTGCCGCCCGGCCAGGTCGTCTTGGTAGCGGATAGCGAATTCAGTTCCGTCGAGATGCTAACGCCCATTCAGGCTTGGCACTGGTTCTTCATTGTGCGCGTGCGCGGCAACGTCTCGGTGCAGCGCGAAGACGACTCCTCTTTTCTGCTCAAGCAGGCGGGCTTGCAAAAGGGGCAAACCAAGTCCTGGCAGCGCATCACGTGGACAGCTAAACATGCCTTTGGCCCCTTGATGCTGGTCGCCACCTGGCAGAAAGACGAGAAAGACCCCTTATATGTCCTGACCAACACCAACAACATGCAGGCCGCTTTGCTCGTCTACGCGTGGCGCTTCTGGATTGAACCGCTCTTTGGCGACTTCAAAGGCCGGGGCTTCCACCTGGCTCAGACTCGCATCCGCGACCCCAAGCGCTTGGCCCGCCTGCTCTTGGTCGCCTGCCTTGCCTTCCTTTGGTCCTTGGCCACCGGCAGCTTTGTCTTTCATTCCCCCAAGCAGCGTCTCGTTGACCGCAATGACCGCGACGACCGCAGCTTCTTTCAGCTTGGCTACCGCTTTATCAAGCGCTCTCTCAAACTTCGTCAACTCGCTGATATTACGTTCTCAATAAACCCAATTTGGCTACCTCACAACTTGACTCTACAAACTGACAGGTAGCGAACTTACTGCTTATTGCTTACTGCTTACTGCTTAATGATTGGTTCGTTGGTTGCAAACCGGGCGCTTGCAGCAATTTTTGTCTAAACGGCGAATGATCATCGACGAAGCAATAAGCAGTAAGCACTAAGCAATAAGCACTACACAGTTTCCCCGTCCTTCACCACGCCGTCCTCCGGGAAATCCTCCTCCTCGCGACGGCTGTTGATCAGCACATTGCGGCCAATTCGCGCGCCGTCCGGAATATACGCGCCCTTGCCGACGACGCTGATGCCGCTGGTGAGCTTGTCCGGCAATTGCTCGTTGACCACGGACGCGTCGCCCGTGCCCACCACTGCGCCCGCGCCGACCACAACTTCCTTGTCCAGAATCACGCGCTCCAGGTGCGCGCCGGGGCCGATCCAGGTGTCGTTCATCACCACGCTCTCGCGCACCACCGCGCCGGGGCTCACATAGACGCCGGGGCTGAGCACCGAATTGCTCACCAGCCCGCGCACGATGCAGCCATTCGAGACCAGGCTCTGCTCGACCTTGCCCTGCGGCCCAATTTTGACGGCGGGGCGCTCCTCCGAAAGCGTCTGCACGGGCCAGCGGTCGCTAAACAAATCCAGCTCCGGATCGGGCTTGGTCAGTTCGAGGCTCGTATCGAGATAGGCGTCGACCGTGCCGACGTCGACCCAGTAGCCCTCGAAGGTGTAGGCCAGCACGCGATCATTGGCCTCCAGCATGGCGGGGATTACGTGCTTGCCAAAGTCCTCGCGCGAGCCGTCGCTGCCGCCTTCGGAAAGTCGCTGCTCCAGCACGTGCGCATCAAAAATGTAGATGCCCATCGAGGCCAGGTTGCCCTTGTCGCGTTCCTTGGGCTTCTCGAAAAAGTTGGTAATAATCTGCGCGCCCTCCGGATCGTTTTGATCTTCCGGCTGCACCTCCATGATGCCAAAGCGATCCGTCTCCTCCAGCGGCACGGGCATGACGGCGATGGTGAGATCGCCTTCGTGCTGCTGGTGGTAGTCGAGCATGGGGCGGTAGTCCATCTTGTAGATGTGGTCGCCGCTGAGGATGATGACCGTGTCGGCGCGGCGCTCGCGGATAAAGTTGAGGTTCTGGTAGATGGCGTCCGCCGTACCCGCGTACCAGGTTTGGCCCTCTCTCTGCTGGTAGGGCTGGAGCAGGCGCACGCCGCCGCGCGTCCGATCCAAATCCCACGGGCGGCCGATGCCGATGTGCTCGTTGAGGCTGTGCGGTCGATATTGCGTCAACACGCCGACGCTGTAAATACCGCTGTTAACGCAGTTGCTGATCGTGAAATCAATAATGCGGAATTTGCCGGCAAAGGGCACGGCGGGCTTGGCCCGCTCTTCGGAAAGCACGGTGAGGCGCGTCCCCGCCCCGCCCGCAAGAATCATGGCGACTGTGGTCATGGTGGGTTCCCAGTAGTTGGTGTGAACAATACAGTAAGCAGCATCGCACAAATTTACTGCCTGCATCAGGAGGCACGGTTGCATTTAGTGTACCACGTTTGTCGTATTCGGGGAACGAAAGCTGCGCCATAAATCAAGATCGGAAGTAGGCGGAAAGGATTTGAATTCAGCGTCGGTTGCTGCTATACTTACTTTTTGCAAACCGTTGAAAACTATTATACCTATCGGGTCCGCGGACGCGCCCATTCAGGCTTTCCCACGTAAAATGGCGTGGTTTGCCCTACACGGCTTTGCAGCAGCGCCTCGCGATCCCGGTTTACCATAAAATATAGGAGGAAGCATGCTGCAACGCAAAACCCAAACAGCGGCTTTCTGGCGAGACCAGTTTGAAGTTACCACGACCGATATTGATTTTCTTTACAATCTTCTGCTCGATGCGCAAGCCCCGCGCAGCACCGGCGATCTAGCCACCGCGCTGATCGACAACTACCTCCGCAAGGAAAACTCGAAAATCAAAGAGGAGCTGGGCAAGGGCGAAGTTTATGCGCCCAACGGAGATTACGCGCCCGGCACCAAGCTCGTCTTTCCCGCACTGGAGTTTGCGGTGGGCGAGGTGCAGGAGACGCGCAGCGGCCAAAACCCGGAGCACGGCGAATTCAACGTGATGCAGGTGCAGTTTGAATCCGGCGTGCGCGAATTCGCCGCGGGTCTCCAATCCCCCCACCGGCTCAACCAAAATAATGGCGACCTGCTGGCGGATGATTCGCTGCTCTCGGCGCAGGAAATCTATTCGCTTTACGGCGGCGAAATCGACGAAAGCCTGCTCTTTGCGCTGGAAGAGGGCGAGCGCAGCCGCGACTTTGCGCAGGTGGACGGCACGTGGATGCTGGCGGACATGCTGGCGGACGTCAACGTGGGCCACCTCAATATCGCCGAGGCCCTGATCGAAGTAGAGGGTGAGCCGGTTGCGTTGGCAACTTTGCTCAAGCAGGTGGACATGCCCGGCGGCATGAGCCAGACGATGAAGGAGATCAGCCTGCGCCACGCGCTCAAGCGCGACGGTCGCTTTGATCGCGTGGTGGAGGGCGACCAGTCCAAGTGGTTTCTCAAGCGGCTGGAGCCGGAGAGCGTTGGCGAAATTCCGCTCGTGCTGCGCCACCGCGGCGTGCAGTACAACCGCGCGCTGCTCAGCGTCGAGCTGCTGCAGGTGGAGTGGGAGCTGGACGACGAATGGGGTGAGAGCAGCCTCAGCAGCGAAGTGCCGTCGATTGTGCCCAGCACCAGCTTTTCGCTCATCTATCCCCACCGCCAAGCGGGCACGATTCCGCTGACGGGCCGCACGCGCAGCTTCTTCCCCGTGGAGGAGGGGGCCAAAGCGCAGGTGACGCTGGTGGACGGGCGCTGGGGCACGCGCTTCACCGGCTGGGTCGTCCCCGAAGGCCGCTACGTGGCGGGGCTGGGCCAGTGGATGGCCGACCACGAAATTCCGGTTGGCGCACAGCTCACGCTGGAGCGCGTGCCGGGGAATCCCGCCGAGGTGGTGGTCGATTTTCGCTCGCGCCGCGCCCGCCGCGAGTGGGCCCGCATTGGCGAGCCCGACGTCGAAAACCTGCGGCTTCAGTTCAAGCTGGACAAGATCAATATTGCCTGCGAATATGATGAGCTGCTGGTGGTGGCCGAGGAAAATCCTCAGCAGATGGAAGCCCTGCGCCGCGCCATTCCGCGCAACAAAATCCGGCTCGACCAAATTATCGAGCAGATTGTGCCCGAGCTGGCGCAGCTTGATCCGCAGGGAACGGTGCACGCCAAAAGCGTCTACAGCGCCATCAACATGGTGCGCCGCACGCCCCCCGGCCCCATCTTCTACGCGCTTATCAGCAACCGCCAGTTCCGCGATGTCGGCGGCGGCATGTTTAGCTTGGTCTAGCGCTGTTATTTCAATTACTACAGCGTCAATTAAATTCTTGCGTATTCCCGCCCTCACCCCTAGCCCCTCTCCCAAGATGAAAGAGAGGGGACTCTCTGGCTCCCTTCTCCTATTTTGGGAGAAGGGTTGGGGATGAGGACGCTGTACCAGAAACTTTCCTGACGCTGCGATTAGTCTTTACGAGGAAAATTTTCGTGTCCAGCACACTCACCAAAAGCTCACTTTCCCGCTTCCGGCCCACGCTCGATACCAAATTCCACATCGACTACGACTGGTGGGAGCGCAGCGGTCGCAACTTCCGCCTCATCCTGCGTGATCAGCTTTGCGCCGAATGTCGCGAGCGCTTTGAAAATCACCAGAATACGGAGGATGTCGATTGGATTGACCCGGAGACGGGCGAAGTCCACCGCACGGACGCGCTGCGCGAGTGTCTGCGCACGCGCTGCGCCAACGATCCGGAGTACATCAATGAGCGGCTGCCCGTGGCCTCGGCCTGCTTTCGCATTTTTCTGGCCAATAACAACCAGCCGCTTTCCCCCAACGAACTTAATCAACTTCTGCCCTGGAAAGATGGCGAAACGATCCTGCGCACCCTGCGCGGGCCGCGCGTTTACCTGGGGCTGCGTCCAGCATAAATTCGTAGGGCAATTGAGCGTAGCGAGCCGCTACGCTCAATTGCCCTACGAATTACCCAGTCGTTGCAGTAGCCTTCTTCTCCACCAACTCGCGCTCGATCAACCCTGCCAGCACGCCCGCCCCCTCGCGCCGCACTACCCCACCGTGGCGCAGGCCGATGCTACCCAGCCGCATGTCGGGCTGGCTCCACATGCCGCGATAGCGCACAAAGCCCAGCACCTCCCACGCCCACAGCGTTAGCAGCGCCAAGGGATGCGGCAGCCAAAAGCCCACCACCACAAAGGCCGTGTAGTGCCGCGCCGGGTCGCGATCATCGACAAGCGCGGGGCGGAAGCCATTTGTGCCAAAACGCACGGGCGGCTTGCCCGAAAGCTGGCGCAGAAAGCGGCTTGGGGTTTTCCAATCGCGAAAGTGGATGAATGCGTAGCGCTCGCCAGCCCGCCGGATAAACTGGCGAGTGGAGGCGCTCTGCTGGGCCAGCTTGCGCACGTCCGCCGCAAAGCTCAACGCCCCCGTGGTGACAGGCGGCGCATGTAGGTCGAGTTTGATGTAATCGGCGTTCATGGTCAGCAGTACGAGGAGCGCGCAGAAAAAGTTGCGCGCTACACCTTAGGTTCCGTTGACATTTCAATTTTTGGACAAAATTGCGTCAGCTTTGTTCCACTTGGTAGCTAAAAATCGCCGCGAATATAGTTTCTGCTCATATCCAAAACGCCAAATCGCGGTCAGATTTAGGGCTAATCACCAAATGTCAACGGAACCTAGGTTCCGTTGACATTTTGCTAAACGAGCTTGGCGGGGAGGTCGAGCGCGCCCCCATCCCCAGTCCTTCCCCCACGGGTGGGGAAGGGAGCCTCGTCCTCCCCTCTCCCATTCTGAGAGAGGGGCCGGGGGTGAGGGCCAATTCTCAAATGTCAGCGGAACCTAGCTCCGCATCAGCAGCACCGCCGACCGCGGCGACAGCATCAACCCTTCTTTCGCCGTCTCCCCAGTCAAACAATCGGCAAACTCGCCCTGCGGCAGCGCAATTGAGTGCGACTCGTCCCCCGCATTGATCGCCACGAGCACGCAATCTGTCTCGTGCGTACGCTGGGCGAGCCAGAGGTGACGCGCGTCGTCGAGGTGGAGCGTGTGCAGATCGCCACGGCACAGGGCGGGGTGATCACGCCGCGCCCGGATCAGCTGTTTGAACCACGACAGCAGCGCCCTGTCCTGCCGCTTGCCCCACCACATGCTCTGGCGCGACTCCTCGCGGTAGGGCGCTTTGGGCCGCGACTGGGTTAGCCCCACCTCCGTGCCGTAATACAAAATTGGCGGCCCACCGAGCGCAAACATCAGCGTGGCGGCCAGCTGGAGCCGCTGTACTTTCTCTTCGTCAGATTCACCCGCCGCCATCCACAAAAAGCGGTTGATGTCGTGGTTGTCCAGAAAGCTCGGCTGTACAAAGTGAAGAGAGTGGGACGCGGAAGAATGCGGAGCTAAGCGGATTTCAGATTCTGATCCGCGTTCTTCCGCGTTCATCCGCGTCCCAAAAAACTTCTGGCTTCTTTCTACCACGTTCGCAAATTCGCTCATCGAAATCAGCGGCGATTCCGCAGCGCAGAGCTGACGCAGCGTGCGCGCGAAGGCAAAATCGAGGCAGCCGTCCAGCCGACCGGCATACGTGCGCAACATCTCGCCCGCGCGCGTCACTTCGCCAAAGAGCCAGCACTCCGGATTGGCTGCGCGACAGGCCGCGCGAAATTCGCTCCAGAAGACGTGCCCCGGCCCGGCGGCGTAATCCAGCCGGTAGCCATCGATGCCGAATTCGTGCAGCCAGTGTTGCGCCGCCTCGCAGAGAAACTGGCGTGCGCCCGCGTTGTCGACGTTGAACTGGGGCATCATGGCGACGTCAAAAAAGGTGCGGTAGCCGTGCGTGTAGCTGTCGCTAAAGCTCCACCAGTCGCGGTATTGGCTGTCCGGGTTTTCGCGCGCATCGACAAAGGGCGGGAAGTGGTGGCTGGCGTGGTTGGCGACAAAATCGAGCAGCACGCGTAGGCCGCGGGCGTGGGCCTGCTGCACCAGTTCGCGCAGATCGTCCGCCGTGCCAAAGCGCGGGTCGATGGCGTAGTAATCCGTCGTGTCGTAACCGTGGTTGGTCTCGGTGGCAAAAATCGGGCTGAGCCAGACAACCGTCGCGCCCAGATCGGCGATATAGTCCAGCCTGTCGATCACGCCGCGCAGCGTGCCGCCCACAAAGCCGCTCATCTCCTCCGGTGTGAGCCAGCGGTCGTGCGGCTCATCAACGCCTGCATCACGCGTCACGGCAAAGCGATCCACAAAAATATGGTAGACGACCGCGTCGCGCGCCCACTGCGGCACGGCAAATTTGTCCACGTGGTAGCCGTAGCGCGTCGGCTGTTCGACGGTGCGATCCAGATTCGGCTCGCGGCTCCACGCTGCAAAGTCTTCGTCGCCCTCGCGCCAGCCCTCGATGCGGTACTGGACGAGCGTGCCCTCCGGCTGGCCCCCTAACGTGGCCTGCCACACCGCTATGTAATGCCAGAGCAGCGGATTCCACAGCGTCTCCACCCGTTCAAATTCTACGGCGATCCCGCTGGTTGCTTGGCCGCGCGATCCCGCGGGACTGCTGCCGTCTGTCGTCGCGTAAGCGGTGAGTCGGTCGATGTGCACGTCCGGGCCAGCGTGGACGGTGAGCGTAACGGGCTGGCCGGGCGCGGGGTCGAGCGGGTCGAGTCGGTGGCCGTGGCGGATGCCGCGCGCGTGGTGGCGTTCGCTGGCGAGCAGGCGGCTGTCGTCGGCTTCAATGCCGCCGAAGACGAAGTCCTGCATGATGGAGGTGGTTGACGCAGTTTGGGCTGGATTCTTCATGGTCTCGCTCTAGGCTAAGTGCGTTGGTTCGTTTATTCTATTCGCGATGTCTCCTCCAGGCAAGGCTCCTGCTGCCGTTGGGGCAGTTCCAGATTTTGGGGAAAGCGCGAGGGTCGGTCGAGTCGCCTTGGGTGGCATGCCCCGCCTCACCCCCAACCCCCTCTCCACGTGTGGAGAGGGGGCTTCACCCGTCTCGTAGGTAACGAATTAACGCTGAGGGGGTGAGGCCGAAGGCTCCGTCAACAAGCTTCCCCCAAACCTAGGATGCACCCGTTGCCGCTAGGACAGCTCCTGTTATCAAACGTTGACAACGGTCGATAACAGGAGCCGCCCCTGATCGGTACAGCCGTTCCAGTCCCTGTAAACAACTTGTGGTACACTAGCGATTACTTATCCAAAGACAAGTACCATCCGTTTGGGTGTTGCGGCGCAGCGGCGAAAACGCGGCGCTGCCTCGTCCACTTTGCAGCCTGCTTGGAGAAACTTACTGTGGGAACTTCTTTTCACCTTTTTCGCTTTCGCGGCATCGACGTGCGCGTGCACTGGTCGTTTGTGCTAATCCTGGCCTTTGGTGCCTTTGCCTTTGGCCGCGTACCCGGCGAGCCCGTGACGCTGGCGAGCGCGCTCTTTGGCGTGATCACCGTTGTGCTGCTCTTTGCCTGCGTAACGCTGCACGAATTTGGCCACGCGCTGGTGGCGCAGCGCTTTAACGTGGGCGTACCCTCGATCACGCTGCTGCCCATCGGCGGCGTCGCCAGCCTGGAGCGGATGCCGGACAAGCCGATGCAGGAGTTTTTGATCACGATCGCGGGGCCAGCGGTTAACTTTGCGCTGGCGCTGGCGCTGCTGCCGTTTGCCTTCTTCCTGCGCGAGCCGGGTCTGGGGGCGGGTGGCCTCTTTAGCCTCATTCCGGAAGGCTCGTTTGACGGCTTGATTCGCTACCTCTTCAGCATCAACATTGCGCTGGGGTTGTTTAACCTGCTGCCCGCCTTCCCGATGGACGGCGGCCGCATTTTGCGCGCCGTGCTTGCCTTTAACATGCCCTACGTGCGGGCCACGCGCATCGCCGTCTTTGTTGGGCGCATTATGGCGATCATCTTTGCTTTTGTGGGCCTCTTTGGCGGCGGCAACATTCTCCTGCTGTTGATTGCGTTCTTCGTCTACGTGGGCGGCGGGGCGGAGCGCGAGGCCGTGGAAAGCCGCACCGTGCTGCGCAACGTCCAGGCGCGCGACGCGCTCACCGCTGGCGCAACCAGCCTCTACACAAGCGAACGCGCCGAGCGCGCCGTGGACTTGATCATGAACAGCTACCAGACCGATTATCCCGTGCTGGATTTGGGGAGCAACTTTGTTGGCGTGCTCACGCGCGGGCGGCTGATTTACGCCCTCAAGCAGACGGGCCCCGATGCACGCATCGGTGACGTGATGAAGCCCGCCGGTGAAATCCCCGCGCTTCCGCCCACCGCTTCGCTGGCGGAGGTGTGGGAGCAGATTGCCAGCTCCGGCAGCCGCGTGGTCGCCATCAAAGAGGGCGCGCAGTTCCTGGGCCTGATCACCACTGACGACATCACCGAAGTCTTCCAGGTGATGAGCGCAGCGATGGATGGCCCCAGCGACCGCCAGATGGTCGAATCGCTAACGGCTCCGACGCCCACGGGCACAAGCGAGGCGTAACGGGTCAAGCCGGGCGCATCCCAAATTCCTTGGGCTCACGTGAGGGCTTGCTGTACATTTTTTCACGTGAAGCATGGCTTTCCACAGAGGCGATGCACGCCAGCAGGGCAGGGCTGCCAACCATGCAAAACGCAACGTCCGCTTCCACCAGCCACCGCTTCCCGACCGATGACGGCTTTATCTTCTACGAGCTCTTCCCCGCTCAAAGCGGAAGCCGCGCACCCACGCTGACGCTGCTGCATAATTTCCTGAGCACGGGGCGCACCGCGTGGGGGAAAATGGCGGAAGCGTTCGCGCAAGACTTTCGCGTTTTGCTGCCGGACCTACCGGGTCACGGCCGATCGCAGGGCTACCCGGCTCATTTTGACCACGCGGCAATGGGCCAACAAATCGCCGCGCTGATGGAGGCCGAGGGCGCGCAGAGTGGACATCTCGCCGGGGCAAGCAGCGGCGGCATGGTCGCGCAGCAGATGGTGGCGCAGGGCACGGTTGCGCCCGCGACGTTGACGCTGGTGAGCAGCTCCCACACCGTCGATCCCCAAAAGCTGGGAGAGGGGGCAGAGCCGCTCAAGCCGGAAAATTTTCGCGCGGGCCGCAACTGGATCGAGGCCACGGCGCGGCTGCACGATCCGCATCACGAGCGTGATGCGGATGAGGGATACTTTCACCAAGTGCTGCTCCCCGGCTTCCGCGACTTGACGCCCAAGACGGCCATCGACCTGCCGCTAGAGGCGCTGCGCTCGTGGTCGCTGCCCGTCTGCTTAATCCATGGAGAAGACGACGAGTTCTTCCCCGTCGCCGTCGCCGAACGCATGGTCGACGCGCTGCCCCAGGCAGAGCTGCACCTGATTGACAACCAAAGCCACACGCTGATCTTCGCCAGCCCGTCACGCGTCCAGAAAGTCATGCAGCGATTTCTTTTGGGCCACCAGGGCAGCTTGTCATAAGAGCAGATAGAGGCGATTAACGAAGGGCGCGAAGGTGCGCGAAGGAAGAGCGTTTACCTTCTTTCTTCGTGTCTCTTCGCGTCCTTCGTTGATCGCTCTTCTACTACAGACTTCACAGGACACTACCATGACTCGCCCGATCAAAATTGCCCCCTCGATCCTCACCGCCGACTTTGGCCACCTGGCCGACGCCATCGGCAAGGCGGAGAGCGGCGGTGCGGACTACCTGCACCTGGACGTGATGGACGGACTTTTCGTACCCAACATCAGCTTTGGCCTGCCTATTGTGGCGATGGCGCGCGAGGTGACCGCGCTGCCGATCGACGTGCACCTGATGATGCAGGAGCCGGAGCGTTACCTGCCCCAATTTGCCGAAGCGGGCAGCACCACCATTCACGTTCACGCCGAGGCAACGCTGCACCTGCACCGCGCCGTGCAGCAGATTTTGGATTTGGGCTGTCGCGCCGGCGTGGCGATCAACCCCGCCACCAGCATTGAGGCCGTGCGCGAAGTGCTGCCGCTGATCGATGTCGTGCTGGTGATGACCGTCAACCCCGGCTTTGGCTCGCAGAAGTTTATCGAGACGAGCACCAGCAAGCTGCGCCGCCTGCGCGTCCTGCGCGACGAGCTCAACCCCATCTGCGATTTACAGGTGGACGGCGGCATCAACACCACCACGGTGGGCGATGCCGTGCGCAGCGGAGCCAACGTTATTGTTGCGGGCAGCGCGGTTTATAATGAGCAGGGGTCGGTGGCGAAAAATATCGGGGAGTTGCGCGAGGCGGCTCGGCAGTCAATTTATGCGGGTCGCGTTGCTTGAAGCAACTTTCTCTTCATCCCGCCCAGGCCAGCCACAGCAGCGCGGACTGGTAGATAAAGGGCATTACAAAGAGCAGGCTGTCTAGCCTATCTAGGACGCCGCCGTGGCCCGGCAGCAGATTGCCGCTGTTCTTGACGCGCGCCTGCCGCTTGAACATGCTGATCGAGAGATCGCCCAGCAGGGCCAGCACGCCGCTGACCGCGCCGAGCAGGGCAGCCAGCCACAGGGGCAGAGTCAACGGCGTAAGCCAGACGAAGAGCAGCGCCATCAGCACCGCGCCGCCCCAGCCCGCCACCGTCCCCTCCCAAGTTTTGCTGGGGCTCACCCGCGCCCACAGCTGGTGCCGCCCCACGGTGCTGCCCGCAAAGTAGGCAAATGAATCGTTGCTCCACGTGACGAAGATGGCAAAGAGCAGCCACCACAGCCCATCCGGCAGCAGACGCAGCGGCACGGCCTGGCCGAGCGTCAGCCCAACGTAGAGCGCGCCCAGCGTGGTGGACATCCACGAGCCAATGGGGTTGTCGCGGGTAAAGAGCGCAAAAATCAGGAAGACAACCAAGCCGCCAGCAATCAGCGTAGAGAGCGGCAGCAGTTCGGATTGCCACCGATCCAGCACCAGCAGCCCCAGCCAGAACAGCCCCAGCCAGCGCAGCGGCACGTATCCCCCTTTGCGCAACAGACCGTACAGCTCGAAGCCCCCCGCCAGCGCAATCACGTAAACCAGGCTGGCAAACCAAAAGCCGCCCAACAACAGCGGCATCACCACGATGGGGATGCCCACCAGGGCGACGAGTAGGCGAGCGGTCATTCAGTTGCGGCTCGGTGATGGTGGATGGTGATGGGCGGTGAGGAATGCGTAGCGGGAACGGCGGAAAATGGCGAATCGCTGCGGTGGACAAACGCCGGGACGAGCACGACACGTTAGCTGTCCAGCACGCGGCCAAAGCGTCGTTCGCGCCGGGCATACTCGTGGAGCGCTTTGTACAGCTCGGCCTCGTCAAAATCGGGCCAGTAGGTGGGCGTGGTGTAATACTCGGCGTAGGCAGCCTGCCAAATCAAGAAGTTGCTGAGCCGCCACTCGCCCCCCGTGCGGATGATCAGATCCGGATCGGGCAGCTCTTCGGTGTAGAGATAGCGGCTAAAGACCTGCTCCGTCATCTCGTTGGGCTGGACGCCGTCCGCCAGCGCACGGCGCATGGCATCCAAAATTTCCGCGCGACCGCCATAGTTAAAGGCCACGTTGAGAATGATGCGCTCGTTGTCCTTAGTCACGTCGAGGGCGTGGGCAATTTGGTCTTGCAGCCGCTGGTTAATGCCCTCCATGCGACCGCTGTGGCGAATTTGCACGCCGTTCTTGTCCAGCTCGTGAAGCTGTCGCTGAATCGTCAGCCCCAGCAGACGCATCAGCCCGCTGACTTCCTCCTGCGGGCGCTCCCAATTTTCCGTGGAAAAGGCATAAATTGAAAGCACCTTGACGCCGTGGCGCACGCACGCCTCGAGGATGGGCTGAATGTTGTCCACGCCGGCCTGGTGGCCAAATGAACGCAGCAGGCCGCGCTTTTTCGCCCAGCGCCCGTTGCCGTCCATAATAATACCGATGTGGTAAGGCACGCGCGACAGTTCGTCGTGCGGCACTTGCTTGGCCCGCGGCGCGGGGGCAATGGGTAGGGCAACTGCGTTCATTTTCTCTTCTCCTAACGACCAAGTAACACGCTGGACAATGTGTGGAACCCGCTCTACAGCGTCATGATCTCGGTTTCTTTTTCACGCGCCGTCTCATCCACCTGCTTGACGTACTCGTCGGTCTTCTCCTGCACGCGCTCTTGGGCGCGGCGCTGCTCATCCTCCGAGATTTCGCCTTCCTTTTGAAAATCGCGCAGCATGTTGATCGAATCGCGGCGAATGTTGCGCACGGCGACGCGCGCCTCCTCGGCCCGTCGCGAGACCTGCTTCGTCAGATCGCGGCGACGCTCCTCCGTCAGCGAGGGGATCGACAGCCGAATCTGCTGGCCGTCGTTGGAGGGGGACATGCCGAGATCGGAGCTGACAATGGCCTTTTCGATGGCGGCAATGTCGTTGGCCGCATAGGGGCGAATCACCAGCATCTGCGCTTCGGGCACGTTAATGGAGGCAATCTGCTGCAGCGGCGTCGGCGTGCCGTAGTAATCTACCAGCAGCCGATCCACCAGCGCGGGCGAGGCGCGCCCCGTGCGAATCGAGGTAAAATCGGTGCGCAACGCGGTGATCGTTTTGCTCATGCGCTCGTCTGTATCGGAGAGAACGTCGTTGATCATTTGAATAAACTCCTGTCGTGTACCGGCTCACGCAGCGGCTCGGTGAAACAGCCTCAAGAGGCAGCCGACTGCGTGCGTGGGTGGAGAAACAAAATTGGGAAGCGGCGAACGCGCAACGTGATTCTAGCAAAGATCGGTCGATCCCGGAAACGGCCCGGCTACTCCGCCGAGATGACCGTGCCCGCTGGCTCGCCCAGCACCACCTTCTTGAGCGCCCCTTCCTGCCACAAATCGACAATGTGAATGGGCAGATCGTTATCCATGCACATCGAAATCGCCGTGCTGTCCATCACGCCTACGCGCATGTTGAGCGCCTGGATGTACGTCAAATGTTCAAAGGGTTTGGCGTCTTCGTTGAGCTTGGGATCGGTGTCGTAAACGGCGTCCACCTTGGTGGCCTTGATCAGCGCGCCCGCGTTAATTTCCATGGCGCGCAGCGAAGCGCCGGTATCGGTGCTAAAATACGGGTTGCCCGTGCCCGCGCCAAAGATAACCACGCGCCCTTTTTCCAGGTGGCGCACGGCGCGACGCTGGATATACGGCTCGGCCACCGCGCGAATTTCGATGCCGGTGAGCACGCGCGTCATCTGGCCAGCGCGTTCGAGCGCATCCTGCAGGGCCAGCGCATTCATCACCGTGCCCAACATGCCGATGTGGTCCGCCGTCACGCGCTCCATGCCGTGGTCGAGGCCATCCTGCTTGCCGCGCCAGAAATTTCCGCCGCCGATCACCACCGCAATCTGCACGCCCAGGCTCATCACGCGCAGAATGCGCTGGGCCAGCGCCTCCGCTCGCTGCGGGTTAATGCCAAAGCCTTGCTCGCTGGCCAGCGCCTCGCCGCCCAGCTTGAGCAGCACGCGCTGGTATGTCAATTCTGCCATTCTATCCCCCTAACCGGTAACTGCCAAAAATTTTGCCGCCGTCGCCGTCAACCCACTTCCCGCAGCCGACGGACGATAACCCAGCGCGCAACAAATGTTGCCCAAGAAAAAGCCCAGCCAAGCGACTGGGCTCTTGCCAAGATGCGCTTACTCTCCAATCGAGAGCCGCTCGAACTGCTGAATCTGGATATTTTCACCCAGTGCGGCGATGCTGTCCACCAGCATCGACTTCACCGTCTTGTCCGTGTCTTTGACAAAGGGCTGCTCCAGCAGGCAGACCTCCTCGTACCACTTGTCGATTTTGCCTGTCACAATCCGCTCGACAATCTCCGCTGGCTTGCCCGTGCCCGCCGCCTGCTCGCGGAAAATTTCCTTTTCGCGCTCAACGTCCGCCTCGGGCACGGCCTCGCGGTCGATATACTGTGGGTTGGCCGCGGCAACGTGCATGGCGATGTCGCGGGCGAGCTGCTGAAACTGCTCCGTGCGCGCCACAAAGTCCGTCTCGCAGTTCACGGCCACCATGCTCGCTAGCTTGGCGCCGGGGTGGATGTAGGTGCCGACGATCCCCTCATTCGTCTCGCGGTCCGATTTCTTGGCCGCTGCCGAAAGGCCCTTCTTGCGCAAGATGTCCACCGCCTGATCAAAGTTGCCCTCGGATTCGGTCAGCGCCTTTTTGCAGTCCAAGATGCCCGCGCTCGTCGCTTCGCGCAGCTCGCGCACCATTTGTGTTGTTACTTCAGCCATTGATTTCTCCCATTTGTATTTTTATATTTTCAACTTTTGCTCGGCGTTTGTCACGTTGAGCGCGCTGCGTCTTTGCGCCCTTTACGTTAAACGGGCTTCATCTTTCCAAAGACCCGTCGTGCCGCTTATTACCGCTAAAAGTCCCCGCACCATATGGCGTCGGGGACTTTGAGTTTGTGCCGGTTCAGGTGAGTTGCGCTATGCGTTGCCCTCCGCAACGGGTTCCGCCGCCCGCTGCGCCTCGCGATTCGCCCCGTCCGTCTCGTTGTCCTCTTCGGTGTCCATCTGGGAAGGGCTGGCTTCTGCCGCGCTGGTCTCCGCCGTCCCGTTGGCGCTCGTCCCGTTGCTCGCCACGGCTTCGCTGGTCGCGCCTTCATTGACCACCGCATCGCCCGTTGCCTGGACAGCGTCGGGCTGCGCTGTTTGCTCATTCGCATTAGATGCGTCGCCCGCCGCTTGCTCTTCGTCGCCCTGCAGCTTGGCCAGCGTGCTCGGCCCCAGGTACTGCTCCATCCCCGCCAGCTCGTCCCCGCTGACGCGCCCGGTATCCACGCGGTCAACCTCGCGGATCCTCATGCCCTCTTCCGCGGCGTTTGCAATTTCCGTCACGATCAGCTTGACGGCGCGAATCGCATCGTCGTTGCTGGGGATGATGTAGTCAATGTTGTCCGGGTTGCTGTTGGTGTCCACCATTGCTAGGATGGGAATGTCCAGCTTGTTGGCCTCCTTGACGGCCAAATCCTCTGTGCTCACGTCGACGATAAAGAGCATCTCCGGCGGGCGAGTCAGCGTCTTCAGCCCGCCCAGGCGGCGGTTGAGCTTTTCCAGCTCGCGCTGGATCGAGAGCTGCTCCTTCTTCGTCAGCCCGCGAAATTCACCGGCGTCCCAGCGGCGCTCCATGTCGAGCAGATACTGGATGCGCTGGTAGATCGTCACCCAATTGGTGAGCGTACCGCCCAGCCAGCGGATGTTGATGTAGGGCATGCCTACGCGGCTTGCCTCCTGAATGACAATGGCCTGCGCCTGCCGCTTGGTGCCGACAAAGAGGACGTTGCCCCCGTCGGCCACGACTTCGCGCACCATGTCATAGTATTCGTTGAGCCGCAGAATCGTCTGCTGCAGATCAATAATGTGAATGCCGCTGCGCTCCGTAAAGATATAGGGGCGCATCTTGGGGTTCCAGCGGCGCGTGCGGTGGCCGAAGTGAACGCCAGCCTCCAGCAGCTGTCTCATTGTTACATTTGCCATGTTTGTTCTCCCGTGGGTTCTGCCTCCGCTGCCTTCTTCTCAAAAGCCTACTGCCAACGTTGCAATCCTTCACGCCGCTCTTTGCGCCGTGTCTTTACACCATTGCAGCACCCAGGCTCGTGATCCGACAGCGTGTGGAATTACCGCTTAAATGTTTGAAAATGCCGCCCAGTTGGACGGCAATTGCCAATTGTATCACAAGGCCGCCGAGCGTTCAAGATTTTGGCGGCGTGGTGTGTTTCAATTTGGGGGCGCACCTGCGTCGCCGGGGCGTTCGACCTCCCCCCTCGCTGTTGGTTCGTGGGTAACGAGTCGGGTGAAGCCCCCTCTCCACGCGTGGAGAGGGGGTTTGGGGGTGAGGCAGAACGTGCAAAATATGATTCCGCTAGTCTTGCTCGCTCGGCGCTTCCAGCTCGGTGAAGCGGTAGCCCAGCCCGCGCTCGGTAAAAATATAGCGCGGGTTCGATGGGTCCTCCTCGATCTTCTTGCGCAGGTAGGTGATGTAAAGCCGCAGCAGGTGATTGTCATCGATGTACTCGTGGCCCCACACTTTGGTAAGCAGCGTCTCGTGCGGCACAACCCAGCCCGCGTTCTGGATCAGGTGGTAGAGCAGACGATACTCGGTGGGGCGCAGGTTGATGCGCTCGCCGTTGACGATCACGTCGCGGCGCTGGAGATCGACCTGCAGGCGGTCGTCGATGTGGACGAGCTGGCGCTCCGGCCCGGCGGCGCTTTCGGTGCGGCGCAGCACGGCGCGGATGCGGCTGGAGAGCTCGCGCGGGCTAAAGGGCTTGGTCACGTAGTCGTCTGCGCCCAGGTCGAGCCCCTTGATGCGGTCGTCCTCGTCCGAGCGCACCGTCAGCATGATCACCGCCGCCTCGCTGATTTCGCGCACGCGCTTGAGCGTCTCAAAGCCGTCCATGCCCGGCATCTCCACGTCGAGCAGCACCAGGTCCGGGTTGTGGTCGCGCACCTTCTCCAGCGCCTGCAGGCCGTTGTTGGCCTCCAGCGTAATATAGCCCTCCAGGTCGAGGTTCATCTTTACAAAGCGCACCATGCGCGATTCATCGTCGACGACGAGGATTTGTCGTTTGGGTTCGTTGGGTGTCATAAAGCTATTGCTCGAAAACCGCGCCGGGAAACAAAGCGGGTGCTCCTGCTACATATCCACGGCGATTTGACCGACCTCCAAAATATCGTTTGCCGCGGGCGTCCAAATAATGGGGCGTTCGGCATTGTCCTCAATCACCGTGTAGCGGGTCATCACGTCACCTATCATCAGCACGTAGTCTCGCGGCTCGACTCCCTCAATGATAAAGATGCCATCCTCGTCGGTGATGTCACCGGGTGTAAACGCGTCATCCAGCGCCCAGAAGCATTCGTCGCGCTTCTGCTCCTCGGTGATGCCGTCGGGACAGTACACCTCGGGCAGCCGCACCACGCGGTCGGCCAGCGGCTCATTCGTGGTCAAGGAAACAAGTCGACCAACGACCACGGCTGAATCGGCGGTGGGCTCGACATCTACATCCAGATCAGCTGCCTGTACGGCATCCGAATCGCTGGTGATACCAAGGGGGCTTTCCGCCTGTGCCAGGGGACTTTCTTGGTCGGCAAGGGGGCTGTCGCTCTGTAGCTCCTGGACTTCAAGCGTCGCGGCCGGCATCGGGCCAGCATCCTCGACAAGCTCAGCGTTGCGGCAACTTGTCAAGAGCGCCACCATCATCAAGAGGGTGACAGTTAACATCTGCATACGAGATTTCACAAAGTTTTTCCTTTCCCAAAGCGGCCTGTTTGCCGTCGACAAGTTGATCAATAGGAGCTGCTGACAGCGTAGGTGTTCGTGCGCTCGCTGAGGCTATTGTAACCGAACGCTCGCGCCATGCCCTAATTCTGATTTTTCTGCAGGTTGAGCAATTTCCCAGAGGTAGTACCCCAAACGGGTTACTAAAATTACCTGCTCGCAACAGCAAAAATCACCCGTATTGTGTATTGTGGTCGATGGCAAACCTGCTACAATTCAAGCCATGTCGGATACGGCGTTCGACCGACAGACGTGCTGCTCACGCAGCTTTTTTGCAACTTTCCAAACATGGTTTTCTCGAAAGGATACCTAAGCATGAAACATCTTAAACTTGCCACGCTGTTGGCTGTGCTGATGCTCTTTGGCTCCGCCACCTTGGTGTCGGCGCAGGACACGGGCTTCAGCGCCGATTTTGTTACATCCATTACCTATCAGAACATTGGCGATTCAAACACGACGGTTCAGTTCTCCTTCTTCAACCAAGGCTCCGGCGATCCGGTTGTGATCAGCCGCGAGATTGCCGCCTCGGCCGGTTCCTCGCTCTTTGTGGGCAACTTGGGCGGCGACGCTTCGCTGCCCGCGGACTTCCTGGGTTCGGCCGTGCTGGCCGCGGACGGCCCCATTGTGGCCACGCTGGTGCAGGTGCCGCAGGGCAACGTGGTGCGCAACCGCCCGCTCTCCAACGGCTTTAGCAGCGGCTCCTCGCAGGTGATTGCCGCCTCCGTGCTCAAAAACGTCTTTGGCCAAAGCTCGCGCGTCTCCATCCAGAACGCGTCGGGCGGCAACGTGGACATCACGGGCAATTTCTATGTGGCTGGCAATCCCACGCCGATCCAGATTGGGCGCGCGGGTATCCCCGCTGGTGCAGCCACCTACTTCAGCGTGGAGCAGCTGAGTGACCTGTCCGACGGCTTCAACGGTTCCGCAATCTTTACCGCCGTCGAGAGCGGCAGCGATACGGCAGCGGACATTGTTGGTTCCGTGATCGAGGCCGAGGTGAGTGATGTGGGCACGCGCGCCTTTGAGGGCTTCAATAACGGCGCCAACACCATCTTCATGTCCACGGCGCTTTGCAACGTCTTCGGTGGCCAGGAGACCTTCTACGCCGTCACCAACACCTCCTTTACGGATGGTGCCAACGTCACGGTGAACTATCTGAACCAGGACGGCAGCAGCGCGGGTACGGCCACGGCGAGTGTGGCGGCAGGCAACAAGGCCAGCTTCGGTGGCTGTGACACGCTGGACGCTGGCTTTAGCGGCTCGGCACAGGTAACGAGCGACGGCGCACCGATTGTGGTGGTGGGCAAGGTTGGCCGCGCGGGCCGCTTCACCGCCTTCCTGGGCGAGACCGGTGGCACCAGCCAACTGGCGCTTCCGTACGTGCGCTACAGCAGCGACGATCTCTTTAACAATGGCTCCCAGCAGCGCGCTTTCCTCGCTATCCAGAACGTGGGCAGCAACACCGCCTCGGGCGTTGTCGTTGAGTATCGCGATGCCGTGGGTGGCCTGGTCGGTACGCACGCGCTGCCTCCCATTCCCGCTGGCGCCAAGATCAACTCCACAGCTGTTGACGCCGAGGGCGATGCCGCACGGTTACAAAACTTTGGCTACCCCTCCTCCAACCCCGGCGACAACGTCTTCGGTGGGTCGGCCATCATCCGTGCAGACGGCAGTGAGCTGATTGCCATCGCCCGCATCGAGTCCAGCTTTGAAGGCGTCAGGGTGGCGGAAGACTACAACGGTCTGGCCACGCAGTAAATGCTGCACGTGTAGGCACGTCCGGTTAGAACGCCGTTAATTGAGAAGAGTCGAGGTCAACCGACCTCGACTCTTCTTTTTGGTCCAAGCGCGTTGAACCGCCCCCGAAGAATCATGGGTTGAGTAGCCTGCGTCCCCGGCACGCGCCAGAGAAACGGGGAAGACAATGCAGCGTGTGGGGCGTGCCGGGGACGCAAGTCACAGTCATGCTAGTAGTCCACCAATGTTCAATTGACGGATGCACCCCTTCCCCTTCCCCAACCCCTTCCCCTCTAGAGGGGAAGGGGCTACGAGGCTTCGTCGACCAAAAACCAGCGGGGAGGGGTTGGGGTTCTGCCAGCCGTGCCGTTCTTACCCCTCAAAAGATGTTTGCTAGACTGCTAGACCAACTAACCGCTCATAGAGCGCCTCGTGCTGGCGTGCAACCCCCTTGATCGAAAACTGCTTGCGAACGCGCTGCTGTGCACGCGCCGCCATTGCCCGCATGGCCTCGCCGTTGGCAAGGGCCCAGCAGAGGCCCTCCGCCAGGGCATCGGGATCGTTGGGCGTCACGAGCAGGCCCGTTTGCCCCGGCTGCACCAGCTCCACGTTGCCCGATACGCGCGTCGCCACCACCGGCACGCCCGCTGCCATCGCTTCCAGCAGCACTGTGGGCAAGCCTTCCCACAGCGACGAGGAGACAAAGAGGTCCATCGTGCCAAACAGCTGCTCGACATCGCTGCGTGCGCCGGTGAAGTGAACGGCCTCCGCCACCCCCAGCTGCTGCGCCTGTGCCTGCAGCGCCGCTGCCGCCTCGCCCATGCCGACAAGCAGCAGGCGCGCATCGGGCCGCCGCCGCAGCACCGCGGGCAGGGCGGCCAGCAGCACGTGGTAGCCCTTCTGCTCCGTCAGCCGCCCGACGCTGCCGATCACGGCGGCGTCGACTGGAAGATCAAGCTCGCGTCGCACGGCGGCGGCATCGGCTGCCGCGCCCTCAAAGCGCTGAAAATTGAGCGCGTTGTACATCCGCCGCGCCAAACGCCCAGTCAGCCGGGCCAGCGGTCTCCGGTTCAAGTTGTCCGCCACGCGCTGTGAAATGCCCAGCTCCGCACCAAAGGCCAGCGGGTAGATTAAGTTCGTCAGCAGCAGGCGACGCTCTGGCCGCTTGGGCCATTCGCGCTCGTTGTGCACGGTGCGCACCACGGCCCGCGCGCCCAGCCGCCGCCGCAGCAGCAGCGCCGCCACGTCGCCAAATTCGCTGTGGCTGTGGATCACATCCACCGGCTGCTGAACCCGTGCGCTAGTTTCACGCAGCGCGGCGAGGAAATTGCGATAGGGGCTGTCGTCGCGCTTGGGCGTGGCGGCAAAGGCGGCAATCCCCCGCGACCGCAGCTGTGCAATCCAGCGCTCTTCATGCGGCGTGCCCCACTGCCACAGCCCACAGACCACAGGGTCGATCCGCGCGGGATCCAGCGCTTGGGCCAGTTCGATGCCAAAGCGCTCCACCCCGCCCAGCGGCCCCTCCACAGCAAAGCCGTTGATGATTTCCAATACCCGAATTCGTTTCATTTTGTTGCCGAGGTGGAGTACACTGATGCTGAAAGATGCCCACGTAAAGTTGGGCGTCCGTACGGGCACGCCATGGCGTGCCCGTACGGACGCCCCCTGATTCCAAAGTGCCACGAGCTGTTCGTAGCCATCATGCAGAATCATCTGTCACCACGCACCTACACGCTTGCCTTTGTTGCCATCGTTTTCGGAGCCAGCGCAATCCGCCTCACCTGGTTGATTGTCAATCCACACGAAATCGTGGCGGACGAAATTCAGTATCACACGCTGGCGCTGCGGCTCAGCCGCGGCGAGGCGTACGGCGTGCCCTTTTGGCCACCGGGCTACCCGCTCGTGCTTTCGCTGGTTTATCGCCTATTTGGGCCAAACGTGGAGGCGGGGCTGCTCCTCAATTTTGGGCTCGCCCTGTTTCTGCTCGTGCTGACGGGCCTGATCGCTCACAGGCTGTTCGGGCAAACCACGGCCCTGCTCAGTTTGACCTTGATGGCGGTGATGCCGTCGTACATCTTTCCCCTGGTGCTGATCCGCTACGAAACTTTGCTGCAGTGCCTGCTCGCGCTCGGCGTGTGGCTGAGCCTACCGGAGAGATTAACTGGACAAGAGCGGTTGCAAGCCAAAGTTTCACCGGTTGCTATGCCAGACCTTTCCCCCCAACCCCCTCTCCTCAGAGGAGAGGGGGTTTTCGAGGCTTCGTCGATGACGAATCGACGCCGAGGGGGAGAGGTCGAACGCCCTGCCCACTTGGGACGCACCCGGCCCTACAACGCACAGTGGACGTGGCCGCGCGCGGCGTCGATTGCGGCCATTGCGGCGCTGGCCACGCTAATGCGACCGCTCTGGCTGCTGCTCCCCGCCGTACTCTGGCTCGGCCAGCCGCGGCGGCTGCGCGCAGCGTTTGATGGGGCGGCGCTCAAGCGGGTGACGGTAGCCCAGCTGCTGGCCATTCTGCTGATTTTGCCGTGGATCGTGTACGCTAGCCTGGCAGCGGATCGGCTGGTGCCGGTGGCGCTGAACGGCGGCATCAACCTGTGGATTGGCAACAACCCCGACGCGACGGGCGCTTACATGTCGCCGCCGGGCGAGTTTTGGCAGCCCGAGAATGAAGACGAGGCCGCGGCGCAGGCCCTCCGCTACATTGTCGACAACCCGCTGCACGTGCTCTCGCTGCTGCCGCGCAAGCTCTGGTTTTCGCTCAACCGCGATCACTGGGGGCTGGATTGGGTGCTGCTTCAAACGCGAGCGCCGATTCCGCCGGCGCTGGTGGGCACTTTGCGGCTGGCGAGCGAGCTGGCCTACTGGCCCATGCTGCTGGCGGCATTGGGCAGCGTGGTGATTTTGCTTCGCCGCGGCCAGGCTCGTCTGCTGTGGCCGCTGCTGCTCGTGGTCTACAGCGTTGCCAGCCAGCTTCCCTTTTTTGGCTCGCCGCGCTTCCGCTGGACGACGCAGTTTCTGCTGATCATCTACGCCGCGGCGCTGCTGCCGCTGCTGCGCGCTCAAAATCCTCGCGAATCCAGCGCCCCGCCTGGGCGGCCTCCCGCTGAATAGACGGCACGACTTGCGCCAGGTGGGCGCGCACGGCGTCGCGCTCCTGCCACAGCTGATTGATCAGCCGCGCCACGGCGTCGCCCCGCGCCTCTTCGATATCGATGGCCCACCGGCTGAGCCCCAGCAGGCGCAGCGTGCCGTGCGTTTTGGGCTGGTAGGCAATCGCAACCACGGGTACGCTTTCCATCAGCGCAAAGATGTTGGAGTGGAGGCGGCTGCCGAGGAAGAGATCGGTTTGTCCATAAGCGCGCTTGAGCGCGGACGGCGACATCTCCTCCTCGATCAGCAGGACGCGGTCACCCAGATCGCTCAGCTTGGCTGCAACATGCCGCGCGGGCACGCGGTCGTCGTCCGGCGGGCGGGGGCCGCGCACCTGGGGGAAGAGCACGGCGCGCCCGTCGTGCTGCGCCACAAATTTGCGGATCGCCAGCGCCACGGCCTCTTCGTAGACCGCCTGGTCACGAAAGCGCTGATTTTGCGCGCCCCAGTTGATGAGCGTGACGCCCAGCAGCGGTTGCCTGGTCTGCTCGACGTTGTGCGCCCGCAGAGTTTCCTCGTTTATCTCATTAGAAGACAAATCGCTGTCAAACAGAAAAGCAATATCGGGCAGGAGGCGCGTCTTGCCCGGGTCGAGCTTAAACCGTTGCAGCAGCCTCAGCGACTGCTCGTCGCGCACCAGCAGCAGCCGCGCCGGCCGCAGCACGGCGCGCAGGATGGCGCGCTCCCAGCGTCGGCGCAGGGGGCCCAGGGTTTGCGGCATCGTGTAGACGGGCTTGCCCACTAGCCAAGCGTAGGCAAAGGCCCAGGCGTGCAGCAAAAAGCCCGCGCTCAGCGCCCCGCTGCTGTAAAAAAAGTTGCCCGCACAGCTGACGACGAGATCGGCTCCCAAATACGCGCGCAGCAGGCGACGCTGGCTCGCCCGCGGCAGAAGCAGCAGCGTGCGCCCCGTGAGCCGGTAAATCAGCGCCGCCAGCAGCGCCCCGCCCCAGAGCAGCGGCGACAGCAGCAGGTTGCCCCCGCGCCACGCGGCGCGAGCGGGATCGCTGCGCTTGAGCCAGTGGGTGAACGAGCCAACGGCTTCCGGCGCGGCGGCGTCCGCGACTTCATGGTCGAGGCCCGCCAATTCAGCGCCCGCTGCGCTGGCGGGATTGTTGATGGCCAGCGTAAAGGTGCAGCGGGGAAAGTTTTGCCGCAGTTGAGCGAGCGAGCTGTGCAGCAGCACGTGGTCGCCCGCATTGAGCGTGGAGTGCACGTTGATAATAAGCAGGCGGCGAGGCTCAACGGCCGGTTGCGACATGGCTGGGTGGCTCATCGGTGATGGAAGAAGCGGGGGCGGGGGCCCTCTCGCTGGGCTGGTGGAGCCAGCGCCGGATCAGCAGCAGGTAGCCAAGCATCAGCACGGCCTCGCTCAGCACGTAGACGCCCGCCACGCCGACAATGCCCACTCGCTGCACGAGGGCCAAGTTGAGCCCCACGTTGAGCGCGGCGGCCATCGCCTGCACGACCACGCGCTGCTGCTGCCGCCCCACGGCGACGATCAGCGACGCCGCGACAAAGGTCAGGCAGCGCAGAAAGAGAATCGCGCTCAGCACAACCAGCACGTCGCCCGCCGCGCGAAATTCGTCGCCGTAGACGAGGCGAATCAGCGGATGGGCCAGCAGGGCGACGCCGCCAGCCATGAGCAGCCCCAGCCCGCTGCTGCCCAGCAAAAAGGTGCGCGCGGAGGACCAAATCGCTCGTCCGCGCGTGGCGTAAAGACGGCTCCACAGCGGCACGAGCACGCCAAAGAGCGCCGCCGGAATCAGAAAGAGCGAGCTCATCAACGTGACGGCTGGCGCGTACAGCCCCGCCTGCTCCTCGCCCAGCCAGAAGCCGATAATCACGACATCGGCGCGCTCGTAGAGCAGCGTCAGCAGCATGGAGAGCGCGAAGGGCAGCGATGCGCGGGTAAACGCCCACAGCTGCTCGGGCACAAACGGCAGGCCCAGCTGCCAAACCAGCACGGCCAGCGTCAGCGTGACGGCTACCACTGAAGCGGCGGCGCGCAGCAGCAAATAGGGCTGAAGCGCTTCGACCCCCGCCAGCACGAGGCCAGCGGTAACGCCGAAGAGCAAGAGCTGGTAGAGCGTTAGCAGCAGAAAGGTGATACGATTTTGCAGCGCCGCCTTGAAGGCGCTCCAAACAACGGTGGCCAACTGCTCCGTCCACACCACCACGGCGACCAGCATCAGCACGGGCAGGGGGAAGACGCTCGCGGGCAGCACGGTCGAAAGGGCAACCAGGCCAGCCAGCCAGGCCAGCCCCAGCGCCCCCTCGACCAGCAACGCCGCGCTCGTGCGTCGCGCCAGCAGCTCGCGCTCGCTGCTGCGCTGGTGGAGCAGCCACGATTCAAAGCCCAGCGAAAAGACGACGGCGGACAGCCGCGCCAGCGACCAGCAGGCCGCGTATTGCCCAAACTGCTCGCGCCCCACCAGCCGCGCCATCAGCAGCAGCCCTACCGCCGAGAGGACGCGCGCCAGGGCCGTCCCCGAAAGCAGCGCGCCGATGCTGAGGGCGAGCTGGCGTCTGCCGAGAAGCTGCATCAGGCGGAGCGCTCCACTTGGCGGGGCCGGCCGCTGCGCAGGCAAATGGCTTGGTAGAAAGTCAGCAGCGCCGAAGTCAACGCCGCTGTTTGGTAGCGCTGGGCCCGTGCTCGGCAGTTGGCGCGCAGTCGCGTTTGCTGTGCTGGCTCGGCCAGCAGCGCTCGCAGTGCGCGGGCCAGCGCCTCCACCTCCCCCGGCGGCACGACTACCCCCGCCGGCTGGTCGCCCGGCAACAAGCCCAGCATCTCGCGCCGGTTGCCCACATCGCCGGTGATAACGGGAACGCCCGCGGCCAGGCTCTCGACGATCTTGAGCGGCCAGCGCGCGCGGGCGGTGTCGTCGTCCAGCACTGGATCGACGCTGACGGTGGCTTGAGCGAAGTGAGCGGGGACGTCCGCCCGCGCCACGCGGCCCAAAAAATCACAGCGGTCGGCAATGCGGAGATCGCGGGCCAGCTGGCGCAGCCCATCGATGTCCGGCCCGCCGCCGACGAGACGCAGCGTCGCGCAGAACGAATCGTCTTCGTGATCGACCAGTTCGGCAAAGGCGCGCAGCAGCAGGTTGACCGGGTGGTTGGCGAGCGACAGCGTGCCCACGTAAAGAATGAGCGGTGCAGTGGTCGCCGTCGGCGGCTGGCCCTCAACGGGCAAGCCATCTGCAACTGAAGCGTCGACAAACCACTCCTCGTCGACGGCGTTGGGCAAGCGCAAAACGTTCTCGCTGGGTACGCCGAGCGACAGCAGCCGCTGCGCCAGAAAGCTGGCGTGGGTCGTCGCGCCGTCAACCCAGCGCGGCACGCGCGTTTCCAACCAGTTTAGCACCCGCCGCTGCAGCCCGTTGCTGGTGCGGTTGCTCTCGGCTTCGAGGTCGTCATAGTCCAGCAGCACGGGGCGGTGCAGCAGGCGCGCGGTCAGCAGCCCGGCGAGGCTATTCTGCGGGTGGGGTTTGCCGATGTGGTAGAGGTCGGCGCGCAGTTTTAGCGCCGTCCAGAGCAGGCCCAGCGTGCCGGTTGCCAGCACCCAGAGCAGCTGCAGCGGGCCAAAGTAAGTGGTGGCGTCGCCCCGCTTGCGCACGTGCATCTGGCCGACGTAGCGCACCCAAACGCCGTCGCGCCGCTCACAAAGTCGACCGCCCGCGCGCCGAAAGGTTACCCAGTCGTGATGCAGGGCGGCTACGTGAACGTCGTGGCCGCGCCGGGCCAGTTCGCGCGCAAAAGGCCAGCAGCGACCGCCACCATAGGGGCTGTCCAGGCTCGTAGTCAGCAGGAAGACAATGCGCATTATTGGTCGCCCGCCGCCGCGCCCACAATGGCCTCTACCAACAGCTCCCAGGAGGCTTCCACCCTCCGTGCGTCAACGCTGGCTAGCGAAGCCAGCGCGCGGCCCGCATCTCCTTTTGCAAAGGCGACAATGTTCTCCGCTAGCTGCTGCGGCGTGGTCGGCGCGCCAGCCGCGGTTTGGGGATCAGCCTGCTGCAGGGCGACGTGCACGGCTTGGCTAGCAATAACCGGTAAATCAAACGCCGCGGCAACCTGCAGCACAGCGCTGCCCGTAACGGTCCTGTAGGGCGCGATTAGCACGTCCGCCGCTGCAAAGTAGGTGCTTACCTCTTCATTGGGAATATAGCGGTCGTGTAGCAGCACGTGCTCTTCGAGCTCTAGCTCTGCCATCAAATCTAAATAAACCTGCTTGTCGCGCCAAAATTCACCAGCTACCACGAGCTTGACCTGCGGCAAGCGTTGACGGACGGAAGGCAGCGCGCGCAGCAGTATGTCCAGCCCTTTGTATTCTCGCACAAGCCCAAAGAAGAGCAAAATGAATTCGTGCTCAGGCAGATTTAGCCGCGTGCGAGCCGAAGCTCGATCCATTGCTTGTTCGGCAGACGCCCGTTGAAAGATGTTGTAGTTAGGGTGTGGCACAACCCGAATCACTTCGCGAATTTTTTGGCCGCGGCGCTTAGATAGACGCGGCAGCAGCGCACGCAGCCGCCGCGACTCCGCCATCGACTGCACGACAAAGCGGTCGCCGCGGCGCAGCAGCAGGCGTGCGGCCCAGCGGTCAGTGCGCGAGGCGTCGTGGGGCAGCACGTTGTGGCAGACGAAGATAAGCGTCGCCTGTAAGAAGAGCCGGTTGAGCAGGGCGAACGTCATCCAAACAGGAAACCAGAAGGTTGTCCACCAGGGGAGCACGAGCAGATCGGGGCGGTAGCGGCGAATGTGGCGAAAGGTGCTGAGCCACGTGAGCGGGTTGAGCGAATCGAGCCAGTAATGGGCGTTCGCTTTGTGAACGGGCCGGGCGCTGGGGTCGCGGTCGCTTTGGCCGGGGAAGAGCCAGCGCGGGTACTGGCGCGAGAAGGAGACGAGCAGCACCTCGTGGCCGGCCCGGCGTAGGGCGCGGTCGAGCAGGGTGGTGTGGTGGGCGATGCCGCCGCGATAGGGGTAAACGGGACCAAGCAGCGCGACCTTCACGGTTCGCACCCATGATCATCGGCAACTGCCCCTCCTTGCTCCAGTCGGCGCACGCGGTAGAGCACTTCCTCGGTCAGCTTGCGGTTGAAGCCGATCAAATCGGCGACGAGGCCGATCAGCAGCACCTGGAAGCCGACGATCAGCAGGACGGCGGCGAGGATCAGCGACTGGACGTGGCCGGAGTCGCCGAGGGGCGGCGTGAAGTAGTCGACCAAAAAGCGTACGCCGAGGCCAGCACCGCCCAGAATCGCCAGCCCGCCCAGCGCCGTAAAGACGCGCAGCGGGCGGTACATCGTGTAGGCCCGCACGACCGTCAGCCCGGAGGCGGCAACGAAGTGGCGCATGTTGCGCATGAGGCGCGAGGGGCGGGTGGGGGCGTTGGTGCGCACGGGGACGTAGGCCACGGGCAGGCGACGCGCGCCCGCCTGAATCAGCGTTTCCAGCGTGTACGAATAGTCGCTGAGGACGACGGTGCGCAGGGCGGCTTCGCGAGTGAGGGCGCGGAAGCCGCTGGTGGCGTCGGGCGTATCGATGCCGGCGGCGTGCGAAATCACCCAGGAGCCGAGGCGCTGGAAGCGGCGCTTGAGCGGTGAAAAGTGGACGCTGTTGCCGGGGTCGCGGTCGCCGATGGCGAGGTGCGCGGAGCCGGACAAGATCGGCGCCAGCAGCGCGGCGATGTCGTCGGCGTTGTACTGGTTGTCGGCATCGGTGTTGAGGATAACGTCCGCGCCGCGGGCGAGGCTGGCCTCCAGCCCCGTGGCAAAGGCGCGCGCCAGCCCGCTGTTCTGCGCGTGTCGCACCACGTGCTCCACCCCACACGATTTGGCGATGCGCGCCGTCTCGTCCACGCTGCCGTCATCGACAACGAGATACTCGATGCAGTCGATCCCATCGAGCACGCGCGGCAGCGCGGCCACGGTTTCGGGCAGCGTCTCGGCCTCGTTGTAGCAGGGGATTTGGATAATGAGCTTCATGGTGAACGGTAGGTCACGTATGCTCCGCTACGTGAAAAGCTTTGCCCTTTCCATAAATTGGAAGAGCAACCAACAATGTGGGTAACTCAGCGTTGCTACGGAACGGCGGTGTTTGTCACATTGCAAAGCAAAGGTGATCTACTCCCGCTTCTCTCCCCGCCGCCGACCCAAGTTCCCAAACAACATCTGGCGGAAGAAGCCGCTGGTCTCTTCACGGGAGGGGGTCGACGCGTCCGATTCACTCCAATCTTTGAGGGTGACGCGGGCTTCCCATTCGTTGCGGTCGCCAGCGGCCTCGCGCAGGGCGGCAAGCAGCGGGTGATCGCCGCTGCGGCTTTCCGCCTCCTCGTGGGCGAGCCAGCGCCGCCACTCGGCCAAATCGCGCTGGAGGACGTCGAGCCGACTAAGCAAATTTTGGCGGTTGGCCTGGAAGGCGCTAAAGAGCTGGGCCGGGCTGCTGCGAAATTCGGTGGATTGCGCAAATTGGCGACCGGCCAGCCGCTGGCCCTCGCGCCACACCTCGCTGCTCGCGCTGCCGCCCGTGTTGCTGCGCACGAGCGAAGCGGCCAGCAGTTGGGGCAGGTGCTCTACCCCGGCGACGATGCTGTCGTGTTCGGCGGCGTCGATGTAGAGCGGCTCGGCCCCCACGCGCACGATAAAATCCGTGGCCAGCTTGACGGCGTCCGGGTCGGTGTGCGCGCCGGGGGCGAGGCAGAAGGTGGTCTGCTCGAAGAGATCGGCGCGCGGCGTGAGCGAGCCGCCAATGCCCGTGAGCACGGGGTGGCCGACGAGCACGTGGGCGTGCGCCGGGGCGTGCGCCGCGAGCAGCTCGACGGCGGGCTGGAGCACGCTCGTGATGGCGAAGAGAATGCTGCCGGGGCGCAAATCCTCGGCGATGTGGCCGAGCGTCTCCTCGACTTCGCTCAGCGGCAGCGCCAGCACGACCAGATCGGCGGGCTCGACGGTGCGGTGTAAGTTCCACTCGATGCGGTCGACCGCGCCCAGCCGCTTGGCCGCGCCCGTGGCGTCCGGCTCTCTGTCGTGGCCGATGATTTGAAAGTCGGCCTGCTCGCGGCGCAGGGCGAGGCCGAGGCTGGTTCCGGTGAGGCCGAGGCCGATGATGGAGATGGTGGGGGTAGTCATGGGTGCTCCTAATTGTCAATTAACGATTGTCAATTGACAATTGTCAGTTAGTTTCGATTATCGGCTTGTTGCAGTGCGACTAACAGATCTCGGTGATGAACGGGCACGTCACCTAGCGAGTCGTCATCCGGCAGATCGTTCTGGTGGTGGGCGATGAGCCAGCAGGCGAGCGGGCGGCATCCGGCGGATTGCGCCCAGGCTGCGCCGATCGCCGGGTGGTGCAGGTGCACGTGCAGGGCGTAGCGCCAGCCGCGATGCCAGCCGCGACGCCAGCCACGATGCTGATCACCGGGCGGATCGGCGCTGGCCCAGCCGCGCAGCCGACCCCGCGCCAGCGTTTCCAGCAGAACGAGCGGGCCGCGCAGCCAGAGCGTGATCGGCACGCCCGCTTCCGCCGCGGCGACTTTGCCCACGTCGTGCAGCAGCGCGGCCACCCACAAATCTCGCTCGTTGTGACCAGCGCGCCGCAAGTCGTACAGGACGCCGAGGCTGTGGCGCTGGGCGTCGACGGGCTGGCGGGCAAAGAGCGCGGCGGCGGCTGGCGGCAGAAGCGCGTCGACCAGCTGCTCTTCGTCGCGGCTGAGCGGCTGACTGCGCAGGCTGGCGAGGAGGCCGCGCTGAAACTGGCGCAGTCGGTAGGCGGCGGACACGGGCGGCAGAGATGATGCGGAAACGGCGCGGCGCTCAGCTCAGCAGCGTCACCAGGCCGGTGATGATGGCCTGCGTGGGCGCGCGAATGACTTCGGGCAGGAAGAAGATGACGCCAAACAAAATCAGGAAGCCGTATTGGCCAAAGGTAGCGCGCAGCTGCCAGTTGTCGCCCGGCAGCAGGGCAAACAGGATGTGCGAGCCGTCCAGCGGCGGCACGGGAATCAGGTTGAAGACAAAGAGCAGCACGTTGATGTAGACAAACTGGAAAAAGAACGTTTGCCAAAAGGTGCTGGTGGCAATGCCGGCGGCGAAAAAGTTAAAGGCCAGGACGCCCAGCGCGGCCAGCAGCAGGTTGCTGAGCGGGCCCGCCGCCGACACCAGAATCGAGCCGAGCTTGGGGTCGATATCGATGTTGCGCGGCTGCCACTGCACGGGCTTGGCCCAGCCAAAGCCGGTCAGAAAAATCAGGATCGCGCCGAGCGGATCGATGTGGACGAGCGGGTTGAGCGTATAGCGCCCCTGCTGGCGCGGCGTGCGATCGCCGAGGCGCACGGCGGTGGCGGCGTGGGCAAATTCGTGAACGGGAAAGGCAATAAAGACGACGGTCGCCGCGGCGAGCAGGCCGGGCAGACCAAAGCGCCCGCCGCCCGATGTGGCAATACCGTAGACCACGAGGGCCAACACGACCAGCACCACAATTTGCTGCGTGCGCGAGAGGCCGTTCCAGCGGTTGAGAAAGGTTTGATACATGGTTACCTGTCGGGGTGAGATGAGGCGCTCGCTCGTGCGGCGCATGAGAGGATTATAGCACGGGTGGGGAAGGGGATCGAAAACGGAAGGGCAAAGCAAACGGGGCGGCGAGAAATTTCTCGCCGCCCCGTTTGCTTTGCCCCGATGGACATTTGGTTGGTTGCAACGCCCAGAACACCCCCGGCAGGATTCGAACCTGCGCACCCGGCTCCGGAGGCCGGTGCTCTATCCCCTGAGCTACGGGGGTTGGTGTTGACGGGAATTGTATCACAGCGGCGGGACGGGATCAAAATGGTGACGGATTGGGGGTGCAGTTCATTTTGGGGGCGAGAAATCTGGATGTAGCAGACGGAACCGCCTTGGTTGCTGGCAGCTGGGTTCGTCTACTACCCAAAGATTTCTCGCTTAATGAAACTCGTCTGCCTTCTTGATTGGTTGACCTGCTCGAAATGACAGTTCTCCCAAACTACTAGAGTTGTTCCTAAATAATACCTTGTGCGGCGAAGCTGCGCGAAAAGTGGGGCACGCCCCGCCTCACCCCCAAACCCCCTCTCCACGCGTGGAGAGGGGGCTTCACCTGGCTCATTGGCGTAGAACCCACGCGGAGGGGGTGAGGCCGAATGCCCCCATCGCTTCGCGTATGCGAACACCAGCTTGGACAGACAATTGGTATAACATCAATCAGAGAGCGGATTGGTCTACTCACCCTGGCAAAACCTTATTTGGGAACAATTCCACCGCTGAAATGCACCCCAAATTAGGACGTGATACGGGGCGGTTGGCGATTTAGGCGTGGATCAGGGATAATTTACAGTTGGACAGACCCTATCGACAGGAGCCAGCTTGATGAATTACCGAACCCTGGGCCGTACCGGCGTCAAAATTTCCCCGCTCGTCCTGGGCGGCGACAACTTCCTGAACCCCACGCCGGAAGCCGAATCTATCGCCATTCTCGATGCGGCGCTGGACGCGGGCATCAACCTGATCGACACGAGCAATTCCTACGCGGGCGGCGCGAGCGAAGAGCTGATTGGTCGCGCGCTGCGGGACAACGGCAGGCGGCTGCAAACGCTGATTGCCACCAAAGTCCACTATCCCGTCGGCGACGGCCCCAACGAGCGCGGCAACACGCGGCTGCACATCCTGCGCGCCTGTGAGGAATCGCTGCGGCGGCTGGGCACGGAGTACATCGACCTTTACCAGACGCATCGCCCCGCCTTTGACGTGCCGCTCGACGAAACCTTGCGCGCCTTTGACGACTTGATTACCCAGGGCAAGGTGCGCTACATCGGCTCGTCGACCGCGCCCGCCTGGCACGTGATGGAGGCGCTGATGACGAGCGAACTCAAGGGCTACGCCCGCTTCGTCTCGGAGCAATCGCCCTACAATCTGCTCGACCGGCGCATCGAGAACGAGCTGCTGCCGATGTGCCAGCGCCACGGCCTGGCCGTGATTGGCTGGTCGCCGCTGGCGATGGGGATGTTGGCCAGTCGCTACGCCAATGCGGAACAGCCCGCTGCCGATTCGCGCGCGGCCCGACGCGGCGGGATTTACGCCGAGCGCATCACGCCGCGGGCCGTCGAGGTGGGCAATCGCTTTGTTGAACTGGCGCGGGCGCGGGGGATGGAGCCCGCGCAGCTGGCGATTCTGTGGGCCAAGGATCAGCCCGGCCTCACGGCGCCGATCATTGGGCCGCGCACGCTGGCGCAACTTCAATCACTTTTGCCCGTATTGGATATGGAATTGGACGAGGAGACGCGCGCCGCCTGTGATGGGCTGGTGCCGCCGGGCAGCGCCGTCGCCAATTTTTTCAACTCATCGGGCTGGATGAAGCAGCAGGTGTAGGGCGATCGGTTGTGTGGCCGCAGACAACTTAGGCTAATCAAAGAAATACTGCTTCACGAAGGGCACGAACAACACAAAGCGTCGCCGCCATGGACTTCTTACTTGTGCTTCTTCGTGGCCTTCGTGGATCGCTTGAGTTTTGGAACGGCCTTGGTCATAAACGATGTCGGAGGAAACAGGCTGTGAAAAATGTAAGGCTGCTGATTTCGTCCATGCTCATTAGCTTGGCCGTGGCGCTGTTGTTGATCTTTGTCGTGAATACGAGCGGAAGAGCTAGCCCCGAAGAGGCAGCGGAACAGTTAATTATTTCCCAACGAGGCGGACAGATTCATGATGTCCGTGTAGACGGCGAGGAAGCCACTGTCCTATTTAGTTTTGTCGCGTCCTATGCTCCGGACAATGGTGAAGAAGAGCGTGAAGAGGTGCCAGCCATTGGCTGGGGCAGGATCGAGCGGACAGGTAGAGGATGGCGATTCGACGGCTCCGCTGCCTTTTACGCCGTCACGGAGATCGAGCGCGACCAGTTAGCAGAGTACACAACAGAACCTAATTTAATCACCGGTAAGCTCCTGGCGTGGGGAGCCATTCGTTCACCAATTGTTACTGCCGTCGAGGGGCGGTTTGACACGAATGAAATCGGGTGATTCGGTGGTCAACGGCATGTTCTTCTTGGCTGCACCCGACGCCAATGCCTTATGCGAACTGACATTGCTCGATGCAGAAAACAATGTGCTGCAACGGCTCGATCCCGCAATGACTCAGCACGCCTATTCAACACGTGAATCGAAAACGGATAACGTTTGTTCATAGCGCTACCTTCTTTTATCATCAGGAGAACACTTATGGAAACCACAAAATCCCTGCACCGCTCCAGCACGGACAAATTTATTGCTGGCGTCTGCGGCGGCTTTGCCGACTATTTCGACGTTGATTCGACGCTGATCCGCGTTGGCCTGGTGGTGCTGGCGCTGGTGGGCGGCATCGGCCTCGTGCCCTACTTGATTGCGTGGGGCATCATCCCCGACGAATCGGGCAATCGCACGCTGCTGCCGTGGATTCTGCTAGCGGCGGTGGTCGTGCTGCCAGTGCTTTGCTTTTTGTTGGGCATTCCGTTCGCCATTCTGGGTTCCGTCTTTGGGGAGGGGTAAAGGGGGTAGAGACATTTCCGGCTCGTTTCTCGCTCCTGCGAGGAACGAGCCGGAAGCCGTCGACAGTAGTTTACCCAACGCCGCGTCTCCAGTATAATCAACACCACGAAACGCGCCCTCGGCTTCTCAACTTCGGAAAGCGAACCATGAGCTTCGACGACATCTTGCAGGACATTTACGCGCTGGAAGACGAAATGCGCACCTTCGAGCGCAAATACAACGTCCTCTCCGAAACGTTTTACGAGGCCTACACTAACGGCGAGGAGCCACCGCAGGAATCCTGGGTGCGGGATTGGACGGCGTGGGCGTCGGCTTACAAAGTGTGGCTGCGCCGCCGCGAGCAGTACCGCGCGGCGTTGACCTCATTGCGCGGCAAAAACCAACCACTCACCACGCTGATCGAGAAGGCTGCGCGCCATGACCGCATTCCAATCGCTGCTTGATCATGAGCGCTTTGTTTACCTCGTAGCGCTTCAAGACCTCGACTGACCTCCCTTTAAAAGCAATGACTAACCGAAATTCTACCCAACTTAAACAGCCTGAAAATCTTCGCGTCGATGAAGCCGCGCGTCGCATGAGTGAGGCAACTGATGAAGACATCTCGTCAGATGATGTTAAATTTATGACAGAAAGCGGCGAATTAGAAAACGTTTTTCTTGGTGTAGCGACTCCTGTTGACCAAGAGCCACCTCTACTAATTCCGTCTACGTCAATCGAAGCTTGGATTCAGAGACAGCAGAAGCGGACTCGTCGAGCAGGACGAATGAGCTGGGGTGAGTGGGATGCGACGCGAACTGGTGTTGCATTTATTATTGCGTCTAGCTACCTGACACTTTTACGTGAGGTAGGTTGTAGAGAGAGAAAGGAAGACCAAACCGGATATGTTAAGCTATAGGTGACAAACCAAAAAGCGAAACAGAAACGGAGAGGTCTTCCCGATGAAACTGTACCATAGATGGTTAGATGAGTTGCAAATGTTGTGGCCGGATGAGCACGCGTCGCGGCTAAAAAGCTTCGCGAAGTTGTTGGTTGGCCTCTACCTGGAGGGAAGTGTTCACCTCAAAAAGGTAGCGCGCAAAGTGCCGGGTTGGGCTCAGCAGACGAGCAAAGAGCGCGGGTTGCTGCGGATACTCAACAATCGGTCTGTAAACGTGCGGCTTTGGTATAAACCGGTGGCGCGCAGGCTGCTGGAGCAGGCGGCGAAAAGCGGGCTGCCGCTGCGGCTTATTATCGACGGGAGCCAGGTGGGCAACGGTCATCAATTATTGATGGTTGCTTTAGCCTTTCGGCGACGAGCGTTGCCCTTGATTTGGACATGGCGCAAAGGCACGCGCGGCCACTCGTCGGCGCGTCATCAAATTGCGCTGCTGCGACTGCTCAAGCCGCTCATTCCGGCCCACGCCTCTGTGGTCGTGCTGGGTGACAGCGAGTTTGGCAGCGTCAAGTTGATCCGCAAACTCGAGCACTGGCGGTGGACCTATGTGCTGCGTCAGAAGGGCTCCCACCTTTGGTCACAGCCGGGAACAGAACAGTGGCAACCCTGCGCACAGCTCGTTGCCCAGCCCGGCGACCGCTGCTGGCTGCCCAAGGTACTGCTAACCAAAACGCATGGTCACTTCTGCAATCTGTTCGCCTGCTGGCAGACTGGCTACAAGGAGCCTTGGCTGCTCGCCACGAATTTGACTGACCCGCGTCTCGTTCGCCTGCACTACAGCCGTCGCATGTGGATTGAAGAGCTCTTTGGCGACTGTAAACGCAATGGCTTCGACTTGGAAGCAACTCGCTTGCAGGCAGCTCATCGCCTCTCGCGACTCGTCCTGGCCGTGGCCCTGCTCATCGTTTGGCTTCTGGCCTTTGGCTCGGCTGTCGTCAAGCGCGGTCAGCGCTTCCTGGTCGACCGCACTGACCGCCGCGACCTCAGTCTTTTTCGCATTGGTTGGGACATGGTTCAACGTCTTTTATCCAACTCTGACCCTGTCCCTTTGCGCCTCATCCCCTATTTCTAAAATGTGTCAGGTAGCTAGTACAGTGTAATCGAGATTATGAGTAGATAAGGGTAAGCGATAAAATACGTCCCAACGCGAAGCAAGGAGCAAAAGAAGGAGGTTTGCATGGGACGCAAAAAGCATATAAATAACGTCAGATTGCCGGGCGAAGAACGTAGCTACCTCAATCGGCTAACCCTGGGCGGCGTGAGGAGTGTACGCAAACTGAATCGGATAAAGATATTGCTGTTGAGCGATGAAAATCATCATCAAGGGCAGAAAACAGACCAAGAGATTGCCGAGAAGCTCGACACGAGCCTGTCGACGATAGACCGGATTCGGCGTCGCTATGTGCAAGAAGGGCTCGAGGCGGCGATTAGTGAAAAGCCAAGAAGCGGTCGCGCCCGCACCATCAGCGGCGAGCAACGGGCCAAAATCACCGCGTTGGCCTGTTCAGAACCGCCAGCGGGGCGTAGCCAATGGAGTTTGCGCCTGTTGGCGGACAAGGCGGTGGAACTCGAGTTGGTTGAGCACATCTCCCACAACGCCGTGGGCGAAATTCTGAAAAAAACACGGTCAAGCCTCACTTAGTCCGCCAATGGTGCCTGGGCAAACTGACGCCTACCTTTCTGGCGCAAATGGAATATATGCTAGCCATCTACGCCCGTCCCTTTGACCCGCTGCGCCCGCTCTGGTGTTTCGATGAGCGGCCCTGTCAACTGATTGGCGACACGCTCGTCCCCTTGCCCGTTGAACCCGGCAAGCCAAAACGACAAAACTACGAGTACGAGCGCCACGGCGTCTGCTCCGTTCTCCTGGCCGTGCAGCCCCTCACCGGACATTGCTTTGTGCAGGTACGAGACCGACGCACCGGACAGGACTACGCCGAGTTCATGGACGCCTTCGTCGAGGAACACTGTCCGCCCGGTGGTCAGATTCAACTGGTGCAGGACAACCTAAGCACGCACACCTACACCTCATTTTACAACGCCTTTGAACCGGCGAAGGCCTTCGCCTTGATGCAGCAAATTCAGATGCACTACACGCCCAAAAAGGCCAGTTGGCTCAACATGGCTGAAATCCAACTCTCGCTTCTATCTCGGCAATGCCTGAAGCGGCGCATCGCCTGTCAAGTCGAATTGAGCCGTGAAGTCCTCGCTTGGGTTGAAACGCGCAATCGAACCCCTGTTCCTATTCGCTGGCAGTTCACACCCGAAATGGCCCGCCAGACCTTCAACCGCTTTTACCCTAACCCATCAAAACTTCAATGACAGTGTACTAGTTATTGCGTTACTTATTATTAGTGGGTTAGCAGGGCTATGGCAAATTATGGGCTGGCCATCAATCCCTGCAATATATTCGAGAGTTTTTCCGTCATACAATTTCTCGCCCGGTAGCGAAGGCGAGACGCTAGTGGTGCTCGCTGATTTTGTGACAGCAGACGGAAGTGATCCACGCCAAGTAACTCGTGATTTATACGAAGCAGTTGATGATATTTTAAATGAGCACCAGAATGTTCGTGTAGAACGACTGCTTCATACAATTTCTGAAGAAGGAAGTTCTAAAGTGGCTAGACGCATAGGTAAAAGGCGTGATGTTAACGCTTCGGTTGTAATCTGGGGAGACTACGTTGAAAGCGATTTGCGTCCAGTGGTGTATGTGCATTTTGAGATGCTTAAGTCGCAGAGCACTTATTTAGAAACAGGTTTCGAGCGCACTCTAAGAGTGTATTTGAAAAGTCGGAGCTAGGCCTTGATGCGGCCCAACATAGTCGCGATGGAAGCGGCATAGATCATGCCTTCGCTGCTCTGCGGACAGCGCTCGTAGTCCTTGCTCAAGCGACGATACTTGCCGAACCAGGCCAGCGTGCGCTCGACGACCCAGCGGCGGGGCAGAACGACGAAGCCCTTTTGGTCTTTGGGCCGTTTGACCACTTCCAGGGCAATGTCGAGTGTATCGCGCACCCACTCGACCAGGCCGCCCTTCTCGTAAATGCCGTCGGCCCAAATGAGTTGCAGCGAGTCGACGGTCTCGGTGACCTTGTCCAAAACGCGCTTGGCCCCGTGGTAGTCCTGCACGTTGGCCGCGTGCACAACCACGTCGAGTAAGTTCCCGACGGTGTCGACCACGATGTGGCGTTTGCGCCCGCTCACCTTTTTGCCTGCGTCGTAGCCACGAATACCGCCCGCCTCAGTGGTTTTGACGCTCTGACTATCCATCACCGCCGCGCTTGGTTTCGGGGCCCGGTTGCGTTGCAGGCGGTCAAAGCGCCGCAGCGCCCGGTTGAGGTAGCGCCAGGTGCCGTCCTTGCACCACTTGCGAAAGTGGTAGTAAACGCTGTTGGGGTTTGGCAGGTCGTGAGGCATGTTTGCCCACTGTCCCCCATTGCGCAAAATGTAAAAAATGGCGTTGACCACCTCGCGCCAACTCCAACTCCATTGGTCGCCCCAGCCGGTTCTGTTCGAGTCGTCGCCGCAGGCGAGCTTCTAGCCATGCCCACTGCGCGTCCGTTACGTCGCTTGAGTATCCTTTTCGTTTGTGTGACAATGTCCTTCTCCTGTTTGGTGAATGGCTTCGGTTTGCACCTCCCATTCTACCAAACAGGACTTTTCAAATACACTCTAAGGGCAAATATCTTGACCGACCCTCAAATGTTTAACTTTGAGGTTATGCTTGGAAGTGATCTTGGGCGACTTGTTGCTTTTGCGTCTGGACTAACACTTTTCGAACGCGAGCAATATCAAGATGCTGAGCCGCTCTTTACGGAAGCAGCTCGAGAAACAGGTCTCATATCAAGTGATTTTGAACAAGCCATTTATTACTATAGAGGTACGAATTATTTATCAATGCACAAGATAAATGAAGCAAAATGCAATCTTCAAAATGCTTTACAAACAGAGTCTGTATCTGAATCAAACGAACAGCCACACTCTGCTACGCCAAGCGTTCTTATACATCCTTTAACGTTAAACAACCTTGGCGTAGTATATTATGCATTAGACCAACAAGATGAAGCGCTTTCGCATTTACAGTTAGCTGCAGATAATTTTGCCATAGTTGGGGCCAAATACAACGAGCTAAATAGTCGCGAAAGTATCGCAGCTCTACACTTCCGCGAGCACAGATACGCAGACTCGGCTCTTGAATTGGAAAAGGCAACTGATATTGCTGAACAAATCAGGTATCCAAGATTGGAGGAGTTACAGTCAATTTTGGAATTTGTTAAGCAATCACGTGACAATTTGTGACGGATTCATACAGTCTTTGTGTAGTGAATGACGAAATCAATTCATTCAACGCCGCATCTCTGCCGTAATCAACCCCATGAAGCGCGCTCTCACCCCCGACCAGACTCCCGCCGAGGTGTTGGGGAATTCCACGGCGTGGCGCAACAGCAGGAGTTGACGCACGTATGCCTGGTAGCGAATCCGGCAACTTTGCTGATGATGTACCAATCGAAGACATTGCGTGGACTGCCTATCGACACAAGCACTTTGCGCCACAAAACGTCCCGTGGAGCGATGTGATCAAGAGGACAGAGCGAGGACCTGCCAAGTACAGGCACGGTCTCGATGTCGAGGCGCTGGAACGGGATGTATGGCAAAACGGCGTGCTTGTAACCAGCGGCAAACCCTGGAAAGTTCGAGCATTTGATGAAGTCATCGGCGCAAAGAAACGGTCGGGAGAGTCGGTGGGCACGAGTGGAGTACAGCGGCGGCACGATACACGGCCACCCTATTACGCACAGCGAGTACCGGAGGATTGACAAGATGATTGATAAGAATTTTGCAGACGTTGATTACTCGCCGGGCGAGTTGGTCTACTTTGATTTGGCGCTCGACCCCAACGTTCCACCAGAACAACAGCTCGATTCGGCACAGGAAGATTTGCTACAGGTCGAGTTTCCCCCAGAATATCGTACTGGATGTGGGCTGGCACTTGTGTGCTTCAGAGCAAAAATGCTTTCAGATTCGCGTTGTCGAAAACGATAACTGGGAAGAGCCACTGCACTACGCTGAAGCAAGCGATATTCTGGGGCTTGTTGCCAAAATGCAGGAGGCATTGGGGTTCTGCAAGGGCTATCTCCAATCGCAGATGGTCGTGAGTCGATGAGCGAGCCGCAGCAGAGCAAAGAGAATCACTGCAAACAAGGGTGTGCCGCATGTTTACGCGGCGCGCCCTTTTTTGTATAATCAACCCCATGAAACGCGTCCTCACACCCGACCAAATTCCCGCCGAGGTGCATGAGCTCTCCACGGCGTGGCGCAAAAAGCGGCTGGCCTTTGAGCCCGCTGACCACAGCGGCAACCTCTACGCCATCTTTCAGAAAATCCTGGCCGTGCCCGACGGCGAGTGGGACGATCAGCAGAGCCTGCGCAACGTGCTGCGTCAGTTCCCCAAGGACGGCACGGGCCTCTACTCCAAATCGAACCTGATTGCGGGCTACCGCCATCTGCTGGCCGAGGGCGACATCGAGCCGGAGCCGACGATCATGCGCCGCATCCGCATGAAGCCGATGCGCACGCAGAGCGGCGTCGCACCCGTGACGGTGCTGACCGCGCCGGCGGGCTGCCCCGGCCAGTGCATCTTCTGCCCGGACGATTGGCGCATGCCCAAGAGCTACATCTACGATGAGCCGGGCGCGCAGCGGGCCGAGCGCGACGGCTTCGACCCCTTTAAGCAGACGCTGGGCCGCATCCGCGTTTTTGAGGACATCGGCCACGACGCGAGCAAAGTCGAGCTGCTGATTTTGGGCGGCACGTGGAGCGCCTACAGCCGCGACTATCGCGAGTGGTTCGTGCGCCGCTGCCTGGACGCGATGAACACGGGCGGGCGACCCGGACTACGCGCCCGTCGACTCGCTGGCGGAGACGCAGGCTCGCAACGCGGGCGCACGCCACCGCAACGTCGGCCTCGTCGCCGAGACGCGACCGGATTGGGTGACGCCGGACGAAATCCGCCACCTGCGCCAGCTCGGCGTGACCAAGGTGCAGATTGGCGTGCAGAGCCTGGACGATGAGATTCTCGAAGCCAACAAGCGCGGCCACGACGTCGACTCGGTACGGCAGGCGCTGGGGTTGCTGCGCACGGCGGGCTTCAAGCTGCACCTGCACTGGATGCCCAATCTCTACGGCGCGACGCCGGAATCGGACCGCGTGGACTTTGCGCGCTTTTTCGACGACCCGGCCATTCGACCGGACGAACTGAAAATCTACCCCTGCTCGCTGATCAAGGATACGGAGCTCTACGACCGCTGGCTCGCGGGTGATTACCATCCCTACACCGAAGACGAACTGGTCGCGCTGCTGGCCGACGTCAAGCCGACGATTCCCGCCTACACGCGCGTCAACCGCCTCTTCCGCGACATCCCGGCGCACCACATCGAAGCGGGCGTCAAGTTGAGCAACCTGCGCGAAGTCGTCCACGCCGAGCTGGCGCGGCGCGGCGAGCAGTGCGGTTGCATCCGCTGCCGCGAAATCAAGCGACAGCAGGTGGATGCGAGTGAGCTGGTGCTGCGCAATCACGTTTACGAGACGGATTTGACGGTCGAGCACTTTTACACTTTGTGACGGGCAGTCAACAGAAAACAGAAAACGGAAAACAGAAAACGGAAAACGATTCGCGGTCGCTGATTGCGGGATTTTTGCGTCTCTCGCTGCCTAAATTTTCCGGCGCGGGCAGCCGTGCCTTTCTCGACGAAATCCGCGACAGCGCCATGATCCGCGAAGTCCACGTCTACGGCCCGGCGCTCACGATTGGTCAGGGAAAAGACGGCGCGCCCCAGCACGTCGGCTTGGGCACGCGGCTGCTGGACGAGGCGACGCGAATTAGCCGCGCGGCGGCTTTGGGCGAATGAGCGTGATTGCGGCGACGGGACGCGCGAGTATTACGCGGGTCGCGGCTTTGAGGCGGGGGAGCTGTATATGTCGAAGGGGATTTGAGTGAGTTGCCACGGACTCCATTTTGCTGTAAAATTTAAGTCTGATTCTATGGAGGTAACCATGGCAACAACAGCTACCAAAAAGGTTCGTATTCAGGTCGATCTATCAGAGAAAGAGGCAACGCTGCTACAGCATTTGGCAGGTCGATTGTCCGTGCGCTCACGCGCCGATCTGCTTCAGCAGGCGTATGGCGCATTTCTGTGGATGCTAAATGAGCGGTTGTCTGGCGCCGTATTGTGAGCGTGGACGAGGAAACCGCCGAGCAGATCGCGCGCTATCGGGAGTTGAGTGTGCCGGCTGTCGAGCCGCTCATGTTTGAGCATTATGATTTTTTGGTCGAGCGCCCGGAGACGGGATACAAGCAGCCGTATCTCAAAGGGCGCAACATGCGCGTGGGCCAGTTGATCTATAAAATGCGCGCCAACGATCTGAGCGCGGAAGATGCAGCCATGGACATGGACCTGCCCCTGCCTCAAGTCCGTGAAGCACAGGTCTACTATCAAGTAAACCGCGATGTGATTGAGCAGGAAGCGGAGGAGGAAAAAGCGCGCCTGCAAGCAGCGGGAGTCCAGCTTGAGCCTGAAAATCTATCTGGATGATTGCGGCCTTTTCGTATCGGCTTCGGCAACTGCTGATTGAGGCTGGGCACGCCGTGCAGATTCCCGCCGAAGTCGATCCACCGTTGACGGGCGCTTCGGACGAAATCCACTTTGCTCA
>CBDBZO010000003.1:0-28016 GCA_965213595.1 Caldilineaceae bacterium | reverse complement strand
CGCGCTGGCCGTCCTGCTCTTTCTCGTTATTATGGTGGTGGTGATCGTCATGCGCGTCTTTTTCAAGGAAGACCCGGACGTGTAACGATTTTGGATTGGCGATTTTAGATTCCGGATTGAAGAGATCGGTTCGTCGACGCAGCCATCCAAAATCCCCAATCCAAAATCCAAAATTAACAACTGGAAATCATCAATGCTCTTCCCCAAAGTCGGCCGCACGCAGCCCGGTTTGCGCCTGGCCTGGTGGTCGCTGGTGATCGTGCTGTGGATCGGGATTCTGCTGCATCTCTTCCCCTTCTACTTCATGCTTGCCACCTCCTTCAAGCCCGCCGCCGAAGCGATGGCGATGCCGCCCACGCTCTACCCCCAAGAGCCGACCTTTGCCGCCTGGCGCTTGGTCTACACGCTCTCCGAGGGCGTGCAGGGCGTGCTCAACCAGCCGCTGGGCATCTACTTTCGCAACTCGCTGATCATCACCTTTGGCACGCTGATTCTGTCGCTGCCGATCACGGCCTTTGCGGCCTACGCCAACAGCAAGCTGATCAAGGGGCGCACCTCGCGCTGGCTCTTTCTCTTCTTTATCGGCACGCTGATGCTGCCCTTCTCGGTGACGTTGATTCCGGCCTTTCTGCTTACGCGCAACTTCCCCTTCCCGCTGCCCAACGTGCCCATGATTCCGGGCACGGAGACGCCCTTTCCCTCCATCCGCATCTGGGACACCTACTGGGCGGTGATCATTCCGTTTGTCTTTAACGCCTTTAATTTCCTGCTCTTCAAAGGCTTCTTCGACACGATCCCCGATTCGGTAATCCAGGCCGCGAGAGTCGACGGCGGCTCGGAGTTCAACATCTTCCGCCGCATCATCCTGCCCATGAGCGTGCCCGTCTTCGCCGTCGCCGCCTACTTCCAATTCGCCGGCACCTGGGACAGCTACCTCTGGCCGCTCGTCGTGCTGCAAAGCGGCGACATCATCCCGGCGACGGTGGCCATTCGCAACGTGATGAACGCCTTTAGCCAGGTGGGCGCCACCAACGCCGATGCCGCGCTCGGCGCCTCCATGGCCATGCGCGAAATGCTCGACGCCGGGCTCTCGTGGAACGGGCTGATGGTGCTGGGCATCCTGCAGGCCTTTCCCGTTTTTATCTTCTTCATCATCTGCCGCGAATACCTGCTCAAAGGCGTGCGCATTCGCGGGTTGAAGTAGAGAATAATGAATCAAGAATGATGAATGGGTAGATGGACCGATACCCCCTCCCAACCTCCCCCAAATTGGGGGAGGAGCTGATTCTTCGTCGACCCAATCGCGGCCCCCTCCCCAAGCTGGGGAGGGAGGGGGAGGGGTTCAATCGCAACCTGCCCAACCAGCTTTCCCTTTACATCCCATGGCCGAAATCACCGTCGACAACATCATCAAATACTACGAAAATTCGGAGGACCTGCGCGCCGAGCCGCAGCCCGCCCTGCGCTCGATCAGCCTCACCATCGGCGACGGCGAGACGGTCAGCGTGGTGGGGCCCTCCGGCTGTGGCAAATCGACGCTGCTGCGCACCGTCGCCGGGCTGGAGTTTCCGGACAGCGGGCAGGTGCGCTACGACGGCGCGGACGTAACCTACGCCAAGCCGCAGGATCGCGGCGTGGGCATGGTCTTCCAGGATTATGCGCTCTACCCCAGCAAGAAGGGGCAGGGCAACCTGGAGTATTATTTTGAAGTACACGACCGCACGCGCGAGGAGGCCGAGGCCCGCGTGCGCGAAACCGCCGATCTCATGGGCGTCGACTTCGAGTACCTGCTCGGGCGCTCGCCGGACACCTTGAGCGGCGGCGAGCAGCAGCGCGTCGCCATCGCCCGCTGCATCATCCGCGACCCGCAGCTTTTTCTGATGGACGAGCCGATCAGCAACCTCGACGCCAAGCTGCGCGAGCGCACGCGCCTCGAAATCAAAAAGCTGCTGCGCAAATTTGGCGTCACCACCCTCTACGTCACCCACGATCAGCAGGAAGCCATCTTTATGGGCGACCGCATCGCCGTCATGCGCAAGGGCGTCGTCGAGCAGATTGGCGCCCACGATGACCTCTACTACACGCCCGCCAACCGCTTTGTGGCGGAATTTATCGGCTCGCCCCCCATGTCGATTTTCTCCGCCACGGTGGAGGATGGCACAGTCAACGTGGGCAACGTGCGCTGGTCGCTGCCGCCGGATTTAGCGGACGCGCTGACGGCGGGCGACGTGCTGCTGGGCGTGCGCGCCGAGGGCTGGCGCGTCGATGCGGCGGACGGCGCAACCGTGGCCGTCACCAACATCGAGCGCATTCCCACCGAGCAGGCGGCTTTCCTGCGCGGGCAGATGAACGGCACGCCGCTGGCCGTGCTCGCGCCCGAAGATCAGGCGGAGGTGGATGAGGTGCGCATTGCGCCGGAGTGGGCGAGCGCGTATTTCTTTGATGCGGAGAGCGAAGCGGCGATTCACGCGCCCGGCGTGCCCGATCTGTTTGATTTTTAGCACTTACACAACAGCCACTCGGCGGTACGGGCACGCCATGGCGTGCCCGTACCGCCGAGAACGGTCTCAAAGAGGAACCCCCATGTCCGCCATTCACGTCACCGACCTTGTCAAGCGCTTTGGCGACAAGCTCGCCGTCGACCACGTCAACTTTGCCGTGGAGCGGGGCGAGTTCCTGGTGCTGGTTGGCCCCTCCGGCTGCGGCAAGACGACGACGCTGCGGCTGCTCGTCGGGCTGGAGCCAGCGACCGACGGCGAGATTCGCTTTGGCGAGCGCGTCGTCAACGAGATTCGCCCGCGCGACCGCAACGTGGCGATGGTCTTTCAGGATTACGCCGTCTTCCCGCACATGACGGTTTACGAGAACATTGCCTACGGGCTGCGCTCGCGCCGCGTGCCGCGGGCCGAAATCAAAGAGCGCGTGCCGCAGGCCGCCGAAATGTTCCGCATCGACCACCTGCTGCAGCGCAAGCCGCGCCAGCTTTCGGGCGGCGAGCGGCAGCGCGTGGCCCTCAGCCGCGCCATGGTGCGCGACGCCGATCTCTATCTCTACGACGAGCCGCTGAGCAACCTCGACGCCCAGCTGCGCCACCAGGCGCGCGACGACATTCTCGCGCTGCACCGCGAAAAGGGCACGGCCACGGTTTACGTCACCCACGACCAATCCGAGGCGATGACGCTGGGCGACCGCATCGCCGTCATGCGCGCCGGGCGCATCGAGCAGATCGGCACGAGCAGCCAGCTCTACGGCGAGCCGCACAATCTCTTCGTCGCCTATTTTATCGGCGCACCCAGCATCAATCTCTTCGACGCGACGCTGCGGGCTGAGGAGGATGAGCTGTACGTCGCCGCCGATGCGTTTCGGCTGCGGCTGCCGCGTCAGTATATGCCCGCGCTGCAAAACCGCGTGGGTCAGCCCGTCAAGCTCGGCATTCGCCCGGAGGATTTGCTCGTGCCCAAAAAAGCGCCCTTCGAGGTGGGCGAGCACAACACCTTTACGGGCGTGCTCAACGTGGTCGAGCCCACGTCGAGCGGCTCCGCGGCCTACCTCGGCACGCTGACCGACGAGCCGCAGGGACTACGTCGCCACCTTTAAGCTGCGCCCTGCCCGCCTCCTACATTGGCCGCGAAATCCCGCTTGCCGTCAACATGCAGCGCATTCATCTGTTTGATGCAGAAACCGAGCAGTCGCTGCTGCTGGACGCGCGGCGGTAGTTTTTATGGCTGTTAGCTGTTAGCTGTTAGCTGTTAGCTGTTAGCTCAAGCCACCAGCCACCAGCCACCAGCCACCAGCCACCAGCCACCAGCCACCAGCCACCAGCCACCAGCCACCATGCCCTTTTTCGACGATTCCGGGATTCGCTACGAAGAGCATCGCGGCCTGCTCTGGAATGCCGTGGCGCGCTTTGGCGATCAGATTGAGCGCATGATTGCGCTCAACATTGCGTGGGCGCTGCAGCTGCTGCCCGCCGTGCTGGCCCTGTCGCTGCCGGTGCTGCCGCTGTGGGCGCGCGTCGGGCTGATTGGCTACACCAGCGTGGTCATCTTCCCCGCGACGGGTGCGCTCTACGGCATGATGCGCGCCGTACACGAGGGGGAGCAGTTGACCGTGGCACTGGCGCAGGAGATGGTGGCGGAGCTGGCGCTGCCGAGCGTGCGCGCTCTGCTGCCGCTCTACGCTTTGGCCGCTCTGCTTTGGTCCGCCTCGACGCTCGCGCCGCTCGCCGTAGCGACGCTGCTGCGCATGGCGGTGCTGGGGCTGGCGCTGTTGAGCAACAGGTGGGGGCCGCTCTTGGCAGCCAATCCCACGTGGTCGGCCCCGGCGCTGCTGGCTGAGTCGGCGCGACTTTTTTGGCGCGAACCGCTGCGCGGCCTGCTGTTGAGCGGCGTCGTGCTGCTGATCGCAGGGGTGGCCGCGGTCTCGGTGGGCGGCCTCTTTCTGGCCGCGCCCGTGCTGATTGCGCTGGTGCAGACGGGGCAGGGGAAGGGGAGACGTTGAGGCTTTTGCGAGAGATGATGGGTAAGACAGCGAGATTTTAACGCGGAGACGCGGAGACGCAGAGACGCAGAGAGAGCAAACAACAAGCGCTCTTCTTTCCTCCGCGGCCCTCTGCGCCTCTTGCTCCGCGCCCTCCGCGTTAATTCCGCTTAATTTGACGGTAAATCCCATCGTGCCATCTCGAAGAACCCGCTCCCTCTCTTTACTCACCGTTACGCTGCTGCTCTTACTCACCCTACTCAAATCGCCCATCTCCCGGCTTATGCCCACCACTTACTACGTCCACCTCGACGGCAACGACACAAACCCCGGCACGACGCCCGACCAGCCGTGGCGCTCGCTGGATCGCGTGAGCAGGGCCCGCTATGGGGCTGGCGATCGCATCCTGCTGGCGGGCGGGCAGACGTTCCGGGGCAGCATCGTCTGGCAGCGGGAGAATTGTGAGGCGGCCACGGAGGATGTACCGCTTGCGCTCGGCGCTTACGGCGAAGGGCGCGCTACCATCGAGGCAGACGGTGGTCCCGGCGTTTACATCGAAAACTGCGGCGGCATTGAAGTGGCCGATCTCGTTGTGACGGGAAATCAGAGCGGACTCCACAGCGGCATTGCCTTCTACACCGATTTGCCGGGCGATGCGAAGCTCGATTACCTGCGCATCGACAACACCGAGGTACACGGCTTTGACGACAGCGGCATCAGCATTGGCGCATCTAACGGGCTGACGGGCTACCGCGACGTGCGCCTCACCCGCAACCTGGTGTGGAACAACCTGCGCGCGGGCATCAGCGTTTGGGGCTACTTTGCCAGCGACCTGGTCGGCCACGCCCACGCCGATTTCTACATCGCCCACAACACGGCGCACAGCAATCCGGGCGACCCCGACTTTCTGGAAAATCACAGCGGCAACGGCATCGTGATCGGCGGCGTGGATGGTGCGCAGCTGGAGCACAATGTGGCCTACCGCAACGGCGGCGACAACGTCAATCGGGGTGGTGGCCCCGTTGGCATCTGGGCGTGGGACTGCAACGATGTGACCATCCAGCACAACGAGGCGTGGGGCAACCGCACGGGCAACACCGCGGACGGCGGCGGCTTCGACCTCGACGGCGGCTGCACGAACTCGATCATGCAGCACAACTACTCACACGACAACGACGGCGCGGGCTACCTGATGGGGCAGTTCGAGGGGTCGCGCCCCATGCGTAACAACGTCATCCGCCACAACGTTAGCTTTAACGACGGTCGCAACAACGGCTATGGCGGCATCCACCTCTTCCGCCTCGACGGTCTGTTCGAGGGGGCGGAAATTCACGACAACGTCGTGATCATGCAGCCTGGCACTGTGGGTCATTCCGCGGCCTTCAAGAGCTACAACAGCGACATTCGCGGCGTCGACGTCTACAGCAATACCTTTATCACCACCCACGGCGCGCGCCTGATCGACCTTACGCCCGGCAACGACATCACCTTCCGCGACAATGCCTATCGCACGTCCGGCGGCTCGTTTGCGGCGTTCGATGGACGAGACGGTTTATGAGAGCTTGACGGCTTGGCATGGCACGGGCGCGGGAGACGATCGATAATTGACGATTGACACATATGCTCCGCTACTGACAAGCTCAATTAGCGATCTACGGACGGCAGAGTTAAAAATCAGTTCGGGTTCGAAAATCCCGTCACGTAGCAGATCTTACGTGACCTACGGTTGATTGACCGATCGCGATCGAGCAATTCCCCTCTTTTTAATAGCAACCGGAGTAAGACAATCGATGCTCGAAGTACAAAACCTCTACAAACAGCTCGGCGACAACGTCGTACTCAACGGCGTGGGCTTTCGCATCAACGAGGGCGAGTTCTTCGTGATGCTGGGGCCTTCGGGCAGCGGCAAATCAACGCTGCTGCGGGTGATCTGCGGCCTCGAGCAGCCCGATGCGGGCGAGGTGCTGATCGACGGGCAGCCGATCACCGGGCTGTCGCCGCGCAACCGCAACCTGGCGATGGTCTTCCAGGATTATGGGCTGTACCCCAACATGAACGTCTACCAGAATATCGCCTACGGCCTGCAGGCACGGCGGGTTCCGGAGCAGGAAATTGCCCAGCGCGTGCCGGACGCGGCGCAAAAGTTGGGCGTGAGCGAGCTGCTGGAGCGCTCGATTGTCGATCTTTCGGGCGGCGAGCAGCAGCGCGTGGCCCTGGCCCGCGCCCTCGTCAAGGACGCCGACGCCTACCTCTTCGACGAGCCGCTGAGCAACCTCGACCCCAAGCTGCGCCACCGCGCGCGCCGGGACATTCTCTTCCTGCACCGCGAAAAACGCCGCCCCAGCCTCTACGTCACCCACGACCAGACGGAGGCGCTGGCCGTGGCCGACCGCATCGGCCTGCTCATGCACGGCGTGCTGCAGCAGGTCGCCACGCCGGATGCGATGCTGCAGCAGCCGGCCAATCTTTCCGTCGCGGCCTTTGTGGGCGAGCCGCCCATGAACTTGGTCGACGGCGAGGTGCAGCGGGAGGACGATGCGCTCTACTTCGTGGCGGACGGCCTGCGTCTGCGCCTGCCGGATCGCTGGCAGGAGGTGCTGGACGCCCACGACCAGCGCGCCGTCGTGCTCGGCTTTCGCCCGGAGACGCTGGTGCGCAGCAGTGAGGATGCGGACTTTGAGATCGGCGACGACAACACCTTAGACGCCGAAGTGGTCGACACCGACGCGCTGATCGGCGAGACGATTGCGCACCTGCGTGTCGGCGAGGCCAACCACATCAACGCCACCTTTGAAGAGAGCCTCTTCGCGCTGGACGACGCGGAAGCGGTCGAGGCGGGCCAGCGGCTGCGGGTTGCGCTGGATATGGCGCGCGTTAGCTTGTTTGATCCGAAGAGCGAGCGGGCGCTGACCTAATGGGGTCAACCCGCATCCCCGGCACGCGCCACACGCTGCTTCGTCTGCCCCATTTAATCTGGCGCGTGCCGGGGACGCTAGCCAACCGTAGGTCACGTAGCGGAGCATACGTGACCTACAGTTGGCTTTCCCGTCTCGCTACAGATCAACCAAACTTGTTGACTACCTTTGTCACCTTGCGGAGCAAAGGCGACCTACCCTATGTCTGCCACCTTTACGTAACATGAGTTAGTAGGGCTTCGCTTGTCATTTCGACCCGAGAGCCTGCCCTGAACGAAGAATCACAATGCACACCCATCACCCGCTTCCCCTCACCCTTTCGGGCCCCACGCTGCTCGGTCAACTCACGACTGATGACGCCCCCGCACCGCTAGCCGACGCCGCGTGGTATATGGCACAGGCGCTGAAGGACGGCCTGCGCTATCGCTTCCCCACCGGCGCGCTGGCGGAGGCGCGCTTTCTCAGCGCTGATTTCCTGCTCGACGGCACGCACCTCGCCGCCTTCACGCTCATCTTGCAGGAGGGCGACGAGGGGCCGCGCTTTGGCTATGAATTTGGGCTGCTCAACCAGTGTCAGGCGCGGCTGCGCATGCCGCTGGCCGCGGTGAATCAAAACCGCTGGCTCTACCTGCGCGAGGGCGCGCTGCTCAAGCCGCGCTCGCGCTTCGAGCGCGTCGACCTGCGCCGCGTGGACCGTCTGCTGCTGCTCGTCGACCGCAAAAGCGAGCGGCCCGTGCGCTTCTGTCTCACCGACTTTGTCGCCAGCGTCGACGAGCCGCCACGTCTGGAAACGCCCCTTTTGCCGGAAGGTAAGCTGCTGGATGAGCTGGGCCAGAGTAGGCTGCACAGGTGGCCGGGCAAAACGCAGAATGCGGAGGAACTGCGCGCACGGCTGCGGACGCAGCAGAGCGAGGCGGCGTCGCAGGCGTGGCCAAGCCATTTTTCACGCAATGGGGCGGCGACACGCGCCGTCGCTTCGAGGCCACCGGTTTTTTCCACACCCACTACGACGAGACCCACCCAAACGGCGCGCGCTGGTGGTTTGTCGACCCCGACGGCTGTGCGTTCTGGTCCGCCGGCATGGACTGCGTGCGCGTCGACACCAGCGCCAGCGTGGACGGGCTGGAGACGGCGCTGGCGTGGTTGCCGCCAGCGGAGGGCGACTATGCAGCGGCCTATCAAGGGCGCGGCGGGCGCAAGGTCTTTAGCTGGCTGGCAGCCAACTTTATTCGCACCTTTGGAGCAGAGAGATTGGTACGCGCGCTGGGCGGAGATTGCGCTGGCGCAGCTGCGCTGGGCTGGGCTTCAACACCGTCGCCAACTGGTCGGACTGGGCGATTGCGCGCCCAAATTCCAACGCAGCGGGCTTCCCCTACGTGCGACCGCTCGGCTGGCGCGACGATGCGCGTCGCGCCGCGTTTATCTACCGCGACTTCCCCGACGTCTTCGACCCCGCCTTTGCGGACGATGCCGCCGCCTTTGCCGAACCGCTAGGTGAAACGTGCGACGACCCGGCCTCTAATTGGCTACTTTCTGATGAACGAGCCGACCTGGGGCTTTGCCGAGGAGACGCCCGCTGCGGGGATGCTCTTCAACACGACCTCGTGCCACGCGCGCCGCGCCCTGGCGGACTTCCTGCGAAAGCGTCACCTAGATGATGGCGCGCTGGCCGCGGCTTGGCGTATCGACACAACGCTCGACGCCGTCGCCAAGGGCGAGTGGACAACGCCGCTCAGCGAGGCCGCCCAGCACGACCTGGCCGACTTCAGCGAGGTGATGGTCACCCGCTTTTTCACGACGCTCAGCGACGCCTGCCGCGCCGTCGACCCCAATCACCTCAACCTGGGCGTGCGCTACCACACCGTGCCGCCGGCGTGGGCGCTGGCGGGCATGAAGCGCTTCGACGTTTTCAGCATGAACTGCTACCGCGAGCGCGTGCCCGCCGCCGAGCTGGCGCGCATCCACGACCTGCTGGGCGTGCCCACGCTGATCGGCGAGTGGCACTTTGGCGCGCTCGACGTGGGCCTGCCCGCTGCGGGCATCGGCCACGTGCCGGACCAGGCGGCGCGCGGCCAGGCCTACCGCGTCTACGTCGAGGACGCGGCGGCGCAGCCCCACTGCGTCGGCGTCCACTGGTTCACGCTCTACGATCAGTCCGCGCTCGGCCGCTACGACGGCGAGCACTACAACATCGGCTTTCTGGACGTGTGCAACCGGCCGTATGCGGCGCTGGCCGCGGCGGCGCGGGTCACGCACGAGCGGGTGTATGACGTGGCGGCGGGGGAGGTGGCGGTGTATAATGAGGCGCCGGTATATTTGCCGAAGTTGTTTTTGTGATGCGGGATTGGCGCGGGGTTGAGCGATTGTTTAGCCAGGGCGTTGACGCGTAACGTACGAAAGCGAAGCCGTCAGCCCGAATGACTTCGCTCAGTTTCGCTTCTCCTGCTTGGGCGCCAAGCGTCAACCCCTAGTCGTCCACATTCGGCACCACTATTCCAAGGGGACAAACAATTCCAACGTTTCACTTTGTGAAGGAAGGAAAAACGGTTTACTTGTCCAGAGAATCCCTCCCTCGTCTTGATACAGAGTCCATCGAAACGGTCCAGTGTTCAAATCTTGATCTGCCACCCACCATCTGACCATGCCGTCATCTCGAAACTGGTCGCGCCATCCCTCAACATCATACCAGCGACCCGTTCCACCCTGCCATTGTACAACTGTCCAGTAGTTCTCGTTGTTTGTCTGAAAAGACAGTTTGATGTGTCCACCAATTCTTTCGTCCACTTGAGTTGATGGCTCATTAGGGCTGTGAGGTTCCGTTACGGCGGGTCGCGTTGGCAAACCCGGTTCTGGACGATCTGGCGGATCTGCACTGACTGATGCTTGCATTGCCATTGTCGCAATGACCGCAAGTGTAACAGAGAGAGAAATTCTGACCAGCAAACTAAATCTGAGCACTTCTGCTTTCGCTCCAGGCATCGTTGCACTCCTCTATACTGAGCTTATAATGCAGTGGGCAAGAAGTGCCCTGTCTACCCTTGACCGCTGCAATTGTTTGAGACGGCTATTGTTCAAACGGGTATAACTTTCCATTACGGACGTTGCGGGAGATTAGATGTTACCTCTTGATCTGTACTGGCAGCATCGACTGAATCGCTGACCGCAGCACGCCAGTTCTCTGTTGAAATTGATTCCAGAACGGTCACAGAGTTAACGTTATTGTACGGCTCTTCACGTTTCTCATGTCCTTCCAGAACCGCACCATACTCTGTATCAACGTTGGCAGAATCAACCTGAGCATAAATTTCGCTGCCTACTGCAATCACATTCGGGAAGCTGCTTAAGTCTGAGAAGTAGTAGCTGTCGCCAAGCCGAAGTGTAAGTTCTTCTCCAGGTGGAAGCCGTAGCGCCTCTGATTCGATTCCCCATACCAAACCAGAATTGCCCAAATCAGGCCAAACTTGGTTGACAGCAGAAGGTGGCAAAGTGGGTGCGAGGTAAACATCAATCCATAGGCTATCGCTGGGAAGAAGCGGGGCCGTCCCCACATTTTTGATGGTCACTTCCAAGTTGCTTGGCGAGGCAACAATTTCTTTCACAACAAGGTCGATCTCTGTTTGAGAGTTAACTGCCTGCGAGTGCTCAATCAGTGGAAGAAAGAGTTGTCCAGTTACCAAGACGACGTCAGTCACCAAATTGTTAGCTGAATTCGAGTCGGTTTCATCAGCATATACTTGGCTTGTTGACGTAATTTGAGTTCCGGGTGCGACGGATGAAGTCACCGTGCCTGCTACTGTGATATTCCGGCTGCTGGAATCAGTCAACGTTCCCAAGTCGCAGATGATGGTTCCATTAGCGACAGAGCATTCTGCACTAGAGCGATTTGCATCGAAATCAACTCCCGCAGAGAAGGTGTGCTCTACCGTGACACCTGTAACTGTAGAGCTGCCAAAATTGCTGACGGTAATTTCATATACCAGTGGCTGTCCAGGCAGCACGCGATCCGTACGGCGAGTTTGAGCCAGCAACAGATCGCCTTCACGGGTGATTCTTGTCGACACCTCAGCGAAGTTGTTTGTGGAGTCGGGATCGATCTGCTTGGCCTTCAAACTGGCGGAACTGACTAATTCCGTCTGATCTGGCGATAGCGGATCAACCGTGACCACAACGGGTAAACTCAGATTTGTTGTCTCTGAGACGGTTCCCACATTACACACAACCGTACTGCTGTTTTCATTGGAACAACTTGAGCTAGAGGTAACAGCGTCGAAAATCACTCCTGGGGGGAGCGTTTGAGTCACCACGGTGCTGGTAGCGGCGACAGGGCCGCTGTTTGTGATGGTGAGCGTGTAGGTAAGCTGCGTTCCGGCTACAACCTGCTGTTGATCCCTTTCAATACTCAATGACAGATCATTTGCACACTGGATATTGGTGGCGTTCTCGTCGCAGAACTGGTTAATTTCGGGCTTGAGGTCAACCGACACCAACCTTTCCCCTTGCTGTTGAAGATTCACCACCTCCATGGTTTTAAGCTCTGGGCGGAAGGGGAATATGTACACGCCCGTGTTGCCTGGTGCAGATTCGGACGTTTCCAGCAGAGGATTCCAAGCGTTGAATTGTTCAGTGAGCTGTTGTTCATTATTAAACAGCTGAACTTCCAGCAATGGAGGGTTGGCAAAGCGTGCCGGTGCAACGCCGGTGACGACTTCGGTCGAAACAATTTGCGCTTCACCTGATTCATTGTACTCCACTTCGACCACAATTACTTGTGAATCAGGCTCCTCCAATTCCGGGAACGGTTGCTCACGTGGGCCCTGGTCCTGCAGCTGCTCGGCGGCAAGTACTGTATCGCGACCACATTCTCCTGCTCGACAGGTTTCAAAGAACCAATTGATTCTTCGTAAATCGGCTGGCTGCGGCGCCTGATTATTCACCATCAAGTCATTGGTACTCGTTGAGGCAGAGTCAAGTCTAAACCAGTCCGCTCCACGAATGTCAGTAAATGGTTGGCAAGAGTCACGAACGTTAGTAGTCAAGGGATCATTTTGACACTCTGTGAGATCGGAATAAAGATTGGGGCGGCTTTTAGGTTGGAAGTACCAACTGTCGCAACAGTACTCATCAGCCAAACCAAACGGTGAGTGGCCGGTTTCGTGCAGCATGACTCTAGATGCTAGAGTCGTGGTAGGGGATATGGAAGAGAAGATGCGTCTGCTGAGCTTAGCACAGTCGCGATAATTATGCGGATGCAGCAGCGCTCCGGTATCCGCGAAAGTATAATCGCGCTTCCAATTGCTTGGGGGATTCAAAATGCATGGATCACTCGGACTTATACGGTTGCCATCCCCTGTATCCTGCGCAATCCAAAAGTTGAATTTGTCTTGATTCTTGAGAAATACGTCAACGTCGCTAGCTTGAGCTGCAAAATAGGCATTTTGAATCGAGTTATGGACGTCACCTAAGAAAGCTGGGTCTGTTGCACCGCCATTGTAGCCGGAGCCAGCGACACCCGCATCTGGCCGATCCGCTATAAATACGACATCGACTCGACTAGTTTTTGGCCCTGTATGAAGCACAGGAACAGCCCTACCATTCGCTGGTTGCCCTATTTGTACACGGCGCCATCCAGTCCACACCTCTTCACCACTACTGGTATCACGTACCAAACAGCCGTAGTAGAAAAATCCACTTGGGTTGGTATATGGACCATCGATTATAGTCAAGCTAGTTTTATTAGATGATGTTGGTTCGACTGGCGCATTTCTGTTGTTAATCCAAATTTCAATTTCAACCTTGTCAAATTTAGTTGCCAACTTTCCATCCAGTGCTTCTGCAGTGAATGTAACTTGATCTGTTGCATTGGGCCAGATAGGATCGTGAATGCAGCGCACATTGGTTCCCGGCGCAGTTGGCGGAGCAGTGACCTCTATCGTAAAGAAGATTTCGGCGCTATTATCATTAGCATCTCCTTCTGAGACCACCGTTTGTAAACAGTTGGCTGTAATGTCACCAGAGATCGCGTCGAAATTCCCGGCCAAACAATCCGATAAGTTGACCGTAATATCGAGGTCTCTACCGCCATTTGCCGTTAAATCTGCTCGATCGTCGTTACCGCGAAATATTCCACCGTCACCATCCAAAATCTCAATCTTCACATCAATGTTTTTCTGTTCATCATAGTCGGTTTCTCTTGAAAACTCCCAGTTGGGTGAGATATCCGACTCATCACTAATCTCTTCCGTTTTTGGAAACTCTTCGCCATCAATTGTAACGACCGCATAAAAATCCGGATCGCCAGCGCAGGCAAAGGGGATTTCATTGTCAAAACAATTAAGAGCCCGAACACGCTCAATTGTGACACGAACGGTCACTTGGGGAGCTTGCGCGCTAGCAGCTTTAGATATTGAGCCAACTGGAGAAGCAAGAAACGTGATGAGAAAGCAGGCCGCTAGCAGCACGACCGAAGTCAGTAGAATTCGTAGATGAGGCCGACTGGTAAAGGCTTTCAAATGGGCAAGCATAGATTAACTCCGTGGAATTCTTAATGTTTGCTAGTTTCGATTCAATAGGCTGTTTTGCAAACAACCCTACCGCCTAGCTTGGCAAGTCCGGTTATTTCCTCGGTGAGAGGATACTCATCTCTTTGGGAAGAAATTTAAGACTCAGCGGGTTGTGCAAGAAACATATCACGCACTTTGCTCAGAAATCAATGACCAATCGCGGCAACCGGCGTTGCCAAAACGGCAACCGACCGGGAAAACCGAGTTGCCAAACGTGGCAACTTGTGTAGAATAACTTGCATTCCCCGGTGGTTGCAGCCAGTAACATTGCCGCATCCAGCGTAGACAAAGCCGCAACATAACCATTGCCCCAGGAGAATGTCGTGCAGAATTATTCAGAGTGGCGGGCGATGTTCAAGCGTCTTCGCGAGAATGGAGATTATGGGACACAGCAGGAATTGGTCGATGCAATCGCCGCTTGCCCACTGAAAGATGGCGGCACGCTTGTGTTGACCAAGCACACGATCAGTCGCTACGAAAACCACGATGCGCGCGTGCCCCGCCGCCGGGAGCGTCACCTGGAATTGATTGAAGCGTTTGTCGAGCTGGAACTGCTAACTCTTTTCGAGGAAGCAGACCAGTGGCTGAACCTTACGGGTTTGCCGCTGCTGAGTGAACAAGAGCGAGCCTATATTTGGGGAGATAAAATAGACGAGCAGCCGGTCGAGGAGAAGTCAGAAGCTGAACCGCCGAAGGGCGCAGTTGAATCCAAACCGGCCGTTGAGCGGCAAAGTGATTGGTCGGAACTTTTGTTGGATCCCTTTTTGGTTGCCGTTGTCGCCGTTTTTGTCGGCTCGTTCCTGTTTATCGCAAGCTGGCTGATTGGTGTCCATTCCATCCGGTTCGACAATCACAACGTGGGGTACTTCTTCACGCCACATTGGATATGGGTCTACTCGCTGATCGCACCGGCCACCCTCTACTTCGTCTTGTTGACACTTCGGAGTGCCCATAGAGCAACTCGAAGTTTGGTCGAACAGCAGATGCTGCTTGATTCCTCGTATCAGCCGGTGGCGCAGCACACAGCGATGCAGGGGTGGCAGCGGGCACTCAGGAGGTACACGTTGGTATGGGCGCTGGTCGCTGTCGCGCTGGCCCTGTTCTTTTTGATTGTGCGCTGGCCCGTCAGCTCGCTGATTCCGTTGACAGATTCTTCGTTTGATCTATCGACCCTGGACGGATTCGAGGTGGATTGGGCGGTAGGTGGGTTGTTAAAAGAGGATGTCAACCGAGTTGCCAACGCACTGTTTTCACTTGTTGTCACGCTGTACCAGCAAGTTCACATTGCAGCGGCAATTTACGTGCTGTTTATCATTGCGGCATTGGGTCGATTTTTTTGGTGGCTGGAAGAAAACAAGATCACTATAATTCCCAATATTGTCGATTCAGGCCACTACCGAGGCTTTGAAGCCTTCTATGATCTACTGGAGAATAGCCGGCTCTCGTTCTTGGCAACGGCCCTCGCCTTGTACCTGATCTTTCTGTACGATATCTACATCCACTACGAGCCAGCAGCCTACCTGGATATCTATGACTTCGCGTTCTCGCGCGAATTTCTTGCCGAATTGCGGCGCTTCCATTCGCCCGAAGATAATTTCGCTCGCTACTTTTCCTTCTTCTGCGCCACGCTGATCTGCGTGGCGCTGATTCTGTTGCCAAACTTTATCCTATACAAAACAATCGACAGATCTAAAAGGGCCACGGCAAAGCTCATTACCGAAGGGAAAGTCGACTCTTTGGAACTCTGGAACCTGAATGCAGGCGAAGCTCTTCAGCGGATCGAGCAACGCAGCCACAGCATTCACTTTGTCAATTACGTTTATGCGCTGCTGTTGCTCGGCTCGTTATTCTATCCCCTCCTCTCTTCTCTGCTGATGGTTACCTTTGTCGCTCACAAAATGATGAGCCACTCGCGCTTTCAAAGCAATCAGTCAGTTAGCGTGCAATAGCCCCTAAACTCCGCCAGCCAACCGTAACCCTTCAGACTGGATGGATTTCGTGAATTTCTGTACAATGGTGGATGAGGCGTCAATTCGCCCTCGCGACATTGCAAATCCCAACGGCCAGCGACGACCACTCTTCTGTCGCTGGCCGTTTTTCAAGAAGGACACGAACTTATGAAACTGATTGGTAAAATTTCCGTCTTTCCCAAGCTGCCCGGCGCCATTGCGCGCCTGGAAGACTTGGCCTACAACCTGTGGTGGACGTGGGAGCCCGAAGCGCAGGCGCTCTTCGAGGCCGTCGACGCCGAGCGCTGGGAGCGCGTCAACCACAATCCCGTGCGCTTTTTGCGCGGGGTGGAGCAGGAAAAGCTCAACGCCGTGGCGGAGGATGAGGCTTATTTAGCCGAGTACGAGGAGGTGCTGGAGGCGTTTGATGCCTACATGGCGGAGGACGCGTCGACCTGGTACAGCCGCAACCACGCGGGCGAGCAGGAGAGCGTGGTCGCCTACTTTAGCGCGGAATTTGGGCTGCACGAGGCGCTGCCCATCTACTCCGGCGGCCTCGGCATCCTCTCCGGCGACCACTGCAAAGCAGCGTCCGACCTGGGGCTGCCCTTTATTGGCGTCGGCTTTCTCTACCCGCAGGGCTACTTCACCCAGCGCATCGACCGCGAGGGGCAACAGCAGGCCGAATACGAGAAAATCGATTTTGCCGAAGTGCCCGCCACGCCCGCTAAAGGCAAGGACGGCAACGAGATTATCATCAACGTCGACCTGCCGGGGCGTACGGTCTACGCAAAGATTTGGAAAATCCAGGTCGGTCGGATTCCGATTTACCTGATGGACACCGACGTGCCGCGCAATGCGCCGCAGGATCGCGAGCTGGGCGCGCGGCTTTACGGCGGCGATCGCGAGATGCGCCTCAGCCAGGAGGTGGTGCTGGGGATCGGCGGCGTGCGCGCCGTGCGGGCGCTGGGCTACGAGCCGAGCGTTTGGCACATGAACGAGGGGCACAGCGCCTTTCTGGGGCTGGAGCGGGTGCGCGAGCTGGTGCAGCAGCAGGGGCTCTCCTTTGATCAGGCCGTCGAAGCCGTGCGCGCGGACAGCGTCTTCACCACCCACACGCCCGTGCCCGCCGGCAACGATACCTTTGCCTTTGAGATGATCGAGAAATTTTTCTGGCAGTACTGGAACCAGCTCGGCGTCGACCGCGACCGCTTTATCAATTTTGCGGTGCAGGAGCTGGCCTGGGGCTCGCAGTACAGCATGACGGTGCTGGCCCTCAAGCTGAGCGCCTACCACAACGGCGTCAGCGAGCTGCACGGCCACGTGAGCCGCGAAATGTGGCAGTTCCTGTGGCCCGAAGTGCCCATCGAGCAGGTTCCCATCGATTCGATCACCAACGGCGTCCACATGAAGACGTGGCTCGTGCAGGAGCTGCGCGACCTCTACGGCCAGCACCTGCAGAGCGACTGGCTGGAGCAGATCGATGACCCGGCCACCTGGCGCGGCGTCGACAACATCCCCGACGCCGACCTGTGGGCGATCCACAGCGAGCGCAAGGGACAGCTCGTCAAATTTGCCCGCGAGCGCATCAAGCGGCAGTTTATGCGCCACGGCGAAGGGCCGCGCCACATGGAGCTGGCCGACACGCTCCTCGATCCCAACGCGCTGACGCTCGGCTTTGCGCGCCGCTTTGCCACCTACAAGCGCGCCGCCCTGATCTTCCACGACGAGGAGCGCATCAAGCGCATCCTCAACGACCCGGCGCGACCGGTGCAGATTGTCTTTAGCGGCAAGGCGCACCCGGCGGACCAGCCCGGCCAAGCGCTGATCAAGCGCATCTACGAGCTGAGCCAGCAGCCGGACTTTGCGGGCAAAATTGTCTTCTTGGAAAACTACGACATGAACATTGCCCGTCACCTGATTTCGGGCGTGGACGTCTGGCTCAACAATCCGCGCCGCCCGCGCGAGGCTTCGGGCACGAGCGGGCAGAAGGCGGCGGCCAGCGGCGTGCCCAACTTTAGCGTGCTCGACGGCTGGTGGGTCGAGGGCTATAATGGCACGAACGGCTGGGCCATCGGCGACCCGCGCGACTACAAGGACCAGGAGACGCAGGACGAGGCGGACGTGCTCAACCTCTACGCCACGCTCGAAAACGAAATCGTCCCGCTCTTCTACGACCGCAACGAGAGTGACCTGCCCCAGGGCTGGATCAAGGTGATGAAGGATTCGATCCGCTCCTGCGCGCCCGAATTTTCCATGCGCCGCATGGTCAAGGATTACGCGACGGAGCTTTACCTGCCCGCCGCCGCGAGCGGCGTGCGCTACCACGCCGACAGCTTTGCGCTGGCCAAGGAAATCGCCGCCTGGAAGCAGCAGATGCGCGACCGCTGGAATTCGGTGCGCGTCGAGGCCCACGTGGCCGAGGACGCCTCGATCTCCGTGGGCGACACCGTCTCGCTGGACGCCAACGTCTGGCTCAACGGCGTGCCGGAGGGCGATGTCCAGGTGGAAATCGTCGCCAGCGAGCAGGACGATGCCGGCAAGCTCGTCGATCCGCAGGTGGTGGTAATGGAGAACGGCAGCAGCGGCGAGAATGGCTCGCTGCGCTACACCGGCCACGTCCATCCCGACGCCAGCGGCCAGTTGGCGATTGGCGTGCGCGTGCGCGCCAGCCACCCGGCGCTGATCAACCCGCACGAGACGGGTCTGGCGAAATGGGCGTAGGCAGAATGAAGATGAATGAAGATTGAAGATTGGGTACGCTGAGATTTTGGTAGCGGATCAAGGTAGCTTGTAGATCTTGGTGTACTCAATCTAGGCCCGGCGCTTCTGAAGCGCCGGGCTTTTTCACAGCCTTGCGGAGTGAGCATCCTCAGATGCGAACGGGCCAACGAGACAAGCCCGACCTATGGAATCAATGATGTAGAAGCCGCTGATTATCATATCAAATCCTATCCATCCAAACCCTATCCATCCAAACCCTATCCATGACCGCCGCCCTCTCCGACATCACCATTCTTGATCTTTCACGCGTCCTAGCGGGACCTTACGCGACGATGCTGCTCGGCGACTACGGTGCAACCGTGATCAAAGTCGAGCAGCCGGGCATGGGCGACGACACGCGCCGCTGGGGGCCACCCTTTACGCAGAGCGGACAGAGCGCATACTTTCTCAGCACCAATCGGAACAAACGCAGCATCACGCTCAACCTGAGAAGCGAGGCGGGTCGCGATATTCTGCGTCAGTTGGTGTTGCGGTGTGATGTGCTGATTGAAAATTTTCGGATCGGGATGTTGGAAAGCTTGTTCCTGGACTATCAATCACTACGCGAATTAAAACCGGGTTTAATTTACTGCTCAATTTCCGGCTACGGACAAACCGGCCCCGACCGCCAGCAACCCGGCTACGACACCGTAATCCAAGCACGGGGCGGCCTCATGTGCGTTACCGGGCCAACGAGCAGCGGGCAGGATGGCGACCCCACCAAGGTCGGCGTCGCCATCACCGACGTGATGACGGGGATGCACGCGGCCACGGCAATCCTCGCTGCCCTCCACCACCGCAAGCGCACTGGCGAAGGCCAGTATATCGACCTCGCTCTCTTTGACGTGCAGCTCTCGTGGCTGGTCAACGTGGCCAGCAGCTACCTCGTCTCCGGCGAGCCGCCGCAGCGCCACGGCAACGCCCACGCCTCGATTGTCCCCTACCAGCCCTTTCCGACCGCCGACGGCTGGCTGATGGTGGCGGTTGGCAATGATAAGCAGTTTGCCAATTTTTCTGCTGTGCTTGACTACGCGAATTGGTCAGCAGACGAGCGCTTTGCGACTAATCCCGCGCGGGTTGCCCACCGAGAGGTGCTTGTGCCGCAAATCGAGGCCGTGCTGCGCAGAAAGTCGACCGGTGAATGGCTGGAAACATTGCAGGCGGTGGGCGTTCCCTGCGCCCCGGTCAACGACATTCCGACGGCGCTGGCCGATCCGCAGGCGCAAGCGCGCGGCATGGTACAGCATGTTGAGCACCCGGTCGACGGCCCCGTGCCGCAGCTTGGGCCGGTGGCGAAGATGAGCGGGACGCCGCCGCAGATTCATCTCGCGCCGCCCCACTTGGGCGAGCATACGGACGAGGTGCTGCGCGAGTATTTGGGCTACGACGCCGAGAAAATTACGGAGCTGCGCAAGATGGGAGCGATTTAGGCGGTGTTGCGGGCGTAGTTGCTGGGCACGCCCAACAACTACGCCCGTTTTGGCAATCGAGGCAAAATTACGCGATAATGGAAGAAGATATTTTGTCGAACCAAGGGGAGACATCGTGACCGTTTTACTTGAAAAAGCGTTTGAACGCGCTTCACAACTGCCGCAGGGAGAGCAAGACGTGCTGGCTGAATGAATTATCACCGAGATCGAATCCGAGCGTCGTTGGGATGAACTATTCGCCAGCTCTCAAGATGAATTGGCAATTTTAGCAGATGAAGCGCTACGTGATTACGATGAAGGTCGGAGTTCGCAGCAAAAGATGACAGGAACATCAAATTAGGAGCAAGAAAACGATTTTGGGCTGTGACGCATTTGACTCGTGGGCGACGCATGAATTCCCGCCTTCGCGGGAATGACAAGACTGCGACGACTCCGTGGATCGGCGCTGCCTGCAAATATTTTTTGCCAGCGCCATAATTTGATTCTGGATCGGCCCGCATCACGAATACGATAAAATAATTCGGCAACTTTAGGGACAAGGAAATCAACATGGACTTTAGCTTAAACGACGACCAGCGAATGATTCAGGAGGCCGTGCGCAAATTTGCGCGCGAGAAGATGCTGCCCCACTCGCGCGACTGGGACCGCGCAGGGAAATTTCCGCGCGAGCTGCTCAACGAGATGGGCGCGCTGGGCTACCTCGGCGTGCCGATTCCCGAAGAGTATGGCGGCACGGGGCTGGACTACATCTCAGAGGCGATTGTCTTTGAGGAGGTGGGCTATGCCGATTCGAGCGTGCGCACCACGCTCTCGGTGCAGATGTCGCTGGTGGAGCTGACGATTCTGAACTGGGGCATGGAGGCGCAGAAGCAGGAGTATCTGCCGCGGCTGTGCAGCGGCGAGCTGATCGGCTGCTACGGCCTGACGGAGCCCAACGCGGGCTCGGACGCGGGCAACGTGCAGACCACGGCCAAGCGGGATGGGGATGACTGGATTTTGAACGGCCAAAAGGTGTGGATCAGCAACGGCACCTGGGCGGACTTGGCAATCGTCTTTGCCCAATCGGCACCGGGGACGAAGCACAAGGGCATGGTCGCCTTCCTGGTGGAGACGGACACGCCGGGCTTTGAGGCGCGTAAAATGGAGGGCAAGCTGGGCCTGCTCGCAAGCGACACGGGCGAGCTCTTCTTCAGCGACCTGCGCGTGCCGGACAGCGCACGCTTGGGCGAAGTCGGCGAGGGCTTCAAGATTGCCATGAGCGCGCTCGACAACGGGCGCTACGGCGTAGCCAGCGGCTGCGTGGGCATTGTGCAGCGCGCGCTGGACGTGAGCGTGAAGTACGCGCAGGAGCGCTGCGCCTTTGAGCGCCCGATTGCCAGCTTCCAGATGGTGCAGGATTTGTTGGCACAGATGAAGGTCGACGCCGAGGCGGCTCGGCTGCTCGTCTACCAAGCGGGCTGGACGAAAAACCAGGGCAAGCGCAGCACGATTCCGGTGTCGATTGCCAAGTACTACGCCACCGAAGCCGCCAAGCGCGCCGCCGACAACGCCATCCAAATTCACGGCGGCTACGGCTTCTCGGACGAATACGCCCCCGCCCAGCTCTGGCGCGACGGTCGCGTGGCCAGCCTTTACGAGGGCACGAGCCAGATTCAGAAGTTGATCATCGGGCGAGATTTGACCGGGATTTCGGCGTTTACGTAAAGTTGGCAAGTGGTAAATCGTAATTGGTAATTGGTTCTTTGGGCAGATAGCGAAGCTTCGGCGAGAATGAAGACCCGCATACTCTACAGGGCAACCTAATTACCGATTACCAATCCCTAATTACTTCCGCCTTACCCGTCTCGCCCGCCACCAAATCCCCGGCAGGCGACGCAGTTTCCCCCGCTTCGAGACAAACGCGCGCCGCGAAAAAACGTCGTAATCGTGCCGCTCGATGTCTTTCAAGATGGCGCGGTAGAGTTCGGCGGCGGCGGCAATTGCAAAGCGACCATCGCGATCCAGCATGGCGATGCCGGGCCACGCTTCCTCGTAGAGCCGCCGATTGCGCTCAATTTGAAAGCGCATAAAATTCCGCCACGACGGCGTAACCTGGCCCCTCTCTAAATCACCCTTAACCAAATCAAACTGCTCTAAATCCGCCTGCGGCAGGTAGAGGCGACCCATGCGCCAGTCCTCGGACACGTCGCGCAGAATGTTGGTCATCTGCAGCGCCACGCCCAGCTTGATGGCGTAGGGAATGGCCTCTTCCCCGCTGTAGCCGATGATGTGCATGCTCATCAGCCCGACCGTGGAGGCAACGCCGTAGCAGTAGTCGGTTAAGTCATCAAACGTCTGGTAGGCGACGGGCTGCAAATCCTGCGCCACGCCGTCAATCAGCTGCTCGGCGTAGCGCTGCGGCACGCCCCAGCGCAGCCGCGCATCCGTCCACGCAATCACCACCAGATCGTCACTGGCCGGCGTCTCGCTGACGCGCCGTCGCCAGTGGGCGAGCTGCCGCTCCACCTCACCTTTCTCCAGCTTTTCTCCCGCATCCACCCCCTCGCAGCGATCCACAATATCGTCGCTAATGCGGCAGAAGGCGTAGAGCGCACGCACGGCACGCCGCTTTTCCGTGGGCAGCAGGCTCGATGCCAGATAGAACGAGCGGCTGTGGTGAGCGGTGAGCGCTTCGCACTTAGCATAGGCGCGATCCAGCAAATCTACGGTGAACTGGGGGGCGGGTAAAGCCCCGCTACGCTGGGGGAGGATGGCTTCGTATGCCTTGGAGAGCAGCGCGTGCTCCCAAGTTTCAGTCTGGATACTCATGGACAGCAATCTCCGGGGATGCGTGCAGCATGTGGCATGTGGAATGGGTACGCTCTACGGTAGCAAATCGTTGTGGGCACGCCCGGCCAAGCGGCAGTTGGGCGTATCCCTAAGTGTAGTCAAAATCGACTGAAGGGCAGTGACATTATCTACTATTGGGTAGGGTGCGATAAGTCGTCGCCGCGATCTTGACCTATTTTACCATCAAAATTGCAGATAAGCTCATACACACTCCACAAAAATGTTGGACAAAGCGTTGACAACGCCTGAGCTTTCAGGTAAACTTTTCAATGGCCGCGCCTAGGAGAACGGGAGCAGTCATCGGCTCGGTAATCGGCTCGGTAATCGGCTGGGCGTGCGAGTTGGCGTTGACGTACAGGGCGGCTAAAATAGAGCTACCGAGCAAAATCTAAATACTACGACGATAAATACCAGGACGAAAAGGAATCCAAGATGCGCGTGATCATTACCGGCGGGACGGGAACCATCGGCAAACCGTTAAGCCAACAATTAGTGAACGACGGCCATGATGTTGTCGTCCTAAGCCGCAACCCGGACCGCAAGGCGCGCTCCATGCCCACCGGCGTGCGCATGGAAAAATGGGACACAAAAACCGCCGAGGGCTGGGGCCACCTGGCCGACGGCGCAGAGGTGATCATCAACTTTGCCGGTGCGCCCATCGACGGGCGCTGGACGGACTCGTACAAGCAGGAAGTGCTCAGCAGCCGCGTCGAGGCGGGCCACGCGGTGATGGAGGCGATTCGCAACGCCAAGCAGAAGCCCAAGGTGCTGGTACAGGCCTCGGCCGTTGGCTACTACGGCGGCAACCGCGGCGATACGGTGCTAACGGAAAATGCCGCGCCCGGCGGCGATTTCCTGGCGCAGGTCTGTTTTGATTGGGAAGCCTCAACGGCCGAAGCGGAATCGCTGGGCGTGCGTCGCGTCGTTACCCGCACGGGGATTGTGTTGACGAATGAAGGCGGGGCGTGGCCCAAGCTGGTGCTGCCTTTTCGCGGCTTTGCCGGTGGCCCCGTCGGCAGCGGCAAGCAGTTCTACCCGTGGATTCACCTGGAAGACGAGGTGCGCGCCATCCAATTCCTGATCGACAAGCAGGAGGCCCGCGAGGCCTTCAACCTCAGCGCGCCCACGCCGCGCACCAATAAGGAAATTGCCAAGGTCATCGGCAGCGTGATGGGCCGTCCCTCCTTCTTTCCCGCCCCCGCCCCCGCGCTCAAAATCGCGCTCGGCGAAATGTCCACCATCGTGCTGGACGGCCAGCGCGCCGTGCCCGCCAAGCTGGAGGCGTTGGGCTTTACGTGGAAGTACCCAACGGTCGAGGAAGCGGTGCGGGAGCTGTTGAATAAGTAGCGGGTTACGGGTTACGGGTTACGGATAGTTTCGTTGACGAATCTACCGCAACTCGCAACTCGCAACTCAACGCATAAATGATGAAATATACACACCAATTCACCGTCAATGCGCCGCTCGACGCCGTGCGCGACTTTCACCGACAGTCCGCCAGCATGGGCGCGATCACGCCGCCGCCGGTGATTGTGCGCGTGCATCGTGCGCCGGCGCTGCTGGGCGAGGGCGACGAGATGGCGTTTACCATGTGGCTTGGTCCGCTGCCGATTCGCTGGCTGGCGCAGATCGAGGAGGTATCGCCCACGAGCTTTGTGGATCGGCAGGTAAGCGGGCCGTTTAAGCAGTGGGTGCACCGCCACACCTTTGTCACCCTGGACGCCAACACGACCGAAGTGCACGACGAAGTCACCGCCGAGACGAGCGACAATCTCTTTTGGCGGCTGGTGAACTACGGGATGTGGCTAAACATGCCCGTGCTCTTCGCCTTTCGCCAGTGGAAGACGAAGCGGCTTTTAACGTAACGCGAAGCGCTGCTTCGCGTCCGCGGGGGTTAGCATGTGGCCCATTGTGTAAACCGTCGCGCATCGTAGGCTGCGACCGACGCTGAATGAATTCGCCGATGTCTACAAATCCATATAGACGAGTCACACCTATGTCCGCCACCACCGCTTCCCGTACCCAATCCACCGCCCAAACGCCAGCCCCCCGCGCCGACCTGCGCGCGCTCTGGCTCGGCATCGGCTTTAGCTTTGTCTTTACGGCGATCATCGCCCTGCTTGGCTGGCGCTTCGAGCGCATTGAGTTCCTGCCGGACAGCGGCGCGTCGTGGTACGAGTGGCAGCTTCCGGTGCAGACGACGTGGGGCCGTGTCACCGCTTGGGGCTTTTACTTTGCCCACCAGCTCACGCTGTGGGGGCTGATTTTCTACGCGCAGCGCAACGGCTTGCGCTACGTCAAGGGGCTGCATCCAGTCAACTATCTGGCGCTGGGGGCCAACGCGCTCTTTATCACGCTGCACCTGCTGCAAACGCACGTCTGGTACGACGGACTGGCGCAGGACGTCTCGATCTGGAGCTCGCAGTGGTCGGTGATCTTCCTGCTGGTGCTGGTGCTGCTGATGGAGAATCCGCGACGTGGGATGTTCTTTGGCAAGCGCGCTCCGCTGCCCCGTCGCGCCGTCAATTTTGTGCGCAAATACCACGGCTACTACTTTGCCTGGGCCATCGTCTACACCTTCTGGTATCACCCGATGGAGGATACTTCGGGCCACCTCTTTGGCTTCTTCTACATGTTTCTGCTGCTCTTGCAGGGCAGCCTCTTCTTTACGCGCGTGCACCGCAACCGCTGGTGGGGCTTTACGCAGGAGTTTCTCGTGCTGGCCCACGGCACGATGGTCGCCGTGTCGCAGGCCAACGGGCTGTGGCCTATGTTCTTCTTCGGCTTTGCCGGCCTTATCGTGTTGACGCAGATGCACGGCCTGGGGTTATCCCGCTGGCTGCGCGGCTTGATCTTGGCGACCTATGTTGGCGGCGCGCTCTACGTCTACAGCGAGCGCGGCTGGGCCAAGCTGGAAGAAATTGTGCGCATTCCGATTGCCGAGTACGGCGTCGTCTTCCTGCTGGCGCTGCTGCTCGCTGGCCTCATCTGGCTGGGCGAGCGCGTGGGCAGGCTGCGCGCGGCCTCGACGTAAGCCGTAGATCACGTATGCTCCGCTACGTGACAATTGACGCCGTGCCCTCGTCATGCGGAATACCCAATCGCTTTGAAAACGGCAGCCAGCGTCACCTTGCGGAGCAGCGGAGCAAAGGTGACCTACAGTCCAACTCTCCCCATGCCCCAACCCGCCATCCACGTCGACGACCTGCGCAAAATCTACACCGTGCCCGTGCGTGAAGCCGGGGCGGGCGCGGCCGTGCGCTCGCTGCTCAGTCGCAAAACGCGCGACGTGCCCGCCGTCGACGGCGTCTCGTTTGACGTGGGCGTCGGTGAGATCGTGGGCTTTCTCGGCCCCAACGGCGCGGGCAAAACAACCACGCTCAAAATGCTCTCCGGCCTGCTCCACCCGACGAGCGGTGCGGTCGACGTGCTCGGCCACACGCCCTGGGAGCGGGTCGACGCCTTTCTGCGCCAGATTACGCTGGTCATGGGCAACCGCAACCAGCTCGTCTGGGACATTCCCGCAAGCGATTCATTTTCCCTACAGCGCGCGATCTACGCGGTGCCGCACGCTCAATACAAGGAGACGCTCGACGAGCTAGTCGATTTGCTTGCTCTTGAAGCCCTGCTCGACAAGCCAGTGCGCAACCTCTCGCTGGGCGAGCGCATGAAGTGCGAAATCGCGGGCGCGCTGCTCCACCGCCCACGCATCCTCTTTCTCGACGAGCCCACCATCGGCCTCGACGTGACCATGCAGCGCCGCATCCGCACCTTCCTCGCCGAATACAACCGCCGCCACGAGGCGACGGTCATGCTCACCAGCCACTACATGGCCGATGTCGAAGCGCTGTGCGAGAGAGTGGTCGTTATCCACCAGGGCACAATTCTGTTCGATGGCGACCTGGCCGCGCTGGTGCGCCGCTTCGCGCTGCACAAAACCATCACGGTCGAGATGCAGCAGCAGAGCGGCCTGCGCGACAATGGTGATTTGTCGCAATACGGCGAAGTCATCGAGCGGCGCGAGGGGTTGCTCAAGCTGCGCGTACCCAAAGCCGAGACCGCCGCGGTGACGGGTCGGCTGCTGGCCGACCTGCCGGTGAGCGACTTGAGCGTCGAGGACCCGCCGATCGAGGAAGTGATCGAGCAGGTCTTTGCCTCGAGGTAGGGCAAGCAATCCTGCTTGCCTTCCGTTTAACTCTGCTCTCAGCGTTGGCCTGCATCGCTTTGTTTGCCGTCCTGCGCGAGCAGGATTGCTCGCGCCACAGGAGCCGTCCTGCGCGAGCAGGATTGCTCGCGCCACAGGAGTCGATTATGCCCGCCCTCGCCACCCTCTACTGGACCGAATTCCGCGTCCAGCTTGCCGTGCAGTTCCAGTACCGCGTCGCCATGCTGATCTGGCTGATCGGCGGGCTGGTCGAGCCGGTGGTCTACCTTGTGGTGTGGACAACGATTGCGCGTGAGCAGGGCGGCAGCGTCGGCAGCTACACGGTGGGCGGCTTTGCGGCCTACTACATCCTGCTGCTGCTCGTGGACCGGCTGACCTTTACCTGGATCATGCACTCCTACGAAAGCTATATCAGAGACGGCACGCTGTCGACGCTGCTGCTGCGCCCGGTGCATCCGATCCATAAGGACGTGGCGGAAAACATTGCTTACAAGGTCATCACCGCCGTAATCTTCGTGCCCGTGGTGATTCTGTTGGTCGTGGTCTTTCGCCCGGACTTTAGCGGCGCGACGTGGCTAACGGCGCTGGCCTTTGTACCCGCGCTGCTGCTGGCGGGCGTGCTGCGCTTTGTCACGGGGTGGACGCTGGCGCTCGCGGCTTTTTGGACAACGCGCACCGCCGCGCTCAACAACATCTACTTTGTGGCGCTGATCTTCTTCTCCGGTCGCCTCGCGCCGCTGGAGCTCTTTCCAGAGTGGGTGCTTTGGATCGCCAACGCGCTGCCCTTTCGCTGGATGGTTGCTTTCCCCATCGAGCTGGGGCTGGGCCGCCTGGGCACGCGCGAGATGATAATCGGCTTTGGCGTGCAGATGCTGTGGGCCGTGGGCTGTCTGGCGCTGATGCAGCTTGTGTGGCGGCGGGGCGTG
>CBDBZO010000002.1:257500-1660318 GCA_965213595.1 Caldilineaceae bacterium | reverse complement strand
ATTTCAGGACTTGACACGAATTCCACATACAACTATTTTCATTTTACAAAAGAATATGAGAAAGAAAGCAAGACACAATGACCAATCAAAACATCCTCGTCGGCGTAGCCTGGCCTTACGTTAACGGCGAAAAACATATTGGGCAGATTGCCGGAGCCTACCTGCCGCCGGATATTTTTGCGCGCTACCAGCGCCTGGCCGGCAACGAGGTGCTGATGGTCAGCGGCTCGGATACGCACGGCACGCCGATCACGCTGCAGGCCGAGAAGGAGGGCGTTGCGCCGGAGGAGATCATCCGCAAGTACCACCGGATGTTTGTCGACGGCTGCCTCGCCATGGGGTTGACCTTTGACCTCTACACCCACACCGACACGCAAAATCACTGGGACGTGACGCAGCAGATGTTTTTGACGCACCTGGAAAACGGGTACGTCTACCAGGACGTGCAGCAGCAGCTCTTTGACCCAGAGGCCAATCGCTTCCTGGCCGACCGCTACGTCGAGGGCACGTGCCCCGTTTGCGGCTTCGAGGATGCGCGCGGCGATCAGTGCGACAACTGCGGCTCGCTCTACGACGCGCTCGAACTGAAAAATCCGCGCTCGAAGATCACGGGCAACACCGATTTAGAAGTGCGCGAGACCGAGCACTTCTTTCTCGACATGGCCAAGATGAACGAGCCGCTGATCGCCTACCTGGCCGACAAGGAGCACTGGCGGCCCAACGTGCGCAACTTCACCCGTGGCCAGCTCGATCTGCGCGAGCTGCGCGGCCGCCCCATTACGCGCGACATCGACTGGGGCGTGACGATTCCGCTGGAGGGTTACGATAGCAAGCGCATCTACGTCTGGTACGACGCGGTGATCGGCTACCTGAGCGCAGCCATCGAGTGGGGTGCGCTGCGGGGTGACGAAGAGCAGAGCGCGTGGCGGCGGTGGTGGGACGCGACGGTCAATCCCAATGCGCGCATCTACAACTTTATCGGCAAGGACAACATTCCCTTTCACACGATCATCTGGCCCGGCATGTTGATCGGCTACAACGAAGGTAGCGAAGAGTTGAACCTGCCCTACGACGTACCGGCCAACGAATATCTCAACCTCGGCGGCTCGCAGTTTAGCACCAGCCGCGGTAACGTCATCGGCTTCAACACGGTGCTCGAAGAGTACCAGCCCGACGCGTGGCGCTACGTGCTCACGGCGCTCGCGCCGGAGACTTCGGACGTGGAGTTTACGTGGGATGATTTCCGCGACCGCGTCAACAACGAGCTGGTGGCGAACTGGGGCAACCTCGTCAACCGCGTGCTCGGCTTTGCCTACAAGCGCTTTGATGGACAGGTTCCCGCGCCGGGCGAACTCGACGAAGTCGACCGGGCGCTGCTGGACGAAATTCGCGCGGGTTTTGACAGCGTCGGTGCGCTTTACGATGCGGTCAAGCTCAAGGCGGCGCTAACAGAAGTGCGTCGGCTGAGCCAGCGCGTCAACCAGTACCTGAGCGACCAAGCGCCCTGGAAGTCGATTAAGGAGGATCCGCAGGCCGCGGCCACGGCGGTCTACGTCGCGCTACAGGCCATCGACTGGCTCAAAATTATGTGGTCGCCGATTTTGCCACACAGCAGCGAGCAGCTGCACGCGCTGCTCGGCTACGACCAGCCGCTCTTTGGGCGGCAGTACACCGAGCGGGTCGAGGACGCGCGGGGCGAGCATCTGGTGCTGCGCTATGATGGCAGCGAAGCAAGCGGTCGCTGGCCAGTAGAGGGACAAACAGTGGGGGAGCTGTCGGCGGGGCAGGCGCTGCAGTCGCCGAGCGCGCTCTTCGTCAAGCTGGAGGATGAGGAGTAAATGCCGACGCTTTCTCGATTCTATGGTGTTGCCATTCGGATGCACGTCGAGGTCGGTGAACCACACCACCGACCTCATTTACATGCACACTATCAAGGGCAAAAGGCTGTGTTTGCGATAGATGAGGTTGAACTGTTAGCAGGCAGACTTCCCCGGCGGCAGCGCAAATATGTTGAGAAGTGGATACATTTACATCGGGACGAGTTGATGGCAAACTGGTCACATTTGCAGAGCAGTCGCCCGGCGTTTAAGATTGAGGGATTAGAATAAGGAGCAAATCGATGTCGCAAAATTATCACCACGAAATTTACTGCGTGACCGACTTTAAAATTGTCGGCCCATATACGCTGCGAATTTCGTTTGACGATCAGACCGAACAGACCATCAACTTTGAGCCGATTCTGTACGGTGAGCTATTCAGCCCGCTGCGCGACTTGAACTTCTTCAATCAAGTAAGGCTCGACGAAGAAGTGCAAACGCTCGTCTGGCCCAACGATGCAGACTTTGATCCGGAGACGCTGCGCAATTGGCCGCGCTACAAAGACGAATTTATCAAAATGGCCCAAAGCTGGGAAGCCGTGGCGGCGGACTAAATCCCGCGACGTGACCAGCCAAAATCCGCGTTTATCCGCGTTTATCCGCGGCTAAATTTCTTTGAGCATTTTCCCTGATGTCTAATCCCATCCGCATTGGCAAAATCGTCAAATCCAACACCCACGTCGACTACGTCTGCCAGATCGATGCGCCCGGCGAGAGCGACGGGCCGCTGCCGGAGCCGACTGATTACTCGTTTGGCACCTTTGCCGCCATCCAGCTCGAAAGCGGCAGTCAACTCATCGGCGTGATTTACAACACGCTGCTCGTCAACCCAGACTTTGGCAACATGGGGCCGCGCCTTAGCCCCTCGGCGGAGCTGGAGGTTTTCGCGCCGGACTATCTGGCCGAGACGGCGACGCTCGTCGGTATCATCGCCGTCGGCTGGATCGACCGCGATGGTGCGCATCACCAGGGCGTGCCGGTGCTGGCAGGCACGGTCAACTGTGCCGTGTATCGGCTGGACGACGACGCCCTGCGCCAATTCCACTGCACGCCGGACGGTCGCCCGCGGCTGACGTACATGCCGCTGCTGCTGGCGCAAAACAATCCGCTCGTGCCCACGCTGCTGATGAACATCCTCGACACGCTGGGCGATTTGTTCCCGGCGCAGCGCGATTCGCTGGGCGTCATGCGCAACAATCTGGCGTGGAAGAGCATCGTGCAGCCGACGGGGTAGGCAATTACGCCCTCAACGACGGCATCTCCACCGCCTGATCGCGCCGCTGATCCATCCCCGCCTCCATCGACAGCGGATAGCGCGGCGGCAGGTGCGAGACGTCGTTGAGCCGCGCCAGCGCCTCCGCCGGCAGCGACCAACTCCCCGCCTCGAAATTATCGCGCGCGTGCTCCAGCGTGCGCGCGCCGACAATCGCGCTGCTGACCATCGGCTGCTCCAGCACCCAGCGCAGCGCGACCTGCGCGGGCGAGCGGCCCAACTCCTCGGCCACCTCCAGCAGCGCGGCCAGCGATTCATCCGCATTCTCCGCAAAATATTGGGACGGGTAGGCCCACCCCTCGTCCGAGCGCGTGCCCTCGACGGTGCGCTCGCCGGGCTGATATTTGCCCGTCAAAAAGCCGCCGCCCAACGGGCTCCACGCCACGATGCCCAGCCCCTTTAATTCACAGACCGGCACAATCTCCTGCTCGATGTCGCGCACGACGAGGCTGTACTGGGGCTGGTAGGCCACGAAGCGCGTCCAGTCCTTGCTCTCGCTGATCCACATGGCCTCCATCAGCCGCCACGCCTCGTAGTTGCTGCACGCAATGTAGCGCACCTTGCCCTGGCGCACGAGATCGTCCAGCGCGCGCAGCATCTCGTCCAGCGGCGTCTGCGTGTCGACGTGGTGGATGTAGTACAGGTCGACGTAGTCCGTCTGCAAACGGCGCAGGCTATCCTCGATGGCCTGAAAAATGTGCACGCGCGACATGCCCGAATCGTTGGGCCCTTTGCCCATCGGATTGAAAAACTTGGTGGCGATCACCGCGTCGCGCCGCCGGTTTTTGAGCGCCTTGCCCAAGATCGTTTCGGACTGCGTGGCGGCATAGGCGTTGGCCGTGTCGAAAAAGTTGATGCCTGCGTCGAAGGCCAGATCGACCATCTGCTTTGATTCCGCCTCGTCCGTGCCGTGGCCAAAGGTCATCGTGCCCAGGCAAATTTCCGAGACCTTGAGGCCGCTGCGGCCCATGCGTCGGTATTCCATCGTGTGCTCCTTTGTTCAGAAATTAATCCACGAAGAGCACGAAGAGCACGAAGGGAAGAACGTCGACGTTCTGCCTTCGTGTTTCTTCGTGCTCTTCGTGGATCGCTTTAATTTGCTCGCCGCCACATCATCGAAATGTCGTCCTTCGGCTCGAAGCCTAAAATACGCTGCGCTTTGTCGTTGCGGAAGACGCCGTGGGGCATGTTCGTAAAGATGTTGAAAATTTCACACTTGGAGGGCAAGCTGCCCAGCTCAATGTCGAGGCCGAGCGGGAAGATTTCGGCGGCGTTTTGCCACGAGATCGCAAAGGGCGCGTGGCGCTGGCCCGGCTCGACCTCGCTTGGCTCGCGGAAGTGGTAGAAGAGGTAGGTCTGCACAACCACGTCGTGGTGCTCCGTATAGATGCGGCAGATTTCCTGGCCGAGCGATTTGCTGAGCGCATACAGATTCGTGCCGGGCTGCGGCGGCACGTCCGGCGAGATGGCGTAATCGAAGTGCTCGTACGTTGGCCCGGCGACGGTGAAGTGCGGGCCGGTGTTGATGACGCGGCGGATGCCGTGCGCCACGGCGGCCCGCATCACGTTGAGGCAGCCCAGCGTGTTTACATCGAACGCGAGCTGCCGATCCTGCCGCACGACGGAGAGGTTGATGATGGCGTCCATGCCCGCCGCGGCCTGCATCACCGCGTCGCCATCGGCCACGTCCACCTCGCGAAATTCACCGCGAAAGTCCAAGTCGAGCGGCTGCACATCGGTGACGCGGAGATCGTAATCATTTTCCAAAACGGGCACAACGTGTGGGCCGAGCATCCCGGCCCCGCCAAGGATTAAAACATTCATAGTTCGTAAGTCCTAAAATTTTAACGCGGAGGCGCGGAGGCGCAAGGAGAAAGTGGTGTATATCATTTCGTTCGGCAACGGTCGCCCATGCGACACTGTAGGGAGAAATCTGTTTGCAGCCAACGACTACATTTGGATTAGCGCAGTCGGCTCGTTTACGACCAAGAGATTTCTCGCATTCGCTCGAAATGACAATTTGCATCCTTCGCGCCTCTGCGCCTCCGCGTTAATTAGGTTGATAATCGAGCAGCGATTTTGCCTTCTCGATGGGAAAGCGCGGGTTGTCGACCTCCGGCGCCAAGTGGAAGATCGACCAGCGCAGTGCATCGTCCTGCTGCAAATAGCGCAACGCACGCTCGACGGCGTGGGCCACCGCCGCCTCGTCGACCTCGCCGACGCGCAGCACGGCCACGGCAAGCTTGTGCTCGCGGGCGAACTCGCGGGCGGTATACTCGGCGAGGTGCGCCGCAAGCAGAGAGGGCTCCGTGGTGGGCAGCGGGCGAAAGCGCTCGTCGACGCGGTAGGCGGGATCGTAGGCGTCCAGCAGGTCGAGCGTGCTGAGGAGCACGACGCGCGGCACGCCCGCCCCGCTGCCCTTGTCGTCGCTAAGAGCGCGCAGCAGGTTGTACGTTTGCCGCGTGGCAAAATCAACCGCGGCGTGCTCGTCTTCAAAAGCGAGCGGCGCGATGGGGTGAACAAGCGCGTCTATTCCCTCGACGAGCACGTCTGTTGTCTCGTCGTGTGGAAAGGGGGGCGTGGCGCGGTGAATGGTGTGGGCAGTTGAAAGTGAATCGGCCAGCGGTTGAGCAAGTGGCGAAGCGGTGGTGAGCAATAGATTCATGGCTGAAGAGTTAGCACGATGGGTAAAAGTGGAAGAACTGTCGCGTATTGTAGCGCAAACGCTTTGCGTGCGCTAGGCGCGTGAATCGGTTTAGGTCAATCCAAGGAAATAAACATACCGGTTGGGGTCAACGCCTCACCTCCCCCAACCCCCTCCTCTCCACGCGTGGAGAGGAGGGGGCTATCCCGTTGCCTCGTTAACCAAGCGCCAGCGAGGGGGTGGTGAGGCAGAAGCGTGACCGCTCTGGTATAGTTTACTCCTTGGCATAGTCTTACTCCTCCTCACGCGCCCGCGACTCGCGATCGGCGTCGACCTCCGTCTGCTCCTCCGCCCGCACCTCGATCTCGCGGTCGCCAAGCATGTCCTCGACGTAGATCATCTGCACCGCTACCAGCAGCACCGCCGCGATGGGGCTGGCAAGCAGCACGCCCAGCACGCCAAAAATGATGCCGAAGGCCACTTGCGCCAAGATGGTGAGCACCGGCGGCAGGTCGACGGCGCGCTTTTGGATCACGGGCGTGAGGAAGTAGCTTTCGACAAACTGAATGCCCACGTAGAGCAGGAAGACGTAGAGCGCCTGCTGTGGGCTGATAGTCAACGCGACCAGCACGGGCGGGATGTAGGAAGCAATGACGCCGACGATGGGCACAAACGAGAGCAGCCCGGTTAGCACGCCCAATACTAGGGCCAGCGGAATATCCAGCAGCCACAGACCGGCAATGGATAGCCCACCCACAATCAGGACCGACGCGCCGCGCGCAATCAAAAACCAGCGCAGCGTGTAGCCCAGCGCATAGAAAATTTCGCGTGCCCGATCGCGGCGATGTGTGGGCACAAGCCGCACCATGCCATTGACGTAAGATTCTGGACTGATGGCGAGGTAGACGCCAACGAAGAGAATGATCAGCAGGTTGGTCAAGCCGTTGAGCGCGGTCGAGAAGACGCCCGTGATGCGGCTCAGAATGCCCGGCCCGCGCTGGATCAGCGACTCGGCCCCGGGCATCTGATCGCGAACCGTCTCCCACGACCAGGGCAGCTGTCGGTTGACAAAGCTGCGCACCTGCTCCAGCGACAGGTCGATGCTGTCGATCAGCACCTGGCTCTGGCCGGCAATGGCCGGCGCCATCCACCAGACCATGCTTACCAGCCCCAGCAGAGCCAACAGCGCGATAATCGCCAGCGCCAGCCCGTAAGGCAGCGGCGTGTGGTTGGCCACCCAGCGGCTGGTGGACGCCAGCGCCACGGCGACGAGCACCCCGGCAAACGCCAGCAGCAGCACGTCTATCGTCTGCCAGATCAGCAGCAGCAGCAGCGCGACCGCCACCACTAGGCCAATCACCGTAAGCGTGCGCCGCGTAAAGGGGGAGAAGAAGTGCCGTTCGGTTTGCATAAATCTACTCGTTGTTTGATGAGTATCAACAACTTAGCGCAGCCTACAAGCATAACTTGTACTTTCCATTACAGGGCGGCTGACTCTCTATCCGAACGTATGTCCAACCTTTGTATCCGCTCTCACCGGAACCATCGACAGGCAATTTTGCAGACGGCCCAGCGCGGGCGATAATACGATTTACTCATCAACCACCCGTGGCCCAACGTCTTCACATCTACTTTTACATGCCCGTTTTCCAATCCGCCGAACAACTGCGCGACGTGCTGCACGATGTCTTCACCGCGCTGCAGAACGTGCCCAACACCATTGACACCTTTACGCGCAGCAATCTTGTGATCCGCATCCATCTGCACGCGCCCAATTTGGAGGTGCTGCTGGACGGCCGCCAGCCGCCGCTGGAGGTCTTCTACGGCGACACGCCCGGCGACGCCAACCTCACGGCCTCGCTGACGGCCGATCTGCTGCACGACATCTGGCTGGGCCAAACGAGCGCGCGCCAGGCCTTCTTCAGCGGGCAAATCCAAACGCAGGGCAACCTCATGCGCGCCGTCCCCCTGCTGGATTTATTTCGCGCCGCCGAGGATGTCTACCCGCCGATTGCGGCGAAGTACGGGCTGCTTGACGAGCCGCTGTAACTTTTTACTGAGTATTGCGTATTGCTTACTGCTTAGGTTCCATTGACATTTGGGAATTGGCCCTCACCCCCGGCCCCTCTCCCAGGATGGGAGAGGGGAGCAGAAGGCTCCCTTCTCCCACGCGTGGGGGAAGGGTTGGGGATGGGGGCGCGGCGCACCACCCAGATTGGGGCCATCAGCGAAATGTCAACGGAACCTACTGCTTACTGCTTATTGCTTGCTGACAGCTACTCATCATGTCTCCATCCACCACCTTGACCATTGCCCGCCACGAATACATGACCACGCTGCGGCGACGTTCCGTCCAGTTTGTCATCTTTGGGCTGCCGCTGATCTTTGTCGTGGTCACCTCGCTGGTGAGTGCGGTGATTGGGCAGCAGGGCGCGCAGGCGGGGCTCGCGTTTGCCCAGGACCTGGTCGAGCGCACCGTGGCCAGCCAGGATCAGCCCGTCGGCGTGGTCGATGCAACGGGGGCGTTGACGCCCGCTCTTTTGGAGGCCGTGAACCGCAACCGCCGCGCGCCGCTCGTGGTCTTTGCGGACGAAGAGACCGCGCTGGCGGCCGTCGAGCGGGGCGAGGCGCGCGGCTTTTACCGCGTGCCGGCCAACTATGTGGAAACGGGAGAAGTGGCGTACGTGGGCGAGGATCGCTCGCCCATTGATGCAACGGAGGGCGGGCTCTACCGTGCGCTGATCGCCTCGGCCCTGCTAGATCAGGCCGACCCGGAAGCGGCGGTGCAGATTGCCAACCGCGCCGCCAACCCGGTGGGCAACGTCAACGAGACCGACCTGGCCGAGAGCTCGACGGCGTCGGACGGCGGAGCAGGCGGGGGGGCGGGCGGCCTTGCCTTTGGGCTGGGCTTCGCCGTGGCGGGGTTGTTCTTTATGACGGTGATCAGCTCGGCCAGTTATCTGCTGCAAAGCCTGGGCGTGGAAAAGCAGAACCGCGTGATGGAGGTGCTGCTCTCCTCCGTGCGGCCGATGGAGCTGCTGGTGGGCAAGATGATTGGGCTGGGCGCGGTGGGGCTGACGCAGATTGCGGTGTGGGGCATCTTTGCGCTGCCGGTGATTCTGCTGGGGTTGGTGGGCGCGGCTTACGGAATCGCGGTGGGCGCAGTCGATATTTCGCTGCTGACCATCGTGCTGACGATCCTGCACTTTATCTGTGGCTACCTCGTCTACGCCAGCCTCTTTGCCGCGCTGGGGGCCGTTGCGCCCAACCCCAAAGAGAGTTCGCAGTACACCTTCTTCTTCCTGCTGCCCACCTTCCTCCCGCTCTGGTTTGGCTGGCTTTTCCTGGAGCAGCCCAACGCTGCCTTTGCCACCACGCTCAGCCTGGTTCCCTTCACGGCACCCATTGCCATGCCCATGCGCCTGATGGTAACTAACGTGCCGCTGTGGCAGCCGCTGCTGAGCCTGTCGCTGGCGCTCGTTACCGCGCTGCTGACGCTGTGGCTGGCGACGCGCGTCTTCCGCGGCAGCGGGGCGCTGCTCTCCAGCCAGGGCTTTTCCTGGGGCAGGCTGTGGAGCGCGGTTCGGTAGGGCAAGCGGTTGGCTTGCCCTACAGCGCCCCATATTCTTCCAATCCCTCCAAAATACCCCAGGCAAATTCGCCCTCGGCAAAGTACACGCCCTCCACATCGCGCAGCTTATTCAACTCCGGGTGGTGATTGCCCACCACCACGGCGTTTGTCTCGCCGCTGAGCATGTCCGCATCATTGTCCGAATCACCGGCGACAACGACGCAGCTTGGGTCGATGTGCCAGCGCCGGCAGAGGTGTTCGATGGCTTTGCCCTTGGAGGCGCGCTCCGGCAGCACATCCAGAAAGCGATCGCGCGAGTGGATCAGCGTGTAGCGCAGCCCGCGCGCCTGCAGCGCCTCGTGCACCCGCCGCAGATGCTGGTCCTCGCCGTCGACAACGTGTGGATCCATGTAGTAGCTCAGCTTAAATTCGCGCTCGCCGTCGTCCATCTGCATCTCCACAAAGTCCAGCTCCTTCATCGCGGCCTTCACCTCTTCGTGATCCCACCCCTCGCCAATGTACGCGGCCCATTCAATATCGTTCCGGCGCTCGCGCCCGTAGTAAATTTCCGTGCCCACCGACGAAATAATGACGTCCGGCTGGGGCAGGCCATGTTTCTTGAAGATCGGCGTCACCGTGCGCAGCGGGCGGCCCGTTGCCACGCCCCAGGCGACGTGCTCGTTGGCTTCGCGCAGGCGCTTGGCCAGCGCCGCGGTGGCGGCATCATCCCCCAGCAGCGTGTGGTCGATATCGGAGATAAAGACGCGCTCCGCATCGGCAAAGCGCTGCTCAACGCGCGCGCGGGCGTCGGTAATGGCGATTTGCTCCTCGCTGGGGTGAGAGACGCCCGGCACGTCCAGCCGCCGCAGCTCGTCCAGCGCCTCCAGGTAGTGCTGGCTGTGCGCCTCCCACGAATAGTGCTCGTTCACGCCCTGTACGCCACTCTGTGAATAGGTCCGCCACTGCCACTCATCCGAGAGCAGCTGGCGAATGGCGCTGCTGATTTGGCCTGTCTCGTGCACATCCACCAGCAGGCCATTTTGGCAGTTGCTGACGATGTTGCGCGGGCCGCCGTCGTCCGTGGCCACAATGGGCAGGCCGCTCGCCGCCGATTCGATCAGCGTCAGCCCAAAGGGTTCGGTGTAGGCGGGGTTGACAAAGACGCCGCGCGTGCGGGCCGCGATGCGGTAGAGCTCCGGCACTTCGTACTCAAAATCGTGGCGCTTGGGGATGGCGAGCTTACCGTAGAGATCAAATTTGTCCATCAGCAAGAGCAGCTCCGTCAGCACCTCGCGCTCGTTGTCGTCCATGGCGTTGATGTCGCGGCGGATGCCGGCAAAGACGGCGAGGTTGGCCATCATCTGCAGCTGCTTGTCCTGCCCGTAGGCGGTAACGAGGCCGGGAATGTTCTTGCGCCTGTCCGGCCGCGAGAGCGCGAGCACCAGCGGCTTGTCCGGCACGCTGAGAAAGCGCTCCAGCTCGCGGTTCATGTAAAAGTTGGCCTCGCGGATGGTCTCCTGCTGCGCCGGATCGTCCGGGCCATCGGCGTAGAAGGGGTAGAAGCGCGTCGTGTCCAGCCCCGGCGGGATCACGATAAAGCGCGTCTCGCCGCTGTGCTCGTAGGGCGCGTACTGCTCCTCGACTTCCTGCTCGGTGCTGGTGACGATAAAGCTGGCGCGGCGCACCACTTCGTTTTCCACGTCGATGCGCTGCTCAATCTGGAAATCTTTGTTCATCTTCTCCGCGGACATCCCGCTCTGCGCCAGCTTGTCGCGCTTGGGGATGCCCAGCGAGTGGCCGGTGAAAACCAGCGGCACGTTTAGCCGTTCCGCCAGCTTCATTGCCACGTAGCCGCCGTCGGCGTAGTGGCCGTGGACGACGTCCGGCCGGTCATCTTCATCTTGGGTAAAGCGCAGCGTATTCTCGACAAACTCGTCCACGTGGGGCCAGAGCAGCTCCTTGCGGATGTAGCGCCGCCCACCCGCCTGCACGCGCACGATGCGGACTTTGTCGCTCAATTCCTCAACGGGCTCGGCGTACTCCTCATCGTAATTCTTACCGAGAATTAGCCGCGTAAAGAGGTCCACCTTGCGCACGCTCTCGTGTTCGCCCAAGGCTCGCGCCAGCTCCACCACGTACTTAACCTGCCCGCCCGTATCGGCGTTGCGCCCCATCTCCCAGTTTGCCCCGCGCACGAGGCCGTGAATGCTAAAAAGCTGTATGTATAAACCGCCGGCGTTGTGCCGGCCGTCGATTTCGTTATCCATTTTGTGTAACTCCTCCTGGATCGCCTTTGAATTATCGGTGATAGCTCTTGCCGCAGCTGCTTTCAGCAAGCCGTTGATTGCCGCTATAGGTTGCTTGTCTAGAGCTAACCACAGCAATGTAAACGTTTTGTAAAGATGTGTTTCCGCCGTTCACCATTTGCCTATATAGCTTAGCAGCGGTTAGTTGCCGCCTAGTCACGACGGCGTGATCTTCCCTAAACTTTAGCACACCTATTTGTTGGCTAGTGTAAGGCGAATACAGTTGATGCCAAGAGCGAATACCGGTTGCAACAATCTGGTATTGGCGCTACTATATTGGGTACGACTTTTATACAAGGAAAGCGCAGATGCACGCAGATAAACGCGGATTGGAGCTGTGTTTCACGCACTTGTGCAGACCTGCGTGAATTGGCGTCTATCTGCGCTTCCAATCGGTGAATTTAAAGCTGCTGCACTATCACGCGCGAGGAGACAACATGGAGCGACGGGACTGGCTGGTCTATCCCTGGCAGGTGGATGCACAAGTTGCCCAGTGGGAGCGCGAGTTTCCTCGTCTGCTGGACGTGGCATTTGTGAAACAGTACACCCAGCACAAAGTTTATGCGCTAACCGTTACGAATCGGAACGTGCCCGAGGAGGGAAAGCGCAAGCATCTCTTCTACGTCCCCCACGCCCACGAACCCGCGGGCACGGCGGGCTGCATGAATTTTATCCAGCAGCTGCTCACCGGCCACCACCTCGACGGCACACCAAGCACCCTCCTGCGCGAGCCGATCCTGCAGCGCGCGGTCCTCACCTTTATGCCCGACGCCAACCCCTTTGGTCGCGCCCGCTGCCCCGAACCCTACTGGGAGGGCCGACGCTACAACAACCGTGAATTTATCAACATGGTCTTTGGCATCGGCGAGCTCTACAGCGACGAAGCTAAAAAGCCGCGGTGGGAGCGCTTCAAGCGCGTGGCGGCTTTTTCAATGGCCGAGCAAGTGCCGACTCGGCTGGGCCTGGTTTACGAGCAGGTGAGCGAGCAGGCCTACGTCGAGCCGGGGCGCTACGACGAGCGGGCCTCGCTGGTAAAGCTGATTCAGCAGCTGCGCAGCCAGTACGCCTACGATCAGATTCTCAGCATCCACCAGACCGAATTTGAGGGGCGAGAGGAAGATTGCGAAGCGATTCTGCCGGAGATACAGGCGACGCTGCCGGGGGCTCGGCAGTCGTACAATCGGCAGTGGGCCGAAGCGCTCAACGAGGCGTGGGCCGGCGTGGGCGGGCAGCCGCGCCGGGAGCTGCGCCAGGGCTTGCTCAATACGTGGTCGGATCGGCTGCAGCTGCATCCGCGCATGAAAAGCAGCCTCTTTGAAGAGTTGCAGCGAGCTGTGCCCCTGCTCACCCTGGAGATCCGCAACAACCACCCGGAGACGCCCGCCGAGCAGCAGCTGCTGCTGATGGATACGGCAATTTGGCGCAGCGTCGAATATCTATTGAATGGGGCAGAAGCCGGGACTGAGCACTAGATCAAGGAGGGTTGGGCGCAAAGAAGCAAGCGATTCGTGCGCCGCTGGTGGCGGAGGCCCCTTCGACAGGCTCAAGACGACGCCACCGGCTTGCTTGGGGAAACCGGCTGGAAGCCGGTTGATTTGATGGTGACGCGTGGCTACAATTGCCTGGAAACTTATGACCTTGCGGACTAGTACTACAACGAGACTTTGAAAAAGGGCGCTGATGAGGAAAATACTCCGTAAGGAGGCATTTTCCATGAGCCAAGTCATCACAACAACACCAAAGCTGACCTTAAGCGTTGCAGAGATTGAACGAGAGCTTCTGCCGGAGTTGCAAGCGTATCACGCCATTTATGCAGGTCTGTTCAAGCGCAGAGAACAGCGAGTCGAGAGCGAGAAATATCTGAAGGGCCTGCTGTCCGAGATAGAGAACAAATCGGTGGAATCCATGGTTTTACAGTTTGAAGGCGACAATCCGAATGCGATTCGCGCCAGCCAACAGTTTCTTGGTCAAGGCGCGTGGTCAGACGAAGCGATCCTGCGCCGGCACTGGCAAGAAGTGAGCCGGGACTTAGGCGAAGAGAACGGCGTGCTCATCGTAGACGGCAGTGATTTCCCCAAACAAGGCACGGAGTCGGTGGGCGTGAAACGGCAGATGTGTGGCGAGTTAGGCAAGGTGGCCAACTGTCAGGCCGGTGTCTTTGTGAGCTATGCAGGTAGCGAAGGGTATACGCTGTTGGACCGTCGTCTCTATCTGCCACAGGAATGGGTGGAAGAGGAAGCCTATGCCGAACGACGCAAGAAATGTGGCGTGCCAGACGATGTCCACTTCCAAACCAAGCCGCAGTTGGCCGCCGAAATGCTCCAAGCGATTGAGGCCGAAGGCAGCTTGCCCTATCGCTGGCTGACCTGTGATGCTGCCTTTGGGCGAGACACCCACTTTCTGGATACGGTCGGCGACTTTGTCTCTTACTTCGCGGAAGTCGATTGGGATACACGCGTCTGGCTAGCGCGACCCGCCACAGCCGTTCCCACCTGGTCTGGTCAAGGGCGACCGCCCACTCGCCTGCGTCTGGTCGAGGGGGAACCCGATGCGCTCACCGTGGCGGCCATCGCGCAGATCTTGCCCGCCTTCGCCTGGCAGCGCCTCAAAATTAAGGAAGGCAGCAAAGGCCCACTCCTGGCAGACTTTGCCTGCCTGCGCGTTGTGGCGGTTCGCCAGTCGCTCCCTGGCCCAGATGTCTGGCTTGTCTTGCGCCACAACCGGACCACCGGCGAGATGAAGTATTTTCTCTCCAACGCACCGCTTGAGACAACGATTCAGACCTTCGCCTGGTTAAGCGGAATGCGCTGGCCGGTCGAATCCTGCTTTGAGCAAGGCAAGCAAGAACTCGGCATGGGTGACTACCAGGTCCGCTCCTGGACGGGTTGGCATCATCACATGACCCTGGTTATCCTGGCCCATTTCTTTTTGGTTCGCCTTAAACTGCGACTTAAAGAAAAAGCCCCTGCGCTCACCTTGCCCCAAACTCTTCTCTTGCTGCAATCCACCCTACCCAAACCTGAACTCGATGCCCAACTCGCCCTGGATATTGTCCACTATCGCCAACGTCGCAATCATGCTGCCTACCGCTCTCATCGAAAAAACCGCCTTCCGCAACTCGACCCCTATTCCCAAGTCTCGTTGTAGTACTAGGGGAGCATCGAAAAGTTTTTGGGTAAAGCGCCCTCATCCCTAGCCCCTCTCCCATCCTGGGGGAGGGGGACTTTCTAGCTCCCTTCTCCCAGGATGGGAGAAGGGTTGGGGATGAGGGCGGGAACGCCCAAGAATTTTCAATTGACGCCGCACTAGCGCGGCAAGCCGGGCGGCCTACCCCTGGTCCCAGACCACGTGGACTTCGCCCTGGCCCTCCGGCACAGTGAAGGTGATGTTCTGGCTATCGCGCTCGCCCACGCCGTCGATGACCCACATGGTGTAGGTTCCCGCAAGGCTACCGCCGGGCAGATTGCCCGCGGCGACTCTGTAGTCGTAATTAAACTGGCCGAGCGCTGAACTTCTCGCCTCACCCGTAACGCTGCGCACGCTGTCCGGCACGTCAACGGCTTGGCCATCCTTCTCCAGGCCGATAAAGTAGCTGCCCTGCGATTCGTTGCCGCGCCCGCTGTGCACAAACCAGAGCGTCAGGTGCAGCTCGCCCGCGTTGGGGCCAAACTGGGGGCCGACCGTGGCGCGGAATTTGCAGCCGTCGCCGCCGATGGCGGCACAGGGATCGGTGGCGGGCGCGGGGGCCGGTTCCTCGGCGGCGGGCTCCTCAGGAGCGGGCTCTTCGGCGGGCGCTTCGGGCGCAGGTTCTGCCGGGGCGGGGGCAGGCTTCACCGGCGCGGGCTGGGGCGCGGCGGGCGCGGGGGCAACGGCCACCGGCGCGGGCGGAATGTCCTGTGCAATCGAGACGTCGCCCGCATTTTCCACGCGGACCAGCTGCCCAAAGACCCAGCCCGTCTGCCCGTTGGTGCAGCAAATTTGCCACCAATCACCCAGCGGATTGCGCCCGGTGATCTCGAACTCCTGCCCCTGATTGACCGAGCTGACCAGCCCGTACTCAATCCCCGGCCCCAGGCGCACGTTTACGGTCTCCCCCGTGATGAAGAGCGCTGGCGCTGCATTGTCTGTGGATTGTTCCGCTGCGGGCTGTTCCGCCGCGGATTCGTCCGCCGTGCCGGCGTCCGTGGCATCGGACGTTGATGCGGTCGTTTCGGAAACCGACGCCGTCTCGGTGAGGGAGTCCGCGCTGGCCGTCTCCGTGTCCGTGGTCGCCTCTGTCTCCGCAGTTTCTGCTGTTGGCTCATCCGCCTGCGCCTCCTCGACGCTTTCATCGGCCTCTGCTTCATCGGCCTCTGCATCGGCTGCGGGCTCGCTGGGGAGAATCACGGCCTCCGCTGTCGCGGTGGGGGCGCCGCCTTCGGGCGTGGGGGTAAAGGTGGCGACGGCTGGGATGGCGGGAGCTTCGGCCTCCGCCACTTCGCCCGTGTCGCCGCGGCCGAGCAGGCCACAGCCGCTGAGCACCAAGATCAGCAGCATCAGCGCCGCCAGCCGCGCAGGGCCGTGTAAAAAGAGGCGATGTGAAAAGAGGCTGTGTAAAAAAGTGAGTCGTGGTGTGTTGTAGTGCATAGTGATTTCGTTGAATTGCTGGAAAAATAAAGGCTGTGTCAGCTGTTGCTAATGTTTGTCGTTAACAACGTTTGTCGTTAACGTTCTGCTTCCGTCACGCGCACGCGATAGGCGCCGCCCGCTGCGCGCACAGTCAACTCTTCGTCGCGCTGCACCTGTGCCGGCGCGCTGATGATTTCGGCGGGGCCGGCTGGCGCGCCCGTGCGCTGGACGATGCTGTAGCCGCGCTGGAGCACGCGCTGCGGATTGAGCGCCTCCAGCTCCTGCAGCGCCGACCGCTGCTGCTCGCGGCGTCGACGCAGCAGACGTTGCGCGGCCCGGTTTAGGCGCTGGCCGTAATCGTCTAGCCGCTGCCGGTCGCGGTCGAGCTGGCGCTGGGGGTGGAGGCGGCGCAAGCGCTGGGCCGCGCCATCCAGCGCGCGGCGTTCGGCTGCCAGCGTCCCGTCCGCCCGGCGCGCCAGCCAGCGCTGGGCGGCGACGAGCCCCTCGCGCACGTCCACCCGATCCGGCACGACGGCGGCGGCGGCGGCGGTGGGCGTGGGCGCGCGCAGGTCCGCCACAAAGTCGGCAATCGTAAAGTCCGTCTCGTGGCCCACGCCCACCACCACGGGCAGCACGCTCTCGGCCACGGCGCGCGCCACCCGCTCGTCGTTAAAGGCCCACAGGTCTTCCAGGCTGCCGCCGCCGCGCGCGAGCAGAATCACGTCCAGTGGCTGCGCCTGTTCGTGGTAGCGATTAGCCGCCGCGAGCGCACGCACGATTTGCGGCGGCGCTTCGCTGCCCTGCACGAGCGTGCCAAAGAGCAGCACCTCCGCCGGCGGCCAGCGCTCGGCCAGCACGCGCAAGATGTCGCGCAGGGCCGCCGCGTCCGGGCTGGTGACGACGCCGATGCGGCGGGCGGCGCCGGGCACGGCTCGCTTGCGCTCCGGGTCAAAGAGCCCCTGCGCCGCCAGCGTCGCCTTGAGCGCCTCAAATTGGGCGTGGAGCTGCCCGCGCCCGGCGGGCTGCAGCCGATTGGCGTAGAGCTGATACGCGCCCCGTTCGGGGTAAACGCCCACATAGCCGTGGGCCAGCACCTGATCGCCCGCCTGCGGCAGCCAGCCGTGGGCACGCGCGCTGCCCCGCCACATCACGGCGTTGACGGTTGCGCCCTGGTCCTTGAGCGTGAAGTAGATGTGGCCGCTGGCCGCGCGCTTCCACGTGCCCACCTCGCCGGTGAGCCACACGTCGCGCAGCGTGGCATCCTGCTCAAAGAGCGAGACGATATGGGTAGTTAAGGCCGTGATCGAAAGTGGTTCCACAAATTGCTGCTTTCATCTTTTGAACTACAGCAACTATACCTAAGCACGTCGCTATAGTAAAATTGACAGGGGCTGGTCGATTCGCTATGCTGTATTTACCCAAGAAGATGGCGGTTTCCGCCCAGTTTGGCAGCCTTTCTTGGCATTTTGGGCGACGACGCCACATCGATTCACCGAGTATTTTGAGATGGCGCCCATTCAACTTGCCGACCATCCCGTTGCGCATGGCAGCCGTATGGGTTTTGGTTACCTGTCGTAGGCAAACGTTCTAGACAGTGCTCACCACCGCCCAATGTAGCCCAGACACCCATCGATGTCACACATTCGACTCACCGCCGCTTTGTCGCTCGGCGCAACGCTGATGCTCCTGCTGCTCTGCACCGCCTTTGCGCTGCTGGGCGAATCGGCCCAGGCTGCCCCCGCCGCGACGCTGGGGCAGACCGACGCGGCCACCCGTGCCCAGCGCCAGCCCACCCCCGTGCCGCTGCCCCCGTCTTCGCTGACGCGCGCCGAACTGGAGGCCGCGGGCGGCAACCCCTCGGACTGGCCCCCCGCCCCCGATTTCGTCAACGCCGAGAGCGATCCCAATGCGCCGCGCCTCACCGTGACCAAGACCGTGGGCACGCAGCCCAACGTCTGCGCCAGCACCACCGCCCTCACCATCACCCAGCCGACGGACGTGCAGTATTGCTTTATCATCACCCTTGAGGGCGATGTGACGGTGACGCAGCACGAAATTTACGATCCGGTGCTGGCCTACTTTGTGGAATGGTCCTACACGCTCAGCGATGAGCAGACGCCGCTGTGGACGCTCTTCCCCGAAATGGTAACAATTACGCGCACAACCGTCAACACGGTGACGTGGCGCGCGCGCAACGATGATGGGTCGATTGACTTGATCGACGAGGGCACGGCCGTCGTCTCACGCCCGCCGGCCGCCCTGGACGTGACGAAGACCGTGAGCACCGATCCGGCGGTCTGCGGCATCAGCTCGAGCATTCAGGTGGCGCCGGGGACGAAAGTCTACTACTGCTATCAAGTGCGCAACACGGGCGGTTACGCGCTGGAAAACCACACGCTCACCGATGAGCTCAAGGGCACGGTGCTGGAAAATTACCCGCTCGATCTCGAACCCGGCGAAACCTTCAACACGGTGGACGCGGGCATCGTGATCGAGGAAACCGCGCGCGAAAGCCGCAGCAGCGCGGGCACGTGGCGTGCGCTGTCGCCGGATCAGGGCGGCAGCAGCGCCGTCCAGGCCAGCGATGCCGCCTCGATCATTGTGGTGCCTTCCGCCATCGGCGTGCGGGCCACGACGGGGCGCACGCCGGAGTGCACCAGCGGCCAGGCGTTGGACATTGCGCCCGGCGAGCTCGTCTACTTCTGCTACGAAGTCACCAACCAAGGGTTGACGGAGCTGGAAAGCCACACCGTGCGCGACGATCAGGGCGGCGTGGTGCTGGAGGAGCGGGCGATTGGCGTATCACCGGGCGAAAGCGTCCAAATTGTGCGCGATGCCGTGCTGCAGCAAAGTCTGGAGAACACCGTCACGTGGACGGCCTACACGGCGGCGCAGAACGGGGAGCGCGAAAGCGCCAGCGCCAGCGACCGCGTGCGCATCAACGTAGCGGCGGTCGCGCTGCGCCACGGCGTCGACCCCAGCGCCAACCCGCCCTCGCTCTGCAACGAAGCCGAGCTCACCACAACGGCCGGCACGCCGGTGCGCTTCTGTCTTGCCCTGGAAAATACAGGCGGGGTTCCCCTGACGCAGCACGCCATCGACGTGCCCGCCGCGGGGCTGAAGGGCAGCTTTGAGTATGCGCTGGCCCCCGGCGAAACGCTGCTGCTGGACAACGACACGCTGGCGTCGCTTGGGCTGCCGCGCGCGTTTGAGCCCGTTCCGGCACAGGGAGACATCGAGAGCCGCGCCGTCTACACGGCCACCCAGCCCGTCGCCGATCCCGGCGTGCCGGACATCGTCGTCACCGCCAGCGCCCAAGCGAGCGTGCGTACGCCGTCTATCATGCTCGATGTCCTGGCTGCGCCAGCCAGCGCGGGTGCTCCCTGTGAAGTGGGCGAGGAGACGCTGGTGGTGGAAGCGGGCACGGCGGTGGCCTACTGCTATCGCGTCACCAACACGGGGCAAGTCCCCCTGCCCCAGCACACGATTTTTGATAGCGTGCTGGGGACGCTGCAGCGCAACGAGCCCTTTGCGCTCGCGCCCGCCAGCCAGGGTCTCTTCACCACCACGGCTATCGTTTCGGAAACGCAAATTGCCACCGCCACCTGGACGGCCTTTGGGCCCGACGGTCCGCGCGCCGTTGCCAGCGCCAGCCGCGCCGTGCTCGTGCCCTCGATTGTGCTGACGGAGACGGTGAGCCTGGAGCCTGCGTCCTGCGGCAGCGCGCAATCGCTGCGGCTGGAGCAGGTGCAGACCGTCTACCACTGCTTCACGCTGCAAAACACGGGCCCGCTGCCGCTGAACGTGCACGCGCTGCAGCACAACACGCTGGGCGAGATCGACCTCGGCGCGCTGCCGCTGGCGACAGGCGAAACGCTCGATACAGTTGCCGCTGGCTTTACCTTTACAACTTCGATTACGCAAAGCGTGGAAACCAACGCGCTGTGGACGGCTCTCACGGAAGCGTCGGCCGGGCCGACGGGCAATCCCACCGCCCCCGTGCGCGCGCTGGGCCGCGACGGCGTGCGGGTTGAGTTCGCGCCGCCGGCGGGCACGCTGCGCGTTGCGATTTACTACGATGTCAACGGCGACGGCCAGCGTGACAGCGCCGAGCCGGGCCTGGCCAATGTGCCGGTGCAGATTGTGCCCGCGGACGTGCACACCGGGCGCGGGCGCGTGCTAAACACGGACGCCAGCGGCGTGATCGAGGCCGACGACGTGGCCGTTGGCGAATATGGCCTGCTGCTGCCCAACCCGCTTCGCATTGGGGGCACGGGCGCGATCACGGTGGAAGTTGCCCCCGCCAGGGAGCGCGTGGGCCCCGTCACCATCGGCGAGGGGCAGGCGCAGGCCGTGACGATCCGCTACCAGGGCTCGGACTCGACGGACAGCGACGGCGACGGCATCCCCGACCGGGTGGAGGGGGCCGCCGATCGCAACGGCAACCGCCTCCCAGACTATCTCGATTCCTTACCCGCCAGCGCCCGCGCCATCTATCTGCCGCTCGTGACGCGATAAACAACCAAATAGCAGTTCAGGAAGGTCAAGCGCAAGCGCGGAGTTCGCACGCCCACGTGCAAACTCCGCGCTTTGATACAACAATTGTGAACTACTAACCCAAGTTGCTACCTGTAGATTTTGCGCATAGACAGCGGATGGCTAGGCAGGTTGCAACCAAGCGATGCTGGAGGCGAGGCAAAAGAGCACGACTTTCAACTCGAAACCAGCCGTCGAGGTGGCATGGATGGACTTGGGCAACAAACGCTCAATCATGCTGCCCGCCGTTTCCACGGCCTGGCGGTAGTGATGCTGAAAAAAGTGAATCCAGCCAGCGAGCGGGCGCTTCGAGTTTTTCTTGCGAATCGGATAGAGGTGAATCTCGTTATCCTCCAGGATATCCTCGATGACATAGTGGTTGTAGGCTTTATCGCCGAGGACCATGGAGCCCGACGGCAGGTCGAAATCGAAGAGTTCCAGTCCCGTGGTGTCGCTGAAGCTGCCGCAGGTGAGGAAAAATTCAACGGGTCGCCCCGTTTCGCTGACGAGCATGTGGATTTTCAGACCGTAAAAGTAGCGCCGTTTGCTGGATTTGTAGCCGCGATAGGCTTCATCCTGGTACAAGCGGCAGCGCGAAATGCGGATGTTGTCGCAAACCGGGATGGGATAGGTATCCACGACATAGATGTTTTCCTCGCTTTCGGCTTTCCAGCATTCGCCCAGCACGCTGAAGAGTGTCAGAAAGTAGGGCTTGACCCGATGCAGTCGCCGACTGAAGCGACTTTTGCCCAACATGCCCGGAATGTAGCCCTGTTCCTTGAGCATCAAACGCGCTGAGTTGTAGTTGCCGCCAAATTTGAGCGCGGCCACGATGCCGATGGTCATGATTTCGGCGTCGCTGACTTGGCATTGCTTGTCTTCACGGTGATCCAACGCGTCGAGCAAATCGGCGCACAGGCAGTAGACGAGTATAATTTGCGTGTCCATGAGGTTCTCCTGTTTGATTTATCGGTTTGGTCGCCTGTAAATCGTACGGAAACCTCATGGATTCTTCAACTTTTTCTACCACTATACGCAACTTTTCAAGGTAGCAACTTGGGTTACTAAGACCAGAGACTCTCCCGTCGCAGCCGCGCTCCCCTCGTCGACCAACACAGCAGCCACAAGCGCCCAGCACTCCCCTGGGCGCTTGTGGCTGCTCAAATTTCGGGAGCCGCGGGCTTCTTCGCGCACCCGGCGTGCCCTTTGTTGGCTCAATTATCTATCAAATTTTATCTACCCAAATTGGAGATTTCCATGCAGCACGGACAAGTCCCCGGCGTAAACAAATCAATCCCGCGTATCGTGCAGGGAACCGTTATGTTGAGCAGCGACAGCCTGGGTGAAAATCTGGCGCTGCTGGACGACATCTTTGAGCAGGGCGGCACGGCCTTTGACACGGCCCAGAGCTACGGCAACGGCGATGTCGAGCGCGTGCTCGGCCAGTGGCTGCAAAGCCGCGGCGTGCGCGACGAGGTGATGATCCTGGACAAGGGCGCGCACCACAGCCGCGACCGCCAGCGCGTCACCCCGTTTGACATCAGCACCGATCTGCACGATTCGCTCGCGCGCCTGCACACGGACTACATCGATCTCTACATCCTGCACCGCGACGACCCCTCGCAGCCGGTGGAGCCCATTGTGGACGTGCTCAACGAGCACCGCAACGCCGGGCGCATCCACGCCTTTGGCGGCTCGAACTGGAGCGTGGCGCGCATCCGCGAGGCCAACGCCTACGCCGAGCGCAGCGGTCAGCAGGGCTTTGTCGCCAGCAGCCCCAACTTTAGCCTCGCCGTCCAAATTCAAGCGCCGTGGGCAAATTGCATCAGCATCAGCGGGCCCGCCGCGGCGGACGAGCGGGCGTGGTATGCCGAGCAGAACATGCCGCTCTTCACGTGGTCCAGCCTGGCGGGCGGCTTCTTTAGCGGTCGCTTCCGCCGCGAGAATTTGGATGATTTTGAGACGTACCTAGATAAGCTGGCCGTCACCACCTACGCCTCGGACGAAAATTTTCAGCGGCTGGAGCGCGTGCAAACGCTGGCCGACGAGTACGGAATGACCATTCCGCAGATCGCCACGGCCTACGTGCTGAGCTACCCGCTCAACATCTTCGCCCTGATCGGCTGCCGCACGGGCGACGAATTTCGCGCCAACAAAGAGGCAAGCGAGTTAACCTTGAGCGAGCAGGAGATTGCGTGGCTGGAGCTGAGGACGGATGAGCGGGGGTGAACAGCAGGCAGTGGGCAGTAAGCAGGAAGCTGCAGCGACCGCTACTTCTTCCGCTGCTCCAGCTCGCGCCAGCGATTCTGGATCACGCGGCGTTCGAGGCCGGGGGCGATGGTGCGGTCGGTGGCGAAGCGATCAAAGGGCAGACGCGGCGGCGGCATCTCCTCGCGGCGAAAGAGGCGGTTGACGATCAAAATTGCGCTCGAAATGTAGACGATGCTGCCCGTTACCCAGATGATGCCGCCGCTGGCAATTTGGTCGTTGACGCCGAGCAGCCCGTCCTGTACCGAGCCAAAGTGGCGATAGATGGGCGAAGGCGTAAAGGCAATCGAGACGCCCGCCAGCATGTTGGGGATTTCCGCGCCCAGCACGAGATAGGCAAAGGCCACCCAGACCGACATCGTCGGGTGCAGCCGCGGCGCCGTATCGATGAGATGCCACCAGAAGAGGAAGTACGCGCCAAAGAAGAGCCACATCACCAGCGAGTACATCCACCCGCTGCGCAGCGTCCACGCCGCAAAGCCGGGGTCGTGCCAGGTGAGAAAGGCCGTCATCATGTAGAGCCAGGTGAGCAGCGGCTGGGTTAAGAATGTGACGACGCGCCGCGTTGAGGTGGGCCGCAGCAGCTGATGCGTCAGGCCGCGTCGCCAGCGGGCGGGCAGGCCGCGCGCCAGCATGTGAAACGGGCACGCGAGCCAAAGCAGCGGCGGCGCGATCATCCCCAGCAGCACCTGCTGCGCCGCCCGCGCCGCCAAGAACTCTGCCCGCAGCCCAAAAACCGGCGAAGCCGTTGCCGTCAGCAGCGCCGCCGTCCCCAGGCCAAAGGCCAGCAGCCGCCCCACGGTCGCCAGTTGCGGGTCAATTCTATGCAAGCGTCGCCAGCCGCGCATGTAGAGCACGCTCAACGCGGCCAGCACGAGATAGGTCACGGGCTTCCACGCCCAGCCGCCCAGCAAAAGCTCAGGAATGTTGATCATGCGGCCACTGTAGACGAAATCGCGGACGGATTCAAGTACAAATTATCCACTACCGGGAGCAAGAATAGAACGCGGATTGGGCGGATTTGTATAACGGTTCAGCCTCACCCCCAGCCCCTCTCCATTCATGGAGAGGGGAGCTGATTTCTCGCCGACGAAGCGCTTCGTCGGCGAGAGAAGGGAAGTTCGCCCTCCACCTATTGATCCTGAACAGTTATGGATTTTGAATCCGTCTTGATCCGCCCAATCCACAGTCTACTCCTCCCCGCGCCGAATCAGGATCAGCAGCACGCCAAAGCTCAACAGCGCCGCGCCGATGACCGCACTCGCCCCCGCGACAAAAACGAGTACCCAGCGCAGCGGCAGCCGCATCTCCGCCGGGTCGCCATCGATCAGCGTGACGCCGTCGCCCGTCGCGCTGCCGAGCGCGGGCAGCGCCACCGCCGAAGTCGGCTCCGCGATGGGCGACACGGTCGGCTCCGCGGCTGTGATCGGGGGCGGTTCACCGACATCATCATCGGCATCGGCGTTGGGCGCTTCGGTCGGCGGCAGGCTGCCGGAGCTCCCGTCGGGCAGCGCGCTGTCGGGCAGCGCGCCACTGCTGGGCTCGCCGGGCGGGAGTTCGCCGGGGGAACCGGTGTCGCCGGGCACAGGTTGACTGTCGGGCGTGGTGGTGGGAGCGGGCGTATCGGTGGGCAGCGGGGTGGTGGTGGGCGCGGGCGTGTCGGTGTCGGTGGGGGGCGGCACGGGCGTCGGCGGCTCGACGGTGAGCGAGCGCTCCTGGCGCACGCTGCCGCCGGGCCCGCTTGCCTGCAGCACCAGCGTCGTCGAGCCCGGCGGCACGAGCGTGCGCGTGCCCTGCGTCGGATCAATTGGCTCGGAAAGCCCCTCGTAGTTGAGCGTCGCGCTCGTGACGCCGCGCAGCTCCCACGTCACGTTGACTGGCTGGCCCGCCGCCACCGTATTGGGCTCGATCACAAAGCGCACGACGGTCGGCGCGCGGATGGCCGTCGCCGTGGGAATGGGCGTGGCGGTCGGCGGGAAGGTCGCCGTGGGGATGGGGATAGAGGTGGGCGTCTCGGTATCCTGCGGCGCGGGCAAGTTGGTTTGGGTGGGCGTGGGCGAAGGCGTGGCCGTGGGTGGCGTGCCCGTGGCGGTCGGCGTGGCGGTGGGCGGCGTGCCGGTAACGGTCGGCGTGCCGGTGAGGATGGCGATGGCCGTCTGCGTCTCCGCCGGTAGGGCTTGGAGGGCCTGGACGGTTTGGGTCGCTGCCGCCTCGGCCGTCTGCGTTGCCGTGGATTTCGCCGTGGCCGTCTGCGTCGCAGCCGCCTCGGCGGTTTGCGTGCCCTCGTTCTGCAGCGCCAGCGCCCGCGGCATTGTGGAGCGCGGCGCCACCAGCGCGGCGCCCAAAGTTAACAGCAGCACGCCCGCCAGCGCACACGCCGCTCCCCACAAATTTGCGCTGTGCCCCAGCCCGTGAAAGAATTTATCCCACATGTCTGTTCGCCGCCCGTCGTCGACTGCGTCTTTAATGAGCCAACCGCCAGCGACCAGTTGCTAAGAAACTCTCTGTGTTGGCGCAGGTCAAGGAGCCGTCAGGACGTGTCATTCCCATGCAAATGGGAATCCATCTTGGTCGCCTGGATTCCCGCGTTCGCTCAATGGCGTTAAGTTAGGCTAATCCAAGATTATAAATATACCACGGCTGATTGTGATGGAGGTGCGTCGCACTTGGGAAAGTGCGACGCACCGTAGGCTGTGTTGGCCGCACCAGAGAGACAGTCGACCGTGCGTCGCACCTTCTGAGGTGCGACGCACCTCCAACATGGCTTATCCCGGTATAGTTAATTTCCTGGAATTGCCTTAGGGCGTTCTCGTTCCACATTCCGCGTGGAATGCGCTGCTGGAGGCTCCGCCTCCCCTTTGGAGGCAGAGCCTCCAGGCTGGGTTCCCACGCAGAGCATGGGAACCAGTTTGCTTAACTTAACGCTATTGCGCGTTTGCGGGAATGACAAGATTATCCTGGCTTGACTTTACCAGCCCGTTTCTTGCCTTTTGCTTAATTGCGTCATCGGTCGCTCCAGCAGCCAACCACCAGCCACCAGCCGCCACCAACCAACCCCATTGTACCAGCTACATCTCTTTTTCAACGCATTGATGTTTTACACGCGCCTCCCCGTACCCGGCTGGGTGCGCTACAGCGACGACATCCTCAACCGCGCCTCGCGCTACTTCCCGCTGGTGGGCCTCATCGTCGGCGCCATTGGGGCGCTGACGTTTTGGCTGGGCGACCTCGTTTTCGACCCATCCATCGCCCTGCTGCTCTCGCTGATCGCCACCGTCCTTGCCACCGGCGCCTTCCACGAAGATGGCTTTGCCGACCTCTGCGACGGCTTTGGCGGCGGCTGGACCCAATCGCAGGTGCTCGCCATCATGAAGGATTCGCGGCTGGGCACCTATGGCACAGTCGGGCTGGTGGGGCTGCTCGCACTCAAATTTGCGACGCTGATTTCGCTGCCCGCGACGTGGATTCCGCTGGCGCTGCTCATCGCGCACCCGCTTAGCCGCTTTGCCGCGATCTCGTTTGTCTACAGCCACGACTACGTGCAGGAAGATGCGCAGAGCAAGGTCAAGCCGCTGGCGCTCAACCTGTCGCTAGGTGAATTAATTTTAGCAGCGATCACGGGTGTCGCGCCGCTGCTGATTTTGATGGTCCGGTGGGATTGGCGCTGGGGCATCGCATTGGGAACGGTGGCGACTGCGCGCTGGGCGCTCGGTCGCCTCTTTGTGCGTCGGCTGGGCGGCTACACCGGCGACTGTCTGGGCGCGGCCCAGCAGGTCACGGAGGCGGCGGTCTATTTGGCGCTGGCGGGGTTGTGAGCATCACGGCAGCAGCGTAAAATACTCGACGTGGTTGGGGCGGATCATCGCAAAATCGCGTATATCCATGGTGAAAATTGTTTGCACATTCAGACGCTCTGCCATGGCAACAATCGTCGCATCTGCAAAATCGAGCTCGCTGTCTGTATGTTGATCGAGTAGCGCAATTGCGCGCTGCAAATCAGCAGTAGTCAGCTGTTCAATGTCCCAATTCGTTCGATGCACTTGCCGCAAGAAGGCCCGCATCACATGGTGACCCAAGCGATCAGCAAGCAGATAACTCAACTCGGGCAGTACGGTAACCGGCACAATTAGTCGCGCCGACCACCTGCTGACTGCACGAAGGCAGCGCTCGTGATCGGCGTCGTTGGGCGCGGCCAGCGAGAAGAGCACATTGGTATCAATGAATGCACTCATGGCGTGTTCGACGATTGGCGCGCCCAACCACGCAAAGGATGTACACCAGCCCGCAGCAGTTCCTCATCTTTTCCGTTGGACATGTCTGTCGGCGGGCTATCTTGCCCCGCAATGCCGACAATGCTCAAAATTGGATTGACTGGTGGGTTCGCCGCCTCCACCTTTGCCACATACTCAACCAACGCCTCACGAATCACCTCCGCCTTAGATTGGCCTTGTTCGCGAGCAATGCGATCAACCTTGTAGAGCAGTTCTTCATCTGCCATAATAGTTGTGCGTTTCATGCTGATTCTCCTTAATGCATAAAGTTATACATATGCTAACATAACTTCTAACCTGATTCAATTCGCGGATAACTCGTGTTATACTTCCTAGAAACACGACAACCTGGAGACCCCCATGATCCACCAAATTGCCCTCGACCCGCGGCTCGATCTCTCCGCCGCCGAATTTGTCGACGCGTGGAACGCCAGCGAATACGCCGACCAGGCCACCGCCATGCTTCAGCCACCTACACGCAGCGAGACGTTCATGTCGCCGGAGATGACCGTTGCGCTTGTCACACTGGCGGGAACTATTCCGGTTTCTATCATTGCCAGCGTGATCTCTGCTCACCTGACAAAAAGATTTACCGACAGCGACCAACCACCGGATAGACAGCCGAACACACAAACAATCAACGTAAACATAAAAATTGTCGAACAATCCAGCGATCAAGCACTGCTCGCCGCCGTGCCCGACGAGGAGTGAGCACGCCCTCGTGCGAATGGGGCAAGTCGGCTCGTTCCCACGCTCTGCGTGGGAATGCCTTCCCCGACGCTCCGCGTCGCCGCTGTACATACAAAGAAACATCGCCGATTACCCAAGAACGCAGAGCGTCCAGTCTGCATGGCCACGCAGAGCGTGGCAATGAGAAGAATATGACTACCACTATCACCATCCGCGAAACCGGCACGAGCGCCGACGGCTTCAGCGCCACCATCCAGTTCGGCCCACACGCGCCCATCGACATCAGCGTGCGCGACCCCTTTTCCGCCGACGAAGAGCGGCAGCTCGAATGGTACTTTGAAGAGTGGCTGACCTTCCCCTTCACCGATACGGTCGCCGCGCAGCAGGTCGCCGACAGCGTGCGCGCCTACGGCGAGGCGCTCTTCCAGCAGATTTTCCGCGACAATCCCGACGCCTACGTCGAATACCGCGCGCTGGGCGACGACCTCCTGCTCGAAATCGTCGGCTCGCCCGACTTTCACACGCTGCACTGGGAGGCTATCCACGACCCCAACCAGACGCGACCGCTGGCCGTCGAAGTGCCGGTGGTGCGCAAAAATTTGGCGCACGTGCCCTATCGCGCCGAGCTGCGACCCGCGCCGCTCCTGCGCGTGCTGCTCGTGACGGCGCGACCGGGCGGCATTGGCGACGTGAGCTACCGCACCATCTCGCGCCCGCTGGTCGAGGCGCTGGACGAGGGCGCGGTCGCCGCGCAGATCGACATCGTGCGCCCCGGCACCTTCGAGGCGCTCGTCAAGCACCTCGACGACACCAAGGACCAGCACGGCGACGGCTACCACCACATCCTCCACCTCGACATGCACGGGATGCTGTTGACCTATGCGCAGTACCAAAAGTTGGCCCGCCACCAGCACAGCGACAGCACGATGTTTCGCGGCTTTGGGCAGGACGACGTCGAACCCTACGAAGGGCAGCGCGCCTTTATTTTCTTCGACCCCGACCCGAATGAGGGCGACGGCAAAGCGGGCCGACCCGTCAGCGCGGACGACCTTGCCAAGCTGCTCAACGCGCGGCAGATTCCGATTGCCGTGCTCAACGCCTGCCAGAGCGGCAAGCAGGTCGGTGACGTCGAGACGAGCCTCGGCAGCCGGCTGCTGGCGGCGGGCGTGCAGTTGGTCGTCGCCATGGGCTACGCGGTGACCGTGTCGGCGGCGCGCATCCTGATGGTCGAGCTGTACGAGCGGCTGCTGGCGGGCAACAGCCCGGCCACGGCGATTCGGCGGGCGCGGCTCGAACTCTACAACCGGAAAAAGCGTCGCGTCTATTTTAATCAGGAAATCGAGCTCGAAGATTGGATGCTGCCCGTCGTCTACCAGAACGAGCCGCCCCAGCTCGATGCGAACACCTTCGAGGGCCAGCCGCCCGACCGCGGCGTCCCCTATTCCCGCCGCGATCCAATGCACGGCTTTGTGGGGCGCGATCTCGACATCCTGCAGATCGAGCGCCACCTGCTGGGCCAGCGCAGCGTGCTGCTCGTGCGCGGCATGGGCGGCGCGGGCAAGAGCACGCTGCTGCACCACCTCGGCTGGTGGTGGCAGACGACGCAGCTGGTGCGCGAGGTCTTCTACTTTGGCTACGACGAGCGCGCGTATACCCTGCCCCAAATCGTGCAGGCCATCGGCACGCAGCTTGGCCTGCCCCTCAGCGGCATTGCCGCGCAAGACCGCGCCCTCGTGCTGCGCCACCTGCGCTCGACGCGCCACCTGCTCATCCTCGACAATCTCGAATCGGTGACGGGCGAGCGGCTGGCCGTGCAAAACACGCTGAACGCCGAGCAGCAGACCGCGCTGCGCGACTTTCTGCGCGAGCTGGCGGGCGACAGGCCGGGGCAGGAGACGCCGCGCACGCTCGTGCTGCTCGGCTCGCGTGCGGGCGAAGCGTGGCTGCGTGCGCCGCAGGGGCCGCTGCGAGAGGTGGATATCTACGAGATGCCCGGTCTCGACGCCGAGGCGCAGAGCGATCTCGCCAGGGCCATCCTGCAGAGCGCCGGGGCACCGCGCTATTACGAGGACGACGAGCACAAGGCCGACTTCCAGCGGCTGCTGCGGCTGCTCGGCGGCTACCCGCTGGCCATGGAGGTGGTGCTGGGGAATTTGCGCGACGCCAAGCCGGGGGCGGTGATTGAGCGGCTGCAGGGGGCGGATGTTTCGCTTGACCGGGTGGCGGGGGGACAGGGTGACAAGGAGAGCGCGGACGACGTGATTCGGTTGAAGACCGAGAGTATTTTGAAGTGCATCGAGTATTCGCACAGCAACCTCTCAGCGCAGGCACAGGCGCTGCTGCTCTGTCTCGCGCCCTTCACCGGCGTGATCAACACGCAGTGGCTGCCCCAGTACACCGAGCAGCTTCGCGCCCAGACAGCCCTGGCTGACCTGCCTTTCCAGCAGTGGGAGAGCGTGCTGCAGGAGGCCGCGCGCTGGGGCTTGCTCGCACCCCACGAAATCGGCGGCGGCTACCTCCGTTTGCAGCCGACCTTTCCCTACTTCCTCAAATCTCGCCTCAACCAGGAGGATGAGGCCGCGCAGAAGCAGGCGGTGGAGCAGGCCTTCCGTGCCCATTACGACGAGATTGGCGGCGCGCTGGCGCAGTGGATTCAATCGAAGGAGCCGCAGGGACAGCAGCTCGGGCAGACATTGATTGGGGTAGAGTACGAGAATTTGATGACAGCACTTAATTTTGCGCTTGATGAGCACGTTTCAATTCTTAGAGTGTATTTGAAAAGTCCTGTTTGGTAGAATGGGAGGTGCAAACCGAAGCCATTCACCAAACAGGAGAAGGACATTGTCACACAAACGAAAAGGATACTCAAGCGACGTAACGGACGCGCAGTGGGCATGGCTAGAAGCTCGCCTGCGGCGACGACTCGAACAGAACCGGCTGGGGCGACCAATGGAGTTGGAGTTGCGCGAGGTGGTCAACGCCATTTTTTACATTTTGCGCAATGGGGGACAGTGGGCAAACATGCCTCACGACCTGCCAAACCCCAACAGCGTTTACTACCACTTTCGCAAGTGGTGCAAGGACGGCACCTGGCGCTACCTCAACCGGGCGCTGCGGCGCTTTGACCGCCTGCAACGCAACCGGGCCCCGAAACCAAGCGCGGCGGTGATGGATAGTCAGAGCGTCAAAACCACTGAGGCGGGCGGTATTCGTGGCTACGACGCAGGCAAAAAGGTGAGCGGGCGCAAACGCCACATCGTGGTCGACACCGTCGGGAACTTACTCGACGTGGTTGTGCACGCGGCCAACGTGCAGGACTACCACGGGGCCAAGCGCGTTTTGGACAAGGTCACCGAGACCGTCGACTCGCTGCAACTCATTTGGGCCGACGGCATTTACGAGAAGGGCGGCCTGGTCGAGTGGGTGCGCGATACACTCGACATTGCCCTGGAAGTGGTCAAACGGCCCAAAGACCAAAAGGGCTTCGTCGTTCTGCCCCGCCGCTGGGTCGTCGAGCGCACGCTGGCCTGGTTCGGCAAGTATCGTCGCTTGAGCAAGGACTACGAGCGCTGTCCGCAGAGCAGCGAAGGCATGATCTATGCCGCTTCCATCGCGACTATGTTGGGCCGCATCAAGGCCTAGCTCCGACTTTTCAAATACACTCTAAGTACTCATTACCCTTTAACTTTGTATCTAGATCGCATTCAAGACCAGCAACGGGCTTTGGCATTAGGCCAAAATGTTTACCAAAAGATGGAGGCATATCCTCAAGAAATTTTAGCGGGACCGATCGGCGCATCATTTGCAGGTGCGTTAGATGAAGTTGCTAAACAACAACTCTTGAACAAAAAGTTTGATGATGCGAAGAAGTCATATGAACGTACACTCGAACTTATCGGAAATGTTGAAGGATTCGATCTCCTTCAAAGGGGCAAACTAAAAGCCACCGTACTGCATGGGTTGGGTAGAGTGTCGCTGAAACAGCGGCAGTGGAGAGAGGCAGAGCGCTACTATAAAGAGGCACTGCAAATTAAAATCGACTTTAACGACCGCCACAGCCAAGCCATCACTTTTCATCAGTTGGGGATCGTATCGGAAGCGCAGCAGAAGTGGGAGGAGGCGGAGCGCCAATATAAAGAGGCACTGCAAATTAAAATCGACTTTAACGACCGCTACGAACAAGCTGGCACGCTGCACCAGTTGGGCATGATGGCACAGAAGCAGCGGCAGTGGAGGGAGGCGGAGCGTTACTACAAAGAGGCGCTGCAAATCTTTATCGACTTCAGCGACCACTTCAGCCAGGCCAGCACGCTGCACAACCTAGGGGCAATGGCGCAAGAGCAGTGGCAGTGGGGCGAGGCCGAGCGCCACTACAAAGAGGCGCTGCAAATTTACATCGAGTTTAATGACCGCTACGAGCAGGCAGGCACCTATGGTCAGTTGGGAATGTTGTCACAGAAGCAGCAGAAGTGGGGGGAGGCGGAGCGTTATTACAAAGAGGCACTGCAAATCTTTATCAAATTTGACGACCGCTACGAGCAGGCTCGCACATGCGGTCACCTTGGGCTGATGGCCGAAGCTCAGGAAAGGTGGGGGGAAGCGATCGATTACACACTGGAAGCCGCGTCAATTTTTGCCAGCTACCAAGACCACCAATTCGCAGTTGCGTTGCTAGCGCTTGTGCGCCTGCAAGAAAGCACCAGCGACCCCACCATCCCCCAGCGGCTGGCCCAAGCCCTCAACCTCGCCGTCGCCGAAGCCGAATCGCTGCTGGCGCGGGCCGCTGGCGAGTAGCGCCGGTCGCGTGCATTGCACGCCGCCAGGCGCGGCGGCACAGTCACCAACGGCTGCGGCGTGCGCTGCACGCTTGATCCAACCAACGGCCCTTGCGCCGGTCGGCAAGGCTGGTTGGTTTATGAGTGCAACGCACGCCGCGCGCGACGCTTCGTGGGCCAACCGAACGGGCGGCGTGCGTCGCACTCGACTATCATCCCCCAGCGGCTGGCCGAACCTCCCCGTCGCCGAAGCCGAGTCGCGGCTGGCGCGGGCCGCTGGCGAGTAGCGCCGGTCGCGTGCGTTGCACGCCGCAAGGTGCGGCGGCACAGTCACCAACGGCTGTGGCGTGCGCTGCACGCTTGATCCAACCAACGACCCCCGCGCCGGTTGATAAAGCTGGTTGGTTTATGAGTGCAACGCACGCCGCGCGCGACGCTTCGTGGGCCAACCGAACGGGCGGCGTGCGTCGCACTCGACTATCATCCCCCAGCGGCTGGCCGAACCTCCCCGTCGCCGAAGCCGAATCGCGGCTGGCGCGGGCCGCTGGCGAATAGCGCCGGTCGCGTGCATTGCACGCCGCAAGGTGCGGCGGCACAGTCACCAACGGCTGCGGCGTGCGCTGCACGCTTGAGATCCGACCAACGACCCCCGCGCCGGTCGATAAAACTGGTTGGGTGGTGAGGTACGATACGCATCCAACATGGCTTAAGCCGGTGTAGTTAATTTTTTGAAAACGTGATCTACGCCCAGCCGCGCAGCCGGTAGACGACCAGCCCAACGTACTCCTTGATCGCCTTCGACGTGAGATCGAGATCGGCGGCGCTGGGCAGCAGGTTCATCGTCTGCATCTGTAGCGAGGGCGACGTGTAGTAGGCCCAATCCCCGCGCGCGACGAGGTAATCCGTCGGCGCGGGGAGCACGGTAAAGCCCTGCCGCTCGAAGATGCGCACCGAGCGCGGCATGTGCATGGCCGAAGTCACGAGCAGGACGGGCTGGTCGAAATCAAAGCCGCGCGCTTCCAGCAGCGCCCGCGTGTTGACGGCGTTCTCGTAGGTGTTCCACGACTGGTCCTCGATCAGCAGCGCCGTCTCCGGCACGCCCATCAAGTCCAGCAGCCGCGCCATCTGCACCGCCTCGCCGATAATCTCCTCGTCCTGCTCGGCCCCGTCTTCATCTACCTGTGGCCGCGCCTCGTTGAGCACCACGCTGCCGCCGCTGAGCAAGACCGTCGGCGCTTCCCCTTGCCGACCCAGCTGCTGGTAGAGCCACGCCGCGTGCAGCAGCCTGTCCCCCGCCTCGTTCACCTCCGGCAGCAGCCGCTGATCGCCCGGCGTGCGCGTCGCCCCGCCCAGCACGACAATCATATTTCCCGCTTCGTCCGCCGCCAGCTCCGCCACCTCCACCGGCTCATAGCGCCACTCCAGCGAGCGCACCACCGCCATTGTCACGATGCGGTTGCCGCCCAGCCACAGCGCCAGGAACGCCAGCACGACCAGCGTCGTCTGCCACCTGCGCCAGCGCCGCAGCGCCAGCGCCGCGATCAGCAGCACGCAGGCCAGCCCCAGCGGATAGATGAAAAGCGGCAGCAGTTTGGAGAGGAAGAAGGACATGAACTCGTTTACTCCAGTGATTTGTGTTAAAATTCGGAAACAGCGCCGCTGCTGTAATGAGGCCGAGCATGAGTTTACGACAGGGCGCGATGGGAGCCAACTGATCCTGTGCGTTACCGTGTGAGCAGCCTGTAAAGGAGCATTACCATGCAAACAATAGAAGAGACGATAGAAATCCCGACCAGTCTTGTCCGTTTTCAACTGCCAGCCGCTGTGCAGACGCGTTTGCAGAATTTGCTGGATCGCCAAGATGCGGGTGAATCGTTGACCGCAGACGAACGACTTGAAGCCGAAGGCTTAGTCGAACTGGCTGAATTCCTCTCTCTGTTGCATCTGCGTGCTCAAAGGTATCGTCAAAATTAATCGATGCAGTATATTCCCCCTGCCCTACGACGACTTGCGACGGATCGGGCGCAGGGACGATGTGAGTATTGTCGACTCGCACAGGCAGGGCAAGCCGCTACGTTTCATATTGACCATGTTATTCCGATAGCGGCAGGCGGAGAAACAACTGCGGGTAATTTAGCGCTGGCTTGCGTCTCTTGCTCGTTGCGCAAATTCGCTAAGGCCGTTGCAAGAAAATAAATGTCCGATGAGCCGGTCAGGGTGACCGTCACGGCCAGGCGAGACGCAACTTGTCCCGCCTGGTGCGGGTCGTGACTGTCACCCTTTATGGGCCAGTGACAGTCACTGTCCACGCACGAGCGCGTAAGCCATCTGGCCTGGGACAGTGACAGTCACAGTCGCAGGTAACTTTTTCCCTTGAAGCAGGCCTAAGTTACAGGCACAAGACCCAGAAACCAACGCATTCGCACCAATTTATAATCCGCATCGTCAAAGCTGGCATCAACGTTTCACCTGGGCCGGTTTTCGCCTTCATGGATTGACCGCTACAGGTCGTGCAACGGTTAACACGCTTGTCCTGAATCGAGCCGTCATGCTAGAAATACGTCGAGAAGAAGCACTGCTGGGTCGACATCCACCAAACGATCTATGAATCTCACCTGGAACAACGTGCGCAAGCTGCGCGAGCAGCGCGGCACGCCCTTCATCGTCGCCCATCGCGGTGCGCAGACGCGCGAGCCGGAAAATACGCTGCCTGCCTTTGCGCTGGCCGTGGAGCAGGGGGCCGATGCGCTGGAAACCGACCTGCGCTTTACGCGCGACAGCGAAATCGTGCTGATCCACGACGCGACCATCGACCGCACAACCAACGGCCGCGGCCGCATCAGCGAGATGACGCTGGCCGAGCTGCAAACGTTCCGCACCCGCCGCCCCGATGGCGGCCTGAGCAACGAGCCAATTCCGACCCTGCGCGCGCTGATCGAGGCGACGGCCTCGCAGGTGCCGCTGCTGCTGGAGCTAAAGGACGACCAATTTTTGCAGCGCGAGCGCGGCCAGCAGCTGGTCGACCTACTGACGGAGACGGAGATGCTGGCGCGCGGCTCCGTCGTCTCCTTCCACTACAACCGGGTAAAGGTTGTCCAGCAAATACAGCCGGCTTTGGCAACGGGCATTATCAGCCGCTTCAACCCGCTGCCCGTGGGCGAAGCGCGGCTGCTCGGCCCGCTCTGGCCGCTGATCTTTGCCAACCCGCTCTACACGCGCTGGGCCCACGGCCAGGGCAAATTCGTCTGCCCGCTCGATCCCACGCCGGAGCCGCGCGTCGCTGGCTATCTGCGCCTCGGCGTCGACGCGCTGCTGGCCAACGATCCGGCAGGCGTGCTCGCGGCGATTGAGCGGGCGAAGTAGCCGCTGTGCAAAGAGAAGGACACGGATAAACACGGGCTTTGCACACGGATAGAGGCGGTGCAATATCTGTTGACGAGCAAAAAATCCGTGTTCATCCGTGTTTATCCGTGTCCAGAAATTCCGTGTCCAAAAGTGATGTGAGGACGTTCGCAACCATGCAACCCCGAACCATTGGTATTTTAATCTTCGACGGCGTCGAGCTGCTCGACTTTGCCGGCCCCTACGAAGTCTTCAGCGCCGCCCGCGATGGCGTCGACAGCCGCGCGCGACCGCTGACCGTCTTCGCTGTCGCCGAGTCGACTGCGCCGATCACCTGCAATAACGGATTGGTTGTGCAGCCGCGCTACGCGCTGGCTGATTGCCCAGCGCTTGACATTCTGCTTGTGCCCGGCGGCCAAGGAACGCGCGCGCTGATCCACCACGCACCGGTTGTGAATTGGATTAGCGAGCGGGCCAACTCAACAGAATTGACGACGAGCGTCTGCACCGGCAGCTTTTTGCTGGCCCAAGCGGGCCTGCTCGACGGCAAAGCGGCGACGACACACTGGGCGAGCGTCGAGCGGATGCGGGAGATGTTTCCCGATGTCGAAGTGCGCGGTGGGGAACCGGGCAGCGAGCGCTGGGTGGACGAAGGTAAAATCGTCACCAGCGCGGGCGTCTCCGCGGGCATCGACATGGCGCTGCACCTGCTGCGTCGGCTTTACAGCGAGGAGGCCGCGAACGCGACGGCGCGCGGCATGGAGTACGAGCACTGGGGAAATGTGTGCGTCGTGCGTAGTGCGTGAGTCGTCAGCCGACTATGGTTCCACGGATTTGTGCCACGCGCTTAATTTTACAATGATACTTGACATGGAGACGCAGGGACGCGGAGAAAAGCTCGTCGACGAACAATCCCTTTGCGCCTCCGCGTCTCCGCGTTAATTTTGCTCAACTTCTCGAAATTTCGTGCCGTGTTATTACATCATCAAATACAAATAGGTTGCAGTAACTTATCGGTAAGTGACCAGCGCACGCACCACGCACCACGCCTCACATCATCAATTCATCATGACCAACCAACCCTTTTCCACCCTGCCCACGACCGACGAGCGACCCGTCTACGTCAACGATATGTTCGCCCGCATTGCGCCGACGTATGACCTGATGAACCGCGTGATGACCTTTGGCTTTGACCAGGGCTGGCGGCGCGAGCTGCTCGAATTTTGCGAGCTGCCGCCGCGCGGGCTGCTGCTCGATGTCGGCACCGGCACGGGCGATATCGCCTACGCCGCCAAACAGCAGTATCCCGGCGTGCAGGCCGTGGGCGCGGATTTCACCTACGAGATGATGGCTGCGGGCGTGGGCAAAGTGCCCGGCCAGCAGCTTCCTTTTACGCAGGCCGACGTTTTCCACCTGCCCTACGACGCAGATTCATTCGACGCCGTCACCTGTGGCTTTCTCGTGCGCAACGTCGACGACCGCGTGGCCGCCTTCCGCGAGATGACGCGCGTCGTCAAGCCCGGCGGCAAAGTCGTCTGCCTCGAAATCACCCCGCCGGACAACACGCTGCTGGGGCCGCTCTTCTCGCTCTACTTCTTTCGGCTTGTCCCGCTCGTCGGCAGCCTGATCAGCGGCGACGGGCAGGCCTACGCCTACCTGCCCAACAGCACCGTTAACTTTCCCGCGCCGGAGATGCTGCAAATCAAGATGGAGCAGGCCGGGCTGCGCAACGTCTTTTACGTGGAAAGAATGTTGGGGACGGTGGCAATCCACGTGGGGACGAAGTTTGAGCGTTGAGCAGAGGTTTTTAGCGCGGAGGACGCAGAGGGCGTGGAGACGCGGAGGGCCGCGTAGAAGAAGAGGAGAGCGGAGTGAGCATTCTCAAATGCGAACGTCCCCACCCCATGGCAATGCAATGTCCAACTGCAAAATCCGTTCATAAACGCCTTTGCGCCTTTGCATCAAAAAGTTGTTAAAGGAGGAAATCATGTCTTCAATTACGATTGATGTCCCCGACAGCCTAGCGACGCGTCTGCACCCGGTGCAGGCGCAAATTCCACAAATTTTGGAGCTGGGCCTAAACGAGCTGGATGAGCAGCAGGCGCGCACCACCTACACGGGTTTGGACGATGTGCTCGAATACCTCGCAGGTTTGCCGTCGCCTGTGGAGGTTGTGGAGCTGCGCCCGTCGCCCGCGCTGGATCAACGGATTGGCGCGCTGCTTGCCAAAAACCGCAGTGCAGCGTTGACGCAAGCCGAGGAGCGAGAATTGGATCAGTACGAGTATATCGAGCATCTCGTGCGCGTCGCCAAGGCCAAAGCGCGCATTATGCTGAGCGCCCGGTGAGCACGACACGCGTTCCAGAGGCGCTGCGCCAACTCGTGCGCGGGCGAGCCCGCGGCTGCTGCGAGTACTGCCTGGTTCCCGAATCGGATTCGTTCCGCGTGCACGAGGTTGATCACATTATTGCAGAAAAGCACGGCGGCGAGACGAGCGCGGAGAACTTGGCGCTCTGCTGCTCGTTTTGTAATCGGCGCAAGGGCAGCGATCTATCATCCATTGATCCACAAACCAAGCGGGTCACGACGCTATATCATCCGCGGCGGGATCGCTGGCGCGCACATTTTCGCTTGGCTGATGAAAAAATCATTCCGCTTACGCACACTGGTCGAGCAACCGTGCATTTCTTACAGCTAAACAACCAAAGGCGTCTAACCGAGCGCCGCTTATTTTTGGCGAGTGGTACGTTGGGCAAATTCATCACCAAGTAAACTACAGAGAGACACTTACCATGAGCAACGATACTATTCGCGTCGGCATCATTGGCGCGGGCAAAAACACGCGCGACCGCCACATCCCCGGCCTGCGCGAGCAGGAAAACGTTGAAATTATCGGCGTCGTTAACAGCAGCCCCGAATCATCGCGGCGGGCGGCGGAGGCGCTCGACATTCCCAAGAGCTACGACTCGTGGATCGACGCCGTTGCCGACCCCGACACCAACGCCATCGTGATCGGCACGTGGCCCTACCTGCACGCGCGGGCGACCATCGCCGCGCTGGAGGCGGGCAAGCACGTGATGGTCGAAGCGCGCATGGCCCGCGACGCCAACGAGGCGCACGCCATGCTGGCCGCGGCGCAGGCCTTTCCGGGGCAGGTGGCGCAGATCGTGCCCTCGCCCTTCTCGCTCAAGGCGGACCGCACCATTCAAAAGATGCTGGCCGACGGCTACCTGGGCGACGTGCTCGCCGTGGAGGTCGTCGCGCGCTCCGGCTTTGTCGACCGCGACGCCGCGCTGACGTGGCGGCAGGATTACGACCTGAGCGGCATGAACATCATGAGCCTGGGCATCTGGTACGAAGCCGTGATGCGCTGGCTGGGCACGGCGACGAATGTGGTGGCGCTGGGCAAAACGTTTGTCAAGATGCGGCCCGATGACAATGGCGTTCTGCAAGCCGTCCGCATTCCCGACCACATCGATGTGCTGGGCGATATGGCCTGTGGCGCGCAGCTGCACATTCAAGTCTCCGCCGTGGCCGGGCCGGGCGAGCCACCGTCGGCGACGCTCTTTGGCAGCGAGGGAACGCTCAAATTTACGCAGAACACCCTCTTCGGCGCGCAGCGGGGGGACGACGAATTGAGCGAAGTCGAGATTTCATCGGAGTTGGAGGGCGGCTGGCGCGTGGAGGAGGAATTTGTCAACGCCATTCGTGGCGAGGAAGAAATCACGCACACGGATTTTGAGACGGGCGTCAAGTACATGGAGTTCACCGAAGCGGTCAACCGCAGCCTGGCGGCGGGAATGAGCGTGTCGCTGCCGCTGTGAGGCGGGAGCGATTTTAGGAATGGCGATTAATTTACTTGAGCAGGAAGGCAATGCTTCACCCCTCCCCAGCCCTCCCTAACTTGGGGAGGGAGCCATTACGGGGCAGACGAAGTTTCGGCTCCTCCCCCAAGTTGGGGGAGGCTGGGAGGAGGTGGAAACTGCGTCGTTCTCTGAAGCTGGCTCTGTGCGTGCCGATACTCATTTGCTCATCTTATTTAGTTGCCATTCCTTAGTATCGACTGGAAGCGCTAGACGCGAATTCACGCAGATACCTGTGCAAGAGCGCATAACATACAGCTCAAATCCGCGTTTATCTGCGTGCATCTGCGGTTCCCTATTTCTATATGGAGTTGCTGGTGAGGCGGTCAAATTGTTGACGCCGCTCCGCTTTCGCGCGAAAATACCGGGCGAAGTTTGCCTGGTTGCGCACCAACGATTCACGTGTTACTCACCAACCAACGTTCTAGAAACGAGATCTCCCACCCATGAAAGGCCTCATTCTCAGCGGCGGCAAGGGCACGCGGCTGCGGCCCATTACCTTTACCAGCGCCAAACAGCTTGTGCCCGTTGCCAACAAGCCAGTGCTCTTCCGCGTGATCGAGACGCTCTGCGAGGCGGGCATCAGCGAGATTGGCATTGTGATCGGCGACACGGGCGTGCAGATTCGCGAGGCCGTGGGCAACGGCGGGCGTTGGGGGGCAAAGATCACCTACATCGAGCAGGATGCGCCGCGCGGGCTGGGCCACGCCGTGCAGATTAGCCAGGACTTTGTCGGCGACGAGCGCTTTGTCATGTTCCTGGGCGATAACGTGATCGAGGGCGGCATCAGCACGCTGATCGAGCAGTTTGCCAGCAGCGACTGGAACAGCCAGGTGGTGCTGCGCGAGACGACGGAGCCGGAGCAGTACGGCATCGCCGTGCTTGATGAGCAGCGCCAAATTGTGCGCCTCGTCGAGAAGCCGCGCAACCCGCCGAGCAACCTCGCGCTCGTCGGCATCTACATGTTTGATTCGCACATCTTCGAGGCCGTGCACAGCATCCAGCCAAGCTGGCGCGGCGAGTACGAAATTACCGACGCTATCCAGTGGCTGATCGAACACGGCTACAAAGTCTTCCCCTACGTGCACCGCGGCTGGTGGATCGATACCGGCAAGGCGACAGACATGCTGGAAGCCAACAATCGCGTCCTCAGCGAAATTGAGCACGAGGTGGCGGGCTACGTGGACCGCGACAGCAAAATTGACCATCTCGTCACCATCGAGCGCGGCGCGGAGGTGATCAACAGCGTGATCCGCGGCCCGGCCATCATCGGCGAAGATTGCCGCATTGTGAACAGCTACGTCGGCCCCTTCACCAGCATCTACCACCACACCATCCTCGAAGAGAGCGAAATCGAGCACAGCATCGTCCTCGACAACAGCTCGATCTGCCACGTGCCCGGCCGCATTACGGACAGCATCATCGGGCGCGATGTCGAAGTCACGTGCAGCCCGATCAAGCCGAAAGCGTACAAAATGACGCTGGGCGATCACTCCAAGGTTGGGCTGCTCTGATGGCTGCTGGCTCTGCTGAGCTGGATGGACGCTTGGTCAGCGTGCCCGCGCTGCTGGCCGCCCTGCGCGGCGTCGACCGGCTGAATGGCTCGCTGGCTACGCCCGCTGCCCCGGCGGATGATTTGGCGGCCTGGCGTTCGCTGGTCACCCTTTACCAGATTGGCCAGGGCGAGGCCGGCGCCCCCGCCGGTGCGCCCGTCAGCTCGGCGCTGCCGGCGCTTTCGGTGGACGATGAAGCGCGGCTGGCGGCGCAGGTTACGCTGGACGTGGCGGAGCGGCTGCGGCGGCTGGGTGACGCGTACCCCGCTTGGGAGCATTTTGATGCCGCGGCTTATTTTGACCTGACCACCGCACAGGCCGCGGCGCTGGTGCAGATCAGCGAGCGCGTGTCGACCGTGCACGCGCTGTTTCATGCGGATTGGCTGCTGCCCTCGTTCCAGCGGGCGCACCACTTTTGGCACGCCCATTTCTGGCCCCAATACCGCGCCGCCCAGCACTTTCTACACGGCAACGGCCCCGCTGCGCCCGATATTGATCTGGACCTCAGCGCCCAGTTTGACGCCACCGCCTTTGACCGCGACCGCTTTCGCGCCGTCCGCGCCGCCATGGCCGAACAGGTGCAGCGTCTCTGCGCCGTTGCCCACGCGGCTCGCCAGCGGCTGGCGGACGAAGTCGCCTACCTGGCCACCAACGGCGGCGAGATCGAGCGGGCGCGCGTGGCGGATGCTTGGCGGGCCCCCGCCGCCGCGGGGCTGCACGCGCCCGGCGCCACATCCAGCGCCACATCCAGCCCAGACGACGCGCTTCCGACCGATGCCCTGCTGCCCGCCCTGCACGAGGTTCCCACGCTGACGCTCTCGTTTAGCTTTCCCCTGCCCGCCCACAAGCAGCCCGGTCGCCTGCGCAGGCTGCGTCGCAATCGGGAGCGGGCGCGCTTCCGGCGGGAACGACTGGGGTAAGACCGCAAAATTAACGCGGAGGCGCGGAGGCGCAGGGGCGGTTGCTCGTCAATGATGCAGGTCGAACGGATTGATCACTGAGCGAAGCCGACAATAGACTTGTTCCTGATTAACAAATCCCGCTAGAAATTGGGGGGACGCCGCTCGACCGTAGTGGGAGGGCGCGCCCTCCCACTACGGTCGAACACGAGCCTCGCCTGAGCGATATGCTTTGTTTGCTTGTTTGGGAACAACTCTAATCTTTAACCGACCTACGGAACTCACAAATTTTCTCTTCGCATCTCTGCGCCTCCGCGTTAGGCCAATCCAAGAAAACAAGTATGCCGCTGGATAGCGTCCCCGGCACGCGCCGAAGCGACTGGCATGATGAGCCTACGTGCGGCGCGAGCCGGGGACGCGGACTGCCGGTACATTTAATTTTTTGAAATGACCTTAAAATTCTTTCAACCGGATTCAACTTATGCAAAACATTCTCATCACCGGCGGCGCGGGCTTTATCGGCTGCAACTTTGTGCGCCTGCTGCTCGACCGCCACCCCGGCTACCACGCCGTCATTTTTGACAAGCTGACCTACGCCGGGCGGCGCGAAAATCTGGCAGACGTTGCCGCCCAGCACGCGGAGCGCTACACCTTTGTCGAAGGCGATATCTGCGACGTGAATGCCGTCAACGCGGCGATTCACGACCACGACGTGGACACCATCGTCAACTTCGCGGCGGAGACGCACGTGGACCGCAGCATCCTCGACCCGGACGCCTTTGTGCGCACCGACATCTACGGAACCTACGTGCTGCTGGAGGCGGCGCGCTCGCACGGCAACCTGCGCTATCACCAGATTAGCACGGACGAAGTCTACGGCCACATCGAGGGCGAACACCGCAGCGCCGAGGCGGACTGCCTGGTCCCGCGCAGCCCCTACGCCGCCAGCAAGGCCAGCGCCGAGCACTTTGTCAACGCCTACCACATCACCTACGGCCTGCCGACTACGATTTCGCGCGGGGCCAACAACATCGGCCCCTACCAGTACCCGGAAAAGGTCGTGCCGCTCTTCGTCACCAACGCGCTCGCCGATCAGCCGCTGCCCGTTTACGGCGATGGCCAGCAGCGGCGCGATTACCAGTACGTGACGGATCACTGCGAGGCCGTCGATCTCGTCCTGCACGAAGGCGCGCTGGGCGAGGCCTACAACATCGGCACGGGCACGGAGATGACGAATCTGGAGATGGTCGAGGTTTTGCTGGACGAATTGGGCAAGCCGCGCAGCCTGATTCAGCACGTCGAGGATCGGCTGGGCCACGACCGGCGCTACTGCATCGACCCGCGCAAGATCATGGGGCTCGGCTGGGAGCCGGAGCACAGCCACGAAGAGGCCATCCGCCGCACCGCGCGCTGGTACGCCGACAATCCCCAGTGGTGGCAGCCGATTCGCGAGGGCGAGTTTCGGGAGTATTACGAGCGGGTGTACGGCAACCGGGCGGTGTTGAGCTGATCAGGAGTGCTCGTTCCCACGCTCCGCGTGGGAATGCCTGTCGGGGCGCTCCTGCGTCCCAACGTGCCCGCGCAGAAAATGAATGATTATTCACTATGTTACGCTGTCAAGCAGCCGTTTTCGGCGGTACGGGCACGCCATGGCGTGCCCGTACCGCCGAGGTAGCACGCAACATGAGTTATTCAAAGACGCAGAGCGTCTAGCTTAGCATTCCACGCAGTAGCAGATTAAGGAATTAACCAGGTAATCTCGTCGGGCCGTTCGCATCTGAGGATGCTCACTCCGCGTTACCCTTTATTTGTTTAAGGCAATTCCAGGAAATTAACTGTACCGGGATAAGCCATGTTGGATGTGCGACGCACCTCCATCACAATCAGCCGTGGTATATTTATAATCTTGGATTAGCCTAATCTGCTAGAGCGTGGAACGAGCCTTGTCCTTTATGAACATCACCCGCGCCACCCCCAGCGATCTTGACCGCATCCGCCGCCTGATGCAGCGGGGGCGGCACATCTTTCAGAACTTGGGGCGCGAAGATTGGCAATCGCTGCTAAACGACGGCGTGGTGCTGTTGGGGTCGACGGGCGGCCTCTTTGGCGGCACGCCCGCAGCGCTGCTCGGCGTGCGCCGCGAAGCGCGACCGACCACGCTGCCCGCGGACGCGCCGAGCCGCGCCTACATTACCTGTGCGGCGGTCGCGCGCGGTCGCTCGGCGATCACGGACGTGCCGGCGCTGGTGTCCGCAGCCAGCCAAATCCTGCGCGACGAAGAGCGGGCTGCGGCCAGCGGCGACGTCCGCGAAGGGCCCGGCTGGCAGATGATTTATTACGATGCCGACAACTGGCTTGTGCGCCCGCTGCTGGCCGCTGGCTTTGAGCAGATCGACCGCGTGCAGTTTCTGGCGTTAACGCGGCTGTCGCGGCGGGTGGACGAGATTAACGAACGGCTGGCGCAGAGCGCGGCGCAGGCGGGGGGCGGCGCGGCGATGGTCGAGCTGAGGCCGGCGCGCGTGGATGAAGTCGAGCAGCTGGCCCGGCTGGATGGCGAAGCCTTCGATTCGATTTGGCACATGGACGAGCGTCACCTGCTCGAACTGCTGATGAGCTGCCACGTCTGCGTCGCCGTGGCGGATGACGGCCAGGGCAGCAGCGACGCGCGGCTGCTGGGCTACGCCGCGCTCTGTGGCCCCGCCGGCATTGATCCGTTCGAGCACGGCAGCCATCTACAAGCGGACGCGTCAAGCGAGGCGATGCTGGCGCGGCTGGCCGTGCATCCCAGCGCCCAAGGTCGCGGCATTGGGCGGCGGCTGCTGGTGGACAGCTTGAGCGCGGCCCACGAACGCGGCGCGGAAACGGTGGTGCTCAACACGCAGACGAGCAATGCGCGCTCGCAGGCGCTCTACCGCTCGCTCGGCTTTCGGCGCACGGGCGAAATCTACCCCGTGCTGACGCGCACCGTGTAAAGTCAACCGCGCGTCGAGTTGTCCTCTATATCTGGCGTTATCCCCGAACTTATCCACAACATGTAGCGCTTTTCTGCAGAAACTGGACTCGAATGACGAAAAGGGAGTGCTGTGCGCAGCGAATTTGATCTTACACGACGGCTAATTATCGTGACAACCCTGGCGTCCGGGCTGGTCGCCGTTGGCACGGCGGGTTACATGCTGTTCGAGCAATCCTCCGTTTGGGATTCGCTCTTTATGACCATCATCACGTTGAGCACCGTCGGCTACGAAGAAGAAGTGCCGCTTTCGCAGCCTGGTGAGATGTTTACGGCGGTGCTGATTATTATGGGCGTGGGGGTATTGACCTACTCCTTTAGCACGGTAGCGGATTATATTGTCGCGGGGGAACTGCGCGGCATCTTGCGGAGGCGACGCATGGAGCGACGAATTAACAATTTGAATGGCCACTACATCATCTGCGGCTACGGGCGCGTGGGCCAGCAGGTGGCGGAAGGGCTGGAAGAAGAGCAGCTCGACTTTGTGGTGATCGACAACCAGCCCGACGTGCTGGAGGGCTTGGCCGAGCGCGGCATCAACTACATCGCCGACGACGCCTCGAACGACAACGTGCTGCTGCAGGCCGGCATCGAGCGCGCGGCGGGTCTCTGCGCCTGCCTGCCCAACGACGCCACCAACGTTTTTGTCACGCTGACGGCGCGCCAGCTCAACCCCGGCCTGATGATCATCTCGCGCGGCCACGTGCCCACCAGCGCCAGCAAGCTGCAGACCGCCGGCGCCAACCACGTGATCAACCCTTACCTAATCGCTGGGCGACGCATGGCCGCCCAGCTGCGCTCGCCCACCGTAACCGAGTTTCTGGAAGTCGTGATGCAGCGCGGCGAGCTGGAGCTGCGCATCGAGGAGGTCGTGGTGGGGCAGGGCTCGCTGCTGGCGGATAGGACCATGGCCGAAAGCCACGTGCGCCGCGAAACCGGCGTCAACATTCTGGCCGTGCGCCGCGAGAATGGCCGCCACGAAATCGATCTCGGCCCGGGGTTTCTGCTCTGTGCCGGCGATGCCCTCATCTGTCTCGGCACCCCCGAACAGCTCGACGCCCTGGCCGAGCGCGCCTCGCACCGCTGGCGCTTTCCCCTGCGCCGCTAACGCACCCGGCAGCGCGGGTCTGCCCCGCAATCCGTAACAAACCCCACGGAGACCCGCTCGACATTCCGCTACACTGATCCGGTATTAGCGCGCGGGCGCAAACACTCTTCGTCCTGCCCCGCCGAAGCCCCATCAGGATAGCTTTGTGAACACGCTCGGCACCAGCTTTCGCCTGCACAACAAGCGCCTAAGCAGCGACGACAACTCAATAGCCCCCGCGTTCGCGTACCGCGCTGGAGAGGAGCGACCCCGATGAGCTTCTTCGCCACTTTAGCGGATGCACTCGCCTACGCCAGCACGCACGTCGACGAACTGCTCGGCGCGCTGGGCGATCATCTCCTGCTGGTTGCCGTGGCGCTGGGCATCAGCCTCGTCATCTGCCTGCCCCTCGGCATCTGGACTTCCCGCTCCCGTCTCGCCTCCCTCACCTTTATCAACCTCGTCAACGGCCTGCGCGTGGTGCCGAGCTTGGCCGTGCTCTTTTTGGCGATTCCGTTCTTTGGCCTCTCCCTTACCTCCGCCGCGCTCGCGCTGATCTTGCTGGCGCTGCCACCGCTGCTCATCAACATCGATACCGCTTTTCGCACGATTTCGCCCGCCGTGCGCGAAGCCGCCCGCGGCATGGGCATGACGCCCTGGCAGTCGCTGCTGCGCGTGGAGACGCCGCTGGCCCTGCCGGTGATCCTGGCGGGCGTGCGCACCGCCACCACGGAAGTCATCGCCAGCGCGACGCTGGCCGCCTTTATTGGCGCGGGTGGGCTGGGCTATTTTATTGTGCTCGGCTTTTCCGTCTACAGCATTCCCATTCTGCTCGTGGGCGCGATTCCCGTCGCGCTGCTAACGCTGATCGCCGAGCTTAGCCTGAGCCGGGCGCAACGCGCCCTCGAACCACCAACTTAGTTTCGCTTCTTTTTCTATCTCAACTATTTCTATCTCAACAAAAAGGAACATCATGAACCGTTTGACCAAACTTTACACCCTGCTTGCCCTGCTGCTGATTCTTGCGCTGGGCGCCTGCGAAGCGCTGGAGCCCGGCGTCTCGACCGGCAGCGACAGCAGCGGCGACGAGACCGCCGAAGCCGCCAGCGACGCAACCGTCGAAGAGGCCGACGCCGACAGCGACGCTGAAGCCAGCGACACGACCGTGCGCGTCGGCTCCAAAAACTTTACCGAGCAATTTATCCTGGGCGAGATGTACGCGCTGCTGCTGGAAGACGCCGGCTTTAGCGTGGATCGCCGCCTCAACCTCGGCTCAACGCCCATCGCCCAGGAAGGGCTGCTCAACGACGAAATTGACCTCTATCCGGAATACACCAGCACCGGCCTGCTCACCGTGCTCGGCATGGAGCCGCTCAACGACGCGCAGGAGGTCTACGACACGGTGAAAGCCGAGTACGAAGAGCAGTTTGATCTGACGTGGCTCGAGGCCGCCCCCTTTAACAACACGCAGGCGCTCGCCATGCCGCGCGCCCGTGCCGAAGAGCTGGGCATCGAAACGATTTCGGATTTGGCCGAGCAGGCGGGCGACTTGACGCTTGTCGGGCCGCCGGAGTTTGCCGAACGCGAAGATGGCGTCGCCGGTCTGCAGGAAGTCTACGGCTTTGAATTTGGTGACTTTCTCCCGATCGACCCCGGCCTGCGCTACCAGGCCGTTGCCAGCGGCGAGGCGGACGTGACGGTTGCCTTTACCACCGACGGCGAAATTGCCGCCAACGACCTCGTCGTGATCCAGGACGACCAGAGCCTGTGGCCGCCTTACCAGGTTGCGCCCGTGATCCGGATGGACGTGCTGGACGCCAACCCCGCCATTGCCGACGCACTCAACCAGGTGCAGCCGCTGCTGACGGACGAAATCATGCAGGGGCTGAACAACCAGGTGAGCGGCGAAGGCGAAGAACCCGCAGACGTGGCGCGGGCGTTCTTGGTCGAGCAAGGGCTGATCAGCGAGTAAAGTTTTCGAGAGGCACTCGTGGTGCGTAGTGCGTGGACTAGTAAAGCTTACCGGGCGGTTGCTCAACCAGTTCACGCACTACGCACTACGCACTACGCACTACGCATTCCTATGTCCATCATCCGTTTCGAGAACACCACCAAAGAATTCCCCGGCATGGCTCGCCCAGCCGTCGACCACGTCGATCTGAGCATCGATGAGGGTCAATTTATCGTGCTTGTCGGCCCTTCCGGCTGCGGCAAGACGACGCTGATGAAGATGGTCAACCGGCTCTATGAGCCGAGCAACGGCACAATTTTTCTGCGCGATCAGGACATCCGCGACATGAGCGTCGTCGACCTGCGCCGCCAGATCGGCTACGTGATCCAGCAGATCGGCCTCTTCCCCCACATGACGGTGCTGGACAACATCGCCGTTGTGCCCAAGCTTTTGGGCTGGGACAAGGGGCGCATCCGCGAACGGGCGGACGAGCTGCTCGATCTGGTCGACCTGCCGCCGGAGCAGTACCGCGACCGCTACCCGTCGCAGATGTCGGGCGGGCAGCAGCAGCGCGTCGGCGTCGCCCGTGCGCTGGCGGGCGATCCGGACGTGATCCTGATGGACGAGCCCTTTAGCGCCATCGACGCCATCACGCGCACGTCGCTGCAGGACGAGATGCTCCAGCTCCAGCGCCAAATTCAGAAGACGATTCTCTTCGTCACCCACGATGTGGACGAAGCGCTGCGGCTGGCGGACCAGATTGTGGTGATGCGTGAGGGGCGGGTGGTGCAATTTGCCTCGCCGTTCGACGTGTTAAACAGCCCGGAGAACGACTTCGTGGGCGAGCTGGTGGGGTCGGACGATGTGGTGCGGCAGCTGGGGCTGGTGCGCGTCGAGACGGCGATGCAGGATTTGCCGGCAAATTATTCGCCCAACGGCGATCCAACCATCGACCGCGACGACAGCCTGCGCAACGCATTGTCGCACCTGCTGCGCATCGACCGCGGCGAATTGACCGTGACGGACGGCGAGCAGCCGGTGGGCGTCATTTCGCTGGACGACATTCGCACGTCGACGCAGTAAATTTTCTGCCGCGACTCACACGAATCGCGCGAATGGTTATCAAGAAACGCTTCGAGGTTGCGCCGTTCAGCGGAGAGGTCGAATTTTGTCATTCCCGTGAAGACGGGAATCCATGCTCGACCAACGAGCCGAGTGTATTAAAGTCTGGCCCCGTTTTTTCGCTTCTGCCGAACGTCAGTTTTCGGCTGCTGTTAACCCAAATCGCGTCATTTGCGGTAAAACTTCTGACACTGCTACTCTTTGGCAAAGTGAGCGTTCAGCTTATCGAGAATCGCCAGCCCACGCTTTGGATCGCCAAGCGCCGCCAGCGCCCGGAAGCGTGTCTCGCTGTCAAATTCAGCCAGGGCTTGCGTGGAGAGTTCGTCAAGCAGCTTATTTATGCTAATTTGTTTGTGTTGAGCCAGCGCCTTCAGGCGGTTGTACCTGTCGTCTGGTAGTCTAATTATTAGCGTAGCCACAGCAAATCCCCTTCCTGCCTCAAATCTTTTGCGCTGATTATAAATCAAAATTGTAAATCCCCATGGACTACATCTTCAACAATCCCGACATCATCCTTGAGCTGACCGCCGAGCACCTGTACATGACGGGCGTGGCGCTGCTGATTTCGATTGGGGTGGCGCTGCCGCTGAGCATTTTGCTGGTCGCCTCCGAGCGGGCGTCGTCGATTGTGATGGGGGTGCTGGGTGCGCTCTACACCATTCCGTCGATTGCGCTGCTGATTTTGCTGCTGCCAATCTTTGGCCTCAACCGCCGCTCGGTGATCGTGGCGCTGGTGATTTACACGCAGATTATTTTGGTGCGCAACATTTTGGCCGGGCTCAAAGGCGTCTCGCCGATGATGTTGGAGGCGGCGAAGGGAATGGGCATGAATGCGTGGCAGCGCTGGTCACGCGTGCAGCTGCCGCTGGCGCTGCCGGTGATCATCGCCGGGATGCGCATCGCCGCCGTGGTCGCCGTCGCGATTGCTACCATCGGCGCGCTGATTGGTGCGGGCGGCCTGGGCACGCTGCTCTTCGACGGCATCTCCCAGGGACGTTACGACAAAATCATCAGCGGCTCGGTCGTCGTCGCGCTGCTGGCGCTGGTGTTGAATTACGGGCTGTTAGCCGTGCAAAATTTCTTCGATACGGAAGCCCGCATTCAGCGTGCGGAACGGCGACGACGGCGCGAGGAGCGCAGATCGCCAACCGTGGGGGCGGAGTCCACAGCGGCGGCGTGAGGTGGAACGAAGGGTTCTCTGCTGGGGCAAACCCGACACAAGGGCGCGTCTATTCCAACGTTGCTTGCTTCCGTTGCTCCGCGGCCAGCCGCAGCGCCTCCTGCTGCGCCATCCACGTTGAGCCGCGGGCATCGGCGGCCTGGGCCAGCGCAACCAGCGCGTCCGGCCCTTCGAGCGCGAGCAGCAGCGGCAGGCCGCCCTCAATGCCGTAGACGGTTTGCCACAGACCGCGCTCGGCGTCGCGCTGCCAGAGGGTGCGCAGAAAGGTGGCGAGCAGCTCGCGTGGAACGGGTGCTGGGTTCGGCGACCCCGCCGACGCGCTGGCCTCCCCCGGTTCGTTCGCCGCTGCTTTCGCAAAATCACCAGGGTTTTCATTGCCCCCCGTGCGTTCCGCTACTTGGCTCGCCAGCAGCGCCGACACGTCCGCCGTGCGCGCCGCATGGCGACCGCCCAACGCCGCCAGCGCCGCGCCGACTTCGTCCAGCAGCGGCCAAGCCAGCGCACGCGCATCTGCCTCTGCCGCCGTGAGCAGCGGGCGCAGCAATCCCTCCCCGTAAAAATTAACGAGCGCCTCGCCCTCCAACAGGCGCGGCGCGGCCTTGCGCAGCGTTTCGACCAGCGAGCGAATCTCTTTGGCGCGGTCGGCGCTGGGCGCAGTGGCCTGCTGCTGGAGCAGCGCACGCAGGCGCAGGCCGCCGTCGCGCAGCTCGTCGTCGCCAAAGGAGCCGATGCGGCGGAAGAGGCTGCGCAGCCGCTCGCGCAGGGTCGGCTCGCGCACGCGGCGAGCGAGCAGATCAAGCGCGCGGCTCGGCTCGTGGCGCTCTAGAAAGAGCTCGGCCAGCCCCCAGGTGATGGCCCGCTCCGGGTTGCGGCCATCGTAGCCGCTGGCCCACTGCAGCGCGGCCTGCACCTGCTCGTCCGCGACGCGCCCTTCGCCCGCGGCCAGCAGCGCGCGCACCACGTCGATCAAGCCCTCGCTGCGCGTCGGGTCGCTGGCGTCTACGGATTTGACCACGTCGATGGCGAGGCCGATCGCGCCGAGGCGGATCAGCGCCGTGGCGCTGGCGGCGGCGGTCCAGCCATCGCTGCGCGTGCCGAGGGCGGCCATCTGTTGCGCAAGCTGGACGCGTTCGCCGTAGCGGACGTGGGCGAGCGGCAGGGCGTGGATGGCGCTTTGGAGCGTGTAGGCTTGAAAGTCGATATCAGCGTTGGCCTGGGGGCGCTTGACGCGGCGGAAGGTCGCCTCATCCACTTCGCGATTGAGGCCGCTGGCCCGGCGCGCCTCCTGCACGGCAGCAACAATCGCGAGCTGATCCAGCACCGCATCGACCTGGGCCGCGCGGGCAAAGACCGTTGCCGCGACGCGCCGGCTGTGGAGCTGGACGAGTTGGGTCTCTTCCAGCGTCTGCACGCAGAGGCGCAGCAGCGGCGGCTGCACAAAGGGCGGCGGCGTCGCGCCGGGCGCGACGAGGTCCGCCTCGCGCAGAAAATTTTCCTTCCCGCGCTTCTCCTCGACGTCCTCCACGGCCCAGCGCGCAATTTCGCCCAGCAGCACAACGCCCGTCTCGTCGAAGCGGCGAACGGCGGAGGCAATAAGATGGGTGGTGAGCGGACTGAGGTCGAGGCGGGCCAGCGTTTGGGCGAGCAGCGTGCGCAGATCGGGCCGCACAATGACGGTGTCCCAGCCGCGGGTGGTGCGGTCGAGCCGTTCGAGGCAGGCGAAGGCGAGGTTGGCGTCTTCGAGATGGCTGGCGGCGGCAGCGGCCAGCAGCAGCTCTTCGGCGCGCGTTTCGGCAGGAACCATCGAATCCAGCCCGGCGGCGAGGAGGCCATCGCGCTGCTCGGCTAATCGGACGCGAGCCAGCGTGTGCAGCGCGGGCTGGGTGATGCCATGGTTGGCCAGGGCGTAGATCACGCGCAGGGGAGCAAGCGGTTCGCGGGGCCGCGCCAGGGCGGCGACGGTCAGCGCCGCGTCGCCCGCACCAAGCTGATCGAGCGATGCGGTCAGCGCTTCGACCACGGCGTGGAGCAGCCACGAGGCGGGCTCCCAAATGCCGCGGGCGCTGTTGACGCGCGGCTGGGCATCGGGGGGAACGCGGGCGGCCAGGCCGAGCGCATCGAGGGCGGAGTGGGTGAGGGTAGTCACGGGAAAGAAGAATAGCCGCGGATTGCGCGGATTGCGCGGATTTTTGGTTTGATGGTTGTAATAGATTGATAGACTACGTGGCGCGGTTGGTAGTGTGGGAACCCCTCCCCAGCCTCCCCATGATGGGGAGGGAGCTGATCCTTTGTCGGTGGCGCGATTGAACACTCCACAATTTGTGTAAGAGCGACCTGCTCGTCAACGAAGCGACGGCCCCTCCCCCATTCTGGGGGAGGCTGGGAGGGGGTGAAACTTTATTGACCGCTCACTAAGTCTCTACCACCATCTCCCAGCAACCATCACAATCAACAGCAACACCGCCACCCCAATCAACACCAATGCCGCGCGCTGAAGCCACGCCGCCCGGGAGACGGTGCGACCGTGGCTGGCGTGCATCTCGTCGCCGCGCTGGAGCACGGCGGGGTTGCGGTGTTCGGCCCCCTGCACGCGCGCCAGCCACCACGCCCGCTGGCAAAAGGCCCACGCGCCGATGTCGCTGGCGGAGACGAGCGTTTTGTATTCAGCTGACTTGTTTGGCATGATCCAGCCATTCTACCATCTGCGCCCGTCGCGTCGACGAGGTAAAAGCCGCTTGCACCGCCTGTCGCGTAAACCCCAGCAGCTCATCCACCGAGAAGCCCAGCTCATAGGCAATCGCATACTCCCGACCAATGGTCGTCCACACGCGCACCGGGTCATCCGTGTTGAGCGTGACGGGCACGCCAGCGTCGATGAGATGGCGAATGGGATGCGCTTCGTAGGAGTCGACTGCGCCCAGCACCACGTTACAGGAAAGCGAGCATTCGACGGTGACGCCGCTCTCGACCAACCGGTCGAGCAGGCGAGCGTTGGTTGTCGCGTAGACGCCGTGACCAATGCGGGAGAGGCCCGGCGTTCTCAGCGCGGCGGCGAGATTGGCCGTGGAAAATTCGGCGGCGTGGACGGTGATGCCCAGCCCCGCGTCGACGGCGCGCTCGGCCAGTCGGTAGGCAATTTGCCAGAGCGCCGGATCGGCCTCTGTGGTGTAGGGCGCAACGATAAAGTCGAGACCGCCCAATCCGTCGCGTGCCAAGCTCAAACAAGTTTTTAACAGACGCTCTTCCACGGCGAGCTGTTTGGCGTCATTCGTTAGGTAGAGAAAGCCAAGCGCTTCGGCGTAGAAGTGCGGATACTGCTGCTGCACCCGTCGCTCGGCCTCGCGAAAGAGCGTCATAAAGTCGGGTCGCTGCAGGGCCGCGCCGGATTTGCCAAAGCGAATTTCGGTGTAGATTGCGCCGTCCGTCGCGCTCTCCAGCAGCGTATCGGCAATTTTGGCGGTAATGTAGTCCGGCTCTTCGCCCGGTACGCCGTCGAGCGGCAACTCCTTGTCGGGCAGAAACAGGTCGTGCAGCCGTTGCTCGCCCGGCGAGACATTGTCGACTAAATGTTGCGCCCAATCACGCCAGCTATACGGCACGCGCCCTTCGCGCCGCGCGACCACGCGGTCGAGCCGGGGACGTTCCTCCTGGTGCAGGTGCAGGTCCGCCTTGGGCAGCGTGGCGATGTGCGGGTCGATGGGAACGTCGGTGAGCGGCTGAATGGGCATGGTTATGTATGTACGTCGTATTTGCTGAGATGGTCGATGAAGGTGACAATCACGGCCCAAACGCGAGGGGGAAGGCTGTGATGGTTGGGGCCGTGACGGTTACATTCGGCCATCCTCTCGCGCCCAATCCGCATTCTATTCCGGCAGCCGACCCTCAAACTTCTCTAACGCCTGCCGCATCTGCTCCTGGCGTAAACTCATGGTCAAGTCGCCGCGGGTGCGCTCCAGCACGCCGCGCAAAATGTCCGTCTGTCGACGCAGGCCGTGGGTGAGCGCGTCCGGAAAGTCGACGGTCACGAGGTGGCTGTAGACCTCGTCCATAAAGTCCAGATAGGGCTCGGCCTCGGCGACTTGGCCGCGGCGCACCAAATCGAGCACAAAGCGGCGCATCTCGGTGGCGGCCTCGCCCAGCCCCTTGAGATAGGTCGCGCCGGTGACGTGGAGCGCGCTGGGCCGGGGCAAATCGCTTGGTTCACCGCGGATCACGGCGTAGACAACGTGCGCCTCGACCAGCTCCTTGAGCGCATCTTGGGTGTAGCCGGAGTGGTACAAATCGGGGTGATCGGCCAGCGGCGCGACCATGGCTTCGCCATCGGCGCGGGCTTCGGCGAGCATGGCTTCGGCTTCGGCCCACTCGTGGCGGTGGATGGCGCGAATGGCGTGGGCACAGGCGCGGATCAGCGCGCGGCTGCGGGCGAGCGTGTCGTCACGAAGGTTGCTGGCGATGGTGAAATCGTCGCGGATGGCGTCGACGATGGTCAGGAGGTTGCCCGTGAGGCTGTTGGTGTGCATGGGGAGATTATAGCGGAGGGGGAAGGGGTGCACAACAAAAGGCGGGGCACGATATTTCGTGCCCCGCCTTTTTATCAAATTGAATTCAAGCAGTTGTCGCCCTCATCCCCAACCCTTCTCCCAAGATGGGAGAAGGGGGCCAGATTCCCCTCTCCCATCTTGGGAGAGGGGCTGGGGGTGAGGGCCAAAACGTAAAAGCCTGCTTAACACGCCACTGACTAAACTGCGTTTCTGCCTAGAACGGAATGTCATCGTCGCTCAAGTCGCCGCCGCTGTCGTTCGCGCCGCCATTGCCGCCGCCGTTGTCGCCGCCATAGCTGCCGCCCGTGTTTTCATCGCGACCGCTCATGAAGCGCACCTGATTGGCCGTGACCTCCAGCGAGGCGCGATTGTTGCCGTCGCGGTCCGTCCACGGGCGCGCCTCGTCCACCTCGCCCACGACAAGCACGCGCGAGCCTTTAGTCAGATACTGGCTCACGATTTCAGCCTGCTTGCGCCACGTCGTCACGCGGAACCACGTGGTCTTGTCCTGGCGCTGGCCCTCTTGGTTCGTCCACGTCTTGTTCACGGCCACGCTAAAGCTCGTCACGGGGACGCCGCTGGGCGTGTAGCGCATTTCGGGATCCTGCCCCAAATTGCCAACAAGGGTAATCTGCTGATACATAGGTCTCTCCTGGGTGTTTTCGGTGTAAAAGGCATGGCAGATAGCTTTGCCTATTGTACCGCGGCTATCCGAAAAGAGCAAAAATCGGTGCGTGCAAGAACGCGTGTTCTACTACATAATTTGGCTGAATCGCCTCTGCTGTTTGACCAAAGTTTTTCGTATGAATTAAAGTGCAGTCACGTTGAGAAGACGAACTTTAGGAACCAGTGACAGTCACTGTCCAAGCAAAGTAGGGCAAGCTGTCCGATTGTGGACAGTGACGGTCACTAAGCGCCGAACCCCTGTTTTTACTTTGACTTCACTTTACAAGATTGATCAGCGACTGTCGTAACGGTGATTTTCGATTCAGCATTTGGAACCGCAGATGAACGCAGGTAAACGCAGATTTTCACCTGCTTTTACGAACTCACGTTACGCAAAAACGGTAGACGTATCATAGATCACCTTTGCTTCGCAAGGTAACGGTGTCAACCTACTCAGGGTGACACTTCGCCCTAATCTAAAGCGTACCCGCGGCAAAAAGGGGTTGGGCAATGTGCCCGATCTGTGCCATAATAGCGCACTATGATGCAAAATGCCCCGACCCTCAACCAAATCCAAAGCTACCTGCAGCAGCACGCGCTGGACGGCTGGCTGCTCTACGACTTTCGCGGTCAGAACCCGATTGCCCAAGCCGTCGTCAACCGGCTGGGGGCCGGGCTGGCGAGCGTGGGCACGCGCCGCTGGTTTGTCTGGCTGCCGGCGCGCGGCACGCCGCGCTGGCTGATCCACGCCATCGAAACGGCGAACTTTGCCAACGTCAAGCCGTCGTTGGTGAGCGAGCAGATAATATACGTCGGCTGGCAGGATTTGCAGGAAAAGCTGGTGGCGCTGCTGGGCGGGGAGAAAGAGACGCCGCGCATTGCCATGGAGTATAGCCCCGGCAACGCAATTCCCTATGTGAGCAAGCTCGATGCGGGGACAAAAGAATTTATCAAGGCGGCGACCCGGGCGGAAATCGTCAGCAGCGCCGATTTGGTGCAGCTCGTCCAGGCCGTGCTGACGGACCAACAGCAGGCCAGCCACCGCCGTGCCGCGGAACAGTGCCTGCGCATCAAGGATGCGGCCTTTGCGCTGATCGGCGAACGGCTGCGCCGCGACGAGCGCGTCACCGAATACGACGTGCAGCGGTTCATCCTAGACGAATTTGCCGCCGAAAATCTCGATCCGGATCACCCACCCATTGTCGCGGTCAATCGCCACGCGGCAATGCCCCACTACGCGCCGACCGCCGATCAGCACGAAATCATCCAGCCCGGCGACTTCGTGCTGATCGACCTGTGGGCGCGCGAACGAAACTCGCCGGGCGATTGCTTCTCCGACATCACGTGGACGGGCTTCTGCGGCGATGTCGCGCCGCCCGCTGTCCAAGCTATTTTCGACACGGTCGCGGGGGCGCGCGATGCGGCGGTGGCCTTTATGCAGCAGAAGCTGGGCGCGGGCGAGCCGGTCCACGGCTACGAAGTTGACGACGTGGCGCGCGCCGTGATCGTCGACGCGGGTTACGGCGAGGGCGTGATCGGGCGCACGGGCCACAGCCTTGGCTCGGCGGTGCACTTCAACGGCGTCAACATCGACAACCTCGAAACGCAGGATCGCCGGCAGCTGATCCCCGGCGTTATGTTTACGATCGAGCCGGGCATCTACCTGCCCGATTTGCGCTGGGGCGACGGCGAGCGACAGATCGGCCTCGGCATCCGCAGCGAAATCAACTGCATCGCGCGCGAGAACGAGATCGAGGTGACAACGCTGCCCAGGCAGACGCAGATTCTGCCGCTGCTCGCGTGAGGAACCAGCCATGCAAACGCTAACACTCGACGACGGCGAGTTATCCTACGAAGTGTGGGGCGACGGCCCGGCGCTTCTGCTGCTGCACGCGGGCGTTGCCGATAGCCGCATGTGGGACCTGCAGGTGAAGCACTTGGTCCAACGCTTCCGCGTCATCCGCTGCGACCTGCGCGGTTACGGCCAGTCGCCTCTGCCCAACGGCCCCTTCTCCTACCACGAGGACGTCGCCCACCTGCTCGACGCGCTCGACCTCGCGTCCGCCTGGCTGATCGGCGCGTCGTTTGGCGGGCAGGTCGCCGTTGACTTTTGTCTCGCTTATCCAGAGCGAGTCGACGGGCTGATTTTGATTGCGCCGACGGTGAGCGGTTACGAACACGATGCCGAAGTGAAGGCATTTGGCGACGCCGAAGACGAACTGCTGGAGGCGGGTGATCTGGAGGCGGCGACGGAGCTAAATATGCGCATGTGGGTCGACGGTCCGCAGCGCAGCAGCGATGCGGTGGATGGTGATCTGCGCGCCGCGGTGGCCGAAATGCAGCGGCAGGCCTTTGAGCACGTGGAGCCGGAAAAGGTCTCGCTCAACAGGCTCGACCCGCCCGCTGCCCAACGATTGGACGAAATCGATGCGCCGCTGCTGGTTATTTCAGGTGAGCTGGACGTGGCCTCGTTTCTGCTGCTTGCCCGGCATTTAGCCGAGCAAGCAGCGCACGCACAGCTAGTTATCGTGCCCAATGCGGCGCACCTGCCCAGTTTGGAAGCGCCGGCAATGATTAACCAACTGATTAAAGATTTTATCTCAACCAAACATAATGCAACGTAAACGATTCGACTCTCCCCCCCGCCGCGTCGCCCTCTTTGTGACCTGCATGGTGGACATGATGTATCCGCGCGTCGGCATGGCGACGGTCGATCTGCTCGAACGCCACGGCGTCGAGGTCGTCTTTCCGGAGGAGCAAACCTGCTGCGGCCAGCCCGCCTTTAACGCCGGCTACCGCGACGACGCGCGCGTGCTGGCCCGCCGCTTCCTGGACGTCTTTGGCCCGCTCGTCGAGCGCGGCGACGTGCAGGCAATTGTCGCGCCCAGCGGCTCCTGCACCACGATGACCAGCCACTTCTACCCCGACGCGCTCTTCGAGGCGCGGGTCGGCGAATCTGAGCAGGAGGCGATCAACCGGCGGCGCGCGAAAGAGCTGGCCGCCGTCACCTTTGAACTGACGGAGTTCCTGGTTGACGTGCTGGGCGTCACCGAAATCGAAGCGCCCTTTAGCGGGCGCGTCACCTACCACGCCTGCTGCCACACGCTGCGCGAGCTGCACGTGGACGAGCAGCCGCGCACCCTGCTGCAAAATCTGCCGCAGGCCGACGTCGTGCCGCTGGCGGACAGCGAGGGCTGCTGCGGCTTTGGCGGCCTCTTTGCGATCAAGAACGCGCCGATCAGCACGGCCATGGGTGAACGCAAGGCGCTCAACGTCGCCAAAAGCGAGGCCGACGTGGTGGCCATGTGCGACGTGAGCTGCATGACCCACGTCAACGGCCTGCTCTCGCGCCAGAAGCAGCACGCCCGCGCCGTCCACATCGCCGAAGTGCTCGCGGGCGATGTGGACGTGGAGACGACAACCGTCACGACAGAGACGGTTGTCGAGAAGCCGCGTCGCTGGCAGGATGCAAGTGGGCGCAAGTAGGTTATCACGATGCGAAAATTACGCTTTGAATGAGATTGGCATAAAGCAGCAAGCAATGTTCGGAAACACGGGATTTCATTCGACGAGGCCCGCACAGTCTTCGAAGATCCACTTGCTGTCGTCTTTGATGATGAGGAGCATTCATTTACAGAATTGAGAGAGTTCATCATCGGGCACTCTGCAACCCATCGCCTGCTGGTGGTTATATTTGTTGAACGTAAAAACGTCATTCGTCTTATTAGCGCAAGGAGGCCAACACTTTATGAACGGAGAAAATGTGAGCGAAATCGAACAGATTAACGAAATCCAAGAGCCGGATATGCTTGATGAATACGACTTTGATTACAGCAAGGCCAAGCCCAATCGCTTTGCCGAGCGTTTCAAGGATGTCACACTGGTTGCACTTGATCCAGATGTCGCAACTGTATTTGAAACGTCCGAAGCGGTTAATGATGTGCTGCGGGCGCTAATCAAGACCATGCCGACCTCGTCGCGCGTGACGCCGAAAGAATTGGCGTAACCATCAAAGTTTAACGCGGAGGCGCGAAGACGCGAAGAGGAGCCTTCGTCAACGAGTCTACTCCTTGCGCCTTTGCGCCTCCGCGTTAAATTCTTTCCAACCCCCCACTCACCATGGACAACAAAGCCTACTGGATTGCCCTCACCCAAGTCACCGGCATTGGGGCCGTGCGCTTCGCGGCGCTGCTGGAGCTGTGCGGCTCGGCACAGGCGGCGTGGCGGGCCTCCGTGCAGCAGATGCGCGGGGCCGGGCTGGATCGGCGGGCCGTGGAGAATTTGCTGGAGGCCCGGCGCACGGTCGATCCGGCGCGCGAGTTGGCGCGGGTGGAGCGGGCGGGCGTGCAGGCGCTCACGCTGGAGGAAGACGCCTACCCGGAAAATCTGCGCGAGATTGATTTCCCGCCGCCCGTGCTCTACGTCTCCGGCGCGATCCAGGCCATCGACGATTGGGCCGTCGCTATCGTGGGCACGCGGCGGGCCAGCGCCTACGGGCGCGAGGTGGCGCATCGGCTGGCGACCGAGCTGACGCAGCACGGCGTCACCATCGTGAGCGGGCTGGCGCTGGGGGTGGATGCGGTGGCGCACGGCGCGGCCATGGAGGCGGGCGGGCGCACGATTGCCGTGCTGGGCAGCGGGCTCGATCAGGTCTACCCCGCGCGCAATCGCGGCTTGGCGACGCAGATGATCGCGGGCAGCGGCGCGGTGGTGAGCGAGTATGCGCTGGGTGTGCGGCCCGAAGCGCGCAACTTCCCGCCGCGCAACCGCATCATCAGCGGGCTGAGCCGCGCGGTGATCGTCGTCGAAGCGGGAACGCGCAGCGGGGCGCTGATCACCGCCAAATTTGCCGCCGAGCAGGGGCGGGACGTGCTGGCCGTGCCCGGCAACATCCTGCACGCGGGCAGCGTCGGCTGCAACGAGCTGATCCGCGAAGGGGCCACGCCGCTGCTCTCGGTCGACGACGTGCTGGAGCGGCTGGACATCGAGCGGCGGCAGGAACAGCGCGTGGTACGCCAGAGCGTCCCCGCCGAGCCGCAGGAGGCGCAGATTTTGCAGCACCTCTCCAGGGAACCCAGCCACGTCGACGAGCTTGTGCGCCAAAGCGCGCTGCCCTCGTCGCAGGTCAACAGCCTGCTGACGCTGATGGAGCTAAAGGGGCTGGTGCGGCAGGTGAATGCGATGCAGTATGTCAAGGCGTGAAGAATGAATGATGAATCATGAATAAAGATTGTAGGCCAGCGAAATCGGCTTGGATTGAGTTCGCTTCGTATCTAACCCATTCATCATTCATTATTCTTCCTTCATTCCTCCCATGACAGCGTAGTGTAAGTTTGTTCTATTGTTTCTTGGTTTATGATACAGATTGATTTATGATTTCGCTATCGGGCGAAATTTTTTATTTTCGGCACAATGAAGCGTGCGTTGCACCCGGCTGAACAACGGAAAGACTTTACTATGTATGCAGCAATTTTAGCAGGCGGCGTGGGCACGCGTCTGTGGCCGCGCAGCCGACAGCATCAACCCAAGCAGTTTTCGGACATCACTGGCAACGGGCGCACGATGATTCAGGAGACGGTGGCGCGGCTGGATGGGCTGGTGGCGGACGAAGATTTATACGTGGTGACGGGCGCGCGCTACGAGGCGTTGACGCGTGCGCAGATTCCGCAGATGCCCGTGCAAAACATCCTCGCCGAGCCAAGCGGGCGCAACACCGCACCGGCAATTGGCCTCGCTTGCGCGCACCTCGCCCAGCGCGATCCGGACGCCGTGCTCGCCATCCTCTCCGCCGACCACGTCATCCCGGACGCGGCGGCCTTTCAGCAGGCGCTGCGCCGCGCCGAGGAGATGGCCCGCGAGGGCTACATCGTCACCCTTGGCATCGAGCCGACGCTGCCGCACACGGGCTACGGCTATATTCAGCGCGACGAAGTCATTGCCGAGGGGAAGTTGCCCGCCTATCGCGTGCAGCAGTTTCTGGAGAAGCCGGATTTTGAGACGGCCCAGCAGTTTCTGCTGGCGGGCGGCTACTACTGGAACGGCGGCATCTTTGTTTTCCGCGTTGGCGACATGCTGGCTGAGATAGAACGCCAGATGCCCGAAATGCACGAAAATCTGCATCACGTGGTGGAACAGATGGTGGCGGGCGAGCCCTTTGATAAACTGTGGTTACAGATGCCCAAGGTGAGCATTGACTACGGCGTGATTGAGGGGGCCGAGCGCATGGCCGTGGTGCCGCTGCGGGCTGGCTGGAACGATGTTGGCAGTTGGGATGCGCTGGTGGACGTGCGCGAGGCGGACACGAACGGCAACCACATCGCCAGCGGCGATACCATTTGCATTGACAGCGCGGGCAATATCATTTACAGCGACAAGCTGGTGGCGCTGGTCGGCGTGGAGGATTTGGTGGTGGTCGACATGGGCGACACGCTGCTGGTGGGCCACAAATCCAAGATGCAGGATGTTAAGCGGGTGGTGGAGCAGCTCAACGCGATGGAGCGGCACGATCTGCTGTAAGCGTAGCCTTTCGGAATCCTCTCCAGCCGCGCCGAACGTTCATCGGAGATTCTATGCAGCAAGTTCAGCACTTTATCGATCGCGTGCGTGATTCGATTCGCGCCAACTTCACGGATGCTTCGGACAGGCGTGGCGAATATCCCGACGACGATCGCAACCACGAAGATTACCCCGATGACGATGACCGCGCCGATTACGACCGCGCCAGCGGCGACGACATGCCCTACAGCTACTACGACGAGGGCTCGCGGTCGTCGGGCTTTCGCCTACAGGCGCGTTCGCTGTTGATAGGCGCTGGCGTAGGGCTGGCGCTGGGGCTGCTGATTGGGTGGGTTTTCTTTCCCGTGCAGTGGGAAAATATGCAGCTGGCCGATTTGAGCGAAGAGGCGCAGGCCAACTATCTGGCCGCCGTGGCCGATGCCTACGTGGCTCGCCGGGATGAAAACGCAGCGCTTGTGGCCCGGCAGCGGCTCTCTGCCGTGGGCGCGAATTCGGCGCAGGAAATCGCCGAGACCCAGCAGTTCTTGGCCAACAGCGACATTATTGACAACGGCGTGCGCATCCAAAATTTGCAGGAGTTGGCACAGTCGCTCGGCCTGGATGACGAGGTGCTGGCCATCAACCGCGATCTGCTGACCGGTGGCGCAGGCGAAGCCAGCGGGGCGGGCGACAGCGCCGAGGCCGATGTCAACGCCAGCGCCGGCACAGAGGCGGCGGAGCGCGGCTTGGGTGCGCGCCTGGGAAGCTGGGTGCGCGCGATTTTATGGCTGCTCTTCTTCGCCGCGCTGCTCTACTTCATCATCCGGGCCGTGCAGAGGCTGCGCGAACGGCGCGAGGACGAATCCGATGACGAAGGCGAGGACGAATCCGATGACGAAGGCGAGGACGACCAACACTTCGACGATGCCTTTAACAACCAATATCGCAACCAGTACAGCCGCAGTCAACAGCCGCCCAATCGCTACGACTCTTTTGACCGCAGCGGCGACGAAGAGGACGCGGAAGATGATCAATACGCGGAGGATAATCGATACGAGCCGACCAACAATCCGCTCGCCTTTCAGCCCGAACCCAGCGACGACAGCCGCAGCGGCCACCCCATCCGCGAGGACAACCGTGCAAACGGTCGCCGCAACGATCGCGGCGTCGACAACGGGAACGGCGACCGCACGATCGAGGGCGAGCGCGATAGCTACCGCTGGCAGGGGGAAGCGGCTCCGCACGGCGCCGACGCCTTCCAAGCCGAGCCCGCCAACGCCGCACGCCCGCCCATCCGCGTCGTCGATTACGGCAGCGATGAGGGCGGCGATGACAGTGACGGCGACGGGGAATACGACACCGAGAAATACGACAGCGAAGAGCAGGCGGTTGATGACGATTTTGACCGGGTCGTTGATACACCCGGCCACTCCGACAGTGATTTTGACCGTGACTCTGGTGTAGACGACGCAGACGAGTTTGACAACCGCACCCCCGCGCGCGTCATCCAGCCGGACAAATCGGCGCGGCCGATTATCATCCAGCAGGCCAGTGAACCCGTCGCCGCTGCGCCGACGCAGACGCGTGCCGCCAATGGCCGCGTCGTGGACGAGCAGCGGGTGCACTACCGGCTGGGGCAGACGGACTTCGACGAATCGTTTCCCGTGATGAAGGAGGGCGAGCAGGCGGGTGGCGACTACATTGGCGTCTACGGCGTCGCGCCCAACGAGGAATTTGGCTTGGAGCCGGATAACCCCGAACTCATCTCTACGCTCCAGGTGTGGCTGCACGACAAGAGCGAGCCCGAAGATTCGCGCGGCCAAGTTCAGCTGCTCGTGAGCCGGGCCATCGAGGAGACGGGGCTGCGGCAATTTTTCGATGCGGAGGATATGGAGCGCTACCAGCCGCTCGTGGCCGAGCCGGGTCTCCGCTTCGCGCTGGAGACGCGGTCGTTGCGGCTGGATGGCGAGGTGGAGCACGTGGAATACCTGGCGCGCAAGGAAGAAAATAACGGGATTTTTCGCGACGTGGTGATCAATCTAACGGCTCGGCAAAAGGCGTAGCGCCTTCCAGGGATACAAGTACCGGGGTCGTCGGGGCACGCCATGGCGTGCCCCGACGACCCCAGCCAATCACGAGCGCTCCTCCGGATCGTAGAGCCGACTGTGCTCCTGGATGGCGTAGCGATCCGTCATGCCGGAGATGTAGTCGCAGATGACGCGGTGTAGGCCGCTGGATCGCATTTTGGCGCGGTGCTGCACCTCCGGCGGCAGCTGTTCAGGCACGCTGACGTAAGCCGCGAAGAGCGCGCGGATCAACCGCTCGGCCTTGGTTGCCATGCGCACGACGCGGAAGTGGCGGTAAAAATTATCGAAGAGGTAGGCCTTGAGCTCGCGATTGGCCGCGACCAGATCCGCCGAGTAGCCCGCGACATTATGCGGCAGCGCGCGTAAATCTGCCAGCGTCTCGATTTTGTTTTCGCGTAGATTTTCCTCCGTCGCCCGGATGGTTTCACTCACCTGAATCGAAACCATGCGGCGGATAAAGCGGCGGCGCGTCAGCGGATCGCGCAGGTCGGCACCGACGGGCAGGCCGATGCCGTCGATGGCCATTTGCGCCGCGGCCAGCGTGCGGATAGCTGCCGGGTCGAGGATGCCGCTGCGCAGGCCGTCGTCGAGATCGCTGGTGTTGTAGGCGATCTCATCGGCCAAATTGCTGAGCTGGCACTCCAGCGTGCCGCGCTCGTCCGGCTCGTAGGCGCTGGCGTCCACCACGTCGTAATCCGTATCGTGCTTGACAACGCCCTCGCGCACTTCATAGGTGAGGTTCAGCCCCAAAAATTCCGGGTAGCGCTCCTCCAGCTTGGTGATGATGCGGTAGGTCTGCCGCTGGTGGTCAAAGCCGCGCTCGTCGCCGTGCTCGCGCATGATCTTATTGAGCGTGAATTCGCCCTCGTGGCCAAAGGGCGGGTGGCCGAGATCGTGGGCGAGGCAGATCGCCTCAATTAGGTCCTCGTTGCAGCCCAGCGCTCGCGCCAGCGTGCGCCCAATCTGCGCCACCTCAATCGAGTGCGTCAGCCGATTGCGGTAGTGATCGCCCTCGGAGTAGACAAAGACCTGCGTCTTGTACTCCAGCCGTCGAAAGGCCGTGGTGTGGATAATGCGGTCGCGGTCGCGCTGGTAGGCGGTGCGGTAGGCGTGCTCCTCCTCCGCGTGGGCGCGACCACGGCTCTCGCTGGCGCGCATGGCGTAACCCGCCAAATAGTCCGCTTCCCTCACCTCCAGCTGCTCCCGTGTAATCATAATCATCCTCGTTCCCATGCTCTGCGTGGGAATGCCTGCTTCGACGCTCCGCGTCGCCCCGTGGGAAGTACGTTAGAGCCATTCCAAAAAATTAAGTGTACCAACCGTTCGCGTCCCCGGCACGCGCCGCACGCCTTCGCGTGGTGCCGGTCGATTCTGGCGCGTGCCGGGGACGCTACTTGCTTTCTACGCAATCCGCTCGCCACCGTCGACGGTGATCACGTCGCCGGTCACGTAGTCGGCTTCGGCCAGGTAGCGAACGGCCCGCGCCACATCTGCGGGCGAGCCCCAGCGCTTGAGCAACGTGCGCTCGGCAAAGCGCTCGACCTGCTCATCGCTGAAGTTGGGCGGCGGCAGCACCGGGCCGGGCGCGATGCCGTTGGCGCGCACGTGGGGCGCCAGCTCCAGCGCCATCTGTCGCGTCATCGCGTCCAGCGCGGCCTTGGCGGCGGCGTGGGCCATAAAGTTGGGCCACGGCTGGTAAATGCTCGTGTCGAGAATGTTGATGATGGCCGCGCTCTCGCCGCTGGCCTTGGCCCGCTCGGCCATGCCCGGCGCCAGCGCGTTGGTGACGTAGTACGGGCCGTGCACCGTCACGTCGATCACGCGCCGCCACGTTTTGTGGATTTCACCATCGTCGCTGGGAAAGGGCGTTTGCCCAAAGTTGTCCGCCGCGTTGACGAGGATATCGACGCCGCCAAAGCGCGCCTCGATCTGCCGCGCCATCTTGCGCACCGCCTCGTGGTCGGCCACGTCGCACTGCACGGCCAGCGCCGCCACGCCGAGCGCCTCGGCTTCGCGCACCGTCTGCTGCGCCGCCTCGCCGGATGAGAAGTAGTTGATCACCACATTCGCGCCCGCCGCCGCCAGCCCCAGTGCAATCCCCTTGCCCACGCGGTGCGCGCCACCGGTGATGAGGGCGGTTTTGCCTTGAATGTTCATAGAAATTTAGCGTCAAAAAAGGGGCAGTGGATTCCACTGCCCCTTTTTTGACGTCAATCCTAATTTTGCTCGCGCCCTTCCAGCGTGCGCGCGACAATCTCGTCCTGGATCGCGCGCGACTGTTTGCCCCGGCGGCGCTTGCCCTTGCCGCTGCGCTTGTCCGGCACGTCGACATCGTCACCGTCCGCCTCCATGGCCCGCTTGAAAGCCAGCTCCATAGGCGAGAGCACTTCGATCTCCTCCGGCTGGGGCACCTCCGGCTCCGGCTCGGCCTGCGCCCGGGCTTGCGGAGCGCTGCCGCCCTGCGGCTCTTCGGGCTCCGGCTCGTCACGCAGCCCCTTCAGGCTCAGATCAACGCGCTTGCGGCGGCGGCTCAGCGAGATGATGCGCGCTTCGAGCGTCTCGCCCATGCTCACCACATCCTCCGGCTTCTCGACGTAGCGATTGCTCATCTCGCGCACGTGCAGCAGCGCGTCACGCCCCACGCCAATGTCGATGAACGCACCGTAGGGCAAAATCCGCGTCACCGTGCCCTCGACGATTTCGTCCTCCTTGAGGTCGCGAATCGTTTTGCGGTCGGGGTCCACCAGGGTGAGGCTGATGCGGTTGCGCTTGCGGTCCAGCTTCTTGATCCACATCGTCACCTCTTGGCCCTTGGTCAGCACGTCGGCGACTTTATCTACGCGCCCCAGCGCCAGCTCGGAGATGTGCACCAACCCATCGCGGCCCACGCCGATGTCGATAAACGCCCCAAAGTCCGTTAGCCGCTTGACAACGCCATTGACCTGCTCGCCAACGGCCAGCGTACGCACCGTGTGGCTCTTGCCGTCCTCCGTCAACACCTCTTTGACGTTCTCCTCGGGCACGTCCTCATCCGGGAGACGCGCGGGCGGCTGCTCATCCGCCATGCCTTCGGCGACAATCTCATCCATCACCGCCTCGTCGCCCTGGGCGATAACCCCCGCTTGGGCAACCATGTCCGCCACGGGCTCCGGCTCCACTTCTGCCTGAAGCGTCTCGTCCGGCGACGGCGCGTCCGACGCGGCAAACTCCGCCTCGGCAGTGGGCGCGGCGTCGGCATTGGTGGGCTCGCTGGGCTGCGCTTCCGCGTTATCTTCCGTGTTGTCTTCACCGCTGGCTGCAACAGCCGCTTCCGGCACGTCAGCCTCTTGGATCGCCTCCACTTCATTGGCGATTTGGGTGACGTCTTCAGTAGCGCCTTCATTGACCATCGGCTCAACCTCTGCGGAGGCCGTCGGTGTCGCAGCGTCACCCTCGGCAGCCGCGACCCGCGTGTCTGCCGCTTCGGCCGCCTGCTGGGCGGCGGCTACCTGCTCAGCTTCGCTTTGAGCGCTCTCCGCCCCGCTGGAATCGGCCTGCTGGGAATCCTCATCGCTGCTGCCAACGGCGTCCACCGTGGATTTGACGCGCTCGCCTGCCGTTTGCGCAACGGCCTGTGCCACCTCGGCGACGTTTTCCGCCGCCGCACCTGTCACCCCGCTTATGTTCCCGGCGAGATTCGAAGCCGCTTCCACAACGCGGCCGGTTGCCGATTCCGCCAGCACGGCGGCGTTGGACGCAGCATCCGAAGCGAGGGCGGAGGTGCTGCTTGCAGCCTGGGCAGCATTGTTCAGGGCCGCGCTGGCGGCGTCGCTCGCCGCGCTGGCCATCTCCGAAACGGCGCCGGTGACGGCGCGCAGCAGCGTGCTTTCCGCTTCGTCGGTCTCCTGCACGTTGACATCCTCCTGCACGTTGACATCCTGCACGTCGGTGTCTTGCACTTCGGCGGGTACGTCCACAGCGCTATCGAGGTCGTCGCTTGCTACGCGGGGGCTGCTCAGATCGGCAGTCGGCTCGTCCAGCGGTGATTCATCCACCGGCGCTTCGGCCAGCGCGACATCAACCGGCGACAGTACGTCATCATCGATGCGCGTCGCTTCGCCGACTTCGTCCGCCAAGGCCAAATCCAGCGCCTCATCCGCTTCGTCTAGCGTGGCGTTATCCGCAGCAGTGTAGCTTTGACTCTCCGCCACGGCGTCGGCGATGGCGTCGTTCACCCCGCCCGGCGCTACGTCCGCCAGCGCCGCCTCGTCCGTTGCCACACCCAGCACTGTGTCGACCGTGCCTTCTGTGGTCAAATCTGCGGGGGCTGAATCCGTGCGGGCGAAATCTACGGGAGCCTCAACCAGCGCCTCGTCCGCGGGCGTCGTCACCTCGATTGAGACTTCGGTCTCTGCGGGCAGCGCGCTGCCCTGGTTGGCAATTGAGTCGGCAACGGCCTCCTCGGCCGCTTCGGCGGCGGCTTCGGCGGCGATGTACTCGACATCGGTCTCGTCGATGCCCGCGGCGCGCTCGGCCATAAAATTCGTGGCGCCGTCGTCAATCATATGAACGCCTTCGCCGGGAACGTCCGCCGCAATCGGCTGGTCTTCCTCGAACAGCGCGTCCGACGGGGCTTCACCCTGAGATTCCGCCTCTTCCTCGCGCAGCGCGATCTCGTCCAGCGCATCCGGCGCATCCGCCTCCACGCCGAGAATTGGTTCGTCCAAATCGTACTCACCATTCACGCTCTGGCCCACACCGACGCCATCGGCATCGCTGGTTAAATTTTCGTTGTCGCTGTCGGGAGCATTCGTCACCGATGCATCAACCTGGGGGTCGTCTTGTGGCTGGCTTGCCTGCTGGACATTTTGCGCTTCATCACTCATAATTCGGCTCCTACCTTCCAGCACTGTCGCCTTTGGCAGCGTGCCAAGGCAGCAAACAGTGCAATTCCTCTTGTAGTTGATTTGTTGATTTCTGTAGAAATTTCTTCGGGCTAAAGTATAGCGTACTTTAGAGATGAGCCCAAAGATATTGCTGCTTTGTGAACATTTTAACAGATGAGCAAAAAATCGCCGTAGGTATCCTAACAGAGTTTGTACATTTCTTAGACAACTCTCATTTGGCGATTGATAGAGGATGTTCGCCTCGCGCTTTCGATACAACCGTGAATCAGCAATTCCAAGTTTGAAGAGGTTAACCGCCAATAGATGCAGATTCACGCAGATTTTCCAGAAATAAGCAGTGAGGTCTGCGTTTATCCGCAGTTGCCTTTTTTTGTTGGAAAGCAACTGTTCAGCTATCAACGGATTTAGGGAACGGATTGAACGGATTGAGTCATCTCGAATCCGTTCTTCGCCAGACATGCCTATCTACTTTACGAAGAAGGGATAAGTTGGTCATCGATCTGTTCCCATTCGTTCTGGAAATCCATTGACGGCTTTTCTGCTGCTACCCCTAAATCGTTGTGTTTGGAATTGCTGACCGTGAATAGCTGAACTTGAGTTAAATCCACGCCGCGCGTAAGATAGACCGTCGATTTGTTTTCCCAACTGCTTTTTCAAGGAGAAGTTGAATGGCAACCGTTCAAGCCTCAATCGATACGCCGATAGGTACGCCCACCAGCCAGAATGGCGAAGCGAGCACTTACGCCGAGCTGCTGACGCGGCTGCGTACCGTGCGCGATCTCAGCGGCGCGGCCTCCGTCCTCATGTGGGACCAGATGACCTACATGCCGCCGGGCGGCGCGTCGGCCCGCGGGCGACAGTTGGGGACGCTGCAGCGGCTGTCGCACGAGCTGTTCACCGAGGAGCGCATGGGCGCGCTGCTGGGCGAATTAGAGGCGAACAGCGCCTTTGGCGACGACGACGGCCTGGTGCGGCTGGTGCGTCGCCAATACGATCGGGCCGTGCGCGTGCCGTCGTCCTTTGCGGCGGAAATTTCAGCGCACACAACGGAGAGCTACGAAGCCTGGGCTCAGGCGCGGCCCAACAGCGACTTCGCCGCCGTGCAGCCCTACCTGGAAAAAACGCTCGACCTCAGCCGCCAGTACGCCGACTATTTCGACTACGAGCACCCCGCCGATCCAATGATCGACCAGGCGGACTACGGCATGTCCGTTGCCACCATTCGCCCCATCTTTGCCGAGCTGCGCGAACAGCTTGTGCCGCTGGTGCAGGCAATTGGCGAGCGGCCACAGGTCGATGACAGCTTTCTGCATCGCCACTACCCGGAGCCCCAGCAGTGGGCCTTTGGCGAGCACGTGATCAAACAGTTTGGCTACGACTTTCAGCGCGGGCGGCAGGACAAAACGCACCACCCCTTTGCCATCCGCTTTGGCGCGGGCGACGTGCGCATCACCACCCGCTTCCAGGAAGCCGACCTGGGCGACGGGCTCTTTAGCACGATGCACGAATCGGGCCACGCGATGTACGAGCAGGGCGTCAACCCCGACTATGAGGGGACGCCGCTGGCGCGCGGCACGTCGTCTGGCGTGCACGAGAGCCAGTCGCGCACGTGGGAAAACATTGTGGGGCGCAGCCGCCAATTCTGGCAGCACTTCTACCCCCAGCTGCGCGAAACCTTCCCGACGCAGCTGGGCGACGTCGAGATGGAGGCGTTCTACCGCGCCATCAACAAGGCCCAGCCCTCGCTGATTCGGGTGGACGCGGACGAAGTCACCTACAACCTGCATGTGATCGTGCGCTTCGAGCTGGAGCTGGCGCTGCTGGAGGGCAAGCTCAGCGTGGCCGAGCTGCCCGAAGCGTGGCACGCCCGCTACCGCGAATACCTCGGCGTGGTCGCGCCGGGCGATCGCGATGGGGTGCTGCAGGATGTGCACTGGTACGGCGGGCTGATTGGCGGTGCGTTTCAGGGCTACACGCTGGGCAACATCATGGCCTCGCAGTTTTACGATGCCGCGCTCGCCGCGCACCCGGAGATTCCGCAGCAGATCGCGCAAGGCCAATTTGAGACGCTGCACGGCTGGCTGCGGAGCAACATCTACCACCACGGCAGCCGCTTTACCACAAGCGAGCTGCTCGAGCGCGTCACGGGCGAGGGGCTGACGCTGGCGCCATACATGCAGTATCTGCGGGGGAAATATGGGGAGATTTATGGATTGGAAAGCGAACGGGGATAGACACCTTGTCCATGCACCGACTTCGCGCCCGCCGCGCCGACCTGCTCGCCCTCGCCGCGCTCGTCCTCCTGCCGCTGCTCTGGTTCCTGCCGGAATTGTTCCCCGCCATCAGCGGGCGCACGCTGCTGCCGTGGGATAATCTCTATCAGTTCGAGCCCTGGCGCTCCATGCAACCGGACATTGTGCCGGACAACGCGCTGCTCAGCGATCTCGTGCTGCAAAATGTGCCGTGGAAGCTGCACATTCGCCGCTCGCTGGCGCTGGGCGAGCTGCCGCTGTGGAACCCGCAAATTTTCACCGGCCTGCCCTTCCTCGCCGCGGGCCAGGCCAGCACCTTTTACCCGCTCAACATTCTGTTCTACGTGCTGCCGCTGGACGCCGCCTACGGCTGGTTCACCGCGCTGCACATTGCCATTGCGGGCGTCAATACGTTTGTCTTTGCGCGCGTTTTGCGCCTGCGCACGCTGTCTGCACTCTTTAGCGGCATCGCCTTTCAATTTAGCGGCTTCCTCGTCGTCAGCGTCGTCTTCACCATGTTCCTCGCCGCCGCCGTCTGGCTACCGCTGCTGCTCGCGATTATCGAATTCGTGATCCGCAAGCAGGAGGAGAAAGGCACGGCCCCCTTCCAGCCGATTCCCTACATCGTCGCCGGTGCAGCGGTGATTGGCCTGGTCGTGCTAGCGGGCCATCCGGAGTTGCTTTACTACACAATGTTGGTCGCGGGGGCGTACACGGCGGCGCGGCTTATTGTCGCGTGGAGAAAAATAAGAAAAGAAAGATTGAAGATTGAAGATTGGGAACCCGATCAATCTTCGTCTACCCAATCTTCAATCTCCAATCTTTCCACCCGCCGCATCGCCATCCTGGCGACCTGGCTCCTCACCATGGCCCTCCTCGGCCTCGCCAGCGGCGCGATCCAGCTCGTGCCGCTGCTGGAGTTGCTGCCGCTCAACTTCCGCGGCGAATCGGCGAGCCTGGCGGACGTGCTGGGCTGGGCGTGGCCCAGTCGCCACGTGCTCACCTTTGCGCTGCCGGATGTCTTTGGCAACCCCAGCCACCACCGCTGGTTCGACCTGTGGGCGGGCGAGTGGCGCGCGGTGGAAGTCAACGCGCTGGGCGAGTCGATCCGCACGACGGAGTGGGGGATTAAGAACTATGTCGAGGGGGGGAACTATCTTGGCGTGGCGACGTGGATTTTGGCGGCGGTTGCTGTGTGGCAGGTGGCAAGTCGCAGGTGGCAAGTGGCAGGTGGCGACGATGCCAGTGCGAGTTCACGCATCACGCATCACGCATCACGTTTCACCTTCCCCATAATCTTCTTCACCCTGCTCGCCCTCCTCGCCCTCCTCTTCGCCTTTGGCACGCCGCTCTACGCCATTCTCTTCTACGGCCTGCCCGGCTGGGAGCAGCTCCACAGCGCCTTTCGCTGGGTCTATCCATTTACGTTGAGCATGGTGATGCTGGCGGGGATTGGGCTGGATGGGCTGCTCAGTCTGCAAACGAAAGATTTAAGATTGAAGATTGGGTCGATGGCGTTCAATCTTCGATCTTTAATCTTTCTCACTGCTATCTTGATCGGCTTCGTCACACTCGCCGTCGTTGCCACTAGCTACGTCCTTCCCAATCCCTTCATCTCTCTCTCCCAGCGCCTGCTCGACAGCAGCGAGCAGGCCCAGCGCGCCTTTGCCGACGGCCGCATGTTCTGGAGCTATCAGGCGCTGGGCTTGCTGCGCTTTGGCGTCTTTACCGTTGTCAGCGGCGCACTTCTTCTGGCCTTGGACAAGGTGACAAGGCGACAAGGTGACAAGGTGAATCAGCGTCGTCTCTTCACCCCGTCACCCCCTCACCTTGTCACCCTGTCCCTCCTCGCCCTCCTCGCCCTCGACCTCTACGCCATCCACGGCAACTTCAACCCCTCGACGCCGGTGGAGCTATCGCCTCTGCGCACTGAGAACGTTCCGTCCGTTGTCGAATTTATCAATCAGCGAGAAGCTAGCCAGCAACAGAAAACAGAAAACGGAAAACAGAAAACGGAAAACAGTCGGCAGCGACCCTGGCGCTTTACCACCTTCGACGTTCCCGGCCAAACGACGAAAACCTTCAACGCCAACGCGGGCATGTACTACGGCTGGCAGGACATCCGCGGCTACGACTCGATTATTCCGGGCAGCTACGTCGACGCGATGTCGCAGGTTGCCGAGCAGGGCGATCTGCTCTACAACCGCATCGCGCCGCTCTACGCGGGGGCGGGCGGCAGCGAGTTTGGCACGCTCGGCAACCCGTGGCTGGATTTGCTCAACGTCAAGTACGTGCTGACCGAGAGCCGCTTTGACGTGCCGGGCTGGCAGGAAATCTATCGCGACGACGCCATCGCCGTCTACGAAAACGAAGAGCTGCTCGACCGCGCCTTCCTGCTGCCCAGCGATGCCGATCCCGCGACGTTGACGCCCGGCGAAGTGCGCGCCGCCGTCAATAATTTTGCGGGCGACAATCCCAGCGAGCGGGCGCGCGTCAGCCTTTACGAATTCAACGACGTGCTGGTCGACATCAACGCACCGCAAGACAACAGCACCCTCGTGCTGACCGACGCCTGGTTCCCCGGCTGGAAGGCCTATCTGCGTCCCTTCGCTGGCGACGAGGGCGAGGAAGTCGAGCTGCCGATTGAGCAGGTGTATGAAAATTTTCGCGCCGTGGCAATTCCTGAAGCGGGGCAGTGGACGGTGCGCTTTGTCTATGCGCCGCGCAGCTTTCAGCTGGGCCTCTACGCCAGCTTCTTGAGCGCGATGGCGCTGCTGCTGCTGCTCGGCTACTGGGCGTGGGGGCGCTGGTATCGCCCCGAAGCCAGCGCGGGCGAGGTGCGCACGGTCGCCAAAAATTCGCTGGTTCCCATGGGGCTGAGCCTGAGCAACAAGGCCATCGACTTTGCCTTTGCCATGCTCTACGTGCGCCTGCTGGGGCCGGAGGGCACGGGCAAATACTATTTTGTGGTGGCGCTCTACGGCTTCTTTGAAATCATCAGCCGCTACGGCCTGGGCACGCTGCTCACCCGCGACGTGGCGGCGGACAAAAATCAAAGCAGCCGTTACCTCAGCAACGTGATCGCCCTGCGCACCGGACTCTGGCTCGCCGCGCTGCCCCTGCTCGCTTTGGTGACTTTTGGGTACTGGGTAGTCGGCGGGGAGGCGACGGGCAACGTCGCAGGGGGGGGCTTGCTGAGTTTGCGCACGCTCCAGCTCGCCGCCATCGTTGGCGGGGCAACGCTCTTGGCCGGGCTCTTCACCGGCTTCGACCTCCGCCCGTCCACGCTGTCAACCAACCGCCGCGGCTGGGTGGCGCGCGCCGTGATTCTCGCCGTCGCCGCGTTGGCCACGGCACTCGTCTTCAGCGGCTTCGTTTCGGTGATCGGCGTGGTCGAGGGGGACACACCAACCGTTCAATCCATCGGCTTGCAGGAGGTGCAGGCGATTGCGCTGCTGGCAGCGGCCATGCTCTTTGCCAACTGGGCCGACGCCCTGAGCGCGACTTTCCACGCCTTTGAAAAGATGGAGTATCCCGCCGGGCTCACCAGCGCCGTCGCCCTGCTCAAGGTGACGCTCGGCGCGCTGGTGCTGCTGCTCGGCTGGGGCTTTGTCGGGCTGGCGGGGGTGAGTTTAGTGGTGAACATTTTGCAGGTCGGCTGGCTCTATGGATTGGTGCGCTCGACGCTCTTTGCACCGCAGTGGCGACCGGACGGCGCGCTTCAGCGCTCGATGCTGCGCCTCTCCGGCCCGCTGATGCTCAACCACCTGCTGGCGACCATCTTCTGGCGCATCGACATCTGGATTCTGCGCCCGCTCAGCGGTGCCGCGGCGGTCGGGCTGTACAGCGTCGGCATCAAATATCTGGACGGGCTCAACATCATCCCCAGCGTCTTCACCTTGGCCATCTTCCCGCTCATGGCTCGCCTCGCCCGCGACTCGCGCGACGGCCTCTTGCGCTCGTACACGCTCAGCGTGAGGGTGCTGCTGATTCTCAGCCTGCCCATCGCGCTGTCGATGACCGCGCTGGCCGGGCCGCTGGTCTGGCTCGTTGGCGGCACGCAGTACACGCCGCAGGAAACGGTGCTGCTCTTTGGCCGCGAAATTTCATACCTCGGCGGCTCCGCGCTGGCGCTCCAGGTCATCATCTGGAGCATCCCGATCGGCTTTGTCAACAGCGTCACCCAGTTCGTCCTGATCGCCGTCAACCAGCAGCGCTATCTGACCAAAGCCTTTATCATCGGCGTCGTCTTCAACACCGTCGGCAACCTGCTGCTGATTCCGCGCCTCGGCTACATCGGCGCCGCGCTCGTCACCATCTTCAGCGAATTTAGCCTGCTCTTCCCCTTCTATTGGAGCGTGCGCCAGCACGTCGGCGTCGTGCCGTGGCGCTCGATTGTCGTTGCGCCGCTGCTGGCGCTAATCGCCATGACGGCGTCGGTCGCGCTGCTGATCGGCACGGGCACGAGCGCGTGGCTTGCCGTGCCGCTCGGCTGGCTCGTCTACGTCGCCGCGCTGGTCGCCACGGGTGCCTTCCGCCACCCCGACTTTGGGGTGCTCTGGCGCGCCGTGCCGATCCCGGCGCTGCGTCGCCGGTTGCCGGTTGGGTAAGGCGAGCTGTCAGCGGATTTCGAGAACGGATTGAGCGGATATTCCACGACCGGGTTCGCCCCAACATCTTTCGCCCCCTTAACGCCATGTGAAACGGATTTGTCACCAACCCTCCGTTCAATCCGTTCCCCGAATCCGCTGACAGTGCTGTTCGCCGTGCTCTGGCGCGCCCTACCGATTCCGGCGCTGCGGCGGCGGTTGCCGGTTGGGTGAGGGGCTGGTACAATCGTAGGACAAGCTGTTAGCTTGTCCCATTGCAGCAACGAGAAGTAGGCCACTATGCTTACCCAACTCCGCATCCAAAATTTCAAATCCTGGCGCGACACGGGCGACATGCGCATCGCCCCGCTGACTGGCTTTTTCGGCGCGAACAGCTCCGGAAAGACGAGCTTGCTCCAGTTTTTGCTGATGCTGAAACAGACAGTGGAATCTTCAGACCAAGCGCAGGTACTCGATTTGGGAGATAGCAATTCTTATGTTGATTTAGGTACGTTTGTTGATATTATATTTGAGCATGACATAAATAAAACCATAAATTTTTCGCTTGGTTGGCACTCAAAAGTCAAAAGAGCTACATGGGAGATTCCAAGAAATTTAGATTCTCCTGAGGTACTTACAGCAAGAATTTCTTATAAGCAGGAAGTCATAACTCTCGATCAGTTCTTGTACTCTCACGAAAATTTGTTTACAGGGTTAGAAAAAATTGCTCCTACCAACGGGAATCCGTCTCAATATCAGCTTGTTTCGGGATCGGATAAAGTGTCAAAAATCAAAGCAGTTAAGTCTGAAAATTTTTCTCCTATTCATTTTCATCGTCTTAATTTTAGTTTTGATACTCTTGACAGACTCTCTACTGAACCACAAACCTTTTTGGAAAAGGCCTACGCTTTACAATTCGCTGATGTTTTAGATAAATTGAGTTCCGATCTTGATAAGGTGCTACGCAGTGTTGAATATCTTGGCCCATTAAGGGAGTACCCCGATAGAATCTACTTATGGCGAGGCAACAAAGTAAGTAATGTTGGAGTTCGAGGAGAACGAGCCGTCCAGGCACTACTTAGTTCGCAAATACAGCGTGGTGACAACGGAAGCTTTGAACCAAAAACGATTGAGCATGTAGCTTATTGGCTAGAAAAACTCAATTTGGTGAATAGCGTCAGGTTACTGCCAATATCTGAAGGTCGCCGTGAGTATGAGCTACGTATTCGCAGGACAAAGAACTCGCCAGAAGTTCTCCTGCCAGAAGTAGGCTTTGGCATCTCACAAGTTCTTCCTGTTTTGACGCTTTGCTATTACGTTCCCGAAGGCAGCACCATCATCCTCGAACAGCCCGAAATCCATCTCCACCCCGCCGTCCAATCCGGCCTGGCCGATGTCTTCATCGACGTGATCAAAAATCGCGGCGTGCAAATCATCCTCGAAAGCCACAGCGAGCACCTGCTGCACCGCCTCCAGCGCCGCATTGCCGAAGAGCAGCTGACGCCCGACGATGTCGCCCTCTACTTTACCAAAATCGAGGACGGCGAGTCCAAGCTCGACGAGCTCGACGTCGACCCCTACGGCAACATCCGCAACTGGCCGCAAAACTTCTTCGGCGACGAAATGGGTGACCTCGCCGCCATGACCGAAGCCGCCATGCAGCGACAGATGCGCAACGGCTCGGCTGCCCCCACCCCGGAAGTCCAGTAAAATTCATTGTCGATACGAACGTGCCGATTGTCGCCAACGAGAAGACGGAGCAAGCCTCGCCTGAATGCGTCCAGAAATGCGTGTTGCAATTGCGCGACATCCAGCAAAATCACACGCTGGTGATTGATGATGGCTGGCACATCCTGCGCGAGTACATGAACAACTTGCGTTCGGCGGGTCAACCCGGCGTGGGCGATGCGTTTTTGCGCTGGGTGTTGATTAACCAGGCGAATCCCGCGCGCTGCGAGCAAATTCACATTACGGCTCACGCTTCAGAGCCAAACAACTTTGCCGAATTTCCTACTGGTCCCGACCTTTTTACATTCGACCTCTCCGACCGCAAGTTTGTTGCTGTCGCCTTGTCACACCCCAAATCGCCGCCCATCCTCAACGCCACCGACACCGACTGGTGGATTCACCGCGAAGCGCTAACCCATCATGGCGTCCAAATCCAATTCCTTTGCCCCGACGCTATGCACGAGAAGTAAAGAAATGCTAGAATGAGCAAAATCTCACAATCTCGTAATTTCCAGTTCCCGCTCCATGCGCCAACTCACGCTCCTCGTCGTCGCCGCCACCATTGCCCTCCTCGGCTTCCGCCTCATCTTCAATACCGGCGACCTCGCGACCTATCTCCTGCGTGATGGCTTGCTGATCGCCGCCATTGGCGCGCTGCTCTTCGCGCTCAACGCCCCGCCCCTGCCGACCGTCTCCGCCACCGATCCCGACGACGCGCCCCGCTGGCCGCGATTGGCCCGCGTGCTCTTCGTCACGGGGGCGGCCTGTGCGGCGGCAGGTGGTATTCTATTTGCGCTGCCCGCTGGTGACCTCGGCGCTGCCTTGCGCAACAGCCTTTGGCTCATCGGCGTGGCGCTCTTTGTGCTCGGCGCAGCCTGGCACAGCCGTCGACGCAGCTACCGCGCGCCCGCCTACCGCTGGCAGCGCGACGAATCGGGCCGCTTCCACCGCGTCGCCAGCGATGAGGAGACGGCTCAGCCCGCGACGGACAAAGTCGACAGCACGCGCGGCGTAATTTATGCGTTCGTTCTAATTCTGGCGCTTGCCGCCCTGCCGCGTCTCATTCAGCTGACGACGCTGCCCGCCCAGTGCATCGGCGCGGAGTGTCAAGCCGCTGTTGATCTGGCAAGCGGCGAAAGCCTGGCCGAAGGCGCGGGGCCGCTCGCCTTGCGCGGCGTGTTTGACGGCCTCATCCACGCCCTCTTCGCCCTCACCAGCAGCGAACTCCTCAGCCTGCGCCTGGCGAGCGCGCTCCTCGGCCTCGCCACGCTGCCCATGTTTTTTGTCTTTGCCCGCGCCTACACGCACGCGCCCGCCGCCCTCGTTGCCACGCTGCTGCTGGCCTTCAGCCCGTGGCACATCTGGGCCAGCCGCAGCAGCACGCCGTGGATCGCGCTGCCGCTCGCGCTCTGCTTGGCCGGGTGGACGCTGTCGCGCGCGCTGCCAATGCGCGATTGGCGCGGCCTGGTCCGTTCGTGGGCGCTCGCGGGGGCGGCGACGGGCTGGGTGCTGCTCGAACTGCGCTGGCTGGAAATCGACCTAGCGTGGCCGCAAATCACGGCGGGCTGGACGGCGGGCACGGGCCTTTTGCTCGCTGCCCAGATGTCGCAGCGGGGAGCCGTGGCGCGCACGCAGCAGGTGGCGCTCGCCGCGCTGATGTTCGCGCTGGGCGCGATTCTCGTCGCCGCGCCACCCTATCTGCTGCCGACGCTTGACCTGCCCGTGCTCACGGACGCCACCAGCGCAACACAGGCCGCGACTGCGCCCACCTGGACGCCCCGCCTTCTCCTGGCCGACCTGCTCCACGGCAGCCAGCTCCCCGCCGCCACCCTCTTCGCCACCCGCCCGCTGCTGACTTTGCTGACGGCAGCGCTGGCCTTTGTGGGCTTGGCCGCGCTGCTGCGCAATCTCGCACGCCGCCAAAGCTGGGGACGCGCGCTCGTTGCCCTGCTCGCGCTGGCGACGCTGGCTTTTCTGCTGCTGCGCGGCGCGTTTGACCCCACCGCCGGGCAGGGGCCGCTGCTTGGGCTGCTGCCCGGGCTCTTCCTCGCCGCCGCCGTGGCGCTCGACGGCCTGCTGCACACCTTTGCCCAAACGTGGCGCAGCACCCTGCCGCGCGCGACGGCTCCCGCGTTTGCTGCCGCTGCCGTCCTGCTCGCGGGCCTGCTCGGCACGGCTTCGCTCTGGCGCGGGCTGGACGATCTCTCCGCCGCCGTCCAAACGCAGGCCGACGCCGCCATCGCCCGCGATTTGGCTACTTTGTCCGAAAGCGGCACGCTTGCCAACACGCGTATCTTCGTGCCGCCCGCCATTTTTGAAAGCCCCAACGGTCGCCTGCTGGCGGGCGAGGCGCTGGCTTCCCCCAACGTTTACCCGCTGCGCGATCCGCTGGAGCTGCTCGGCGCACCAGTGGGCAGCCCCACCAATTTGGCTGCTGCCTTCGACGAAGTCAACAGCGTGCGCTACCTCATTCCCGCCGAGCAGGCGGACGTGCTCACGCTGCTCACGTCATTTCATCCACGGGGTATCGCCCAGCCACAGCTTGACGAAGAGAGCGGCGCGCCCATCTTCACGACCTTCGAGATCGACGCCGCCGCGCTGGCCGAATCACGCGCCCTGCCCGTTGAGTTCACCAGCTTTGTCGGCGGCTTGGGCAGCGAGCGCTACGGCTCGCTCAGTTTCCCCTGGGCCACGTCGCCGCCCGTGGCCACGCCCTTTTCTGCCGAGGCCAGCGCCTCGCTGCTCGTGCCCCAGGCGGGCAGCTACACCTTCCGCATCCAGGGCAACCTCGCCCCCCAGGAGACGGTTCAGCTAAATCTCGACGGCGAACTGCTCCTCGACACGTCACTCAATTTGCGCGAACGCGTCTACGAACTGGCGGCGGGCTACTATGCCCTCGACCTGCGCTACGAGAGCGGCGACGCAGCGAGCGACTGGTCGATCACGTGGCAGCGCGGGGGTGAGGAACCGCAGGTCATCGGCGCGGAAAATTTATACGCGCCCACGCTGCCGACTGTCGGCCTGCTGGCGACCTATCACGCCGGCACAACGCTTGACGGCCCGGTGCTGGACACGCGCAAGGAGCCGCTGCCGGGTCGCTTCCCGCCCGACCTGCCGCGCCCGTGGAGCGTGCGCTGGACGGGCCAGCTCGCCGCCCCGCGCGCCGGCGAATACGGCCTCATCGCCAGCGGCGACGGCGCAATTCGGCTCAGCATCGACAACGTGATGCTGCTCGACTCTGAACTTTTGCCGTCCACCGCCCAACGTTCGCCCCTCGCCGTGCCCGCCGCCGACGAAGCGACCGAATCACCCAGCGCGCTGCAAACGCTCCGCTATTTGAATCAAGGCTGGCGTCCGATCGATCTCGTCTGGTCGCCCAACAGCGCGACGGCGCGGCTCGACCTGCGCTGGCAGGCCCCCGGCAGCGTGGCGACTTCGCTGGCGCCAAGATTTTTCACGCCACGAGCGGGAGATGTCAACGCGAGCAGCGTCGAGCTGCCCGCGCCGCCGCCGCTGCTGGACAATCGGCTGGGCGACGATGACTTTGCGCTCTCGCCGCCGGTTCCCCTGCGCGAGGTCGGGGGGATGGGCACGGCGCTGCCGCCGCTGCCGGGTTTGTTTGGCGAGCTGCGGTGGCGGGTGGAAAACGGCTGCGGCGCGGGCGACAACCAGCTCAACCAGCCGCGCGCCGTGGTCATCGCGCCGGGCAGCGGCGAGGTGGACGATACGCAGATTTTCGTCGCTGACGCGGGCAACCAGCGCGCCGTCGCCTACGATTTGGACGGCACGCCGGGCGCAGTCTACCGCGACGCCGCCTTTGGCGAACCGACCGACCTTGCGCTCGATCCATCCGGCAATCCGCTGCTGCTGGACGCCATCGCCGCCGCCGCCTTCCGTCTTGATCCAGCGTCGGGTGAAGTGCGTGCGCTGGAATGGCCCACGTTGCTCTATCGACCGCGCGGTTTCGATATCGACGCGGCGGGCAACTTCTACGTGGCCGAGACGGGCGGCGGGCGCGTGGTGGTGCTGACGCCGGAAGGCGAGCTAATGGCGCAATTTGGCGGGCCGGGCACGGTGATCGCGCAGGGGCAACCGGCGGACGTATTGAGCGTGCCCGCTGCGTTTGAGGGCGGCACGCCAACCCAGCGGCTGTGGACGATCACCGCCGAAGACGGTCGGCTGCGCGACGTGCTCAGCGAGGGCAGCCTCGGCGTGATGGGCCGCATCAGCACCATCGACGGCGCACATTTTGCCCCCCTGCCCAACGGCAGCTTCTTCCTCACCAATCCCGCCCAGCGCTCGATCCTCCACCTCGCCCCCACCGGCCAGCCCCTGCGCCAGTTCGCCCTCGACCAGCCCATGGACGCCCCCACCGGCATCAGCGCCGCCACGTTCGACGGCGACACCTACCTCGCGCTAACGGACTCGCTGCGCTGTACGCTCTCGCTGTGGCGGCTGGACATGTAACGCGAAGCGCTGCTTCGCTCCACGTTGCCAACGAGATTTCTCTATCTCAACCGCCATTATCCCAACGAACTCGTGGGCAAAGCGTGATGGCTGTTTCGGCACTGTCGCCTTGGCGGGTGAAGCCGTAAGGCAAAGCGCTGCTTCGCCCCCGCTTGACCCGCGCGCCTCGAACATTCCAGCCCACCCGCTTCGCCCGCAAAGGCGCAGGTCAAGCGGGTGGGTTTTTGCAAAGCCGTTGGGCAGGTCACGCGTGGGCGAAGCAGCGCTTCGCTTTACAGTTGCCCCCCGTGCTATAATCTTTACACAACATAACCTGCCGTTTTCCAGGAGCTTCCTTTGAACCGTTTTCTTACCCTTTTTGCGCTATCTATCCTGCTCATCGCCTGCTCGAATTCCTCGGCGGCGACGCTGGACGGCGAGCGCGCCGAGCGCGCCGCCGCCACCTCGACGCCCAGCGACTCAGTCGACGCCAACTCGTCGGGCGGCACAATTCGGCTGCCGGTCGTCACCAACCGCGGCGGCGATGCCGATGAAGACGTGCTCGATGAAGAAGTCAGCGATGATGAAATCACCGGCGAGCCGCTGCCGCCCTACACGAACGAAATCAGCCAGCTTTCGACGGAAGAGCAGTTCGAACAGGTGATTGTGCCGCAGCGCGATCTGCGCGACCTGGCCGTGCGGCTCAAGCCCGGCGTGGACGAAGTGCCGCTTGTCGTGAGCGAAGAGCCAGCCAATTACGAAGTCGGCGATACGCTCAACTTTTGGGTGACGGACCTACAGGCGATTCGCAACTTTGAGATCGAGGCGGAGCTGATTCATCGCACGGAGGTGGCCTATGTCTGGGTCGAAGCGGGCGAGACGGCGGATCGGGAAGCGATTGCCGAGGCGGTGGATGCCTTCAGCGAGCAGGCCTACCCGGCGGTGCGCGAAATTTTTGGCAGCGAGTGGAACCCCGGCGTGGACGGCGATCCGCGGCTGCACATCCTGCACGCCAGCGGCCTGGGCGGCGGCATTGCGGGCTACTACAGCAGCGCGGACGAGTACAGCCGGCTCGCCAACGAATTTTCCAACGAGAAGGAGATGTTCTACATCCACCTCTCGTGGCTCAACACCATCCGCGATTACGAAGTTTACGAAACCGTGCTGGCCCACGAGTTTCAGCACATGATTCACTGGTATCGCGACCGCAACGAGGAGACGTGGATCAACGAGGGGCTGAGCGAGCTGGCGCAGGAGGTAGCGAACTACGATCCGGACACCTCCTTTGCGAGGGTCTTTGCTGGCGTGCCCGATACGCAGCTCAACACCTGGAACCAGATCAACGGCAGCAACGCCGAACACTACGGCAGCGCCTTTTTGTTTACGTCATACATTCTCCAGCGCTTTGGCGCGGAGACGATTCAGGCGCTCGTCAGCAATGCCGCCAACGGCTTGAACGGCGTGGATGACGTGCTGGAGCCCTTTGGCTTCTCCGTGGACGAACTCTTTGCGGATTGGGTCGTCGCCAACTATTTAGATGATCCCAATGCATTGGGCGAGGATGGCGTCTACGGCTACCGCGGCTACGAGCAAGCCGCGCCCGCGTTGGCGGAAACCTTTGATGCGTATCCAGTCGAGGAATTGGAAGCAACCGTCAACAATTATGCGGCGGACTACATCCTGCTGGAGGGCGACGCAGCGGATGGCTTGACCGTCGATTTCGTGGGCGAGCCGACAACGCGGCTGGCGAACGTCGAGCCGCTGAGCGGCGAGCGCATGTGGTGGGCCAACCGCAGCGACGATTCGGACGCCCGCCTCACCCGCGAGTTTAACCTGACCGGCATCGAAGCGGGCACGCCGGTGGCGCTCAACGTGTCGATGTGGTACGACATCGAGGTCGATTACGACTACGGCTACGTTCAGGTCAGTACAAATGGCGAGCAGTGGGCCATCCTGCCCGGCCAGCGCACGACGACGGAAGACCCCAGCGGCAACAGCTACGGCGCGGCCTACACCGGCCTCAGCACCGAGGCCACCGAGTCCACAGCCTTTGGCGACGCGCAGTGGGTCGTCGAAACCTTCGACCTGAACGACTACGCGGGCCAGGAAATTTCCCTGCGCTTCGAGTATGTCACCGACGACGCCGTCAACACGAGCGGCTGGTTTGTGGACGACATTGAACTGGTCGCGGGCGACGAAATCGTGTACGAGACCGACTTCGAGAGCGGCATCGACGGCTGGCAGAGCGAAGGCTGGCTCCTCAGCGACGGCGTCTTGCAGCAGGGCTGGCTGCTCCAGCTTCTCTCGCTCGAAGACAACCGCCTCGTCAACATCCAGCGCACCTTCCTCGACGACACGGCGCAGGCTACGCTGGACGTCCCCGCGCTGGGCGATGAGCAGACGGCGGTGCTGATCGTTAGCGCGCTCGCTCCGGTCACGACGGAGGCGGCGGCGTATGAATTGTCGATTGAGTGAAGCTGTCATTTCGACCGGAGGGAGAAATCTGGTTGCGGCCCACGAGTCAACGGTACAAAGATGAAGAAGACCTTTATCATCGGGGTTAGTTCTCCATCAGGTGGCGGGAAGACAGCCTTAGTCAAATGCTTGTCCGAACGACTCGATGGGTCTATCGTTCTGAGTTTCGACGAGTACGACGAAGCAGGTCACATTACGCACCCGGAAAGTTTTCGGCGTTGGCTTGAGAATGGTGCTGATCAGAATGCTTGGCAGGCGCCACGCCTCATAGCAGACTTAGCGCAACTCAAATCGGGGCATCCCATTGCCTCGTTAGAGAACGAGAGCCCCATCCTGCCGACTCAGTTCATCATTTTCGACGCGCCGCTTGGCCGAGCTCATCGAGAGATGGGCCAGTATATTGACTTCATGATCTTCATCGACACCCCTTTAGATGTGGCGATGGCACGCCGCATTCTGCGAGACTTTTACGACGACGGGCCGTTTGCATCGGTTCAACAAGCCACGGAGCTACAACAGAGTCTGGAGCACTACCTCGAGTTTGCACGGCAAGCGTATTTGGAAATGGACAAGCAGGTAAAGCCAAGCTGCGATTTGATTGTGGACGGGTTATTATCGCTTAACAATCAAACTGCCCAAGTAATTGAAACGCTACAGCAGAAATTGAGTTTAGCAGCATTATGAACAGAACTGACTTTGCCATTGCAAACGCGCTGGACGCGGCGAACCGAATCACGACATTTGTCGATGGCGTTAACAAACAAGAGTTTCTTCGTAACAAAATGATGGTCAGCGCCGTCACAGCCAATATTTGGTTGATCCAGCGCTCGTTGAAACGAATTCCTGAGATCGGCTTGCCGTGGTCGAACGTCGCTCCGTCCGAGCGGTATTACGCGCTGGAGGATGAATCAGTTTGGCAAGCGGCAACCATCGATGTGCCGCAGTTGATTTTGTCGCTGCCGAGTTTAGAAAGTGGAGCATCATCATGAACGAAACACAAAACGGTCACGATCTGAAGCTACGCCCCGTGGTGGTTCGCACCGAGCGCGGCCTGACCGTGGGCGGATCGCGGCTGACGATTTATCAGCTAATGGATCATTTGAAGGCCGGTCAATCGCCCGCACAGGTGCGCGATCTGCATCGCCTGACGATCAGACAGATGGAAACCATGCGGTACATCGAAGAGAATAAGGAAGAGGTTGAAGCGGAATATCAGCAGGTGCTGGCGCTGGCGGAGGAGAATCGCCGCTACTGGGAAGATTATAATCGCGAGCGATTTGAACGAATTCGCCAAGAAGGCCCAAGCCCAGAAAAAGCAGAGATATGGCAAAAGCTACAGGAATGGAAAGCACGCCTGAACCGCGAAGAATCAGCGTCTTAATCGATCACAATATCGAGGGCCAAGCCGTGCTTTTGTGGGATACGCTAAAGAGCCAAGGGTGGCTGGAGATGTACCCGGTTGAAATGGTTATGCTTGCGGACACCGATTTGGCCGAGAACGTCAACGACCGGCGTCTATGGCGCTTTGTGCAAGAGCACTATATGATTCTGCTGACTGCGAATCGGAACAATGAAGATCGGATTCGCTGGAGCAGACGCTACGCGATGAGAATCCTCTACATCTTTGCCCGTCTTGACAATTGGCGATGCCGATAGAATCTACGAACGAATCTATCGAGAGCGTTGCGCAGAACGGCTATTTGAAATTGTGATTGAGCCAGAAAAATATCTCGGCTCCGCCCGCCTCTTCATCCCTTGAAACCATGAACCACCAAACCATCGCCGTGCTCGACTACGGCTCGCAATACAGCCAGCTGATCTGCCGCCGCGTGCGCGAGGCCAACGTCTTCGCCGAGCTGGTCTCGTGGGATGACGCGGCGACGCGGCTGCCCAACATGAACCTGCGCGGCATTATTCTCTCCGGCGGGCCCAACAGCGTCTACGCCGCCGACGCGCCGACGCTGGCCGACGCTGTGCTGAGCGCGGGCGTGCCGGTGCTGGGCATCTGCTACGGTCTGCAGTTGTTGACCCACCACCTGGGCGGCCACGTGGTGCCGGGGACGGAGCGTGAGTACGGGTCGGCGCAAATCGAGCGGGCGGCGGACTCGCGGCTGTTTGACGGCCTGCCCGCGACGCAGACCGTCTGGATGAGCCACGGCGATCGCGTTGACCGGCTGCCGGAGGGCTTCCACGCGCTGGCGTGCAGCGACAATTCGCCGCTGGCCGCGATTGCGGACGAATCGCGGGGACTGTACGGCTTGCAGTTTCACCCGGAGGTGGTGCATACGCCGCACGGGTCGGCGCTGCTGGGGAATTTTGTGCGCGAGATTTGCAGCTGCGACGGGGACTGGACCGCCGGGAATTTTATCGACGAGACCGTGACGTCGATCCGCGCGCAGGTCGGCGAAAGCGGCCACGTGATTTGCGGCTTGAGCGGCGGCGTGGACAGCGCGGTGGCGGCGACGCTCGTCCATCGCGCCATCGGCGAGCGTCTCGCCTGCATCTTTGTCGACCACGGGCTGCTGCGGCTGGGCGAGGCCGAACAGGTCGTCGAGACCTTTGACCAGCACCAGGGGATGCGGCTGGTGGCCGTCGACGCCAAGGAGGAGTTTTTGAGCGACCTCGCGGGCGTTGAGGATCCCGAAGTCAAGCGCAAGCGGATTGGCAACCGCTTTGTGCGCGTCTTCGAGAGCGAAGCGGCGGAGCTGGCGAGCGAGTGGGGCAGTGAGGCGGCCTTCCTCGCCCAGGGCACGCTCTATCCAGACGTGATTGAATCGGCCAGCGAGCACGGCACGCGCAACGCGCGCACGATCAAGACGCACCACAACGTCGGCGGCCTGCCGGCGGACATGCAGTTTGAGCTGGTCGAGCCGCTGCGGACGTTGTTTAAGGACGAGGTGCGCGCCGTGGGCGAAGCGCTCGGCCTGCCCGACGAAATCGTCTGGCGACATCCCTTCCCCGGCCCCGGCCTCGCCATCCGCATCCTGGGCGAAGTCACCTGGGCGCGGCTGGAGACGCTGCGCCGCGCCGACGCCATTTTCCTGGACGAGCTGCGCCGCGCCGAGCTCTACCGCGACACGGCCCAGGTTTTCGCCGTGCTGCTGCCGATTCGCACCGTCGGCGTCATGGGCGATGGGCGCACCTACGCCCACGCCATCGGCCTGCGCGCCGTCACGACGGACGACTTTATGACGGCGGACTGGGCGCGGCTGCCGTACGAGCTGCTGGCGCGGGTGAGCAACCGGATTGTTAACGAGGTGGAAGGGGTGAATCGGGTGGTGTACGATGTCAGCAGCAAGCCGCCGGCGACGATTGAGTGGGAGTGAAAAGCTTGGTTCATGAAACTTCCCAACGGTGATCGCGCATACATCGCGCCAGCGAAATTGCTGAATTACTTGCTCACCGATACGCATCGGGATGGGAAATCAAAGGCTCGCTTTCTTCGTCTGTTTGGTTTTGAACGTGCGAATGCGCATCTACTAAGGGCAGAATTGCTAGGTTTAGCGGCAAATCAAGAAGTTGCGGAGCGAATGAATACTGAACACGGAGAAAAATTTGTCATTGATGGTATGATAGCGACACCAAGTGGTCGACGTGTTTGGATCAAGACTGTATGGATTATTGATACGGGTAAGGAAGTGCCGAGGTTTGTCACTGCACGTCCGTTGAAGGAGATAAAAAGTGATTGAAGAATTAGACATTGTTGTACTGAATCGAGACATGAGTGAGAACGGGTTGGTCGCTGGCGATACGGGCACAGTCGTGCATTGTTATGCTGATGGATTAGCTTATGAGGTCGAATTTCTCGCGGCAGATGGTGATACCGTTGCGCTGTTGACGTTGGAGAAAGACGACGTGCGCCCGCTGCAAGCCGGCGAAATTTTTCACGTGCGCGAGTTGGTGACTGCTTAATAGATTCGCCCAGCGGGCAGAAGTTTGAACGTGTTTTTTGCTGACCTCGGCAAGTAGAATTACGTTTTGATTCGAACAGTGCGCACAATTGAGATTCTGGAGCAGCGTCCGAAGAACAAAAGACATTTCTCAAGGCTGCTTGACTTCTACAAAGAGGTTGCTGCAATTTGCCATAGCCTTGGCATCGTGCCGGTGCTCAGTGGCAGCCTTGCCGTGTTTGGGTATACGAAGAACCCGGCGATGGTCGTCAACGATATTGATCTGGCTTGTTCCGAACTGGAATTTTCCCGTATCGTCAATGCGCTGAAAGCAAGCGAAGTTACCTACAAGTTGAAAGAGTGGCATGTACTGCAACTCCTGAAGGGTGACCTAAAAGTTGAGTTCGATTCGATGGAGCGTTGGATGAACGACTTGCCGGATGACTACAACACATTGGTGATTGACGGGTATTCGTTCAAGGTTGTCAGTCTGTCTAGCCTAAAAGAATTGTACAAGCGTGGGCTTGAAGCGACCACCCATCAGAACGATGAGGCGGGCCGGATGAAGCACCTTGCTATAAGGGGAAAGTATGCAGCGCTCTGTGCCGTAGAAAAGGAGTAACAAAATGGGTTCAACGACAATCGAAAACGTGGCAACAGAACTGACGACCATGTCCGAGGAGCAGGTGTCGCAGGTGTATGATTTTGTGCTTTTCTTGAAGCAGCGGCACGGTGTAGCAAATGGACAAGCTGTCGATGACGATGAAGCTTGGCTGTACGACAACGAAGAAACGATGCAGGCGGAGGATGCGCTGTGGGAGCAGACGCTGGCTCGTCATCGCAAAAAGTTCGATAAATTGCGAGAAGCGGCGCGTGCCGAAATCGAAGCCGGTGAGACAGAACCCATGTTTGACGAAGACGGAAATTTTACGCTCTGATGAATTCTCGTACAACGCGTAGCTTCCGAGAAGCCTACAAACAATTGCCTCGTGATGTACAAGAAAGAGCAAGAGTAGCTTATTGGCGCTGGAAGGCTGATCCAAACTTGTCTGGGTTGCGTTTCAAGCGCGTTGGTGACGAGGTGTCCGTTCGTATTGGGCGGAATTACCGAGCGCTGGGCACGATGGAGGGCAATACTGTCGCCTGGTATTGGATTGGCAAACACGAAGAGTACGACCGACGGTTGAAGTAGCATAGCAAGATTTATGAAACGCCTCCTCCTCACCATCCTGACCCTCTTCATCCTGCTGCTGCCGGTGCGCTTTTACACGCAGTTCAAGGAGAGCGCCGCGCCGATCCCGCCGGGCGTGTACCTGGGCGGGCTGGAGTTGAGCGGCGCGACGGGTGAAGCCAAAGTCCGCGCCCTGCTCGATCAGGCCTTTGCCGAGCCGATTGCCGTCTACCTCGACCCAAACTCATCTGACGGGTCCGGCGAGCAGCGCTTCATCCTGCGGCCCGACGAAGTCGGCTTTGCGCTTAACGCTGACGCGATGCTGGCCGACGCGGCGTATTACCTGGACGGCCCGGACTTTGTCGATATTGCGCTGCGCCACGCCGTCGGGCTGGAGCAGCGGCGGCGCGACGTGGCGGTGCAGTACACGGTCGACGGGGCGCGGCTGGGCGCGTGGCTCGATGCAGCGGTGGGTGGCGACGTACCCAGCGAACCCGTCACCGCCAGCGCGCGACCGGCGCGGGTGCAGTGGGCGGACGGGGCGACGCAGGTCGTCAACCACGTCGATAGCGCGACGCCTGCGGGCTACGTCGGCACGGCCTTCCGCGATTGGCAGTGGATCGACAGCCCCACGAACGTGACGCTTGACCGCGAGGCTAGCGCACAGGCGATTGTCGGGGCGATGGCGAGCGCGGGGGATCGCGTCGCGACGCTGGTGGTGGCGGCGGACGAGGTCGCCGCGCCATCGATGGCCGATTTGCAGCGCGCGCTGGACACGCACCTCTCGACCTTCCCCGGCTTTGCCGCCGTCTACGTCAAAGATTTGCGCACGGGCGAATCGATCAGCGTGGATGCGGACGTGGCCTTCTCCGGCATGTCCACGCTCAAAATTGGCATTGTCGCCGCGCTCTTTCAGCAAATCGACGGCCTGTCGGCGGGCGACGCCGAGGCCGTCGCCATTGGGCAGGAGATCGAGTACGCGCTGGGGGACAGCAACAACCAGATCGCCAATCGGCTGGTGCGTCGGCTGGGCGATGGCGACGCGCAGGTGGGGATGCAGCGCTTTACCAACTTTATGCGCGAGCTGGGTTTTGAGAGCAGCTACATGCAGTCGCTCTACGAAGCGGCGCAGGCACAGGTGCAGATTCCCACGCCGGGCAATCAGCGCGAAGACTGGAACACCAACCCCGACCCCGGCCTGCAATCGACGCCGCGCGAGATGGGCGAGCTAATGGTGGCGATTTACGAGTGCACTCAGGGCGACGGGCTGCTAATCGAGACCTTTGGCGACGACTTCACGCCCGACGAGTGCGAGACGATTCTCTTTTACATTGGCCGCGACGAGTACGAGGAGCTGCTCTGGGCCGGGTTGCCAGAGCAGTCGCGCTGGGATGAAGCGTGGCTCGTCCACAAGCACGGCTTTGCCTTTGAATCGCACAGCGACGTCGCCCTCGTCTGGGGGCCAACGGGCCCCTATGTGCTCAGCGTCTTCTTCTTCCGCGAGGGCTGGATGGATTGGGAAACAAGCAACGGCAACATGAAGGCCGTCAGCCGCATTACGTGGAACTTCTTCGAGCTGCTGGCGGAGGAGGGCGAGATCGAGCGCCCGGCGCCGCCGTCGCTGGAGCCGCCGGATGTGTACGTGCCAATTGGCGGCGCGTTGAGCGCAGCGGGATCGTGAGGTATGATGAATTTATATGAAGCAAGCGGTATCCGCTACTGGTACGCGCCACCGACAATCGCCACGCCCTCGCCAATCGTGCTGTTCCTTCACGGCAGCGGCGAACGAGGCTCGAATCCAACAGATGTGTTAAAGTGGGGTCTGCCGAAGGCTGTTCATTGCAGCGCTCAGGAAACTCGTTTTCATTTGGTTGCGCCACAGTGTCCCGCTGGTTTAAGATGGCGCGATGTTTCAGATGCAGTTGTGGACGTACTGCATAATGTTCGCCAGAGTCTCGCGCAGGATGCGCCGCTTATTGCGATGGGCTTTAGCATGGGTGGGCAGGGCGTTCTGGAGATGGCTGCGGCCCACAAAGGACTTTTTCAGGCGATTTTAGCCGTCGCGCCGCGCAATACGGATCATCTGAAACGCATTGACTATAAGCATCTTGCTCAGACAAGCGTTTTCGTCATCCACGGCAAAGATGATCCCATTGTTCCCGTGTCTGACTCGCAAAGTATCGCCGAAGCCATTCTGCATGAGGGAGGCAACCCTACGCTGCGAATCCTTGCGGGGCGCAATCATTTTATAGCCGACGAGGTGTTTGCGGTTGAAGAATTTCATCAAATCCTTTCGGAGATGCTTGATGTGCTGTCATCAGGTAAACAGCGACGTTTTGGCAGCGCCAAAGACATCATTCACTTCGCAGACGACTTCGAAGAGCCGCTTGAAGATTTCGTCGACTATAGATAGAACTGCCGTTGACATTCAATTGCAGCAAATTTACAGGCGGAGAGAAGAGCTATGAGTTGCACTATTCAACAAATTGAACAAGATGCTTTACGACTGCCGCAACAGGAGCGCGTAGAGCTGATTCATCGACTGCTCGATTCGGTTGTCAAGACAAATGGGGAGGGGCTGGAATCATATCTGTCTAATGGGCAGACGACTCAGAATGGTGCTGATGAAGATTGGGAAAGCCCCTACGAGTCCATGATCGGCATGTTCGCAAGCGACAAAAGTGGCGTAGCGGAACGAGCGCGGGAAATTCTCCGGGATGAAGTCGATAAGGTCAGCGGACTTAATACTCGACGATGAGCTATCCGTTGGATAATCACCGAGCGCCTCGACATCACCAAAATCCTCACGCTCGACCAGCGCCACTTCCGCCTCTTCCGCCCGGCCCACTGCCCCGCCTTAGAACTCTTCCCCTAGACATACCCTCACGCATCACGCATCACGGATTTTCTCCCATGTACCAGCGCATCGTCATCAAGCTCGGCACCAGCGTGTTGACGGGCGGCACGCGCTTCCTCGACCGCCCGCGGCTGATCGAGCTGGTGCGGCAGTGCGCCCAGCTGCACCGCGACGGGCGCGATGTGATCGTCGTCACCTCCGGCGCCATTGCGGTGGGGCGGGCGCGGCTCGATTTTCCGAGCCTGCCCGCGACCGTCGCCAACAAGCAGCTCTTCGCCGCCGTCGGCCAAACGCGGCTGATGCTGCAGTGGGAGCGCTTCTTCGACATCTACGGCATCTTTGTCGGCCAGGTGCTGCTGACGCGGGCGGACGTGGAGGAGCGGGCGCGCTATCTCAACGCACGCGAATCGCTGGCCGCGCTGCTGGCCCAGCGCATCGTGCCCGTGATCAACGAGAACGATGCCGTCGCCACCGAGGAAATTAAGGTCGGCGACAATGACAACCTCTCCGCGCTCGTCACCACGCTGACCGATGCCGACCTGCTGCTGTTGCTCACCGATCAGCCCGGTCTCTTCAGCGCCGATCCGCGCACCCACCCCGACGCCGAGCTGATCCCCGAAGTGCGCCGCATCGACGAGACGCTGCGCGCCACGGCGGGCGACAGCCGCAGCGGCTTGGGCACCGGCGGCATGATCACCAAGCTGGAGGCGGCGGACAAGGCGCGCCGCGCGGGGGCGGATGTGGTGGTGGCCGCCGGAGCCGCACCCAACGTGATTCTGCGCGCCGCGGCGGGCGAAGCCGTGGGCACGCGCTTCCCCGCGCTCGCCAACCGGCTGGAGAGCCGCAAGCGCTGGATTCTCGCCGGCCCACGACCGGCGGGCGCGCTGGCCGTCGACTGGGGCGCGGCGCGCGCGCTCACCCAGCACGGACGCAGCCTGCTTCCCGCCGGCATCCTCGGCGCGGAGGGCGTTTTTGCGCGCGGCGACACGGTGCAGATTGTGAGCAAAGGACAAGAGATTGCGCGGGGGCTGGTGGCCTATTCGAGCGAGCAGGTCGCGCAGCTGCTGGGGGCGCAGTCGGACGAGATTGCAGCGCGGCTGGGCTTCACCTACGGGCCGACGGTTGTGCACCGGAACGATATGATTTTGCTGGTGGAGTAAGTCATTTGTCGCCGACAAAAGATGAAATGTCGGTTGACGGGCTTGCGGCGTCACGCTAGACTCGCCGCCATGAACATCCACGACAGCGGCTATAAACGGCTCTTCAGCAACCGCACCATCTTTCGGCAACTCGTCGAGACCTTCGTCGAAGAGCCGTGGGTGCACGACCTCGATTTTGCGCGCGCCGAGCGCGTAGACAAATCGTACGTCTCCGAGCATTACAAAGAGACGGAGAGCGATATTCTCTACCGCGTGCCGATTGTGCAGCCCGACGGCAGCGAGGGCGAAATCTATAGTTTATGTGCTGCTCGAATTTCAATCGACCGTGCCCCGCTTTATGGCAGTGCGCGTGCTGCACTATCTCAGCAGCATCTACCTCGATCTGGTGCAGCAGCGAGCGCTGTCATCCAGGAAACGACTGCCTGCCATTTTGCCGATTGTGTTGTACAATGGCGAAGGGCGCTGGACAGCGCCGGAGCGCTTGGCGGAGCTGGTAGCAGACTACCCGCCTTTGAATGAGTACGCGGTGGACTTCGGCTATCTTAAGCTGGTGGAAAATGAATTCACGCTGGGTCGCTTGCTCGGCATCCGCAATATCATTTCCACCCTCTTTCTCGTCGAGGCACATTACGACTTAAACTTGCTGAGCACCGAGCTACTGGCGCTCTACGATGAAGAGACAGATCGCGAGGCGCTAAATCTGTTTGTGAACTGGTTTCGGCAGTTGGCGCTGCACGGTCGAGTAGACGAAAGAGAATACGGCTCGCTAGCGCGGGCCATCGAGGACAAAGAGGAGGTACGCAGCATGTTAGTCAAAGCGATTCAGCGAGAGAAACAGGAAGCCTTTGAGCAGGGCATCGAGCAGGGCATCGAGCAGCACCGCGTCAATACGATACACGCCATGCACCGCTGCGGCATTGAGATGGCGACAATTGCCGACGTAATGAGCTTGACGATTGAACAAGTAACCGAGCTTCTTGACAACGATAACGCCAGTGGCTGACGGCCAGTGGCAACTTACTTTAGTCCAAAAGAGGCTTCGCTACTGATTGGCGAAGCCTCTTTTGAATGGGCGCTGGCATACAGCCGGACGGGATGGCGGGGCCGGTTGGGCTTTGCGTGTGGGCCGACAGTCGTACATCGAGCCATATAATTTTACTGATGAAATAAAAATTGGTAGGCCGCAAGTTTTTGGGCCCCCGATTGAGACTAATTCTCGTTTTGTTAAGAAAACATTAACAGCCCGTGGATAGCGCGTTAACTCATCGCCTGTATGCTCAAAATCGAACGCTCAAATGGGCAATCCAAACTCCCAACCCAACTTTTTCTAATTTCACTGGAGGAACTCGCTCTATGCAAACCCGCAATCCCCTGCGCATGATGACCATGCGCGTGCTGGCGCTGACGATTGTCGCCGCGCTAGTGATCTCGCTTGTGCCCAGCCAAACAGCGCTGGCTCAGGACGACGAGACAACGCCCGTTCTGATTGTGCCCGTGAACCAGGCCAACTTCCTGCCCAACGCGCTCTTTGACTTCCGCGTCGAGGCGCATGCCGAAGAGCTGCCGGAAGACTTTGCCATCACCATCAACGGTGAAGACGCGTCGGAATTCTTCGGCGCAGAGGCGACAACCGACAGCTACACCTTTGGCGCCGATGAAGAGAGCGGCGACGCAGGCACGCCCTCGCAGTCGACCACCTATCGCGACGTCTCCTTTGGCGAGCCGGGCACGTACGAAGTCGTTGTCACCGCCGACGGCAACGAGACGACGGCGACCTACACCGTGCGCGAACTGGCGGAAGCTGCCGGTGCGCAGAACGTGATCCTCTTTATTGCGGATGGTGCAGCGCAGAACGTCTACACGGCAGCGCGTCTGATTTCGCGCGGCCAGGACCAGGGGACGTACAACAGCAATCTCGTCTTCGAGGACTTCGAAGAGATTGGCTTCCTGCACACTTCCGGCATCGACAGCATCATTACCGATAGCGCTAACAGCGCGAGCTCCTACAACACGGGCCACAAGACGGCCGTCAACGCCAATGGCGTCTACCCGGATACGACCGAGCAGATTTTCGACGACCCGCGCACCGAGAAGTTTGCCTACATGATTAAGCGCGCCCAGGATAAGGCCGTCGGCATTGTGACGACCTCGAACTGGTCGGATGCGACATCCAACGGCGTGGCGGGCTATGGCCGCGACCGCAGCAACGAGGCGCTCAACGGCTACGTAACGCAGCCGCTGGACTTGGAACTCTTCCCCGAAGTAATTCTTGGCGGTGGCGCGCGCAACATGCTGCCGCAGAGCGCCGAAGGCTCCCGCCGCGACGATGATCGCGACGTCTTTGCCGAGTACGAAGCCGCTGGCTACACCGTTGTGACGACGGGCGAAGAGCTGACCAGCCTGATCCCCGCCGCGGTCGCAGTCGCCATGACCAACTCGGTGGAGATGACGGATTCCATGGAGGTGACCGATTCGATGGAGATGACGGACTCTGTGGAGATGACGGACACCGACGGCATGACCGTCACGAATCAAGAAGGCGAGCGCAGCGATGTCGACGCCACGGCAATGGAAGAGTCCATTGTGACGGATACGGAAGGCGTGACCGTTACGACCGCGCTCACCGCCTCCGACGCCGTGACCGAAGGCGACGTGATGACAAGCGCCACGCCCGAACGTCTCATCGGCATCTTTCACCCCAACCACATGGACGTCTGGCTGGACAAGAACGTCTTCACCGACAACGTCGCTGAATTCCCCGACCAGCCGAATCTGGACGTGATGGTGCTGGCCGCACTGGAAGTACTGGGCCAGAACGAGAACGGCTTCTACCTGGAGGTCGAGGGCGCGAGCGTGGATAAGGCGCTGCACCCGATGGACTTCGACCGTGCGCTGGCCGACATGATTGAGTTCGAGCGCTCTGTCGCCGCTGCCGTGCAGTGGGCCGAGCAGAATGCCCCGGACACGCTGATCATCGTCACGAGCGACCACGCTCAGGGCTACGATGTTTACGGAACGGTAGATGTCGAAGCGTTTAACGCCGCCGAGGACGATAACGGCAAGCGCGACGCCATCGGTATCTATTCCGATGCCGGCTTCCCCACCTACGAAGATGCCAACGGCGACTTCTTCCCGGATGATTGGGCGCCGAGCATCGTGCTGGCCCAGGGCAAGGTGGATAACCCCTTCTTCACCGAAGATTTCCAAGTGAGCCCGGTCTACCGCACGCCCTCCATCAACGATGAAGAGGGCAACACCATCGACAACCCGGACGATGACCCGAACGGCCTGCCGCTGGGCGGCAACCTGCCCAACGGCGCGACGAGCAGCGTCCACACGCTGCAGTCCGTTCCCGTCTACGCGCACGGCCCCGGCTCGGAGTGCTTGGGCCGCTCGCAGGAGAATACCGAGGTCTTCTTCTGCATGGCTGCCGCCATTGGGTTGAACCTGGAGCCGACAGATGGTTCACTCGGTGGCGAGATGGAGGCTGCGGCGGAAGCCGAAGCCATGGCCGCTGCTGAAGAGGCCGAAGCCGCTGCGCCCGCCGAAGGCGAAGGCAACACGATTGTCGACGTAGCCGTGGGCACGGACGGCTTTAGCACGCTCGTCACCGCCGTGACGGAAGCGGGCCTGGCCGAAACATTGAGCGGCGAAGGCCCCTTCACCGTCTTCGCGCCGACGGACGACGCATTCGCCGCAATCGACCCCGCCACGCTGGACGCCGCGCTGGCCGATCCCGATGGCCTGCTGACGGACGTGCTGCTCAACCACGTCGTCGAGGGCGCTGTGTTGAGCAGCGACCTGAGCGACGGCCAAGAAATCACTACGCTGGGCGGCGGCACGCTCACCGTCACCATCGACGGCGACACCGTGATGATCGGCGATGCGACGGTTGTGATGGCCGACGTGGAGGCCAGCAACGGCGTCATCCACGCGATTGACACGGTGCTGCTGCCGTAAGCCAATTCGTTCCCCGCAGCTTCCAAGCCGGCCTGGATTCATCCGGGCCGGCTTCTTGTTAAAATTTTGTAAACGTTCCCTGAATTGCGTGCGGCACTCAAGAGATTTTAATCTGGTCGTGGTAAGCTTTGCCCAAGAGAAAAAAGATGATGGATTCGCTGAAAATAGTCAAGGAAAACCCATGAATTTGTTAAACAAACTCGACGCTAGAATTCTGCTGCTGCCCCTGCTGCTAGTGACGATTGCCGCCTGCGGCCCCGTCTCCGCCCAGGAGTTGGCGCGCGTTACGCCGCTGCCCGAAGGCACGCTGACGCGCGCGCCCGCCACCGCAATCGCACTGGGCGGCGAGACGGGCATCGACGCCATCAATTTAGCTGATGCGACGCCAACGCTCGCCGGGGCACGCACGCTTGCCGACGTTGTAGAGGAAATGGAGGCGACGAGAGCGACAACGTCAACAGAATCCGCGGGCACGCCCACGCCCACACCGCTGGACGTTCAGCTGGAAACGGGCAGCGCCGCCGCCATCGCCGCCGCCACGGACGCCGCCGTCCAGCCGACGCCGCGCGCGCAACTCACCTTTGATGAGTTCCCCGTTGCCCTCACCTTTGATGAGTTCTACGACGGCTTCAACATGCGCTCCGGCCTCATCCTCTCCGATATGCTCGTCTCGCTGGACGGGCAGGAGGTGACGATGGAGGGCTACATGGCCCCGCCGCTCAAGGCCGAGATTGACTACTTCGTGCTGACGAGCGTTCGCCTCGAATTCTGCCCCTTCTGCTCCACCGCCGCCGATTGGCCCACCGACATCGCCGTCGTCTATCTGATGAATGATTCGATTGAGGTGACGACCGAGCCGCTGCGCATCACCGGTCGCCTCGAAGTCGGCCAATCACAAGATGCCGAGACGGGGATGGTTAGCTTGGTGCGCATCTACGCGGAGGAGATTGAGCCGGTGCGCGGGTAATAGGCGAAATTGGTGATGGGTAAGCGGTAATTGGCTTGAGCGCAAGCCGACCAAGTACCGTTTACCCATTACGCCCTTCCAAGCCAAAGACACAAGCACTCGCAACGGCTGTTACCCACCATGTCTCTGCGCATTCAAAACCTCTGCCACACCTACAGCGCGCCCAACCTGCCCGACCGCACCGTGCTCGACATCGAGCGCTGGAAAATCGGCGACGGCGCGCAGATTTTGCTGCGTGGCGTCAGCGGCAGCGGCAAGACGACGCTGCTCAACATTCTGGCTGGGCTGCTCACGCCCACCCAGGGCGAAGTCTGGCTCGGCGAGCAATCGCTCTACGCCCTGGGCGAAGCCGCGCGTGACCGCTTCCGCACGACGCGCATCGGCTACGTCTTCCAGACGCACCACCTGCTGCCGATGTTGAGCGCCCAGGAAAATGTCGAGATGCCAATGGCCTTTGCGGGCCACGCGCCCAAGCGGCGGAGCGCGCGCGCCCAAGAGCTGCTCAATCAGCTCGGCCTCGCCGACTTTGCCCGCAGCCGACCCGGCCAGCTCAGCACGGGCCAGCGGCTGCGCGTTGCCGTTGCCCGCGCGCTGGCCAACCGCCCGCAGCTCCTGCTCGCGGACGAGCCCACCGCCGCCCTTGATCCCAGCGCCGGCATCACCACCGTCGACTTGCTGCAAGATATTTGCACCCAAGAAAACGCCACGCTCATTCTGTGCAGCCACGACCCATCGCTGGATAGCCGCTTTGCGGAAGTCTATGATCTCGTCCAGGGTCGTTTAACTCAAAGTAAATAGTCAATGGTCAACGGTAGATTGTCAATGGTCAATGGGTATCGTCGACATTTCCGTTAACAATTGACCATTCACCGTTGACCATTGACCACTAAATCATCCCATGCTCTACGATCTCCACCTCGCCTGGCGCAACATCCGCTCGCGCGCTGTTCAGACGCTGCTTGCCTCGTTCGTGATCGCCGCCGCAATTGCCCTGGCCGTTGCCGTTACGCTGCTCAGCGACGGCCTGCGCGAGGGCATCAAGCAGGCCAGCGATCCCTTTGGCGTGCTGGTTGTCGGTGCCAAGGGCAGCGGGCAGCAGCTCGTGCTGAGCACGCTGCTGCTGCAGGGCACGCCTGTCGGCAATATCGACTATCATCTTTACGAGGAGCTGAGCGAGGATGAGCGCGTCGCCTTAGCTGTGCCGCTGGCCATGGGCGACAACGTTGGTGGCGCGCGCATTATCGGCACAAACCAAAATTTCTTCGAGCTGCGGCGCGATCTGCGCCAGCCGCCCGTCTTCCAAATTGCGCGGGGCGAGCTGTTTGACGAAGATTACGAAGCCGTGCTCGGCAGCCAGGCGGCGGCGTCGCTGGGGCTGCAAATCGGCGACCGCTTCTTCCCCCAGCACGGCGTCGAGCAAGGGCTCGCCGCGGACGACCACGACATTCCACACACGATCGTCGGCACGCTGGAGCCGACCAGCAGCGCCTACGACAACGCCATTCTCACCACGCTGGGCAGCGTGTGGGCCGTCCACGAGGAGGGGCCGAGCCTGCTTAGCGGCCCCAATCTTGAGCTGCCTGCTGCGGGCGAGGAGGACGAGGAGCACGCCGACGAGGAACACGCCGACGAGGGGCAGATCACGGCGGTATTGGTGCGGCCCACGGGCTTTATGGAGCAGAATTTGCTCTGGCAGGAATTCTACACGGGCACGGAAGCTCAGGCCGCGATTCCCGGCGGCGAGTTGGGCGAGCTGTTCGACCTGCTTGGCCAGGGCCAGCAGCTGCTCAACATCACAGGCTGGCTGGCCGGCGGCATGGCGGCGCTGACGCTGCTGCTGGCGATCTACAGCGCCACCGTCGCCCGCGAGCAGGCCATTGCGGTGATGCGCTCTTTGGGGGCCAGCCGCACCAGCGTCTTTCGCATGGTGCTCTTCGAGGCGCTGCTCGTGGCGCTGCTGGGGCTGGTGCTGGGGCGCGCGCTGGGCCAAGTCGCCGCGCTGGCGATTGCGGCGTCGATTACCGGACAGTCCGCCGTGCCGATTCCAGTAGCGTGGCTCGTGCAGTGGGAGGCGTGGCTGTGGCTGCTGCCGCTGGTCTTGGCCCTGCTGGCTGGGGTGCTGCCCGCCGTCTTGGCTTACCGCATCAATCCCGTGCAGAAGCTATTTTCCACTTAGGCTCCGTTGACATTTTGCTGAGAGGGCTTGAAAGGCAGGCGGAGCGCGCCCTCACCCCCGGCCCCTCTCCCACCGTGGGAGAGGGGCCGGGGGTGAGGGCCACTTCCCAAATGCCAACGGAATCTAGCGTTTATTTGAGTTCCCGACAGTTTCAGATTCAAAAGGTCTTGTGGGATGAAGGGCAAGGCTCGACCAGCGTGCGTTGCCCTTTTCACGTTTGCAGTAAGTTCTACCCGTTTTCGTGCTTGACAAGCCGGATGTGCGATGCACCTTTCCAGGCGCATCGCACGGTGGGCCACCTTGTTCGTTGCATCCACAACCTCTCAGAAAACCTCAAATCTTAAAACGCCGTTAACGTGTCGCCGCATCGTTGTTAACGTTTCCTCCTTATGCTTCCCCAAAATGATCGATGAATTAGCGGATGGGCGGCAACGCCTCCGTCCGCTAATTGACGAGCGCGTGCGTCTGTGGCATGAAGAAGCGCATTGTTCTGCGATTTCTTCTACCCAAGGCGACGCTATGTTTGATATGAGATTTATCCGCGGTCGAACTACTGTTGTTTACCTCTCTATCCTGCTGCCGATTTTTTTGGCCTTCTTCACCTTTGTCGCGTGGGGCGAACGCACGCGGCTGGAGATTTTGTTTGCCGGGTTAGCGACGCTGGCCGCCGTTGTGCTGGCGGTAATTTTGCTTTCCGAACGGCTGACGCGCCCGCTGCGCGAGCTGACAGCGCTTGTCGAACAGACCGACGAAAACAGCGTGGCGGCCCACCTAACCGCCACCCATTTGGCTGCCGAACGGCGCGACGAGGTCGGCCAGCTGGCGCGCGCCTTTAACTCCATGCTGCGGCGGCTGCAAAAGCAGGCGGACAAACGTCAGCGCGAGCGCGACCGGCTGCTGGGCGTTATCACCAACATGAGCGATGGCGTCTTGATTTTGAGCAAGACGGGCAAGGTTCGCCTGATCAACCCCGCTGCCGAAGCGCTGCTGAACATCAAGCAGGTGGCGCTGGAAGACGCCACCTTTGCCCAAGTGGCGCGCGACCACCGCCTGATTGAAATTTGGCGGCGCTGCCGCGAAATGCAGGAAGAGCAGATCGAGACGGTCGAGCTGGACGCCAGCCACTTCTTGCGGATTATCATCACGCCCTTCTTCACGGGGGCGGCGCGCGGCTACCTGGTTGTGATGCAGGATTTGACGCGGCTACGGCGGCTGCAAACCATCCGCCAGGATTTTGTCAGCAACGTCTCGCACGAATTGCGCACGCCGCTGGCCTCGCTCAAAGCCGTGGTCGAGACGCTGCGCGACAGCGCGCTGGACGATCCGACAGCAGCCCGCCGCTTTTTGGACAGCATCGAAAACGAAGTCGAGCGGCTGACGCTAATGGTGGAGGAGCTGCTGGAGCTGTCGCGGATCGAATCGGGGAGCGTGCCGCTGCGGCTGCGGCCCACGCAGGTGATGGATTTTGTCCAGCCGGCCGTCGAGCGCATGGAGCCGCTGACTTCGCGCGCGGGCATCCAGCTCCAGATCAAGCTGCCCCCCGATCTGCCGCTGCTGCTGGGGGATGAAACGCGCCTGCAGCAGGTGGTGACCAATCTGGTGCACAACGCCGTCAAGTTTACACCGGAAGCCGGCTGCATCGTTATCTCCGCCGCCGACTGCGGCGAGGAAGTCGCCATCTCCGTGCAGGACACGGGCATTGGCATCGCAAATGACGATATTCCCCGCATCTTCGAGCGCTTCTACAAAGTGGATCGCGCGCGGGCGGGCGGCGGCACGGGGCTGGGGTTAGCCATTACCAAGCATGTGGTGCAGGCACACAGCGGTCGGATTTGGGTAGACAGCACAGTGGGGCACGGCACAACCTTTCATTTCACGCTACCCAAAATGTAACGGTCGGGTCGCTATCAAAGAGTTGGGAAACGGGAAATTTGCACACAGAACGAGCGTAAACTCAATTCCCATCTCGCCGCATATTAACAAAATGTTTACACACCATTAGCGCGCTATTAACCGAACTCCAACCACCGTTAACGGACTCGTGTTACGCTTGTACAGCGACGCCGCAAAATGGTTGCCGCGAAAACAAAGTCTACCCAAGCAAACGTTAAGAATTCTACAAGGAGTAAAAATGCGAAAGTATCTGTTAATTTTGGTTGCGCTCTTCGCGCTGCTGCTGGCTGCGTGTGAGACGGCTGCCCCCACTACCACGGACGCCCCGGCTGATGATACGGCCGTGACCGACGAAATGACCGAGACCACCGACATGACCGAAACGACGGACATGACTGGTGATGAAACGATGACCGATACCGCCATGGCCGACGGCGCGATGATGGAAGTCAACCCGCTGGAGGTGGAGGGCGACCTGGTGCTGGCCGGCAGCTCGACCGTCTTCCCGCTGGCCGAGGCAGTGATGGAGCGCTTCCAAGAGGATGGCTACGCCGGTAACCCGACGATCGACAGCATCGGTTCCGGTGGTGGTTTCGAGCGCTTCTGCAACGGCGAGACGATGATCTCCAACGCGAGCCGCCCGATCAACGAAGAAGAGATCGCGAACTGCGAAGCCAACGGCATTGCGCCGGTGGAAGAATTCCTGATTGGTACAGATGGCCTGGCCGTTACGGTGAACCCCGAAAACGACTGGCTGGAGAACGCCACAATCGACGAGCTAAACCAGATCTTCACGGCCGAGAACTGGAGCGACGTGAATCCCGATTGGCCAGCAGAGGCGATCACGCGCTACATCCCCGGCACGGACAGCGGCACGTTTGACTTCTTTGTCGAAGAGGTCTTCGAAGAGGATGCCGAGCCGATTTTGAGCGCCGGTGGTCTGAACCAGTCCGAGGATGACAACGTGCTCGTGACCGGCATCAGCGGCGACCAGTACGGCATTGGCTTCTTTGGCTACGCCTACTACGAAGAAAATGAGGACAGCCTGAAGATCATCTCCGTCGAAGGCGTTGAGCCGAATGCCGAGACGGTTGAGGGTGGCGAGTACCCGCTGGCCCGCCCGCTCTTCATGTACACCACGCCGAGCATCATCGCAGAGAATCCGCAGGTTGGTTCCTTCCTGGCCTACACGTTCAACAACGTGAACGACGTGATTAACGAAGTGGGCTACTTCCCGCTGGGCGCGGAAACGCTGGATGGCGAACTGAGCCAGCTTCAGAGCATCATGCAGTAAGCTCCGCCGGTGTAGACGCACGAATTAAGGTAGGGAGGGGCACTGGCTCCTCCCTACCTTTTTTACATGCAAGCAATCATTCGCGGCAAGTGCTTCTGGTGCTGCGGTATGTTGAATTTTGTCGTTTTGAAAGAATCTAACCAAGAGTTGTTTGTTTTACAAGATATAATTTGGGCACAAATTTCTTTTGGGAAATAATTGTCTTAAAATTAAAATGATTGAGCTTTTGTCTGCTAACCTGCTCGCACAGAGCCACAACGTAAAGTTACGTCGAGAACAGGAGACTGAGGAGCCAGTGACAGTCGCTGTCCAGACAAAGTGGGGGAAGCTGTCCAGCTGTGGTCAGTGACAGTCGCTTAGACGACGAACTCCTGTTTTCGTTTTGCACACGCTTTAATACCGTTTGGTAACGGGGCCGCAAGGAGCGATGAACCGAAGCGCACTCGTTTGAGCCTTTACGTTTGCTTTACATCTGCTTTACATTTGCCCTTTAATACTTATTTCCTGGAGGAACGTCATGAGCGATGCATCGAGCGATGCTCTGCACCTAAACCAAGCATCTGCTACGACTGCCGAAGCGCAGCGGGGTGGTGAAATTCTAGATTTGCCGGGACGCAAAGCCTTTGAGAATCGCGGGGGACCTGGGAGACAAGACCTAACGCGCCAGCGGCGACCGGGTGAAACGGTGATCCAATCCTTGCTCTTTGCCTGTGGCGCGCTCTCGATTCTGACGACGGTAGGCATTGTGTACGTGCTCGTCAGCGATTCAATTACCTTCTTTCGGCAGGTTTCCATTCTAGAATTTTTTGGTGGAACCGTCTGGCAACCGCAGATTAATCAGTTTGGCGTGTGGCCGCTTGTGACTGCCACCCTGACCATCAGCACCATTGCTATGCTGGTCGCGCTGCCGCTCGGTTTGTCCGCGGCCATTTATCTGAGCGAATACGCTTCACCACGCGTGCGCGGCATCCTCAAGCCCATTTTGGAAGTGCTGGCGGGCATTCCCACCGTTGTCTACGGCTATTTCGCCCTTACCTTTATGACGCCGCTGCTGCAGAGCGTGCTCAACCCGCTGCTTCGACCAGTTGGCTCCGCCATCACAATCTACAACATGCTCTCTGCGGGGATTGTCGTGGGTATTTTGATTATTCCGCTGGTCAGCTCCATGAGTGAGGATGCGCTGCGCGCCGTGCCCCGCGCCCTGCGCGAGGCCTCGTATGGCCTGGGCGCAACGCGGCTGGAAACGGCGACGCGCATTGTGCTGCCCGCCGCACTTTCCGGCGTGGCGGCGGCCTTTATCGTGGCCGTTTCGCGCGCCGTGGGCGAGACGATGATCGTGGCGCTGGCTTCCGGTGCTGGCCCCAACTTTACCTTTAACCCAACGCAGGCCGCCGAAGCCATGACGGGCCACATCGTGCGCATCAGCGGCGGCGACATCAGCTACGACAGCATCGACTATGTGAGCCTCTTCGCCATCGGCCTGTTGCTCTTCCTGATTACGCTGACGCTTAATATCGTAAGCCGCCAAATCGTGCGCCGCTTCCGCCAGCAGTATCAGTAAGTTACATGGAAAATAACACGGAGCTCCTTCCCCATGAGTGATCATCACGTTAACCCCGTCTCCGCCGCTGGCGAGCTGCCGGAGGATCAAGCGTTCCACGAGCTTGTGCAAAAGCGCGAACGCACGGGCCGCATCTGGCTGACGCTCTTTCAGGCGTCGCTGATCATCAGCATCGTGGCGCTGCTGGCGCTGCTCTACAATATTTTGAATCAGGCGTTTGGCTTGGTTGCCGTTCGCAACAGCGTCGAGCCGACGGTGCTCGTCCGCAACGTGGAAGAGGCGCGCATGATTGGCGTGGCTACCGAAACGGGCGAGGACGACGCCGCGCTGGCCGAAGCCATTGCCAACGACCCCAACGCCATTGGCTTCTTTGGCTACGCCTTCTACCAGGAGCGGCAGGACGTGCTGCGCTCCATCTCCGTCGACGGCGTTGCGCCCTCGATTGAATCGGTGGAGACGGAGGAAGAGGGTCAGCGGTACCCGCTGGCGCGGCCGCTCTTTGTCTACACAGCGCCCGAAATTATTCAGGATAAGCCGCAGGTGGCGGATTTTCTTAGCTACTACATCGAAAATGTCAACGGCATTATTGAAGAAGTGGGCTACTTCCCCTACACGGGCGAGCGACCAGCGCAAAATTTGGAAACGCTCCAAAATGCCGTTGCCGACGATGCCGCGAGCGAAGACAACAGCATTGTGATCGCCGGCAGCTCCACCGTGGCCCCGCTGACGCGCGCCATCGCCGATCAGTACGTGGCCGAGACGGGCTTTGACGGTGACATCACCGTCGAGAGCATTGGCACCAAGGCGGGCTTTAATGCGCTCTGCGTGGACGAAGCGGTGGATGTCGCCAACGCCAGCCGTGCCTATTCGCGCGTGGAGACGGACATCTGCCGCGAGGAAAATCTGAATCCGGTGGGGCTACGCGTCGGCACCGATGCGGTTGCGATTGTGGTGAGCGAACAGAACACCTTTTTGGAAGATGCCACGCAGGATGAGCTGCGCCAAATTTTTACCGAAGCCGAAACGTGGGCCGATGTCAACGGCGACTGGCCCGATCAGCCAATTAACCGCTACATCCCCAGCATCGATAGCGGCACGCTGGATTTCTTCGCCGAGACAATTTTTGATCGCAACCTCTCCGATCTCCCTGCCGAGACGCTGGTTGGCATCGTGCAAGAATACGTGCGCCCCAATTTGATTCGCGTCGTCGAGACGCGCGAAGCGCCGCTGGCCGAGTTGAGCCAGGGGCGACTTTACGACTTGGTCAGCGAAAATGTGGTGGATCCCCAGGTCGTTGATTCGTGGAATGCGGTGGAATCGCTCATCAACCGCACGGAGATTGAGCAAGAGGCGGCCGATGATTACCCCGATGCCGTGCTGGAGTGGCGAAGCTGGGTCAACCAGAGCTTCCTGCGCCGCACGCAGTCGTCCGAGCCGGCGCTGGCCGGTATCCGCGTGGCTATTCTCGGCTCGCTCTGGATCATCGCGATCACGGTGCTCTTCGCCCTGCCCGTGGGCGTGGGCGCGGCGATTTATCTAGAGGAATACGCGGCGGAAAATGCGCTCAATCGCGTCATCAAAACCAACATCGACAACCTGGCGGGCGTGCCCTCGATTATCTACGGTCTGCTCGGCCTGGCGATCTTTGTGCGCGGCACGGCCCTGCCCGGCTGGGATGGCTTTGGCCGCTCGATCATCGCGGGTGGCCTAACGCTGGGGCTGCTGGTGCTGCCGCTGATTATCATCAACGCCCAGGAGGCCATTCGCGCCGTACCGGATTCGCTGCGGCAGGCGGGCTACGGCCTGGGGGCGACCAAGTGGCAGGTGATCTGGAATCACGTGCTGCCGAGCGCGCTGCCCGGTATTCTCACCGGCAACATCCTAGCGATGTCGCGCGCGCTGGGCGAAACGGCCCCGCTCGTCGTCATCGGCGCATCGACCTTCGTGGTGCAGAACCCCGATGGCCTGCTCTCCGGCTTCACCGTGCTGCCGGTGCAGATTTACCAGTGGACGGCGCGCCCACAGGCGGAGTTCCAGCACATTGCCGCCGCGGCGATTGTCGTGCTGCTGGTGCTGCTGCTCTCGCTCAACGCCACGGCCATTATTTTGCGCAACCGCTTTAGCAGCGAAGCCAATTAGTCGTTCAACAATCCCGTTTTGGCGGGTGCGGGCACGCCGTGGCGTGCCCGTACCCGCTGACTCCTATCCGTTAAACCTTGCTTGTTGAACCATTAGCCCATCCACGGAAATTTGCTCTTTCTTAAATTAGGAGAATTAAAATGACCTCGACTTCGCTTGCCAATCAGGTTTCGGACAAGCCAGATGTCAAGAACCCCGGCGATTTTGATAAGCACGCAGTGAACGCGAACAACCTGCACGTCTACTACGGCGACTTTTTGGCCGTAAAGGATGTGGATTTAGACGTGCCTGCGCGCAAAATCACGGCGCTGATCGGGCCCTCCGGCTGTGGCAAAAGCACGGTGCTGCGCTGCTTCAACCGCATGAACGATCTGATTCCCAGCGCGCGCGTAGAGGGCGAAGTGCTCTTCTACGGCGACAATATCTACAAAAAGGGCGTCGACCCGGTGGAGGTACGTCGGCGCGTGGGCATGGTCTTCCAGAAGCCCAACCCTTTTCCCAAATCTATCTACGACAACATTGCCTGGGGCGCGAAGATCAACGGCTTTAAGGGCAACATGGATGAGCTGGTGGAGGAATCGCTGCGCGGGGCGGCGCTGTGGGGCGAAGTCAACGACAAGCTTGACCAGAGCGCCTACAGCCTTTCCGGCGGCCAGCAGCAGCGGCTCTGCATCGCGCGCGCGATTGCGGTGCGCCCGGAGATCATCCTGATGGATGAGCCCTGCTCCGCGCTCGACCCCATCGCCACGCTCCGCATCGAGGAGCTGATGAAGGAGCTGACCGAGCAGTACACAATTATCGTCGTGACGCACAACATGCAGCAGGCCGCCCGCGTCAGCGACTACACGGCCTTCTTCTCGGTGGACGAAAAACGCTCCGGCCAGCTCATCGAGTTTAGCTCGACCAAAGCGCTCTTCACAAACCCGAACGATCAGCGGACGGAAGATTATATTACGGGGCGTTTTGGGTAAATAGAGTCACTGGAGATTAGAGATTGGGGTTCGTGGCGAGTCGATGTAATTTCATTGGACAAGACTTACAGATAGACATCACAAGTTACCAATTACTAGGTTCGGTTGACAGTTTGCAGAGAGAGCTTAAAGGGTAAGTCGAGCGCGCCCTCACCCCCAGCCCTTCTCCCAGGATGGGAAAAGGGAGCCAAACTCTCCCCTCTTCCACCGTGGGAGAGGGGCCGGGGGTGAGGCCACTTTCCCACTGTCAACGGAACCTAATTACTACTTACCAACTACCAACCCCTGTTCTTACCATGAAACGCGTTCTCATCCTCTGCACCGGCAACTCCTGCCGCAGCCAAATGGCCGAAGGGCTGATCAACCACGAGCTCGGCGACAGCTGGCGGGCCGATTCGGCGGGGACGCGACCTTCGGGCTACGTGCATCCGCTGGCGATTCGGGCCATGGCGGAAATCGGCATCGATCTGGGCAGCAACCGATCAAAATCCACGGAAGACGTTCGCGGGGTGGCCTACGATTGGGTCGTTACCGTCTGCGACAGCGCCGCCGAGGATTGCCCCGTGTGGCTGGGCGAGGGCAAGGTAACCCACATCCCGTTTGTCGATCCGGCGGCGGCCAGCGGAACCGAAGCGCAACAGATGGCCGTCTTCCGCCAGGTGCGCGACGAAATTGGCGATCAGATCATCAACTTTTTACGGAACTTTTAGAGGGAGAGAAGAATACCATGGCACGTGAATCATTTGAACGAGATTTAGAAGCGCTGCAGGACGAAATTTTAATCATGGGCAGCATGGTTACCGTCGCGCTGCGCGATGCGGTGGACGCTCTGGCCCGTGGTGATGTCGACGCGGCGTACCGGATCAAGAGCGAAGACCGCGCGATCAACGAGAAGCAGTACGCCATCGAAGACCAGTGTCTCTTCCTGATCGCCTCGCAGCAGCCCATGGCGAGCGACATGCGGCTGATTGCCGCCATGTTGGAAATCGGCGGCGAGCTGGAGCGCATCGGCGACTATGCCAAAGGTATCAGCAAAATCATCCGCATCTCGGCGGGCAAGCCCCGGCTCCCCCTGCCGGCGGACATGCGCCCCATGAGCGAGATGGCCATCGATATGCTGCGTGGGTCGCTGGATGCCTTTATGCAGCGCGATGCCAAAGCGGCCTACGCCATTATCCAGCGCGATGACGAAGTCGACGACCTGTACAACAAGATTCAGCGCGAGCTGTTCGAGATGATGTTCAACGACAGCAAGACCATCGACCGCGGTAACTATCTGATTTGGGCGCTGCACAATCTGGAGCGCACGGGCGATCGCGCCACCAACATCTGCGAGCGCGTCATCTTTACCGTCACCGGTCAAATTGTGGAGGCGGACGAAGCGGTGGTGCACGCGTAAGATCGTTCCGCCTGCCGCAAAAATTTATCGTGCGCTACAAGGCAGGGCATTGTTGCCCTGCCTTATTTGTTTGCCACAGCGACACGCATATTTCTAGAAAGTTGAAGCCCACCACAGGGTCAGCCGCTCTGCCTGCGTCTCGGCCCGGCGCAGTGCTGTCCGTTCCTCCACCGACTAAAAATTGGTCAAAATTGGGGGTTGACAAAGAAAAAAAAAATGGGTGTATACTATGGCTGTCCCCAGCTGTTCCCAAAGTTATCGCGTTGCTTGATGTTCGTTCCTCTGCGACTGCGTGCTTGCTGTTTCCTGAATACAACTGCATAGGTTCGTTCTGGTTTCCATTGAACTGGAGGTCTATCGATGCGCACTTGGTTTTCGACCCGTCCTTTGCTCTCGCGCGTGGCGGCTCTGCTGCTCGCGCTCCTTGTCGTTGCTGCTTTTGCAGTTCCCGCCGAAGCCTACGTCTTAACCCACAAACGCCGGCCCAAGCGCTGGACCAGCTATGAGTTCCAAACAAATTTCCTCATTTTTTACAGGGAGACCGCCAGGGCGGCGGAGGGTGACTGGATGCAGGGCCCTGTTATCGACTTTCGGTTTGATGAAGTGGCTTCGCTGGGAAAGGTGGAGCTTTATTATGGGCAGTTTAGCTTTTTCCCCCGTGATGATGATGGCGTTATCGCCTATGCAAGAACGGAGAACAACGGGCTGTGGAAGACGGGCGTCGACATTGTTATGAACCCGGATCGAGAATGGCAGCCGGACGTGAATGGAGTAGAAGTCTTGCCCCCTCCTGACCATTTTTCTATACGGTCAGTGCTGCGCCACGAGTTTGGTCACGCTGCTGGCGTTGGTCACAGCCAGGACCCAAACGCCAATATGTACTTCTCATTCCAGCCGCGAGAGAGGAGGGGCATCAATCGTAACGATACTCTGGGTCTCTCCTACTACTACGACACGAATTTCGACGAGGAGCGACCCAGGGCCAAGGGCGATCCAAATTATAAATACTATGCTGGCTCCGGGTATCTCACAGGTACCGCGCAAGAAGACGCCCGCGTCGTCTACTACGCAGGTGGCTGGGACGAGTGGCAAAGAGTCGTCATCCCTAACGCATCAGGTGGCTTTCTAAGTTGGATTGGGGGCAAAAAAGGCGCAAAGATTCTTGTTCCCTACGAGGGGCAGTGCATCACACGCATCTATACAAAGGCTTATAACCGCGGGGATGTAGAAGTGCGTCTTGATGGCATTCTTAGGGCGACGGTCTCCGAGCAAGGGGACGGCGTTCAGAGACGGGCGAAGAGGACATTTTGTGCAAACTCCACTGACAAGCATACGATTGAGTTTAGAAAGCTTTGCGACAGCAGCGAGTGCTTCATGGATGCAGATGCTTTTATTGTGGATGAAACGACCACTGCAATAGCCCAAGTTTCAGCAGCGGGCGAACTTAACGAAGGAATCGCCTACCAGCAGGACCACGAGGCCGTCGAGTACATCGGCAATTGGGGAACATTTGATGCAGAAGAAGCGTCAAATGGGAGCCTGTCTTTTACGGAGAACCAGTGGGATGCAGTCAGCTTCTCGTTTGAGGGGAAACAGGTGGAGTGGTGTTACTCCAGAGCCTCTAATCGAGGCAAGGCGGGCATCATGATCGATAGCGAGGAGATCGGAACCATCGATTTATACAGCAGCAAGATCGAGCGCAATCAGTGTTGGGTGTCGCCGGAGCTTGAGCCGGGGCTGCACCACTTGTATGTGGTCGCTAAAGGTGAGAAGCATAAAGATTCGTCGAGCACGCTGATCGACGTGGATCACTTTATTGTTCATTGAGTCAACAAGAGGAGAGCAACATGCAGAAAATGAATCACCGGCTTGCTTGCACCACCCTGCTTCTAGGGCTGTGCTTGGCCCTGCTTGGCAGCGCTTGCACTTCAAGACATGAAGAAGTCCGCGTAACGATGGAAGGCATATCGCTTGGTGTCATCGTGGACGAAGATGCGCGTGTGGTTGACATTATCGAAGATCGCAGAAGCCTCATCGCCACGGAGCTGGGCATGCGGGTGGGAGATACCGTGCTGTCCATCAATGACGAGCCGCTCGTTCTTGACGTTGAAGCGATCATCCAACAAGGGCACGCACTTACGCTTGCATCAGAGGCAAAGGTAAAGGTGTTTCGCGATGGAGAGGAGATCGTCCTGACAACTCCGATAGAGAATCAGGAGGAGAGGGTACAGGCGGCGGAGGCGGAGTTGAACACGGCGTTTGAGGGAAAAACAGAGGCAGAAGTAGACAAAATGTTCGAAGAGCAGTTCATTCCCTACGACCCCGAGACTGCTCCACCGACAGCTACGCCTGTGCCAGGGAACCTGTACGGTCTTTAGATAGTGCCATTCTTCAAGAAAAGGGGCGCAGCTTGTCGCGACAAGCTGCGCCCCTTTTTGCTTTGATCGGGAACAATGTGAAGCTCGAAAACGCCTGTGATTAAGAGCGAGCAGGCTGACGCGACCAACCTGTATGGCAGTGAGACCGAGCGCAACCAGTGTTGGGTGTCGCCGAAGTTGGAGCAGGGCGTGCATTACCTGCACGTTGCCGCCACGGGTGAGAAAAACGAGAACTCGTCGGGTACGCTGATTGATTTGGATCACTTCATTGTGCATTAAGTCAACAACAGGAGAACAACATGTATAAGATGAATTACCGGCTCCTTTGCGCCACCTTTACCCTGGGGCTGTGTTTGACCTCCCTCGCCAGCGCCTGCACGCCCCGCTACGGCGAGGTGCATGCAACGATGGCAGCTACGGAACTTGGCGTTGCCGTAGATGATGGGGCACGTGTGGTTGCTATTTTCCCAGACCACGGAAGTTTCATTGCCACAGAGTTGGGGATGCAGGTTGGGGATGTCGTCTTGTCCATCAACGATGAACCGGTTGTCCTGGATTTTGATGTCACCCCTTACGACCTCAACCTTGTTTCCGATGTGAGCATCCGAGTCCTCCGCGATGGCAAAGAGATGGTGCTAACCACCTCGCTGGAAGATGAGCGGGCAGAAGTCGAGGCAGCCAATGCGCAATTGAACGAGATGTTTGAGGGGAAAACCGAGGCCGAAGTGGATGCGCTCTTTGAGAAGTATTTCATCCCTTACGACCCAAAGACCGCCCCACCAACGCCCACGGCTGTCCCGGCTGATCTGCATGGTCTCTAAGTAATATCGTCCTTCCCAGTAAAGAGGCACAACTTGCATGGCAAGTTGTGCCTCTTTTTGCTTTAATGGGAAACAATGTGAAACTCAAAAACGTCTGTGATTCACGGCGAATCCGTCGAGACGATTGATCTGTACGGCGAAGGCGTCAAGCGCAATCAGTGCTGGGTATCGCCGGAGCTGGAGCCGGGATTGCACCACCTTCACGTTGCTGCCATGGGGAAGAAGCACAAAGACTCGTCCGGTATGTTAATCGATGTAGACCACTTCATCGTTCGTTAGGCAGCGTTCACTGCTTACCACAAGGAGGGTAAAAGATGAACAAAGAAAAGCAATCACTTGTCTGCATTGTTGTTTTGTTGAGCGGGCTGTGCTTGCCTCTCACAAGCGCCTGTGCGCTTGAGGCGCCCGCCGGGGCAAAGGTACAAGAGGTCGAAGTATCAGCGTCGACGATCGCTCCCATGCTTGGTGTGGTGGTAGACAAGGAGAAGCGCGTGATCGAGGTTGCCTCTGGCTTTGACTATTATCTTGGGAAGGATATGGGGATTCAGGTTGGTGATACTGTGGTAGCTATCAACGAGATGCCCGTTGTTCTTGATGATGCCGCTATCGTTGAACTTCGCCGTTCGTTTAACGGGGCTTCTGAGGTGAGCGTCCGAGTCCTACGCAGTGGAGAGGAGGTCGTGTTAACTTCGTCTTTGGACAAATACTACGCCGGTATCGAGGAACAGTACGAACGGCTGGAGGAGATCGAAGCCATGTTTGAGGCGAAGACCAAGGCGGAAGTCGAGGCAATTATTGAGGAGGCAGGTGCCCCCGTCGCTCCAGAATCTCTCCCACCCACGCCCACGCCTATCCCAGAGGACTTGTATTTCCTCTAAATTACTAGTCCTTACAAAAAGGGGCGCAACTTGCATGACAAGTTGCGCCCCTTTTCGCTTTTGTGGGAAACAATTTGAAACTCAAAAACGTCTGTGATTCACAGCGAATATGTCGAGACGATTGACCTCTACGGCAGCGAGACCGAGCGCAACCAGTGCTGGGTGTCGCCGGAGCTGAAGTTCGGGGTGCATCCCTCCACATCGCCGCTACCGGCGAGAAGCATGAGGATTCGTCGGACATTTTAATCGACCTGGATCACTTCATCGTCTATTGAAGCAACCAAAGGAGACAACCATGGTTAGAAAAAGTGGATTGCTTGCCATTTGCATGCCCTTTTTCCTGGGGCTCTGCTTAGTCGTCACCGTCAATGCCTGCATGTCCAGCTACACGGCGTCACCGTCGCCAACATCTCCCTCGACAACAACGACGTTCACAACCTCTGAAGAAATACAAGGGTCGGCTATGATAGCGTCTCCGACGCTTGGCGTTCTTCTAGATGAAGAGAGGCGCGTGATTGCAGTCCGCACAGACTTTTATAATTACGTTGGGGACGACCTGGGCATTCAAAAGGGAGATATCGTGCTATCAGTCAACGACATGCCTGTTATTCTCGACAGAGACGCCATTCTCGAAATTCACAAGTCCTTAGACTGGAATTCCGAGCTAAATGTACTCATCCTCCGCGATGGAGAAGAGATTTCATTGAGCGCCTCGTTGGAAGAGTACTGGCCAGACATACCACCGGACGTCATTGATTTGAGCGAAATTTATACGGGTCTGACGATGGAAGAGATTAATGAGCTCGAAGAAGATCGCGTTCCCGCTGAACCGCTGCCTACCCCTACATTTATTCCGGGAGCTGAGGACGCGTATTCCCTCTAATCGCATCTGTCTTCCTTGCAACGATCCTTGATTCGCAATAGGAGGACTGGGCGGAGGTAGAAGCCGCGAATCAGACACTCAACGACTTGTTTGAGGGAAAAAGCGAAGCAGAGGTTGATGAATTTTTTGACGACAACTTCTCCCCTCTAAGCAATCGACTCCCGTGCCTACGACAACACCCATTCCGGAGGACTTGTATTTTTTGTAGATGAGTTAAATAAAATCAGTTCAAGAGGGGGCGCAACTTGTCATGCAAGTTGCGCCCCTCTTGCTTTTATGAGAAACAATTTGCGACTTGCAAACGTCTCTGGTTCATGGCGAACACGCCAGACAATTAATCTGTACACCGAAGGCATCGAGCGAAATCAGTGTGGGTGTCGTCAGAACTCGAACAAGGTCTGCATCACCTTCAGATTGCGGCTACCGGCAAGAAGCACAAGGACTCGTCGGGAACTTTGATCGACGTGGACCACTTTGTTGTTCACTGAGGCGAGGAATTCAAGCGAATCGCTTAAGCAAAAAGGAGAGCATCATGTTCAATTGGAAACGACGTACTCTTGGCGTCCTCCTGGGCGCAGGGCTAGGGCTAACCCTCCTGGCTGGAGGCTGCGCAACCGCAGGCGCAGTGTCTGGGGCTCAAGTGCCGGAAGCCGAGGCAGAGACCGAAACGGCTGTTTATACCGAAAGTCATGCTTTGGTAGCTGCGCCCGTTCTTGGCGTCCTGGTGGACGGCACTGGCCGCGTGCTCGAAGTTTACTCGGGCGAAGCTGAGTACCTTGGCGATGAGTTGGGGATTCAGGTCGACGACGTCGTGCTCTTGATTAACGATATGCCCATCGTTTACGACAGGAAAGCCATCATCGAGCTTAATCGCTCATTTGATTCGCGTTCCGAGCTGGATGTGCTCGTCCTGCGCAAGGGTGAAGAGCTGCTGTTGACCGCTTCGTTGGCGGATTACCGGGCAGAAGTCGTGGCCCGACAGGAAGAATACGAGGAGATGGTTGAAGAGATGACTGAGGAAGAACTCGATGCGCTTTCCCCACCCTACGATCCCGCAACGGCTCTGCCCACGGTTACCCCAATTCCGCAGGATACATACTTCTTATAGATAAGCCACATTTTCACAGAAGGGGCGCAACTTGCACGACAAGTTGCGCCCCTTTTTGCGTCTATGGGAAACAATTTGCTACTTGCAAATGTCTCCGGTTTATAGCGAATACATGAAGACAATTGACCTATACGCTAGCGGAGCCGAGCGCAACCTATGTTGGGTTTTGCCAGTGCTGGAGCAGGCGGTACACTACCTTCACTGCAATATACACGCTAAACCAGCAACCGCCAACCCCAGCAGAGACTCCCCATGCACCACGCCACCCTGCACTTACGCCCCCGCTTCTTCGACGCCCGCGAGCGCCCGCTAGTCGAGGCCGAGGGCCTCTCCGCCACCATCTTCCGCTTCGACAGCGGCATTTGCGCGCTGCGGCTGCAAAACGAGCGCGGCCACCTGCTGCTGCTCCCCTTCCACGGCCAGCAAATCTGGTCCGCCCACCTGGACGGTCGCGAGCTGACCATGCGCACGCCCTTCAACCAGGGCGACTTCGCCGGCCCGCGCAACACGCAAACTTATCTCCACAACTACGGCGGCTTCCTGCTCCACTGCGGCGCAGCGGCCATGGGCGTGCCCGGCCCGGAAGACGATCACCCGCTGCACGGCGAGCTGCCCAACGCGCCCTATCAGGAGGCGTTCATCGTGCTGGGCGAGGACGGGCGCGGCCCCTACATCGGCCTCACGGGGCGCTACCAGCACACCGTAGCCTTTGGCGACAACTATCTGGCCGAGCCGCTCGTCAAGCTCTACGCCGACTCCGCTCTCTTCGACATCTCCATGACGGTGACCAACCTCAAGCGGACGCCAATGGAGCTGATGTACATGGCGCACATCAACTTTCGCCCCGTCGACAACGGGCGCATTGTCTACAGCGCGCCCCTTTCGCCGCAGACGGTGCGCGTGCGCCGCAGCATCCCCTCGCACGTGCGGCCCACGCCGGAATACGTCGACTACCTGGAAGCGCTGGCGGGCGACCCGGCCCAGCACCACCTGCTCTCGCCGGACAAAGCCTTTGATCCCGAAGTCGTCTTTAGCATCGACTACGCGGCGGACGGCGACGGCTGGGCGCACTCGATGCAGGTGCATCCAAGTGGCGATGCCGCTGGAGCCACTGCCGACTACGTGCGCCACCGAGTCGATCTGCTCAACGTCGGCGTGCGCTGGATTTGCCGCACGCCGGACAAGGACGCGCTGGGCCTGGTCCTCCCCGCCACCGCCGAGCCGGAGGGCTACACGGCGGAAAAGGCCAAGGGCAACGTGCGCACGCTGGCGGCCGGCGAGACGTTCCGGGCGGAGATCAGCGCAGGCGTGCTGTCGGGCGGTGAGGTGACAGCAATGGAGGACAAGATCAAGCGTATAACCAAAAGCGTTTAACCCAATAGGTTCGTTGACATTTTGCTGAGCGGGCTTGAAAGGTAAGTCGAGCGCGCCCTCATCCCCAGCCCTTCTCCCATTCTGGAAGAAGGGAGCCAAACCCTCCCCTCTCCCACGGTGGGAGAGGGGCCGGGGGTGAGGGCCAGCCTGCGAAATGTCAACGGAACCTGCTCGATGCACCCAATCAAATCCACCCAATCGCACAAACAGCGCGGGTAAAACGTGCTACGCTGTCTCCAACCCTCAACCTTAACTACAAAAGAAGGAAAGATGTCATGCGACAGCTCCTCGTCAACGCCCCGCGCCGCCACGGCGATGCCGTTGTGGAATTGGCCCACAAATACGATGGCAAAAACGTGGTGCAGATCGACGCCACCAGCGGCGAGATGGCCGACCGCGGCAGGCCGAGCGAGATGGGCCGGGCCATGGTCTATGTGCACGTCGCCAACGGGCGGGTCGAGGGGCTGCTGCACGATTTGCAGGAGCTGCCGGATGTAAAGATCACGCTGGTGCCCAGCGGCGTGATGGCGCTCTACCCGCCCTATGATGAAGCGCCGGATCAAGTTACCGACGTGCAGATGCGCAGCCCCATCGAGGTCTTCCTTGCGGGCTTGCAGAGCATCGGCTCATGGAACGGCTTTCTAGGCTATGCCGTGGCGGGCGGCGTGGTGGTGTGGGTGGGGCTGTACACCAACAACATCTTTCTCCTAATTGCCTCCATGCTCATCTCGCCCTTTGCCGGCCCCGCTATGAACACGGCCTTGGGCACCGCCCGCGGCGACGGCTACCTGCTGCGGCGCAGCGTGTTGCGCTACGTCGTCGGCCTGGCCACGACTATCCTCGTGGCCTTTGTGCTCAGCTTTGTGCTGCGGCAGGAGACGGCGACCAATCAAATGATCGACGCCAGCAAAATTTCTTCGATCGCAGTGCTGCTGCCGCTGATCACCGGCGCGGCGGGCGCGCTCAACCTCACCCAGTCCGAGCGCAGCAGTCTCGTTCCCGGCGCGGCGACGGGCGCGCTGATCGCCGCGGCGCTGGCCCCGCCCGCGGGCATTGTCGGCATGGCGCTGGCGCTGGGCATGTGGCAGATGGCGCTGAGCAGCCTCTTTGTGCTGGGGCTACAGCTGGTGGGGATCAACCTGGCGGGCGCGGCGGTCTTCCGGCTCAATGGCGTCACGCTGGAGGAATCGCGCTACCAGCGCGGGCGACGCTGGCTCTTCCCTACTGCGATGATAGCGTCGGCGCTGGCGCTGGTGGGATTACTCTTCATCCAATTTTCGGGCACGCCCGGCCTGCGCCGCGCCAGCCTGGAGCAGCGCGCCACGGCGGACATCCAGCAGGTGGTGGACGAGAGCGGGCTGGCCTACCTCGTCGACACCAGCGTGCGCTTCACCCGCCCCGACATTCCCGGCCAGGACACGCTGCTCGCCGTCGTCTACGTCCAGCCGCAGGCAGGCGTCGACGCTTCCGATGAGTCGATCCGCGAGCAGCTTACGGGCGAGATCGAGCAGTCTATTCAGCAGCAGGAGTACAGCGTAACGCCGCTGGTCAGCGTCACGGTGCTGGAGCCGCCGGGGCGGTGAGACGGTGACGCGTGACGATGATGCGTCGTCGGCTACCATCGACACCGATTGAAATCGGCGTCTGGTTTGCAAAGTGCGCTGATGAAGACGCAGAAATTATTTTTGTAACATAAAGCGGCACAATTTGTCATTCCTGCGCAGGCACAATGGCGTTAAGTTAGGGCTTTCTCGTTCCACGCTCCGCGTGGAATACGCTGCGGGAGGCTCCGCCTCCCCTCTGGAGGCAGAGCCTCCGGATTGAGTGCCCAGACAGAATCTGGGAACCAGATTGCTTAAGGCAATTCCAGGAAATTAACTATAACGGGATAAGCCATGTTGGATGTGCGACGCACCTCCATCACAATCAGCCGTGGTATATTTATAATCTTGGATTAGCCTTACTTAACATCATTGTGCAAAAGTGGTATGACACCTCAGCCTTGACGCTATTGCCTCGTAATCCACCACTACCGCGGCACCGCCACCCCCGCCACCGTCCGCCGCATGACCGCATCGGCATCCAGCCCCTCTATCTCCGCCTCCGGTCGCAGAATCACGCGGTGGCGGAAGACGGGCGGCACGACAAATTTGACGTCGTCCGGCGTGACGTAGTCGCGGCCTTGAAGGGCGGCGTAGCTTTTGGCCGTGCGCAAGAGGGCAATGCTGGCGCGCGGCGAGCCGCCCAAAATCAAATCCGGGCTGCGGCGGCTGGCGGTGGCGATCTGCGTGATGTAGCGCAAAATCCCCTCCTCGACCGTGACGCTGGCAATGTCAGCGCGAATCTGCGGCAGCGTCTCCGGTCCGACCACGGCCCGCACGTCAATCTCATCCAGGTGGCGCGCGTCGAAGCCGCGGTGGTGGCGGCGCAGCACCTCCTCCTCGACTTCGCTGGCCGGGTAATCCACCAACACCTTGAACAAAAAGCGATCCAGCTGCGCCTCCGGCAGCGGATATGTGCCTTCGTATTCCACGGGATTCTGCGTCGCCAACACCATGAACGGGTCGCCCAGCGGGTGGCGCTCGCCCTCGATGGTCACCTGCCGCTCGGCCATCGCCTCCAGCAGCGCCGACTGCGTCTTGGCCGGCGCGCGGTTGATCTCGTCGCCCAGCAGGATGTTGGTAAAGATCGGCCCCTTCTTGAGGTAGAAGCGCCCGTTGTTGATGTCAAAGACCTGCGTGCCGACCACGTCGCTCGGCATGAGATCGGCGGTAAACTGGATGCGGCCATAGTCGGCGGCGATCAGGCGGGAGAGCGTTTTGGCGAGCAGCGTCTTGGCCGTGCCGGGCACGCCCTCCAGCAGCACGTGGCCGTCGCTGAGAAAGGCGATGAAGATTTGCGCCAGCACTTCCTCCTGCCCCACGATGATTTTGGCGGCTTCGGTTTTTAGTTGTTTGTACAAATCAGCAAGCACTGGCAAATCCTCAATTTTTAACGCGGAGACGCGGGGAGAAGAAAAGGATGTCATTTCGACCGGAGGGAGAAATCTTCTTGTGGCCGTAGATTCTACTCTGTTGAAGTAACGCAGTTGGTTCGTTAACGATCTTGAGATTTCTCGCATTCGCTCGAAACGACAGTGTGATTCTCCTGCGCCTTTGCGTTAAATTCTTTGCAAAATTTCGCGTTTGATTCCCCGCGTTTTATACTCGTCTCACAGACTTAGCAGTCGAATTATACTAAACTCGCATTCAGGAGCAAACGATGACGTCAGTGGCGGGGGATATTGATCAGGAAATCGAGGCGCTGTACGAGCGCATCAATCAACCGAAGCCGGTGTTGGTGGTCGTTTCCGGGCCCAGCGGCGTGGGGAAAGATGCCACGCTTGGCCTGCTGCAGGAGCGCAACTCATCGTTTCACTTCGTCGTCACCACCACCACGCGCCCCATCCGCCCCGGCGAAACCGACGGCGTCGACTACCACTTTGTCAGCGTCGGCGACTTTGCCGAGATGATCGACCACGGCGAACTGCTGGAGTACGCCGTGGTCTACGGCCAGTATTACGGCATTCCCAAGCAGCAGGTGCGCGAGGCGATGACGAGCGGCAAAGATGTGATCATGCGCATTGACGTACAGGGCGCGGCGACGGTGCGCAAGCTCGTGCCCAATGCCGTGACCATCTTCCTGGTGGCCGAAAGCGAGGACGAGCTGGAGCGTCGCCTGCGCGAGCGCAAGACGGAGCGAGCGGACAATCTCAAGATGCGCATCACCACCGCGCGGCAGGAGCTGCGCCGCCTCGGCGAATTTGATTACGTCGTCATCAACCGCGACAACTGCCTGGACGAGACGGTCGACGCCGTGCTCAGCATCATCCGTGCGGAGAAGCACCGCGTCGACTGGACGCCGGTGGCGCTGTAGTCAGTCAGTAACTGGTAACTGGTTGTTGGTAATTAGAGGTTGGTTGGCTTGCCAATCGCCCAACTGCTAGGTTCCGTTGACATTTTGTTGAATTGGCTTGGAAGGTAGGTCGAGCGCGCCCTCATCCCCAGCCCTTCTCCCAGGATGGGAGAAGGGAGCCAAACTCCCCCCTCTCCCACCGTGGGAGAGGGGTCGGGGGTGAGGGCCACTTGCCCAATGTCAACGGAACCTGATTACCAACAACCAATCTCTAAACTTTCTCATGCAACAACTCGATCAACCCACTCAACCGTCCGCCCCAGCGCCGACAGCCGAGCAGCGCTCCGGCTTCTACATTCGCCTTTCACCCCCCACGGCGACGCGCGTGCTGCTGGTGGCCAACGTGGTCATGTTCTTGGCCGTCATCGCCGTGGGCTACTTTATCTTTGACACCATCGACGGCACGCGCGACAATCGCGTGCTGGTCTTTATGGGCGCCAAGTTCAACCCGGCTATTGCGGACGGCCAGGTGTGGCGGCTCTTCACCGCCATGTTTCTGCACATCGGCGTCTTCCACCTGCTCGTCAACATGTACGCGCTCAACGCGCTCGGCCCGCTGGTGGAGGGCTATTTCGGCCACCGCCGCTTTTTGGCAATCTACCTGCTGGGTGGGCTGCTGGGCAGTCTGGCCTCCTACGCCTTTTCGGACGCCATTTCGGCGGGCGCATCGGGCGCAATCTTCGGCCTCGCCGGTGCGACGACCGTCTACTTTTTGCGCTACCGCGACAACTTTGGCAAACGCGGGCGAGCCATTTTGCAGAACATGCTCTTCGTCATCGGCCTAAATTTGGTCTTTGGCCTCTCCGTACCCGGCATCGACAACTGGGGGCACATGGGCGGCTTGATCGGCGGGGCGCTGCTGGCGTGGGGGCTGCTGCCCAAGTACAGCAAGCCGGAGCCGACCTTTTCGTCGCTTGCCGCAGAAAGAGCATCAGAGCGCACGGGCGAATTGGCCGAGCGGCAGGCCCTGGCCGAAATCCCGCGCACGCTGCCGGAGATCGCGGTGATGGCGCTCTTCATCGCGGCGCTGATTTTTGTTCTGCAGTGGGTGACGAACGGGTATTTGGCGGGGTAAATACAGCGTTAGAAGAGTTTCAGGTGAAGCGCCCTCATCCCCAACCCTTCTCCCATCCTGGGAGAAGGGAGCCAGAGAGTTTTCCTCTCTCAGGATAAGAGAAGGGAGCCAGATCCCCCTCTCCTATCTTGGGAGAGGGGCTAGGGGTGAGGGCGGAAATACTTAAGAAATTTAATTGACGCTGTAGGAAACGTGACCGTCACGGCCCAAATATCGGCAGAACAGTTCTTCTGGCCTGGGCTGTGAAGGTTACTCGAACAACTACGTCTCGGCGGAGTCACTCCCCCTGCCCGGTTGCATGGACAGACTCACGGGGGAATGAATAAAAAGGAATGACTAGATGAACTACCCACGACGCAGCGGCCTGCTGCTGCACCCGACTTCGTTCCCCGGCCCCCACGGCATCGGCAGCTTCGACGCAGCCGCTTACGGCTGGATCGATTTTCTGGCCGACACGCGCCAGTCGCTGTGGCAGGTTTTGCCGCTCGGCCCCACGGGCTACGGCGACAGCCCGTACCAGAGCTTTAGCTCCTTTGCGGGCAATCCCTACCTGATCGGCCTGCAGGCGCTCGTCGACGATGGCCTGCTCGACCAGTCTGTCCTCGACAGCGCACCCGACTTCCCGCGCGACCGCGTCGACTACGGCGGCATCTACAACTGGAAGCTGCCGCTGCTCTACGATGTCGCCAAGGGCTTTGATCAGCGGGCCACCGCCAAACAGCAAAACGAGTTCGATCAGTTTTGTCGCGACGAGGCGGAGTGGCTGGATGAGTATGCGCTCTTTATGGCGCTCAAAGTTGAAAAGGAGACGGCGTGGAACGAATGGCCGCTGACGCTGCGCGCTCGCGAAGTCGACGCGCTGGCAGAAGCCAAAGAGCGGCTGGCCGACGAGGTTCTCGGCCACAAGCTCAACCAGTGGCTGTTCTATCGCCAGTGGACGGCGCTCAAGCAGTACGCCAACGACAAGGGTATCCAGATCGTCGGCGATATTCCAATTTACGTGGCGATGGACAGCGCCGACGTGTGGGCCGATCCGCAGGCCTTTCAGCTCGACGACGAGTATCAGCCAACGGTGGTGGCGGGCGTGCCGCCGGATTATTTTAGCGAGACGGGACAGCTCTGGGGCAACCCGATTTATCGCTGGGATTTGATGAAGTCGAACGGCTACGCCTGGTGGCTGCGGCGCATCCGCGCGGCGCTGCGGCTCTGCGACATCGTGCGCATCGATCACTTTCGCGGCTTTGCCGGCTACTGGGAAGTGCCCGCCGACGAGGAGACGGCGATGAACGGCGAATGGCGCGACGGCCCCGGCGCGGACTTTTTCGAGACGGTGCACCGCGAATTGGGCGACCTGCCCATCATCGCCGAGGACCTGGGCGACATTACGCAGGACGTGATCGAGCTGCGCGACCAGTTTGCGCTGCCCGGCATGAAAATCCTCCAGTTCGCCTTTGCCACAGATGCCAGCCACAAGTTTCTGCCCCACAACTACACGCCCAACTTTGTCGTCTACCCCGGCACGCACGACAACGACACGGCCTGGGGCTGGTACACCCAAAGCAGCAGCGAGCACGAGCGCGATCACTTCCGCCGCTACTACCGCAGCGACGGCAGCGACGTACCCTGGACGATGCTCGAATCCGCCTTCGCTTCGGTGGCGCACACGGCCGTTGTGACGATGCAGGACGTGCTCAACCTGGGGCCGGAGGCGCGCATCAACACGCCGGGCCAGGCTTCCGGCAACTGGAGCTGGCGCTTCGTCCCGGAGCAGATTAGTGGTCACGTGGTCGAGCGGCTGCGGGATGCTACAATGACTTTTGGTCGTGACCCGGAGATTTACGAGAATGCGGATGAGACGGGCGATCCGGTGGCGGAGGCGCGGCGGGGGGAGCGGTAGGGCGCAGGGGTGCAGGGGCACAGGAGAGATTAGGAGATTTACTGTGGCGACAGTCCAACTTGAACGAACGCGGGAAGAGCCCATGCAGGAAGAGCGCGTGGCGATGAGCTACGCGCAGTTTCTGGAGGAGATCGACGAAAACCAACACGCCGAGTGGGTCGCGGGGGAGGCGATTCTGTTTATGCCACCCAGTAGAAAGCACCAGAACACTTCTGTGTTTTTGACCAAGCTGCTCGGTAACTTTATCGATTACGCTCAGCTAGGCGAGCTGCTCGCTGCGCCATTCGAAATGAAAGTTTCGCCCAATGCCAGCTCACGCGAACCGGACTTATTGTTTGTGGCGCAAGAAAACCTTGATCGGCTGTCCGATAAAAAGCTAGATGGCCCTGCGGATCTAGCCGTCGAAATTGTTTCTTCCAGCAGCGCGACGCGAGACCGCGCCGAAAAATTTTACGAATATCAAGATGCGGGCATTCGCGAGTACTGGCTTATTGACCCGCGCCACGGTTTTGAGCGAGCCGACTTCTGGGTACTCAACAGCAAAGGTCTCTATCAGCCCGTGCCGCTTGATGAAAACGACGTCTATCGCTCGACTGTCCTCGATGGCTTTTGGTTTGATATTAGCTGGCTCTGGGACGACAACGCGCCCACGCCGCTACAGGCCTTTGCCCAAATTGTAGGGCCGGAGCGTGCGATTGAGGCGCTGCGCCAAGGTTAGGCCAACCGGGCGTAGATAAACAGAGGATTCGCGTGCGCCGCTGCTGGTGGCTAAAGCTCACCGGCTTGCTTGGGAAAAACCGGCTCAAAGCCGGTTGGCTTGATGGTGATAGGCGCTGGTAACCGCCTAAGGCTAATCCAAGATTATAAATATACCACGGCTGATTGTGATGGAGGTGCGTCGCACTTGGGAAAGTGCAACGCACCATAGGCTGTGTTGGCCGCACCAGAGAGAGAGTCGACCGTGCGTCGCACCTTCTGAGGTGCGTCGCACATCCAACGTGGCTTATCCCGGTATAGTTAATTTCCTGGAATTGCCTAAATACTTACGCCCTCGTGTTCCAGGGGCACAATGTGACACTGGCTGCCGCTTATGCACTACGGTAATCTTACTTTTCTCGAAATCCGGGAGCGTGCCGCCGCGGGCGACCTGCTCGTTCTGCCCACGGGCTGCACCGAGCAGCAGGGGCCGCACCTGCCGGTCAACTTTGACACGTGGTTGGCCGAGGCGACCTGCCTGGCCGCGGCGGAGCGGGCCGCCGAGCGGTTTGGCGTACACGCGCTCGTGTTGCCCGCCCTGCCCTTTGGCCCCACGCCCGAACACCGCAATTTTGGCAGCGGCTTTGTCGACCTGCCGCAGGCGCTGCACGAGCAGGTTGTAGCCGCGGTGCTGGAATCGGTGGCGGCGCAGAATTTCTCGCGCGTGGTGATTTGGCGCGGCTGCGGGGGACATCGACTGGGGAAGATCGTTGAACAATTCAACGTCAACCATGCGGGGCAAGCACGCGTCTTTCAACCCGGCTTCCCGTTCCACGACATCTGGTGCGCCGTTGGCGATCCAGCCGTGCCGGGCGGCCACGCCGACAGCTTCACCACCTCGCTGGCGCTGCACCTGCGGCCCGGCTCCGTCCGCCGCGACCAAATTCCCGCGCCGCAGAGCGCGCCGGTCGACTGGGACGACCCGCAGCTCGACTTCGCCCGCTACTCCACCAGCGGCGTCATCGGCGATGCGACGCACGCCAGCGCGGAGCTGGGTGCGGAACTGTGGGAGGCCGTCGTAGAAAAGGCGGCGGAGATTTTGAGGGATTGTGCGGCGGAGGCGGTATGAGGTTGAATGTGACTACCCGTCCTCGCGTCGCCATTGGCTCGACGAATCCGACCAAGATCGAGGCGGTGCGCCGCGCCGTTAGCGAGGTATGGCCCGAAGCGACAGTTAACGGCATTGACGTTGACCCCGGCGTCCGCGCTATGCCGCTGGGCGAGCAGGAAGCGATTTGCGGTGCGCTCAATCGCGCGCGGTTTGCGCTGGCAGCTCTGAATGCAGACGTCGGCGTGGGACTGGAAGGCTACGCCATTGACATCGCGCACGGCACCGCGTCCGGACAAACAGCAGGCGAATCTATCAGCATGTTCGTCTCCGCATGGGCTGCCGTGGTCGATGCTCATGGACGTGTGGGATTGGGTGCGGGTGGACGCTTTCCGCTCCCCGATTCGGTTGCGGTGGCCGTGCGGCGCGGCCACGAATTGGGCCCGCTGATGGATAGGCTAGTCGACGAGCAGAACACGCGGCAGAGACGCGGCGCCGCTGGCATTCTCAGCGCCGGTCGCGTAGATCGCACGGAGGCGCTGCGGCTGGCCGTCGTCTATGCGCTGAATCGATTCGTCTCGCCAGCGCTTTACAAATAAGAAATTTAAGGACAAATCATGACAACCCTCACCGCTCAAGATGAATACACCACGCTCGTCGACGGCGCCGCCGTGCTCGCGCGCACGAGCGCGGGCCTGCTGCGCCTGACGGGCGACGATCGCGCGGACTTTCTCCAGCGCATGACGACCAATAACATCGCCGCCCTCCAGCCCGGCCAATCCACCGTCACGGTGCTGACCGACCCGACGGCGCGCATTCAGTTCGCCTTCACCGTCCTCTGCCGCGAGGAGGATTTGCTGGTGCTGCCCGCGCCGAGCGAAGTGCGCGACGAGGCCGAGGCGCTGGCCCAAGCGCTGCGCGGCCAGATTTTCTTTATGGACAAAGTCAAAGTGGAGAATTGGAGCGCGGACTGGTCGCGCTTGCGGCTGATGGGGCCAAACGCGGATGAGGTGCTCAGCGCGCTGGAGCTGCTCCCCCCGCCGGGCGATGGCGCGTGGACCGTTCAGGACGAGACGCAGCCAGACGGCACGCTGGCCGTGCGCCAAACGCAATACGACGTGCCCGGCTACGAGCTGATCACGCCGCTGACCGAGCAGTCGCTGCTGCTGGATCGATTGGCCGACGCGGGTGCGCCCCACCTGCACGACGAGACGGTCTACCACGCCCGCCGCATCGAGCTGGGCCGCCCCGCCGTCGACCACGAGATCACAAACGACTACACGCCGCTCGAAGTCGGCCTGGCTTGGACGTGTGCGGAGGACAAGGGTTGCTACACCGGCCAGGAGATCATCGCCCGCCAAATCACCTACGACAAGGTGACGCGCTTCCTCGTTGGCCTGCGCCCCGACCGCTCGCACGGCAGCAGCGCAGCGGACAGCACGCCGCTGGCCGAAGGCGCGCCGCTTACCCTACCCAACCAGGACGGCGGTCGTCCCGTCGGCCACGTCACCAGCGCCGCCGATAGTCCCGCGCCGAACGCGCCCATCGCCCTCGCCATCGTCCGCCGCGCGCAGAGCGAAGTCGGCACGACGTTGATGGTGGAGGGGAGGGCGGTCGAGGTGGTGGAGTTGCCGTTTGTTTAAAATTGCTTACTGATTATTGCTTATTGCTTATCAGATGGCTCAGTGGCGGAGCCCCATCCCCGGAACCAACAAAAAGCAATACGTAGTAAGCAATAAGCAATAATTTTCCCCATGCAACCAACTGCGTTTCCCTCCGCCACCTGGCGTCTCCTCGTCGAAGATTCCCCCCGCACCGGCGCGGCCAACATGGCCGTCGATCAGGCGCTGGCGGACGGCTGTGCGGCGGGCGAATCGCCGCCGACCTTGCGCTTCTACCGCTGGTCGCCGCCGGCGATCAGCCTCGGTCGCCACCAGCCGCTGGCCGACATCGACTGCGCCGCCGCCGCGCGCCTGGGCTACGACCTCGTGCGCCGCTCGACGGGCGGGCGCGCGATTTTGCACACGGACGAATTAACGTACTCCGTGGCCGCGCCCGCCGACGAGCCGAGGGTGCAGGGCGCGGTGATGGACGCCTACCTGCGCTTGAGCGGCGCGCTGCTTTGCGGCCTGCAGACGCTGGGCCTGGGCGTGGCCGACAAAGCGCCGGGCCACGTGCGCGCGGGCAAAGAGATTTCCGCCGCCTGCTTTGAAGTGCCGAGCGCCTACGAAATCACCGCGCGCGGGCGCAAGCTGATGGGCAGCGCCCAGAGCCGCCGCGCCGGGGCCGTCCTCCAGCACGGCAGCCTGCCCCTCGTCGGCGACGTGACGCGGCTGGTCGACGTGCTGGCGCTGTCGAAGGGGGAGCGCGCGAGATTGCGTGCCCAGTTGTCCAGCCGCGCGACGACGCTGTCGGCGGCGCTGGGCGTCCGAGAGGAGGATGACTTGGTGCGCTTCGAGACGGTGGCGGCGGCGCTGGTGGCGGGCTTTGCGCAGACGTTGAATTTGCGGCTGGAGCCGGGGGCGCTATCGGCGGGGGAAGAGGCGCGCATCGAGGCGTTGATGGTCGAGCAGTTTGAGAATGTCGAGTGGACGGAAAAATCGTAAATCATAACTCCAAAATCGCAAATCGAATGACCATCGGCCAACTGACCCTCGAACTCCACTTACCCATGGCGCGCAGCCTAAAGGACAAGCGCGGGATGCTCAAGCCGCTGATCGTGCGGCTGCGGCGCGACTACAACGTCTCGGTGATCGAGGCCGAGGCGCAGGACGTGTGGACGCGCGCCGTGGTGGTCGTCGTCTGCGTGAGCCACGGCGATGCGCTGGTGCAGAGCCACCTGCAGCAGATCGCCAACCGCGCGGAGCGCTGGCGCATGGATGTGCAGCTGGAAGATTATTACATTGAGATTGTGGCGTAAGGGTTCGTAGTGGGAGGGCGCGCCCTCCCACTACGAACCCTTATGCCAGCGACTGGTAAAAAAGAGGGGCGACGCATGATGCGTCGCCCCTCTTTTTGTGGAGTACGGGCACGCCATGGCGTGCCCGTACTCCGCAAACCTGCTTACTTCGTTCCGATTAGTTCCCAACCAGCGGCAGGAAGACGCCGTTGTCCAGCTGCACCGGCTCCGCGCTCTCGTCATCCGCCGTGGGGGCGATGGCGAAGACGCCGAAGATGCCGTTGCGCACGATCTCCGCGGTGATCGTGCCCGCCTCCGTATCGGTGACGGCAGCCACAATCTCCCAGCGCTCATCCAGCGCGCTGTAGCGGCGCAGCGTCACGCTTTGCAGCTGGCTGCTCTGCACTTCCGCCCCGCCGTAGCTGATGGTGAGCTGAACCGCCGGCTCAAAATCGTCCATGAGCAGGCCGTCCGGCCCGTAGGCCACAATCGTAAACGCTTCGCCGAGCAGGCTGGCGTCCGCGGGCAGCTCGATGGCGCTGGTGTCCGCCACCTCAACCGTGCCGCTAACCGGCTTGAGCGCCGTGCTCGTGAAGTCGACAGTGATTTGCAGCCCGCCGACCGTGCCCGTGATCTCCGTCAGCGCCACGGCGCAGTTTTCGGTGATCTCGACCGTCTGCTCGCCAATGTGGTGATCGCCCAGCGCATCCACCACCTCGACGCGCACCTCGTACGTGCCGCAGTTGAGGTAGGTGTGCGAGGCGGCCACAATCGGCTCGCCGCTTTCATCGTCAAACTGCGTCTCGAAGTAGGCGGTCAGGTCGCTGCCGTCGCCCCAGTCCCAGCGGTGCTCGAGCACGTCGCCTTCGGGCAGCGACGCGGCGAAGACGGTGAGGTTGCTCTCGTTCTCCGGCGTGACGTTAGTGATGGTCGGCGTCATCGGCTCGGTGGTGACGTAGGTGTAGGCGAGGTCGATCAGCTCGGCGCGCGTGGTGGGGGTGATGCCCGTCGACGCGTCGACTTCGTTGCTCATGCCCTCCAGGCCAAAGGTCGCGTAGAGCGAACGGCCCTGGTAGGTCACGCCCGGCGTTTCCAGCGAGGGCTGGGCCGCGTTGGCAATCGCGACGATGCCGTCCTGCAGATTATACGGCCCGGCGTAGCGGAAGAGCGGAATACCCTCGGCGTTGTCCGCCGAGTTCGGGCGCGGATCAAAGCTGCCGTCCGTGGGCAGAGCAGAAATTTCGTCGACGTAGAGCTGGTTGGGCTGCGGCTCCAGCTGAACCTGGCCGCGCACTTCGCCCGACGGATTCGCCGTGCTGTGCACGTTAACGTAGGCATCGCCCGCCACGAGCAGCGCTTCGTCCGCATCGCTAACTTGCAGCGAGCCTTCGAGCGTCAGCGTATCCGTCACCAACTGCGGCAGGTTATCTTCCTCGGTGAAGAGCGGATAGATGACCGGGCCGTTCACGCCCACCGTGCCGGAGTGGATGTGCGCCGCCGTCACCGTGATCGGGTTGGTGATGCTGGCGTTGACCGTCACCGTGTAGTCGAGCTGGTTGAAGTCCTCGTAGTGCAGCAGCGAGGCTTCGCCAGTCGTCTCCGTCTCGACGGGCGGCACTTCCTGCGTTCCGCTCAGGGGCAGGGTGGCGGCGAAGAGTTGGGGCTGCGTCAGGTCGATCAGCACCTCCTCCAGCGCTGCCGGTGCGTCAGCTGTGGGGATGATGGGCTGCGTGGGCGTGCCGCTGTCGCTGATGCTGTCCTGGATGTAGTTGGCGGCCAGGTTGAAGCCGTAGAAGAATTCGTTGTCGTCGGTCGTCGCCGAGTTGACCACCGAAGCAAAGTCCTGGCCCATCACGACGACGCCGCCGCCCAGGTTGAGATAGTCGGTCAGGCGATTGAGGTCAATCGCCGTAAAGGCGGTGGGCACGGGGAAGCTGCCGTCTGGCTCGAAGTGATCACCGGTAAAGATGACCACGGCCTCGTAAGCAGCCAGCTCGCTGGCCGTCGGAATCGTCGCCGGGTTGACGCCCGTGCCGATAAAGGTTTCGAGCACGTTGTAGCTCAGGCCCGCTTCATCCATCGCCTCGGTGTAGAAGCGCTGGTAGTCGGTGAGGCCGAGCCCCTCGCTGTAGTCGGCGTCGATCAGCAGCACGTTGGCCGCGTCCTGGGCGGGCAGCACGCGGGCGTGCATGGGCATGTGCGCGTCGTAGGTCGCGCCGTCCATCACGATGTAGCCCTGGTTGTCGCCGATGCCGCCTGCGCCCGCCGCAAAGCTCACCGTCACCGTCGCCGTTTCCCCCGGCGCGAGCGTCACCGATTCCGCGCTGGCGCTAACGCCCGGCACGGCAAAGGTGCTCGTAAAGGTATCGGTATAGCCCAGCGTGCTGATGACGTACGTTTCCGCCGCGTCGGCGACGCTCGTCACGCTGACCTCCAGCGTGCTGTCCGTGCCGCTGAGCACGCGGCCAAAGCTCAGGCTCGGCGGATCGAGGATCACGCCGGGGTCGACCGCCGCGGCCACGTCAATGCGACCGGCGCCCATGTCCAGCGGCTGGGCCGGGCGTGGGTCGTCCGTCGAGCCAACGAAGACGTCGACGTACTTGGCCGTGCTCATCAGCGCGGACTTAATCTCGGCGTTGGTCCAGTCGGGGTGAACCTGCTGCAGCAGCGCGGCGGCTCCGGCCACGTGCGGCGCAGCCATCGACGTGCCCGACGACTGGCCAAAGCCCAGGTGACGCGCCTCGCCCTCGGCTTGCGGATCGTAGCCCTGCGCCAGAATGTTGACGCCCGGCGCGGCCACGTCCGGCTTGAGCAGCCCGTTGACGGCGGGGCCGCGGCTGCTAAAATCGATGATAAAGTCGGGCGTGTTGCCCGCCTGGTAGGCCTGTGTGTCAATCACAATCGTGGCGCCGTCGGGGTTGGCGGCGTAGTACGCCACCACGGCGTTGCCATCGTTCTCGGTGAGCGAGATGCTGGGAATCGTCACCTGTGCAGCCACCTCGCCGCCCGCCAGGTTGATGATTTGGTCGCCGTCGACGTTGTTGTAGATCACCACCAAGGTGGCGCCCGCGTTCTGGGCGTTGAGCGCCTTGTCCGAGAACTGGCAGCTGCCACGGCTGATCACGGCGGCGACGCCGTCAAAGGTGCCGGGCGCAAAGGGCGCGCAACCCTCGACGTTGCCCGGATCAACGGCAGCCGCCGTTACAAAGGGAAAGGTGAAGACTTGGCCGATCTCCAGCGGCGCGCCAAAGTCCGCCGTGCCAAAGGGCACGTCCTGCACCGGCGAGCCCGGCACGTCGACGCGACCGGAGGCCAGCGTGCCGCTCGTGGTGCTGGCGGCCACGTTGATGTACTCCGGCGACGGGTGATCGCCCGTGCCTTGGCCGGGGCCGGCGTTGCCCGCGCTCATCGAGACGAAGACGCCCGCGTTCCAGGCGTTGACGAGCGCCGCGTCCAGCGCGTCAAACTCGCCGCCGATCGAGGCGGGCCCGCCGCCCCACGAATTGTTGACCACGTCCATGCCGTCGGCCACCACATCTTCCAGCGCGGCAATGCCCTCGATGGTGTAGAAGGAGCCGCTGCCGCCCGAATTGGAGGGGTAGAAGACCTTGTAGGAGCCGACGTAGGCGCGCGGCGCAACGCCGCTCATCGTGCCCACATTGAAGCCAAGATATTCGACATCATCGACCACGTTACCCGCGGCGGTGGAGCCGGTGTGCACGCCGTGCGACGAGCCCTCCTCGCCCGGCCACGGGTTGGCGTCGCCGGCCAGCGGCGGATCCCACGGGCGGTAGTAGGCGCGCGAGACGATGATCTTGCCGTTGTTGTTGGCCGTCAGGCCGAGACCATCCGGGCCGTAGCCGTCGGGGTATTCATAGCCTTCGCCGGAAAACATGGGGGCGTCGCGGTGCAGACCGGCATCCATCGAGGCGACCTTGATGCCCGCGCCCGCGTTCCCGATGCCGCCGATCGCGTCGCTGTTCCAAACCACCGGCGCGTTGATCAGCGCCGTGCTGGTGTAGAGCTGGCTGTAGTGGATGTAGTCCTGGTAAACGTTCTTGACGCTGTCCAGCCGCTCCAGCTGCGCGCGCACAGCCTCCACGTCGCGCCCGCGCGTGTCGAGCGCGACGCCGTTGAAGGTGATCTGGTAGGTCGCCGCTTCGGCAGCGCCCAGCTCGTTGATAAAGGTGCTCACCTGTACGCCGTCCAGCGTGCGCTGCACCTCGCTCAGAAAAGCGCTCTGCTCGCTCTGCAGCCGGTTGACGTAGGCCTGGGCCTCCGGCGCATTCATGTTGAGCTGCCCGTTGATGGCAGCCGCCTTGACTTCGCCATCAATGGCGGCGGTCAGCGAAGGCGTGGCCAGCTCCACGATCAGGCGACCAGACGTTTCCGGCAGCGCGTCGCGGACGGGGCCGGTCCCCGTTTCGGGCGGAATTTCCGCGTGCGTCGTCAGCGCCGCGGCGGGCGACAGCACCAGGCCCAACAGCAGGCCGAGCGCGAGCAGCAGCGACAGAAAGCGTCGCGCCACGGGTGAGGTGGTGGGTGATGCTTTGGATGAGTAGTGGGAGGATGAAGTGGCTCTCACGAAGGTTCTCCTTTGAAACCAGGTAGATCGGACAAACTCAGACGGTTGGACAAAACAGTAAAACAAACGAGACAAATAGATGCCCCAAGAGGTGATTCGGCGCACGCCGCAGCCTGTTAGCCAGCGCCTCGGCGGACGGCGATCGGGCAGCCGCAATACACACGATCAGCGAATCAGCAGCGTGATTGGTTGGATGAGGAACAGCAAGTGCATCATCAAAAAGTATCGTCGGATGGTGAGATCAAATGGCGCTGCGTGGGCAGACGCGCGGCACGCTCTGCTCCGGCTGGGTTAGCCGAAGCAAGAGTCCAAGAATGCGGGTAGCGCTGTGCGTTTTGGGTTGCGGCGGCGAACATCGCAGCGGCCGGGTGAAGCGTAGTGACAGAATGCGGGATTGCCTCGATGAATCACTTTTGGGGCGGGCGCATCATACCATTAGGCAGCGCTGCCTACAAATCCGACAATTGTCCGATGATTGTCAACAATTGTTGTATGTTCCAACGCCAAATCTACGCATGGAAAAATAGCGCATTTGTCCTAGACGGTAGGGCATTTCTCCTGATGTGAATTCAAGCGGAGTACCTTATTTTATTTATGTTCAAATAATTCTGCTGTCTTTCAAAAAATTGCAGCCCAATTTGGGTGACTGTCCTGCGTAAAACACGTCAAACGTACACCGTCACTTTCCCACCTCTGAGGAGACAATTTATGGATACTACCTCTTGTGCAGCCGGGCACCGCACGCCGCGGCGACGGCCGTCCGCGACGCGAGCGCGGCGGCAACCCCAAGCTCGCTGCATTCCCCAGGCGGCCCACCGCGGCCCGACAGCGCTGGCGCTGCTGCTGGCCCTAGCGCTTGTCTTCTGTATGCTGCTGGCCCAGCTTTGGTGGGCGACGCCGCCGGCCCTGGCCGCGCCATCAACAGCGCCACCGACAGCGCCACCGACAGCGCCCGCTGCCCAAGATGAAGTGCCAGACTTTATCGACAGCTGGAACTACAGCTGTGAAGCGGGCGCCAAGCGGCTCGACTCGCAGCAGATGGGCGTGGGGCTGGGCGATCGCGACGAATACTTTGGCGCGCAGCAGATCGACATCACCAATCCCGACTCGGTCGAGTTTATCATCGCGCAGGTGACGACGCGCGCCTTTGCCAAAGCGGAGCGCGTGGAGTTTCGCACGCCCACGCAGAGCCTCAGCTTGACGGAGCCGAGCGTTGAGGTGTTGGACGCTCGGGGTCGAGTCAACGGCTATATTTATCAAGTTGTATTGGCTGGCTCCGCTGCGGTAACCGCAGAGATATTCGGCGCGCAGGATGCCGCCAGCGGCTTTTACCTGCCGCGCGCGCTGACGCTCTTTGTCTTCCGCAGCGACACCAGCTTTAGCGCCACCGGTCGCACGCTCTACGATTTTGTCTACAACAACGCAACAACGGAGACGCTGACCGTTCCCAGCGCCCCGCAGCCGCGCGATATTCAGCTGGAACTCGACATCGTCGATCTCGCTGTGGATGAGCGCTTTGTCGAAATTCGCGCGCAGGCTGGCACAATCGAGGCGAGCGAGCGCATCTCCAACTCCAACCAGGGCGCGGAGCTGGCCTTTGTCGAGCTGCTGCTGCCCGACGTGCCCGGCGACGTGACCGAAGTGGAGGTGACCATCGATTCGCCGCCCAAGCCCGACGGCGCGTCCGCCATCCTGGGCGGCCTCAACGCGCGCGTCGAGTGCTCGACCGCCGCCCTGGGCGACCGCGTCTTCGAGGACGCCAACGAGAACGGCGTGCAGGACGGAAACGAAACAGGCGTGACAGGCGTCACCGTCAACCTGTGGCTGGACGAAGACGGCGATGGCTCGCCCGATATGCCAATCGCCTCGCAAGTCAGCGGCGACGAGGGCCAGTATCTCTTTGGCTCGCTCGACCCGCGCCTCGTCTACATCGTCGAATTTATCGCGCCGGACGGGCGCACCTTCACCGCGCGCGGCCAAGGCGGCGACCCCGCCCTGGACAGCGACGCCGATTCGTTGACCGGGCTGAGCGCGCCGCAGCGGCTGGCTCCGGGCGCAACGGTCGACACGGTCGACGCCGGGCTGCTGCCCGTCGCGCAGACGCTGGCCTCGCTGGGCGACACCGTCTTCCGCGATTTGAACGGCAATGGCTTGCAGGACGCGGGCGAACCCGGCGTGCCCGGCGTCAGCGTCAACCTGCTGGCGCAAAATGGCGATCCGCTGGCCGCGACCACCAGCGACCGCAACGGTCGCTACACCTTCCCCGCGCTCAATCCCGGAACGTACATCGTCGAGTTTGTCACGCCGGAGAGCCAGGGCTTTACCCTACCCAACGCAGGCGACGACGCACTCGACAGCGACGCCGATCCGGTCAGCGGCCAGAGCGAGCCGCTGACTTTGGTCGCCGGTGAAAACAACCGCAGCGTGGATGCCGGCCTGCTGTCGCCCGCACCCGCCGCGCTGGGTGATCGCGTCTTCCTGGACGCCAATGAAAATGGCGTGCAGGACGGCGACGAGCCCGGCGTGCCGGACATAACCGTCAACCTCTGGCTCGATACGGACGGTGACGGCCAGCCCGACCGCCGCATCGGCAGCACCACGACCAATGATGACGGTCTCTACGGCTTTGACGATCTCGACCCGACGCAGAGCTACATCGTCGAGTTTGTCGCGCCAATTGGCCGCGACTTCAGCGCGCCCTTCAGCGGCGACGACCCGGCGCTGGACAGCGACGCCGACCCCCTCACGGGCTGGACGCCATCCTTTACGCTTGCGCCGGGGCAGACGGACGACAGCGTCGACGCCGGTCTGCTGCCCGTCGCGCCCGAATTGGCCGCGCTCGGCGACCGCGTCTTCCGCGACCTCAACGGGAACGGCCTGCAGGACGATGATGAGCCGGGCGTGCCCAACATCACCGTCATCCTCACCGCCGACGCCAACGCCAACGGCATCCCAGACGATCTTCTAATTCGGACGCGCACCAACGTCAACGGGCGCTACAGCTTTGCCGGGCTGGACCCGGCGCAGACTTACGCCGTGAAATTTGTGGCCCCCAACGGCCAGCGCTTCACCGTGCCCAACGCAGGCAACGATCCCGCGCTGGACAGCGACGCCGACCCCGCCACGGGCGTCACGCCGCCGCTGACGTTGGCGGCGGGCGAAAACAACCTGAGCATCGATGCCGGTCTGCTGCCGACGGCGCCGGGGCTGGCCGCGCTGGGCGACACCGTCTTTGAGGATGCAAACGGAAACGGCCTGCAGGACGAGGGCGAGCCGGGCGTGGGCGGCGTGGCGATCAATTTGCTGCAGGACGACGGCGACCCCGCCACGCCCAACGAGCCGGTCGATTCGACGACCACGGTCGGCGGTCGCTACGGCTTCTTTGGGCTGGACCCGGCGCTGACCTACATCGTCGAGTTTGTCGCGCCAGACGGTCGCCTCTTCACCGCGCCCAATGCGGGCGATGATGCGCTGGACAGCGACGCCGATCCCACCACGGGCCAAACGCCGCCGCTGACTCTGGCCGCGGAGGAAACCAACAACACCGTCGACGCGGGGCTGCTGCCGCTGGAGCCACCGCTTGGCTCGATTGGCGACACTGTTTTCTGCGATGTCAACGGCAACGGTCAGGCGGACAACGGCGAAGGGATTGCTGGCGTTACCGTCAGCCTAACGCCCGCCGACGGCTCGCTTGCCCCTGCCCTGGATGTAGCGGGCGCAAACGGCGACTACCTCTTCGACAACCTGCCAGCAGGAGGCTACACCGTCGCAGTCGATCCGTCGACGCTGCCCGCGGATTGCAACGTGCCCGCCATCGACAGCAGCGAGCCGGACGCGCCCGCCGACGGATTGAGCGTAGTCGAGCTGCCGCCGGGCGCGCAGATTTCCAACGTCGACTTTGGCTTTGGGCCACCGGGCCCGACGGAGCGGCCCGCCCTGGGCGACCGCGTCTTCGAGGACCCGAACGAAAACGGCCTGCAGGACGAGGGCGAGCCGGGCGTGCCCAACGTGGTGATCAACCTGCTGCTGGACGGCGACGGCGATGGGGAACCCGACCGCAAGCTGGACGACACGACCACGGACGAGAACGGGCTCTACCGCTTCCCCAACCTCGATCCGGCGCGCACCTACATTCTCGAATTTGTGCCGCCGAGCGGGCGCAGCTTCACCGCACCCAACGCGGGCGATGATCAAACTGTCGACAGCGACGCCAACCCGCTCACGGGCTACAGCCCCGCCATTTCGCTGGCGGACGGCTTGCCCAACGACACGGTCGACGCCGGGCTGCTGCCCACGCCGCCGGACTTGGCCGCGCTGGGCGACTTCGTCTTCCGCGATCTCAACGGCAATGGATTGCAGGACGAGGACGAGCCGGGCGTGCCCGGCGTGCGCGTCAACCTGCGGCTGGACGACGAGGGCGACGGCCTGCCCAACGCCCAAATACGCACGACGCTGACGGACCGCAACGGTCGCTACAGCTTTGCGGGGCTGGGGCCGGCGCTGCTTTACATTGTCGAATTTATCGAGCCGGACGGCCGTACCTTCACCACGCAGGATGCGGGCAGTGACGATGAGGCCAATGACGCGCTTGATAGCGATGTCGATCCCAACACGGGCCGCACGGCCACGCTCACGCTGGCCGCGGGCGACCTCAACCTCACGGTTGATGCCGGTCTGCGACAGCTCGACCCCGGCGTGCTCGGCGACCGCATCTGGCTGGATAAAAATGGCGACGGCGTGCAGGATGAGGGCGAGCCGGGCATCAACGGCGTGCGCGCCGAGCTGCTCAACGAGGGCGGCGAGGTGATCGCCACGACCTTTACGACAGTGGATGGCAACTATCGCTTCCAGAATCTGCCCGCCGGGACGTACAGCGTGCGTCTCGACCCCAACACCGTGCCCAGCGCCTACGAGCCGACTGGCGAGCTGGACGATGCGCTGGACGGCTCCGTGACGCTGCCGCTGGCCGCGGACGAAATCAATCTGGACGTGGACTTCGGCTTTGTGCCGGGGCCGGAAGCAGGGACGCTGGCGATCGGCGACTTCGTCTGGGTCGACGCCAACGGCAACGGCATTCAAGATCGCGACGAGCCGGGCGTGCCGGGCGTGGTAATCACCCTCTTCGACGGCGACACACCGCTGGGCGAAACGTTGACCAACGTCGACGGCCGCTACCGCTTCCCGGCGCTGCTGCCCGGCAGCTACACCGTCGCCTTTGCCGCGCCGAGCGCCAACTACACGCTGACGCAGCCCGGCCAGGGCAACCCCACCAACGACAGCAACCCCGCCGTGGAGACGGGGCGCAGCGACGTTGTGCCGCTGGTGGACAGCAACGAACTCAGCATTGACGCGGGCTACACCTGTACGTCCGACGTCAGCGGGCTGATCTGGAATGATGAAAATTTGGACGGCATCTTCGACGTCGGCGAGCCGACGATTCCCGAAGCGCCGGTTGCGCTGCGCATTGGCCGCGAGCGCGTCGCCAAAACCTACACCGACGCCAACGGTCGCTATACCTTCCCCAATCTCGATCCCGGCGTCACCTACAACGTCAAGGTTGATCTAAACTTCACCGTGAGCCGCTTCACGCCGACCGTCGAGAACCCCGTGACCGACATCGTGCTCGTGCGCTGCGGCAGCGCCGATATCAGCTTTGGCTTTGCGCTGCAGCCGGGCGCCGTGGGCGACCTGCTCTGGTACGACGCCAACCAGAACGGCGAGGACGACGAGTGGTACGACGGCAACAACAACGGCCTGCTCGACCGCTCCTACGAATTTGACGAGTGGTACGCCCCCGATCCGCTGGAGACGGACACCGAGGCGGGCGAGGGCGAATACAACAAGTGCGGCCTCTCCTACGTGACGGTTATTCTGTTCGACAGCGACGGCAATGAGGTGGCGCGCACCGAAACGGGCTTCTACGGCTGGTACGCCTTCTTTGGCCTCGAAGCCGGCAGCTACACCGTCGACGTGGACACGACGGACCCGGACTACATCGAAAACGCCCAGCGCCTGGCCGCCAGCGGCCTCTGCCGCTCCGGGCCCTTTGAAATCAACCCGGACGATCTGCCGCTTACCCAAAGCGTCCCGGCGCAAAGCGTGGCAAAGGCCCTTGCCGCGGCCTCGCTGTTGGCAGAAGAAAGGCTGGCCGCTGCGGCAGACAGCGCCGTGGCGATGCTTGCCGCCACCGGCGAATCGCTGACGCAGACGCGGGCCAAGCTGGCCGCCCTCGACAAGCGCATCTTCCAGCAGGAAGAGGAGCCGGAGGTGATCTACGAGTGCGCGCCCACGTCGGATACCTCCGTCAGCGGCGAGCTGGTGATCGATCCGGAGGACCCGGAGAACAGCGTCAACCTCGACTTCGATTCGGGCATCTACTGCGCCGTCGTCTCGCTGGGTGACTTCGTCTGGCTAGACATCAACAACGACGGCATCCAGGACGAAGGCGAGCCGGGCCTGCCCGACCTGACCGTCACGCTCTTCGACAGCGAGGACAACTTCGTGCTGACCACCACGACCAGCGTGACGGGCACCTATGCCTTTACCGACCTGCTGCCGGGCAGCTACAGCGTTGAGTTTGATGCACCCGTTGGCTCCTACGAGCCGACGCTTTCCAACGTCAACGACGATACGCCCGAAGGCGATGCGCTGGATAGCGACATGGATTTCGAGACGCGGCGCGTCGAGGATATCGACATCGGCGGCGGCAGCGCCATCACCACCGATGCGGGCTTTGTCTGCTACGTCTCGATCAACGGCTTCATCTGGCACGACCTCAACCGCAACGGCGAATTCGACGCGGGCGAGCCGCCGCTGCCCAACGTGACGCTGATCGCGCTCGGTGACGCTGACCTTCCCAATAAGCAGGGCGGCACGGACGCCACGGGCTACTACGAAATCCGCGATCTGCCCACAAATGGAACTTACACGCTTGACGTCAACAATCAGTTTGCGGCGTCCGGCCTCGTTCCGCTCCAATCGGAGCCGGTCTTTGGTATCGAGCCTGAGCTGTGCGGCACGGCCAACGTCAACTTCCCCTACGTTGCGCCGACGAATTTGATCGGCGATCTGATTTGGTACGATGCCAACGGCAACGGCCTGCAGGACGAGTGGTGGGATGAAAACCGCGACGGCTTCCTCAACCCGCCCAACTTTGACAACATTCTGGAATTCACCTCCATCGAGTGGTTCGAACCCTCACCAAATGATGAGACACCTGAGCCGCAGACAGGTGAATACCACCAGTGCGGCGTGGACTTTGTCGACGTGCAGCTGCTGGACGAGAATGGCAACGTCGTGGACGACACGTCGACCGATCTCTTTGGCTACTACACGTTCACCGACGTGCCCGCGGGCAGCTACAGCGTGCGCGTCGACCCCGACGACGCGGGCTATCCGGAGCGGCTGCGCGCCATGGCGGCTAGCGGCAAGTGCAAACCGCTGCCCTTTACAGTGCGCGACTCCGAGCCGGGCATCAGCAACGAAGACGAGCCGACGGCGCCCACTTATCTCTGCGCGGCGACGACGCCTGCCGAGCAGCCAGCTACCGTGGTTGCCGACACCGTCGACGCCACGTATGACTTCGGCAGCGTGTGCCAGCCGCCCGCTTCGATCGGCGATCGGCTGTGGCTGGACGCAAACGGCAACGGCGTGCAGGATCCTGGCGAGCCGGGGTTGAACAACGTCACCGTGCGGCTGCTGGACGGCGACGGCAACGAAATCAGCCGCGTGCAGACGAGTGGCGACGGCAACTATCTCTTCCCAGGCCTGCTGCCGGGCACATACACCATCACCATCGACCTGACCACGCTGCCGGCGGGCGCAACCTTTACCTTCGACGCCGACAGCGCGCTGGACGGCACGACCACGGTTGCGCTGGAGGCGGGGCAGATGGTGGAGACGCTGGACTTTGGCGTCCAGCCGCCGCCGCCCGTCGCTGGCTCCGTCGGTGATCGCGTGTGGCTGGACGAGAACGGCAACGGCGTGCAGGACGCTGGTGAGCCGGGCGTCAACAACGTCACCGTGCGGCTGCTGGACGGCGACGGCAGCGAAATCGCCACGGAGCTGACGGCGGACAACGGGCTGTACAGCTTTGGCCCGCTTGCCGCCGGCACGTACACTGTTGTGCTGGATGCGATGACGCTGCCGGCGGGTTACGCGCCGACCTACGAACTCGATGGTTCGCTCGACGGCTCGCTCGACGGCCGCGTCGAGCTGACGCTGAGCGGGGGCGAGGCGCGCACGGATGTCGACTTTGGCTTCCTGCCCGCGCCGACGCCGGGCACGATTCAGCTGGGCGACTTTGTCTGGCTGGACGAGAACGGCAACGGCCTGCAGGATGAGGGCGAGCCGGGCGTGGCGGGCGTCACCGTCAAGCTGTGGGTGGACAATGACGACAACGGCGAGCCGGATCAGGTGCTGCGCAGCACAGAGAGCGGCCCGTCCGGCGGCTACCGCTTTGTCGATCTCGACCCGGCGCTGACGTACATGATCGAGTTCGTCGCGCCCGCCGAGCAGCGCTTCACCCCAGTCGGCATGGGCAATGAGGCGCTGGACAGCAACGCGGGCGAAGACGGCTTCACCGATCCCATTCAGGTAGAGCCGGGCGCGACGGAGCTGTCGGTGGATGCGGGGCTGCTGCCCGCTGCCGCGCCCACGGCGCTGGAAGAAACGGGCGAACCGACGCAGTTCGGCTTCACCATTTTCCTGCCGGTGACGCAGCGGTAGGTGCTGATTGATCCGTTTGAGGAGTTGAGCGGGGCAAGCTGAAAAAGAGGTGGGCAAGACGAACAAAAATGTTCGTCTTGCCCACCTCTTTAGATTTAGCGGAGGGTCTATTTCAGTTTGAGGCAAGTTCGAGCACAAGCTCTAGTTACAGGGCACGGCGACTCCCGCCTCACCCCCAACTAAAGTACACCCTTTTGGCAAAGGGGCGCAAGCTGCACAGACTAAATTGTGGTACAATGCCGGCGTGGCTCCGCCCAAACGGCAGCGAGGTGTAAAAAATTTGGAGGTAATAATGTTGTTAAATGATGCTTTGCTTTTAAGTGACCACCCACTATCCGAGAACTTCTCTCTGTCAAATCTTGTGCCGACCGCAAGGACGCACCGATTCTTGCGGCTGCCGTCGCGCAAGAATGTCACTATCTGGTCACGCTAAATGAGCGTGACTTTTGGCCACCGCGCGACAAAATCACCGTGATCTCGCCCGGTGAACTGCTTCAACAAATTCGCTTCCAAATCCGCGTGCTCCTCAGCCAGCGCGACTACTGATTTCCCATGACCTTCTCCCACGAAACCTATCTCTCCCCCCTCACCTGGCGCTACGGCAGCGACGCCATGCGCACGCTGTGGAGCGAAGCGCACAAGCGGCGCTTGCTGCGGCGCGTCTGGGTGGCGCTGGCGGCGGCGCAGCAGGCGGCCGGGCTGGTGACGCCGGAGCAGGTCGACGATTTGCGCGCGCATCAGAACGATATCGACATCGAGCGCGCTCAAGAAATCGAACGCGAGATTCGCCACGACCTGATGGCCGAAATCAAGACCTTTGCCGAGCAGTGCCCCGTCGGCGGCCCCATCATTCACCTCGGCGCCACCTCGATGGACATCCTCGACAACGTCGACGCCCTGCGCCTGCGCGGCGCCCTCGATCTCCTCATCGCCAATCTCCAATCCCTACTCTCTTCCCTCGCCGACCGCATCGCCGCCGACGCCGCCACCCCCGCCATCGCCTTCACCCACATCCAGCCCGCCGAGCCGACCACCGTGGGCTACCGGCTGGCGCAGTATGGCCAGGATTTGCTGGCTGATTTGGAGGAGCTGCGGCGCGTGCGGAGCGGCATTCGCGGCAAGGGAATCAAGGGCGCAGTGGGCACGAGCGCGAGCTACACGCAGTTGATGGAGGGAACGGGCTGGTCGGCGCGCGACCTGGAGGAGGCGGTCATGGCGGAGTTGGGGATCGAAGCCTTTCCCGTGGCGACGCAGACCTATCCGCGCAAGCAGGATTGGTGGGTGCTCAATGCGCTGGCCGGGCTCTGCGCCAGCCTGCACAAATTTGCCTTTGATTTGCGCATTTTGCAGTCGCCGCCGATTGGCGAGTGGAGCGAGCCCTTTGGCGACAGGCAGGTCGGCTCCAGCGCCATGCCCTTTAAGCGCAACCCCGTTGCCGCCGAAAACATCGACAGCCTGACGCGCTACGTCGCCGCCCTGCCGCGCCTCGCCTGGGACAACGCCGCGCTCAGCCTGCTCGAACGCACGCTCGACGATTCGGCCAACCGTCGCCTCGTCCTGCCCGAAGCCTTCCTGCTCTGCGACGAAGTCCTCGTGCGTGCGACAAAGCTGGTGAACGGCCTCACCGTTTGGCCGGGCCCCACGCAGCGCAACCTGCGCGACTACGGCCTCTTCGCTGCCACCGAACGCGTGCTGCTTGCCGCGGTTAAAGCCGGCGGCGACCGGCAGCAGCTGCACGAAATCATCCGCGAGCACAGCCTCGTCGCCTGGGGAGCCGTGCAGAACGGCGAGCCCAATCCGCTGGCCGAGCGCCTCGTCGCCGACGCGCGCCTTACGCAGCACGTGAACGGAGCCGAGGTGATGGCGCTGCTGGATGCGACGAATCACGTGGGGGATGCGCCGGAGCGGGCGCGGTCGATGGCGGGGAGGATGCGTGAGTACGCAAATGTGTAATGTGGCAAGCCATTCACAAAACCGACGATTCAGGTAAGCACGATACGAGTTACGGAGATTCTTTGGCTTAGGCAATTTGTGGACAAGCTAGAGTTCAAGCACGGTGTCCTGCCGGTTGAGGTCGAAGAAATTCTCCACGGCCGCAAGAAGGTGCGCCGAATTGGTTCTGGCGATGTGGAAGGTGAAGATTTATACTTGGCACTGGAGCAGACGTCGGAAGGTCGCTACCTGAGCATCTTTTTCATTTTGAAGCGAGGTAACCGAGCTATGCCAATCAGCGCGAGGGACATGGATCGCAAAGAAAGAAGGTTATATGGACGCAAATAAACCCACACCAATCCCGGAGCACTTTGCTAGTGTAGAAGAAGCTGGTGAATTCTGGGATGAGCATTCGGCTGCCGACTATCTTGACTTGATGGAGGAGATTGAGGTCGAGTTCGATATTCAGCGGCGAACTTACTTGGTGCCGGTAAGCGACGGTTTGTACCACCGAGCCAAGGCGCAAGCCGAGGCGGAGGAGCGCTCTGCGGAAGAAGTTATCAACCTTGCTTTGGAACGTGAATTGGCCTAGCCTTGCCAAATGGACGCCGATACTCTTCTCATCCTCACCGCCGCGCCCGACTTTGCCGGCATGGCGCTCGACGAACTGCGCGCCCAGGACGCCGATGCGCGCGTCGCCCAGACGCTGGCCGACGGCGTCCTGCTCATCGATCTCGGCGGCTCGTTCTGGGCGCTGGCCGACGCATGGCGACAGCAGCCGCCCCTTTTCGCCCGCCATATCCACCCCGTTCAATCCAACCTTGCCTTCACCGGCATGGCTGCCGACCTCGACGCCCTGCGCGCCCACGTCGCCGCCGAGCTGCTTCCCCTCATCGAGCCGACATTGCCCTTCTCCGTCCAAACGCGCGTGCTCACCAGCAGCGTCGATTACAAACCCTTCGACATCAACCGCACCCTCTCGGATTTGATTCAGAACGAAACGAATGCCCCACTCGATGTCCGCACCCCCGAACAGATTCTCTCGGTCACAATAGCCGACGTGCCAGTCCACGCACCACGCATCACGCACCACGCCTACCTCGGCCTCTCCCCCACCCTCTACAACCTCTCCGACTGGGCGGGCGGCCAGCGCCGCTTCCGCCGCGACGCCGACCAGATCAGCCGCGCCGAATTTAAGCTGCTCGAAGCGCTCGACATCTTCGGGGTCGAGCTGCCGCCGCGCGGCGTCGCGCTGGATTTGGGCGCCGCGCCCGGCGGCTGGACGCGCGTTCTGCGCGGGCGCGACCAGTTCGTCACCGCCGTCGACCCCGGCGCGCTGGACCCGCGCCTCGCCGCCGATCCGCGCGTGCGCCACCTGCGCCTCACCGCCGAAGAATACCTCGCCCGCGACCCGGACGAGTTTGACCTGATCGTCAACGACATGCGCAAAGATGCGTGCGATGCCGCCCAACTCATGGTAGACTATGCCCCGCAGCTTTACCCACACGGCGCGGTCATCACCACGCTCAAGCTCGCGAGCGACGACCGCCGCGAAACCATCGACGACGCCTTTGCCATTTTACGCCGTGCCTACGACATTGCGGGGGCGCGTCAGCTTTTTCACAACCGCAGCGAGATTACCCTTTATCTCAAGCCAAAAGTTTAGTACGCCTCGTGCCGCGCCGTTAGCCAACAAAAATCCGCGTTCATCTGCGTTCATCCGCGGCTAAAATTTCTATGAAACTCGCCCTCATCGCCGATATCCACGGCAACCTGACCGCGCTCGAAGCCGTGGCTCGCGAGATCGAGCGCCTCCAGCCCGACCACGTTGTGCTTGACGGCGACCTGATCAACGCCTGCCCCTTTAGCGGCGAGGTGATCGATTTTGTGCGGGGGACGGAGTGGCTGGTCGTGCGCGGCAACCATGAATTTTACTACCTCGATTTTGGCACGGAGCGCGCCGACGCCAGCACGCGAGACCCGGAGCGCTGGGGCGCGCTGCACTGGCTGGCCGAGCAAATTTCGCCGCAGCAGACCGACTACCTCGCCTCGCTGCCGGACGACCGAGCGCTCTACTACGCCGACACGCAGCCGCTGCGCGTGGCCCACGGCGTGCCCGGTCGCAACCGCGTTGGCTTCTACCGCGAGCAGCCGGAGAACGAGATCGCGTCGCAGATTGCGCACGTCCAGCAGGCGACGCTTGTCTCTGCCCACACCCACGTGCAGATCGACCGGCAGGTCAGCGGCTGCGTAGCCGCCGAAGATCACAGCGCCGACTTTTCGCTCAATCAGCCCGCGCTTCACGCCCGCCCCAACGGCACGGCTACGGAGCGCCGCTGGCACGTTGTCAATCCCGGCAGCGTGGGCCTGCCGCTCAACGGCGACCCGCGCGCGCAGTTTGCGCTGCTCGAAAGCGTGCCGAATGGAGCGGAACCCGGCGGCTGGCGCGTCACTTTTCAGCGCATCGACTACAATCGCGCGCCCGTTCTGGATGCCTTTGCCACGTCGGGGCTGCTGGCGGCGGGCGGCATCATCAGCCAGCTCTTCTACTGGGAGTTGGTGACGGCGGAGCCGGAAATCATCAAGTTCTTCCACTGGGCCAGCGCCCACGATCACGATACACAAAGCGCGTTTGCGGACTCCTTTCGCGCCTACATCACCGCCACGGCGCGCGACGAATACGTGCGCGAGCGCGACCCGCTTCACCCATGCTGACCAACACTCTCCTTCACCAAGAAATCCACGAACAGCCCGACGCGGTCGCCCGCCTGCTGGAGCGCGAGCGGGCGAACGTTGCCGCCCTGGCCAAAGCCATCCGCGCGCGCGACGTTTGCCACGTGGTGATCGCGGCCCGCGGCACGAGCGACAATGCCGGGCGCTACGCCAAGTACGTGCTCGGTGCGTTCAACGGCCTGCCCGTTTCGCTGGCGACGCCCAGCCTGCACACGATCTACGAGCAGCCGCCCCGCTTTCGGCGGGCCCTGGTGCTCGGCATCAGCCAGAGCGGGCAGAGCCCGGACATTGTGGCCGTGGTGGAGGAGGCCAGGCGGCAGGGGCAGCTGACGGCGGTGCTGACGAACTCGCCGCATTCGCCAATGGCGCAGCAGGGCGATTTTGTAATCGACCTGCACGCGGAATCGGAAAAGGCGGTGGCGGCCACGAAAAGCTACACCACCTCGCTGGCGGCGGTGGCGCTGCTGAGCACGTCGCTGGCAGTGGGGGCAGGCGAGCGGGGGGCGGGCGAGCGCGAGGCGCGGCTGCATGAGCTGCTGGGCGTGCCCGAAGCGCTGGCGGCCACCCTGGGCGCCGATGCCGCGGTGGGCGAAGTCGCCCCGCGCTACCGCTACATGGAGCGTTGCGTAGCGATCGGGCGCGGCTTTAACTACGCCACGGCCTTTGAGCTGGCGCTCAAGCTCAAAGAGCTGACCTACACGACGGTGGAGGCCTACAGCAGCGCCGACTTTCTGCACGGCCCGCTGGCCCTGATCGAGCGCGGCTTCCCCGCCATCGTGATCGCGCCCGCCGGGCGGATGACGACGCGGCTGCACGAGTTTATGCGCACGCTGCGCGACCGCGGCGCCGAAGTCATCGCCATCAGCGACGAGCCGGCGACGCTCGACCTGGCGCGGATTGCGCTGCCGCTGGCGCAGAGCGTGCCGGAGTGGCTGTCGCCGATCACGGCAATCGTGCCGGGGCAGCTGCTCGCGCTGCACCTCGCCCACGTCCGCGATTTGAATGTTGACCAGCCGCGCGCGATCCGCAAGGTGACGGAGACGGAGTAAAGTTCGTGGCCCCAACTTTCTCATTTTGAACTTGCTGCTCCCCCGCCTCGACAGTTGCCCAAAGGGCCAACCCTGCGGTACGATGAGCGCCGTCAATTAGTCGTTGCCGCCTCGCCACCGCTTGCTTCACAGCGAGACAAGCATTCATCGTTCCCGCGCGGAACTGCTACCACAATTTTATCACTTTTTTTGGAGCTTGTTCTTATGTTGCAAACGTTTCGCTGGCCCCTGTTGACGCCGCTGGTGCTGGCCCTCGCTCTGTTCTTGGTTTCGGCTCAACCCGCACTTGCCAACGATGATCTCGACAATGGCGTAATTATTCCCGTGCCCATTGCCAGCGGCGTGATCGAGCTGGCGGGCGTGGCCCGGCACGCCGACTTCCGCAAGTGGCAGCTCGATCTGCTGCTCGATGGCGACGCCGACAGCGCCATCTTCCTGGCCGTGGGCGAAGAGCAGCTGTGGGAGCCGACGCCGCTCGTGGAGGCGCTGGACACCACCCTCTACCCCAACGGCGACCACCGGCTGCGCCTGCGCGTTGTGCGCAGCGACACCAACTACGACGAGTATTTCAGCAACATCACCTTTCGCAACATCAGCCGCCCCACGCCCGATTTGGGCCCGCAGCTTGCGCCGCCCAGCACGGACGACATCACCGCTACGCTAATTGTGAGCGACGTGCTGCCGGGCATTCCGCCGCGCGAGGGACGCTGGATCGAGATCGACGTGAGCGAGCAGACGCTCTCGGCCTGGGAGGGCGACCAGCTCTTTATGCACGCGGTTGTCAGCACGGGCAAGCGCACCACGCCGACCGTGATGGGCGATTTTGCGGTGACGCAGAAGTACGAGCGGCAGCGGCTAATCGGGCCTGATTACAACCTGCCCAACGTGCCGGGCGTGATGTATTTCTTTAGCAACTACGCCATCCACGGCGCCTACTGGCACGACGATTTTGGCACGCCCGTCAGCCACGGCTGCGTCAACATGAAGATGGACGAGGTGATGACGCTCTTCGAGTGGGCGGATTACGGCACGGATGTCGTGGTTCACGAGTAAGTTCAACTTCTAGGGCGATTTCAGATTTGAAGATTTCAACCGCAGATGGACGCGGATTCACGCAGATATTTCAGAAATAGACAGCTTCAATCTGCGTCTACCCGCGTTTATCTGCGGTTTCTTTTCTGTATTTGGAATGACTGTTCCTCTCGATATTCTCCGCGTAATCTCCGCGCCTCCGCGGTAAAAACCGATGCAGATCGACATTTTGGTCAATACCCTGCACAGCGGCCACGCCGTTTCGCAGCACACGTTTGATCTGGCGCGCGCTCTGTGCACGGAACACGCCGTGCGCCTTCTCGCCCAGGACCCCCCACGCGATCTGCCCGCCGATATCGTTCCGCTGGCCCGCCAGGCCCAACTCGCCGACTTTGAGCATCCCGCCGACCTAACGATTCTGCAATACCCGCTCTGGTATCCGCTGGCCGAACGCTTCCGCGATCTGCCCGGACGCCGCCTCTTTTACTACCACGGCGTCACCGATCCGGCGCTGCTGGGCGATGCGCCGCAGCACGCCGATGATCGCCTCGTGCTGCGCAACTCGCTGGTGCGCACCGAAATCTGCCGCTACGCCGACCGCGTCGTCTGCACCAGCCCCTTTACCGCGCAAGAGCTGCACGCCCACAGCGGCTACCCGCTTCACCCAATCGACCTGCTTCCCCCCGCCGTCGACCTCAGCGCCTTTCAGCAACGCCGAGCCGAGCCGGACGCCCCGCCCACAACCCTGCTCTTCGTGGGCCGCATCGCCGCCCACAAGCGCCTCGATCTGCTGATCGACGCGCTGGCCAGCCTAACCCCCACGCACCCCAAGCTGCGCCTGCTCCTCGTCGGTGACTACGACAGCAGCCCAGCCACGCGGGCGCTGCACGGGGCGCTGGTGCAGCGTGCACGGGAGCAGGGCGTGGCGGACCGCATCACCTTTACCGGGCGCGTCGACTCGGTGATTCCCTATTTTGAGCAGGCGGAGCTATACGTGCAGCCGAGCGATCACGAGGGCTTTGGCGTGCCGCTGGTGGAGGCGATGGCGGCGGGGCTGCCGGTGGTAGCCAGCGCGAGCGGGGCCATGCCGTGGGTGGTGGAGGCGGAGGCGGGGCAACATGCGGGGAAGGCGGGTCTGCTCTTTCCACCCGGCAATGTGGATGCGCTGCGCGCGCAAATCAAGCAGCTCCTCAGCCGCGCCGATCTGCGTGCAGGGCTGCGCAGCGCCGGCCTGCAGCGTGCGCAAGCGTTCTCGCTGGATGCGTTTGCCCAACGCGCGCGCGCGCTCGTTGCCGAACTGCTTGCTGGCGAGCCAACGCCATCGCCCGCCACCAGCGAACTGCTTGACCTGGCCGACACCGCCTATCGAGATTATCGGGTGCGCTCCAGCCTGCCGCTTATCAGCCCCTTGATAACGTGGCTGCGTCGCCAAAGCACGACGCACGTCAAGGAGGCTTACCTCGATCGCATTGTTGAGCAGCAGGTCAACTACAACCGGCGGCTGGCGCGCGAGGTGGAGGCGCTGCGCGCCGAAGTGGACGCGCTCAAGCGGCGATTGCCGCCGCAGTAACCCATGAGGTAGCTTATGCGGATTGCCCTCTACAACAGGCGGCTTGCCACGCTCGGCGGCGGCGAGCGCCACGGCCTCGCCCTCGCCCAAAGCCTCAGCCGCGCACACGAGGTCACGCTCTTTGGCGACGCCCACCTCGACGAGACGCGCTCTCTCCTCTCCACGCGGCTGGGGTTGACCTTGGATCGCGTGAATTGGCAAAGCATCGCGACGCGTGAGGCGCAGAGTGGCGATTTTACACGGGGCTACGATCTCTTCATCAACGCCTCGCACGGCGATTTTACCCCGCCACGCGCGCGACGCAACGCGATGCTCGTCTTTTTTCCGCTGGCTCCGCCGCTTGGCCCCGTTGCCCGCGCCGATGCGCATCTGCGCTATGGGCTCGGTCGCGCGATGAACAGATTGCCCGGCCCGCTCTACGAGCGCCTCGTGCGCGACGAGGCGCTGCACGGGCGGCTGCAAAATCTGATCCCGCCGCGCTTTCTCTCCACCGTTCAGCGCTACGATGTGCTTTGGGCCAACTCGCGCTTTACGCAGCGCTGGATCGAACGCCGCTGGGGCCGGGCGAGCGAAGTGCTCTACCCGCCCGTAGACGTCGAGACCTTTCGCGTCGGCGCTGCACCGCTGCTCAAGCAGCCGCAGATTCTCTCCGTGGGGCGCTTCTTTGCGGGCCACCACAACAAGCAGCACCTGCTGCTGATTCGCGCGTTCCAGGCGCTGGTGGATGGCGGCCTGCGCGGCTGGACGCTGCACCTGGCTGGCGGCACGAATTCGTCACCGACTCACCAGGTCTATCTCAAGCGCGTGCGGGCCGCGGCGGAAGGCTACCCGATCACCCTCCACGCCGACGTCTCGCTGGACGAGCTGGTGCATCTTTACCAGACGAGCGCGATCTACTGGCACGCCAGCGGTGCAGGGGAAGATGAGGCCGCCCCCGAAACGTTCGAGCACTTTGGTCTGACGACCGTCGAGGCGATGGCGGCGGGCTGCGTGCCCGTGGTGATTGGCCGGGGCGGGCAGCCGGAGGTGGTGGAGGCGGGGCAGAGCGGCTTTTTGTGGCGGGACGTGGACGAGCTCAAGCGCCACACGCAGCAGCTGATCGCCGATCCATCGCTGCGCCGCGAGATGTCGCTGGCGGCGCAGGCGCGGGCGCAACGCTTTGACCAGCGCCATTTCGAGCAGCGCGTGGCGGCGCTGCTCGATCAGCTGGCGTAGGCTGTAGCAACCCTTTAGTACATCCCGGCGGAAATAAGCAGGCAATTTTTTGCTCCTGCCCACCAGCGGTCATAGACGAATTTATCTGCCGTGGTATGTACGCCCAGCTGTACTAGGAAAATGAAGCTCCCCAAGTTTTGTTGTAGGCTCGCCGAGTGTGAGAAAATCAAACGGTGAATCTCGTGTTTTGTCTTCTTTGCCACCCATGAATACCTCTTCAGCGACCTCTCCGCCCGCGGCCTCTACTTCAAGTGTATCGTCGCCCGTTGCTCCGTCCCACCAAACCACTCCCAAAAGCGCTGATTCGGCGCGCACAACGCAATCGCGCGTCGCGCGGTGGCTGCTGGCGCTGTGGCCGATTCCCATCTACACCGCGCTCTCGGTGCTGATGACGTGGCCGCTGGCGCTGCAGCTGGGCGAGCAGGTGCCCGTCGGCCAGGGCGGCGATGTCTGGGTGCACTGGTGGACCTTTCACTGGGTCGAGCAGGCGCTGGCCAGCGGCCAAAGCCCGTACTTTACGGAGATGATGTTCTACCCGGTCGGCGTCTCGCTGACGTCGCACAACATTGCGTGGCTGAACATTGCGCTGTGGGAGATTTTTCAAGCTTTTTGCCAACGCCGAAGCGGCCTATGGGCTGATGTATATCGCCATCTTTGCCTTCAACGGCTACGCCATGTACCTCTTCGCCCGCGACTGGTTTGCCCGCGACTGGTTCAGCAGCGATTCAGTGGGTGCGCGCGCGCCGGCCTTTCTCGCTGGGCTGGTGCTTGCCTTCTGGCCCCACCTCATGTCGCAGACGGGCCACCCCAACATGATCATCCTGGGGGGCATTCCGCTGGCCTTTCTCTACCTGCGCCGCACGCTGGCGACGGGCAGGCTGCGCCCGGCGCTGTGGGCCGGCTTTTGGGTGGCCTTCACCGGCATCGGGCGCTGGCAGATGTTGATCGTCGCCTCGTTTGCGCTGGCGCTTTTTGCGCTGTACGAGCTTTTTCAGGAGGAGCGCTACCGACGGGGGCGCAGCTATCTGCTGCTGGCGATTACCGGCGCGGTCGCGCTGGCGCTGATGTCCCCGCTGGCGACGCCGCTGGTGGTCGACCAGCTCAATCGGGAGAACCCCGAGGAAATTTTTGTCGAGGACGACGAGGACGGTACGAATCTGCTGGCCTACTTTGCGCCCAACATCAACCTGCTCGTCTGGTCCGGCACGGCGGAGGTGATTCCGTTTCAGCTGCGTTTCCGCAAGGATCGCGTCGACTATCTGGGGTGGGTTGTGCTCGCGCTGGCGGCGGTTGGCGTCTGGCGCAACCGTCGCCACGCGCTCTTTTGGCTGGGGCTGGTGGGCTTGTACATGCTCTTTGGGGTGGGCTCCGAGCTGCGCATCTCCTACTTGTCCTTTCCCCAAATTCCCATGTTCTACGATTTGGTAAAGGAGAATCCGCTAATTCGACTGGTGCGCAACCCCCATCGCTTCAACACGGTCCTGGCGATTCCCATGGCTATGCTCGTCGGCTACGGCATTGTCGCGCTGCGCCGACAGCCCTTCTTCGCCCGGCGCACGGCCCTGCTCGCCGTCGGCGCCAGCGCGTTAATTTTGCTCGAATATTCGCTCTACCCCTATCCGCTCCTCCCCGTGACCGTGCCAGCCTGGTATCAAGGCTTGGCCGAGCGCGAGCCCGAAGAATTTGGCGTGCTGGATTTGCCTATGCAGCTGCGCGGTGCGGACAAAAACTATATGCGCCAGCAAATCACCCACGGCAAACCCATCGTGCAGGGGCACATCTCGCGCCCTACCAGCGAGGCTTTTACCTTTTTGGACAGCACGCCCTTTCTGCACGATTTGCGCATCCAAAATAAAATGGAGCCGTCGCTAAACGACGTGACGGCGCAGCTTAGCGTGCTGGCCGACGCCAACGTCCGCTACATCGTGCTGCACAAGGAGCTGGCCGCGCCCAAGCAGATCGAGGATTGGCAGCGCTGGCTCGAATATGCGCCCGCCTATGAGGATGAGCAGCTCATCGTCTACCGCACCACCCCTGATCCCACCCAGGATTTCGCCGACCTACAGCTCCTCACCGACGACGTTGCTCTGCTGCGGCTCGACGCGACCGAAGGCCCCATCGGCCAGGGCAGCTCGCTCGCCGTCAACGTTGCATGGGCAGCGCCGGCAGCACCGGGCGAAGCGTATGAGCGCTGCCTCCGTCTCGTGGATTCGGCGGGCGACGTTGCCCAATCGCAGTGCGGCCCACTCAGCGACGCGCATCCCGCCGACACGTGGCAGGCGGGCGACGTCGTGCGTGCGCAGTACACCCTCGCACTCGACCGCTTCCTGCCGCCGGATTCCTACACGCTGGAGTTGACCGTCGAGGGAGCCGAGTCCGACACCACCGCCGCCCTGCCCGTGCGCGACTTTGAACTGGCTACCATTCCGCGCAACTTTGCTGCACCGTCCTCGCAGGTAGCGGTCGATGCGCAGTGGGGCGAGCGGCTAGCGCTGCTGGGTTATGATTTGGAGGCGGTGGAAAGAGAAGTGGGCGGGAAAATCACGCTGCGGCTACACTGGCAGGCGCTGCGGCGCATGGAGAACTCGTACAAAATTTTCGTTCACCTCTTCGACGCACAAAGCGGCGAGCAGGTCGCCGGGTACGATAGCGTCCCGCTGAATTGGGCCTACCCCACCGTATTCTGGGAAGAAGGCGAGTACGTCACCGACGTGGCCGTCTTGACGCTGCCGCGGCCGCTGGCGGAATTGGAGCCGGGTGCTTATGAACTTTACGTCGGCGTTTACGATGAGCTAACGGGCGAACGGCTGGCGGGGGAGGTCGACGGGGAGGTGTTGCCCAACGAGCGGCTGCTGCTGACGGAATTTCCGTAGGGACACGCCGTGGCGTGCTTCTACGGAAAGAGCGCGCTCGTCACCAGCTCCAAGCCCGGCAGCACGCGCGACTCAACGGCCTCATCGCCCACAAATTCGCCGAGCAGCGCATACTCACCGCTGGAGAGCGTGTAGAGCTGAACCAAACGCGCGTTTGTGTTCACAATCCAATATTCCCGAACGCCCGCCGCTTCGTAAGCCGTAAATTTGATGTTCGTGTCGCGTCGGTAGGAACTAGGCGACAGCACTTCGACGATCAGGTCGGGCGCACCTTCGAAAATCTGAGAGCCTGCTGCCGCGGGCCAACGCTCACTGGCAACAAAGAACACATCCGGCTGCACGGGCCTCGATCGCTTGGACAGGTGAATTTCAAAGGGAGCAGATAGCACGTAACCAAGATCGTACTCCGCAACATGTTGCTCCAATCGAGACGACACCTTTGTGACAGCATACTGATGATCAAAACTCGGTGCATTAGCCACGTATAACACTCCCTCGATGATTTCATAGCGACGCCCGTCGTCGGGCAGGCGCAGGTAGTCGTCGTAAGTCCATTCTCCCTGGACGGGCCAGTCTGCGCCCTTGGGCGGCAGCGTCTCGACCGATAACGTTAGCGCTTTCATTCCACACCTCTCTTGTCTACACTCATTTCTTCCACGCGCAATGCCAACGCCATTATACCCGATGCCCCAGCGCTCCCCAAGAGGCGTTCCACGGCCCGCTGGCGCGAAGTTGCAGCCGTGCTGCTTATCGCGCTGGCGATTTGGCTGCCGCGCGGTCTGGCGCTGGACCGCTTCGCTACCGCCGACGAGCACGCCTGGCTCGCCCGTTCGACCAACTTCGCCCGTGCCCTGCACCAGCGCGAGTGGGCCATCACCTTCCAGCGCGAACACCCCGGCGTCGCCGTGATGTGGGCCGGCGCGCTCGGCTTCGCCGCACTCGACCCCGGCGCGGCCCGCGACGCCCCCGCCTACTTCAACTACGTTGGCGACAGCGCCGAGCGCTACCTCGCCACTCGTGATATTGCCGCCATCGACGGGCTGGCCGCCATGCGCGCCGTCGCCGTGCTCTTAATCACGCTGGCGCTGGCGCTGGCCTTTTGGTTTGCCACGCGGCTGCTGGGTGGGTGGCCCGCCGCAGTCGGCTTCCTGCTCCTCGCCTTGGACCCCTTTCACATCGGCCTTTCGCGGCTGCTGCACCTGGACGGGCTGCTGAGCAGCTTTATGCTGCTGGCGCTGCTGGCTTTTCTGCACGGCTGGTTGGGCACACGCCGCTGGCCGCGCGTCGGCTCGCTGCTCGTGTCGGGCGTCGCCGCCGGGCTGGCGTGGCTGACGCGCTCGCCCGGGCTGTTTTTGGGGCCCTTCCTCGCGCTGGTGGTGGCGACCTCGCTGCTTCGTCCGCGCTGGCAACAGCGTCACCCCGCACGAGCCGGGCAAGCGATCACCGGTACGTCCTGGCGCGCGGGGTTCGTCGCGCTGGGCGGGTGGACGGCGGTTGGCTTGGCGACCGTTGTGCTGCTGTGGCCCGCCATGTGGGTTGATCCCGCTGGCAGCGTGGGGCGCGTGCTGGGGGCGGCCAGCAGCTACGCCGCGGAGGGCCACCTCAAGCCGGTTTTCTTCAACGGCCAAATCTTCAGCGGCGATCCCGGCGCGCTCTTCTACCCGCTCGCCTATCTCTGGCGCACCACGCCCGTCACGCTGCTCGGCCTGGGGTTGGCGACGGTCGCCGTGCTCCACCCGCGCTCGCCGCTGGATGGTCGCGCGCGGCGCACCGCTGCCGTACTCGCCCTCTTCGCGCTGGGCTTCGCCGCCTTCATGTCGCTCGGCGCCAAGAAATTTGATCGCTACCTGCTGCCCGCCTTTCCCGCGCTCGATCTCGTGGCGGGGGTGGGCTGGGTGGCGCTGGCACAAACAATTTCTAGCGGATTGAGCGGATCGAGCAGATTTCAACGAATTTTTGGAAATTCTAATCCGCTTTCATCCGCCCAATCCGCCCGATCCGCTAGCTATCTACTTCTAGCGGTCGTGATTGCGCTGCAAATCACCCAATCGCTCCCCACCTTCCCCTACTACCTCAGCTACTACAACCCGCTGCTGGGCAATCCCGTGCGCGACGTGCAGATTGGCTGGGGCGAGGGCGCGGACCAGGCCGCGCGCTGGCTGCGCGACGAAGCGGACGCGGCGGGGGCGACGGTCGCTTCGGCCTACACCAGCGGGCCGTTTGACTATTTCTTCCCCGGCAGCACGGTCGGCATCTACTCGTGGCACGAGGCGGATTATGCCGTGCTCTACGCCCAGGATTTCCAGCGACGCCTGCCCGCGCCGCGCCAAATTGCTCACTTTGAGACGCTGCCGACAGCGCACAGCGTGCGCCTCAACGGCATCGACTACGCACGCGTCTACAACCTGCGTGACGCGCCGCTTCCCGTCTACGTCACCGACTGGGGCACGCCGGACGAGGCGCTCTTCCGGCTCGTCTCCTATCAATTTCCCGGCGGCGTGCTCCAGCCCGGCGAGACGCTGCCGCTCAAGCTCTACCTCACCCGGCCCACGCCCGCTGGCGAACGCGGCGAGGCCGAAAACTTTAACATCGTCGTGCGGTTGGTCGATCAAGCCGGGGGCGAAGTCGCGCGCAGCGAGGGCTGGCCCCACGGCGCGCCCACGAGCGAGTGGCCGCCCGGCGCAACGCTGGACGACGCCCACGCGCTGCCCCTGCCCGCCGACGCGTCGCCCGGCTACTACCGCGTCGAAATTGGTTTCTACGGCTTGGCTAGCGAAACGCTGCTCACGGCGACTCGTCCACTCGATGAGGCAGTGCTGGGTAATTTTGCGGTGTTGGACTACGTGCGCGTGGGGGATGTGCCTGCGCCAGAGCAAGTCGCGCAGCCGCGGGCTGTGTTTGGCGAGGGGAGCGACGAACTGGCGGCGCTCATCGGCTGGGAGTTGCGCAGTGGAGCGGGCGACATCATTCAGCCGGACGCCGTGCCCGGCGGCGAGCCCGTGCGGCTGCAGCTCTTTTGGCGAGCCCACGCGCCGATGAAGACCGACTACACCATTTTTGCCCACGTTGTGGACGCAGACGGCCAGATGGTCGCGCAGGTGGATGCGCCGCCGCTGGGCGGCTTTTTGCCCACGAGCCTCTGGCACACGGGCGAGCAGCAGAGCGCCGTGGTCGTCGACGAGCGCGAGCTTGTGCTGCCTGCATCGGCAACGGGCTCGCAGCTTTTTGTAGGGCTGTATGATTTTGAGAGTGGCGTGCGCTTGCAGATTGTGGAGGGCGATGAAGCAGTTGTGGGGCAGGACGCGCTGTTGTTGACGACGCTGGCTGTGGAATGACCGCGGCAGGCAGAACGCTTCTTTGGAAGCTTGAGTGGCAGGCGTATGAGGCACGCCATGGCGTGCCCCTACGCCTACTCGACCGTTAGCGTGGCAACCACGAACGAATCGCCCACCGGCTCGCCGCCGCGCGTGATGGGCAGCCGCTCAAGCGTGTCCAAATCGTAGAGGCCGGCGTGGAGCGCATACTCGCCGGGCGGCGTATCGACGGGAATCCCAATGGCGTAGTCGTCCGCCAGCGCGAGGCCGGGCGACCAGTACGAAGTGGGCAAAAAGCCCGCCAGCGGTGGCTGGTCGTGCTGGGCAATCAGCCCCTCCGCGTCGACCAGGTGGACAAAGCCGGTGTAGTCCGCGTGGACAAAGTCCGTCGCCCGCCAGTGCAGCCGCACGCGCACGGAGCCGCCCGGCTGGTAGCTTGTTCTCTCCGCTGCAACCTCATCATTCTCCGCCAAAAAATCCACGCCGACTAACTGAATCGCATCGCCCAATTCCGCAGCGGGATCGAGCGGCTGGTTTGCCTCCAATGCTGTCTCGCCGATGACGAGATAGTCCAGCACGTACGGCTCGGCCAGCAGCGCACCCGTCGCCACCGAGGTGACGGGCAGGCGATCAAGCGTCTGCGGGCTGTAGAAGCTGAGCTCGATGCGGTAGAGGCCCGTTGGCGCGTCGAGCGGCACGCGGATGCGCAGGCCGGCTTCGATCAGCGCGTCGAGGGGCAGCTCGCCCGTGGCTTCGCCGTTGGGAAAGCCCTCTTCGCGCAGCAGCACAAAGCCGTTCTCGTGCACAATTTGCACAATCCAGTTTAAGTTTTCGTCCAGCGGCGCGCGTTTAAGCACCTCCAGCACGAGGTCGTACGTCTCGCCCGCGACGAATTCGCCGGCGAATAATTCGTAATGCACCAGCTGCAGCGCGTCCCTCCACTGCACGAGAAACTCCGCCGTCTGCTCGCGGGTGTCGTAAAGGCTGGCGTAGTCGATGCCGTTTAGCGTGAACGTTTGCAGCGGCGTCATTTCCTCAAAATGAGCAACAAAGCGGCGCGACGGGCGCAGTCGCTGCTGCTGTTGGCGGTAGAGCACGCTGTAGTCCGCCTGCCAAAAGCGGCTGATATTCTCGGCGCGTCCGCTGTAGATGTAGTTAAAGGGCCCCAGCAAGTACCACGAGGCAACGGTCGCCTCGTCGCGCGTTGCCTCATCAAGCTCCTCGTTGAGATAGCGCGCCGCCTGATCCAGCCCCTCGCCCCAGCCAATCTGCATCACGTCGGGTGCACGGGCCGCGCCACCGAGCAGCGGATTGTAATAGCTAAGGTAGTAGGGAAAGGTAGCGAGCGAGGGGAAGGCCTGAAGCGCAATGGGAATGATTAGCAGAACGGCAACCCAGTTTAGATTTCGGATTTTGGATTTTGGCAGAAGCATCGTCTGCCAAGCGGCATTCCGCCATCCAAAATTCAAAATCCAAAATGCTGCACTGGCCCAGCCAATGCCCGCCAGCAGATCAAGCGGCATGTAGACCGGCAGCAGGTAGCGATCAAATTTCTTCGCGCCGAGGTTCATAAAAATGACAAAAAAAATCGCGTGCAGCCCCAGCAGCAGCGCGACCAGCCGCACGCGCCGCTCCCGCAGAAGGGGCCAGCGCGCCGCCGTGGCAACCAGCACCAGCAACAGGCCGAGCAGCGTGGTGGGCGTGCTGCGCCAGAGGTAGGTACGCGGGTAGAAGAGCGGGCCGGGGTCGCCAAGCAGGATTTCGCCGTCGAAAAAGGTGGGGCTGGTGTGGCCGTCCTCGGCGTATTCGGCGTTGACGTCGAGCATGCGCGCAAAGGTCTCGACGGGCTGCACCCACAGCGAGGGCCAGAGCAGTAGGCAGAGCAGCGCGGCGATCGCCAGCCAGCCCAGCAGCGGGGCAAAGAGCCGTCGCAGCCAGCCCGGCCACGAAGTCACCGATTTGGGCTCGACCGCTTGGCGCGCGCCGTAGAATTCGGAAAGGGTGACGAGAAGGCTGCACAGCCCAACCAGCGGCAGCAGAAAAATAGCGGGCGTCTTCGTCAGCAGCGCCAGCCCGGCGGCGACGCCTGAGATGACAAGCGGCAGCGGTTTGCGCCCGCGGAGCAGGAAATCCAGAAAGGCCAGCAGCGAGAGCAGCATAAAACCGCTGAGCAGGCTGTCCGGGTGGAGGAAGCGGGAGTGGGCGGCGGCGAAGGGGTCGAAGAGAATCAGCGCCGTGCCGACCAGCGCCGGCCAGTAGCTCAGCAGCCGTCGCGCAAAGAGGAACGCGCCGCCAAGGACGAGGGTGTTGATCAGCAGCACAACCGCGCGCCCGGCGACCAGGATTTCCAGCGGCTCGTGGCCGTTCGCGCGCAGGAAATCGTCCAGTGCGCTGTTGATGCGCTCAAATTGGCCGGGCACTTCGCTGGCGTATTCGGGAAAGCGCAGCAGGTAGCCCGCCGCCCCCGCCCACATGACGGTGACGCCGGGATGGGCGCGCTGGAAGGTGTATTCGAGCTGGCCCGTGGCGAGCGCGTGATAAAAATTGCCCGACCGAATTACCCACTTGCTCTCGTCGATGGTGACGTAGCGGTCGAGCGCCGCGCCGCGCGTGAGCCAGAGGACAAGGACAACTGCAAGCAGGGTGAGCGCGTCGCGAGTGGGAAATTTGCGCATGCCGCTACTGGTCGATTTCGCCCGTCCCGCCGTCGATGGTGGTTTGTGCGCCGTCAACCAGATCGCGGTAGTCGTTGTCCAAGCCGGTGAGGGTGGGGATGTGCCAGGCGCGGGCGGCGGCAATCAGCGGGTCGACGGGCGTGCCGTAGGCGGCGGCGTAGCCGTGGGCGACGGGCAGCGTGAGCGCCCAGCCCGAATCCAGCTGGCTGGCGCCAACAATGGCGGGGCCGCAGTGGTGGGGCTGGGGCGACGCCCAGCGCCGCAGCGGGCCCCTGGCCGTGCCCACCACCGCCGGCAGCCCCCCCGGCGACGGCGATAGGGGAAAGGCCTCCTGCGCTTGGTCACCGTCGCCGATCAGCAGCTCGCCCACGGTGAACTTCGCCTGCTCCACCCCGTCCTGCCAGCGCTCGTAGCTGGCGCGTCGCTCGGCCAGCCGAGTGCGAATCTCATCCGTGCGGCGCACGTTCCACTCGCCCGTCATCATCTCCTTGACTTCTTCCAGCTCGAAGAGAAAAACATCCTCCGCCTCGGCGAGCCGACCATCCGCGGTGGCTTCCTGCCCGGCTACGAGCGCCCACTGGCGCGTGCCGGCGAGGATGAAGGCAAAGGCGTGCAGCGCTCGGCTTTGCAGCGGCAGCAGATCGCAGATGGCCTGCAAATGTTGTTCCGCCGTCTTGGACGAGCTGGCGGCGGCGTGCAGCAGCTCGGTGCGCCGGCGTTCGTCCGAGGTAGGCGGGACGGGCGGGCGACCGTCGCGCGCGCAGGCCAGAATCGCGTGGAAGACGGGGCGTGGATTTTCGAGCCAGCGCGCCTGGGCGATTTCGCCTTCGCCCGCGGCGCGGTGGCCGTAGCGCGTAAAAAAGTCCGCCACATTATCCTGCAGCGCGCGATTGGGCAGGGTATCCAGCCACTCCGTAAACTGATCGGCCTTGAGCCAGGCCATTGCCTGCTCGTGCTCGGCGGCCTGTTGGCCCATTGCCAGCAGCCGCCGCCCAATTTCAACTTCGACGAGATCGTCGACACCGGTGAGGGCGTTGGCAAAGCGCCCCAGGTTTTGTGCCAGCGCGCCCACCGCTGGGGCAGCGGTTCCCGCGCCATCGCTGGCGAGCAGGTGGAGCAGGCGGTTGGCGTGGCGCAGGATGTGGTAGCGCACGGCCAGGAAGGCCACCATCGAATCGATGCTGACGCGCTCGATCTCCTCCATCACCTGCAAAACTTCCGCCTGCGACCAGCGCATCTCCTGCGTCTTGACGTACCAGGCGCGCGCCCGCTGGGTGATGGTCTCCATCTCGCCGCTCAGCTCGCCCAGCAGCGACGTCACCCGCTTTTGCTTGCGCCCCAGCGAAAGGCCGCCGAGCAGGCCGGGCTTTTGCCACTGGCTGGCGGGCACGAGCGTGCCGTCTACCCAAAAGGCGGGCGGCTGTACTCCGGCCTGCTCAGCTTCCAGCGCAGCAAAGCGAGAAAGGTTGAGGAAGAGCCGCCCCTGGTGGTAGCGCACCAGCGTTTGGGCGGGGGGTGGCGAAAAGCCCAGCCTGTCGTAGAGGCTGTACCAGGCGCGGCCCGTAATCTCGGCCAACACGCTGTAGCTAAAGGGCGTGGCGACTTCCGCCGCCAGCGGGCGCAGCGGTGCGCGGCTCCAGATTGCTCGCTGGCCCGAAGGCGCTGCGGCGGGTAAATCAGTTGCGTTGGGAGAGAGAGTGTAGGCAATCAAAGTAAAAGGCTCGTTCAGACGAACTGGTTGCTGCTCAACTGCGGGGAATGGAGCGTCCTCGGAGCAGCCCCTTTCACACGCGGTCGCGCTGCGCCGCGGCTGCGGCGCACAAAATGTTGTTTGGATATTTTCGCGCCAATGCGGATGCCTGTCAATTTTGCCGCCACGAGGGCACGTTTTGTCCAACATGAATTACACCAACTTTGGTGGGCAACTCTTTCTGCTTCATGCAATTTGTGAAATTCGCGGCCCAAAACTTCTTGCCTTGGGGCTGTCGCACCGCTTCGGCTTTGGTTGCATATCTGCCAAAAGCCGGTACAATAGCCCCAGCCAGTCGGCCATGCTCTATACCCGCCGCATTTACCTTACTTGGCCCCACTCACCTTTGAGCAATTCATTCCACCCACTACATAGATAGAAAGAACCACGTCATGGCTCGACGGTCAGATGCCCATTCAAGTGGCGAACGCGCCGAAACTCCACCCGAAATGCAGCGCGAATCGATTCTTGTGCTGATGGATGCCGATATTGTTAGCGGCAAGGATGAGATTGCCCGGGAGAAGCTGCTGGGCAACCTGCGTCGCTTTCAGTCGCCTGCCGTCTCGCCGCTGTGGGTCAACTGGATGCGCGCGCGGGCGGATTTGCGCTTTGTGTGTCTCGTGCACAGCGTCTCCGCTTTCAACGACTTTATGCTGGACGTGGTGCGCAACGTGGACGGCGTCCGCGAGACGCGCACCACGCTCAGCTTTGGCGGGCGCGCCGACATCGACACGCTGCTCGATCTCGAAATGGAGGTGAGCCCCAACAGCGATACCGTTGCGGCCACGGTGGAGATCGACGTGCAGCCCGGCCTGGATCGCGCCTGCTTTCAGGCGCTGCTGGATTTGCCCACCCACCCGGACGTGCGCCGCGTGTGGCTGCTCAACTGCTACCACAGCGACGATGCGGACTTAATTCTGCTGCTGCTGGGCAAAGATGTGGAAGCCTTAACCGGCTACGTGATGAGCTGGGTGCGCACCACGCCGGGCGTGATCGATACGGAGATGCGCACCGTGCTGGATTGGCGCTGGCTCGCCAGCCCGGACGACATCGTGGAGCTGTGCGAGATGTTTTTTACCCACAACTACCAGGGCCAGTTTGAGGAGGAGCTGGGGGCATGAAGATAAAGATTGAGGTCTCGTTCCCACGCTCTGTGTGGGAATACTTATCGGACGCTCCTGCATCCCGCTGTACTCAACCGACCAATACTGGCTATTGAGGCCGCAACCGTTCAGAGGCTGAGGAGGCTCACTCTGAACGTGGTCACCCAGCCAGCGCCGCCGCCACAAAATCGTGGCTCAATGCGCGCCACCGCCCCCAGTGCGACCAGCGCGCATTCCCGCCGTCCGCGTCGCCGCCCATGCAGCGCAGCGTTTCGGCGACCTCGTGCAGCTGCGCGGCGGGGAGCCAGCGCCAGCCGGCGATTTGCTCGCTTTCGTCCTGCGGATCAAGCGGCAGGCGGGGCGGCTTTTGCACGAGGAAGTGGTAGGTCGCGAACTCGTGCGTGACGCCCAGCGTGCGGTGGCGAAAGGCGTAGGTCGCCACGCCAAGATAGCGCTGCACAATCACTTCCTGCTCCGCATTTTCCCCCACCGCAAAGCCCGTTTCCTCGTAAATTTCCCGCACCAGCGTCCCCATCACCGTTTCGCCGTGGTGGATGCCGCCCGTCGGCAGCCGGTAGCCCGCCGCCGGGTAGTAAATCTTGCGGTGCAGCAGCACGCCCTGTACCGGGTTTCCCTCGTGCATGACGTAGCAAATTTCCGCGCGACGCTGGTCGCTGGTAATGAGCTGATGGTTGCCGGTGAGAAAGGGATGGTCGACGTCGAGGGCGTGGTCGATGCGCGGGGCGTCGCCCCACTGAGCGTGGAGGGTGGTGAGCTCGGCGGGGTCGAGGGAGAGGTGGTATTGCATGGTGCGCATTACTTATTGCTTTGTCAACGGCGCTGGCTCGTATTATGCGACTAACGGGATCAACGAACAAATAAGCAGTACGCACTAAGAAATACGCCCTATCGCTTATCGAGCAGCGTTGGATCCAGCGCATCGCGCAGGCCATCGCCGATGAGGTAGAAGCAAAGAATCGAGATAAAGATGAGCACGCCGGGCGGCCACATCAGGTGGAGCGCGGTGAAGCCACCATCCGGATCGCGCAGGAAGAAGAAGCTGAGGACGCGGCTCAGCATGTTGCCCCAAGTTGCCGTGGGGGCCTGCACGCCAAAGCCGAGAAAGCTCAATACCGATTCGACCAAAATCAGCGTGCCGATGTCCGTGGCGGTCACGATGATCACAACGGCAATGCTGTTGGGGATAATGTGGCGCCGCATGATGCGCCAGTTGGGCGTCCCAATCGACTGGGCTGCCAACGTGTAGTCCAGCTCTTTGACCTTGAAGACGTTGCCGCGAATAAAGCGCGCGGTGCCAAACCAGCCAAAGAAGCCAAGAAAAAGCGTCAGTACCTGCCAGCTTGGCCGGAAAATCGCGCTGGCAATAATCAGCAGGTAAAGCGTGGGGATGGAAAGCAGCGTGTTGATAAACCACATGATAATGTCGTCGATCACGCCGCCAAAATAGCCGGCAACCGTGCCGACAAAGACGCCGAGCGTCAAACTGATCAACCCCGCTGCCGTTGCAATCCCCAGGCTAACGCGCCCCCCGTGCAGCAGGCGCGAAAGCTGATCGCGGCCCAGGTGGTCCGTGCCCAGCCAGTGTACAATGCCGTTCGATTCACCTAGCAGCAGGGGGGCAGTCTCGGTGTCGATGCCTGTCAGCCATTGAATGTAGGGAATGAGATATGGCTGCGCGAAGCTGTTATTGGTGTATGTGCTTTCGGGGTCAATGCCGAGCGCGTCGTCAATCACGCCAGCAAAGATAGCAAGCAGCGAAAGGATAATCACCACCACGATAGCGGCAAGCGTCAGCTTGTCCTTGCGCAGCTCGACAAAGGCTCTGCCCCAAACGGATTGGGGCGCACGGCGCACTTCGGATTTCCCCATGACGCCGGAGTCGAGCTGAGGGCTTGTCGCTTGCGCTTGCTGAACGGCCATTTAAGACTCCATCTGAAACAAAAAATTGGTGATGTAGGCCACCTTTGCTCCGCAAGGCAACCTAGTTGCCCAACCCAGCCTGATTTTGAATTCTCTCTGTTGCCAGGTCAAACCAAGCTTGTCACATAGCGAAGCATATGTGACCTACGAGGGACGGCGCGTCTGCGCGCTGTGCAGTGCGCTTCTGTATAGCGGGAATCGTCTAAGAAAAGCGCACGCGCGGATCGACAACGCCGTATAGAACGTCTGAAAGCAGATTGCCAATGATAGTCAGCGCGGCAAAAAACATCACGGCGCCCAGCGCCATGGGGTAATCCTGCTGTGTAATCGCGCTAATCGTAAGACGCCCAATGCCGGGCCAGGAGAAGATGGTTTCCGTCACAACCGCGCCGCCCAGCACGCCAAAAATGGCCGGGCCAAGGATCGTCATTAGCGGAATCAGGGCGTTGCGAAAGGTGTGGGTAAAATAGATGGTGCGTTCGCGCAAGCCCTTGGCGCGCGCGGTGCGCACAAAATCGTTGTGCAACACCTCGAGCACTTCGGTACGCATGACGCGCATCAGCAGCGCCACGCCGCCCAGCCCCAGCACGAGCGTCGGCAGCAGCAGATGGCGCGCCTTGTCAATCAAGCTGGTTTCGCCCGTCAGCGACACGGTTTGCCGCCCCCCGGTTGGCAACCACCCCAGCACGACGCCAAAGAGGAAAATCAACATGAGGCCGAGCCAAAAGTTGGGAATCGCTTGGGCAATAACGGTGAACACGCGCACCGCGTTATCAAAGATAGAGCCGCGATAGATGGCGGCCAACACACCCAACGGAATCCCCACCACCAACGAAAAAACTAAGCTGGCAATGCCCAGCTCCAGCGTGGCGGGCATGCGTTCCACCAGCCGATCCCAGACGCGCTGATCCGTCTGAATGCTCACCCCCAAATCACCGCGGATAATCCCGCCGCCCGTATCGCAGACGGTTAGATTAACTGCGCCAACATAGCGACAGGAGTTGCCGCGTTCGGTAAATTCGTCCACCACGTTGTCCGCACGGATCAGAATGCCGGCAAACCAGTTGATGTACTGCAGCGGCGGCGGCTGGTCCAGCCCGTAAAGGCGGCGCAGCGATTCGCGTGCTTCCTCGGTGATGTTGGGATCAAAAGTGCGAAAGGTAATGGGGTCGCCCGGCGCGGCGTAGGCCAGCGTAAAGCTGATGATGCTGACGCCAATCAGCGTGGGAATCGCCTGCAGCAGACGGCGGATGAGGTAGCGGATCATGGTTGGAAGGAATCGTTAGTTCGGATTATCAAGCATACATGCGGAACGTGGTGCGTAGTGCGTGTACCGGTACACGCACTACGCACCACGCACGAACAGCTTAATCTTATGCTAGGTGAAATTCACCGCGCCTTACGGCTGCAGCGACTTCTGGAACCAATCTTCCTCATTCCAGTAGAAGCTCCACTCGCCCGGCTCAATGTTCGCAAAGCGATCCGAGTAGCCGGTGTTGCCGACGGAACCCGTCACAAAGAGGTAGGGAATGTCGTCGTGGATGATCTGCTGAATTTCCTGGTAGAACGGCGCGCGCTCTGCTGTGTCGCAGCCGGGGACGGAGACGCCCTGCTCGAGCAGCTCGTTGATCTCCGGATTGTTGTAGCTCGTGAAGTTAAAGCCACTGCCCGGCGTGTCGTTGCGCGTGTGCCAGAAGGAATCGTCGTTCGGGTCCGAGCCCAGCCCCGTCCAGCCGATGATCACCATGTCGTAGGTCTGGTCCAGCATCTGGCCGACCATCGTGCCAAAGTCAATCGCCTGGAAATCGATTTCGATGCCAACTTCACCCAGCTGATCCTGCACCAGCACGCCCAAATCCTCGCGCGTGGTGTTGCCGGCGTTGGTCATCAGCTGCAGGCTCAGCGGATCGCCGTCGGGCGTTTCGCGCACGCCGTCGCCGTCGCTGTCAACGTAGCCCGCATCTTCGAGAATCTGCATCGCCAGTTCAGGATCGTACTCGTAGGGCTCGATGCTCGGATCGTGGGCCCAGCTGACGGCGGGCAGCACGTTGGAAGCAATCGGGTAGCCCTGGCTAAGGTAGACATTGTCGATGATCGACTGGTAGTCCAGCGCGTGGGCCATGGCGAGGCGCACCTGTTGGTCGCTCAAAATCGGGTGCGGCTCCTGCTCGATGATGTTGCCATCTTCGTCCTGACCGGGCTGCGGGTTGTCCGGGTTGGCCAGGTTGAGGCCAACGTAGGTGTAGCCATCATCAAAGGCGTTGAAGATATTCAGGTTCGGGTCGCCCTCAATCACTTCCACCTGCTCCGGCTGCAGGCCCGTAATATCGACCTCACCGCTCTGCAGCTGGGCCAGACGCGCACCGGGATCGGGCACGATGCGGTAGATCATGCCGTCCAGGTTGGGCGCACCCAGGACGTAATCGTCGTTGCGCACGAGAATTGTGTTGTCGTCGCGCGTCCAGCTCTGGAACTCCATCGGGCCCGCGCTGACGCTCGGCGCTTCATTCTCCGGGCTGGTCATGATGTCGCTGAAATCTTCGGCGTAGAGGTGGCTGGGCAGAATGCCGAGGCCCACGTCGCCAATCGCGTCACACTTGACCTGCGTAAAGGTCACTTCGACCGTAAAGTCGTCGATCACCTCGATGCTCTCGATAAACTCGACGTTGGGCTTGCGCACCGTCTCGACGTTGTCGCTGGCGACGGCGTCGTAGGTGTACTTGAAGTCATTGGCGTCCACCTGTTCACCGTCGCTCCAGAACATATCGTCGCGCAGGTTGAAGGTGTAGACGAGGCCGTCGTCTGAGACGTTGATCTCTTCGGCCAGCGAGCCAAAGCCCGCCACCAGTTCGCCCGTAAAGGGGTCCTGACCGATCAACGCTGGGTAAAGCTGAGCGTAAATGTCGCTGCTGGCGCTGTCCGAGCCGAGGATGGGGTTGAGGATGGTGGCGTCGGCGCTGGAGGAGCGCGTCCACGTGCCGCCGGCGACAATGTTCTCCGGCGTGGCTGGCTCTTCGGCGCCGGTGTCGGCGGCGGCGCTGTCGTCCGTTTCGGCGGCGGTGTCGCCTTCCTCGACGATCACGGCATCCGGCTGTGGGCAGGCCGTCAACACCAGCGAGGCGATGAGCAGCAGCCCGACGAGCATAAATCGATGTCGATTCATAAAAATGGTCTCCTTGGATTGAATTGAGTGATAGAAGGGCAAGATGAAAATTAAAGGCCACAGAAGGATGCGGGGTCGGCACGAAGCCGGACGGATGCACATTCTAATGGCTTAATCGCAAAGTTGGGTGTGGTCGTAGAAGCGTGGCGCCGCACGGTGAAATTCGTCGACGTTCGCTTCCCATGATGAAACCGTTGCGTTAGAGATTTGCTAGAGCAATGTTAAGGCAAGATGAAAATTCCGTAGGTAAAAAATTGTAGGCGCTGCTTTTAGCTGCGCAAGTGCAACGTAACCTTTAGGTTTCAAGCGTAGCGGAGGGATAAGTCACAAGCGTGCGGCTACAAGCCGCACCTACGTCTAAACCATCGCCGTGTATGTGACGCTGTACTGGATGGCGGTCGCGATCTCTCGCTAAATCAGGTGACAGTCACTGTCCACTGCCTGAATGGGTCAACAGCAATCTCTTGGACAGTGACGGTCACCTCATCACCCCTACTCCCTCATGCGTGGGTCAAAGGCGTCTCGCAGGCCGTCGCCCAGAAAGTTAAAGGCGAGCACGGTGATCGTGAGCGCCACGGCGGGGGTGAAGAGCGCGTAGGGATAGGTGCGCAGCGCGCCGACCTCCTCGGAAATCATGATACCCCAGCTGGCCGTGGGCGGGTTGACGCCGAGGCCGATAAACGAGAGGAACGATTCGAGCAAAATGTAGCCCGGAATCGCCAGCGATTCGAAGACGAGGCAGGGGCCGAGAATGTTGGGCAGAATGTGCTTGAAGATAATGCGCCCGTCGCGCGTGCCCGTGGCTTTGGCGGCTTCGACAAATTCCTTATTTTTGTAGGAGAGCGTCTGCCCGCGGGCAATGCGCGCCATGCCCAGCCAGTTAAAGAGGCCGATGGCGATAAAGAGAAACAGAATGCCGCCGGATGCCCGCTCCAGCCCAAGCAGCCAGCCGGCAAAGCCGCCGGGGTCTCTGGCGCTAAAAGCTTTGACGACAACCTGGAACAGAATGATGAAGATAATCAGCGGCAGCCCGTAGAGAAAATCCACGATGCGCATCATGATGTTATCCACCGCCGATGAGCTGTAGCCCGCCACGAGGCCGTAGACCAGCCCAACCACCAGGCTCACCGTGGAAGCCACGATCGCCACCATCAGCGAGATGCGCGCGCCGTAAATGGTGCGGCTTAGATTGTCGCGCCCAAGCAGATCTGTGCCAAAGAGGAAAAACTGGCCGTCTTCGGTGGTAGTCTGTGGCGGGGCGTGAACGTATTGGAAATTTGCCCCGTCGTAGGGATAGGGCGCAATGTAGGGGGCAAAAATTGCCACAACCATGAGCAGGACAATCACGATGATGCCCACTACGGCCAGCGTGTTGCTGCGCAGCTGCTTCCACGCATCGCCCAGCGGGGTACGCGGTGAGCGCTCAGCGGCGGCGGAATCGTTGTTGTCGAGAGTTAAGGAACCAGCGGCCATGCTAAATTTTCTCGTTAATCGTAGCGGATGCGGGGATCGGCCCAGGCGTAGGCAATATCCACCAGCAAATTGGCGATAATCAAGATCACGGCAAAGACGAGCGTCGTGCCCAACACAACGGGGTAGTCTCGGTTGCCGATGCTGTTGATAAAGAACGCACCCATGCCGGGAATGGCAAAAAATTGCTCGACGACAAAGGTACCCGTAATCAACCCGGCAAAGAGCGGCCCCACAATCGTAATAACGGGAATGAGCGAGTTGCGCAACGCGTGGCGCACGATCACGTTGCCGCGGCGCAGACCTTTGGCGCGGGCGGTGCGAATGAAATCTTCGCGGATGGTTTGCAGCAGGCTGGCACGCGTAAGCCGCGCAAAGGTGGCGGCAATGCCCGTGCCCAGCGTGATAACGGGGAGCGTAGCGTGCAGAAAGAAATCCCCCAGTTCATTGATGGGGGGAAAAATGCCAAGCGTCAACTCCTGGTAGTTGACGGCCCAGCGCGCGGCGGGAAACCAATCCAGCTGCACGGCAAAAAGGTAGATCAGCAGGGGAGCCAGCACGATATTGGGAATGGAGAGACCGATGACCGCTATGGTCGAGCTGGTATAGTCGATCCAGGTATTCTGGCGCAGGGCCGAGAAGACGCCCGCAGGAATGCCAATTGCCGCACCCAATAGAATGGAGAGCAGGCCTACTTGGGCAGAAATGGGCAGCGTTTGCCGCACAATATCGTTGACGCTACGGCCCGGCGTAGTGTACGAAGGGCCCAGGTCGCCCTGGATCACGTCGCCCAGATAATTCACAAACTGCTGGAAAGGGGGCTGGTCCAGGCCGTACTTCGCTTCCAAATTTTGGCGAATGCTGTCCGGCAACGAGCGATCACCTACGCGGTCAAAGGGGCCACCGGGGAGGGAGCGCGCCATGGCAAAGGTGACGAAGATCAGCAGCAGCAGCACGGGGATCGACCAGATGATGCGGCGGATAATGTAGGCAATCATAGTTGATGAAGAGAAGCGAAGGTGGAAAAATGGGGCGCTACAGATGTAGCGCCCCAGATAGTGCCCTAGTGGGGAAAGCTAACCGTTTAGCAGATTAGCGCATCGACTCGTCGATCGACCAGTACTCGTAGAACGGCTGATCCTGGAAGGGACGGCTCACGTAAGGCTTCGTCACGTTGACGCCCGTGTAGTAGTAGATCGGAATCACACCGGCGATCTCGTCGACCAGCAGCTGCTCGGCGCGCTGATAGAGTTCCAGCGCTTCCGCCTCTTCAGCCGTTTGCGCGGCGGAGGTCGTCTCGATGTACTCGCTGACGAGACTACCAATTTCCTCGTTCTCCGTATCGAGCATCAGCCGGTTGCCACCCTGTTCGGGGTTGAAGACTTCGTGCAGGATGTTGTTAGCGTGGGTGTAGTCCATGCACCAGCCGAGGCGATAGATGTCGGGCTTGCCCTCCAGCGGCGCATCGTTCTCGATGGCGTCGAGATAGACGGCCCACTCCTGCGTCTCGATGTTGACTTCGATTTGCGGGAAGGCCTCGCTCCACATGGCCTGAATGGCCTGCGCGATCTGCGAGTGGCCCTCGCTGACGTTGTGGCCAATGGTCAAGCTCAAGCCTTCGCCTTCGGGGTAGCCGGCTTCGGCCATCAGCTCATTCGCCATCTCCACGGCGGCCTCGTAGCCCGTGCCGCCCAAATCTTCCGTCAGCGCCCAAGGGGCGATGTCCGAGTTCTGTGCGAACGAACCAAAGTTGAGCGGGCCGGTTACCGTGTTGGCGGGTTCCTGACCACCCTGAATAATTGAATCGATCAGCGTCGGGCGATCCACGGCCATCGAAAGGGCTCGGCGCACCTGCGGATCACTCACGGCTTCCTTCTCGGTGACAAAGCCGTAGTAGTAGACGCAGTTGCTGGCGAAGATATGGCCTTCGTCCTCCAGCTCGCTGCCCTCGGTGTAGAAGACTTCCTGCATCTGCGCCTGCGGCACGGACGCCACGTCCAGCTCGCCATCTTCGTAAAGCGCGAAGGCGGTGGTGTCCTCTTCAATCATCACGAAGTCAATCGTGCCGATGTTGCCGGCCAGGGGATCCTCTTCCCAGCCAAACCACATGGGATTGCGCACCAGCTGCATCGAATCGCCGTGTGCCCACTGGCTCAGCGCAAACGGCCCGTTGGTCACGATGCTCTCCGGCTCGGTCCACGTTTCGCCGCCCGCTTCAATCCCCATCTGCGGCTGCGGGTAGGTCTGCGGCATGTTCGTGATCTGCGGGAAGAAGCTCGCGCCATAGGTCAGCGTGAACTCGACGGTGTTGCCGTCGGCCACCACGCCAATGTCCTCAACGCTGCCTTCGCCGGTGTTCGCGGCCTCGCAGCCCTCGATGATGTAGAGAATGTAGGCGTAGTCCGAAGCGGTGGCGGCATCACAGGTGCGCTGCACGCCGTAAACCACGTCTTCCGCCGTCACCGTCATCGGCTCGCCGGCGTCGTCCGTCGCCTGCGTGACTTCGCCGCCGTCATACATCACCCACGGCACGTCTTCGCGCAGCGTGTACGTCCAAACGGTATTGTCCTCGTTGCCGCTCCACTCGGTGGCGAGCGACGGGACGACGTCCTGCGTCTCCGGGTCAAGCTTGATCAGGCCCAGGAAGAGCGTCTGGATCACGGCGGAGGAGGTGGTGTCCGTCGAAAGGGCGGGATCGAGCGTGGGCGGCTCGGTGCCCAGGTTGACGTTGAGCGTCGTCAGCTCGTCCGTCATGGCCATGTCGCCGTCGCTGCTTGCGGCATCACCGCTGGTGTCGACAGCTTCACAAGCTGCCACCAGCATGGCGATGACGGCCAGCAGTGCCAGCATCAAATATCGTTTTTGTCGCATAGATTTTTCTCCTTAAACAAACTGAAAGAACACAGAAAACTATTTATTTTTGTAAGCAAAGGGTTTGTTTTGCACAAACTTTATGGGATTGCTTTCTCTGCGTGTAGATGGTTATCATACCACTTTGCGCAGATATTGTCAAATCGACACAAAGGTGTGCGGCCTTCGCTGCTTACCGATTCTAGTAGGTAGTTGGTTGTCATCGTAGGCGCTGCTTTCAGCTGCGCAATCACAGCCGTTCCCGTCGGATAATCTAGTAACCCAAGTTGCTACCTTGAAAAGTTGCGTATAGTGGTAGAAAAAGTTGAAGAATCCATGAGGTTTCCGTACGATTTACAGGCGACCAAACCGATAAATCAAACAGGAGAACCTCATGGACACGCAAATTATACTCGTCTACTGCCTGTGCGCCGATTTGCTCGACGCGTTGGATCACCGTGAAGACAAGCAATGCCAAGTCAGCGACGCCGAAATCATGACCATCGGCATCGTGGCCGCGCTCAAATTTGGCGGCAACTACAACTCAGCGCGTTTGATGCTCAAGGAACAGGGCTACATTCCGGGCATGTTGGGCAAAAGTCGCTTCAGTCGGCGACTGCATCGGGTCAAGCCCTACTTTCTGACACTCTTCAGCGTGCTGGGCGAATGCTGGAAAGCCGAAAGCGAGGAAAACATCTATGTCGTGGATACCTATCCCATCCCGGTTTGCGACAACATCCGCATTTCGCGCTGCCGCTTGTACCAGGATGAAGCCTATCGCGGCTACAAATCCAGCAAACGGCGCTACTTTTACGGTCTGAAAATCCACATGCTCGTCAGCGAAACGGGGCGACCCGTTGAATTTTTCCTCACCTGCGGCAGCTTCAGCGACACCACGGGACTGGAACTCTTCGATTTCGACCTGCCGTCGGGCTCCATGGTCCTCGGCGATAAAGCCTACAACCACTATGTCATCGAGGATATCCTGGAGGATAACGAGATTCACCTCTATCCGATTCGCAAGAAAAACTCGAAGCGCCCGCTCGCTGGCTGGATTCACTTTTTTCAGCATCACTACCGCCAGGCCGTGGAAACGGCGGGCAGCATGATTGAGCGTTTGTTGCCCAAGTCCATCCATGCCACCTCGACGGCTGGTTTCGAGTTGAAAGTCGTGCTCTTTTGCCTCGCCTCCAGCATCGCTTGGTTGCAACCTGCCTAGCCATCCGCTGTCTATGCGCAAAATCTACAGGTAGCAACTTGGGTTAGTAAAAAGTGCCATCATCGCGCAGCTACAAGCGACCGAAAACTGCGTTAAGCAAAAGTTGAGAAACGGGCCTGTCGGGTTTCCGCGCACTCGGTTCGTCGGCTGCACATGGATTCCCGCCTTCACGGGAATGACAAACGTCGTCGCCTCCGCCGAACTGCGCGACCTCTAAGCGTTTCTTAGTAGCCGCACCTACACGATTCACCACTACTCATACAGCCAGCACGCCACGTAGTGCTCGTCGCCGTAATCCTTAAAGGGCGGGTCTTCTTCGCGGCAGATGTCCATCACGCGCGGGCAGCGGGTGCAGAAGTTGCAGCCCTGTGGCGGATTGGCCGGGCTGGGCACGTCGCCCTCGAGGATGATGCGCTGGCGCTTGCTCTCGATTTCGGGATCGGGAATGGGCACGGCGGAGAGCAGCGCCTGCGTGTACGGGTGCATCGGATTTTCGTACAGCTCATCGCGCTCGGCCAGCTCGGCCAGCTTGCCCAGATACATCACCGCAATGCGATCCGCAATGTGGCGCACCACGGAGAGGTCGTGGGCGATGAAGAGATAGGTCAGCCCCAGTTCGGACTGCAAATCCTCCATCAGGTTGATGATCTGCGCCTGAATCGACACGTCCAGCGCCGAGATCGGCTCGTCGCAGACGATAAACGAGGGGTTCACCGCCAGCGCGCGCGCCACGCCGATGCGCTGTCGCTGGCCGCCGGAAAACTCATGGGGGTAGCGGTTGACAAAGTAGGGATTGAGCCCCACCGTCTTGAGCAATTCCTGCACCCGCTCCTGCCGATCCTTGCGCCCGCTGCCGATGCCGTGCACCTCCAGCGGCTCGCTGACGATGCTGCCGACGGTCATGCGCGGGTTGAGCGAGGCGTAAGGGTCCTGGAAGATCATCTGCATCCGGCGACGCATCTTGCGCAGCCGCTCGCCCTTGATCTCCGTCAGATTCTCGCCCTCAAAGAAGACGTCGCCGTCGGTGGGGCGGTAGAGCTGCAAAATTGTGCGCCCCGTGGTCGATTTGCCACAGCCCGATTCGCCCACCAGGCCCAGCGTCTCGCCCTTGTACATGTCAAAGGTCAAGCCGTCGACCGCCTTGATCGCACCGACCTGCCGCTGCACGATGATGCCCTTGGTAATGGGAAAGTGCATCTTGAGATTATTTACGCTGACGAGCGTTTCGCCCAACCCCTCCGTTTGCCCATTCTTCGCTGCTTTAGCGGAAGCATCGGCCGATGCTTCGTTGGCGGCGCGGAAGGCGGCATCTCTCTCCACCACGGTTAGGTTGCTCATATGGCGATCTCCTCTCCCTTTTCTTCAGCCGCCGCTTGATCTTCGCTGGGCTGGTAAATTTTCACGTCCGAAATGTCCACCCAGCAGGCCGAGCGGTGGCCCGGCGAGACCTCCATTAGCGGTGGGTTTTCCTCCCAGCACTTCTCGTAAGCAAACTGGCAGCGCGGGGCAAAGGGGCAGTGCTGGGGCGGCTCCAGGAGATCGGGCGGCAGGCCGTCGATGGGAATGAGCCGTTTTTGGCGACCGAGATCAAGGCGCGGAATCGAGCGCAGCAGGCCCAGCGTGTAGGGGTGGCGCGGGTCGGCGTAGACGCCGTTGACCGTGCCCTCTTCGACGATAAAGCCGGAGTACATCACGAGCACGCGCTCGGCCATGCCGGCCACCACGCCCAAATCGTGGGTGATCCAAATGATCGCCATGCCCAGCTCGTCCTTCAGCCGATTCACGAGGTCCACGATCTGCGCCTGAATCGTCACGTCCAGCGCCGTGGTCGGCTCATCGGCAATCAGCAGCTCTGGGTCACAGGAAAGGCCCATGGCGATCATCACGCGCTGCCGCATGCCGCCGGAAAATTGGTGGGGATAGTCGTCCAGCCGCGCCTCTGCGCCGGGAATGCCGACGAGTTCAAGCAGCTCCACGGCCCGCTTGCGCGCCTGCTCGCGCTTCATGTTGAGGTGCAGCTCCAGCGCCTCGGTGATCTGGCGACCGATGGTCAACACCGGGTTGAGCGAAGTCATCGGGTCCTGGAAGATCATGGCGATGCGGTTGCCGCGGATGCGCCGCAGCTGCTCTTCCTTGAGCTTGAGCAAATCCTGCCCGTCAAACCAGACCTCGCCCTCCACGATTTTGCCCGGCGGCTGCGGAATCAAGCGGATCAGCGACATGACGCCCACGCTCTTGCCGCTGCCGGATTCGCCCACGATGGCGAGCGTTTCGCCTTCGTTAACTTCATACGAGATGCCGTTCACCGCGTGGACGATGCCGTCTTGTGTAAAGAACTGGGTCTTCAGATTCTTTACTTCAAGTAGTTTTGCCATATGCATTTTCCTCGGTAACGGGCCCCATCCTAATCGGGGTTGGTTGATAAAGCGGTGGTTGGCTTAGATGAACGTTTGATTAGAATTCCAACGGTCAACCGGGCAATGGATGACTGGCGGGCTGTTTCTAATTAAAAAAGCGGGTAGACGAAGAAATTAGATGCAATTATACAATCTGCACAAGATACGGCGAAGCAAACGCTAAACTTTGTGGAAGGATAGGGCAACCGTGGTGAAAAATCTTATGTTCAACCAGAAGAATTGGAGATGTTGCCGAAACGGTTGTGGAACCTTTTGGCCAAGATAGAGCAACCCAGAAGATTGTGTGCTCAACACTTTCCGCGCGCATCGTATCAAAGATTAGGCGGGTTGTCAAAGCATAAAAAAGCGTGATGCATTTTCGCCGGGGTCAACTTCATTATTCCGATGCTTTTTGGGTTAGTACTTTGGATTAGTATAATGCCCAACATCTGTTTGCTTGACCAAACCGGAATCTACGCCAAATGCGTAATCAATTAAAAGCGACCACGCCGGCTGGCCTGGCCCTTGGCTTGAGTCTGCTGCTGGGGACGGGCTGGTATCTCTACACCCGCTTGCTGCGGAATGGGCTTGCGCACCGTTGGCTGCGGCGGGTTCGTCCGCTACCCCGAACGGAGGCGTGGCGCGAAGATTTGCACTTTTTGGCCAACCGGATGGTGCGCATTCATCCGAACCTCTTCCATTCGCTTTCGCCACGGGCATTTGAGGAAGCCGTCCACCACATCGAGGCGCACATTCCCGGCTGGACGGACGAGGAGATCGTCGTTGCGCTCATCAAGCTGGTCGCCCGGCCAAGCTACGTGGGTGGGCGCGACGGCCACCTGTTCCTGCCGCTGCACCAAGCGGCGACGGGCTTCCGCATCTTGCCGCTGCGCCTCTACCAATTCAGCGACGGCTGGTTCATCATCGATGCAAGGGAAACGCACGAGGCGCTGATCGGAACGCGGCTCACCCACGTCGACGACACCGCTATCGACGAAGTTGTTCAGCGGGTGGAGCCGCTCGTCGCCCGCGATAACGCGTCAACCGTCAAGGCGCGCATCGCCGAGTACTGCTTGAGCCCGGAGCTGCTGCGAACCCTCGGCATCGTAGAGCAGACCGATTCGGTTCGCTTCACGGTGGACAGTTCAGACAAAGAAAGCCCAGACAAGGCAGGGCAAACTAATCATTCCTTTAGCAAAGCGCTCCATCCCATTACCTGGGCGGAGTATGATGCATGGCAGCAGCCAGCGCACGAGCCAGAGAGTTTTGCGTTGAGGTACTTGGAAAATCCGCAAACGCTCTTGGTGGAGTATAATGCCGTTCGCGACAGGACGCGCAGCGGCGAAACGATGCAGCAATTTTGTCGACGGCTCGCGTCTTTTGTCTCCACCCACACCGTGAAGCGCGTGGTCGTTGATCTGCGCGAAAACGGAGGCGGCAACAACGCGACTTACCGTCCGCTGCTGGCGCTGCTGCGCCGCAACAAGCTCATCAACCAGCCCGGCAAGCTCTTTCTAATTACGGGGCGCAAGACCTTTTCGGCGGCGGGCAATTTTGTCGCCGAGGTCGACCGCGACACCAGCGCGCTGATCGCTGGCGAGCCAATGGGCGGGGGCATCAACCAGTACGGCGATAGCCTGTCGGTCATGCTGCCCAACTCCGGCCTGGTGGCGAAAATCGCTTCGCGCTACTGGCAGATGGGCAAGCCGGACGATGAGCGGCTCACCCTGGAGCCGGATGTTCCGGTGGCGCTTTCCTCCGCGGATTTCTTCGCCGGTCGCGATCCCGTGTTGGAAGCGATTCTTGACTTTTAGCCTTGCACACTCCGCCTTGCACAATTCCTGACCCAACCCCATGAAACGATTGATCACCCTCATCCTGCTCATCGCCTTCTATGTTCTGCTCTTCCTCGGCGCGGCCGAAGTTGGCGTGCGCCTTACCCGCGCGGCCGTGCCCGCCGAATCCATGGGCTGGTTTTGGGAAGTGCCCAACGCAACAACCGGCTGGGCGCTGATTCCCGGCAGCAGCGGGCGCTCCTACAACCAGCGCTACGAGTACGATGTGGAGATGGCGATCAACAGCCGCGGGCTGCGCATGCCCGAATCCGTGGGCTACGCGAAGGCCGCGGGCGTTTACCGGGTGCTGGTGCTGGGCGATTCGTTTATTGAGGCCAGCCAGGTCGAGTGGGCGGAGAGCTTTCCACAGCGGCTGGCCGCGCTGATGGAGGCGCAGAGCGACCTGCGCGTGGAGGCGATCAACGCGGGCGTGGGCGGCTGGGGCAACGATCAGCAGCTGATCTGGCTGCAGGAGGAAGGCTATAAATACGAGCCGGACCTCATCCTGATTGCCACCTACCCGCGCAATGATTTCATGAACAACAGCGAGGCGCTGGAGGGGGCCAATCAGGGCAAAATCCGCAAGCCCTTTCTCACCGTGGTCAACGGTGAGCTTCAGCGCAAATACTACCCGTTCGACCCCAACGCCGTGCCCGAAGTCGAGAGCGAGCAGGCGGTGCTGGCCGCCGAGCGCGTCGAGCCGGGGCCGCTGACGGGCGTCGGCAGCTGGCTGCGCAATCATTCGGCGCTCTACCGCTACGTGGATCCGCGGCTGCGCGCGGCCGCGCCGCAGTTTGCCGCATGGCTTGGCCGCACAGGGCTGATTGAGCCCGGCATGGAGACGCGCCTGGTGGCACAGGGGGGCGACTACATTCCATTGGCCTATCAAATTTACGAGCGCAACTTAAGCCCCGACTGGCAGGAGGCCGTCGACCTAACCGAGGCTATCTATGCCCGCATCCGCGAAGTGGCGACGGGCATGGGGGCGGAGACGGCGGCGGTTGTCATCACGGCGCCGGAGCAGGTTTACCCGGAGGAGTGGTCGCAAATTCTCGCCACCTATCCCGACATGCAGGCGATGGCGCTGGACGTGAATCTGTCGCACGAGCGGGCCGTGGCCGCGCTCAACGAAGCGGGCGTTCCCGCGCTCGATCTGCTCGGCCCCTTTCGCGATCTCGCCCACAAAGACGAGCCGCTGCACCTGGCCGACGACGGCCACTGGACGCCCGCAGGCCACGCGCTGGCGGCGCGCGCAACCGTTAATTTCCTCGGCGAGGTAAACGCCGTGCCCGCGCTGGCGGGGCAGTCGGTGGCGCTGTCGCCGGCGGTGGAGCGGCTGCGGGCGTGGGACGTGGTCGTGTGGCTGGTGGTGGGGCTGCTGTTGATTTCGCTGCTTTGGAGCTTGTTTCGGCACGGCGTGGGCACGTGGCTGCGCGGCATCGGCGCGCGGCTGGCCACGGCGGGGGAGCTGCTCGGCTTCACCGTGCGCCGTCGCCAATATGTGATGCTGCCGCTGGTGGTGATTCTGCTGCTCTTTGGCGGGCTGCTGATCATTGCCCAGGCGTCGGTGGTGGGGCCGTTTATCTACACGCTGTTTTAGCTTCCGTTGCCATTTGAGCAGGCGCCCTCACCCCCGGCCCCTCTACCATTCTGGGAAAGGGGAGGGAAGAACGTACCCTTTGGCCGTACGGCTACGGAGTATCAAACAGCGACTTTAGCTGGCTGTCCGCTCGGGTGTAGACTAGAATTTTGCTCTGTTCACACTGAAAAGTCGCGTCCGGCTCGCCAAAGCGCTCGACGAGGAGCGATTCGTCCAGCCGTTCGGGGTGCTCTGCGGGAAGCGATTGGTCGATCACCGCAAATTGGGGCGCAATCTCAAAATCAGCCGAGCTGTTGACCCAGCGATAGGGCGACAGATCGCGGTTGACCTGTGCCACGTGCAGGTCGCTCCGCCCCAGCAGGGTGAGGGGCCGGGCCTGCCAAAATTGCGCAATCCCCTCGTGGAGATCAAGCCGACGCGCGTGCTCGTCGATGCACTGAACGTAGGCGGGATAGTGGGCGTTGGCGAGGGGGTTGCGCGTTGGCTGCTGGCGGGCAGTTTGTGCAGCCAGCCCCGCAACCAGCAGGATAGCCACGGGCACGGCGGCGCGAAGCACTTGCGGGGAAACTGCTTTGGAGAGCTCAAGCACAAAGGGCCAGCCCCAGAAGCCGGAAAAAATCAGCAGCGGCAGAAAGTAGCGAAGCGCGTGACGATCGAGAAAGAGGCCGAAGCCGGTAATGAACAGCACGCTGGCCGCGGTGCTTGCCAGAAAAAAGGTGGTGAGCAGGATGCGCGGGGCGTCCGCCGCCGATGGGTCGCCCCGCCTTTGCTGGCGTACGGAGCGCCAAAGCCCCAGCGCACAGCCAAGCAGAAAGCCGGCGGCGAGGAAAAAGTGAAGCGGTGTCGCCGACCAAGCGCCGGCGAGGTAGCCCAGCAGCTGCAAAAGCGCAAAGTAGGCCAGGTGGAAGCGGGTGAGGTAGCCGATCACCAGGTCGCTCTGCGGCAGCACGAGCCGGATGGCGAGCGCGCCCAGCAGGCTGGCCGCCAGCAGCACGCCGCTCAGCAGGAATGTGCGCCGCCCGTCCAGCACGTTGAGCCAAAAGAGCACGCCCAGGGCGACCACAAGCGGGCCCGTGACCTGGATCAGGTAAATCCCATCGGAAGCCCCGGCTAGAAAAGAGAGAATCGCTAGCGCGCCCACGGGCCAGGTGGGCGCGCGGGAGGGCGAAATCGACTGCACCAACAGCGTCAGCACAAAGGGGACGAGGAGCGCAACGCCAAAGTGGTGGACGCTCAAGAACATGAGCTGGCTGTAGAATTCGAGCTCGTCGATTAGGGCGAGGAAGAGCAGGCCCATGAGGGCCACCAAGCCATAGCGGGCAAAGCCGTAGGCCGGGGGCAGCGTCTGCCGGGCGAGCAGCATCAGGCCCAGAGCGAAGAGAAGATATTGGCTTACCCCAAACGCGACAATTGCCGCGTGAAAGGTGGGCGTGACGGCGCTGACGAGAAAAAAGAGCAGCGTGTCCGGAAAGAGGAAGGAGGCGGGCGGCAAGTTCCACGCCGCAAAGCTGTTGCCCGCGGCCAGGTCGCGGTAGAGCGCGGGCAGGTAGAGCGCATCCGCATTGTAGACAATGCCTTCAAACGGGAGGTATGACGTGGTGTAATACACCAGCAGCGCGACCGCAATCCCCACGACAAGGGCCGCCGCGTTCAGGAAGTCAAGCGCCCGCCCTCGCGCTGGTCGGTTGGCAAAAATCTTCATCCCGCTATCTTACTGCTTACCCCTTCACCGCGCCAATCAGCAGCCCGCGCGCGATGGGGCGCTCCAGCAGCGAATCAACAGCAAACAAACAGAAGAGACGCTCTCCGCGGAGGGCGTCTCTTCTGTTTACCTCTGTGGGCGAGGAGGGACTCGAACCCCCGACCTCACGGATGTGAACCGTGCGCTCTAACCAGCTGAGCTACTCACCCAAATTTGTGTTGTGCGAAGCTGTAGTTTACCATAGTGCGAAGCTTTTGCAAATTTCCCGCGATGTGTGAAGCGTAAATAGTTGAGCTAATTCACAACATACTGCCCACGCATTACGTTTCACGTATTACTCCCATGGTCCGCAACAATCGCCACCTCATCCGCCTCTCACTCGTGCTCATGCTGCTCGCCATGGGCTTGATCGGCTACGCGCTGCTCTACCTCTGGCAGGCGGCGGGCATCTCCTTTGCCCCCACCGTTGATTCGGCCCAAAATGGCGACTGGATCGACATCTTTGCCGCCCTTGGCGAAGCGGCGATTCAGCTCTTTTTGGGGCTGGCCAGCCCGCAGTAGGGAATTGTAATTAGAGATTGGAGATGGGTAACTGGAGATTTTGTCGCCTGCGAATCTCCAGTTACCAGTCTCCGATTACTACCTACCCCCGCGCCCCGCGCTTGGTCGGGTCCGGGTCGTAGGGGCAGTAGACGCCGCGGGCGATGTTGAAGTAGTCGCACAGGATGATGTAGGCCGGGCGAAAGACCTGCTCGTTCACGTCCGTCGGCTCCATAATGGCCCACCAGTACTGCTCCTCGTCCTGGGGATTGCCGTCCAGCGTCCAGTCAAAGTTGGGCATGGTCAACATGCTCATCAGCGCCACCCACGGCCAGTTGGCGTCGGCGTACTGGTAGGCCCGGCGCAGGTAGTCGCCCTGCACAAACTGATCGATGCCCGCATCGGCCCCGTGCCACTTGTAGCTGGGGTTGACGGGGTCATACGTCCAGCCAAACTCCAGCAGCACGATCGACTTGCCGCCGTCGCCGTTGCGCTCCATGATGGCGCGGATGTCCTCGACGTGGCGGAAGGCGAAGAAGCGGTAGCCGCCCAGCGCCGGGGTGCTCGCAGCAGTGGCGGGATCCGTCTCCGGCTCTGCAGCAAACCCCGCACCGTGGACGCCCAGCATATCAAAATAGCCAGTGCTGTTGCCGCCCATCGCCGCGTACATCCCTTCGTAAAATTGCTCATCCGCCATGGCGACGCCTTCCTGGCCGCCCGTGGGCGCCATGCCAGCGCTGATTATAATCGCCTGGGGATGCACGGCCTTGATGGCTGCGTACGCTTGGCGCAAGAACTCCACATATTCTGCCGGATTGGGTGCATTGCCGCCCCACTCGCGCGACAGGTTGGGCTCGTTCCAAATCTGAAAGGCTTGAATGCAGCCGACCGCGCCCGCCGAGCAGTTGTAGCGCTCGGCGACGGCTCCAGCGTAGCTGGCAAAGTTGGCGGCATTGGCCGGCGGCGCGCCCGCCCAAAAGCTCGCCTCCACCTCCGGATCGGTGCTGAGGCGAGCCAGCAGCTTGATCTGGTGACAGTTGACCTGACGCACCACCCGGTCGGCGTTGGACCAGTTGTATTCGTCCGGCGCAATCTCAATTGTCTCCCAGGCAAAGCTCTGCTTGACCCAGTTAAAGGCGCCATCCTGCATCAGCGTCAGATCGCGGTTGGCAATTTCGGGCCGCCACCAGAGGAAGGCCTGCGCGCCGTAGTCCGGGCTGTTCATGCTGGCGGGCAGGAAGGTGCAATCTTGCTCCGCCGGCGCGGCGGCGACCGGCTCGGCCGCATTGTCCGCTGTCTCCGTCTCGGTGACTTCGCTGGTCGCATCCGCGGTGTCTTCGCCGGTGGCGTCTGTCTCCGTGTCGGTTGCCACCTGAGCGGCCCCGCTGCCGTCGCTCTCGGCGACAAAATCGGCGGAGACCCAGCCGAGCGTCTCGCCGCCGCGCGCAATTTGTACCCAGCCGTCCTGCTCGTCCACCACGGCAAATTCCTCGCCGCTGGCGACGGTCGTCAGAATGTCGCCGCTGGGGCTGGCGGCGCTGCGCACGTTGAGGGCGTCGGCATTGATGGTGATAAAGCGCTCGCCCTCAGCGGCGGCGCCGTCGACGTCCGACTCGGCTGCGCTGCCGGTCACGTCGCCGGCTGCGTCATCGGCTGCGTCATCGGTGGTTTCGGCGGTGGGCGATTCCGTCGCCGCGGCGGGCGGGGTCGGCGTCGCCTCGGCTTGGGCGGCGGTGTCGGGCGTCTTGGTTGGCGTGGGCGTGGGCGGCTCGCTGCTGCCGGGGCCACAGGCGACCAGCAACAGCAGGGCAAGCATCAGCGTCAGCCCCACCGGTAGTCTTGCCGGTAGTCTCCGGCTCGTCTTTGATACGCGTGCTGGGTTTAAGATAGAAATCAAGGTTGTCTTCCTTTCACAACGGGTCGGTTATAACAGGGTCAATCTGTGGTTGATAGTAATAGATGATGAACATCCTTGCCAAAAACGTCCGCCACCTGATGCAGGCAGCGGTTGATGCGCTGGCGGTCGGCGGGCTGCTGAACGTTGTCTGCAGCAGAAACGGCCATCTCGCCCACAAAGTTCCACAGCGTCGCCCGCGCCTCCTCATCGGTGATGTGGCGAGCGAGGTGAGCCGTGGCGTTGATCAGCTGAGTCGTCACGACCAGGTCGCTTTGGCCGTAGTGGCGGATTTGGCTAAACGCCACCGTAAAAGCCTCGTCAAAATTTGGATAGGGCAGGACGAGCCGCAACTTACCCGCTGCATCGGCGCGATGGGAGTGGACGTTGGCGTGGTGATGCCAGTGAAAGAGCAGCGTGGAGAGCGCATCGATGCAGTTGAGCGCCGTGCTGGGGTCGTTGATGCCGGGCGAAATGGCGCGCAGGGCTATGTCCGAAATTTGCCGGATGCCAAAGAGCGCATCCTGCTCCATCGTCTGCTGCGTATCGAGCGTGATCACCTGCGCCGCCTGCTTTGCCAGCTTCGCCGTCACGCCGTAAGCCGGGCAAATGGTGATGAGCGGCGTCTCCGGCAGCACGTAATCACCCACGCGGTGGTGCAGCCAGGCAACGCCATCGGCGGCGCAGGCCGTCCGAAAGAGCTGCTGCACGTCAATCAGGCGCAGGTAGCCGCTGTGCTCGCTGGTGATGACGCGGCAGGCCGGGTCGCGCGCGGCACTGGGCTGGCGTGGATCGTTGGGCAAATCGCCCAGCCAGGCTTTGCCCGCTGCGTGGGGGTAGGGCGCGCGCACCAGATTACGCGTCTGCGAGAGCGTGCGATCAATGGCGCTGTCCACCTTGATCGAATCGCCCACGTGATTGAGAAAGTAAATAAACGCGCCCAGCGAGAGGACGGCCAGCAGCAGCACGCCATTGATCGCAATCACGGGCACAAACTCTTCGCCCTCGGTGGAATTCACACCGCGCAGCGTAAAAAGGCTGAAGAAGAACGTACCAATTAGAATGCCCAGCACGTGGTGATTGGCCGTGTCGTCCAGGTACTGGCTCAGGATGCGCGGGGAGTAGGCGTTGGCTGCCTGGTTGACAGCGATAATCGTGAGGGAGAAGACAATGGTCACCGCCGAGAGCGTGGACGTGCTGATAATGCTGAGCTGCGTCATCGCCACGTCGACGCCGCTGGTGGCGAGCCAGGGCAAACTGGCGGGATCGCCAAGGCTAAAGCGACGCTCCAGCGTCACCAGCAAAATGGCCAGCAGGCTCAAGAAAGCGGCCCAGATTGCTGGCCGCAGCCAGAGCTTGCTGCGGATGTCCTCCCAAAGTTTCTTCACGAGCGGGGTTGGTTGTTCATTGCTACTTTGCCATCGCCTTGAGCGCGCCGTAGACCGGCAGCGGCGACCAGTCGTTGCGCACGATGCCCCACTGGGCCTTTTCCGTGCCGTCCGCCACCACGCGAAAGTTGAGGTTCCACAAAAAGGCCGGGCCGATGTAGCCCCAGGTGCGCATCATCTCAAAGGCCTCGACGGTCCACGCGGCCTGCTCCTCAAAGGAGTTATCGTCGGCGTACATGTAGGCCGGGTTAAACGCGCCGCCCGCGGCCCAGCCAAATTCCGTGGGCCACAGCCGCTTCTCTGCATCGCCGTAGACGACCATGATGTTGCGGTAGCCCTCCACCGTGCTGCGAAAGCTCCACGAGTGGTGGGGCGTATCGCACGCGCCGCGGAAGACGTTGGCCTGCGCCTCGACCACCGCGCACGCGCCCTCCCAGGTCACGCTGGGCGGGATGTTGTAGCCGCTGGCGTGGATACCGATGCCGTCCGCGTAGCCCGCCAGGCCGTTCTGATACATGGCCTCCAGATAGGCAAAATCATCCACGGCGTAAGGCCCCGCGTTGCCGGCTGGCGTCAGCGCGCCCGAAATCACCAGCATCTCCGGGCAGGCGCTTTTGATGCTGGCGTAGGCGGGGCGCAGCAGATTCATGTAGGCCGCGGCATCCAGCGGCTGATTGCCCCACTCGTAGTGCAAATTCTGCTCGTTCCACACCTCAATCGCTCTGAGACCGGAGCCGCAAAAGTCTCCCGCCAGCCGACCGACAAAGTTGGCGTAGCTCTGCGGATCGGCTGGCGGACCGCCGACGCTGGCGTCAAAGCCCGCCTCGCGCGCCCAATCCGGCGCGTTGACAACGCTAAAGAGCACGCTGATGCCGCGCCCGCCCGCCGCGTCGACAATGCGGCGCAGTTCGCTAAAGTCCAGCGCGCCGGGCGTGCCCTCGAAGAGCCGCCATTCCACCTGCTGCTTCATCCAGTTAAAGCCCAGATCGCTCGTGGCGTTCACGGCAGGCTCGATGCCGCCGCCGAGCATGTGCGCCTGGACGCCATACCCAAAAAAGCCGCCGCCCGAAGGCGGCGGCGCGCTCACGATCGGCGGGGCGGGCGGCGGGGCTGTCGCTGCCGCCGGTTCTTCGCCCGCCCCAGCGCCAGCGGCCGCGACCGTCGCCTCCGCTGGCTCGGCCTGTGCCGCGGCCTCGAAGTCTGTCGAGGCCGCATCGTCTGCAGCGGCCTCGTCCGGCGCGGCTTCGTCCGCTGCGGCTTCGGGCGGTGGAGGAAGCTCTTCGTCGCTCAGGCTGGGCAAATTGTCCAGCGGCCCGGTGGCGTCGACCAGCGGAGCGTAGACCCAGCCGGCCTCGTCCACCGTTTCCAGCACCGTATCCAGCCGCACCTGATACCAATCGCCACCGCCGTTGCGCGCCAGAATCACCAGCCGCGTCCCACCCGCCACCTGGGTGATGACCGGGTAGTTCGTGCCCGGCCCGCCGCGCACGTTAATCTGCGCCGGGCGCACGGTGGCCACGGAAACGCTCGGCAGCGCGACGGCGCTCTGAGTCGTCGACTCCGTGGCCGTGATGCCCTCGCTCTGGGTGATTGGCTCGCTTTGGGTGATTGGCTCGCTTTGGGTGATTGGCTCGCTCTGGGTAAGCGAATTGGTTTGGCTGACGGACTCGCCCGCGGTCAACGCATCGCCGTCCGCCTCATTGGCGTTGTCGCTGGGATCGCTGTCTGAACCGGTGGCGGTCTCCTCCAGCGTGACCAGCTCGGCGAAGACCCAGCCGCTGGCGGCGCTGTTGGTCTGCGCTGCGGGATCGATGGCTACCTCGTACCACTGGCCGTCGGCGCTGGTGTCTAGCAGCGGAACCGTTTCGCCGTTGATCACTTTGCCAACCACGTCAAAGGTCGCGCCGGGGCCGCTGCGCACGTTGAGCCGCGCGCCGCCCGTGGTTGCGCGGACGAGCGTCCGGGCGTCGGCCGTCGATGCGTCGCTTTCCGCCGTCTCCTCATTTTCCTCCATCGCCTCATCGTCAACATCTTCCTCCGCCGAAGCGGGCTCCGTGAGCGCAACGGATTCGGTGAGCGCAGCGGATTCGGTGAGCGCAGTAAATTCGGTGAGCGCTGTCTCCACCGTGAGGGAAGTTGTCTCCGTAAGGGTCTGCGATGCCGTGGCGGCAGCCGCATCGCTCGGCACCTCCGTTTCAGTGAGCGCCGTCTCTTCGGTAAGCGCCGCTGCTTCAGTGATGACCTCGGTGGTAGTCACGGTCGCAGTCACGGACTCCGCTGCGCCCGTTGTTGCCGTTGCGGTCTCGGTTTCCGTCAGCGGCTCGCTCTCGACAAGCGTGAGCGCGGCCGTCGGAATTTCAATGGTGGTAATTTCCACGGTGGTGATAGCCCCCGTCGCCGTGAGCGCGTCGGTGTCGGTTGCGGCAGTCGTTGCGGTGGCGGCTTCAGTGGTGGCAACCGTCGTCGTAGTGGAATCGCCCGCTTGGGCGTTCGGCGTTGATTCGGCGGTCGGTTCGGCTTCGGCGGTGGCGGCTGCCGCGGCCACGGCTTCGGCAGTGGCGGTGGTGACGGCGGAGGGCAGCGGCGGCGGCGGCGGCAGCTCGGGCACTTCGCAGCCGGCCAGCAGCAGGCAGATCGCGAGGATCAGCCCAATAGAAAATTGGGCGGGAACAAATCGGGCGGCAGTGTGGGAGACGGTGGCGGATGGGGAAACGGGGCGAGAGCTCACCAAATGCTTCATAGCCATTCTCAGAAAGTTAGGGTGTTTGCAAGGAAGTTGGATCAGAACGGACGGCGTGCTGGCACGCCGTCCGTTATCATACTAAATTTTCTCTGGGTGCGCTACTTGGGCGCTACTTGGGCATGGCCGCCAGCGCGTTGTAGGCGGGCAGCGGCCCCCAGCCCGAATCGACGATGCCCCACTGCGCCTTTTCCGTGCCGTTGGCAACGACGCGGAAGTTGAGGTTCCACAGGAAGGCCGGGCCAACCCAGCCCCAGCTCTTCATCATCTGGTAGGCTTCCACCGTCCACTCGGCCTGCTCATTGAAGTCGTTATCGTTGGCGTAGGCGTAGGCATCAGCGTATGCACCGCCCGCGGCCCAGCCAAACTCCGTCGGCCAGATCAGCAGGTTGCCCGCGCCATAAATGTTGGCGAGATTGCGGTACCCCTCCATCGTGCTGCGGAAGCTCCACGAGTGGTGGGGCGAATCGCAGGGGCCGTTAAAGCTGTTGCCCGTGGTCTGGATCACCTCACAGGCCTGCTCGCCCGTGTAGCTAGGCGGCACGTTGTAACCGGAGGGGTGGGCACCGATGCCGTCCGCATATTGGGCCAGCCCATTGTTAAACATGCCTTCGAGATACTGAAAATCGTCGATGGCAACGCCGCCGTTGTTGCCGGTCGGCGTCAGCGCGCCGGAGATAACCTGCATTTCGGGGCAGGCGGCCTTGATGCTGGCATAGGCAGGTTTGAGCAAGTTCATGTACGCCGCGGGGTCAAGCGGCATGTTGCCCCACTCGTAGTGCAAATTCTGCTCGTTCCACACCTCAATCGCCTTGAGCGACGTGCCGCAGTATTTGCTGGCCACCGCACCCACAAAGTTGGCGTAGGTCTGCGGGTCCACGGGCGGGCCACCGACGCTGCCGTCAAAGCCGGGCTCTCTCGCCCAGGCCGGGGCGTTCACAATGCTAAAGAGCACGCTGATGCCCGCCGCGTTGGCCGCGTTGATGATGCCGTCGGACGAGCCAAAGTCAATCGCGCCGGGGCTGCCCTCAAAGACCTTCCACTCCATCTGCTGCTTGACCCAGTTAAAGCCCATCCCCTGCACGGAGGTCATCACCTGGTTCTCCATGTTGTTGTGAACCATGTGGGCCTGGATGCCGTAGCCAAACGAGCCGCCCCCGGTGGGCGCAGGCGCGCTCACAATGGGCGCGGCCACGGGCGCTTCGGCGGCGGCGGGAACCTCCTCGGCAGGGGTCTCCTCGGCCGTTGCTTCCTCGGCGGGCGCTTCGCCCGTGGGGACTTCCTCGGCGGGGGCGGCTGCCGGGGCAGGGGCCGCCGCCACGGGCTGTGGCGGCGCGGGCACGTCCGTGATCACGGCCACGTCATTGATGTTGCCCGCCGTAGCAACCAACTGGTTGATCACCCAGCCGGTTTGGCCGTTGCCGTAATCGATCTGCACCCAGTCGCCGCGCCCGTTGATGCCGGTCATGGCGTAATCGTTGCCGGGCGTAATCTGGCCCAGCGTGTTGTAATTCGTGCCCGGCCCGCCGCGCACGTTGACGACCTGCGCCACGTTAACGCGGGCATCGCCCGTGCTGGCGGCCGCCACCTGGCCATCCTCGGCGCGCGCTGCGTCCAGCGCATCTTCCGTGGCGGCAAGGAGCTCGTCGCTCACGTCGGCCTCTGCGTTGTCACCGGCGCCGGCGACGCTGCGGCTGCTGCGTTCGGTGCGCGCGCTGCTGCCGCTGAGCGCAAGCTGCGTCGTCTTCGCGGCGCTGACGGGCGTCTCCAGGTTGTTCACCAGCTGCGCCTCGACGCGCACCTCCTCGCCCTCTGGCGCGCTAAAGGTCATCGATGGGCTGTCCAGCGGCAGCACTTCCTGGGTAACAAATTCGTCGTTCTCGTCATAGATGGTGTAGGCCACCTGAAGCTGGCCGTAAGCGTCGGCGAGGAGATTTCCCTCCTGGTACTCTTTGAGCAATCCCCACACCTGGGGATCCACATCGCCGCTGAGCGGCACGTCGAGCTTGACGCTGCGCACGTTGTAATTCTGCATCATCGCCAGCTTATGGTTGAGGCTGCCGGCGCTCTCGATGTAGACGGTGCGCTCCAGCCCCTGGTCGTCCAGGTAGCTGTAGGTGTACATACCGATCTCGTCGTTCCACGTCACCTGCGAGAGCAGCTGCGGGTTGTCCAGCGTCAGCGTTACCTCGCCGTCATCGTTATCCAGGCTGATGTCGTTGAGCAGCGGGCGCAGCGCTTCCTGGTAGCCCTTGGGCAGCAGGTAGTTGCCGCTGCTCTCCATGGAGTAGCCGGAGAGCTCAAATTGAAGCCTGTCGTTTTCTACCTGGCTCGTCGCAAACTGCAGCAGCGACGCCATTTCGCCGTCCGGGCGGTAGGCGCGCGGATCGCGCGGCGCGGGCACAATCAGCGTGTCCACCACATTGCCCAGCGCCGGCCAGTCGTAGGCCTTTGTGTTCCACTCGTCGGCGGAAATCTGTTCGGGGGCTTCCACGCGCAGGGCCAGCTGTTTGTTGCCCGCGTGCAGCCTGTCCGCCACGCGCGAAATAAAGTAAACAAAATCGGCCTTGGCCGTGGGCACGGCATCTACCCCGCGATAGTCGACCACGATGCCCGCGTAGTCGTTCTGGATCACCGTCTGCTCAATGGCGTCCACCTGGTTGTCCATCTGGCCAGGAATGGCGAGCATGTTGTTGAGGTAATCGGTGCGAATGGTTTCGGGAATGGGATCGCCGTTGGCGTCCGCTTCCCAATTACGCACGATGGGCATCGTGCTGCCGGTATTGGGCGGGGCAAAGCCGTTGGAGGCCACGAGCGTGCCGTCGCCTTCCATTACCAGGCCGGGCTTGCTTTCGCTCGTCACCTGTGCGCCTTCGGGCAGCGTGGCTTCAAAGGCCATGCTCGCCATCACCCGCGGCGCGCCCGGCGTCGTCTGCACCACGAGGAAGGCATCGGGCGCACCCGTTACCCTGGCCTCGATAATCTCTTCCTCCGCGCGCACGGTGGCGGACAGATGCTGCCACTCGTCGCCCGTCCACTGGTAGAGGGCCAGCGTTTCGTAGGCCGGGCCGCTTTCGTCGGCGGGCAGGTTGGGAATTTGCACGCGCAGATCAACCTGGCTGGGCTCGGCCCCGCGCACCTTGAGATCATAGAACGGGCTGCGCGCCGTCAGCGTGGACGGCAGGGCGTTGGCCGCGTCGTAGAGGCTGCTGCCCGGCTGCGGGTTCATAAAGGTCTCGCGCGGCGTGCTGTCCAGCGTGGCAAAGAGCCCGGCGGCCAGCCCCTCGCTGGGGAAGTTGACCAGCGTGCCGTCCGGATCGCGGACGACGCCGCCCGCCGCGCCGATGCGCGTGTAGGTGAAGGTCTCCAGCCGGTCCAGCAGGCTCACGGGCGGCAGCAGCAGGATGGCCGCCAGCAGCGCCGGAATCACCAGAAAGGTGACGAGCCAGGCGGCGGGGCCGTCCAGCAGCCGCGCCAGGCGGGGCTTGCGTTCCAGCGGGGCGCGGGGCGAACTGTCGGCGCTGTTGTCGTAGCCGCGCGGGTCAAACTGCGTGTTTTGCATAAGAGTCTTTACTCCCTGAACGAATGAACGGGGGAACGGAGCGCTGTATCAGACAGTTGCTCTGTAGATAGTTGCTCGGTTCGGGCGATTCACACAGACAAGATCAATCAAACGAGGTCAACTGAGGGCTCGATAAATTCTTGATGAATTTTAATAAAATCTACAAAATGTGCTAGATCCGCTAAAACAAAAGGCCGCAACCCAACTGGCTTTCCTCTCGAAAAGCGGTCAACGGCGACGGCTCCAGCGGTTGCGTAGTTTAGCACACACGCCTGTAGCCGCAAAAAGATGCGTTGGCGCATTGCAAAGGCGCATGGAAATGGAGGGCAATTTGTCGCGAGCCGCTCGGAAAAAAGTCGCGTGGGCGCAAATTATGCTATACTGCTCGCCATGGATTCCAGAACGTCTCGCCCGCCCAATCGTTCCCCTCAGCCTTCCCCGCGCGATCCCTTCGAGAACGTGCCCTTTGGGCGCGCGCCCTATGGGGAAAGCGCCGCCGGCGCCGAAGCCAATTCCGGCTTTCCCAACGGGGCGGCCGTTTACGATGCGGAATTTGCCAGCGCCTACGACATCGAAGGCGAGGCCGTGCGCCCGCGCGGGGAAGCGCGCCGCGGGGGGCGACGCTGGCTGGAGGCGCTGCTGCTGCTGGGCTTTGTGCTCTGCCTGCTCGTGGGCCTCGGCGCGCTGGCGACGCTCTACCTGCTCAATCGCGAGGTCGCGTCGAGCTACCGCGCCGCCCCGCTCGCCGCCATCCAAAGCGACGAGGTCGCGCCGCAGCTGGCCCTGCGCGAGTTGACCTTCTTTGGCGGCGCCGCCCAGCAGACGCAGTCGCTTGCCTATCAGCTTGTCAATGCGGGCTACGGCGAAAGCGCCCTCGCCACCGCCACCTTTGACACGCGCACCGGCAACCTCACGCCCGGCGCCGCCACCGACGAAGCCCTCGCCCCGAGCGATACGCGCGCTTCGCTGCTGCTGCGGTTGGGCCGCTACAGCGCCCAGGTCGGCAACCCCGCCCGCGCCCGCGAGCTCTTCACCCTCGCCCGCGACCTCGTCCTGCTGGACAACCGCCTGCCCGCCATTCAGCGCGTGCAGCTGCTGACGACCGCCGCCGAAGGGCTGCGCGCCGCGGACGGCGACTTAGCCGCCCTGGATACCGCGCAGCAGGCCTACGACATCGCTGCCCACTGGCCGGATTTGCTGCCGGCGCAGCGCGTGCAGATGCTGGACGCCCTGCGCCCCGTCGTGCAGCAGCTCGTCGCGGAGTCCAGCGTGCGCAACACCGCGGATCGGCTGGACGCCCAAATCGGCGACCTCACCCGCAATCCCTACCTCGACCCGGCAGGCACGTTTGCCCCGCCGCTTTGGAACCCGCGCGGCGAAGCGCTCTCCCTCGGCGACGACGTGCTGCTGGCGCGCAACGCCCGGCAGGCCGCCGCCAGCGCACTCGTCGCCCGCCTGGAGCAGCTGATTGACGCAGGCATTGACATTCGCAAGCGGCGACCCGACGACTACGAGGTGGAGCTTGTCGCCCTGGGGCAGGCGCTGCTGGCCGAAGACGAGGCGCGGGCGGCGGCGTACCAGCGCGTGGCCGACGACGGGGCAACGCTGGCCGAGCAGCTGTGGCTGCTGCAAACGCAGAGGGCGTGGCAGGCGCAGAAGCTCAAGATCGCGCGCGGGGCTTACGGCTTGTCCATCGTGCCGCAGTGGGAGGCGCAGATCGCCGCGCTCTCGGCGGAGTTGGGCGCGCTCACGGATGGCTTGCGCCCCGTGATGGAGGCGCAACTTGCCGCCGCCCCCGCCGAGGAGCAGGCGCAGCTGCGCGTGGAGATGCTGCGCTGGCTGCTCGGCCAGTCGCTGCTGGGGCTCTATCCCGGCGCATCGCCCGCCGCGCTGGGCGCGGAGCTGGTCGCCGCCCAGGAGACGCTTGAGCAGCCGCCCGTGCTCTTCCTGGAATTTAACGGCGACAGCGAAGATCGCGGCGATCCGCGGATTTTTATACGCCCGGAGGGGGAGTCGTAGACGCTGCGCCGAAAGAATGTGCAGAGGTAGCGAAGGCTTGGTCGAACATCCTTCTCTATATAAATCCCGAGACAAGTTGACGGGTTGACGGCGAGATTGACAGTGAGAAAGACAGAGCGCACATAATTAAGATGAACAACTCGGTTTCTCCCCCTGCCTCTCAAGGCTGGCGACCTCTCCGCCTCATCGGCGCCGCTGGCGCGGCAACGTTGCTGCTGCTGGCCGCCGTGCTGGCGCTGAGCGCTTGCGGCGCGCGCCAGGCTGCCGAAGTCGCCGACCCTTATGCCCGCTACCGCCCCGCCGTGCTGGCCGACCGCCAGGATGAATTCGACGGTCTGACGCAAGCGCCCCGCTACAGCATCGACGTGCGCCTGCGCCAGGGGGCGGACGAACCGCTGCCCGAGCTGGTGGGCCGCGCCCGCATCGAAATCACCAACGCGAGCGGCGAGCCGTGGAGCCACCTCATGTTTCGGCTCTACCCCGCGCTGCCCCACTACGGCGGCGAGATGCGCATCGAGCGCGCGCTGATCGACGGGCGCGCGGCGGTCTTCACCTATCGCGCCAACCAGACGGCGCTGCGCGTCAACCTGCCCGACGTGCTGCTCCCCGGCGAGGCCGTCACGGTCGACACGTCGTGGACGTTGAGCGTGCCCGCCTGGCCCGATCTGCCGGCGGACACCTACGCCCTCTTTGGCCGCAGCCAGGGCATGATCAGCCTGCCGCTCTTCTACCCCGCGCTCGCGGTTTATCAGGACAGCGCGAGCGGGGCAAGCGGCTGGTGGCTGGAGCAGGGCTCAGCCCGCGGCGATGTGGCCTTTAACGTGGCCTCGCTCTTTGCCGTCACGGCCACGCTGCCGCTCGATTTTGTGCCCGTGGCCAGCGGCACGCTGATCACCAGCACGGTGGTCGCCACACCGGAGGGGCGCGGTCGGCAGCACGTGTGGGTCACCGGGCCGGCGCGCGAATTCTTGCTGCACACCAGCCCCTTTTTTGATTCGGCGAGCGCGGAGGCCTACGGCACGCGCATCACCTCCTACTGGCTGCCGGGCGACGAGGCGGCGGGTCGCGATGCCCTCACATACGCCGCCGCCGCGCTGCGCATCTACAGCGACGACTTTGGCCCCTACCCCTTCCGCGAGATGTCCATCGCGCCTGCGCCGCTGACGATGCGCGGCATGGAATATCCGCAGGTCAACCTGATTGGCGTGCAGGCCTACCGCGAGGAGCGGGCCAACCTCGAATTTCTGGTGGCCCACGAGGTGGCGCATCAATGGTGGTATCAAACCGTGCACAGCGACCCCGTCAACGAGCCGTGGCTGGACGAGGCGCTGGCCGAGTATTCGGTAAAATTGTATTTCGAGGGGTTGCGCGGCAGCCAGCGGGCGCTGGCTTTGCAGGAGGAGCGCTGGGAGCAGGCGGTTGCCTCGCTGCAAGCCTTTGGCAACGACGCGGCGATTGCCGGGCCGGTGGCGAGCTACGGCAGCGGTGCGCAGTACGAGGCGGTGGTTTACGGCAAGGGCGCGCTCTTTTACGACGCGCTGCGCCAGGAGATCGGCGACCGCCGCTTCCGGCGCTTTCTGCAGGAGTACCTGGCGCAGCACCGCTACAGCATCGTCGATGAGGCGACGTGGCTGGCAGATATTGAAGCGCTGGACAGTCCGCGCATCGAAGGGCTCTACCGCGAGTGGATCACCGGCGCGCCACCCCCGGAGCCAACGGCCACGCCGGAGATCGAAGAGGAGGACGTGGCGTTGAGGTGAGCGTGTGAAACGAAAAGAGCCGAAGGGTTTCGGAAAACCCTTCGGCTCTGGGTCGAGCCAAGTCGCTTTTGCTCGTTCCCACGCAGAGCGTGGGAATGCCTGCCCGACGCCCTGCGTCGCCGCCTGCTCCGACAGGCTACACGGAGCGTTGTGTTGCGGGCAAGGAGCCGGTGACGGTGATTAAACGTAGGTGCGGCTTTCAGCCGCACGAGCCAGACCTACCCCGTCGGTTTCAAGAGAAGCGACGGGATAAGTCATGATTGCGCAGCTGAAAGCAGCGCCTACGGAACTGGGTCGAGCCATGTTGCCTCGTCGATCCAGGTGACAATCACTGTCCGCCCCGGTTGGGTAGGCGGTATCGCTTTGGACAGTGACGGTCACCTTATCTTGGCGTTAGTGCTGCAAAATCTGGCTCAGGAAGAGCTTGGTGCGCTCGTGCTTGGGGTGGTTGAAGAACTCTTCGGGCGGGGCGGCTTCGACGATTTCGCCGTAGTCAAACATGCTGATGCGGTCGGCCACGGCGCGGGCAAAGCCCATCTCGTGGGTCACCACCAGCATGGTTATGCCGGATTCGGCGAGCTCCTCCATCACGTCCAGCACCTCTTTGATCATTTCGGGATCAAGGGCCGAGGTCGGCTCGTCGAAGAGCATAATTTTGGGGCGCATGGCCAGGGCGCGCGCAATGGCGACGCGCTGCTGCTGCCCGCCGGAGAGCTGGCCGGGATACTTGGCCGCCTGCTCCGGGATGCCCACGCGCTCGAGCAGGCTCATGGCATGATCCTGCGCCTCCTTCTTCTTCTGCTTGCGCACCTGAATCGGCGCCAGCGAGACGTTTTGCAGCACCGTCAGGTGCGGAAACAGATTAAACTGCTGGAAGACCATGCCCGTCTCGCGGCGGATGGCTTCGATGTTGCGCACGTCGTGGCTCAGTTCGATGCCGTCCACGATGATGTCGCCCTGCTGGTGCTCCTCCAGCCGGTTGATCGTGCGGATAAAGGTCGATTTACCGGAGCCCGAAGGCCCGCAGATCACGATCACCTCGCCCCTCGCCACCTCCATGCTGATGCCGCGCAGCACGTGAAATTCCCCATACCACTTGTTTACATCGCGGCAGACGATGATGGGGTCGCCGTTGGTTGTGCCGTTGGTTGTGCCGTTGTCGCTCATAAATTTCTCCACGTTCTCAATAAATCGTAGGCGCTGCTTTCAGCTGCGCAATCGTTGAAGTCCCCACCTGATTGTTAGTTAGAAGGGAAGTGCGACGCCGTGCGGCTGCAGGCCGCCCCTACAAAAGCTGCGTAATTTGTTTCTAAAGATTGGAGATTAGAAGCTTCGTCACCCACCCAATCTTCATTCATCAATCTTCATTCTTTCCGCTTACCTCTCCCCCACGCCCAGCGTTCGCTCGATACGGCGGCTGGCGTAGGCCATGGCGTAGCAGAAAACCCAGTAGATGACACCGAGAAAGAGATAAATTTCCTGGGCGCGACCGATCCAGTTGGGGTTGGACAAGATGGCGCGGGCGATGCCCAGCAGGTCAAACAACCCGACAAGCGCCACGAGCGATGTGTCCTTGAACAGCCCGATAAACTGGCCCACGAGCACGGGGATTACCGCGCGCAGGGCCTGGGGCAGCACGATGAAGAACATCGATTGGAAACCGTTGAGGCCCAGCGCCATCGCCGCCTCGTTCTGCCCCTTGGGAATGGATTGCAGCCCGCCGCGCACGTTCTCCGCCGTGTAGGCCGCCGAAAAGAGCGTAATCGCCACCACAGCGCGAATGACATTGTTAATGGATGGCATACGCTGCGGCAGAAAGAGCTGTAGCGCGACTATCGCAAAGAAGAGCAGCGTAATCAGCGGCACGCCGCGGACAAATTCAATGTAGAGCACGCAGAGCGTGCGAATGGCCGGCAGCTTGGAGCGGCGACCGAGCGCCAGCAGCACGCCTATGGGAAACGACAGTGCAATGCCCACGGCGGCCAGCATCAGCGACAGCACCAGCCCGCCCCAATACTGTGTTTCCACCACGGGCAGCGCAATGCCCAGACCACGAATCAGAAAAATCAGCATGGGAAAGTAGAGCACCCATGCGGGCACAATCAGCGCGTTGATGACGCGCTGTGGTCCAAAGCGCGCCAGGGCAAAGGCAGCCAGCAGACAGGCCTCCAGCACGAGTAGGTTAAGCCGCGCCTCGTTCGAGGCGAATGGCGCAAGCAGCAGCAGCAGCGGCAGCGCCCCAATCACAAAGGCAGGCGTGCGCGGGCGCTTGATATTGAGGCCTGCCGTCAGCCCAACGAGGGCGGCCAGCACATCCAGGGCGGCCCAAATGCGCCACGCTTCGGCAGCAGGGTAGCGCCCGCGCATGATCAGGTTGATGTTGGCGGGAATCACGGCCCAATCCGCCGCGTTGAGCGCCCAGCCCAGCGTGGGACGCACGATGATGTAAATCAGCACTAGCGAGAGAATAGTCAGTAGCGTATTGAACCAGCTGCTAAACAAATTTTTGCGCAGCCAGCCCGTGGGCGTGTTGCGCTCGCTGGGCGGCGCGAGAATTTCGCGCGGCGGTGTGGTCGTGGCAACGGACATAACGGTCTCCGAATTGCGTTGTGGGCGTAGGGGCACGCCATGGCGTGCTCCTACACTCGCAAAGTTCTACCGCTCGATCAGCTGAATGCGGCGGTTGTAAAGATTCATCGCAAACGAGGTGATGAGGCTCAAGGTTAAGTAGACGGCCATCACGAGCAGCAGGACTTCCGGCGTGCGCCCCGTCTGGTTGCGGATCGTGTTGCCCGCCACCAGAAAGAGATCGGGGTAGCCAATGGCAATAGCGAGCGACGAATTCTTGGTGAGGTTGAGGTACTGGCTCGTCATCGGCGGGATCATCACGCGCAGGGCCTGGGGAAAAATAATGAGGCGCAGCGTCTGCCCCGTGTTGAGGCCAAGCGCCGTGGCGGCTTCGCGCTGCCCCTTGGAGACGGCCTGAATGCCCGCGCGCACAATTTCGGCAATAAAGGCCGCGGTGTAGATCGTTAGCCCAGAAATCAGCGCCAGCAGTTCGGGGCGCATGAGGTAGCCACCCGTGGTGTTAAAGCCACCCAGTTCGGGCCGGGTCAGCGTCAGCGGCTGCGGAATGGCAAACCAGCCAACGGCGGCGACCAGCACAAACGCCACAAACGACCAGAGCGTCACCAGCGGCATGCGCCCGCTGCGCCGCCCCTGTATGGTCAGCACAATGCCCACGATTACAGCAACCCCCAGCGCGCCAAGCAGAACCCATAGATAGGTGCCCCACGATTCCGTGGGCGTTCCCCAGGGAACCGTAATGCCTTTAATGTTGATATAAATAGGGCCCGGTAAGATAACGGATTCTTGAATACCCGGCAGCTTTTGAAAGACGGCCTGCGACCAGAAGATCAGCAGCAGCAACAGCGGTACGTTGCGAAAGGCGTCGACGTAGACAGCGGCCAGCTTGCTCAACAGCCAGTTGGGTGAAAGCCGCGCCACGCCAACAATGCTGCCTAAAATGGTCGCCAGGATAATGCCGACCACGGCCACGACAAGCGTGTTGATCAGCCCCACAAGAAAGGCGCGGCCATAGCTGCTCGTGCGCGTGTAGTCCAGCAGCTCCACGCCAACGGAGCCGGTGATGTCAAAGCTGGCGGTGTCGTCCCAAAAGCTGAAGGTGATGGGCACGCCAAGCTGGGCACGCAGTTGCGTGACCATATTGTTGTAGAGAAACCAGGCGAGCAGCGCCACGCCAGCAACGACGAGCACCTGCGTCAGCACGCCGATGATGCGTTCGTCTCGCCAGAAGGGAGGGCGCGAGGGTTGGGGGGAAATTGTGCCTTGCATGGTGGTGAAAGATTGAGGGGATGTGAACGGAAGGTGACGAGGTAGTTGGCAATTAGAGATTGGTAGTCGGAGGTCGCAAAGCCGATGAAGCCTCCAATTACCAATCTCTAATCAACAGTTACGCGCTCGGTCTACAACCAAGCACGGTGCTCAGTCTAGCGCACCGGCGGCGAGTAGAGCAGGCCGCCTTCGGTGTAGAGCGCGTTCTGGCCGCGCGGCAGGTCAAAGAGCGTATCCGGGCCGAGATTGCGCTCATAGATTTCGCCGTAGTTGCCCACCTGCGAAATCACGTTGGCGGCCCAATCGGCGCTGAGGCCCAGGCTGTCGCCAAACTCGCCCTCGGTGCCCAGCAGACGCGCCACGTTCGGGTCCGTGCTGCCCTCGAATTCGGCGATGTTCTCGGAGGTGATGCCCAACTCCTCGGCGAGAATCGTGGCGAAGACCGTCCACGTCACGATATCGTACCACTGGTCGTCGCCCTGGCGCACCATGGGGGCCAGCGGCTCCTTGGAGAGCGTCACGTCCAGGATCACGTGGGCATCGGGCTCGGAGAGGGTGGTGCGCACCGAAACCAGGCCGGACTTGTCCGTGGTGTAGGCGTCGCAGCGGCCCTCTTCGTAGGCGTTCGTCGTCTCGTCGACCGTCTCGAAGACGACGGGCTCATAGCTAACGCCCGCCGCAGCGAACTGGTCGGCCAGGTTGAGCTCGGTGGTCGTGCCCGTCTGCACGCAGACGGAAGCCCCTTCGAGGTCGGCCAGCGTGGAAACGCCCAGCTCCTCGCGCACCATGATGCCCTGGCCGTCGTAGAAGGTAATCGGCGCGAAGTTGGCGCCCAGCGTGGTGTCGCGCGAGAGCGTCCACGTGGTGTTGCGGAAGAGTGCATCGCCCTCGCCGGCCTGCAGCACGGTGAAGCGCTCGGCGGCGGTGGTGGGGCGGATCTCGTAGGCCTCGGCGTCGCCAAAGACGGCGGCAGCCAGCGCGCGGCAGAAGTCCACATCAAAGCCGGAGAAGTTGCCTTCCTCGTCCAGGAAGCCAAAGCCGGGCAGGTTGGCGTTGCCGACGCAGATCACGTTGCCGCGATCGAGCACGGTTTGCAGCGTGCCGCCCTCTTGGGCAGCGGGCGCGGCCTCTTCGGCGGCGGGTTCAGCAGCCGTCTCGGCCCCATCATCCGCGGCGGCTTCGCCCTCGGCGGGGGCTTCGACGGCGGGATCGGGGGCGGCCGTGCCCGCACAGGCGGCCAGCGCCAGGGTGAGCACCAGCAGCAGGCTCAAAAATAGTTTGCGATTCATAAAGGTCCTTTCGTGAAAAAGTTGGGTGTTTTTGTGTGAATTGAATAAACTGTGGCGCGCTTGGGTCGTTCAGATTGGGAGCGGAGCCCAAATCAAAACCACAGTGGGAAACAAGATGTGAACCGGCCAGCATTTGGGCAGCGGCGGTGGAAAGCCGCGTTGCCAGTGGGTATCGCCAGTGGGTATCGCCAGTGGGTATGTGAATGACTAGATGTGATGTGGTTGAACGCCGTGCAGAGAGGTAGCCTGCTTGCTTTGCAAGTGGTACATCGGCCAGCGCCGGAGACCAGCGTTGACGTAGCGGAATTGTCGCGCGACAATCCACCGTCTGACTATAGCACGGGTTGCCGGGGGCTGTCAAACGCATTTTCTCATTTACACGTTTGGTCATTCCCTGCGCCTGCGCTATAATCGCCCCTGCGCCGGGTCCGCCAAGTGGCTCGTGCGTGGACCGTGTGGCGCGCGCCACCCTACCCGGAGCTTGATTTTATGGCTGATGCAGCGAATACAATTTCCACCCTCGTCGGCGTTGTCGTCGCCGTGCTGGGCGCGTTTCTCTTTGCGTTCTGGATTGCCATGGGCATCTGGACCTTTAACGACATCCGCTCGCGCACGCGGGACTGGCTGGCGATCCTGCTGGCCTGCCTGCTCGTACTAATTTTTCCCATCGTCGGCCTCGTGCTCTACTCGATGATTCGGCCCAAGGAGACGCTGGCCGAAATCTACGACCGCGCGCTGGAGGAAGAGGCCCTGCTGCGCGAGCTGGAAGAGACGCTCGCCTGCTACTCCTGCGGCGTGCCGGTGAAGGACGAGTGGGTCTTCTGCCCCAACTGCCACAGCCAGCTTCAGCACGCGTGCATCAACTGCAGCAAGCTGGTGCGCCAGGATTGGGACATTTGCGTCAACTGCGGCACCATGCAGCAGGCGCGCGCAGAGCAGCAGATCGACGTGGGCGTCTACGACTACAGCCGCGGTCGCAAGCGCGAGGTCGAGCTCAACGGGCTGCGCAGTCCGCAAAGGGAGGGCGCACCGAGCGTCCCGCGCGAGGGCAGCCGCGATCCGCAGACGGAGACCATGCCCTATCAGCCGGTACGGCCGTCGAGTTAGAAAATTTGTAGCTGGCAACAGGCGCAGCAAAGAAAGAGCCCAGGGGTTTTGGAAAATCCCTGGGCTCTTTTCTTGTTTCGTCAACTCACCGCCACCAGCTCCACCGACGGGGCCTCGGCTTCCACGGCGCGCCGCAGCTCCGCCACGGAAAGCCGCAGCATCGTCCGATCGTCGCCGCCCCCGGCAAAAATTACGTCAAACGTCTTATCCAGCGCCGTTACCGAAGCGTCGACAATTGCGGGCAGCGGCGTGCGGTGGCCGAAGGGCGGCACGCCGCCCGCCGGGTAGCCCAGCAGATGGAGCACCGTCTCGCCATCCGCCAGTTTGACCTTCTTGGCGCCCACGCCAAAGTGCCGCGCCAGCGCCTTCTTGTCCACGTGCCCCTCACCGTGGCTGATGACGACCACGGGCTGGCGCGCGCCGTCGGCCTGCTTGAGCAGAAAGAGCAGCGTCTTCACGATTTGCGCTGGCTCCACGTCCAGCGCCAGCGCCGCCTCCGCCACCGTCGGCGTGGAGCCGATGTCGGCGACGAGGGTAGCATCGATGTGATGGGCGTCGAGGTGCTTCTGAAGGTCGGCGGGGGTGAAGTGAGGCATAATATCTTGTCCGAGTTGGGTATGCGTACGGGCACGCCATGGCGTGCCCGTACGCATACCCAACAGACTTCCAATGAGCGTTAAAATCTGCGTTCGTCCGCGTCTATCTGCGGTTAAACCCGGATTTTGGTGTACACTATAGCCGCTGGTCACGCCAAATTCAAATGCACCGATGGGGCGGCTATCTGCATGAAAATTGTCACCTACAACATCCACGGCTGGCGCACGCGTGGCGGCGCGCCCAACCTCGACGCCGTCGCGCGCGTTTTGCGCGAAATTGATGCGGACATTGTTGGCCTCAACGAGGTCTTCCACCCGCGCGCTGTGGAAAACAACGCGGGCGACAGTCGCCCGGCGCTGGAAATCCTGGCCGAGGAGTTGGGTCTACATTTCGTCTTCGGCCCCTGCCTGCGCTGGCCCGCCCAGGACGACATGCCCGCCGACGCCTACGGCAACGCGCTGCTCTCGCGCTGGCCGATTGTCGCCAGCGCGGCGCATCATCTCACGCCGAAGGAGCCAGCCCAGGCAGAATTGCTCGATGGCCTCGAAACGCGCGGCCTGCTCGAAGGGCGCGTGATCCTGCCAAACGGCCAGCCCTTCACCACCTACGTCACCCACCTCGACCACACCAGCGAGGAGGCGCGTCTGCTCCAGCTGCGCACCCTGCGCCAGTGGACGGTGCGCGACCGCAACCGCCCCCACGTCGTCATCGGCGATTTCAACGCCATCAGCCCCCGCGATGCGGGGCAGCACGACCTGATGCTGGCCGAACTGGCGCAGCAGGAGAAGCGGCAAAATCTCACCGGCGACGGCGATTTGCGCGTGGTGGCGGCGATGGAAAAGGCGGGCTACATCGACGCCTATCGGCAAGCGGGCAACCCGCCCCAAAACAGCTACATTCCCGCCGAATGGCCCGTGCGCATCGACTACATCTGGCTCAGCGAGCCGCTGGTGAGCGCGCTACAATCGTGTACAATCGTCGAAGAGCCGCCGGGTCAGGAGGCGTCGGATCATCGGCCCGTGATGGCGACGTTCAACATGTAACCCTTGTGCGATATGTGTCCTGACATTCAGCGCTATGTGCTTACCAATCACGCTCTACTGGAAATGACGCGTCGTGGTATCACGGCGGAGGAAATCGAAAGCGTGCTTGCGAATCCAGCGCAGCGAACTGGACAACGGAAGGGGCGTTGCGTTTATCAATCCAAGCAGTATAGTCAAGAAGCGAAGAAAGACTATCTGCTGCGCGTCTTTGTCGACATAGACCAGAAGCCCGCCCAAGTTGTGACGGTCTACCGCACCAGTAAAGTGCAGAAGTATTGGAGATGAACGAATGAAAGTAATTTATGACACCCAGGTCGACATTTTAACCATCGTGCTCAACGATGCGCCCATTGCCGAAAGCGACGAGGAAAAGCCAGGCATCATCCTCGACTATGACGCGGCGGGCAACATTGTTTCGCTCGAAGTGCTGGATGCCTCGACCCGCATCGTACAGCCCAAACAGATAACGTTTGAGTTGACGCCTGCTTGAACAACTTCTTTAAATAATTTCGGTTTATTGAATCCGTTTCCTCGGTCGACCAAACGATTTGTCACGTAGCGGAGCATACGAGAAATCGCAATTTGTCATTCCCGCCGGGTAACCCCCTGGGTGCGGGAATCCATGCGTTGGCTACCCACATTTTTGGAAATTCTCCGCAACTTCAGTTACCTGATTCATGGATTCCTGCCTTTGCAGGAATGACAACCTAACCCCGATTGCTATTACCCAAAAATTTCTGCGATCTTATCAAAGAGGGGTGTTGGGATGAGGTTAGACTTTGCGCCGCGAGCGCATCTGATACAGCCCTGCCCACTGCCCATATTCATCGGTTTCCTCGATGATTTTGTCCCGCAACAGGCCCGACTCGTAGAAGACGTAAAAATCCTCGGAGAGCAGATTGTACTTCTCCTCGTAGCGTCTCAACTCCGCATCCAGCGCGTGGATGTCGATAATCAAATCGTGTAGTGCTGATGAGACTGGCGTAACAATTTCCTACTTGGTCGCTTGTAAACGAGAAAGCTGGCATTCAGCTCGTAGCGGCGCAGCGGGCTGCACCATTACGTTAGCCGCCGCCTGCACGTTCGCAGGCGGTCGGCGGGTCAACGACCGACCGGGGCGACCCGCGTTCGGCTTCGACAAGCTCAGCCTTCGCTAATGTTTGAGCACAGCACGCTGTGCTCGCTACCTCGTCATATACGTCGTGATAAACGCCAAAATTCTCGTTAACGGAGCACTAGGCGACGCAAAATTTTGGCCAATGTCAGTTAGCATATCACAAAGCAGTGCAAGAAGCGTTGCCGGCTGATAAAGTGGGGTGCGTCCCGGATAAGTGGCGACTCACCGGCTCGTAATGTGGTTCGACAGGCTCATTCGCCATTGCAGCTTGCTAGGCCAAACGCGCTGATGAAGCCGCAGGAATTATTCTGGTAGTACGAGCAGACACAATTTGTCATTCCTGCGGAGGCAGGAATCCATGCTCGGTCTAGCAGGCAACAGAGGGAATTAGCGGAGAAATTGGTTACCTGATCCATAGATTCCCGCCTGCGCGGGAATGACATTTGGTCTTGGTCGCTATTACCCACGTATTTCCGGCTACTTCACCAGCGCACTTTGCATAGCAGGCGTGGATTTCAACCCGCGCCGGTCGATGATGCGACAAAGCCCGTCACCCTCGTGACGAACTTTTTTGCTTCAACAATTCGTTGATGCACGGGCCGCAATCGTGTATGATTCAAACGCCAACTCTTCATCTGCGTTTATCTGCGTCCATCTGCGGTTCCTCATTCCATGAACCTCTTCGAGCAAGCCCACCAGGATCGACTCGCCACGACCGCGCCCCTCGCCGCGCGGATGCGGCCGCGCACGCTCGATGAGTACGTGGGCCAGGGGCACATCATCGGGCCGGGGCGGCTGCTGCGGCGGGCGATTGAGGCGGACCAGCTGGGCAGCCTGATCTTCTATGGCCCGCCGGGCACGGGCAAGACGACGCTGGCCGAGGTCATCGCCAACACGACGGAGGCGCACTTTACCAAGCTCAACGCCGTGCTGGCGGGCGTCAAGAACATCCGCGAGGCCGTGGCCGACGCGCAGGAGCGGGCGCAGCTGCACGGTCGGCGCACGCTGCTCTTTGTGGACGAGGTGCACCGCTTTAACAAGGCGCAGCAGGATGCGCTGCTGCCGTGGGTCGAAAATGGCACGGTCATCCTCATCGGCGCGACCACGGAAAATCCCTACTTCGAGGTCAACAAAGCGCTCGTCTCGCGCAGCCGCATCTTCCAGCTCCAGCCCCTCTCGCAGGACGACCTGCGCGCCATCGCCCGCCAGGCATTGGCCGACCCCGAACGCGGCTACGGAAAATTGAACGTCACCATCGCAGACGACGCGCTCGATCACCTCGTCGAAGTCGCGAACGGGGATGCGCGGGCGTTGTTGAATGCGCTGGAGCTGGCGGTGGAAACCAGTGGGGAGACGGGGAGCGGCGCGGCAGATTCTCCCCATCCCCCTACGCCCCATTTCCCCATTCAAATCACGCTTGACATTGCCGAAGAGTCCATCCAGCGCCGCGCCGTGCTCTACGACAAGGAGGGCGACTACCACTTCGACACGATCAGCGCATTCATCAAGAGCCTGCGCGGCAGCGACGCCGACGCGGCGCTCTACTGGGCCGCGCGCATGGTCTACGCGGGCGAGGACCCGCGCTTTATCTTTCGGCGACTGGTCATTTTCGCCAGCGAGGATGTCGGGCTGGCCGATCCGCACGCGGTGACCGTGGCCGTCTCGTGTGCGCAGGCCTTTGAGCGGGTGGGGATGCCGGAGGGGCGCTTTCCGCTGGCGCAGGCGATTTTGTATTTGGCGACCGCGCCCAAATCGAATACGACCTTTGCCTTTTTCGACGCACTGGCGACCGTCGAGCAGGAGACGCAGCACGAGTTGCCTTCCCACCTGCGCGACGGCAATCGCGACAAGGAAGGCTTTGGCCACGGCGAGGGCTACCTCTACCCCCACGCCTACCGCGACCACTGGGTGGCGCAGCAATATCTGCCGCCGTCGATGCAGGGGCGCGTCTTCTATCAACCGAGCGATCAGGGCTACGAGCGCGCCATCCGCGACGAGGTGGCGCGGCGGCGCGAGGCGCAGTTGAGCGCCATGCTCGCGGCGGAAGCAGCGGGTGAGGTCGACGGGTTGGGGATTGAATTTCTGAGCAGTTCGCCGACCAATCGCGCACAGGAGCGCTGGCTCCAGCGCACCGTGTCACAGGCGGGCGAGCGGCTCGGCCTCCTGCGCGATCGCGTGCTCGACGGCGCGCGGCTCTCCCGCCACGCCACGGTGCTCGATCTGCGGGCGGGCAGCGGTCTGCTCACCTGGGAGGCGCTGCGCCGCGTGCCGGAGGGGGGCGTCACGGCGCTGGCGTGGAGTGAGGTCGATGCGGAGGCGTTGAGGCAGCAGAGTGAGCAACTTGACGAAGTGGAAAGGCCGGTGGTGTTGGAGGCGGACCCCTCCCTAGCCCTCCCCACTTGGGGAGGGGACTGTTGGGTGATCAAGTAATGTCGTCTCAAAACGACCAGCTCGCCGACAAGCCCCTCTCCCCCCGGCGGGGGGAGGGGACGGGGGAGGGGGTCTTCGACGCCATCGTCGGCTACAACGCCCTCCTGCCGCAGGCCGACAAAGCTGCGTTTGCCCAATCCTTATGTGAGCATCTCGCCCCCGGCGGCCGCATCAGCCTGGCCGACCGCGTCCCGCGCCACACGCAGCGGCTCCACGAATTGGTGGATTGGGCGGACGCTGAACCGGGGTTGCGAGATCGCGTAGTCGCGGCGGAAGAGGCCATTTACGACGACGCGGACGATCCGCTGGTGAACTGGGATGGGGACGATCTGGTTAGGTACTTCGAGCGGGCGGGCTTTGCCGTTGAGCACGAGGCGGTTGACGAGGCAAGCGAGGTGCAGATTGGCGAGGCAACGGTGGCGCGCTGGTTTGGCCCGTCGAGCGGGGGGAAGCCGAGCTATGGCGAGCGGCTGGCGGCGGCGCTGTCGAGCGAGGAGATCGAAGCGGTGCGAGCCTTGTTTGAGCGACAGTTGGTCGGGCAAACCGTGTCGTGGAGCGGACGGCTTGTTTATTTAACGGTGAGGTTGGCATGACGCGCATCGATCGGCTGCAAGGTTACCTGCTCGTGCTGCAAAGCCGCAAGGTCACCCGCGCGCAGGATTTGGCCCAGCAGTTCGAGGTGAGCGAGCGCACCGTCTACCGCGACATGCAGGCGCTGGGCGAAGTCGGCGTGCCGCTGGTGGGGACGGCGGGCGAGGGCTACCGGCTAATGCCGGGCTACTACCTGCCGCCGATCATGTTTTCGGCGGACGAAGCGCGGGCACTCTTTTTGTCGATTTCGATGTTGAGTGGGCTGACCAAGCCCGGCGACACGCGCGACGCGGCGCAGCAGGCGCTGGCGAAGATTCGCGCCGTGCTGCCTGCGGCGACGCTCGCCAACGTCGAGGCGCTGGAGGCCGTGCTCGGTTTTTACACCGTGGGCCGCACGCCGTTGGACATGGACGACGAGACCTTTGTGCAGCTCCAGCAGGCCATTCACGAGCGGCGCGTCGTCCACCTGCACTACCACGCCATGCACTCCAACGCCATCAGCGCGCGCGACGTGGAGCCGCTGCACCTGAGCCACGTGGGCGAGGGGTGGACGATGAGTGGCTACTGTCGGCTGCGGCAGGATCAGCGTCACTTTCGGCTGACGCGCATCGACCAGCTTCGCCTGCTGGACGAGACGTTCGAGCCACGCGAGGTGCATCTGGCGCCCACGCCCGAGAAAGGGTGGCGCATTGTGGTGCGCTTCGAGGAATCGGTGGTGCGCTGGGTGCGGGAGGCCCAGCACTTTACGCTGGTGAAGGATTGTGGAGAGGGTGATGACGGCGCGGCAACCATGATCTACCGCGTGGCCTCGTTCGAGCAGATTCGCGGCTGGCTCATGGGCTGGGGCGAGGCGATGACGGTGATCGAGCCGGAGGCGTTGCGGGCAGAGATTGCGGCGGTGGCGAGGGGGATGGTGGGGCGGCACGAGATGACGAAATTGTAGGCGCTGCTTTCAGCTGCGCAATTGTCGCCCTTCCCATCGGGCAATTAATTTGATGGGAAGGGCGGTGCGCGTGCGGCTGCAAGCCGCACCTACAAATTGCCGCTACTCCTGATACACCCGAATCACGTGACCATTCGGGGTGCGGAAGAGGAAGGTCCGCCCAAAGAATTGATCGTTTGGCTCGTCGAGCAGGTCGACGCCGCGCGCCTTCCATTCAGCGTAGGTGGCATCGACATCTTCGACCTGCACGGTTGGCTCGAACTTTTGGCTGTCCGGCACTTGCGATCCGGCCTGCAGCGCCAGCGTGGTGTCGCCTTCGAGATGGAACGCCGTGTGCTGACCGGGCGTGCTTTGCTGCTCGTTCACCGTCATGCCCAGCGTATCGCGGTAGAAGGCGGTTGCTGCTTCCAGATCGTCGACGACGATGCCGAGGTAGTTGGATTTGGTAATCATCTGTGGCTCCTTGCTATTGAGTCGCCTGCTCGAGAGGCGACGCGTGAATCAGTTTATCTCAAACAACAGACAGCCACAGGATAGCGCGGCCCTCCTGACAGCGTAGTGTCAGGAGGGGTCTGATAAATTTTTTGTGTTCGTAGTTGGAAGGCGCGCCCTCCAACTACGAACACCCTTCCTTCAATCGGTTAACAGCCAATCCATTCAGAAAGCCAACGCGACTTCCCCAAAAACCGAGTGGGAAACCATGCGCCCGGTGATGCGGGCTTTGACGAAGAGCGGCTGCTGCGCGCCAAAGCGTGGCTGGCAAATTGACGTTCGCTTCCCAGACACGGTACGATGGGATTTGTCCAATATCTTGAGTTTGAAGGAAACAAGATGAGCACAAACGTTGAAGGGATCAAAACAGCGCTAGTTCAACTACCGCCACACGCGCTTGCTGAATTTTGCCGCTGGTACGAAGAATGGGACTGGCAGCGGTGGGATCGGCAGCTTGAAGCCGACATCGAAGCGGGGAAGCTGGATGCGCTCGCGGAACAGGCGCTTCGCTCTTTCAAGGCTGGCGACTACACCGAACTGTGAGACACTTTGCCAGTAAGGAGTTTTGGCAGCTCTACCGCCAATTGCCCGAAGAGGTTCAGCGGCTTGCGGACAAAAATTATGAATTGTTGAAGCAAGACCCGCGTCATCCTTCTCTTCGGTTGAAAAAGGTAGGGCGCAGCAGGTGGGCATACAGCCACATCACCACGACGGGCATTTTTGTTTTGGCGATCTTAGAGGCGGCAACGGCAATGCCGCCGAGCAGGTAAGTCGCAAAGAAATAGAAGAGCGACCCCATCACGAACGGTCGCAGCCGCGCCGCCATCGTGCCGGGCGACGGCTCGCTAACCACGTCCCACGGGTTGAACCAGATGCCGTCGGTGAAGGCGGGCATGGCATAAGCCGTGAACGCCGTTAGCGCGACGATGACGACGCTGCTCAAAAGGCTCGTCAAAAAGTTACTGCTTTTCATCGTTACCAACTCCGTAATTAAGCTGCGTGCCGACTCATTTGCAGGGTGTCCAGGAGGTGGGGGCGAGGGTAGGTTCCATGCTCATCTTCAGCGCGCCTCATTGGCCAGCAGTCGGTGACCTCGGCCCTGCTGAATCAGCAGCCACGAAACGGCGACGGTCCACGCGATCATTAGCAGCGAGACGAGCCGCTCAAAGCCGCCATCCCAAGCGTCGGGGACAACGAAGAAAACTGGCCCCATGATGAGCCAGCCAATCGTGATGCCCAAGCTGAAGCGAAACCATCGTTTGTCCAGCGAGCGGAGGCCAATGGCAAAGCTTAGCGGGATGAGCGTAAAGAGCAGCCCCAAAATGATAACGAGCTGAAGATGAATTGCCGCGCCGCGACCGGGTCGCCCGGCGTACTGGTTGTGTTCGGCAATTAGCAGCACGTCGACCGACAGTAAACCTAGCAGCACCGCCGTCGCGATCCACCACTTGCCCCCCGCTCGCCACCGAAAAAGCGCGATACCGCAGGCCAAAACGCCCACGGCATACGCATCCAGCCCGTAATCCTGAATCCACGCGTAGTCACCGATAGCCAAATCGCTGATCGTCTGCGCAATGGGGTTGTAGCCGTCGCGAACGATGATGCCAATCAAATCAGCAAGCACCGCCGCCAGTGTCCCCGCAAGGCCCAATACTCCACAACAAAGCAAAACCCATGAGCCGACGCGCTCCATCTGTTGATTAGCCATTAGCCTTTAAGGGATTGCGGTAATCTCGAAGCAGCTACCTTATAGATAAAAATAGATTTACCAAATCTCATATCGACGCGGCGCGCCGTAAATCTCAATCCGCGGCGACTAACTCGCGAGCTTCTTCCCGCGGCTTGCTCAACTCGACTGGCGTCAGCCAGTTCCACTTGTCCTCGCGCTCGCCCTTGATAATGCCGAAGAAGAGCTCCTGAATCTGCTCCGTGATTGGGCCGCGTGAGCCGCTGCCCACGGCCAGCCTGTCCACCGAGCGCACGGGCGTGATCTCCGCCGCCGTGCCGGTGAAGAAGATTTCGTCGGCCAGGTAGAGCATTTCGCGCGGGATCGTCATCTCCTTGAGCGGGTAGCCCAGCTCTTCGGCGATGGTGGCGGCGCAGTTGCGGGTAATGCCGCCGAGGATCGAGTTGGCGAGCGGCGGCGTGTAGAGCTCGTTCTTGTAGACGAGAAAGATGTTCTCGCCGCTGCCTTCGCTGACGTAGCCATTCACGTCGAGCGCAATGCCTTCATTGAAACCGTTGTCCTTGGCCTCCATGACCACGCTCTGGCTGTTGACGTAGTGGCCGCCGACCTTTGCCAGCGCCTGCAGCGTATCCGGCGCCATGCGTCGCCAGCTGCTCACCTGCACGTCGACGCCCTGGGTTAGCGCCTCCTCGCCGAGGTAGGCCCCCCACGGCACGCTGGCGACAATCGCCTCGACGGGGCAGCCGCGCCCGTCCACGCCCAGCGTATTGTAGCCGCGAAAGACGAGCGGACGCAGGTAGGCGCTGGCGTGCTGGTTGGCTTGTAACACGGACGCAGTCACCTCCATCCACTCCTGCGTCGTCTGCAGCGGCGGCGGCATCCGGATGGCTTTGCAGCTAAAGAGCAAGCGCTCGTAGTGTTCGTGGCCGCGGAAGACGTGTGGCGTGCCGTCGATGTCGTAGGCGCGGATGCCCTCGAAGGCGGAGCTGCCGTAGTGCAGCGCGTGGGAGAAGACATGCACCGTAGCCTCGTGCCACGGAATCACCTCGCCGTTCATCCAGATGTAGTCGGCCTGCATCTTGGCCATGGGGAGCACTCCTTTGTGGTCGGGTTATTTAGTCTTTATCGGCTTGTCGCCGCAGTTGCTCAATTAGCAGTCGTAGCCGGACATTCTCTGCCTCGGCCTCCGTGGCCCGCATAAACTCGCGCCGCGCCCGCTGCGCTTCTTCATTTGCCCGCTGCGCTTCTTCATCCGCACGACGCGATGCTTCGCGGGCTTGCTGCATGGCCTCGCACATCCGATTCAGCGCCTGCTCTACCTGCCGCTGAATCTCGATGCCCCAGGGAATGTATCGCGCCGTCAGCGGGTCGACAACGCGCAGCACCTCGCCCTCATAGTAGAGCGTTGTGCCAAGCTGTTCGCTGAAAATGCGGTTGTTGCGCATCGGTAGCGGCTCATATCGGCCATCCATTAAACGAAAACCCATCAGCGGTATGTCGAGAAATTCCTGCTGCGGATCGAAGATAAAGTATTCGTGGACGCCCAGCTGCTCGTACAAATCTTTTTTCGTAAACGGATCCTCGGTCCATGTCGAACGCGAACTGATTTCAGCAATGAACTGCGGCATTGCTCCTTCGACCCACGTTTTGAAGCTGCCGCGTTCATAAGTACCGTCGATGCCTTTGATCAACATCACGTCAGGCACTTTCGAGGCGCGCAGATTTCCCTTTTGGTAGTAGAAAAACATGTCGGCAGCAATATAGCGCGTGCTCGAATCAGGGAAGAGCACGGAGAGCGCGTGGTAGAGGTACATGATGGCGCGCGCGTGCAGGCCGGTTTCGCCCATCGGTTCGTCATCCTCCCGTGGGTAATCGATGTGGCTGTCGTCGATGGTGGGATCGTCGAACAGCGGGTCGAGCAGGGTGGGGATTCGGTTTTGCAGCAGATTAAGCGCCATCGCGTACCTCACGTACTATAAATCACGTCAACCGTTAGCGATTCTGTTCTTCCAGCAGCGCCCGCAGTCGTGCAACTTCAGCTTCGGCCTGCTCGGCGCGCTGCTCCGCCTCTTTCATCCGCTGCGCCGGTTCAATATCCCACGGCATCCTATCGCCCGATGCCGGATCGAAGATGCGCAGCAGGCTATCCTGCTTTTCCAGAAAAGCACCCAACTGCGGACTGTAGAGCGCGCCGCTTGCTTCTGGCTCAATTGGCACATACTCACCACCCTGGCGAATAAAGCCCTGAAGCGGATTATCGAGATATTCCTCTAGCGGATCAAAGATAAAGTATTCTTGAACGCCCAGGCGCAGATACAGTGCGCCCTTGTTCATGAAATCTTCAATCCACGTTGAAAGCGAGGTGATCTCGAAAACAACCGAGGGCGCAACCCCTTCTTCCCACAACTTCCAGCTTCGGCGGTCATAGGACGCGTCGACACCCTCGTTCACCATCACATCCGGCGACTTGACGCCGCGTGGATTGCCCTGCTCGTAATACAAAAACATATTGGACGCCACATAGACATCGTCGCGCCCGCGATATTCCCGAAACAACATGCGCAGGGAAGCGTGAACGCACATCATCGCATTGACGTGGACAGCAGTTTCGGCCATGGGTTTACCGTCCGAATCGGGATAGAAAACATCAGCCTGCGCCGTTGCCTTCGTTCGTTGCTGAATTTTTAGCACGGTCACTCTCCCTCACGCATCACGCATTACATAATCACGCATCACTCTTCGATAAGCTCAGGGCAAGCACCTTACACCAGCATCTTATCCACCGCGCCCGTCAGTTCGTTCAGCGTCGCCGCAATCAGAATGTCGTCGCAGAGCGGCGCGTAGTGGAGCATGTCGCTGTCGCCGCTGCCCCAGGTGTAGGGCGGTTCGGGGTTGAGCCAGAGCGTGCGGCGGCTGCGGCGGGCGATCTTCTGGAAGATGTCCAGCCGCGGGTCGTTGTAGTTATTGCGCCCGTCGCCGACCACGATCACCGTTGTGCGACCGTCAATCGTGTCCAGAAAATCGCGCGAGAAGTGATCCAGGCTGTAGCCCAAATCGGTGCTGTAGTGACCCGGCGGCATCCGGATCAGCACCTGGTTGATCGCCTCGTCCGCCTGCCGACCCTGGAAGTCGGGCGAGATGTACTCCATGTGGTCGATAAAGGCAAAGGCGTGGGTCTTCGTCACCAAATCCTGGAGCGAATAGACGAGGCTCAACATCAGCTCCGAGCAGTAGCGCATGGAGGTGCTGATGTCGCAGATCACGACGAGCTTGGGCTTGAGCCGGTGGTCGCGGTGCTTGATTTCGGCGGGCACGCCGCCGTACTTGAGGTTGGCGCGGATCGTGGCCTTGGCGTCGAGCTGGCCCGTCTTGGCGCGCTTTTGGCGCAGGGCGACGCGGCTGCGCAGCCGATTCGCCAGCCGCTGCACCTCGTGGCGCAGCTTGTCCATGTCGCTGTCCGAAAGCGACTGAAAGGGGCGATCCATCAGCTCGTCGGTGCGCTCACCCGGACGCTGCTCGCTCATGTTTTCGGCAATGCGCTGGCCCGCAAACTGGCCGAGCTGGTCCTGCATCGCCTCCTGATTCTGGCGCAGCAGCTCGCGGATCTGCTCCATGCGCTCGCGGCTCATGCCCATCTGGCTCAGCAGCTCCATCATTTCGCGCATGGCGTTGCGCACTTCGTCAAACTGCATGGCCTTCATCATGCGCCGCGCCATCCACTCGCGGTAGCGCAAATCGTCCATGCGGTTCAGGCCGACCATCTGGCCGAGCTGCTGCATCTCCTGCTCGCTGAGCTGCTCGCCGCGCAGCAATTTTTCGAGCATCTCGCGGATGTGCTCGTTAAACATGCGCATGGCCTGCGCCAACATCTGCGCCTCTTCCGGCGTCATATCCTCAGTGATGTCCATCATCGGCGGCGCATCGGCGCTGTCGAAGAAGAGCGGGAACAATTCCTCAAAGGTCGGCAGGCTCTCGACATCCTTGACGAGCGTGGCGCGCAGGCTCAGCCGGAAGGCGTCGCGCTGCTGCACGCCCAGATTTTCCACGGCGCGAAAGGCATCGGCGCTCTCGGCCAGGCTCACACGCACGCCGCTGTTGCGGAGCGCGGAGATGAAGCGGACGATTCGGTCTTCCATTGGGATACTCCGTATTGCTTACTGCTTATTGCTTATTGCTTCATTAATTCCGTGGGTTTCACGCAGCCAACGAATTAGCAATAAGCAATAAGCAATAAGTAATAAGCACTAATTCCTGTAGCGATACGGGCTCAAATCATCATCGTCGATGCTCGCGCCCTGCTCCGTCACCGACATGCGACGGCGCACCTTGTTGAGATCGGTCTCGTGTTTGAGCAGCACGCTCATGGTGTTTTCGAGCGTTTCGCGGTCGAGCGACTTGGCGTTGAGCGCCATCAGCGAGCGTGCCCAGTCGAGCGTTTCGCTGATGCTGGGGGATTTGCGCAAGTCGAGCGCGCGCAGGGCCTGCACCAGTTCGACGGCCTGCTTGGCCAGCTTGGGATTGAGTTCGGGCACTTTGAGCCGCACGACATCCAGCTCCTGCTCGATCGACGGGTAGCCGATGAAAAGGTACAAGCAGCGTCGCTTGAGCGCCTCGCTCAACTCGCGCGTGTTGTTGCTCGTCAGCACCACCAGCGGGCGGTGCTTGGCGACCAGCGTTCCCAATTCGGGCACGCTGACCTGAAAGTCGCTCAGCACTTCGAGCAGGAAGGCCTCGAACTCGGCGTCCGCGCGGTCGATCTCGTCGATCAGGAGCACGACTGGCTCGTCGCTCAGGATGGCGTGCAGCAGCGGGCGCTGCAGCAGGAAGCGCATCGAGAAGAAGACATCCTCCTCCTGCCCCAGCCTGTCGGCGGCGGCGGCGAGGCTCTCTGCGTCGGCCAGCGTCTGGCTCAGCTTGTCGCGCAGGAGCTGGGTATAAAGCAGCTGCTTGGCATATTCCCACTCGTAGAGGGCCTTGGTCTCGTCCAGCCCTTCGTAGCACTGGAGGCGGATCAGCTCGCGCCCGGTGGCGCCCGCAATGGCCTTGGCGAGTTCCGTCTTGCCAACGCCGGCGGGGCCTTCCGTCAGCAGCGGCTTGCCGAGCTGCTGGCTCAGATACATGGTGGTGGCGATTTCGTCGCTGGCGATGTACTGCTGATCGCCGAGCGCGTCCTTCACTTCGGTGGGGGAAGCGTAAGGAAGTTGGTTGCTCACGGGATAAGTCTCCTTGGAGAAATAAGTGTCGATAGAGGCAAGGGCGCGCTCGCGATTGAGTCGCCGTGAAATCGACAGGCGTTTCGTCAAAGTTTACACTATGGGGTACGCTTTGTAAACCAGTGTTAAAATGTTCTCATCAAAGAGGCGATCCACGAAGGGCACGAAGAAACACGAAGGATTGTTCGTTGACCCTCTTCCTTCGTGAAACTTCGTGCTCTTCGTGGATAACTATCTGAGGAGCGTTGAAGCAACTCAATCAATCACCGTCCCCCATGAGCAAGACCGAACCGACCGACCTGACCCCCCTGCTCGACCAAGCCCGCGCGCGACACAACCACCTCTGCCCGCGGCAGGTGCTCGGCGTGCGCATTGGCATAGCGGGAGCCGCTACGCTGGGCATCAACGTGCCGCTGCGACGCAAGGCAATGCTAGTGCTGGTGGAGACGGACGGCTGCTTTGTCAGCGGCATCGAGGTGGCGACGGGGGCAAGCGTGCATCGGCGCACGCTGCGCGTGGTGGACTACGGCAAAATTGCGGCAACTTTTGTGGAGGTGGCGAGCGGGCAGGCCGTGCGCGTCACCCCGCGGCTGGACGTGCGCGAGCGGGCGTGGCGCTATGCGCAGGCGAACGAGACGAGGCGCTATTTCGTCATGCTGCACGGCTACCAGGTTATGCCGCTGGACGAGCTGGTGCGCGTGAAGGCAGTCGAGCTGACGACGCCGGTGGCGGCGCTGATCAGTCGAGCGGGGGCGCGCGTGAATTGTGCGCGGTGCGGCGAGGAAGTGATCAACGAGCGCGAAGTCGTGCGAAGTGGCGAGGTGCTGTGTCGCGCTTGTGCGGGAAATGGGTACTATGTGGCTTTGGATGCGTAAGCTGGCGCAACAATAACGGCAAGCTTCACAACGAACCAAGATAGCCGAGTGCATTGCACGGCGCCCGTCAAGCGGGCAGGCGAAGAATCGCCCCCGCCGTGCGCTGCACTCATCATCCAATCGACTAAGTCTGCCCGGGCGACGCTCTTCCTTCGTGTGCCTTCGTGCCCTTCGTGGATCGCCTTTTCTACATTCAAACCAACAGGAGAATTTCTCATGACCGAATCAACAAGCAGCCAACGAACAGAAATTGATGCTGCCGAGTACGACCGGATCGCCGCCGAAATTTACAGCGAGAGCAGCCCCGTCGGCATCGACGCCCAGAAGACGCACGTGCTGATCTTGCACAAGCTCGACGAAATTCTGCGCCGGCTGGACGTGCTGGAGCAGGGAGAGCGCAACCGTCAGCAGGAAGCGTAGCTTACGCTTCGAGCGGAAGCGCAGACGCTTGCTGCGTTAACACCTGCGCCTCGCCCGCTTCCCCCACCGCTCGCAGAATGGCGGCCAGCTTGATGAAATCCTGCAGCACCACGCTGTCGTGGCGCACGCTCTCTTCCAGCAGCGCCCAATCTTCGGATAGCTGCCCGACAGCGAACTGCTGCGGTTGGGTATAGAGGGAATTTCGTTCGTCTGGATCAACTTCCCAGTAGTAGTCGTTGGGCAGTTCGATTTCCGCTACGTTCAACCCTTGTAGATGTTGTGCAAGTCGCTGTATCAAATCATGCAGCTCTTGAGTTTGAAAGGTCATGGATAGTTCTCCATCTTGGACAAAGCTTCGCGCAACTGCTCAATTTGTTTGCGAAAACCGCTAATTTCTCGCTCGAGCTTGCGAATGCGCCCCTGAATAATTTGCATTTGAACTTCACGGGAAGGAGCCTGTCGCAGCAGGCCCTGGTTATCGTGAGCAAAGGGGTTGCTTGGGTAGGATGCCAGCTTTTGCTCGTGGTATAAAATTTGCAAATTTAGACTCTGAATCGATTTGAGAATTTCGCGGCTGCTTGACATAAAACCTGCGTTAAATTGGCGTGATCTAACTTTGTCTCAGTATACCATACGGCCATTAACTTGGATTGACACAAATTGGAAGTCAACCGGTAGATTCTGAAAGCCCCCCTCTTCTATACTTACCCCAACACAAAATAAGCAGTAAGCAATACGGAATTAAGCAATAGGATTAACTATGCGCAGTGTTTCTATCGTTGGCATTGGCCAATCGATTATCAACGAGCAGTGGGACCGCTCGCTCCGCCACATCGCCTACGATGCCGTCTCCGCCGCCATGCAGGATGCTCACATCGAAAACGCGGACGCGCTCTTCGTCGGCAACATGCTCAGCGGCGCGCTGCTGGAGCAGGAGCATTTAGCCACGCTGATCGCCGACTTCTGCGGGCTGCGCGGCATTGAAGCCGCCAAGATCGAGGCGGCGTGCGGCAGCGGCGCGGCGGCCCTGCGCATCGGCACGATGGCCGTTGCCAGCGGGATGCACGATGTCGTGATTGCCATGGGCGTGGAAAAGATGACGGACACCGTTGGCCGCGACACCACCGCCGGGCTGGCGATGGCGGCGGATGCGGAGTACGAAAAGCTGCACGGCGTCAGCTTTGTCAGCATCAACGCGCTGATCATGCAGCGCTACATGCACGAGCACGACCTGCCGCTGGATGCCTTTGCGGGCTTTGCCGTCAACGCGCACCGCAACGGGGCCAACAACCCCAACGCCATGTTCCAGCGCCCCATCACGCATGAAGAGTACGTTCGTGCGCCCATGATCGCCACGCCCGTCTCGCTGCTGGACAGCAGCCCCATCTGCGACGGCGCGGCGGCGGTTGTCATTGTGCCCACCGAGCGCGCATCTGAGTACACGGTGGGCCACCACCGCGGCGCGGTGCAAATCTTGGGCAGCGCCAGCGCCGTCGACACTCTGGCCGTTCACGATCGACGCGACCCGCTCTTTCTCGAGGCGTCCTATATCAGCAGTCAAAAAGCCTATCAGCAGGCAAAGGTGACGCCGGACGACCTCGACTTGTTTGAACTCCACGACGCCTTCACCATTATGAGCGCGCTGAGCCTGGAAGCCACGGGCTTTGCCAAGCGCGGCGAGGGCTGGCGCTGGGCGCAGGAGGAGCTGATCGGCATCTACGGCAAGCTGCCGATTTGCACAATGGGCGGGCTCAAGAGCCGTGGCCATCCCGTGGGGGCGACGGGGATTTACCAGGTTGCCGAAGTGGTGCAGCAGCTGACGGGCACGGCGGGGAAGAATCAAATAAAGGATGCGACGGTTGGGATGGCCCAAAACATTGGGGGCAGCGGGGCAACGATTGTCACGCATATTTTGGGCGTATAGACTTTTCTTGCTGGTGGAGAGAGCTGTCAAAAGCTATCATCTGTCCATTTTTGCCCCTATCAAAAGCTATCAACCCGGTGAAATCGCCCGGTTGATAGCGAATGAAAGCGTAAATCTGATACGATTGCACTAGAGCGGAGCTAGCCACTTACCTACGCTTCAATTGAGAGTTTACGAAATGAAAGGCAGTTTAGAATGAGCGTCCCCAACCTTTGGCGCAATCGACAGCAGCGATATAACTTGGTCGGCGAAATTTGCCCCGAGTGTTCCCAATATATTTTTCCCCCGCGCGACGTGTGCCCCCACTGCACGGAAGAAGCTGGCCCACTCTACGCGTTGAGCGGTCGCGGTGAGGTATTTAGCTACAGCACCATGTATAACGCGCCGCAGGGCTACCAGCAGAACGTGCCCTACACGGTTGCTTTGGTCAAGACGGCGGAGGGGCCGATGCTTACCGCGCAGCTCACCGATGTCAACACGGACGAAGTTGAGATTGGCATGCCGGTCGAAATGGTGACGCGCAAGCTGGTGGAGGAGGGCGAAGAGGGGCAGATTGTCTATGGCTATAAATTTCGCCCGGTGATGAAAGCGGCGGCGGCGGACTAATTTTTTGGACGCGCCAAAATTAACAGAAGGTGGAAAGAGCGAATTGCCTCAGAGGTAATTCGCTTTTTGTTACGTACAGATTCGCCGTTTGTAGGTAACAGCAGTTACACTGCAAATAGACTACATCCACTACAATGCAGTCTGCTTTGCTCCGTAGGATCACCCCATTGAGATATAAAGGAAGTTCTTATGATAGTCCAACGAAAGTTGTTTTTGCTGATTGCACTTGCCACCGCAGTACTGCTGTCGGCGGCCTGCCAAGCACCCGTCGTCAGCACGCCCGAAGAAGAGATCAACGCCACCCAAAGCAGTGGCGATGAAGCCACAACCGAAACCGCCCCCACCTACGAAACGTGGGACGAGGTGCTGGTCGCCGCCGAAGGCACGACGGTCAACTGGTTTATGTGGGGCGGCTCGGAGACGATTAACCAGTACGTGGACGAGCAGATCGGCGGGCCGCTGCTGGAGCAGTATGGCGTCACGCTCAACCGCGTGCCGCTGGAGGCCACGGAGGACGTCGTCAACAAGGTGCTCAACGAGCGCGCCGCCGGCCGCGACAGCGACGGCAGCACCGATGCCATCTGGATCAACGGTGAAAATTTCCGCACCCTGCGCGATGCCGAACTGCTCTACGGTCCCTTCACCGATCTGCTGCCCAACAGCGAGTTTGTGAATCTCGATGACCCCGCCGTGGCCTTTGACTTTGGCGTGCCCATCGACGGCTACGAATCGCCCTGGGCCAGCTTCCAGTGGGTATTGGAGTACAACGAGGCGACGGTCGGCGAGGAGCCGCCCTCCAGCTTCGAGGAGTTGCGCACGTGGGTGGAGGAGAATCCCGGGCGCTTCACCTACCCCGCGCCGCCCAACCACGTGGGCGACGCCTTTATCCGCCAGCTCTTCTACTGGGCCGCGGGCAGCCCCGATCCCTTCATCGAGGAGTTTGATCAAGCGGTCTACGACGAAGTCGCGCCGCAGGTGTGGGAATATCTGAACGAGATCGAGCCCTTCCTTTGGCGCGAGGGGCAGACCTACCCCGAACTGGCGCAGATGGCGGATCTGCTGGCCAACGGCGAAACCGATTTCGCCATGGAGTACGACGCCAACCGCGCCTCCACCTACATCGCCGAGGGCCGCTACCCGGAGACGATTCGCACGCTCGTGCTGGACGAGGGCACGGTCGCCAACGTGAGCTATATCGCTATTCCCTACAACGCGGCCAATCCCGCGGGCGCCATGGTGCTCGCCAATTTCCTGCTCTCGCCGGACTACCAAATTTCGATGACCGACCCAGAGGAGGGTTTGGGCTGGATGGTCGCCATCGACCCTTCGCGGCTAAGCGACGAGCAGCAGGCCGCGCTGGCAAGCGCCGAACGCGGCGTCGCTACGCTGCCGCCGGAGGTGCTGCGCGCCAGCGCCCTGCCCGAATCGCGCGCCAGCTGGGTCGCGCCGATGCAGACGGGATGGGAGGAGAACGTGCTGCAACAGTAGCGCGTATAAGGAGCAAGGGAGCGAGGAGCAGGGGAGACGGAATACAAGTACTCCCCTGCTCCCCTGCTCCCCTGCTCCCCTGCCCCCCTGCCCCCCTGCTCATGACCTCCCCCCTCCGCTCCTGGCTCCTCCTCGCCCCGGCACTCGGCGTCATCCTGCTGCTCTTCGTCGGCGGGCTGCTGATTGGCTTGGGCCAAAGCATCGACTGGCTGCCGCTGCTCGACGTGCGCACCGTCTCCAGCGGGCCAACGCTGCGCCACTATGCCGACATCCTCACCGACTCGCAATTTCTCATCTCGCTGGGGCTGACGCTCTACGTCTCCATTGCCGCGACGCTGCTCTCGACGCTGCTGGCCGTGGGTGCGGCGCTGGTGCTGCGCCACCGCTTCCGCGGCAGCCGGCTGGCGACGCTGATTTTTCAAGTGCCGCTGCCCGTGCCGCACCTCGTGGCCGCGGCGGGTATCGTCATGCTATTGACCCAGAGCGGACTCTTCGCCCGCGCCCTCTTCGCCGTCGATCTGCTGACACAGCCCAGCGATTTCCCCGTGCTCGTTTTCGACCGTCGCTACGTCGGCGTCATCCTCGTTTACCTGTGGAAAGAAGTCCCCTTTATCGGCCTCGTTGTGCTGGCGACGCTGCAAAGCACGGGCTTGGCCTATGAGGAGGCCGCGCGCGTGCTCGGCGCCAATGCGTGGCAGCGCTTTCGCTACGTGCTGCTGCCGCTGCTGCTGCCCGGCATCGTTTCCACCTCGATCATCGTCTTCGCCTTTATGTTTGGCAGCTTTGAAGTGCCGCTGCTGCTCGGCGTGCGCTACCCCAACGTGCTGCCCGTCCTCGCCTACCGCGCCTACACCGACCCCGATCTCGCCCGCCGCCCCGAATCAATGGCCATGGGCATTGTCATCGCAGCAATTGTTGTGGGACTGCTAATCGTTTACCGCCGCTTGACCCGTAGGATTCAATAAACATTGCGTAAAATTGTAAGTCATTTGTCACAAATTCTCTGCTTGATTTGTGATACAATTGCCCTACGCAGAGTTTGCATAAAGGCTTACAAAGTTTGTACACCAACGTCGCGACCTCGTGCGGGCCAGCGCCAGCTCTTCATAACGCTTATAAAGAACGCGGTGGCCATGCCAAAAAGCTGTCTCCCATGTTTTCGCCATGTGCTTCAAAAGAGTAGCGTCCTGTTTACCGAAGCAATGGTAAGTATTGGCCAGCGATTTACCTCTTTAGCGCAGCTCATCAACGTTGTAGCACTTTAAGGGAGGTAATGTTTGTGCCCAATTCGTTATCCACCATCCAATACAGTATTGTACTGAGTGCATTCACCTTCACGGTGGTGGCCATGTTGGCTACCGTTGTGTTTGTCTTCTTCGTTCAACCCAACGTCGCCAAGCGCTATCGCACCACGCTTGTTATCTCCGCGCTGATCGCCGTCGTTGCGGGGTTTCACTACTTCAATCTTCGCACCAACTTTATCGCCAGCTATCAACTAGCTGATGACCAATACGTGGCAACGGGGCAGCTGCTCGGCAGCAGCTACCGCTACATCGATTGGCTGCTGACCGTGCCGCTGCTGGTGACGCAGATGGTGCTGATTCTCGACATCCCGGCCAGGCGACGTCGTTCGCTCGTCGCGCGCAGCGCCGTGGCCGCCGCGCTAATGATTGGCCTCGGCTACCCCGGTGAAATTTCAGACGACGTATTAATGCGCTCGCTGTGGGGCTTTGCCTCCACCGTTCCCTTCACCTACCTTCTCAGCATCATGTGGGACGAACTATCCGATGGTGCAACCAAGCAGCTCCCCCACATCCGCGATCTGTACCGGGGCGCGCGTTTGCTTTTGCTGGCCTCGTGGGGCTTCTATCCCCTGGTTTATTTGCTGCCGATTGTTGGGATGCAGGGCGCGCTAATCGCCGAGGCCAGGCTGTTTGTCGGCGTGCAGTTGGGCTACACGCTGGCGGACATCACCGCCAAAATTGGCTTTGGCCTCATGCTCTATCTGATCGCCCAAGCCAAAACCGACGTCATCGAGGGCGATGGCACGCCGGGCGCCTTCGCCATGCTGGACGAGTACGCCTGGTCGACCGAAAATTGGGGAAGCCAGCCGCGCGAAGAGCAGCCGCTGCCGGCTCAGCCCACCGATCGAGAGCTGCGCTGGTGATCAGGGGTTCTAGCTGTAACCAAACGTATCTATGGAGGGAGTATGACTGCGCTACTTGAGAATCTACCCACGCTGCTAATGCTGTTGATTGCCATGCCGGTGGGGCTCTTTGCCATGACCCGCTCATTTCGCATCGCGGCGGGTCGCGCCGATGTGGCCCTGCTGCTGGGGCTCATCTATTTCTTAATTTTTGTCGCCAGCGTCATCGGCACCTTCTACTACGTGGATTTGCTGGCGGCTTGACGGAGCGCAACAGCGGCTCAATCAAAAAAGAGAAAAGGGCGGCGGCCACAAAATTTTGTGGCCGCCGCCCTTTTCTCTTTTTCAATCAGCACACATAAGGCTATTCCAGGAAATTAACTATATCGGGATAAGCCATGTTGGATGTGCGACGCACCTCAGAAGGTGCGACGCACGGTCGACTCTCTCTCTTGTGCGGCCAACACAGCCTACGGTGCGTTGCACTTTCCCAAGTGCGACGCACCTCCATCACAATCAGCCGTGGTATATTTGTGATCTTGGATTAGCCTAACGCGAAACCTGTGGGGAAACAGATCGTATTAATAATAAACGCAACTCAAATTTTCAACCTCTCAAACAACATTATGCTTCCAGCACGAATCACGCGTTCCGCAGCCCTGCTGGCCGCCGCCTTTGCCCTGTTGATCCCCATTACCTTTGGCGTCTTATCCCCCGATTACAACCACCTGCGAGACTACATCAGCGAATTGGGGGCCGTTGGCACGCCGCGAGGTTGGTGGGTAACCTGGTTGGGTTTTCTGCCGATTGGTCTCCTCACCGCCGCTGTAGCGTTTGGTCTGCCAGCTATCGTACCAAGAGGATGCCTATCACGGATGGCGAGCCTGCTCTTTCTCGGCGTAAGCATTGGCTATTTGGGAGCCGTCGCGTGGCCGTGCGATTTGGGCTGCCCCACTGTCGGCACGCCGCGGCAGCAGATGCACAACCTGCTGGGCCTGATTGAATATGGATTGGGCGGGGTGAGTCTGTTGCTTTTTACCGTTGTATTTTGGCGAGAGAAGTCTTGGCGTTGGCTAGCGATTTTGTCCGCAGCGCTGGGCGCAATGGTTCTGCTGGGCCTGATCATGATGGCTCTGCCACAACAGCACGTCTGGCGCGGGGGCTGGCAGCGATTAGCGGAGATCAGTCTTTTTAGCTGGATGGTGGTAACAACGTGGTGGGGCACACGGCGAGTCGGTAGAAGTCAACCAAGGACGCTGCGGGCAAGCTGACCAAAATCTACTTGCCTGCTCATCACTTTTGCATCACCAGCGCGACCCAATCCTCCTCGCGCAGCGTCTCCACGTGCGAAAGCCCGTGGCGCGCCGCTGCCTCGACGACGCTCTGCGCCTGTTCATCCAAAATGCCGGAGAGAATCATCGTGCCGCCGGGGGCAAGCGGCTGGGCGAGGGGGACGTTGTCGAATGCGCCATCAAACAGCTTGATCAGCACGCGCGCTAAAATGTTGGCGACAATCAGGTCGAACGCGCCGTCGCGGCCGCTCGGCACGCTGCCGAGCGACACATCGATGGCCTCCGGGACGAGGCCGTTGCGTTCGGCGTTGTCGCGCGTGGCGTCAACGGCGAGCGGGTCGATGTCGGTGGCGATGACGGGATCCGCGCCGAGCTTGGCGGCCAGCACGGCCAGCACGCCGCTGCCCGTGCCCACGTCCAGCAGCGATGTGCCTGGCTGCACGCGCGCCTCCAGCGCGGCGACGCAGAGCCGCGTGGTCGGGTGCATGCCCGTGCCAAAGGCCATGCCCGGCTCCAGCTCGATCACCACATCGCCCGGCGCAACGTCAACGTCCTCCCAACTCGGCTTGAGCCAGACGCGCTGGCCAATGCGCAGCGGCTTGTAAAATTGCTTCCACGAATTGGCCCAATCCTCCTGGCGCACCGTGCGAATCTGCGGCTCCGGCATGGGAAGGATGCGTCCCAAGTGCCACAGCCCTTCCTCGATCTGCTGGCGGATCTGGTCGCCGCGCGCGCCGGATTTCACATAGGTCTTCACCGTCAACTGATACTTGCCGTCGATGGGCGTGCCGTCGTCGTCCATCCCCGTCGCCTCGATCACCGCGCCGCCGCCGGAGGCCTCGCCCGCAGCGCTGTCCTCCTCCCAGCCGCCGCCGTTGTAGCGGTTGAAGAGTTCGCTCACGGCCTCCGCCGCTTCCGGATCAACGATGAGAGAAATTTCGATTAAGTTGCTCATCTTATAAAGCGAGTTGTAATGCGAAGCGCTGCTTCGCGCCCGTGAACGAAGCAACGCTTCGTTTTACTTGCCCACAAAGAAGCGCTCAAAGCGATCCAGCAGCCCCTTTTGCGGCTCGGTCGAGTGATCGTCAAAGGTCTCGGCGAGCTGGCGGAAGAGGGTGCGCTGTTCGTCCGTCAGCGTGGTGGGTGTCAGCACGCGGGCGGTGATGATCAAGTCGCCGCGGCCGCCGCGCTGGAGGCGGGGGATGCCCTGGCCGCGCTTGCGGAAGGTGCGCCCGGTTTGCGTGCCAGCAGGAATGTCGACCTTGTCGATCTCGCCGTCGATCAGCGGCACGTCGACCTCCGCCCCCAGCGCCGCCTGGGCCACGTTGATCGGCAGCTCCAGGTGCACGTCAAACTCCTCCCGGATAAAAATCGGGTGGCGCTCGACGCTGATTACCACGTAGAGATTGCCCGTTGGGCCGCCGCGCGTGCCCGCTTCGCCCTCTCCCGCCAGGCGAATGCGCGTGCCGTCATCCACCCCCGCTGGGATTTTAACGTTGAGCGTGCGCGTGACTTCGACGCGCTTGGAGCCGTCGCACTTTTCGCAGGGCGACGGAATCACCTCGCCCGCGCCGTTGCAGGTGGGGCAGCGCACGGCGGTGATCACCGCGCCAAAGAGCGCGCTCTGCTGGCGGCGCTGGACTTCGCCCGTGCCGCTGCAGGTGGAGCAGCGCACCGGCGAGGTGGGCGGCTCGGCCCCCGTGCCGTCGCAGCGGTCGCAGCTTTCGCGGCGCGGAATTTCCAACTCGCGATCCGTGCCAAAGGCGGCCTCCTCGAACGAGAGCGTCACGTCCACGCGCAGGTCCGCCCCGCGCTGAGCCGCGCTGCGTCGCGTGCGGCCGCCAAAGCCGGTCGTGCCGGCAAAGCCACCGCCCGCCACGCCCGCGCCAAAAATTTCCTCAAAGATGCTGCTCAGGTCGCCAAAGCCGCCGTTAAAATCAAAGCCGCCCTGGCTCGCCCCGCGCACGCCCGCGTGGCCAAAGCGGTCGTAGGCCGCGCGCTGCTGGTCGTCGCTCAAGATTTGGTAGGCTTCGTTGATTTCCTTAAACTTGCCCTCGGCTTCCGCCGTTTTGTTGATATCGGGGTGATACTGCTGCGCCAGCTTGCGAAAGGCGCGCTTGAGATCGCTCTTGTCCGCCCCCCGCGCCACGCCGAGCACCTCGTAATAATCTCGCTTGTCCATAAAGTGTTCCTAACCTTATTCCCAACTAATAATCCATGCGCAAAGCGCCGCCAGCAGAATCGTCGCGCCGACCAGCGCAGCCCACTGCTGCGGTAGAAAGCCGACGTGCCGCGCGCTAAAGTACAAAATAATTACCATGCCCACGGCCAGCACTAAAAAGTTGGCGAGCGTGGGGCGGTTGTGCCAAAAGTTTTTAAGTGTGTTCATAAATGTAGTGCGTGGTGCGTGGTGCGTGGTGTGTGAACTGGTAGACAATCTTGGTGGCGGAGCCATTGCTTTCGGTTTGTGTAATAGTCCACGCGCCCTTGTCCTGAGCCCGCCGAACGGGACGCACTACGCACTATCTATCATCTCCTCCCACGCCGCATTGACCTGCTCGTGCATCGATGCCAGCGACCCGCTGTTGTCGATTATCACATCGGCCTGGCTCACCTTCCACGCCTGCGACGACTGCGCCGCCATGCGCTGGCGAGCATCGGTCTCGCTCATGCCGCGCTCGTGGACGAGCCGCCGCCGCTGTTCCGCCTCGTCGGTCGTGACAACCCAGACCGCGTCGCACAGCTTGCGCAGCCGCCCGGCCTCCAGCAGCTTAATGGCTTCAATCACGACGGCGGGCGCGTTGTTGTCGCGCGCGGCCCGAATTTCTTGCTGCGCTAAGTCGAATACCGCCGGGTGGACAAGCTGCTCCAAATCGTGCAGCGCCTGCTCGCCCGCTTTGCCCTCGGCAAAGACGAGGCTACCCAGCGCCAGGCGATTAATTTCACTATCGTCGCCCACAATTTGTTGGCCAAAGCGCGCCACGGCGGACTCGTAAGCTGCGCCGTTGGTTGCCAGCGCGCGGTGCGTTAACCGGTCCGCATCCACGATGTGGGCCCCGTGGTCAGCCAGCCGCTGCATCACCGTGCTTTTGCCGGTGGCAATGTTGCCCGTTAGGCCAATGATGGGCATCGACTTGGGATTGTGCGGTGACAAACTTTGCTCCGTGCTCGGCGTAACCACAAAAAAGTGGCGTTATTGTAACACACTCACCGACCAAGTGTGTGAAAAACGCCCGGTTCAAACAAAGTTCAAACGAAATTGTGCGGGAGCAGTTCCAACTTGTGTACTTGCTTTCTCTACTTGCCCCTTTACTTTTGTTTACCCGCGCAAGATGCTGCCAACAAGGAGCTGTGTCAATGTGCAATGGCATAAAATGCAATTTGTCCTTTTGCAGAGAAGGTGGTTTAATGTAGGACAATGGCGACCAGCCAACCGAGACAACCCCTGTCGAGCATCAGCAATCGCAGTATACCCAGCAGATTGTGACACCACCATTATATTTGCAAGCACTGCCGCTCGCACTACTTGGCCCACACCTGACAACGGGTGTGGTAACGGGTGTGCACACAGACAACAGGTTGATTTCCTTCGTCGCAGGCTCGCGTTAGCAGGCCTGCCATCCAACTTTCTTGTTTCGCTATATCTCGTCCAGCACATTGTTGTTCAGCGTTGTTCAGCAGTATTGAACAGAAGCAGTATTGAACAGAATCGGTTGTCTTCGGGCATGGACGGCTTTCTGCGCCGAGTATAGCTTTTTATTCAACCACTTTCATTGAAGTATTACACCAAAACCCAAAGGAGTACCCATGAAACGATTGAACCCCCTGATTTTGCTTGTGATGATTGCCTCGCTGATTCTCGCGGCCTGTACGCCCATTGAATCCACCGGCGACACGGCTACCGACGACGCAGCGTCGGACGCGATGACGGACACCGCCGAGATGACGGAAACCGCTGCGATGGAAGGCGGCGATCTGGGCGTTGTGGAAATCGCAGCGGGCGAGCCAATTCCCGTTGCCTATATGCTGACCGTTTCGGGCGCCACGGCCTTCCTCGGTGAGGATTCGCGCGGCGCCATCGAAATTGCCATTGCAGATCGCGGTGGCGAACTGCTCGGCCACGAGATTGAGCTGGTTGGCGAGGATTCGCTGTGCAGCGCCGAAGGCGGCCAGACGGCGGCCCAGGCCGTGGCGGCGGACCCGCAAATTGTCGGCGTGATCGGCACCAACTGCTCCAGCGCCAACACGGCGGCCCTTCCCATCATCAGCAACGCGGGCCTGACGATGATCTCGCCCTCGGCCACCTCTCCTGCGCTGACTGACCCGAACGAGACCTACATGCCCGGCTTCTTCCGCACCGCGCACAACGACCTCTTCCAGGGCCGCATGGCGGCGGAGTTTGCCTACAACGAGCTGGGCGCCACTACCCTGGCCACTATCCACGACGGCAGCCCCTACGCCGATGGCCTACAGGCCGTGGCGGCAGATGTGTTTATCGAGCAGGGTGGTGAGGTGACCTTCCAGGGCGCGGTTAACGTGGGCGAGACGGACATGCAGTCGATCCTGAGCGAAATTGCCACCAATCCGCCGGACGTGCTTTATTTCCCGGTCTTCGAGCCGGAGAGCAACTTCCTCGCCGATCAGGCACGTCAGATCGAAGCGCTGGACGATACGATTTTGATGAGCGCCGATGGTTCGTTTGTCGACAGCTTTCCGGAGAACACGGGCGAAGCCGCAGTGGGCATGTACATGTCCAGCCCCTTCCTTTCGCCGGACAATGACGCTTATGCTAATCTGCTGAGCGCGTGGGAAGAGACCTACGGCGGTTCACCGCCCGCTGGTTTCCACCCCCACGCCTACGATGCAACGAACATGCTGCTCAACGCGATCGAAGAAGTAGCCGTGCAGAACGACGACGGCTCGCTGTCGATTGATCGCCAGGCGCTGCGCGATGCCGTGGCCACCACCAGCGGCTACGAGGGGCTCACCGGCACGCTGACCTGCGGCGAAACGGGCGATTGCGCCACGGGCGAGGCCCTGGCCGTTTACGAAATCACCCAGGACGAAGTGGATGGCAACTGGCCGCCGCCCGTGGTCTACCAGCCGTAGCTTCGCGGTAACCCATTGATTTTTTGAGCCGGGGAGGCTGTCTCCCCGGCTCTTTCTGTAACCCCATCTAAGACAAAGAAGCGTGGACGAGCCAACCCTCTCTGCTGACTAAAACCAATTGCCCACGGCGTTGGCCAACCTTGGCGACATGGGTTCCCACCTCTCCATCTCAACCTTCTATCTCCCGACTTTTCAATTATGGCATCAGTTTCTCAGGGCAAACAGATCGAGCGCACGAGCTGGCTGCAATCGTTCACGGCCCGCTTTTCGTGGGTCGATCTCGTGCTTAACGTGCTGCGCATCACCATTATCGTCCTGGTAATTGTGGGCGCAACCAACACCATTCTTTCGGGTAAATACTCGGCGGGGCAGTGGGTGGATCTCGTGGCGGGGGGGCTGGCCCAGGGCAGCATCTACGCGCTGATTGCGCTCGGCTATACGCTCGTCTACGGCATCCTGCTCATGATCAACTTCGCCCACGGCGAAGTCTACATGGCGGGCGCGTTTACCGCCGTTTTTCTAGCCAATGCCACGGCGAGCTGGGGCTGGCTGGATAACGGCCCCCTGGCCGTTGCGCTAACGGTGCTGCTGTGGATGGTTCTAGCCTCCACGGTCTCAATGGCCGTGGCGATGATTTTGGAGCGCGTCGCCTATCGACCGCTGCGCGGCGCCCCCCGTCTTGTCCCGCTGATTACCGCCATTGGCGCGTCGTTCTTCCTACAGTACACCTTTCGCGGCTTCTACGGCTCGCAGCGCCAAGCCTACCCCATCATCCCCGCGCTGCGCGGGAGCGTTCCCCTCGGCCCCTACAGCATTTCGCTGGGGCAAATCGTCGTCTTTTCCTCCGCCCTGCTGCTGATGTTGGCGCTCTTTTATCTTGTCGAGCGTACCAAAATCGGCAAGGCCATGCGTGCCGTCTCCGAGAACAAGGAGGTCGCGCGGCTGATGGGCGTCAACATCGATGCCGTGATCGTCTTCACCTTTGCGATTGGTGGCGCGCTGGCCGGCGCAGCGGGCGTGATCAACGGGCTGTATCGACCGCAGGGCGTCAACTTTTTCATGGGCTTTTTCCCCGGCATCAAGGCCTTTACCGCCGCCGTGCTGGGCGGCATCGGCAGCGTGCCCGGCGCGCTGCTGGGCGGCCTCTTCCTGGGCGTCATCGAATCCGTTGGCCCCAACCTCATCCTGGATGGGCTGGGCATTCCCGGCTCCAACCAGCTCAAAGACGTGATTGCCTTTACCATGCTCGTGCTCGTGCTGATCTTCCGCCCACAGGGGATTTTGGGCGAGCGGCTGGCCGAGGAGCGGGCGTAGATCAGTTGGCGTACCAAAAGTCAATTCGCGTTGGCAATAATTGGAGCAGTAATTAGAGATTGGTAATTGGTCACTGGATAGTCTACCGCTCTTTTAATTGCCAATCTCCAATTACCAATCATCCACTCAATTTCTCGTCGCACAGAATCTTCTGCAACATGACCGATAACAATTTCACCGGACGCGCTCTCCTCACCATCGGCCTGATTTTGGGCATTGTGCCGCTCTACACGGGCATGGTCGGCATGGTGGCGCTCTTTGACACGCGCTCCATTGTCAGCGGCTGGGTGACGATGGGGCAGATTTTGATTTTTGGCCCCGCCCTGTTTGCCGGCTACCTGATTATGCGGCGAGCGCTGGCGGCGGGCGAGACGGGGCGGGGCCTTGTTTACGGCCTGATTGCGGGTGCGCTAACGGCGCTGCCGAGCGTCGCCCTGCTCCTGCTCGACACCGCCATCACTCTGCGGCCGATCTTTGTTAACATTTCCCCCCAGCTCACGAATATTTTCACCTTTGGTCAGCCACTGCTCACCGGCATTCTGATCCTAACGGGCGCGCTCGCCGCAGCCGGGCTGCTCGGCGCGCTGATTGCGATGCTGCCGCTGCTCATCCGCCGCAGCCTGGTAACGGCGCTGCTCTGGGTGCTGCTGATTGGCGCGCTGAGCGAGCGGGCCGTCGTGCCCATCGTCAGCTCGCTCTTTGATCGCGCCACGGCCCTTTCGCTTTTCAACGGCAACGCGCTCGTGCCCGTCGTCGCGCTGGTGCTGTTTAGCCTTGTCTTTCTCCTGAGCCTGCTCTGGGCGTGGCAGCGCGACAACGTGCAGACGCGCTACCGCTCCCTGCCCAGCCAGCAGCGCACGTGGACGCAGCGCATCGGCGTGCTGCTGCTGCTGGCGCTGCTGCTGGTGCTGCCCGCCATTGTGGGCCGCTTCCTCAACGACGTGCTGGTCACCATCGGCCTCTACGTGATCATGGGGCTTGGGCTCAACATTGCCGTGGGGCAGGCGGGGTTGCTGGATTTGGGCTATTTGACCAACTACGCCGTGGGCGCGTACGTGGCGGGCGTGCTGCTCTCGACGGGCGCGCTGGGGGCGCAGCGCTACGACATTCTGGGCCTCTTTGCCATCCCCAATTTTTGGCTGGTAATTCCAATTGCCGTGCTGGCCGCCATGCTCACGGGCTTTGTCTTCTCGCTGCCCGTGCTGCGCATGAGGGGCGACTACCTGGCCATTGCGACTTTGGGCTTTGGCGAAATTATCGGTCGCCTGGCGATTTCGGATTGGCTGCGCCCCTACATCGGCGGCGCACAGGGCGTGCTCGGCATCCCCAAGCCGGAGCTGTTTGGCACAACGCTCGTCAACCCCGGCCAGCTCTACTACGTGACGCTGGCGGGCGCGCTGATCGTGCTCTTTATTTCGATTCGGCTCAACAACTCGCGCACCGGTCGCCAGTGGATGGCGCTGCGCGAAGACGAAGACGCCGCCTCCGCCATGGGCATCGACACGACGCGCACCAAGGTGCTGGCGTTTACATTGAGCGCCGCGGCGGGTGGCCTCGCGGGCGCAATCTTTGCCGTCAAGGTGGGGACGGTCTTTCCCAACAGCTTTACCGTGCTCGTTTCGGTCAACGTGCTCAGCATCGTGATCGTGGGCGGGCTGGGCAGCATTCCCGGCGTCGTCGTCGGCGCGATTGCGCTGATCGGCCTGCCCGAAATGCTACGCGAATTTGCCGAATATCGCCTGCTGCTCTACGGCGCGCTCCTCATCGCCATGATGCTGCTGCGCCCCGAAGGCTTGGTTCCCTCCGAAGTGCGCCGCCGCGAGATGGAGGAGGCGGATATGGAGAGCGTGCAGGTGGCGGGCCACTGAGATATTGCTTATTGCTTATTGCTTAATTTTAGATGCTTCGTTGGCCAGTCGAAGCGACGTCGCCACCCCTTAGGCAATAAGCAGTACGCAGTACGCACTACACCCAACTACAAATTTATTCCACTCAATTAATTTTCCCCATGTCCACCGACAACATCCTCGTCGCCGACAAAATTACCAAACGCTTTGGCGGCTTGACGGCCGTCAATGAAGTGGAGTTTACGATTCCACGCGGCGGCATCGTCAGCATTATTGGCCCCAACGGCGCGGGCAAGACGACCTTCTTCAACTGCATCACTGGTTTCTACGAGATCGATGAGGGCAGCCTCACCTTCGATGGTGAACGGCTGCAAGGCCTCAGCACGGACCAGGTGACTAAGCGGGGGATTGCGCGCACCTTTCAGAATATCCGCCTTTTTAAAAACATGACGGCCATTGAAAATGTGATGGTCGGCCAGGAGGCGCACCTGCATTCGACGTGGCTGGGCGCGCTCTTTGGCACGCGCCAGACGCGGCAGGAGGAAAAGGAGGCCGAGGCCGAAGCGCGTCGCCTGCTCGATTTTGTCTGGCTGCGCGGCAAGGGCGACGTGTTGGCCAAAAATTTATCCTACGGCGATCAGCGGCGGCTGGAGATTGCGCGCGCGCTGGGCTCCAAGCCCAAGCTGCTCCTGCTCGACGAGCCGACCGCCGGCATGAACCCCCGCGAAACCGCCCAAACCACCGACTTCATCCGCCGCCTGCGCGACGATCGCGGCATCACCATCCTGCTCATCGAGCACGACATGCGCGTTGTCATGGGCATTTCCGAGCACATCACCGTGCTGGATTACGGCCAGAAGATCGCCGAGGGCGAACCCGCCGACATCCAGGCCAACCCGCGCGTGATCGAGGCCTATCTCGGTCGCGAGGCGGCGGGGGCGGCGGGGTAGTGCTTATTGCGTATTGCTTATTGCTGGTTCGGTGGTGACGATTTGGGTAAACTCATTCGAGACTTCATCACCCACGAACAACAAGCAATAAGTAGTAAGCAATAAGCAATACCCCTCCAACCAACAAATTTCCACCCCAATTCGTCACCCACCCACCATGTCCCTTCTCCAAGTTCAAGACATTCACACCTACTACGGCAATATCCACGCGCTCAAAGGCATCACGCTCGACGTAAACGAGGGCGAGATCGTCTCGCTGATCGGCGGCAACGGCGCGGGCAAGACGACGACGCTGCGCTCGATCAGTGGCCTCTTACAGCCGCGCACCGGCTCGATTGCCTTTGAGGGTGAAGACACGAGTCAATACGCCGCCCACGAGTTGGTAAGCAAGGGGATCGCCATGGTTCCAGAAGGGCGCGGCGTCTTTGCCAAGCTGAGCGTTGCCGAAAATCTGGAAATGGGCGCCTACCACCGCAACGACAAAGAGGGCATCGCCCGCGACCTCGAGCGATCTTACGAGCTCTTCCCGCGGCTGGACGAGCGACGCCGCCAGATGGCCGGCACCATGAGCGGCGGCGAACAGCAGATGCTCGCCATGGCCCGCGCCATGATGTCGCGCCCGCGGCTGCTGCTGCTGGACGAGCCGTCGATGGGACTGGCGCCGGTGCTGGTCGATTTGATTTTTGATACGATCCAGGAGCTCAACGGCGAGGGCATCACGATTTTGCTCGTCGAGCAGAATGCGCACATGGCGCTGCAGATCGCCCACCGGGGCTACGTGCTGCAAACCGGCGAAATTGTGCTGAGCGATTCGGCAGAGGCGCTGCAAAATGATCCAACGGTGCAGAAGGCGTATTTGGGGATTGATTAGTACGCAGCGGCGTAAGTAAGTCGCCGGTTGCGTTCTAGCAGTCTGTCGGAGAGACAAATTTGGTACGTAGATTCGCACAGATTACCGCAGATTTGAAGCTAGGAATGAACGAAAATTTGTGTAAATCTGTGCGAATCTGCGTACAATTCCTGCTATTGTGCTTCTCTCCGACAAGCTGCTAGGGCACGAGTGTTGAGGGTCAAGCCTTCCTGGAAGCTCCGAAGCTTCCAGGAAGGTCGCGGGCAATGCGGATCAGGTTATTTCACCCGCACGCGATTGTGCCAAACTATAGGGTTATTTACGCCGTCGTGTACTAGATTGGAGCAAATTCTGGAGCATAAACTTTATAGAGATCCTGATGGCAAGGCAATGCCATTCTACGAGGGAACTTCTGCTGCGCAATGGTATGAAGAAGGTCTTCAAAAGGGCTTGGCCGAGCCGTTTGAAGAGGTCGAAAGGCAAATTTCAGCCTTGGTGGTATTTGCCCAGCTTACTTACTGCTTTGGCCAGCTTCCCGAATCGCTTGTCAAAAAAATCGACAAATGCTCCTCCGGACAAATGTCTGCCCTTGAGAATACTGTGCTGGAAGCCGTATCGCTGGCCGAGGTGCAGCAGTACCTGAACGAGACCGTTTAGAAATCGCTTTTTCTTCCGTTGACAACTGTATTTCACCGTGGTAGGCTTGCTGACAAACAGCAAGCCTATTTGCTTCCCATCCAACACCGCACTCAAGCAATCATGAACCCCACCCAATCGACCACCGTCGGCTACACCGACGTCGCCGTGACGCGCCTGGGCTTTGGCACGGCGCCGCTCGCCAACATGTACCGCAATATCCCCGAGGATGACGCGCACGCCACCGTGCGCCACGCCTACGACAGCGGCATCCGCCTCTTTGACACCGCGCCGCTCTACGGTAAGGGCCTGGCTGAGGAGCGGCTGGGCCACGTATTGAGCAGCTACCCGCGCGACAGCTACACGATTTCGACCAAGGTGGGCCGCCTCCTCAACGCCGACCGCAGCGATTTCGTCTACGACTACTCGCAAGGCGGCGTCATGCGCAGCATCGAGGGGAGCCTGGAGCGGCTGCAAACCGACCGCGTGGACGTGGTGCTGGTGCACGACCCAGACGTGGAAGATTGTGAGCAGGCGGCGATCGACGAGGCCTTCCCCACGCTGATCGATCTGCGCGAGCAGGGCGTGATCGGCGCGGTGGGCTCCGGAATGAATCAGTGGCAGATGCTGGGGCGCTTTGCCGAGCAGGTCGACGTCAACTGCTTCCTGCTGGCCGGGCGCTACACGCTGCTGGAGCAGACGTCGCTGGACTTTCTGGAGATGTGTCACCAGCGCAACATTGGCATTTTTCTGGGCGGCGTCTACAACAGCGGCATCCTGGCCAAGGGGCCGGGCGACGAGGCCAAGTACAACTACCAGAACGCGCCATCGCAGATTCTGGACAAGGCGCGCCGCATCCAGGAAATCTGCCGCGAGCACAACGTGGCGCTCAACGTGGCCGCGCTGCACTTCGCCGGCGGCCACCCCGCCGTCACCAGCCTGGTGATCGGCGCGGAGAGCGTGGACGAAGTCACCAATAATATCGAATCCATGCAGGCCAACGTGCCCGCCGCGCTGTGGCAGGATTTGCGCGAGGAAGAGCTGATCGACGCCAATGCGCCGCTGCCGAATTAACCGCTGCGGCATCCGTAGGGGCACGCCATGGCGTGCTCCTACGGATGCCGCTTCAGATGGCTACTGCTACTAAACCCATGCGCACCCCCGACACCCATCCCGGCTCCCTCCTCGAAAAGCCCAAGGCATCCGCCGCGCCGCGCACCTCGCTCTTTACCCGCGTCGGCGCGCGGCTCTTTGGCAGCCAGCGCAGTTGGCAAACCAACTTCGCGCTCTCGACCATGGCGCTGCCGGGCGTGATTCTGTTACTGGTTTTTGCCTACCTGCCCATGATTGGGCTGGTGATTGCGTTTAAGGATTACCGCTTTGTCGACGGTATTCTGGGCAGCGCCTGGGTGGGGCTGGAGAATTTTCGCTTTCTCTTTGGCACGGATACGGCGTGGCGCATCACGCGCAACACGCTGGCGATGAACAGCCTCTTTATCCTGGTCAACACGCTGGTCTCGCTGGGCGTCGCCATGCTGCTCAACGAAGTGTTCACCAGCCGCATGACCAAGTTCTACCAGACGCTGCTCTTTTTCCCCTACTTCATCTCCTGGGTCATCGCCAGCTATTTTGTCTACGCGCTGCTGGATACAAGCGGCGGGCTGGCTAATCAGTGGCTGCTCAATCTGGGGATCGATCCCGTCGCCTGGTATCGCTCGCCGGGCTATTGGCCCGCCATCTTTGTGCTGGCCAACCTGTGGAACGGCGTGGGCTTTGGCAGCATCATCTACCTGGCTGGCATCTTGGGCATCGACACGGGGCTCTTCGAGGCGGCTAAAATCGACGGGGCGACCAAGCTGCAGCAGATCCGCTACATCACCCTGCCCATGTTGCTCCCGCTCATCATCATCCTGACGCTGCTGGCCGTGGGCCGCATCTTCAACGCCGACTTCGGCCTCTTCTACTTCCTCCCGCGCGACATTCCCATGCTCTACAGCACCACCGACGTGATCGACACCTTTGTCTACCGCTCGCTCACCCAGCTGGGCAACATCAGCATGGCGGCGGCGGCGGGCTTCTACCAGTCGGTGGTGGGGTTGGTGCTGGTCGTCGCGGCCAACTGGATTGTGCGCCGCATCAACGAAGACCTGTCGCTGTATTGACATAAACTCCCAGAACGCGGGGACGCGGATTAACAGCGAAACCAACTATGGCCACTCTAGAATCTACCCAACCCGTATCCACACAACCCCTGACGCGCGTGCGCCGCGCTCGCCGTCGACCGCGCAACTTGGTCGTTCATGGGCTGCTCACGCTTATTGGCTTGGCCTGCTTGATTCCCATGCTGCTGGTGGTCGCCGTCTCGTTTTCAGATGAACAGGCGCTGGTGGTGCAGGGCTACCGGCTCTACCCCGTCGGCTTTACGACCCACGCCTACGAGTACATTCTGAAGAACCCACAGCAGATTCTCAACGCATACGGCGTCACCGCGCTGGTGACGACCGTGGGGACAGTGGTGGGCCTGCTCGTTTCGTCGCTGCTGGCCTGGCCGCTGGCGCGCAAGGATTTTCGGCTGCGCGGCCCGCTCTCGTTTTACGTCTTCTTCACGCTGCTCTTCAACGGCGGCATGGTTCCCTTTTACATCTTGGTCACCCAGTACTTGGGCCTGAAAGACAACGTGCTCGCGCTGATTTTGCCTTACCTGGGCACGGCCTGGTACGTGCTGATTTTGCGCACCTCGTTTGCCCAGCTGCCCGGCGAGCTGCTCGACGCCGCGCGCATCGACGGCGCGGGCGAGTGGCGCATCTTCTTCCAGATGGTAATGCCGCTATCCAAGCCCGTGCTGGCGACCATCGGCCTCTTCTTTATCCTGCGCTACTGGAACGACTGGTTCCTGGCGCTGCTCTTTATCGACGACGCCGCGCTCTACCCGCTGCAATATCTGCTGCAGGTGCTCATGCGCAACATGAGCGTGCTTGCCTCCAACCCACAGACCATGGGCGAGCCGATCCCGACCCAATCGGCGCGCATGGCGATGGCCGTTCTGGCCTTTGGCCCGGCGCTGTTTGTCTTTATGCTGCTGCAAAAGTATTTTGTGCGCGGGATCACGATTGGCGGGCTGAAGGGGTAACGTGGCCTATCAACGGATTGGGAGAACGGATTAAACGGATGATAAGCAGCGTTTTCGGTTTTGGATATTGATATCTTTTGGACTTTGACGCTTCAAAATCTGTGCAACGAGAACGCAATTAACAATCCGTTCAATCTGCTCTCGATAATCCGCTGACAGCTCATCGATACATCCCATCAATTTGCATCAAGTTAAAATTTTCCCAAAAGGAGACCCTCCCCATGACCCAACCACTCAACCGATTAACCACTCGGCTGCTCGCCGCGCTGCTCACGCTGGCGCTGCTTGCCGCCTGCGCCACGGCCCCCGCCGCCGACACCGACATGACCGATGCCGCCGCCGGCGACGACATCGTCGAAATCACCTATACCTACGCGCGCACGGAGCAGCCCGATCAGCAGATGGTGGAGGATGCGCTCAACGAGATCATCACGCCAGCGATTGGCGTGCGGCTGCGGCTGGAGCCGATTGACGGCGGCGTCTACAACGACAAGATGCAGCTGCGGCTGGCGGCTGGCGCAGCGTGCGACATCATCTTCACCGCGCCCTGGACGAACAGCTACGCCAACAATGTCGCCAACGGCGTGCTCGCGCCGCTGGATGAGCTGCTGCCCGAACACGCGCCCGATCTGTGGGCCAGCATGCCCGAAACGACGTGGGATGCCGCACGCATCAACGGCACGATCTATGGCGTGATCAACCAGCAGATTTTCCCCAAGCCTTGGGGCGTCCACGTGCGCACCGACCTGCTCGACAAGTACGACTTTAGCCTGGACGACGTCACCACCTGGGAGGACATGGAGCCCTTCCTGGGGGCCGTGGCCGAGGGCGAAGGCATTACGCCCGTGCTGGGCGACACGCTCTGGCGCTCGCAGTACTACGGCTACGATCCGCTCGACGACGGCATTCCGGTGGGCATCAAGGCGGACGATGAATCGCTGACGGTGGTCAACCTGCTGGAAACCGAGGAGTTTAAGCAGGCCGCAGAGACAACCCGCCGCTGGTACGAAAACGGCTGGCTGCCCGCCGATACACTTGCCGCGGACCAGTCCCAGGCCATGTTCCGCGCCGGTCAATTTGCAATGGGCTACCACGTCGAGAAGCCGGGTAACGATGTGGAATCCAAGAATCAGTACGGGCACGATTTCACGATCAAGAATCTCACCGATCCGCTGATCATCGACACGGCGGGCACGATTGCCACCCTCAACGCCATCTGCGCCACTTCGCCCCACCCCGAGGAGGCTATGCAGGTGCTGGAGCTTTTTAACACCGACCCCGAAGTCTATAACCTGCTGGCCCGCGGCATCGAGGGCACGCACTGGGTGTGGGCGGACGAGGAAAATCAGGTCATGCGCTTCCCCGACGGCGTGACGGCCGACACCAGCACCTACAACCCCAACGGCGACTGGATGTTTGGCAACCAGTTTAACGCCTACTACCGCGACGCCGCCCAGGTGGGCGCATGGGAAGCGACCAAAGAGATGAACGACACCGCCTTCCCCTCCGAAGCGCTTGGCTTCGTGGTGGACCGCAGCCCAATCGAGACGGAGATCGCCCAGGTCACCGCCGTGGGGGACGAGTTTGTCGAGCCGATTATCAACGGCTGGGTTCCCTGGGAGGGCAACGCCGAGGAGGCCATGCAGAAGATGGAGGAGGCGGGCATCGACACGATTGTCGAGGAAGTGCAGCGGCAGCTAAACGAGTGGAAGGCGGCGAACGAGTAGAAAATTTACGATTTTAGATTTACGATTCGTGGTTGGCGTGGCCTCGTAAATTGTAAATCTAAAATCGTAAGTTTCTGAGGATCACCATGCACAAATTTGCTCCCCTCAACCTATCGCCCGACGAAATCATCGACTACACCCGCGAGTGGACGGGCGACCGCTTCGACGACGGCCGCCCGCACGTGCCGGATGCGCTGCTCGAGCGCGTGCGCAACGTGACCATCACCGAGGCGTGGGGCATCCTGCGCGGTGATGGCTATCACCACCAGTACGAAGACGGCTGGTTCGCCACCCATCCCGGCCAGGTACTGGTCGGCCGTGCGCTAACGGCGATGTACATGCCGCGCCGCCCGCAGATGCGCACCATCATGGAGGAGAAGGGCGCAGAGGTCGGCGCCGTGGGTGACCAGATTTCCTGGCCCATCGACATGCTCGTGCCGGGCGATGTCTACATCGCCGACGTCTTTGGCAAGATCGAGCAGGGCGCGGTGATGGGCGACAATCTCGCCACCTCGATCTACGCCAAATCCGGCAACGGCGTCGTCCACGACGCGGCCATCCGCGATCTCGACGGCATCCAGGAAATCGACGGCTTCGCCAGCTTCTTCCGCGGCGTCCATCCGAGCTACGCCTCGCCGACCATCATGCTCGTGGGCGTCAACTGCCCGGTGCGCATCGGCAAGGTCACCGTCATGCCGGGCGATGTCGTGCTTGGTCGGCAGGATGGCGTGGTCTTTATCCCGCCGCACCTCGTCGAGAAAGTCGTTAAAACGTCCGAGCTGATCCAGCTGCGCGACCGCTTCGGCAAGGGGCGCTTGGCCGAAGGCATCTACACGAGTGGTGAAATCGACCGCCGCTGGGAGGACCACATTGAGCGCGATTTTTCGGGCTGGCTGGAGGATCACATGGATGAACTGCCCGTGCCCAAGGCAGCGATTCAGGAGATGCTTAAGGAGCGGACTTGGTAACCCACCTCGTTCCACGCCCCGCGCGGGAATGCGGCCCGGACGCTCTGTGTCCAGCTTCCCCGAACATACGTCTACTGGTCCATCATTCAGGAGCCATGCGTGACGACTCAACGCTTTGACCCTATCGACGTACCCCAAACCGTTCTCGACCGCTATAAGCAGGTGCCGGTGGCGACAGTCTGGCAGGTGGTGCAGAAGAAGGCGGGCGTGCCGCTGCCCTTTATGGAGGGCGTGCGCCCCTTTACGCCGGGGCAGCGGCTGGCCGCCCGCGCGCGCACGCTGCGCTTTCTGCCGCCGCGACCAGACCTGGTGGCCGAAGTTAAGCTGGACGCGGAATCGCCCGAATACAAGGCCATGAACCGCTGTGGGCCGGGCGACGTGCTGGTCGCTGATCTCATGGGCAATCCCAAGCCGGTCGTCGCGGGCGACGTCAAGCTGCTCCAGCTCAAGCTCAACAACGCCGACGGCGTCGTCACCGATGGCGCGATCCGCGATTTGGACGTGCTGATCGAGGAGCATTACGATCTCATCGTCTACGCGCAGGCGCGCTCGCCCTACGGCGGCACGCCGTGGGCCGTGCCCGCCGCCGAGAATGTCGACATCCAGTGTGGCGGCGTTCTCGTCCGCCCCGGCGACGTGATCGTGGGCGATAATGATGGCGTGGTCGTCGTGCCCTCCTGGTTTGCGGAGGAGTGCATCGATCTCGTGGAAGAAAAGGAGGGGGTAGAGGCGTATATTAAGGCGAAGATTGCGGCGGAGGGCGTCTCGCCGGGCGAGTATTACCCGCCCTCCGCAGAGATGCTTGAAGCGTATCGAGCGTCGAAAGGGGAATAATGGCGCGCATGTCGCGTTCGACTCCATCTCTCGTTCCCACGCTCTGCTTGGGAATGCCGACCGGGACGCTCCTGCGTCCCACGGCGGCATGCGAGTGATGCAGCGGAACAGCCAGCCTTGTACCCCACCGTGAGACGCAGAGCGTCTCGACCTTACATTCCACGCAGAGCGTGGAACGAGCATTGTTAAGACAAAAGGAGCCAATTGTGACCACCTTCAAGCAGATGACCGACTACATCGTCTCGCTCGGCGCCGCCGACGTGAGCCACACGGACAAATCTTATTTGGCCCACGCGATTGGCGTTTACAACGACTTGAGAAAGTGGGACGCCAGCGAGGAGGTCGCCCGCGCGGGGCTCTTTCACTCGATTTACGGCACGCAGATTTTCCAGGGCTTCACCCTGCCGGTCGAGCGCCGCCCTGAGCTGCAAGCATTGATCGGCGACCACGCGGAAAAGCTGGCCTACGTCAACTGCTTTATGGACCGCGGCTCGCTCGATGCGCAGCTTGAGCAGATCGACGGGCCGTATTCGATTATTCATCGGGAAACTGGCGAGGAAATTGAACTCACGAAAGCTGAATACGACGACCTCGTCACCCTGCACCTCTGTGACTGGCTGGAGCAGGTGCCGCGTGCGCAGAAGTGGGACTACCGCCGCGACGCCTACCGCCGCATGGCCGAACGGCTGGGCGGCGTGGCGTTGGAAAATTGGGAGCGGGTGTATGCCGACGCGCCAATTGCGGCGTGACTTGATTGGTTTTCCCGTCGAGACGAGGAGTGCGCACGCCCACGTGCGCACGGGCTGCGCAAAACCGGTTCGTCAGTCTACGCTTTGCGTAAAGCCGCCATCAGCAGATACCGATTTCTCGTCAAGCGCTCGTACAAAACTTCATAGCCCGCCACGTGCCAGCGCACAATCAGCCCATGATCATCTTCGATTGTGTGCTGGCCCTCTCGCGGATAGCCGTCGGCCGTATGCTCCAGGCGATCAAGCGCGTCAAACAGACTGTCGTTTTGCATCAGCGACTGCTGAATCATTTGCCTGTAGTAATCGTTGACAATCCAGCGCCAGGGTCTCATGCGGGAACCTGCATTTCGGCCTTGATTTCGTCAAGCGTGTGGACGGGCAGCGAAAACCAGGGGCGATCGCGCTGGATCAGTTCCAGCATGGCGTCCATCGCCATGGCCGTCCGGTTCCACTCCTCCACGCTGATCAAGACAGCTGCGGGCTGCGACCGATTCATCAATACGACAGGCTCCTGTGCGAGGCGTTCCAGCAGCTGCTTCTGGTTCAAATGCACATCGCTGATTGGTGCGGTTGGCATGACTTTATTCATTGTAACTCCTTTTTATTCACGTCCGTGCAAAGCGTTAAACCGCAAACGTTAGGTTGAATTATAAAGTAGTTTATGTTTTGATACAACCTAACGGCAGCTTTGCGAAGGACTGCACATCGAACAAACCGCGCCATGCTCACCCTCACCGCCACCATTCCCTGCGACAACCCACCGGCCTGGGCCTTCCTCGAACGCGCGCTCATTGACACGATGAACCGCGCCGTCGATCCCTTCCTCGCCCGCTACGTGAACGAGGAGAATGAGCTGACCTGGCGCGAAGGGGGAACCGGATCGCGCGACGGGGCGGACGACTTCTACGAGAGCGCCTATAACTGGCCGCTGCTCTACCTCCTCGGCGGCGACGAGGCGCTGCTGCACCACGGCCAGCACCTGTGGGACGGCATCACGCGGCAGCTTACGCGCGCAGGCATGGTGCATCGCGAGTACGAGTTGGGCTACGACCAGTTTCACCAGGGCGAAAGCTACATTTACTTCTACTTCCTCTGCCTCGCCGACCCAGACAACGAAATCAACCGCGAGCGGGCGGAGCGCTTTGCCAAATTCTACACGGGCGACGATCCTGACGCGCCCAACTACGACGCCGAGCACCAGATCATCCGCGCCGCCCACAACGGCAGCGGCGGCCCGCGCTGGGGCTACGGCAACAGCGATCAACCCGCCTACCGCTGGGCAGCGGGAATGCGCCCGTACGGTCTGCCCTTCGAGGACATTCCCGGCATCCACCACTACGACGATCTCAAAGAGCCAGCGCTCGCCCGGCGCATGGGCCAAGCCATGCACGAGCGCATGGGCCAGGGCGACGTGGCCGGCAACCTGATCGTCACCAGCCTCGTAACCAACGCCTACCTGCTGACGGGCGACGAGCGCTATCGCTCTTGGGTGCTGGAGTATGTCGATGCGTGGCGGGAGCGGGCGCGCGCCAACGGGGATTTGCTGCCGGACAACGTGGGTTTATCGGGCGAGGTCGGCGAGCACATGGACGGCAAGTGGTACGGCGGGCTCTACGGCTGGAGCTGGCCCCACGGCTTTTACAACATCGAAATGGCCGCGCTGGTCGCCGGGGCCAACGCGCTGCTCATCAATCGGGATGACGCGTACCTGGAGCTGCCGCGTCGCCAGATGGAGCGCATCCTCTCTCTCGGCAAAGTGTGCCGCGCCGACGAAGTCGAGATGAGCCTGCGCCACCACTGGGCCGACCAAATCGACGAAACCGAGCCGATGTTTCTCGTCCCCTATCGCTACGCCGATTCCGGCTGGTTTGATTGGCAGCCCCCATCGCCCGTCTTCGCCACAGCGCTCTGGCATCTCTCTCAATCCGAAGAAGACTGGCAGCGGCTGGAGATGCTGCGCGAGCGCAGCCCCTACGATTGGCGACGCGTCACCCCCTTTCACAACAAGGCCGACGACGGCCACGAGCAGCCGTGGCTGCGCTTCCTGGCTGGCGACAACCCGGACTACCCCGCGCAAATTCTGAGCGCCACCTACGGTCAACTCTGCCGCCGCCTCGCCCTGATCGAGGCGGACGACGCCGACCTGATGCAGCTCCACATCCACCATTGGCAGTGGCACAACCCCGTCAGCACCGAAGCGCTGCTGCAGCTCACGCTCGGCGCGCCGCAGATTATCTACAACGGCGGCCTGCTCCACTGCCAGGTGCGCTATTTTGACGCCGCGACCGAGCGCCCCGGCCTGCCGCCGGACGTGGCCGCGCTGGTCGAGCGCATCGACGGCGAGGGTATCCGGCTGCGGCTGATTAACCTCAGCCCGTTCGACGCGCACGAGCTAATCGTGCAGGCGGGCGCCTTTGGCGAACACCTCTTTACCAGCGCACGCTTCGACACGCGCACGAGTGATTACCCCGGTTCGCCGAGGGATTACAGCGCGCCGCCGTTGGAAACCGAGCCGCAGACGGTCGAGGTGGGGGACAAGCACCTGCGCGTCCACCTGCCCCCCGCTCACGAGATTACGCTCGATCTGGGCATGGCTCGCTATGTAAATCAGCCATCGTATGCGGGGCCTCGGTTGATCGATGAAGCAGATTGACGTGCAATTTTGAGTGGCCGGTGATAATCGGGGATTCGTAAAAAGTTTCCGCGTATTGTTGTCATCTGGAAGGTGCGGTATAATCGGACTTAGGTGGGAGATAGCCTCCGTCACAAGAGGGGAATCCCCGTATATTAAATGATTGAATTCTTCAAAGCTAATGTCCTTTAATCTTAATCAAATTGATGAATATATGCTGGCTCTCATCATAAATGCTAGGGAGTTACTGAGAGAGTCTGAGATTTTGTTCGACAACAAAGCGTTTGCTCGCTCTTATACGCTCGCCCACATAGCTAGAGAAGAAATTGCTAAGTGCAAGGTTCTCTACGCTGCGGGTCGTAGACTTGCTTCAGGAATAAAAGTAGATTGGAAGCTCACGACAAAAAGATTACGAGATCACAAATCAAAGCTGAGACAAGAAACAGTCGGAAACTCGATTCTAGCCGCAATATTGGGTGACGAAGAAGGTTTCGAGAAAATTATAGACGCCGCGCCGGCCTCAGCAGACAAGAGAAATAATGATAAAAATAATTCTCTTTATGTTGGTATATCAGTTGAGGGGAAAATGAGCCTTCCCAATAAGGTTATAGATGAAGACCTAGCTGAACGCAATATTCAGTTAGCGCGCCACGCTATCGATGAAGAAGCTTCGTTTCAAATGAAGATGGGAAGGTTATCAGATATGAAAGTAGAAAACATGCCAAACATAAGCTCTATTGATAACATGAGCCGCGAGGACAAAAAGGAATTGATAAAAAACATAGCTTCTATTTTTACGAAACATCCTGGCTAATCAATCTAACAAGCGCAATTACACAGAAACCAAAACTGCAAGAACCAAGAAGTGTAGGTTTTGGTTCTGGTGTTGCGAGCGTTAGACCGCTCGGCTTGAAAGTGAACAAAGAAGGCAAAGTAAAACCGGGCAGAACTGCCCGGTTTTACAATTTATCATTTGCGCGATAAAGTTAGCGAGTGTTGTTCAACCAGATTGTGTTTGATGGCTAAAAGGAGCATTATGGATACCGTTCAACAAATCGTGCCGATTTCAGATTTCAGGACTGACCAGGCATCGGTGCTCAGCAAGCTGGACAAAGCGCCCGTTGTGTTGGCTCAACGGAGCAAACCGCGCGCGGTTCTCGTCAGCGTCCGGCAGTGGGATGCACTCGCAAAGGAATTGCGACAGTTCCGAGCCCGTCAGGTCGCCGCGATGCGCGCGCGAGAACTAGACGAAAATTCAGACCTAGGGATTCCGTTCACTGATGAAGAGCTCATCAGGCGGGGGTTGATTGATGATTAAACAGTGGACGGTGATCGCTCATCCCGATTACTTCACTAGCTTTCGGAACGTCGTCAACAATCCGGACGATCGTTATCAGGTGACAATGGGCATTCGTGACTATCCGAAGGATGTGGGCGACCCGCGAGAAGTGCTGCTGTCGGTTCCAGGCGAGCCAAATTTGTTTGAACTCGTTATGCTCGGTTACACAATAATCGTTCAGTGGAAAGAGGAGCATCCAAACGAAATTAAGCTTTTGGAAATATACTCGATGGAAGACGACGAATAACGCCAACGCTCTTCTCCCGGAAGTGTGCAACAGCTGTTTTCGTTCTCTAAAAGTAGCTATTCAGGGTGGGTAAGCGTTCGCCTCCCTCCTAAATCCTCCCTCCACGCGTGGAGGGAGGACTTCAGCCTCTTCGTTGACGAAGCGATTTTGCCAAAGCCGAGTCCCTTCGTCAACAAAGAATCAAACTCCCCTCTCCATCAATGGAGAGGGGCTGGGGGTGAGGTTGAATAGTTACCTCTAAAAAACGTCGACGCACACTTTTGGGATGATGAGCTAAAACCAACGCAAACCCCACACCAAGGAGCTCCCACCATGAAAATCACCGCCATCAAACCCATCCTCGCCGACGGCGGCGCGCGCATCTTTGTCTTCGTCAAAGTCGAAACGGATCAGCCCGGCCTCGTTGGCTGGGGCGAGGCCTCGCTCGAAGGCAAGCCGCGCGCCGTGGCGGGCTGCCTGCAGGATATGGAGCCGCTGATCCTCGGCCTCGACCCGCGCCACGTGGAGCGCTGCTGGCAGGAGCTCTACCGCAGCGCCTTCTGGCGCATGGGCGTCATTGGGCTGACGGCCATCAGCGGCATCGACCAGGCGCTGTGGGACATCAAGGGCAAGGAGCTGGGGCGGCCGGTCTACGAGCTGCTGGGCGGGCCGGTGCGCGAGCGGGCGCGGATGTACACCCACTTTGGCGGCGCGACCATCGACGAGGCCGTCGCCAGCGCGCGCGAAAAGGTGGAGCGGGGCTGGACGGCGATCAAGACCGTGCCCGTGCCGATCACCAAGATGCTCGACGGACCGAAGGTGCTCAAGGAGGCCGAGGCCAAGCTGCGCGCCGTGCGCGAAGCCGTGGGCGACGGCATCGACATTCTGCTCGACATGCACGGTCGGCTCACGCCGCAGATGGCGATCCAGTACGGCAAGCTCTTTGAGCCCTACCACCCGCTCTTTCTCGAAGAGCCGGTGCAGGCCGAAAATCCGGCGGCGATGGCTCCCGTCGCGCGGGCGTTGGTCACGCCGATTGCGACCGGCGAGCGCCTCTTTACCCGCTGGGGCTTCCGCGAAATCCTGGAGCAGGGCGCGGCCTCGCTGCTCCAGCCCGACACCTGCCACGCGGGCGGCATCAGCGAGGTGCGCAAAATCGGCACCATGGCCGAGGTCTACTATGCGGGGCTGGCGCCGCACAATCCTTACGGCCCCGTCTCCACCGCCGCCTGTCTTCAGGTCGACTTTGCCGCGCCCAACTTTGTTATCCAGGAGATGGTCGATCCCGAAAATGTGCCCGGCATGATGGAGTTCGTCAAAGAGCCGCTCGACATCGTCGACGGCTACATCCACGCGCCGACCAAGCCCGGCATCGGCGTCGAAGTCGACGAAGCCGCCTGCGCCCGCCACCAGCCCGATTTTGACAAGTACAAAACCGGTGGCCCACACATCCACAGCTACGCCGCCTATTTCGAGGATGGCAGCGTCGCCGATTCGTAACTAAATGCTCGTCCCGACGCTCTGCGTCGGGATGCTCGACTGGACGCTCCTGCGTCCAAACGCAACAAACGAAATAACTCAAGGAGTACCCAAATGACCTTCACCGAATTCAAAGCCACTCTCACCGACGGCACACCTCCCGGCGATCTCGGCCTGCCCTTGCAGGCCCTCTGGTACGCCGCCAATGACAGCTGGGAAGCCGCCCACAACATCACCCAGGATGAAGGCGACCCCCAGCTCGACTGGGTTCACGCCTACCTGCACCGCGTCGAGGGCGACGAATCGAACGCCGCCCACTGGTATCGCCGCGCCAATCAGCCCGTCTACGAAGGCTCGCTCGACGACGAGTGGAGCGAGATCGCCAGATCGCTGCTGAGCGCGTAGAGCCAGCGCAAAGAGCCGACGGGTTTTTGCTCATTGCGACGCTCTGCGTCGTAATGCCCGACCGGACGCTCTGCGTCCCCGTGTAACTTATACCCAGTCTTCGATTGTCATGCGGCGACGCGGAGCGTCGAAGAAGGCGTTCCCACGCTCTGCGTGGGAACGAGCAGAAATCAACGCGCTTTAGCGCGTTTCGCAAACCAAATGTCAAATTCATTCGACGCCGCTCGCTATTAATGAACCATGCTCTCTTACCACCCAACCCTCCGCGCCACCATCGACCGCCTGCTCCCCGCCGATGACTTTCCGTCCGGCTGGGCCGCGGGCGTTGGCGACTACCTCGCCCGCCACTGGGCGGGCGACCTCGCCCCCGTCGCCCCGCTGGTCGAAGCGGGATTGACCGCGCTCGACGCCGAATCGCGTTTGCGCCACGACGCCGCCTTTGCCGACCTGACCGGTGTGCAGCAGGACGCGATCCTGGCCGACGTCGAGCAGGGGCAAGTCCAGCACGAGTGGCCTGTCGACGCCGCGCAATTTTTTGACGCGCTCGTCAACCTCGCCGCCGAAGGCTACTACAGCGACCCGGCCAACGGCGGCAATCGCGGCGCGCAGTCGTGGCGCATGATCGGCTATCGGGCCGGGCCGAATCCCGCGCTCACGCCGCTGCCGCCGATTGAGACGCCGGAGATTCAGCCCACGCCCTTTGCTCAAATCGAGGGTGAATACGACGCCGTCATCGTCGGCGCGGGGGCGGCGGGTGGGATCGTAGCCTGCGTGCTGGCCGAGGCGGGGCAATCCGTGTTGCTGATCGAGCGCGGGCGCTGGCAACCCTTCCGCGAGGTCGGGCGGGACCACCTGCGCAACCACCGGCTGGCGCTTTACGGCCACAACACCGGCCCCGCGCTGGACGGCAACCCGCGCGTCTTTGTCGACCCACAAGACCAAGAACACGTGGTGCAGCCCCACGAATCGGGCTACCACAACAACGCCATGGGCGTCGGCGGCGGCACGAGAGTCTACGGTGCGCAGGCGTGGCGCTTCTTGCCCGTAGATTTTCAGCTCGCCAGCGAATACGGCACGCCGGAAGGCAGCTCGCTTGCCGATTGGCCCATCTCCTACGAGGACTTGGAACCGTTCTACACCCGCGCCGAGTGGGAAATCGGCGTCGCCGGGCCCAACCCGCCCCACGCGCGCAGCGGACACCGCTCGAAGCCGTACCCCATGCCGCCCGTGCCGGACAATCCGCAGCGCGACGTGCTGACGCAAGGTGCGGACAAGCTCGGCTGGAACGTCGCGCCCGCGCCGCTGCTGATCAACACGGCGCACTATCAGGGGCGACCGGCCTGCGTGCAGTGCGGCATGTGCGTCGGCTTTGCCTGCCCCTCCGAGAGCAAAAACGGCACGCACAACACCGCCATCCCGCGCGCGCTGGCGACGGGGAAATGTACGCTGCTGACCCAGTCGCAGGTCGCTCAGGTGGAAACGAACGAGCGCGGGCGCGTGGTCGGCATAGAGATTCGCACGGTCGACGAGGCGGGGAACGTGCAGGCAAGGTCGGTGCGGGCAGGGCGCGTCGTCCTTTCCGCCGGGGCGATTGAGTCGGCGCGGCTGCTGCTCAACAGCGTCAGCGAGTCGCACCCGCACGGCCTCGGCAACGAACACGACCAGGTTGGCCGCAATTTACAGGGCCACGTCTATACCGGCGCCTACGGTCTGTTTGACGAAGAGATTCAGGACGGCAACGGCCCCGGCGTCTCCCTTTCGACCTGCGACTTCAACCACGGCAACGTCGACGATCGGGGCGAGCGCATCCTCGGCGGCGGAATGTTGGCGAATGAGTTTACGAAGCTGCCGATCATCTACTGGCGCACGCCCTTGCCGCCGGGCGTGCCGCGCTGGGGGCTGGCCAACAAGCAGCACATGCGCGACCACTACCGCCGCACCCTCCAGGTCTACGGCCCTACGCAGGACATCCCGAACCCGCAGGCCCGCGTCACCGTGGACGGGCGCGTGCGCGACCGGCTGGACGTGCCCGTCGCGCGACTCAGCGGCGTCGTCCACGACGAGACGCTGCGCACGGCCAATTTTATGCAGCAGCGCGCCGTCGAGTGGCTGGAGGCCAGCGGCGCGACCCGCGTCTGGACGACGCCCGTGCGCTCCGTCCTGAGCGGCGGCCAGCACCAGGCCGGAACCTGTCGCATGGGCCACGATCCGGCCACCTCCGTCACCGACGGCTGGGGGCGCGTCCACGGCCACGACAATCTCTACGTAATCGACGGCTCGCTGCACGTCAACAACGGCGGCTTCAACCCGGTGCTGACGATTATGGCGCTGGCCTTTCGCTGTGCGGGGAAGATTGCGTAGTGCTCGTTCCCACGCAGGAGCATGGGAACGCCCCGCCGGACGCCCCTGCGTCCAAAGGCGGTAAACAAAGTAGCTGCCGCCCGCACAAACCGTTTCGCTCTGCCAGCCGGGGACGCAGAGCGTCCAAGACTGCATTCCCACGCAGAGCGTGGGAACGAGGAGTTTCTCATGAAAATCACCAAGCTCACCACCCTTTGCCTCTCCCGCCTCCACGAGCGCGAGCGCCAGTGGATCACCGCCCGCTACCGCACGATTAAGGCCGACTGCGCCATTGTGGTGATTGAGACCGACGACGGGTCGACCGGCATCGGCGAGGCGAGCGCTTACGGTTGGCCCAGCCAGATCGCGGGCTGGGTGGAATGGCTGAGCCCGCTGCTCGTGGGCAAAGACCCCAGCGATCCGTCGATCGCGCCGCGCCCCAACGGTCGCGGGCGCGCCTACGACTGCGCCGCGGCGGGCATCGACTGCGCGCTGTGGGATTTACGTGGTAAAATAGCTGGCAGGCGCGTGAGCGAGCTGTTGGCCAAGCCATCTCAAAGAACACCGCCGGAGCGCGTGCGGCTCTACGCCTCCAGCGGCTGCGGCTACGATTGGGGCGTGCGCCCCGCAGCGCTGATCGACCAGGCCCTGCAGCACATTGATGAGGGCTACACGGCAATGAAATTTCGCATTGGCACCGAGTGGGCGTGGAACGGGGTGACGGTCGAGCGCTTTGTCGACCTGATGCGTGCGCTGACCAAGGCCGTGGACGGGCGCATGGAATTGATGCTCGACGGCAATCAGCGGCTCACCGAAGAAGAGGCGCTAATGATTGCGCGCGTGCTGGACGAACTGCGCTTCGCCTGGTTCGAGGAGCCGATTCCACAGACGGATGTCGAGGGCTATGCCCGCCTCAACGCCGCGGTGGAGATGCCCATCACCGGCGGCGAGCAGTTCGCCACCGTCGAGCAGTTTCGCCCCTACCTGGAGCGCCGCGCCTACGATATCGTGCAGCCCGATGCGGGCATCTGTGGCCTCACCGAGCTGATGCAGATTGCGGAGATGGCGGATCGCTACGGCATCGGCTTTTGCCCGCACAGCTGGCACAACGGGCTGATGGCCATGGCCCACGCCCACGCCGTCGCCGCCGCGCCGCAGCCGAGCGCTGCGCCCTTTGAGCGCGGTCGCGTGGGCAGCGTCGTCGAGCTCAATCAGCACCAGGGGCCGCTGACGTGGGAGATTTTGGCCGAGAAGCCACAAATCAAGGAGGGCTTCCTGCATTTGCCGGACGCACCCGGCCTCGGCGTCGAATTGGCCGAGGGCTTGAGCGAACGCTTTCCGCATGTCGAGGGCCATTATGCGGTGGTGGTCGAGCGGTAGCGCGGTCGGCACGAAATTGGTACGGGCGCCGTCGGTTCGTCGGCCACCACCGGCGACGAATGAATTCGCCGCCTGCCTTGCGAAACGCGCTAAAGCGCGTTCAAGCCCAGGGTGCACGGGTTGAACACACCATCCATCACCACCCGTTCACGCATCACGCATCACGCATCACGCCACAGGCAATACGCACTAAGCAATACGCAATCGCTCCCATGCAACATCAAATTCCGCTCGAAACCCTACCGCCCCAAGCGCCCGCCATGGCCCACGCCGTGGAGCGCTGCGTCCACTGCGGCTTCTGCCTCGCCGCCTGCCCCACCTACCAGGTGCTGGGCGAGGAGATGGATTCGCCGCGCGGGCGCATCATCCTAATGAAGGAAAATCTGGAGGGCACGCTCGATCTCGATGCCGTGACGCCCTACCTCGACCGCTGCCTGGGCTGCATGGCCTGCGTAACGGCCTGCCCCTCCGGCGTGGAGTATGGTGAACTGCTGACGCCCTTTCGCGCAATTCACGAGACGGAGCGCGAACGCGAGCCCATGAGCCGCTTGACGCGGCTGCTCGTGCGCGAGACGCTGCCCTACCCGCGTCGCTTCCGGCTGGCGGCGGCCACGGGCAAGCTGGCCAAGCCCTTTGCGCGCTGGCTGCCCGAAGCGCTGCGCAACATGCTCGCCATGCTGCCGAACGAGCTGCCGCCAGCGCAGCCCGTGCCGGAAATTTTCCCGGCGCTGGGCAAACGGCGCGCCCGCGTCGCGCTGCTGACGGGCTGCGTGCAGCAGGTGCTGGCCCCCGACATCAACGCGGCGACGCTGCGCGTGCTGGCGCGCAACGGCGTGGAGACGGTGCTGCCGAGGGGGCAGGGCTGCTGCGGCTCGCTCTCGATGCACACGGGCATGGGCGCGCAGGCCCGGTCGCTGGCGCGGCGCAATTTGAATGCGTTCGACGGCCTCTTCGCGGGCGAGTATGATGCCTTGGTCACCAACGCGGCGGGCTGTGGCTCCGGCATGAAGGAGTATGAGCTGTGGTTTAAGGGCGAAGCGGAGGAGGACAAGGCGCGCGACTTTGCGGCCAAGGTGGTTGACATCAGCGAGTTTCTGGCCGAGCTGGGGCTCGTCGAGCCGCCGGCGCTGGCCGAGCCGCTGGCGCTGGCCTACCACGATGCCTGCCACCTCGCGCACGCCCAGCGCATTACGGACGCGCCGCGCCTACTGCTCTCGGCGATCCCCGGCGTGGAGCTGCGTGAAATCCCCGATGCGGAATTGTGCTGCGGCTCGGCGGGCACGTACAATCTGGAGCAGCCCGAATTGGCCCACGAAATTGGCGAGCGCAAGGCGCGCAACATTCTGAGCACGGGTGCGAGCGGGGTCGCCACGGGCAACATCGGCTGCCTGACGCAGATTCAGAATCACCTGGCGCAGATGGGCCAGCCGCTGCCGGTGTGGCACACGGTGCAGGTGCTGGATCGGGCCTATCGGGGTGAAGCGTAGATTGCAGCTCGGCGTGATAGTGTAAAATAATTATTCAGCCCTCATCCAACCCCTCTTCCACACTGCGAGAGGGGAGCCGTTCTCTCCACATTTGTAGAGAGGGTTGGGCAGGAGGCTGAATAGTAACCGTGCAGGTAACCTTTGGATTGGGTCTTCGATGAGCAGCACGCAAAAGGGAACGGGTTCCTTTGATAACCAAGCCGTTGCCGAGTTGATGGCGGCGTACGGCGACGGGCGACCCTCGCCCGAGCAGCAGTCGCTCGTGGAGCAGCTGGTCGCGCTGCACGATGCCGATGTGCCAGGGGCAAGCGCCTCCGCCGAGGTGCGGCGGGCCTTTCTACACGTGGTGCGCGACGCCCCCACGCTGCTGGAGCACGAGCCCTTTGCTCACTTCCTCGCGCAAGAAATTCAGCCCGACGATTTTGACGCGCTGCGGTGGGAAACGCCCCACCACATTCTGCAATTCTGCGAAGCGCTCTACGGCTTCCGCTTTCCCACGGAGGCGATAACAAAGCAGGTACACAACCACGTGCGGCTGCTGCTGCGCCAAGCGCTCCACCAGCACGAGCAGAAGGCCGATCTGGAGCAGATGTTTCGCCTCCTGCGCACGGCCCCCACCGCGCCGTTGATGGACGACATTGAGCTGGCGCGGATGCGTCACGTGGCGCGGGCTTATGAGATTCACCGCGTGCGCCGCAATCGCCGCTGGCTCTTCGCCTACTTGATCCTTCAGTCGCTTCTGGTTATAGTGGCCTTCCCCCTGCTCTTTATCTATGCCGAGAACGGGGAGATTCAGCGGCAGGTGGAGGATCTAACCGATGTAGAAATCGATGATGCAGGGTATGAGACCTACACCTTTATGGAGGGGCTGTACTGGTCATCCATCACGGCGGGCTCCATTGGCTACGGCGACATCACGCCCAAGACGACAACCGGGCGCATCCTCGCTGCGGTTTTGGGCACGATGGGCGTGATCACGGCGGGCGTTACCGCCGGGCTGGTTTTGCAGTGGGTCACGGTGAGAGGGTTGGATTAGGAGAAACCTATGTCAAAATTTGTCAAAGTACAAACGCAGCTGCGGGACGTGTCGCTGATCAAGCGCGCGCTGGCGGACGAGCAGGTGTCGTATCAGGAGAACGCGCCCTACCGCCACGCGTGGAGCGGCTTCCGCGGCGAAGTCCCGCTGCTGATCCAGGCGCGCGGCGTGCAGTTTGGCCTGCGCAAAACGGCGGACGGCGTCTACGAAGTCATCGGCGACGATATGCAGATGCGCCAGATCAAGCGCGTGCTGGAGCCGGTGCAGCAGCGCTACGCCTACCACAAGGTGCTGGCCGAGACGGAGTCGGCGGGCTTTAACCTGGTGGAGGAGAGCGCGGGCGAAGACGGCGTGCTGCGGCTGACGGTGCGGCGGTGGAGTTGAGCGAGACGCGCGGACAAGTGGACAAGCGGAGGAGAAGATGACGGTTGGATTACATACCTTTACAGTGTCCGAGTATCATCAAATGATCAAGGCGGGCGTCTTTTGCGAAGATGACCACGTCGAACTGCTGGACGGAAGGATTCGAGAGACAATGCCAGCTGGGCCAACACATGCGGCGGTGGTGAAGCGGTTGAACCGCCAATTTTCACGCCAGTTGCCAACTGATTACTTGCTTGGTGTTCAAGACCCAATTCAATTATCGGACCTAAGCGAACCGGAGCCAGATATTTCGATTCTGTTCATGCGGGATGATGAGTACGAAAACGGCCATCCCACACCGGAAGACATCCGCCTCCTCATTGAAGTTTCCGATTCAACGTGGGCCTACGACAGCGGGGAAAAGCTGCCGCGCTACGCCCAGGCGGGCATTCCGGAGCTGTGGATCGTCAACATCAACGATAGCTTTATCGAGCAGCACACCGAACCCGGGGGCGACCGGTACCGCACCAGGCGCACGTGGGCGCCGGGCGATAACCTTGCGCTGGCCCTGGCGGAGAAAACGCTTGAGCTATCGGTGGCAGAAATTTTGAAGTGAGGACAGAAAGCGTCCCCGGCACGCGCCACGAGTGGCATCGTTTGCCAACCCGCACCCGACGCGTGCCGGGGACGCGGCGACAATCGAGGAACACCCATGCAAAGCCAAGAAATCGAAATCACCATCGGTCGCGACGGGCGCATGGCCTACACGATCAAGGGCGTCAAGGGCAGCGCCTGCGAAGACATCAGCGCGCTGCTGGAGCAGATCGGTCGCGTCGAGGAAGAGGAGCGGACGGGTGAATACTACGAACGCGAAGAGGGCGGCGATGTTACCCTCAGCGTCAGCTGAATCGACGTCTGATTCCGACTGGCCCGCGCTGCCCACCGAAACCGAGATTTACATCCTGCCCGATGGCCGCGTCGTCATCGCCGATCTGCCCGCCGAACTGGCGACGCTGGTCGAGGAGCTGGGCGAAGTCGTGCCGGGGGAGGTGACCGTCACCGTCCACGACAGGTAAGCCCACCTGAGAACGCGCGGACGGTGATTGTCACCGGATCAGGGGCGTCTGCATATATTATTTCGTCGGAAAACCGGTGACAATCACTGCCCACCCGTTTGAAAGTACGTCAGCCTGGTGGCGGGCAGTGACGGTCACCTATCTTTGAACGCTTATGGCCCAATTCCTCTACGGCGACCGCATCGGCGCGACGGCCAAGCTGTCTCCGAGCTGCGCCGCCATTATTTTTGACGACGCGCGCGAAAGAATTCTGCTCACCCGGCGCATGGACAACGGGCGCTGGTGTCTGCCCGGCGGCATGATGGATGCGGGCGAAAGCGCCATCGAATGCGCCATCCGCGAAGTGTGGGAGGAGACGGGGCTACGCGTGCGCATCGACAGGCTGATTGGCATCTATACCACGCCCCACCGCATTACGGTTTATGCCGACGGCAACCGCTTTCAATTTGCTGCCATGACCTTTGAGGCAACCATAACGGGTGGCAAAATGGGCTTCAGCGACGAGACCACAGAAATCGACTGGTTTACGCCGGACGAAATCGCCGAAATTGACCTGATGGGAAGTCATGTCGAGCGCATCGAGGATGCGCTGGCCGAGCAGGCTGCGGCCTTTATCCGCTAGCCCGGCGTAGGTCATATGCTCCGCTATGTGACAAGCTCCATTTAACCCAATCGGTAGAAAATTCCGCACCGGATTGGACGTGCTATCTTCGTCACCTTGCGGAGCAAAGGTGACCTACGGAACTCCACATCCGCAGTGACCTATGCCCACCCCCATCAACCTCTTCGACTTCGATGGTTCCAACGCCGGCGGTCGCGATGCCCGCATCACCCAGCTCTACGAACACCTCGAACTCTTTAGCGAGGGCGACCCGCAGCGCCAGTCGCTCTTCGTCCTCGGCCAGCCGCCGATGTCCGCGCTCGCCGCACAGACGGGCGGCGCGGCAAATCAGCTCCTGCTGATCGACCCGCCCAGCGACGTCACCACTCGCTTTGAACTGACAAGCAATCTGGCGGCGCTCTTTACCAGCGCGGCGGAGGGCCAAGCGCGCGACGGCGAGCTGCCGCTGCTGCAAACCCAGCCCGGCGGCGTGGCCCACATCCAAATCGGCCAGCACTATCTGGATATTTACTCGCAGCGCGGCGGCAACGTCGTCCACTTCCCGGCGCTTGGCGTCATTTGCGGCGGCCCCTTTGGCAGCGACGCGCTCGTGCCCGCACTCGCTTCGCAATCCAAAGGCGACGAAGAGCTGGAGACGCTGCGCCTGCTCGCCGGGCTGGTCAAGCGGCGGCTCCAGCTCTACATTCCCCACACCGGCACGACCGTCAGCGACCCCGTCGACGCCATGCAGCGGCTGGCGGCGGATGTCGCCTACCTGCACGGCCTGCGCCGCGTTGTGCCCGCGCTCGACGCCGACGCGGTAACCGACGAGCTCACCGAGTCGCTGCTGCCAGCGGGACGGCGCGGCACGGCAAGCCGTGCGCTTCACGCTGAGAATTTGCAGCGCCTGCTAAACGCTGCATAAAGGCAGAAGGCGGCGACAAAAACAAGTCCGCGTCGGCGCTTTCTGCTCAGTTCGATTTCAACCACCTTCCTCTTTTCCCCACGCTCTCCCCGTTCAGCCGCCCCCCTGGAAACGTTTCCATTTAGCACGTCAAACCGCGGACGAAAGAAGCACGGTCGCCCACCTCGCTCTATTGTTGTAACCCCACCTTCATCTTCCACCGGCTTTGGCAGCTCTGAACCCGCCATATGTCTCGTTGCGAACGCTGCATCCTCCCTTACTCTGTAGATACTTCCAATTAATCTTGCTTGTTCCCAGCGAAATTAGTTCAACCTGCCCGGAGCCTTTGCGCAAAACTCTGGGCGGGTGCTGTGACCAGCATCGTTCCCCACGCTTCACAGGAGCCCACCCATGCCTTGGCACAATCAATCAACTTCTCCCAACTATATACAGCCGCCGGTTCGATTCCGCTGGCGCAACCGCCTGCTTTTGGTTTGCATTTTGCTTACCGTGCTGATCGGCTGGGTGGGCACGCAGAGCCTGCCCGTCTTTGCCTCCATCAGCCCCACCATCGAAAAAGAAGTCGTCGGCGAGCGCACGACCTTTGCCGCGGGCGAAGAGTTTACCTACCTCGTCACCGTCGAGTGCAACGTGACGGCACAGGGCGAGGGCTGTGATAATTTTATCCTGCAGGACGTGCTGCCGACCTTTACCGACGTCAAGGGCAATACGTCACAGTTAGAGTTTGTGACCGCTACCAGCAGTGTTCAATTGGGCAATCCGGTGGAGCAGCCGGACGGCACGATCAGCTATGATGGCGGCCTGCCCGGCGGCAGCGCGACTTCTGTGGAAATTACCGTGCGCTTTCCGTCCGGCATTACGCCCAACGGCACGGCGGTGGTCAACGAGGCGCTCTTTGGCCCCAACGACGGCGCGGGCAACCCCAACCCCAACGACCCGCTGACCGTCTCCGACCAGGCCGAATCCGTCTCCGCCACGGCCCAGCCCAGCCAGCTGGAGACGCGCAAATCCGTGCGCAGCAAGTCGCCCTACCGCGTCAATGAGCCGGTGAGCTACCGCGCGGAAATTTGTTCGCTGGGCAATCCCCAGGGCGGCTCGCTGATTGTCGAGCTGGACAACGCGCAGCTGGTGGATACGCTACCCGCCGGTGCAATTGTCACCAGCGCGGGTGGCGGCGCGGTGGTGGACAACGTCATCACCTGGAATTTGGGCAACGTGACGATTGAGCCAGGCAAGTGTATTTCGCGCGACTACAAAGTTGTTTACCCCTCGAACCACCCGGATGCCCCAACCGAGAACGCGCCCTTCCAGCCGGAGCAGATGGTGACCAACAACGTGGTCGGCAGCGGCACGATTCGTGGCCCCGGCAACGGCCCATTCCAGGACGATGCCAGTACGACGATCACGCTGGCGATTCCGGAGCCGCCGCGCGCCAGCGGCAAAGTCGACAAGCAGGTTTCGCGCCGCTACGTCGACCTGGATCGGCTGGACAACGCCGATGGCACAGGCGATGAGGGCGACAGCCTCTTCTACTTCAAAATCAAAGGCGAGAGCACGGGCAACCAGCCGCTGGATGATGTCATCATCAGCGACGATCTGCCAGCCGAGTTTGTGGCAACCGAGCTGCGGCTCAGCTCGTGGACGGGCGGCAGCCAGGCGACGGTCACCGTGACCAGCAATGCGGGCCAGCAGAGCTTTGGCCCCTTTGACAGCAACCCCGCGCCGATTGATTTGTCCGGCCTGACCAACGTTACGCGCATTGAAATCAACTATGGCTCCGTGCCCGACGACTGGAAGACGGGCGAGGTGCGCCTCTACGGCTACGCCATCAACCCCGACCGCAGCGACAACACCTACACGCTGCCGCACCGCTTCGACAACGTCTCGCGGCTGACGGCGGACGCGCCCGGCAATTTACCGGACGTGAATACCTCCGAAGACACCTACGTCATCGTCGAATCGCCGCGACCCGCGCCCGCCATCAAGAAGCGCAACAAGAGCGCCAGCACCGTCGACCCCACTTTCGGCGCCGACATCTCACGCGTGACGTGGGAAATCGAGCTGAGCAATCCGGGCTCCGCCACGGACGGCATGCCGCAGCCCATCCTCGCCGACATCGTGCCGCCGCCGCTGACTTACGTGGCGGGCTCGGCGCGGGTGCATAACGCGCCGGGCGCCGTGGGCACGCCCGTGATCGTCGAGCCAGCTGACAGCTCGACCGGCGGCACGATCCGCTGGGAATTTCCCGGCACGCTGGAGCTGAACCAGAAAATCTACGTGCGCTTCGAGACGCAGGTGCCGGACGCCGAGCCGCCCAAGACAATTCGCAACGACGGCTACGCCACCACCAACGCGCTGCCCGCCGACGCAATCCGCTGGAATCCCCAGGACGACGTGGGCGACATCGACGGCGACGGGGACGAGACGGACCAGCGCATCCGCGACGACGACAAAGTCACCATTCGCGCCGTGCCCGGCATCAACTCGCAGAAGCGCGTGCAGGGGCCGGACGACGCCGACTACGTCCAAAACACGACTTCGCGCCCCGGCGCGCAGGTGGACTGGCAGCTGACCGTGAGCAACGTCGGCAACGTGGGGCTGGAAGAAGTTTCGGTGATTGAGCTGCTGCCGCGCGTTGGCGACCGCTTCGTCAACCAGCCGGGCGTGCAGCGCAACACGCAGTGGCAACCCAACCTGGTGGGCGCCGTCACGGGCGAGGGCTTCCGCGTGGAGTACACCACCGCCGCCAACCCCTGCCGTCCCAAGCTGCCGACGGGCTGCGACCAGCCCAACTGGAGCACTACGCTGCCGGTCGACATTACGACCGTGCGCGCCATGCGCATCACCTTTATCGGCGATTTGGGCGATGGCGACGGCATCCTGCCCGCGGGCCAGTCCATCAGCTTTACGTGGCCCATGCGGGCGCCGACCAACGCGCCGGTGGACGAGCTGGCAATCAACAGCTTTGCTTGGTTTGGCACGGCGGTGGGCACGGGCAAGGCCATCTCTGCCGAACCGCCGCCCGTGACGGTGCGCATCGAGGGCGAGCCGCTGCCCAACCTGCTCGGCAACTTCGTCTTCCGCGATCTCAACTTTAACGGCCTGCAGGACGGCGGCGAGGAAATTGGCGTCTCCGGCGTGCGCCTGGAGCTGTGGCGGGACAACGACAATGGTGTGTTTGGCCCATTGGACACCTTCCTCGGCTTCACCCTCACCGACCCGGAAACGGGCGTGCTCGGTCAATATCTCTTCGAGGATCGGCCCGACGGCAACTATTTCCTCGTGATGGTTCCGCCGCCGGGCGTACAGGTCACCTTTCCCAACCGGGGCGACGGCGACGACGGCGACTCCGACTTCTTCTGGGACCCGGAGGACAACGTCTGGCGCACTGAGCAAATCAACCTGGATGCGGACGGGCTGGAGGAGAGCACCTTCGATACGAGCTGGGACGCGGGCCTCTTTGCGCTGCTGCCCGCCATCCGGCTGCAAAAGGCCACCAACGGCCTCGATTCCGACGAGCCAACCGGCGCGTTCATTCCCGTAGATGACGCCGTGACGTGGACCTATGAAGTCCGCAATACCGGCAACATGATTCTGGACAACGTCAGCGTGGTCGACGACCAGGCCGTGCCCGTTACCTGTCCGCTGACGACGCTCTATCCGAGCTTCCTCGATCCGGCCAGCGAAGACTTTATTCCCGACCACCCGCTCTTTGACGAGACGGGCGCGTCGACCATGACCTGCACCGTTGACCAGGCGTTTGCCGCGCAGCTTGGCCAGTACGCCAACGTGGGCCGCGTGACGGCCAACCCGCGCGCCGTGCCCGTCGCCGATCCCAGCGCGCCGCCGGTCGACGAGACCTTTCCGGCGGAAGTCAGAGACGACGATCCCAGCCACTACTACGGCGCCCAGCCCAGCATTGATCTGGAAAAGGCGACCAACGAGGTCGACGCCGACACGGCTGCCGCGGGGCCGTTTGTTCCCGCGGGCGGCAACGTCGAGTGGATGTACGTCATCCGCAACACGGGCAACACGACCTTGATCAACGTCACGCTGAGCGATTCGGTGGAGACGATTGACGGCGAAATGGCCTGCGACCAGGACTATCCGGCGCGGCTTGAGCCGGGCGAGGCGATGACCTGCCTCGTCGAGGGCGAGGCTATCGAAGGGCAGTACCGCAACGATTCGTTTGTGATCGGCACGCCGGTCGACAGCGAGGATCGGCCCTACTACAGCGGCAACGACGTGCGCGACGACGACCCCAGCCACTACTTCGGCGCGCGCCCAGCCATCGACGTTGAGAAGACGACCAACAGCGTGCAGTCCGACGAGCCGACCGGTCAGGTGATTCGCACCGACGACGCCGTGATGTGGACCTACACCGTGGTCAACACGGGCAACGTCGCACTGGCCAACGTCACCGTGGGCGACGATGTGATCGGCGACGTAACGGCTTCGTGTGTGGACGGTGCGGGCGGGGCCAAGACGCAGCCGCTGCTGCTGGCCGCAGGCGAAAGCGTGACCTGCTCGGCCACGGGCGCGGCAGCGGCGGGGCAGTACGCCAACGTCGTCGTTGCCGCGGGCGATCCGGCGGACGCGACGGGCACGCCGCTGGCTGGCTTTACCCCCGTGGTGGACGACGACCCCAGCCATTATCTCGGCGCGACGCCCGGCATCGAGCTGCAAAAGACCGTCTACCGCGGCGATGACGCGGGGGCGAGCTGTCCGGGCGACGAGCTGGTCACCGACCTCAACGGCACGGCAGTGACCTACTGCTTTGTCGTCACCAACACGGGCGACACCTTCCTGGACGACGTGCGGCTGGACGACGAGACGCTCGGCATCGACAAAGCGGCGATGACGCTGCTCAGCGGCTCCACGCCGCTCACGCCCAGCGCCAGCCTGACCTACGTCTACACCGACACCATCAGCGGCGATCTGACCAACATTGCCGAAGTCGTTGCCAACCCGACCGACGGCGAGGGCAACGACCTGCCCGGTGCGCCCAATCCCACCGACAGCGACGACGCCCAGGTCGACCAGGTCGGCCCCGGCATCGACCTCGACAAGACGGTGTACTTTGGTCACGAGAGCGACGGCAGCAGCGAGGGCGCGACCTGCCCCGGCAGCGATCTGCTGCGCAGCGCGCCGGACGCGCCGATTACCTACTGCTTTGTCGTCACCAACACGGGCGACACCGACCTGATCAGCACGGTGATTACCGATGCCGATTTGGGCGCGCTGCTGCCGGTGGGCGATTTGGCCGTCGGCGAAAGCAAGACCGTCGCCTTCGAGGAGACGCTCGACGTCGACCTGGTTAATCTGGCCGAAGTGGTGGCCGTGCCGGTCGACACGCTGGGCGTGCCGATTCCCGACGTTCAAGTGCGCGACGAGGACGAAGCCGAAGTGCAGACCGCCGCGCCTGCCGTGCGTATCGAGAAGACGGTCTACCTCGGTCGCAACGACGGCGACGCTTGCCCCGGTGACGAAACCGTGATCGGCACGCCGGGCACGAGCGTGACCTACTGCTTCCGCGTCACCAATACGGGCGATACTTACCTGAACACGGTCGTCATCAGCGACAGCGACCTCGGCATCACGCTGACCAGCGACCTGCTGCTCGCGCCGCAGGAGAGCGTCACGCTGCACAGCAACGCCGTCATCATCGACGACCTGCTCAACACGGCCAGCGTTAGCGCCAACCCGGCAAACGGCGACGGCGACGACCTGCCGGGCGTCGATGACGTGACGGATGACGACACGGCGGCGGTGGACAAAGTGCTGCCCGCGATTGCGCTGCGCAAGACGGTCTACGCCGGCCGCGACGGCGGCGCGAGCTGCGAGGGCGATGAGCTGGAAATTGGCATCAGCGGCACGCAGGTCACCTACTGCTTTGTCGCCACCAACACGGGCGATACCTTCCTGAGCAGCCTCATTCTAGCGGATAGCGATCTCGGCCTCGCCCCCGCCGACTTCATCCCGCTGGACCCCGCTGCAAGCGGCACGCCGCTGGCGCCGGGAGCCAAGCGCGCCTTCTACGTCGAAACGGCCATCAGCAGCGACCTGCTCAACACGGCAGAGGTGACGGGCAATCCCAGCGACGAGACCGGCGGCGATCTGACAGGCGTCGACGACGTGACGGACGACGACACGGCGGCGGTCGACGTGGTGGGGCCGAGCATTGAGTTGAGGAAGACGGTCTACCTCGGCCACAACGGCGGTGAATCGTGTGCGGGCACGGAGCTGGTGGCGGGCGCGATTGACGACTTGCTCACCTACTGCTTCGAGGTCACGAACACGGGCGACACCTTCCTGAACGAGGTCGAGTTGAACGATGTGCAGCTCGCGATTACGCAGGCGGAGATGACGCAGATCGACGGCAACGTGCCGCTTGCGCCCAACGCCCGGCTGCGCTTCTTTTACGAGACGACGCTGTCCGATGACCTGGTCAACACGGCCACGGTCGTCGCCACGCCGAGCGACGAGGGCGGCATGGTGCTGCCCAACACGCCGCAGCAGACGGACGACGACGACGCCGAAGTCACGCTGATCCCGCCGGGGATTGCGCTGGCGAAGACGGTCTACGCCGGTCAAGATGGCGGCGCTTCGTGCCCTGGTGGCGAACTCGTGAACGACGTGGCGCGCACGCTCGTGACCTACTGCTTCATCGTCACCAACACGGGCGGCACCTTCCTGGCCGACCTTGCGCTCAGCGACCCGGCGCTGGACATCAATCAGGACGATCTAACCCGCCTCAGCGGTGACCTGCCGCTTGCGCCGGGTGCGACCGTCGTCTACTTCTACCAGACGACCATCCGCGGCGACCTGCCCAACGAGGCCAACGTCAGCGGCACGCCGAGCGACGCCACGGGCACGCCGCTGCCCGACCAGCCGCAGCCGACGGACAAGGACACGGCGGCCGTCGACGAGCAGCCGACGCTCGAATTGAGCAAGGCGGTCGATCCCCCGTCGCTGCCGGAGCCGGGCGGTTTGTTCCGCTTCACCGTGCTGATCACCAACACCAGCAGCAGCCCGCTCACGCTGACTTCGCTCGCGGATGAGCCGTACGGCGACCTGACCGGCGTCAGCGCCAGCGCCAACGCCAGCGTCGTTGCCAGCACGTGCAAATTGGTGACGATTCAGCCGGGCGACACATACCGCTGCCAGTTTAGCGTCGACATCACCGGCGTCGAGGGCGACCGCTTCATCGACACGGTGACGACCGTCGGCCAGGCACCGGATGGCGACAGCGCCCAAGCCAGCGACGACGCCGAAGTCACGCTCGACCCACCGCCGGGCACGCCCGACGTGCGCGCGACCAAGCGCGACGCGCTCCAGGTAGACCTCAACGAAAACGGCGAGTTCGACCCCGGCGACACCATTCGCTACACGATTGCCATCACCAACGTCGGCGACGGGCCGGGCGTCTTCACGCTGCTGCAGGACGTGCCCGACCCCAACGTCACGCTGGTGGCGGGATCGGTGCGCGCCAGCAAGGGAGCGATTACGAGGGGCAACGAGCCGGGCGATGAGCGCGTGGAGGTCAGCCTGGGCACGCTGGAGCCGGATGAAACGGCGCAGATTGTCTTCGATGTGGTGATCAATGACCCGCTGCCGGAGGGGCTGATGCAAATTGAGAACCGCGCCGAAATCAGTTTCGCCGATCCCAGCGACTCGTCCTCCTCCGGCAGCGATGTCGCGCTGACGGACGATCCGGACACCCCCACGCCAGATGACTCGACGCTCTCACCGCTGCCCGCCACGCCCACGGCCATCCAGCTGGCGACGTTCAGCGTTGTCGTGCGTGATGGCGTGGTCGAGCTGCGCTGGGTCGCCGCGCTGGAGGTCGACACGTGGGGCTACCACATTTGGCGCAGCGCGGACGGTCGGCGCGAGAATGCCGTGCGCCTGACGGAGAGCCCGATTTTGGCTGGCAGCGCCGCGGACGGGATTTATATCTTTGTCGATGAGTCGGTTGAGCTGGAAGTCAAGCCGCGTGAGGAGATGCGGACGTATACCTACTGGCTGCAAGAGGTGGGGCTGGACGGCAGCCTGCGCGACAGCGGGGCCGTGCGGCTGACGGTGGGCGGCGAGTCGATCTTCCTGCCCTTGATTGGTCGGTAGCAACGCAGCGATTCTAAGTTTGCAGCACAAAAGCCCGGCCTCTGCTCGGAGGCCGGGCTTTTGTGCTGCAAACTCCGGCTGCGCGCTGATTGGCCAACCGTTTAACCAAGGGGCAGCAGACCCCGCGCTGGCTTTCTGTGGCCGTCTAAAAAATTCCGCTGCACTGCAATTTGCCGTGTCGATTGCCCTGTGTTTTCATTAAGCCGTGCCGACCTCATTCCCCCGTCGCCTTCTTGCTTCAACCGCGCACTGCATCTTGACCATCCACATCTTGACCATCCACATCTTAACCATCCACATCTTAACTATCCACTGAAGGAGACGACCGTGAATCTACGCCCACCGCTTCGTGTTCGACTTCGCCCCGCCCTGCTTCTGCTTGTCGGCACGGCGCTCTGCCTGCTCGCGCTGTACAGTTTCACAGCGGCCAACTCGCCCGCCAGCGCGCAGACCATGCCGCCCACCCCCACCCAGAACCCGGACGGCACGCTGCCCCCCACCGCCACGCCGACGCCCACGCGCAACCCCGACGGCACGCTGCCGCCCACCCCCACGCCGCTGCCCGCGCTCGCGCCCCTCGCCGTCACCGTCAGCACCGATCTGCTGCGACCGGGCGACACGCTGCTGCTCACCCTCGACAGCGCCAGCTTGCCCACCAACGCCGCGCAGCTCGTCGCCATTTTGCCGCCGAACACCAACTTCAACGAAGCGCGCAGCACGCCGGGCTGGTCTTGCCAGGAGGCCGAGGACGGTGCAATCTTCTGCCGCTTTGACTTGACGGGCGTCACGCCCAACGTTATTGCCTTTGCGCTTGATCTCGACCCCGCGCTGGTTGATGGCGATCTCGCCGAGGTTGCCGTCGAGCTGTTTGCCCAAGACGCGCTGGGCAACATTCTCGCCGGCAGGCGCGTGGTCGTTGCCGTCGATGCCAACCTCGACCTCTACCTACCGATTATCAGCCGGGTTCAGTAGCACACCTTTCGACAGCCGCACAAAGCAAAAGAGAGGAGCACAGAATTTTATGCCCCTCTCTTTTTGGTTCTTTGGGAATTCAGATGTTGACCCGCTCTGGCTTCGACGGGGCTTCGGCGCGAGCTTAGCCCAACGCTCAGCCGCCGCTAGTCTAGCTCGTGTTGCGCAATCCCTTGAAATCTGAAAGAGCCGCTCTGTTCTACAGTCCAGCCTTGTTCAATTCATCCTGCAGCGCTCGCAGCCGCGTGTGCTCCTCGCGAATGGCGCTGATCATGCGCTCCCACAGCGCTTCCTCGCCCTGCCGCCGACAGATGTCACGAATGGCGCTGAGGTGACTCGCTGCCGCGGCGTAGTGCCCGCGCTGCCGCATGGCGATTTCGCGGGCGGCGGCGTCGGCATAAATTTCAATAGCCTCGCGCGGATGGCTCTCCGCCGCGGCCCTGGCAACCTGCAGCGACAGGCTCGCGCGGTTGTAAAAAGGCCGCCCCAGCCCAACGCTGGGGCGCGCATCGGCCATCTGCCGCAGCGTGCGCAGTGCGGCGTCGACCTCCTCTGCGTCCAGGTAAATCTGAATCAGCACGCCCAGCTGCTGTTCTTGTTCGAGCCGCCGCAGCACGCGGGGCCGCAGGTCATTCCAGCTTTCTGCCCGTTGCGCCGCCTGCTTCAGCTTGCGGTAGGCGTCGAAATGGGGCTGCTGCTCGAAAATCTGCCGCTGCAGCCGCACCACCTCGTCCCAATCCTCCTGCTCCTCGGCGTAATCCCGCAGCCACTCGCGTGAACCGCGGCTGTTGGCGTCGTTCACGCGCCCGCGCACCAGCTCGACGGCGCGCGCGTCGTGGCCGTGCTGACGGAATAGATCGGCACTTTGCAGCAGCACGTAGCCCTCCGCCGACTTTGCCGCCTCGACGGCCTCGTCCACCCCCCCCAACTCCAGCAGCTTGCTGACTAAATCGAGCGTGCGCCCCGTCTCGCGGGTGATTTTGAGAAAGCGCTCATCGTCCATCGAATCGAGCTCCATGTCCAGCAGCAGGCCGCCCCACGCTTTGCGCCGCCACTCGCTGCTGTAGCTGTCGCCCCGGCTGGTTACATCCAGCACCTCGCGCGCCCACGCCGCCACCCGCTCCTTCTCTGCCGCGGACGTTTTGTTGCGTAGAAAATCGGCGCCCTCGTAGCCCATGTCGATGCCGCCCCAGTCGATGTCCCACTTGTAGATATCGAAGAGCGTGCGCAAAATTTCTGCGCGCTCCGGCCCCTCATCGATTCCATCCAAGCAGCGTCCCAAGCCGCTCACGCAGACGTTTACCACCTCGCCAATCTCGCCGCCCTCGTCGTTCATTACCTCGTACTGGTCGAGCAGCTCCCGCGCAACGGCGCTGTAAACAGTGGCCGCGTTGGGAAAATCGCCCCCGTCGGCATACTGGTCGCCCAGCCGCACCAGGTTGTCGACCTGGCGCAGATCGGAGCTGCCGTAGTAGTCGTAGCCGTCGCTTGGCAGCGCATTGCTCACCTGCCGCCGCATCTCGACCTCGCTGATGCGCGGGCCGCTCGCCTTCTGCCCCGGCTGCGGCAAGTTGACAAGCTGCCGCAGGTCCGGGTGCATCTCAACCATACGCTCGATCAGCGCCAGCAGCCCCGCCCGGTCGACTTCCTTGAGCGACTCGCCCAAGCTGCTCATTTCCAAAAAGGCTTCCGGCTGATGCACAAACATCAGCAGCAGCGCGACCACGTGCTTGCAGGAGCCACCGAGCGGGCACGAGCAACTCGTATCCTGAATACCGTGCTCGTTGACAGTTGCCTCCACCCGATACGGCCGCAGCGCCGAGCCGACGGATTCGCCGCGCAGCGTGTCGCCCTCGCGCTGCGGGTGGATGAGCCGCCCGCTCTTGTAATAGCTGCGCCCACGCGTCCACGAACCGCTGTCAACAACGGCGCGGACGTCGGCTTCGGTGAGGGAAATGTTGGCTGGCATGGGTGGAATCTCCGTGGTGATGTGGTCGATCGGGGGATGGGGAAAGTATACAACATTTCCTGGGCCGTTCAACAAAAAACGCGCGACCCAGATTGGGTCGCGCGTATGGGCGAATGTAGTGGGAGGGCACGCCCTCCCACTACATTCGCAATCCCGCCGCAACCAACTCCGCCACATCCTTGACCTCGACGCCCTCGTCCGCCGCATTCGCCGCATCGCTCATCATCGTCAAGCAAAAGGGGCAGCCGACGGCGACCGTCTTCGCGCCCGTCGCGGCGGCTTCGCGGTAGCGCTCGGCGTTGACGGCGCTGGCTTCGTCGCCAACGCTCGGCTCTTCTTCCTTCCAGAATTGCGCGCCGCCCGCGCCGCAGCAGAACGACCCCTTGCCGTGACGCGGCATCTCGATTAGCGCCGTGTCGCCTTGCGCCAGCGCCTCGCGCGGGGCGTCGACGATGTCGTTCTGGCGACCGAGGTAGCACGGATCGTGGAAAGTGAGCGGGCCGTTGCCGTTGAGGTGGATGTCGTAATCCAGCCGCTTGGCGGCGACCAGCTCGGAGATGACAGCTGCGTGTGGTGGATGACTTCGTAGTGGCCGCCAAATTGGCCGTACTCCTTGCCCAGCGTGTGCAGGCAGTGCGGGCAGGTCGCGACGATGCGCTGCGGCTGCACTTCGTTGAGCGTCTCGACGTTGGCCTGGACCATCTCGGAGAAGAGGTACTCGTTGCCGGAGCGCCGCGCCACATCGCCCGTGCAGCCCTCCCGCTCACCGAGCACCGCAAAGTCGACGCCCGCCGCGTGCAGAATTTTGGCAAAGGCCTGCGCCGTCTGCTGGGCGCGCGGATCGTAGGACGGGGCGCAGCCGACCCACCAGAGCACCTCCGCATCGGGCTTTTCGTCGCTGGTGGGCACGGGCACGTCTAAATCCTTGGCCCAACCCAGCCGGTCGCGGGCGCTCTGGTTCCAGGGATTGCTGTTGCGCTCCATGCCGCGGTAGGCGCTCTGCAGTTCGTGGGGAAAGCTGTCCTCGTTGAGCACCAGATTGCGGCGGATGTGCATGATGTCAAACATGGGTTCGTTGCCCACGGGGCAGATGTCCACGCACGCGCCACAGGCCGTGCAGGCCCAAACGGCAGATTCCGAGATCGCAAAGTCGAGCAGATTGAATTCGGATTCCGCCCCCGCCGCCAGCTCCGTGGCGTGCTCGTTGATGTAGTAGCGCTTGTTCACCTCCAGCGCCGCGGGCGAGAGCTCCTTGCCCGTGACGTAGGCCGGGCAGGCGTCCTGGCAGCGGTTGCACATGATGCAGGCGTAGGCGTCCACCAGGTGCGTCCACGGCAGCTGCTCGACTTTGGCCGCACCAAATTGCTCAATCGCCTCGTTCTCAAAATTAATCGGCGGCAGTTCGCCGAGCGACGTGCGCTTGGGGCGCGTGAGAAAGTTGACGCCGGACATAATGAGGTGGAAGTGCTTGGTGTAGGGGAAGTAGGGCAGAAAGACGAGAATCAGCCCCAGCGCGACCCACCACGAGAAGTGCCAGGCCACGCGCAGATCGAGCACGGGCCACGTCGCCCACGCGAGGCTGAGCGTGTTAGCAAAGGGCTGCCACAGATCGCCCGTGCCGGTTTGCGCGCGGTGAAGCGCAATCTCGAAGCTCTCGCTCACCATGCGGAAGCCGACGTGGGCCAGGATAAAGAGGCCGACAATCGCCGAGTCACGGCGGATCGCGCCGTTGCGCACCTTGTCCACCACCATCACGTTGTCGCGGTAGCCCAGCTCGGCGGGCTTACGCACAAAGCGGCGGAAGAGGAAGTAGCTCATGCCGACCAGCACCGAAATCGTGAAGAGATCGGCGAAGAAGCGGAAGAGCCCGCCGAGCACGTTGTCGCCGAGGAAGAGGCCGGGCACGTAACCCTCGTAGACGTCGGCGGCGTTGACGAGGAAGTAAAAGACAAAGCCCCACGCGATGGCCGCGTGAAAGAGGCTGGCGACGGTGCGCGTCTTCCACGTGGGCCGCAGCGTCAGCCACGTGACGGCGGCGCTCCACAGCCGCGCCCCCGCCTCGCCGAGCGTGAGGCGGCCAGAGAGACCACCCGTGTCGCGCGCGCCGCTTTCCTCGCCGCGCCGGATCACGTCAAACGCGCGGCGGAAGTGAACGAAGCCGTAGTAGAGCGAAGCGGCAACCAGCGCCAGGAACAGAATTTTTTCGGGGAAAGTCAGCATGTTTGGCAGTTTCTAGGAATGGAGAACGGAAGCGAATTGGGGTCAGTATAGCATTAAAACGTTGCTGTGCCGTTGTCGTTTGGTTAAAGCGTGAGTGATGCGACGATTGGATGAGGAAAGTTGGGACACGGAATTCCGAGCCCCAACTTTCCTCACCAAAACTGCCGTTGACACCCGAGAAAAGTCTGGTAAACTAAAGATGTGAACGACTGGGTTAATTATTTTTGGAAGGGTAGCCTCATGCAACTAGCAGAGCTGCTGGATTCAGTGCAGTACGTAACCGACCAGCAAGGCAAAAAGAAAGGCGTTCTGCTTGGTCTGGAAGCTTGGCAGGAGTTGGTCGACCTTGTTGAGCAAAAAACGGCAGCCGACCCTATTGTTCCCCATGAGCAGGAACAGGTAAAGGCTAATGAAGCCAAACGCGTAGCGGATTCGACACGAGAGGCTGCGATGCTGCGTGAAGAAGCCGCTTTTCGCAGGCTACATCCATCTTTATACAAGCAGTATGCTGGCGAATATGTAGCTATCTACGAAGAGCAACTTATTGATAGCGACTCGGATCAGGTTGCGCTCTACCGCCGCGTGCGCCAACAACACCCCGGCAAATTTGTGTGGATTGCGCCAGTTAAGGAAAGTCCCGACGAAGCCCTCGTCTTTCGCTCTCCCCGATTTCTGAATGGGCACCCATGATCTATGCTCACGATTATGATTCTGCCTATTCACCTGCGATGCCGGTTGTTGAGGTGAGCTTGCAACATGCCGAAACCGGCGCACGGGTGGGGAAATTAACCGCCATTGTAGATTCAGGTGCTGATAGCTGCATCTTACCCATCAAGTATTTGGACGCTATCGGCAGTGAACCCATTCGCAAAACACAAATGGTCGGCGTTGTGAGTATTGGGTTTCGAGTAGAGGTTCATCTGCTTATCCTTCATTTGGGGCCATTAACTGTCTATGGAGTTGAAGCTGTCGCCGATAAACAAAATGGCGAAGCGATCATCGGACGCAATGTGATCAATCAGCTTGTGGTTACCCTCAACGGAATAGCTGGTGTTACAGAAATAACGGATTAAGGCTAAGAAAATTATCTCTATAACGGTAAGAAGGCTCGGTCGATAATCTTTGCTGGCGGTCGGCTATCACGACTTTCCAGAGAATGCGGTGCGCCGGGAGGTTGCGATGTTGTGCAAGTGCTGACACAGCCATGAGAATATACCAGAAAAGCGAAGAAAGTGGCGACGCCCAGCCTGAATTTGTGGGCATTGGAACGGCTCGCCCCTAGCGATTGGCACTGGTCTGCGCTCCGAGGTCGGTAGCGGCGAGGCTCGCCACCACCATCCGTATCGAGAGTACTACGTTGTGCTGGAAGGAGCGGCTGAACTTGAGGTGGAGGGAGCCGTGGTCCAGCTACGCGCCGGCACGGTCGTCATGGTGGAATCTGGTGAGCGTCACCCGGTGGTGTCGGTGGACGAAGCAGGCGCGCGCTGGATCGTCATCCAGGAGCGATCTGAACCGAACACAAAGCACATCGCGTAAACGTCGTGCCCATGGCACAGCCGCTTAACTGAGTTGGGTAAACAAAGAGGGGCACGGAATTCCGTGCCCCTCTTTTCTCCACCGTCGAATGACTAATGCCGCTCGCCCGCCGCAAATACGTCGCTAACCTCGACGGCAAAGCCATTCAGCAGCACGGAGGTCGCCCGCTCGTCGAGGGCAAATTCACCGTGGGCAGCGTAGCGCCTGCCCGCCAGCGACAACACCGTGATCGCCTCGCGCTGCGGGTCGACGATCCAGTATTCGGGAATGCCCGCCTCGGCGTACTCCTGCCGCTTGCGTTCGTAGTCGTGTTCGGGATTGTCCGGGCTGACCACTTCCATCACTAAATCCGCCCCGTGGGGATAGCGATCCGTTGCTGCCGCGCGTTCCGTCGAAAGGAAAATTACGTCTGGCTCGCGATATAGCCGTGGACCAAGATAGACGCGCAACGGGGCTACCAATACTTCACCTCCATCGCGCTCTTCGATGTATGCGAACAGTAAGCGGTAAAGCAGCAGCGCGATTCGCTGATGTTTTAGGGTCGTCACAGGCAAAACCTCAATGCGGCCGTCTTTATATTCAACCAACTTATTTGTCTGCAGCGAAAGATATTCCGCCTCCGACCATTCCACTTGTGCCGGGAAGGATTGATCAATCGCCGCTGATGCTACTGCTGGTGTTGCCATCGTTTGCTCCTTTCGTCTCTCCGCGCCTTCTCCGCGCCTTCTCTGCGCCTTCTCCGCGACCTCCGCGTTAAACTCCTCCTAAATAATCGACAGCTCCGGCTCCGCCTCCAGGCTCATCGCATTGACCCGCGCCGCGACCTTGCGCGCCAGCCGCCGCAGCGACCCCGCCGCCCCGCTCTCCGGCGCGACTACGACAATCGGTTCGCCGCTGTCGCCGCCTTCGCGCACTCGCGCGTCCAGCTCGACTTCGCCCAGGTACTCGACGCCCATCATCTGCGCCGCGCGCTGGCCGCCGCCCGTGCCAAAAATGTCGCCGCTCATGTTTTCGATCACGCCGAGGATCGGCACCTCCAGCCGCTGGAAGGCCGCGGCCCCGCGCCGCGCATCGGCCACGGCCACGGCCTGCGGGCCGGTGACGATGATGCCGCCCGTGAGCGGCACGGATTGGGCGAGCGAGAGCTGCGCGTCACCCGTGCCCGGCGGCAGGTCGACGATCAGGTAGTCCAACTCGCCCCAAGCCACGTCGACAAAAAGCTGCTGGATCGCCTTGTGCAGCATTGGCCCGCGCCAGACGACGGCCTCGCCCTCCGGCATCAGAAAGCCCATGCTCATCAGCTCCACGCCGTGGGCCTCAAACGGAACCATCTTGCCATCCTCCACGCGCGGCTTGCCCTCGACGCCAAACATGATGGGAATGTTCGGCCCGTAAATATCCGCGTCCAGCACGCCGACCTTGGCCCCCTCCAGCGCCAGCGCCGCCGCCAAGTTCGTGCTCACGGTCGATTTGCCCACGCCGCCCTTACCGCTCGCCACGGCGATGATGTTCTTGACGGGAATGCTGAGCTTGGCCGCAATCCGGGGGTCCGTCCGCACCTCGGCCTCAAAGTGCACGTCGACCTGCTTCGCGCCCGGCACGTCGCGCTGGATAGCGGCAGTGACCTCGCGCTCGATCTGCTCGCGCAGCGGCGAAGCGGGCGTCGTCTGCCGCACGGTCACGGTGACGTTGCCGCCGTTGATGGTCACGTCGCGGATCAGGTTGAGCGAGACGAGGTTGTCGCCCTGCTCCGGCGCCTGCACGGTGGCGAGCGCCTGCATGATGTCGGCTTCGGTGATTTTGTTGTTTCGTCCAAACATATTGGTTCCAATTCAAATTTATCGGTCAGGCGGCGTGCTGTCTAAATTATGGGTGTGTGGCGAAGTTGCTGGGTGCGCCCGGCAACTTCGCCAGACGCGGTACTCTGCTTGCCAATCTTCCTTCGGCAGTGCGTTGAACTGCATCTGTTGTAGGACAGGATCGAGCGCAGAACTTTCGGTTGCGTAAACTTCACTGAGACGCGCTGTGATTTCGTCCTTTGTCATGCATTCCATCAGCTGAACTTCGGTTGAGGCTGTTTGTTATTTCGTTGGCCCGTTCGCACGTGGGCGTGCTCGCTCCGCGACTGCAATTCGAGTATACCAAATCTAGCCTACCGCAGCCTGTGCTCTAGCTCGCTTATTTGACAGTTTACCACCATCCTCCCCCACTAACTCCGCCACGCGACGCCCCATCTCCACCGCATAATTCGTCCCCCGATCCCACGGGTAGACCTGGCTCATGGAGGCAAGGTAGAGGCCGGGCACGCCGGTGCGCAGATCGGGGATGCGCTCGTTGTAGCCGACCGTCGGCACGGGTTGGGCATATTTGGCTTTGTGTACCCACGCGCCATGCACCCATGAGGCATCAAAGTCGGCGTTGAAGCGGGAGAGGTGAGGCATAAAGTCGGCAAGGATTTCGTCCGCGTTCATGCCGAAGTGCGGGTGGTCGGTCTCCAAATAGTTGCCGATATAGAGCAGGTGATCACCGCCGTAGTGCGCCGGGTCGATCATATTGGTGTGCTCGACGAGCGCCACAAAGGGCAGCCCTTCGCTCGTGGGCACGTTGACCCAATACGTGCCGTCCGTCAGCAGCTGCCGATCCAGCGCCACCGTCAGCACGACGGCGCCCATGCTCTGCAGGCTGGCGAGCTGGGCGGCGTAATCAGGCGGCAAATCGGGCGCAATTTGAGCCATGCGCGACGGGCTGGTCGTGCTGATGACGACGTCGAACTCTTCTGAATGCTCACCGCTCGCAACCAGAAAATCACCGGTCGCCTGCCGAGAGATTTCCTGCACCGGCGCTTCGGTGTGAATGCGCACGCCGCGCCGCAGCACGCCGCTGCCCAGCGCCTCCACCAGGGCCTGGAAGCCGCCTCGGTAGTAGCCGAGCTGCTTGGTGCGCTTGTAGATGCGCGCCCAAAACCAGGCCAGGTTGATTTCGCCGTAGCGCGCCCCAAACTTGCCCTCCAGCATGGGTCGCCAGAGCATTTCGTGCGAAGTCTGCCCCATCCAGCGCGCGAGCCACTGGTCGGCCAGCTTTTGATCGAACGCTTTCCACGGCGGGCGCGGGTGGTAGCGCAGGTAGGCGATCACGGCCCCCATGCGCAGCTTGTCCGGCAGCGACAGGTGGGGAAATTGCAGCAGGCGCAGCGGCGAATCAAAGGGGTAATTCTGACCGCGCAGGTACATGACCGTTGTGGGATCGTGAAATTCCAGCGCGTCGCTGAGGCCCAGCTCCAGCGTGAGATCAATGATGGCGTCGTCGTTGGTAAAGAGGTGGTGGTAGAAGTGTTCGAGCGGCCAAGCCCACTCCGGCCGCCCGCGGAAGCCGGCGGCCAGCCCGCCCAGCCGGTCGCTCGCCTCAAAGACGGTCACGCTCGCGCCCTGCTCGGCGAGATCGTAGGCGGCGGTCAAGCCGGCGAGGCCAGCGCCGATAATGGCAACTTTTTTCTGGTTGATCATGTCGTTTTCGCAAAAAAGGTCAGCGTCGCGGCGCTGACCTTTTGATGTTTCTTTTGTGAGCGCTGCTTCCAGCCGCGCTCGCGTTGACGTCCGTTTCGGATTGCTTGGTGAATCCCGTGGATCGCCTTTGCTCCGCAAGGGGACTCTGGTGGCCAACCCGACCGGGTTCGGAATTCTCCTACCCATTGGGTTAAGTCGAGAGCGTCACATAGCGGAGCATATGTGACCTACAGCCTGCGACCGGCGTCGAATAAATTCGACGCCTATATTGCAAAACGCGTTAAAACGCGTTGCCGTACACTATGCGGCCAGCGACAGCTCCATGTGGGTGACGCCGTTTTGCAGGTGCAGGGTGAGGTGCTGTTTAGCGCGGTGGTAAAGGTCAATCAGTTCACCGTCGCTGCCTTTGTAAGACTGCACGGCTTGGGTGGCGCAGAGCAGGCAGCCGCGCAGAAATTTGTAGTTGTTGCTGTTGCAGCGCAGACATCCATCCAGCTCGATCATCATCAGCACAAAGGCTAAGTTGTCCGGGTGCGTCTCCGGCAGCGCGGCGACTTGGTCCACCAGCACTTGCCACTCTTCGCCGCGCAGATCGCGCAGACAGGGGATCAGGTGGGCGGGGAACAGAATCTCCGCCTGTGAGGCGAAGCGATAGTCTCGATATTCTGCCATAATTCCTCCTCGATTCGATTAAGGCTTTCCTCATGGTACGCATGGGGGCGCGCTGGGTCAAATTCTCATCTACCCCTCATGTAAAAATCTGTTGTTTTGACGGAAGCGAAACGACAGTTGTGCTACCCCAGCGTAAACTCTCCCTCCGGCTGAAGCACCGTGCAGTCAATTTCCGCCGTGGCGCGCAGCTTTTGAGCAAAGGCCTCCACGTCCTGCTCAATGGGCGGGAAGGTTCCGTAGTGGCAGGGAATCACATGCTTGGCTTTGATCCACTGCGCGGCCTGGATGGCGTCGTCCGGACCCATGGTGAAGTTATCCCCCATGCAGAGCAGCGCCAAGTCGACGCCGCCCCATTCGCCGATCAGGCGCATGTCGTAGGTGAGCGCGGTGTCGCCGGAGATGTAAACGTCGTAGCCGCCGTTAAAGTTTAGCAGAAAGCCCGCCGGGTTGCCGCCGTAGGAGCCGTCGGGCAGGCCGCTGCCGTGGTGGGCAATCGTCATCTTGACGCGGCCAAAGTCAAAATCGTAGCCGCCGCCGATGTACATCTGGTGGTAATTCTCAACGCCTTTGCCGTCCAGCCAGTTGCCGATTTCCCAGTTGCAAATTACCAGCGCGCCCGTGCGCTTGGCCAGGCCGACCAGGTCCGCCGTGTGATCCACGTGGCCGTGGGTCACCAGGATAAAGTCCGCCTCGACGGCGTCGGCCTCTGTTTGCGCCATTGGATTGTTGGGCGCGAAAAAGGGATCGACGATGATCCGGTGCTCGCCGGTGTCAAAGCCAAACGTGGAGTGGCCGTAGTATTTCAGGGTGGCTGCCATGCTTCCTCCTTGAGTGTGGAACGTGTGTAGCGCGACGATTTTGTTGTGGTGGGGCGGCGAGGGGAGCCAACAAAAAGCCAGACTTACCACCGGCAAGTCTGGCTACAAAACAGGTTGGGCCGGTTCGACGCGTGAGGGCGGTTAGCCATCTTGCTTGCGGGCACGCGCCTTTTCTTGGGCCTTGCGCTTGAGCTCTTCGAGACGCGCTTTCTTATCGGCAGCGGCGTCGCCCGCACCGTTGGCGGCAGCGCCATCATCGGCAGCGCCGTCCTTCTTGGCGCGCGCGGCCTTGGCCTTGGCCGCGGCCTGCTGTTTGAGCGCATCCAGCTCTTCCTTGGTGCGCTTGGTCTTCTTGGGCCCATCCCCGTCGACTTCGGCCTTGGCCGCAGCGGCCTTCTTTTCGGCGGCCTTGCGCTGCTTCTCTTCTTCCTTGCGGCGCGATTCTTCCTCTTCGCGCTGCCGAATTTCTTCCTCTTCGGCATACTGCGTGGGCCAAAGCGCCGCGTAATACTCGACGGGCACGGTCAACTCCGCCTTGTCGTAGACGAGCTGCGGGTAGCGATCAAAGACGGCCAGCTCGTAATCGTGGTTCATCTTGATCGCGTCGAAGGGGCAGAACTCAACGCAGAAGGCGCAGCTCATGCAGACGGCGGCGTCGATAAAGAACTCCGCCGGGCGCGCCACGGGGCGGCCGTTCTCGTCGCTGTCGCGCACGATCCAGATGCACTGCGGCGGGCAGACCTTGGCGCAGATGCCGCAGGCCGTGCAGCGATCCTCGTGCTTTTGCGTGTCCCAAATCAGCATCGGAATGTAGCGGAAGCGTTCGGGCAATAGCCGCTTCTCTTCGGGGTACTGAATGGTGAGCAAGCCCTCTTGGTCCAGCGGCTGATCGATGATGCGCCGGTTGCCCGGCAATTTTACGCTGTCTTCGTAACGGCTGGGCGTGCTGCGCACGTCATCGCGAAACGTATCGATGGCGTGCTGGAGCGTGATGCCCATGCCTTTAAGTAGTCCGGAACCGAACATTGGTTTCTCCGTTATTGCTTAGTGCTTACTGCTTATTGCTTCTAGAAGGCTCGTTGAACAAACGGTATCGCATTGCCAACAAGGCTTCCCAATACGCAATAAGTAATAAGCAATATCTCTATCTGTCTACCTCACCCAACACAATATCAATCGCACCCAGCACCACGACCGCATCGGCGACCTTATACCCCGTGCACATGGGGCCGAGACCGTTGAGGTTGATGTAGCTGGGGGCGCGCACGTGGTAGCGATAGGCGTTGGCCTTGTTGTCGCTGACGAGATACCAGCCCAGCTCGCCCTTGGGGGCCTCGATGCGGTGGTAGACTTCGCCCTCCGGCGGACGCAGCGTGTAGCCGCCCTTGCCCACCATCACCTCGCCCTCTGGGATGTCGCGCAGGGCCTGCTTCAAAATTTTGACGCTCTCGCGCGCTTCGAGCAGGCGAATGTAGTAGCGATCGTAGATGTCGCTGTTGGGCAGCGTCGGGATGTCGAAGTCGAAGCGGTCGTAAATGGCGTAGGGCTCGGCCTTGCGCACATCGTAGGGCACGCCCGCTGCGCGCAGCATGGGGCCGGTAATGCTGAGCGCAACCATATCCTCCGGCGACAGGTAACCGACGCCGCGACCGCGCGTGCGCACGATCTCATTGCCGCTCAGCAGGCGATCCAGCTCGTCCAGCGCCTTGGGAATGCGCTCGTTGACAAGGTATTTTGCGCGGTTGAGCCAGCCCTCGGGCAGGTCACGCCGCACGCCGCCAAAGCGGCAGTAGTTGCACATCAGCCGCGCGCCGGAGACGGCCTCGAAGAGATCGAGAATCATTTCGCGCTCTTCAATGGCGTAGAGCGCGGGCGTTTGCAGGGCGCCGAGATCGTTGAGGATAAAGCCAATCGACCACATGTGGTTGACGATGCGCGAAAACTCCGCCATGATCACGCGGATGTAGTTGGCGCGCTCGGCCACCTCCAGCCCGGCCAGCTTCTCGACGGCCAAGGCAAAGCCCAGGTTGTTGCTCATCGAGTTGATGTAGTCCAGCCGGTCCGTAAAGGGCATATTCATGAGCCACGTGTTGCGCTCGCCAATCTTTTCGTGATTGCGGTGCAGGTAGCCCATCTCCGGCTCCAGCGCCAGAATTGTCTCTCCTTCAATGCGCGCAATCATGCGAAAGACGCCGTGGGTGGAGGGGTGGTGCGGCCCCAGGTTGACGACGATGGATTCGGTGTCCAGCTCGCCGCGCTGATTCTGCGAATGGTACACATCGGTTCCGTTGGCGCTCGCCCCATTTGCGCTCGCCCCGTTGGCCCCATTCTGGCTCGTCACCTGTGGCGCGGTGTCAAAGCCCAACCCTTCGGGCGCTTGGCTCAGCGGCACATAGGAGACCGGCTCCGTCCAGCTATCCGGGTCCCAGTCCTGTGGATAGGTCGTGTTTTTGCCCCAGGGCAGCTTGTCCTCGTGGAACTGGTAGCCCTCGGCGGGGTGGCGGCTCTTGAAGGGCTTGGCGTCCGTCTCGTAGTAGGCCTCGTGCCAATCCTTGCGCATGGGGTGGCCGTTAAAGCCCTCCCACAGCAGAATGCGGCGCTGGTTGGGGTGGCCCTTAAATTTGATGCCGTAGAGATCGTAAATCTCGCGCTCCTGCAAATTCGCACCGGGGTAAACCCAAATGGCCGAGGGCACGGTCTCCGTCTCGTCCGGCACGGGCACGTGCAGCGTGACGGGGCCGCCGCCCTTTTCGGTGCTGTAAAGGTGGTAAACGGTGTCAAAGCGCGCGTCGATGCCGCTGTCGCTGCGCATCTTACCGCCGTAGGCCGAGTAGTCGACGCAGGTCACGCTCGAAAGAAAATCGTAGCCCTCGCTGTCGCGCAGGTGCGTCAGCAGGTCGACCAGCTTCTCCGGATCGACAATGAGCGCTTCCTCCGCGTTCGAGGTCCAGCGCCCGATCACCGCGCCGGGCACGGCGTCGTTGTAGGGCAGCGACGGATCGACCGCCTGCGTTTCGGCGGGCGCGCTGCCGTTCTGCTGATTTTCTTCCTGCGCGACCTGCTCGTCTTGGGGTGCGTCTTGCACGGTCGGTTGAGCCATAATGGATAAAGTCCTTTTGTAAAGCGAAGCGCTGCTTCGCCCCTCGCCGAGCGGCGCTCGGCGCTACGTTACGCTGGCTGCTTCACGTTCGCGTACACTTCCTGCTTCATCGCCAGCAGATGCTGCTTCACATCGTCCGAGAGCAGATCGGGCACGAGCGCGCCCGTGTCGGCACCGCCGCTGGTCAGCGCTGCGCCGTCGCCCAGCGTGTATTCGCGAATCATCTGAATCTGGCGTGGATCGAAAATGTCGGGGCCGAGAATGGGCACGGGCACAAACTCGGATGCGCCCTTCTGGTACCACGAGACCTGCGTGATGCTCTGGCGCTCGACCTTCTCATGCACCTTCATCAGCCCATAAATCAGCGCTTCGGGCGTGGGCGGGCAGCCCGGCACGTAAACATCCACCGGAATAAACTTATCGATGCCAGAGACGACGTTGTAGCCCTCCTTGAAGGGGCCGCCGCCCGTTGCACACGCGCCCATGCTCAGCACGTAGCGCGGCTCGGCCATCTGGTTGTAGATGCGCACAATGGCCGGCACCATCTTCTTTGTCACCGTGCCGGAGACGATCATCAAGTCGCTCTGCCGCGGCGACGGGCGCATGACCTCCATGCCAAAGCGGGCCAGGTCGTAGCGGCTGGCGGCGGTTGCAATCATTTCAATCGCGCAGCAGGCCAGGCCAAAGAGCAGCGGCCACATGCTGGAGGCGCGGCTCCAGTTGTAAATTTTGTCAACGGTCGTAATGATGACGTTATTTTGCAAATCTTCCGGCACAACAATTGTGTCGTGGAGGTACTGCTGCAGCTGCTCTTCCTTGAGCTGCTGAAATTGTTCCGTCGTAGGAGTAGGGGTAGCCATAAATATTTCCTGTGCTGCGGGCAAAAAATTGCGTGCACATCGGTAAAAGGTGAGGTTCGTAGATTGTACCGGAGCGGGCCGTTAATTGCAACTCTTTTCATAGGTACGGGCACACCACGGCGTGCCCGTACGCTACGCCACCTCCGGCACCGGCATCTCAATGCCAAAGCCTTCCATCACCCAGTAGACCCAGTTGGTGATGCGCTGTGGCGTCTCGCCGGGCTGATTATCATCATCCAGCGGCAGGCCCATGAAGACATCCTTGTGCGCCCCCCGCGAGAATTCGTACTCGTACCCCTTGGCGGGCCAGAAGCCGACAATATCGCCGCCGTTCTGGATGACTTTGTTGCCGATAATGCCCAACGCATCCACAAACGAGTTGGAGTAGCCGTACTGATCGCCGTTGCCAAAAAGCGCGACTTTGCGACCGCTAAAGTCGACGCTGTCCAGCTCGTTGTACTTGAGCGCCCAGTCATCCTGCAGCTCGCCGATATTCCACGTCGAGCAGCCAAAAATGAGGTACTGGTAATTCTCCATCTTCTTTAGCGAATCCGCCGAGACAATCTGCGATTCGACATCCGCCACCTCATGGCCTTCGATCAAATCGGTGATAATGCCCACGGCCCGCTCGCCCGCGCCGGTGGAGCTGCCGTAAAAGAGGCCGATCTTTGGTTTGTCCGCCATAAAAAACCCTCTCCCTTTTGCTGCCGCCAAGCGGCGAATGTCGCATTGCGCTGGAAATTTTACTGAACATAGTATACGGTGGACAGGGGTAAACTGTCAAGTAAAATTTTTCACAAACGGCTTGTGAAGTCGTTCCAAGCAGGAGTCAGCGGCAGCGGGTCGGCGTGCCGACCCACCGCCGCCAGAGAGGTTAACACGCTAAATCGCCTCCAGCGCTCCCTTCATCCGATCCAACCCCTCCTTCAGCGTCTCGCGCGAGCAGCCAAAGTTCAGGCGCACAAAGCCTTCGCCGCCCTCGCCAAACCAGGGGCCGGGATTGAAAGCGACCTTGGCCTGCTCGACAAAAAACTTTTGCAGATCGCCCTCGATGCCCGCATCGGAGCAGTCGATCCAGGCCAGATAAGTGGCTTCGGGGACGGTGGTGCGCAGCCTGGGCAGCTGCTGCTCGACGTAGCTGACGAGGAAGTCGCGATTCTGCGTCAGATGGTCGCGCAGGTGATCGAGCCAGGCGGCGGCGTCCGGGTGGGTGTAGGCCGCGAGCGCGCCGGTGTAGCCAAAGATGTTGACGTGCGGCACGATGCCGGCCATCGCCTCACCAAAGCGCCGGCGCAGGTCGACATCCTGAATAATTGCAAAGCCGCAGCCGAGGCCGGGCAGGTTGAACGTTTTGCTGGGCGCCATCAGCGTGACGGTGCGCGCGGAAATTTCGGGCGCGAGCGAGGCGGTGGGGATGTGCTTGGTGTCGCCGAGCACGAGGTCGGCGTGGATTTCGTCCGAGCAGAGCAGGAGATCGTGGCGCTCGCAGAGATCGGCAAACTTTTCCAGCTCTTCGCGCGTGTAGGCGCGGCCAATCGGATTGTGCGGGTTGCAGAGCAGGAAGAGCTTGGTGCTCGGCTGGATCGCGGCCTCCAGCGCCTCGAAATCGACCTCGTAGCAGACGCGGCTGCCGCTGTGGGAAGGCCGCAGCGGTGCGCCGTGCAGTTCGCGCTGCTGGTTGCCCGGCGAGGAGAGAAAGGGCCCGTAAACCGGCGTGTTGACGAGCACGCCGTCGCCCGGCTTGCCCGCCATGCGGCACATCACGTTGAGCGCGGCCACCAGCCCCGGCAGAAAGATGATCTCCTCGGTCGTCACCTCCCAATCGTAGAGCTGCTTCATGCGCTGGCAGAGCGCTTCGGGCAGTTCGGGCGGGGCCATGCAGTAGCCAAAAATGCCGTGGTGCACGCGCTCGTGCAGCGCCGCCATCACGGGCTCCGGCGCGGGGAAATCCATATCGGCCACCCACATGGGCAGCACGTCCTCTTTGTAAAGCGTCCACTTGGCGCTCTGGCTGTTGCGGCGGTCAAAGATTTGATCAAAATGGTGGGACACAAGCAGTCCTTTCTGGCGGGAGGTAATGGGAGATTCTGAGGTATCCAATCGGTCTATTGTACCGCTCCCGCCGCTAAGCCGCGAATAATCGGTGCCGCGGGGGAAGCCAGCGTTTCTTCAAATCTTCCCAGGGCGATTTGACGCAGCAGTTCGTGGAGGCGAGAGCGCGGCGACAGGCCGTCATTCCCCTCCACTACCAGCAGCGAGCCATCGATCAACTTCACGAGGGTGGGCAGCGCTGCGACAGCGATGGAGAGCGCGCGCAAACACAATTCTGACGCAGTGGAAATTTAGTGATAACGAAGCGCTTGCGCTCGTCTAACGGACGCCCGCTATACTAAAGACACAGCGCGACAACAGGTCGCAGCCAGAATAACCACCGACTCTTTGATTGAGAACAGGAGCAACACCTATGCGAACCAGTAACTACAACGACATGATCCGTGACTTTGTTGGCATGGCCAACGCCATGAACCGCGTCTTCGACCGCCAGGATTACGACTACACCCGCAACGGCGGCAGCGACTTCAGCGGTAATGAGCAGAGCCGCGTCATGCAGCTGCCGATCAACGCCTGGAGCGATGAGAACAACTTTTTCATCACCGCGTTCCTGCCCGGCGTCAAGCCCGAAAACGTCGACATCACGATGGAGGGCGACGAGCTGCGCATCAGCGGCGAATTTGCCGCCCCGCAGGAGGATGTCGACTTCATTAAGCAGGAGCTCTACCACGGCAAGTTCCAGCGCGAGTTGACCTTTAACACACCGGTCAACGTGGATGAGATCAGCGCCAAGTTTGAGAATGGCCAGCTCTGGTTAACCGTGCCCAAGGCGGAGACCGTCAAGCCGCGCAAGATCGAAGTGCAGGTGGCGTAAGTGCAGCACGTGAGAAGTAATGCGTGATGCGTGACGAAGAAGTGCTCCGCGAGGTTTTCTCGCGGAGCATTTTTTGTGTTTCCCCATTTTCTTCTAATTTTCGGCAAAGCGCGGTATAATTTGGACTTGATAGATTCCAACGTCAAAGCAGGGCTTGCGTACGGGCACGCCATGGCGTGCCCGTACGCAAGCCCCGCTCAAGGGGAAGACCATGCAGATTCTCAGCGTCAACGTGGGCAGGGCGCGGCCCATTGCAAGCAAGACGGGAATGACCGGTATTTATAAAGAGCCCGTGGGCGCGGTCGAGATCACGCGCGAGGGCTTGGCGGGCGATGCGATTTGCGACACCGAGAATCACGGCGGCGTCGATCAGGCGGTGTACCTTTACGGCGCTGTCGACTACGCCTGGTGGGCCAAGGAGCTGAATCGAGAGATGGAGCCGGGCATGTTTGGCGAAAATCTCACGGTCAGCGAATTGGAGAGCGCGGATTACATCATCGGTGACCGTTTCCACATCGGCGACGAAGTTGTTTTGGAAGTTACCGCGCCGCGCATCCCCTGTGGCACCTTTGCCCAGCGCATGGGCGATCCCACCTTCGTCAAGCGCTTCCGCCACGCCGAGCGGCCTGGGCTCTACTGCCGCGTGATCGCGCCGGGTCGCGTGCAGGCGGGTGATCGGGTAACGGTCGAGCGCTATGTCGAGCGCAGCGGCAACGAGACCGTGACCGCGCTGGAAATGTTCCGCGATTTTTACCAGCCGAAGCTCGATGAAGCGACGTTGCGCCGCTACCTCGCCGCACCGATTGCGATTCGGGATCGCGAGGCGAAGGAGGCGGCGTTGGCGAAGCGGGCGGCGGCGTGAGCCACGCTCGTTGCGGCGCTCTGCGTCGCAATGCCGATTGGACGCTCTGCGTCCCCGCTTGATTTACACCAAATATACCAATGCCACAAGGCGACGCAGGAGCGTCGCGGGAGGCATTTCCACGCAGAGCGTGGGAACGAGCACTTGTATAGTTTACGGTTCAGGAAATCACCCATGTTCAAAAAATTAGTCCACGCCATCACCGGCGATCCCAATGAAAGAGCGCTTAAGGAATACCGCCCGCTCGTGCAGGAAATTAATGAGCTGGAGGCGGAGTTCGAGCGCGAAAGCGACGACGAGCTGCGCGCCATGACGGGCGAATTTCAGCAGCGCATCCAGGACGAGACGGCTCCGCTGCGCGATCGGCTGGCCGAGGTTGAGGCGGACTGGCTGGCCGTGCTGGGCACGGAGGAGCAGAAGTTTGCCCGCGTCGAGGTGGACCGCGTGGAGCGGGAGATTCTCAATCTCGAAGATGATGTGCTGATGGAGATTTTGCCGGAGGCCTTTGCCGCCGTGCGCGAGGCCGCCAAGCGCACGAAGGGGATGCGTCACTACGACGTGCAGCTGCTGGGCGGCATCATCCTGCACACGGGCACGATCGCCGAGATGCGCACGGGCGAGGGCAAGACGCTCGTCGCCACGCTGCCGCTCTACCTCAACGCACTGGCCGGGCGCGGCGTGCACCTAGTCACCCCCAACGATTACCTCTCCAAAATTGGTCTCCAGCTGATGGGACCAATTTACCACTTTCTCGGCCTCTCCGCGGCGGTGATCCAGGGTGGCGCGGGTCGCCCGGACGAGGGCAGCTTTGTCTACGATCCGGACTACCCGGCGGCAGATGATCGCTTCCAGGCGTTGCGGCCCATCAAGCGCAGCGAGGCCTATCAGGCCGACATCACCTACGGCACGAACAACGAATTCGGCTTCGATTTCCTGCGCGACAACATGGTGCGCGACACGAGCCGCCTCTCGCAGCGCCCGCTCCACTACGCCATTATCGACGAGGTGGACAACATCCTGATCGACGAGGCGCGTACGCCGCTGATTATTTCCGGCGAGGCGCGTGAAAGCTCCAACTACTACAGCGACTTTGCCAAGCTGATCAAGACGCTGACGCCGGAGGAGCACTACGTCGTCAATGAAAAAGAGAAGGTGGCGACGCTGACCGAGGAGGGCATCAGCTACATTGAGGAGCGGCTGGGCTTCGAGAATCTTTACAGCCCGGAGCACTTCGAGCTGATTCCGTACATGGACAACGCCCTGCGCGCCCACGCGCTCTACGGCCGCGACCGCGACTACATCGTGCGCAACGGCGAGGTTATCATTGTTGATGAGTTCACGGGTCGCCTGATGGAGGGCCGGCGCTACAGCGAGGGGCTGCACCAGGCGATTGAGGCCAAGGAGGGCGTGAAGGTCAAGAAGGAATCGATGACGCTGGCGACGATTACCTTCCAGAATTTTTTCCGCATGTACAACAAGCTGGCGGGCATGACGGGTACGGCCAAGACGGAGGAGGAGGAATTTCAGCGCATCTACGATCTGGATGTGGTGGCGATTCCCACCTACAAGCCCGTAATCCGCGACGATATGGACGACCTGATTTACCGTACGCAGGAGGCCAAGTACAGTGCGCTGGTGGACGAGATTGCGGCGGCCCACGAGCAGGGGCAGCCGGTGCTCGTCGGTACGGTGGCGATCGAGACGAGCGAGCTGATTGCGGAGCTGCTTAAGCGGCGCGGCGTGGCGCACGAGGTGCTCAACGCCAAGCAGCACGAGCGCGAGGCGACAATCGTGGCCCAGGCCGGTCGCCCCGGTGCGGTCACGATTGCGACGAACATGGCCGGTCGCGGCGTTGACATTTTGCTGGGCGGCAACGCCGAAGGGCTGGCGCGCGACCAGCTGCGCAAGGAGGAGATCGACCTCACCGATATTCCGCAGGGCGAGTGGATCGACGCCCTGGATATGCTGAGCCACAGCGAGAACCCGGCCAACAAGTACAATACGCGCTGGGCCGAAGTGCTCACGCAAAAGTATCGGGAGACGGAGCGCGACAAGCAGCTCGTCAAGGACGCAGGCGGCTTATATGTCGTCGGCACGGAGCGGCACGAGGCGCGGCGCATCGACAACCAGCTGCGCGGTCGCGCCGGTCGCTTGGGTGATCCGGGGGCGAGCCGCTTCTACCTGGCGATGAACGATGAGCTGATGCGGCGCTTTGGCGGCGAGCGCATGAGCAACATCATGTCCCGCCTCGGCGTCGAGGACGACATGCCGATTGAGGCGGGGCTTGTCAACCGCGCGGTGGAGAATGCGCAGACCAAGGTCGAGGGGCACAACTTTGACGTGCGCAAGCACGTGCTCAAGTACGACGAAGTCGTCAACGAGCAGCGCAACCGCATCTATGATCAGCGCCGCCGCATCCTCACCGAGCCGTCGCTGCGCAACTCCGTGATCAGCATGATCGAGGAGGAAGTGGGCAGCGTGGTGGCGCAGTACACAAGCGCCGAATTTGAGGAGGATTGGGAGCTGAACGAGCTGGCCCAGGCCCTGGGCGCGATCTTCCCGCTGCCGGAGGATTTCAACGTCGACGCCTGGCTCAACGCCAACGCGGACGAAATTGAAGACCAGGCGATTGCCTTGGCGATTGACGCCTATGAGGAGAAGGAAGCGGAAATCAGCCGCTCGCTGACGCTCCAGTCCGATGAGTCGACTAATGGAACATCGCCCAACGGCGAAGCCAGCAACGGCACAGCGCCGGAGGCAGAGGCGGAGCCCAGCGACGAGCTCATGCGCAAGGCCGAAAAGCAGATCATGCTCAGCGCCGTGGACAACCGCTGGGTGCGCCACCTCACGGATTTGGACAGGCTGCGCGAGGGCATCGGCCTGCAGGGCATCGCGGGCGTCGATCCTGTGGTCGCCTACAAGCGCGAGGCCTTTACCATGTACAACGAGCTGATGGGCGACATCCGCGGGGACATCGTCAAATCCGTCTTCACCATCCAGCTACAGCGTCAGCAGGCGCAGCCGACGATGCCGGATACGCCGATTGCGCGCAACATCCGCGCCCACCGCGGCAACGGGGCCAACGGAGCCGAGGCCAAGCCCGAAACCGTGCGCAAGACGGGGCCACAGCTCAGCCGCAACGACCCCTGCTGGTGCGGCAGCGGCAAAAAGTACAAGCACTGCCACATGAAGGAAGATCAAGCCGCCCAGCGCGAGCGAGTCGTGGCGGGGTAGCAGTTTGACAATCTTGTTTTGGTGCATACGGGCACGCCATGGCGTGCCCGTACCCGCCGCTCGGCTCATCCGTCAAAGTCTGCTGGTTAGGCTGCTAATCGTGGCGGGCCAGGTGATGAGCAAACTGATGTAGCCAAGCAAAAGCGCCGGTTGTGGTCAACCGGCGCTTTTGTCGTATGAGAAGCACCTACCGCGTTGGGAACGTTTTCGGGTTCGCCAGTAGCCTTTTCGGCCCTCACCCCCGGCCCCTCTCCCATCCTGGGAGAGGGGAGCAGAAGGTCCCCTTTCCTCAGGCGTGCAGCGTGCGGCGGGAGAATGCTGACATCTCCCGGCTCCTGTTTCGAGTTAAGCTAATTCTGTCCTGTGCTGTGGCTGACGCGGCGCATTACGCCTAATTCGCGCTGTCAAAGCGAAATGGCAGTATGCGTTTCGTCGAAAACATGGTATATCTATAGCGACAGGAGCAACTCCTCTCGGTCTTTGTACACCGCTTCCCCTTCGAGTTGTACCCGTGCACTCCGCTGCCCGCTCCGTTCGCGGCGGCGGAGAAACTGACAAACAACTTTTGAATCAACAGGAGAAAACATGCGAAAACAAATTGGCCTCTTCGTTCTGGTTGCCGCGCTCTTTGCGTTAAGCGCGCTGCCCGCCTTGGCCCAGGATGAACCCTACTGCAGCGAACTTTCCGAAGACGATTGCACCCTGCTCTACGATTCCGCTGAGGCGTCGTTGGAAATCCTCTCTGCCTCCGGCGTGGCCAACGTGAGCATTGTGGCCCAAAATCTGCCCGAAGTCCCCTACAGCGATTTGGCCTTTGAGCTCGTGATGGAGACGACCTCCTCCAGTTCGGAAGAGGCGGTGGATGCGGCACTGAACCTGGACCCCCAAATGGTGGAAGACGATCCGGAAGCGTTTGCCGAAGCCCTGGGCGAAGTCTTCGCCGGCACCGCGCTCGACGCGAGCATGGACGTTACCTTCTCGGACGATCTGGTGGCCCTGATTGAAAGCGAAGGCGAGGTGGCCTGGCCGGAGAACGTGGTGCTCAACCTGCGCCTCGTGGATGGCGACGGCTTTGTTGATCTCGACGCGCTCACGGAATCCGTGCCGGAGCTGGCCGCACTCATCCCCTCGGAGTTGAGCGGCTGGATCGGAGCCGAACTGGGCCAGCTGACCCAGGAGCTGATCGTGACCGCCGAGACCGATCCCAGCGCCCAAGCCTCGCTTAACAGTGCTTCCATGAGCAGCCAATCCGGCGGGCCGCTGTTGACGCAGCTGGCGCCGCTGGACCCCACGGGCGAAGCGCTGGACTTCCTGGTCGTCGAGCGGGGCGAGGATGTCATCGCCGACGGTGAAGAGGCCGCGACCTTTGTCTACTCCTTTGACCTGACGGGCTTTGTCAGCAGCGACCTGTATAGCACGGTTGTTGAGGCCTCGCTGGCCAGCCAGGGCGAAATGCCTTCGGAGCAGGAGATTGCTGAAATTGTAAGCATTTCGCGGCTCGTGGCGCCGCTGCTGGCCAACAGCTTGGCGCTGGAGCTGGTCGAAGCCGTGGGCACGGAGAGCGGCTACCACTACGGCAGCGACTTCCTGCTCTCGCTGGACTTGACGGAACTGATTGGGGTGGCCAGCTCGTTTGGGGCCATCGAGCCGCTGGATATCGAGGGCGATTCCGTCTTTGCCCTGGCCGTGACGACCTCGAATTTCGACATCAACGAGGAGGTGGAGATCGAAGCACCGGAGGACACGGGCGTCTACACCGCCGAACAGCTGATGGGGCTGATCGAGCTGTCGGGCAGCCTTCAGTAACGGGATTCTGCCTTGACAGGGTAGCAAAAAAGGGGCGAGCCGGTGGCTCGCCCCTTTTTTGCTACAGCGTTTTGCTACAGCGCTCGTCCCAATGCTCTGCATCGAGACCTTGACGCGGGGACATGAGGATGCGGAGAAAACACTGTTGGCGAACAACGCTTTGCGCCTCTGCGACTCCGCGTTAATTTTGCTCGATTTCTCCAAGTCTCATTGTTTTAGGAATGGCGATTAATTTACTTGAGCAGGAAGGCAATGCTTCACCCCTCCCCAGCCCTCCCCAACTTGGGGAGAGAGCCGTTACGGGGCAGACGAAGTTTCGGCTCCTCCCCCCAAGCTGGGGGAGGCTGGGAGGGGGTGGAAACTGCGTCGTTCCCTGAAGCTGGCTCTGTGCGTGCCGATACTCATTTGCTCAACTTATTTAGTTGCCATTCCTTATTAATTGCTGTTCCTAAACGGTTCACCCCAATCGCCGCCGGGCAACCAGCGCCGCCGCAAACGACGCGAGCAGCAGCGCCGCCACCACGCCAAACGCTCGCTCGATCCCGATGCCGTCGGCCAGCGTGCCGAGCAGCTGGGGCGCGAGAAAGATGGCCGTGCCCGCGCCGAGCGAGACGCGCGCGCTGGCCGCATCCGCCAGCCGCGGCGCAACGCCCGTGGCGGCGGCGAGCGCAAGCGGAAACAGATTGGCAATGCCCAGCCCCATCACGGACAAGCCGATCAGCGTCAGCGCCGTCGATGGGATGAGCCAGAAAAGCGGGAGGCCCAGCGCCACGAGGCCCAGCGCGCCCAGCAGCAGCGTCGGCCCGCCGTAGCGACGAGCCAGGGCGCTGCCTCCCACGCGCCCCACAAAGCTGAACGCAAAGAAGAGCGTCATCGCCCCCGAGGCCTGCACCGTTGAAAGCGCGGTGGCCGTGCTTAAAAACTCCGCGCCCCAAAAGGCCACGCACCACTCCATCGCCACCGCGCAGACGACCACGACCCAAACCAGCCAGAAGATCGGCGGCAGCGTCGCCCGCCCCGCCGAGTAATTTTGTCCACTTGCGGGCAGCCGCTGCTCGTCTTCCTCGAAACGCGGGGGCGGTGGAAATGTCGTTTGGCGCAGCAGCCAGAAAATCACCCCCCACACGGGCAGGGCAACGAGAAAGCCCGCCCGCCAGCCCAGCCACCCACCCAGCCACCCGCTGATGGATAGCGTGGCGAAGCCGCCGATCAGGAGCGGCGCGCAGGTGGCGCCGAGGCTGGCTACCACGTTGGATTCGGTTAGCGCGATGGCGCGCTGGTCGCCGTGGCGGTCGGCCAGCGTGGCCTGAACCATCACCAGCAGGAGGCCGCCCAGCAGACCCATGGCGGCGGCGCTGGCGATAGTAAGCGCGGGGTGGGTGGCCGCCGTCAGCAGCGCGCCGCCCAGCGCCATGCCGAGGCCGCCGCCCCAGAAGAGCGTCCGTCGCCCCAGCCGCCGCGCCAGCCGATCACCCAGCGCGCCCGCCACCATCATGCCCAGCGCCAGCGCGCTGGTGTGAAAACCGGCTACGGTGTAGCTCAACCCCAACTCTTCGCGCAAAAAGGGAATCGTCGGTCCCCACGCGGCCTGCAGATAGGCAAAGAAGGCGAGCATCCCGTAGGCGAGCCACGTAAAGCGGTCGCGGGCAAAGGGGGCGGGCCGGGCGGCTGTGGTCATGAATGGGGACGGCTTGTTTTGCAAGTGCTGTTTTGCCTCACCCCCGGCCCCTCTCCACGCGTGGGGAGGGGTGGCTTGCCTGGGAGGTTAGGGGTGGCTCTGCGCGGGTGAGGTTGAGGCTACATAACCGCCCACTGCTGGATGAGGGCGGGCAGCTTGGCGATGTCGTCGATTACGGCATCGGCTTTAACCGCATCGGCGATCTGCTGGTTGTCGTACTCCACCTGGGCGGGCGCTCCGTCGGCGTACTGCGTGCTCTGCACAGCGAGCGCGCCGAGTTCGAGGCCACCCGCCACATCGTGCGGCAGCGAATCGCCGACGACGACCACCTCGTAGGGCAGCACGTCCCAGCGCTCCAGCACAATTTGAAAGAGCGTCTCGTCCGGCTTGCGATATTCGACGCTGGCGCTGGCGAGCACCACGTCAAAGTAGGGGCGCAGGCCAAGGTAATCGATGGTGCGCTGGAAGACGCGGTCACAGTTGTAGTTGGCGACAATCGCCAGCCGGTAGCCCGCCGCGCGCAGCGCCGCCAGCACGGCCAGCGTCTCCGGCGCGACCCGCCACGCCGTCATCTCCGGCGCGTAGAAGATGTCTACGGCGCGGCGCAGCACATCGCGGTCCAGCTTGGAGGCGGGGTAGCCGTAGAACTGGAGCAGAAAGCTCATGGCGTCGTCGGCGATGTGCTCTTCGCGTTCGTCCTCCGATTTCTTCTGGGCAAAGCGCCGCGCCTCGACAATCTGCGCCCAGAACTCATCGGGCAGCTCCATGCCCGTGGAGCGCATGTAGGATTCGGCGGCGCGCGCCCCCTCCTCCATGTAGTCGTCGAGCTGTCGGGGCAGATAGGCCAGCGTGTAGTCGAAATCGAAGATAATGCCCTGGAGAAGCGGCTGCTCCATCGGCAGCGCGCCGCCTTGGCCGTTGGTCAATTCGGGGAAGAAGTTGGCGGCCAGCGCCGCGATCTGCGCCTCGTCCAGAAAAGCGGCCTGCATTTCCGCCACCTCCTCGACGGGCGCAGGGGCGGGTTTGGCCTCTTCGCGCGGGCCAAAGAGCGCATACTGCTCGGCGGAGGTGAGCGACCGCCCCTCGGCGCGCACGCGCGAGAGAAAGGCCTCCATCTCCTCCGGCGTCAGCGGCTCCATCTCCGGGCGACTCTCTGAGTTGGCAGAAGCGTTATCGGAAGCGTTGTTGGACATGCGTGCAGTTTACATCAGCATGTCGCCAAGCTCAATTTTTACCGCGGTGGCTTCAGCAAGGGCGCACTTGAGCGTTGAGCGCGCCGGGACAGTCTGTCGCCTTGTTCGCGTAGCGTTCGCTTCAATGCCGGATGCGCTCGCCCGGGTGTACTTCAGTTTCGAGGCAGCTTCGGCACGGGGCAACATGGCAGCGTGCGGCACGCCAGACCTCTCCCCCAAACCCCCTCTCCTCCGAGGAGAGGGGGCTTCACCCGATTCGTTACCCACGAACCAACAGCGAGGGGGAGAGGTCGAACGCCCTGCCAGCGCGGCTTTGCCCCGAAGCTGAAACGCACCCCGCTCGCCCGCTCGCCCAGCGCGATTGACAAAAGTGCTGAGGCGTGCGACGATCGCTCACCAATCACCAAGCACAAAGATAGCGAGCTCCCCATGTTTCTCAACCTCAACCCCAACATGATCGGCGTCGGCGCCGATCTGGCGACGAGCGCTCGATACGCCGCCGAGCACGGCTTTGGCGGCATCGATTTTTCGATTAGCGAAGCCAGCGCGCTGGCCGACGAACAGGGCCCCCAGTCCGTGCGGGCCATTTTTGACGAGCACGGCGTGCGCCCCGGCGTTTGGGGCCTGCCCGTGAACTTTCGCGGCGATATAGACGAGTGGGAGGACGGGCTGGCGCTGCTGCCCCGCTATGCGCAGCTGGCCCAGGAGCTGGATGCGCCGCGCACAAACACCTGGATTCTGCCCGGCAGCGACGAGCGTGACTTTGACGAGAACTTTGCCTTTCACGTGGAGCGACTGCGCCCGATTGCCGAAATCCTGAGCAACTACGGCTGTCGCTTTGGCCTCGAATGGGTGGGCCCAAAGACGCTGCGCAGCCGCTTCCAGCACGAATTTATCCACACGATGGACGGCATGTTGGCGCTGGCCGCCGAAATCGGCACGGGCAATCTCGGCCTGCTGGTGGACAGCTTCCACCTCTACACCTCGCACGCCTCGATGGATGACGTGCGCCGGTTGAGCAACCAAGACGTGGTCAACGTGCACGTCAACGACGCGCTCGCCAATCGCGGGCCGGATGAGCAGATCGACAACGAGCGCGCCCTGCCCGCCGAAACCGGCGTCCACGATCTCACGCGCTTCCTCCACGCCCTGCGCGACATCGGCTACGATGGTCCCCCTCACCGCCGAGCCCTTTAGCCAGCGCCTGCGCGACCTGCCGGACGAGCAGGCCGTGCGCGAAACGGCGGCGGCCATGCAGAAGATGTGGTCGCAGGCGGGGATGGGGGAGTAGGGCGTAGGGCTTACTGCTTACTGCTTATTGCTTGTTCGGGCGGGTGCGAAATGGGGTATAGAAATTCCATCCAGGCCCCGTTATCCACCCACCAAGCAATACGCAGTAAGCAATACGAAATACTACTCCAGCACCAGCGGCAGATAAATCGACTCCACCGAGCGCACCGCCTGCTCGACGACGACCGTTGCGTCGAGCGTCGCGCCGCGCTCGACGTTGATCAGCGTGAGCCCGGCGTCCAGCGAATCCGCTGCCCCCACGCGATAGCTGCCGGCGTAGACATCCTCGAACCGCGCTGCGCCCGCGGCGTCCGTCTGCGCCACCCGTTCGTAATCCGTTAGCTGATCCAGCAGCACGGCGCTGACGTTGGCGAGCGGGGCGTCCGCTCCATCGCGCAGGGTAAGCGTTACCGAGGCGGGGGCCTGCGCCAGCTCCAGCGCGGCGAGCACGTCCAGCCGACCAAAGCCATAGGTGTTGTTGGGCACGGGGATATCGCCGTCGGTGCCGGGGCGCGTGCAGTCGTTGGCGGGATCGCTGGCGGCGGTGGGGACGGCGGGCACGGCGCTTTTGAGCAATAGCTGCTCGGTGCGCTCCACGTCGCCGATCAGCGAGGGCTGGGCGGACCAGAGCAGGGCCACGGCCCCAGCCACGTGGGGCGACGCCATCGAGGTGCCGCTGAGGGTGGCAAAGCCCGCGTTCTGCGGCGTGCCGGACGGAGCTTCGGGGTTGCGCACGTAGGTGGAGTAGACGCGCACGCCGGGCGCGCTCAAATCGGGCTTGAGCCGCTCGCTGCCGTCCACGGTGACGGGGCCGCGGCTGCTAAAGCCGGCGACGATTCCCTCCTCGTTGTGGGCGCCGATGCTAAAGGCCGCATCGTAAATCGCAATTGGATCGTCGACGGAGCCACAGCCCGCCGCACCCGAATTGCCCGCCGACGACACAACAAACATCCCCGCCGCGCGCGCCGTTTCCACCACCTGCCGCAGGCTGTCGGCGTCGCAGCCTTCGCTGGGCGGGCAGGCCCACGAGTTGTTGATAATGTGGGGCGCAAGCTCCGGTCGCCCGTCCGCGGCGGGATCGCCGCCCACGGGGTAGGGCGCGAGAAAAAACTCGAAGCAGGCCATGTAGCTGGCGGGCGTGCCGACGTTGTTGCGCATGTTGCGACAGCCAATCCACTCCGCCTCCGGCGCCATCCCCAGCGCCCCCGCCTCCGGCGAGCTGCCGGGCGTTAGGCCAAGCACCGTGCCGACGGTGTGCGTGCCGTGGCCGTTGTCGTCGCAGGGAATTTGCGCATCGTCGGCACAGCGCTCCGGGCGACCCTGCGTGCCCCAGGCGTCAAACCAGTTGTACACGTGGTCGACCTCGCTCGCCTCATCGCGCCCGCCGCTGTCGACGTCGCCTTCCTCGCTGGGCGACCAGCCGCGGTACGCATCGCGCAGCGCCGGGTGCGCCCAATCGACGCCCGTGTCCTGGCTGCCGATCACGATGCCCTGGCCGCGGTAGCCCAGCGCCCAAACGGCGGGCGCGTTGGTGTAGGGTAAGCCGTAGGGCGGCAGCGCCTCTTCCTGACTTTTCCCCAGCTCTGCTGGCTTTTCCCCAGCGTTATCCCCAGCTTGTGACGCAGATAGCTGGGGTCGCGGGGCAACGGCTGGCTCGGCTGGCTCGGCTGCCAGCAGCGACTGGGAAATTTGCGGATTGGTCACCAGCCGATCCACTTCGGGAAAGCGACGCAGCGTCGCCGCCTCCAGCGCCGTGCCCTGCACCTGAATCGCGTTGATCACCCAGAAGGGGCGGTGGGCGATGCCCTCCGCCGCCAGCCACGCGCGCACCCGGGTTTGCGACGTGGCCGTCTGCTGCGTCAGCTCCGCATACAGCGCCTGCCCGCGCGATTCGCGGCTCGCCGCTCGCAGGTCGGGCGAATCGAGCAGCGTCTGGGTGTTCGGTTGCTCTTTGAAGATCACGAGGAAGTCGACCGGACCCGCTTGTTCGGCAAACGTCTGCGCCAGGGGATCGCTCACGGCAGCCAGATCGGCGTTGGCAGTGCTGTCGGGTTTGGCGGGATTGGGGGGTTGGGCCCGCGCACGCGGCGCGAGGTGGGTGGCCGAGAGCACTAGCAAACAGCCAATCAGCATCAGCAGGCGCAGGCTTCGTGAAAACAAAGCCTGCCGCGGCTGGCCGGGGGAGCGACGGGGTAACATGATGAATTCTCCCATGATTTAGAGCGGAATCGACCGCACAACACGGCGTAAATAAGCAGGGCAGGAGGTACGGTTAACAACAAAACGCGAGTACCTATTCAGGCTCCTGTCCAAATCTCTCTGTGACTACTCTCCGTGACGACGAAGAGAACGGCTCCCCTCTCCCATCCTGGGAGAGGGGTTGGGGGTGAGGGCTGAATAGTTATAAATACGATTAATCAACCAGATGCGGTTCACTAAACAAAATTGTTGGAAATCTAAGTAGGTAGTGTAACGAAAGTTGCGCGGGTGGTAAACCTAAAGCATCAAGAGTTTGTACGTCGTTTGACGTATTTAGCGGCCAAATGTCGTCGATTGGAACAATGGGAGCCGTGTTGCAGATTTTTCGTGGGTTGTTCGGCAGGATAGGCGTACTGAGGTCGAAGCGCACACGCAGCGCAAATCACCGATAATTTCCACACAGAGACGCTACAATGAACCAGTTAACCGTGGGCGACCCCGCGCCCGACTTCCAAGCGACCACCCAAAGCGGCAATTCCGTGCGCCTTGTCGACTATCGCGGCCAGCGCGTTGTCCTCTATTTCTATCCCAAGGACGACACGCCCGGCTGCACCACCCAGGCCTGTGCCTTCCGCGACGTTTACCCGGATATCGAAGCGCAGAACGCTGTCGTGCTCGGCGTTAGCCCGGATGATGCGGATTCGCACCAGCAATTCGCGGACAAATTTTCGCTGCCCTTTCCGCTGCTGGTGGACGAAGAGCACGAGATCGCCGAGGCCTACGGCGTGTGGGGCGAAAAGTCGATGTACGGGCGCACATACATGGGGATCGTCCGCAGCCAGTTCGTGATCGACGAGGAGGGAAAGCTGGCGGATGTGCAGTACAACATTGCGCCGAAGCAGAGTGCGGCGGCGGCGATGAAGGCGCTGGCGTAGTGCGTGGTGCGTAGTGCGTGGTGCGTGGTGCGTGGTGCGTGGTGCGTGGTGCGTGGTGCGTGAACTTGAATGTTAAATGGGTTCCGCAAATCCTTGTTTCTCGAAGGTTGTCCATGTACAAGTTTACGTATCACGCACCACGCACCACGCTTTTGATGATTGCCGCAGTTGCCACGCTCCTCTCCTGCACGCCCGCTTCCCGCTCCACCTCCTGGCAACCCATCCACGCTGGCCTCACCCCCCACCTTCCCATCACCGCCCTCGCCGTCGACCCCGCCGATGCACAGCATATCCTTGCCGGGGCGTACGATCCCGCCAGCCTCTACCGCAGCCGCGACGGCGGCCTCACCTGGGCGCAGGTAACGCATAACGGCGAAGTTGGCGTCAACGGTCAGCCCGTTCACGCGCTGCACTTCGACCGCGCGCAGCCGCACGTCGTGCTGGCGGGGACGGCGGACGGGCTTTATCGCAGCGGCAATTTTGGCACGGTGTGGCAGCGGGTTTACGGTTGGCCGGCGGCCCGCGCCGCTTACGCAGTGGCCCAGCGCAACAGCGATTTTTTCCCAAACGATGTGCTTTACGTGGCGGGGGATGATCCCAGCCCTTACCGCTACAGCGAGCTAGAGGTGAATCACATTTCAGGAGGGCCATTCGCGCCGCTGCCGGGTGCTCAAGCCGTGCTTGCCGTGGCCGAGCTGCCGAGCGGTCGGCTGCTGGCCGGGGCCGATGGCGCGGGGCTATTTGGCAGCGATGATCAAGGGGAAACGTGGGAATTGGTCGACGACATCGGCGAAACCTTTGTGGCTGCGCTCTGGCTGGGCGCGGAGCACGGCCTGGCCGACGACCTCGCGCTCGCCCGCACGCGCCGGGGGCTCTACCGCTCGCTGGACGGCGGCGATAGCTGGTCGCTCGCGGAACTTGTCGTCGACGGCGAGGAGATCGACGCCCGCGTCGACGCCATCGCCAGCGAAGCCGACGATGTTTTGCTCGGCCTCAGCACGGGCGACGTTTTGCGCAGCGTCGACATCACTAATATGGCTGACCCCACCTGGCAGCGCGACAGCCGCCTGCCGCGCGACGGCCTCTTCTTCGCGCTGACGCCGCTGATAGACGGCACTTTGCTGGCGGGGACGCAGAACGGGCTCTATCGTCAAACGGAGGATGGCTGGCAGACGGTGGATGTCGGCCTCTATGCGGGAAACGCGCTGGTGGTGGGGCCGGACGGCGCGCTCTATCTTGGCAACGCGGACGGCGTCTTCCGCTGGGATGGAGCCGACGAGACGTGGCAAGCGCAGAGCGATGGGTTGCCGATGGATCGCGCGGCGGGGTTGGTATCGGCGCTGGCAAGCGCACCGGGCGAGAATGGCGGCACGATTTTGTATGCGGGCACGGAAGGCCGCGGCGTCTATCGGCTTGATGTCGATGCGCAGGGCGATTTTGAACAATGGCGACTGATTGGCTGGCCGGGCAACAGCCTGCCGGGGCTGGCCGTCGACCCCAGCAACCCGCAGCGGCTGCTCGCGCGCATCGCCTTTTCGCGCCTCTACGCCAACGACGACACGCGTCGCAGCTTGAGCAGCGGTAACTTTGACGAAGAGTGGCTCCCGCTGTGGGGCGGCATGAGCGAGACGACTGAAGTGCTCTCGCTCGCCTTTTCCCCACACGACGCCAGCCTCGCCTATGCGGGCGCAGCCACGGAGCTATTTCGCAGCACAGACGGCGCGCGCTCGTGGTCGCCGATTGGGGTGGAACTTGCTGGACAGAGCGTCTTCCACGTCTCGGTCGACCCGCGCGACGCACAAGTCGTCTACGCTGGCGCAACAAACGGCCTCTTCCGCAGCACCGACGGCGGCGCGACTTGGTCATCCTGGGGCGAAGGGCTGGGCGGCATCACCGTCAGTGCGCTGGCGCTGCACCCGACGCAGTCGGACATTGCCTTTGCGGGCACGCGCTACGAGGGCATCTACCGCACGAGCGACGGCGGCGCGACGTGGCAGTCGATTGGGCCGCAGCCGGATGCGGAATTGGCGTCGGTTGGCGTGCGGGATTTGGTCGTACACGAGGGCTGGCTGGTCGCGGCGACGAGTCGCGGGGTGTGGCGAACAGAGTTGAGTAACCGCAGATGAACGCAGATAAACGCAGATACGTTGGCTTCGTGTTTGCTAGCGCAGCGGCGCTGCTTCTCCTGACCGGCTTCCTCGTCCGCGGCGACCGCTCCGCGCCCGATCTCCACGTCGCCGCCCATACGCTTTCCGCGGACGCGACGGAGCTGGGCTATGCGGCGGACGCAAATTTTGGCGCCGTCGTGCAGCTGCTGACGTGGCACGAGCTGGAGCCAACGCAAGATCAGTTTCTTTGGCAGCGGGCGGATGAAGCCGTGGCGGGCGCGGAGTACTACGGGCTGGACTTTGTCGCGCGGCTGGACAAGCCGCCGGCTTGGGCGCGACCAGCGGACGGCGATATGCCCGTCGACCTCGACGCTTACGACCGCTGGGTGCGCACCGTCGTCTCGCGCTATCGCGGGCGGATTCCGGCGTACATCATTTGGAACGAGCCCAACCTCGCGCTGGAGTGGAACGGCCGGCCGCCCGACGCAGCGGCGTACGTCAAGCTGCTCGCAGTCGGCTACCGCGCCGTCAAGGAGACGGACCCGAACGCGCTGGTCGTAAGCGCGGGGCTTGGCGCCGACCAACACGCAAAACGACGAGGCGCTGGACGACCGGCTATTTCTGCGCCAGATGTACGACGCGGGCGCGGCCCAATTTTTTGACGTGCTCGGCGCACACGCCTACGGCTTCGGCCACCCGCCCGACGATCCACGGGATGCCAATGACGGCCTCAACCTTGCCCGCACCGAGGATCTGCGCGACATCATGGTCGAGCGCGGCGACGGCGACAAGCCCGTCTGGATCACCGAGATGGGGTGGACGGTGCAGGGCAATGAGCACTCGCGCTGGCAGGAAGTCAGCGAAACAGAGCAGGCGGAGTACCTCGTTGACGCGCTTGAGCTGATCGAGCGCGATTGGTCCTGGGTCGAGCTGGCGACCGTTTGGAACATTCAACGCACCGACAACCCCGACTGGGTCGGCTACGATCTCATCCACGGCGACGCTCCCCGCCCCGCCTACTTCGCTTTGCAAGACGCGCTGTCCAATTCGCAGAATCGCGGCCCAACAACCAACAATCAACAACTAACAGCCAATTACCAACTACTCACTCCCGACAGCACCATCCACCTCGGCGACGCCGCCATGCCCGAACCGTGGGTTCCGCTGCACGACGACCGCAACCCCAGCCCGGAGTGGTCGGGCACGGTCTACGTTCAGGACGAGCAGCTCGAAGATGAGGCGACGTGGCGCTTGCGGCTGACGCTGATGCAGAGCAACTACTGGTCGAACCGCGTGTGGATCAACGGCGAGCCGCTGGATCAGCCGATGCCGCTCGATGATTTTAGCAAAAGCTGGGTTGCCCACACGTGGGATGTGCCAAGCGATTTGCTGCAACCCGGCCCCAACGAAATCCGCGTGACGCTAGCCCATGCCGTGCCGCTGATCCAGGCCAAAAGCTTTGCCTACGACGAGGTGCAGATCAAGGATGCGCAACTGTGGAAGAAGTGATACGTAATGAATAATGCGTGGTGCGTGGTGCGTGATTTGTCGCAGCGCTGAAAGCGTTGCAGAGTAAAGGCAACATCGTTTCACGCATCACGCGTTACGCATCACGCACTACGTTTCACGAAAAGGACTACTTATGCGAATTCTGCTTTACACCGGCAAGGGCGGCGTCGGCAAGACGAGCATCAGCGCGGCGACGGCCTTGCGCTGTGCCGAGCTGGGCTACCGCACCGCCGTGCTTTCGACCGACCCGGCCCACTCGCTGGGCGACAGCTTCGACCGCCGCATCGGCAACGAGCTGACTGAACTGGCCCCCAACTTATGGGGCCAGGAGATCGACCTGCTCAACCAAATGGACCAGTACTGGGGGCGCGTCCAGGATTATATAAACGCCATTTTCTCGTGGCAGGGCATGGATGGCCTCGTCGCCGAGGAGACGGCAGTGCTGCCGGGGATGGAGGAGTTGGCGAGCCTGATGCAGATTACCTACCTGGCGGACAGCGGCGACTTCGACGTGATCGTGATCGACGCCGCGCCCACCGGGTCGACGCTGCAGTTGCTCAGCTTTCCGGACATGGCGCGCTGGTATATCGAGAAAATTTTTCCCATTCAGCGGCGCACCGTCAAAATGGCGCGCCCGCTGATGAAGCGCTTTAGCGACGTGCCGCTGCCCGACGAAGATGTCTTTGATTCGATTAAGGAGCTCGTCGTCTACCTGGAGCGCATGGCCGAGCTGCTGGGAGACGGCAACGTTTCGTCCATGCGGCTGGTGCTCAACCCGGAGAAGATGGTGGTGAAGGAGGCGCAGCGGGCGTATACGTACCTGAGCCTGTACGGCTATTCGGTCGATGCCGTGGTCTGCAACCGCGTCTTTCCGCAGTCGCTGACGGACAGCTACTTTGACGGCTGGAAGCGTGCCCAGGCGGAAAATCTGGAGCTGGTGGAGGCCGCCTTCCAGCCGCTGCCGATCTTCCAGGTGCCGCTCTTCCAGGAGGAAGTCACGGGCGTGGAGATGCTGCGGCAGATGGGCAACGTGGTCTTTGGCGAGGAGGCCGTGCGCGACGGGGCGGGCGATCCGACGCAGAAATTCTTCGTCGGCCAGCCGCAGAAAGTTTACCAGGAGGACGGCCACTACGTGCTGAGCCTGGCGCTGCCGCTGGTCGAGCGCGAGGAGGTGAAGCTGCACCGCAGCGTAGTGGACGAGCTGGTGGTTCGCATTGGCAACTGGAAGCGCAACGTGTCGCTGCCGCTGGGGCTGGCCAAGCTCGATGTCGACGGCGCGAAATTTGAGGACGACCGGCTCAACCTGTACTTCAAGCTGCCGGAGGCGGCCAAGGGGAAGGAGATCGAGCCGGAGGAGTTGACGACTTCACCGTGGGAGCGGCTCAAGGCGGCGCTGAGCGGGTGAGGTGGGTGCGTCTTAAACTCGGTCGATCAAGATTGTTTTTGGCGAGCTTTGGTGAACGATGCGAGAGCAAGACAGCCACAAATTGCACGAATGAGAAAGAGCCGCCCGCAAAAATTGGTCAACTTGTGGCTAAACTCTTTGGCTCATGTGAAGAGAATGTGCGGCGAGCTTTGAAGCGCGATCAGCGAAGCGCCCTCACCCCCAGCCCTTCTCCCACGATGGGAGAGGGGCTGGGGGTGAGGGCCTACTGCCTGAGTGCGCTTTTTTTTCGCGTTTGCATCATTCATCACCCACGGCTGATTCCCTCGTCACCACCGGCAGATACAGCCGCTTGTCCATTGGCCCCAGCAGGCGGAGCAACGTGGCGTCGCCGCTGGCGGGCGTGGTGGGATCATCCGTGGGCTGGTCGGGCCAGTTGGTGCTGGTGACGAGCCCCTGCAGCGGGATCGCGGCGGGGCTCTCGCCCGGCACGGCTTCGGTGACGATCCGCGTCGTCGTAACAACCACGGTATCGGTGACAATCAGCGGGTCGGTGATGCCGACCGTGGCCGTGACGAGGCGCGTTTCGGTCGTGGTCTCGGTGCGGGTGACGGTCTCGCTGGGCGGCACGTTGATGGTCAGCAGGTAGTCGATGGTAATGGCTGCCTGCGGCGCCAGATCGCCCAGCGACACCGCCAGCGCGCTTTCGCTCGCCTCCTGCACGCCGCCCGCGTCCCCATCCAAATTGGCGCTGACCTGCACCGAATCCTGCACGAGCGTCACGCTGTTGGTCAGCGTTTGCGAAAAGGCGACGCTCGTAAGCGTGAGCCCCGTGCTGTTGACGATCGCCGTGTCGACGCGCACGATGTCGCCCGCCGAGAAGCGTCCGTTCCCGTCCGCATCGGCGTAGAGCGCGGCGGACTGCTCGGCGACGAGCCGCGACGACGGCGCGGGGGGCGGCGTTGCCGTGGCCGCGGGCGTAGCGGGCGCAACCGGCGTCTCGCTCGCGACAAGCGTGGCGGTCGGCGTGAGCGTGGCGGTCGTTGCCGTCGTTGGCGTTGGCATGGGCGCGGACGTCGGCTCTGGCGTGGGCGTCAAATTGGGTATGGTGTCGCAGGTGAGGCAGTTGACAATGAGACCGTACTGGCGATCCGACTGGAGCGCGTAGGTGTTGGTCATGTTGTCCGTAGGAATTTCGAGCACGCGCACGGCCCAGTCGCCGGAGTAGACGGAATCGTCCGCATCCGTTTGGGCCTGGTGATAGAGGACGGCGGTACGCGGCTGCGGATGGGCGCGCACAAAGCCGCCGTCGTCAAAGTCCCACGCTTGAAGACCAAGCCGATACCAGCCCGCAAAGAGTCGATTGGGGGCGATGTCGTGGCGAATTTCGAGATTGTGCGCGGGGTTGACGGGCACATCCTCGCCCAGCACCAGCGCATCGACCAGCCGCGGGGCCGACGGCTCCGTCACGTCCCACATCTGCACGGGCTGCGCGCCCGCGGCGTTGAGAAATTCGTCCTGCACAAAGACAAAGCGCCCGTCGGCGCTGGCAACGGCGTGGTGCGTGCGAAAGCCTTCCGTCTGGATCACGCGCGGGCCGACAACGGCTTCGGGCTGAAGGCCGGGCGTGACCGCCGCGGCTTCCAAAATCACCAGCCCCTCGCGCCAATACGAGATATAGACGCGCCGCCCCACGGCCCCGCCGCTGGCCCCCGTGTGATCCACCACGGTGATGTCGTGGACGTAGCCCGCGCCGGGCACGCTGTAGCGCCCCACCTCGACAGGGCTTTCAACGCTGCCCGCGCCCCCGCTTTCCATATCCCCACTTTCCGAGCCACCACCGATGTCGAGCACGCGGATGTCGGCGGTCGCGTCGGCGATCAGGTAAATCCATGCGCCGTCGCCGTTTTCATCCGTCTCGACAAAGATATTGTGCACGTCGCACCAGTCGCTGGCGTCGCTCTGGCTCACGCGCTCAAAATTCGCGGGGTCCGTGACGTCGTAGATCACGATGCCGCAGTAGCCGCTGGTGGAAAAGCGCTCCATGCTGGCGGCGAGGTAGCGGCGCTCGCCCTGGCGAAAGGCCTTGATGTCTGGCGTGTAGCTGCGGCGATCCCAGGTGAACTGGTAGAGCTGGACGGGGTTGGCCGGATCGGTCACGTCGTAGTGCGTCCAGGCCGCGTCCCAGCCGCCGGCCTGGACGGCGTAGGTGCGGCCCCCGTGCGTGTAAACATCGAGATCGGAGTTGTAGCAAAGGCCGTTGGCCGCGCTACCGACCACGACCGCGCCGCGCACTTCGCCCTCGGTATCGATGCCGCCGTCGCACTGGCTGGGCGCGCTTGCCCCATCTACGGCCCCGTCTACAACGGTGGCTGCCCGCACGCCGTCGTCCACGCCCTGCTCGCGCATCACGCCAATCGGCAGCAGGTCGCGCCGCTGGCGCAGGCCGCCCAGGGTGATTTGCTGGACGGCGGGCGCTGGCGTTGCGTCAATCGTCGCGGGCGGCGGATCGGCACTTTGGGCGAGCGAGCGAGTCACCAGCAGCAGGGCTGCGAGCCCAGCAGCAGCAAGCAGGGTGACCAAAAGAGTGCGGCGGTTCATAGTTGGTTCCTATCAAACGAGGACATGGCAATTGGGTCGCGTGGATTATAGCAGGAGAATTGTTTCCCCAAGAACCGAAAGCGGGTGTAGTTGGTGGGCGCGCCCACCAACTACACCCGCAAGCGCTCGCATCAGAAGCTGCTGTGCAACTTAGCGTGTGCCCGGCAACAGGCCAATGACGTTAAGTTAGGGCTTTCTCGTTCCACGCTCCGCGTGGAATGTGCTGCGGGAGGCTTCGCCTCCCCTCTGGAGGCAGAGCCTCCGGATTGAGTTCCCAGACTCTGTCTGGGAACCAGATTGCTGAACTTAACGCCATTGGGCAACAGGCCCCTACTCGATCCGCCGCGGCCCCGTCGCCTCGGTGAAGTCCAGCGTGAGCGTGCCGGTCTGGCCGTTGCCCACGGTGATGATGCCAGGCGTGCCGCGGTCGGTCTGGTTGAGCCAGGGCGCGTTGAGCAACGGGCTGTCGTAGAGCGCCCAGTTCTGCGTCTCGTAGGCGCTGCCGTTGACGCGCACCTCGGTAAAGCCCCGATACTCGATCCGCGTCCCCGCGCCGTCGTAGGTGATGTTGTTGGCTGAATCGAGCGCGATCGTCCGCCCGCGCACGGACTGCTTGAATGCCTCCCACGAGCCAGCTTCGCTGGCCAGCTCGACCACCAGCACGCCAACGCCGTTCTGCTCCTTGATGCCTACGTAGACGGTCTCGCCGGTGGCGCCCGCCTCGCGGTAGAAGGTGAAATCCCCCTCGCGCTCGACGTGATCCATGCCCTCGTCGCCCAGCGGGGCAAAGGGTGCGGGCAAGTCGCTGTAGTCGCTCGATTCGCCCTTGTAGAGCACGACGTTCTGGTACTGGAAGAGCGCCACGGCATCCTTCGGCGCGTTATCGTTGATGCTGCGCGTGCAGTAGCGCGTGGAGAGCGCTGATTTCTCCGGGCCGATCATGGCGCGCGCATCGCGGAAGCTGAGGCGGAAGGGCACGCCGCGATCCAGCGATTCATAGTAGCCCGGCTGCCCCGGCCCCTGCCCCCAGATTTGCCCCGGCGGAATGCGAATCGAGCCCAGCACGTAGTGCGGCGTGACGTAAGCATAGATGCCCACATCCGGCGTGCTGCGCCCGCGCGACTGCGCATCGTGATCCCACTGACGTCCGCTTTTGAGCTCGAACGCGCTCCGGCTGTTGACGATGGCGGCGTGCACTGCCGAGGGGCGGTAGCTCGTGGTGGCGTAGCCCAGCTTGCCGATCGCCTGGTCGGAGGGGCGGTAATCCAGCGCGTCGCTGTTGCCCAGGCCGAGGAAGATGTAGCCCGCGGCGAACAGGCTGTCGTGCTTGCCGTTGGTCAATTCGTTGTCGACCAGGCTGCCGCCGTCGCGCACGCACTCGTAGAAGCGGCGCATGGCCCCGCCGCGAAAGCCGTTGATTTCCACCACGGCATACTCGGCCATCATCTGGTCGAGCGCAATCTCCGCCCAGCGGCGCGATTCGGCATCGGTGCTAAAATCATAGATATTGAGCAGCGAGATCATCAGCCGCTCGGCGTAGTGGGGCGAGAAATACTCGACGTAGCCACGCGTGGCCCGCTCGCGCGCCCACTCTTCGATGTACTGGCGAATCGTGTTGTAGCGGGCCTGGTTGATCGAGGGCGCTTGCTCCTCCAGCAGCAGCTGGATCGACATGCGCACGATGTTGAGATTTTCGCCATTCTGCGGATGGGCCAGGGCCAGATCGCCCTGATCGCGACGCGCGCGGTTGAGCAGCTCGCCCTGGATCAGCGCACGGGCCGCGGCTTCGGCACCGGCGCTGCGGAAGGTGGGATTGTCCTTTAGCAGGTAGTAGGAGCGCAGGTAGAGCAGGCTGTTCCAGTGCCAACTGCCGGGAATCTGCGCCGTCCCCTCGTTCTTGAACCAGTCGGCGGCTGCCCCCGCATTCTGATCCAGCAGCAGCGCGGCGGTGTTGCGGTGGATCGAGGCGCGGAACGAATCACCGGGGATGCGGCTCATCTCGCGCAGGGCCTGCTGCTGGCGCTGCGCGACTTGCCCCGTGCCGGCGGCGGGCGGGGCTGGTGCGGGCACTGTGGTCGGCGCGGCGGTCGGCGGCGCGGGGGTGTTGGTCGGCGGTGCACTGGTCGGCGCGCTGGTGGGTGCACTGGTGGGGGCCGGGGGCACGGGGGTGTCGCCGGGCTCGCGCTCGGCCTCGTCAACGGCGCCCGCCGAGCGCAGCCACAGCTGATCCAGCCCCGTCTCGGATTCGCGGCGGAAGAGTTCGATGTTGTGCAGGCCCTGGCTCAGCGGCAGCACCATGCGCTCGCCGTTGATGTTGCCGTTCTCGGTAAAATAGACCCAGCGGAAGCCGCTGCCGGGCTCCAGATTCCAATAAATCGGCGGGCCGCCGTCGACGCGCACCCAAATTGAGTTGCGGGTGGCGTCCGGCGCCAGCACGCGCGCGCTCAGGAAATAATTGCCCGCCTCGGCAACGTCCACCTGAAAGAGAACGCGGTGCTCGCTGCTGGGCTCGTCGATATCGTCGCCGCTGTTCGCCTGAATAAAGTAGCCCCCCTCGGCCGTATCATCCTGCACCACCTGGAACGAGCCGGTGGCGGGGAGGGATTCGGCCTCCTGCAGCAGGCCGCCGCCCACGCTGCCCGGTGGTGACGAGGCCGGTGGTGACGAGGCCGGTGGGGCAGTTGGTGTGGGGGTGGTCTCCGTGGGCGGGGCGGTCGCCTCACCCGGCGCGTTGCCCTCCGTGTACTCGATGCTCAAGCGGGGCGCGTGATCGGCCCAGCCGCGGCTCGCCGCCTTCTCGTAGGAGGTGGCCTTGCGGTGGCCCGTGCCGTCGAGGTAAAGCGCCAAGCTGTTCTGCGGCGACCAGTCGTCGCGGTCGACAATGGCCTGTACCAACGCGGCCAAATCGGGCGATTCGTAGTGAAGCTGCACGCTGGGGTTCCAGGCGGGCACGTTCCACTGCACCGTTGCATCCGTTTTGGCACGTCCCGAGAGGACATTTAATTCGGGCGCAAAGGGTAGCGCGTTGCCGCTGGCCTCGCCGCTGATGAGCAGTTTCGTGGGATCACTTTGGGCGGCTTCGGCGGCGAGAATCAGCGTGGCTCGCTGAATTTGCGCGCCGCGCGGCAGCCCCAACCCGGCAAAGCGCAGGCCAACGGTGTGCACTTGGCCCAAGTCGAGCACGTCACCCGTCAGCGCCGTGCGGCCGTCGGGCAGCTCTTCGCCGTCATCGGCCCCCTGAGCAATGGAGAGCACCAGGCGCTTGGCTGCTGCGGGCCCAGAAGTAGGCCCAGCGATAGGTCCAGCGGTAGGCCCAGCGGTAGGCCCAGCAGTAGAGCCCGGCTCGGCGGTGGCCTCCGGGTCGGCGGGGTCGGCGGTGGCCTCTGGATCAGCTGGATCGGCAGTGGCCCCTGGGTCAGCCGGATCGGTGGGGTCGGCGGTGGCCTCTGCGCCGGGGCTGCCGCTGCCGGAGACAACGGGCAGGTAGAGCGTGCCGCCCTCTTGCCCAAACACAGCGCCAGCAGGCAGCATCAGGCTCGATGCAAGCAGCACGTAGTAGAAACACGTTCGCACAAGTTCTATCATGGTTTTTTTGGTCTTCATATCATCCTCCCGGATTTAGCTTTGGTCGACAAAGAGTTCGATGTCGCGCTGCCTTTTAGGCTTGGCGCCGCGTCGCCTCTTCGCCATTGAGCGAAGAAGGACGCCAACCGGGGACAGGGGTTCTGTCTCGGCAAGCGGCGCGAAGTATAAAAGGGCTGAAACAAAAGCTAAAATGGGAGAAAAGCCGATTTTCGCCTGTTTTTCAGAGTGAAACGTATGAAAATGTTGTAATTATGTTAAGCAAAGTCAAGGCACAAAGAAAGTGTCGAGTAGGTCTTTCATCAAGTTGTTAATAAAGATTGCGCAAAAGTTTTAGGATACGGGTGCGTTGAGAATCATTGCGCAATCGTTTGCCTTCGGACTAAAGCCTCCCCAACGCCTCCCCAATATGATGGAGTTACGCTACGTTTTCACGAGCTTTTCGGAAAATTCTACCAGTTTTTGAATCGGCCATTGCTAGACGTCTGCCGCAGCGTTTATCGGCTTTGGGCAGATTCAAGGCTGGGCGTAGCGCGGGCGTAGAAATGCTACGAAGCGCTGCCGCGCCGGGCGTTGCCCCCGTCAGCAGGCGCGCGTCTTACTGTGAATGTGCGACGCGTGGGAATCCTTTCATCAAAAGCGCCGGGCAGCCGCTACATTTGCGTTGCGTAGCGAAAGCGTTGCGTACAGGTGTGCGCACGGCGTAGGGAAAATTTAGGTAGCCGGTGCTGGGCAGCAAAAAGCGAACGCGTCCCGGCGTCCGCTCTTTGGTGGCAGCTTTGTTGGCAGCAGTGTACGGCGGTTACAGATTATGTCGCATTTGCCCCCTCACCCCTGGTCCCTCTCCCATCTTGGGCTTAGCTTTACCCATAAGTATCAGGGGGGTGAAAAGCGAGATAGGCTTGGGCAATGTCCTGGAGGCGCTGCCAGCCGCGCCAGAGGACGGTGGGGCCAGGCTGGCCATCGTGCTTGCGAGCCAGAAAGCCGCCGAGTTGAGCAATCCAGTTCACGGCTTCCTGGACAGTGGGGCAGTGGTCTGGCGGAAGGGGTCGCTGGTGGACAAAGTGGTAAAGGGCCTGGAGCTCGTGCTCGGCCAGGCAGGCGGTGGCCGGGGCGTCGGGGTCGGTGCGGGCGAGATGGGTGAGCCAGAAGAGATGCCAGGCAATGATGGTGTAAAGCGCAATCAAGGGCTGGAGCCGCTCCGCTTTGGCCAGTTGAGCGTGCTCAATGCGGCAGCCGGACTTGAGGATTTTGTGCAGGATTTCGATGCGCCAGCGCAGGCCATACCAGCGGATGCGCTCGACGGCCTGGTCAAAGTCGCAGACGGGCACGGTGGTAAGCAGGAGCCAGCCGAGCGGGTCGGCGTCGGCGGGGGGGTCGACCTCCTCGACCAGAAGGCCGTAGAGCGCCAGCGGCTTGTGGGTGGCGCGCAGGCGCTTGGGCGGCTTGAGCGAGAGCGAGGTGAAGCGCACGGCCACCGTGGCCTCGCGGGCGGCGCGACCGGGGCGGGCGCGCACCTGCACCTGGAGCTCGCCCGCGGCGGGTTGGTTGCGCAGCACCTCCCAGAGCAGCCCCACCTCCGGTTCAGCCAGCGCGCGGTTCTGCGCAGCGCGCACCAGCAGGTCGGTTTTCAGCTGCTTGGCTTCGGCAAAGAGCTCGAAGACGTCGGCCTCGCTGTCGCCCACGTGAATCAACTGTGTCCCGTCTGGCTTGTCCGCTTCGCTTTGGCGCAGGCCAACCAGCCACTTGTTGCTCTCTTTCTCTGCGATGGGCAGCTGCCGTCGCTCATCGGGCGTCAACTGGCGCGCCGCCTCGTTGCGAGCCCACAGCTGCTGGCTCAGCACGCCCAGCGGCAGACCGTCCAGCGTGACCGCCAAACTGCTGTGCATCAGCAGCCCCAGACCGGGCTGCTCGCTCGTGCCAATCGGCCCCAGCCCCTCGGTCTGCGGGTGCTGGCTGTAGTCCAAAAAGCTTGTATCGTGCACCACCAGGCAGCGCGCGTGTCCGGCCATCCGCTCACGCGTCCGCTGCTGGTGGGGCTTGAGAATCTGCTCAGGCGTCGTCTTCTGGTTGCCAAACAAGTTGTAGGTCGCTTTCGTGTCCGCCCACTCATCGCACGCCTCGTTGACCGAGGCGCTGGGCCTGGCCGCCAGCTTGGCCCCGCTGTCCAGCAGCCGCCAGTCCAGCCGCGCATCGCCCAGCGAGACACTGCCCAGTTCGTCAGCCACCCAACTGCTATCCAGTCGTTCTTGTCTTAGCATCTTTGGCCTCCTTTCCCTTGCTTGATGCCTACTTTACCAAACTTTTGTCCCTACCGATACCCCCCTCCCTACTTGTGGGTAAAGCTAAGCATCTTGGGAGAGGGGAGCTTTATGCTCCCTTCCCCCACGTGTGGGGGAAGGGCCGGGGATGGGGGCGCCTCGACCTGCCCGTCAAGTCCGCTCAGCAAAATGTCAACGGACCCTAACCAATCCTTCACGCGGCGGCAGCTTGGGCAGCGACAGGTTGGGCCGCGAGCCCGCCGTCTCCGGGCGCAGGATCGGCGTCTCGGCCAGCAGCCGCAGCGCCTCGCTCACGGCGCGATCCAGCTGCGGATCGCGGCCCGCGCGGTAGTCCTGCGGCGCAATGTCGACTTCGATGTCGGGGTCGGTGCCGTAGTTTTCCACGCGCCAGCCCACATCGCTAAACCAAAAGCTAAACTCCGGCTGGGTCGTCACGGTTCCATCGACGAGCGGGTGGCGCGGCGCAATGCCGATCACGCCGCCCCAGGTGCGCTTGCCGATCAGCGGCCCCAGCTCCATCAGCTTGAAGCTGTGGCAGAAGATGTCGCCGTCGCTGCCCGCCTGTTCGTTGGTCAGCGCCACGAGCGGCCCGGCGGCGGATTCGCGCGGGAAGGGGTCGGGGCTGCCGTAGCGGGTAAAGTCGTAGCCGATGCGTCGGCGCGCCAGCTTTTCGAGCAGCAGCTGGCTCACAAAACCGCCGCCGTTGTAGCGCACGTCGATCACCAGCCCATCGCGATTGATTTCGGCGAGGTAGCCGCGGTGGAACTCGGCAAAGCCCTGCGCTCCCATATCCGGGATGTGCAGGTAGCCCACGCGCCCGTCGCTCGCCTCGTGGACCCGCGCCCGGTTCGCATCAACCCACTGGCGGTAGCGCGCCGGGGCCTCGGTCGCCAGCGTCTTCACGATCACGCTTTGAGCCGGGGAGCTCTGTTTCTCGGAAGATTCTACGGTTCCCCTGCTCCCTTGCTCCCTTGCTCCCCTGCTCGCCTGCTCCTCCGCCCCCTTGCTCCCCCGCTCGCCTGCTCGCTTCACCGCCAGCAGCACCTCCTCCCCCGCCTGATTGACGAGCAGCTGCGCCGGACTCGTCCGCGCATCCACCGGCTGGCCGTTGACGGCGGTGATCACGTCGCCGATCTTCACGTCGACGCCGGGGGCGGTCAGCGGCGAGGTGGCGCTGGTGTCCCAGGCGTCGCCGCGCACGAGATCGACGACGCGGTAGCCAACCACGTTGTTCCCATCGTCAGCACCGTCGCCGTTTTCGCTGCGCACCAGCTCGAGCGTCGCGCCCAGGAAGCCCTGGACGTAGTGGGGCCGCGCACGGTAGTCGCCGCCCATCTCGTAGGCGTGGCTCGTGCCCAGCTCGCCCTGCATCTCCCACATCAAATCGCTAAATTCGCTGCGCGTGCTCACCCGCTCGATCAGCGGGAAGTAGCGCTGGTAGACCGTCTGCCAATCCACCTGCGACATGTTCTCGGTCCAGAAGTTGTCGCGCTGGAGCCGCCACGCTTCGCGGAACATCTGCTCCCACTCGCTCTGCGGATCGATGGAAACCTTCACCCGCGACAAATCGATCCAGCCGCTGCGCCGCGGCCCGCCGGACGAGGAGGGCGCTTTCTCGCCCGCGTCAATCACCCGCAGCCGATGGTCGACGCCGTAAATCAGCTTCTTGCGGTTGCGCGACACGTCAAACCAGTTGACGTTATCCATGAGCATTTCGTTCCGGTACGTTTTGAAATCGTAGGCGCGCAGTTCGCCGCTCGTCTCTTCCTCCTCCTCCTCATCCATATTCGGATCGAGCTGCCCCTGGATCGGCATCAGCGTAAAGAGCGCCTTGCCCGGAATGGCCACAATCTGCCCGTAGCGGCCGTCCGCCACCGGGAAGGCCAGCACGCGCCGCTCGATGCCCTCGAAGTCGATCTGCGTCGGCTTGATTTTATCCTTCGCCTTCTTCTGCTTCTCGCCGTTGAGCTTGCCGCCATCGCCCACCAGCGGCAGCGCCTCCACCGGATTCGTAATTTCCTCCCCAGTCTCCTCGGCTGCCGACAGCGTCACGGCGTCGCCATCCTTCGTGCTCTCGTCCGCCGCCCCATCATCCTCATCTCCCTCGTCGGCGATATCGTCGTTGTCATCCCCGACATCGTCATCTGCATCATCGACCCCGTCCTCATCGCCGTCATCCTCATCGCTGCTGTCGCTCTCCTTCTCGTCGTCGTCAAAATCGGGCTGCGGCAGGAAGGGATTTGGCAAATCCGACTGCAAGGTCACCAGGTAGGGGCGCATCCCCCACGGGAAGCCCAGCTCAAAGTGCAGCCCGTCAAAAACGGGATTGAACTCGCGATACGATAGAAAATAGAGATACTTCCCCTCCGGATCAAACGCGGGCGACACGTCCCGCAGCACGGGCCGCGTGATCGTGCGAATCGCAACCTGCGAATCTTCATTCTCCCCTGCTCCCTTGCTCGCCTGCTTGCCTGCTCCCCTGCTCCCCTGCTCCCCCAGCTCCCCTGCTCCATCCAAATCCGCCAGCCGAATCTCCATCGTGCGCGCGTTTGGCGCAAAGCCATACGCCAGCCAGCGCCCGTCCGGCGACCAATCAAAGCCGCCGATGGGACGGTGGTCGCTGCGGTCGACGGTCGTGAGCGCGCCGCTTTCGAGATCAACGACAAGCAGCTCGTGCCGGTGGTTGGTCACCGCGACTTTGTCCGCAACGGGCGAAACCAGCAGCGAATCGACGCGGCCAATGTCCAACTCCGCCAGGCGCTGAATTTCCGGCAGGCCGTTGTCGTCCGTGCTGTGAATTTCGAGCGTCTCCTCGCCCAGCTCGTCGCTGATTGCCACGGCACGGTCGCCATCCTGCAGCCAATCCGCCAGCCGGTAGCGCACGCCGTCGCGCCGCCCCACCTGGAGCACCGGCCCCTCGTGGTTAAAGAAGCTAAACATCTTGCCGCGCGTGGTCAAGGTCAGCGCCTTGCCGGAGGGGTGCAGCCGCACGTCGTCGAGATAGCGGGCGGCGCGCACAAATTTGCGGTTGCGCTGCACGCGCGGGCTGCGGTAGCCGACGTCGACGGCGCGCGATTCGTCCGTTGCCGGATCAAAGACGTACAAATCCGCGCCCGCGTGGTAGACGATGCGTCGCCCGTCGGTCGCCGGGTTGCGCGCGTAGTAATCTTCGTGGTCGGTGTGGCGGCGCAGGTCTTCAATCTTCGTGCCGCCGCTCGGCGTGCAGGAGTAGAGGTTGCCGATGCCCTCGTGGTCGCTGATGAAGAAGAGGCGTGATTCGCCATCTTGCGCTGCACCCTGCTCGCCCGCGGGCGAGACCCACATCGGCGCGGCGACGTTGCCCTCCAGATCGTGCAGCAAGGGGGCAAAGTCGCCGTCGCCGTTCTCATCAATCCAGAGGCGACCGGCCGTGCCGCCGCGGTAGCGCTTCCAGTAGGCGAGCTCGCCCGTATTGCGGCCCAGCACAATTGGCTGACCAGACGCACCGTCGGGGCCAAAGGCAACCGAGCGCGCGGGGCCAAGGTTGAGCGGCTCGGCCTCGCCGTTGGGCGCATCCGCCGCAATTTGAAAAAGCGCGTACTCGCGCGATATGTTTTGGCCGTAGTTGGTGGAAAAGACTACGTGCGTCCCCGCGCGGTTCCAGCCCAGCACGCGCGGGTTGCTGCTCTGAAAGGTCAGGCGCTGGGCGGGGCCGCCCTCGGCGGGCATCACGTAGACTTCGGGCGCACCCTCCTCGCGGCCCACAAAGGCCAGCTGCGTGCCGTCCGGCGAAAGCGCCGGATAGGTCACCGCACCGAGGTTGCTCGTTAGCCGGTGGGCGCTGGGGTTGTCATCGGCGAGGTCAATCTGCCAGAGGTCGTCTTCGGAGACGAAGATGATGGTGTTGTCGTGAATGGTGGGGAATCGGTAGTAGCCGGAAGTCATAGGATTTTCGATTTACGATTTTGGATTTACGATTAACGTCAGATATTTGAAGATGAATCGTAAATCAAAAATCTGAAATCGTAAATGATGCTCGCCACATTTCGTGCGCTTTTTTGATCACGCCCCGCGTCTCCTCCGTCATCGCGTACTCGCCCAATTCTCCCAGCGCGACCCACGCAATCGCCGCTGCATCATCCTGCGCAACGGGCTCGCCCGACAGATAGCGCGCCCAAAAATCAATGACGACGAAATGGTACTCGATGCGCCCCTCGTCGTCGACCTCGATTGGCTCGAATGCGCCAACGATCTCGCCCAGCGCAATCTCGATCCCACACTCCTCGCACACCTCGCGCACGGCCCCATCGCGCAGCGTCTCGCCCAAATCGAGCAGGCCACCGGGGAGGCCCCACTGGCCCTGGGCTGGCGGTCGCCCACGCTGCACTAGCAGCACATCGCCGTTGTCGCGGAAGAGGGCCGTCGCCACGCCGACGAGAGGGGCGAGCGGGTAGCGGCGCTGGGGGGTGACGGGGTAGGTGGGCATCAATCCGACAATTCTGTTTCGAGGATTCGTTCAATCTGGGGTTGCAGAGAAGGAGCGGATTCAGTTGCAGTTTTCCACAGTGTTTTTTGGTCGATGCGGAAGTATTCATGTGTCAAGATGTTGAGCATCCCAATCATCTTCGACCATTCAACCTGTGCGTGCTGTTGCTTCAGCTCGCCACTTGTCTGCCTTGCTGCCTCGCCAATAATCTCTAGCAGCCGCTCGATGACCAACTGTTTTTGTCAGTCGCCAGAAAACTTTTTGAAATCCACATCTTGTAGTGCGAGAGAAATTTTCTCAATTGCATCTAAAATGTGCGACAAACGTTCACGATCGGCAGCGGAAAGCATTGTAAATGTTCCAGTCCTAGGCTTGATACAACACGACAGCTTCCCGCTGTATGGAAGGCTTGATAACGTCGTAAACGTTATCGACTGGTACCAAGTCTATCTCGCGGCTAACGGCATCCTGCATGGCCTGTTGCGTGTCAATCAGATCAAACAGCGAGATGACGCGGTCAAAGCGCACGGCGAGATCGACGTCGCTTTGCGGCGTGGCTTCGCCGCGCGCGTGGGAGCCAAAGAGCGCAAGATAGGTGATGCCTGCCTCTCGCGCAATCTGCACCAATTTGTCACGTTCAGCTTGCGATAACATCTGTCAACCCTTCACTGACCCAAAATTAGGACACGGATAACGCGGATAAACACGGATTTGCAGAAAGGCGTGGTTGAAGCGATCATCACCGGCAAAAATCCGTGTGCGAAGCCCGTGTTCATCCGTGTCCTACTTTCTTCTGAACTTGGACGACTATCCCTCCAATTTCTCCTTCACCAACTCATTTACCACCTGCGGCTCCGCTGCACCCCGCGTCTGGCGCATCACTTGCCCCACAAAGAAGCCGAGCAAGCCCGTCTTGCCGCCGCGATACTGCTCGACCTTGGCCGCGTTGGCCGCCATGATTTCTTCAATCATCGGCAGCAGCTTGCTCACGTCCGACAGCTGCTGCAAGCCCTGCTCGCGGACGATGCGCGCCGGGTCGTCGCCTGTTTCTAGCATTTGGGCAAAGACAGTTTTAGCGGCGGACGAGGAAATCGTGCCCTCGTCCTGCAGCTGGACGAGCGCGCCAAAGCGCTGGGGCGAGAAGGGCAGGTCGCGCAATTCGTCGGCAAGATTGTCGCCGGGGAGCGCGCCGAGCAGCTCGTTGACGATCCAGTTGGCAACGGCGGACGGATTGTCGCAGCCCTCCAGCGCAAACTCGAACCAGAGCGCCAGCGCCAGATCGCCGCTGAGAATGTCGGCCTCTTCGCTGCCCAAGCCGCGCTGGATGTAGTCGGTATAGCGCTGGGCTAGTTCGGGATTTTCCGCCCGCGCCGCCTCGCGACTTTGCGAGCGCGAGCCGACAACGACTTCCGCCGGCGCGGCTTCCGGCTTGGGCGTGCGCGGCGCGGCACTCGTCGGCGCGCTGCCGTTGGTCACCCACGAGTCTCGCAGAGAAACAATTCGGTTAAAGACCAACCTGTCGGGCGACGAATCGACGGGGTCGGCCCAGAAATAGCCCTGGCGCTCAAACTGGTAGCGCTTTTCCTCATTTCCTTCCTCACCACTTGGCACAGCCCGGAGATCGTCGACCAGGCTTGGCTCCACATATCCGTGCAGCACCTGAAGCGAATCGGGATTGAGGGCGTCGAGCCAGTGCTCATCATCCACATCATTCGGGTTGGCAATGCGTAGAAGCCGGTCGTAGAGGCGAAACTCGGCGGGCACGGCACTGTCGGCAGCGACCCAGTGAATTGTGCCCTTGACTTTGCGGCCCTGCGGCGGCTGGCCCAGCGTGTCGGGATCGTAGGTGCAGCGCAGCTCCACCACCTCGCCCGCGTCGTCCTTAATGACCTCGTCGCAGCGGATGACGTAGGCGTAGCGCAGCCGCACCTCCGCGCCGGGCGAGAGGCGGAAAAAGCGCTTGGCCGGCTCCTCCATAAAATCATCGCGCTCGATGTAGAGTTCGCGCGCGAACGGTACGGCGCGCATCCCCTCCTTGGGCACGTCGCGCGGCCAGTACGAAGCCTCGATCTGTTCGACTTTGTTTTCGGGGTAGTTGGTGATGGTCACCTTGAGCGGTCGCAGCACGGCCATCACGCGCGGCGCGACAAAATTCAGATCGTCGCGGATGCACGCTTCGAGCAGGCCAAAGTCAATAATGGAATTGGTCTTGGCCACGCCCACGCGGTGGCACAGATCGCGCAGGGCCTGCGGGGTGACGCCGCGGCGGCGCATCCCGGCAATCGTGGGCAGGCGCGGGTCGTCCCAGCCGCTGACGTGGCCGTCGCGCACGAGCTGGATCAGCTTGCGCTTGCTCAGAATCGTGTAGTTGAGCACCAGCCGCGCAAACTCGTACTGGCGCGGTCGGTCGCCACTTTCATAAGCCCCGTTGGGCACCACGTGCGGCCCCGCGTGCTGAACGACCCAGTCGTAGATGTCGCGGTTGTTCTCGAATTCGAGCGTGCAGAGCGAGTGGGTGATGCCCTCAATGGCGTCGCTGAGCGGGTGGGCGAAATCGTACATCGGGTAGATCGGCCAGTCGTCGCCCGCCCGGTAGTGGCTGGCGTGGCGGATGCGGTAGAGCAGCGGGTCGCGCATCTTCATGTTGGGGGCGCGCATGTCGCCCTTGGCGCGCAGCACGTGCTCGCCGTCGGCAAAGTCGCCGGCGCGCATCCGCTCGAACAAATCGACATTCTCCTCAACCGAGCGCTCGCGATAGGGACTGGGCCGCCCCGCCTCGCTGATCGTGCCGCGGTGGGCCCGAATCTCCTCCTCGTTTAGCGAATCGACATAGGCCTGGCCGTCGCGGATCAGCCCCAGCGCCGCGCGATAAAAGTCCTCGAAGTAGTCCGAGGCGTAGAGCACCCGGTCGTCCGGGTTGTAGCCGAGCCAGCGGATGGCCTCGCGCAGCGCGGCCACGTACTCCATCTCCTCGGTTTCGGGATTCGTGTCGTCCATACGCAGGTTGCAGCGCCCGCCAAACTCGCTCGCCACGTCGTAATTGAGGCAGATCGACTTGACGTGGCCGACGTGCGGATAGCCATTCGGCTCCGGCGGAAAGCGCGTCACCACCGTGTCGTAGCGCCCGGCGTCGAGGTCGGCGGCGATTTGGCTGCGAATGAAGTCGCCCTTCGACAGGCTCAGGGCAGGGCTGTGGGTGGGGGTTGTGGTTTTGGTTGTTGGTGTGGTCATACGGATTGGTGATCGGGTACGGGTCGAGTGTTTGCTGGGGGGATTGTAGCATAGATTGGGGGCGGGGTCATGGATGAGGGGGCTTTGGATTTTGCACAGCCTTCCATGTTTGAATATGAAAACAACATTAAAAGACTTGACAATGCACTTCTCTTGTGCTATACTTTAGTTATGAATGACAAAAGCAACAACCCAGTGGATGAAAAAGAGTTTCTTGATTATCTCGCAAAACAAGAAATAGGTACAAATCTGACGGTTATAGATGATTTAATGAATGGTCTCCGAGAAGACTCTCGCCACCTAGATCGAGGATTTGTAATTTCTGTGTTTCGCTCTTTAGAGGATGGAGGTTATGGCACGCTACTTCTTGGCCGTCGAGGTAAACAAACGCGATTTGTATGGAATGACTCAAATAAAGAGACTCTCGAGTTTTCTTTAGAGAAAGGAGGTGAGAATAATGAACGAGAAACGCAAGATGTAGAAACCATCACCCATCAGTTCGTTTTGAGACCTAATTTTAAAGTTACTATAGTGCTACCAAGTGACTTTTCTGGTGAAGAAAGTGAAAGGTTTTCCGCTTTTATTAAAAGTTTACCATTTTAACAAGGATGAATCTAATGAACAAGAAATTTTCATACTCCCAGTCGGTAATTAACCTGTTTGAGCAACTGTATGCAAATAATGGTTGGGTGGTTTTAAATGTTCGAGACTTACTGCCGCTCGTGAACAATGAAAGGCTTGGAAAAAATGTTCCCGGTAAAATCGAAAATTTATTACAAGCAGTCGGTATTTGCCACTCAAAAATACCGAAAGATAGTAACAAGAGCGTAGAATTATGGATTCCTGCGCTTGTCCATTTAGCTGCTGTCTAATGTTTTAGTAGAGTGCAGTAGAGTAATGGTTTAAGGGTCTGTCCAGAATCAACATAAATAATTCATAGAATTTCTCCCAGTGTAAAACCGTGAAAAATTCACTGACTTATTCCTGGACAGACCCTAAGGATTCGTTCGTAAACAACTTTGGAGTTCGTGATTGTCTGCAATATATCGTGTTGGAATCAAAAGCGGGGGCTGAGCTTGTCGAAGTCGAAGCGGCACTTTGTGGGGTTGCTGCCGCCTCTGCCTTCGGTGGGCTCAGGTGCCGTCTACCCCTACAACAAATCGGTCAGCGCAAAGTTCAAAGTTGAAGATGAACGGAAGAGGGGGCTGCGGATGGGGACAAAGGCGTCCGCCGTGGCGCGGTGGGAATCGTCGCGGGTGAGCGGGAAGCACTCGCCCTCGGTGGCAACGGGTCGGCGGCTGGCGATTCGGTTTGTGTAGGGGGAGGTCGAATGCGATGCACGACGCGGAATCGGGTGGGGTGCGGACCGTCGCGTGCGCCGTGCGTTGCACGCCTGAACCAACCAAGTGATTTAACCAAGTTGGTCGGGCGTGAGTGCAGCGCACGACGCAAGCGCGACTGGTAGGTTGCAACGTCCGGCGTCGTGCAATGCACTCGCCTCGCCGAGCGGAGGGGGACGAAGGCGTCCGCGATTGCGCGGCTGGAATCGTCGCTGGTGAGTGGGAAGCACGCGCCCTCGGTGGCGACGGGTCGGCGGCTGGAGATTCGCTTTGTGTAACGCCCCACGAATCGTGTACGCAAAGGGCCAGCCTCCATTCGAGGCTGGCCCTTTGCGTATGCCACCTGTTTATCCCGCATGGGCTTGGGGAATTTGACTGACCTATGCCGTTGCGTAAGCCGTCGATCTTCGGGCTGTTTCGGGTCCTCACGCGCTTCCGCGCTACTTCTCTTGACGTAACTTGTCGAGCAGTTGTTGTAGTTCGGCAATTCGCTCGATCTGCTGCTCATACTGCGCCAGCAGTTGGGCGACAAGCGCTTCAAGCTCCTGTTGCTTTTGCTGTGCCCGCTGCAGCTGCTGGCGCTGGCGACGAGCGGCAACCAGTTGGGGGCGGTTGAGCCGCAGCCACATCACGTGAAACTCACCGCGCTGTGTTGTCGGCGTCAATTGACCGTCTTCGCCCAGCCGAGCATGATCCGCTAGCGTATCCTCCAGGGGATGCAGCAATTTGCGGTGTGGCGGCGCGGTCGTGGCTGGCCAATAGGCAGCTTTAGCGCGATTGCACGCCGTGCAGGCGTAGACCAGATTATCAAGCCGATCGCTGCCGCCTTGCGTTCGCGGTCGAAAATGATCGATCTCCAGGAGACTACCGTGCTCAATTTCGTGCGTGCCGCAATATCCGCAGCGATAGTCAAAGCGCTCACGCAGCTGCTGCCGAGTGGCCGCGTCGCTCATGGCGACGGCAGGACGCCAGCCGCTTGCAGCTTGGCGACTTGCTGATGCAGCGAGCGTTCGCGCTGATCGAATTCATCGATCCACCGCTGAGCGTCGGTGACGAGCTGCGCCTGCTGCCGCAATAGCTGGATCAACTGCTGGCTGGATTGTTCAGCCGACGCTACGCCCTGCCGCACCCGCTGATGCTCCCGCCTCAATCGACTCATGCCCGGCGCAAGCTGTGCCGCTTCCGCTGCATCGAGCCGTGCCGCCAGCCGCGCCACCTCTTCGCGCTCGGGCACGTCTAGCGGTTCGTCGAGCGCTTTCAGCCGCAGTTGCGCAAACCTCTTTGTATCCTGGTCTGTCCACTCTTGTTCTGTCACCATCATTTCTATCCGTTAATTGTCCCCAGCAGCTTAAATTTTACTTGGCTGAATATAGTTGAGCGATGCGCTACTCGGCATTGATGCCGTCCCAAAGCTGGTCAAGCGGAAGAGCTTCCCCGCGCTGGGCTTGCTGCCACGAGATGCGAAGACTCCCAGAGGGGTCGAAGAGTACGTCGTCCTCTATCTCGTCGAGGCGCTGCCGGATAGCGGCGACATCGTCGATCAGCGTGCGAACGGCTTCGACCAAGAAGGCAAGCTGCTCGGCAGGCTGATCGGGTGGAGAGGGGCGAAGATTGTGTGTCATGGAAACATTGTACGAGTCGAGAGCAAATTGTCAAAGCGAAGAAAAAACGAATGACCCACGAAGAACTCAAAGCCCGCGCCCTTCAAGACGAAGCCGTCCGCGCCGAATACGAAGCCCTCGCCTTCGAGTTCTACCTCCTGCACACCCTCATTGAAGCCCGCCAGGCCGCCAACCTCACGCAGGCTGAAGTCGCCGAGCGGATGGGGACGAAGGCGTCCGCCGTCGCGCGGCTGGAATCGTCGCTGGTGAGCGGGAAGCGCTCGCCGTCGATGGCGACGGGTCGGCGGCTGGAGATTCGGTTTGTGTAGAGGCGTCGCGTGCGATGCACGGCGCGGAATCGGGTGGGGTGCGGGCTGTCGCGTGCGCCGTGCGTTGCACGCCTGAACCAACCAAGTGATTTAACCAAGTTGGTCGGGCGTGAGTGCAGCGCACGACGCAAGCGCGACTGGTAGGTTGCGATGTCCGGCGTCGTGCAATGCACTCGCCTCGCCGAGCGGAGGGGGACGAAGGCGTCCGCGATTGCGCGGCTGGAATCGTCGCTGGTGAGTGGGAAGCACGCGCCCTCGGTGGCGACGGGTCGGCGGCTGGAGATTCGGTTTGTCGGGCGAGTCGGGTGAGAGTTGTCGCAGTAAGGAGAAAATGACGATTGTACTTGTCATAGCTGGTGATCTCGCTTAAAATCATACCTAACCATAGATTCATTGTGTCACAGTTCTAGCTTTACGGTCTGCTATCATGCGGCTGGCATTATCTCCGCCAAAAGCTAGACGCACCCTGTTGATAGCTATAGATGATAAGATTGGTGATAGGAACTTTGGTTGGAGAGGAAAACATCATGACGACAAAAGAACTCGTTGCAGCCGAAATTGAACAGCTAGAGGAAGATCAACTTGATGAGCTTTATCAATTGATCCGGACGCTGGTTCAGTCGAAAAAGCCTGCTGCTAAGCCAAGCCTGATGTCGAAGCTGCAACAGGTAAAGATCGATGCGCCAGCGGACTTTGCGGCTAACTTTGACTTCTACGCCAGCGGCGAAAAGCATGTCCAGTAACGGTTACCGTCAAGTTTTCGTCGACACGTTCTTCATCGTCGCGCTCATCAATCAGCGCGATATGTACCACGACCGAGCGCTCGAGTTGGCTGCTGAATTTGACGGTCAACCGCTGGTGGCGACCGATGCCGTGCTGCTGGAAATCGGCAATGGGTTAGCGCGCAATTTTAAGCAGCAGGCCGTCGAGATTACTGACCAGGTGACAAGCTCGCCCGAAATCGAAATTGTTCGACTTAGCCCCGCTCTGTTCGAGCAAGGCTACGCACTGTACAAGTCGCATCAGGATAAAGAGTGGGGATTGGTGGATTGCGTCTCGTTCGCGGTGATGCGGCAGAAGGGCATTTATGCTGCTTTGACGTTTGATCAGCATTTCGTGCAGGCGGGCTTTCAAGCACTTATGCGGACGTAATGAGTTGAGGAAAAACAGGATGACCCACGAAGAACTCAAAGCCCGCGCCCTTCAAGACGAAGCCGTCCGCGCCGAATACGAAGCCCTCGCCTTCGAGTTCGACCTCCTGCACACCCTCCTCGAAGCTCGCCAAGTCGCCAACCTCACGCAGGCCGACGTCGCCGAGCGGATGGGGACGAAGGCGTCCGCCATTGCGCGGCTGGAATCGTCGCTGGTGAGCGAGAAGCACTCGCCCTCGGTCGCGACGCTGAAGCGTTATGCCGAGGCGACGGGCCGGCGGCTGGAGATTCGGTTTGTGTAGGCCTCATAACACGAGCTTTTTGGCTGTGTTTATCCATGGCACACCCGGTCAAGCGAGCAGCTTTCATATCAAGGCACCAGTCATGACTAGTATCAACATTTTTCCGGTATCAACAGTCGAGAACACCACCTCCTATTTGGCGCTGGCAGGCGACAAACGCTCCTATGGTCGCACGGCGGGCGAGGCGCTGGATGCGCTCACTACACAGATGGATGAGCGCGAAACCGGCACGTTGGTCATTTTGCAGAATCAACAGCCAGATAAATTTTTCTCTGCCCAAGCACAACAGAAGTTGACCGAGTTGATGACCGAATGGCGCACGGCGCGTGATGAGGAAGTCTCGCTACCCACCGACCAACAGCAGGAACTCGAAGCGCTGGTCGAGGCAGAGCTGTTGGCTTCAGCAGAGCGAACCAAAACGGCCATCGATAACTTACAGCGATGAATCGGCACTATCGGCTCGTTGCGCTGCGTGCACTGCATCGCTGCGAGTACTGCCATGCGCCGGAATCTGTCTTTAACCTCCCGTTTGAAGTCGAGCACATTGTTCCGCTTAGCTTGGGCGGCGACGATGAAGAAGCGAACTTAGCGCTGTCTTGCCGTTCTTGTAATCTCTACAAGGGCGTATTCCTCAGCGCAATTGACCCTGAGACAGAGCGCAGCGAGAAGCTGTTCAATCCGCGAAACCAGTTGTGGGAAGAATACTTTGCTGTGAATGAGAAAAAAGGCGAGGTTATGAGCTTGTCGTCGACGGGACGCGCGACTGTCGAACGGCTGCGGATGAACAGCAGAGCGCAGGTGCTTGCGCGCCGGCAGTGGATTCAACTTGGGCTGTTTCCGTAGATGAAGCCGTCCGCCATCGCGCGGCGGGAGTCGTCGCTGGGGAGCGGCAAGCACTCGCCGTCGGTGGCGACGCTGAAGCGCTACGCCTTAAATATTTTCTGGGGCGACGGGTCGGCGGCTGGAGATTCGCTTTGTGTAGGGGATAAGAAGGTCAGCCGTAAATTAGGCCAGTTGCGCAACAGCGTCAGCGGGGTTGCGGATGGGAATGCCGCGGAAAGGGTGGAGGACGAGTAGGTCCTTATCGCCACCGACAAGGTAATCGGCCCGGCCATCGACGGCGAGTTCGAGAAATTTGTTATCTTTGGGGTCGCGGCAGTCGGTGATGGTGGTGGTCGGCTTGATGAGGACGGCATCTCGGATGAACGCGGCGAGAAACTAGACATTATACCGATTAAATAATTCTCTCTGAGGCGTCAAAATCTCCCACCAGAGAGCGAAAATCAAAACGATATAATGTCTACTGCACGCGGCGCTCTTCGGAAACGTAGCGCTCAAACTTGGGCCGCCGCAGGACGTCTTCCAGCTCCTCAATCGTGGCAACGGAGGCCAGCACGTCTCCTTGCGCAAAGGCTAAATCGAAGACGCGCAATTGAGCGCGGCATTAACACGGCGCTGATGGCAATGTTGGTGTCGATCACGAAGCGCAACTCACTCATCTTGCAGCAGGCTGGCTAAAATCTCCGGCGTCAATCCCTTTGCCTCGGCCTCCTTGCCAATCTCATCCATCAGTTTCGACAGTGAAACATCCGGCAGCGGCGTCAACTCGCGCAGGCGCAGGCGGAGCAGCAGTTGGATTTTGGCCTGCTCTTCTGGTGTAGCTTGTGCATAACCACGCGCCGTGGCGGCATCAACAGGGAAGGAGATCGTTGGGCTTGTCATGGTTATGCTCCCTGATATGTCGAGTCTCATTAAGTTGAGTCAGGGAATCGTCTCATAAAGTCGTGCGTTTTGCTGCTGTTCCCAGCAAAAGGGCAGCGCTATCTGAAAAGAAGGGAAGCGAACGAAGTCGGTAATGCCGCCCATCAAGCCATTTTTGCAGATGCCCTTGAGGGCGAGATGGGTAATGGACTCGCCTGCTTCATCGGCAAAGCGCAAGTGACGCGTGTCGGCATCAAAGGTGATTTCCACCTGTTGGCGTTTCCATTTGGCGCCGAGAGAATAGACTTGGCCGCCAAGCGAAATCGTGCCTGCTTGACTAACAAAGCGAAACCAGCGACCTTGTGCGAGATAAGCATCGATGCGTTGCAGGTCGAGCAGGTCTCGTTCCCTGCTCAAGTCATAAGCTAAGCCAGAATGCAGCGCTTCCGGATGCGCCACCAGAGGTGGTTGACCCGCGAGTGAGCGACAGGGCAGATGATGGTTAAGAAAGGTTCGCCGCTTTTCGAGCGCTGCATAAAGCGCCGACCAATCGGGAAAGGTGTGTCCCTGCAGAACTTGTTGGCTCCACAATTGATGAGAGCGTTCCGTCATCGCCTGGTCTTTCGGCTGGTGAACGCGAATAAAGCTTAACTGAATGCCCAAGCTAATGAGCCACAGATGAAAGCGTGTAGGAAAAGGCGACTTGCTGCGATTGTCGAAAAAGACGCTTTCGTGGTCGACTTGGATAGTCTGCGGCAAGCCCCATTCCATAAACGCTAGCCGGAGACAGGCCTGATAATCTTCCGTGCGCGCGTGCCGCTCCACTTTAGTTTGGCCCAGCCAGCAGGGATAGCTCAACAAACGTGCGTGGGAAAAGCGGTCATTCAGATGAATCAGACTCACGAAGCCGACGGTTGACATTTGTTCATACCCGCGTGCATCCATCTCCCAAACGTGATGAGCCTGGCCCGTCATGGGCGTCTGGCTTTCGGGTAAAACAACGGCTGGCTCCCGCTCTGCGACCAGCTTTTCTTCAGAGAGAAAGCGGGCGATGGTCGCGCGGCTGGGTAACTTGGCATCAGCAAAGGCTTCGTGCAGGGCCAATTCGGCCCGCAAGGTCGTTGCGCCCCAACCGGGGTTTTCCTGCCGCCAGCGCTGAAGCGTCTCGCCAATCTCCGGCGTAAAGCTGCTTAAGGCACCGCTGGCCGGACGACCCATCTGCGATTTCAGCCCGGCGCGCCCGCCTTGTCGACCGCGCTGTCGCCACTTTTGAATTGTGCGCTGCTGCCAGCCGAGTCGACGCGCCGTGCGGAACGACGCTTCGCCTTTCTCGGCTGACTCGACTATATCGACGCGCTCTTCTATCGTCGTGCTGACCATCGTTTCCCCCCTGCTTTTCCCAACGGAAATTTAGGAGGAAAATTCTACCTCAAAAACGCGCACGACTTTATGAGACGATTTTGGTACTCAACTTAATGAGACTCAACAGATATTCGGCATCGATGCCACCCCACAGCTGGTCGAGCGGAATGGTTTCGCCGCATTGCGCTTGTCGCCAAGAGACGCGCAGACTCTCCGCAAGATCGAAGAGCGCTTCGTCGTCCATCTCGTCGAGGCGTTGACGAATGGCGGCGACATCATCAACTAAAGAATGAATGGCCTCCACCAAAAAGGCGGGCTGGTCGGGTGGTAGGGAGAGAAGGTTGTGCGTCATGTGAACATTGTACGAATCGAGCGTAGATTGTCAAAGCAAAAACAAAGTCGCCGAGCGGAGGGGGACGAAGGCGTCCGCCATTGCGCGGCTGGAATCGTCGCTGGTGAGCGGGAAGCCCTCGCCCTCGGTGGCGACGGGGCGACGGGTCGGCGGCTGGCGATTCGCTTGTTTGAGAAGCGCAATCGGCAGCTCAAAACGATCCACCAACCGCGAAAGTTAACGCATCGCTGAATCTGCTGAGAATACCGAGCGCCAAAACTATGCCTCCTCCATTTTGGCGAGGCATGATTTTGATGGGGAATACCGCGTTGCATACAGCCCCGCGGGGGAGGCAGCCTTTATGCTACCGACGAGCAATTTCACCCACCACATGGCTGGAAGCCGGAACGCTTCCAGCCATGTTCGAGCACAAAGGAGCAACCCCAATGACACACCACACCACGCGCCGCGAAGATATTGAAAAACTGAACGACCTGATTCAGGATATTGACATCGCCATGCTGGTAACCCAGGAAGCCGATGGTACGCTACGCAGCCGCCCCATGGCGACCCAGGAAACTGAGTTCGACGGCGGCCTCTGGTTTTTCACCGACATCACCTCCGCCAAAGTCGACGAGGCGCGGCAGAATCGGCAGGTCAACGTGAGCTATAGCGATCCGGACGACCAGACGTACGTCTCCGTCTCCGGCACGGCGGAAATCACGCGCGACCAGGCGAAGATCAACGAGCTGTGGAACCCCACGCTTAAGGCGTGGTTCCCGGACGGCAAGGAGAGCCCCAACGTGGCGCTGATGAAGATTCACGTCACGCAGGCCGAGTATTGGGATTCGCCATCGGGCGCGATGGTTGCGCTGTACGGCATGGCGAAGGCCGTCGTTACCGGCAACAGCCCGTCCGACATTGGGGATAACGAGAAGGTAAATCTCTAACTCTAAATTTACACAGCGCCCGTACCCTCGACGAGCTCGGGGTACAGGCGCTGTGTAAATTTGTCAGCCGCTGCATGGGGTGCTATACTACTCGCCTAAATCGGAGCGTGGCGCAGTCCGGTAGCGCACTCGGCTGGGGGCCGAGCGGTCGTAGGTTCAAATCCTATCGCTCCGACAGAGTAGGAAAGAGCATAAAAGGGGTCTTGGCAATGCCGAGACCCCTTTTGTTTTGGATTACCCCTTTTGTTTTGGATTAAATGAAGCGAATGTGCTTTGCGTAGGTGCGGGTGACCTTGCCGGGCGCGAAGCAGCGCTTCGCGTTACTTAACCCACCTCCAGCAAATCTTCCGCCTGGGCGCTGCGCACGAACAGCACGGAGCCAACGCTCTCGGCGAGCGCGGCCAGCGATCGACCATAGGCGGCCTCCTCGCCGGGTGCGGGGATTTGCATGCCCAGCAGGGTGAAGTGGGTGTCTACGCTCTGCTGGCAGATGATGTCGCTGATGGGCTGGGCCGGGTTCCCGCGCACGAGCACCACCAGCTCGGCATCGACGCGCGTGCGGTCCAGCTCCTGCTGCATGTGAGCGCGCGTCTGCTCGCGGCCCGCCTCGCTCTCGATCACGCGCAGCAGCCGCACCTGCACCCGCTCCCACGCGCGATGGCTGCTCACGATGTAGGCCAGCAGCAGCATCAGGTCGGCGTTGTCGCCGCCGCCGCCCCACCAGACGTCGATGCGGCGGCGTTGACCAAAGCCGTGCACGTCGTCGTGCTTCAAAATCAGCAGCGACTTCCCCAGCCAGTGCAGGTCGCGCATCAGCCGCAGCTGGCTAACTTGACCCGCCTCGCTGGCGCTCCAGCCGAGCAGCACCGAGTTGGGCTCGATGCCGCCGACGCCGTGTGCCTGCGCCACCGTGAGCGCGCCGCTGTGGAAATCAGGCACGACGTCGGCCTCGGCAAAGGCCGTCATTTGCCGCCCCTGGATGTACTCGCGGATGCGCCGCCGCGCCGATTCGCGCAGCCCACTCTCCGTCAGCCGGTCGACATCGCCCACCAGCAGCTGAAAAAAGGTGACGATGCCGCGCCCCTGGCTCAGCCACTCGGCGACCTGCACCAGCGGTTCGCGGTTGTGCGGCTGGCCGGTGAAGACGATGATGTTGGGGCGCCAGTTTTTGACGTGGACGCGCTGCGTCTCCAGCTTGAGCAGGGCAAAGCGGGCCAGCGCAAACCAGACGCCGCTGCGCACGTCGCCCCAGGTGCGCGTAAGCGAGCGGCGTTCGAGGTAGGCATAGAGCACCACCGTGGCGACGATGGCAAGCGTGGTCGCCACGGCGTTGATAAGGAACATGGCGCCGTAGCAGCCCAGCGCGCCCAGCAGCGAGAGGCTCCAGTGAATTTTGAAGCGCGGGCGATAGGACGGATTGCCCACGATCTGCTCCACCGCCGCACCAAGATTGGTGACGCCGTAGGTGTTGAGAAAGAACATGCTGATGATGGGCGCGACAAAGTTCAAATCACCCAGCCAAATCACGGCCACGGCAATGACCGTAGTCGCGAGCACGGCGACGCGCGGCTCGGTGGGGCTGCCCATCTGGCCCGCCATCCAGCCCGGCACGACGCGGTCGTTGGCCAGCGCCTGCAGCACTCTCGGCGCGGCCACCACGCTGCCCAGCGCGGACGAAAGCGTCGCCGCCCAGACGCCGACCAGGATCAGCACGGGGATGCGTGCAATCTGCTGCATGATCAGGTTGTCCGCAATCAGTTCGTCCGGCGTGGCGTGCAGCGAAAGCCAGACCACGCTGCCAATGTAGATGACGGCGGTGACGCCGATCGAGAGCAGCGTGCCGAGCGGGATGCTCTTGCCGGGGTCCTTGAGATCGCCGGACATGCTCGCGCCCACGGTGATGCCCGTGACCGCCGGAAAGAAGACGGCAAAGACGGCCCAAAAGCCGACGTTTTCGGTGAAGCTGGCGCCGAGCGTCGGCGAGACAAAGTCGCCCCAGCCGCCGGCAAAAAAGGAGAGGATCGCCAGCACCAGCGCCGCCAGCACGACAAACTGGATGCGTAGCGCAAAGTCCGCGCCGATGTAGGCAATTAGCCCAAACGCGAGCACGACAATGGTGGAGATCAGGCGGGGATCAAACGTCTGGAAGAAAGGAACGGAGAGCAGCGCCTCGGTGAAGCCAATGATGTAGAAGGCGACGGAGATGGCCTGCGAGAGGTAGAGCGGAATGCCAATCGCGCCGCCAATTTCGAGGCCGAGCGAGCGCGAAATCAAGTAGTAGTTGCCGCCGGTGCGCACGTTCATGCTCGTGGCAATCGCCGAGAGCGAGAGCCCCGTGAGCAGCGTGATCGCATTGGCGATTCCCACGATGATCAGCGCGCCGATCAGCCCCGCCTGCCCCACGACCCAGCCCGTGCGCAAAAAGAGAATTAGCCCCAGGATGGTGAGCACATTGGGCGTAAAGACGCCGGCAAAGGTGCCAAAGCGCCCCTTGGGGTTGGGCACGCCAACGGGCAGCGCCGCGCCGGGGGAAACGGCTTGCGTTGTCATAGAGCCTCAGAAATTATCCATGAAGAACACGAAGGAGCACGAAGAAAAGAAGGTAATCCTCTTCCTTCGTGTAACTTCGTGCCCTTCGCGGATTAAAATTAGTGGTTACTGCCCCTGCTGATAGGCGCTGACATTTTGTAGATGCTCTTCCCACGTCTCGGCAAAGACGTGTGCGCCCGTGCCGTCCGGCGTGGCGACGAAGTAGAGGTAGTCGTGCGCTTCGGGGTAGAGCACGGCGCGGATGCTGCCCAGGCCGGGGTTGGCAATTGGGCCGGGCGGCAGGCCGGGGTAGAGGTAGGTGTTGTAGGGGCTGGTAACGGCGCTGTATTCATCCAGCGTGACGGGCGTCTTCCACCACTGGTCGGCCTCCGTCTGGTAGCCCATGCCGTACTGCACCGTGGGGTCGGCCTCCAGCCGGATGCCCTGGGCCAGCCGATTGAGGTAGACGCCCGCAATCGCCGCGCGCTCGTCCGCCACCACGGCCTCGCGCTCGACGATGCTGGCGAGGGTGAGCACACCGTATAGATCGCCATTTCCCAGGAAGAGCGAATCGCCCGTTATCAGCGCCTCGTCGTAGAGCGGCATCACCTTCGTGGCGAACGCATCGAGCTGGCGACGAATTACATCGGCGGCGGAGATGTCTTCGGCGGGAAGCTGGTAGGTATCCGGAAAGAGATAGCCTTCCAGGCTGGCCCCGTCCGGTCGCGAACCGAGGAAAGGGTAACGGCTGGCGTTGAGCCGACCAAAGTCCGCTCCCTGCGCCAGCTCCAGGTAAAGGGCGGTGTCGCTGATAATTTCCGCTGCCGCCAGATAGTCCGCCGTCTGCTCCAGCCGCCAGCCTTCGGGTACGGTCAGCGTGACGCTGTCGGGCTGGGCAAACTGCAGGGTCTCCACGATTTCGGCCAGCGTCATCGACGGGCTGAGCACAAACGACCCCGCCTGCAAATAGCCGTCCAGCCCGTTGACGCGCACGTAGGCCTCGAAGAGCCGCTCGTCGTTGATCAGCCCCGCCTCAGCCAGGTTGGCCGCAATGGCGCGCGCCGAAGTCGCTGGCGCCACCTCGAAGCGCACCGGCGTGTCGTCGTCGCTCACGGGCTGGTAAACCTGCGCCTCGTTGGAGGCGAGGTACATATCCAGCGTGGGGTTGCCGCTGCTGCATGCGCTCAGCAGCAACAGCAGCAGAAGCGCCAGGCGCGCGTTAAAGAAGTTCATAATGTGCTGCTCCGTCTTCCCGTAAATCAAACTCGTGAGTCAAATAAAACGGGTCACTGCTTCGTTGCAATGGGCCTCGACGCATCCGTAATCCACTCGCTCCACGAGCCCACGTAGAGCCGGGAGCCCGCCCCTAAGGCTAATTCCGGCAGCCCGGCGTGCGCCATGGCCAAAATGTTGTGCGCGGCGCTGACGCCGGAGCCACACGAGTGCACGACGCCGTTGGGGCGGTCGCCCTGCGCCGGATCGCCGAGCAGCGATTGAAAGCGGGCGCGCAGTTCATCGGGGCTGCGAAAGGTTTGGTCGTCGCGGAGATTGTGGCGGTAGAAGGCGGAAGTCGCGCCGGGGATGTGGCCAGCAACCGGGTCCATCCCAGCGGCTTCTCCCCGAAAGCGGGCCTCGTCGCGCGCATCGAGCAGGGCAAAGGCCGGGTGCTCGACGTTGGCGAGCACGTCGTCGACGCTGGCGAGCAGTTCATCGCGCGGGTGGGGCGTGAAGGTCGCAGGCGGAGCGGAACGGGCATCGCCGCGCTCAACCGGGCGCTCCTCGGCGATCCACTTCATCCAGCCGCCGTCGAGCACGGCGACGGCGTCGTGGCCCAGCCAGCGCACCATCCACCAGAGCCGCGCCGCAAAGAGGCCGCCCGCATCGTCGTAGGCGATCACCTGCGTCGGCGCATCGCCCACGTTGTTCACGCCCCACGCGGCCAGCGTCGCGGCAAAACTCTCCACGCTGGGCAGCGGGTGGCGACCGGTCTGCCCCGCCACAGCGGGGCCGCTGAGGTCGTCGTCCAGGTGGGCGTAACGCGCGCCGGGCAGATGACCATCGCGGAAGAGCTGCCGCCCGGCATCGGGATCATCGAGCCGGAAGCGGCAGTCGAGCAGGACGAGATCGGGGCTGGCGAGCCGGTCGGCGAGATCGGCGGTGGAGATGAGGGTGGTGTGGGGCATCGTGGATGGTTGAAACAAGAATGGTTAGAATAAGTTGGTAAAGATGCGGGTAGCGGTGCTGTCGTCCTGCTGCGCTACCTATTCAGCGGGGCGATTTCCAATCTGAGGGCAAGCACCTCAAGCAGAGCATTTGCTTGGCGGAACGAGAAACGGCTTCTTAGTGGGCTACCATCCGCATTCTGCCATATTTCGCCCAATTGGGAAAGTTGTTACCAATTCGTCAGTGGACTCCGTGCCACTCACCCTTTGCAAACTAATCGTTTACCAAACAAAAGCCGCCGAGTTTCGGCATCAACCAAAACCCAGCGGCTCTTTGCTTTCTGTCGGGGAGAGAGGATTTGAACCTCCGACCTCGTCGACCCGAACGACGCGCGCTACCGAGCTGCGCCACTCCCCGATGTCGAGCGGTTAGTATACAGCAGGCAGCGGAATTCAACAAATTTTAGCGGCAGCCACCAGCAGTTCCAAATTTAAGCGTTTACGCGAAGAAGACCGGCCACGAATTACACGAATTGCACAAATTTTAGAGACCGACCCACCAATCACTCGTGTAATTGGTGCAATTCATGGCAAATCTTTTTGGCGACGTACGCCAAATTTGGAGCTGCTGGGCAGCTACGCTAACCAATTTTCTCCGCCCACACCGCGTACAGCGGATCGCCGCCGCCCAGCCAGCTCGACCGGCCCGCGTGCTGGCGCGTCTGCACCGCGCCCCACCTTCCCTGTTCAGAGCTGCTGTTCGCAAAGTAGCTGCTCACCAGCTCGACGTGCTGCGCGTCGTCCATCGAGAGCCAGACGGCGACGGCTTTGGTGGGAAAGCAGCGATTGGAGAACGAGACCACAAAGGGCGCGCCCGGCTTGAGCACGCGATTGACTTCGGCGAATACGGCCAGCGGCTGCGTGAGATACTGCACGGAAACGGTGCAGACTGCCGCATCAAACTCTTCGTCGGCAAAGGGTAGGGTTGGGTTGGCGTTGAGGCTCTGCACGACGTGGCCGTCGAGCTGTGGGTTTTTGGCCATCTCCTCACCGTTCATCCCCAGCCCCACCATCCGTGAAGGGACAAAGTCCGCCGGCAGGTGAGAGCGCCAGCTGCTCATTAAATCCAAAATCGCCCCGTTGGGCGGCAGCAGGTCGCGAAACCACTCGCCGAGCTGGGCAATCGCGCCGTCGTCAATGTGGACGACGAGACGGGGCTGAGTGTAGAAATTGCGGTCGTCGCTGGCGTCTTGGCGGGCAAAGAATTGGGCGGGGTAGGGGTTGGTGGGCATGGTGAGATTTTGAAAGCAGCCACGAATTATACGAATTGCACAAATTTTTGAACCCGCTCATTCGTGCAATTTACAGCACAAGGTTCTAAATGGAATGAGCACAGTGACCGAACTGTACTTCATCCGCTTCGCTTGATCCGTAAAGCCTACCGCAGTTCGCGGCGCTCGCCTGCCTGCCAAACACCCGTCAATGTATCCAGAACAGCGTAAATGGTGTATAATTACTCCTTGGCGAAAATCGTTCCGCTTTATTTGAAATTATGTCCACCCCTCCCAAAACCGAATCTCTACTCCTTAGATTTCGGTCCCGGCTTTGCCCTGGCTCGCATCGTTGAGCTTGTCCCAACCGACGACAACCGGCTGTTCGCCCGGCTGCGGCCCGATATTAGGCTTTGCAGCCGCGAGGTGGCGGCAGCCGACCAAGCCGAGGTGATCGCTTTCTGGGCCGCCGCGCGGGACGGCACGTGGTGAATCATCGCTGTACGGCTTGTTTATTTGCATCTACACAAATCTCCAATTCTCTACCATCCATCTCCCATGACCCAACTCTACACCGGCCTACTTGTTGAAACGGCCAAGCGGCGCGGCACGCTGCGCGATCCGGCCTGGCCCCTCCTGCCCGCCCCCGATGATGTGACCGTGCCGCCCAATCTGATGCACGAGTACAACCTCTCCGCCGGCGCGCTCGTGACGGGCACGACCCGCCGCACCAAAGAGGGTGACGAACTCGCCACCGTGGACAGCATCAACGGCCTCGACCCCGAAGCCTTTCGCACGCGCACCCCCTTCGTCCGCCTCACCGCCGTCGACCCCGACGAGCGCTTCGATTTGGCGGCCAGCGGCGAAATGGGCATGCGCATCGTCGATCTGATCGCGCCGATTGGGCGCGGCACGCGCGGGTTGATCGTCGCGCCGCCCAAATCGGGCAAGACGATTCTGCTTGAACAGATTGCCCGCGGCGTTCGCGCCAGCGCCACGGCCAACCAGCGCGAGGTGCGGATTGTGCTGCTGCTGGTGGATGAACGCCCGGAGGAGGTGACGCACTTTCGGCGCGCGCTGGGCGAAGGCACGGAGGTCAACGCGGACGTGATCGCCTCCTCCAACGATCAGCCGCTGGCCGATCACGTGCGGCTGAGCGAGCTGATGCTGGATTATCTGCGCATCGAACTGGAGTGCGGGCGCGATGTCGTGGTGCTGGTGGATAGCTTGACGCGCATGGTGCGGGCCTTCAACCTGGCGGGCGGCAGCGACCGGCGCGGTCGCTCCCACGGCGGGCGCACGCTCTCCGGCGGCATCGACGCCAGCGCGCTGGAGCTGCCGCGCCGCTTCTTTGGCCTGGCGCGCAACGTCGAAAACGGCGGCTCGATCACCATCGTGGCCACGGCGCTGGTCGAGACCAATTCACGGCTGGATGATTTGGTCTTTGAGGAATTCAAGGGCACGGGCAACAGCGAAATCGTCCTCAGCCGCGAGATGGCCGAGGCGCGCGTCTATCCGGCCATCGATCTGCGCCGCAGCGGCACGCGCAAGGAGGCCAAGCTCTACAGCGAGGAGGACGCCCGCGGCTTGGTCGCGCTGCGTCGCCTGCTGGGCGACAACGAGCCGCGCAAGGCCATGACCGTCTTTAAGAAGCTGCTGGAAGCCATTCCCACCAACGAGGAGTTGCTCAGGCGGATGGAGGCGTAGCGCCGACGTAGCAACGAGCGTCAGCCCGCCAGCGCCACGGCAATCTTCGCCGCCACGCGGGCGTTGTTTTTTAGCAGCGCAACGTTCGCGTGTACGCTGCGCTCGCCGCTCAACTCCGCCAGCCGCGCCAGCAGAAAAGGGGTGACCTGGGCCGAGCGCAGGCCGCGCTCGGCGGCTTCGTCCAGCGCCTGCTCGATCAGCGGCTCGATCTCGGCGGCGGGGAGTTCATCCGCCGCCGGCACCGGCGCGGCGACGAGCAGCCCGCCCGGCAGCCCCAGCTCGCGCTTGGCCCGCCAAATTTCCACCACCTCGCCCGCCCCGTCACAGCGCACATCCACCGGCAGCCCACCGCTGCCCCTGCTGTAAAACGCCGGAAATTCTTCCGTCCCCCAGCCGATTACCGTCACGCCGCTTGTTTCCAGATATTCGAGCGTGGCGGGCAAATCCAGAATCGCTTTGGCCCCGGCGCAGACGACGATCACGCTCGTCTGCGCGAGCTCCGGCAGATCGGCGCTCACGTCCGGGCTGCCCGCGCCGAGCGCGCCGCCCGGCTGCCGGTGCACGCCGCCAATGCCGCCCGTGGCAAAGACTTCGATGCCGTGGCGCTGCGCGATCCACATCGTGGCGGCGACGGTCGTGCCGCCGCTTTCGGCGCGCGCCACGGCCACGGGCAAATCGCGCCGGCTGATTTTGCGCACGTGCTCGGCGCTTGCCAGCCACTCCAGCTGCCCGTCGTCCAGCCCGGCGACGAGCGCGCCGTCGATCACGCCAACGGTGCGCGGCTCCGCACCGACAGCGCGCACCGCGGCCTCCATGTCGCGGGCGAGCGCCAGGTTGTGTGGGTAGGGCAGGCCATGTGAAATCACGGTCGATTCGAGGGCGACGAGGGGAGCAGTCACGGTAATTCCTCCACCCGCGCCCCGTCCGCCGCGCCCGTGGTGTAGACTTCGGGCCAGATGTTGGTCTCTTTGGGATATTGCTCAAAAATTGCGTCGGCCACGGCCTGTTCGTGGCCGGGCGGCACGAGCGCAATCGCGCAGCCGCCAAAGCCCGCGCCCGTGAGCCGCGCTCCGTAAACGCCCCCGACGCCGCGCATGGCCTCGACCATCAGATCAAGCGCGTCGCTGCTCACTTCGTAATCGTGGCGCAGGCTCTCGTGGCTCTCGTTCATCAGCGTGCCCACCCGCGCCAAATTGCCCGCTTGGAGCGCCTGCACCGTCTCCAGCACGCGCTCATTCTCGCGCACCACGTGGCGGCAGCGGCGGTAAATCAGCGGGGGCAGCAGCGCTTTGTGTGCTTCCAGCTCCGCGCTGGAAACGTCGCGCAGGGCGGTGATTTGGGGCAGGGCCGTTTGCAGCAGGCGCACGCCCTCTTCGCACTGGGCGCGCCGCTCGTTGTAGGCGCTGCCCGCCAGCGAGCGCGAGGCCTTCGTGTTGCCGATCACGACCGTTGCCTCGCTGGGGAAGGGCATCAGCTCGTAATCCAAGCTGCGGCAGTCGATCAGCAGCGCGTGATCGGCCCGCCCCAGCGTGCTGATAAACTGATCCATAATGCCGCTCTTGACGCCGACAAAGTCGTTCTCCGCCCGCTGCGTCACCTGGGCGATCTCCACGCCGGAGAGCGCGTCGCCCGCCCCGGCAGCCGTGAGCAGCGCGAGCGCCGCCGCCACCTCCAGCGCCGCCGAGCTGCTCAATCCGCTCGCCCGCGGGACGTTGCCGCTCACAACGCCGTCAAAGCCGTGCAGGCGCTGGCCACGCTCGGCCAATTTCTCGCCCAGCGCCCACGCCACGCCGCTCACGTAGTTGCTCCATAGGATGCGCTCGCTGTGCGCCGGCGCGTCCAAATCGATTTCGGCCACGTTGTCATATTCCAGCGAGAGCAGACGCAGCCGCCGGTCGCTGCGCCGCCGCAGGGCAATGCGTACATCGCGCCGCAGAGCAATAGGCAGGACAAAGCCGTCGTTATAATCGGTGTGCTCACCGATTAGGTTGACGCGGCCCGGCCCAATCGCGACGTGCGTGGGCGCTGCGCCGTAGCGCTCGCGAAAGGCATCGATGAGCGGTTGGTTGAGATCGTCGATCATAGAGAGAGTTAGAAGGTATTGGCAGGTAAAAGAATTGGGGTTGGAAGGCGTAAGGTCTGTTGACATTTGACAAGTAGGCCCTCACCCCCGGCTCCTCTCCCAGCCTGGGAGAGGGGAGGACGAGGCTTCCTTCCCCCACGCGTGGGGGAAGGGCTGGGAATGGGGGCGCGCCAATCGTTCACTCTCACGCATCAAATGCTCACGCCTCGCGCTTCAGCACGAGATATAGCCCCAGCCGCCCCGATTTGCCGTCGGCGTAGTAGCAGTCGACGACGTGCAGGCCAGCCGCTTGGGCCAGCGCGCGCGCCTCGGCTTCGTCGACGTGGTGGGCATAGCGGACGGCGTCGGTCTGCTGCCACGGCAGCAGCGCATCGCCCGGCTCCAGCTCATCCAGAATCGCATCGTCTGCACCGGGATTCACGCCGGGATTCACACCGAGGCCGACGCTGGCCCACGGCAGCCGCTTGCTGGCAAGCCGCGCATCGTCCAGAAACTGCCAGAACGACAGGATCAGTGGCGCGTCGTCGGCCAGCTGAGCCGCCAACTCGCTCACCACGCGCTGGCGCAGCGAGCGGCTAGGCAGGTGGTGCAGCGTGGCAAAGCAGGTCACGGCGCCAAACGGCCGCTTGGTCAGGCGCTGCCCCCAGCCCGGCTGGGCGAGATCGGCCTGGGCAAAGGTGGCCGTCACGTGCGTCCAGCCGGGCGCTTCCGCCCGCGCGTGGTCAAGCAGGGCCGCGCTGCCGTCCACGCCAAGGTAGTCGCAGGCGATGGCTTGGTCGTTGAGTATACGCGCAAAGCGACCGTTGCCGCAACCCACATCCAGCAGCCGCAGCGGGCGCTGGGCCGGGCTCGGCAGAAAGTCCACGGCGCGCAGCAGGCCGGGCTGGGGATTGCGCCGCGTCTCGTGAAACGACTCGGCCACGCGCTCGTAGAAGCGGCGGTTGAGCGTGAGCAAGCGGTCGCGGGTGGTGGGGCGCATGGGGTGGTGAATGGTGAACTGCTAATGGTAAATGAGAAGAGGCCAACTCTGGTGACGGTGATTTTTCGTTCACCATTCGCCGTTCACCATTCTCTGGCCCAATGGACAGCAGATCGGATCATCAATACGGCCCTTTCGACGGCTTCTCCGCCTGCACCTTGCCCGATTTCACCTCGTTGACCGCCGACGCCGCCTGTGTGGCGAGCATTCCCGCATCCGAGGAGATGGTGACGAAGCGGAAGCCGCGGTCGCGCATTTGGCGGGCAACGGCGGCGCTGCCGGTGTGGATGCCGGCGAAGAGGTGGTGGCGGTGCACGGCGTCGATGATTGTGTCCAACGCCTCGTTGACCTCCGGCCCATCCATGTCTGGCACGGGGTTGTTGCGCAGCGAGATGCTGAGATCCGCCGGGCCGACATAGATCGCATCGAGGCCGGGCGTGCTGAGGATGTCATCCAGATTTTGCATGGCCTCCGCCGTTTCAATCATCGCCATGGTGATGATTGTTTCGTCGGCGTGGGCGGCGTAGTCGCGCCCGGCGTAGTAGCTGGCGCGCGTCGGGCCGTAGGAGCGGTAGCCCTGGGGGGCATAGCGACAGGCCCCCACAAAGGCCTCCGCCTGCTCGCGATTGTTGACCATCGGGCAGATGATGCCGTAGCAGCCCGCATCCAGCATCTTCATGATGATGCCCGGTTCGTTCCAGGGCACGCGCGCCAGGGGGATGACCTCCGTGGTGGAGACGGCCTGCAGCGAGAGCAGCGCGTTCTCGTAGAAAATCGGCCCGTGCTGCATGTCAACGGTCAAGCTATCAAAGCCCTGGTGGGCCATGACTTCGGCGGCAAAGGGGTGCGCAATTTGCAGCCAACCGTTGACGACCGTCTCGTCGCGCTGCCACATCTCGCGGATGGTGTTGGGTCGCATTTGATCTTCCTTTAGGTGGGGAATAATTGATTTTGATTGTCGCCAAACGTTCAGCGGAAGCGCGTCAATCTAGCACGGGGGCAGCGGGTTGTCAACAGAATTATTTGCGGTGGATCGCCCGGCATAGCGGGCACATCGTCGGACTTCGACAATGTCCACCTCCATCGAACCGAGGAAATTTTTCAGCGGGGGTTGTGCCAAACCACGGAACGAGTATTCTCGAATGCGAACGGCGAGCGAGGAAGCAGTAGTGGAAGTGCTCCTGATCGATAACTTTTTCTTTCAACCATACCGGCTGTACATGTAGGTAACGGGTTGAATTCGCTGCAAGCAAAAAGCCCCCGGTCGATTTTGACCGGGGGCTTTTTGCTATCTAAAGTTTTACGCGCTTAATTTTCACACTGCGGGAATTTGCCATCATCCAACGATAAAGAAACGGGGCGGCAGCCCGCCGCGCGCAGGGCGAGCCGCGTCGCCAGCCGCTCGATGGCGGCATCGTGCGCCCAGCCGTGGAGCGAGACGCCGCGCTGCGTTGCCACCACGGTGATCTGCGCCGTCGCGCCGCCGAGCAGCGGGTGGGCCGCCAGCGCGTCGCGCACGCGCCACGCCGTGGCCGGATCGGTTGTTGTGCTGTGAACTCTGACCATAATTTGCCTCTGCTTTTCTCTTGCCTTCAAGATAGCAGAAACGAATTAGATGGGTGTCAGTGCGCCGTTTGCGCTCCGTTAGAGGTAGACACATTATCAGGGTAATCCGCGTCCCCGACACTGTGAGCGAAGACAAAGAAGCGTGTGGCGCTCGCCGGAGACGCTAATTGCCGTTTTTACACCAGCACAAAGGTGTCCATCACGGCTTCTGCCGCGCATATGGCCCGCTGCACCTGCGCGGCCTGCCCATCCTTTGCGGCGTGATAAGGATGGGGCAGCGCGACGTTGAAGAAGAAGGCAATATCGTCGATGGGGCAGGCGTAGTGGAGCGTGCACGGATCGATGAGGTAGAGCGACCACGTGCGCCCGGCCAGCGTTCTCTGCGCAAGGCGCGTTGCGCTGAGCGGGCGAGCATCCAATGCAAGATGGCAGCCGTGGATGTGCTGGTGAAGCAGCTTGGCCCGCCCCCGATGCTGATTGACCGTTAACCGCCAATCGTTGGCCTCGTACGAGATTTCATACTGGGGCAGTTCGCGATATAGGTTCGCGCTGCGGTAGCGGGTCAGCGTGTCGCAGTCTGCGCTGGCAGCGGGGGCTTCTTGAAACGTTATCGGGCCAATGGTCGACGGTCGGGTCTGGGGCAGCGTGGTAAGCGCCGGCAGCGTGCCCAGCGCGAAAAGGCCTGTGCCGAGCGGATCAATCCCGGCGAAGAGGGTGTGAAAATTTTCCAACATGGTGGTTGCTCCTGTTGATGGGCCGCAGTGGAAACAAAGTCGCGGGAGCAATGGGGGAGAGCGAGGGGATTTGCCGCAGTGCGTAAGTGAATCGTTGACTGATCGATAGCATAACGTTACTTATGTCATTCAACATCGGCGCAATGTTGGGCGATTAGCGGCGGCATGACGAATCTCTCGTAAAATCTAGCGACCTAATCTTGGAGCCACGCCGCTCCATCGTCTATACTGGGCGCTCAGCCAAGGCAGAAAGGAGCGCGTATGCGCGTTTTACTAACGGGGATTGCTGGCTTTGTCGGCAGCCACTTGACCAACTATCTGCTTGGCGACGAGCACGGCGACCACCGTGGCGAATCCGTCGAGCTCCACGGCGTCGTCCACCGGCACGACCGGCGCATTGCCCGCTGGCTGGGCGATCCGCGCCTGCACCTACACCGCGGCGACCTGCGCAACGCGCTCTGGTCAAGCGAGCTCGTCGAGCAAGTACAGCCGGACGTGACGCTGCACCTCGCAGCGTGGAGCGACGTGGGCGGCTCGTGGCAGCAGCCGTGGACGACCTACGAACTCAACATCGGCTGTCAGCTCAACCTGCTGGAGGCGCTGCGCCGTTGGTCGCCGGATTGCCGCACGCTGGTGGTCACCTCGAACGAGGTCTATGGTCTGATCCAGCCCCAGGATTTGCCCATCGACGAGGCAACGGTCTTTCGCCCGAACTCGCCCTACGGCGTCAGCAAAATTTCGCAGGACATGATGGGCTTGCAGTACTGGCAGAGCCACGCCATGCCCATCGTGCGCGCGCGCAGCTTTAACCACATTGGGCCGGGGCAGGCCGACAATTTTGCCGCCAGCGCCTTTGCCCGGCAGATCGCCGAGATTGAGGCGGGGCAGCGGGCGCCCGTTGTGCGCGTGGGCAACCTCAGCGCCCAGCGCGACTTTACGGACGTGCGCGACGTTGTGCGCGCCTACTGGCTGCTCATGCGCTACGGCGACGCGGGCGCGGCCTACAACGTGGGCAGTGGCCAGAGCTGGGCCGTCCAGCATCTGCTGGAGACGCTGCTCGACCTGTCGCACGCCGAGGTCGCCATCGAAACCGACCCGGAGCGCCTGCGCCCCAGCGACGTGCCGCGCAGCGTCTGCGACAACGCGCGCCTCGTCGCCGCCACGGGCTGGCAGCCCCGCTACACCCTGCGCGATACCCTGCGCGACCTGCTGGTCTACTGGCGCGACCAGGTGCGGGGGAACGCGGTGAAGGCGCAAGCCGTTTAGAGGAACGACAAGAGAATCAAAGGCTGGACGAGAAGACAACGCCATGCCCAACTGTTTAACTAACGAGTAAGCAGTAAGCAATAAGCATCATAGGAGGAACTCATGCCAACCGCCCTCATCACCGGTATCACCGGCCAGGATGGCAGCTATCTCGCCGAATTTTTGCTCGATAAAGGCTACACCGTCGTCGGGATGGTGCGCCGCACGAGCACCATTAATTTTGAGCGCATTGCCCACATCCAGGACAAAGTCGAGCTGGTGCAGGGCGACCTGCTGGATCAGACCAGCCTGACGCGCATTCTGCACGAATATATGCCGGACGAAGTTTACAATTTGGCCGCGCAGTCGTTTATCCCCACCAGCTTTGCCCAGCCGACGCTCACCGGTGAATTTACCGCGCTCGGCGTTACCCGCCTGCTGGACGCGATCCGCACCATCGACCGCCAGATTCGCTTCTACCAGGCCTCCAGCAGCGAAATGTTTGGCAAGGTACAGGAAGTCCCCCAGCGCGAGACCACGCCCTTCTACCCGCGCAGCCCTTACGGCGTCGCCAAACTCTACGGCCACTGGATCACCGTCAACTACCGCGAGAGCTACGACATGTTTGCCTGCTCCGGCATCTTGTTCAATCACGAAAGCCCGCGACGCGGCCTCGAATTTGTCACCCGCAAAGTGACGTACGGCGCGGCCAAGATCAAGCTGGGCTTGGCGGATGAGCTGCGCCTGGGCAACCTCGACGCCTCGCGAGACTGGGGCTTTGCGGGCGACTACGTGCGCGCCATGTGGCTGATGCTCCAGCAGGAGCAGCCGGACGATTACGTCGTCGCCACGGGCGAGACGCACACGATCCGCGAGCTGGTGGACGAGACCTTTAATTACCTCGAGCTGGATGCCGATCGGCACGTGGTGCAGGACGCTAAATTCTACCGCCCCGCCGAGGTCGACCTGCTGGTGGGCAGCCCGGAGAAGGCCGGCCGCGTGCTGGGTTGGGAGCCGGAAGTTGACTTTCCACAGCTCGTGCGCATGATGGTCGACGCCGATTTGGAGCTGCTCCAGCGCACCATCTCCCACGAAGATTTGGCTCCGCGCCAGCAGGTGGTCACCCTGCAGTAACGATGGTAATTAGAAATTGGTAATTGGTAATTCCCAACAACAATGCCCGCTCACCAAGACAACGCCGCCGACCTCACCTACCCCTGGATCGCCGCCAATGCCGCTGCGTACGCGCTTGGCTGGTGGCTGCTTGCCGCGCTGCGGCCGCTGCCACTGGTGATTGCGCTCGGCGAGCTAAACGCAATCACCGTGATCACGCTGGTCGCGCCGGGGCTGCTGCTGGGCGTGGCGCAGTGGTGGTTTCTGCGACGCTCGGTGTTGAACATCGGTGCGTGGTGGGTGCTGGTCGGCGTGGGGCAGTGGGTGCTGAGCCTGCCGCTCGCGACATTTGCCAGCGGGCTCGTCCTGCGCACGGCCCTGCCGCTGGACTTTCCCTACCCCTTTTTCCTGCTGTGGTCGACAGCCGTTGTCTTTCTGAGCTTGCTCTACGCCGTGGTCGCCGCCGTGGCACCAACCGCGGCGCTGGCGATACACCCGCGCCTGCGCCGCATCGCCGTCCCCTGGATGGGCGCGACGACGTGGGGCTTGGTCTTTGGAATGGTCGCCGGGTCGGCAGTGGTGGCGTCGCCCTTTGTGTGGGGCGGCGCTGCGCCGGTTGATTCCGCGACCAGCTGGCTGGCGCTGGCTCTAATCGGCGCTTGCTGCGGGGCGGGCCAAGCCGTCTGTGCACAGGAGTATCTGGTCAACCCCGAACATCTCACGGACAATGCTGCGGACGCTGCGGACGGTGATTCAGCAGTTCACCACCCAGCGCTCGACAACTCGCCGTTCCGCGATCCAACCTTCACCGACCTACCATCCAGCCGCCATCCATCGACCCAATCGCCGCCAACGCCCACGTCGCCATCTCCCTAACCATGTCCGAACCCCTCCGTCTCTTCGTCGCCGCCACCAACGATCTCGAAGCCGAGCGCGCCGTGATTGGCCGCGCGCTGGCTGCGCTGCCCGTCAGCATTGCCACCGAGATTCGGCGCACGCCTGCCAGCGGCGCGTCGCAGGCGGATATTTTTGAGCTGATCGCCAACGTCGACCGGCTCTACTTTTTGCTGGGGCGGGATATTACCGCGCCCGCCGGGGCCGAGTGGCAAATTGCGCTGGAGACCGAGCGCGAAATTTTACCGCTACGCAGCGTCGATTCCCGCACGCCCGCCGCCCAGGAATTTCTGCGCAACCGCACCCCCTTCGTCAAGTGGCTCATCTTCGAGAGCGCCGCCGACATTGCCCGCGCCGTCACGGTCGACGCAGTTGAGCGGCTCCAGCGCCGCCCGGAGCGCTACGGGCTGACGCTCGGCGAAATTGAGCAGCTCGCTCTGCATCGCCAGCGCCTGCTCCACGAAAATGCCGCCCGTGCCGAAGCCATGCGCCAGCAGCCCGGCGGGGCCGAAGGCGGCGGCGTGCTGCTGGATACGGCTGGTCGGCGGGGGGACGACTCGCTGCTGGTTGAGTAGAACGGTAGTTGGTAACTGGTGATCAACTCCAGGTGCTACCCGCGTCCGCTGGTGGCTAAAGCCCACCAGCTTGCCTGCTTAAACCCGCTTGAAGCGGGTTGCCGAGCTCTATCGACCCGCTTTGAGCGGGTTTGAGCCCTTCATGCACGGGTAGCACCTTGGGTTACTAAAGTGACCCAAGGTGCTACCCGCGTCCGCTGGTGGCTAAAGCCCACCAGCTTGCCTGCTTAAACCCGCTTGAAGCGGGTTGTCGAGCTCTATCGACCCGCTTTGAGCGGGTTTGAGCCCTTCAGCCCGGCGGCTTTAGCGCTGAGCGATGCATAGATAGCACCTTGGGTCACTTAGTAATTGAGGAATGTTTGTCCCACCCCCCGCCCCCCACTCCCCCGCTCCTCCCGCTTCCAATTGTTCATTCCATCACAAAGTTTTTCCCCAACTTCCCACGCCGCTGCTATAATTGATGCATGGAACGCGCAACAGAGCTTCCCGCGCGTCGGCTCCCCCGATACGTCGGACTCGTAACCTTACTCTTGCTCGGCATCTTTGCCTGGGCCCCGGCGACCTATCCCGGCTACTGGCTCGCCACCGAGGGCTTCGTCCCCGTCTTCAACGCCACCAATCCCCAGCCGCTGGCCGACGTCGCCACCGCGCCGGATTTGTGGCGCGGCGCGGGCGGCGGCGCCTTTTGGCTGGCGCAGCCGCTGCTGGCGTTGGGGCTTGCGTCCGTGGCGGCGGTGCGAGCGAGCTTTGCCCTGGCGATTGTGCTGGGCGGGCTCGGCATCTACGCGTGGCTGCTGCCGCGCTGGGGCGACGTCGGCGCGGGGCTGGGCGGCTTGATCTACACGCTGCTGCCGCCGCTGCTGGCAACGGTCTACATCCGCGGCAGCCTGGCCGATGCCACGATCCTTGCGCTGCTGCCGATGGCGTTGGCCGGGATGGCCGCCTTCGCCAGCGCCCGCCGCACCGCCGATGAAGTTGACACCAACAGCGATACAAAAACCAGCGTCGCCGTACCTATCGTCGTCATCGTCGCCAGCGTGATCTGGCTGTGGCGGGCGCAGGCCGGGCTGGCCCTGCTCGCGACCGGGCTGCTGCTGGCCTACGCGCTGCTTGTCGAGCGCAGCGTGCTGGCGGCGCTGGTTGCGCTGGCGAGCGGGGCCATTGGCGCGCTGAGCCTCGCGCCGCAGTGGAGCACGCGTGCCGCCTCGCCCGTAACCTTTAACGAACACTTCGTCTACCCTCATCAGCTTCTCAGCACAAGTTGGCAAACTGCCCCCAGCGTTCCCGGCTGGCAGGATGGCTACCCCTTCCAGCTCGGCCTCGTCCCGCTTGGCCTGGCCGCGTTGACGCTCTGGTGCTGGGGACTGCGCCGTATGCAGGATGAGGCGCTGCCTTCGTCGACCACGCGGCTGCTGATCTTCTGCACCGCAGGCCTTGCCTTGCTGGCGACACTGAGCCTGGGCCTCAGCGCACCGCTGTGGCAGATCAGCGGCGCGCATCAGCTGCTGACTTATCCGTGGCAGCTGATGCTGCTCTCGCTGCCCCTGCTGGCCGCAGCGGCTTCCGGCCTTTTGACTGTGGAGCCAAACTTTGCGCGCCCGGCCACCTGGGTCGCGCTGCTGGCGCTGGTGGTGCTGGGCAGCTACGGCTACTTGACGACCAGCTTTACCCAAGTGCAGCCGCCGCGCCTGCCCGTGGCCGTGCTGGGCACGAACCAGCTCGTGCTGCTGGAGGCCGAGCTGTCGCGCGCAGCGGACGAAGTCACGCTCGATGCACAGTGGCAGGTGCTCCAGCCGCTGCCCTTTGACTACAACATCTTCTTCCAAGCGCTAGCCGAACAAGACGGCGCGATCACCGTGCTCAACCAGCTCGACACCCAGCCGCTCGACGGTCGCCAGCCCGCAACCACCTGGCAGCCCGGCCAAATCTTCACCGACAGCTACACGCTCGATTTGAGCGGGGCGACCGTCGACGCCAATACGGAAAATCTACGCTTCCACTTTGGCTTCTACGACTGGCGCGACGGCACACGGCTCAATGTCATCACCCCGCGCACGAATGAGATAGACGACAAACTGGTGCTCTATGAGTAAACAAAATTCAGAGCGCCCAACGCCATCAACCGCAGCAATAAGCAATAAGCACTACGAAATACCGCTCTGGCGCGACCCGCTGCTCGGCCTCACCCTCGCGCTGACGCTCTTCGCCGTTGCCCCCTTTCTGCAGCCGGGCTACCACTGGGGGGCCAACGACGCGCGCCACCACGTCTACTTTCTCTTCGAGTTCAACCGCATGATCGCAGACGGCATCTGGTGGCCGCGCTGGAGCCCGGACTTTACCTTCGGCTACGGCTACCCGTTCTTTAACGTCTACGGCCCGCTCAGCCACTTTATCGCCCAGGGTTTTTTGACGCTGGGGCTGGGGTATACGGCGTCGATTGAAGCGGTCTTTGTGCTGGGAATTGTCGGCAGCGCGGCGGCGATGTATGGCTTCGTGCGCTCGCTCTTTGGGCGACCCGCAGCCGTGATCGCGGCGCTCGTCTACACCTACGCGCCCTATCACCTGCTCAACCTCTACGTGCGCGCCAACCTCGCGGAAAGCACGGCATTTGTCTGGCTGCCGCTCTGCCTGTGGGCGCTGCGCGGCTGCATCCGCGCGGGCGATGCGCGCTACCCGTCGCGCCGGGCGGCGATGGGGGCGCGCTTTGGCTGGGCGCTTGGCCTCGCCGCAAGCCTGGCCGCGCTCGTGCTGACGAGCCAGCTCGTCACCGCGCTCTTTGCGCCGCTCTTTGCCGCCTACGGGCTGGTGCTGTTGCTGACTGGCGCAAGGGCCGAGACCACGCTCGACCTTAGCCTGCCGCCTGGCGTGCGCACGTGGCGCGGCCTCCAGGGCTTTGCGCGCCAGAGCGTGCGCCGGGCGTCGACGGCGCTGCTGGGCGGGCTGGCGGCGATTGGGCTGAGCTGCATCTTTTGGCTGCCGATGGTGCTGGAGCGCGGCTACGTCAACCAGGAGCAGTGGTTCGACAACCGCTATTCACCATTTGGCAACTTTGTCTACCCCTTTCAGTTGGTCAGCCCGCGCTGGGGCTTTGGGGCGAGCACGCAGGGACCAGATGACCTGCTTGGCTTCCAGCTGGGCGCGGTGCTCTTGCTCTTTGTGCTTGCCGGGCTGCTGCTCACGTGGCGCACGCTCTCCACACAGCGCCAGGGCCTGCGCGCCGAGGTGATCTGCCTGGGCGCAGCCGCCCTGCTCGCCACGCTGGCCGCCCTCACGTGGGCCGAACCGCTGTGGCGGGCCGACGTGCCGCTGCTGGGCAGTCTGCTCGCATCGGCACAATTTCCCTGGCGCTGGTTCACCGTGCCGACTTTGTGTTTAAGCGTGCTGGCGGGGCTGGTGGCGCATCCGGCGGCGTGGGGGGAGACCCCTCCCCAGCCCTCTCCCACTGGGGGGAACGGGAAGACTGGTGCAGCCCTCATCCCCGGCCCCTCTCCCATCCTGGGAGAGGGGCCGGGGATGAGGGCGCCCGTCGGCTTTACCGGAGCAAGCAGTTCCGCGTTACTGATCCTCATTACCATCGTCGTCCTAAGCAGCTACCCTTATTTACGCGTCCAAATTATCGAGCCACCCGAAGGGCCGGTCAGCCTGGCGGCGATGATGCAGTTTCAGCGCACCTCCGACGAGATGACGGGTGTGACCAGGGGTGTAGCGCCAATACCGACGTGGAGCGACATCGCCGCCGAGTACAAGCGACAGGCCGAGGCGGGGGAAGCCATCGAGCCGGTGGCGTCAATGGTGGACTACGACGAAGAGCTGATGGATTACAACAAGGAGACGGGCCACGTTGCCAGCAGCGTTGCCCGGCCAACGGCGATCGAGGAGGAAGTCTACTACTTTTCGGCGGTCGACGACTGGGCCATCGTCTTCAACACCTTTAACTACCCCGGCTGGACGGCTTATCTGCTGGACGGCGAAGGCGGCAACATCGTGCGCGAGCTGCCCATCGTGCCCGGCGAGGCCATTCCGGACGAGGGCATTCCCAGCGGGCGCATCACCGTGCCCGTGCCGCGAGCGGAATTCCCAGCGGGGGGCCACGTCCTGCTGCGCTTCGAGGATACGCCGCCGCGCATCATCGGTCGCTGGGTCTCGTTGATCACGCTGGCCGTGCTGCTTGCAACCGCGCTGGGCTTGGCCGTTGCGCGGGGGGCGAGCGGTCGCAAAACCCAAGCATTGTGATCCTGATTGCGCCGTGCGGCGTCATAGTCCCGTGCGGCGGCGTAGTAACGAGCGGTTGCTCTGTCAATCCGTGCAAATCTGGATACACGGGCCGTTTCAACAGCTTCTGCAAGCTTTCCGCATCGCGCGGGAACCGTCTTTTTTTATCCGAGCCACACTATGCAGCCTGCAACGAACAGATGGAACAGGAGTGTTTACGATGACGTGCGCCACGCAGCCGCGGGCAGATCGCTCGCGATTGCCCATGATCGACGAACGGGAGGTGAGCGAACTGAGCGCGTGTTACGGCGGGCCGGTTCGCCGTAGTTTTGATATTCAGGCCGATGCCTACATGTACGCAGCCCGCTGGCGGGCCGCGCACGAGATTGACCGCCGGGCCGAAGTGATTTTTGCCATCCAAGGCAAGCGCGGCGAGGTGTGGCTCCACACCAAACACAGCTATCAAGTCCCAATCTATCGCCTGCCCTCGGGCGGCGTCAACCTGGACGAGCGAGTGGAGGAGGCGCTGCGGCGCGAGGTGTGGGAAGAAGCGCAGCTTTTCTGCCGCATCGAGCGCTTTCTCGGCCTCTATCGCTACCGCTTTCACTGGCAGGCCGCGGCGGATGATCCATCGACCGTCGAATTTGCCAGCTACATTTTCCTCCTTTGCACGGAGGGCGAACCCAACAGCTACGACAACGACGAGGTGGCGGGCTTTATGCCCGTGCTGCCCGCCCAGCTCAACGACACCGCCGCCGACCTGCGCAACCTGATCGGCCAGCGTCGCGTGTGGGGGCAGTGGCGCGCGCTGGCCCACGATCTGGTCTACGAGCAGTTGACGTAGTCTTTAGCTGATTCTCTGTAACAATCCGCTTCCCTCCAAACGTAAGTTCCATAAACTTATGCCTGGAGGAAAAACTTTTACAGGAAGCCCACAAATTGTATTCATCCACAAACCTGATACAATAATTACATGGAATATGAATGGGATGAGCAAAAGAATGCGCGCAACATCGCCGAACGGGATTTCTCGTTTGAATACGCCAAACAAGTTTTCTTCGACGCCGAGCGGTTCACCATTCAAGATAAGCGACGCGATTATGGAGAACCCCGATTTATCACCTTTGGGCAGATCGAAGAACGCCTGTATGTGGTCGGCCACACGCCACGGGGAAAGAATATCACCCGGATATTTAGCGCGAGGAAGGCGAATAGGCGAGAGCAGCGCGCATTTGCTATGAGAAGGAAGGAGTCAACCAATGAAAATCGTCAGGCATAAACCAGATCCAAACGCTGAACCAATTCGCTTGAGCGAAGAGCAGCTCGCTCGGATTGATGCGCGGGCAAAAGAGGGCGGCGATGCGTATTACGCAGATATTCCCGAAATGGATGAAGCGTTTTTCGAGAATGCCACCATTATCTACCCCGAAGACGAAGAAAAAGCCTTTGCCGACGCAGCTATCTCCGCGCAAAGCAGTATTCAGATTGACCTGGCTCCGGATGTGCTGACTCAACTAAAGAACGAAGCAGAACGAGAGGGAGTGGGCGCTAGCACGCTGATTCGCCAATGGGTGCTGGAGCGGTTGGAAGATCGAGTCGAAGCGGTTAAATCATAAAATCGATGACCGCAGTTGCGGTCTGGCGCAATCGAAGAACGCAAGGACGTTATTATGCTCGTGCCCCTTTCCTGGCTTAAAGAATATGTCGATCTCACGCTCCCCACGGATGAGCTGGCCGAGCGGCTGACGCTGGCTGGCCTGGAGGTGGCGACCGTCCACCAGCTGGGCGACTGGTGGGACCCGGAGAGCGTGCTCGTGGGGCGGGTCGTCGCCGTTGCGCCGCACCCGGACGCGGATCGGCTGGTGCTGGTCGATATTGACTACGGGGGGAACGAGCCGGAGCGCGTCGTCACGGGTGCGCCCAATCTGTTTGACTTTCGGGAGACGCCAAACGGCGAGCTGCCCGTGCTCAAGGTCGCCTTTGCACGGGCCGGCGCCATGCTGATCGACGCCTACTCGGATGAGCAGCCGCGCCCGCTGAAGAAGCTCAAGACGGGCAAAATTCGCGGCATCAAGTCCGCGGGCATGGTCTGCTCCGAGCGCGAGCTGGGGATTAGCGAGGAGCACGGGGGCATCCTGCTGCTGCGCAACGATGCGCCGGTGGGCACGCCGTTGCGCAGCTACCTGGGCGACGAAATCATCGAGCTGGAGCTGACGCCGGACATGGCGCGCTGCCTCAACCTGATCGGCGTGGCGCGCGAAGTGGCGGCGCTTACCGGCGCGGATTTACACCTGCCCGTAAACGAAGTCGACACGAGCGGCAGCGACGACATCCACGACTACGCCGACGCCCAAATCGACGATCCCGCCCTCTGCCCGCGCTTCACTCTGCACCTCATCCGCGACGTGGAGATCGGCCCCTCGCCCAAGTGGATGCAGGAGCGGCTGATCAAGGCCGGGATGCGCCCCATCAGCAACATCGTCGACATCACCAACTACGTGATGCTCGAATGGGGCCAGCCGCTGCACGCCTTTGACTACGACGTGCTGGTCGAACGTGCCAAACGCGTAGGTGAGGAGACGCCGGTGATCACCGTGAAGACGGCGGACGAGGGCGAGCAATTTACCACGCTGGATGATAAAGCACGCACCCTCAGCGACTCGATGCTGATGATCACCGACGCCGCGGGCTCGCTCGCCATTGCGGGCGTGATGGGCGGGCAGGAGAGCGAAGTCAATGCAAACACGCGCAACGTGCTGCTGGAGGCCGCCACCTTTGACGGTATCAACAATCGGCGCACGGCGATGGCGCTGCGCATCCCCAGCGCGGCGTCGCACCGCTTTGCGCGCGGCATCCCGCCCCAGCTCAATCCCATTGGCGCGCGCCGCGCCGCGGAGCTGATGTGCCAGCACGCAAATGGACGCATTGTGCCCGGCCTGGTCGACGCTTATCCACAGCCGCAGCCCCCGCGCGTGATCTACACCACGGCCAGCGACACGCGTCGCCTGCTCGGCCTCGAGCTGTCGCTGGAGGAAATTGCCGAGGCGCTGCGCCAGCTTGATTTTGCGGTGGAGCAAATCGATAGCGTGGCGGCGAATGCGGAGGCCGACGCCACCTTTGCCCTCAAGCGCGAGGCCGATGATCGGGGCAACAAAGAGCCGCTGCTCGCCTGCACTGCACCCTGGTATCGGCTCGACATGCGCTACCCCGCCGATCTCACCGAGGAGGTGGCGCGCATCGTCGGCTACGACCGCATCGGCACGACGCTGATCGACGACGTGCTGCCGCCGCAGCGCCGCAGCCCGCTGCTCGAAACCGAGCGCAAAATCCGCGAGGTGCTGGTCGGCCTGGGCCTGCAGGAGACCGTGAACTATCCGTTGACCACCGTGGAGAATCACTTCAAGCTGGTGGCGGGCGGCAGCGAAGGCAAAGGGAAGAGCGCGGGGCTGGCGGGTGGCGCAGACTTTGCCGACGCAGAGGGCTTTATCACGCTTGTCAATCCGGTGACGCCGGAGCGGCAGCACATGCGCCGCTCGCTGCTGGTGAGCGCGCTGGAGAATCTCGCGCGCAATCTGCGCTTCACCAACCGCCTCGCCGCCTTCGAGGTGGGCCGCATCTACCTGCCCGAGGAAAAGAGCCAAACGGGGCTCGACGCGCTGCCGCTGGAGGAGCGCCACCTCGCGCTGGCGCTAACTGGGCCACGCCGTCAGCCTGATTTCTATACAAACGGCAGCGGCTCCGATGAGGATGTTTTTGACTTCTTCGATCTCAAGGGCATTGTCGAGACGCTGCTGGCGCGGCTGGGCTTTGACGCCAACGAACTCGGCTTCCGCGTCAAGCCCAACACCTCGACCTTTGGCCCGCGCTGCGCCGAGCTGCTGCTCGACGGTGAAATCGTTGGGCTGCTGGGCGAGCTGCACCCCGACGTGCGCAGCGCCTTTGGCCTGCCGAGCGAGCGCGTCTGCATCGCCGATCTGCGCATCGAGCCGCTGGTGCGCCCGGATTGGCGCGTCTCGCCCATGCAGCCGATCAGCGACTACCCACCGGTAATCGAGGATTTGGCCTTTGTGGTGGACGAGGCCATCACCGCCGCCGAGGTGCGCGCGGCCATCGCCGATGCGGGCGGCGATCTGCTCACGGCCATCGAGCTGTTCGACATTTATCGCGGCGAACCGCTGTCGCCCGCCACCAAATCAATGGCCCACCGCCTCACCTATCAAAGCACCGAGCGCAGCCTGAGCGAGAAGGAGGCCAGCAAGCTGCGCCAGCGCATTATCCGCAGCGTGGAAAAGGCCGTAGGGGGCCAGCTGCGCGGGTAGGGCGGGCTGGTTTAGGCTATCTAAGAAACAAAGTAGACCGGGAAGGTCACATTTCGTCTCACCGCCCCCTCCCTGTTGCTGGGTCGACGAGGCGACAGAATAGCCCCTCCTCTCCACGCGTGGAGAGGAGGGGGTTGGGGGAGGTGAGGCGTTGACCCCAACCGGTACATCTATTCTATTGGATTGACCTTACCTGCTTATTGGCTGGGCTGATTTCGCTCGCGGCAGGTGGTGATTTCTACCGGTGCGCTGCGCCGCACGCTTAGCACATCCAAATCGCTGGCGACGTGGGTGTTGGGGAAAATTTCGCGCGCTTCGGCCAGCAGCTGGCGCGCATGGTAGCGGCGGCTTACGTGGTGCAGCACAAGGTGGCCCACATCTGCCTTAAGCGCCAGCCGCGCCGCGGACTTAGCCGTCAGGTGGCCATGCGCTTTGGCGATCTCGCTGTCCTCATCGATATAGGTCGATTCGATAGCGAGCAAGTCCGCGCCCTGCACCATTTTGTGCAGCGGCCCCGTTCGCCCCACATCGCCGATGAAGCAGAGCTTGGCGCCGCGCTGCGCCGGCCCCAGCACCTGATCGGGTTCGATTACGCGACCGTCCGTCAGCGTCACGGTTTGGCCCTGCGAGAGATCGCGGCGCACGGGGCCCTGGGGAATGCCAAGCGCGGCGGCTTGATCGGCGAGAAAGGGTCGACGCGTGCGCTCCTCGAAGGTAAAGCCAAAGCAGCCGCCGCCCCGGTGCTGCACGGGAAAGGCCGAAAGCGTAAATTTCTTGCCCTCAAAGATCACCCCTTCGTGCAGCAGGTTGAGCGAAATCCCCACGCTCGGCATCTGGTTCTGCCCAAAGACCACGTCCATCAAGCCCTGCACGCGCCGCAGCGTCGGCTCGCCGCCGTAGATGTTGAGTTCGTCCAGCGCCTCCCAGCGGCCGAGCGTGCTCGCCAGCCCACCCAGGCCCAGAATGTGATCGAGGTGGCCGTGGGTCAGCAAAATTTTGTCCAGCCGCCGAAAGCCGAGGCCGCTGCGCAGGAGCTGACGCTGCGTGCCCTCGCCGCAGTCGATCATAAAGCGCTGCTCACCCGCGATCACCACCGCGGACGATAGCCCGCGCTGAATCGACGGCGCGGAGGCCGACGTGCCGAGAAAAACCAGTTCAAACAACGGAAAATCCTTTGCTGCAATTCTGATTGCCAGATTGCACATCGTAGCGGATTGCGCGGCGGAGAGCAAAACAATCCCCGGCCTGTTGACGGGCCGGGGATTGTTTTGAGTAGGAGCAGCCTCTCTTTACGCATCAAGTGCAGCCAGTTGCGCCTGCAATGTCGACAGCGTGGCCAGGCCGTGATTGACAGCGATAGGGCGCTGCGCTGCATCCAGCACGACAGTCGTTGGCACGGTCATCACGCCAAAGTGTTGCGCCAGCGATTGATGTTCCAGGGCGTCCAGCTTGTGGACGGGGGGCGCGCCACTGTCGATTAACTCTGCAAGGATCGGCGCTTGCTGAAAGCGGCACTGGGCGCAGCTTTCGGTGGTGAAGTAGAGCAGAGCGGGGCTGGGCGGCAGCGCCTGCGCCACCTGTGCGGGCACGGTCGCCAGCGCAAGCCGACGCGCGCGCTGGCCGAGCCACAGCCGCCACAGCGCCCACGCCCCGGCAAGTGAGCCGCCGATTAAAAGGAGGAGAAAGAATCGGGTTAGCATGGTCATGTAAAGCCAAGCGCTGCTTTACCCTACCGCCACTGCGGCAGCGTGGGCCGCACGCCGCGTCGGGCAAGCTGGTAGAAGATGAAGCAGCCGAGACAGAAGCCCGCAAAGAGATTGACCGCGGCCAACACAATCACAATCCACGCTAGCGCCCAGCCAAGCAGCGCGCCGCCCGCGGCAAAAGCCAGCGCGCTAGCCAGCAGGAAGATTGCCCCCACACCTTGAGCAAAGAGGTGTGGCTGCGGATCATCGGCGATGACGCGCGGTCGCAGCCAGCCAAGCGGCTTGAGCAGGCGGAGGTAGAGCAGCTTGAAAAGCGCCGCGCGCGGCCACAAAGTGCCGACAATCATCACGGCAGCGACAACCGCCACCAGCCACGGCTGGTCGAGCAGAAAGGCGAGTACGAGCAGCGCGATGATGCTCGCTTGGTTGACGCACAGTGCGGTTTGGTCGACTTTGATATTCACAAGGGTGTGCTTTCTAGGATTTTAGGTGGTTGGAAAGGGGTGTGATCTCGACCGCAGTGGGAGGGCGCGCCCTCCCACTGCGGTCGAGATCATACCCTTGCTTTAATCAAAAATGCCCAGGCTGATGTACTTGCTGCCGTCGTCCGGCAGCACGGTGACGACGACGCCCTCGTCAAGCTCCTTTGCCACTTCGACACACGCCGCCACTGCCGCCCCGGAGCTGAAGCCAACGAACAACCCCGCCTCGCGCGCCAAGGCCCGCGTGTAGTCGTAAGCCATTTCCGAGTCGATGCGCACGTCACGGTCGGCGACGTCGGCATCGTAAATCTCCGGCGTGATCGCCGTTTCCAAAAACTTTAGCCCCTCAATCACGGACAGCTCATCCACCGGCTGCACGCCGACGATCTGCACGTCGCGATTTTGCTTTTTCAAATAGCGACCCACGCCCACAATAGTTCCCGTCGTGCCCAGGCCCGCCACAAAGTGGGTGACGCGCCCGTGCGTTTGCCGCCAAATTTCGGGGCCGGTGCTGTCGTAATGCGCCCACCAGTTGGCCGGGTTGTTGTACTGGTTGGCGTAGAAGTAGCGGTTGGGATCGCCCTCCACAATCTCGCGCACCTTGCGGATCGCGCCGTCCGAGCCTTCTAGCGGGTCGGATTCGATCAGCGTTGCCCCATAGGCTTTGACCAACGCCTTGCGCTCGGCGCTCACGTTGGCGGGCAGCACCACGTGCACCGCGTAGCCCTTGGCCGCACCGACGAGCGCCAGCCCAATCGCCGTGTTGCCGGAGGAGCTGTCGATGATGATTTTGTCGCGGGTCAGCGCGCCGGCGCGCTCGCCCTCCTCGATAATCCGCAGCGCCGGGCGCGTCTTAATCGAGCCGCCTGGGTTGAGCCACTCGGCTTTGGCATAGACGCCCACGCCGGGTGAGATGGCGCGCGCCTGCGCAAAGGCGTTGAGATCGATCAGCGGCGTGTTCCCGATCTGGTCGAGCACGGTCGAGGCGTCGATGGGTGGCTTGCCGATGGCCGAAAACGCATCGGCGAGGTGGGGAAGTTGTTGTAGGATAGTCATTATTTGTGTCCGATTGCTCGTTCCCACGCTCTGCGTGGGAATGCCTACCCGACGCTCCGCGTCGTCCCGTAACCAACGAGTGACCGGCACTAAACGAAGAAGTCAAGTTGATTACCAGAGGACGCGGAGCGTCCAGTCTGCATCCCGACGCTCTGCATCGGGACGAGCAAGCTACGCCGGAACCAGCTCCCGCTCCTGCACCTGACCATTCGCCTGACCGTTCGTCGACAGGCTGGGCAACCCACAGAACTGCTCGTAGTCGATCAGGTGATCCAGCGTCGGGTGGTCGCCGTTGATGGGGCAGTCCGGGTTGCGGCCGATGTTGAGCACGCGGAAGTCCATGTCCAGCGTGTCCACCATCAGCAGGCGGCCAGCCAGCGGCTCGCCAATGCCCAGCAGCAGCTTGATCGCCTCCACGGCCTGGATCGAGCCGATGATGCCGGGCAGCACGCCCAGCACGCCGCCCTCGGCGCAGCTTGGCACCTCGCCGGGAGGTGGCGGATCGGGGTAGAGGCAGCGGTAGCAGGGGCTGTTCTCGTCGCGCGGATCGTAGACGGTGACCTGCCCCTCGAACATAAAGATGCTGGCGTCGACCAGCGGCACGCCCGCAAACTGGCAGGCGTCGTTGACGAGATAGCGCGTCGGGAAGTTGTCCGAGCCGTTAAGCACCACGTCGTAGCCGTCGATGAGTTCCATCGCGTTGTGGCTCGTAATCGGCTCCTGGTAGCCCACGATTTTAACTTCGGGGTTGATGTCCTTGAGCCGCTTCTCCGCCGACTCCACCTTGGGCTGGCCGACAGTGCTTTCGCCGTGGAGAATTTGGCGCTGCAGATTGCTCACGTCCACGGTGTCAAAGTCGACGATACCGAGCGTGCCAACGCCCGCGGCGGCGAGGTAGAGCGCCGCCGGGCTACCCAGCCCGCCCGCGCCAATCAGCAGCACCTTGCTCTCCAGCAGCTTGATCTGGCCTGCCTCGCCCACGTCGCCCAGGATCGTGTGGCGGCTGTAGCGGATGCGCTGCTCCTCCGTCAACACCGTGGGGATTTTGAAATCGTAGCCCGCGTTCTTCCAGGCGGTAAAGCCGCCGTTGAGCGAGATCACATTTTCATAGCCCATCTCCTTCAGGTTGCGCGCCGCCAGCGCCGAGCGCACGCCCCCCGCACAGTAGACGACGACTGGCTCGTCCCGGTTCGCCTGCTCCTGCTCGATGTTTAATTCCAAATAGCCGCGCGGGATAAAGGTCGCCTGCCGGATATGGCCCTGCACAAATTCGTCGCGCTCGCGCACGTCCACAATCGTTGGCGAGCCGCCCTCCTCCAGCCACTGCTTCAGCTCCTGCGGCGACATCTCCTCAATCTCGCTCTTGGCCTTGGCGACCAGCTGGTCGCGATTTAACGTTGCCATTGTTATTCTCCTCTGTTATCGAAGAACCAGTAATTGATTGTCAGCAGATCACCGTGAACTCACAGCGTTCTCTCGTCGACCCGTCCGCACGGGGCGTGCTCACTCCTCGTTTATAATTCGTTGGTTACCGGCATCAATTATCAATTACTACTTGCCCCCCCGCCATCGCGGGCACAATCGACACCTTGTCGCTCTCGCTCACTGCCGTCTCCAACCCATCCTTTGTCCGAATTTCATCGTCGTTGACAAAAATGTTGATAAAGCGCTTGACGTGGCCGTCGCCGTCCAACACGCGATCGGCCACGCCGGGGTGCGCCTGCTCGACCTGCTGGATCAAGTCGCCAACGGTCTCGCCCGTGGCCTCCACTTTGGATTCGCCGCCCGTCAGGCGACGCAGCGGCGTGGGGATGTATACAGTCGCCATAAACTTCCTTTCGTATTCAGATTGCATCTGTAAAAATTTTGCAAACAAAAAGACTCACCATTGGATGAGCCTGTGAACGATACTCGGTTAAAGCTGTTTACTGCTTGCATTGGGGCACGCACCGAGTCACTCACCTGCTCGCGGCCAGTTGATCTGGCGAGCAAATGGTTTGGCGGGCGACCAGCCCCTGCTGATCAACCCGCTATAAACACGTACAGCCGGTGCGGTGGGCAAACGCAGTTTGATTCATGTGGACAGTATAACTAAGTTTCTCCATCTGTCAATTTTTCCCAGCACCGCTATACATTTTGTAGCGCTCGATAAGTATTTACCTTTTTTCAAAGAATTGATGTGGATCGACTTACACTGCTGTGGCAATTATACAAGGCCATAAAGGCCTTGTATACTCCCTCTTCAAACAATTTGAGCTCGAACCGTTGAAAAATTGTTTTTATGCACATCGGCGTTCTCACCCACAACTACCCTCGCTTTCCCGGCGATTTCAGCGGCATCTTCATCCGCGCCCTCTGCGATGAACTCGCCGCCCAAGGCGAGCAAATCACGGTTTATGCCCCTTATGACTCCGCCTACTCACAACATGCAGTAGGCAACAAGCAATACGAACTGCGTCTCTATCGCTACATCTGGCCCGCCTCGCTCCACCGCCTCGGCTACACCCGCTCGATGCAGGCCGACCTTGCGCTGCGGCTCAACAGCTACTTGCTCAGCCCCGGCATGTTTGCCTCGGCCATCGCCAGCGTGCTGCGCGACGTGCGCCGCGCCCGGCGCGCCGGCAATCCTATCGACGTGCTGCACGCGCACTGGCTCTTGCCCGGCGGCTTTATCGGCGCGATCGTGAGCCGTCTGGCGGGGATTCCGCTCGTGGTTTCCGTGCCGGGCTCCGATGCGCAGGTGGCGGCGGCCAACCCGCTCTTCCGCTGGATGGCGCGGCAGGTCTTCCACCAAGCGAGCCTGCTTACCGCCAACAGCCACGCCCTGCGCGACGCCGTGATTGACCTCGGTGCGGACCCCAATAAGTTCGATCTGATTATCTACGGCACGGACCCGGACAAACTGCGCCCGGACAGTGCGGGCGTGGCCGCGCTGCGCCGCTCGCTCAACGTGCCGGACGGTACAGTCGTGCTGCTGGCCGTGGGCCGCATGGTTCCCAAAAAGGGCTTTGACGGGCTGCTGCGCGCGCTGGCCGATCCGGCCCTGCGCGAAAAGCCCGTCGCGGCGGTGGTGGTGGGGGAGGGAGACTGCTGGCAAGCGTGGCAAGGGTTGGCGCGCGACCTGGGCGTTGCGGAAAAGATGCGCTGGGTGGGCAACGTGCCCTTTGAGCAGATCGGCCTCTACTACAACCTGGCCGACGTGCTCGTGATGCCCTCGGTGAGCCAGCCAGCGGACGGGCTCAACGTCTGCGTGCTGGACGCCATGAGCTGCGCCAAGCCGGTTATCGGCTCGAACGTGGCGGGCAATCCGCTGGCCGTTGTCGACGGCGAGACGGGGCTGATTGTGCCGGAGGGAAATGTGGGCGCGCTGGCGGGCGCGCTGCTGCGGCTGGTCGACGATGGGGAGCTGCGGCAGCAGATGGGGGCGGCGAGCCGAGCGCGGATCGAGAACGGGCTGGGGTGGCCGCACCTGGCGCGGCGCTATCGGGAGCATTTTGCGCGGTTGATCGAGGGTTAGCATTTCCTTGCTCAAAAGAATAGACCCTCGTCGTGCGAGCGGCACGACACGACTTCCACCAACTGCTCATCTGCATAAACCACGTAAACCGATCGGTGCTCACGCGTGATGCGGCGTGACCAAACAGCACGTTCAAAGTACTTAAGTCGTTCTGGTTTGCCCGCGCCGCTGCCCGGGTTCTGCACGAGCTCGCGAATCAGATCAAAGCACTTCACATAGAGCGATCGCTCGTTCTTGCGAAACCAAGCTAAATCTTTTTCTGCTTTGGGCAGAATGGTGAGCCGCCACGTCACGACGAGCCCGCTTCTGCAACATCTGCTTCGCTGATATCCACAAATACTTTATTGATTGGCTTACCCACATCTCGATCCGCATCGTGGTCGTCAAACGATTGCAGCAAGGCGCGCATCGTTTCTCTATCGCGCAGAAGACGGGCCGTTTCTTGATAAGCATTCCACTCATCTATCGAAATCAGCACAACGTTTCCCTGCTTGTGCGTCAGAATAATTTGCTCTTGCTCTTCCACTACCTGTTCGCGCAGCTCAAACAACTGCTTGCGGCCTTCTGATATGCTGATGGCGTTCATTGATGTTTCCCTCAAAAACCAAGAAGTGTACAGTAGAGTTTGCAATTGAACAACTATGAAAAATTTTCGTCGCCCCCTGTTTGTCCTCCTGGCCCTCGCTCTCGTCATCTCGCTGGCCCTAAATCTCTCGCTGGCGCGGCGGGTGCGCAGCTACTACGCCCAGTGGCAGTACGCCTTGCTGCACCCCCTCGGCCTCGCGGCTTATCCCACCGGCGACGCGGCGGCGAGCGAAAGTCAGCAGGCGGAGGGGCCGCTGCTCGTTCTCTTTGGCGATTCACGCGTCGCGCAGTGGCCCGCGTCCGCGCTCGATGCCGAGCTGGCGGGCTGGCGCGTGATCAACCGCGGGCTGGGCGGGCAGACGAGCGAGGCCGTGCGCGCGCGGCTGGCGGCGCACGTGCTGCCGCTGGAGCCGGACGTAATCGTGCTGCAGGCGGGCGTCAACGATCTGCGCATGATTCCGCTTTTTCCAGCGGAGGAGCGCGCCATCATCGAGCGCTGCCGCGATAACCTCGTCGCCACCGTGCGCGCGGCGCGGGCCTCCGGCGCGACGGTTGTCGTCGCCACGATTGTCCCGCTTGGCCCCACGCCGCTGCGCGCGCGCCGCTGGCAAGCGGTGCGCAACGCCATCGACGAAGTCAACGCCTCGCTGCTGGCGCTGGCGGGTGACGGCGTTGTTGTTGTCGAGACGGGGCCGCTGCTGGGGGACAGTGCCGCGGTTGATCCAGCCTACGCACAGGATTGGCTACACCTCAACGAGCGTGGCTATGGCGTGCTCAATCACGAAGTGGTGAAAGAAGTTAAGTCATTTTTCGTAGATTAGAAACATAACAGTGTGCTAAGATAGACAGTGCTGTCCCAAAACAGTGCTGTCCCAAAACAGCGCTGTCCCAAATAGAACATTTGCTGTAGATAAGAAGGCTAACAATTGAATGAAAGGTTGCAGAAACTCATTGATCAACGCTTTACCCTACTGTAAGATAACTACCGCAACGCGATTTCCGTACATCTCCCCACTGTTCCTCCGTACTGTGCGGCGCGTTTATATTTATCACAGTTGTACTTATCACAGTAAAGTCAGCCATCGTGTAACTCTGCTCTATCTTTTCCTCTACAGCACGACACATCTCCAGCTACAGGCCAGATGCAATCATCTTGAACTTGTTGCGTCGATCAATTTTTTCCTTGCAGAAAAATTTGGGTCATCCAATCAGCGACTTGCTGCGTCAAATTGAGTGAACGGTTTGCTTGCCCACTGGCGGCGAGAGCCGTTGTTCATTTTAGCCAAGGAATTTTTGCATGAGTCAATTCTTGCGTGCCCGTCTTGATAAAGCATGGGGTAGTGTACCTGGTAAAGCAGTAGCCGTTGGTTTGCTGGCGCTGTTGCTGCTGGTGTTGCCCGCGGTGGCGCAGGCGCACCCGCTCGGCAATTTTACAATCAACCGCTTTAGCCGCGTCGAGCCGGGGGCGGATGGGGTACACCTTACCTACATCGTGGACATGGCCGAAGTGCCCGCCTTCCGCGAGCGCCAGGCGATGGACGGCAACGGCGATGGCGCGGTTAGCGACGCCGAGGCGCAGGGGTATCTTGCCGCGCAGGTAGAGCGCTTCCATCCCAATTTGAGGCTGACTGTTAACGAGCAACCGCTGACGCTGACCCTTGACCAGAGCGACATCGCCTTTCCCCCCGGCCAGGCGGAGCTGCCCACCCTGCGCATGACGATGGAGTTTGTCGCGGCGCTGCCCGCCGGCGAGGAAGCCGTAACGCTCGACTACCGCGACGGCAACTTCCCCAAACAGCTGGGCTGGCAGGAGATTGTGGTGCAGCCGCGCGACGGCGTTAACCTGCTGGAGTCGAGCGCGCCGAGCGAGAGCATCAGCGACGAACTGCGCGCTTATCCCGACGATTTGCTACAGGAGCCGCTGGCCGAAAGCCGCGCCCGCATGCGCTTTGTGCCGGTGGTCGGTGCGGTTGGTGCAGCGGGCAGCGAAGTCGAGGCCAATCCATTGTCTTTGGAGAGCGCGGCACTGGGCGCGGCGGCGGTGAGCGATCCCTTTACCGAGCTGATCAACCTGCCGGAGTTGGGCTTGGGCACGGTGCTGGTGGCACTGCTGGCGGCCTTTGGCTGGGGCGCGGCCCACGCGCTTTCGCCCGGCCACGGCAAGACGCTTGTCGGGGCCTATCTGGTTGGCTCGCGCGGCACGATGCAGCACGCCCTCTTTCTCGGCGCCACGACAACCGTGACGCACACGGCAGGCGTCTTTGCGCTCGGCTTTATTACGCTCTTCGCGTCCCAATTTATTCTGCCCGAAACGCTCTACCCCTGGCTCAGCCTGCTCTCCGGCCTGCTGGTTGTCGTCATCGGTCTGTCAATGGCATGGACGTGGGCGCGCGGACGAGGCGCTGTCCAGGTGCATGATCACGAGCACGGGGGTGACGGAGGTGAGCACGGTCACGTTCACCGCCACGGCTTGGGGCCAGCCCACAGCCACGGCGTGCCGGGCCAGGGCAACGCGCCGATCACGTGGCGCAGCCTGCTGGCGCTGGGCGTCTCCGGTGGCCTGCTGCCCTGCCCCTCGGCGCTGGTGGTCATGTTGGGCGCGATTGCGCTTGGCCGCATCGGCTTCGGGCTGCTGCTAATCGTGGCCTTTAGCCTGGGGCTGGCTGGCGTGCTGACTGGGATCGGCATTGCGCTCGTCCACGCCGGCAAGCTTTTCGAGCGCGTGCCCGCCAGCGGTCGCCTGCTGCGCTGGATACCCGTGGCCAGCGCGGTCTTTATCACCGTCGTCGGCGTGGGAATTACTCTGCGCGCGGCCCTGGGGCTGGTATAGCCGCCCGCTGCGGCGCGGTCTTTGCGCTTGTTGCCGAACTGCGCCCCCTGAACAACGAAATCCAGAACTTTAGAAAACTTCCGTATTTATTTAACTTACTCATTCTGTAACTTTCGTACTTCAATCCACTTTCAAAGGAGCTTTCAATGAACTCACTCAATCTCTCATTTCGTCGTTTGGCGATTCTGACTGGCGTGGTGCTGACGCCGCTGGTGCTGGTGGCCGCGGTCTTTACCGCCTACCAGGCGGACGCCAACGCCTCCAGCCACCGCGAAGCGCCGCTGATCTCGAAGGACCCCTACGCGGACAACACGGACACCTACGCCTTTGTCTCGCCGACAAATCCGGACAATCTGGTGCTGGTGGCGAGCTGGATTCCCTTCGAGGCCCCGGAAGGCGGCCCCAACTACTTCGAGTGGGACGACAGCGTCAACTACAACATCTACGTCGACAACAACGGCGACGCCGTGGCGGACGTGACGTACACGCTGGACAGCGAGGTGATGCTGCAAAATCCGGGCACCTTCCTCTACAACACGGGCCCGATTGGTGTGGACGGCAGCAACTGGAATCGCCAGCAGGTGATCACCGTCACCGAGAACATCTCCGGCGGCGCGAGCACCGCGCTCGTCGCGGGCGAGCTGATTGCGCCGGTGAACATCGGCAGCAAGTCCACACCCGACTACGCCGCGCTGGAAGATGCCGGAACGTTCACCGTCGACAATGGCGGCGACACGATCCAGATTTTCGCGGGCCAGACGGACGATGCCTTCTGGGTCGACCTGCAGGTCTTTGATCTGCTGACGCTGCGCGGCCAGGATGCACCGATTGGCTACGCAGAGGGCAACAACGTCCCCGTCGATTCGGTAAGTGGCTTCAACGTGCACAGCCTCGTGATCGAAGTGCCGATCAGCCGGCTGACGCAGGGCGACGAGACGGTGCTGGGCGTGTGGGCCACGGCGGAGCGCCCCTCCATGCGCGTGCTCAACGGCCTGGCCGGCGTGCTGGACGGCAGCGGGCTGGTCGAGCGCAGCGGCGACCCCGTACAGGTGTCGCGCTTGGGGATGCCGCTCGTCAACGAGCTGGTGCTGCCCTATGCGCTCAAGGATGCGTTTAACACGCTGATGCCCTCGCAGGACCTGGTCGTCTACACCGATCCGACCCTTGGCCCCGTGCTGCAGGGCGCGGTGGAAGACCCCGAAGTCGGCAACCTGCTGTGCGGCCTCTACGGCGTGCCGCTGCCCGGCGACACCGATGATGATTGCGACACCGAGTTCGAGGCGGGCACGCCCCGCTCCGGTCGCGGCGATATCTTTGACATCTTCCTGACGGGCATGGTGCTCGCCAATGAGTTCACCATCAACACGGCGGATGGCGAGATGACGCTGCCCGCGGGCTTCAACGTCAACCGCCCGGCCGGTGCGGTTCCCGCCGAGATGATTCGGGTGAACACCGCGATCAAGGGCGCTCTCTGCGCGCCGACGCCGAGCCGCCTGGGCGTGCTGGGCGGCGACGCCTGTGGCTTCCCCAACGGTCGCCGCCTCTACGACGACATCGTGGAGATCGAACTGCTGGCGGTGGCAGGCGCGGCCTATGAAGTGCTGGATGACCGCGACGCGGACTTCACCTTCAACCCCGCCTTTGTCGCGGTGCTGGATGATGGCTTGGACAGCAACGACCAGCCCTTCCGCGACGCGTTCCCGTACATGGCAGTGGCCAATTCGGGTCAGTCCCACATTCATCAGAATCCGATCCTTGGCTACCTCTTCCCCATCATTCAGAACTTCATCGATGGGGATGATGATGGCACGGGCGCAAGCACGCTGCCGTAGCCTTGCCTGTTCGCCCCGATGCAGCTCTCAAGTTTGTCGAGGGCTGCACGGGGACGAGCCCCAACTTAGTGTTCCCGGCAACGGTTATCAATTCAACACACTAAATTGATAACCGTCGCCTTCAATCGATTCCTCATTCCCCTCCTTTCGTTGAAGCCAAAAAGGATCGATGTAGTCCCCCAATTTCGTTCTTTCAAACTTTCACAACTAGGAGATTCTATGAGCTTTAATTTATCCCAATCGCTGCGGCGACGTTCAACGCTGGCGTTGAGCATCGCCCTCGCGGCGGTGCTGCTGATGATTGCAGCGCTCGTCGTGCAGCAAGGGCTGTCGCAGGCGTCCAGCCACCGCGAAGCCCCGCTGATTTCACAGGACCAGTTTGCGGACAACACCGACACCTACGCCTTTGTTTCGCCCACCAACCCGGAGAATGTCGTGCTGGTGGCGAGCTGGATTCCGCTGGAAGCGCCGGAAGGTGGCCCCAACTACTACGAGTGGGGCAAAGGCGTCACCTACAACATCAACGTCGACAGCGACGGTGATGCGGTGGCCGATTACACCTACTCGCTGACGGGCGAAGCGGAAGTTCAGAATCCGCTGACCTTCTTGTACAGCCTCGGCAACATCACTGCCGATCTCAGCAACTGGAACCGCCAGCAGCGCATCACGATTACCGAGACGAGCGCCGACGGCCAGGCCACGCTGCTGGACAACGTGCTGACCGCGCCCGTCAACATCGGCAACAAGTCCACGCCGAATTATGAAGAGTTGGAGGATGACTTCATCTACGAGGTCAACGACGGCGGCGACGACCTGACCATCTATGCCGGCCAGACGGATGATGCGTTCTGGGTTGACCTGCAGGTCTTTGATCTGCTGACGCTGCGCGGCCAGCCCGCACCGATTGGCTACGAGACGGGCAACAACATTCCCGTCGATTCGCTGAGCGGCTTTAACAACCACAGCATCGTGATCGAGCTGCCGATTAGCCGCATTACGAACGAGGGCGAGCCGGTGATTGGCGTGTGGGCCACGGCGGAGCGCTCCTCCATGCGCGTGCGCACGCCGGGCGCCATTGCGGAAGAAGGCGACAAGGTGCAAGTATCGCGCCTCGGTATGCCGCTCGTCAACGAAGCGGTGCTGCCCTACGCGCTCAAGGATGCCTTTAATTCCCTGATGCCGTCCCAGGACCTGACGGTCTACACCGACCCGACGCTGGGCCCGATCCTGCAGGAATCCGTGGAAGACCCGGAATTGGGCAACCTGCTCTGTGGCCTCTACGGCGTGCCCCTGCCCGCCGATAGCGACGGCGACTGCAGCACCGAAGTTGAAATTGGTACGCCCCGTTCCGGTCGCGGCGATATCTTTGATATTTTCCTGACGGGCATGGTGCTGGCCAGCGACTTCACCATCAACACCGCTGGCGGCCCGGTAACGCTGCCCGCAGGCTTTAACGTCAACCGCCCGGAGAATGTAGTTCCCGCCGAGATGATTCGCCTCAACACCGCCATCAGCGGCGATCTCTGCGCGCCGGTGCCGAGCCGACTGGGCGTGCTGGGTGGCGATGCCTGTGGCTTCCCCAACGGTCGCCGCCTGCTGGACGACGTGGTTGACATCGAGCTGCTGGCCGTGGCTGGCGCGGCCTACAACGTGCTGGACGGGCGCGAAGAGTTCACCTTCAACGCCGACCTGATCGGCGTGCTGGACGACGGCCTCAACGGCAACGATGTGGCCTTCCGCGACACCTTCCCGTACATGTCGCTGGCGCAGAGCGGCCAATCGCACATTCACGAAAATCCCTTCACGCCCGGCGACCAGATGGACGACGGCACGATGGCGCAGGTCTCGCGCGTGCTGGACTTTACTGAGGATGCCGAGGAGCTGCCGGACGGTACGGTTTTGGCCTTTAGCCGCGACCTCGATCTCGGCGAGAACAACGGCACGCCGCAGACCGTGGGTGTCTACTTCGACAACGTGCAGGTTCCCGCTGGCGCGACCGTTACCGGGGCCTACCTCCAGTTCGAGGCCAGCTCCGTCAACACCGGCCCCGCCTCCTTTGCCATTCAAGGCGTTGTAGGCAACGACGTGGAGGACTTCGATCGCAATAACCGCCAGTTCGCCAACCGCCCCATGACGAACGCCTCCGCCGACTGGATGGATGTTGAACCGTGGGAAGCCGTGGGCGAGAAGCACTGGTCCGCCAACTTTGGCAACGTGGCGGCGGAGATCGTGGCCGGCGCTGGCTGGGAGAGCGGGGACGCCATGGTCTTGACGATCACCGGTACGGGCACGCGCGAAGCCTACTCCTACGACGGCAAGAAGTCCGGCGCGCCGCTGCTCTACGTCGAGTACACGACCGCCGACGGCGACGGCGTGACGAGCGCCAGCACCGGTCGCATGAATGCGGCGAGCAGCGTGGTTAGCAGCTCGGTGCTGGACGATAGCAACCTGGACACCACCGAGACTCCTGCCGATGTGCCGGACGAAGACGAGATGTACTTCGAGGGCGAGGTTGCGCCGGAGCAGACGCAGGGCAGCATCTTCCTGCCGTTGGTAACGGATCAGTAGAGATTGTTTGATGGAAACTGGGGTGGCGTCAGGAATGTATCCATCGCCACCCCGATTTCCGGCAGCACGACAAAACCGTAGGTGCGGCTTGCAGCCGCACGCAGGCAACCTGCTCCTTCAGTTGGTTAAAGCCAATTGGCTTTAACCAACTGGTTAGAGCGAAGGGACAGGCCCAGATTGCGCAGTTGAAGTTCTGCTGAGCTTGTCGCAACAGCAGCACCTACGGTTGTAATCAGCTTTCTAAGTTTTTAATAAATTCTCGGTTCGTAAAGTTTTCAACCCATGTTAAACTCGCTCAACCGACCGCAACTCAATCGCCGTCCGCTGTGGATGCTGGGCTTTGCGCTGCTGCTGCTGGCGGGCGCGCTGCTCTGGCGCGCGAGCTACGATGCGCTGCGGCCCGTGCTCAACCCACCGCCGCCAGCCGTGATCGAGGAATCGGCGGCGAGCACGGCCACCAAGCTGCGAGCGCAGCTGGCGAACGCGCCGGACAATCCACAATTGACGGCGCAGCTGGGCTTGGTTCTGCTTCAGCAGGTGCGGGAAACGGGCGATGCGTCGCTGTACAACCTGGCCGAGCAGGCCTTTACCCAAGCGCTTGCGCTCGATGCAAACCAGATCGATGCGCTCGTCGGCCAGGGCGCGTTGGCGCTGGCCCGCCATGATTTTGAGACGGCGCTGGATTGGGCCGAGCGCGCCAGAGCGATCAACCCATTTCGCGCCGCCATCGTCGGTATTCAGGTGGACGCGCTGGTGGAACTGAGCCGCTATGAAGAAGCCATTGTCACCGCCCAGGAAATGGTCGACCTGCGACCGGATCTGCAGTCGTACAGCCGCGTTTCCTACGTGCGCGAGCTGCACGGCGATGTCGATGGCGCCGTCGAGGCGATGACGGCAGCGGTGCAGGCGGGTGGGCCCGGCGCAGAGGGCACCGCGTGGACGACCGTTCAGCTCGGCCACCTCTACTTTAACCAGGGCGATCTGCGCGCGGCGGCAAATACGTACCGCGCCGCCGCCCAGCAGCGACCGGGTTATGCCTACGCCGAAGCCGGGCTGGCCAAAGTCGAGGCCTCGCGTGGGCGCACGAGAAGAGCCATCGAGCGCTACGAGGCCATCATCGAGCGGCTGCCGCTGCCGGAGTTTGTGATCGCGCTGGGCGAGCTGTACGAAGCACGGGGCGACCTTGACCTAGCCCGGCAGCAGTATGCGCTCGTCGATGCCATGCAGCAGATGAACGCCGACGCCGGCATGAACGTCGACATGGAACTGGCGCTCTTTAACGCCGACCGGTTGAGCGACGGGCAGATGGGGCTGGACGCCGAGCAGGTTGTCCAGCAGGCGCGGGCTGCCTATGCCGCGCGGCCAACAGTTTACGCGGCAGACGTGCTGGCCTGGGCGCTGTACCGCGCCGGTCACGCGGACGAAGCGTGGCCGTACAGCCAGGAATCGCTATCGCTGGGCACACAGGATGCGCAACTGCACTACCACGCCGGGGCCATTGCGCTGGCACGCGGAGATCAGGAGGCAGCGCGCGAACACCTGCAGACAGTACTTGAGATTAACCCATACTTTTCCGAGCTCCACGCGCCGCAGGCCAAAGCAATGCTGGCCTCGATCCAGTAATTTTTAAGTTTTTACCGCAGGAAATCAAGACATTTGTGGTAAAAAGGATGGTTTATTTCGGCATAGGCCACGGCATTATGTCATGCTAGACTTACACTGTTCTCTTACAGCAGTAATTTTGCAATTTTCAACACTGTACAACGACAAATTGATTGTCTTCGTACACACAACAAAGGATTTCTTCTATGACTATGCACGAACAATTGATGGACCTGCTAGACTTTGCTCAGGGGCGTCGCAGCCTCGTTCGCGGCAGCACCAACGGTAGCCTGTCGGCAACGAGTGCCGCTGGCCTCGCCCGCGTTTACGTGCAGGATTTGACGGATGTGGACATTCTCAACTTCGCGCTGACGCTGGAGCACCTGGAAGCGCGCATGTACGCCGACATGGTGGCGACGGGTATTCTGACGGGCAAGGAGTCGCAGTACATCACGACGTTTGGCGAGCAAGAAGCCGCACACGTAACTGGGCTGACGGACGCGCTCAACGCCGTTGGCGCAACGCCCGCACAGGCGCAAGATAGCTACAACTTCCCCGCCTTCAACAATCGTGGTGATATTCTGAACTTTGCCAAAACCGCCGAAGATATCGGCGTCGGCGCCTACCAGGGTGCGGCCGCGGCCATCGACAACAAGGATTATTTGGCCGTCGCCGGCAGCATTGTGCAGGTGGAAGCGCGTCACGCGGCCATTATCAACCTGCTGATCGGGTCGGGCAGCCCCGTTCCCGCGGCCTTTACTTCAAGCCTGACGGTGGATCAGGTGCTGGAGCAGGTCAATCCCATTCTGGGTGCGTAAGCAGCACGCCAACCAAACACAATCTGACAACTTCTATCACATCCTGAAAGGATATACTTTATGCGAACTCAGTTAACTTCCCGGCAGATGAACCGCCGCGCCTTTCTGCGCAACAGCGCCATCGCGACGGTGGCCGGCGCGCTTTCCGCCACGGCCCTGAGCCGCGGCACGGCCTTCGCCAGCAGCCCCACCAGCCGCATCAGCCGCCGCGCGCTGCTGCAGGAGGGCGATCTCGCCATTCTAAATTACGCGCTGACGCTGGAGCATCTGGAGGCGCGCGCTTACGACATTGCAATCGGCAGCGGCCTGCTCTCCGGCGTGGTGCTCGACTACTTCAACACCTTTGGTGATCACGAGTCCACCCACGTCGACACGCTGACGCAGACGATTAACGATCTGGGCGGCACGCCGGTGCAGGCTCAGGCCAGCTACAACTTCCCCAGCTTTGCCAGCCAGCAGGAAGTGCTCGAATACTTCCAGACGGTCGAGGAGTTGGGTGCTGCGGCCTACCTGGGCCAGGCGACACGCATCGAAAACCCGGACTTGCTGACCGCTGCCGTCAGCATTCACAACGTTGAAGGCCAGCACGCCGCCATTCTGAGCGATCTAATTGGCGTGCAGCCCGCGCCCACCTTTGCCGAGCCGCAGACGATGGAGCAGGTGCTCGCCGTGGTTGGCCCAATCCTCGGTGCGTCGGACGATATGGACATGGACGACGACGACGATGACACTGATATGGGCGGCGGCACGCCCATGCCGACCATGCCCAGCACGGGCCGCGGCGGTGCGCCCCGCCGTCCGCTTGGGTTGATTCAGTAGAGCTTCGTTGCCCGGAAGCATCAAAGCTCCCTACAGCTTTGACGCGCACTTTTTCTATAGATTACGATGCGGGCGTGATATTCACGCCCGCTTACCTTTTTACAAATTATGAATTATTTATACAACAAATTTTCAATTACTATCCTCGTCCTGATCTGCGTCTGGACGACAACCGCCTGCCAGGTGGAAGTGGTGACGCTGGCTCCCTACGGGCCGGTACCGCCGATCGGCAGCACCGGCGTGCTTGTCCACCCGGCGACACCCGACGACGATGAGACGTTTGCTTTGGAAGCCCTGCCCGTCGCCAAACCTGCCGTGGACGTGCTGGCTGTAGACGCCGCCGTTGAGCAAGCCAGCGCTGAAGCAACCGTCGAGGCAACCATTGAGGCAACTGTAGAAACGGCTGCTCGCGTGGATGCCCCACTCGCCGCCGAAGCAGTGCCGGTCGAGAGGCCCGCCAGTCAGGAAGCCACCACAGGCGGCGCGGTGCAAACCAGCGGCCCGCCCGCGCCACCCGTGCGGCTGCGGATTCCCAGCATCAACGTCGATGCGCCGGTGGAGCACGTGGGCAAAACGCCAAGCGGTGCGATGGACGTGCCGGAAAACGTGTGGCACGTGGCGTGGTACGAGCCGGGCACGATTCCGGGCAACGCGGGTAATGCCGTTCTTTCTGGCCACCTCGACAACTATCGAGGCGAGCCGACGGTCTTTGCTTATCTCTACCGCCTCCAGCCCGGCGACCGCGTCATCGTCGTCGACGAAAGCGAGGCAACGCGTGAGTTCGAGGTGACCAAAGTCGCCAGCTACGGCTGGAACGACGCACCATTGCTCGAAGTCTTTGGCCCGGAAGAAGAGGCCGATCTCAACCTCATTACCTGTGGCGGCACGTGGAACGAGGCGGCGCAGAACTATAGCGAACGGCTCGTAGTCTATACGCGGCTGGTCGAGCCGGAATAGAAAAGGCGTAGTGGCTCGGCGCGCCGAGCTACTACGCCCTGAAACGCAAAAGGGCGACCCAACCGGGTCGCCCTTTTGCGTTTTGATGCAGCCGCTTCTCCCTTATAACAAATCTAGGGCAGCCCTGCGGTCAAAATGATCAACGCGTTACATCATGCGCACGACAACGTTGGCTTCGCTCCAGAGCCCTTCGAGATCGTAATAGGCGCGCTGCTCTTCGGTAAAGAGGTGCACGATCACGTCGCCGTAGTCCAAGATCGACCAGCCGCCGCTCTCTTCCTTGACGCCTTCCAAGCCCAGCGGGCGGCGTATATTCTGCTCCAGCTTGAGCGTCTGCAGCATATCCGCGGAAGCCGCTCCTCCACGGCGCGCGCCTGCCGCGCCGTATCGACGGTGGCAATGACAAAGTAGTTGGCGAGGGAAGTCTGCTCGCTTACGTCGAGCAGTAGAATGTCTTCGGCCTGCTTGTCCTCGATGATGTCAACAATGTGGGCGGGCCAGTTCGTTGCTGTCCAGAAACGTCCTCCTCACCGCGCAGATGCCGATGAACAGGATGTCTAACAACTCGTTGCTTCGTTCGATTGACCCGCGGGTCTTTCAACGGCGCAAAATGACTCTTGATTGTCGCGGGCGGCGTGTAGGGAACGACCATTTCTCTCTCCTTGGGCTTTCTCTTTTTCCCAAGAATAGCCGTTTCCCTTCGCTAAATCCAATTTAGATGCGATTGCCCTAAAGCAATTGGTAGTGGACAACTGCCTGGCTCATCGAAATTTGCTCAATCTCCCATAACGTGTTAATCTAACACCTGATTTCGGCTAGATTTTGCGCCTGGTACAGCGGAAATCTGGCGAATCGCAGTTTGACTTTATTGGCGGCATTTATTTCCGTGTGCTTCTTACAGGTCCACCGCCGCACCCGTTTCTTGTAGCAAGCTGTTTTATCCAACCTAGCGAGGAGTACCGAATGGCATTAAGCACTGTTCAGAAGAGCGAGATTATCGAAGAGTATCGCATCAACCAAGGCGATACCGGTTCCCCAGAAGTTCAGGTGGCCCTGCTCACAACCCGCATTAACGGCTTGATTGATCACCTCAACGATCACAAGCATGACGAAGGGTCGCGGCGCGGTCTGCTCAAGCTTGTGGGGCAGCGCAGGCGGCATCTAGCCTATCTCAAGCGCAAAGATACGCTGCGCTACCAGCAGCTGATTCAGCGGCTTGGTTTGCGCAAGTAAACGCTTGATCCGCTTACGGCGAGCAAGCCAGTCCACTATGGTGCATTACAACGATAACGACCGCTTTGTCGCTCCTGGTTCCACTAAGCCCGCAACGACAGAGCGGATGGTTTTGCCAAAGATTGTTCAAACGGGGGAAGGGTCAAGGCCGCTGATGGCCTCTTGCCCTTCCCCCGTTCTGTTGCTTTGACCCAAAAGCCGATGCGTAATGGGTTAAAGTATTGGCAAAAAAGGCTTGGCCGTACGACAAATTTACGTATTTTGCAGGAAGCCATGTTATGTACTGGCCCACGGCAGGGTACGGCATTGGAGAGCGTAACGGAGTTTTTCAGCGATCAGCTGTCAGTAAACAGTAATCAGTTTAAGCAGTAATCAGTTTGAGTCGTTTAGGTGAAAATCAACACACTGATTTACTGAACACTGATCACTAATTACTAATTCCGTGCCGGTCTCCAGTTCCGCACCTTGGCTGCCCAGGCAGCGTGGTGGACTGCTGATTTTTAAGGAGAACACTCTATGCAAATGTTTGAAGGCGCTCGCACCTACACCACCATCTTTGGTGGGCGCGAGCTGACAATTGAAACCGGCGTACTGGCTCAACAAGCCGGCGGCGCCGTCACGGTGCGCTACGGCGACACCGTGCTGCTGGCGACGGCCACCATGGGCCGCGACGTGCGTCCGGGAATGAGCTTCTTCCCGATGACGGTCGAATTCGAGGAAAAGCTCTATGCGGCGGGCCGCATCCCCGGCAACTTCTTCCGCCGCGAAGGGCGACCCTCCACCGAGGCGATTCTGATTGCGCGCCTGGTCGACCGCCCGCTGCGCCCGCTCTTCCCCAAGGGCATGCGCAACGAGGTGCAGATTATCATCAACACCCTCTCGACCGACAACGAGAATCTGATGCCGCCGCTGGCGATTATCGCCGCCTCCGCCGCGCTGACTATCAGCGACATCCCGTGGGCCGGCCCCGTGGGCGGTGTCACCATCGGCTACGTCGACGGTGAGCTGATCATCAACCCGCAGGCCATCGACATGGAGAACAGCAGCCTGGAGCTGCACGTGGCGGGGACAAAGGAGAACCTGCTGATGGTCGAGGCCGGGGCGCAGGAAATCCCCGAAGATGTGATGCTCGAAGCGCTGCAGCTGGCGCACGAATCGATGCAGCCCGTGCTCGAAATTATCGAGGAGATGCGCAACGACGTGGGCAAGGAAAAGGTTACCGACCTGCCGACTTTTGTGCCGTCGGACGAGCTCAAGGCTGAGGTGCAGGGCATGATTGGCGAGGAAGTCACCGCCATGCTGGCCGAAGACCCGACGCGCGCCGAGCGCAAGGATAGCATGAGCGAAATCCGCGAGCGCGTGCTGCAATCGTATGCCGAGCGCATCGAGAAGGAAGAAGTTTCTGAGGCAGACGTCAAGGATTCGATTGATGCCGTGCTCAAGCAAGCCGTGCGCCAGCGCATTTTGGATGCAGGCGTGCGACCGGACGGCCGCGGCACGGAGGATATCCGCGAGATTCGCGTGCAGGCGGGCATGTTGCCGCGCGTGCACGGCTCCGGCTTCTTCCAGCGCGGCGAAACGCACGTGCTCACGATTGCCACGCTCGGCACGCCGGGCGATGCGCAGCGGCTGGACAACCTGCAGCCGGGCGATGAAAAGAAGTTTATTCACCACTACAACTTCCCGCCCTACAGCACGGGCGAGGCCTACCCGCTACGCGCCCCCAAGCGCCGCGAGATCGGCCACGGCGCGCTGGCCGAGCGCGCGCTCGAGCCGATGATCCCCGAAGATTATCCCTACACGCTGCGCCTCGTCAGCGAGGCCGTCAGCTCGAACGGCTCGACGAGCATGGGCTCCGTCTGCGGCAGCACGCTGGCGCTGATGGATGCGGGCGTGCCGATCAACGCGCCCGTCAGCGGTATCGCCATGGGGCTGGTGCAGGACGCCGATTCGGGCACGTACCGCGTGCTGAGCGACATTCAGGGCATGGAGGATGCGCTGGGCGACATGGACTTCAAGGTCGCCGGCTCCGAGCACGGCATCACCGCCCTGCAGATGGACGTGAAGGTAAAGGGGCTGAACTTTGAGATTCTGCGCGAGGCGCTGGAGCAGGCCAAGCAGGGTCGACTCTTTATCCTGGGCAAAATGCTCGAGGTGCTGCCCGAACCGCGTCTGGAGATGAGCGAGTACGCCCCGCGTATTCTCACGACCAAAATTGATTCGGAGCAGATCGGCAAGATCATCGGTCCCGGCGGCAAGACTATTCGCGGCATCCAGGAGAAGTACGACGTCAAGGTTGATGTCGATGAGGACGGCACGGTCTACATTTCTGGCGCCGGCTCTGGCGCGGAAGAGGCGCGCGACCTGATCGACCAGATGACGGAGGAAGTGCAGCTTGGCAAAATCTACACCGGCGAAGTCGTGCGCGTGGAGCCCTACGGCGCGTTTGTGAACCTGCTGCCCGGTGTGGACGGCATGGTGCACATCAGCCAGCTGGCGGACTACCGCGTGGAGAAGACCGAGGACATTGCCAAGATGGGCGAGGAGCTGACGGTAATGGCAATTGCCAACGACGGCGGCAAGATTCGCCTCAGCCGCCAGGCCGTGCTCGAAGGCTGGACGGCCGAAGAAGCCCGCGAGCGCGACCGGGGCGGCGGCGGCGGCGGTCGTCGCAGCGGCGGCGGCGACCGCGGCGGGCGCAGCAGCGGTGGCGACAGCAACGGTCGCGGCCCGCGACGGACGAATCGATCGAGGAGCTAATTCTCGCACTTCGTCACCGACGAGTAATTGCTAATTCTGTAAAGCAAAAAGGAGCGCAGATGCGCTCCTTTTTGCTTTGCGGCTTTGCCTTGCAGCAAGCTCGACCTAGCGGAACCTAATCCGCCAGCGTCGACGTATCGCCGACGGCCTGGCCCAGCACCTGGGCCTTGAGCAGGCGGCGCATGATCTTGCCGGAGCGGGTCTTGGGCAGATCGTCGACGATGTTGATCACCGCGGGCACGGCAATCGGGCCGACTTCGTCGCGCACGTGCTGCTTGAGCGTCTGCTCCAGCTTGTCGTCGTCCGCCAACCCCTGGCGCAGGATGCAGTAGGCGTGGATCACGTTGCCGCGCAAATCGTCCGGAATGCCGATGCAGGCCGCTTCGACGACGCTCTCGTGCGAGACAAGCGCGGACTCGATCTCCGCCGTACCCAGCCGGTAGCCGCTCACCTTGATCACGTCGTCCATGCGGCCAATGATCCAGAAGTAGCCATCCTCGTCGCGGCGGGCGGAATCGCCGGTGAAGTACCAACCCTGATCGCGGAATTCGCTCCAGTAGGTAGCCACGTAGCGGTCGGGGTCACCGTAGACGGTGCGCGCCATGCCCGGCCACGGCCCCTTGATCACGAGGTAGCCGTCCTCGTTGGCGTCGCAGGAGGAGCCATCCTCGCGCACCACGTCCGCCTCGATGCCGGTGAAGGGCAAGGTCGCGCTGCCTGGCTTGAGCGGCACGACGGGCGACGGCGTAATCATAAAGCCGCCGGTCTCCGTCTGCCACCAAGTGTCGATAATCGGGCGCTGCTCCTTGCCGACCACCGTATAATACCAGCGCCACGCTTCGGGGTTAATCGGCTCGCCGACCGTGCCCAGCAGCCGCAGCGACGACAGATCGTGCTTGTTCACCGGCTCGTCGCCAAAGCGCATGTGGGCGCGAATGGCCGTGGGCGCGGTGTAGAAAATCGTGACCTTGTGCTGCTCGACGATTTCCCACCAGCGGTCCGTCTCCGGATAGGCGGGCGCGCCCTCGTAGAGAATGCTCGTCAAGCCGTGGACGAGCGGCGAGTAGACGATGTACGAGTGGCCCGTAATCCAGCCCGGATCGGCGGCGCACCACCAAACGTCGTCGTCTTTTACGTCAAAAATGTACTTGAGGGTCGTCGCCGTGTAGACTTGGTAGCCGCCGCAGGTGTGGAGTAAGCCCTTGGGCTTGCCCGTGGTGCCGGAGGTGTAGAGGATAAACATCGGGTCTTCGGCATCCATCTGCTCGGTCTCGCAATCCGTGCTCTGCTCGCCGATGACTTCGTGATACCAGACGTCGCGTCCCTCCTGCATCTGCACCTCTTGCTCCGTCGCCTGCACCACCACGCAGTGCTCGACGGGGCTGCCTTCCCTCGCCATCGCTTCGTCGGAAATGTCTTTGAGGTTAACCGTCTTGCCGCGCAGCCACGCGCCGTCGCAGGTGATGAGCACCCGGCTGTCGGCGTCGTCGATGCGGTCGGCCAGCGCCGTGGCGCTAAAGCCACCGTAGACGACGCTGTGCACCGCGCCGAGCTTGACCGTCGCCAGCATGGCCATCGGCAGCTGCGGCACGCGCCCCATGTAAATCGTGACGGTGTCGCCCTTGCTCACGCCGAGCGACTTGAGCAGGTTGGCAAACTGGTTGACTTCGTCCTGGAGCTGCCTGTAGGTAATTTCATGCACCGCCCCGTCTTCGCGAATCCAGATGTAGGCCACTTTGTCGCCCCGGCCGTTGGCTACGTGGCGGTCGATGGCGTTGTGGACGACGTTGATTTTGCCGCCGCTGAACCATCTATAAAAGGGCGCGTTGGAGTCATCGAGCACGGTGTCGTAAGGCGCAAACCAATCGACCATTTCCCGCGCACGCTTGTCCCAGTAGGCGACGGGATCGGCCAGCGCTTCCTCGCGCAACTCCATGTAGTTGGGTACGTTCGCGTTGTCGATCACGGACTGGGCTGGCTCATACATCGCGCTGCGCGAGGCTTCGGTCACGACGCCACCAGCGCCATTTGTTGAATCACCACTGGATGGGGTGGACATATCGCTTCCTCCTGGCTTTGGGTAGATTGTGGGGATTGTCGAGCGGCCAACTCCACGCTCGTGTGGAGAGCCGCCTGAGTTTGGAGAAAGTATACCATTTCAACTTATCCTGCGCCACCGCCAGCGCAGCAAGCCGAAGAATGGGGGCCGCTCAAAATTCAGCTGCTCGGCGCGTGGTGTGTGCAGACCCAGAAGCCGGATTAGCTTTCCTCGCTCAGCAATCTAGCCAGCGGCGCGCCGTTGACAAAGATTTGCACTTCGTCCACGCTGTCGTACTGCAGCGCCGTCTCCTCCAGCTGGGCCTGCACGCGCGGGCCGTCGCAGACGCCGCCGATGGGGAAATCGCCCGTCAGGTCAATCGTCGCCACGCCGTCGGCAATGTCGACGCTGTCGACGGCGAGCTCGGTGCGGTGGAGCGCGTTGTACAGGCCGGTCTCGCCGAAGAAGCGCTCGTCGAGGCCGAGGAGCGTCTCCAGCGCGGCGGTCAGCGGCGCCGCCGTCGGCTCGATCTCGACTTCGACCGGAATCACGCTGTCCTGGCAGCCAACCTCCTGCCCGCTTTGGCCCGCATCCCCCAGCGCAATCAGGTAAAGGTTGGTGCTGACGAAGAGAGCGCCCTCGTCCCCCTCCTGCCGCGCCACGGTGAAGGCGTCGGACGTGGCGCGCGCCTCCTGCTGGGGGACGTAGACCAGCGCCACCAGTTCTGTCTCCGGCGAAACGCTTTCCGGCACGCGCACCGTCGCCCGCAGCGAGCCGCTGGCGTTGGTGCGCGCGCTGGCGAGATCAAACACGTCGCTGGCTGGCTCGCCAATCCCGTAGCTGACGCGCGTATTGGCGGGGAAGCCGCTGGCGTAAAGCTGAACATTTGCGCCGGCTGGCACGCTGCTTGGCAAAACGCTCACCTGCGGCTCAGCTGCCTGGCCACCCTCGGCAACGGTAAACACGTCCGAAACTACCTCTGCCTGCGTGTCCGAGGGCACGATGACGAAGACGTACTCCTGGCCGGGCATCGCGCCCGTTGGCACTTGAAACTGTTGGTTGAAGCGACCCCGGCCGTTTGTCCGCGCCTGAACGATGAGGTCGTACTCGGAATCGACGGGGCCAAAGCCCACCTCGATGGGCAACCGCTCCGCGAACCCTTCGGAGCGCAGCCGAACCAGCGTGCCCGCTGGGCCCTGCGTGCGCGAAAGCGTGACGGCCGGCCCTTGTGCTTCGCTCGTTACGATGAACTCGCTGGAGCTCGCACTCGGCCCATCGGAATCGGTCGCCTGGATAGCGACCACGAAGCGCTGCTCGGCTTCTGCGTCGCCGGGCACTTCAAGCTGCGTGCTCAAGCCGCCGTCGGCGTCGGTCGTCGCCTCAATTTCCACAAGAGGCTCGCTCTCCGCTGGCCCAAGCCCGACCGTGACCTCGCTCTCCGCGGAAAAGCCGCTCGCCGTAATCTCCAGCACCGCACCGGGCGGGCCGCTGGTCGGCTCAATATCGATGACGGGGTCACTCGACTGAGATGCGTCTGCCGCATCACGCTCGGCAGGCTCTGCTGCCGACAGCGCAATGACCTGCCCTTCGGCAAGCACGTTGCGGTTATCGAGGTCGGGGTTGGCCTCCAGCAGCGCCGGGATGGGAACGGCGCAGCGAATCGCAATTTGGGCCAGCGTGTCACCCGCCTCGGCCGTTACCGAATCGCCACAGGGCTGTAGCGCCAAAGCAAATGGCGATTGCCAAGCTGTATATGTCAACGCCAGCAGCAGGCAGGACAAAATGGCGACCAGCCGTGCGACGGCTGCGTTTGTCTGGAACGTCATAAACTTTTTCCTTTCGGGTGTAATCGGTTAGCAACAGGGCAACCTGTCTACGACAGACTACCTGCCCGTATCTTTGTCACAACGTAAGCAACCATCAAATGTTCCATATTTGTCAGGTTCCGTAATCTTTCTACACATCCAACTCAAAAATTTGCGCCAAAGCGCTTGCTCCGGGCACAATAGCGCTTGTACTTTTTTGCACAAGGAGCCATCTTTGCGACAGCTTACCGTTCTGCTCATCCTCGCCCTGCTCTTCGTAGCCTGCGGCCGCGATGCGACGCCATCTGCTCTTCCCCCCGCTGAGGCCGAGCCAACCCCGACGCCCGTCAAAACTGACGTTGAGCCAGACGCACCGCTCGCGCTGGTGGACGCCAATCTCCTCGATACAAGCGGCGCAGCCATTACCTGCGACGCACCAGCGGAAGCCACGATTACCTGCGACGGCGCGACTCTCACGGTCGACGTGCCTGCGTCGAGCTACGCGCGCTGGTCGCTGCGCTGGGAGGAAGCCAACCAGCGGCTGGACGGAACGGAGACGCTGCGGCTGCGCGCGCGGGCGGACGAAGGGTTGACGCCCAATCTGTACTTTGTGCAGGTCGACGGCGAGCGCGTGGCCGTCAACCTCGCGCGCTACGGGCTGAGACGCGGTGAGGTGCGCGTGCCGCTGGCGGAGGTAGTGGGCGAAGACGGTCGCCGGCCCGATTTTTCACAGGTCAACGAAATCCAGATTGTCTTTGAATATGCCGACATGGCGGGCACGCTAACGCTCAACGAGCTGCGCTTCGATAAGGTGTGGCGCGAGGAGGTTGCAACTGATGACGCGTCGCAGGCTTTGGCCGAGGGGCTAACCGTGCCGAGCGATTTTGTCATCGAGCCGGTGATAGGCAATCTGCGTGAAATGACGCAAATCGAGTTTACGGCGTCGGGCGACATGCTCGTCAGCCAGCAAAATGGTCGCGTCTGGTGGTATCAGGATACGGACAGGGATGGCGCATTCGACGAGCGCCGCCTCTACGCGGCGGGGCTGCCCGAAGTCGTGGGCCTGCTGCCAGAAGCGGATGACGCGGGCAACACGGTCGCCGTCTGGCTGGGCGGGCGCGGCCAGCTCTTTCGTACCACGGACGGCGACGGCAACGGCGTCGCCGATACGTACGAGCTACGTGTGGACGGCCTACCGTGGGGTCGCCACCAGAACAACGGGCTGGCCTGGAACCCCGTGCCCGACCCCTTCACGGGCGAGGCGGCGCAGCAGTGGATTTACTTTGGCCTGGGATCGACGGACGATTTGGAGGACGGCGGGCCGATTAACTCGACAGTCTTGCGCTTCCCTATCGACGGCGAAAGCGCCGACGCGCTGGAAGTGGTGAGCCGGGGCAATCGCAATCCGTACGCCGTTGCGTGGGGCGCTGTGCCGGTCGATTTGGCCGCGCCCGACGGCGAGACGGCGTGGCAGCTCTTTGCCAGCGAAAACGGCCCCGACTTCAACGACGCGCCGGACGAAGTCAACCACATCCGCTGGGACCACGACTATGGCTTCCCTGACCAGTTTGGCCCGGCAGAGGACGGCGCAGACGGCGAGCCGTACAGCGGCCCCGTTTACCCCGTCACGCCGCACGCCAGCGCCAGCGGGCTGGCCTATGTCGACAACCCGGACTGGCCCGCCGAATACCGCACGCTCTACGTCTCGCTCTTCGGACAAGTGTTTAGCGAAGAAATTGTCGGCCACACGGTGGAGCGGGTCACCCTGAGCGAAGTCGAAACGGCGACGGGGCCGACCTACCGCGGCGAGCCGTCGACCTTTATCGAGGGGCTGGATCGCCCGCTGCCGATGACGGTCGACCCGGACGGGAATTTGCTGGTGGGCGACTATGCGACGGGGGTGATTTTTCGGGTGCGCTACAGCGCTGTGGAGTGAGCACGCCCTCGTGCGAACGGACTAAGTACGAGAACTCGATCATCTTCAGGGGCAGACCCGGCACGAGGGCGTGCCGACTTCTCAACGGTCGCCCCTCCCCAGCGCCCCTATCTCACTGCACCGTCACCAGCGGCCTCAGCTTTTCGACCGTTGCCGGGCCGATGCCGGAGACGCGCTCCAGCTCTTCCACCGTGGCAAACGGTCGCCCGCCGATGATGCTCGCGGCTTTGGCCGGGCCAATACCGGGCAGCGTTTGCAGCTCCGCCACCCCCGCCGTGTTGACGTTGATCAGCCCTCCACTCGTCCCCGCATCAGATATCGGCCCCGCACGACCATCCCCCAGCGGCGCGAGCGACGACAGCCCCGTCAACCCCGCGGCTGGCTGATTCGCCGCCAACGCATTCCCCGTCGGTGGCGCGGCTTCGGAGGCCGCAGCGTCGGCAACCGCTTCAGCCGCTTCAGCCGTAGCAGGCAGCGGCGGCACGTAAAGCTGTGCACCATCCCACAGCCGCTCGGCCTGGTTGATCAGCAACGCATCCGCTTCCTCCGTGACGCCGCCCGCTTCGGCAAGCGCATCGGCCACGCGCGCCTCGACGGGCAGCGTATACAAGCCGGGCGACTGGACGGCGCCCGTCACGAAGACAACAATGGGGGCGGGGGTGGCGCTGGGAGCGGGCGTGACCGTCGGCGCGGGGGAGGGCGGCGGCTGGAGGACAATCGGCGCGGGGGAGGGTTGGCGGGTGAGGAAGACGAGCGCACCGATGATGGTCGCGACAAGCAGGGCGCTGATCAGCGCGGCGAGGAAGGGATTGGTGGGTGGCACCGGTACGGGTGTTGGTTGTTCCTGTGAAGCAGGAGACAATGTGGGCAACATGGTCAAAGCTCGGTGATGAACGGGTCGGATTCTGTTCATTCTATTGACCGCTGCCGCACGCTTCAAGCGACTTTCGACCTAAATTCGGGTTGCACCCTATTGTGGACAGGGGTGCGCTGTTCGCAAAGCGGCTTCGATTGTAGTGGGAGGGCGCGCCCTCCCACTACAATCGAAGCCGCACCAACCGATAATCAATCCGCCGCGATCAACTCCTGCTCCGCCTCTTCTTTCTCGACCATTTCTCCCCCCTCAACCCCCTGCGCCGCCTCAGTCACGTTCTTGCCAAACATCACCAGCGCCTGATCGTCGTTCACGGGGTGGTTCAGTCCGGCGCGAACGTCGCGGTAGAAGCGCTCCATCGGCATCGAGCGGCTCAGCCCCACGCCGCCGACGACGCGCATGGCGTGATCCGTCGCCTGGATGGCGTTGTTCGTCGCGGTCACTTTGGCCGCAATCACCTGCGGCCCAAGGTCGACGCGATGTTCCGGGTGTAGCGACCACTGCTCGGCGGCGCTGTAGAGCATCGTGCGGGCCTGGCGCAGCAGCAAATCCGCCTCGCCCAGCCGACGCTGGATGTTCTCGAGCGTGGCAATTGGCTTGCCCAGCGCCGTGGGCACGCGCTCGTTGGCAAACTCCGCCGCCGTACGCAGCGCCGCGTTCGCCACGCCGACGTAGACCGCACTAATCGTCAGCATAAACCACGCGTTCACGGTGCTCGGCCCGCTGGAAGCCGACTTCGCCCCGTCGCCCCGCCCCAGCAGGTTGGCGTTGGGCGCATGGGTGTCGTGCAGCACGATGTCGTGGCTGCCCGTCGTGCGCATCCCCATGGCGTCCCACGTTTCGATAATTTCAATCGTTTCGTCCACCGGCACCACAAAGCGGGCGACTTCGTCCGAGCCGTCCAGCAGCAGCGCGGGGATGATGGCGTAATCCAGCGCGGGAATCATGCTGGCGAAGGATTTGCGGCCGCTGATGATCCACTCGGTCGGTTCGCCGTTTGGCTTGGGCGCGCTGCCGTTGCGTGCGCTGCCGTTTAGCGAGCCGTAGACGGGCGTTGCCGTGGTCTCTGGCTTGCCGCCGCGGCTGGGGCTGCCGAGCTTGGGCTCGGTAGCGATGGCGTTGATCAGCGCTCCCCGCTCCACCGCGTCGCGGCAGATGCGGGCAAACAAATCTTCCGGCCACGAGCGCTTTTCCGCCGCCGACCCCAGCGTCTGCACGTGCATGGTCAGGCTAAGCGCCGTGCTGCCGTCGCCCGCGCCGAGCGCCTCCATCAGCAGCGTGGCGTCGAGCAGATTCATGCCCCAGCCGCCAAATTCCTCCGGCACGATAAAGCCGGGCAGCCCCGCAGCCTTGGCGTCCGCGTAATTTTCATGGGGGAACGAGCCGTCACGGTCGTGCTGGGGCGCGCGGGCGGCGAATTTCTGCGCGAGATTATTAGCGATATCGAGAAGCTGCTGCTGCCGGTCGGTGAGTGCGATGATCATGGAGGCCCCCAAATCTGTAGAATGAGCTTGGTGAATTTTATCACGAATCGGCGGGGATCGGCTGTTCCGCCGCTTTCATTCACGAGCAAAGTCGAGTATAAAAGGAAACTGGGAAAAGGCGAAAGAATAAAAATGATCCACGAAGAGCACGAAGAAGAATTTGTTGACGCTCTTCCTTTGTGTCCTTCGTGGATCAAATTTTTAGGAGTGAAGCAATGAACAAGCGACGAGCGCGCGTCCTGGTGGCCAAGCCGGGGCTGGACGGGCACGACCGGGGAGCGAAGGTGGTGGCGCGGGCCTTGCGCGACGCGGGCTGCGAGGTGATTTACACCGGCATTCGACAAACCCCGCAGATGATCGCTGAGGCCGCGCTGCAGGAGGATGTGGACGTGGTGGGGCTGAGCATTCTCAGCGGCGCGCACCTGACGCTCTGCCCCAAAGTGGTCGATTTGCTGCGGGCACAGGGGCAGGGCGACGTGCCGGTGCTCGTGGGCGGCATCGTGCCGCTGGACGACATCGAGCGCATGAAGGCGGCGGGCATTGCGGCAGTCTTTGGGCCGGGCACGACGACGCGGGAGATCGTGGACTTTGTCGACGGGGTGATGCGCGAGCGGGCGAAGAATGTTGTTTGAGGGTACGGGCACGCCATGGCGTACCCGTACCCTCAAAACGAGATGGTTGAATCACTACTCTTTGTCCAGCAGCACCCGCGGCTCCGCTTCGATCCGGCTGTTGCTCGCGCCGCGCAGCAGCACGTACAGCCCGCCGCCAATCAGCGCGACCGGCCAGATGTAGCTGATGACGGAATTCAGCGAGGCGGCCGTAAATAGGCCGAGGACGAGCATCACCAGGGCGGGGATGAAGGCCCAGCGCAGGTCGGCTCCGGCGTTGGGCAGCAGCGCCAGCACCAAAAACGTTGCGCCGAGGCCAAAGAAGAAGAGCGTGCCCTCGAAATCGCCGCCAAAGCCGCCGATCCCCGCTTCATCCACCCCCGCCACCGCACCCAGCGTCAGCATTACGCCGGCGGGGATGATGGCCCACCAATTCTCCGGCACGGCGATGTAGACGAGCACAAAGCCCGCGCCAATCGAGGCGAGGAAAATCGACCCCGACAGCCCGCTCAAGCCGGGCACGACTTCATCAAAGAGAGCGGCCAGCGCCAGCCCCAGCAGCGTCATCCCTGGAATGGCGGCCCACCAGTTTTCGCGGTAGTCGCGCAGGAAGGTGAGCAGGAAAATTGCGCTGCCCGCGCCAAAAGCCAGCACCCAGATTAGCGACCAGACGGCGCTGCCAAAGCCATCAAAGAGGCCGAGGTTGCTCAACAGAAAGAGGACGCCGCCCGCAACGAGCAGCAGTCCCACAAGCAGGTTGGTGGAATTGGTCGTACGATTCATGATTTGGCTCCCCTTTGGTTTGGATGTGGACGCGTAGATTTGGGCAAAAATTGCGATGTGTACGTAAAATAGTACGCGCTCACAGCATAAAGGTTGCGCAGTCACCGTCGGAAGTGCCAAAGGTCACGTGAAGCGCACTCAGACGGTTGGCGATCTGCATATTTTGAGGAGTTTTTATGACTCAGCCCGAACAGCAAAACGAACTCAATATCAAAGTTGAAAGTGAAATTGAACAGCAAGAACAGCCAACGGACAAAAAATTAGCGGATGAGGAGTTGACGGATGAGGAAAGGCTAGACGAATTGCGGGCGCGGCGCGGCCCCTCGCTGGTGGACGTTCTGCGCGGCAGCCGACTGCTGCTCGCGCTGGCGACGCTGGTCGCCGTGCAGCTTGTGCTGGTGGCGGTGGTCTTCCTGCTGCCACGGGGCAGCACGGCGGCAACGGACGCCCCGCTGCTGCCCGATCTCAGCGTCGACGCCGCAAATGCGCTGACCATTGCCGATGACACCGGTGAGTCGATCACGCTGGCACGCGAGGGCGACGGCTGGGTGCTGCCCGACGCGGACAACTACCCCGCCAACGGCGGCAGCATCGAGGCGCTGATCGAGCAGATAGGCGAGCTCGAAGCGGACACGGTGATCGCCGAGAGCGCGGGCAGCCACGCGCGGCTCCAGGTGGGGGAGGAAGATTTTGCACGTCGCGTTGATTTGTCGCTGGACGGCGGCGACGGCGAAACGCTCTTTATCGGCTCGACGGCGGGCGGCGGTGCAAGCCACATGCGCGCGGGCGACAGCGATACCGTTTACCTCAGCGACGGCATCAGCGCCTTCGACGTCAACGCCACGGCTGCTGCATGGATCGATCCCACCTTCTTTAGCGTTGCCCAACCGGACGTGCAGATGCTGACCTTAACCAACATTTCCGGCACGGTGGAGCTTGTGCGCGGCGCAGATGGGGCGTTCACGCTGATCGATTTGACCGCGGGGGAAACCGTCGATGAGGCCAGCCTTTCTTCGCTGTTGACGACGCTTTCCAACGTCAGCATGGTCGAGCCGATTGGGCTGGCGGTGGAGCAGGGGTTTAACGCCGATTTGGGCGGTGCGGGCGCGACAGTCACGGTGGAAACGCAGGATGCGGAGGGCGCAACGGCGACGCAGACGCTGCAAATCGGCGAGCCGCTGGAGAACGGCAACTACGTCGCCACATCGTCCGAATCCGAGTACGCGGTGGAGATTGCGCCCTTCACCGTCGAGCCGCTGCTGACCAGCGCCCGCAGCGACTTCCTCGTTCAGCCGGAGCCGACGAGTGCTCTGACCGACACAAGCGTGCTGACCGACGCCGGCGCGTTCGCGAACGCTGGAACTCTAACGGACACCGTCCTCACCACCAGCGTTCTCACCACCACAGAGGCCGTGAGCGCCGCGCAGGATATCACGCCGGAGCTTGGGCCGAGCACGGACGTAACGGAGACGCTGACGAGCAGTGCAGCGCTGACGGAATCGGCAGCGGTGACGGGAGAGTAAACGGCGAGTAAACTCTCCTAAATGCAGGGAAGCTTCTCGGAAGATTAAGAGACGCGAATAAAAAGACCCCAAGGGCTTTTTAACACCCTTGGGGTCTTTTTATACCAATTGTCTGTCCAAGCTGCGTGTTCGCATACGCGAAGCGATGGGGGCATTCGGCCTCACCCCCTCCGCGCGGGTTCTGCGCCAACGAGCCAGGTGAAGCCCCCTCTCCACGCGTGGAGAGGGGGTTGGGGGTGAGGCGGGGCGTGCCCCACTTTTCGCGCAGCTTCGCTGCACAACTGGTATTACTCGCGGTGGTTAGACATTGCTTGTGTCGTTATCCACATTCGGCGCGTTCTCTTCGGGGACGATGGGGTTCTCCAGCTCCGGGTCGATGTTGATGTTGGCGTCCGGCGCGGCCTCGTAATCGCCAACGGCCATTGTCTCTGGCGAAGCGTCCGGCGTCTCACTTTCCGGCACGATGGGGTTGCTCAAATCTGGGTCGATGTTGAGATTGGCATCTGGCGCGGTATCGTAGCCGCTTTCGCTGGCGCGGCTGGCTGCGCTCGCCGTTGCTCCAGCCGAGGGATCACCGATGGGGCCGCTTGCGAAATCGCTGCTTGGCGCGCTATAGGTCGATGCACCGGCAGTCGGCGTGTCGTAGGTCGACGTGCGGGGCGAGTCGCCGCCGCCAAAGGGGTTGCCCCCGCCGCTGGCTGGCGCATCCGGCAGCGAGCGACCGAGCTGGCCGTAGAGGTGTGAGCGGAAGAGGTAGGTCGCCAGCGTGCCCAACGGCAGCGTCACGATGAGGCCGACCACGCAGAGAATCGTGCCGATGATTGAGGCAATGCTCGGAATGATGGTGTCCGCCACCAGCACCAGCAGCGCCACGACAATTACTTGGCCGATGTTGCTGCGCGTCCAGTGCCAGACGTTGGCGATTTGCAGCCCGTCGCCAATTTTCTCGCTGCGGGCAAAGGCCAGGGTATAGCCGGGCCGCACGGCGTAAACAAAGAGTGCGTAAGCGAAGGTGAGACAGCCCGATGCCGCCAAAATTGTGCCGCCGATTGCGCCCGCGCCACGCCCCGGCTGATCGGCGAGAACGCCGCCGATGACAAAGGGAATGCCTACCAAAATTAGCGGCAGCGCCCACACAAACTCCACCACGGCAAGCTTGAAGCCGCGCACCAGATCGTCGCCCCACTGATCCCATTCGGGCAGCGGCGTAGATTTACCATCGCGCACATTTTGCAGCAGCCGCACACAGTAGCCCGCCACAATAAAAAAGCCCAAAATGCCAATCAGCACCGTCGACAAAATCAAGCTGGCCAGGACCACGCCCGTGCCGATGCCGATTTTTTCCTTCCAGCGCGGATCGTCCTGAAAAAATGTTAATGCTTTGCCGATGTCCATAGTTCGCCTTCCCCTTGATGTAAATGTCCAATAATTTCGGTAGTGCGTTCTGCACCAAATAATAACTTCGCTGGCGATTGTAGCACAGTCGCGTAGGCTGTAACAGCTCGATCTTGCTGCTGCCCATTACTACGCACCCTCACGGGCAAAGTTGCAGCGCCAGCTCAATTTCCTCCTGAACCCACGCCTCGCGTTCGCGCGATTTTGCCGCATCAAGCGCCTGCCGAATGCGGGCCTCCCCCTGCTGCTGGGCGACCTGCCCCAGCGCCCACGCCGCATGGCCGCGCGGCAGCGGATGCGCATCGGCCAACGCCGTGATCAGCGGCGCGATCGTCGCCGGATCGCCCCAGTTGCCGAGCGCAACGCAGACGTTGCGCAACATGCCGTGTCGCTTGGCCCGCTTGATGGGCGAGCGGCGAAAGTGGGCGCTAAAGGCTTCTTGGTCGAGCCAGTAGGGGTTGGCGGAGTCAAAGCCGGCCAGCAGCGGCGGGGCAACGCGCTCATCGCGGGCGCGCAGGCCATCGAGCCGCGGCGTGCGCTTCGGCAGGCGCGCGTTCCAGGGGCAGACTTCCTGGCAGATGTCGCAGCCAAAGATGCGGTTGCCAAAGAGGGGGCGCAGGTCGCGCGGGATGGGCGAGCGGGCTTCGATCGTCCAGTACGAGATGCAGCGCTGGGGGTCGAGGTGGAAGGGGCCGGTAAAGGCGTTGGTGGGGCAGGCGGTGAGGCAGCGGGTGCATTGGCCGCAGGTTCCAGTTGACAATTGTCGATTGTCAATTGTCAATGGCCAATGGGGATCGTTGGATACGTCTATCTTTCTGGGCAGAGACCAGCTACCAAAGTTGTCATCGAGGCGAAGGCCGCGGGCGACTTCATCTGGCGCGACATCTCTTGTTTGGTGCGGCTGGGGCGGCGGGTCGTAATCGAGCGTTTCGGGGATGAGCAAGGTGGCAAGCAGGAGCCAGCTTCCCTTTGTCGCGCCGAGGGCGGAATCGGCGGGGGAGATGGTGCAGCAATTTTTGGCGATGAAGCCGACGCCTGCGCGCATTGCCCAGTCGCGCTCGAGCACGGGGCCGGTGTCCACCAGGGCTTTGCCTCGTGTGGTGCGGCCGGTTTGTGCACGCAGCCACTCGTCGAGCTGGTAGAGCAGCGGGCGGATAATCTCGTGGTAATCGTCGCCCCAGGCGTAGGAGGCGATGACGCCGCGGCTGGGGTCATCGCGCAGGGAGGGGGGCAAATCGAACTGGTGATAATTAACGGCCAGCACGACGAGCGAGCGGGCCGGGCCGTCTTCGAGCAGCAGCGCCGGGTCGCGCCGCTTGTCGATGTGGCGTTCGAGGTAGGCCATCTCGCCCGCGCGATCGAGCGCGAGCCAGCGCTCGAAGAAATCCGCGTGCAGGGCCCGCTCGACGGGGACGACGCGGCAGTCGTCGAAGCCGAGACGCTGGGCTTCGGCTTTGAGGCGATGGGTGAGCGTGCGCTTCACGTTACCCGTCGCTGGTCGACAGCCGGTTGGGCCGCGCCTGCGTTTCCAACTCGAAGTGTCGGCGCATCAGCGTCTCCTGCTCGACGGCGGCCTGTTCGCCCTCAATCAGCGCTCGGTCCAGCCGTGACTGGTAGGGAACGCTGGCCGCGGGGTTGCCCTCGATCAGCGCCGCCTCGTCGCTGGGCGGCCCAAACAGGTAGGTAACGACCGCACCGGCCGCACCGCCGACGGCGAGACCGATCAGGAAATTGGAGAGTTTGCCCACAAAAATTTTTCCTCTTGGTTCAACTGTTTTCAACATCAACAATAGCGCACGGTGGACGATTCGTGCTGTAAGCCGTCACCTTGTCATCCACTCCTCTCGTCAATCCTGAAACTGCGGCAGCCACGGCGACTGCGCGGCCAGCAGCTCGTTCGTCATCTCACGAATCTGCGGCAGCGTGCAGACCGCCGCCGTCAGCGGGTCGAGCGCGACGGCGTGGTGAACGGCGTCGGTGCTGCCCGTCAGCGCGGCCTCGACAATCAGTTCCTGCACGTTGATGTTGGTGCGGTTGAGCGCCGCGAGCTGGGGCGGCAGCTTGCCAAAGTGCGTCGGCTGCACGCCGTTGCCGTCCACCAGACAGGTGACTTCCACGCAGCAGCCGTCGGGCAGGTTGTCGATCAGCCCGCGGTTGGGCACGTTGCCGTTGATGCGCGTTGGCTCGCCCGTCGTCACGGCTTCAATGATCCACGAACCGTATTCGTGGCTGCGCTTGGTGGGCAAATCGGCCTCGAGAATTTCGTCGAACTCGCTCTGGAACTGCTCCAGTCGGCTGAGGCAGCGGCGCAGGTAGCCGCCGGTGCGGCCCCAATCGTACCAGTAATTCTTTTCGCTGGTAAACTTGGGGACAAGCTCCTCCTCGATCATCTGCGCGCTCTTGCGCCAGTAGGGCATGTACTCGCTGGCGTGGCCGCTCGATTCGGTCACAAAGTAGCCAAAATGCTGCATGATGTCGATGCGGACCGGCTCCTCGCCATAAATCTCCGGCTGCTGCACGACTTCGCGAATCCGTGGGTATAAATCTCTCACTTCCGACCCGTTGGCGCGTTGCTCAAATTTCAGAAAAAACGCCATGTGGTTGATGCCCGCACAGGTAAAGTCGACCTCGTCGTAGGGCACATCGATCCAGCGGGCGAGCATCTCGCTCGTGCCCTGCACCGAGTGGCACAAGCCCACGTGGGGCCGCCCCGTGCCGCGGTCCACGGCCCAGCAGTTGGCCGCCATCGGGTTGACGTAGTTGAGCAGCAGCGCATCCGGCGCAACCTCATCCATGTCGCGGCACAAATCGAGCAGCACGGGAATTGTGCGCAGCGAGCGGAAGACGCCGCCCGGCCCCAGCGTATCGCCCACGCACTGCTCCACGCCGTACTTCTGTGGAATGTCGAGATCGAGCCGGTAGGCATCCAGCCCGCCCTGCTGGAAGGTGGTGACGACAAAGTCCGCGCCGCGCACGGCCTCGCGCTGGTCGGTCGTCGCCTCGACGGTCGCGCCCAGCCCGCGCCGGTCGACAATGGACTGGACGATCTGCTGCGCCTGCTTCAGCCGCGTCGCGTCGATGTCCATGAGGGTGATGGTCGCATCTTGAAGGGCTGGGGAGAGCAGGATGTCGTTGCAGAGGCGCTGGGTGAAGACAAGGCTCCCCGCGCCGATGAAGGTGATTTTGGGCATAGGTGTTTCGCTTTCGATTGGCAAAATTTTGGAACCGCAGATGAACGCAGATGAACGCAGATTTCAGAAAAATATCTGCGTTCATCCGCGTCTATCTGCGGTTTCTTTTTGTTGATGGGTTGGTGGTTATTTGTAATTGAGCGAAAGCACGGCCAGGCCGTCGTGCTGCTCGATATAGTCAATCACTGTATCTAAAAGGCCGTCGAAGAAATCTTTCTCGTTAATGCTGGTGGCTAGTTCGATTGTGCCATCTAATTTGAGGCCATGCCCCTGCGTTAAGGTTTCTGCTGCCAAATTTGACGGCGCGGCGGTATAGGTGCTCATTTGAAATCTCCTAAACTTTTAATCTACCGCTTCTCAAACAATTCTAGTCGTAATGGAAGACAAGTCAATAAGCCGATAGTAGATCCTGAATCGAGCAAACCTCGAACAAAATTCAAGATTCATCCACAGCTATAGCCAAACCTTTGCGCTGCCTCAGATCGTCGATTTTGGAAAGTGGTCGCTCTAACGCGCGCTGTCTAGTTGTAACGAGAACTTCATACTCTTTTTGTGCCGCATCCAAACGACTTCCTAACTTGTCAAATTGAGCCGTATAATTTTCCCACTGTTTGTAAAATGTTCCCATTAACTGTAACAATTCATCAGTTATCTTTTCGAGTTGAAAGTGTTCAACAGCTTGTCGAATGACCGCGAGGACAGCGAATAGAGTTGTAGGCGAGCATAAAACAACTTTTTGTCGTAGTGCTTCTTCAAGGAGCGAATAGTCTTCATCATGAACAAAGGCGTAAATGTGTTCGTTAGGAATAAACAGCAAGACACAATCAACAGTTTCGTCGTTTATATAGCCTCTATCCGTCACCTCTTTCACTCTTGAACGAACATCTCGTAGAAACGATTTGCGATACGTCTCTCTGTCGGATTGAGCTTCTGCTTCTACAAAACGTTTGTAATTGTCCCATGGAAATTTCACGTCCATATTGACAAGGAGATTGTTTGGTAACATAAAAGTGAAGTCAGGGCGACCACTGTTGGAGGATGCCTGCTTGACATAGTTCATGCCTTCTTGGAATCCCATCAATTGTAGAATATCTTCTGCCATACGCTCGCCCCACTGACCGCGGACCTTCGTACTGCTCAATACCTTATTCAGATTTATAGTAGTTTGAGTCAATTCAGTAGTTTTCTGGCTCACTTCTCGCAAACGTTCTCCAACTTGTCCATATTGCTCAGAACGTCTTTTTTCTAATTCAGTGATCAGCGCTTCAACTTTTCCCAAATCACTACTCATATGCTGTAAATTTTGATCGATTAACGCTTTTTTATTGTCTAACTGCTGAACATCAATTTGGCGTTCCTGTTGTAGTCTATCGCCCGCCCATTTTCGCAGTTCATCCGTTACTTCAGCAATGGTCTGCTGAGTGTTTTTAGCTTGACGGCCTCTCACTAACATCCCAACGACAAGGCCAATCACGAAACCAGTTACTAATATGACGGCTACTGGAATCCACCCCATCAAAATCCACTCCATAAGACTCTCCTAAAAATTGGGTGTAAACACGTTTGGTAGTTCTGCATTGCAAGTGATACAGCTTCAAATTTACGTTGGTGGGATCACTACCCATTTAGAACTACCAAACGTTTAAGTTGACAGGAATTCGTTTCAATATAACAGGTTGTGCAACTTGTCTTTTAATCAATTTCGTCAATAACTCTATGTGCAACTTGAGAACAAGTCAACGTACCTCTACACGTCTATACATCTGTATCCCCCTGTCGCCCGAATATCGGCACGACGTCCCGCTTCCCCCGCAGCCTATGGACCATCCCCCTCACTGCCACCCCGATCACCGCCAGCCACACCGAGATCACCACGGCGAAGAGGGCCGCGGCCACCAGCGGGCCGACAAGCAAAAGGCAGAGCCAACCTTGAAATTCCGCCTATCATAACTCAATTCTCACCAATGCACCACCCCACTTTTACCGACAGCACATCACTAGAGAGAAAGTGCTGGATGCAGATACAGACAATCCCCTAAAACGGAATCGGCCCGCTCACCGTGGGCGACCAGCGCACGCGCAGCGCGGCGGGGCCGCTTTCGTGCGTGTACTCCACGCGGATCGTGTGGTTGCCTTCGCCCACGCTGCGGAACGTGTTGCGGATGGTCTTCTGTCCCGGCGAGCGGTCGTCCAGGATCGGGAGGCCGTCGATGTAGACGCGGACGCCGCCCGTGGCGCGGGCTTCAAAGGTGTAGTCGCCGGCGGGGAAGTAGAAGCTTCCCTGCCAGCGGGCCGACCAAGCCCCGCCGAGCGTCGGCTGCGGGAGGGGCGAGCCTTGCCCCACGTTGAGTTCCAGCGGGAGGCGGCGGCTGGCTTCGGCTTGCGAGCGCACGGGTGCACCGCTGAAAGAGGCGTTGTTGAAGTAGTCGGCCTGCCAGTCCGCCTCCGGCCCCAGAAATTCGTAGGTAAACTGGAGCGAGGCGTCGCCGCTCTGTTCGAGGTACTCGACGCGCAGATCGTACGCGCCGCCGGTTAGCGGCAGGCCGAGGCTGTAGGGGTCGCCGCTGGCGCTGCCCCAGCCGTCGATCAGCAGCTGGTTGTTGAGCCAGAAGCGCACGCCGTCGTCCGCGCGCAATGTAAAGCGGTGTTGGCCGCTGGCCAGGCTAAAGCGGCGCTCGAAGCGCGCCGAGAAGTTGTCCGCCCCAATGCCCGGGTAGGGCGACCCCGCGCCCCAGCTGAGGTTGATGTCGGGCAAATCGTCGACGACCAGGGGATCACCGCTGAGCGACGCGTTGTTGTAGAAGCTGGCGCGCCAGCCGAGCGTGGGGTTGGGCGTGGGCGACGGGGGCGGAGCGGGCGTGGCCGTGGGCGCGGACGGCGTGGGCGACGGGGTCACGGTGGCGGTGGCGGTGGCAATGGTTGTCTGGAGCGTGGGCACGTCGCGCGTCGAGCCGGAGACGGTGACGAAGCGACCGTCGATCCAGCCGCGGTTGCCCGAGGGGCAGTCGAGCAGCCAGTGTGTGCCCTCCGGGTTTTGCCCCCGAATCGGGCAGGCTTCGGCGGGCGTAATTTCGCCGCTCCTGGGGAAACTGTCGCCCGGCCCGCCCTTGAGGTTGATCAAGCTAAAGCGCGCCCGCGCCGTGGCCGCCTGCACGACCGGCGTGTTTTGAACGGGCGGCGTCTGGCTACCGCTGCCCACGAGCGGTAGAAAATAGCTGGTTACGCCCTCGCCGGGGTCGATGACCTGGGCCAGCGCCCGTCGTTGGTTTGCAGAGAGCAAAAGAGCCAGGACCAGCGGGATTGCAAGCGCTCGCAGCAGTTGGTGTCGCCGGGCGTGCCGCGCTGTCGAGATGGATAGAGTGGGTGACGAGGTGGAGCTTGTGGACATTGGCTTGTTTGATTCAATTTCCGTTGGTCAACGCGACGGTCACTTTCCTCTTTCTACGGGCACGTCGTCTCGGCGGCGACACCGGCAAAGCGATTGGCAATCCACTGCACGACTTCTGGCGCAACTTCGTGCGAGATCGTGAGGTGGCCGATGCCCGGATAGGTGCGATACTCGACGCTGTCCCCAGCAGCGCAGAGTTTGGCGGCAAATTGGGCCTGCACGGCGGGCGAGATGATGGGATCGGCGTCGCCCTGGACGATGAGGATCGGGGCAGCGGTGCGCATGCCGCCGGGCGTGTTCTCGCTGATGAGCTTGCTCCAGGCGTCGACTTCCCACGGCGGGCGGCTGAAGAAGAGCGCGTTGAGCAGCGTCGCCGCCGGAATCGAGCGCTGAATCTGCTGCGGATTTTGGATGCAGTTGTCGGCAATCGAGGCGACGAGCGAGCGGGCGGCGGGGTAGACAATCTGGTCGAGGCTGACGTCGTCGTAGACGCGCGACCACGACGTTGCGGCCATCGAGATTAATAGGTTACCGACTGCATCACCCTCGGTGATTTTGGTTTGAAACAGGTCGAGCAGGTCGGCGGCGGGGGCGCTGGCGACGACGCCCAGTAAGTTTAACTCCGGCGCATACGTCGCGGCAAGCTGGCCCGTAAAGAGCGAGGCGTGGCCGCCCTGCGATTCGCCCCAGACGACAAAGTCGCGGCTGGCGTTGGCGCCGGGCAGGTTGACGGCGGCGCGCACGCTGTCCAGCGCGTTCGCGCCTTCGCTGGCGCCGATGAGAAAGGGATTGGGGCCCGGTGTGCCCAGCCCCTGGTAGTCGGTCGCGGCCAGAACGTAGCCCGCCTTCACAAACGCATCGAGGGCGGGCAGCGCCGGTGCGTAAAGCGCCCCCGGCACGAGCGACGGCGCGCAGTTCGGCGCCACGCCCACCGTGCCGTGCGTCCACGCCACCACTTTTCGGCCCGCTGCCGGGGCGTCGCCATTGGGCACAATAATCAGGCCGCTCACGGCGGTGGGCTGCCCGTCAAAGCCGGTGGAGGTGTAGAGGACGCGGTGGGTGGTGGCGTCCTGGTGGAAGCCGTCGACCACTTCGGAACGGATAATAGTCCCGGTGGGACCATCGGGCAGCGTGGCTGGCGCGGCGTAGAAGGGGCCGGGCACGCCGGGCTGCGCTGCGCGTAAGCCAACGCTCAACGCCACGCCCAGCAGCGCCGTGAGCAGCGCGGCGACCGTCCCCGCCAGTCGCCAGGAACGCGGCCACGCTTTGGCGGCGGTAGCGGTTGCGTCCGTTGCGGAACGGCGCAGCCGCAGCGCCAGCCCAATCTGGCGAATCCCAAAAATGACGAGGTAGAGGCCAAAGAGCAGCGCCAGCGCCAGCACCGTCGCGGCGGGCGCAGTCAGAGCCAGGAGGCCAAAGAGCAGGTTGGCCAGCCCACGCAGCGCGAGGACGAGCCGCTCGGCTGGATCGCCGAAGAGCGCGCTGAGCAAGCGAGCGGCTCCGCTCACCAGCAGCACAATCCCCACGACCAGCGTCAGCGCCTGAAGCGTCAAGCCTGGGAAGACGATCGCCACCAGCCCGGCTACGATCCAGCCGAGGCCAATCAGCGCGGAGAGCCGCGGTCGCGCGCTGGCGCCCGCCGCGGCCAGTCTGCCCAGGCCGATCAGAATTAAGCTGGCCTGAATCAGCCACACCATCACCGACAGCGAGCGGAAAGGCCGCCCAACCAGCGTCGCGCCGACAACGACGCAGGCGATTCCCAGCAGCAGAATCAGCCACCAGGGAATGCGGCGGGCGAATGGGGGGATTTGTCGGTTCATCTGTTCCGTTTTTCTGTTTGCAAGAGATTGTGAGGCAGCACCTAACCGCCGTGAGATTTCGTAAGGGCACGGTATACCGTGCCCCGTGCGTATTAAGCTAAGGTTATGTAAATCTCAAAAGACAGCCCACCCCGATAGACGGCCCGGTTACCCCACCCCAGCCCTCCCCAACTTGGGCAGGGAGCCGCGACTTGGCAAACGAAGCATCGGCTCCTCCCCCAAGTTGGGGGAGGGCTGGGTGGGGGTAACCAGACAATTTACCCACTCAAGTCCGTCTCTGCGCGCTTAGCTTGATACCTATGGGGCACGATATACTGTGCCCCTCCAAAACCTTCACAAAACCCCCAACGTGTTCTATGCGCCCGCGCGCTCGAGCACCGGCCCCGTGTCGCCGCTCGGCGGCAGCGGGATGGCTTCCTCCGGCAGGTAATCCAGTGGGCTGACAACGCGGAAGACCAGCGCGGCCACCGCCCCGCCAGCAAAGTTAGCGACTAAATAGATCCAGTAGCTGCCCCACCCCGACAGCCCCATCAGGCTGATGCCCGTGGCGACCGCCGGATTGAAGGCCCCGCCGGAGACGCCGCCCACGGCGAACGCCCCCACGAGCACGGTAAAGCCAATCGCCAGCCCGAAGTAGGAATTGTCGCTGGTTGCCCTGGCCGTGGCGACGTTGAGCACGACGTAGGCCAGCGCAAAAGTAAAGAGAAATTCGACGATCAGCGAATTGGTCACGTTGTGGGCCACTGGCGTAATCTCGGCCCCGGCCTTGAGCAGGTTGACGAGCAGCGCCGCCACAATTCCCGCCAACAGCTGAACGATGATGTAGACAATCGCGTCACTGACGGTCGTCTTGCCACGCATCAGCACGGCCAGCGTCACCGCCGGGTTGTAGTGCGCGCCGGAGATGTGGCCGCCGGCAAAGACCATGACCATCAGGACGGAGCCAATCGCCAGGGGCGCGAGGGTCCCCGCTCCCGGCTCGATCACCGCCATGCCGACGGTAAAGACAAGGAAGAACGTACCGATAAACTCGACCAGGTACTTGGACATGTGGGGTCTCCTACTTGTGTTGATTGAGAAAGCTTGTTGAAAACGAGACCATTGTCAATCCCCTACCTCTCTTGAATAGGGGATGTTCCGAAGTGTATTAAAATCAGCGCGAACAGGGCGCAACGCTGCCGATACAACGCGTTGCTACTGAATCGCCACCGTCAGGTTGAAATTAGCCAGCTCGCTTCCGGGGTTGAACACCTCAATAATGTAGTTGCCGCTGGTGGGCAGCGTGCCCGTCCAACGTTGGAGCTCCCCACCCGCCTCCGGCATGGCGGCGCCGTTGGGCTTGAGCACGGTGATGTAGCCGCTGCCGTCGTCCGCATTCAGGTTGATGCTCATCGTCTTGCCCGCCCAACACGTGCAGCACATAGCGCGCCGGTTGCGCGGCGGAGGCAGCGCCGCGCACCGTGGCCCAGGTTGCGCCCGGCACAAACTGAATGCGCTGCGGGGCTGGCTGCGGCGGCGCGGCGGTGATCGCGACGGAAAGCTGATAGGTGGGGTTTTCGTTTGCCAGCGAGGCAATCTGAATCACGTAGTCCTGCGTGCTCGGCAGCGTGCCCGTCCACAGCGAGTCGCGGCTTTCCAGAGGCTTCAGCACGCGACCATCGCTTGCGCCGCGCAGCGAAAAGTCGGCGACGCCGTTGTCCGAAAGCAGCTCAATGCGCATTGTCTGTCCGGCCAGCGCGCCCAGCAGATAATTGATGGGGATCGCATTCTGCAACCGGCCCGACACCGTGGCCGAATTCGCACCCGGAGTGAACTGGATGCGCTGAGTCATGGGCGTCGGGCCGGGCGTCGGCTGAGGCGGCGCGGCGGTGATCGCGACGGAGAGTTGATAGGTCGGGTTCTCATTTCCCACGGGTGCGACTTGGATCAGGTAGTCCTGCGTGCTCGGTAGCGTACCTGTCCACACCGAGTCGACGCTCTCCAGGGGTTTCAACAGCTGACCGCCGTTCGCGCCCCGCAGCGAGAAGTTGGCGACGCCATTGTCCGAAAGCAGTTCGATGCGCATCGTCTGCCCCGCCAGCGCGCGCACCACGTAGTTGGTGGGGCTAACGTTTTGTAATCTACCAGACACCCTAGCCGAGGTCGCGCCCGGTGCAAACTGAATGCGCTCGGGAGAAGGCTGTGTGCCGCCGCCGGAAATCGTCAAGCGCTGGCCGACGTTGATGCTGTCCGACGACAGATTGTTGGCCGAGCGAATGGCGGCGACCGTCGTGCCAAAGCGTTGCGCAATGGCGTAGAGCGTGTCCCCGCGCTGCACGGTGTAGAAGGTCGGGCCGACGGGCGTGGGCTGGGGCTGGCTGCCGGAAATGGTCAGCTGCTGGCCGACGTAGATGGCGTCCGAGCTGAGGCCGTTGGCCTGCCGGATCGCCGTCACCGTCGTGCCGAAGCGCTGGGCGATGCGGTAGAGCGTGTCGCCGGGCTGGACGGTGTAAGTCGATTGCAGGCTGGCGCTCCGCGCGTGTGCCACCGATGTCGGCATGATCAGGCTGCCGAGGCTGAACGCCAGCAGCAGCGTGAACAAGAGTTTGTAGAGCGTGCGATTGGTCTTCATAAATTTTTATGATCTGCTGGGTGGTTAAGCATCGCTCTCGGCAGCAGGGGCACGCCATGGCGTGCCCCTGCTGCCGAGAGCGATGCGTCACATGAATTACTGGGTGGGAGAGACCACCACTTCCACGCCGCTTGCTGGCTGACCGTTCGTCAACACCAGATGGGCCTCTGTGCTGGTCCAGCTCAGTTCGCTATCCAGCGTAATGGTCGCCCGCAGCGCGTAGGTGAAGCGCGGGTCGATCTGCGCGGGATCATAGGTCAGCTCAAAGGGGATCGGCACGTTCTCGCCGGCTGTCGTGATTGTCTGGGAGGCGACGATTTCAGCCGGCGCATCGGCGCGCGACACGTCCTGCAGCTGCACCTCAATCACGCTGTCGGCGGGCAGGGCAACGCGCTGTCGATAGGTCACCGTGCCCGTCAACACGCCGGACAAATCCAAACTTTCCGTCTGCGTTTCTGCATTGGCGGCGGGCGTAAAGTTCATGATGCCCGGCGCGACCACGGGGTAGAGCACCAAATTTTCGCCGTCCAACTCATAGGAGGAGCTGGCAACTAGCTGCTCGATAAAAATGCTGTCCAGCGAATCGGGCGGGCACATGGCGCGCGTCAGAGCTGGGGGATCGACCTGCAGGCCGTTTGTGCCAAAGGTCGTGTAGCTGGCGCGCCCGCGGTTGCAGTCGGCCTGCACCGCGATGGCGTTGTCCGGCAGGAATTCAATCGTGTAGTTGCTTGAATCTTCCAACTGGTCGGTCTGCCACTGCCAGACCGTTCCCACCAATTCACTCAATCCGTCATCTGCCGTGGCGTCGGTTGTCGCTGCGGGCTGCGTGCAGAGACGCACCGTGCCGGTGGGGTCGCTCTCCGTGCGCACGTCGTAAATCGTGCCGCTGGCATCCGCCAGCGTGATTTGGTAGCCGGGCGTAATGACCTGCACGTACATCGCGCCTGGCTCCGGGCAGCCCAGCCCGCCATCGGGCCACTCCATGGCCTCGATCGACACGAGCGACAAATCCGTCGCGACGACGCCTGTTTCCGTGGCGACCACTTCCTGGGCGCGCTCGACCAACTGCTGCTCCTCAGGGGTGAGGTCGCTCGTGCCGTTGTCCATGTCGCTGGCCGCCTCCGCAGTCGGTTCATTGTTGGGCGGTACGGTTTGGTCGGCATCGGACGCAGGAACCGGCACACAGGCCGCGACCAGCAGGGCCGCACAGAGCAGGACGAGCGCGCTCCACGAAAGGGGCTTAAAGGATTGCGAGGTCAACTGAAACATTTTGTCTCCTTGAGTGATATAAATGGGTTTCAACGTGTAACAAATAGGAGTTTCGCAGCTGTCATTTCGCTCGGCAACGGTCGCTGCTGCGACACCGGAGGGAGAAATCTGGACGTGGCCGACGACTGCGCGTTATCGAATTCCCTTTGGGTAAGGGTTAGCCATCTCCAGATTTCTCGCATTCGCTCGAAATGACAAATCAACTGCGTAAGTCCTGACAAAATCAGAATTAGCGCGGCTGTCGACGCGGCAGAAAGCGCACGTTGACTTCGGCGCGCACGGCATTGCGCCCGTTGCTGGCTTCAAGCGTATATGCAAAGCTGTTGGGCTCGCCCACGCAGTCGTTGTACTGGCGCTGCTCCGGGTTGTTCATCAGCTCCTGCCCGTTACGCAAGAGGCGAATCGAAGTCACCGTGCCGCCCACGTCCCAGCGCAGGCTGACGCAGCCGCCCGCTTCGACTTCGTTGGCGCTGGGCGTAAAGCTGTTGATAATGGGCACAACCGGCACGGGCGTCCACGTGGCCGTCGGCTGGATCGGCTGCTCCACGTTGATGCGGATTTGGCGCACGTCCACCGCATCATTGGTCAGCACGACGCGCAGCTCGTAGGTCGTGCTGCGCTGCGGCCACACCTCGCGGCTGCCCTGGCCAGCCACGCCGTTGTCCTGCCAGTTGGCGCCCTGTTCGTAAAAATAAACCGCTTGGACGCCGGAAACATTCCAATTCAAAACCACGCGCTCGCCCGGTCGCGTATTGGTGCGATCGGCGCTGAATTCGATGGACGTGCTGGGCGGCGGCGGCGTGGATACGGGCGGCGTGGGCGTGGCGGTCGGCGGGCCGGGCACCTGAATGCCCACCCACATGCGTTCACCAAAGGGCACGCCCGCATCGTCCACCATCTGCCAGAAGCCCTGATAGATTCCCGGTGCGGCGGGGGCGATCAGATTCACATAGAGATCGGCAACCGCATTGAGGGGAATCGCTTGGCCCACGGCAATGGGTTGCCCTTCCATCTGCGCCGCCGCCACGTTGCCGCCGATGTATACCAGCGAAAAGGCGGGCCGCCAGGCGCAGGTGCCGACGTTCTGCATGCGCCAGCCTTTGCTAAAGCGCTCGCCGGGCGCAAGCTGCGGGGGCGCCGCCATGCCCTGGTCGTCGTAGTTTAAATCCTGGATGTAGGCCATGCCGTTAATGCAGGTTGGCGTCGCTGTCGGCGCGGGCGTTGGGGGAACCGGCGTCGATGTCGGCGGAATCGGCGTGGTGGTGGCCGTGGGAATCGACGTCTCTGTAGGCAGAGGCGTCTCCGTGGGCAGAGGCGTCTCCGTAGGCAGGGGTGCTGCGGTGGGCGGGAACGGTGTGGAGGTTGGCGGCGCGGGCGTTGGCGCCAGTTCGGGTTCAATCGCCAGGTACTGGTCGACCAGCTCCGCGACAGCGCCTTCCTCCTGCAGCTGCACCAGCGCCGCGTTCAGCTGCTCCACCACGGAGCGATTGCCCTTGGGCACGGCAATCGCAAAATTTTGTCGTACCAGCCCACGGCCCGCAATGGCGACGTCGCCCTGCTGCGCAAAGCTCTCCGCCGGGACAAAATCCAGCATGACTAAATCGAGCTGACCCGCCGTCAGGTCGCTCACGGCCAGCGCCACATCGCCGTAAAGCAGCAGCTGATCGGGCGCAATCAGGCCGCTGTCGGCTAGCTGACGCTCTGCCCAGCCTGCATAGACGCTGCCGTTTTGCACGCCGATGCGCTGCCCGGCCATCTCCTGCGGGCGACGGATCGGGCCCAAGTTCGCCTCCGCGCGCGCCAAAATCGCATCCTCGCCCACGTAGTAAATGCGGCTAAAATTTACAGTCTCTTCGCGTTCGGGCGTGATGGAGAGCGCGGCGATGGCCGCGTCGATCTGATTGAGCTGCAGCGCATTGAGCAACCCCTCAAACGCCATGTCCTTAAACTCTACCTCGACGCCCAGCCGGTCGCCGATCGCGCGCATCAGCGCCACGTCGAAACCGTCGAGCGCGAAGTTGGGCGTGTAGAAGGCAAAGGGCGCGTAGTCCGCCGACGTGCCGACTACAATTTTCCCAGCCGCCTGAACGGCGGCCCAATCGTCGGCCTCTTGAGTTGGCGCCGTTTCCAGAGCGGGCAGGGACGGAACAACCCCTGATTGACAGGCTGCCAACAGCAGCGCCGCGACAGTGAGCAGCGGCCACCAATTCTTAAACACGCTTGACTGGGCGTTCATAGTGATTTCCGTGGTTGGGTTCGATGGAAAGGCGCAGTCGGCAGTACGTCGCTATACGTTCCCCGCGTTCTGCTTGAGCAGATCGCGGATCTCGCGCAGGAGCGCTACATCTTCGGGCGGTGGCACGTCCGCATTATGCTCATCGCCGCGAATCAGACGTCTGCGCGCTTCGTTGACGGCGCGCACGAGCAGAAAGAGCACGAAGGCGACGACGATAAAGTTGAGCACGGCGGCCAAAAACGAGCCGTAGGCAATCCCGCGCCACGTCAGGCTCGCCAACTGGTCGACGCCCGCGGCCTGCATGGCCGGGTTGAGCAGCGCGGGCGTCACAATGTCCTCGACGAGTGAGTTGACAATCGTGCTAAAGGCAGCGCCGATGATCACGGCGACCGCCAAATCCATTACGTTGCCGCGGTTGATAAAGTCCCAAAATTGTTTAAGCATGGTGCTCCTCTGGGTTGATTTGTTCCACGCCAATCAGGTAAAGTCCGAGTCCGTTCAGGTAGCGCAGCATTCCCATCAGCGCCGACTGATCGGCAAAGTGATCGGTCAGCATGGTGATTGGCTCTTGCTTCTCATTATACGCCATGTCAACGGTGGCGCTGCTGAAGTAGTGAGCCCAGCGCGCATCCAAATGGCCGTGGATGGAGATGCGATAGGTAGCGGGTGTCGTCATGGACTTAGATGGTTCCATAAAGCTTTTTACCTGGCACTATCTAACCGCAAAAAATTGCAGCAGCGAATCCGCTGCTGCACAGTGTACCGGTTTTTAGGGGAGTACGCAGTGTCCCAAAGGGAGTAGAAAAGGAGTAGTTAGTGCAGAATGCCCAACGTTTGCGCTTTGGCAACGGCTTGGCGGCGACTGCTCACCCCTAGCTTTTGATAGATGTTGCTGGCGTGCTTTTTAACCGTGCGCGGCGAGATCACCAGCGCCTGGGCAATTTCGCCGTTGCTCAGCCGCCGCTCCAGCAGCGTCAATACATCAAGTTCACGCGTCGTGAGCGGCTCGATCAAAGGGGATGGCGGTGGAGTGGAAGCAGCGGACGAATCCTCGTTTGCCGCCGAAGTGGGGAAGTTCTCCAGCAGCGTGGAGAGGTAGGTGCGAAGAGCGGGCGCTAGCTGATCCTGCCGCAGCAAACAGCTCAACAAGTCGCGCAGAGGCTCGCCAAAATCCAGAAAGAGGCGTTGAAGCCCGCTGGGCTGCGCGAGGGCAACAGCTCGTGCCAGCTCATCCAAGGCGGTCGCCCGCTCGCCTTGCGCGTTGTGGAGCAGTGCCCGCAGCACGAGAATTTCCGGCGCGCGGCGCGCGTTGTGCGTGGCCTCCGTCAGCGCTTCGGCGTCGTCCAGCAGCGCTTGGGCGCGCTGGAGGCTTTCGGTGGAGCCGTGTGCAATCAGCGCCCGCATCTGGATCAAAATGCCAATCTCCCCAAAGAAAAGGGGCGATTGAGCCACGGTTTGCGGATTAGCGCGCACCCAGCTCATGGCAGCGTTTACATCGCCGCGCAGCAGCGCCAGCCGCGTGCGAAAGGCCGCAACCTGAGGCAGCAAGCTCGTGGTGGGATCGGCAAGATTCAGGTCGAGCAGCGCTTCAATACAGCGGTCGGCCTGTTCCGGCTGATTCTGTGCCTGGTAGACGAGCGCGCGCCCGAAGTGCGCGTGGCCGAGCATGATGGTGCTGGTCGCGTGGCGCAGGTCGATGACTGCATCGAAGTGGTGAGCGGCGGCCTCCAGCTTATTCCATTCGTAAAAGACGCGGCCCAGCATGTAGCGTGCCCAGCCCATGCTGATCGGCTGGTTGTGCTGCTGCGCCAGCTTGAGGTAGTTTTGTGCTGCCTCAACAACCTGTTGCAGTTCGGCGCTCAACATATAGACAAAGCTCTGCGCCATCAGCACGCGCAGATGAAAAGAAGTCGCGTGGGTAGGCGCTTGCGAGAGCGCTTCTTTTAGCTTCTGAATCGCCGGGCCAGAGCGTCCCCGCAGCTGATGGGCCAGGCCCATGTAGAGCACCGCCACGCCGCGTACGTAGCCGTGGGAGGGCGGAAGCTGCTCCAGCGCCTGCAGCGCACTCTGTAGACTGCGCTCTCCCTCGGCACGCCAGTAGTGGTACCAGCCGCGCAGGGCGGCTGCTTCTCCCCACAAAGCTGAATCACCGGGCTCTTTTCTTGCTGCTGCTCCGTTGAGCAGGCGCTCGGCGCGCAAGAGCAGCGCCGCCATCTCGTCTTCGTGGTAGTAAAAAAACGCCACCCAAGCCATGGAGAGAAGCAAGGTGGGGTTGGATTCTACCCATTCGCGGGGCAGGCGGGCGATCCACTGCTCCAGCGTACGAAATTGTTCGCCGTTCATCAAACCGCGTCGGTGCTGCTCGATCAGCGCCGTCGCCGCTTCGTGGTCGCCCGCTGCCAGGGCGTGATCCAAGGCCTCCTCCACCAGGCCGCGTTCGGCGAACCAGCGGCTGGCCCGCTCGTGGCCCGCAATCCTAGCTGCTTCGGCTTCCTCCACGTGCAGCCGAAAAGCTAACAGATCGCGGAAGAGATGATGGAGCCGATACCACTGGCCGTGACGATCCACGGCGGCTGTAAACACGTTGTGCGTTTCCAGCCACTCCAAGATGGCCTGGCACTGCGCCAGCGGCGTCTCCGTCACGGCCGCACAGAGCGGGGCACAGCAGCGTTTGAGAATCGACGATTGCAGCAGAAAGCGTTGGGTGGCGGGAGGCAGGTGCGCCAGGACTTCGTCGGTCAGATAGTCCATAACGAAACGACTGCTGCCGGTAAAGTCGCGGGCGAACGCATCAAAATCAGTCTGCTGCTGCGCGGATAGGGCCGCCAAACGCACGCCGGCGGGCCAGCCTTCGGTGCGTTCGTGCAGCGCCTCGATCACAGGGGGCGCAATCTCTTTCTGCAGCGCCTGCTGCAAACAATGACGCGATTCTTCTAAGGTAAAACGGAGCACCCGTGCGCGCAGCTCAACGAGCCGGTTTTGCGCCCTCAAGCGCGCTAAGCCAAGCGGGGGATCGTCGCGGCTGGCAATCACCAAATGAACGGACGCAGGTTTATATTTAATGAGGGTCGACAGGAGTTGATGAACCGGTGAGTCATCCCGAATGGCGTGGTAGTCATCCAGAACGAGGACGCATTTCCGCTCCAACCTTTCCAGATCGCCGATCAGCACGCGCGCCATGTACGCGGAGGAAAACGAGGTGGGGGACGAAATTAGGCCCCACAGCTCTGTCGCCGCCGTCGGCGCAACCGTGCGCAGGGCAGCGGCTACGTAGCGCAGAAAGACCACGAGGTCGCTATCCCCTTCATCAAGCGAGAGCCAGGCGACGGGGTGAGCCACCTGCTGTAGCCACGCCACAAGCAGCGAGGTTTTGCCATAGCCAGCGGGCGCGCAGACGAGGGTGAGATCGGAAGCCAGGCTCGCGTGCAGCTGTTCCACCAAGTGCTGTCGCCGCAGGCTCTCTTCAGCAATGCGCGGGCGGCAGAGCTTGGTACGAATCAACAGCTCTGTGGGTGTGCTGTTCTTGGGTGAAGTGGTTGACATCTCTTCTGCTGTGGGTTCATAAAGCAAGCGGTAGCGCAGCAATCGTTGACAGGGGCAGGTAACACGAGCACGATCATTCTAAAGACAACTGGGCGACACGTCAACGTAGGCAGATCATTGTCGCCAAATAACGTTACGAATCTGCACCAGCTCCACAACGAAGCAAAAACAAAACGAAGCTGCGCTCGCAGCTTCGTTCATTACCACTCAGTTTCTTCAACTGTTTCATCCCGCGCTCGCCTACCCCTTCGTGGCGCCGGACAACATGCCGCTGGTGATAAAGCGCTGGGCGAAGATAAAGACGAGCGCGACCGGGACAACGGTGATCACGCCGAGCAGGGCGGCTTCGGCGCGGAAGATCGGCAGGTCCGTGCCGGCGGCGGGGCGGATAGCGCCGGTGCTGGCAATGATCGCTTTGAGGCCCACGGGCAGCGTGTAGAGCCTGTCATCGTTGAGCATGACAAAGGGCAGGAAGTAGTTGTTCCACTTATTGGAAAAGCTGAGAAAGGTGAGCAGGCCGAGCAGGGCGCGAGCCAGCGGCAGGCCGATAAACCAGAAGAGCTGGAGCTCGCTACAGCCGTCGACGCGACCGGCGTCCAGCAGCTCGCTCGGCATACTGGTTTTGTAGAAGATAAAGGTGAGGTAGACGCCGAAGGGATAGAAGGCCGAGGGCAAAATTACGGCGTAGGGCGTGTTGACCAGCCCCACGAGGCTCATTTCGAGAAAGAGCGGCAGCACGAGCGCCGAGCCGGGCAGAATCATCAGGATCAGCGTGGCCCACAGGATCGATTTGCGTCCGCCAAAGTTCATGACAGCCATGGCATAGCCCGCGGGCACGGTGATGGCCAAGCTGAGCAGCAGCGCCGCCAGCACGTAGTTGACGGAGTTGAGCGTCCAGCGCAGCGCCTGCCCGTCGTTAAAGGTGAGCAAATTGCGCCAGGCCACGGGAATGTGCGAGAGCGAGCCCAGCGCCAGCGGGTGCAAATTTTGCAGCTGGTTGTCCGTCTTGGTAACGGCCAAAATCAGCCACAGCAGCGGCATCCCAAAGAAGATAACAAAGGCAATGAGCACAACCCAGCGCAGCACGGCGGCCAGGGGGCTCATGCCGCTGGCCTGTCGCCATAAGCGGTAGCGGCGGGTGAAGAAGTTGGTTCGGGCGCGCTGGTGTTGAACGGTGGTATTTTGCATAATTCGTTTTCTAACTCTGTGCGGAGAGTGGGGCGGGGACGTTAATCCGCTGCGTCCGTCTGATAAAAGCCCGTAAAGGTAATGACGAGATACGCCGCAATTAGGCCAATGGCGAGCAGCACGAGCGAGACGGCGGCGGCGGCGCCAAAATTGCCCAGCGTAAAGGCAAAGTCATAGCTCAGCAGGTTGGGTGACCAGCTTGGGCCGATCACGCCGGGCAGTGCGGCGCCGATCAGCTGGGGCTCGGCAAAGAGCTGGACGTTGCCCGCGAACGAGAGAATCAGCATGTACCAGACGTAGGGCAAGATGAGCGGCAGCTTGATGCGGGAGGCGAGCTCCCACGCGCCGCAGCCGTCGATAGTGGCGGCCTCCACGACTTCCTTCGAGATGCCGTTGAGTGCGCCGTAGAAGATCGCGATCCAGCCGCCAGCGCCGGCAAAGAAGGTAATCAGCGTAAAGAGCAGCACCAGCCGCTGCGGGCGAATCACGTTGATCAGCGCCTCCATGCCCATGGCCGTTAGCAGCGGGCGAAAGGGGCTGACGTTTGGATCAAACATAAAGATGGCGACCAGCACGAGCGCCGGCCCCGTGACCGCGCCGGGCAGAAAGTAGACGGTGCGCACGCCATCGGCGAGGCGGCTGGGTCGCGCGTGAAGGAGCAGCGATAGCCCAATTACGCCGAGCAGCGCCACGGGCAGCGAGAGCGCCAAGTAGCCCAACACGTTTTGAAAGGCGGGCAAAAAGCGGTAGTGGGTAAAGGCCGTGGCGAAGTTATCGAGCCCCGCCTGGAAGAGCAGCGGCCGCCCGAACTGAAATTTGGAAACGCTGACCACCACGGCGTAGAGCGCTGGCCCCAACCCGAAGACCAGCATAAAAAAGAGATAGGGCAGCACAAAGAGATGACCCGCTTTGAAAAACGAGAAGGCCCGCCGCCGACGCGCGGCTGCTTGTCGGGGGACGGGCTTGGCGGCGGTTGCGCTAGACATGGGTGAGAAAGCTCCTGAAGGCGAGGAAAAAACCAGTAGCAAGCTATGTGTAGGCGCTGCTTACAGATGCGCAAGCAGCGCCTACACACAGCAACAATTCGCGTCGACCCTACGGCCCTTGCGTCGCGACATCGAAGCCCTGCGACTCGGCCAAGTTGACCAGCGCCTCCTGGTAGAGCGGCAGCGCCTCTTGGATTGTGCCGCCTTGCAGCAGCGTCTCGATCACCGTTGTACCAAACGGCTCGCCATAGTTGAAGCGACCGGCGGCCCACTTGGGGTCGATCAACCCGGCGGCTTCCTCCATTACGGGGTAGGGATCAAAGGCGTAGAGCGGATCGTTTGCCACCTTTTGCGACCACACCTCGGCGGCAGGCAGATAGGCGGGGAAGGTCGGCGCCATTTCGCCCTGATACTCCTCGGAGGTCGCCAGCCAGATCAGCAGGTCCACAGCCAAATCGGGATTTTCGGTGTGGCGGGACATCGTCCACGCCGCACCGCCGTGGGCGCCCGTCCAGTTTACCTCCTGGTCCGCCCACTTCGGGATGGGCGCCACGCCGAGCTGACCGTTGGCTTCGGTGTAGTACATGCTGTCTTCTTTGCCGCCAAAGATGAATTCACCAAACCACGAAGCGGCGGGCATCATCAGCAGCTTATCATCCTGTACCAACTCGATAAAGGCGGGATCAAAGGGCGGCTGCGTGGCGATGGCGTCGGCTTCGATCAGCGTGTCCAACATCTGGGCGGCGCGCTCGCAGTTGGGATGGGTGACGTTGATCAAAATTTCGTTAAAGCTCAGCTGTTCGTTGACGGGGCACTCGCTTGCCCAAAAATAGTAGTTCATCCCCTGCAAATCACCAAAGGTGCCGACCACGTAGCCGGGATGTTCCTCAGCGACGCGCAGCCCCAGCGCTTCGTAATCCTCCCAGGTGGTGGGAATCTCGTAGCCAAACTCCTCCATCAGCGGCACGTTGTAGTAGAGGATGGCCTGGGCCAGATCGTTGCGCAGGCAGTAGAGCTTGCCGTCAAAGGTGCAGGGGGCAAGCGAGCCTTCAGCAAAGCCGTCGATAATCTCCTGCGGCACGAGCTCGCTGAGATCGGCGGGGAAGGAGTGCGCTTCGTCGGCCACGCGCGAGACGATGCTCGGCTCGGCAAAGACGACGTCCGGCCAACCCTCGCCGGTGTTGTTGAAAAGCAGCACCTTGGCCGGAAATTCGGCGCGATCCACCGTGGAGACGCGAATCAGATCGGCGACGTCGGGGTGCAGCTCTTGATATTTCTCAACCGCCTCCAGGCGTGTCGCATCCACCCAGACGTTGATTTCGGCGTCGGGGTTGGAGGCCGTCACTACGTCCGAAGGTTGCCCGGCGGTGGCGTCGCCCGGTGTACAGGCGGCAGCAAACAGCAGGAGCAGCAGAGCGATGGCGAAGGTCAATTTTTTCTGGGGAAGCAACATAGAACTCTCCTTGGATTGGCTCGTAATCGAGCAAAGATTAGCGTGGAGCAATTAGCGTCAGTCGCGTAGAGCAACGTGTGACCAACGCACGCAAATGTAGAAACTATCGATTGGATTGTCGAAAGGGGTATTGGAAACAGCTCACTAGATTCCCGAAAATTTGCAAGCGGGTTTCGGCCACGTTCCGGCCACAAAATGGCCGTGCGTGCACAAGCGGCCCGTGCTATACTGGCAAGCATTCAAGGGGATGCAATGATGGATCGCAAAGAATTTGAGCGCTTGACCAAAGACGCGCTGGCCAATCTGCAAGATTACGCAGCGCTGGAGGTGCACCCGCTAGCTGAGCTGCTGCCTCGCCCCAATAAGACGACCAGCCGTGCTGATTACCTGCGCACCCAGCTAGTCCACGCCATTGAGCAGCTCAGGCCGACGGGCGGCGAGTTGTCGCTGGATGCTGTCGAAGCGCGGCCCCACTTGATTTTGCTGGCGCGCTACGTCGAGGGGCTTTCACCCGCCGAGCTCAAAATGCGCTTCCCGCTCAGCGGTCGGCAGCTGCGGCGCGAGCAGGGGCGCGCGCTGCAGGCCGTGGCAACGCTGCTGTGGGATCAGATGGGGGGGCAGCAGAAAGCAAGTCAATTGGAAATAGACCAGCCGAAGCCGGAGCCGGAGCTAGAGCCGCTAGAATCGTTTGATGTACGGTTGGAGCCGCTGCATCTGGGCAAGGTGCTGCAAAGCATGACGGCGGTGGTTGACGCGCGCGCCCGCAACCAAGGGATCGACCTGCGCGACGAACTGCCGGGGATGCTGCCGCCCGTGCTTGCCGACCGCGTTGTCCTGCGCCAGGTTTTGCTGAGCATGTTGAGCTACGTGCTGCATCGCCACCAAGCCGATGTGCTGCACATCAGCGCCCGCGTGAAGGCAGAGCGTGTCGAGTTGTGGCTGCGGTTGGTCGAATCGCTATCCCCAGCGGCTACCCCGCGCACGGGTGAGCAAAAATCTTTGGAATCCGCTCAGCGCTGGAGCCAGCGCATCGACGCGACGCTCACGCAGCGGCACATCGAAGAACAATCGATCAGCGAGACGCGCACAATGGAGCTGGCGCTCTCGCTGCCGCAGGCCAATCAGCCGACCCTGCTCGTGGTGGACGATCAGGCAACGGCTATCCGGCTCTTTGAGCGCTACCTGAGCCGCTCGGCCATTCAAGTCGTCGGCACGCAGGAGCCGCGGCAGGCGCTGGCGCTCGCCCAGCAGCTGCGCCCCAGCGCCGTCGCGCTGGACGTGATGATGCCGAGCATGGACGGCTGGGAGGTACTGCAAACGCTGCGCGCCGATCCGGAGACCAAGCAAATTCCGGTTCTGGTCTGCTCGGTGTGGGACGAGCCGGAGCTAGCCGTCTCGCTGGGTGCGGCCGCGTTTTTGAAGAAGCCCGTTATGCAGCGCGATTTGCTGGCGGCGCTGCAAGGGCTGGATCTGCTGCCAACGGAGAGGGCGACGGGCGATGCAAGGAATCATGCGACGGGTGCTGAGGGTAGTGCGGGGGGGCCGTCTCTAACACGCTTTGAACTAGTGTTTCAACAATCTTGTTTTGGCGGGTACGGGCACGTTATGGCGTGCCCGTACGGTGGCCGCCGCATCCGTCAAACTTTGTCTGTTCAACTACTAGACTTTGTAGCATAGTGCCCAGCTCGCGACGGGAGAGTGCACGGTTGAGCTGTACGTGCAGCGCCTCGTCGCGCTGCTCGGCGTGCGGCTGAGGCAGATCGTTGGCCGTCAGCAGAACCACCGGCACCTGCGAGAGCGCGGCGTCGCCCTGCATCTGCGCCAGAATTTCCCAGCCGCCAACGTCGGGCAGCACGAGATCGAGCAGGACAACGTCCGGTGGTTGAGCGCGCAGCTGAGCCAGTGCGTCGCTCCCCGTCAAGGCCGAGCGCAGGCGCACTTCCCCCGCGCCGTTCACGCTGCCGCTCCGCTCGCTGCCCAACGCCAGCTTGACAAAGCGCACCATCGCCGGGTCATCGTCCACCACCAGCACGTTGGTTGCGCCCAGCGAGTGCACCGCCGCGCCCAGCGCCTGCCGCGTTACAGGCTTGACCAGATAGTGCTTAACGTTGGGCGGCAGTTCCGCCGTCGCCGTCATGTTTGATAGATTGGCGCTGATAATCGGCAGCGCATAAGGCAGCTGCGCCCGCAGCGCCGGCAGCGTTTCCTCATCACACAGGGCACGATCCACGACGAGCAGGCTGGGCAGGTGATGCTGCACGGCGCTCGGCAGCGCCGCCGCTTCGTCCAGCATCAGCGTTTTCACACCGTCGAGCCCGTCGACAATCGGCTTGCTCGCCGCTGGCTCCTGGGTCAGCACCAGCAGCAGCCGCTCCCTGGCCGAGCGCTGCGTCAGCCCTTGCCAAAAGCGCTCGGTCGACTGGCGCTTGTCGAGGGTGGGCGAGGTGGGCAGCTGAGTAGGAAGCGCCGAAGGGGTTGCGGCGGGCAGCGGCAGCGTAAAGTAGAAGCGCGCCCCGCGCCCCGCCGCGCTCTCCACGCCGATCTGCCCACCGTGCAGCCGGATAAAGTTCTGGCTGATCGCCATGCCCAGCCCCGTGCCCTCGTCGCGCCGCCAGCCGCCCTCGCCAACCTGCCGAAACTCCTCAAAGACTTTGGGCAGGTCGGCATCGGCAATACCTGGGCCCGTGTCCTCGACGCTGACCGTCATCGCTTCTGGCCCATACTTTGCGCGCACCACCACGCCGCCCTGCTCGGTGAAGCGCAGGCTGTTGGTAAGCAGGTTGAGCAGCACTTGGCGAATGCGTGTGCGGTCGAGGGTGAGGGGCGGCAGGTCGGGGTCGATCTCAGTGCGCAGCCAGAGCCGTTTGCGCTCAAAGGCCGGTCGCACCATCCCCTCCACCTCGCGCACGATTTCCGCCATTTGCGTCGACTCCTTAAAGAGCAGCATCTGGCGCGCTTCAATTTTGCCCAGCTCCAAAATGTCGTTGATCAGCCGCAGCAGGTGGCGACAGCTGCGGTAGATTTCATTGATGTCGTCGTGCAGCCCGTCGGGCCACTCGTCTAGCTTGGCATAGGTTTCGGGCGCATTGACCATCAGCTCGCTAAAGCCAAAGATAAAGTTGAGCGGCGTACGCAGCTCGTGGCTCACGGCCAGCGCAAAGCGATCGCGGTCGTTGCGGGCCGCTTCGGCCTCGGCGCGGGCGAGCACCATGGTGTGGTTGGCGCGCGCGAGCTGGTAGTTGGCCAGATCGAGCTGCTTGAGCGCGTGCAGCGTCTCGGCGCGATGTCGACGCGCCTGCTCCAGATGCAGCCGCGCCTGCTCGGCGTTGTAGAGCGACCAGGCCGTCATTGTGAGCAGCGCCTGCACCGAGATATAGCTCAGCAGGGCGACGAGGAGCGACGCCGCCGCAACGGCCCAGCGATAGCCGACAGGAAGGCCAAAGGCAAACGGCTCGACCCAGACGCAAATCGTGACCAGCGTCACCGAAAGCAGGCCACCGCGCCAGCCCGCGATGGTCGCCGCGAAAAAGGGGAGCAGCACCAGCAGAAACGCAATCTCCGCCTGCCCATACACGTGCAGCGCCAGCCCAATTGCTGCCGCCGCGCCCACCTGCCACACAGTCTGCGCCAGCCACAACTGACCCTGTGCCAGCCACAGCGACAGCGCCGCCACCAGCGCCACCACCGGCGTAATCCGCCAGCTATCAACCAGATACACTTCGGGCTGGCTCAGCGTGGCGGCGAAGTGCCACGCGCCGTAGACGCAGCCGCTGACGATGACAAAGCGCGCAAACGTTTGGTGAAGCAGCTCGGACGGCAGCAGCTGGGCAGGCTTTGTCTGAAGATTGGTTTGGAGATTTTTCATAAAGAGCCTTTCAACAGAGATTCTTCTGCCAACCGCGTACGACAGAAAAGGGCAACCCCGTAACGAGGTTGCCCAACTGCTGCTGATCTAATTCGCGGCCTTCAAGCAGCAGACCGCCCAAAGACCGGCGCGACTTCGCGCTTCCCCCGCAATCCGTTGACCGCACCCCACACCGCCACCCCAATTACCGCCAGCCACACCGCAATCACCACGGCGCAGAGCGCCGCGGCCACCAGCGGGCCGACAATCGGGATCAGCGCGAGCGCCCACGCGATCACGGCCCACGCCGCGGGCGCGGCTACGGTGGCGACCAGCAGGCCCAGCGACTGGCGGGCGTGGAAGCGCACGAAGTCGTCGCGCTGGAGGAAAAGGCCGAAGAGCCAGCCCACGGGGAAGAGCAGGTAAGCCAGCGCGGCCAGGATGCGGCTGTTCTCGCCCACGCGCGTCGAAGCGTCGATCGCGGTCAGCGGATCGATTCGGAGAGAGTGGGCTGGGGTTGTCTCTGCGCTCAATTGAAATTCCTTGCGTTACATGTTTTCAAAACAACCTTGTGATCAACAAAGGCATGAAGAAACGCGAAGCAAGAGGGCACGGCAACCGTTCTTCGTGTAACTTCATACCCTTCGTTGATCGCATTTCTGCTCCACCTTCTAAATATCCTCCAGCGAGCTGCTGTCGTTTTGCCAGGGCCAGTCGCCCGTCAATTCTACTTCCAGCGTAAAGCTGAGCAGCGTGCGGATCAGGATAATCACGGCCAGCGTGCTCACCGTTTCCAGCGTCAGCTCGACGGCGACGGTGTGGATGATGTCCGCCGCGACGAGAAATTCCAGGCCCAGCAGAATGCCGCCGCCGAGCCGCTGCCGTGTCTGCAGGAAGATTGTCTTCGAGTCGGCTCGCTGCAGCAGCCGCACCGCGGCAAAGAGCAGCGCGTAAAGGGCCAGGATGACGATCAGGCAGACGCCGACCACCTCGGTGATCGCCGCGGCCCACTCCGCAATGGGGTTAACAAGTTCAGTCATGCGGCCTCTACACGGGTGTCTCCGCTACCCTCTCCTCGGCTTCGCGCTGGGCCCGCACCCGCTCGCCCACGCCCTGCAAACTGAGCTCGCGCGCAAAGTGACACGCCGCCATGTGCCCCGCGCTAATCTCCTCCAGCGGCGGCTCCTCCTGCGTACAAATCTCCTCGGCGTAGCGACAGCGCGGGTGGAAGACGCAGCCGCTGGGCGGATTGGCCGGGCTGGGCACGTCGCCATCGAGGATGATGCGATCCAGCTGAACGTCCGGATCGGCGGGGGGGACGGCGCTGACCAGGGCCTCGGTGTAGGGATGTTTGGGGTGGCGCAGCAGCTCTTCGGATTCGGCGATTTCCATGATCTTACCCACGTACATCACCGCAATCCGGTCGCAGATGTGCTCGACCACGGACAAGTCGTGGGCAATAAAAATCACCGTCAGCCCCAGCTCGTCCTTGAGGTTGCCGAGCAGATTGAGCACCTGCGCCTGGATCGACACGTCGAGCGCGCTGACCGGCTCGTCGGCGACGATCAGGCGCGGGTTGAGCGCGAGCGTGCGCGCCAGGCCAATGCGCTGCCGCTGGCCGCCGGAAAATTCATGGAGGTAGCGCGTCATGTACGCCGGATCGAGGCCGACGGCCGTCATCAATTCGGCGACGCGATCCTCAATCGCCCTGCCCTGGGCCGCCTTGTGAATCACCAGCGGCTCGCCGATGATGTCGCTGACGGCCAGGCGCGGGTTGAGCGAAGAGAAGGGGTCTTGGAAAATCATGCGCATCTCGCGGCGCAGCGCCTTCATCTCCTGGCGCGACAATTCGGTCACGTTGACGCGCTCGCCATTTGCCTTGCGAAACCAGACGTCGCCGCCGGTCGGCTCGTAGAGGCGAACTGGGGGTCAACGCGTGTGGAGACGATCCCAAGCGTGGGCGACTGCGACGTGCTTTTGTGAACCCGAAACGTATTGAGTTAAAAACGGTGGAAAATTTATCGGCGCACGGCCAGTGTCAAGCTATGATACTACATTTATGGAGACTGTCAAACGCCGGAGACTCGTCCCCAGATTCGTCTTCGGCTGGCGTTGTGCCGGATTGACCGACCTTGGTCGGATCGCGAGCGCAGCGCACGGTCGATTCTCCTCTTCCCCACTCACAACAGGGAAAGATTCATTTTGGTGGCGCAGCCATGGGAGGATCGCTAATCCTCCGGCTCATCGACCATCTCCAGATGCAGCCTATCTCCCTTGTATGGATGCGCCGCCGCAACTTCCTCATCCACCTCAATGCCCAATCCCGGCGTCGGCGGCGGGATCACGTAGCCATCCTGCCACCGGATCGGCGATTTCAAAATCTGGGCGTGGAAACCGTCCCACTGACCGATGCCTTCGAGGATGAGAAAGTTGGGGCTGCACGCGCTGAGCTGGATGTTCGCCGCGCCGACGACGGGGCCGCAGTACAGATGCGGCGCGATCTGTGCGTAGTGCGCTTCGGCCATGCCCGCAATCTTCTTCGCCTCCAGCAGGCCCCCCACGCGACCCAGGTTCATCTGCAAAATCGAAGCTGCCCCCGCGGCCAGGAGCGCGGCAAATTCGTACTTGGTCGCCAGCCGCTCGCCCGTGGCAATGGGGATGCTCGTGCCGCGCGCGACGGTGGCCATGGCCGCGACGTTGGCGGGCGGCGTCGGCTCTTCGAGCCAGAGCGGGTCGTAGGCTTCGAGCCGTCGAGCCAGCCGCAGCGCGCTCGACGGCGTCATCTGGCCGTGGCTGCCGAAGAGCAGGTCGCAGCGGGGGCCGACGGCTTCGCGGATTTGACGCACGAAGGTTTCCGCGCGGTCGAGCGCGTCGAGGGAAAGCTGGCGCGGGTCGAAGGCGGTGTAGGGGCTGACGGGATCAAACTTGACAGCGGTGAAGCCCTGGTCGGCGAGGCTTACCGCGCGCTGGGCCGCCAAGCCGGGGTCGACGTAGACGTTTGTGGCGTCGCCCGGTTCGGGATAGATGTAGGTGTAGGAGCGCAGCCGATCGTGGACGCGCCCGCCGAGCAGTTCGTAAACCGGCCGGTTCGTCTCCTTGCCAATGATGTCCCAGCAGGCCATTTCGAGGCCGCTGAGGATGCCCGCCAGCGAGACATCGGGTCGCTGCGTAAAGCCGCTGGAGTAGACGCGCCGCCAGAGCTGCTCGATGTGAAAGGGATTGTGGCCGATGAGGTAGCGCGCGGCCACGTCGCGAATCATCTGCTCGACGACGTGCGGGTGAAAGGGCACGGAGTAGACCTCACCCCAGCCCGTCACGCCGCTGCTGGTGGTGAGCTTGAGGAAGATAAAGTAGCGCCCGCCAAAGCTGGGCCGCGGGTTGCCGACGACGAAGGTGTGGAGGTCGGTGATGTGCATCGGCTCAAATTTCGATCACGATATACGCTTGCTCAACGGTAACGGGAAAGGTTTCCGCCTGATACGGCCCTTTTTGCAACTCCGACTCCCCGTCGCCCTGCACCGCTACCGCAGTCGAGTCCACCAGGGAACCGCGCTCGACGCTGACCTCGTAGCTTCGGACGCGCGTCTTGGTCGGGTCAAACCACGACTGACCGGTCTTGACGTCGAACTCCCAGCCGTGCCAGGGGCAGCGCAAAATTTCACCGCGCCTGGTGTAGCGAAAGTCGCCCGGCGCGTCGGATTGGAGGAAGCCGGTTAGCCGCCCTTTGCAGAGCGCGCCGCCCTGGTGGGGGCAGCTGTTGCGCAGGGCGAAGAAGTCGCCGTCGATGTTGAAGACGCCAATCGAGCGCCCGCCGATCTCGACCAGCTTGCGCCCGCCCGGCGGAATTTCGTCGACGGTGGCGATGATGTGTTTAGCCATTTGGGGTTTGGGATTTGGGATTTCAGATTTACGATTTACGAGCTGGGTAGGGCGCACCGCAAAGCGTTCGTAAATCGCAAATCCAAAATCGTAAATCTAAAATCGGTAGAGCGCCCGCGCATTGCCCGCCATGATCTGCCGCTCCAGCTCAGCCTCCAGCTTGACCGGGATCGCCCGGTCGGGTGCGTCGAAATCCCAGTGGGGGTAGTCGGTGGCGAAGAGCAGGTGGTCGTTCATGTCGAGCTGGTTCAGCAGCTGGCGGAAGTAGCGACCCTGCGGCGGCTCTTCCATTGGCTGCGTCGTGAGCCAAATGTGCTCGCGGATGTAGTCTGAAGGCGGGCGCGTCAACGCGGGTACTTCTGCGCCCATGCGCTGCCAGCTTTTGTCCAACCGCCACATCAGCGGCGGCAGCCAGCCAAAGCCGCCTTCGATCAGCACGATCTTCAGCGTGGGGAAGCGCTCGAAGACGCCGTCCAGCACGAGGCTGGCGACCTGCGGCTGGAAGGATTGCGCCATGCCGCAGTGGTCTTCGTAGTAGTGCGAAGGCCAGCCCGCGCCGGTGATTGGCCCGCCGCCCGCACCGCCAAAGTGGATGCCAATCGGCAGGTCGTGCTCGACGGCGGCTTCGTACATCGGGTAGTACTTGCGGTGGCCGAGCAGCTCCTGTGTGCGCACCACGAGCAAGACTTGCACAAAGCCGGGGTGCTGCGCCATGCGCTGGATTTCGGCGGCGGCCAGGTCGCCCTCCTCGTACATCACCGTAATCGAGCCGCGCAAACGCGGTTCCGGATCGAGCCACACCTCTGCCTGCCAGTCGTTGAGCGCGCTGGCCAGCGCCGCGCCATATTCGCGATTGACCTGCGTGCCCGCCCCCTGCAGCGGGTTGAGCACGCCGATTTCAATCTCCCACTCGTCCAGCAGCTGCGTGCGCAGAAAGTCCAAATCCGAGCCAGCGGGCGCGCCCGAGGGCGGCCACGAATCGGTGCGCGCCGCGTTGGGCAGGGCGCGCGGGTAGGATGAGCCCAGGTAGCCGCGCTTGCCAATGGACTCGTGGTGGCGACGCCAGCGGCTGGGCAGGTATTTGAGCAGCGCGTTAGGCGACCTTGGCGCGTTGTGAATGTCGCAGTCGATGACGGGCGTTTTCTGCTTTTGCACGCGCGGTTGCGATGCAAAAGGCGCTTCCTTTGTTGCTTCTTGCACTGTTGCTTTTTGTTTTGCAGGCGGTGGGAGCACGGTAGCCATTTGGTTCTCCTGGGAAATTAAAATGTCCGCGTTCGTTCGCGGTTCTATTCATCTCGTCGCCACGCTCCGCGTGGTGATGCAGGCCGGACGCTCCGCGTCCCCGCTCAGCCTACCCGCTTCGTTGAGATTCACAAGATTTCTACGCCTATGCGGCGACGCGGAGCGTCGAGTAGGCATCCCGACGCAGAGCATCGGGACGAGATCATATTTATCTACAGCCGATAAAATCGACGCGCATTCTTCGAGCGTATGCCCTGCACCAGCGGATCCGGTAGCCCCATCTCAAAAATCTCTGTCGGTGCGTCAGCATGCCAATGGGGGTAATCCGAGCCAAACATCAACATCTCCTCCGACTCGATCTGCTCGACGATTTGGCGCAGCTGGGCGGCGTCGGGCGCGTCGAGCGGCGCGGTCGTCAGCCGCAGATGCTCGCGCATGTAGGCCGACGGCGGTCGCTTGACCCACGGAATGTTGTGGCGCAGCCCCTTCCACTCCTTGTCCATGCGCCACATCAGCGACGGCAGCCAGGTAAAGCCGCTCTCGATCAGGGCGATGCGCAGCGTGGGAAAACGATCAAAGGTTCCCTCCACGACCAGGCTCATCACCTGCGACTGGAAAATGGCCGACATGTCCACGTATTCCTCGAGATAGGTAGAGGGCCAGCCCGACGGCGTGGGCGGGTGGCCGGGCGCGCCGCCGTAGTGAATGCCGACCACCAGATCGTGCTGGGTGGCCGCTTCAAAAATCGGCCAGTAGCGGCGGTTGCCGTAGAGCGCCTCCGAACGCACCGGCAGCACCACCTGCACAAAGCCCGCGTGCTCGGCCCAGCGCGCGATCTCCGCCGCCGCCAAGTCGGGCAGCTGCACCGGCACTACAATCGAGGCGCGCAGCCGCGGCTCGGGCGCGAACCAGGCGTCGACCTGCCACTGGTTGACCGCCGTCGCCAGCGCCGCGGCCAAGTCGGGGTGGTGGACGCTGCCCACGCGGTAGGCGCAGTTTAAGATGCCGATCTCGACGTCGAGCGGGTCGAGCAGCTGCTCGCGCAGCAGGCCCAAATCCGAACCGGCGGGCGCGCCGCTGGTGGGCGTCGAGCCGGGTCGGGCCGTAATTTCCGCCCCAGCGGGATAATCGTTGGCGTCGGGGCCAGTAAAGCCGGATTCGTTAATGTAGTCGACCCAGTGGTCGGCGAGATAAGGCTCCAGCGCGTGCAGCGAGGGCAGCTCGTTGTGAATGTCGCAGTCGATCATGGCGCTGGGTTGTTCTCCATCAAGCGCTGTCCAAGGCGCGTCAGTTCGTCCGCCGTTAGCCCGGCAGATAGCAAATAGTCGCGCACGCTGCCGTAGCGCTCGCGCAGGTGTTCGAGCGTGTGGTGCATCATCTCCGCCGTGGCCGTGGGCTTGAGCCAGAAATCGGCGTTCTCCTCGCCACCAACTTCCTCGACCATCTGTTTCCACATTGGCCGCAGCCGCTCCTGGCTCAGCGCATAGTCCTCGATAATCACCTCATCCGGCACGCCGACCAAGCCCAGCAGCAGCGCGGCGACCGTCCCCGTGCGATCCTTGCCCGCATGGCAGTGGATCAGCACGCCGCCGGGCGGCGCGTCGGCAATGGCGCACATGGCTTCGGCCACCAACTTTAAGTAATGATCGAGCACCAGACAATAGACTTCGCCCCGCGTCTGCGCCCGCTCAATCAGCGCGCTCACTTCGGGGCGTCGATTTTCCAGCGGGCGGTTAATGTAGCGGATGTGCTCGTCCGCGTCATCGGAGAAAAATGATGGCTCCGCTGCAACTTCGTCCGGCTCGCGCAGATCGACAATCGTGCGGATGCCGTGATCGCGCAGGGCCTGCACGCCCGCCTCCGTCAGCCGCGTGAGTAAATCCGCGCGCGCGATTGCGCCCCAGCACGTCGTGCCGCCGTCGAGTGTGGGCAGGCCGCCGAGATCGCGGGCGTTGTAGCAGTCGGGGAAGTCGAGGTGGCGGGTGGGTGGGAGCATAGGGTCACCAAATGGCTTTGGGGTAGAAGTCGCGCATGGCTACATCCGAGGTCACAAGTGGGCAGTCGAGCAGCATGGCCGTGGCGACAATCGTGCGGTCGGCGGGGTCGCGGTGGGGCCAGTCGAGCTCGACGTTTTTGAGCCAGATTTGTTCGTCCACTGGCAGGATTGTAACATTAGCCATGTTCCGGATGCGCTGAACATAGTCACGAAGTGGCACAGGAAGCTGAAGCTTGCCCTTCTGTGATTTCAGCCCGATTTCCCAAATAGAAATGGAGCTGATCCTGATATCCTCTGCCACTTCGATAACCTGCCTTGCTGTGTCTGGCAGCTCATTATCCCTGACTGTCCAGTAGAGCAGCGCCGAAGTATCGAGCAAGATCACTTAAACCTCGTCCCACTCGTCGATGGTTGGCGTATCGGGGTCTTCGTGAAAAATAAGACTATTGCGCATTCCAGCGAATGCCTCGTCAACAGTCAACTTCTTTTTAATCGGCTCAATGCGAATCACTGGCCGCTCGTTCTCAGTAATAATAACCTCTTCGCCTGACTTCTCGATTTCTTGAAAAAACTCCAACAGTTGTGTCTGAAGTTCGCTCTTTGTCATCACCATGTTGGTCTCCCTTCATTTCTTGCACACTGCCCACATTCTACCGCCAAATCGACCGCTGTCAACCCTCCGCTATATTCTCACCACGCCGACACGCCACCCGACCACGGGTGCGCGCGCACCACTTCCTCGACCACCTCCGTGCCCCAGCCCGGCCCCGTCGGAATCGCCATGCGCCCGTCGACGATCTCTGGTGCATTGGTGACCAACTCATCCTTCCAGGCCACGTCGTCGATGTCGATTTCCATGATGCGCACGTTGGGCAGGACGGCACAGAGGCTGGCGCTGATAAAGCTGGAGAGGTGGCTGTAGTAGTTGTGCGGCGAGACGTTGTAGCTGAACAAGTCGGCCAAATCGCCGATTTTCTTGGAGGGCGCAAAGCCGTTCCAGGGCACGTCGATCATAAAGACGTCGGCACAGTGCGCCTGGAAGTAGGGCAAAAATTGGCGCGCGTAGTAGAAGGTCTCGCCCGTGCAGATGTTGGTGCGCGTGGCGTCGCGGATTTGGCGCAGGGCCTGTGGATCGTACAAATCAATTTCGAGCCAGAGCAGGTCAAACGGCTCCAGCACCTCGGCGATGCGAATGCACGCTTCGGTCTTGAAGTTGAAGTTGAGGTCGAGGTTGATGTCGACATCGGGGCCGACGGCGTCGCGCAGCGTGCCGATCAGCGTCTCGATGTGGCGCAGCAGCGCGCGGTCGGCAACTTGGTCCGTCGTCCCCGCGGGGCCGCCAAAGCCGTGGAAGTGAATCGACCCCGGATCGCCGGGGAAGAGAATGTTGGTCTTGAGCGCCGTAAAGCCGCGCGCGACCACCTCGCGCCCCAGCGCCGCCACGTCGTCCATCGAGTGCAGCGGCGGCAGGCCGAGCTGCTCGCCGTGGGTGATGCGCGTCGTGCCGCAGTGCGACCAGTAAACGCGCACGTCGTCGCGCGTCGGCCCGCCAAACAGTTCCACCACCGAAATGCCGAGCGCCCGCGCTTTGATGTCGACCAGCGCCAGTTCAATGCCCGCCATCGCCTTGGCCGCGACGCCGCCCATGCTTTGGCGCGTGGGGCGCAGCATATCCTGGAAGCGCATCTCGTAGGCGCGCGGATCGCTGCCGATCAGCCGCGGCGCGAAGTCGCGGATCGCGCCGACAATGGCGTGCGGCGTGCGCGTGTCGCTGCACTCGCCCCAGCCGGTGATGCCCTCATCGGTTTCGACTTTGACGTAAAGCCACGGTCGCCAGCCCGCGTCGATGAGAAAGGGTTCGATGTGAGTGATTTTCATAGGGAGAGAGATAGGCCACGAATTGCACGAATTACACGAATTTTTGGTTGCGCAAACTTCCATTCGTGTAATTCGTGCAATTCGTGGCTAAAAATTCCTACGCAATCGTCAATCCACCGTCGACAATGAAGTACGCCCCATTTGCATAGCTCGCATCATCCGAGGCCAGGAAGGTGATAAACGGCGCCATGTCCTCCGGCGTGCCGAGGCGACCGAGCGGGATGCGTTCGGTGAGCCGCGCCTCGCGCCCGGCGGCGTCGGGGTGAATGTCGTGGTTGGGCGTGCGTTCGAGCGCGCCGGGGCAGAGCGCGTTGCAGCGGATGCCGTGCTCGGCGTAGTGGACGGCAATGTAGCGGTTCAGCCCGATTAGCCCGTGCTTGCCGCTCAGGTAGGCCGGGTTGCCCGAACGCCCGTTCATGGCCGTCACCGAGACCACCATCACGATGACGCCGCCTGATTGTCCACCGGCTCCCTGCTCCACAAATTGGGCCAGCCCGTGCTTGCAGGTGAGGTAGACGCCGCGGTAATTAACATCGTGCGTGCGATCCCAAATATCGTCGTCCATCTGGTGCAGATTGCGGTCGCGGTCGTGGAGCTGGATGCCCGCGTTGGGCACGAGCACGTCGAGCCGCCCCCATTGGTCAACCGTTTTCTTCACCGCCGCCTGCACCTGATCGCCGTCCGACACGTCGGTCGGAATCGCAATCGCCGCGTCGCCCAGCTCCGCCGCCACGGCTTCGACGCCATCTGCCGGGATGCCCGTTACCGCCACGCGCGCCCCCTCGGCGACCATGCGCCGCGCCGTCGCCGCGCCAATGCCGCTGCCCGCGCCGGTGATCAGCGCGACTTTTCCATTTAGTTGATTCGCCATAATTTTTCGTTAACTGAAGATTTTTAACGCGAAGGCGCGAAGGCGCGAAGGGGAATTCCCGCAGGTCACATTTGCTCTGCAATGTGACCATCTCGGTTTACCCCGATTCGGTCGCTTTGAGCTGATGGGTCACTAACACCGCGGTTGGATACACGTGGAACGTCACGTAGCGAGCATACGTGACCTACGAACCCACTCCCTTGCGCCTTTGCGCTGATTTTCTCGACTTACCCCGAATCGACAATCTCACGCAGCCCGTCCCACTCGCGCCAGATGTCGGTCAGGATATTCCACTTGTCGTCGTTGTGCCCCTTGCGCTTGAGGCGGAAGTAAATGGCGTAGCGCGGGTGGGGCGAGGCGTTGGGCGTGATGCCGTGGGCCGTTTCGTAGTGCGCCAGCACAACGTCGCCCGCGCGGGCAAGCACCTGATGTGGCTCCGGCATCTCGACTTTTGGCATTCCCTCCAGCAGCGACTGCGCGCCGCGCTCGCGGAAGTATGCCTCGTGCTTGTAATGCGTGCCGGGCCAGACGGTCAGGTTGCCCGCGTACTCGCTGGTCACGTCGCTGAGCATGACGCCGAGCAGCATGGTGAAGCTGTAGATTTCGCCCTCGGGCACGCCGTTGGTGGGCGTGTGCATGCCGTCGATGTGGGGGTGGGGCTCGCCGGGTGGGTCGTCGAGCGTGGGGAAGCGCAGCGCGATTTGGCCGTGGGGAACGGGCTCGATTTGGCCTTCGCCAATCGCCGATTCTGCCAGCGAGAGCGCGGGCGTTTTGTAGAATAAGTCGACAATGGGCGGCTGATCTTGTACTTCTGGGCAGAAGGAGCGCGCGCGAAAAAATGGCATCTGCTCCGGGTCCATGCCCTCGCCAACGCAATGGTTGATCGCCTTGAGCGCGCGAGCCACCATGGCTGGCGGGACAACGCCCGGTACTTGCACAAAGCCCTGCTCGACAAAATGTTGCTTTTGGGCGTGGGTTAACTGCATTAAAAAACTCCAGTGGGTTGAAAATGAGGAACGAGCAAATTATAGCACAGGGGGAAGGTGGAGGAAAGGATACCTTAAAGCACTACGCAACGTTCCTATACAACATTTCTATACTTCTATACAACGTTCCTACACAAACGTTTCTACACAATGTAAAGACCGGCGGCCTCCACCACTTCCCCAATGGGCCAGCAGTCTTGATCGCGTTCGGCGCAGGCCTCTTCAAAGCGCGACGCCGCCTCGGCAGCGATCGCCAGCAGGAGACCGCCGCTTGTCTCCGCTTCCCAGAGCAGCGTGCGTTGTGCTGGGGAAACGTGCTCGGCGAAACCGATGGCGCAAGCCGCGAGGTTTGCAAAGTGCGCGGGATTGCGCGTGCTGCCGCGCGTGAGATAGCCCGCCTCGATGTACGACCAAACGCCGGGCAGCGCGGGCACGTCGTCCGCCACAATCCGCAGGCCGCCGCCGCTGGAGTTGGCGGACCGCTGCACCATTTCGCTGGCGTGGCCCAGCAGGCCAAAGCCGGTGATGTCCGTGGCGCCGCGCGCATTGGCGATCTGCCCCGCCTGCGCCGCCACGCGGTTGAGCCGCAGCATCGAGTCGACCGCCGCGTCGAGATGCGCCGGATCGAGATCGGGCTTACCCTGCGCGCGACGAGCCAGCTTGCGTGCGCGATTTTCGACAGCGCCCGTCAGCTTGGCCGCGGTGGTGATGATGCCCGTGCCCAGCGGCTTGGTCAGGTAGAGCCGATCGCCCGGCGTGAGGCCGCCCTTGCGCGTGACGCGCTCCGGGTGAATCAAGCCGGTGACGCTGAGACCATAGAAGGGTTCGGCGTTGGTGACAGTGTGGCCACCGGCGATGACGCCGCCCGCTTCGCGCACCTTGGCCGCGCCACCCGCAAAAATTTTCGACACGGTTTCGGCGTCCAAATCCTCCGGAAAGCCGGCGATGTTGAGGCAGGTGATCACCTCGCCGCCCATGGCATAGACGTCGCTCATGGCGTTGGCCGCGGCGATGGCGCCGTACGTCCACGGATCGTCCACAATAGGCGTAAAGAAATCCGTTGTCTGGATCAGCGCGCGCTCGGCATCAAGCCGCACGACGGCGGCGTCATCCGGCTCGCCGAGGCCGACCAGCACGTTGGGATATTCAGCTGCCGGGAAAGCCCCGGCGATCTGCCGCACCACGTGCGACAACGTCCCCGGCGGGAGCTTGGACGCTCAACCGGCGGAGGCGACGAGGGAGGTGAGGGGTTTCGTTGACATGTTCAAATTTGGGACACAGAGCGCACAGAGGGGGCACAGAGATTCACAGAGGGTTTCTCATTCTTCTCTCTGTGAATCTCTGTGCCCCCTCTGTGAATCTCTGTGTAACTCTTTTAGCTTTTATACCAGTCTTCGAGGTCATCCCCGCTGTCCGCCGGGTAAAAGTCCGTCCACGGGCGAGCGTTTTGCTCGACCATCTGCGCCAGAGTGCGGAAGCGTTGGGTGGAGGTGTTTTGGATAAAGTCCGTGCGCTTGGTGTCCTGTAAGTCGACCGATTCCTTCCACACGGCGCGACCGCAGAGGATGCCGCTGGCGCCGTTGTCGCAGGCGACGCGCACCTGGCGCTCGTACAAATCGTAATCCACGCCCGCGCTGAGCAGCACCCAGGGCACGTCGATGGCCTCGCTCAGCTCCTGGCAGGATTCAGCCCACACGGCCTCGTCGTCCGTCTGCGTAATGTCGACGGGGAATTCGGCCTTGAGAATGGTGACGCCCAGCGGGACCAGCCGTTTGGCCGATTCGACCACAATTTCGCGGCGCTCGGCGTTCTCCACCTTGCTGACGTTGGGATTTGTCGAGTAGTGTAGCGGCTCCAGGAAGAGCGGCATGTCCCACTTCTTACATTCGTCCGCCACTTCTTGTACCAACTCCTCCTGATCTTTGGCGTTGTCCGCATCGGGTCGGTAGTAAACCAGCAGCTTGACGCCGCTGGCCCCGGCGCGCTGCATCTGCTCGACGCTCCAATCGTTCATCAGCGCCGTGCGCCGCTCGGTGGGGTCGCCTTCGTAGCCGCTCTTTTCGTAGGACATCAGCAGCCCGCTGCTGCCGTTGAGCGCGCCGGACGCAACGCAGGTTGGGTAGCCCCACTCCGGATCGAGCAGCACGGCGCTGGCCAGCGGCGAAAGAATGTCGATGGCCTCGCGCTTGAAGCCGGTCACGGTGCTGTAGGGCACGTCGTCCCCCGCCGTGTTCGTGGCCGCGCCCAGCATTTTGATCAGACTGCCGCGCTGGTCGAGCGCGAGCATGGAAAAGGTGTGGTTGGGCAGCGAACACTGCTGCAGGGCGCGTCGCACGCCGAGAGAGATGCGTTGGGTGGCGGTTGCCATGGGTTTCCTCCGGAAGGGTGAAGATTGATAAATAAAGATTGGGTACGTAGAGTCGCTGTGACAGTGACCGTCACGGCCCAAGGCCAGGCAGACTTAGGCGACCAACGTCCAGGCTGTAATTGTCACATCTCGTGACCGATGATGGGTCTACAAAGTGACTGAAAACGGTAGGTCACGTGTGCTTCGCTACGTGACAAGCTCGACCCTTCCCACATCTCAGGATAACCAAAGAGGACATAAACAGACCGAGGGAGCGGCTGAGCGCATCACTACGCAATGCCCACTCGCTGCGCTGCGCGCCCTCTGCGCTGCGCGCCCTCTGCACTGAGAATTCGCAAAATCGCGTTGAGATCGGCTGTGCTTTGGAATTAAGCATTTCTTCTGTATAATGCCCCTACAGGGTACAAGCTGACGCCCCGCACCTCTGTCAGCTTTGCACCGAACCGACCCTGGCTGGGTTATTATCGACCCAGCGGCTGGCCGCACGGCCTCCCTACATCCCGGCTGCCCCACCGTCGAGGCAGCGGCACAAACGCGCTCACATAAATTTTTTAGACAATTCAATCTTAAAGGAGAACACCCCCCATGCAAAACAAACGATTTGCGCTCTGCCTGAGCGTGCTCGCTCTGCTGGCGCTGCTGGCCGCCGCCTGCACGCCCGTCACCGAGCCCACGGGCGACGCGCCCGCCGTCGATGCGGAGTCCGACGCCACGACCGCCGACGCCCCCGCCGCCGATCTCCAGATCGGCCTCGTCACGGACGTGGGCCGCGTCAACGACCGCAGCTTTAACCAGTCCGCCTGGGAAGGCGTGGAGGCCGCCGCCGAGCAGCTGGGCGTCGCCGAGGACGACATCCGCTTTATCGAGACGCAGGCCCCGACGGACTACGGCGACAATATCCAGCAGTTTGTCGATGCGGGCTACAACGTGATCGTCACCGTCGGCTTTGGCCTGGGCGAGGCCACGGCGACCGCCGCCGCCGAAAACCCCGATATCTACTTTATTGGCGTCGACCAGTTCCAGGGTGAGCCGATGGATAACGTGGTGGGCCTCGTCTTCAACGAGGATCGCTCCGGCTTCCTGGCAGGGGCGCTGGCCGCCAACCTGACCGAATCGGGCACGATTGGTGCCGTATTGGGCACGGATTCGGTGCCGCCGGTGGTGGCCTTTAACGAAGGGTACGAAGCAGGCGCGCGCTACATCAACCCCGATATCGACATCATTTCCACCTACCATCCGGGCGACATCAGCGTGGCCTTTACCGACCCCGAATGGGGCGCGGCCACGGCCCGCCAGGCGCTGGATCAGGGGGCGGACATTATCTTTGGCGCAGGTGGCAACACGGGCAACGGCGCGCTGCAGGAGGTCGCCGCCGAGGCAGAATCCGGCGCCACGGTCTACTGCATCGGCGTGGACACCGACCAGTGGCTGCTGCTTGAAGCGGCGCACCCCTGCCTCGTCTCCAGCGCCATGAAGCTGATCACCCCCGGCGTGGTCGATCTCGTGACGCTCTACGCCGACGGCGAGCCGGCCACCGGCAACTACTTCGGCGGCTCAGACTTAGCCCCCTTCCACGACTTCGAGGAGACGGTTCCCGAAGAGGTCAAGACGCAGCTGGAGGAGATTGCGGCGGGGCTGGAGGACGGCAGCATCGAGACGGGCTACAACCCAGGCGGCTAGTCGTTGGCATTGTTGGTTGAACACATTGGGAGACACAAACGTGTCTCCCAATTTTACGTGTAGCGCGAAGTGCTGCTTCACGTCCGGTAATTTTCGCTCAATCTTTGTTAATTAAGCGGGGACGAAGCAGCGCTTCGTCTTACAAAACATGACCGCCTCCGCCGCCACCCCGACCGCCTCTTCCGCCTTCACCCCCGGCGCGATCCTGCGCCCGCTGATCATCCCCGGCCTGGCGCTGTTGACGGCGCTCGTCGTCGGCGCGCTGGTGATAGTGCTGGCGGGCGACGACGTGCTGGCTGCGTACGAGGGGCTGTTTCTGGGCGCGTTTGGCAGCGCCCGCGCGTGGTCGACGGTGGCGCGCAACCTGACGCCGCTGCTGCTGACGGGCTTGTCCGTGGCCGTGGCGTTTAAGGCAGGATTGTTTAACATTGGCGCGGCGGGCCAATATCTGATGGGCGCCATTTCTGCCGTGGCAGTTGGCATCAACTTTCCCGACCTGCCCGTTTTTGTTCACCTGCCGCTGGCCATGCTAGCGGGAATCGGCGGCGGGCTGATTTGGGGCGCAATTCCGGGCGCGCTCAAGGCCTATACCGGTGCGCACGAGGTGATCACCACGATCATGCTCAACTATGTTGCGGCCAACTTTGTGGGCTGGACGGTCTCGACCGATGGCCCCCTGCGCGACCCGACCTCCGGCGCCATTTCCGAAACGCCGGACGTGCTGATGAGCGCACGCATCCCCTTTATCTTCGACCGACCCTACAACGTCCACTGGGGTATTCCGCTGGCGATTCTGGTGGCGGTCTTCGTCTGGTGGCTGATTTATAAGACGACGTTGGGCTTTGAGATTCGCACGGTCGGTCAGAACGTGAAGGCTGCGCGCTACGCGGGGATTCGCGTCAACTGGACGATTATTCTGACGATGTCGATCGCGGGCGCGCTGGCGGGCTTGGCGGGCGCGATCGAGACGCTGGGGCTGATCCACCGCTTCGCCCCCGAATTTGGCGGCGGCGTTGGCTTCGACGGCATCACCGTGGCGCTGCTGGGGCAAACCAACCCGCTCGGCATCATCCTCGTTTCTCCTGGGCGCGCTGGACGCGGGCGCGGCGCGAATGCAGTTTGATTCGGGCGTCGCCGCCGACATCATCCAGGTGATCTCGGCGCGCTGGACGCGGGCGCGGCGCGAATGCATCTTAATTGCTACATTTGATTCGGGCGTCGCCGCCGACATCATCCAGGTGATCCAAGCGCTGGTGCTCACCTTTGTGGCCGCGCCCGCCATCATTCGCTGGCTCTTCCGCCTGCGCATCCGCGAGGACGAAATCGACCAAGCTCTCAAAAAGTTGAAGAACAAGTGCGAGCATGGAAGCAAACCAATTTGAGCAGCGGCTGGGGCGGGGGGTGATTTTGGATTTGCGATTTACGATTGGTTCGTTAAATACCATTTCTCTCAAACTCTGCGGCCCTCCGCGCCTTCTCCGCGCTCTCCGCGTTGAAAAGGTGAATTCTATGCGTAATTTGCGAATTTGGAAAACCTCCTCGATTCTCGCCATTGCTTTCACCATCGCCGTTTTGGTGATGGCGATTCTCGTCAACGCCACCGACCTGCGGCAGGTGACGGCGCTGCGCGTGCTCTTTGGCGTGAGCGCGCTCAACTTTATGCTGCGCGCCGCCGTGCCGCTGATTTTGGGCGCGCTGAGCGGCATTCTGTGCGAACGATCGGGCATCATCAACATTGGCATCGAGGGGATGATGCTGGCGGGCGCGTTTGCCGCCTTTGTTGCCAAAGTAGCAACCAACGAGTGGGCGCTCTACGCCAGCCTGGGTGTCGGTGTGCTGGCAGCGCTGCTGATTGGCGGGGCCATGGGGCTGCTCCACGCCGTGCTCTCGATCCGCTTCCGCATGGACCAGATCATCTCCGGCACGGTCATCATTATCCTCGCCACGGGCATCACCGCCTACCTCTTCGACCGCGACGCCGTGGCCACGGGCCGCTTTATCCCCGTCGAGATTCCGCTGCTGGGCCAAATCCCCGTGATTGGCGACGTACTCTTCAACAACCCGCCGCTAACCTACACCGCGCTGCTTCTGGTCGTCGTCGTCCACATCGCGCTCTTCTACACGCGCTGGGGGCTGCGCACGCGCGCCGTCGGCGAGCACCCCTCGGCGGCGGACACCGTCGGCATCAACGTCAACCGCTACCGCTACGTCAACACCACGATTGGCGGCGCGCTGGCCGGGCTGGGCGGCGGCTTTCTCGTGCTCGAAGCCGTCGGCCAGTTTCAGGAGGGGATGACGGCGGGACGCGGCTTTATCTCGCTGGCCGCCATGATTTTTGGCAACTGGAACCCCTTTGGCGCGCTGGGCGCGGCGCTGCTCTTTGGCTACACCCAGGCGCTGCAAAACGAACTGCTGCTCGCCGGCGTCACGCTGCTGCCCAGGCAGTTCGTCGCCATGATTCCGTATGTGGTGACGATTGTCGCCGTTGCGGGATTGGTGGGGCGGGTTAGGCCACCAGCGGCTGAGGGTCAGGTGTACGAGACGGAGTGACTGGTGTTTATGCAGCGAACCGTTTGTGCTCGCGTGTAGTTGGAGGGCGCGCCCTCCAACTACACGCGAGGCGGTGTGAAATGTAAGAAAGCAGTCGAAGTGTCTCAACCATCAGTAAAACCACTAAAGTTCACCCAAGAGTCTACCGGAAACAAGTACACGTTTCAGTGGAGCCAAGCCAACGAACCCTACTTGCAGCAGTTGCGAAGCGAGCACGAGTTGGATAGGCTGATTGGATCGGTTGACAACGAGTACAAAACCGTGCGCGCCGTACGAACCTGGGCGCACAATCTGTGGACGCATGACGGATGGAACGAGCCGAGCCAAAACGACCCGCTGACCATTCTGCGCGAAGCCAAGGCAGGGGCAAATTTCCGCTGTGTGGAATACTCGATTGTGATCGTGGGCGCGCTGACGGCGCTGGGAATTCCGACGCGGTTTCTCGCGCTAAAAACTGAGGATTGCGAAACGCGCGAGACGGGCGCGGGCTATGTGGTGGCAGAAGCATATTTGCCTAAGCGGCAACAATGGATATTGGTCGATGGGCAGTGGGATGCAACACCGTTTTTGGATGCCCAGCCGCTAAACGCGGTGGAATTTCAACGCGCCATTGCTCGTCAGCCGGATCAGCTTCAAATTGAGACAGCATCTGATGTTGATGCTGCGGAGTATATCGAGTGGATTGCGCCCTATCTTTTCTACTTTGATGTCCCTTTGGACAACCGCATTACGTCAGCGCACCTGCCCTGGGGCAATGGCGAGCCCCACTTGATACTGGTTCCGCGAGGCGCACCGCACCCAACCGTATTCCAGCAGAAATGGCCCATCGCCAATACGACATATACCCATTCAGCCAGTGAATTTTACCCTAAACCATTGGCATTCAATCTTTAATCTTTCATCTTTCCTTCCCAAACCCACCGTGACCTCACCCACCCCTCCCGTCCTCGAAACCCGACACATCACCAAGCGCTTCCCCGGCGTCATCGCCAACGAGGATGTCAACCTCACGCTGCACCGCGGCGAAATCCTCGCGCTGCTGGGCGAAAATGGCGCGGGCAAGTCGACGCTGATGAACGTCGTCTACGGGCTCTATCATCCGAGCGAGGGCGAGGTGCTTGTGAATGGCAACGTCGTCAAGATGAACTCGCCGCGCGACGCCATCGACCTGGGCATCGGCATGGTGCATCAGCACTTCCAGCTCGTGCCGGTGATGACGGTGGCCGAGAACATCATGCTCGGCAGCGAGACGCTGAAGGGTGGCTTTCTCGACCGGCGCACCGTCGCCAACCGCATCAGCGAGCTTTCGCAGCGCTATGGCCTGGACGTGAATCCCCACGCCGTGATCGAGGATTTGCCCGTGGGCGCACGCCAGCGGGTCGAGATTGTGAAGGCGCTCTATCGCAACGCCGACATTCTGATTCTGGACGAGCCGACGGCCGTGCTCACGCCGCAGGAAATCGACGGGCTGTTCGAGGTCATGGGGCGGCTGCGCGAGCAGGGCAAGTCGATCATCTTTATCACCCACAAGCTCAAGGAGGTGCTGCGCATTGCGGACCGCGTGGCCGTGCTGCGCGGCGGTAAACTGGTGGGCGAGGCCGACCCCAAGACGGCCAGCGAAGGCGATTTGGCCTCGCTCATGGTGGGCCGCGACGTGCTGCTGACCGTCGACAAGGAGGCCGCTGCACCCGAACGCGCCATCCTCGAAATTCGCGATTTGGCCGCGAAGGACGACCTGGGCGAACCGGCGTTACGCGGCGTGACGCTTGACGTGCGCGCGGGCGAAATTGTCGGCGTGGCGGGCGTGCAGGGCAACGGCCAGACCGAGCTGGTCGAGGTGCTGACGGGCTTACGCCACGCCGATGCGGGCACGGTCGCCATCGACGGCGTCGACGTGACGAACGCCTCGCCGCGCAAGATCACCGAGGCGGGCCAGGTCTCGCACGTGCCGGAGGATCGCCACGCCTACGGCATGGTCAGCGCCTACCCGGTGGCGCAGAATATGGTGCTCAACACCTATTACCAGCGTCCCTTCTCGCGCGGCGCGACGGTCGACCAGCGCGCGATCCGCGAGCACGCCCGCGAGTTGGTCGAGCAGTTCGACGTGCGCACGCCGAGCGTCCGCACGCCGGCGGGCAGCCTGAGCGGCGGCAACCAGCAGAAGATGGTTGTGGCGAGGGAATTTAGCCGCCCGCTCAAGCTGCTCGTCACCGCCCAGCCCACCCGCGGCATCGACGTCGGCTCCATCGAGTTCATTCACAGCCAAATCGTCGCCAAGCGCGACGAAGGCGTCGCCGTGCTCGTCGTCAGCGCCGAGCTGGACGAAATCTTGGCCCTGGCCGACCGCATTGCCGTCATGTACGGCGGCACCATCATCGACATCGTGCCGCGTGCCGAAGCCACGCGGGAAAAGCTGGGATTGTTGATGGCCGGCGTAAAGGAACAGTGAGCCGTGAATGGGCAGGACGTGAAAACGCAACCTCATAGGTATCAAGCTAAGCGCGAAAAGATGAACTTGGGTGGGCAGATTGCCTCAGAACCCCTCCCCACCCCTCCCCAATTTGGGGAGGGAGCTGCAATTAGGTAGACGAAGCATCGGCTCCTCCCCCAAATTGGGGGAGGCTGGGAGGGGGTGAAAAGGCAATCTACCGGGGTAGAGCGTCTTTCACCCGTTTCCATAACCTTAACTTGATACGCATGAGTGCGTAAAAACGCAACCTCAACGCGCCTTCTCACGTATCGCATCTTTGCACGTCCTAAACAGTAGAAACCGACTCTAGAATCGGCAACTGGAAACTTGGAGGTTATATCATGCAACGCAGTCACGAAGTTGACTATGAAATTCGCGGCGATGACATGCAGTTCGTTGAAGTCGAGCTGGATCCGCGCGAGACGGTGATCGCCGAGGCGGGGATGATGATGTTTATGGAGGACGGCATCGTCTTCGAGACCAAGATGGGCGACGGCTCGAATCCCTCTTCGGGCTTTATGGACAAGCTGATCGGAGTGGGCAAACGCGCGCTGACGGGCGAATCGCTCTTTATGACCCACTTCACCAATCATGGCGGCGGCAAAAAGCGCGTCGCCTTTGCCGCGCCCTACCCCGGCAAGATCACGCCCATCGACCTGACCTCGGTCGGCGGCACGCTGCTCTGCCAGAAGGATGCCTTCCTGGCCGCCGCGCTGGGTACGCGCGTTACCATTGCCTTCAACCAGCGGCTGGGCGCGGGCTTCTTCGGCGGCGAAGGCTTTATCCTGCAGAAGCTCCAGGGCGACGGCATGGCCTTTGTGCAGGCGGGCGGCACGGTGGTCGAGCGGCGGCTCAACAACGAAAAGCTCATGCTCGATACGGGCTGTCTCGTCGCCTTCGAGGAGTCCATCGACTACAGCATCGAGCGCGCGGGCAATCTCAAATCGATGGTCTTCGGCGGCGAGGGGCTCTTCCTCACCACGCTGCGCGGCACCGGTCGCGTTTGGCTCCAGTCGCTGCCCTTCTCGCGCATGGCCGAGCGCGTGATGCGCGCCGCGGCCCCCGGCGGTCGATCCCAGGGCGAAGGCTCGGTGCTGGGTCAGTTTGGCAACCTCTTCGAGTAGGCGAGCAGCTTGGCGGCTGCGTCAATGCAGTTACAGCAGAAAAAGCAAGCGAGCAGAGCACATTGATTGACTCTGCTCGCCTGTTTTTTTGCGATGCTGGACAAAATCTTCGCCCTTTCAGATCGGATCGCGGTGATGTATAATGGACAGATTATCGACATCGTCGGTCGAGAAGAGGCGACGCGGGAGCGGTTGGGTCTATTGATGGCGGGGTGAAGGAGTAGAGGATGCGCAGAAAACATCATGACGTTGCCGTTTTGACGACAGCGGGTGAGTTTTTGATGCTTTCCGTTGATGGACAAAAGTACCGCATTCCGTGGCAAGAATGCTCGCAGCGGCTCGCACAGGCGTCCACAGACGAGCGTAAATATATCAAGATTTCCCCTTCTGGTTATGAAATACACTGGCCGTTAATTGACGAAGATTTAGCTATTGAGCCACTCTTGCATCATACTGAAATTTTTGGAGAAAGGTAAACATTTGATGAAACGTTTAACGGTTTCCGATATTGAGAATGCATTTCTGCCATCTAAAGAAATAGATAACGCAGACCGTTTTGCTGGTCGCGTAGATGAAGTAAACAACGCATATTTTGCGCTGCATTCAAGTGGAACCAATATCGCAATCATTGGCAATCGGGGCATTGGGAAGACATCACTTGCGCGTCAGATAGTTAATTTGGCAAACGGAGATAACGAGCTACTTAACAAACTCGGGTTGCCATATGAAGATAGACTAGACTTCCTTTCTATGTACTATGCGTGTGATAACTCAGTTTCCAACTGCCAGGAATTGTTAGAGAGATTGTTAACGAAACGAGATTGTCTTTCTGACTGGATATATGATATTCCAGCTGCGCGCAGAGAAATAGAATCTTTGGACCCGAAGGTTGATGCAAAGCTTTTATCTGTAGCATATAGCTCAGGGTCAACTGATGATTTCAAGTCATCGATTTCTGCACATAGCATTAATACAGTTTTTACTAATGTGTTGTCTGCGATGGCAGCAGCAAACTTGGCAGAAAATGGTATTCTTATTGTTATAGATGAATTCGATCAAATCAGGGATTCAAGTGGATTCGCATCCATTATGAAATCTCTCGCTACTAACGTTTCAAATGTCAAGTTTTGCATTGTCGGAGTTGCTCAAGACATTAGGAACTTGATGAAAGAACATGAGTCTACAGACCGACTATTTGCTGGTAGTATTATACATTTGCATCCAATGTTTGATGAGGAACTCATCGAGATTATTGAGAATGCCGAAGCCAGCTTGGAGAAGGAAATCACGTTTACACAGAATGCGAAGGAGCGAATCGTAAATCTTGCGCAAGGACATCCTTACATGGTTCACCTTCTCGGGAAATATGCATTACATAACGCATATGCATCTAACGAATTTGAAATCTCAATCGACGATATTGATGACACTCTTCGTGGTATTGCTGAACGAGCTGCGGACCCTGTATTAGAGGGAAGATACAAGCAATGTATATCCGCTTCACCTCAGCGAGAATCTGTATTGAGGGCTATGGCTGGAGCGCAAAGATCGGATGGAGAAATTTATACTTCTGATGCTTATACTGTAGCAATAAATCAGTATGGTGTTGATAATCCCAGTCAGTATGTTGGGCAGTTGGGTTCGGAAGATTATGGAGCTGAAATTGAGAAGGTGAGAGAGCGATATTATAGATTTAAAGATTCTTTGTTTCATGCGTACGTACTTGCTCGACCCAAATATTTTGACCAGTAAATATGATAGGCTACTTATGATTCCCAAAAGCCGCATCCTGACTCGCCCCCAGTGCAATTTTGTGGGAAGAATTTCTCAGACTTATAGAGCTTTCCCAAGTCGCCTTCGCCAAGCACATCGGCGTGCCGACACAGCGCGTCAACGAACTGATCAACGGCAAGCGCGGCGTGACGCCGCAGACGGCGTGGGGGCTGTCGCAGGCGCTGGGGACGACGCCCGAATTCTGGATGAACTTGCAGACGGTCTACGACTTGGCGCGCAAGCGACCGGAGCGGCGGGTCGAGCCGCTGTTGCCGATTGCGGCGTGATGGAGAGTGGGCGAAATTGTCATTTCGAAGCGTGGCGAAAAATTTATTGGTCGTTAAAGAACCATCGCAGCTAATTCGACAGGGCTTGTTCGTCGGCCATGAACGGATTTCTCCCTACGGTCGAAATGACACTTCTATATTTCCTACGAGCGAAATATAATGAACACGATAGAAATTAACGGCTATCAAGCTAATATCTAGTACGACCCAGAAATCAAGATGTACCGTGGTGAATTTCTTGGCTTGAACGGCGGGGCCGACTTTTACGCTACTGAGTGGGAGAGGCTGCATAGAGAGGGCGAAATCTCACTCGAATTTTTTATAGAAATGTGCGAAAAGCATGGTGTAGAACCACGAAAGGTAGCCTGAAGCTGGTTCTAAATCCGCCTCCATCCGCCCAATCCGCCCAATCCGCCCAATCCGCCCAATCCGCGTTCCATCTTTTTTGACCGACGAACCAACTATTTGATGTCCACCACCGCTCCCCTCCCACCCCCTGCCGTCGACCTTGACCCCGTGCTCGACCGGCCGCAAACCGTCGACTACGACGCGCTCGCCGCGGACGTGCGCTACCGTATTGCCAACCACGACGTGATCTTCCACGCGGACCGCGACGGCAACCTGCGCGACCTGCGCTGGCCGTGGACGGATGCTGTCTACGCCCGCCGCGTCGATCTGACGGTGAGCACGCCCTACGAGGAGGAGATTGTGCCGCTGGCCGTGCGCTACTTTCCCGGCGCACAGGAAAATATCTACGGCAACATCGGCGACTTTGGCGGCGGCGGCGAGGGCATCATCATCAGCCAGCGCATTTTGGCGCCCTACAACAGCCACTACGACCGCACGGTGCTCTGGTCGCTCGACTGCCAGGCCGAGGGCGACCACGTGATCCGCATCGAGGTCGATATCGACTGGGGCGAGCCGCTGCACCAGCGCATGGTGGACGGGCTGCTGCTGGCCCAGCGCGAGCCCGGCCCGGCGCGCGGCGTCTACGAGCAGAGCAACGCCGAGAGCACGCGCATTTTTGGCAACCCCAACGGTCGCCCGGATTCGCTGGATTTGCAGGACGGTGAAGAAAACAGCACGGCGCACCTGGTCTACCACGTGCTGGTCAACGGCGAAATCGAAGTGCCGCTGATGTTGACCGTGAGCGACGTGGGCGAGCAGGTGGCGTGGAGCGGCTTCCTGGCCCTGCGCGACGGCGAGCGCGAACACGACCGCAGCGTCAGCCGCTGGGAGGAGACGCTGCGCCGCTCGCGCCTGTGGACGCCGGACGTGGCGCTCAACCACAGCGTGCAGCAGAGCAAGGCGACGGCGCTGCGACACGTGCAGCGGCTGCGCACCGGCCTCGCGCCGAGCGATCGCCACGTCGCCCACGTGCCCGCGCTGGTGGCCACGCTCGACCTCGTCGATCCGACCGAGAGCCGCAACCTGCTGGCTCACCTGCGCCGCGTGGCTCAACGGAGCGAAGGCCGCGTGCCCGTAGAATTCCCGCTGCGTCGACGCGACGAGCCGAGCGACCCCGGCCCTGCCCTGCCCCAAACCAACGCCGCCTACCTCCTCGCCCTGCGCAATCACCTGCGTCGCCACCCCAGCGACGAGCTGCTCGCCGACCACGCCGAGGCCGTCTCGCTCTGCAGCGAATGGCTGATTCGCCTGCGCGAGCGGCTCTCGCCCGCGGACGCCGTGGTCGCGGGGCGGGGGCTGCGCGCGGCCCAGGATTTTGCCCTGTGGCGCGGCGACGGCGTCAACACCGTGCGCTGGGAGAACGAGGCCTGCGAGATGGAGAAGCGGGGCGAAGCGGCAGACGAGGAAAGTGTACCCGCCGCGGCGACCTTGCACACGCCGGACGACGCGCCCTGGCACTTTATCGACCCGTGGGCGGGCGCGGCGCTGACGGGAGAGACGCTCTGGTCGCTGCTCGATTTGCGCTGGCGCAAGGGCGAGCTGCGGCTCAACCCGACGTGGCCGAGCGAAGGCCCCAACGCGTGGTCGTGGTGGGCGCTGCTTGACCTGCCGCTGGCAAACGACGTCACGAGCGCGCCGCTCAGCCTCTTCTGGGACGGCGACACCCTGCACACCACGCAGCCGGTGCAGCTCAGCCGTCGCCTCGCGGGAACGCCCGTGCAGGTGCATGATGCGATCCGGGCGGTCAACAGCGGCGAGTTCAATTTCGATTTGCAATTTGAGCTGGTCGATGGGGACGAGTCGACGCGGGTGCGGGTGGGATTTTAGAGTTCGAACTTAAAATTCAGAGATAGAACCGGCTCATAAGCTAACAGCACTATAAATGCAACACATACTAAATTCACGGATCGACTTGTCAGAATGGCTCATTCATTTCATACGTGAGCCAAACGAAGACGATATACCAGAACGATATAAAAATGATGCTGGCCGCATTCCCTTGTGGTTTGATGAGGGTGGACAAAAGAAATTTTCTGACTATAGTTTTCTCGAACAGGAATACGAGGATGAGCATCCTTTGAGTAATTCGTTGGATGTTCTGAATAAAATCCTGTTTGATGGATTCATTAAAGCGAACTGGTCATTTCGTAAAAGTAGACCAACAATCTATGGGCCAAGAGCAGCGGTTTGTTTTACAGAAATGCCGCTATATGCCCTGGTAAACTATGCAAAAATGAGGAACAACAGACAAGCTGTAAACACTTACGGAATTGCAGTTCCGCGACGAGATTTGTTTAAGTATGGAGGCCGTCAAGTAATTTACGGTCTTTCAACGGAGTTTGCCGAGGCATCTGCTGAGGACAAGTTTTTTGGGCAAGGATTTCGGACGTTGGCTGCAAGATGCGGTATAGCGCTCCGCGAGCAGTATCGATATGTTTCAACAAATTTGGAGGGTAGTTCTCCAATCGATTGGACGCATGAAAGAGAGTGGCGCTGGCCTTATCAACATCGTCTGCATTTTTATCACTCTGGATTACCCATCTGGCTCGAAGATGATATCTGTGATTTTCATCAAGTGATAATTATCGTTACAAAAAGCCATGAAGCAAATGCAACTCTCAAAAAATTGAAAGAAATGTATGATAGTGGTTCCAACAATTATAGCCGAGAGTACAGCTTGCAGACGGTGCTGGATACAAAAGTGCTCGCTTTGGAAGAGTTAGTCGGTATAGATTCAAGCAAATTCAACCTGCGCATAGATGATTTGCCACTGCATTCACTACCACAAATTAAGCTTGTGGAGCCTAGCAAAGAAGTTTTGATAAAAGTCAAAGCGGCATTGCACATTGCAAAAAGGGAAGCCATTCAAGCGGTAGAAGCAAGGGCTTCTGTCATGCGAGATGAAAACGGATTGATCAAAGATATATTCGGTTTTGCAAATGTTGTCACATATGAGTCGGATTCTGAAGTAACAGCAGCGTTGTTGAAGATGAACTACGCAGTTGCTATGTTTGATCGTGGTTACTATGTCCATGAGGCTACATCCAACTCAGCTACTGGCGGACTCTTGTCTTTGGAAGAAGCAGGAGCACAGGCTGCTGCCGCTGCTTTGACAAGAGAGTTGCGCCAGGATTTTCACGTGAGTTCCAGATGGGATTAACAAGCGAAAAGATAACTCGGCAAAATGAGAAACGGTATCAAGTTTCATCAGCAATGCGTTAAGCGTCTTTTGAGCGAATACGAAAAGATTTCAACTCAGCACTCGAAGGATGAAGTGATTTTCGATGACGAGCGACAGCGCTATATTGTGATGAATCTTGGCTGGTCTGGTGAACGGCGGATTCACTTCTGCCTCGTGCATATCGACATTCGAGAGGGCAACATCATTATTCAGGCTAACAATACCGAAGACTTCGTGGCCTCGCGCTTGGTCGAGATGGGCGTGCCCGCCGAACGAATTTTTCTAAGCTTTTTGCCGCCCGAGTATCAAGCCTTTGCGCGCCACCCAGAGTATCTGGCGTTACAACCGGCGCAGTAATGTGCAAATTTGATGAGGAAAGTCAAATGAGTGGCACTCAATCTTCGCTGCCATTTTACGAAGAGGCGCTTGAATTTTTGGCCTGTGGGCCCACAACACAAGAGATTGCAAACTACAAATTCTCGCCCGAAGCACAAGCGCGATTTAGTGAACTCATTGAAATCAATCGATGGGACAATCTGACAACACACGAAGAGGTAGAGCTAGACCGTTTTGTCCAGATGGATCAACTGTTTGCGTTGCTTAAAGTCAAAGCCTACGCAATTCTAGACGCAAAAGCAACCCCATGACCCGCACCGCCTTTACATACGACCCCTTCAGCCGCCGCCACACGCAGGAGGGCCACCCCGAAAATTACCGACGCCTCGAATCCACGTGGGCACTGCTGCAGAGCGACGGCATCGTGCGACGTCTCCAGCGCGTGCAGAGCTGCCCGGCGAGCCACGAAAGCCTGCTGGCCGTGCACACGCCGCAGCACGTCGAGCGGCTGCGCACGATGGCCGAGCAGGGCGGCGGTCGCTTCGACAGCGACACCTACGTCGGGCCGGACTCTTACGAGGCGGCGTTGCGTTCGGTAGGCGGCCTCCTGCAGGTGACGGACGCCGTGCTGAGCGGAGAGGCGGACAACGGCTTCGCGCTCGTGCGCCCGCCCGGCCACCACGCGCTGGCTCACCGCGGCATGGGCTTTTGCCTGCTTGCCAACGTCGCCGTTGCGGCGCGCCATGCCCAGCAGCAGCACGGCGTCGAGCGCGTCCTCATCGTCGATTTTGATGTGCACCACGGCAACGGCACGCAGGATATTTTCTACGATGATCCCACCGTGCTCTTTTTCAGTACGCATCAGTACCCCTACTACCCCGGCACGGGCGCGGCGGAGGAAATTGGCTCGGAATTTGCGTACGGCACAACCATCAACGTGCCGCTGCCTGCGGCGGCTGGCGACGCGGGCGTGCTCGATGCCTTTCGGCGCGTGCTGGCCCCGGCGGCGCGTGATTTTCAGCCGGGGCTGATTTTGCTCTCGGCGGGCTACGATGCCCACTGGATGGACCCGCTGGCGGGCGTCAACCTGAGCATTGTGGGCTACACGGCGCTGGTGCAGGAGCTGCTGGCGCTGGCGGACGAGCTGTGCGACGGGCGGCTCGTCTGCGCGCTGGAGGGCGGCTACCACCTGGAGGTGCTGCCCCACGCCGTGCTCAGCACGCTGCGCACCCTCAGCGGCGACGGCACACCCAGCGATCCCTTCGGCGCATGGCGCGGCCGCGAGCGCGATTTGGCCCCGCTGGTGGACGGCCTCACCTCGCTGCACAATCTCAAAGCGCTGCCCAAGCACTTCCTCACGTGATGGCCGACTCCTCACCAACTGTTTCGACCCCGCTCGCCACTTGGCTCCAGTCCATGGATGCCGCGCTGACGCAAAATCAACCGGCGCGCGCGGTTGATATGGCGCGGGTGGTGCTAATGCGACAGCCGCGCCTGCTGGCGGTTTACGCGCGGCTGCTAAATGCGCTGTGGCAGATGAAGCGCTGGGACGAGGGCGGCGAATGGGGGCGACGGCTCCTGCAGGCAGACCCCGGCCAGCCGCTGGCGTGGCGCGCCATGGCCATGGCGATTGAGCAGCACGAGGATCGGCCGCGCGCCCACGCCGCCTGGCAGCGCGCCCTGGAGTTGGACCCGTACCAGCCGGACATTCGCGCGGGCGTGCAGCGCACCCATTTGCCCGCGCGCAATGAACCCCGCAGCGAAGCCGCCAGCGCCGCCTCGGATGTGCTGGCGCTCAACGCGGCCTGTTTGGCGGCGCTCTACCTGCGCGCCGGTCGCTGGCGACACGCGGCGGCGGCCTATCGCGCGCTGAGCGAAGCGGCCCCGCGGCGGCTGGACTTTCCGATGGGCGAAATGGCCGCGCTGTGGCAGCTGGGGCAGGCCCGCGACGCCTACGCGCTGGCTCGGCAGCTTGTCGAACGGCAGCGTTACCTGCTGCTGCCCTGGGCCGTGCTTGCCGCCACCGGCGACGCCGACGACCGCGCCCTCGCCTACGATCCCCTTCAGCGCATGGACCCAGACGGCACGTATACCCGAGAACGGCTGCATCTTCACCCCGCTGCCGCAGCTGCCGCAGATTCATTCGTGACGCTCGAAGTTGGTCACGAAGAAGCAGCTTTGTTAGAATCGGGCATGGTAAGCAGTGCGTAGTGCGTGAACTTGTTGGCTGACTCGGCAGCGTGGTTCGATGTCGCCGTGGGATTTACCAGTTCACGCACTACGCACCACGCACCACGCACCACGCAATTCTAAACTGAAACCAAAACTACGGAGCAATTCCTATGGAACGTACATTTATCATCCTCAAGCCAGATGCCGTGCAGCGCGGGCTGGTGGGCGAAATTATCAAGCGCTTCGAGCAGCGCGGGCTCAAGCTCGCGGCCATGCGCATGGTGCAGGTGAGCAACGAGCTGGCCTCCGAGCACTATGCCGTGCACGAAGGCAAGCCTTTCTACGAAGGGCTGATTTCCTACATCACCAAGTCGCCGGTGGTGACGATGGTGCTGGAGGGCACAAACGCTATCGCCGTCGTCCGCTCCACCGTGGGCGCAACCAACCCTGCCGACGCCGCGCCCGGCACGATCCGCGCCGACTTTGGCCTCGAAATTGGCCGCAACCTCATCCACGCCAGCGACGGGCCGGAGACCGCCCAAAGCGAGATGGAGCTGTGGTTTGGCGATGATTTGGTCGACTGGAACCGCAATACGGACGAGTGGATTTTTGAGCAATAGATCGAGCGCTGCGCACGTAGTTGCTAGTTGGTAGTTGATAACGGGTCATTGGTAATTAGCGGTTGGTCAGTTGACGAAGCCTCCAATTACCCGTTACTAATCTCCAATTACCAGCTACCCACCCAACGACCAAATTTACGATACCAACTCACCCCCCCGAATTCCATGTCAAACCAAGCACTCATCATGTCGTTGGGCAAAGTTATTGCAGCCGCCGCCTGGGCCGACGACGAAATGACCGTTGACGAAGTTAACCGGCTCAAAGACTTGCTCTACCGCCTGCCGAGCAGCAACAACAGCGGCGTGCAGCTCGCTGCCCAAGATTGGGCGCAGTTGGAAATGTACATCAACGCGCCCGTCAACGAGGCGGAGCGCGCGCGCCTGGTGGACAATCTGCGCGATGCCGTGCGCACGCCCGCCGATCGCCAGATTGCGCTGGATGCGCTGCAGTCGCTGGAGGAAACGGGCAGCACGGGCCAGCGTGAGGCCGACGTTATTCACAAAATTCGGGTGGCCATTGAAGCGGTCGATCTCAGCCTGGGCAGCCGACTGAGCCAGATGCTGGGGCTGGCGCGTCCGCAGCCGTCGCTTGCGCCGGAGGATGCGCCCAATCGCGAGCAATTCTTCGATGCCTACCTGCGCAACCGCGTCTACTACGGCCTGCGGCGACGGCTCCAGCGGGGCACGCCCATCGACGACGGGCTGGAGGAGACGCACAGCGGCACGACGTTCGACAACGACATCGAGCTAAATGTGGCTGATGAGGAGCTGCGGCGGTTGGCCGCGGTGGGGGGGCTGATGGCGCGCGTGGCGCAGGTCGACCAGGGAGTGACGGATGCGGAATTTGACGTGATGGTCGAACTGCTGCGCGAGCGCTGGTCGCTGCCGCAGAAGGAGGCGCTCTTTGTGGCGGAGGTGGCGCTCTCCGAAGTGGGGCCGCAGCTGGATACGATGCAGCTCGTGCGCGAGCTCTCCAGCGAGATCACCCCCGAACAGGGAGTGCGGCTGCTGGATTTGCTCTTTGCCCTGGCCGATGCGGATGGCTTTGTTACCAGCGACGAAGTTGAGGCGATCTATCAAATTGCCAACAGCCTCGCGCTGCCCCACCGCCAATTCATCGAGGCCAAGCGGCGCATTCCCAGCGAGCGGCGGGACGGTTAAGCCAGCGCGCTGGAAGCACAGCTAAGCTTAGAGGCGAGGTACGTTGCGGTTGCCTCCATTGTTCCGAACATCAGCGGCTCCAATCCCGTTGCGCCACGGAACCATCTCGCTTGCAGACTGGCCCCGCTCCAATCCGATAGCCTTATCGGGGAAGGGCGACAGCGCGGGGTGGTTAATGTGCTCATAGCAGCGCTGCATGTAGTTTAGCGACGCTTCATCCTCGGGGTGGCGCTCAATAATTTTTTCAAACAGGCGCAGCGCTTCGCTGTATTCGGTCCGGGCAAAGTGCCTCACCGCGCGGCCAAAGACGGTTTGCGTCATCCGCTTGCTCTGGATCGAGGGGTCGGAGGCGGGCTCCAGCAGCTCGTACACAAAAATCGCCTGGCTCTTTCCCTTCACCTGTACGTTGTTCAAAAATCGGTACGCATAGCGCTCCCTGTCCTCCAACATCTTGAGCGCCTGCTCGCTGAGCACCAGCGGTGCGCCATAATCCTTATTGACCTGCTGCATCCGCCCCGCCGTATTCACCACGTCCGAAATAACGGTGCTCTGGAAGCGCTGCTCGTCCCCCACGATACCCAGCCGCACGGGACCGGCGTGAATGGAAAAGCCCGCTTGAATCAGGGGCTTGCCCTGTTGTTTCTGCCTCTGATTGATCTGCTGCAGCTTCTGCTGAATCTCAATGCCCGCCGCAATGGCGTGTTCGACGCTCTGGGGAAAGAGCGCGGTGATACCGTCGCCGATATACTGATCGATCAGCCCGTGATTTTCGCGGATGATGGGGCTTACGTAGCCAAAGTACTGGTTCAAAAACGCAAAGCTCTCCTCCGGCGTCATCGCCTCCGCCAGCGTGGTGAAGGAGCGCACATCGGCAAACATGACGGCCATCTCCAGCTGCTTGCCGTCGCCCAGGTGCACGTCCAACAGGCTATCTTTGCCCAACAGTTCAATCGTTTCGCGCGGCACAAAGTGGCTGGCTGCGCTGGAAAGCGCCTCCAGCATGGCCGTGCGTTCGCGCACGTCATCTTCGAGCTGCGCCTTGGCCTGCTGGAGCTGGCGCGTCGAGTGGCGCAGCGCCAGGTGCGTCTGTACGCGGGCCAGAATTTCTTCCACGTGAAACGGTTTGGTTACGTAATCCGTCCCGCCCAAGCCAAAGGCCATCAGCTTGTCCAAGACTTCGTCGTACTCGCTGATGAAAATCACCGGGACATCCGCCGTGCGCGGGTCGATCTGCAGGCTGCGGCAGACGTCGAAGCCGCTGGTAACGGAGAGGCCCACGTCCAGCAGCACCAAATCGATGGGCAGCTTGCTGGCGGCTTCCAGCGCCATGGCGCCGCTGGGCAGGGGATGCACGCGATAGCCCACCTCCTTGAGCACGCCCGTTAGCTGGCGCAGGCTGGCCATGTGATCATCCACCACTAGAATCAAGCTGTCCGCAATGCGGAGCGCTCGCTCCGTCAGCGGGTCGCTCGTTTGTTGAATTGCGGGGGAGCCGTTTGTCTGAGCCATAAAATGCCTTTTTCAAGAGTGTTTGCCGCCCCGGCTGTAGGGAGCGGCAGAAGCGGGCGTGATTGGCTGATTCGTTTCTCCCGCTACACAGCTCATCAACCAGCAAGCCGGGCTTTGAGTTGGAGGTAGCGATCAATCAGCGAGATGCTCAAGTCGCTGGCCGACACGTCGAGGGTGAAGACGCCGCGCCGCCGCAGCGACTCCAGCGTGGCGCGACGCTCGGCCAGCAGCCGTTCGGCCACCGTGCGCCGGTGCAGCGTCGCTCCGTCCACCACGGGCTGCTGCGCCGCTTCATAAAGCGTTGGATCACCGATGGTGACGAGCAGCGTCAGGTGCTGCCGCTGCAGCCGCGACATCTGCGCGACCAGCGCGTCGGTGCTGCTGCCGCCGCTAAAATCAGTGAACACAATCGCGAGGCTGCGCTTGCTCTGCTTGGCGGCAAAGTAGCTCAGCGCTTCGTGGTAATCTGGCTCAACGCGCCGGGCCTCCACCGCGTAGAGCACCTCGAGCAGATGTTGAAACTGACGCTTGCCGCCACGCGGCGCCACCCACGTTTGCGCGCTGTCTGCAAAGGTGAGCAGACCAATTTTATCGCCCTTCTGCGTGGCGACATAGGCTAGCAGCAGCACGGCGTTGATCACGTAATCAAGCTTGGCGGCGTGGGGAGCGGCGTTTGCGAGAGAGTCCGAAGCGGTTTCAACGGAGGAAGCAGCGGAGGGGCGCGGGTTCGAGCCGAGCGGGGTCACCTCGTTGTGGCCTGCTGAGATGCGTTCAGCTGTGATACGACCAATTGCGGCGTCGCCCACTACGCTATTTATCGCAATGGCGCCGCGCATCATGCGGCCAATATCCACGAGCGCAATAATGTTTTGGCTGCGTTCTACCTCGTACTCGACGGCAATGGGCTTGGCCCGACGCGCCGTGGCCTTCCAATCAATGCGGCGGTACTCATCGTCCGGCACGTAATCGCGCAGCCGCTCAAACTCGCTGCCGCCGCCGATCAAGCGCGTGCGCCGCAGCCCTATATCAGCTAGACGATTGCGACGCAGCATCAGATCATACTTCTTTATATCTATTAAATTAGGGTAGACTTTAATGGTTTCACCGGCGTCGAAGCGCGCCTGCTTGTGCCATAATCCCAGCGGCGACAGCCAGCGCAGGTAGAGATCGCCAAAGCGGTAGTCGCCCCGCCGCGGTGGCCACAGGTGGTAGGCAATCGTGTGCTCAACGCCGGGCGCGAGGCGAGCGGAGAGCAGGCGACCCGCGCCCGTCGTCAATTCGCTCGCGTCCTCCAGCGCGCTTTCCACGTGATTTTCCCCCGCGCCTATTCCTCTGTTCGACTCCGCCCGCTCGTTGGTGACCAGTAAAAACTCGCCGGGGAAATCATCCCGCAGCCACACGCGCACGCGTCGACTTTGCCCCAGCACGGGCGTTGCGCCGGGGCGTAGCCACACCGTTACGGCGATGCGGTTGCGCGTGGCCAGCGACAGCCGCTGGTCGTGGTGGCGCGCCAGCGACCAATCCGCCCGCCGCGGGGCAAGTCGCCAATCGGCCAGCAGCAGCGCCGCGGCCAGCAGCCACCACCCCAGCGCAATCATTCCCCACGCCGTGCCCAGCGGCCCCAGCGCAATCAGCACTGCACCGGTCAACAGCAAGGAGAGTCCGCGAAGCGTCAGTTGCATAAGAGCTCAGCGCCTCAAACAGTTATCACAAGCGCCGCAGCGCTCGCGCCGCGCGCCGCCCAATCGCTCGGCCAGCACCCCGTGACGGCAAGTGGTCGTCGTGGCGTAGTGGACGATGTCGTCCACGCGCTGCTGTTGGGTTTGCTGATACTGCACCAACAAGTGGTCGATGTGGGTGCGGGTGTCCGGAGCCGTATCGTGGACGGTGTAGAGCAGGCCACGACCGCTCGGCTCGTAGCGCAGCAGCCCGTGGGCCTGCCACGTGATCAGATATTCCTCCAGCGCATCCACGGGCACGCCGCTGAGTTCGCTGGCCCGCTCAAACGGATAGCGGGCGTCGCGCTGGCGAGGCAATTTGACGGATGCGGCAAAATCACCAAAGCGCCCCTCGCGCGGGGCCGTGGCCTGTAGGGTAAGCCAGCGGGGCACGTCCAGCCGCCGCGAAAGCAGCCCCGCCTGCTCCAGCAGGCTCAACCCCACGCGCACGTCGACTTCGCTGCGCTTGAGGCGGCTGCGCACGTCGCGCGGGTGTACGATCTGCACGTCGCCCGGCTGCGCACCGAGGTGCGTGCGCAGCGTATCATAGAGCGCGTTGAGAAAATCCACGTCCAGCAGATTTTCGCTGGCCCGGCGGGCCAGCAGCAGCCGATCACCGGGGCTGTGGAGGAGAATGCAGCGAGCGGGCTGGCAATCCCGCCCGGCGCGACCCGCCTCCTGGTAGTACGATTCCACGGAATCGGGCAGGCCGTCGTGGACGACGAAACGAATGTCGGCTTTATCGACGCCCATGCCAAAGGCGATGGTGCTGGCAATAATCGGCGTTTCGCCCCGCATAAAGCGCTCCTGCACGGCGGCGCGATCGCGCAGCCCTGCGTGATACGCTTCGGCGCGCAGCCCCTGCTGGGCAAGCAGCGTCGCCAATTCCTCGCAGCGCTGGCGCGAGCGGGCGTAGACGATGCCGGTGGCAAAGCCGTCGTTCACCAGGAGGTGGCAGGTGCGCAGGAGGTGGCGCAGCTTGTCGTCTTTGTTGGGGGCGACAACGGCGCTCAGGTGCAGGTTGGGCCGAAACGTATCCGCGGTGATGACGTGCGGGCGCCGTTTGCCCGTGTTGAACAGACGCTGCTGCATGTCGGCGCGAACGTGGGCCGGCGCGGTGGCCGTGAGCGCCAGCAGCGGCACGGGGCCGCTCGCCCCTTGCAATTGGGTCGCGTGAGATTGGGTCGTGGCCGAGCCGTCGTCGCGCGAGAGCTCGGCGCGAATGCGGGAGAGGTTGAGGTAGTCCGGGCGGAAGTCGTGGCCCCAGGCGGAGACGCAGTGCGCTTCGTCGATCACGAGCCGGGCCACGCCCGCCTGGCGCAGCGCGTGCAAAAAGGCCCGCTGCATCAGCCGCTCCGGCGCAACGTAGACCAGCCGGTAGCGCCCCGCCGCCACCTCGCGCACGGCGGCGTCGACATCGGGCAAGCTGCTGTTGACGGCAATGGCGTGCTGGCGCAGCGGCGCGGGCAGGTTGTCCACCTGGTCCTTCATCAACGCGATCAGCGGCGAGACGACGAGGGTGAGACCGCGCTCTGGCGCATCGAGCAGGACGGGCAGCTGGTAGCAGAGCGACTTGCCCGCGCCGGTCGGCAAAATCGCCAGTACGTCTTCGCCGCGGCGCACGCAGGCCATGATTTCGGCCTGTGGATGGCGCAGCGAGGAAAAGCCGTAAAAGCGGCGCGCGGCCTGGGCGAGCGCCTGCTCTTCCCGTGGACTGAGCCGGGGATTCGGCGACGCGGGGGCGGCGCGTTGTCTGCTGCGCCGCGGCGTGGTCGCGCGTCGCAGGCTGCCGAGCTTGAGGCTGCGCGAAATGGGAAACGTATTCACAAGTGATCAAAGGCCAGCCGTCGACGAAATCGACGTGGGGACGGCCATCCCGAGTGTTATTGACATGGCTGATACTAAAGAAAGGCTGCGGCAACTCAGCGGCGCGGTTGACGCGGCACGCTGTACAACCCATTTTACCACACACCGCCTCAGAAGCTGATGCGAAAGGATAGCAAAATCCTTTGCTGGCGGGCGACTGTTAAACGCCGCGGCAAAAAGTCATCTATCTGTTGTACAGCAGAAAGGGTGACGCATCGAGAGCGCGTCACCCTTTCTGCTGTGCGGTAATTTGTAGATGACCTTCGTCAAACGACTCTATCGAATAGCTCACTCGTTTCGAGAGAAATCGGCGGCGGCCCATTCGGCTGCCGATTCACCCACGTATTCATCCCACAGCTCCTGCGCCAGCGCGAGGGGATCGCAGCGCACGCCCTGGCGCATGAAGTAATCGCAAACGCGCTGCACGTCGCGCGCGAAGATTTTGCGGGCGCTGCTGTTGCCCTGCACGTTGACGACCTGCGGGAAATCGATCAGCGTCAGCTCGCCAGCCCAGTAGAGGATGTTGTAGGCGGAGAGATCGCCGTGCACCATGTTTCGCGAGAGCATCAGCTCGACGTTGCGCAGCGCGTCGTCAAAGAGCCGGGGCGCTTCCTCCGGCGCAAGGGCAACTTCGTTGAGCGTGGACGCGGCCTGGTGCACATCGCCGCGGTAGCCCATGAGGATGGCGTTGTCGCTGGCGGCAATTGGCTGGGGCACGGCGGCCCCCGCTTCGTGCAGCTGTTCGAGCGTGGCGTATTCGTACATCAGCCACGAGGTGTGCGCCACCTCCACGCCAAAGCTGCTCTTCTTCTTGAGCGCGCGATCAACGCGGCTTTCCGGTCGGCGGCGCGCTTTGCCCTCGGCGGTGAGCGACATGCGCCCCTCGCGGTACATGGCGTCGTTGCGCAGGTTGCGAAATTGACGCGGGCGATACACTTTGGCCGCAATCAGCTCCACGCCGAGCAGCTTGCGCGCGTTGAGGCCGGCGCGGCAGCAGTAGACGCTGGCCTCCTTGCCACCCTTCACCTGCATCAGCACGTCGCTGATCAGCGATTCATCGTAGAACTGGCGCAGCGAGGAGAGCAGCCAGCCCTCCTCGTAGCGCGCCGGTTGATAGGTCGTTTCAAAGCCATCCTCCAGGCCGCGCGTCGACTCGGTGAGGGTGGCAATGGCATCGCGACGCTGCTGATTGCGCTCCGCTTGGGATTGGGGACGCGGCGGCTTGTTGGCGGCGTAGGCCTCGCGGGCGTTTGGATCGTGGTTGAGGGTATATTCCTCGTAGCGTTCGCTGTAGGAATCGTCGAGGTCGAGGTAATTAGCGTTCAATGGGTAGTCCTTGTGTCAACTATGTGTTGAGATTGAACACCCGCGGCCCATAAATCGATGCATAAACAAGCCACAGGCGACCGGTCCCGTGGCTGGGTGATTTTGATGCTGGATCAAAAAAGCCACGGAGCAGTACGCCCGTGGCCGCTGCGTGGGCTTAGATCACGCTAACGAAGGGTAGACGCACTGTGTCGCTGAATAAAACGGGTAGATGTCATGTTCACTTCCACAGAGCGCCTCCTTTTCTAGCTTGAACTGAGTAATAATTGCTACCGCTCTAAGATATTACAGATTTAGCCGCTTGTCAATCCTCCAATTTTTTGCAGGTGCATTTGGTTTGGGGCGAGTTTATGTAGACGGGGCATTTGGCCTCACCCCCTCCGCGCCATTTCGTTGGCGTCCCGACAGGTGAAGCCCCCTCTCCACGCGTGGAGAGGGGGCTTGGGGGTGAGGCGAGGTCACCGCGTCCTACAATTTGAGCTTGTACTCGAACTTGCCCCAAACTGAACTGCACTCCCTTTTGAGAAAGCATTCCAGCTCAAGGGCAAAGTGACATTTTCTTTGACTCAGCCATTCGCGAGCTTGCCCAAATTCTGAGCCTACGGGAAATTCACGCTGATCTGCACGTCCGACGCCTGCACAACGGGCAGCAGCTGCTCGACGGTGGCGACGAGCTGATCCACATCGAGGCTGCCCGCGCCGGCGGCGGCCTGCTCGATCAGCCCCAATTCGTCCGCCAGCGCAATGGTGTTGAGCACCTCGCCGTTCTCCCACGAGAGGTAGGGCAAATCCTCGTCATTGATTGAGACAAAGATGCCCTGTGGATTGGTGGAAAGCGTAATGTTTTGGATGCCCGCGGCGCTGGCGCCGCGCACCAGCGACGGTTCCAGGTTGGCCGCGGTAAAGGGCAGGTTCGTCAGCTGCTGCCACTGCTGGCCCGTCAAATCTTCTACAACCCACGTGCCGTCGTCGCTGTAGCTCACGACGACGCGAATCGTGGGCGGGGCGGCCACGGCTTCCAAAAAGGCCTGCTGGGCGGCCGCAGCCTCATCTGCCGAGACGGAATTCTCCATCTGCGCCAGCGGAATTTCCTGAACGCCTTCGTTTACCGGAAAGCGGATGGTAACGCCCGCGCCCATCTGCTCCACCAGCGGCAGCAACTGCTCCAGAAGCGGCACGCCAAAGCCCAACGTTTCGAGCGTCGCAGCCGTCGTCATCAGCGATTCACCGTTCCACGCAATCGAGGGCACGGACTGGCCGTTGACCAAAATCGTCAGCCCGTCGGCGCTGTTATCAATCTGGATGTGCTGAACGCCTGTCGTCGTCAAATAGGTGACCCACTCTTCGGGCAGCTCCAGGTTGGACAGGTCTTGGTTGGCGAGCGTACCCAGCTGCGCCACGGGCACGCCACCAACGCTGGGCTGGCCGCCGGCGTTGATATCGACGACAAAGGCCGGTAGATCGACAACGGCTTGGTCTTCGCTGATGGCCTGGGCCGTTTCGCCGCCGCTCAGGCGCGGGCCGCAGCCCGTCGCCACCAGCAGCGTTAACGCGGCCAGCGCAAAAAAGAGCGCCGACCGATGCGTAAGAGATTTTGCTTTTTGCATGAGCCTCCTCCGGGAAATGTATTCTTTGGTTTTTGGCGTACAAACGTGCGTGATTCAATCAAGACGGGCGGGGTGGAAAGAAGCTGGATGGATGGCCCAGCGTTCTTGTATGGTATTTATCGTACCACAAAAGCAGCCGTGGCACAATTGGCTTTTCAGTAAAGGGTGCATTTCAATTTGGAGGGCAAAATGTCATTTCGAGCGGATTGCCGAGGAGAGGCGGCAAACGAATCTGCCATCGCTGACCACCAGATTTCTCGCTAATCTACTATCGTCTGCTATCTTTCGGGGTAGACCCGGCGTCGAAGCGACCGCTACGCGAGCGAAATGACAACTTATCCCCAATTCTGGGATGCACCCTTCAGCAAAGGGTGCGTCCCAGATTTTTGGGAGGTTTTGGTTTGGAGCGGATGTGGGCGCGTCTGAAGCTACTGGGGCCATGCGAGTCGCGACGTTGTCGAGCTTTGTCATTCCCACACGCGCTCAATGGCGTTAGGTTAAGCAAACTGGTTCCCGTGCTCTGCGTAGGAACCCAGTCTAGAGGCTCTGTCTTCCCTTTAGAGGCAGAGCCTCCAGCAGTGCATTCCACGCAGAGCGTGGAACGAGTAACCCTTAACTTAAGGCCATTCCAAGGAATAAACTATGCCCGGTTCCGCCTCACCACCCCCTCGCTGTTGCCTGGTTAACGAAGCGACGGGGTAGCCCCCTCCTCTCCACGCGTGGAGAGGAGGGGGTTGGGGAAGGTGAGGCGTTGACCCCACCGGTATGTTTATTTTCTTGGATTGGCCTAACGCCATTGCATCAGGCGGGCATGGCAAACTCACGGGGCTCTAACTTGACCTCGCCTAGTTTTGGGATGCACCCTCCCTCGCGGGAGGCATTGCAGGAGCAAAGAGTATTGTCTAAATCAAAAAGAGACGCCACAAGGGCGTCTCTTTTTAATTTGATCTGTTGATGGAGCACGCTGCTAAACCAAAGCGGCCGGGTGCTACTTCACGTCGACCTTGGCGCCCTCGGCCTCGAGCTTGCTCTTGGCATCGTCGGCGGCCTCCTTGGAGACGGCCTGCAGCACCGGCGACGGCGCGCTCTCGACCAGCTCCTTGGCCTCCTTGAGGCCCAGGCTCGTGAGGCCGCGCACGGCCTTAATCACGTTGATCTTCTTGGCACCAAAATCCGTCAGCACCACGTCGAACTCGGTTTGCTCTTCGGCTTCTTCCTCGGCAGCCGCGGCGCCCATCGGCATCATGCCGCCCATCGCCATCGGCGCGGCGGCGGCGCTAACGCCCCAAGCCTCTTCCAGCATTTTAACCAGCTCGGACGCCTCAAGCAGCGTCAACCCGTCCAACTGTTCCTTGATTGTTTGCAAATCGGCCATTTGAATTACCTTCCTTATATTTTGACTGTGTAGTTTAACTGTATACGCTTGATTGCAACGACTAATTGTAAAAGGTGATGGGGACAGAGCACCTAAATCAGCCGCTGTAAATTCCGACTACGAGCCGCCTTCGAGCTGCTGCGCGCGCGCGTTGATCACGCGCGTCAAGTCCGCAAAGGGCGCGTTGACGACGCGCGTCAAGCTGGCGGGCACTTCGTTGAGCGTGCGCACGAGCTTGGTCGGCGCGGCCACGAGCACGGCAAGCACCTCGGCCAAGATTTCTTCACGCGTCGGCAAATCGGAAAGCGACTCGGCCTCGCTCGCGCTCAGCACCTGCGATTCGAGCACGGCGCCAATAATTTCAATAACGCCAGCCTCTTGCCTAATCCAATCCTTGAGCGCCGTTACCCCTCTGCCAATATCTTCGCCCACAAAGGCCACGGCGTTGGGCCCCTCAAAAATATCGCTTTCGATCTCGCGGCCCGCTTGCTGCAGCGCGATCTGCAAGAGCGTATTTTTAACGATCATGTAGGTCGTGTCGCTGTCGTTCAGAGCCGTGCGCAGCGAGTTGATCTGTGGCACAGAGATGCCCTGATACTTCGTTAACACGAGCGCTGGCGAATTTTCAAGCCGCTCTTTGTAAATGCCAACCAGCTCTTCTTTCTTCTTTCGGGAAATTGCCAAATGACTACCCTCCTTTCCAAGAGTTTCGATATGGCTCACACAATGACTTACACAAAAAAGCGTCCCCGCTTTTGGCGAAGACGCTCGGATTCTGAATCAGCGCAGAAAGGCAGTGAAGAGCGGCACGGCCACCCTCATTCGCCAAATCTGCGTCGCTTCATTACCTCGACAGGCCGCGCTGGCGTTTAAGCAAAGCACCTGTTGTCTTCAGCATAAGCGTTTGGATGAAAAATCATCCAAAACAGAGTATGAAATTCTTGCTTACTATAAACCAATTGACAGCTTTTGGCAAAGAATGCTTTGATGCGGCCCGCAAAGCTGCCAGTAATCGGCGGTTAACTGCCGTTGCGCACATCCTCTACGCGCAGATTGGCGGCTGCGTGGGTGTCAATTTTAACGCCCGGCCCCATGGTGCTTGTCAGCGTGGCGCGGTGAATATAGTTGCCCTTGATTGAACTGGGGCGCGCTGCCGTAATTGCCTCCATCAACGTAGCCAAATTTTCTTCGAGCTTTTGTGCGTCAAAGCTGGCCTTGCCGATTGGCGTGTGGATGTTTGACGTCTTGTCCACGCGATACTCTACGCGGCCCAGCCGCGATTCCCGAATGACGCGCGCCAAATCGTCGGCCTGCACGATGGTTCCTGCTTTGGGGCTGGGCATGAGGCCACGCGGCCCCAATACGCGGCCGAGCTTGCCGACAACGCGCATCATGTCCGGCGTCGCCAGCACCACGTCAAAATCCGTCCAGCCATTTTGGACTTCGGCGGCCAAATCCTCGCCGCCCACGTGGTCAGCCCCGGCCTCGCGCGCCGCCTGCTGCCCGTCCGGGCCAGCGAACACAAGAATCGTGACGGTGCGGCCCGTGCCGTTGGGCAGCGTTACCACGCCGCGCACCTGCTGATCGGCGTGGCGCGGGTCCACCCCCATGCGCAGGTGCAGCTCGATGGTTTCGTCAAAGCTGGCCGTGGCTGTCTCCTTAACGAGTTGAACCGCTTCGTTCGGCTCGTAGCTGCGTTCGCGATCAACCTTTGCCAGCGCGTTGTTGTAGCGCTTTCCATGCTTTGCCATAAGTTTACTCCCTGTGGTGCAAGCGGGGCGACCCCTCCCACGAATGTTTGCAATGTTTGTCGATACTCTAGTCCGCCACCGTCACGCCCATGCTGCGCGCCGTGCCTTCGATCATCAGCATGGCGCTCTCGACGGGCACGTTGTTCAAGTCCTTCAGCTTGATCTCCGCGATCTCGCGCATCTGCTCACGCGTAATCGAGCCAACTTTCGTGCGGTTCGGTTCGGCGCTGCCTTTGTTGAGGCTAATGGCCCGCTTGATCAGGTCGACGGCGGGCGGCGTCTTGGTAATAAAGGTAAACGAGCCATCCGTAAAGATGGAAATTTCCACCGGTACAATCTGGCCCATTTGGTCCTGTGTGCGGGCGTTGTAATCCTTGCAGAAGCCCATGATGTTGACGCCGTGTGGGCCGAGCGCCGTACCCACGGGTGGGGCCGGATTGGCCTTGCCCGCTGGAATTTGCAGCTTAACCAGCGCTTTAATTTTCTTTGCCATGTTAAAGAGTCTCCTTCTGGTCCACGCCGGGCGGGGAATCAAGACCGCACCAGCTCCCAGACGTTTAAATTTCCAGTCGTTGCTCGGTTGAGCAAAATTTATTGAACTTCCCGCTCAAGCTGAAGAAAATCAACCTCAACGGGCGTTTCCCGATTAAAAAAGCTAACCAGCACCTTGGCCTTGCCCTTGTCCGCATAGAGCTCGTCGACGATGCCGCTAAATTCAGCAAAGGGCCCGCCGGTGATGCGAACGTGCTCGCCCAACTCGAACTCGATGCGCATCCGCGGCTCGTCCGATTCAATGCGGCTCATAATGTTTTCGACTTCGGTTTCGCTCAGCGGGGTGGGGTCGTTGCCCATGCCCACAAAGCCCGTCACCCCCGGTGTGTTGCGCACTACGTACCAGCTATCCTCATCCAAAATCATGTTGATCAGCACGTAGCCGGGGTAAACGCGCTTCTCGACTTCTTTGCGCTGACCGTTGCGAATTTCAATCTCAGTTTCTGTTGGCACAACAACCTGCAAAATGCGATCCAACATCCCCATCGATTCGGCGCGGTGCTCCAGGTTGCGCTTGACTTTGTTCTCCATCCCCGAATAGCTATGGATAAAAAACCAGTCGGGTCGTGAGCTGGGCTCTTCGGCTTCGGCGTCAAGCTGCGCAGCAATTTCAGCGTCAATCGCCGCCAGCTCCGCCGCATCGATACCGGTTAAAAGGTCTTGGTTTTCGTCGCTCACAATCACTCTCCAAACTCAAACAAAGGCGCGCCCCCTGCCCATCCTGTGCAAACATCGTACATGTGCACAAACTCATGCGCAAAATCTGACGCAGCGGCCGTGGCCGGCTGTCGTACGTTGAGGGGCATCAAGGGCGACGCGGTGGATTCGGTGGGAACTGTAGAAAGCAGAACTCGCCAGACACAGCGCCCAACTCAGCAGCCCGCGGCGGCTGGTGAACGACGCGGGGCGAGCCGTCGCCAGGCTAGAATATCCCCAACAGGTTAGTAATCAGCAGAGCAAAAATGGTGTCGACGCCAAAAAGCGCAATCGCGGAAATAACCGTTGCAATCATCACAATAATGGTTAAGCGCGTACCTTCTTCGCGCGTGGGCCACGTTACCTTGGAGATTTCGGCGCGCGTATCGCGCAGATAGCGAACTAGCGCATTGGACGAGCGACTTTTTGGCGTTTTGCTAACCGCAGGCTTGCTCGCCGCTGACTTGGTCTGCTTCTCGGCCTGTACTTTGGCGTTGGCGCGAGCGGCCGCGCGATCGGCGGCGCGCTTGGCGGGTGTCCGGCTGGACACTCGATTGGTGGAACGGGTCATAATATGCCTCGAGAACTACCGCTGCGGCGGCTGCCTAAATTAAACGCTTGCCGTGCTGTCCCTTGTGCTGCTGCAAGCGCACTATCGCGCGGAATTTCTCACAAAAACCCCTTGCGCGAAAATAGTCTTCTGCTGAAAACGACCACCGACAGATGCCGGTGGCCGTTAACGTGTGAATCACTAAAGCAGGCGAGGCAGGACTTGAACCCGCAACCGCTGGTTTTGGAGACCAGTGCTCTACCAATTGAGCTACTCGCCTATGGGTTTGTGAGGAAGGATACCAGATGTATCCTTCCTCGTCAACAAATTAGGCTGACAAATTAGTTGAGGATTTCGGTGATAACGCCAGCGCCGACGGTGCGCCCGCCCTCGCGGATGGCAAAGCGGCTGCCCTGCTCCAAAGCCACCGGCGAAATCAGCTCCACCCGCATGTTCACGTTGTCCCCCGGCATCACCATCTCCACCCCCTCCGGCAGCTCAATCGCCCCCGTGATGTCCATCGTCCGGATGTAGAACTGCGGCCGATACCCCTTGAAAAAGGGCGTGTGCCGACCCCCCTCTTCCTTCTTCAACACGTACACCTCGCTCATGAACTGCGTGTGCGGCTTGATGCTCCCCGGCTTCGCCAAGACCTGCCCCCGCTCCACTTCGTCCCGCGTGATGCCGCGCAACAGGCAGCCCACGTTGTCCCCCGCCTGCCCTTCGTCCAGCAGCTTGCGGAACATCTCCACCCCCGTCACCGTCAGCTTGCGCGTGTCCGCCAAGCCCACCATCTCCACCTCTTCCATCGGGTGCACCACCCCGCGCTCGATGCGTCCCGTCACCACCGTGCCGCGCCCCTTGATGCTAAACACATCCTCAATCGGCATCAGGAAGGGCTGGTCCACCGCTCGCTCCGGCGTCGGAATGTACTCGTCCACCTGCGCCATCAGCTCCCAAATCGGGGCGTACGCCTCGGCGTCCGGGTCGCTGCTCTCCTCTTCCAGCGCCGCCAAAGCCGAACCGCGCACAATCGGAATGTCGTCGCCGGGGAAGCCGTAGCTGTCCAACAGCTCCCGCAGCTCCATCTCCACCAGCTCCAACAGCTCCTCGTCGTCCATCATGTCCACCTTGTTCAGGAAGACCACCATCGCCGGCACTTCCACCTGCCGCGCCAGCAGGATGTGCTCTCTCGTCTGCGGCATGGGGCCGTCCGGCGCAGAGACCACCAGAATCGCGCCGTCCATCTGCGCGGCGCCGGTGATCATGTTCTTGATGTAGTCGGCGTGGCCCGGGCAGTCCACGTGCGCGTAGTGCCGCTCTTCCGTCTCGTACTCGACGTGGCTAATCGCAATCGTGATGCCGCGCGCTTTCTCTTCCGGCGCGTTGTCGATCTGGTCAAACTTGGAAAAGTCCGCCCACCCCTTCAGCGACAAGGTCTTCGTAATCGCTGCCGTCAACGTCGTCTTCCCGTGATCCACGTGCCCAATCGTCCCCACGTTCACGTGCGGCTTGTTGCGCTCAAATACTGCCTTCGACATATATTCCTCCAATAAATTTCTAGCTAAAGCCGTTTGGCTTGCTGCAAAAAGCGAGGCGCTTTATCTAAAGCACCTCTTTTAAGTTAAACTTTCAAGAACAACAAAGTGGAGCCCACAATCGGACTTGAACCGATGACCTCATTCTTACCAAGAATGTGCTCTACCTGCTGAGCTATGTGGGCAAACAAGATTTGCGATTTAGGATTTTAGACTTACGATTTTTGCTTGTTCAATGATTACAACCTTTCCAACGAGACAATCCAAAATCGTAAACCCAAAACCGTCAATGCACTTGTGGGCGGGGGCGGATTCGAACCACCGTAGGCGTAAGCCGGCTGATTTACAGTCAGCTCCCTTTGTCCACTCGGGCACCCGCCCAAACTGTTAACGTGCGTTGATGATTCGCCGCGGCGTCCACCAACCAAAGCCGACGATCGGACTCGAACCGATAACCTGCTGTTTACAAAACAGCTGCTCTGCCAATTGAGCTACGTCGGCATATCATCGGCATGTCAATCGTGGCATGTCGATTGTCTCTGTGCCAACTGTCTCGCAGGGTACTGCCGCATCGTGACTTCTGCCCGCGAGAAGAAACAAATTTCCCACGCGCGGTTGCTCATTATAACACAGCTACCTGCCCCGTCAAATTTTGAAGCCAAAAGTTTCTCACTGGCTTGTTGACTTCTTCGCTCATTTCGTGTAGAATCCAACACAGAAATTTGGTGCAAAGTTTTGCTAGGCTCGGTATCATGAAATTTACAACGTTCGCTTCCACCGCCCAATTTCATACCCGAACCCACAGCGCTGCCGGTGGCGCCATCGGCGGCATCGTCGCGCTTAAATAGCCCGTGCGCGGGTTAAGTAGACAACCGGCGTGTTGAGCGGGCCAAAATTGAAGACGTGAGGCAGGGAGTAGTGCGTATTGCTTAGTGCGTACTGCTCCGGCAGGCCTCGCGTCTTTTTGCGTCTACGGGCCAGCCGCTAAGCAATGCACAGCAAGCAATAAAGAACCGACAGGAGCACTCTCGTGTCTAACAATACGTCGACCAAATATATTCCACAAGAAATCGAACCCAAGTGGCAGGACGCCTGGGAAGCGGCGGGCCTGTACGACACCGTCGAAGAGCCCGACAAGCCAAAGTGGTACGCGCTGACGATGCTGCCCTACCCCTCCGGCGATCTGCACACCGGCCACTGGTACGCGATGACGCCGAGCGACGCGGGCGCGCGCTTCCGCCGCATGAACGGCTACAACGTCTTTTTCCCCATTGGCTTTGATGCCTTTGGCCTGCCCGCCGAGAATGCGGCGATTAAGAATAACGTCCACCCAAAGAAGTGGACGTATGCCAACATTGAGCGGATGCGCCAGCAGCTGCGGCGCATGGGGGCCATGTGGGCCTGGGACCACGAAGCCGTGACCTGCGACCCGGAATTCTACAAGTGGACGCAGTGGTTCTTCCGCCAGTTCTACGACAACGACATCGCCTACCGTGAATTTTCGCCGGTGGACTGGTGCCCCAGCTGCAATACGACGCTGGCGCGCGAGCAAGTCTGGGGCGAGGATCGCCACTGCGAGCGCTGCGGGACGCCCGTGATCAAGAAAGAGCTGAACCAGTGGAAGTTCCGCATCACCAACTACGCGCAGGAGCTGCTGGACGATCTGGACAACATCGACTGGCCCGACCGCGTCAAGACGATGCAGAGCAACTGGATCGGGCGGAGTGAGGGGGCGGAGGTAACCTTCGCGACCGAAGATGGCAGCCCCATCGAGATTTTCACCACCCGTCCAGACACCCTGTGGGGCGCGACCTTCATGGTGCTGGCGCCGGAGCATCCGCTGGTCGACGAGGTGACGAGCGCCGAACAGCGCGAGGCCGTCGCTGCCTACCAGCAGGAGGCCGAGCGGCTGGACGAGATCGCGCGCGCGGCGGCGGATAAGGAGAAGACGGGCGTCTTCACCGGTGGCTACGCGATCAACCCCGTCAACAACGAGCGCATTCCAATTTGGATTGCGGACTACGTGATGATGGGCTACGGCACGGGTGCGATCATGGCCGTGCCCGCCCACGACCAGCGCGACTTCGAGTTCGCCAAGAAGTTTGACCTGCCGATCACGCTGGTCGTGCAGCCCGAAAATGGCGACATTGAATCGGCGGACGATCTGAGCGAGGCCTGGCCCGAAGAGGGCGTGATGATCAACTCCGGGCCGCTGGACGGAATTCAAGCGGGCAAGGGCGAGGGCGAAAGCGTGCAGGCTGCGATTGCGTGGCTGGAGGAGCACGGCAAGGGCGAGCGCTCCGTCAACTTCCGCCTGCGCGACTGGCTGATCAGCCGCCAGCGGATGTGGGGCGCGCCGATCCCAATCATCTACTGCGACCGGTGCGGAACCGTGCCCGTGCCCTACGAAGACCTGCCCGTCGTGCTGCCGGACGACGCCGAGTTCAAGCCCACGGGTGAATCGCCGCTGCGCTCGCACGACGGGTTTCCTGAACGTCGACTGCCCCTCGTGCGGCGGCCCGGCCCAGCGCGAGACGGACACGATGGACACCTTTATGTGCTCGTCCTGGTATCAGTACGCCTACGTTACGCCCAACCGGAAATCCGGCGAGCCGATCTCCGCGGACGACATGCCGTGGAATCCCACGGAGGGCAACTACTGGCTGCCCGTCGACCAGTACACCGGCGGTATCGAGCACGCGACGATGCACCTGCTGTACACGCGCTTCTTCACCAAGGCCATGCGCGATCTGGAGCTGGTGCGCTTTGACGAGCCGATGCAGCGGCTGTACAACCAGGGCATGATCCTGGGGCCGGACGGCGAGAAGATGTCCAAGAGCCGCGGCAACGTGGTCAACCCCGACGAATTTGTGGACAAGTACGGCGCGGACACCGTGCGCGGCTACCTGATGTTTATTGGCCCCTGGAACCTGGGCGGGCCGTGGAACACCGAGGCCATCGAAGGCGTCGTGCGCTTCCTGTACCGCGCCTGGACGGTTGTGATCGACGAGCCGAACGCGGACAACGTCGCCGCCGAGCCCAGTGCAGGCGAGCTGCGCGATCTGGAGCGCAAGCTGCACCAAACGATCATCAAGGTCACCGACGACATCACCGACTTCCGCTTCAACACGGCGATTTCGGCGCTGATGGAGCTGAACAACGCCATGATCAAGGCCAAGGAGACGGCGGTCGTCGGCACGCCGCTGTGGGACGAGGCGATCCGTGCACTGACGCTGATGATGGCGCCCATCTTCCCGCACATCGCCGAGGAGATGTGGCAGCGGCTGCACGGCTATGCTGGGGAGAGCGACCAAATGGTCACCGACAGCGTGCACGTTCAAGCTTGGCCCGAAGGCGACGCCGAGAAGGCCAAGGAGGACGAAATCACCGTCGTCGTGCAGGTCAACGGCAAGGTGCGGGACAAGCTGGCGGTGGAGCCGGGTACGGCGCAGGACGTGCTGGAAGAGCAGGCGCTGTCGCTGGAGAACGTGCAGAAGTGGATCAACGGCAAGCAGGTGCGCAAGGTGATTGTCGTGCCGAACAAGCTGGTCAACGTGGTGGTTGGTTAATGTAGGACGAAGCGCTGCTTCGTTTCCGTGGAGTTAACGAAGCATTTCGGCTGATTGCCGAGTCGCTGGTTGAGAAGCGCTGGTTTAACCGCGTCTCTTTGTTGATTGCACGGGGCGAAGCAGCGCTTCGCGTTACGTTTCATCAGGTGTGCAAGGTGATCGTCGTGCCGAACAAGCTGGTCAACGTGGTAATTGGTTAGTCGTCGAGCCAATTCCAGGCGGCGCGGAGGAACGACGTTTTCTGTCGAGCATCAGAGTCAAGAGCGGGGTCAGCTTCGGCTGGCTCCGCTTTTTGCTTTCATTGTGCGATCACGGCATCAACAGCCAGCCAGCTCTTGGGTTCCGTTGACATTTGAGAATTGGCCCTCACCCCCGGCCCCTCTCCCAGGGTGGGAGAGGGGAGCTTCATGCTCCCTTCCCCCACGTGTGGGGGAAGGGCCGGGGATGGGGGCGCACTCGACCTGCCCTTCAAGCCCCTCCAGCAAAATGTCAACAGAACTTAATCCAGCACGCTCGTCGGCTCCGCGTATGTCAGCTCAAACGCCTCGGCGACGCCCTTGTGCGTCACGCGACCGCCGTGCGTGTTCAGTCCCCCTTGCAGCGGCGGGCTCTTTCGCACCGCATCCAGCCCCTCGTTCGCCAACTCAATCGCATAGCGCAGCGTCTGATTGGTCAGCGCGAAGGTGCTCGTGCGCGGCACGGCCCCCGGCATGTTGGCGACGCAGTAGTGCAGCACGCCGTCGACGACAAAGGTGGGATCGCTGTGGGTGGTGGGACGGCTGGTCTCGACGCAGCCGCCCTGGTCCACGGCGACGTCGATGATGACGGCGTTGGGGCGCATGGCGCTCAGCATGTCGCGCGTGACGAGCCAGGGCGCTCTCCCGCCGGGAATCAGCACCGCGCCGATTACGAGATCGGCGTTTAGCACCATCTCCTCGATGTAGCCCTCGTTGCTCATGCGCGTTTGCAGCCGACCGAGGAAGATGTCGTCCAGGTACTGGAGCCGCTCGTGGCTAATGTCCAGCACCGTGACCTGCGCGCCCATGCCCAGCGCGACTTTAGCGGCATTCGTGCCCACGATGCCGCCGCCCAGCACCACCACATCTGCCGGGGCCACGCCCGGCACGCCACCCATCAGCACGCCGCGCCCGCCGTTGGGCGTCTCCAAATAGTATGCGCCGACCTGGGCCGCCATGCGCCCGGCCACTTCGCTCATCGGCATGAGCAGCGGCAGGTGGCCGTTGGCGAGCTGCACGGTTTCGTAGGCGATGGCCGTGGTGCCGCTTTCGAGCAGGGCGTTGGTCAGCGGGCGATCGGCGGCCAAGTGTAAATAGGTGTAGAGCAGCAGATCGCTCCGTAGGAAATGATACTCGGCCTCGACAGGCTCCTTCACCTTGACGACCATCTGCGCCCCCCACGCCTCCGATGCCGATTCGACAATCTCGCCGCCCGCCGCCCGGTACTCTTCGTCGCCCAGCGTGCTGCCCGCGCCCGCCCCCGCTTCGACGAGCACCCGATGGCCGCGTCGCACCAGCGCCCGCACCGCGCCCGGCGTCAAGCCCACGCGATTTTCGCTGTCCTTAATTTCCTTGGGAAGCCCGATGATCATGGTCTGCTCCTTTGCAGTGATACATATTACTGGATGAAGTACGGGACAATTCTAGCAGATGCTTGGGAGATCAATCTGCAAAGTTGCTTGCGGAAATTAGCGAAAGCCCCGACAATGAATTAAACAATCAGGTTTGCTCAAAAACTTCAGAAATCGATCCACGAAGAGCACGAAGGAACACGAAGGAAAGAACGTTGACCCTCTTCCTTCGTGTTCCTTCGTGTCCTTCGTTGATCAAATATCTTAGAAGCTGATCAACGAAGGACGTGAAGGAGCACGAAGGAAAGAACGTCGATCCTCTGCCTTCGTGCTCTTCGTGCTCTTCGTGTCCTTCGTTGATCAATCTTACGTGTTCTAGGAGCCTCCATGAATTTTCTCGAGCCGCTCACCAAAGGGCTGGGCCGCTTCTTTTCGACAATCCGCACGCAGCTCAATCGACTAGGCTGCGCGCTGATGAACCTTCGCCGCCGACTCTTTCGCGGTCGGTTGCCCGATTACGTGCTCTTTACGCTGGATCGCGATGTCGAAGAGCGCAGCCCGGACCGTCCCTTCTGGCGGCAGTTCATCCCCGGCGACAAGCCGCCGATCACGCTCGAATCGTTGGGCGAGGCCCTGCGCCAAATCGCGGCTGATCCGGACGTGCGCGGCGTGGTGCTGCTGCTCAAATCGCCATCGCTGAGCCTGCCCAAGGCGCAGAGCCTGGCCGCGCTGTTCGAGCGCTTTCGCCAGTGGGACGCTCAAGCTGTGCGGCGAACGTGAACCAGCGCTGCGTAAACAGGTGATTGTCTACATCGAAAGCGCGTCGACGCCCGCCTACGTGGCCGCCTGCGCCGCGGACCAGCTCTACCTGACGCCGCTGTCGGGCTGGGACGTGCTCGGCTTTCGCAGCGAGCCCGTCTTTCTCAAGGAGACGCTGGCCAAGGCGGGCGTGGCCTTCGACGCCGTCAAAATCGCGCCGTGGAAGAGCGCGCTCGATCAGTTCACCCGCAGCCACATCAGCGACGCCGCCCGCGAGCAGACGGGCTGGCTGCTGGACAGCCTCTTCGACGACGTGATCGACGCCATCGCCGGCGGGCGCAATCTCGATCCGGCCCAGGTGCGCGAGCTGATCAATCACGCGCCGTATACCGCCGCGGAGGCACGCGATCACGGTCTGGTGGACGCTGTTCTCTATGAGGACGAAGTGCTGGAGCGGCTGGGCCAACGAGAGGGCAAAGTCGACAAACCGGCCACGCTCAAGCGCTTTGGCAAAACGCGCGGTCTGCTGCTGCGCCGCCCGCAGACGCGCGCGCGCCGGTCGGTGGGCATCGTCAGCCTGCGCGGAGCGATCATCACCGGCAGCAGCCGCAGCTTTCCCGTGCCGCTGCCGCTGCTGGGCAGCCAACAGATCGGCAGCAGCAGCGCCCAACAAATGATCCGCGCCGCCCGCGACGACGACCGCCTCGCCGCCGTCGTCCTGCACGTCGATTCGCCCGGCGGCTCCGCCCTGGCCAGCGACGTGATGTGGCGCGAGCTCAAGCTGCTGGACAAAGAAAAGCCGCTCATCGTCTACATGGGCGACGTGGCGGCCAGCGGCGGCTACTACATCGCCGCACCCGGTCGCCACATCGTGGCCCAATCCAGCACTATCACCGGCAGCATCGGCGTGATCAACGGCAAGCCCGTCGACAGCGGCCTCTATCAAAAGCTCGACGCCCACCGCGACGTGATCCAGCGCGGCGACAACGCGGTGCTCAACAGCTCGATGGAGCCGTGGCGGGGCGAGCCGCGCGCTAAAATTGAGCAGGGAATCCAGCACGTCTACCGCGAATTTAAGCAGCGCGTGGCGGACGGGCGCGGCCTGGAATACGACGCGCTGGAGCCCATCTGCCAGGGCAAAGTTTGGACGGGCAAGCAGGCGCTCGCCCACGGCCTCGTCGATGCGCTCGGCGATTTGCAGACGGCGGTGGACGTCGCCTGCAAGCAGGCTGGCCTGCCCATGGACGGCAGCGTGCGCGCCGTCAACGTGCGCGCGCCGGATAAGCCGCTCCTGCCCCGGCCGCATCAGAAAAACGGCAAGGCGCTGGTCGAGCTCGCCGCTGCCCTGCTCGCCGGCGATTGGACGCGCCTGCTGGGTTGCGAGCGAGTGTGGCTGCTGGCGGGCGGCTGGCCGGAAATTGAGTAGGGCTTATTGCTTACTGCTTAGAGAGAGGCTGGTCACTGCGCTCATTTTTTGGATAGCTTCACTGCCGCACAGTCCACATCCACGCACGCCCCGACGAAGCAACAAGCAATAAGCAACAAGCAATAGGCAACAAGCCACAAATATCAACCCACCCAACCCCAGGTACTTTCCATGCCCTTCCCCATCGACACCATCCGCGCCCAGTTTCCCGCGCTCAACGAAACGTACAGCGGCCAGACAGCCATTTTTTTTGACAACCCCGGCGGCACGCAGGTCCCGCAGGCGGTGATCGACGCCACCGTCGACTACTACACGCGGCGCAACGCCAACAAGGGTGGCCACTTCGAGACGAGCCGCCGGGCGGACGCCACGGTCGACTACGCGCGCCAGGCCGCCGCCGATCTGCTCGGCGCGACCCCGACCGAGATCGTCTTTGGCAACAACATGACTTCGCTCGCCTTTGCCCTGAGCCACACGCTGGCCCACGAACTCGGCGAGGGCGATGAAATTGTGGTGACGCGGCTGGACCACGATGCCAACGTCGCCCCCTGGCTGCGGCTGGCCGAGGATACGGGCGCCACCGTGCGCTGGATCGACATCGACCCGGAGAGCTGCACGCTGGACATGGCCCACGCCCAATCGCAGATCAGCGAGCGGACGAAGCTCGTGGCCGTCGGCTACGCCAGCAACGCCACGGGCACGGTCAACGACGTGGCGACGCTCATCGGCTGGGCGCGCAAGGCGGGCGCGCTTTCATTTATCGATGCCGTGCAGTACGCGCCCCACGGCCTCATCGATGTCAAAGCGCTGGGCTGTGATTTTTTGGCGTGCAGCGCCTACAAGTTCTTTGGCCCCCACGTCGGTATTCTCTACGGCAAGCGAGAGCACCTGGATCGGCTGCGCGCCTACAACGTGCGCCCGGCGGGGACAAAATCGCCCGGCCAGTGGGAGACGGGCACCAAAAACCACGAAGGGCTGGCCGCCACCGCCGCCGCTATCGACTATCTGGCCGCCCTCGGCGCGCAGCACGGCGACGCCGACGAAAGCAACGCCCGCCGCGAGCAGCTCGCCGCCGCTTGGCGACTCATCGGCGGCTACGAGCGCGTGCTCCTGGATCGCCTGCTGGACGGCCTGCTGTCGATTCCCGGCGTCCGCATCTACGGCCTTACCGAGCCCGGCCACCGCGACGAGCGCGTTATCACCGTTGCCCTGCGCAAGGCGGGCACAACGCCCGAAGCGCTGGCGCGTGAGCTGGGCGAGCAGAACATTTTCACCTGGGACGGCAACTTCTACGCCGTCTCCGTCACCGAGCGGCTGGGCGTGGAGGACGACGGCGGGCTGCTGCGCATCGGGCTGGCCCACTACAACACCGTCGAAGAGGTGGATCGCTGTCTGGCGGTGATCGAGGGGTGAGCGCGGGGTGAGCGCGGGGTGAGCGAGGGGTGAGCAGTGGAATCGCGTGGCGTGGGTGCGAAACAGGATTGATCTCTCACGGGGAACGTGCTATATTTTCCCCATGCTGTCCCCACCCTCTTCCCCCACCCCCTTCACCATCGGCGTTGCCGGGGGCAGCGGCAGCGGCAAGACGACCGTGAGCCGCCGCATCCGCGAGCTCGTCGGCAACGAGCACTTGGCCTACATCCAGCACGACAGCTACTACTACAACCCGCCGCACCTCACCTTTGCCGAGCGCGCCGCGCGCAATTACGACCACCCCGAAAGCCTGCAAACCGAGCTGCTCGTTCAGCACGTGCGCCAGCTGCGCAGCGGCCACGCCGTGGACGTGCCCGTCTACGATTTTGCCACCCACCAGCGCACGGACGAAACCGAGCGCGTCGAGCCGGCGCGCATTCTGCTGATCGAGGGCATCCTCATCTTCACCGAGCGCGAACTGCGCGACCTGATGGACCTGCGCCTCTACGTGGACACCGATTCGGACCTGCGCGTGCTGCGCCGCCTCCGGCGCGATATCGAACAGCGCGGGCGCACGCTCGATTCGGTGGTCGACCAGTATTTGACGACCGTGCGGCCCATGCACCTGCGCTTTGTCGAGCCCAGCAAGCGCTACGCCCACATCATCCTGCCGGAGGGCGGCCACAACGAAGTCGCACTGGAGATGGTGGCGAGCCGGCTAAAGGCGGTGCTGGAAGAATAGTGCGCAGTGCTTAGTGCGTACTGCTTTTTCGATTGCGGCATTGGTTGCAACGAAAGGAGCCCCCTTGAAGATAGCCAACCCAGCAATAAGCAATACGCACTAAGCACTACAACCTCTCAACGATGCAGCCACCTCTAACCGTCACCCTCGACATCGGCCCCGCCGTGCACCAGAATGCGGGGCTAGCGCGCTATGCCGAGCGGCTGGCCGCCCATCTGCTGCGCGACCACGCGGACGACGTCGACCTCACCCTTTTCTACAATGCCCACAGCGGCCACGAGCTGCCTCCCTCGCTGGCGAACGCGCCCGCGCGCACCGTCAACATGGGCCAGCTCCCCTGGCGACTCAGCGCCCTTGCCAGCCAGCTCGTCGGGCAGCCGCTCCACGAACGCTGGATATTTCACTCCCCAGCTCCCCAGCTCCCCAGCTTCCCAACTCTCTACCACGCCACCGAACACCTCCTCCCGCACCTGCGTCAGCCCGCGATTCTCACCGTTCACGACCTGATCTTCGAGCACTACCCCGAACACCACACGCGGCGCAATCACCTCTTCCTACGCGTTGCCGTGCCGCGCTTTGCCCGCGCCGCCGAGGCCCTGATCGCCGTCAGCCACCACACCAAGCGCGACCTGGTCGAGCTTTATAATTTGCCGCCGGAGAAAATCCACGTCATCCACGAAGGCATCGACGCCTCGTTCGCGCCCGCTGCCGAAGGCGAAGTCGCGCGCGTGCGGCGGGCCCACGGAATCGAGGGGGCGTACCTGCTGATGGTCGGCACGCTGGAGCCGCGCAAGGGGCACGCGACGGCGCTGCGGGCGCTGGCGCGACTGCTGTCGGCAGCCAATAATTTGGAGCACAAGCTGGTGATTGTCGGCGGGGCGGGGTGGCTCTTTGAGCCGGTGCGCACGCTGGTGGAGGAATTGCGGCTAACCGACCGCGTCCTCTTCACCGGCTACGTGCCACAGGGCGATTTGGCGCCGCTCTACACGGGCGCGGCGTGTGCGCTCGTGCCGAGCCTGTACGAAGGCTTTGGCTTTTCCGTACTGGAGGCCATGGCCTGCGGCGCGCCGGTGATTTGCAGCAACGTCAGCAGCCTGCCGGAGGTGGCGGGCGGCGCGGCGCTGCTCGTCCCGCCGGGAGACGACGAAGCGCTGGCAGCGTCGATCAAGGAAGTGCTGAGTGACCCAGCGCTTGTCGTCGACCTACGCGAGCGGGGGCAACGACAAGCGTCGCACTTCCGCTGGGCGTCGACGGCGCGCGAGACGGTCGAGCTCTACCGCGAGGTGGCGACGCGGCATCGGTACGAAGTCGTGCAGCGGCGCGAGCGGGGCACGGTCGCGCCGCATCCACGCAGCGGGTGAAAATTACACAAATAGCAAGGGAGCAGAGGCGATCGCAGTTTGGCAAACAACACTCCCCTGCTCCCCTGCTCCCCTGCTCAATTCATCTCCGCTTCGACCTTCTCCTCGTAGTAGCCCTCAATGTTGTCGTAAATGCCATCGGGGAAGGTCAGCTCGCGGTAGACGTTGCAGCTGTTGGGATCGTCCGGCGTGGGGCAGATGGGGAAATCCTGTTCGGATTGCCATTCGAGAATTTTGTTGCGTTGCGGCGGGTTGTAGTCGCGCTCGCGCACCTGCATGACAAGCATTCGCGCGTCCTTCTCCTCCATATCCGGCGCCTTCATCAGCAGCTCGACCAGCTCGTCGTCCTCCATAAAGTGGCGGGCGACCATGGCAAAGGTCAGCTTGCCGTAGTGGCCGATGTCCGTGCCCTCGTCCAGCGCATCCAGCAGGTGGGCCATCATGGGCGATTGGCGCAGTTGTTCCTGGCTCATTTGATTGCTCCTTTTGGTCAATAACTTTTTTTATCAATAAAGCTAATCCAAGATTATAAATATACCACGGCTGATTGTGATGGAGGTGCGTCGCGCTTGGGAAAGTGCAACGCACCGTAGGCTGTGTTGGCCGCACCAGAGAGACAGTCGACCGTGCGTCGCACCTTCTGAGGTGCGTCGCACATCCAACATGGCTTACCCCGGTATAGTTAATTTCCTAGAATTGCCTAAAGCACATAAATCCATCTTAGCACAGGCGTTCTACAAGCTCTGTTTTATTGATCGCCATTTGTATCCAAACTGTGCTCTATCATCCGCCGATGCGCTGGCTGCACGTTGACCGGCAGCGCATCGACATCAAAAAATTTCGCCTCAAACAGCTCCGCGCTCACCTGCTCGACGCGCGTCGCCCGCGTATGGGCGCGCAGATACACCTCCACGCGCAGCCGAAAGCCGCTGTTGAGTTGGATCACCTCCGCCACTTCAACGTGAACGCCCGTCTCCTCCATTACCTCGCGGTGCAGCGCCGCCTCAACCGTCTCGCCGTGTTCGACCCAGCCCGCGGGAAAGGCCCACTCGTCCGCCGGTCGAAAGACGTGGCGCAGGAGCAGCACCTCCCCCCGCTCATTTGTCACCAGGCCCGCCACCCCCACGTTAAATTTTGGCGCAACTACCCACAGCACCCGCCACACCACGCTCGACGGTATCCGCCGCCACGCTCGCGCCAGCAGCGGCTTGATCCGTGACAAAAATCTTTGCATCTTGATGCGCCAAATTATTCAAAGAAACAGAAATGATGGTCCACGAAGGACACGAAGAAGCACGAAGGAAGAGAGTAGACGAACAATCTTCGTGTTCTTTCGTATTCGTTCGTGGGTTATTTCCCTCAGCGCTTGTCCAGCACCGCAATCGTCAGCCGCGACAGGCAGACCAGGCGTTCCTGCTCGTCGTGGATGTGCGTCTGCCAAATTTGCGTGAGCCCGCCGAGGTGGACGGGCCGCGTCGTGCCGACGACGTGGCCGCTCGCCACCGAACGCACGTGGTTGGCGTTGATCTCCAGCCCCACGATGATCTTGCGGTCGGCGTCGATGCAGAGCGTGCCCGCCACGCTGCCCAACGTCTCCGCCAGCGCGACGGAGGCGCCGCCGTGCAGGATGCCAAAGGGCTGAATCGTGCGCGCATCCACGGGCATTCGCGCGCGCAAAAAATCATCGCCAATTTCGATCACCTCGATGCCGAGATGCGCACCGAGCGTGCCGCGCGAGAATTGGTTGAGTTCGTCCAGCGTTGGCTGTCGCTGCCAGATGGTCATCTGTTGCTCCAATTTATCCTGATAGAAATCGCTCAACCGTCGCCACAAACTGCCGCGGCTGCTCCAAATGCACCGTGTGGCCCGCCTCCGCAATTGATACCCACGCCGCGTGCGGCAACGATTCAGCCATCTCCCCCGCAATCTCGCAGAATTTCCCGTCCTGCTCCCCCGTGATCAACAGCGTCGGCTTCGACCACGCGGCAAGATCATCCCACAGCGAAGGCTGCGCGCCCGTGCCCATGCCGCGCAGGCTGTTCGCCAAGCCGAGCGCCGAGCTGCGCAACCGCTGCTCGCGGAGATGCGCACGCGCGGCGGGCGGCAGCTTTTCCTGCGTGGCAAAGAGCGAAATCCGCTCCCAGAAATCCACAAAGGCCGCCACCCCTTCGCGCTCGATCCGCTCGGCCAGCGCCTCATCGCGATCCCGGCGCTCGGCCCGCTCGACCTGCGTACGCAGGCCGGGCGACGCGCTTTCCAGTATCAACGAAGCCATGGCCTCCCCAAAATGCAGCGCTGTGTAAAGCGCCAGCCGCCCGCCCATCGAGTAGCCGAGCAGATGCACCGGCTGCCCGACCGTCACCGTCAGCAGGTCGACGAGATCACGCGCGGTGTGGGCCATGGCGTAGCGCGCGTGAGCGGCGGGCGCGTCCGTCTCGCCGTGACCGAGCAGGTTGACGGCGAGGACGCGGTGGGTTTGGGCCAGCGCTGGCGCAACGTCGCGCCAGTTGGCCGCGCTGCCGGTGAAGCCGTGCAGCAGCACGAGCGTCGGCGCTCCCGATGGATTGTCAGCGGGGCCGGACAGGTCGTAGTGGTAGGTGAGGCCGTTGATGAGTTGAGTGGGCATAAAGGTTCCAAGGTGTGCCGTAAGGGCACGCCGTGGCGTGCCCTGTGCGTACCAAGTTACGCGCAAAGAAATAAAGTCGGACGGGCAGGTTATCCGAAATGCCCTCCACGCGTGGCTTAGCTTTACCCATAAGTATCAGGGGGGTGAAAAGCGAGATAGGCTTGGGCAATGTCCTGGAGGCGCTGCCAGCCGCGCCAGAGGACGGTGGGGCCAGGCTGGCCATCGTGCTTGCGAGCCAGAAAGCCGCCGAGTTGAGCAATCCAGTTCACGGCTTCCTGGACAGTGGGGCAGTGGTCTGGCGGAAGGGGTCGCTGGTGGACAAAGTGGTAAAGGGCCTGGAGCTCGTGCTCGGCCAGGCAGGCGGTGGCCGGGGCGTCGGGGTCGGTGCGGGCGAGATGGGTGAGCCAGAAGAGATGCCAGGCAATGATGGTGTAAAGCGCAATCAAGGGCTGGAGCCGCTCCGCTTTGGCCAGTTGAGCGTGCTCAATGCGGCAGCCGGACTTGAGGATTTTGTGCAGGATTTCGATGCGCCAGCGCAGGCCATACCAGCGGATGCGCTCGACGGCCTGGTCAAAGTCGCAGACGGGCACGGTGGTAAGCAGGAGCCAGCCGAGCGGGTCGGCGTCGGCGGGGGGGTCGACCTCCTCGACCAGAAGGCCGTAGAGCGCCAGCGGCTTGTGGGTGGCGCGCAGGCGCTTGGGCGGCTTGAGCGAGAGCGAGGTGAAGCGCACGGCCACCGTGGCCTCGCGGGCGGCGCGACCGGGGCGGGCGCGCACCTGCACCTGGAGCTCGCCCGCGGCGGGTTGGTTGCGCAGCACCTCCCAGAGCAGCCCCACCTCCGGTTCAGCCAGCGCGCGGTTCTGCGCAGCGCGCACCAGCAGGTCGGTTTTCAGCTGCTTGGCTTCGGCAAAGAGCTCGAAGACGTCGGCCTCGCTGTCGCCCACGTGAATCAACTGTGTCCCGTCTGGCTTGTCCGCTTCGCTTTGGCGCAGGCCAACCAGCCACTTGTTGCTCTCTTTCTCTGCGATGGGCAGCTGCCGTCGCTCATCGGGCGTCAACTGGCGCGCCGCCTCGTTGCGAGCCCACAGCTGCTGGCTCAGCACGCCCAGCGGCAGACCGTCCAGCGTGACCGCCAAACTGCTGTGCATCAGCAGCCCCAGACCGGGCTGCTCGCTCGTGCCAATCGGCCCCAGCCCCTCGGTCTGCGGGTGCTGGCTGTAGTCCAAAAAGCTTGTATCGTGCACCACCAGGCAGCGCGCGTGTCCGGCCATCCGCTCACGCGTCCGCTGCTGGTGGGGCTTGAGAATCTGCTCAGGCGTCGTCTTCTGGTTGCCAAACAAGTTGTAGGTCGCTTTCGTGTCCGCCCACTCATCGCACGCCTCGTTGACCGAGGCGCTGGGCCTGGCCGCCAGCTTGGCCCCGCTGTCCAGCAGCCGCCAGTCCAGCCGCGCATCGCCCAGCGAGACACTGCCCAGTTCGTCAGCCACCCAACTGCTATCCAGTCGTTCTTGTCTTAGCATCTTTGGCCTCCTTTCCCTTGCTTGATGCCTACTTTACCAAACTTTTGTCCCTACCGATACCCCCCTCCCTACTTGTGGGTAAAGCTAAGCCACAAGTTGGGGGAGGGAGCTGTCTCAGGACAGACGAAGCGACTGCTCCTCCCCCAACTTGGGGGAGGTTGGGAGGGGGTAAAAGGACAATCCACCAGGACAGAATGTCTTTCACCCGCTTACACAACCTCACCTTGATACGCGTGAGGCACGCCACGGCGCGCTCACGCCACATCGCCCATCAGCCGCGCGACCTCGCCCCGCGCAACCTTCCCCGACGCCGTCTGCGGCAGCGACTCGGTAAAGCGCACCCGACGCGGCTGCTTATACCCCGCCAGCCGCTCGCGGCCAAACGCCAACAGTTCCGCTTCGCTCACGCTTTCTCCCGACACAAGCGCCACCAGCGCCACCACCCGCTGCCCCCACTCCACATCGGCCACCCCCACCACGCACGCCTCCGCCACCGCCGGATGCTGCCGCAGCACGCCCTCCACCTCGGCGGGATAGACGTTCTCGCCGCCGCTGATGATGATGTCGCTGCGCCGCTGCACCAGCCACAGGTCGCCCTCGTCGTCGAGGTAGCCGACATCGCCGGTGAAGAGCTCGCCGCGGCGCAGCGTGCGCGCCGTGGCGTCGGCGTTGCCGTGGTAGCCGCGCATCACCGTCGGCCCGCTCACCACCACTTCGCCAATCTCGCCAGCGGGCAGCGACGCCCCGTTGTCGCCCGCTTTTGTATCGACAATGCGCACCGCCGTAAACATCAGCGGCTTACCCGCGCTGCCCGGCTTGCGCCGCACCGTCGCCGGCTCGGCCGTCGCCACCTGCGAGGCCGCCTCCGTCAGCCCATACGTTGCGGCGACGGGCACGCCGCGCGCCAGGGCCGCCGCCAGCAGCTCGCCGGGGGCCGCCGCGCCGCCCAGCAGCACCAGCCGCAGCGACGGCGGCAGCGACTGCTCACCGCGCGCGGCCAGCAGTCGGTAAAGCATCGTCGGCACGAGCGAAGTCAGCGTAACGGGGCGCTCGTGGGCGGGTTCGTCCAGCGCGGCGTTAAAGGCGTCGGCCTCGAAGCGTTCGTGCAGGGCGATGGCCGTGCCGTAGAGACATGAGCGAAAGACCACGGCCAGCCCGCCCACGTGGTAAAGCGGCAGGCAGCTCAGCCAGCAGTCGTCCGGCCGCAGACCCAGCCGGTAGCTGGAGGCCGTCGCGCTCCAGAAGTGGTTGGCAAAGGTGAGCAGCGCGCCCTTGGGCTGGCCCGTCGTGCCGGAGGTAAAGACAATGGCCTGGGGCGTGTTCAGCTCGAACGGCTGGTTTGGCGAGCGGTCGCTTTTTGGCGGGTGATTTTGCGACGGCGCAGCCGCTGCATTCTCCACGGCCAGCGCGTCCACGCGCAGGGGGCGCGAGTCGGCGGCCAGGTCGGTGGCTCGCCCCGCCGCCCCGGCCAGCGACGCATCGTGCAGCAGCCGCTTCGCTCCCGTTTGGGCGAGCTGCCACGCCAGTTCGCTGGCCGTCAGCCGCGTGTTCAGCGGCACGAGCGTGGCCCCCAGCCGTGCTAGCGCGTGCACGAGGCAAACGTACTCAACGCCGTTGGGCAGCAGCGCCGCCACGGCCTGCCCCGGCTCAACGCCATCCGCCAGCAGCCCGGCGCACAAGCCCTCCACGCGCTGGTTCAGCTCGGCGTAGGTGAGCGCCCGCTCGCGGAAAATCAACGCGAGGGCCTGGGGCGTGGTTTGGGCGCGGGCGGCGAGCCAATCTTGCATGGGCATTGTAGGAAATGGCCTTCTGTTTTCCCGTTGGGAGCGCGGCGACGCAGAGCGTCGGGGAGGGCATTCCCACGCAGAGCGTGGGAACGAGCACCGCATGGGTCAAATAATTATCAAAAATTTGATAATTATTTGACCCAAAAATCATCCGCGTGCTACACTACCCCGGCTTGCGGCGGACTTCTGCCCAAACAAAACAAACCGGCCCTCTGCCAAGGGCCGGTTCAGCCACGGGAATCACGGTTGTGATAAGCCGCGGCGGCTCAAAAATTAGCGATTCGAACGCAAATACGATTGTTGGCACAGGTTGTATTTGCCTGCCTTATTTTGAACCGATCTAAACTATATCACAACCGCCGTGGCTCCACAAATCTACTTTTGAACAGTTCTAAATAAGGAGACCACATGACAACTTCTGTCTACAACCGATTGCGCGTCCTGCTCTTTGTGAGCATGGCGCTGCTAATGGCGGCCTGTGTGGCCGTTGCGCCGGGCGATGCCGGTGATGCAACAAGCGACACCGTTGGCGAGGAGAGCGGCTCGCTGACCGTCTACTCCGGGCGCAACGAGAATCTCGTCGGCCCGCTGCTGGATTTGTACGCCGAACAGAGCGGCGTCGACGTTGAGGTGCGCTACGGCGACACGGCGGAGATGGCCGCCACCATCCTCGAAGAGGGCGACAACTCGCCCGCCGACGTTTTCTACGGCCAGGACGCCGGCGCGCTGGGCGCGCTGGCGAGCAGCGGTCGCTGCACCGAGCTGCCGGAGGATATTACGAGCGCCGTCGACTCGCGCTTCGCCAGTCCGGATAATCAGTGGGTCGGCACAAGCGGGCGCGCGCGCGTGCTCGTCTACAACACCGAGGCGTTGAGCGAGGACGACCTGCCCGCCAGCGTCTTTGATCTGACGGACGAGCGCTGGCGCGGCCTCGTCGGCTGGGCGCCAACCAACGGCAGCTTCCAGGCCTTTGTCACGGCCATGCGCCTCGCCGAGGGCGACGACGTGACGCGCCAGTGGCTGGAGGAGATGGTCGCCAACGACGTGCAGGTCTACGGCTCGAACACCCCCATTCTCGAGGCTACGGGCAGCGGTGAAATCGAAGTCGGGCTGGTGAACCACTACTATCTCTACCGCTTCCTGGCGGAGAACCCGGACTTCCCCGCGGCGAACTACTACTTTCCCGGCGGCGATGTCGGCTCGCTGATCAACGTGGCGGGCGTCTGCGTGATCAACTCCAGCGAAAACAGCGAGCAGGCGCTCGATTTTGTGCGCTTCCTGCTCTCCACCGAAGCGCAGCAGTATTTCGCGGATGAGACCAACGAATACCCGCTCGCCAACGTCGATGTGGAACTTAATCCCGCGCTGACGCCGCTGAGCGAAATCGATTCGCCGGAGATTGACTTGAGCAACCTGGAGGATTTGCAGGGCACGCTCAATCTGCTGCAGGAGACGGGCGCACTGGAGTAGCCGTCTCGACGACTGTCTGCCGCAAGCAAAAGAAGGCCCGGCTGCCGAGTGGCAGCCGGGCCTTCTTTTGTCTAGATGTTTTCGGGCGTAGTGGGAGGGCGCGCCCTCCCACTACGCCCGAAACTAGATGTACCCAACTCCGCTACTGATTCGAGATAAGCGGCAGGTAAATCCCCCCGCTGACAACCTCGGTCTCGACCACGGCAAAGTCCGGGCCGGTGGCGGTTGCCGTGCTGAGGGCGACGCCAGCCTGCGTGTCGCCAGCGGCGCTGAAACCCGTCGGCAGCGCTGCCAGCACGGCGACGTAGTTACCAAACGGAACGTTCTCGAAGCGGTAGACGCCGTCGGCCCCCGTTGTGACCGCGGCATAGACGGCGCCGGGCGCGCCCCCTGCCCCGGCGACGGCAAGCTGAACGGAAGCACCCGTTACCGCGCTTTCACCCGCATCCAGCGCGCCATTCTCGTTGGCGTCCACGAAGACGCGACCGGTAAGCGTGCCCAGGTTTTCCGCTTCCACCGGGGCGGGCACGTCGGTGTAGAAGACGCCGCCGCCGTTTGTGCCAGCGAGCAGCCGCTCGCCGGAGAAGGTGGCGTAGTCAAAGAAGCGCACCGGCAGCGAGCGATCCACCTGCGACCAGCCAGCGCTCGCGTTGGCGCGGTAGATCAGCCCGTTGGCCGTGGCCAGCGCAAGCCGACCGGGATTAGCCGCATCCAGCGCGAGCCAGCCGTCGACGGGGGCCGCGGTGCTCGGCAGCGGCTCCGCAATCCACGAGCGGCCGCCGTCGCTGGAGCGCCACAGCCCGCCGCTGTTGCCGTCCACCCCCTCGAGCACGGCATAGAACTGCCCCGCCTGATTGGGGTCGCTCCACACGCTGATCAGCCGACCCTCGAAGCCGCTGGCGTACACGTCGTTGAAGACCCACTGATTGCCGTCCAGGTAGTACAGCTCGCCCTGGATAATGCTGATGGCAACCATGTCGCCGTTGCTGCTCACGGCCAGCTCCTGCGGGCGACCGTAGTGCGTTTCGGCAAAGAAGCTGCTGGGGTTCGGCGTGGTGGCATCGAGGCCGCTGCCGAAGAGCGCCCAGCCTTGGCCGCCGTCCGTGCTGCGGTAAACGCCGCCGCTGCCGTCGCCGCCCGTCACCGGGCCGCTGACCGTGGCGTACAGCGCGTCGCCGCTGCCCGCGGCTTGCACGCCCAGCGCGTTGATGGTGCGCCCACCGGGCAGGCCGGTCATGGCCACCGCGGACCAGCTTTGGCCGTCGTCGGCGCTAACGTAAATCTGCGTAGATGAGTTGAAGAATTCACCACCGCCAATGGCGTAAAGGGTTTGCGGATCGGTGGGGGAGGAGATGGTGAAGGTGGCCGCGCCAGCAAAGCCATTCTCGACCATGCGCACGTCGCCAGCGCTCAGATCAAACGTTGCGCCACCATCTTCGCTGATAAAGAGGCCGATGTCGGAAAGGCTGGCGTAGACGCGGTTCGGCCGCACGGGGTCCTGCGTGATGTGATTGACGATGGTCGTCTCGATGCCCTCGGTCGAACGCACCCAGTTGACGCCCGCATCGGTCGTTTCCCAGATGCTAAAGCGATCCGTGATGAACCAGTGGCCCGGGTTCGCCGGGTCGATGTTGATCGAGGAGAGGCCGATGCCAAAGGTCTCGAAGCGCGGGCTGCTGCTTGGATTGCCCCACCAGTCGCCCTCAGTGGTGTTGCTCGCGTTCCACTCCGCGAGGTAGGCGGGGTTGACTTCCGTCCACATCGTCTCGCCATCGTTGAGGCGGTAGATGCGGCCGTCGCCCGCGCCCACGAGCACAAAGTTGGGGCCTTCGGTCAGCGCCGCAAAGGTGGCGCCGCTCTGGTCAAACTGAACGTCGATGGGCATTTCCGCCAGCTGAATGCCGGTGCTAAAGAGCTGCCACGTCTGCCCGTCGTCGCTGCTGATTTTGACGACGACGTTGTTGAAAATGCCGAGCAGACGACCATCAGACAGCACGATCATCTCCGTCGGCGTGTTGTTGGCGGGGATGCTGTTGGCGTCGGCGTTGGTCTCGTCGTAGTCGTGCAGCTTCGTCCAGGACGCACCGCGGTTGGTCGTAAAGTAGAGCCCGCCCTCGACGGTGATCTCGCCGCTGCCGCCCACAAAGTCAAAGCTGTCGTAGTCCAGCGCGGAGACCCAAATGCGGTTGGGGTTAGCGGGGTCGACGGTGATGTCGCTGGCCTGGTAGATTTCGTCCAGCCCGCTGGCCGTCCACGTCTCGCCAAAGTCCTCGCTCACGTAGAAGCCGTCGCCGTCCGAGGCGGCGTAGAGCACGTCGGAATCCGGCGCGGCCTGCACGAGCACGTAGCCGTTGCTGCGCGCCGCACCTTCGTGCCACCACAGCTCGACCGTGTTGGTCCACGTCGGCTCCGTCGCGTTGGCGTCGCGCGTTACGTAGACGCCGCTGCGCTCGCCCGCGAAGTAGGTTCCCGTGGCGATCACGAGGTGGTTGGGATCGGCGGGGTCCACCACGAGGCCGCGCACGCGCGTGGCCGGGTAAACGTCGCCGAGATTGACGGTGATGCGCCGCCACGTGTCGCCCGCATCGTCCGAGCGCCAGACGCCGCCCACGTCCGAGTAGGTGTACCAGACGTTGGGGTCGCTGGTGGGGATCACATCTTGGCCGTAGCCGCCGCTGCCGATCTCCGAGGCCGTCCACGCGCCATATTGGCGGTAGGCCGGCGGTTGATTCGCATCCGATGTGCCTTGGGCCGATGTGCTCTGGCTGCTTAGCAGACTCAACGTCGCCAACGCCAACAGCATCAGCGTCCAGCACGATGCTTTCCAGTAAATCCGTTTCATACATCCTCCGTGTTAACTAAATCAATGAAATTGTGCGATGGGCACGGTCAGCCGCCTTGTGGCTTAATATCCACGCTTCGGCTTGGTACTAATGGTAGCTGATGAGACTGGATTGAGGCCAATATGCTACCGGTTGCAGATTTACGTTACTGTATTCTCATAGGAGAAAGCGCTCAATTTTATACCAGCTTCATCGCGGCTCATGCCCGTTCCCACGACGTTTTACCTACAATATAATAACGGGCAATCCGCAACATTTGGCTTACAAATTGCTATCAATTGCTGTGGCCGAGCATTGAATCGGGCCTCTCTACAATAAAAATGGGCATCCACCAGAGCGATAAGGTGGGTGCCCATTTTACGGAATAGACTTCTTTGGTTACTGCTTACCCGCTGCTTGGCGCAACGGCGAACGGCCTCCTACAGGCGGGTGGAGCGTCTTGCTTGTGATTCATCTATTGGCCGACAACCAGCGGCAGAAAGAGACCATCGGCTCCATCCGCGTTGGGAACCGTGCCGCCGGGCTCGTTGCGGATGACGCCAAAGGCAGGGGCGTTAAGATTGCCGAGGTTGTCGATCGTCAGCGGCATGGTGCTGCTGCTAACCGCCGCGTAGTCTGCGGGCAGGGCCAGGCTCATTACGTACGTACCCAGCTCGTCGATGTCGGGGAAGGCATAGTAACCGTCTGCATCCGTGGTGGCGCTATAGCTCGCGTCGCCGTCCGCTTCGGTTAGCGTAACGGTCGCTGCCTCCAGGCCCGGCTCGTTCTCGTCCTGCTGACCGTTGTTGTTCTCGTCCACAAAAAGGAAGCCGCTGACCAGCGCGCTCTGCGGTTGGCTCGTCTCGCAGCCGCGGGTCGAGAGCACGCCAGTGGGGATGGGCTGCTTGCTGACGCCCGGTCCGCTCCACAATACGTCTAACACCTCTTTGCCCAGGTGCTCGAAGAAAATCACCTCGAGGGCATAAGTGCTTGCCTCCAGCGTAACCTGCCCGCTGCGTTCCCTGGCTGCGTGCTGCCCGTCGTTGTTGACCACGAGCCCTCCGTCGACGAAGAGCTGCGTGCCGTCGTCCGAGCGGGTGTAGAAGGTGTACGTGCCCGCGGTTTCCACGGTGAGGCAGCTTTCAAAGCGCAGGGCGAAGTCATCGTCGCGCTGACGCACATCTAGGGTGAAGGCGTCGGTCTCGCCCTCGGCCACGGGGACGAGCGCATCAAAGTCCGGCAGCTGGCGGAAATCGCCTTCGTAATAGGCATAGCGCACGCCTTCATCCGCCACCGGGGTCGGCGTTGGCTGCGAGGCGTTGTCGACCACGGTGAAGTTGACCGTGAGCGCCGTGCCCTCTTGGCCATTCACAATGGGCACGGCGCGCAGCGTGTGTTCGCCCAGCGAGGGCGTCCACGCGTCGTAGTCGCCGTTGCGGTCGCCCAGCGTATAGGGCGGGTTGTTTTCCGTCTGATAGTTGTCGTCGTCATCGTAAGCAAAGCGCAGCTGATCAACCACGGCGGGACTGGTGTTGGCGCGCACGTTGAGATTGCGGGTGGGCAGCTCGGCAAAGTTGATGGTGTCATCGTCCACAAGCTGCCGAATGTCCTGATTCGTGTCGGCGTTGACCAGCGTGAGGCTCACCACGACGGCGCTGCCGCTGGGCGGCGTGGTGGGCGTGGGGCTGGCCGCCGGCGGCGTGGCCGTGGGCTGCGGCGGGCTGGTCGGCAGCGGGGTGGAGGTGGGCTGCGGGGTGAAGGTGGGGGCGGGGCCGCCGCTGCGCTGCACGAGCAGCACCCAGTCCTCAAGCTGATCGCCGGGCGGAATGCCGATGCCAAGCGCGCCGCCGCCGCTGACGGTTTTTGCGCTGCCCTCGAACTGGCCGCTCCGTGGGTTAAACCAGCGCACGGTGAAGCTCGATTCGCTGGCTGCGTCGCTCAGATCCAGCAGCGCGCTTTCGCTGCTGGTAACTGGGAAATAGACGGCGTAGACCTCGCCCGGCTTGGCAAAGACCTGGCCGCCGCCAAAGCTCTGATCCTCGCCGCCGAGCAGATCATCGGCGGGCTCCATCTCCCAGAAGGGCAGATTCTCCTGCATAAAGGCGCGGGCCGACCACATGTAGCGATACATCTCTTCGCGCGTGCGGAAATTTTCCGTGTCCCGGTCACCGCCCAGCGGCAGCTCATATTTGCCAAAATACCACTCGATGTTGCCGCCGCTGAAGTAGACATCGTAGAGAACTTCCTTGCGCAGCTCCGGCGCGTTGGTGTCGTTGAGACCTTCGCCCGCCGGGTTGTTCTCGTCCATGTCGATCACCCACGGGCGACCGGCATCCGCCGAGCGCTGGCGCATCGTCTCGACGTGGTCATTGGCCAGTTCCGGCGCGTACTGAATCGAGGTGGCGTCGAAGTTGGGGTTGCCGAGCAGCGCGTCGTAGGTGTCCAGCTTGTTGGGGGTGATGTGGACGGTCATCTGGTGCTCGGCCCAATCCAGCGCGCTGATGTAGTCGGCGAACTGCTTGAGCCGGGTGGAGCCAAAGTTGTCCGTCTCCTCACAGAGGTTCCACTTGATGGCCGAGAGGTAGCTAAAGCGCGCCACCAGTTCGCGATAGAAGAGCTTGCGTTGGGTGGTCAACTCGCGTCCATCGAGCCACTGCTCGTTCTCCGCCTCGGTCTCGTTGAGCACAATCTGCAGTGCGATGCCCTGCTCCTGCGCATGGGCCAGCACCGTGTTCCACTGCGACAGCTTGGAGATGTCGTAGTGGGTGTTGTCGAAGTCGCTGCCGCTGGCGCCCACAAAGGGGTAGGTCTCGCAGCCGTCGCCGCCCAGGTTCATGGGCAGGAAGTAGATCGAGTTGACCTGCTCGCTGCTCAAGTAGTTCAACGCGCCGATGATGCCCTTGCCCTTGCCGCTGACGCCGTCCTCGCCCGTCCACGTCGGGTCGCCAGGTTGCCAATCCTGCACGTGCGGCCCGTACTCGTGCACGATGCCTTTGCAGCCCTGATCGATGGTGTTGTCAAAGTCGGCGTAGCCCATAAAGCTTTCCGGGCTGTCGACGCCGCCCTTGATCCAGTGCGGCCCGTCGGCAAATTTGAGATAGTGCTGGCCCACGTACTCCAGACGGCCCCACTTGAGGAAGCCGGGCGCGCTGCCGTCGCGGTCGGCCACGCTAAAGCTACCCGTTGCGCCATCAAAGCTCGCGGGCGAGCCGGCGCTGGCGTCCAGGCTCACGGCGACATTGTTGCCGCTGCGGAACGACGCAGTGTACGTCCACTGGCCCGCCGCATCGGGCGCAAAGCGGGCGCGCCAAACGTTGCCGTTGCCACCGCCATTGCCGTCGCCGTCAAAGAAGCCGGGCACCACGTGCGTGCGTCCGCCCGGCCCGCTAAAGGTTACCGTCAAGCGATAGTCGAGGAAGGGATTGGGGCTGTTGTCGGTTTCGCTGGCCGTGGGGCCAGCAAAACCAACCGTGACGGGATGCCACTTGACCAACTCACCGCTGACCGTGCCGCCCTGTGCGACGGCGACGTGGGCTTGCTTGCGGACGGGATCAGCGGGTGCGGTGCCAGTGGCAGATGGTCCGGCGGATGCGGCTGTCAGACAAAGAACCGTCACCCACAGCAGCGCAATCGACAAACGACGAATGGAAAAATTCATTGGAGTTCTCCTTTACATTCAAATTGTACTTACACGACGCTTTGGACCCGTCGGGGCTATCGCTGCCCGAGTTACAGCAGTCAAGCCATCCATGAGTGGATAGCGACACCAACCACGTTCAGCTGGTCAAGATGACGTTAATCCTGCCTCAACGGCTGGCTTCGCCCTGCTGGCTCGCTCTACTGCCCCGCCACCAGCGGCAGGAAGACGCTATCAATTTCTTCCACATCTGGGGCACTAGGCAATGGCCCACCATTGCCCACGCGCAGCAAGCCCAGCGCAGGGGCGTTGATGTGGCCGCTGTCGGCCAGCGTCAGCTCCAGCGTGGCGCCGCCCAGTGCTTCATAGCCCGCCCGCGGCGTTACCTCGACCTCGAAATTCCCCTGGCCCACGCCCCCCACGCCGTAGTAGCCGTCCACGTTTGTGATCGCCACGTGGCGCTCGCCGCTCGTCGGTTCGCTTAGCGTCACCGTCGCGCCCGCCAAACCCGGCTCGTCCTCCTCCTGCTCGCCGCTGTTGTTTTCATCCAGGTAGACCAAGCCGTTGACCTGCACCACATCCAGCGTCAGGCTGGCGACACAGCCCTCCGTGCTGAGGGCGCTGGCGGGCAGCGGCTCCTTATCCACGCCCGGCCCGCTCCACTGCACCACCAGCACTTCCCGGCCCAGGTGCTCAAAGAAGGTTAGCTCGATGGCGTGCGACCCGGCGCTCAACTGCACCTGCCCGCTGCGTGCGCGGGCCGAATGCAGCCCGTCGTTGTTGACAACCATCTGGCCGTCGACGAAGAGCTGCGTGCCGTCGTCTGAAGTGGTAAAGAAGGTGTACTCGCCGTCGCGAGGCACATTTATGCAGCCCGTAAAGCGCAGGGCAAAGTCTTCGTCCCGCTGGCGCACGTCGAGCGGGAAGCCGTCGCTTTGGCCTTCGGCCACGGGCGTCAGCCGTGCGAAATTGGGCAGTTGGCGGAAGTCGCCTTCGTAGTAGGCGTAGCGCAGCTGACCGTCGGGCGCGGCTTCGTCGATCACTTGAAAGCGCACCGTCAGCGCTTGGCCCGCTGCGCCTTGGCCGCGTGGCTCGCTGTAGGGAATCGCCACCAGGTTATGTTCACCGGCGGCGGGCGTCCAGGGCAGGTAGTCATTGCTGGCGGTGTTACCGGCCAGCGAGTAGGGCAGGATGTTCTCCGTCTGCACGGGCTGGCCGTTCAGCACGAAGCGCACGCTGCCAACCGTGCCCGGCGCGGTATTGGCGCGCACGCTCAGGTTGCGCGTGGGCAGCGTCGCCAGGTTGAGCACGTCGCCGTCGACCAGCGGTTGAATGTCCTTGCCCGCGTCGGCGTCAACCAAGATGAAGTCCGTCACGGCAAGCTTAGCGGGTGGAAGATTTGTCGGGGCGGGCGTTGCGCTTGGTGCGGGCGGAGCCGTTGGCTGCGGCGTACTGGTTGGCTGCGGCGTACTGGTTGGCTGCGGCGTACTGGTTGGCGATGGCGGCACGGTGCTGGGGTCGCCGCGCAGCGCTTCCCAATCGCCCCGCGGCCAGACGGATGCGCCCCAGTCGATGACGCGGCTGAGCGTGGCCTCGCTCACGCCCGCCTCGCGAAAGACGGGAACCATGCTGTACCACGAATCCGCCCACTGACCGACGTGGTTGCGGGAGTCGATTTGGTGTGGCTCCAACCGCTGCGGCACGTACGACGCCGGCTCGATCTCACCGCTCACGTGGTGGTAGGGATCATCCGCCGCACTGCGCGGCCAATCGCCTGGCTCGAACTGCTCGTAGAGATTCATTGTGTTGGCCAGCAGCGCATCGTAGACGGCGGCGCGCAGGGCAGGGTCGAGCGTATCCAGCGTGCGGCCCGCCTGTGTGTGGAGGGGCACGTAGCGGGCGGGGTGCATCTGTCTGGTTCCCCAGCCCGGCCCTTCTGGCGTCCGATGGGCGTAGGCGCGCGTTTGCGTGGCGAGCGTCGCCGCCAGGCGCAGGGGATGCGCCGGCCCGTCGGCTTGGGCGTAGAGATTGGCGACGTGGCTGGGCTGGTAGTTCCAGTCGACGGGGGCCAGCGTGTGGCTGCTGTAACCGACGCCCGTGTTGAGCACGACCTGAAGCTCGTACCAGGCCGTGGAAAAATATTTGCCCGTCAGAAAATCCTGGTGCTGAAGGTTGGTGTTGTTGAAGCCAGCCGTGCGGTGCGGCGCCAGCTCGAAGACGCTGCGGGCGTCGACCAGCCACTGGCGATTCTCAACGGGCACGTTGGGGGCAGCAGCCTCAAGCAGCTCCTGGCCCCGATCCTCCAGCCCATACTCCTGCATGATTTCCCACTGCTTCACGCTTGCCCAATGGCGCACGGCGCGATTCTGCACCTCGTACGCGGCCTGCTCCGCGGCGGAGGGGTTGTTGCGTGCCTTTGTCTGGATTTTGCCGCCCAGCGCCCCGTGAACGCGCGCCATGAAAAACTCCAGATTACTTCGAACTCGCCAACTGGTTGGGTCGGCTTCATACTGCTCGTGCACATCCATGTACGTGTCAAATATGCTGTCTTTGGTGACGCCGTAGTCGTTGCTGTAGAAATTGTCTTCGCCCAGCGCGTCAACGGGGTGCACCTCCGGCAGCCACTCGTTCCAGTCCGGCATCTGAATCGAAAGCGGCAGCTCACGGTGGTTGACGGGCTGAGCTAGCGCCCCGCGCGCGGCTTCGGGGCTCGTGCCGTTGGGCAAGAGGAAGGGCAGCATGTCGGCGTCCGTTTCAAGCACCCGCGCCAAGCCCGCGCCCGCCGCCCACTCCTCGGCGGGTCGGCTGTCCAGCCCCGGCCCCGGCTGATAGGGCGGGTTCCAGGGGCGGGCGCTCGACGGCGCGGGCGCATCCAGCGCGCGGATGTAGGAGGCGATCTGCTCGCCCTCCTGCTGGCTCAAGCCGTGAAACTTGCTGCGCTCGATAATCGACCAGTTGGAGTAGTTGAAGTACTTCAGGTCGCGTCCATCTTGGGCGTGGCAACCGGTACAGGTCGCCTTGATGTTCGGGCCACCCGGATGGTCGACCAGCGCCGCGCCCGACCACAGCGCCGCGCCCGCGGCAGTGTCCTCCGCGCCGCTCAGCGGCGGCTGCCACGTCGACGGGTCGTCCTGGGCAAACTGGCTGATGTCAAGCAGCTTGTTGTCGCCCGCGTCCAGCACATCTACGTCCAGCACGCGGTAGCCGATGGTGAAGTTGTCCGTGCCGTTGAAGCGGAATTCAATCGTATTCATTCCCGCTTGCAGCCCCGGCGCGCCCAGCTGCTCCAGCGCAACCGTGAGCCGCAGCGTGTGGTAGGCCCCGCTCAGGCAGCCGTAAGCCGCTTCGTGCGCCAGGCACCGAACGCTCTCGTTGGTCAGCCCCACCCAGTCGCCGCCGTTGAGGCGGATCGAGGCCTTGGGGCCGCGCCCCGGATTGGTGGAGGCGTCGCGGTAGGCGGGGCGATGGAGCTGCAGGTAGAGCCGCTCCGCGGCAGCAGGATCGCCGAGGGTGAAGCCCAGCGCTTCGACATAATCATCCGGCCCGATCACCTCCAGCGGCAGCGTAGCCCCCTCGGCGGCGCGAGCGACTGGCTCTGCGCCGTAGCGATCCAGCAGCACCAAGCCCGCTGCGGCCAGCAGCACCACGCCGATCCACGTATACACCTGTTTTTTACCGACGCTCATTGTTGACTCCCCAAACGAGTTGATTGGACAAAATTCCCTGGCGCTTCCGTTGATTGGCGCCGAGCGCTCCCGCTGCGGGAACGCTCGGTCGTTCCTTGTTTACGTTGCAAGTTAACTGGGTAAGCGCGAAGGCACGCGCCGCACCGAATCAACCCCTGCTGCGCCAAGCGCGATTACTCGCCCACCACCAGCGGCAGGAAAACGCTGTCGCTTTCGTCGAAGACGGGCTGCTTGCCCCCGGCGTCGATCACGCCCAGCGCGGGCGCGTTGAGGTTGCCGCTGTCGTCGATGATGAGTTCCAGCGTGCTGCTGCTCACGGCGGCGTAGCTTGGCGAGAGCGCCATGCTCACGGTGTAGACGCCCATTTCGCTGATGCCGACAAAGGCGTAGTAGCCATCGGCGTCGGTGGTTGCGCTGTAGCTTGCGCCGCTCTCCACTTCGGTCAGCGTGATGGTTACGTTCGCCAGGCCGGGCTCGCCCTCGTCCTGCTCGCCGTTGCCGTTGCTGTCCACAAACAGGAAGCCGCTCACCCGCGCGTCGTCTGGCTCCGGCGCGTCCTCGCAGCCGTTTAGCGAAAGCGCGCTGCTCGGCACTGCCTGCTTGTCGATGCCCGGCCCGCTCCACCGCACGTCCAGCACTTCGCGGCCCCTGTGCTCAAAGAAGGTCAACTCAATCGCGTGCGCGCCCGCGTTCAGCGCCACCTGTTCGCGACGCTCCCTCGCCGCGTGCTGGCCATCGTTGTTGACGATGAGCTCGCCGTTGACAAAGAGCTGCGTGCCGTCGTCCGAAGTCGTGTAGAAAGTGTACGCGCCGTCGATTGGCACGTCGACGCAGCCCGTGAAGCGCAGGGCGATGTCGTCGTCCCGCTGGCGCACGTCGAGCGTGAAGGTGTCGACTTCGCCCTCGGCGACGGGCACAAGCGCGTCAAAGTCCGGCAGCTGCTTGAACTCGCTTTCGTAGTAGGCGTAGCGCAGGCCGGGCTGGCGCACTTCCGGCGTGGGAAGGGGCGTGGGGCTGGCCGTCGGTTCAGGCGTCGCGTCGGCTTCGTCGACGACCGTGAAGATGATGCGCAGCGCCGTGCCGGTTGCGCCCTGGGCGTAGGCCTTCTCATACGGCGTGGCGACCAGCTCGTGCCCGCCCAGCGGCGGCGTCCACCCGTTGTAGTCGTTGCCCTCATTGCCGGCAATCGCGTAGGGCGCGCCGTTCTCCGTCTGCACGACTTCGCCGTTGAGCGCGAACTCGACGCTGCCGACTCGGCTCGGCTCGGTCTCGGCGCGCACGCTCAGGTTGCGCGTGGGCAGCGTAGCGAGGTTGAGCACGTCGCCATCGAGCAGCGCTCGGATATCCTCGTCCGTCTCGGCGTCGACGAGGGTGAAGCGCATCACTGCCATCTCCACCGGCTCGGCTGTCGGTTGGCCCGTGGGCTGGGCCGTCGGCTGGGTCGTCGGCTGCGGCGCGGGCGACGAGGTCGGGCGCGGCGTGGGCTGGGGCGTGGCCGTTGGCGCGGGCGCGTTGGGGCCTGGGTAGAGCTGCGAGGCGGGGACGAGTTCGCGCATCAATTCAGCGCTTTCCCAATCGAGCCGCACATAGCCCGCGCCGGTGTCCTCGCGGTATTCGAGCACGATGTCGTACTGCCGATTTGTCTGTAGCTCAATCGTGCCGCTGCCTTGGATGTTGTTGCCGCCCCGCCACTCGTCGATCAGAAGCTGGCCGTTCACCCACAGGCGCACGCCGTCGTCTGAAACGGTGTGAAAGGTCACCGGCCCGCTAAACTTGGGCTGCACCTGGCCCGCCCAGCGCACGCCAAAGTTGTCGTCGCCAATCTCCGGATGCGGCGATTCGCCGCCGCTCCAGCTCAAATCAATCACCGGGTCGACGCGCGTCAGCTTGAGCTCGGTGAAGTCGCGGTCGGCAAAATACTCGCCCACCAGCCCACGGCCCGCGCCAATCGTCGCGCCTTCGCCCTTGAGCGAGGCCCAATCGCCGCGGGGCCACATCGACGCGCCCCAGTCGGCCAGGTCGTTCGCGATCTGGTCGCTCACGCCGACGCTGCGGAAGTAGGGCACGAGGCGGAAGATGGGCTCGGAGAGGTGCTCGCGATCAAAGAGCTTGCCGCTGCCGTTCCAGGGCTGGGGCGCGTAGTCGACGGCATCGATCTTCTGCGGCCCGGATTGGCCCGACGGCCAGCGATCCCACTCGTCGGGCGCATAGCTCGTGCTTTTCTCCAGCCACGTCGCCATCACCGCGTTGAGCACGCGCACGCGCAGCCCCGGCTCCACCTCGTCCAGCTTGGGCGACATGTAGGTCGTCCCGTTCGACGGCCAGTCCGTGCCTACGACAAACCACACGGGGTTGACGTGCCAGAGCCACCAGCCCTCGCTGTTGGGGCCGCGGTCGCTCCCCAGCGGATGCTCCAGCTTGGCCTCCAGGCCGTTGGGCGGGCGCATATCCAGGTTCTGGATCATCTTGACGTAGTTGGAGGTGTGGCGCAGCGGATGCCACTGGCCCGAATTGCGCGAGGCAAGGCGCAGGTGGTCCAGCGTGTACTTCCAGTCCGGCGGGCGGTGGTTGCGCGGGTCGCGGTTGCCCGCCTGCAAGATGACCTGCAGCTGATACCACGCTGTGTTGAAGTAGGAACCAATCAGGTCATCCTGGTGCTGGAAGCGGAAAGAATCGTTGGCGCTGCGGTGCGGCGCCATCTCGAAGACGTGCCGATGCTGGCCCACCCAGCTGCGCGGCTCGCCGTAGGGGTACACTTCGTCGGTGGCGTCCTCCAGCCCAAATTCCTGGAAGAGCTCCCACTGCTTGATGGCGTTCCAATGGTTGATGGCGCGCAGGGGCACTTCGCAAGCGTTGGGGTCGCCGTTTTCCAGATTGGCGGGCGGGCCGGTGATGCCCAACATCTGCCAGCCGCGAGCGCTGTAGATGTTGGCATCGCGGCAGGGCTGTGCGCCCCCTTGCTTTACAAACTTATTCACGCTACTGCGCACGTCGTCCAACACACCGCGCAGCTCCCCAGCATAAATTGCCTGCTGTTCCGTGCGCATCCGCTCTGCGCCGCCGTTGACCAGCGCCGTGCGCGCGTTGAGGTAGGCCTGATTGGGCTCCTCGCCGTTGAACGCTTCGCCCCAGATATCGACGGGGTGCACTTCGGGCAGCCAGGCGTTCCAATCCGGCAGCTGCAGCGCAATCGGCAGCTCGCGCATGTTGAGCGTGCCCCGCGTGGAGACGACCTCGGCAATCGCGGCCTCGCTGGTGCCGTTGGGGAACAAGAAGGGCAGCATCTCCGCATCCTTGTCCAGCACCCATTCCAACCCCGCGCCCGCTGCCCACTCCTCAACGGGCTTGTCGTCCAGCCCCGGCCCCGGCTGGTAGGGCGGGTTCCACGGGCGCGCGGTTGCGGGCGCGGGCGCGTCCAGCGAGCGGATGTAGGAGGCAATCTGCTCGGCTTCCTGCTGGCTCAGGCTGTGAAACTTGCTGCGCTCGATGATCGACCAGTTCGAGTAGTTGAAATACTTCAGGTCGCGCCCGTCTTGCGCGTGGCAGCCCGCACAGGACGCCCGCAGCGCCGGCGAATCGACCATGGGCGACTCCACCAGCGGGGCGTTCTCCCACAGCGCTTTGCCCGCGGCGATGTCATCCGCGCCGGGCAGCGGCGGCTGCCACGTCGAGGGATCATCGTATCCAAAGGCGCTGCCCGGCAGGACTTTGTCGCCCCCGCGCAGAAAGTTGAGCGCCAGCACGCGATACCCTGAAGTGAGGCTATCCGTGCCGTTGAAGCGAAACTCAACGGTGTTCTCGCCCGCGCGCACGTCCGCGGCGGGCACGCTGAGGCGCAGCGTGTGGTAGCCGCCGCCGATGCCCCCGTAGCTGGCCTCCGGCTCGGCGACCTGCGCCGTCTCGTTCGTCAAATCCAGCCACTCGCCGCCGTTGATCCGCACGGACGCTTTGGCCCCGCGCGCGGCGTTGGTCGTCTGGTCGTTGTAGCCGGGGCGGTGCACTTGCAGCCAGAGCCGGTCGATGCCGTCGGGATTCTCAACGGTCAGCGTGACTTCTTCAGTGTAGCCGTCCGGCCCGATCACTTCGATGGGCAATGCGGGCAGGTCGGCGGCACGGGCGGCTGTTGCCCGCTCGTAGCGATTCAACAGCACAAGGCCCGCCGCGAAGAGGACGAGCACAATCAACAGGCGTAGATGGGTTCTGCGCAGCATGAATTTAGATTCTCCAGATGAATCGGGGAGAGAGATTAGTTGACGGGACTGTACCGAGAGGAGCGGCGAAGAGGCAAAGTAGGGGAGAATCTCGGTTGCGGACGGCAGCAATCGGTTTGCCGTCGCCATGCTACCATTACATCGATCACAAAGCTGTACGGCTCGAAAACGAACGCGCTACCGTTGGCACGTTGGAGCTTGTGCGTTGAATAGCAACTACTGATTGACGACCTGTCGACCTACAACAACCGGTAGAAAGAGCGTCTGTGCGTCGTCGGTAGTTAGCGGTGGGGGCGTGATGGCGGGCGTGGCTCCGGGCGGCGGCACGGTTGCGGAGGGCGTGATTGCAGAGGGCGTGGTCGCGGGTGTGGCGGTGGCGGGGATAACGTCCGTCGGCGTCGGCGTGGCCGACGGCGCGGTGGAGGGCAAGGGCGTGGCCGACGGCGACAGCGTGACGGTGGGGGACAGCGTCGCCGTGGGCGTGGCGGGCAGCGTTGCCGTGGGCGTTGGCGCTTGAGCCGGAACCACGACCTCGCCAAACTCAAAGTCGTCCCACCAGGCCGTCGTGGCCCAGAGGCGCAGCCCAAACTGACCACCCGGCAGCGCTTCCTCATCCTGGTAATCATGTACCTTGCGCCCGTCCACGTAATAGCGCACGCGACCGTCCACCACCGTTTGCACAATTTCGTACGTCTGCTCGACCGTGGACTCCACCTCCAGCGCTTCGCTCAGCAGCACAAAATTCGGCTCCTTGCGCAGCCGCGAATGGGTGCGGCTCAAGGTCATGAGATAGCCCTGGATGGCGGGCGTGTCGTTGTCGTAGTGGTAGGATTCGTAGTCGCCATCGCGGATGTAGACAAGGGGCGAGCCATCGCGCTCGCGGGCGTGGCTAAAGTGGTTAAAGTTGTTGCGGTTGCCCTCGCGGCTGCCGTCGGCGCGGGCTTTGTAGCGCACGACAAAGTTGGCGGGAAAGCTTTGTGCCGTGTACCAGAGCACGCCACCCTCCGAATCGAGCGGCGCGTTGGTTACGAGCCGCCGGTTCTCGACGGTCGCCGTCGAATCGGCGCTGCCCGCGCCCGTTTCCAGCAGCCAGCTGTCGTCCCACGTCCCGTCGCTGAAGCTGTCCTGCGCCAGCCACTCGACGCTGTAGGTGTCGTCGCCCACGGAGAGCTCGCGCAACGGCACGCCGACGTTGGGATTCTCGACGTTGGCGCTATCGACGCCGGAATTATCCACACCAGCAGCACGATTCAGCTGCTGGGTGGACCATATTTGAAGAGGGGCCGCATACGCCGGTGGCAAAAAGGCAGCGCTCAGCGCGGCGATAAACAGTAGAACGGGCAGGATAAGTTTCATTGGTTCGCTTCTCTATCAGCCATTCCGAATTTGGACCGCTTGCTGCATAGTTGAAGAGAGTTTCGCCGCGAATTTTTGTCTCTGACTCCGCGCAGATCTGCGCAATCCGCGGTGAAACTCTCTTCCGGTGTTAAGAAACGGCAGTTAAACAAGTTGAACAAGTGGATCGGCAGGCGGCGTAGCCAGCTTCAGAGAAGGACTCAGTCTTTACCCCCTCCCAGCCTCCCCCAACTTGGGGGAGGAGCCGATCCTTCGTCTGCCCAGTCGCAGCTCCCTCCCCACCCTGGGCAGGGCTGGGGAGGGGTGGAACGTAGCCTTCTTTCTCAAGTTAATCAATTGCCATTCCTAAATTCGGAATTGCTGCTTCTCTATCTAACAGCTACAATCTCGGCCTGCGCTATAGTATCATCAAGCGGCGCAATCGGCTGCACGGGTAAAGACCGATTGCGCTACCGCAACCGATTTATTGCCGCGCGCCCGCCACACAACAACCCTACCGCTGCTCTGCTCACAGATGCTCTGCTCACAGAAAGCCACCATGACCATTCGCCCCATCACCACTCGCCGTATCACCACCGGCGAGCGCGCCGCCTTTTACAACGTGCAGCGCTACGCCTTCAACTCCTGGTCCGACGACGCCCCGGACGAGGCCGACCTGGAGCGCATCGACCTGACTGAAACGCTGGCCCTCTTCGATGGCGAGACGCTCGCCGCCACGCTGACCAACATCGGCTTTGCACAGAGCGTGCGCGGCGTGCTCAAGCCCATGGGCGGCGTGGCGGGCGTCGCCACGCTGCCGACCTTTCGCCGCCGCGGCCACGTGCGCGCCCTCCTCCACGCTTCGTTCGACGACATGCGCGAAAAGGGCCAGGTGGTTAGCGCGCTGCATCCGTTTCGGCAGAGCTTTTACGCCCGCTTTGGCTACGTCTACAGTAACCGCGTGCTGGAGGTGGCGACGAGCAGCGATGCTCTTGCGCCCTTCTCCGCCTACGGCCGACCCGATGACGACTGGCGGGTTGAACGGCTGCCGGGCGCGGAGGTGCGCGAGCGGCTGACTTCGTTTCTGCGCGAAGTCGCCGCGCCGCGCTACAGCGGCTACGTGCTCGATCCCGACCGCAGCGACGCGGTGTGGCAGCGCAATCAGAAGGACTACCACGTCGCCTTTATCGTGCGGGCGGGGCAAGATGTGGCCGCCGTGCGCTACAAAATCGAATCGACGGACGACGGCCCGCTCTTTCACGTTCGCGAATGGCACTGGCGCGATCTGACGGCGCGCGACCGCTTACTGGGCTACGTTGCTCTCCACGCCGAGCAGACGCCGCGCATCCGCTTTCCCGCGCCGGAGGGCGTGCACTTTCAGCGCTGGCTGCAGCAGCCTGCGGCGCGCTTTGAGCCCTCGATCAACCGCATTGGCCTCATGCCGCGCATTATCGATGTGCCCGGTGCATTGGCCGATTTGCCCGCGCCGGTCACAGGCGAACTCGTAATCGAGGTGCGGGATGAGCAGTGCGCGTGGAACAACGGTCGCTATGCGCTGGCGGCACGCAACGGTCGGCTGCATGCGGAGCCGACGCAGGCCTCCGCTGTGGTCAGCGTCACCATTGAAGGGCTGACGGCGCTGGCTTATGGGATTTTGGACGGGGAGGCGGTGCGACACCGCGGCTGGCTAAGCGGCGCTGGGGAAGCGGCCGATGCGCTGCTGGCGGCGTGGTTTCCGGTGGAGACAATTTATAATCCGTACTATTTTTAGCGGTAGACCGAGCAGCATCCGCTGCTCGTCCCGACGCTCTGCGTCGGGATGCTGGCCGGACGCTTTGCATCCCCGCACAACTTGCTCCACGAGTCGGTCGAGATGTTGACAATTGTCCTCAGCTTCCCACGGGCCAACGGCTCTTTGTAGACGGCGGGGAGACGCAGAGCGTCTTAGTTAGCATTCCACGCGGAGCGTGGAACGAGCCTTAGTCGAGCCCCAGCGCCTTGAGCGACGCGCGCTGGAAAAAGCGCCGGTACGCCCGTACCTCGGCCAGCTGCTCCATCAGCGCCGCCTGCAAAATTTCGCGATCTGCCGTGCAATCGACGCCGTCGCCCGCGGTGATGCAGGCGATGTCGTCCGGCAGCCAATCGGTCAGCGCGATCAGCCCCTTGGCCTCCAGCCAGAGCAGCGCGTGGCGGACGACGGCCTCCGTCGTGCCCAGCCGCGCGGCCAGCCGATCCAGCGGCAGTTGCCCATCGCCCTTGAGCGCCGTCTTGCACATCCCCGCCACGCCGCGCAGCACGGCCGGCAGCGCATCGTCGCTCGTGCGCTGGCCGATGAGGAAGATTTCGGTGGGGGCCGTAGATGCAACCACCGAATGAAGGAGGTCGGACGAGGGGGGTGCGCTCCAGAGGATGAGGGGGCGTGATGCGTGATGCGTGATGCGTGGACTGTAGCTCACATTGTTGAGTTGAGTGCCCTCGGCGTACCAAGTGGCGGCATCCGGCACGGGTAAATTTATCGCTTCAATGGACTCGCGGCGCAAATCGTGGATGGTGCGAGCGGACGCATCCACTGTTTGCTGGAAGACGCTGTCGGGCTGGGCCTGGGCGGCGCGCAGGGCGACGAAGCTGAGCTGGGGGCTGCGCTCGCCGCGGTATTCGTTGATGCCGAGCGTGTAAACCAAATCGACCGGGCCCGGCGGGATTTCGACATCCGCGCCGTTGAACCAGATCACGGAATTCGTGGGGCCTTTGCCTTTGGCCGACACGGGGCGCACCTCCAGCCGACGGTGCGTGCCCTCGCGGCCAATGCGGCGGTCGCTGGCGATTTCGACGCTGCGCGAGAGAAAGTGCGGCATGGGGTTGCCGTTGCCAAAGGGCGCGAGCCGCTGGATTTGCTCGATCAGCGCGAGGTCGACGTCGGGCAGGGCGAGTTCCGCGTCGATCCGCAAACCCTCCGGCGCGTCGGCGATGCGGTGCTCGTCGATCTGGCGGCTGAGCTCGCGGCGGAAGCGACTGATGTTCTCCGGCAAGAGCGTCACCCCCGCCGCGCCGGGGTGGCCGCCGTGGCCGATCAGCAGCGGCGAGCAGGCCGCAATCGAGGCGCCGATGTCGACGCCGGGGATGCTGCGGGCGCTGCCGCGGGCGGGATCGCCCGGCGGGTTGAGCAGCAGCACCGTCGGCTTGCCAAATTCCTCCACCAGGCGCGAGGCCACGATGCCGACAATGCCCGCGTGCCACGTTGGGCTGCTCAGCACGAGGCCGTTGTAGTCGAGCAGCGAGGGGTCGCGCTCGATTTGGTCGAGCGCGGCGGCGGTGATCTGGCTGGTGAGCAGGCGACGCTGCTGGTTCAATCGCTCCATTTTGGCGGCGAGCTGCCCGGCGCGCACCGGGTCGCGCGTGGTCAGCAATTCCACGCTGACGGTCGCATCCTCCAGCCGACCGAGCGCGTTCATGCGCGGGCCGAGCTGGAAGCCAATCGATTCGGCGTCGACCGTGGCGGGGGTGAGCCGCGCCACCTCCATCAGCGCCAGCAGACCGGTGCGCCGCGTGGTGCGCAGCTGGTCCAGCCCGCGCTGGAGCAGGTAGCGCGCATCGTGCACCTGCTCGGCCACGTCCGCCACGATGCCAAGCGCGACGAGGTCGAGAAAGTCGACGGCTTTTTTCGGGCAGCCCGCGAGCGCAAAAAGATGCTGAATTAGCTTGTAGGCCACGCCCACGCCCGGCAGCGTGCGCAGCGGATCATCGGCGGGCTGAAGCTTGGGATTGACAATCGCGTCGGCCCACAAGACAGTCGTTTTCCGTTTTCCGTTTTCCGTTTCCTGTTTTCCGTTTTGGCTGAATCTGCCACTCGCCGCATCCCACGCCGCAAATTCCGGCGTCAAATCATGGTGATCCGTAATGATTACCGTCATCCCCGCCTGCTTCGCCAGCGTAATACCGGGCGCTTCGGCGATGCCGGTGTCGCAGGTAAGCAGGAGATGGGGGGTGAAGCCGTCGACGCGCAGCTTCTCCAGAATGTCGGTAAATTTATCGGGCTGGATGCCGTGGCCTTCGCTAAAGCGATTGGGGATGTGGAAGCGCACGCGCCCCCGTCCGTCAACCCCATCGCCCGCCAGCTGCTGCAGCGCGGCCACCAGCAGCGACGTGCTCGTCTGCCCATCTACATCGAAGTCGCCCCACACAAAAATATTCTGCTCGTGCTCTACGGCGTCCAGCAGCAGCCGCGCCGCTTTGTCGACGCCGTAGAGCGCGGTCGGCGGCGTGGGGATGTAGGCGTCGGGGTCGAGAAAGGGGATGGCGGCTTCGGGCGTGTCGAGGCCGCGCTGGGCGAGCAACTGGGCCACGATGGGATGGCCGCCAACGGCGTCGCGCAGCGCGGGGGAGGGGTCGACGGGGGGGAGGAGAGTCCAGGAATGTTTCATGGCTTGTAGATCACATTTGCTCCGCAATGTGACAGGCATCGGCCTTCCCCTCAGCAGATCGGGCGACCCTGGTGGTGGGGGCTCTTCGGAACGTGGGAAGGCCGGAGATTGTCACGTAGCGGAGCATACGTGACCTGCCGTTTAGAACGTCAACTCTTCCACGTCCTCCAGCGTAAACTCCAGCGCCTCCTCGAAGTCGACCAGGAAGAACTCCTCGGCGTCGTCGAGCTCCTCGATGTCCCCCGCCGCGACGCCGCGATTGCAGCGCGAGCGGTAGACGCAGAAGTTGCAAAAGCGACGACGGTTGAGCTCGGTGTCGAGCACCTTGGGAAAGGCCGCGGCGCGACCGGCCCGCAGCGCGTCCGCAATTTCGCCGTAGATCGCACGCAGACGCTCGCCGTTGCGCGCGTGCTGCGCGCCGTCGTAGCGGAAGCGAACGGGCTGGCTCGGCGCGTTAACAAACCAGTACATCATCTCAACCTGCTCCGGCTGCACCGGACCCCAGGGCAAGGTCGCGCTTGCCTCGACCAAAACATACGGGTAGACGATGGTCTGCCAGCGGCGGCTGAGCGTGCTGGGATCGGTGCGGCGGCGGGTCGTCTTCCAGTCGACGATGGCGACGCGGCCGTCGCGCTCGGCGGCGATCAGGTCGTATTTGGCGGCGAGGCGGTAGCGGGCTGTCAGCTCCCCTGCTCCCCCGCTCCCCTGCTCCCCATCTTCATCTTCCCCAAACGGAATGCTCAACACGTGCTCGACTTCGATAAACTCGCTGGGCAAGCCCGCGGGGCGGTGCTGTTCGTAGGCGCTGAACCAACTGGCCAGCGGGTCATCCAGCTCGGCGACGGCCCGGAACATTGGCATCCCAATTTCGGCGCGCTCGACGAGCTTGTGGAAGTGCGCGCCCAGCCGCATCAGCCGCTCGTGATCCTGGACGGGCGCGGCTTCGACGGCGGGCCAGGGCAGCTGCTGCACGTAGGCCAGCCAGAAGCGGCGCGCGCAGTCGTCGAAGGCCTGCAGGCTGCTCTGGCTAAAGGAGAAGGTCTCCGGCAGCGCCGTCGGCTGCTCGAGGCGGGGGGCAGCGGGAATTTGCGATTGGAGAGCGTAACTGTGCGGGCTAGTCATGTGCCTATTATATTTGGGCGTAAATACCACGGCGGATAGCTTCGTTTGCTACCTCTAGTGGTTGAACCAATAAACTGCCCGGCTGCTCCCGCCGGGATTTGCTAGTGTAGCACAGGCGGCGGGGCGTCGGCAACGATTTCGGGCGACTCGCGCCAGTTCGCTTCAGCCGCGTGGTGGTGGGTGGAAGCAGTGGTGGGCGGCGCGACGGGCTCCCCAGCAAGCTCCCCGGCAGACTCCTTGGCGGGCAGCGCATCCGGCAGCTCGCGCTCCAGCCGACGCACGCGCGGGTTGGCGAAGACTAGCGCGCTGAGCGCAATCAAAATCAGCGCGTTGATCAGATAGAGCAGGCCAATGCCGCGCCCGGCGCCCGTGCCCACCAGCGCGCCGAGGGCCGTGCCCGCCAGCGGCCCATCCACGCGGAGCAGCGGCTCAAAGAGCCCATCGGCCAGCGGCCCGGCCACAAGGTAGGCGACGGGCGTCATCGCCAGCGAGATCATGCGGCTGGTGGCGAAGAAGCGCCCCTGCATGGCGGGCTCGACCTTCACCTGCGCAATCACGCGATAGATGCCGGTGGCCAGCGGAATCGGAAACATCATAATAAATGCGCCAATGGCAATCGCCAGCACCGAGCGCTCCAGCCCCGTGGCAAAGATGCCCAGCGCACCCAGCACGAGCAGCGCCAAAATAGTGGGCACGCGCCGCCCGGTCGTCGGCCCGCCCCAGGCGCTGAGCAGCAGCCCGGCCAGCAACATCCCCGCGCCCACCACGGCCTGCACCAAGCCATAGGCCGCCGCCGTCGCAAACGAGAGCACCAGCGGGCCGAGCAGCACGGTTGTCAGGTTAAAGAAAAAGTTGACGAGCGAAAAGTAGAAGAGCAGCGTCAGCAGGGCGGAGCGGGCGCGGATGTACGCCCAGCCCAGGGCAACGTCGCGCCAGATCGAGGTCGGCTCGGCGTCGGGGTCGCGCGGGGGCTGGGGGATGTGCACGCGGAGCAGCGTGGCGATAGCGATAAAGAAGGTGACAAAGTCGACGGCGACGATGCCGAGCAGACCCACCAGCGTAAAGAGCACGCCCGCCAGCGCCGGGGCCAGCAGCAGCGAGAACGCCTGCTCCAGCTGCAGCAATCCGCTCGCCCGGCCCAGCTGCTTCTCCGGCACCAGCAGCGACACGGACGACGTGTAGGCGGGCACCTGAAAGGCGCTCAGCAGCGAGCCCACCGCCGCCAGCACGAAGACGTGCCACACGGCCAGCTGCCCCGTCAGCAGCAGGATCAGCACGACGGCCGTGCGCAGCGCGTTGCCGCCGTCGGCCACGACCATGATCCAGCGGCGATTGGCGCGGTCGACGACGGCGCCGGCCACGGGCGAGAGCAGCACCATGGGCAGAATCGTAAAGAGCATCGCCAGCGCAAAGGGCGTGGCGCGCTCCGTTTCGTTGAAGACCCAAACGCTCAGGCCAAAGCTCGTTATCTCCGAGCCAATCACCGAAACGATCTGACCAAACCAGATGATCAGGAAAGGGCGCATGGAGCGGGCGCGGGTAGGAGAGGGGGTCATTGAAAGCTCCGGAAAGTCGCTTGTCAGTGAATAGAAGTGAGTAAGAAGTATAGTGATTGTGTAGTGTATCACAATTTGCGCGAAGTGTAATCCGCAACAATGCTTAGGGGTGCGTTGACATTTAAGAATTGGCCCTCACCCCCGGCCCCTCTCTCATTCTGGGAGAGGAGAGGAAGAGGCTCCCTTCCCCCACGCGTGGGGGAAGGGCTGGGAATGGGGGCGCGCTCGACCTCCCCACCAAGCTCGTTTAGCAAAATGTCAACGGAACCTAATCAATTGTAAAACCCCATGCCGAGAAATGCGGGCGCTTGCCCTATACTCCACTGTAGACTCGCCGGTCGGTTAATTCAGAACAAACAACATGTCACTACCTCAGCAGCCGCGCAGCCGCAACCCCGAAGGCACAATGCAGCGCATCTTGGATGCGGCGCTGGATGTCTTCTCGCGCAAGGGCTACCACGACGCGCGCATGGATGAGATCGTCGATGAATCGGCCACCTCCAAGGGGTCGATCTACTTTCACTTTCCCAACAAAGAGCAGCTCTTCCTCGCCCTGGTCGATCGCTTTGCCGATCTGCTCGAACGGCGCATCACCGAAGCCATCGCCGAAGAGGAAGCGGGCATGGCCAAAGTGCAGGCCGCCGTCGAAGCCTGCCTCGCCACCTTTGGCCGCTATCGTCGACAGGCCAAAATCCTGCTGGTGCAGGCCTCCGGCCTCGGCAACACCTTTGAGCAAAAGCGGCTCGACATCAACGAGCGCTTTGCCACCCTGATCGCGGGCTACCTGGACGAAGCCGTCGCCGTCGGCGACATCGCGCCGCTGGACACCGAGGTCGTTGCCCACGCCTGGATGGGGGCGATTTACAACGTCGTCATCCGCTGGGTCTACACGGGCGACCCCGCGCCGGAGCGCATTGTCGAGACGCTGGTGCCGATGCTGCTGCAAAGCGTCGGCTACGTGCGCAAAGGGGAAGCGGAGGTGGCGGCGTGAAGAACCCCTATTCTATCTCCGATACAGTGGATTGGCGCGAGAACACGTTCGGCCCTCATCCCCAACCCTTCTCCCAGGATGGGAGAAGGGGGCCAGAATCTCCCCTCTCCCATCCTGGGAGAGGGGCCGGGGGTGAGGGCGCACGTGCGCCCTCACCCCCCAGTGACCTGCCACCAGACAGCGTAGCGGAGGCTGGAGAGGGGTCTCTTACCGAATACCACCCTGCTTCGCACGGCCACCTCGTCAGTTACAGCGAACCGGCGGGCGACGTGGACGCCGCGGATTTTCTGCGCGCGGGGCAGGGCCGCGAGCGCACCTACTGGCGCGACGGGCGCGCTGGCAGCGCAAAAGGGGGCATCACCCTGGCGGGCATCGGCGTGGCCGCCGATCTGATGGGCTGGGGCGAGACGCGCTTTCAAGCCATCGAGCGACAGGCGCGCGACCTCTTTTCACACGCCGTCGTGGCCCAAGAGAAGACGCTCATCGGTGGCCTCTCTGTCGATCTGCTGGAGGAGCCGCTGGCGGCGCCCAAGCTCTTTGGCGGCTTTGCCTTCCGCGAGGATTTTGTGCCGGATCAGACCTGGTTTGGCTTTAACCCCGCCCACTTCGTGCTGCCCCACTACCAGTACACCTGCCACGACGAGCAGGCGTGGCTCACGATCAACGCGCTGCTGCCCGAAGACGAAACGGTAGAAGAGACGCTGCCCGCACTCCAGGCTGCGCTGCGCAAATTTCGAGATTCGCTCGGCGGTACGGGCACGCCTTGTCGTGCCCGTACCGCCGAGTACCACCTCACCTACCCGCTCACCTTCGACGACTGGGCGCAGATGATCGACGCCGCGCTCGCCGAATTCCAAGCGGGCACGCTCGATAAAGTCGTGCTGGCCCGCGTCTGCGAGGCGCGCGCCGCGGGCGAAGTCGACATCGACGGTGCGCTGGCCTTTCTCCAAGCGCGCTATCCCGACTGCTACACCTTCCTCTTCGAGCCGCGCCCCGGCTTCGCCTTCTTTGGCGCCACGCCCGAGCTGCTGATCCAAACGCACGGCCGCGACTTTGCCTCCATGAGCTTGGCTGGCTCCGCCCCGCGCGGCCAAACGCCGGACGAAGACGCCGCGCTGGCGGAGGCCCTGCTTCATTCCGAGAAGGATCGTCGCGAACACGCCCTGGTTGTCGACGCCATGCGCCGCCGTCTGGAGCCGCTGGCGGAGGAGCTCACGATTCCCGCCCAGCCCGCCATCTATCAACTGAGCAACATTCAGCACCTGCACACGCCCGTGCGCGGCACGCTGCGCGGGGAGGTGGCCGAGCGCGGCGTGCTGCCGCTGGTCGAGCAGCTGCACCCGACGCCCGCCCTGGGCGGCTCGCCCCGCGAGCGGGCGCTGGCCTTTATCCGCCAGCACGAGCCCGTGCCGCGCGGCTGGTACGCCGCCCCCATCGGCTGGATCGACGCCTCGCTGGACGGCGCGTTTGGCGTGGCCATCCGCTCCGCCGTGGCCCAGCGCCGGCGCGTCTGGCTCTACGCGGGCTGCGGCGTGGTTGAAGGTTCGGAGGCGGAGAAGGAGTGGGCGGAGACGGGCTGGAAATTCCGGCCAGTGCAAGATGCGCTTGGCGTGTAGCGCGAAGCGCCGCTTCGCGCCTCTCGACACGCCCAACCTGTTTGGTATCCCAAAGAGGAACGAAGCAGCGCTTCGTTCTACATAATGCTCAACCCCAACCTCGACTTCGCCCGCCGCTTTGTCCACGCGCTCGCCCACAGCGGCCTGCGCGCCGTCTGCATTGCGCCCGGCTCGCGCTCCACCCCGCTGGCGCTCGCCTTTTCCCAGCATCCCAAGATCGAACTTTTCCTCCACCTCGACGAGCGCGCCGCCAGCTTCTTCGCCCTCGGCCACGCGCTCGCGACGGAGCGCCCCGTCGCCCTCGTCTGCACCTCCGGCACGGCAACCGCAGAATTCCACGCCGCCGCCGTCGAAGCGCGCCAGGCCGGCGTGCCGCTGCTGCTGCTCACCGCCGATCGCCCGCCCGAACTGCGCCACAGCGGCGCCAACCAGACCGTCGATCAGGTGAAACTGTACGGCGACCACGTGCTCTGGGCCGTCGATGTCGCGCTGCCGACCGCCGATGCGCCCGCCGTGGCGCGCCGAGAAATCGCCACGCTGGCTGCCCGCGCCTACGCCACGGCCAACGGCGCGGGGCCGAGCGCCGAACGCGGGCCGGTGCACCTCAATTTTCCCTTTCGCAAGCCGCTGGAGCCGGAATCGCCGGCGGCGCTGGGCGACCTTGCCCGCCGCGTGGTCGACGCCGCACCGGCGGTAACGTTCTCGCGGGGCATTCAACAGCCAACGGACGATCAGCTCGACGTGCTCACCGAGCTGATTGCGACGCACGAAAGAGGGCTGATCGTCTGCGGGCCGAGTTGCCCGACGGGCGACTTTGCCCAGGCCGTTACCAAGCTGGCGCGGGTCAGTGGCTACCCGCTGCTGGTGGATGCACTGTCGGGCGTGCGCTTTGGCCCGCACGTCCGTAGTGGGAGGACGCGCCCTCCCACTACGGACGAAGCGTCGCTCCTCAGCGGCGGCTACGAAACCTTCCTGCGCCACCCGCCTGACTGGGAAGCCCCCGATCTTATCCTCCGCTTTGGCGCCGTTCCCACCTCCAAATGGCTGGGCGAATACCTGCGCGACACGGCCCCGCGCCACCACCTCCACATCCGCAGCAGCGGCGTCTGGGCCGACGACAGCCACTTGGTCAACCATTTTCTGCGGGCTGACGAAGCCGTCGTCTGCCAGCAGCTGGCCGAGCGCCTCCCGCCGCGCCGCCCCAGCGCCTGGGCCGAGGCCGTGCTGCGGGCAGAATCAACCACCCGTGATGTGACGGCGGACTATCTCGCCGACCACTGGTTCGACGGGGCAGCCGTGGCCGCGGCGGCCCGCTCGCTGCCGGACGGCGCCAACCTCATGATCGGCAACAGCCTGCCCGTGCGCCACCTCGACCAGCTCGCCTTTCCCTCGCCGCGAGCAATTCACGTTTTTGGCAACCGCGGCGCTTCCGGCATCGACGGCACCACCTCCACCGCGCTGGGCGTGGCTGCGGCGGATCGGGGCGCGCCCACCCTGTTCATCAGCGGCGACGTGGCCTTCTTCCACGATTTAACGGGTCTGCTCGCCGTTGGTCAGCACGCTTTGCGCAACGTCACCATTGTGCTGCTCAACAACGACGGCGGCAGCATCTTCCGCCGTCTGCCCATCGCCGATTTTGAGCCGCCCTTCACCGAGCTCTTCCGCACGCCCCACGGCCTCGACTTTGCCCACGCCGCCCGCCTCTTTGCGATCGACCACCTGCGCGCCGACGACCGCCCGTCGTTTGAGCAAGCGCTCGCCGCCAGCCTCGGCAGCGACGGCGCCCGCATCATCGAAGTGCGCACCGATGGCGCCGCGGATTTGCAGCACCAGCGCGCGCTCGTCCAGCGCGTGCACGAGGCGCTCTCGGACGAATAAGAAAAGTCGAAAAACGATCATTGGCTTTTCTTGAAGATGCAGCGAAAGATGCTGTAGAATCATGCAACCCGAAACGCTCGCTTGCGTATAGCTGTTCGAGAACTCATTTACCTTTTGGCGGGGGCATTATGGCAAATCATCCAGACGAACGCACCAACGGCAGCGGCCCAGCACGCGAGGCACAGCGCGATGGGCAAGTCGTGATCGACGATGTCTACAAGCGCTTTGGCGAGCACCAGGCGGTGGATGGTGTGAGCCTAAAGCTGGCGGCGGGCGAAATTTTTGGCCTGCTCGGCCCCAACGGCGCGGGCAAAACGACGACGATTCGCATGATGCTCGACATTCTGCGCCCGGACAGCGGCGAAATTTCCGTCTTTGGCGGGCCGATGACGCAGGCCAAGAAGAATCGCATCGGCTACCTGCCCGAAGAGCGCGGCCTCTACGCTGACCAGAAGCTGATCCGCGTGATCCGCTACCTCGCCTCGCTCAAGGGCGTCTCGCGCGCGGAGGCGGACGAGCGCGCGGAAGGATACCTAAAGCAGCTCGATCTCTGGGAACACCGCGACAAAAAGCTCAGCGAGATGAGCCGCGGCATGCACCAGAAGGCCCAGTTTATCGTCACCGTCCTGCACGATCCCGATCTCATCATCGTGGATGAACCCTTTTCCGGGTTGGACCCCGTCAACACCGAGCTGATCCGCCAGATTCTGCTCGACCTGCGCGATGGGGGCAAAACCATCGTCATGTCCACTCACCAGATGCACCAGGTCGAGGCCATGTGCGATAGGATAGCGCTGCTGCACGACGGGCGCGTGGTGCTGGATGGCGAAGTCGAGGCCGTGCGCCGCCGCTTTGCGGGCAACACGGTGGAGGTGCGCGGCACGGGACCCATCGACACGCTGCCGCCGGTGCAGCACGCCCAACGGGACATGCACCCGGGAGCGCGCAACGCGTGGCGGCTTACCCTGGCCGATGAGGACAGCCCGCAGGCGCTGCTGCACGCCATGGTGCAAGACCCGGCGATCACCGTCGAGCACTTTTCGGTGGCGCTGCCCAGCCTGCACGAAATTTTTATCCAGACGGTGGGCCGCAGCGTGGCCGAGGTCGAGGCAAATGCGGGGGAGTTGGTGGCGGCATGAAAAAACTCTGGCTCGTTATCAGCCACGAATACCGGCGGCACGTGCTGCGGCGCGGCTTTTTGTTTGCCGTGCTGGGCATGCCGCTGATCCTGGCCGTTATCTTGGCGGGCAGCTTCTTCTTTGCCTCGCGCAGCGACCGCGACCCGCTCGACGCCCAACCGCTCGGCCTCGTCGCGCCAGCGGACGTTGCCTCCAGCGCACCCGCCGGCGACGTGCCCGTGCGCCTCTTCGAGGATGAAGCCGCGGCCCGCACGGCGCTCGACGCAGGCGAAATTGCGGGCTACGCCGTGGCGGCGGATGATTATTTGGAGACGGGCAATCTGGCGCTGACGCACGCGGGCGCGCTGGGCGGCTCCTTTGCCGAAGACGATGTCGAGGACGCCCTGCGCGACTATCTGCGCGCTGGCCTGATTGCCGCCAACCTGCCCGCCGGCGCGCCGCCCGCCGAGGCAGCGGCGCTTGGCCGCTGGCCGGAGGTGCGCTTTGAATCGCTCGGCGATCCCGAAGATGCGCGCAGCCCGCTTGCCTTTCTCGCGCCCTTTTTGATGGGCCTCTTTTTTCTCGTCTCCATCATGACGACGGCGGGCTATTTAATCCAGGCCGTGGTGGACGAAAAGGAGAACCGCACCATGGAAATCCTGATCACCTCCATCACGCCGACGCAGCTGATGGGCGGCAAAATTATAGGGCTGATCGGCGTGGGGCTCACGCAAATCAGCGTGTGGGTGGCGCTGCTGCTCGTCGCGCTGGTCGTGGTGCGCAGCCGCTTTGATTTGCCCTTCGAGCTAACGCTGGAGCCGGCGACGGTCGGCGTGGCGCTGGCGTGGTTTGTGCCGCTCTACCTCATTGTCGGCGCGCTCTTCGCCGCCGTCGGTATCAGCGTCACCGACGTGAGCGAGGGGCGGCAGGCCGCGGGCCCCATCTCCATTTTGGTGGTGCTGCCGCTCTACCTGTCGTGGCTGATTTTCGAGAACCCGGACAGCCCGCTGGTGGTGGGCATGAGCCTCTTCCCCTTCACCTCGCCCATTGTGATGTTGACGCGTATGCAGCTCACCGAAATCCCGCCTTGGCAGTATGCCACCAGCTGGCTGCTGCTGGCCGCCACCGCCGCGTTGATGCTCTGGGTTGTGGGGCGGCTGCTGCGGGTGGGCATGTTGCGCTACGGCCAGCGCCTCTCTTGGCGCGAAATGCGGCAGGCCATGTCGGGCTCCCGATCCCCACTTTGACACCGCTTAGAACAGACGTTATAATTTCCGGACAGACCTTCCCAGCGCGGCACGGCGCAGAGCCAATGCATCGGGCTCGCCTTCACCCACCTGCTTCCAAGACAAACAATTCACCATGGCCAACAGCGGGGCAACCAACGCCTTCGGTAGCGTGACCGACGAAATTAAGCAGCGGCTCGACTTGGTCGAGCTGGTGTCGCGCTATGTGCCGCTCAAGAAATCGGGCAGCACCTACAAGGCCTGCTGCCCCTTTCACAGCGAGCGCACGCCCAGCTTTGTCGTCTTCCCGCAGTCCGGCACGTGGCGCTGCTTTGGCCAGTGCGGCGTGGGCGGCGATGCCTTCTCCTTTTTGATGAAGCAGGAGAATTTAGATTTTCGCGAGGCGCTGCAAGTTTTGGCCCGCGAGACGGGCGTCGAGCTGCGCGCGGCCAACAGCGAGGCCGAGCAGCAGCGCAAATCGCTGCACGAGATCAACGCTGCCGCCGCGGGCTACTTTGGCCACATCCTGCGCCACCACCCCGCCGCCGCCCCCGCCCGCGGCTATCTGTCCAACCGCGGCATCGACTCCGCCGCCATCGACCGCTTTGGCCTCGGCTTTGCGCTCGACTCGTGGGAGAGCCTGCGCAGCTACCTCGACGAGCAGGGCTATCCCGTCGAGCAGCAGGTGGAGGCGGGCTTGCTCAAGCACAACGAGCAGCGCGACAGCCACTACGACGCCTTTCGCAACCGCGTGATGATCCCGATTCGGGACAAGCAGGGGCGAGCCATCGGCTTTGGTGGCCGCGTGCTCGGTGATGGCGTGCCCAAATATCTAAACACCGCCGAAACGCCGCTCTTTCACAAGTCACACGTCGTCTACGGGATTGACCTGGCGCACAAGGCCATCCGCGATGCCGATCAAGTCGTGATCGTCGAAGGCTACATGGACGTGATCGCGGCGCACCAGCACGGCTTTGCCAACGTCGTCGCCTGCATGGGCACGGCGCTCACCAGCGAGCAGCTCCAGCAGCTCCAGCGCTACACGGACAACTTCGTGCTCGCGCTCGACGCCGACGCCGCGGGCCAGCAGGCCACGTTGCGCGGCCTCAACCAGGCGCGCCAGGCGCTCAGCCGCACCACCAAACCCTGCGTGACGGCCACCGGCCGCATGAGCTTTGAGGAGCGGCTGAGCGCCAACCTGCAAATCGTCTCCATGCCGCCGGGCCGCGATCCGGACGACGTGATTCGGCAGGATAAATCGCTGTGGCAGACGCTCGTCGCCGAAGCCGCGCCGCTGGTGGACTTTTACTTCCGCGTCGTCGCCGACGAGTACGATCTGACGAGCGCGCACGGCAAAGGCCAGGCCGTGGCCGATCTCGCGCCGCTGATTGCCGAGCTGGGCGATGAGATCGAGCAGCAGCACTACGTTCAGCAGCTCAGCCAGCTCGTGCACGTGGACGAGCTGACGATCAACGGGCGCGTGCAGGCCGCGGCCAAGACAGCCTCGGCCAAGAAGAGCGCCAAGCAATCCCCATCAACCCAGCGCGACGCGCGGCAGCCAAGCCGCCCCGCCGCGCCCCCGCCGCGCCGGACAGCGGCCAGCGCTGAGCCGCAGCCGGCTCACATCACGCCGCAGGAGGAGTATCTGCTGGCGCGACTGCTGCAGGAGCCGGACCTGCTCGTCTGGCTGGCGGGGCAAGCCCACGAGCTGGAGGTCGATCCGGTGGGGACGAATGACTGGCAGAATGTGGAAAACCAAGAGATTTTTCGCGCGCTCAAGCAGTTTATCGCCAGCGACGAGCAGTGGGATGTCGAGCTGTTTCAGGAAATGTTGACGGAGCACCTGCACGCGCGGCTGGCCGAGCTGATCATCCGCGGCATTGGGCTGCCCCAGTGCAGCATCGCCGACATGCGCGGCGACGTGGTGAAGGTGCTGTTGCGCATCCGCCACCAGCGGCTCAAGGAGGAAAGCCTCAACATCCGCTACCTGATGGTCGAGGCGCAGCAGAGCAACGATGCGGAGACGATGCACAGCTTTTACTCGATCAACGACCGCAATCGCCGCGAGCTGCTCCACCTGCAGCGGCAGCAGGCGCGGCTCAACCAAACGGCGCTCTTTGCGCCGCCCAGCGGCAATTCACGGGCCGCGCAACTTGCACAAGGATTGCGCGTGCGTTAGCATCATGCAAAGCACTGCCGCCTGATGAGGTCCGGGTACGTTTTTGGCGAATAGGGTATTTTGAGGAACAGTATGGCCACACGACGCCGCCGACAAACCAACAGCGATAGCCCCCGAATTAAAAGCGATTCGGCGCTGCCCACCATCCCGCGCAGCCGCGACGGGAGCAGCCGCGAGGGAAGCACCCGCGGTGGAAATACTCGCGGTGCAGAAAGCGAGCTGGACGAATACATCAACCTTGGTGAAGAGCAGCCCGAAGAGGATGTCTTCGACGATATCCCCGAAGAGGCGGACAAAGAGGAGAGCGACGACACCACCCCCATCCCCCGCATCGATCGCGATGAGAAGATGGAGGAGGAGATCGAGCAGGAAAAGTTTGTCCCCATCGAAAAGCTGATCGAGGACGTGCAGGATTTGGGACAGAGCCTGGACCCCGTGCGCATGTACCTGCGCGACATCGGTCGCCATCCGCTGCTAACCGGCGAGCAGGAGCTGGAGCTGGCCCGCCGCATCGAGCAGGGCAACCTGGCGCTGCAGGCGCTGGCCGAGCTGGACGCCAGCGACAACCCCGATCTGGACGAACGCGACCTGCTGGAGCTGCGCGTCAGCGACGGCAAGCGCGCGTTTGATCAGCTGGCGCAGTGCAACCTGCGCCTCGTGGTCAGCGTGGCCAAGCGCTACATCGGGCGCGGGCTCAACTTTCTCGATCTGATTCAGGAGGGCAACCTGGGGCTGATGCGCGCCGTGGAGAAGTTTGACCACACGCTCGGCTTCAAGTTTAGTACCTACGCCACGTGGTGGATTCGCCAGGCCATCAGCCGCGCCATCGCCGATCAGGCGCGCACGATTCGCATTCCGGTGCACATGGTCGAAACAATCAACCGGCAGCGGCGCACCCAGCGCCGGATGCAGCAGGAGCTGGGCCGCGAGCCGACGTACGAGGAGCTGGCGCTGCAGATGGACTTTATCGACGCCGATGAAGTCAGCGATATCGAGCGCTTTATCGAGGATGGCACACCGCTCTCGCGCGAAATCGAGCGCAACCTGGAGCGTGCTTCGGCCAAAGTGCGCCGCATCCAGCGGCTGAGCCAGGAGCCGCTGAGCCTGGAAACGCCCGTGGGCAACGAGGAGAACAGCTACCTCGGCGACTTTATCGAGGACGATAGCCTGCCCGGCCCGGTGGATACCGCCAGCCGCCGCTTGCTCAAGGAGCAGATGACGGAAATTCTGGATGCGCTTAATGAGCGCGAGCGCCAGGTGCTGATCATGCGCTTTGGCCTGGAGGACGGCGCCAGCCGCACGCTGGAGGACGTGGGCAAGGAGTTCAACGTCACCCGCGAGCGTGTGCGCCAGATCGAGGCCAAGGCGTTGCGCAAGCTGCGCCACCCGCTGCGCTCTCGGAAACTGCGCGATTACCTGAGCGAGTAGGGTGCTTCGATGAAATTGGGGAACGCTAAACCAATTTAACGCGAAGGCGCAAGGCAAGGCTTTGTTGATGAAGCGTTCCCTGTACCTCTGCCTCTTTGCGTTGACTTTCTAAAAGAAACTAGCGTAGCGCTGGTTTCATAGTAGCTCAGAGAGGCAGTGATAAACTGTCATTTCGAGCGAATGCGAGAAATCTAAAGACCCTCGACGAACCGGCTGCATCGAGACACGGAATGGAGGGTCAGCCAACTCCAGATTTCTCGCTGGTGGTGCATCGTTTACTGTCTTTATTTGCCGACCCACTCGAAATGACAATTTGCCCTATTCTTAAAATATATCCACGGCGTGCCGAATTTGACGAAAACTTCGCCCCGTTGTATACTCTCCCCCGTCGAAAAGATATTCCTCGGTAGCTCAATTGGCAGAGCATGCGGCTGTTAACCGCAGGGTTGTTGGTTCAAGTCCAACCCGAGGAGCTAACAAGAGGTCGTCCGAATGGGCGGCTTTTTTGTTTCTCGTAGTTTTCAGCCTCACCCCCAACCCCTCTCCACGCGTGGAGAGGGGAGCCTGACTTCTCGTCAACGAAGCGATTTGTCTTTAGACAAATCGCTTCGTTGACGAGAAAAGTTAAATTCCCTCCACCGGTGGAGGGAGGATTTAGGAGGCGGAAACGTTACTTATCTGAATTGTTAGATTTTCATCCTCTTACTCCAAATTCTGCTCGACAAACCCCACCACAATCGACAGCATCTCCCCGTCCGCTTCCGTTAAATCCTCGCCAATTTGCAGCAGGTAGTGCGTCACGTCCTCGTAATAAAACGTCTCGACCGGGACGCCCGCCGTCTCCAGCGCCTGCGCCAGATCATACGCCTGCTCAATGGGGATGACGTGGTCGCTGGCGGTGTGGATGATGAGCGTGGGGGGAAGCTGGCCCGCGCTGTAGACGGGCGAATAGCGCAGAAATTCCACCGGTTGGAGATTCGCCGCGCCCAGTGCCGGAATCAGCAGGCGAAAGCGTTCGGGCAGCGTGATTTCGCCGCGGTAAAAGGCCGCCGCGCCCGCAAAGGCGTCGCTGATGCCGCCGAGCGTAATCCAGGCGTCGACGTGCTCGCTCTCGTCGCGCAGGAGGCGGTGCAGCACGGCGCTGGTAAAGCTGCCGCCCATCACCGCCACGCGCGAGCCGTCGACCCGCGGATCGAGATCGCCGCGCCGCGCCAAATTGAGCGCCACGCGGGCATCCTGGGCGTGGGCGTCGATATCCACCGCGCGCGCGCCCAGCGGCGACCATGCCGCCACCGCGTAGCCTTGTGCCGCCACCGCCGTGCTCACGGGCGACCAGTCGTCCACGAAGCCGGGGTAGGCCACGAAGACGAGCGGCAGCGGCGCGCGCTCGTCGGCGTCGAGCGGGAGGTAGAGCCGCAGCGTATCGACCGTTGCGCTCTGGCCGTTGGCGGCCGTGCGCTCGAAGCGGAAAGCTTGGACCTGGGCAGCGGAGCCTGGCGGGAAGGCGGCGGTGGCGGTGAAGCTGTCGGTCTGCTCCAGCGCCAAATCTGCCAGCGGAGGCAGCGGGGCGGGGACGTGCGGCTCAAGCCGCAGCGACGGGGCGCTGGTGACTTCGTCAGCTCGCACCTCAACGAGGTAGGGCAGGCCCAGGGCGTCGGTCAGCGCCGCTTCATTAAAGCCCGGCGCCACGGCGGCGGGGACGTATTGACCGGGCGGCACGCCCTCAATGGTGTAGCGCCCGCCGGCGTCGGTGGTGGCCACGTGAGGCGTGCCCCACCGTTCGGCCACGATCACGGTGGCGTCGGCCACGGGCGCGCCGTCGTGCAGCACCTGCCCCGTTAGCGAGCCGGCGGGGCCGGCTGTTGGCGCGTCGCCCACCGTGCCGAGCTGCTCGGCGATGAGGTAGCCGATGACGTTCGCTTCGGGCGAGGGGGCGCAGGCGGTCAGCAGAAACAGAATTAGAACCGCAGATAGATGCAGACGATCGTGAATATTTGGTTTTGATACAAATCTGCGTTTATCTGCGTTCATCTGCGGTTCGTTTTCTGTTAACGAGACTGTTGACTTTTTGGCCCTCACCCTTAACCCCTCTCCCATCCTGGGAGAAGGGCTGGGGATGAGGGCGCAAAACACAAAACACAACTCAACAAAACATTAGTTTTCTTAATTCTTTTACTCTGTGCTGGGCGACACCCAGCGCCCATTCTCCGCACCCTCGTACATGGCTTCCATCACGGCGCTGCGGCGCGCGGCTTCCTGCGCGGAGACGAGCGGCTGGTTGTGCGAGCCGCTTTCTTTCTGCTGGATCACCGCGTCCAGAAAGAGCTCAAAGGCGTGGGGCCAAGCAGCGGGCAAATCCGTCCAGGGCGACTGACCGTCCGCGCCATCAATGTGCTCGCTTTGGAAAAACAGCTCGCCCCCACGCACGTAAGCGTGGCCCTCGGTGCCGCTAATCTCCAGCACGAGCGGGTTGGCGATGCTGACCCAGCCCGCGGCGAGGCTGCCAATCGCGCCGCCCTCGAACTGAAGCAGCCCCTCGCCATACTCGTCCGTCTCGCCGTAGCGTCCGGTTGCCACGCGCACGGAAGCCGTCGCGCGTTCGACAGCGCCCCCCGGCCCGGCGTCCATCAGCCAGAGCAGGATGTCGAGCGAGTGCGTGCCCAAATCGCCAAAGCCGCCGACGCCCGCCTGCGCCAAATCGGCCATCCAGCGCCACTCGTCGTCAAACCAGCCGCCGAGCGCGCCGCTGTGCGCGTTGACGTGGCGAAAGCGCGTCATTTGGCCAAAGTGCCCCGCGGCGATTTGCTCGCGCAAAAACTGGTGAATGGGCTGGCCGCGCATAAAGTAGCCCGTCTGAAAGAGAACGCCCGCCTCGTCAATTTGGGCGGCCATGCGGTAAGCGTCGCTCGCGCTAAAGCCCAGCGGCTTTTCGACGAAGAGATGCTTGGCTCCCCCCGCCTGGTCGCCGGTCGCCGCCGCGACGAGCGGCCCGTGGCGGTCCGTTTCGGCGTTGATAATCACGGCGTCGACGCCGTCATCGCGCCAGATGGCGTTTAGATCGTCCACGATTTGTGCGCCGAGCGGGCCGCCCCACTTCTGAGCGCGCTCGCGCTGGTGGTCCCAGGCGTATTTCACGTGGACATCGTCGCGCGCGGCGAGGCGCTCCGTAAAGCCGCGGATGTGAATGTGGCCGCAGCCGACAAGGGCGGTGGTAATGGGCATGGGTCGCTTTCGTTGGTAGAGGGTGTTTGTGGTGATTCTTGGCTATTGCTTATTGCTTACTGCTTGCTGCTTGCTTCAACAGAACTGACGTTGTGGTGGATGCTCTTCTAGTAAGCAGTAAGCAGTAAGCAGCAAGTAAGGCCACGGGTAGGGACATTCCCCATATGGTGCAGAAGAGATATGTGCTATACTGTATCTATGCACAGTAACAAAATCAACGGCCTTATTTTGCGCAGCCTATTTGTCGCGCAGTCGCCCAGTCGGGCGAAGCGTGCGTGAGGTCCAAATAGGCAGGTCAAAACTATAGTCCGCTTCGGCGTTTTTGGCAATCCAAGCAACGCCGAGCCAGCCATTTCCATCTGGCAAACGCGGCGAACGACATTATCCTCCAGCTGTTTGCCAGTACTTTCTTCCGTTCACACCACTCGCGGCCCAAACTCTTTCTGCTCTTAAACTTGGAGCTGCTGACAATAAGCGCAGCTGCATTGAGATTGTTTGCTCGCGCTAACTAGTACTACAACGAGACTTTGAAAAAGGGCGCTGATGAGGAAAATACTCCGTAAGGAGGCATTTTCCATGAGCCAAGTCATCACAACAACACCAAAGCTGACCTTAAGCGTTGCAGAGATTGAACGAGAGCTTCTGCCGGAGTTGCAAGCGTATCACGCCATTTATGCAGGTCTGTTCAAGCGCAGAGAACAGCGAGTCGAGAGCGAGAAATATCTGAAGGGCCTGCTGTCCGAGATAGAGAACAAATCGGTGGAATCCATGGTTTTACAGTTTGAAGGCGACAATCCGAATGCGATTCGCGCCAGCCAACAGTTTCTTGGTCAAGGCGCGTGGTCAGACGAAGCGATCCTGCGCCGGCACTGGCAAGAAGTGAGCCGGGACTTAGGCGAAGAGAACGGCGTGCTCATCGTGGACGGCAGTGATTTCCCCAAACAAGGCACGGAGTCGGTGGGCGTGAAACGGCAGATGTGTGGCGAGTTAGGCAAGGTGGCCAACTGTCAGGCCGGTGTCTTTGTGAGCTATGCAGGTAGCGAAGGGTATACGCTGTTGGACCGTCGTCTCTATCTGCCACAGGAATGGGTGGAAGAGGAAGCCTATGCCGAACGACGCAAGAAATGTGGCGTGCCAGACGATGTCCACTTCCAAACCAAGCCGCAGTTGGCCGCCGAAATGCTCCAAGCGATTGAGGCCGAAGGCAGCTTGCCCTATCGCTGGCTGACCTGTGATGCTGCCTTTGGGCGAGACACCCACTTTCTGGATACGGTCGGCGACTTTGTCTCTTACTTCGCGGAAGTCGATTGGGATACACGCGTCTGGCTAGCCAGACCCGCCACAGCCGTTCCCACCTGGTCTGGTCAAGGGCGACCGCCCACTCGCCTGCGTCTGGTCGAGGGGGAACCCGATGCGCTCACCGTGGCGGCCATCGCGCAGACCTTGCCCGCCTCCGCCTGGCAGCGCCTCAAAATTAAGGAAGGCAGCAAAGGCCCACTCCTGGCAGACTTTGCCTGCCTGCGCGTTGTGGCGGTTCGCCAGTCGCTCCCTGGCCCAGATGTCTGGCTTGTCTTGCGCCACAACCGGACCACCGGCGAGATGAAGTATTTTCTCTCCAACGCACCGCTTGAGACAACGATTCAGACCTTCGCCTGGTTAAGCGGAATGCGCTGGCCGGTCGAATCCTGCTTTGAGCAAGGCAAGCAAGAACTCGGCATGGGTGACTACCAGGTCCGCTCCTGGACGGGTTGGCATCATCACATGACCCTGGTTATCCTGGCCCATTTCTTTTTGGTTCGCCTTAAACTGCGACTTAAAGAAAAAGCCCCTGCGCTCACCTTGCCCCAAACTCTTCTCTTGCTGCAATCCACCCTACCCAAACCTGAACTCGATGCCCAACTCGCCCTGGATATTGTCCACTATCGCCAACGTCGCAATCATGCTGCCTACCGCTCTCATCGAAAAAACCGCCTTCCGCAACTCGACCCCTATTCCCAAGTCTCGTTGTAGTACTAGGCGAGCCTGATAAAGGAGACATCTAGTGCTCAACAAAATACGCATTGGCATACTCGAGCGAAGCACGTTGATGTGTGATCTGCTTGAGGGCGTGCTGACCAAAGAAACGAATTTTTCGATTGTGGGCTCCGCCACCAGCGAAATCCAAGCGGACACCACCATCGCCGAGTGCGACGTGCTGCTCGTGTGGCACGAACTGCCGGGCATGGACGTGCCGCGGCTGACCCGCAGGCTGTCCGCGCGCCACGCGCACCTGAAAATTTTGGTAATGGGGCTGCCTTCAACAAAGTCAACCATTGTGGCCTACGTCGAAGCGGGCGCGGTGGGCTACGTGCTCTCTTCCGATTCAATTGAGGCGCTGGTGAGCAAAATCCACGCGGCCCACCACGGCCAATCGCTGGTGGAGCCCGCGGTGGCGGGCGCGTTGATGTCGCGGCTGGCGGAGATCAGCAGCCGCGTGGGGGGCGCTTCCAGCTACAGCGAACGGCTTTCGCTGCTGACGCGACGCGAGGTGGAGGTGCTGCATTTGATTGGTCAGCACATGACCAACAACCAAATTGCCGTCCAGTTGACCATCGAAGTGGGCACGGTCAAGAACCACGTTCACAACATTCTGTCCAAGCTCGAAGTCCACAGCCGGCGCGACGCCGCCGTTTTCCTCCCCATGCTGGACGTTGCTGAAGCCCAGCCAATAGCGCTTCAGTAGGCGGGACTTCATTTAGTGAGTACCGCCCATCTAAGCAAAGTTGCCCGCTGGCGCACGGGCGGTTACAATTCAAAAGTTTAGCAGGGGCCGATACGAAACTGTATCGGCCTTTTTCTACCGCAGCGGCTCCGCCGCCTTTTTCCTCAAATCCTTTATGAGTCGCAACTCGTCCGGCGCGCGCGCGCCGCTGCGCTGGCCAGGCATCGTCTTTGCGTTGGCCGCCAATCTGCTGCTGGTAACCGTTGCCGCCCTGATCGGCGCGCGGCTGGGGGCCAGCGCGGCGACGCTGTTTGCCCTCATTGCCGCCGCCCTGATCGCCGGCGTGGCGACGACGCTTTACGTGGGCCCGCGCGGCGGCACACACGCCTTCATCGGCGGCGTGCTCAGCATTCCCCTGCTGGCGCTGTTTATTCTCGATAACAACTGGGGCCTGGCGGTCTACGCGGGCGCATCCTGTGCGCTGGGCGGCTTGTTGACGGAGATGCTCAGTCGCCGACGCACGCGCTGACTGAGCCACCAAAAAATCGCAATGCCACAGACGTCGGCAACGAGATCGCGCCAATCTGCCGTGCGGCGGGGCGAGAGCGCTTGCAGGCTCTCCTCGGCTGTGATCAGCAGCAGCGGCACGAGCATGGCCAGGGGAACCCGCCAGCCCAGCTTGGGCAGGCGCACCACGCGTCCATCCCACCACAAATTAAGCCAAAAAGCCACCGAGCCAAAGAGCAGTGCGTGCAGCACCTTGTCCGCGCCCGGCCACCTTAGCAGCCACCACGGCAGATAGCCCAGATAGGCCATCTGCGTCCCCAGCAGCACCACGGCGACCTGCGGCCACAGCAGCCAGCGCAGCCGGGCGATGCCTCGGCTTTCCGGCACAAGCAGCCCGTAACAGGCTGCCCCAATCGCCGCGCCCAACACCGCCCCACCCATGACGTCCGACGGGTAGTGGTGGCCGAGGTAGACCCGGCTAACCGCTATGCCCAGGGCGCACAGCGCCGCGGCAACCGTCCAAACCCAGCGGTGGTCCGAACCGCGCGCGGCCAAAATCACCACGCTGGCAAAGGCAAAACCCGCGACGCTGTGGCCGCTGGGGAAGGAGGGGAAGGCGGGCGTGGGCAGCAGCAGGCGCACGGGCAGCGCCGCCAAGTCTGTTGCAAATTCTGGGCGCGGGCGCAGGGTGAGGTAGTAGAAGGCCAGCGTCGCCACGCCGCCCGCCGCCAGCGCGGCCAAGATCGCTTGGCCCACGCGCCGCTGGTCAGCCGCGCGCCGCGTCGCCAGCGCCAGCCCGCCCAACGGCAGCGCGCCAAAGCCGACGGTCGTCAGCGCGACCATGAGCCAATCGAGCAGCGGGTGGGCAAGCGTTTGGTTGGTGAAGTGGAGGAGTTGGTTGTCCATAGAAAAATAGCGGCTGAAAGAAAGTAGACACGAGTAAGTGGTAGGTCATCTACTACTGGTAACGCGTGGCGGCTTGATTTTGCTCCCCGATCAGTAGAATTCGCAAGAATTTTTCCAACCGTTGACCTATACCGCCATCGCGCTTATAATAGAGGGACAGTCCGTCTCTTCCTTTCAAGTTGACACGCCGTGACGCTGAAATTTCAATGGAATCCTGCAAAAGCACAGTCGAATTCATCTAAGCATGGTGTTAGCTTTGATGAAGCGGCTACAGTCTTTGCTGACCCAATGCTCGTAGAAACTCTTGATGAAGCGCATTCTATTGAAGAGGTACGCTATCTTGCAGCCGGTTTATCAAACAAAGGCAGGTTGCTAACTGTCTGGTACACACAACTGGTACACACAACGAGGAGAAGTGCAGCGGCTAATTGGTGCAAGAAGGCAACATCCGATGAAAGACGACTCTACAAATATGGCTAACGGAATTTATCAAGTCGAATATATCGATGACTACGAGACGGATGAGATGCAGGATGAATACGACTTCACCCAAATGAACGTCCGACCCACGGGCCGCTATGCGCCGGGGCGACGCATTGGCAGCAACGTGCGCGTGCTCACGCCGGACGTGACCGACGCCTTCCCCACCGATAACGCCGTCAACGAGGCGCTGCGGTTGGTGCTTCAACTGACAACAATTCCCCAATCCAACGGCATTACCAACCAGTAAATTTTTAATCACAAGGAGACCACAGTGCAACCATTTGATTACGTGACGGCCAGCAGCCTCGACCAAGTCGTCGGGCTGCTGGGCGAGCACGGACGCGACGCCAGCCTGCTCAGCGGCGGCACCGATTTGCTGATCGACCTGCGCGAAGGGCGCAAGCACGCCAAAGTCGTGATCGACGTGAAGAGCCTGCCCGAGGCGACCGAGCTAACCTATAACGCGCAGGACGGGCTGACCATGGGCGCTGCCGTGCCCTGCTACAAAATGTACGAGCACGATGAAATCGCCGAGGCTTATCCCGGCCTGATGGATGCGGCGACGCTGATCGGCGGCGTACAAATTCAGGGGCGCGCCTCGATGGGCGGCAACCTCTGCACCGCCTCCCCCGCCGGCGATTCCATTCCGATTATGATTGCCCACTATGCCGTGGCTAAAGTCGCCGGGCCAAACGGCACGCGTGAAATCCCCGTCGAGGATTTCTGCCTTGCCCCACGGCGCAACGCAATGACAGAGGATGAATTTCTCGTCTCGCTCCACATGCCCGCGCCGCAGCCGGGCTCTGGTGCGGCTTACCTGCGCTTCATCCCGCGCAACGAGATGGACATTGCCGTGGTCAGCGCGGGCGTCTCCGTGCAGCTAGGCGACGACGGCAACACCATTGACAAAATTCGCGTGGCGCTGGGGGCCGTCGCCCCGCGGCCGCTTCTGGTCGAAACCATTAGCGACGAGCTGGCCGGCCAGCCCGCCAGCGAAGAGACCATCGAGCGCGCGGCAGCCCTTGCGCGCGCCGCCGCCACCCCGATCAGCGACATGCGCGGCACGGCGGAATACCGCAAGCACCTGGCGGGCGTGATGACAAAGCGCACGCTGGAGACGGCGATTGAGCGGGCGCGGGCGAATCGATAGGAAATCATTCGTAGGCGCTGCTTTGAGCTGCGCAATCATTGACTTTCCCTTCGCGTGGCTAGCTCGAAGACAGACACTCTTCCCATCATTCAGCCTCCTATGTATTTGTGGGGCGATGGTAAATTCAAAGAATGTGCGGCTGAAAGCCGCACCGACAACAACAATCACGACGGAGACAAACGTGGCAACCAAAACGGTCGTACAAACAACGGTTAACGGACAAGAAATGCAGCTGCTCGTCGATCCGCGGCAGAGCCTGCTGGAGGTGCTGCGCGATGTCGCAGGATTGACGGGCAGCAAGGAAGGCTGCAACAACGGCAACTGCGGCGCGTGCAACATCATTTTTAACGGCACGCTGGTCAACGCCTGCCTCGTGCTCGGCGTGGAGGCCCAGGGCGCGGCGGTCGAGACGGTGGAGGGCGTGGCGCGCAACAGCGAGGGGCTACACCCCGTGCAGCAGAAGTTCCTCGAACACGCGGCGCTGCAGTGTGGCATCTGCACGCCGGGCTTTATCGTTTCGGCCAAGGCGCTGCTGGACAAAAATCCCGACCCCAGCGAGCACGAAGTCCGCTACTGGCTGGCGGGCAACCTCTGCCGCTGCACCGGCTACGACAAAATCGTGCGCGCCGTGCTCGACGCCAGCGACTCGGTCGAGGTGACGGAAGAGGGTGTGCATCCGGTAGCGATGGCATGAGGAGTGAGTATTTGAAACGTGATTGGCGGGACGGCGAAGGTGATTCGGGTTCACGTTGTTGATGGACAAACCACGCATCAAGTATTCATGGAGCAAAGATCAAGTGTCATTCCCGCGAAGGCGGGAATCCATGGAATGCGCTGCGGGAGAGGCAGAGCCTCCGGATTGAGTTCACGCTCTGCGTGGAAACCAGATCGCTTAACTTAACGCCATTGCGCGAAGGCGGGAATCCATGGAACAGATAGCAAGCGTGCTATGGAATTTACCGAGAAGGGTTGGTACTTCCAGCATGGATTCCCGCCTCCGCGGGAATGACAAATTGTGTTGCTGGCTGTTCCCGTTGATGAATCAAACACGATAAAATCGAAATACGAGCAGGCAATTTTTCCCGGAGGAACCCATGGCAGGCACAAACGGAACAAATGGACGCGGGCCCAACGGCTCGAACGGCTTCAACCACAACGGCAGCTACCAGGTGATCGGCAAGCGGCCCATCCGCCACGACGGCGTTGACAAAGTAACCGGCTACGCCAAGTACGGCGGCGATATTCAGCTGCCGGGCATGTTGGTCGGCGCGGTGCTGCGCAGCCCCTACGCCCACGCGCGCATCGTCTCCATCGACACAAGCGAGGCCGAGGCCTACCCCGGCGTCGTCGCGGTGGTGACGCACCAGGACATGCCGCAGGCGGCGGACAAGGTGGTCGACCTCGGTGAGGGGGCCTCCAACATGAAGTACGCGAGCAACAACGTGCTGGCGGACGACAAGGTCTTGTACCACTACCACGCCGTCGCCGCCGTGGCCGCGACGGATCGCCACACGGCAGATGAGGCGATCAAGCTGATCAAGGTCGAGTACGAGCGGCTGCCCGTGGTGCAGGACGTGCGCAAGGCGATGGAAGATGACGCGCCGATTCTGTTAGACGATCTGCGCACGGACGAGCTGGGCAAGAAGCTGGACAAGCCGACCAACGTGGCGGCGCACATTCAGCACAAGCGCGGCGACGTGGAGGCCGGCTTTGCCGAGGCCGACGTGATCGTCGAGCGCGAATTTATTGCTTCGCCGGTGCACCAGGGCTACATCGAGCCGCACAACGGCACGGCGCGCTGGAACGCCGACGGCTCGCTCGAAGTGTGGACGAGCACGCAGGGCGCCTTTGCCGTGCGCAAACAGCTGATGGAGCTGCTGCGCATGCCCGCCGCCAAAATCAAGGTGACACCGATGGAGATCGGCGGCGGCTTTGGCGGCAAAATTCCGGTCTATTTGGAGCCGGTGGCCGCGCTGCTGAGCAAGAAGGCGGGTGGTCGCCCGGTCAAGGTGTCGATGACGCGCTCGGCAACGATTGCGGCCACGGGACCCAACTCCGGCTCGTACATCAAGGTCAAAGTCGGCGCTAAGCAGGACGGCACGATTACGGCGGCGACGGCCTGGCTGGCCTACGAAGCGGGCGCCTACCCCGGCTCGCCCGTGGGCGCGGCCTCGGCGACCGTGCTCGGCCCCTATCGGCTGGAAAATCTGCAAATTGACGGCTACGACGTGATCGTCAACAAGCCCAAGGCCGCGGCCTACCGCGCGCCGGGTACGACCAATGCCGCCTTCGCCTCGGAAACGGTGATGGACGAAGTGGCGGAAAAGCTGGGCATCGACCCGCTGGAGTTCCGCCTGATCAACGGCGCCAAGGAGGGTGATCGCCGCCCTTCCGGCCCGGCGCACGACCGCATCGGCTATCTGGAGACGGTGCAGGCGCTCAAGGATTCGGAGCACTACAACGCGCCGCTGGAGGGCAAGTACCGCGGGCGCGGCGTGGCGACGGGCGTTTGGTTTAACTGGGGCGGCCAGTCGAGCGCGACGGCGGCGCTCAACCCCGACGGCACGGTCAATCTGATTGAGGGCTCGACGGACATCGGCGGCACGCGCACGAGCCTGGCCATGCAGCTTGCCGAAACGCTGGGCATCAGCGAGGACAAAGTCAACCCGCAGGTGGCGGACACGAACACCGTGGCCTACAACGACGTGACGGGCGGCAGCCGCACGACCTTCTCCGGCGGCTGGGTGACGTATGAGCTGGGCCACAAGCTGCTGGGCGAGATGAAGACGCGCGCGGCGGATTTGTGGGAGCTCGACGAAGAGCAAATCAGCGTCGAGAACGGCGTCTTCTCCGGCGGCGACCACCGCGCCACCTTCGAGGAGATGACCCAGGAGATCACCGCCGACGGCTCGTCAATCATCGTGAGCGCCTCGGTGCATCCGCAGAAGTTTGGCCCCGGCTTTGGCGCCCACTGCGTCGATCTCGAAGTCGACCCGGAGACGGGCAAGGTCACCATTCTGCGCTACACCGCCGCGCAGGACGTGGGCAAGGCAATTCACCCCAGCTACGTGGAGGGGCAGATTCAGGGCGGGGCCGTGCAGGGCATCGGCTGGGCGCTGAACGAGGAGTACTTCTACAACGACGAAGGCTTGCTGATGAATTCGAGCCTGCTCGACTACCGCATGCCCACGGCGCTCGACCTGCCGATGATCGACTGCATCCTCGTCGAGGAGGCGCCCTTCCCGCACCACCCCTACGGCGTGCGCGGCGTGGGCGAAGTGCCCATCGTGCCGCCGCCCGCCGCCGTCGCCAACGCGATCTACCAAGCCATCGGTATCCGCTTTGAAGAGCTGCCCATGTCGCCGCCGAAGGTGATGCAGGCGATCTGGTCGCAGCAGGGCGAGCGCGAAATGGTCGCCGCGGACTAGAGGAGATGCTCTACGAAGGGCACGAAGAAACACGAAGGGAAGAGGGTTGACTTTCTTTCTTCGTGCTCTTCGTGTCCTTCGTGGATCAATTTTTATGAATCAACACACCGTTTTCATCCCCTCCCTGCACCAGGACCTGACCGGCGGCGTCGAGCAGATCGAGGTTGAGGGCGCGAGCGTACGCGAGGTGATCGACGCGCTAGACGCCCAATATCCCGGCCTGCGCGATCGGCTCGTCGAGGATGGGCGGGTGAAGCCCAGCATCGCCGTGGCGATTGATGGGACGATTACCCATCGCGGGCTGCGGGAGAAATTGGCCGGGTCGAGCGAGGTGCACTTTATTCCGGCGCTGAGTGGGGGAACCAACTTACATCATCAATCGCTCTCGGAATTGGACGGCGAGTATAACGGCGATCCTTGGCTACGCTTCGCTGGAGAGTAGGGCGATGATGCGGATTGGGCGCAGTTCGAGAAAGACATTGAGGCGTTCCGGAGCGAGATTGACGCACAAACTGGATACAATGACGAATCTCGTTTCGAGCCTGCGCAACCGCCTCGTCGAGGGGGGCGCGTGAAGCCCAATATCGCCGTGGCGATCGACGGGACGATCACGCATCGCGGGCTGCGCGAGAAGCTGGAGGGGTAGAGCGAGGTGCATTTTATTCCGGCGCTGAGCGGGGGTAGTAGAGTCAACCATGCAAAGGGCATAAAAAGACAAAAAGGCTCCGGGGGTAATGGAGCCTTTTTATGTTTGAGCAACAGTCTTTCTGTTGACGCGTAGCGTTATCAATTCTCCAAAAAATTAGACAGTTGATAAGTAGTAACAGTGTGTAGCCACTCGAAATCACGGTAAAAATCTGTGCCCGCGTAATAACTGGATGAGCCATTATACAAATCGTCGAGTGAGCGGTAGGACGAGGCAAAGATGTGGCCGTCGCGCAGATACTCTAGCTGCAAATCATCAATCCCTGTACTTAAATTTAAGCTATCGGCAAGCTCCGACGTTTGAGTGTTAATAGCAACAATGAATTTGTGATTTTGATACCACTGTTGCAGCTGAGCCTCGCTTAACAGGGGAAGCGCTGTGCGCTCAATGTAGATGATAGCAGCATCATCTATCGCATCAATTCTTTCTTCCAATTCTTCCGGTGAGATTATTGTGATGCCTAGCTCCTTTGCGACACTTATCTGCTGTTCCTCATCTAGTTCATGTGACTGGATGCTGGATGGTTCTGCTCCTCCCGCTTTTATATAAATTGCTGCGTAATCTTCTGAGCCTTCTGTCGCGCTCGTCAGAGTAATGTAGTCACGTAATGTATTTGCAGAGCAACCTGACAGCAAAGAAGTTAAAGCCACAGCCATCACCATTAACCATTTAGAGTAGCTCTTTATTGTTTTACTCATCATTAAATTCCTTGGCTCTTCATTCTTCAAGGTGGAGAGATTCGGAGCAAACACTATACAGCATTGTTGGCCGAGCGAGGTGCATTTTATTCCGGCGCTGAGTGGGGGTAGGATGCTGGCAACTCCGTGAACACAAAAGGCTCCGCAACGTGCGGAGCCTTTTGTTGTTGCGATAAATAGTTATTCTGCTGGCAGCATAACTTCGCCGCAGATGATGCCGCCGCTGTGTAGGACGCGCACTTGCCAAGTGGTTGGCTCGCCCTCGGGAGCAGAGAAATCGCGTAGACTTCCCACTTCGTAAGTATAGCGCCCTTCTGCATTGACTTGTTGAATGGGCTCTGCCTCAGCACCGGCACCATCGAATTCTGTGCCTGTGGTTAAAATCAGCTTTAAGGTTTCACCTGGCTGTAGTCCCGTCAAATTCACTCGCGCTCTGGAAGATGATACTGCTTCCGTCGTTAAAGTGACGTCGCCCGTCTCTTCGGAACTTGGGCAGTCAGGTAGAACTGTGGATGTGGGTGCTGGCAAAATTGTCTCGATGGGAGCAGGTGGCGTCGTAATCTCTGCATCCGATTGTGCAACAATGCCTGCAGGCTGACACGCAGCCAGAGCCATAATTAGTAAAAGGCCCATTAATTTATACATTGCAGTCCTCATTTGAAACTGCCAAGGCAAGCCAGTATTGTAGGCTTTCCTTGGCAGCTCTCATCTTTAGTTGTTATACCCAGCCAAAACGAACAGATCACCCCTTTCGTGACTCAAATCTTCATAGACTTTGGAATCGACCGTTGCCTTAAGGTACTGCCCATAAGAGGTAGGACTATGTACTGCTGGCCAGCTAACCGATAGGGAATGAACATCGGATGTCATGTCAAAGTGGTCTTTCCACCTAGCAGAGAGAAAATCTCGCTTCTCCCAAACATGTGACCAAGTACTGTTGTCACACTTAGTGCAGGTAGTGCATCCCCAAGTGACATAGCCATAATCTGCTGACCAACCCGAATCGGTTCGTGTCCACCAGATTTCAAGCCGGTTTGGTTTGTAGTATTCAGTACAAACCGCACCCTTGCAGAATTTATATGCAAAATGTTTGAGGTGTGAGGTGATCTTTCTGTCATTCCCCCAGTAAAATGAACTGGCATCGGACCTACTTGTAGCTCCTTGGTACTGACAACCTGTACTTTGTTGGGCTCCTTTCTTCACAAAGGACTCTTGCAGCTCTTCAGAATCCTGGACGGAATCCCCAAAACAGTCTGGAACCCCTTCTGGGGGTATGTAACCTTCCGGTGATTGGCGAACAGTTGTAGTATGCACGCGAGTAACTGCCACTTCCTTGCCAAACTGTTGAACTGTTCCTACATTCTGCACTTCTGTCTCAACGCTAACAACCTCCCAATCTTCGTCGATAGTTGATGGTGCATCCAAAATCTCTAAGCTGGGGATCATGGATTCATCCACCGAGTCAACCTGTTGAGTCTCCTCAACACTACCACTTTGGATAGTGGGCAAGTAAACCACGTTGTCAAACTGTTCGCTTTCGTCTTCATTCTCTTGTGCAAACGTAGAGCGAGGTGCAAAGGATAGAAGCAGTGAAGCAGCACACAGAGCACAGACCAATTTGACAAACCGATGCGAACTTTTCATTGTGTCTCCTGTTGATGTGATAGAATGGTCGCTGCAAAACATTTCGTAAGCTTACGTCGTTCTGCTGATAGAATACCAAATCGCGCGGGCATTTGTCCCGCGAAAAAGTGCCAGTTTTGAAATCTCGCGGTCGCAGTTTTGGAACCCTGAGGCTCCAGTTTTGAAACTTTTTGGAGGAATTGGATGTACAACGAGCGCCTTGGGCAGATTGTTAAATCTTTGCGCGAGGATTTGCGCGATATTGAAACAGACAAGCCGTTGTCGCAGGCAAAGCTGGGTGAGGTGTCGAGGTTGGGGAAGGCGACGATTGGCAAGATCGAACGCGGTCAGCAGGCCAAGCTGGGCGAGGAGATTTTGCTTCCGCTGGCCAACGCGCTCAACCTACATACCTTCATGCGGCGCGAACTCTTCGCCGCCGCCGTGGGAGTGGAGCAGGAGTGGCCGCTCGCAAAATGCGGCCAGGCGGCGGAGCAAGCGTATCAACATGTCGAGTCAATTCTGGATGAGGTCTGCCTGCCCGCCTATCTCTTTGATCCATTCTGTGATTTGATTGCGCTCAACGAACCAATGATGCGCTTTCACTGCCTGTCTGCTGAGTCACTCGCGGCGATACAACAATTGCCAGCCGGGGCCAACGTGCTGGCGCTGCTCTTTCAGCCAGATTCGCCGCTGCGCGAATCGATGGGTCGACGCTGGGACGACATTGCCCGCTCCAACGTGCAGCAGTTTCTTTTTACCTCATTGCGCTTCCGCTACACCGAGCGCTTTCAGGAACTGCTGCCCGCGCTCAAGCGGCTGCGAAACTTTCGGTCAATTTATCGAGAACAGCGCGAGTCGCCAGACGATTTTTACAGCCAGCTGCGATCGTTTGAGTACCAGCACGCCACGTATGGCTTCGTTCGCTACGTAGTCACCAACACGGCGACGCGCACGCCCTTTGGTCGCCTCATCCTGGCTACCTTTGTGCCGCTGGATGTGGCGACGGCGGAAACGTTCACGAAGTTAGCGGAGACGGGAACCGGCGTGCACCGGCTCGCGCCGTGGCCGAATCCAGAGTTTTGCAGTTGATCGGCGCGCGTCAAGCCCAACATGGTCGTGGCGGTGGACGGGACAATTACCCGTCGCGGACTGCTCACCGCCGACTGCTGACCGCTATCCAACCACCCCCCACCCACCCCGTTTTGTCATCAACCATGGCCGACGCGCTTATCCAACTGACCGGTATCTCCAAATCCTTTGCGGGCGTGCGCGCCCTGCAGGGGATGGATTTGACCATTGAGCGCGCCATGTAAAGCCGATGAAGATTAACTATAGACGTTCGTGTGGAATTGTGGCCGCGCTCTGCATTCTGATTCCGTTCGGCTTGCTGACATTTTTCTTTGCCTCCTACCCATCGACGGAGCGGATGACGCGAAGTTATCTAGACGCGATCGTCGCGGGCGATGTAGAGCGGGCATTTGGCATTTCGGTTGGTTCGCCACCGCCGGTTTGTCGACAAGCGACGCGCCGGATGATCGAAGAAGATATTCGGCAATTCGGCGGCGTCGACATCCAAAACATAACGGTGAGGAGCGCGATGAATCCGGGTAGCAATGACACGCAGGAATTCGGCTATGCTGAGTTTGAGTTTCGTGAGCTAGTCGAAAGCATTTATCAAACCGGCTCACTGACAATCATCACCGACCACCGAGATTTTGGCTTTCGCTATCTTTGCGGTCGGTAAAGTTTTTAGGCCGTTCGCCCATGAGGATGTTCGCTCCGCATTTGGAGGTGTACGGCGAACGGACTGATAAATTGATTCGCAGTATTGATCGACTATGTAGCCGGCAGGAACTGTTTGAGTGGTGGAATAATAAAGTAGCGCGACTGAAAGATGAAAACCTCATTTATCAGAAAACAAAAGCTAAATACGAGTTGCTTTAATAGACACACTCCGCGGCCCTCCGCGTCTTCTCCGCGCTCTCCGCGTTGAGAAATTCTGGCTTATACCGAAAATCATATCTATCCAACCCGCTCCCCACCCCCCGCCGCCCCACCCGCCGCCTCGCTCTCGCCAACCCGCACACGCTGCTCCTGCTCGGCATCGTCATCGCGATCTTCGCCGCCTTTGGCCTCGCGCTACCCCTCCGCCCGAACTCCAAGTCGACGAGCGGGGATGGTCACGCGCTACGGTGATCTTTGGCGACAAATTGCGGGGGTGTATTTCGGTTTGGGGGCAGCTTCGGCATAGGGCAACATGGCAGCGTGCGGCCCACAGACCTCTCCCCCAAGCCCCCTCTCCTCGGAGGAGAGGGGGCTTCACCCGACTCGTTACCTCCGAACCAACAGCGAGGGGGAGAGGTCGAACGCCCCGGCGACGCGGGTTCGCCCCCAAACTGAAACGCACCCAAATTGTGGCTGCGCATTGACTTTCTGGCGCGCTTGACGTATCTTCTTTGTAGAAACGTTCTGTGTAGCTGGGAGGATTCTATGTTGGCCAAAGTGCAGCGATGGGGCAACAGCCTGGCGATTCGGATCCCGCGGTCGTTTGCCATTGAGGCGGGCTTTGAGAACGACAGCATGGTGAATATGCAGCTTGAGGAAGGGAAGTTGATTGTCGAAACGGCTCGCCTCCCATCTTACGTGCTGGAAGATTTGTTGGCTCAAGTAACGGATGAGAATGTGCACGAGGAGTACGATTGGGGTAAGCCCGTTGGAAAAGAGGTTTGGTAGCCATGGCTTACTGCCCAAAACGGGGCGATGCAGTCTGGGTGACGTTCGATCCTCAATCGGGGAGAGAGCAGGCGGGCCATCGGCCTGCTCTTGTTCTTTCGCCTGAAGCTTATAATCAGCGCATCGGTTTAGCAATCGTTTGTCCCATTACAAGTCAAGCCAAAGGCTATCCATTTGAGGTTGCTATACCAAACGGTTTACCAATTAGCGGCGTGATCCTTGCTGATCACGCAAAAAGCGCTGACTGGCGCTCTCGCAGCGCCAATTTTATCTGCGCAGTTCCTAACGAAGTTGTGCAAGACACGCTTCTCAAACTTAATACACTGATCTCTCCCGAGGACAATTAGCCATGCAAATCCAACGCATTGAACTGCGGCGCGTCGTGCTGCCCTACGTGACGCCCTTTGAGACAAGCGGCTGGCGCGAGCTGGGGCGGGACGCAATCATCGTGCGCGTGGACACGAGCGACGGCGCGACGGGCTGGGGCGAATCGCCCGTGGGCCGCAGCCCCTTCTACAGCGAAGAAAATGTCGACACCTGCTGGGTGATCCAGCAGGAGTATCTCGTCCCCATGCTGCTGGCCGCCGATTTTGACCAGCCGCAGGATGTGCCCGGCCTCTTGGCCAAAGTGCGCGGCAATCGCATGGCAAAAGCTGGGCTGGAATTTGCCGTGTGGGATTTGGTCGGCCAAATGCAAAATCGCTCCCTGCGCGACCTGCTGGGCGGCACGCGCGACAGGGTCGCCGTGGGCGTAAGCGTCGGCATTCAGCCCAACCTCGATGCGCTGCTGCAAGCCGTGAGCGACTACCTCGACGACGGCTACGGGCGCATCAAGCTCAAAATCAAGCCCGGCTGGGATATTGAGCCGACGCGCGTCGTGCGCGAGGCGTGGCCCGACCTGCCGCTTCAGGTGGACGCCAACAGCATCTATCATCTGAGCGACGCCGAGCACCTGGCCGAGCTCGACCAGTTCGACCTGCTCCTGATCGAGCAGCCCCTGGCCCACGACGACATCTTTGACCACGCCAAGCTCAAGCCGCAGCTCCAATCGCCGCTCTGCCTGGACGAAAGCATCGTTTCGCCCGAGCACGCGCGCTGGGCGCTTGAAATGGACGCCTGCGACATCATCAACATCAAGCCCGGTCGCATCGGTGGGCTAACCGAGTCCAAGCAAATCCACGACATGGCGCAAGCGGTCAGCGTTCCCGTTTGGCACGGCGGCATGTTGGAGACGGGCATTGGCCGCGCGATCAGCGTCGCGCTGGCAAGTCTGCCCAACTTTACGCTGCCCGGCGACATCAGCGCCAACGACCGCTACTACGCCCAGGACATCGTCAGCAACCCCTTTGCGCTCAACCCCGCCGATCCCAACAATCGCTCGGCCCAGCCCAGCACGCTCACCGTGCCCGACGCGCCGGGCCACGGGGCACAAGTTGATGAAAAATTCCTGGAGGAGGTGACGGTCGCCAAGTGGGAGGCAGGACGCGACGGCTGAGCCGGGGACAGTTATGTTCCGTTGACGTTTTGCTAAACGAGCTTGGCGGGGAGGTCGAGCGCGCCCCCGTGCCCAGCCCTTCCCCCACTCGTGGGGGAAGGGAGCCTTCTGCTCCCCTCTCCCAGGCTGGGAGAGGGGCCGGGGGTGAGGGCCAATTCTCAATTGTCAACGGAACCTATGGGCTGCGCGCGCTACGCCCCCAGCCACGCCCGCAGCCCCTCGACCTGCGCCAGCACCGCGCGTCGACTCGTGCCGCCCGCCACGTCCCGCCGCTCGACGCTGCGCTCAAAATCCCAAATCTCCTCGACATCCTCGTCAAACGCATCGTGCAGCTTCCACAAATCCTCTACCTCCAGCTCGTGCAGCGGAATCCCCTGTAGCTCGGCCATCTGCACCGCCGCGCCCGCCACGTGGTGCGTCTCGCGGAAGGGCACGCCCTTGCGCACGAGATAATCCGCCAAATCCGTCGCCAGCATTTCGCTGGTGAGCGCGGCGTGCAGGGCGGCGGGGTTGGGCTGCAGCGTGCTGACGACGCCGCGCGCAATTTGCAGCGATCCGCTCAGCGTTTGCACGGCATCGAAGAGCGGCTCCTTGTCCTCCTGCAAATCCTTGTTGTAGGTGCTCGGCAGACCTTTCAGCACGGCCAGCAGCGCGTGCAGCCCGCCCATCACCCGGCCCGATTTGCCGCGCAGCAGCTCCAGCGCATCGGGGTTTTTCTTCTGCGGCATCAGGCTGCTGCCGGTGCTGTAGGCGTCGGCAAGCTGTACAAAGCCAAATTCGCGGCTGCTGTAGATAATCAAATCCTCGGCCAGGCGGCTCAGGTGCAGCGCCGTCATCGTGGCCCAGAAGAGGAATTCGGCGATAAAGTCGCGGTCGCTCACGCCATCCAGGCTGTTTGGGGTGATTTCGCCAAAATCTAGGGCCTCGGCGAGCGCGCGGCGGTCGATGTCGAAGGGGTTGCCGGCCAGCGCCCCGCTGCCCAGCGGCATCACGTCCACGCGGCGGCGCAGATCGGCCAGCCGCTCGGCGTCGCGCTGCCAGGCCCAGGCGTGGCTGAGCAGCCAGTGGCTCCAGCGGATCGGCTGCGCGGGCTGGAGGTGGGTGTAGCCCGGCATCAGCAGGTCGATCTCCGCCTCCGCGCGGTCAACGACGGTGCGGATCAGGTCGCGCAGGTGATTGTCCAGCCTGTCGATCTGCGCGCGCAGCCAGAGGCGCACGTCGGTGGCCACCTGATCATTGCGCGAGCGACCAGTGTGCAGCTTGCCCGCCACGGGTCCAATCAGCTCGGTGAGCCGACGCTCGTTGGCCGTGTGGATATCCTCGTCCGCCGCCTGCAGCGCAAACGTCCCGTCGCGCCACTCCCCTGCCACCCGCTCCAGCCCGGCGACGATGTCGTCCGCCTCCGGCGTCGTCAACAGCCCCGCGGCAGCCAGCGCCTGCGCATAGGCCTGGCTGCCGCGAATGTCCTCGGCCCACATTTGCTGGTCAAAGCTGATCGAAGCGTTGAAGGCCTCCATCAGCGGATCGATCTCACCGGTGAAGCGGCCGCCCCAGAGCTTGGGAGACTTCGAATCGGGAATTTGAGAGTCGGGCGTGTTGCTCATAAATTGTGTAAAAATGGTGGGAAATCTTCAGAAAGTCGACGCCGTTTGTGCTATTCTACACAAAAGCCTTTGAATGTGGAAAGAGACGGAGCGTCCCCGGCACGCGCTACACAACGGTCGCCTTGCCGCCATCACCCAGCGCGTGCCGGGGGCGCGAGCCGACCAGTAAACAAAATCACCATGGCAGAGAAACCCAACAACCCCAACCGCAAACAGACGCCGCTGCAGGCGGCCATCGAGTACCAAGCCGCGCGCGACCGGCAGGCGCAGGAAATTGACCCGGAATCGGCGGAGGCCGAAGCCTCGCAGCGCAAGCGACGCAAAGCCACCGAGGAGTGGATGGATTTGGTTGGTCGCCGTATTGAGGAGGCCATGCGCGACGGTCAGTTTGACAACCTGCGCAACAAGGGCAAGCCGATTGATCTCAACCGCAACCCCAACGTCCCCGGCGACATGCGCATGGCGTACGACCTGCTCGAGAACAACGAGCTGACGCCCGTGTGGATTGCGGATCGCAAGGCCATGCAGGAGCGGATCGCCAAGCTGCGCCGCAAAATCGAGCGCATCGCCGCCGAGTACCGGGCGGAGTGGGCCGAAGCGGGTCCGGATCGCCCGCTGGTGGAGCGTCGTTGGCGCAGGCAGGTCGAAGCGTGGGAGAGCGAGGTGGTGGAGCTAAACCGCAGCATTCTCACCGTGAATCTGTCGATTCCGGTGACGCGGCTGGAACTGTTCTCGCTGCGCCTGGAGGAGGAGCTGCGCCGCGCGGGCGCGGGCCGGGTGTTGGGGGCTTAGCAGGTCGACGGCTATCTCGGTGAGGTACTGCTCAGCGACAGCTCGCCGCTGGTCAGCCGGAAGAGGTCGAGCACGTCAAAGGCGAGGCCGAGGAAGGCGGCGGCAAAGAACAAGCTGCCCAGCACGCCGCCGCTGTCGAGCGCGCTCGACAGCGGCCACAAACCTAGTGCCGCGCTCAGGATGAGCACGCCGTAGGCGGCGGTAGTCGTCAGCTCGCTCGTGATCGCGCCGCCCTAATCGCGTGACTGGAACTTTTTGGGACGGTTAATTCGTTATTTGGTTGTTAACGAGCAATCTAGAGAGTAACGAGAAGACACTGCCTTATACGTCCGACATCCACTCGCAGAACGACCAGCCACGCTCATCTCTGATTTGTATCTTTTCCTCTCGCGTAAGCACTACTATGAATCGACACTCTCTCGTAAGGTCATCACTCACTTCAAATCGATATGCTGTGTCCCTCATCAGCGAGTTGATAAATGTTATAATGTTCAGATCAATTCTGCTGTTCCTGCCAGATTTATGAATAAAAGTGTGCTCAGCATCTCGGAAATCGAATTTGACATATACAGGGTCATCTATGTCTGCCCAAATCTCAACTATATTCGCCGGTGTAAATACACCTTCAGAAATTGATGAAAAGAGGCGTAAATCTTCGGTGTATGCGTCTTCCCCTTTGTAAACTCCCTTTAAATCTCGTGACCAAACACGTGCTTCGTCTAATTGAAGCAAAAACTGGTCTACTTCCGCTGCACTTTCCGCATCTTCAATTACCTCCCAAAAGAAAGACTCTCCATAGAGAAGCATAATTTCCTGCAAAATTTCTCCATCAGTCCAGGTACTGTATTCATCAAAGAAGTTCATCTTGCGAAAATAGCTGATAGCATCAAGATACCATGATGCGGACTTATAGGGCGGCGGGTCTTTTGATGGAATCATTTAGATATCGTCCCTCAAATTTACTACAAACTCAAGAAGTTCATTCAGAGAAGGGTTCATGTCTTTGTAATCAGAAGAACTGGAAAGTTCATCGACATAGTCTTTCCATACTTGCAGCATTGATCTCGAAGACTCGAAGCGGTATTCATCGATTTCGCCTGTTCTTAATGCTTCGGCAGCTTTACGAATTTGATTCCACACACGAGTATCTTTTCCATCTGATTGCGGGCCATGCTTTGTATCGACAAAGACAGTCTTTACCTGATCTCCTTCTGTCACTTCCAAAACGACGTCTCCTTCCAACAGTTGAGAGTCGTTCTTGCCGAGAACGGGGCGAAGGATTCGGCGCTGATTACCCGTCACGGGGTCTATTTCGGTAATTACCTCAACGCTGACAACGCGTTTAAATTCAATACGCTCGGTACGCCCATACGCCACCACTCTAACCCCATTTTCTGGGTCGTGAAGTGCAATCGCGCGACGCAATTCATAAGGAAAACCACGGTTCTGGTCTAGCGCTCGCTCCACGACCTCGTCAAATCCAGGAACCTTTGGCGCATCCAGAATAATCCGTGCGATAGCTTCAATTCTGTCGCTGCCACCCTTAAGCGCTTCTTTGTTGCGCAACAGCCGTCTAACCGCCGCCCCCCCATTGCCACCCCGACTGGTAATCAACTCGCTCAAGCCCGCCAGCGATTCCCACGCGCCCTTAGTTGTGACAAACTGGCTGTACTTGACAATTTCTTCCGCCGACAAGCCCGGACAAATTTGTTGAGGAACGCTATCTGCTGCATAGGCGCAAGTTCGCCGCAGTTGGGCTGTAATACCGCCTGTCCATTCATCAAGCTGACGAACGACGCGTTCAATAACGCTCTTTGACAGGTTTCCTACTCCCACTCTGCGAAGAACTTCTCCCAGCCCGCCCAGCCCCGCCTCCAGCAGCAGCCCCACCGCCATCTCGACGAGGTAGTCCTCCGGCGAGAGCTCGCCGCTGGTCAGCCGGAAGAGGTCGAGCACATCGAAGGCGAGGCCGAGGAAGGCGGCGGCAAAGAATAAGCTGCCCAGCACGCCGCCAATCGCCAGCGCGCTCGACAGCGTCCACAAACCTAGTGCCGCGCTTAGGATGAGCACGCCGTACGCCGCGATAGTCGTCAGCTCGCTGGTAATCGCGCCGCCTTCGATCAGGCGCTGTCAGTGGCGGAGGCGGTTAGTTGGTCATTTTTTTGAGCAGGAGGTTTGAGCGGGTATGAATGTAACTGGTACCCTATACATTCGATAGCCAATCGCAGAACATCCAGTCGCGCTCATGCATCAACTTTGCTTTCTCTTTTGCAGTAAGCACTAGGATGCAACGGCAAATGTCAATACAATTGCGGCAACCCTCGAATCGATAGGGTGTGTGCGCTATTGATTGATTGATCACTCGCAAAATGTTCGTATCTATATAATCATCCCATCCATTCTTGTGGACAAACAAGTATTCTTGGGTCTCAACAGCAAACATAATATGGACCGGATCGCCTTCCACCTTCGGCCACGTTTCCCTTACACTTTTTGGTGTAAACACTCCACGGCTAATAGCCGCCCATTCGTGGATGAGTTCAACGTATGCATCCGCCCCACGCAGCACACCCTCAAGGCTCATTGCCCATACACGTGATCTATCAGCAGCAAGTATAGTACAATCTCGCTCTGGCTTCGGCTCCTTTGAAGAAACTATATCTCCCAAATCATCGCTCCCCCAGACATCGAGGATTTCGGCGATAATTTCTTCGTCTGATAAGTTGTCAAATTCGATGAAGAAACCCATTTCTCGAAAAAACCTGATCGAATCAACAACATAACTGTAGTTTTCTTGTGATTGAATCATGTTATATTTACTTTATCCCTCAGAACCTGAATATTCAAACAGGCTCTTGCCTAGCTCTACCCCTCTGGTAGCCCAGAAAACGGCGTAGCGAGTTGAATAGGCCACCAGAGAGGCCAGGTCGAATAATATTCAAACAGGCTCTCAGTTAAATTCGTCGCCGATCTTGTCAAAGATTTTAATCCTTTCCTCCAAGTCCAAACTTGGATATTCTTCCGCCAGTTCTTTCACGTAGTCTTTGAACGGCTGCGGAATGTTACCCGAGCACTCAATTCGATACTCATCAATCACTCCAGCATTCAATGCTTCAGCCGCTTTCCGAAGTTGCTTCCAAATTCGAAGTTCGCTTGCATCCTGTTTCTTATACTTCGCATCAATGTAAACGGTTTTGCCGTCTACTGTCTCGAACACCAAATCACCCTCAAATTCTTGAGTTGTCACATCGCCCAAGATTGGGCGTTTGGTGGCTCGGTCATATCCAACGACGGTCTGGAACGTAATAGGCGCGCGTTTGTTGTAAGCAACAAGCACGCCATCGATTTCTGCGCCTTCAGGAACACCTCGATTCAGCGCTCGCTTTAACTCGTAGAGGTATCCGTAGTTCTCTCGCGAAATGGCCGCCCAAACAGTACTCGCCAGGTTCTCACTAAACTTAGGATTGTTTACAGTGGGCGCGTCTAGAATTAGCTCAAGTGCCTCTTGGGCGATGCGTGGATCGGCAAACAACCTATCGTTGGTCAGCAACTCCTCAAGAATCTCTTCGCCCGAAATAAACAAGTCCCCTGTTACCTGTACCGTATCAGGAAACTTCTCAAACAGTTCCTCAGCACGACCATTGACCACCAGCAGCCGAATCTCTTCGGCAGTCACGCCCTCCTCCAGCAGCTTTTCAATGTCGATGCATGGCCCAGCGGCAGCCGCCGTGACAGTTGAAATAGGGCAGCCCCGCGTCAGCCGCCCAATCGCCCCACCCGTCGCCTCATCCAGCTGGCGAATAACGCGCTGCACTACCTCATCCGCCAGCCGACCCACGCCCAGCCGCCGCGCCACATCCCCCAGCCCGCCCAGCGCGGCCTCCAGCAGCAGCCCCACCGCCATTTCAACCAGATAGTCCTCCGGCGATAGCTCGCCGCTGGTCAGCCGGAAGAGGTCGACCACGTCGAAGGCGAGGCCGAGGAAGGCGGCGGCAAAGAATAAGCTGCCCAGCACGCCGCCAATCACCAGCGCGCTCGACAGCGTCCACACGCCCAGTGCCGCGCTCAGGATGAGCACGCCGTACGCCGCGATAGTCGTCAGCTCGCTGGTGATCGCGCCGCCCCAACCATATGCTATCCGCGGTTAGGGCAGGTAGGGGTTATGTGGTTGTTAATGAGCAAATATTCAAAGCGGAGCCACCTATCGGTGGTAACTTTCTTCTGTAGCGAAGGGAGCAGAGTATTTCATCTCCCCCTGATGCATCTGCCACGTTGGCGCGCCATCCTCGCGTACCTTTGCCGATATAACGAAGTCTTTATGATAATCAACAAAGTTTGCGCCTTGCGCAATAAAGCGCCGAACGGCTTCAGGTGAATCATAGAACGAAAGAGGCAGGGGCTGATGCTGCCGTAGCGTTTGCTGCCACAGCTTGTCTGCTGCGCCGCCAGGAGTTGTATTTTCCAATGCGTGTTCAATGATACTCATTTCTACATCACTTAACGGACGAATGTCGGCTCGTACTGAAATTTCTGTTTGCTGCTGATACCCTGTATCATTCCAAATTCGAACAAAGAAGTAAGCTACCGCACGCTTCTGCATCAATAGAAATCTTAACCACCAATCCCAGTCATACCCTTGTTCAGTAATACTACTGTCACTATCAATTCTGAACCATCTCAATTCTGAATCGTATTGGCAAGCGATAGGATGAGCCACTTGGTACGCCTGCCATGCTGTAATCGGCACACCTGGCAAAACAGTAGTGTATTCTTTAAATTCATCTTGAATTCTTTTTGTAATCACTTTGCGCTCGCTCCTAGCAGCTATGGGTTTGTAACACTGTCACCAAGGTTTTCCAGCAGCGTAATCTTTGGCACACCATCTTTCCAGTTAGCGGGGTCGTTCACCCAATTCTTGATGTTACCGGGAATTGAACCGGAGACCTCGAACCGAAATGAATCAATTGCGATGTTTGGATCCTCAATAGCCGCCCTAGCCTTCATAATTTGATCCCATACACGCTTATCAGCAGCTTTGAAATTGCCATCTTTCGCATCTGTTGCGATATTGCCTTCGTAGGTCGAGTCCGGCACGAGCTTGCTGATAACCTCCTCTCCAAAAACAGGTTGTCCATTTTCAATTCTCACGACTTTCGGAAATTTCACCGGATATTCACCACCATACCGCTTCAATATCTCTCCAGCATCCACATTATTTCTCGCCCGCACGAGTTCATATGCATTGCCTGGATTTTCCTGATTCACGAAGCTGTTGATAGTGCTCCTAAACCCATCTTTATTCGGTGCGCCTGGTGCATTCTCAATTGCTGATAGTGTCGCCTTTACCTGTTCGGGAGTCCACCCAGTGTTTAAAGCTATCGCCCGCGCCTGTTTGTTAGTGAGGAAATTTGACTCCAGCAGGCTATCGAGCAGTTGCTGCGTCTCTATGTTGGGAACGCGCAGGTTGAACTCGGCGTACTCGACTTCGCTCAAGAAGGCACAGGGTTGGCTTTGAACATCCGCCGGACAGACGACTTTCGTCCAGCGGCTGGCCAAGCCGCCCGTCAGTTCATCCATCTGGCGGATAACGCGCTGAATCACCTCGTCCGCGAGTTGACCCACGCCCAGGCGACGCACCACATCCCCCAGCCCGCCCAGCGCGGCCTCCAGCAGCAGCCCCACCGCCATCTCGACGAGGTAGTCCTCCGGCGAGAGCTCGCCGCTGGTCAGCCGGAAGAGGTCGAGCACGTCGAAGGCGAGGCCGAGGAAGGCGGCGGCAAAGAATAAGCTGCCCAGCACGCCGCCAATCGCCAGCGCGCTCGACAGCGTCCACAAACCCAGCGCCGCGCTCAGAATCAACACCCCGTAAGCGGCGATAGTCGTCAGCTCGCTGGTAATCGCGCCGCCCCAACCGGTCAGCTATCATCGGTTGGGGCGGTTGAGGATTATGCCGTTGTGGAACTGACTCAAAAAGCTAGGAGAAATCTACTGTTCACACTTCCGAAATCTACTCGCCGAAAGCCCAATCACGTTTACAATTAAAAACTATTCGTCATCCTCCAGCATGTCTAGCAATTCCCACCCGCGCTCCTTCGTGAGCCGATCATACTCTTCCTGATTTAGCATCAGAAAGTACTCGTATTGGTAGCTGTTGCTCATGTAGAACTGGTAGCCGGTGTCCGCGACAAGCTTATTTAAGAAGCCAAGCATGTCGAGATCGACATAGTCGTTCCACCGGTTCTTGTGGATATACTCATATTCCTGGCCGTGAAGCTCGAAGGTGATGTACACGGAGCTGTCTCCTTGTGACCAGTGCTCGGTGACGTTTTGGGGCGCAAAATTGCCCTGCGAGATGTGGGCAAGCGCAAGCAGGAAAGCATTTTTATATCCTTCAGAACCTTCATACACGATTTCTGTATCAAATGAAGCCACTCGCATCGAGTCATACTCAAGCACGATGTGGTCTGCGCCTAATTGATTACTTTTCAACAGCTTACTCTCAAAGTAGTCACGTCCACGAGCGTTGCGGATTTGCTCTAGTACTTCCTCATCTGAAAGCTCGCGGTACTGCTGGAAGAAGCCAATCTGTCGAAAGAAGCGAATTCGCGCTAACAAAGATTCGTCCGAGGTTAGTTCAGGGTGCTGCCACTGAATTGCTGGCTCTTCACTTGTGGTATTGAGGCGAACAGCTTGCAGGATATTCAGTCGATTACCCATCAACACCAGCGTATCGCCGCTCGCAGTAAATGGGAGGGGCTGCGAAATTTGCGTAGGAATGGCCCAGCGTAGTTCGCCGGATAAGCGGTCGAAGCCGTAGAGATAGGTATCGTGATCCATACAGCAAACAACGTCGTCGGTAACAATTGGGTAATAGTAGGTCAAACTAGGATCAAAGCCGGGCGCTTGAGCAAATCGGCCGCTGGCTTGCCAAATTTTTTCTCCTGATTTTGCATCAAGCGCATAAAAATATTGATGCGCTCCCCCAACGTACAGAATATCTTTCCACAGGGCTGTTGTAATGGGCGTACGGCTTGTCTGAGTTACTTCTATTGGGACGCGCCAAACTTCTTCTCCAGTTTCCAATCTAAGAGCAAAGAGGGTCTCCTGGTCATATCCTCCATAAACAACACCCTCACCGATCACGGGCGGGGAAAACCCTCCCTTTTTTGCCCAGCGCAGCACGCCAGACTGAGCGTCCACAACATGTAGTTTGCCTTGGCTACACAAGCAGACGACCCCTGATGATGCAGAAGCAGCGCCCGTAAATCCGACTTCTTCTGGGCCTAATCGCCACTGCTCTCTTCCACTTTCTACATCTACTGCGTGAAAATAACCGCTTCTTGGATGCGGATATGAGCGGTTATATGTCCCAAAATAAATCAAACCATCGTAGACAACCGGATTAACTGGCGTTCGCTTGTCTAGCGGAAAGCGCCAGCGTTCTTGTTTGGATGAGAGCTCTACTGCCGTTAATGCTTCCTGATCGACACCAAAGTAGATTATTCCCTCGCTAATTGTAGGCGTGCAGGTAATTTGATTGCCGTCAAAGGGAATCGTGTCGAGCGGCTTACCGGTTTCGATGTCCAAAACTTCAATCGCTTGATAACACAAATTATAGACATATTCATCACGAGCAATCGAAACTGCTTTGTGATCGTAAAAGTCTAGACTTGCTCTCCAAGCGATGAAGGGCGCGCCCACTAACTTGGTGTGTAGATAGGCCGACGTCCGCCGACCATTTGCAAATAGCATCTTAACTCCAGACTTTAGTCAAATCCGTTGGATTGGTTTGACAAGATGTTAACATCCGGCGCGTACTGTTGTAGCCAGGCTCTCATATCAGGAGAAACTCCTCCTTGAATATGAAACTCAAAGCTTAGCCCCGGCGGAGTGCCGGGCGCATCCAAAATTGCTTGCGCTTTGATGGCCTGGTTTAATTTAGGTCTGACAATTCCTTCTTGCCAGACTTCGGTGGGTGTAGGTAGGTCTCCGTGTTTAGTTTCAATTAAAACAGGAAGTCCACCTCGTTCAGCTCTGATGTCCACCGGGTAATCCCTCGGTCGAGGCGGATCAACTGCCTCTAAAACAGGCACACCATTTTCAAAACCCACTACCTCTCGCTCGATGGTTGGTGCGAACGGTCGTTCGTACCCCAGAATCGTATATCCTTCTTCTTTGAGATCAACAGCCCGCTGTAGCTGGTATATGTATCCGGTATTAGGTCTCTCAACTGCGCCACGAATTGCTACATCCAAGCCCGGCGCATCAGGCACATCACGAAGAATTTTCATGACGCGGTCTACGTTTCCTGGCTTTCGAAGCAGCCGGTTATTTAATACCGCTTCAATGTAGCTTGCTCCCTCATTGGGATAGCGTTCAAGAATCGAGTCGGCGTGATCGCGGATAGCCTTACGAGTTGCTTCACTGAAACGTCCATTTCTCAATAACTCTTCGACATCAAAACAAGGCTCGTCCTGAGCAGAAACATCCGACCAGGCAGCCACCACCCCACAGCTACGAATCAGCCGCCCAATCGCCCCACCCGTCGCCTCATCCAGCTGGCGAATAACGCGCTGCACTACCTCATCCGCCAGCTGACCCACGCCCAGCCGGCGCGCCGCATCCCCCAGCCCGCCCAGCGCGGCCTCCAGCAGCAACCCCACCGCCATCTCGACCAGGTAATCCTCCGGCGAGAGCTCGCCGCTGGTCAGCCGGAAAAGGTCAACCACGTCGAAGGCGAGGCCGAGGAAGGCGGCGGCAAAGAACAAGCTGCCCAGCACGCCGCCGATGGCGAGCGCGCTCGACAGCGTCCACACGCCCAGCGCCGCGCTCAGAATTAGCACGCCATACGCAGCGATAGTCGTCAGCTCGCTGGTGATCGCGCCGCCCTCAATCAGACGCACTTCACCCGCCAGCCCGCCGCTGAGGTAGTAGCCGCCCGTGCCCGATTCCGGGTCCTGGGTAATAAAGCCGACGCCGCGCCAGTCGCCAATCTCTACCGGCTCAACGTGAACGGTAACGTTGAGCCCCGCATCCAGCGCGGCCTCGATGGCCTGCGTGGTGAGGCGATCCAAATCGAGACGCGCCAGCCCCGCCTCGCGCGTCTCGGGGCCAATTTTGATGACGGGGATGCCGCGGCGCAGCGCTTCGCTGAGGACGCGGATCGTGGAGACGGAGTAGTAGCCCAAATCCTCGGGGACTTTGTGCTCCAGAATCGAGCCGTAGATGCCGGTAACCTGAAAGAAGTTGCGAATGTCGTCGATTTCACCGTACAGCGAGGCAGCCGCCGTGAGATCAAGGCCAATATCGAGCACAAAGCCGCCGCCGGTCGTGCGCACGGGAATGCCAAAGACGTAGTCAAAGTTGAGCGTCTGCGACGCCACGCCAGCGGACAGCCAGCGGAACCAGCGCACGTCCGCCCGGTGCGCCAGCGCTTCGGTGTAAAAGCTATCCTGATTGAAGTAGGCCAGCAGCGCGCCGTGCAGGACTTCGCCCATCACGGGTTCGCTCAGGTTGCCCGGCGCATCCAGATCGGGGTCGCCGTTGGCGTTCTTGGGCAGGGCGTCGCGCGCCGCCGCCAGCCGCTGCTGGCTCGCCTCCTGCGCTGCATTGTTCACGCCGCCATAGGCCAGCCCCACGGCAAAGGTCTCGCCCACGCGCACGCCATTTTCTTCGGACAAGCTGCGCCCATTCTCGCCGGCCTCCTCCAGCGTGAGCACGCGCGTTTGCGTACTGCCAATGGGAGCCTGGCTCGTGCCGCGGGCGACTTCGACGCCGTTGAGGCGCAGCACGGGCACGACGCCCACCGCGGTCGGCGCCGTCAGGAAGGTGCCGCCGTTGGCGTCGATAATGGCCTGCTCGTCGGCGTTGGCGGCCTCAAACGAGACGGTGATGCGCTGGTTGGCGAGCGAGGCAAAGCTGGCCCGGTGGCTGAGGTGCACCACGCCATCCCGGTTCTTCATCTCCACGGTGAGGAAGTTGCGCAGCGCGTCCGGCAGGCTGCTGTACTCGGCGACCGTCTCGGTGGCCAGCACCGGCAGCGGCAGCGCAGACGGCAGCGTCGCCACCGTCTGCGGCACGATTTCCCAGCCGCCCAGCAGCTCTTCCACCGTTAGATCGGGGTTGGCTTCGAGAAAGGCCAGCGTCTTGGAATAGGCCTCCTGCGCTTTAAGCTCGGCGTATTCGACGGGATAGGCGTCGTCCTCGTCTGCGGGATCGGCCTCCGGATCGTCCACCAGCGGCACGCTGCCGATCTCGGCGGCGGCGTCGGTGAGAACGGTGGCGGCGCGAATCTCGCTCAGCCACTGCTCCGCATCAAAGCCGGTGATGGGCGCGAGGTCGAGCGGCTCGCGGTAGGTAAGCTGCTTAAAGCTGGCGTCGAGCGCGATCCACTGCGCGCCCTGGGCGGGCGCGCTGGCCGCCAGCGCCTGCTCTCCACCGTTGCGCTCGACCAGCGGCAGGAAGAGCTGCCGGTTGGCCTGCGGCTCAGCCGTGGGGTTGGGGGCGGGGCTGGGGGTGGGGGTGGGGGTGGGCGCTGGGGCGGGCGGGGCCTGCTTGGCGGCGGGCGCAACGACGACCCACGCGTGTTCGATGATCAAACGGCCATCATCGCTGATCGAGACGGGCACGCCGCCCTGCTGGAACAAATTCGCTGCGATCTCCACCGTCTCCACGCCGCCGACCCAGTTCTGCGCCTGCGCGGCGTCGACGGCCACGGTGCCCGTCTCGTAGCGGGCCGGGTAGCCGCTGGCCCGCAGCAGCGCCAGCAGCAGGCTGGCCGTGTCGATGCTGTTGCCGCTGCCCTCCCACAGGGTGTAGAGCGCGCCCTTGCGGCTGCCGTAGTAGGGATCAAACTGGATGTTGTTGCGAACGTAGCTGTAGATCGCAACGGCGTCGTAATCTAGCGCCGCGGCCAGCGCGCGAATTTCAGGCGCAAGCGGCGCATCCTCCGTGGCGACAAGGTCCCCCTCGCCGGGCGGCGCGCGGGCGGCCTGCGCGGCCTGCACCGGCGCGGCAAAGTCCTCCGCCGCCAGCGCGCGATAGCGGCCAACGGGCGGGCCGTTGGGAATCGCGTCGGGAATGATTTGGGTGAAGTCGGGCGGCGCTTGGCCGTTGTCGGGGGGAGCGGCGGCCGTTTGCAGCGCGGTCAGCAGCTGCTGGGCGTGGGCGCGGGTGGTGGCCCAGTCCGTATGTTCTGCACCGGTGTTTTCCGCACTGGCGTTTTCAGCAGAGCCTTTAGGGGAAAGCAGCCGGGCGTAGTCCGCCTCCAGCGCGGCCAGCCCCTGCTCGAAGGTAGCAAGCTTGTCCGCGGTGCGGTTGGCGGCGGCGGTTAGCTCGCTGTCGCGCAGGGTGGTCTGCTCGGCGAGCAGCGCGTCGCGCGTGGCGGTCGCGGCCTGCTGGAAAGTCTGCCAGGCCAGCTCAACTTGGTCGAGCGCCTTGACCTGGTCGAACGCGGAAGCGTCTGCCGCCGCGCCCTCCGCCAGCTGAAGAAGCGCCTGCTCCAGCTCCCGCAGCGCAAGATTGAGCGGCACGGCGCGCTGGGTCGGCGGCGCACTGGTTGGGCTGGCGGCAGCGGGGACGGTCGCCTGCTGGGGCGAGCGGGCGATCAGCGGATGGCTGGATTGCACCAGCAGCCCCGCAACCACCAGCAGCGAGACGAAGAGCGAAAAGGTTTCTCTCCGCCGAAAAGTGCGTAGCGTTTGCATCGTTGTTCTCCTGCGTCCAGCCGCCCAACTCACCGCACCGGTGAGCGCAGGGCAACTATAGCAGGACAAACGGCGTATCGCAAGCAACGATTTTTCTACGAGAAATCTTTCTGACGCATTCCGCCAACCTGAATTGTACGCTTTTTGTAACAATTCAGCCCTCACCCCCGGCCCCTCTCCCAGCTTGGGAGAGGGGAGCAGTTCCCTTCCCTAGTTTCGGGGTTAGGGAAGGGGCTAATCGTCACCCTTTTTTCTACCCTATTTGTACTCCTCGCGCACGGGGCTAAAGACGTCGAGCGCCACGGCGGGGCCGTTAACAGCGCGCACGCTGTGTTCGACATCGCCGGGGATGATGTACAGCTCGCCCGCGCGCACGGTGCGCGTTTCGCCGCCGATGGTGAATTCGAGCTCGCCGTCGAGCACGACGCCCGCCTGTTCGTGGGGGTGGCTGTGGGGCGGCACTTCGCTGCCCGCGGCCAGCTCCACGCGGGAGAGCATCATCTTCTCGCTCCAGAAGGTCTGCGCAGCGACGCCGTCAAAGAGCTCGCGCAGGGGGCGGTTGGCTGTGTCACAGAAGTAGGACATGGGTTTCCCTTAGGATTGCTTATTGCTTGTTGCTTGTTGCTGGCCGACCGTTAACTCTTTACCAGCTCCGGCTTCACCTCGTTGATCAGCTCCGCGCCCTGCTCGAAGGCGGTGATGTTGCCCAGCGTGGTCTCGGCGATGTTGGTCAGCGCCTCCTCGGTAAAGAAGGCCTGGTGGCCGGTGATGAGCACGTTGGGAAAGGTGAGCAGCCGCGCAAAGACATCGTCCTGGATCACGCGGTTGGACAGATCCTCAAAAAAGAGGTCGGCCTCCTCCTCGTACACGTCCAGCCCCAGGTAGCCGACCTGCCCGCTCTTGAGCGCCTCGATCACGGCGGGCGTGTCGATCACCGCGCCGCGGCTGGTGTTGATAATCATCACGCTGCGCTTCGTCTGCGACAGCGTCTCCTCGTTGATCAGGTGATACGTCTCCGGCGTGAGCGGGCAGTGCAGCGAGATGATGTCGGCCTGCGCCAGCAGCTCCTCCAGCGCGACGTAGCGACCGCCAAGCTCCTCCAATTCCGGGTGCGGGTAGGGATCGTGGGCGATCACCTCGCAGCCAAAGCCCACCATGATCTGGGCCACGATGCGCCCGATCTTGCCCGTGCCGATCAGGCCGACGGTGCGCCCGTTGAGGTCGAAGCCGAGCAGCCCGTCCAGCGCAAAGTTGCCCTCGCGCACGCGGTCGTGGGCGCGGTTGATTTTGCGGTTGAGCGAGAGGATGAGGGCCGCGGTGTGCTCGGCAATCGCGTGGGGCGAATAGGCGGGGACGCGCGTCACCCGCAGGCCAAGTTCAGCCGCCGCGGGCAGGTCAACATTGTTAAAGCCAGCACAGCGCAGCGCAATTAGCTGCGTGCCCTCGTCGGCCAGCAGACGCAGCGTCTCGGCGTCCAGCGCGTCGTTAACGAAGACGCAGACGGCGGGAAACTCCTTGGCGAGGAGAGCCGTTTTGGCGGTGAGGTGTGGCTCAAAAAAGGTAAAGTCGTGCCGGGCGTTTTGCTGCTCGTTCACCTGCTTGAAGAAGTGAACGTCGTAGGGCTTGGCGCTAAACACGGCAACGTTCATGGGCGGCCTCCTTGCGGGTAGAAAAAGTTGGTGTGCATTAAGGCGGCAGGTCATCCAAAATGGCTTGAGTCCACTTCAAATGAGAAATGGATAACTGCATCGCTGGGCCGACTTCATCAAGATACCAGAGATGGCAGAAACTCAAAAACTTACGCACCATGAAACGGACCCCCATGATTCTTTTTCTTATTCGCCACGCAGAATCCGCTAACAACGCGCTGGCCCAAAAAGTCAACCTGCAAAAGCTGGGCGCGGAGACGTACTGGGCGGAGCGCTATACCGATCCGCCCCTCACCGAGCTGGGCGAGCAGCAGGCGCGTCGGCTGGCCGATTATTTTGCAAAGTTTGGGCTGGACGAAGAAGGGCCGCATCGCGAGGGCAGCTACGGCTTTGATAAAATCTACGCCAGCCCCATGTTGCGCACGCTGCAAACCATTCAGCCCGCGGCGGAGCGCCTGGGTTGGCAGCCCGAAATTTGGCTGGACGTGTACGAGGACGGCGGCATCTTTGGCGGCCATCCGGAGCAGGCGGATAGCATTACGGAAGAGCCGGGCTTGACGCGCGCCGAGGTGATGGAGAAATTTCCGGGCTATCAGATTCCGGAAGCGTTTAACGACAACGGCTGGTGGAGCCGCGGCTTTGAGTCTTACAGAGAGTGCGACGCGCGCGCCGGGCAGGTAGCGCAGACGCTAAAGCAGTGGGGGCGCGAGGGCGCGTCCGAAGGAGCCAAGCGTGTGGCCGTCATCTCGCACGGCACCTTTTTGGATTGTCTGCTCAAGGCGCTGCTGGGCTACGACAACGCGCGAGCGGATGTCGAACACGGTAACGAAAGCGGCAATGAGGGCGGCTTCTACCACCGCCACTACAACACGGGCATCACCCGCATCGATTTTCTGGAGAACGGCTTTCTCGTGCTGCGCTACTTCAACCGCGTCGAGCACCTGAACGCGGACGAGTATTCGGGGTAAAGTACACAACCCGCGTCCCCGGCACGCGCCGCACGAAAGCTCGAAGGCCCAATCGCTTGCGGCGCGTGCCGGGGACGCTATCACCATCTCACTTCATCACACCCGCACCACCTCGACCGTCCGCCAGCGCGCCGCTTCGCTGGCCCACGCCCTATCGGCCAAAAGCAGCGCCGCGCCCTCCTCGCTGCAGCGCACCTCCACGCCAAATTTAGCGAGCGGTTGTTTGGCCTTCTCAATCCGCTCGCGCAGATTCCTCAACCCCGCCAGCGCTCCCGCCACTTCCGCCTGCGCCGCCGACGCAACGCCGTGCGACCGCCCCTCCTCCGCATCGCGCTTGCCGTCCTGCAGGCGCAAAAGCTGCCAGCGCCAGCCAAAGGGCGCTTCGGCCTCGGCGCTGACGTTGAGCGCAAAGTCCACGCTGCTGTCGAGCGCGCGGCGGTAAAACTGGTGCACGTCGCGAAAGTCCCGGCTAAATTTGGCGGGTGGCAAATCCTGCCGCGCCTGGCGACCGTAGCCCTTGCTCGTCAGCCGATCATCCAGCATGGCGACGACGCCGCTGTCGCTGCTGCGCCGAATTAAGCGACCAAAGCCCTGCTTGAGCGCCAGCGTCATCAGCGGCAGCATGTATGCGCCAAAGCTGCTGGCCTTGGGATCGCTGCTGTCGTCGATCAGCTTCATGCGCGCGCTGTGCAGCGGATCGCCCGGCGTGGGAAAGGGCATCTTGTCCAGCACCACCAGGCTCAGGTCGTCCCCCGGAATGTCAACCCCCTCCCAGAACGAGCGCGTGGCCAGCAGCACGCTGTGCGGCGTCTCCTTGAACCAGGCCAGCAGCGCGTCGCGCGGGGCATCGCCCTGTGCCCGCAGCGGCCAGATGCACGCGCCCTCCGGATCGACATCGCCGCGCAGCAAATCGCTGACGTGCTGCAAACCGCTCCAGCTCGTAAAGAGACAGAGCGCCCGCCCGCGGCTCACTTCCAGCAGGCGGCGGATTTCATCGGCGGCGGCGCGGTAGTAGGCGTCGGCGTTGCGCCAGTTGTAGGCGGGCAGCGGCGGCTGGTAGAGCAGCGCCTGCTTGGGGTAATCAAAGACGGCGGGTAGCACCAATTCTTCGCCCGTCTCCTCGATGCCGCAGCGCGACTTGAAGTGCGCAAAGTTGCCGCCCGTCGCCAGCGTCGCGCTCGTGCAGACGACCGTGCGGGCAACGGCGTCTTCCGCCTCCTCGTCGATTTCGGGGTGAAAAAGATGCTGCGCCAGCAGCGTCGACGGGTTGAGCGGCGCGGCGTGGAGTTCGAGCGTCACGCGGCGGCGATCAAAGACGCGCTGGGCGTAGCGCACCATCGATTCGTCAAACTTGGCCGTGGCGACGCGCGCCAGCTTGTTGGCCGCGCTCACCAGCGATTCCAGCGCCAGCTCATACGCGCGCCGCTGCTCCGCCTCCGCCTCCAGCTGCTCCTTGGGCTTTTTCTCGCTCTCCGATTCAGCATAGGGATTTTTACGCTTCATCTTGGCCGCCAGCTCTTCCAGCTGGTGCGCCAGGCCGCTCATCTGCTCCAGCTCGCTTTCGACGCGAAAGGTGTTGTCCCGGCTCAGGTGAGCGACCTCCTGAAAGGCCAGCGTGTTGAGCACGCGCAGCTCGTCCAGCTCGACGGCGCTGGCGTGCTCCTCGATCACCCCGCGCTTGAGCAGCTGCTCGACCGTGTAGTCGGTGACGCTCGTTTCAAAAACGGCGGTGGCCGTTGGCTCCAGCCCGTGCGCCTCGTCGATGATGTAGATGGCGGCGGGCGGCAGGATGCGCTCGCCGGCCCAGCCCAGCTCCAGCGCGTTGAGCAGCAGGTGGTGGTTGGTGATCAGAATTTCGGCGTTGGCCGCCCGATCACGCATAAAGTTGATCCAGCAGTTGTCCTCAAAGTGGCGGCAGTCGCGCTGCAGACAGTCGTCCGTAAAGCTGACGGTGCGGGCGCGCAGATCGCCCTTGAGCAGAAAGGGCAATTCGTCCACGTCGCCCGTCTGCGTTTCGCCCAGCCACTCGCGCAGCTGGCGCGTCTCGTCGTCCACGCGCCCCTCGATCAGCGCAAAACGCTCCTGCTCCACATCCTCCTGCTCCCACTTGTGGTTGCAGACAAAGTTGCTGCGCCCCTTCACCACCACCGCGTTGATCTTGCGCCCCAGCACCTCGGCCAAAAAGGGAATGTCCTTGTGATAAAGCTGGCTCTGCAGCGACTTGTTGGCCGTCGCTACCACCACCGTCTTGCCGCTGAGCAGCGCGGGCACGAGATAGGCAATCGACTTGCCCGTGCCCGTCGGTGCTTCGATGATCGCGTGCTCCTGCGCCAGCAGCGAGCGCTTGATCGCCTCGGCCATGTCGAGCTGGCTGGGGCGCAGCTCGTAGCCGGGCAGGCGTTTGGCCAGCGGGCCATCCCCGCCAAAAAATTCGCCGAGGTCGGTTGTCTCCAGCGGCGAAGGGGCCTCCTCTTTGGGCGCGCTGTCCGCGTCGCCCTTCCGCATCTGGTGATTGATTTCGGCGGCAAAGAGCGCGGCCTCCTCGTCCGCATGATTCTCCGCGTGATCATCCACGAAGGGTTCATAAGCGAGATCGGCGGGCGGCCCCGCCTGCACGGGATCGACCTCGATGTTGCCCAGCGGCGTCGTCAGCGTACGCGATTTTGACATGATATTTTCTGGCAGATCAGTAGAGACACAAAGACCGCAGGGGAGGCGGCGAGCGCTTTCCCTGCGGTCTCTAAAGTTTAGCACACGTGTGCTAACGGGGCAAGCCGTGCACGCTCAGGGGTGCGTTTCAGTTTGGGGAGACTCGGCGCAAGTCGGTCTACCAGGGGCAGCATACCCGACCTCTCCCCCAAACCCCCTCTCCTCTGAGGCTTAGCTTTACCCATAAGTATCAGGGGGGTGAAAAGCGAGATAGGCTTGGGCAATGTCCTGGAGGCGCTGCCAGCCGCGCCAGAGGACGGTGGGGCCAGGCTGGCCATCGTGCTTGCGAGCCAGAAAGCCGCCGAGTTGAGCAATCCAGTTCACGGCTTCCTGGACAGTGGGGCAGTGGTCTGGCGGAAGGGGTCGCTGGTGGACAAAGTGGTAAAGGGCCTGGAGCTCGTGCTCGGCCAGGCAGGCGGTGGCCGGGGCGTCGGGGTCGGTGCGGGCGAGATGGGTGAGCCAGAAGAGATGCCAGGCAATGATGGTGTAAAGCGCAATCAAGGGCTGGAGCCGCTCCGCTTTGGCCAGTTGAGCGTGCTCAATGCGGCAGCCGGACTTGAGGATTTTGTGCAGGATTTCGATGCGCCAGCGCAGGCCATACCAGCGGATGCGCTCGACGGCCTGGTCAAAGTCGCAGACGGGCACGGTGGTAAGCAGGAGCCAGCCGAGCGGGTCGGCGTCGGCGGGGGGGTCGACCTCCTCGACCAGAAGGCCGTAGAGCGCCAGCGGCTTGTGGGTGGCGCGCAGGCGCTTGGGCGGCTTGAGCGAGAGCGAGGTGAAGCGCACGGCCACCGTGGCCTCGCGGGCGGCGCGACCGGGGCGGGCGCGCACCTGCACCTGGAGCTCGCCCGCGGCGGGTTGGTTGCGCAGCACCTCCCAGAGCAGCCCCACCTCCGGTTCAGCCAGCGCGCGGTTCTGCGCAGCGCGCACCAGCAGGTCGGTTTTCAGCTGCTTGGCTTCGGCAAAGAGCTCGAAGACGTCGGCCTCGCTGTCGCCCACGTGAATCAACTGTGTCCCGTCTGGCTTGTCCGCTTCGCTTTGGCGCAGGCCAACCAGCCACTTGTTGCTCTCTTTCTCTGCGATGGGCAGCTGCCGTCGCTCATCGGGCGTCAACTGGCGCGCCGCCTCGTTGCGAGCCCACAGCTGCTGGCTCAGCACGCCCAGCGGCAGACCGTCCAGCGTGACCGCCAAACTGCTGTGCATCAGCAGCCCCAGACCGGGCTGCTCGCTCGTGCCAATCGGCCCCAGCCCCTCGGTCTGCGGGTGCTGGCTGTAGTCCAAAAAGCTTGTATCGTGCACCACCAGGCAGCGCGCGTGTCCGGCCATCCGCTCACGCGTCCGCTGCTGGTGGGGCTTGAGAATCTGCTCAGGCGTCGTCTTCTGGTTGCCAAACAAGTTGTAGGTCGCTTTCGTGTCCGCCCACTCATCGCACGCCTCGTTGACCGAGGCGCTGGGCCTGGCCGCCAGCTTGGCCCCGCTGTCCAGCAGCCGCCAGTCCAGCCGCGCATCGCCCAGCGAGACACTGCCCAGTTCGTCAGCCACCCAACTGCTATCCAGTCGTTCTTGTCTTAGCATCTTTGGCCTCCTTTCCCTTGCTTGATGCCTACTTTACCAAACTTTTGTCCCTACCGATACCCCCCTCCCTACTTGTGGGTAAAGCTAAGCCGCGCGCGGGGAGGGGGCTTCCAAGGCTTCATTGGTGACAAACCAGCGTTGAGGGGGTGGGTCGAATGCCCTATCTTTTTGGGACACACCCCGCTCAAGGAAGACAATACTGTAACCACCGCGTCCACCGCTTGAGCGAACTTCCCCGCGGCGCTGCTACGTCCGGTAATCGCCGTTGATCGTCACGTACTCGTGGCTCAGGTCGCACGTCCAGACCGTCGCCTCGCCCTCGCCCAAACCCAAATCCACGTGAACATCGATTTCCGGCTGAGCAAAGCGTTTCGCAGCGTCCGCCTCGGCGTAATCGGTTGGCGTGCCGCGGCACAAAATCTCCAGCGGCGACAGCCGCTCGCCCCCGCGTTCCCCGCCCGCAACCTGAATCGAACACGATTCCGGCTCCACCTGCGCCCGCGAGCGGCCCAGCGCCATGGTAAAGCGACCCCAGTTGGCGTCGCCGCCAAAAAAGGCCGTCTTGCAGAGCGGGCTGATCGCAATCGTATTGGCCGCCTCGTGGGCGTCCGCATCGCTTGCCGCGCCCGCCACGCGAATGGTGACGAACTTGGTCGCGCCCTCGCCGTCGCGCACGATGGCCTGGGCCAGCTCTATGCACAAGTCGGTGAGCGCCTCCTGGAAGCGGGTAAATCCCTCGCCGGCGGCGTCGACGATTTCCCCATGTGCGGCCAGGCCATTGGCGAGCACGAGCACCGCGTCGTTGGTGCTCGTGTCGCCATCGACGCTGATGCGGTTGAAGCTGTGCGCCGTCGCGTGCTCCAGCGCCTGCTGCAGGAGCGGCTGGGCGATGTTGGCGTTGGTCGCCACCACGCTCAGCATCGTCGCCATGTCCGGGTGGATCATGCCGGAGCCTTTGGCGATGCCGGTGATTTTTACGGTTTCGCCTTCCAACTCCAGCTCGCGCGTGGCCAGCTTGGGGCGTGTATCCGTGGTCATGATGGCGCGGGCGGCGTCGGCCCAGCCCGTCGCGCTCAACGCTTCCACAGCTCTCGGCACGCCCGCTAGCACCTTCTCCATCGGCAGCTGCACGCCGATCACGCCCGTGCTCATGACGAAGAGCGCGCTGTCGCTCGCGCCGATGGCCTGCTCGACGGCCTCCGCCGTGCGCCGCACGTTGGCCCGGCCTTCAACGCCCGTGCTGGCGTTGGCGTTGCCGCTGTTGATGATCACGCCGTGAATCCCGTTCGGGTTCGCGCTCAGCAGCTGTCGCCCGTGCGCCACCGGCGGCGCGGGAAACTGGTTGCGCGTAAAGACAGCCGCCGCCCGGCACGCCACGCGGCTGGTGATCAGCGCGAGGTCGGGATCGCCACTTTTTTTGATGCCCGCCGCGACGCCCGCCGCGTCAAAGCCGGGGACGGTGGATTGGGTGTCGGTCACTTTGCTTTCCTCCATTGATTTGTTAGGTTCCGTTGACATGTTGCTGAGTGGGCTTGAAAGGTAGGTCGAGCGCGCCCTCATCCCCAGCCCTTCTCCCATTCTGGGAGAAGGGAGTCAACCTCTCCCCTCTCCCACGGTGGGAGAGGGGCCGGGGGTGAGGGCCACTTGCCAAATGTCAACGGAACCTAGAGAGCAGGGGGCAGGGGAGATTGACTCGTCGATTATGTGTGCTCTGCTAGTAGTTGGCCAATATTCAATTGATGGATATACCGAAACCCCATCCCCAACCCCTTCCCCTCTAGAGGGGAAGGGGCTACAAGGCTTCGTCGACTCAGAACCAGCATAGAGGGGTTGGGGTTCTGCCGGCCACACCCTTCGCATCTGTCAAAAGGTGTTTGCTGCTCTGCTAACGCGATGTGGTGGGAAGGCCGATGATTCACATTGCGGAATAAACACAACCTACGGATTCTCCCCTCCCCTGCCCCCTTGCCCCCTTGCTCCCCTGCCCCCTTGCTCAGATCAGTCTCGCTTAAAGTCCACAAAATCCGGCGTCTCGTAGTCGCTCTTGCCCAGCCCCTCCACGTTCAGCATCGCGCCAACCTTCATCGGCAGGCCAAAGAGCCGGATAAAGCCCTCGGCGTCGGCCTGGTTGTAGACGTCGTCCTCGTCGAAGGTGACGTAATCCTCGCGGTAGAGGCTGTAGGGCGAGCGGCGACCGGCCAGAACGACGTTGCCCTTGTAGAGCTTGAGCCGCACGTCGCCGGTGATGTTTTGCTCGGTGGTCTGCACAAAGGCGTCGAGCGCCTCGCGCAGGGGGGTGAACCACTGGCCGTTGTAGACGAGATCGGCGTAGCGCAGGCCGACCTGCTGCTTGAAGTGCAGCGTTTCGCGGTCGAGGCAGAGCTGTTCGAGCGCGGCGTGGGCGCGGTACAAAATCGTGCCGCCGGGCGTTTCGTAGACGCCGCGGCTCTTCATGCCGACCAGCCGATTCTCCACTATGTCGACGCGCCCAACGCCGTGCTTGACGCCTAGCGCGTTCAATTCCTCCAGCAGCCCCACCGGCCCGCGGGCGACGCCGTTAACGCGCTCCGGCACGCCGTTGCGAAAGTAGAGCTCAACGTACTCCGGCTCGTCCGGCGCTTGCTCGGGCGCGGTCGTCCACTCGAACATGTCGCCGGGCGGCTCCGTCCACGGATTTTCCAGCGGGCCGCCCTCGTTGCTGAGGTGGAAGAGGTTGCGATCCTGGCTGTAGATGCGCTCCGCCGTGGCCTTGACGGGCACGTTAAATTCAGCGGCGTAATCGAGCGCATCCTGCCGCCCGCGAATGTCCCACTCGCGCCAGGGCGCGATGATGCGCAGACGCGGGTTGAGCGCCATCACCGTCAGCTCGAAGCGGACTTGGTCGTTGCCCTTGCCGGTGGCCCCGTGCGCCACGGCGTCCGCCCCTTCCAGCTCGGCGATTTCGACCATGCGCTTGGCGATCAGCGGGCGGGCGAACGACGTGCCGAGCAGGTAGTCGCGCTCGTAGACGGCGCCGGCCTGCATGGTGGGAAAGACGTAATCCGTCATAAACTCGGTGCGCAAATCCTCCACGTAGCACTTGCTCGCGCCCGACGCAATGGCCTTCTCCTCCAGCCCGTTGAGCTCGTCCGCCTGGCCCAAATTGGCGCAAAAGCAGATGACTTCGCAGCCGTAGTTGTTCTTGAGCCAGGGCACGATTACGCTCGTGTCCAGCCCGCCGGAGTAGGCGAGCACGGCCTTCTTCACCGGCGATTTTCCATTGTCAGACATAGTCCATCCTAAAGAGTTGAGAATTGAGAAAATAAAAAACGCCAGCCGATGTGGCTCGGCGTGGCGTTGGTAAACGGAAGTAGGCGCTGCTGAAAAGCAAACGTGGTTAGACGTTTTAGCGATGTGTGCCCACTGCCGCGGGCGTCCTCCTCAGCACGATATTGTTCATGACCGGAGCATAGCGGATTTTGCGCGGAAAGTCAACGCGGAAAATTTAGCAGGGAACCCAGCGCCGCAGCAGCGCGCGACAGTAGCCCGCGAGCACGGCGGGCTGCGCGTCGGGGCTCAGAACCGAATCCGCCCCGGCCAGAAGCAGCTCGGCCCGGTCGTCGGCACAGGTGAAATCGCCCAGCACGACAACGGGGGCTTGGGTGGCTCGCCGCAGGTGCACCAGCAGAGTCAGGGCGCTGGCCAACTGCGCTGGCGCAAATTCCAGCAGCAGCAAATCGTAGCGGGCAAGCGTTTGCGCGGGCAAGCAGAAAAGTTGCTGCTGCGAAAGGTGGACAACAACCATATCGAGCAGCGCCTCATCCACCCAGCTGGCGGCGCGCGAACTGTCGCTTGAGGAAGCGTTCCGCGTCGGAGGTGCAAGATTTGGAGGTGCAAGATAAGGGGAGAGATAGAGCGCCTGGGTGCGCTGCGGAGCCCGCGTCGAGCGCGCTTGCTCCGTAAAAGAACAGCAGGGCACGGATGGAAACTGGGTTGGCGCGAGAGGTTGGGTGGCAGAATGTCCGCGGTGGGTGGCGCGGCGAATCCGCTGGGTGCGCAGCCAATCGGCTTCAGCAAGCTTGTGATTCATGGGGGAGGGTTAAGCCGGTAAAAGGGCGGAACGCAATCGTTTGATACAATCGTCTAATGGAATACCGCCTATAATATAGCAAAACTGCAAGACATCAACCGACATTACGCCGATTATTGATGCACATTTGCTACACAATTGCTACGGATACCCTACGCAAGACAAAACGGTAAAAGATAGTTTTAGCGGATCAAGATTTGGCAAAACGCGGCGGGCTCCAGAAATGTGAGTGGACTTACGCAGAAAAGTACGTCTCTTTTGCTGCAACTTTGGCGACGGTGTTGCGTATCTACAGGTGGAAGTTGACAGGTAAAATAGCAAAAGGGGTAACGCCGCTTGGACGTTACCCCTTTCACAAAGGAGGAGAAAGAATACGCTGCAATTGTACAACGGCGGCAGTGACTTGTAGGTAACCACTCTTCCCTTTATACAATCTTATTGTATGCTTTGTACAAAGTTTGTACCTAAATCCGGTGGTCGACGCGCAAATAACGCAGCGGGGCAACGGCCGAAATTAGCAGCAGGCCAAACAGGAGCACGAGCAGCACCTGCTGCCCGCTGGATTCGCTGCCCAAGCTGCCGCGCAGGTAGGCCAGCAGCAGCACCAGCGCCGCCAGCGTGCTGCCCACCATCAGCGCCAGCAGCAGCGAACGCTCGATCCGCCGCTCGCTGGCCGCCGCCAGCAGCAGCAGGCCCAGCGCCGTCAGCAGCGCGCCGACCAGCTGCAGCGGCCACAGCGCCGCTTCCCCGCCGAGGTTGGGCACGCCCCGCGGGAAAATCAGCAGCAGCGGCCCGCCCGTTACGGCAAGCGTGCCGTCGATTCGCAAGAGCAGCCGCAGCGGGCGATAATAATCGCGGAATGAATAGGCCATGGACAAAAATTGGGGCGTGAAACTGAGCAGTTCAAAAAAGTCGGAGACAAAGCGAAGTAACCGTCTCCTGAGGAACGGAACAAATCATGTTTGAACAAGCGGGAAATTTGACGCAGCGGAACGGCTCGCCCGCGCCGCGCGGCGGGCGGCTGCTGAACCAGGCGATTTTTATCGTGGGCGTCTTAGCCATCATGTGGGCGCTGGAAGTTTTTGATCTGCTGCTGCCCTTTATCACGCTGGACAACTGGGGCATTGTGCCCCGCTCGCTGCGCGGTTTGCGCAACATCTTCTTTGCGCCCTTCCTCCACGTTGGCCTCGGCCACCTGATCGCCAACAGCGTGCCCTTCTTCGTGCTCGGCGGGCTCGTGGCGCTGCGCAGCCGCCGCGAGCTGCTCGTGGTTAGCCTGATCGCGGCGCTGGCGAGCGGGCTGGGCGTTTGGCTGATTGCCCCTGCGGGCACGATTCACCTCGGCGCCAGCGGCGTGATCTTTGGCTACCTCGGCTATCTGCTCGCCCGCGCCTACTTCGAGCGCAGCTGCGCCTCGCTGGCCGTTGCCGCCGCGGTCTTTGTCGTCTACGGCAGCATGTTGTGGGGCGTGTTGCCGACCACCGCCCTCTTTTCGCCCCGCATCTCGTGGCAGGGCCACCTCTTTGGCTTTCTCGGCGGCGGGCTGGCGGCCTGGCTGCTGGCCAAGCGGGAGCGGTGATGGGGCGGCAGGCAGCAAGTCGAATTGTAGAGCCCACTCCTGTACCCCTGCTCCCCTGCACTCATCAAGACATCGTCAGCAGCGCGACCTGAGTCTCCTCCGAGAGCGAGCTCTTGCTGATGCGCAGCGTGCTCTGCGGCTCCGGCTCGGCGATGCCCAGCTCCTTTAGAAACTTATCCACCGGCTCCAGCTCCGCCAGCTCGCCCTTGAGGCCGGGCTGCTGGTAGTGCATGGGAATGACGAGCTTGGGCTCCAACATGCCCACCAGCTCGACGGCGCGCGTGGCGTCCAGCGTGCGCCCGCCGCCAACGGGCACGAGCAGCACGTCCAACTCGCCCAGATCCAGTTCGTCGATGGCGCTCTGCTTGGGCACCTTCTGCATCTCGCCCAGGTGGCCAACCGTCAGCCCTTCAAAGTCGTAAAAGAAGGCGACGTTGCGCTCGAAATCAGCAGTCTCCCCCCGCCACGTCGCCATGCCGTTGACGAAGACGTTGCCAATTTCATACTCGCCCGGATTGCGCAACACCTTTGGCTCGTCCGTGATGCGGTCCACGGCGTTGTGGCCCGCGCCGTCCACGCTCACCGAAACAATGTCTGCCTTCGCCTTGGCGAGCGACAGCCCCGTTTTTTTGTCAAACGGATCGCAAATCACCACCGTGCCCGCCTCGCGGATGCGAAAGCAGGAGAGGCCGTACCATGTAATATCCATAAGTATTTATTCACTCTTCTTGACAGGCTATATCGGAACAAATGTTTTGCTCACGGTATCGGTAATATACCGTAAGTTTCGCGTTTCGTAAAAACTGCATCGGAACGACCGCTCGCTCCAATTGTTGCAGCACAGCGATTATTGGTGCTACCATGCGCCGGCTGTTCATCAATTTTTGTCGTGGACTCGTAATCGGTAACTTGTAAACAGTAATTAGCGGTTGGGCCATCTGCGAAGCCTCCAATTACCAATCTCTAGTTACCAACGACCACTCCCCAAACACGCTGCCCCATGAACCTCCAGCCCGCCGATATCCAACATATCATCGAGATTGTCCAGCGCGCGGGTGAGCTTGTGCGGCGGATGCAGCGCGACGGGCTGCACCAAATCGTGAGCAAATCCAGCGCCATCGACATTGCCACCGAAGCCGATCTCGCCAGCGAGGCGCTGCTGCGCGAGCAGCTGGCCGCCAGCTTCCCCCACGTCGGGTTCTGGGGCGAGGAGAGCAACGAGCCGCCGCAGAGCGAGCACTTCTGGATCGCCGACCCCATCGACGGCACGACCAACTTTGCCAACGGCCACCCCTGGTTTGCCGTCAACCTGGCGCTGCAGCACGGCGACGACACGGAGCTTGCCGTGACTTGGGATGTGGCCAACGGTCGCCTCTTCTGGGCGCGACCCGGCGGCGGGGCCTTCCAGCGCACCCGCGTCGCCGACGCGCAGGCGGATGATGGAGCGGACCAACCTTTGCGCGTCAACGATGTGGAGGCGCTGCCGCGTGCGCTGTTCGCCACGGGCTTTCCCTACTTTCGCGCCGAAGCGGAGGACAACAACGCCCGCGAGTTTGAGCGGCTGCTGCGGCGCAGCGTTGGCGTGCGCGTGCTGGGCGCGGCGGCGCTCGATCTCGCCAGCGTGGCCGCGGGGGCGCTGGCCGGCTTCTGGGAGGGCTGGCTCCAGCCGTGGGACGCCGCCGCGGGCGCGCTTATTGTGCGCGAGGCGGGCGGGCGCGTCACCAACTACCACGGCCAGCCGTGGGGCCTCGCCGACGGCCACATCGTCGCCACCAACGGTCGCCTGCACGAACTGCTGCTCGCCGAGCTCGACGCCGCCCGCAGCGGGCTGAGCGAATCGCGCCTGGGCCAGCGCCCGTGATCCAGCGCACAGCCGGGCGCTGAGCAGCGCACGGAAAACTGACGGTGCTTTTTGTTTAATGGACAAGCACCGCAGACGCTGCGAACTGCGCAATCGCGCCGTCCCTTCTTTGCCCCGACACCAAATGCCCATGAACATCCACTCGGCCCGCTCCCATCGCCTCGCTGCTGTTCTAGCTTCTATTTGTTTATGCGTTGCCGCCCTCCTCGTTGCCGCCCTCCTCATGGCGACAACCGCCGACCGCGCCGCCGCCCAATCGCCGCCGCCGCCCCACAAGCCCGCTGCCCCGCTGGACGTTGTCGCCGCCGGTGCACAGGCCGATCTCTTTCTGGATAAAGCAGCCTGGGCGCGCTGGGACGCGCTGCCCCTCGCCGTTAAGACCAAGATCGATCCGCGCATTCTGGCCGAGCTGAGCGGGGCCGTTATGCCCGCACACGAGCTGCGCGGCGCGCTCGACGCGCCCGGCGACGCGGCTCGCCAGCACGCGGCCTTCCAGCCGCCAGCGGCGCGCGAGCCGCTGGCGGCCACCCGCTTTATCGTCTACCTGGTGCAGCAGCCCAATCTCGAACCGTTTAGCCGACGGGATGGCGAAGTCACCAGCGCGGGGCTAAACGGGGTGGACGCCGCGGCACGGCGCACGCGCGTGCTGGCCGAGCTGGCGCAGACGGCGCAGACGGCGCAGGCGGGCGTGCGCGCGGCGCTTGTGGATGCGCGGAGCGAGGGCGATGTCGAGGGCTTCCACTCCTTCTACATCGTCAACGCGCTGGCGGTGGAGGGTGGGCTGGCGACGCTGGCCGCCCTGGCCCAGCGACCCGACGTGGCGCGCATTGCCGCCAACTACCCGCTCGTGCCGCTCTGGGATGAACAGATGGGGAAACCGTCGGTCGCGGGCGAGCAGCAGCAGATCGGCGACGCCTGGCACATCGATTTTGTCGGCGCGCCGGCGGTGTGGGAGCTGGGCGTGCGCGGCGAAGGCGTCACCGTAGCGGGCTTTGACACCGGCGTCGATGCGACGCATCCGGGGCTGGCCGAGCGCTACCGCGGCTACCGGGGCACGGGCAACGCCGACCACGATTATAACTGGTTCGAGCCGGACGGCACGCTTGACCCCGATGGTAACCTCGGCGAAAGCGTCAGCAGCGCCCCGCGTGACTGCGACTTCCTCAGCCACGGCACGCACACCATGGGCACGATGGTTGGTGAGCCCATCCGCGGTGCCGGGGGGGTGGACAATCCGGCCACGGCGGTGGGCATGGCGCCGGGCGCGCAGTGGATCGCCGTGCCCGGCATCTGCGGCACAACCATGCCCGGCACCGGCCTCGTCGACGATATCGGCGGCCTCAAGGCCTTTCAGTGGCTGCTCTGCCCCACCGATCTCAGCGGCGACCTGAGCACGGCGGACTGTTCGCGCGCGCCCGCCGTCGTCAACAACTCCTGGGGCTCGGCCAACCCCGTCAGCGACGTCTTTCGCCCGGCGATCCAGGCGCTGCGCGCGGCGGGCATTGCCACGGTCTTCGCCGCGGGCAACCCCTACGCCGACGAAGGCTCCATCGGCTCGCCCGGCAGCGCGCCCGAAGCCATCACCGTCAGCGCCACCGACCGCAACGACCGCCTCACCGACTTTAGCGCACGGGGCCCTTCGTTCTACCCCGGCGAGCAGAAGCCCGAACTGAGCGCCCCCGGCGCGGAAGTTGTCTCGACGGTTGGCGCGGGGGGCTACGGCAGCTACTCCGGCACCTCGATGGCCGCGCCGCACGTGGCCGGCCTGATCGCCCTGCTCGTTGCCGTCGACCTGCGGGACGGTGTTCGCGACTTTGACGTCGACGACCTGGAGCGGGCCATGACGCGCACCGCCGTCGACCTGGGCCCGCCCGGCCCGGACGAGCGCTTCGGCTGGGGCCGCATCGACGCCTTGGCCGCGGTGAACTGGACGCTTTCGGCGGGCGACCTGCGCGGCACGGTGCGCGATGCCGAAACGGGCGAGCCGCTGCCCAACGTGAGCGTGACCGGCATCAGCGGCGCGCAGCGCTTTGCGGCCAGGACGGACGCCGACGGTCGCTACGCCATTACCGTGCCCGCCGGGCGCTACACCGTGCGCATCGACGCCTGGGGCTACGAGCCAGCCAATTTCGCGGGGCAGACGGTCTTTGCCGATTCGCTTTCGACAGCGGATTTTGCGCTTGTGCCGCAGCCCCGTTTTGCCGTGGAGGGCACGGTGCGGGTGGGCGACGTGCCCCCCGCGCTCGCCAATCGCAGCGCGGCAACCGGCGATGCCATTGCTGGCGCACGCATCTACGTTCGCACGTCAACCGAGAATGGTCAGCTCCAAAACGCCGTTGAAGCGATAACCGGGCCGGACGGCGGCTATACGCTCACCTTACCGCTGGGTCGCCACGAAGTTGTCTACGAAGCGAGCGGCTACCGCCCCGCGACGCGCGTCCTCGCCTTTGACGAAGCGCCGTCGCCGCCAGCAGCGATTGAGGCGGTGGCGCTGGACGCCGCCCCCGCCGTGCTGCTCGTGGACGCCGACGCCCACGGCGGCTGGTTTGGCGGCTGGAGCGTGCAGCCAATCTTCGAGCGCGCACTGGGCGAACAGAACTACGCCGTTGACACCTGGCGCATCGAGCACCTCGATTTCGAGGACACCCGCGAACTGGTCGACGGCTCCACCGGCCACGGCATCCCCTCCACCGCCACGCTTGCGACGTACGATGTCGTCGTCTGGGCGCACAGCGGCTGCGGCGGCATCTACTGCTTCCGCGGCGGCTCGCCCGCCTCGATCGGGGCGGAAGCGGCGCTGGTGGGCTACCTCGACGGCGGCGGTCGGCTGCTGCTCTCCGGCCAGAATATCGCGGGGTGGGACGACGAAGCCTCCGTGCTCTTTGACCGCTACCTGCGGCTGGACGGCGTGCGCGAGGCCGCGGCGAACGAGGGCGACACCCTGCTCGGCCAGGGCTTTCTGGATGAGCTGGAGCTGCCGCTGACCAACGCCGCGCTCTTTGGCTACAGCAACGGCACGCTCTACTTCACGCCGGACGCCGTCGCCGTGGACGCCGATCCCGATAATTTGGCTGACGAAGAGAACGCCGGTGACGACGGTGATTCGCTCACCAACGATAACGCGTTCGCCGACGATGCGGGCAACGACAACGGCGTCGCCTTCCCCATCCTGAGCTACGCCAACGGCGCGGGCGCGGCGGCGCTGGCCATCCAGCCCTGCGACGCGCCCCACCGCGCCGTCTATCTCGGCATGGGCTTTGAAGCCGTGGGCCCGCGCGCCGAGCGCGAGAATCCGCAGTACAGCGCCGTGCTGGGGCGCAGCATCGAGTGGATGCTGGAGGGCAAGCCGGAGGTGGCGATCTCCCTCAGCAGCCCGGAGCGCGAGCAGGTTGCCGCGCCGGGCGAGCGGGCCCGCTACACGCTGCGCCTCACCAACCGCGGCAGCCAGCCCACGACGGTTGATCTCGCGCTGAGCAGCGAGTGGACGGCGCAGCTCTTCGTCGACGAAACCGACACGGGCGATCGCACGGGCGACCCGCTGCCGCTGACCGGCTCCGTGGCGCTGGCCCCCTGTGAAGCCCAGGTGTTGACGGCGGTGGTCGACGTGCCGCTGCCTCTCGCCAACAACGCCGAGGATGCGCTAGCCGTGACGGCTGCGCCCGTCGGCGGCGAAGCCGACCGCCTGACGTTGCGCACGCGCGCCTTTGCCCGGTGGATGGCCCAGCCCGCCATGCCGAGCGCCGTTTCACGCCACGCCACCGCCGCGCTGCCCGGCGCCGCCAGCCTCTACACCTTTGGCGGCTTTAGCGCCTCGTTCTACGGCGACAGCGCCACCGACACCGTCCAGCGCTTCGACGCTTGCGCCCGCAGCTGGAGCCCCGTCGCCCCGCTGCCGCAGCCGCGCGCCTACGGGGCGGCGGCGGCGCTGGGCGGCAAATTCTACGTGGCCGGTGGCCTCGCGGGGCTTGGCTTTGTGGATGAAGGGCTGCCCGCGCAAAACACCCTCTTTGTCTACGACCCCGCCGCAAACCCCGACAGCGCCTGGCGCGAGGCCAGCCCGCTGCCCCAGCCCCTCGTCAGCCCAACGCTGACCGCGCTGGGCGACAAGCTCTACCTCGCGGGCGGCACGGACGGCGCGGCCCGCGAGGTGGCAACGCTCTACGAATATGATCCGGCGGCGGACGCCTGGCGCGAACTGCCCGATCTGCCCGGCGGGCCGCGCACGCTGGCCGCCGCCGCCGCGCTCGACGGCGAGCTCTACGTGGTCGGCGGCTGGCCGGCTTTGCGCACGGTGGAAATCTACGATCCGGCGAGCAACAGCTGGCGCACGGGCCCCGACGTCAAAGAGGGCCGCCACTCCGCGGGGCTGGTAGCGGGGCCGGACAACGCGCTCTACCTCGTGGGCGGCGGCGCAAGCTGGTACGGCACGGACGTGGTCGAGCGTTACGCGGCGGGGGCGAAGGCGGGGGCTGGGGCGTGGGTGGAGATTTCATCGCCGCTGCAGGATGATTACTTTGGCGGCGCGGCCTTTGTCGCCGGGCAGCTGACCGTGGCGGGCGGTGAACTGCCCAGCGCTGCCGAAGCGCTGCGGCTGGGCACCTCTTTCTGCCACTCCGACGTGACCCTGAACGTGCCCGGCCTCCAGCCCGGCGCGACCTTCTCGTACACGGTGTCGCTGGCCCCGGACCGCCAGCCGCTCGAGGCGGTGCGCGTCTCCGCGCTGCTGCCGGAGGCGGTGGACTTTGTTGGCTTTGGCGAAAACAACATCGGCGCCGTCTACGACGCCGAGACGCGCACCGTTGCCTGGTCGGGCGCGCTGCCCGCGGCGGGCGACGCATCGGAAAGCGGCAACGCACGTCAATTTAGCTACGCCGTGGCGCTGACGGACGACGCGGCGGTCGACGGCCAGCGCGTCGAGGCCCCGGTGCGCTTCGAGGCGACGCGGCCCGGTGGCGGCACGCTGGCCTTTGAGCGCACGGCGCGCGCACGCGTCTTCCTGCCCGATTTTCGCAACAGCGCGCTCGACGCCAGCATCGGGGGGAATCGCGTTGGGGCCGCCATCAGCGGCGACGTGCTGCGCTACGATGTGCAGGTGCGCAGCGCGACGATTGCGGGCGGGCGCGCCTCGCTGCGCAGCCAGCTGCCGCCCCAGCTGGATTTTGTCCCCGGCAGCCTCGCCCTGCCGCCTGGCACGCAAAGCAGCGATTTCGACGCCGACACGCGCACGCTCAGCTGGACGGGCGACACCCGGCTTGATCCCGACCTCGATTTCAACGAGGCGCTGCGCTACAGCTGGCGCGATTCGAGCGGCGACAGCAGCCCCATCGCCGTCGCGGGTGAGCGCGTGCTCTCTGAAACGCCAGGGGAAGAAGCGCTGGTGGAAGCCGCCAACGTAGATGCCGCCTACGAGTGGATCGACATCCGCGAGACGGGCACGCTCGCCGTGGCGGGCGACGACGTGAGCCGCTGTGGCCTGCCCCTGGGCTTCCCCTTTGAATTCTACGGCGAGCTCTACGAGGCGTTCTGCGTCTCCACCAACGGCACGCTCGATTTTGCTGCGGGCGACGTTGGCTACACCCCCGCCTGCCCGCTGGCGACCGCCTCGGCCAGCCGCCTGATCGCCCCTCTGTGGAGCGATTTGGTGGTGAGCGACGGCGTCTACTTCCAGACGCTCGACGACGCGGGCGGTCGCCGGCTGGTGGTGCAGTGGGCGGGCGTGCGCTTCTACGGCGGCTTTGGCACGGGCCAGCCCATGCACTTTGAGCTGATTTTGTACGAGTCCGGCATAATCAAGATGCAGTACCAGGCGCTCGACGCAACGGCGAGCGAAATGGCAACGGTCGGCCTGCTGGGCCCCACGGCCGAGCAGAGCCTGACCTACACCTGCCGCGAGCCCGACGCGCTGGCGGGCGAGCGGGCCGTGCTCTTTCTGCCGCCGGGCCGCGGCACGGATACGGCGGAGGCCGTCGTCGCCTTCGAGGCGCAGGTGGCCGCGGACGTGCCGCCCAACACTCCCGTCACCAGCACGGTGACGGTGCAGGGTGCGGGCCAAACCTTTACCCGCACGACCGAGGTGCTGCTCAACCCGCTTGATCTCAGCGAGTCGACGGCGTCGGTCGCGCGGGCGCAGGTCAACATTGGGGAGGCGCAGGGCTACCGCTTTGTGCTGCAAAACACGGGCCTCTACACCGCCACCGCCGCCACGCTCACCGCGTCGCTGGGCAACGCGCTTTCGGGCGCTGCCGACAGCGTGGCGTGCAGCCGCGGCACTTGTGCGCTGGACGGCGACACGCTCACCTGGGCGGGCCCCATCGCCGCCGGCGAGCCCGTCACGCTCAGCTTCAGCGCCGATCTCACGGCGATGCTGCCGGACCGCACGCCGGTCACCGGCACGGCCACGCTGGGCGACGGCTACGGCAATGCCGTGACGATGACGACCTCATTTGTCGCGCGCAGCTCGGATTTGACGCAGTCCAGCGCGGTGATGCAGCCGCGCTTTGTCGAGCCGGGCATGGAGGCGACGGTGGAGATCACAGTGCGCAACACGGGGGCCGTCGCCAGCGAGACGAGCGTGCGCGCGGCGCTGCCGGACGGCCTGCTCTTTGTGGACGGATCGCTCGTCTGCGGTACGGGCGCCTGTGCGCTGGCAGGGAACGAAATCACCTGGGCGGGGCTGGTGATGGCGCGCGAGACCGTGCCCGTGCGCTTCCGCGTGCGCGTTCCGGACGATGCGCCGCTGGGCCAATCCTTTGACGGCCTCGTGGTGATGACGGACGGCAACCGCGGCGAAACCATCGAGATGGCGCTGCGGCTCGCCATCGCCGATTTGACGTGGATGAGCACGGTGCACGCGCCGCCCGCGCCGGTGGAGATTTATTTGCCGGTGGTGGGGCGGTAGGGGCACGCCATGGCGTGCCCCTACGCCGCGAAGTCAAAAGCAGAGAAAGCGCCCCCGTTACTCAAGCGCAACCGACACGTGATAAACTAGCGGCATGATTGAACAAGAACCCACCATCCGCGAAGTCGCCAAGGCCAACGTGAGCCAGGCGGCGACGCAGGCCGTGCGCTTTCCGCTGCGCCAGTGGCAGGAACATGCACCAAACATTCCCCGCCCGCAGCTGCGCTGGGTCCATCGCCTGCGCGATCAGCTCGACAGGCTGCCGCCGCAGTTCCGCACGCGGGACGGCGTCTGGCTCTACGCCCGCCCCATCCGCATCGACGACACGCCGCAGCTCGTCGAGTTTTACCGGGCGCTCTCGCCGGAGGCCCGGCGGCGGCGCTTCCACACCAACGTTGAGCACCTGAGCGAGGGGCGCGTCTGGCAGATGGCGCGCGAGCTGTCGAGCGTGGACAATCAAACGGAGGGTGGCGCGATCATTGCGCTGCACGGCGAGCACATTGTCGGCGTGGCGAGAGTAGCCCGGCCCGAAGGCGAGCCGACGAGCGACGAGGCGGAAGTCGCCGTGGTGGTGCGGGATGATTTCCAGGGGCGGGGCGTGGGCAGCGCGCTGATGCGGCGGCTGGTGCGCTTGGCGCGGCGCATGGAAATCGAGACGCTCGTGGCGACGATGGATGCGGACAACACGCCGGTGATCAAGCTCTTTCGGCGGCTGGATTTGGAGACGCAGTCCCGCACGCGCAGCGCGGAGACGGAGATGCGGCTGGAGTTGTAGAAGGTGATCAACAAAGGGCGCGAAGGCAGACGAAGGCGGGGGCGAGTGCGCTGCACGGCGTCCGCCAGGCAAGCAGACGAGCCGTCGCCCCCGCCGTGCATTGCACTTGCGATCCGACCAAGACTTGTTGGTTGGACCATGAGTGCAGCGCACGGCGCGCACGATGATTTGTAGGCAATCTGATGCTGCGCCGTGCAATGCACTCGGCCGTCTTGCTTCGTCGGTGATCAAGCGCCATGTTCGATTCAACTTTTCCTGGTGAACAAACTTATGCTGTCTAAGTCCGGTGAGCCTGTACTCGCCGGGCTTTTTATTTCTGACGAAAAATGTCAGCCTGCTGTCGTGAAGTTGTCGGAGGGGGTCGTTTAGAGCTGTGGTATAATAGTGATATTGGTACCAATCGTTCCACCTTTTCAAAATGCCATGAACCGCGCTCGTTTTACCTTCTTCATTGTCCTGGCCGTCGTCCTCGGCATCGTTTCGATTTCGGCGGCGCTGCAATTAATTGTGGCATCGGCTCTAATCCCCGTTTTCCTAGCGACGACCATCTTCTCGCTGGGCGTCGTCTCGCTCGACTTCCTGGGCATTCTGGGCGGCGACGACAGCGGCGACGTCGACGGGCTGGACTTTGACAGCGGTGATGGCTTCGACAGCATCGAGGGCGCGGATTTTGACGCGATTGGCGACGGCGATTTTGGCGATGGCGGTGATGGCGATCTTGGCGACGCGGATAGCTTCGAGATTGACACGGTCGACGGCACGACGGATAGCCGAGGCGGCGTCGACATCTTCGACACCGATGCGGACCGGGCCGGGCCGCTCACCGCGCGCGACGGCGGGACGATGGTGCTCTCGATGCTGCTGTGGCTGCGGATGGGCGTCTACTTCTGCTTGGGCTTTGGGCCAACGGGCTTGGCCTCGGTCGTGGGCGGCAGCTCGGCTTTGGTCGCGCTGCTGACGGCGATGCCGGTGGGCGTGGCGTCGCTGCTGCTGGCGCAGTGGTTCTTCCGCTTCCAGCGCAGCAACACGGATTCGTCCCTGCGCGCCATCGACATGATTCAGGCCCCCGCCGTCGTCACCATCCCGCTGACGCACACCACCATGGGCCGCGTGCGCGTCGATGCCGGTATGAACGTGACGGAGCAGTACGCGTTGGCGGAGCACGAGGACGGCGATTTTCGCAAGGGCGATGAAGTGCGGGTGGTGCGGGTGACGGATGAGGCGGTGTATGTGGCGTGAGGAAGTAGTGCTTATTGCTTATTGGTTGGTTGGGCAAGCCATGTTAATTCGCTGTGACCAACATCACCGACGGTTTAAGCAATAAGCAATAAGCAGCAAGCAATACTCAAAAGGAGCAAACCTATGGACTTTGGACTAATTGGCGGCGTGGCGGGGGGCGTTCTCGCGATCATCCTCTTTCTCGCGATTATCGCCATTTTGCGGCTGACGATTCGCGTCTGCCCCTCCAACAAAATTTTGGTGGTGACGGGCGGCACGGAGACGGTGGTGGACGGGCGCAAGTACGGCTTTCGCCTGCAAAAGGGCGGCTGGACCTTTGTGATTCCCTTTATTCAAAGCGTGCAGGCGGTGGATTTGACGATCATCCCCATCAACGTGAGAGTGGAGGGGGTCAACTCGGCCAACGGCATCAACGTGGGCGCGGATGCAACGGCCTGCGTCTGCATCGACGATACCAACGAGACGCTGCTCTACAGCGCCGTGCAGCGGCTGCTGGGTAAGGATCGACCGCAGATTCAGGAGCAGATTCAGCAGACGATGATCGGCAACTTCCGCGCGGCGCTTAACAAGACGACGCCGCTGCAGGCCATTGGCATGGTTGAAAGCGTAGATGATATTGATGACGTAGAGCTGGTGTCGATTGCGGACGAGGCTTTTAAGGGGGGCGAGCTGACCGAGCGACAGATGGAAGAAGTCGCCACGCTTTCGGGCGAGCGCGCGATTTTCCGCCGCGTGCTGCTGGAGGATTGCCAGGAGGACCTGAGCACTTTTGGCATCGACGTGGTCTCCGTTTCCTTGCAGCGCATTTGGGATACGAGCAACTACATCGCCAATTTGGCGAACAAGACCCTTTCGCGCAAGCGCAAGGAGGTCGAGATCGAGGAGGCGCGCCTGCAGTCGCGGGCCGAGCGCTCCGAATCCGACGCGGCGCGTGCGATGCAGGTGGCCGAAAGCGGCGCGGACGAGCGCATTCTCGAAGTCAAGCAGGATGTGGAGCTCTTCCGCCGCGAGCGCGAGGCAGAGGTGACGCGGGCGCGGCTGGAGGCGGACAGCCAAATTTCCGAGGCCGAGAGCGAGGGCCAGAGCCAGGTCGAGCGCATGAAGGTCGACCTGCAGGAGCTGAAGAATCAGTCCGAGGTGACGCTGCAGGCCGCAGCCAGCCGCGAATCCGCCGAGATTCTGGCGGGCGGCGAGGCCGAGACGGTCGACATTGTGCAGCAGGCGCGCAACGACCTGCTGCAGCGCAAGGTCGAGCTGCTGACGAGCGCGGGCGACATCGGTAAGATCGCCCTCTTTATGAACCAGCTGCCGACGCTCTTTGAGTCCTACAGCGAGCACGCCAAGTACCAGAAGGTCAACAACCTGCTGGTGCTCAACGAGGAGGACGGCTTCAACGCCGCTGTCAATCGTGGCCCCGCGGCCCTGGTCGATTTCCTGCACCAGATCGAGGAGGGCTTTGGCATCAGCGTGCGTGATTTGATGAGCCAGAGTCGAACCAACGAGCGGGCGATTTTGGTGAATGGGTCGACCAACGGATCGGCCAAATAGTCGAGAGACAGAGATTTGAGATAGAGAGCCGTCGTTATACAGCGTAGTCTCTCTATTTCTATCTCCCCTCTCTATCACAAAGGGGTTTCAACCATGATTACATTTCTCATAACGCTCTTCGTCCTGATCCTGCTCACCCTCGTGGTGCAGCTGATCTCGAAGATGAAGCTGGTGCCGCCGAGCCAGCTGGCGGTGGTGCACGGCAAGGGCAAGCGCTTTGCCACCTTTCGCGGCGGTCGCGTCTTTGTGCTGCCGCTGATCAATCGCTTCAACACGATGGACCTGACGCCGCAAACGACGACGGTGATCGTCGAATCGGCGATTGCCAAGGGCATCGTGCCGCTGACCGTCAAGGCGACGGTGAGCTTTGCCGTGGCGAAATCCGAGCGCGGCATGATCAACGCCGTTAAGCGCATCCTGCACCTGACGAAAGATTGGCAGGAGCTGCGTTTTATCGCCATTTCAATCATCGAAGGCCACCTGCGCGACTCGATTGCGGCGATGACGCCAGAAGAGGTGATGAGCCACAAGGAGCGGCTGATCCAAAATATGATTTCCGTCTGCAAGAGCGACCTGGAGGGCATCGGCCTCGAAATCACGACCATGAACATCGCCGATGTGGATGACCACCGGCTGGACGGCGTCAAGGAGCCGGATTTGTACATTGCGCTGCTCAAGCGGGTGCAGACGGCCAACGCCTCGGCGCAGTCTCGGCAGGCGCAGGCCGAGGCGCGCGCTTCGTCCAAGCAGGAGCAGGAGGCGCGGCGGGCCGAGGTGCGCATCCGCGAAATCCAGAACGAGCGCCAGCGCATCGACGCGCAGACCAAGGTGCAGCTGGCCGAGGAGCGGCAGCGCGGCGCAGTGGGGATGCAGGAGGCGACGCGCAACGCCGAATCCGAGGTGGCGGGCGTGCGAGCGCGGATCGAGGCGGAGAAGCAGATGATCGAGATGGTGCGCGCGCAGATGCAGGCCAACGTCACCGTGCCGGCCGCGGCGACGAAGCAGAAGATGGTCGAAGAGGCGCGGGCCAAGGCGGCGCAGATTCGCAGCGAGGGCGAAGCCGAGCTCAACCAGCTTGCGCGCACGATTGAGATTTTGCAGCAGGGCGGCGACCAGGGCGTCACGGCCTACATGATCGAGAAGTTTGGCGAAGTCGTCGGCTCGTTTGCCAGCACGATGGACTTGTTCCCGGTGGACCAAATCACGGTCATCGCGGGCGAGCGCAAGGCGGAGGGGCCGATTTCGGCGGTGCATCCGAGCGCGATGGATGCCGATATCAATCGGCGGATTGGCGAGGTGCTGGGGGCGGCGGCGCTGGTGCAGAAGTAGGGTGAAGGGGAGCTTTGATCACCCTTTATGACAAACCCTGATAACTAAAGACGCGAGTGCATGAAGCACTCGCGTCTTTGGTTATACTGTTCGGTTGGAGCCACATGGAAATTCGCTATACGCATCATGCTCAACAGCGCATGGCTCAACGCGGCGTCAGTGCCGAGCAGGTTGAGGAGACGCTAGAAGCGCCCGATGAACTGCTCGAGGGTGATGAAGGAGAGCTAATTGCTGTGCGAGAAGGACTTGCTTACGTTATCAAAGTTGCCTACGGCGAGATTGATCATGGCGTGCTTCTCATCTATACTGTCATCAAATCACGTATTCGCCATCACGGCAATAGAAGTCGAAGATAAAATTATGCAAATCAACTACGATCAACAAGCTGACGCTTTGTACATTCAACTGCGCGACGGTAAGGTTGATGATACAATTGAAGCCGACAAGTACATCTACGTTGACGTAGATGCAGATGGCGTGCCGGTGGGGTTGGAGATTCTTTTTGCGGGTCGATTCGCTGCTGCGCCAGATGCGGAAGAGATTACAATCAATTTTACTCGGACGTTGCAAACAGCTTGAAGCAACCTAAATTTTTTAAGGCGTACCGCTTCAGAAGCGGTTTTTCCCAAATAGAAAGGTGCTATGAATTGGCTAGCAAAGCTGTTCGGAAATTCAACAGAGGCTCAAACCACTGCACCACCCAGCGCGCTGTCACCTGCCGTCGCGGGTAGCCTGGTCAGCAGTCGCGTGGAGCCACGCCATGTGGCGTCGATTTTCTTTGATTTGGCACGGCGCGGCTATTTGACGATTGCACAAGAGGCTGCGGACGTGATTTTTTACCGCGTAGAGAACAAGGAAGAGCCCCTGCTGTTTGAGCGGCTTGTGCTGAGCGATCTGTTTGGGGACAGAGAGGAGACGGCCTTTGGTCGTTTGTCGCCGACGCTATACGCGCTGCTTGGCGCGACCACAGATTTTATCGAAGATGAGCGCAAAGCGGTGCTGGGCCAGAATCGACGGGCCAAGCGAGCGTGGCAGCAATTTGCGCGTGCGCTGCGGGGTGATTTAAGCGGGGGAGCCGATTTGTATGGAGACTATTTTGCCTACGCCGTCACCTTTGGCGCGACTCAGCGCTGGTCGGCCAAATTTGAGCAGATCGCGGCGCAGCCAGGCTGGTACAGGACGCCCTATCCCATCCAGCACGCCGCGGAGCTGGTCGACTTAGCGCAAAGTATCGAGCAGCGGCTGGCCCAGCAGTCGCAGCCGTTTACGCTACCCGCCGTTCCGCGCGCCTTCACCCACACGTGGGACGCCAGCGCGTCGGGCATGTGAGTCGTCCTTGTCGCGCGTAAACGGGCCGATCTCGCCGCGGACGTGTCGGCGCTGGAGCGGGCCGAGCGGGTCTACGCGCTGTACGGGTTGACGGAGGCGGAGGTCGCGCTGGTGGTGGGGCGGGGGTAGGGGATGGGAGGAAGTCGGGTTAGAAGTGAGGTAGGTGTCATTCCCGCCCTCACCTCCACAAGGATAAACCCCGGCAGGAATCTGTGGTTGGCCAACCACAGATTCCCGTCCCCGCCTGCATGAGCACAGGCTCTGCGCGGGAAAGACAGTACACAGGTATTGACAACTAACTACAGCAGCCACCACAGCACGCCCGCCAGCAAAAAGAGCCCCAGCAGCGCCACCAGCGCCCCGCCCAGCACGCGCACCCCGCCGGATGGCTCGGCATAAAGCGTCAACGTCTGCGGCGGCGATCCCGGCTCGATCAGCCAGGCACGGCTCTCGGCGATGGTTCCGTCCACGAGCGCATCGGGCGCAACATTGGGCGCAGCATTGGGGGCGGCAACGAGCTGGGCGATCAGCCAGCTTTGCTCGTCGAGCGTGCGCCAGGTGTCGGCGGCGGCGCGGTAGTTGGTGGCGCGCACGCGGGCGCGCAGAGCCTCGTCGGCGTTGCCGCGCTCGCGGGCGCTTTGGCTGTCCGTCTCAAAGCCCTGGGCCTGCCGCGCCAGGTTGGCCGCCACGGCCCGCCACTGGTCGCTGGCCGCGCGCAAATCAAAGCTTTGCTCGAGCACGAGCGTGCTGCTCAACAGACCGCCCGTCTGCGTCTGCGACGGCCCGGCCTGCTCCAGCAGCGCTCGCAGCAGCGCCCATTCGGGGCGGTTGGGCACGTCGTCGCGCAGCGCGGCGGCGGCGGTGGTGAGCGGAAAGACGAGCTGCATCTGGACGGCACTCGCCCGTGCGTCCCCGGACTGCGTGCCCTCTGCCAAAATGCCCTCCGTCCCAAAATTTGATAGCAAAAAGGCAAAGCGCTCGTCGTCGCCAAAGCGAGCCAGCCAGCCGTCGACCACGCCGGCCAGCGCGGAGCGGGCGGCGGTGGCCTGGCCCGGCGCGGGCGTGATGCGTGCATCGATCACCGCTTCGTCCGCGGCGAGCGTGGCGGTGATGGCCCAGCGGGCAAAGAGGCTCTGCTGCGAAGCGGGCGGCTGCAGCGCTTCGTCCAGGATGGTCTCGCCCGCCAGGGCCAGCGCGCCCTCGCGGTTGCCCTGCTCCAGCAGCTGCAGCGCCTGCTGAATTTGTGCGCTGCGCTGCTGCTCGGCCAGCGCGTCGACCTCCACCACCTCGCCAATCTCGCCGGCGGGCAGGGCGATCAGGGCGTCCAGCAGGCGCAGCGCTTCGCCCCAGTCGCGCCGGGTTTGGGCGCGCTCCAGCAGCACGGCGAGCGCTTCGGCCTGCCAGCCAGCCAGCGTCGCCCGCTGCGAATCGCCGGCGGGCAGGCTGGCGCGGGCCAGCTCGGCCTCGCGCGCGAGCAGGTCGGCATAGCCCGGATCGGCGGCGTCGCCGTCGCCAAGTCGGCTGCGGTAGAGGCGGGCCAGCCCGGCGTGGAGCGCGGCGCTGTCCGGCCCGTCCACATCGGCGGCGGCGAGGCCGGAGGTGTAGGCGGCGAGCGCGCGGGTGTAGAGCTGCTGAGCCGTGCTGCTGCTCTTTGCGTTTAGCTCGAAGTAAAGGTCGCCGTAAAAATTGCCGAGCACCAGCAAGGATTGGGGCGTGGGGTCGCGCTGCTGGGCGGCCTCGATTTCGCGCCAGCGAGCGGGCGCAATAAACTGGAGCACGAGCGGCTCGCCCGGCGGCCCCGCATCGTAGAGCCACTTGATATCGGGGATCAGGCCGCTGGCGGCGCTGGCAACCAGGGGATTGGTGATGGCGTCGGCGGGGCCCGCATAGCTCCAGCCCGGTGGGCTGATGCGCAGCCAGCTGTCGGCGGGCGTGCCGCTGAGCCCGCCGGGCAGGGCCGCGCCCACGCGCAGGCTCGGCGTTCCCGGCCAGCCCGTCAGGGCGCCGACGGCGTAGGCCAGCGTGGGTAAATCGGGGTTGGCGGCGGTGAGGTCGAGCGTGTAGGCCAGCGCGACGGTCACCTCGGCGTCCGCGCCCAGCGCCACTTCGGTGAGGTAGCCGCCGTCGCCCGTCGGCTGGAGGCCCAGCGGTTGACCGTTTGCCCGGAGGGCCAGCCCGCCAAAGCCAACGGGCGTCGCCCCGTCACCCGCGCCGATGGGCGTCAGCCGCAGGCCGAGCACGACGCCGCTATCGTTGGGGTTTTTGAGTTCATAGGTGGCCGCAAGCGAGAGCAGCGTGCCGCTGTCGCCGGCAAAGACAAAATCCGCCACGTGCGCTTTGAGGCTAACGTTGGTGGCGCTGGCGGGCAGCAGAAAGAGATGGGGCGGTGCGTTGACGCTTTGCGCGGTGGGCGCGGCGGCGGTTGCGGTTGTCGCCAGGAGAATGGAGAGCAGGGCAACGGTCGCTGCGACTAATGGGGGGCGGCGTCCGTGGAACAACGAGCAGTTTTTCGGGCAAAAAGTTGCATTTCGCCGAGGCATCTGGTAGGGTGAGACGTTGCTAAAAAGCCCCCGCAACGGCGGCGAGACGCGGGGAGCACGCCAAACCGGGTGGGTTAAACGACCCAGCATATTGTTCCGGATACTTTCACAGATATTTTTACGGAAGCAGTGTTTCGGCTCATGATTAGATTGTTGATGCAGTGGGATATTAAGATGGGGCGCGAGCAGGATTTCTCCGAATTTGTGGTGCGTGAATATGCGCCCAAGTTGATGCAGCTTGGCATCGAGCCGACGGAAGTCTTGTATACCATTTATGGCGAAGGCCCGCAAATGCTGGCGCTGGGCGCGGTGGAAAGCCAAGAGAAGTTAGAGCGCATTCTGGGCAGCAGCGGCTGGGAAAAGCTCCACCAGCAGCTCCTGCGCTACGTCCACAACTACAGCCAAAAGGTCGTCTCTGACAACGGGCGACCGTTTCAAATGTGAGGTTGCGTGGGGAAGGTGACGGCGCCCCCACGCAACTCGCATCCTCGCTCCTCTACAATGAGTTTTCTGCAAAATTTGTTCCGCACCCGGCTCAACGGCGACAAACTCGCCGAGTCGGACGTGCCCAGCGAGCGGGCGCAGCTGGCGCTGCTGCTCGAATTTGGCGAGGCGCGCCCCCCGCACGACGAGCGCACGCAGCAGCGCTGGAGCCAGGCGCTGCCCCGCCCCTACGCCGAGACGCTCGCCCTCTTTGCGCGGCAGGGCTGGCTGGCCTCCAACGGCGGCGATCAGCAAACCACGCCCGAAACCCGTTCGTTTTTGGCGGCCTACCGCGCCCGGCAGGCCAGCGAGCGCGCAGCCGCCATGAGCCAGGTGCGCGACGCGCTGAGCGAGCGCGACACGAGCGCGGCGCTCGTGTCGCGCCGCCGCTACGAGGCGGCGCAGCCCCTGGGCACGGCGGCGTGGACAGGCCCGGAGCCGCAGCTGAGCTACAGCGCGCTCACCCGCCGCATCCTCTTCCTGGATCACTGGCTGCTGGATGGGCTGAGCGAGCCCGTCGCCGCCTGGCTCAAGCTCTACGCCGCCGAGCAGCACCTCTGGGGTACGCACTGGCGGCTTGCACCGGACGAAATCCCCGCCAACGTGCGCGACGCGGCGCAGCGGGAGCTGCTGACGGACGAGCAGGCGGCGGCGGGCATGGATGTCGCCGAAGCGGCCTTTTGGCGAGCGCACGCCCTGGCGCTCCACGTCGATAACCAGGAGACGTGGCAGCGCTGCAAAGGGGGCGACCACGTGCGCCGCATCGAGCTTGTCGGCGCGGAGGATGAGTACACCTGTGAGCGCTGCCGGGCCGAGCTGGGGCAGCAGCACCTCGTTGCCCGCGTGCCGGATCTGCCCCACCGCGACTGTGCCTCGCTGCGCGGCTGCCGCTGCCGCTACGAGCCCGTGCTGGAGAGCTACGATGATTTGTAAATCCACGCGACCAGCGGCAGGTCGCCGTTCCAGTGCAGGCCGTGGCGCGGCTGTCCCTGCTGCGTAAGCGGGCCGACAGCGTAGAGCGCCCGCCCGCCCAGCAGCGCCATTACCTCGTCGATGCGCTGCCTGTAGCGCGTCGCCTCCAGGCCGTTGGGGTTGCCCCAGCCCACGGCGACCGTCCCCGCTTCGTCCACGACTGCTTGAACCGTTTGCCAAATCACCGCATCGTTCTCCGCACCCACCGCGTCCACATAGGGCAGCGCGTTGAGCCGGCGGGGGTGGGGCGAACGCCACGCAAAGAGATTCAGGTACGTCACGCGGGCAAAGCCCCGTCGGCGCGCCCAGGCTTCGACCTTGCCTACGGTCGGGTCGCGGCGGGCGGCGTCGGCGGTGGAGGGATTCTTCTGGATGACGGCCAAGTGCGGGCGGGGAGACGCGGCGGCGGGCAACATTTCGACGCAGAGGCGGTAGCGGTAACGCTCGTGCGGATCGGTGAGGCATTCGAGAACGCGGCGCATGGGAGGGATGAAAATTGTTTGTGAAATAAAAAACGCTTTACCGTGCGGACAAGCCGTGGTATACTGGCGGATGCGCCACCTTATCGCTGCGGCATAAAACCGAGAAGCGGTAGCGACACAAATTAGACGGCTCGGCAGGCGCGTTCAACAGGTTCCACGACGCCCGTTACCAGAAGCATCATATCACGAGCAGCGAGTTACGCGCTATGAGTTACGATGGTCGCCACTACGCGGTGGAAATCGAAGGGCGCAGGCGAGACCTGCCCATTTTTGAGGTTGCGCCCGGCGTCAAGATCGCTATTTTTAACATGCTGGGCGATACGGAAATTGTGGAAGCCGCGGCGCAGGGGCTGATCAAGCGGCTGCCGGACGCGGTGGAGACGCTGGTCGTGCCGGAGGTCAAGGCCGTGCCGCTGGGGCAGGCTATGTCGCGCCTCAGCGGGCTGCCTTATGTGGTGGTGCGCAAGGTCTGTAAACCCTACATGGACAACTGCCTTTCCGCCAACGTCACCAGCATTACCACCGGGCAGCCGCAGACGCTCTACCTGGACGGCAAGGACCGGCACCTAGTTCAGGGGAAGCAAGTCGCGCTGCTGGACGACGTGATCAGCACCGGCAGCACCATCGAGGGGCTGCGCCAGCTGATGGCCGAAGCCGGCGGGCAGGTTGCCGCCGAGCTGGCCGTCTTTACCGAAGGCGATCCGGAACGCTGGCCAGCGGTGATCGCGCTGGGGCATCTGCCGGTGTTTGAAGAATGATTAAGATAGCGCCCTCACCCCCAGCCCCTCTCCCACTTTGGGAGAGGGGAGAGGCGAACTCCCTTCTCCCACTTTAGGAGAAGGATTGAGGATGAGGGCTCGTTACATATCACTTTTATCGTGAGCCAACAGATAATCGCCCCTTGCCTCATCGGCACCAAATTCCGGCGAAGCAACTTTAACGAAGCATAAGCAATACGCACTAAGCAACACGCAACTATGGCCTCGCTTGACGAACAACTACAGCGCATTCAAAAGCGCTACGCAGAAATTACCCGCCACATGGCGGACCCCAACGTGCTGGCGGACTACACCCGCATCAATGAACTCAACCAGGAGCGCACCGAGCTGGAAGCGGTGGTGCAGGCGAGCGAGCGCTACGCGGACGTGCGCCGACAGCTCGTCGACAATCAGGCGCTGCTCGACGATCCGGAGCTGGCCGAACTGGCCCGCGCGGACAACGAAGCGCTGGCGGCGGAGCGCGATGAGCTGAAGGAGCGCATCCAGCAGATGCTGCTGCCAAAGGACCCGCGCGACGACAAGAATGTAATCATCGAAATTCGCGCCGGTGCAGGCGGCGATGAGGCGGGTCTCTTTGCGGCTGAACTTCTGCGCATGTACACCCGCTACGCCGAAGATCACCGCTTTAAGCCCGAGCTGATGAGCGTGAGCGAGACGGGCGTCGGCGGCGTGAAGGAGGCGATTCTCGAAGTGCGCGGCAAGGGGGCGTACAGCCGCCTCAAGTTTGAATCGGGCGTGCACCGCGTGCAGAGAGTGCCCAGCACCGAAACGCAGGGGCGCATCCACACCAGCGCCGCCACCATTGCCGTGCTGCCCGAAGCGGACGAGGTGGAGATCGATGTCCACGAAAACGACATCCGCATCGACGTTTTCCGCAGCAGCGGGCCGGGCGGCCAGAGCGTCAACACCACGGATTCCGCCGTGCGCCTGACGCATATCCCCACAGGGCTCGTGGTGGCCGTGCAGGACGAGAAGAGCCAGCTCCAGAATCGCATCAAGGCGCTGCGCATCCTGCGCACGCGGCTTTACGACATGGAGATGCAGCGGCAGCAGGACGAGCTGGGCGCCGCGCGCCGCAGCCAAATCGGCTCCGGCGACCGCAGCGAGAAGATCCGCACCTACAATTTCCCGCAGAGCCGCGTCACCGATCACCGCATTAACCTGACCAGCTACCGGCTGGACGCGATCATGAACGGCGCGATCGACGAGTTTATCGATGCCCTCAGCGTCGAGGAGCAGACCGAACGGCTCGCCGCCCTCAGCGAAGAGGGCGCGTCGTAAAAACGTCTAACCCTTGCTATCCACCGCTCCGGGCTAAAGCCCCGGAGCTTAGACGAAGAAAACCCGGTCAACCGGGTTGGCGAGGCCGCTTGAACCCGCTTGAGCGGGTTTTCCCTCAGCAAGCTGGCGGGCTTTAGCCACCAGCGGGCGAAGGTAGCAATTTGCGGTTAATCACAAACTGTCTAAACGACCAACTGTCCAAATAGGAGTTACTGCTGTTGTAAAGGCAACAACCGAGCTTTGTCAGCAACTGTAAGAAAAGGATAGGAAAAAGCGCGGGCCACCTGGCGTTTACCCCTTGGCCAAATCACTGCACTCTGTAAAGCCAGCTACCGCGTCGCCGCCCCTACCCGTTGTACCATCCACGCTACGCGGCATCGAAACTGCTCCACATCGCCCCCCTCCGTGTTTGAATTGACAATGGGGTCAATTCTCGGCCAACACCGTTCCCGCAGAGTATCTGCAAGGAGAAACCCTTGGCTACGCAACCGGTCCACGAGCGACCTTTTTCACTGGAACCATCCAACATCCAGCGCGATTCCACACCGCCGCACAACCTTCCCGATGACGAGTTGTCTGTGCGCCCCGCCGCCCCGCACAACGTTGACGTTTACTCAGCCTTGAACCATCTGCGCGCCCTAAATGCGACCGCCGATTCCGCGCGCGCCAGCGGCCGCCAGCGCGCAGCGGCCGCTGGCCTGCGGGCCAAAGAGTGCACGCCGCGCCGCCGAAGCGAACATCCGGAGGTAACATGGCACGGCATTGCGTGGCAGCTTGCGCCCCAGACGCCGATTGGCCGCGCGCTTGCCTCGGCGGTGCGGCGGCTGCGCGAATCCGGCAGCGAAACGCCGCAGCTGGATGCCCAGCTAATTCTCTCCCACGTGCTGCACCGCAACCGCACGTGGCTCTTTGCCCACCACGAAGATGAACTCAGCGCTCGCCACGCCCGCACCTTTAGCGAGCTCATCGTGCGGCGCATGAATCACGAGCCCGTGGCCTACCTCATTCGGCGGCGCGAATTCTATGGGCTGGAATTTTACGTCGACCGGCGCGTGCTGATCCCGCGCCCGGAAACGGAGCTGCTGGTGGATGCCGTGCTTGCGCAGCTGCAAATGCGGCGCTACCCGCAGCCGTGCGTGGCGGATGTCGGCACGGGCAGCGGCGCGATCGCCATCTCGGTGGCCAAAAACGCGACAGCCGCCTGCCTCTACGGGTTGGACCTCAGCCGCGACGCGCTGGCGGTGGCGCAGCGCAACGTCGCCCGCCACCGCCTCCGCGAGCAGGTGCACCTGCTCGCCAGCGACCTGCTGGACGCGCTGCCCGCCCCGGTGGACGTAATCGCGGCCAACCTGCCCTACATCAGCCGCGGCGAATATGAAACGCTCGCCCCCTCGATCCGCCGCTTCGAGCCCAAGCTGGCGCTTGAAGCCGGCTCGGACGGGCTGAACGAGATCGCGCGGCTGCTGCAGCAAGCTCCGGATTGCCTCAACGCCGGCGGCTCGATCTTCCTCGAAATCGGCAGCACCCAGGGCGAAGCCGTGCTGGCGCTCGTTGCCCAGCACCTGCCCCAGGCCAGCTTCACCGAATTGCGCAAGGATTACAACGGGCGCGACCGGCTCGTTGTGGTTGTCCTGTAAGAGCAGCCCGATTCGAGAAGGTAAACAGTCAGCGCGATGTGCGTCGTACCTAATGTTTAGTAACTTGGCCCTCACCCCCGGCCCCTCTCCCACGCTGGGAGAGGGGAGTTTTTCGCCCTCTTCCCCCGTGCGTGGGGAGAGGGGTGAAACAATGCCTTCCTGCTCAAGTCAATCGATTCCCATCCCTCAGCAAAGTATTAACGAAACCTAAACCGTTGTTCTCCCTCTAGCCTCACAACCAAACCCACGCCATGCTTCCCTACGACTTGATCGTGCTCGACATCGACGGTACACTGCTCGACCTCTACGGCGGTTCGGCTAAAGGCGATGGCTCGGGCGGAAACGGCGGCCCGATTGAAAACGGCGGCGTGAGCCCGGCCGTCCTGCAGGCCATCGCCGCGGTGCGTCGCGCGGGCATCCCCGTCACCGTTGCTTCCGGGCGCACGCTGGACTACATCCGCGCCCAGCTGCCCTCGCTGGCGCTGACGCAGCCCGTTGTCACGGCGCAGGGTGCGGTGGTGGGCGATCCGCAAACCGGGCGCGTGCTGGCGCTGCGGGCCTTGCCGCTGCCCAGCGCGCTCGACATTGCCGCCTGGGTGAACGACACGGGCCGCACGACCGTCTTCTACTTCGCCGATGAAACGGGGGCGCGCTCGACGCAAATCTACCAGAACTGCACCGAGGACGACCCCGCCTTTCGCGATCCGCTGCTCGATCACCTCTTCGGCACACCGCGCATCCCCTGCCCAGACTTTCTCGAGCTGCTCTCCGCGCCCGATGCGCAGCCGCCCATCAAGTTTATCACCGTCAACGACACCCGCCCCGCTGACAAGCAGCAGGGCGGCGCGATGGAAGCCGATCTGGCTCCCCTACTGCAAGAGCGCTTTGGCCCCGCGGTGCACATCACGCGCACCCATCCCATTCTCGTGGAGGGAACGGCGCAGGGCGTGGACAAGGGCACGGGGCTGGAGACGCTCTGCCAGCTGCTCGACATCGACCCGGCGCGCGTGCTCGCCATCGGCGACAGCGACAACGACATTCCGGTGCTTGAGCGCGCGGGCACGGCCATCGCCATGGGGGACGCCACGCCGGGCGTGCGCGCCGTCGCCGACTGGGTGGCGCCCAAGGTGGGCGAGGATGGCGTGGCCGTGGCGCTGCGCAAGTTTGTGCTGGATCGGCTGGCTTGAGCCGTGCCCCACCTTCTCGTCGTCGGCACGCTTTCGCTGGATGTGCTGCACCTGCCGCCCGCGATGTACACGGCGGACGCCGAGCCAACGCGCACGGTGCAGACCGTGGGCGGGGCGGGGCTGTACACGGCGCTCGCCGCCCGCGCCGCCGGGGTGGAGGCGACGCTGCTCGCCCCGCGCGCCCCGGCGCCGCCCGGTCGCGAAGCTCTGTGGCGGGCCGTGCACGAGCGCGTGCGCTGGATCGGCCCCGATGTGGCAATCGATGCCCTGCCGCGTCTCGAAATCGCCCACCACGGCCGCGATCGCGCTACCCTGCTCGACGCGCGGTGGGGCGGCGAAGCCGAGCTCGCCCCCACCCACCTGCCGCCCAATCTGCAACAGTTTGACGCGATACACGTTGCCGCTCTCTCCTCGGCGCAGAAGCAGCGCGCCTTTGTCGACGCCTGCCGGGCGCAAAGAGTGGCCTCCACAAGTGGGAAGCTCGCCGAGCAGCCCGGCGGGCCGCGGCTTTCGGCGGGCACGTATGCACGGCTGGTTCAGCACGAGCGAGAAAGCGTGCGCGCACTTTTTGAGGCGGTGGATTACGCCTTTCTCAACGAAAACGAGGCCAACGGACTGCTGGACTTTCGCGGTAATTTATCGCGGCTGCACACAAATTCGGCGCGGCTGCTCTTCGTCACCCAGGGAGAGCGCGGGGCGTGGATCGTGCGGGGCGAGCAGCGGACGCACGTGGCCGCCCGCGGCGTGCGGGCCGTCGACCCCACGGGCGCGGGGGACACCTTCTGCGGCGCGACGTTGGCTGGCCTCGTCGCCGGGCTGGCCGCCACCGTCGCCGCCGAGCAAGCAGCGGCGCTGGCGGCACAAACCGTTCTGCACGCTGGCCCGGCTGTGCTGCTGGGCATGGGTTAAAGCCAATGCGTTTGGCCGACCGATGCGCCAACGAGCCAGGAGACACCCTTCATTCAGCGGGCGAATTCCCTTCGCTTGTTCAACAATGCTCACACGTTTGCGCAAGACTGAAAAGCGTCAAGGTGAAAATAGGGGTAGGGCGGGGGCATTCAAGGTGAGCAGAAGCGCGATCAGGAACAAAATTAGCGTGGCTCCCAGCAGCTGGCGATTTTCTAAAAGCGCATCGCGCCAGGGCACGGGCCGGGGAATCCCCTCCGCGTAAAAAAATGGGCTGTGGATCAGGTGGGTGGAGGAGTGGAAGAGCAGCTCACGCATCTGGCGGGCGCTGTTGGGGCGCTCGTTGGGGTGCATGGCGAGCGCGTGAAAAATGGCGCGCTCCACGTGCTGTGAAACGGTGGGGTTGACCGCGCGAATCGAATCGAGCTTGCTGGTGCTTAGAAAGCGCTCGCGGGCGTCGGTGGGCGGCTCGCCGGTGAGCAAGTGGTACATGGTGGCGCCAAAGCTGTAGATGTCGCTGCGCACATCGGTAAAGCCGTTGTCGCCGCCGTACTGCTCCAGCGGCGTATAGGCTACCGTGCCCCGCCCCTGCACCACGGTCACCGTCTGCGTATCGTCCGGAATCAGCACCTTGACCAGCCCAAAATCCACCAGCTTGAGCCGCCCCTGCGTAGTGATTTTGATATTGCTGGGCTTGATATCCCGGTGGAGCACCGGTGGGTCTTGGGTGTGCATGTACTCGAGTGCGCTCAGCAGTTCATCTGCCCAGATGAGCACGCGCTCCTCCGGCAGCAGCTCTTCGTCGCGCCGCACTCGGTAGAGAATTTCGCGCAGGTCCAGCCCCGTCACGTAGTCCATGACCAGGTATTCGCGCACTCCTTCGGAGAAGTAATCGGAGACTTTGACTAGGTTGGGGTGGTCGAGGCGGGCGAGCACGCTGGCCTCGAGCCGGAACTGTTCGGAGAGCTGCTCAAAGCTTTCGGGCGAAGTGCTGCCGGAGAGGGCGGGCAAAATCTCCTTGATCGCGCAGACGCGCCCCTCCAGGCGGCTGTCCTCGGCTTTGTAAACGGCGCCCATGCCGCCCTGGCCAACCATTTCGATGATCTTGTAGCGTCTGCGCAGAACCATTCCCGGCGGCAGATTGCCGCTCGTGGGCATATCGGCGGACATAAGCTATTTCATCTCACAGGTGTGTGGTAAAAGCAAAGTTGTCTCGCTGCAGCAGCGGCGAGACGCCGTCCGTAGGCGACCGTTCGACGCGCCAGCGTTTCCTATACGTGACGCGAAAAGATGGCAGCTGACTCTAATTTGTAAGCAATTTGTTAGAATAATATTCATCGAACGGCTAGCACTTGATGTATGATTCACGCACCCGATGCCCCGTTTAAGCCCTGTTTGGCGGGGAAGGCAAAGAGCGAGGCAGCAACCAACGGAGGCAATGGAGGGAAAATTGACGTGGCGTAACTGAAGTTGCGATAATACGTCACTACCTGTACATTGGTAAAACACATGGCGGCAAAATGTATATCTCAAAATATCTATCGCTTGTGTACCGCTTTCAGCAGATAGAATTATGCGTTAGCCCGGTATTTCTGTCAATCGGTGGAGGCGCTTGCATTTTTTACGGGAGAATGATAGAACCTACGCGCGGGCAGTCGTTTCGTTTCCTTTCGATTTTTGTAGCAGCGATTTTGTAACACAAACCCGGTGACCTTTATGGACTCCACAAACATGCTAGACACACAGAACAACGGCATCCAGCGCAGCCCAACCCACACCAACGGGACAATGGATGCGCCGGAAAGCGCCATGCTGGTTTTGCAGCGCGGCGCAGAAGCAGGTCGGCGCTGGCCGCTCAGCCGTGCCGAGGCGCTGATGATCGGCCGCGACGATACGTGCGACATCGTGCTGCCGGACCGTCAGGTGAGCCGCCATCACGCGCGGATCACGTGGCTCGGCTCGCACTACGCCATTGAAGACCTACACAGCAAAAACGGCACGCACGTCAACGGCGAAGGCGCCGCGGACCCCACGCCGCTGCACGACGGCGACGAAATTCAGATTGCGTTGCGCTTTAAGATGGCCTTTGTGGACGCGGGCGCGACGGCGCCGCTGACCTTTAACAGCGAACACACGGGCTTGCGCTTGGAGAAAGAGACGCGCCAGGTCTGGCTCAACGGGCAGATGGTCGATCCGCCGCTGAGCCTGCACCAGTATCGCCTGTTGGAAACGCTGTGGGATTCGGGCGGTGGCGTCGTCACGCGCGAGCAGATCGTGGATATTGTATGGCCCGAAGCCAGCGGCGAAGGCGTTAGCGAGCAGGCTATCGACGCGCTCGTGCGTCGGCTGCGCGAACGGCTGGCCGAATTTGACAAAGATTACCGCTACATCGTGACCGTGCGCGGCCACGGCTTCCGGTTGGAAAATCGCTAGGCGCCCAGCGCCGAACCAGCCCGAAGCGCGCCCGCGCACTTTGGCGCGCACCGTGCCCTACATCGCTGCTCCCATGTCCAATTCGCCAGCGACGCTTGTCGCTCCCTCTGCGCAGACCCCCGCGCGAGGGGCTGGCCCCGCGCTTGATCCGCTGGGGCTGTATATTCACATTCCGTTTTGCGCCAAGAAGTGCCCCTACTGCGATTTTAATACCTACGCCAACCTCGGTGACCTGCAGCAGGCGACCGTCGATGCGCTCTGTGCCGAAATGGAGGCGTGGCGCGAGGCGCTCGCCGGGCGCGCGCTGCACTCGATCTTTCTGGGCGGCGGCACGCCCACGCTGCTGACGCCCCACCAAATCGAGCAGGTTTTCTCCGCCGTTCAGCGCAACTTTTCGCTACACCCCGCCTGCTCCCTCACAAGCGAAGCCAACCCCAGCACCGTCGACCGCGCGCGCTTTGCCGCGCTGCACGCCTGTGGCGTGGGCAGGCTCAGCCTGGGCGTGCAGAGCTTCCAGCCGGACGAACTCACCTTCCTGGGCCGCACCCACGACGTGGCGGACGTGTACCGCGCCTACGAAGCCGCCCGCGCCGCCGGCTTCGAGGACATCAACCTCGACTTTATGTTTGGCCTACCGGGGCAGACGCCCCAGGCCTGGTCGCAGACGCTGGACGAGGCGCTGGCGCTGGCGCCCGAACACCTGAGCCTGTACAGCCTAATCGTCGAGCCAAACACGCCGCTGCACCGCTGGGTGCAGGTGGGCAACGTCGACGCGCCGGATGAGGACGTGGCCGCCGAGCACTACGAAATCGCCATGCAGCAGCTGGGCGAGGCGGGCTACCACCATTACGAAGTCTCCAACTGGGCGCGCCAGCCGGATTTGGCCTCGCGCCACAATCTGCTATACTGGCGCAATGAGGAGTATCTTGGCATTGGGCCGGGCGCGCACAGCCACCTGCGCCAGCGGAGCGGCCAGCGGAACGAAGAAGGCGGCGCGAGCGTTGACCGCCGCTTTAGCAATCACAAGCCCGTGGCGGGCTACATCCGCCGCATCCGCGAGACGGGGGCCGCCGTCGACTTTGAGGAGACGCTAGATGCCGCCACGGCCATGGGCGAGACGATGATGCTGGGGCTGCGGCTGATTGGCGAGGGCGTGGCCTACGAGCGCTTTGCCGCGCTGCACGGAGCCGACCTGCGCGTCGTCTACGCCGAGGAGCTTGAACAGCTTGCCGAGTGGAAGCTCGTCGAGCGGCTGCCGACGCGCGTGCGCCTGACGCCGCGGGGATTGATGATTGCCAACGGTGTATTGGCCCGCTTCCTGCCAGACGTTTAATTTTTGTAACTGTTCAGCCCTCACCCCCAACCCCTCTCCCAGGATGAGAGAGGAGGGCCGTTCTCTTCGTAGTCACAGAGAGATTTGGGCAGGAGCCTGAATAGTTACTAATTTTTGTCTACGTTCACCTTTTTCGCTCGCCGCCGCTACCGCACACCCCATGATCATTCCATGACGCGCGCCCTGTACCCCGGAACGTTTGACCCCCTCCACCACGGCCACGCAGACATTGCGCGCCGGGCCAGCCAGCTCTTTTCGTCGCTGGTAGTGGCCGTCTACGACAGCCCGCCCAAGAAGAACCTGCTCTTTGATACGGAGACGCGGGTCGAGCTGGCGCGGGCCGCCCTAATCGATCTGCCCAACATTTTGGTGGTTAGCTTTACGGGGCTGCAGGTGGATTGTGCGCGCGAGCACGGGGCACAAGTAGTGGTGCGCGGGCTGCGCAACTTGACGGATTTCCAGTACGAGCAGCAGGTTGGCGCGGCCAACCGGCGGATTGCGCCGGAGATCGAGCAGTGCGGTCTCTACTGCAGCCCGGAGCTCTCCTACCTCAGCGCCTCCATTGTGCGCGAGGTCGCCAGCCTGGGCGGGCCGATTGAGCAGTGGACGTCGCTGCCGGTGCAGCGGGCGCTGCGCGAACGGTTTCCCATTCAGGCCGCGTCTTCGTCCGATGGCGAAAGCGCTGGGCAGGATGTCGGACAAAACGTCGGGCAAAATGTCGGGCAAGGTGCGCCGCACATGAAGTTTTACGAACGCAAAATCAAGAGCAGCTAAATTCTCCGAGGCAAGCCGTGGCGATTCTACAGTACATCGACCAGCTACACGAGATGCTGGAGCAGGGGCAGGCCGTGCCGCTTTCGCCCTACCGCATGGTGAACGCGGGTGAATTTGCGCAGCTGCTGGAGCAGATGCGCCTCCACCTGCCCACGGCGATCCACGAAAGCGAGCGGCTGCTGGCCGAGCGCGAGCGCATCGTGGCCGAAGCGCGGCGGGAAGCGGCGCAGCTGGTGGCCGAGGCACAGGCCCAGGCGCGCCAGGCGCTGCAAACCGATCCGCTGGTGACGGGAGCGCGGCGCGAGGCCGAGCGCATCGTGGAGGAGGGGCGGCAGCTGGCGGCGGCGCGCGCCGCCGAAGCGGACGCCTACGCGCTGCAGGTGCTGCGCGAGCTCTCCACCACCCTCCAGGGCACGCGCCAGCAGGTGGACAATGGAATTCGGGTGCTGGTCGAGGCGAGGCCGGGCGAGGCCGCTGCCCACCGCAACGGCAGCGCGCCCGCCAAACGCCAGCCTCCCCCTTCGCCCAATCGGCGCGCTGCCTAAACGGCGCGCTTCCCAATCGACACGCATTCTTTCCAGGTGTATGCCCCAAACTTTCGCCTGCGACGCCATTCTCTTTGACCTCGATGGCGTGCTGGCTGATTCGCGCGAGGTCGTCGAGCGGCAGTGGCGGCTGTGGGCCGTGCGCCACGGCATCGACGCGGCGCGGCTCCTGCCCACCATTCACGGGCGCCGCGCCGTCGAGACCATCGCCCAATTTGCCCCGCATCTGGATGCCGCCGCCGAGGAGCGCGACCTGGCCGCGCGCGAGGCCGCCGATTTTGACGGCGTGCGCGAAATCCTCGGCGCGCAGGCGCTTGTGGCCTCTCTCCCATCCAACGCCTGGGCCGTGGCGACCTCTGGCGCACGCCTCATTGCCAGCGCCCGGCTTCAGCACGTTGGTATTGCGCCGCCGGCGGTGATGGTCACGGCGGATGATGTCGCCCGCGGCAAGCCCGCGCCCGACCCGTACCGGCTGGCCGCCCAAGGGCTCGGCGTCGACCCGGCGCGCTGCCTCGTAATCGAGGATGCGCCGGTTGGCGTGCGGGCGGCCCGCGCTGCGGGTGCACGCGTGGTGGCCGTGCAAACGTCACACGTCGCCGCCGAATTGTGCGAAGCAGACGCCGTGGTTGAGCGGCTGACGGATATTTCTGTGGCCGTGGTGGAGGGCGACGCCGGTCGACTCGCCGTCACTGTGATGTGACTTGACGATGTGACTTGGCGATGCAGCCATGCTCAATCCAAATAAAAAGCAACCGCAGATAGACGCGGATGGACGCAGATAAAACTATTTTTGAGAAAAATCTGCGTTTATCTGCGGTTGTGAGCGGTTCCAAATTCTGAATTGAGAACTGCTGTTGACGATGTAACGGCGTGGCGTAATTTAGCGCCTCGTGGTATGCTGCCCTGGAATTTTTTTACCCACTACCAACCATGGAGTAACGCAATGCCTTTTGCCATTTTTGCTCGCACTACCGCAGAGGTCACCACCGGGAAAGTTGTGCGTGGGCTGGCCGTTTTGGTGTTAACCCTGTGCTTGACGTGGGCCGCGGATGCGCCCGTTGCCCATGCACAAGAAGAAGACGCGCCCGCCGTCTACACGGCGCAGGTCGAGGCCAGCCGACCAAGCTTTGTCAGCGTCGTCGTTGACGGCGAGCGAGCATTCCGCGGCGTTCTGCGCCCCGGCAACGCACGTGAGTTTAGCGGCGGCGAAATCATCATCGACGCGCAAAACCCCGCCCTTATCAGCATCACGCTAAACGGTGAGGTGCTGGGTACCCTTGGCGACTCCAGCCAGCGCGCCCAAATCACGCTGCCGCCAGCCGCCAGAGCCGATACGCCTGAAGCCGATGCGCCCGAAGCCGATGCGCCCGAGGCCGATACGCGTCCGATGATGCAGCGAGCGAAGAAGCGCCCGCAACGCCCGCCGATGGCTCGGATCGCGCGCCGAGCGTTTACACCGTGCAGCCCGGCGACACGCTGGGCCAAATTGCCGAGCAAAATGGCGTCACCGTTGAGGCGCTGGTAGAGGCCAACAGCATCGCCAACGCCTCGGTGATCAGCGTCGGCCAGCGCATTGCCATCCCCGGCGGCGATGGTGCCATGCCCGACATGGCGGAGCCAGCCCCCGCTCCCGCCGCCAGCGACGACACCTCTGCCGATGCCGCCGCTGATGGTTCCGCCGATGCGGCCGCCAGCAGCGCGTCCCCGCCCCCAGCACCCGCCAACATCATCGAGCGCATGACGCCCACGGCGCAAAATGTCTCTGAGAATTCGCCCTTCTTTGAGACAACTTATCTCACCTACTACGGTCGCCCCAACGTGCCCGTCATGGGTATTTTGGGCGAGTATGACATCGACGGCCTGGTTCAGGAGCTCCAGCAGCAGGCGGCGGCCTACGATGAAGCCAACGGCCCCGATCTGAGCGTTACGCCTGCCTTTGAGCTGGTGTGGGGCATGGCGACGGCGGCCTCCAACGGCGGCACCTACCTCGGCTTTATGAGCGAGGAGGCCACGCTGGCCTACGTCGAGCGCGCACAGGCCGAGGGCTTTGATGTCTTTTTGGATGTGCAAATTGGGGCGCTGACGCCCGTCGAGGCCATCGAGCGTGCGCTGCCCTGGCTGGAATACGACAACGTCCACATCGCCATCGATCCCGAATTCGCGATGGTGACGCCCGGCCAGCCCAAGCCCGGCACGCCGATTGGCTACGTCACCGGCGAGCAGATCAACCAGGTGCAGGCGCGGATGCAGGAGTACATCGAGGAGAACGACCTCAGCGGCCCGCGCATCCTGATCGTTCACCAGTTCCTGCAAACGATGATCCAAAATAAGGAGGCCATCGACTGGACCGGCTACGACCAGGTCGAGGTGACGCTGACCGCCGACGGCTGGGGGCCGCCCTTTGGCAAAATCAGCAAGTACAACAGCTTTATGTACGAGGATGTGCCCTTCACTGGCTTCAAACTCTTCTACCGCTGGGATTCGCCGCTGCTGACGGAAGCCCAGGCGCTCGGCGTCGAGGGCTACAGCGGCAGCTTTAACGAGTACACGCCGAATCTGATCATCTACCAATAACAATCCTTGTTCCCACGCTCTGCGCGGGAATGCAAACCCCGACGCTCCGCGTCGTCTCGCTACCAACGAGTAATCTTTTTGGTTACCTCGAAAGGTTGGTCACGAGGGGACGCAGAGCGTTCCGGTAGGCATTCCCACGCGGAGCGTGGGAACGAGCACCATGTTTGTTCCCATGCCCACCTTCCCCACTCTCGATCCCGCTCTGCGCCTCGCCCGCCTCGATCCGCCCACCCAGCGCCCGCGTGCAGTGCTCGATACCGACACCTACAACGAAATCGACGACCAGTTCGCCATCGTGCAGGCGCTGCTTTCGCCGGAAGCGCTTGAGGTTGAGGCAATTTACGCCGCGCCCTTCCACAACGAAAAGTCCAGCGGGCCGGGCGACGGCATGGAGAAGAGCTACGAAGAAATCCTGCGCCTGCTCGACCGGCTGGATCGCACGCCGGATGATTTTGTCCACCGCGGCTCCACCGCCTGGCTGGTCGACGCCGAAACGCCGCAGCCCAGCGACGCCGCGGATGACCTCGTGGCGCGCGGCATGGCGGGCGGCGTCGACGACGCGCCGCTCTACGTGGTCGCCATCGGCGCGATCACCAACGTCGCCTCTGCGCTGCTGATGGAGCCGGAATTGGTGAAGCGCATTGTCGTCATCTGGCTCGGCGGCCACGCGCTGCACTGGCCCCACGCGCGCGAATTCAACCTGCGCGGGGACGTGGTCGCCGCCCAGGTGCTTTTTGACTGTGGCGTGCCGCTGATTCATTTACCCTGCATGGGCGTCGTCTCCCACTTGACCACCACCGTGCCCGAAGTGGAGCGCTACGTCGACGGGCGCGGGGCGATCGGTACTTACCTCGCCGACATCTTTCGCAAACATGGGGCTCCCTCTACAACGGGCGATGTCGCCGACGAGAAAATGGCGTGGTCCAAGCGAATCTGGGACATGGCCGCCGTTGCGTGGCTGATCAACCCGGATTGGGTGCCCACCGATCTCATCCCCAGCCCCATTCTCACCGACAACCTGACCTGGAGCGTCGACCGCTCGCGCCACCTCATCCGCAGCGCCCGTTACGTCGATCGCAACGCCATCTTCCGCGATTTCTTTGAGAAGCTGTAGCGCGAAGCAGCGCTCGGCGCTACCTTATGCACATCGCCATCAACGGCTGGTTTCTCGGCCAGGAAAGCGCGGGCAGCGGACAATATCTGCACCACCTGCTGCGGGAGATGGCGACGCAGGCGGAGAATGTGCGCTTTTCGCTGTTGCTCCCGGAAGAGTGGGGAGTGGAGAGTGGAGATTGGGAAATCGCGGCGGGTAATCTTCACGCAGCGAGATTATCTTCCGGGCCGTTTGCGACTTCGTCCAGGCTGGGGAAAGTGTGGTGGGAGCAGGTGGCCGTGCCCCGTGCGGCGCGGCGGTTGGGGGCAGACGCGCTGTGGGTTCCCTACTGGGCGGCCCCGCTGTGGCAGCCCGTGCCCACGGTCGTCACCGTCCACGATTTGATTCCGCGGCTGCTGCCAGCCTACCGTGGCGGTCTGCTGCAGCGGGCCTACACCGCGCTTGTCAGCCACACGGCCCGCCGCGCCGATGCGGTCATCACCGTGAGCGAGGCCAGCGCGCGCGACGTGGTCGCACACCTGGGCGCGTCGCCGGGCCGCGTGCACGCCGTGCCCAGCGGGCCCAACCAGCCGCACGCCGCCCCGCCCGACGCGGCGACGCTGGCCGACGTGCGCCGTCGCTACGATCTGCCCGACCGCTACTTCCTTTACCTCGGCGGCTTTGACGTACGCAAGAACCTGCGCACCACCCTCGCCGCCCACTGCCGCTATGTCGAGCTCGCCACGGCGCGGGGCGACTCGCCCCTGCCCCTCGTCATCGCGGGCAAGCTGCCCGCCGTCGACAGCGCCTTCGCCCCCGATCCCCGCCGTCTCGCCGCCGAGCTTGGCCTGTCGGCGCACGTCCACTTCTGCGGCTGGGTGGACGAAGTCGACAAGCCCGCGATCTACGCGCTGGCGACGGCCTTTATCTTCCCCAGCGCCTACGAAGGCTTTGGCATGATGATCCTGGAGGCCATGCGGGCGGGCACGCCGGTGGTGACGAGCGCGTCTAGGTAATAAAAACAGAGGCTACGGCAGCGTCCCGGTTTTGAAACGCACCTTTGGCTTTGCTCAACGTCTCGCTTTCCATTGGTTTTGGCGTAATAATGCAGAAATTGCCGTAAAGCTTACAACGGCACGTCCTCCCCTTCTGTACACTTAACTCACTTCCGCTTCCCAATTTCATAATTTGTTTCCGTAGCCCAACTTTTCCAGAGGAGGATTCTACCATGATGCAACGCATCCGATTGCCCCACCGCGCGCTCGGCCTATTGCTGGTGCTCGGCCTGCTGCTGGTGGCCTGCACCACCGCCGCCCCCGCAGATTCTGGAGCCGTCGCCGATACCGCCGCCAACGGCGAAAAAGTGACCGTGCGCCTGACCACCTGGGCCGGCGTCGAAGAGGCCGCCGAGTTGCAGGAGGTGATCGACGAGATCAACGCCAACGCCGAGAACTTCCAGATCATCCACGAGCCGGCACCGGATGAGTATTACACCAAAATCCAGACGGCACTGGCGGGCGGCACGAGCGCCGATCTCTTTTGGCTCTCGCAGGAGTACATCGCCGGCCTGGCCGACGATGGCGCGCTGCTCGATCTCACCGATTACCTCGAAGCCGACGACCACCCCGCCGCCGATCTCAGCGACTACTTCCCCGGCGTGCTCTCCACGGCGGAATACCAGGGACAATATTACGGCCTGCCCTGGATCGCGCAGCCGGTGGTGCTCTACTACAACCGGGCGCTCTTTGACGAAGCGGGCATGGAGTATCCCACGCTCGACTGGGATTGGGAGACATTTCAGTCCGCCGCCGCTGAACTAACGATGGACACCGACGGCGATGGCCAGAACGACCAGTGGGGCTTTACGCTCAATGGCTGGCCGCCGCCGCAGATGTTCGTCTGGCAGGCGGGCGGCGACGTGATCACCGAAGATTTGTCGGCCACGCCGGTTGATTCGCCGGAGGCCATCGAGGGCTTCACCTTCTACGCCGACATGATCTACGACGACGAGCACGCGCCGCCGGAAGAGGTAATCCAGGAGCAGGGCTTTGGCGAGATGTTCAAGGCGGGCAGCGTCGCCATGTTTATGGGCGGCGCGGCGGACGATCTCGACCGCGTCGAGGGGCTGGACGTGGGCGTGGTCGCCGTGCCCAGCGGGCCGGATGGCCGCACTACCTTTGCCTGGACGGCGTCGACCGTGGCCGCCGCCTCGACCGACAACCCGGACGTGACTTACGAGGCGCTGATCGAGCTGACCGAGGGCATCCACCACTGGAAGATCGTGGCCCCGCGCGAGTCGCTGGCCACCGTGGAGACGATCAGCGAATCCGAGCCGCGCAAGGCCGAGAGCGCCGCCGCGATTGTCGAGGCCGTGCCCTACATGCGCTCCTTCAATATCATTCCGCGCCAGCCGGAGTGGGATACGGTTTTCGGAAGCGACTTCCTGGATCCACTCTTCCACGATGAGGGCAGCGCCGAGGAACTGGCAGCGGAAATCCAGCCGGAGCTGGCGGAGTTTCTGCCGGAGGAGTAAACTATCTGCTTGATAGCGTACGGGCACGCCATGGCGTGCCCGTACGCTATCAAAGGAGGCTGCCATGTTCATCCCCGCCTGGGAAACCTACTACCCCACTCTCCTGCGCTGGCTGCTGACGGGCGGCACGATTGGTGGGCTAATGCTCGTCACCAATCGGGCGCTGCTGTGGGCGGGCGTCAAGCGCGAGGCGGCGAGCGGCTACAGCTACGTGCTGCCCTGGATTTTGGGGTTGCTGATCTGGAATCTGTACCCCTTCGTCTGGTCGCTCTACCTCAGCTTCACCGAATACAATATCCTGCAGCCGCCGCAGTGGGAGGGCATCGACAACTACGTCGAACTCTTCACCAGCGACCGCGACTTCTGGCCCTCCTTCCGCTTGACAATTTTCTACGCGCTGCTCAACGTGCCGCTGGGCATGGTAGGCGCGCTGGGCGTGGCGCTGCTGCTCAACCAGGACGTGCGCGGCATCGGCGTCTGGCGAACGATCTACTACCTGCCCGCCGTGCTGCCCGTGGCGGCGGTCGCGCTGCTCTGGCGCTGGATGTTTAGCCCCTCCTCCGGGCTGATCAACTTCCTGCTCAGTCCATTCTACAACCTGCTCAACATGGAGCCATTGTCCTGGTTCACCGATCCCGACCTCGTGCTGCCCGCTTTTGTGATCATGGGCATGTGGGGCGTCTTTGGGGCCAACACGGTGATTCTGCTGGCGGGGCTCAAGAGCATCCCCCAGCATCTCTACGAAGCGGCGGAATTGGACGGCGCGGGCAACTGGCGCAAGTTTCTCAACATCACCCTGCCCATGCTCAGCCCCTCCATGTTCTACACGCTGATCACCGGCATCATCGGCTCGCTGCAAATTTTTACACAAGCCTTCTTTATCCAAATTCCCGACCGCGCGGGCACGTTTCTCAACGTGCTCATCTACAATGAAGCCTTTGGTTTCCGCCACATGGGCTACGCCTCGGCCATCGCCTGGGTGATGCTGGTGATGATCTTGATGGCCACGCTGCTCGTTTTTCGTTCGTCCGACGCGTGGGTCTACTACGAAGGGGAGGTGAAGTAAATGGCCACCGCTGCACAGCCTCAACGCATCGAGATGCGCTCGCAGCCGCGCACGCAGAGCATCCGCTTTCGCCGCGGCGCGGGCAAGCTGATCACCTACGTGCTGTTGTTCACCTTTTCGCTGCTCGTCTTCGTGCCATTTGCCTTTATGCTCTCGACTTCGCTCAAGACGGTCGACCAGCTCTACGTCTGGCCCATCCAGTGGATTCCCGATCCGGTGCGCTGGAGCAACTACGTCGAGGCCTTTCAGGCGCTGAGCAGCATCGCGCCGGGGCTGACCTTCTGGCGCATCATGGCCAACACGCTCTTCATCACCCTCCTGGCGATGACGGCCGAACTGATTGCCGTGACGCTGGTGGCCTACGGCTTTGCGCGCTTCCGCTTCCCCGGCCGCAACGTCTTGTTCCTGATCATGCTTGCCACCATGATGCTGCCCTCGATCATCACGCTGATTCCCACCTTCCTGATCTGGCGCTCGCTCGAACTGATCGACACCTACGACCCGCTGGTGCAGGCGGCCTGGTTTGGCGGCGGCGCCTGGGCCGTCTTCCTGCTGCGCCAGTTCATCATGACCATCCCGCGCGAGATGGACGAGGCCGCGATTTTGGACGGCGCCAACACTTTCCAAATTTACCGCCGCATCATGCTGCCGCTGATCAAGCCCGCGCTGCTGGCGCTGGCCGTGCTGATCTTCCAGGGCAACTGGAACAACTTCATGGGCCCGCTGATCTACCTCAACACCACGGTGCAGTTCCCCATCGTGGTCGCGCTCAAGTTCTTCCAGGAGTCGCTCTCCAAGGAAGCGCCCAAGTGGCACTACATGATGGCCATGTCGACCGTGATGGCCGCGCCGATTCTGCTGCTCTTTTTCACGGCCCAGCGCTATTTTATTGAGGGGCTAACGGTGGGTGGCGTGAAGGGGTAGGTCGCTCATCCCAACGCTCTGCGTCGGAATGAGGACAAATAATGTGGGTTGGATCATGAGTGCAATGCACGCCGCGTCACCGACGGGGAAGTCAATCTGATCCGGCGGCGTGCAGCGCGCTCGCAGCGAGGTGGTCGAGTGCATTGCACGGCGTCAAATCGGCTGGCATACCAGGCATCGGGCACGCCGTGCGCTGCACTCACGATCCAACCAACTTAGAAGATCTACAAGCCTATCCGCTCAATCCGCTCCCCCATCCATTGACCGCTTACCGCAGGAGCCCCGCCCATGACCCGTACCCTCACCGCCTGCCTCGCCATCGCGCTGCTCGCCCTTGTCGCCCTCCTCCCCCGCACCCCCACCACCAGCGCCGCCCCGCTCGCCCAAGCGACCCCCACCTCCGTCGCCACCCCGGTCGCCACGCCGCCGCCCGTCACCCAGCCCCTGCGCGACGGCGTGATTAACTTGGAACATTTACAGCGGCTGACGGAAATTGTGGAGTGGAATGACACGCCGATGGCGCTCGTCCACATCTACTCGGAAGCGCCGGAGTACGAGTGGGTCGACGCTTCGGGCGAGGGCATTGCGGCGGTGGACGACGTGGCGCGGGCGGCGCTGGTCTACCTGATGTATTACGAGCGCACCGGCGACGAGCAGGCGCTTGACCTCGCGCGCGCCAGCCTCAACTTTACGCTGGCCTTGCAGCACGAGAGCGGCGAATACTACAACTTTGTCTACGACCGCGACGGCGCGATCAACACCGACGGCATCACCAGCTACCGCTCGTGGAACTGGTGGGCGGCGAGAGGCCAGTGGGCGCTGGCCATGGGCTACCGCGTTTTCCGCGACGTTGATCCGGCCTATGCCGAAGCGCTGCACGAAGCTTACCTGCGCGGCGAGGACGCGCTGCGCGAACAGATGGGCGCGGTCGGCGCCTATGATGAGCTGCACGGCGAGCGCGTGCCCGCCTGGCTGCTGCACAACGGCTCGGATCTGTCGGCGCTGGCCGTGATTGGGCTGGCCGAGTATTACGCCGTCGCGCCCAATCCGCAGACGCGGCAGCTGATGACCAACCTCGCCAACGGCGTCGCCAAATACCAGCTTGGCGCGCCGGGCGAATTCCCCTTCGACGCCCACCCCTCGACCAGCACCTCGCTCGCGCTCTGGCACGCCTGGGGCAGCCACCAGGTTCACGCCCTGGCCGTGGCGGGTGATCTGCTTGAGCGCGACGACTGGCTTCGCTCGGCCCAGCGCACGGCGGACCACTTCTTTATGCGCCTGCTCGCCACCGACTTCATCAACGAGATGGCCCCGCTGCCCCAGCGCCGCGGCCAAATTGCCTACGGCACGCAGGTCATCACCGCCGGTCTGTGGTCGCTCTACCAGGCGACGGGCGACGAGCAGTACGCGCGCGCCGCCGGGCTGGCTGCATCGTGGCTCTTTGGCAACAACATGGCGGGCGTCCCCATGTACGACCCCGACACGGGCCGCGCCTTTGACGGCATCGACGGGCCAACCGCCTACCGCGTCAACCGCAACGCGGGTGCGGAATCGACGATTGAGGCGCTCTACACGCTGCTGCTGATTGGCGACGACCCGATTGCGACCGAGTATCTGCGCGTCACGCCGCTGGAGACGCCGTTCGTGGAGATCGAGGAGATGGAAAACGGCGAACGGGCGGCGGGCGACGCGCGCTACGGGCAGCGCGAGTGGACGGGCGAGGCGCGCTTTTCCAACGGCCGCTACTACGGCTTGAGCGCGGGCGACGCCGTCTCGATCACCCTCAACCTGCCGAGCGACGACGAGTATCTGCTCTACGCCGCTCACCTGCGTCGCGCCGCGCCGGAGCCGGAGCGCGTGGCCGAAGCCGTGCGCGCGCCGGGCAAGGTGGTCATCGATGGCGAGTTGGGCGAGTGGACTGCCGCCCAGCCGCTGCTGATCGGCACGCGCGAGCAGCTTTTGCGCGGCGCTGCGGCCTGGCCCGGCGCGGAGGTCGAAAGCTTTACCCTGCGCTGGATGTGGGACGACGAGAACCTTTACGTGGCCGCCGACGTGCGCGACCCCAACCACGCGCAGACAGAAACCGGCCCCTCCGTCTGGCGCGGCGACGTGATCTGGCTCTACCTCGACACGCGCGGCTCCGGTCGCCGCCTCGACGTCAAGCTGACGCTGGCCGAGACGCCGGACGGGCCGCAGGTCTGGAACTGGATCGCGGGTTCGTTTCTGCCCAACGCCGAGCTGGTCTGGCAGGAGACGGAGAGTGGTTACGTCTACGAGGCTGCCCTGCCGCTCGACAGCCTCAACTTCCTGGAGCCGGAAGCTGTCGGAACGATGAACTTTGAAGCGGGCATGGGCTTTACCGGCGGCTTCCTCACCTGGACAGGCCTCGATCCCGACACGGCGGCCAACCTCGCGCCGCTCGCCTTTGTCGAGACGCTGTCGCCAGCCGCTGAAAGTGGCGACGCGATCGAGCAATCCGCCGCGGACGTGGCCTTCTCGATCACGATTCCGCTGACCGCCAGCGAGCCGCTCTCCGCCACCGTTCCCCAGGCCGTCTCCCCCGACCGCGACTACCTGTGGCTCGACCGCGTCTTCCCCGAACCGGTCGCCCTGCCGAGTGGCGAGTCGACGCTACTGGTAGAATATGCCGGGCGGGATGCGGAGCGCGAGGCGATTGTGGATGCGTTTCTGGTTGTGCCCGCGGTGGCCTGCAAGACGTTTGCGCAGGCTAATGGAGGTAACTTCGAGTTGTGCTATGATATGCTCACCGCGGAGACGGAATGGCAGGAGTAACCAATATAGAACAAGCACATTTTGGATTCGAGAATCCCGAAGAATGGTGGGAAGAGTTGCTGTTGCGTCACCCTCAATTCCAGGCGCGGGTCGCTCAGGCCCGGGCGAGCTTACGAGAAGGTCGGGGCCGTACAATTGAGCAACTGCGTGAGAAATATGCGGCGGAGAGGGATGAGCATGGTCGGTGAAATTCGCAACGAGCGCGATTATGACCGCGCCGTTGATCAGGTAAACGACCTCATCGACGAAGTTGGCACGGACGACCAGCACCCGCTGTACGAACTGCTGAACACGCTTGGCACGGTTTTACACGCTTACGAAGAAACTCACCACGTCCTGCCGGATAGCTCCCCGGTCGACGTGCTGAGTTTTCTAATGGACGAACACGGGTTGACCCAGTCCGAGCTGCCGGAGATTGGCTCACAGGGGGTGGTCTCCGAGGTGTTGAGCGGCAAGCGGGCGCTGAACGTGCGCCAGATGCGGGCGCTGTCGGCGCGCTTTGGGGTATCGACGGCGGTGTTTTGATCACCTGATTTGTCGAAAGAGAAGTCGGTAGCATTGGCCCTGAGATGGCGGTTCGCGGAAGAGGGAATCCCCTATGACCTTAATGATTGGAGGGCTGAACGGACTACGTGCAATCCATATTGGGAGATTAATTTATGTTGTCTACCGCTTCAGTTTCGTACACGCAAAATAGAGAAAATACCGCCCGTTGGCGGCGCGATGTCTTTGTTTCGGGGAGAGAAGGATATCACACGTATAGGATTCCGGCTCTTGTGATCACTTCAGAGGGGACGGTGTTGGCGTTCTGTGAGGGACGGAAGAATAGTAAAAATGATCACGGGGATATCGACTTGCTGCTGAAACGCAGCATGGATGAGGGAAGAACCTGGACTGAGACGATTGTCGTGTATGGGGACGGTGGCGATGCTCCAGTCACGATTGGAAACCCCTGCCCCATCGTTTTGCGCAATGATTCCAGCGTTCACTTGCTTTTTACTTTAAACAATAAGCGGCTCTTCCACACGAGCAGTTCTGATGATGGGTCGACGTGGACTTCCCCACGGGAAATTACGTCCATTCTGGACGGCTTCGACTACCCCCGCGTACTCATCGCCACTGGGCCGGTACACGGGCTTCAGATGCAGAATGGTCGATTGATTGTGCCGATATGGGTCAGCGACCGAGAAATGAGTAAGCGTCATATGGATGAGGAGAAGAGCAGGATTCAGACTGGTATCCTCTACTCGGATGATAACGGCCGCACTTGGGAAACCGGCGGACTTGTGCCCCCAGAATTGAACCGTCTCCACGAAAGCACGGTGGTGGAGCTATCAGATAGTTCACTCCTGCTCAACATAAGGGTTCGAGACACCGGATTCAGGGCCATTTCGCGGAGTTTTGACGGCGGCCTGACCTGGTCCTCGCCCGCTATCGATAAGCATCTTCCATGTCCTGTCTGTCAAGCAAGCATGTTGTCATTGGGTGGTCAAAAGGTTCTGTTTCTGAATCCAGCTGCCTCAAGCCCCAAAGCCTACGACGCATCGAGGCGCAAAGATTTAACGTTACGTTTGAGTCTAGATGATGCACGTACTTGGCTACATTCAATGCTAGTCCATAAAGGGCCATCTGGGTACTCAGACCTCGCGGCAACCGAATCTGGCAAAATTCTCTGTTTCTTTGAAAACGGAGAGGATGCCTATCATGAAAGGCTCTCCATCGTCGGGATCACGTTGGAACGGCTGATGCAGAATCACTCCCAGTGAGATGCCGCAGCGGACGCGAACAAGCCGTGTCGCCTGTTCTCTCTCGCCATCAGGCTATTTCAAGAAAACAACTGTGCTAGGTGGCTTAGTCCGAAGTGTTGAGGGGCAAGCGGCGTTGAACGTGCGCCAGATTCGGGCGCTGTCGGCGCGCTTTGGGGTATCGCCGGCGGTGTTTTTTTAGTCGTGTACAGGCAGCGAGGCACGCTTGGCGATCTAGGATTTACGCAACTCGTTCACGCATGATAACATCAGACATGTGCAACTGGTTGCGACGTGCACAGCGCCGTTTACCTGCGCGCTGTGGAGCCGTGTGCGGCATTTCTGAAATTGCTACGGAAAAATGGGAAATCAAGAATTAAGAGGTGCAATATGCAAACTCAGAAGTTAATCATTTCTTCGCCTGATATTTTGGGCGGCACGCCAGTCTTTTGCGGCACGCGAGTTCCAATCAAGAATTTGACGGATTACCTGGAGGCGGGCGATACGCTGGATGAATTCTTGGATGACTTTCCTTCCGTCTCCCGCGAGCAGGTCATCGCATTTTTAGAGCAGGCGAAGGAGGCGTTACTTGCTCGAGTCGCCTGATTTGCGGCGCGTTTTGCTAGATGAGTGCTTGCCGAAGAAGCTCAAACGTGAATTTGCAAACTGCGTCGTGTCTACCGTTCCCGAAATGGGCTGGGCGGGTAAAAAGAACGGCGAGTTGATGAGGGTCGCTACCAGCCGCTTTGATGTCTTCGTGACTGCCGACCAAAACTTGCGGTATCAACAGAATTTGGCTTACGCAGAGGTCGGGGTTGTGGTGCTTGTGGCGGTCAATAACCGTATTGAGGCGCTTGCACCCCTCATGCCTCAAGTAATGACGCACTCAAAAACATTGTCGCTGGTCAAGTAATAGAAATTGAAGCCTAAATCAGTTAATTGCCAGCAACAACAAGCGCGTTCGACATGCGGCAGATTCGGATGCTGGTGGCGCCTCGGCGTGTCTCTGGGAGATGTTCTTCTGATAGTCAGAGCCGTGAATAGCCTGAAGAAACTCAATACCACCAAGTGCCTAACTCTTACTCAACATAAGACTAGTTGTTGATCTAGTACAAATGAACTTTTTAGACGCTGCTTTCAGAATTTTAAGCGAATCAAATACTCCTCTTCATTACACAGAAATTACTGCACGTGCCCTAGATGCCAGCATCCTAGATACTAAAGGACAAACTCCTGATGCATCAATGGGTTCACGGTTGTATGTAGACACCAAGCGCTCCAACTCTCGCTTTCGACGTGTCAGTCGGGGCGTTTTTACTTTAACAGAAGTGGCATCCAGTGATATTAGCCAGCGAATTACAACCATCAATCGTCAAACACAAAGCACGTTACGAAAACGGTTGATGGAAATGTCTGCAAAACGTTTCGAGGGTTTAATTGCTGAACTCTTACTGGCCTTGGGATTTGAAGAAGACAAAATTGAGATTACCCCCTTTGGTAATGACGGAGGAGTCGACGTTCGAGGCATCTTGAACGCTTCCGACATTACGGAAGTTAATGCAGCCGTACAAGCAAAGCGCTGGAAAGGCAACGTGCATGCACCGGTTGTGCAAGCACTACGGGGCTCTTTGGTCGTTCACGAGCAGGGTATTATCATTACGACAAGCAAGTTCTCAAAAGGAGCAATAGCTGAAGCTCAAGCGCCTGGAAAGGCACGGATTAGTCTAGTAGTTCATCAGCAAGATATTGACGGATAGTCAAAAGAGAGGCAAGCTTACCTGAAAGCATAGATTCAGGAGGAAGCGATGCCAGCCAAACTATACAGAGTGCGATTAGAGAACGCCGAACGAGACCGTCTGACGGCGTTGGTTAATAAAGGAACCGGCAATGCCGGGCGCTTGAAACGGGCACGAATTCTGCTGATGGCCGATGAGGCGCAGGCGGGCGGCGGCAGCAAGGATGCAGAGATTATCAACGCCTTGCAGACCTCCAGACGCACGGTCGAGCGCACGCGGGAGAAGTGTGTAGAACAGGGCATTGACGCGGCCATCAACCACAAGCATCCACGCCAAACGCGGAGCAAGGTGCTGGATGGCGAAGGCGAAGCGCGACTGGTGCAGATAGCGTGTAGCGCACCGCCAGATGGTCGCGACTCGTGGACGCTACAGATGCTGGCAGACAAGCTGATTGAACTCGAAGTGGTCGAGACCATTTCGGGCGAGACTGTGCGCCAGACGTTAAAAAAAACGAGATCAAACCCTGGCTGAACGAACAATGGTGCATCCCGCCAGAGCAAAACGCGGATTTCGTCTGTGCCATGGAAGATGTGCTGGAGGTCTACCATCGACCACATGACCCGCAGCGCCCGCTGGTCTGCTTTGATGAAACGAGCAAGCAACTGACCAAAGAGACCCGTCTGCCCTTACCCGCTAGAGCGGGAGAGGTGGCCAAGTACGATTATGAGTACGAGCGCAACGGCACGAGCAATCTCTTTCTCTTCTTCGCCCCGCTTGAGGGCTGGCGACACGTCAAGGTAACCGACCGCCGCACCAAAGTGGACTTTGCGCACTGTATGCGCGACCTGGTCGACGTCCATTTCCCCCAGGCGGAGCGCATCGTGCTGGTCATGGACAACTTGAATACCCATAAGCTTGCCTCGCTTTACGAAGCCTTCCCGCCCGAAGAAGCGCGGCGCCTCATCGAAAAGCTCGAAATTCACTATACACCCAAACACGGCAGTTGGCTCAACATGGCTGAAATTGAGTTCAGCGTCTTGCAGCGTCAGTCCCTCAAGGCGCGCATCCCTGACCAGAAAGCACTTGTTGAGCGAGTCGCCGCCTGGGAAACACCGCGCAACGCTGCTGAAACAAAGGCGCTCTGGCGCTTCTCTGTGGAGGATGCACGCATCAAACTCCACAAACTCTATCCGTCATTTGATGTCTGCTAGTCTACTAGTTGATGGTGAAAATTTACTAAACCTGCTAATCGAACATGGAATAGGCGTAACAGCTGAACAGCATACAGTTTATTCCTTGGACGAAGAATGGTGGGGCGATGTATCCGAAGAAACAGAAAATCTTCTATCCGTTGCCAAACGAGCGCCGCGGCCCGAAGTAATATATCCTGTAAAAATCAAAGCTACGGCACGCGGTCGAAGCTATGAAGCTGAACTAATCAACGCAAACGGACAAGTAAAGTTTGATGGGCAGTTGTTTGGTTCACCATCAGGTGCGGGACAAATGGCAGCGAATTGGAAATCATGCAACGGTTGGACATTTTGGAAATACTTGAATGAGGAAAGTGGAATCTGGCGACCAATACAGGAAATCCGCTCCTACAAGACTATTGGCTAAATAATACCAAAAACTTCTCATCACCCACAGGAGAACCCACCCATGCAACCCCAACCCATTGCCGACTACGCCTGCCAAACCGGCGAAGGCCCCACCTGGCACCCCGCCGAGCAGCGCCTCTACTGGGTCGACATTCCCAACGGCCGCCTCTTCCGCCTCGACCCAGCGACGGGCGAGCACGAAATGTGCTTCGAGACGAACGAGGCCATCGGCGGCTTTACGATTCAGGCGGATGGCAAGCTGCTGCTCTTTATGGCGCGCGGGGCCATCAAGCTCTGGCACAACGGCGTCGTCGAGACGACGCTGATCGACGAGATTGCCGACGACCGCGAGACGCGCTTCAACGACGTGATCGCCGATCCCCAGGGGCGCGTCTTCTGCGGCACGATGCCGACGGACGCGCGTGACGGTCGGCTCTACCGCATGGATTTGAACCACTCGTTGACGGAGGTGGTGTCGCCGGTGGGCGTCTCCAACGGCCTGGGCTTTACCCACGACCGCAAGCAGATGTACTACACCGACACCACGGCCCACAAAATTTACCGCTTCGACTACGACGAGGCGACCGGCGAGATCAGCAACCAGACGGTCTTTGTCGATGTGCCGAGGGAGGAGGGCGAAGGCCACCCCGACGGCATGACGGTCGACGCGGCGGGCTACGTCTGGTCGGCGCGCTGGGATGGGCACGCCCTGGTGCGCTACACGCCGCAGGGCGTCGAGGAGCGGCGCATTGAATTTCCCACAGCCAAGAAGGTCTCCAGCGTTACCTTTGGCGGGCCGGACTACACCGACATGTACATCACCACGGCGGGCGGCCACAACAAGGAGGAGAACGGCGAGGATGCGGGGGCACTCTTCCACCTCAACTTGGGAATTCCGGGCGTGCCGGAGTTTCCGTCGCGGATTGAGGTGTGAAGAATGAACAATAAAGAATAAACGAAGATTGACAAGTAAGAATGGGAGGCACGGTTCAGGTTCACCGGCCCCTCCTTGACGCTTGTCGACGAGGCAACGGAATAGCCCCTCCTCTCCACGCGTGGAGAGGAGGGGCTGGGGAAGGAGAGGCGCTGACCTCACCCGGTATCTCAGTAAACTGCAGTGGAGCCGTGACCTTCTCGCGCGAATCCGTTCGCACGGGGGCGTGCTCACGCCTCGCTTCCCGTTTACTGATTCTGCCTCTCCACGCTGGTTACCAGCACGCGCCGCGCCCCCGCTGCCATCAGTGCCTCGACCACCGCTTCCCGCGTCGACCCTTTCAGCAGCGCAACCACATTGCCGCCACGTCCGCCGCCGCTCAATTTAGCCCCAACCGCTCCGGCTGCACGCGCCGCGTCGACCAACCGATTGAGCGTTGGCGAACTAACGCCAATCTGTTCCAGCAGCTTGTGATTGCGATTAAACAAATCACCCAATCTCCCCTGTCCCTCTGCCCCCCCGCTCCCCTGCTCGATCAACGCCCGCGCCTCTACCGCAATCGCCCCCATCTCATCGAAAAGCCGCTCATACCGCTTCGGCTCGCGCTGCCAAGCGGCCCGCACCTCGCCGACCGTCTCGCGCGTGGGGCTGGCGACGCCGCTGTCCGCAATTGCCAACATAAGCGGCAGGCGCGGCACGAATGTCTGCGGCGGCTGGCCCTTGACAAACCAGACGGGCTGACCGTAGGCGATCACCGTATTGTCGATGCCGCTGGGCGTGCCGTGGTGCAGCCGCTCGCTCTCGAAGACAATCTCGCTGACGGTCGCCGCGTCGGCGGGTAGACCGGCACGCGCAAAGAGCGACAGCACCAGCGCCGCGCTGATGGCCGCCCCGCTGCCCAATCCGCTGGCGATGGGAATCTCGCTGTGCAGCTCGACCTGCCAGTTGGGCAGATCGCCATCTTGTGGGGCAAAGCCAAGCCGCGCCAGCGCCAGCCGCGCGGCGACGATCAGCGGCTCGTTGGCGTCTTGCGGATGATTGAGGCGAAACGTGCGGTCGAGGTCGCGGGCGTGGAGGGTGAGGCCGCTGCCGGGCTGCCCATCGCGCACGGTCGCCGTGGCCTGCACGTTGTGGACGGGCACGGCGAGGGCCGGTCGCCCATAGACGACGGCGTGCTCGCCAACGAGGATGATTTTGCCGGGCGCGCTGGTGGTGGTCACGGGTCAGGCGGGCACGAGGTCGGCGGTGGGTTGTAACGTTAGCAGTTCGGTTACTGTGTCGATTAGCGCTTGTACCAACTGAGGGTCTTGCGAAGTTCGGTAGCCGTGTGCAATTGCATTGCGCACGCGTGCTGCCTCTAGCAAGCGGTTGTGATCATCTCTGGCGATAACGCCTTCCATTGTCAGGGCCTTGATCAAAGACACCGACGTTTGATAGCGCGGAAAAATCTCTTCCTGATACCCAATCCTCCTCAGCACAGCTTCCGCCGCCGACCAGGCAATCAGCATGGCAGCCTCCGTAAAACTACTATCCAACAGCTGTTGAGATTGATTCAGATGCTGCTGAATTTCTGTTTCGGAAAAAGAAGCGGAAAAATCAAACGGTACATCTGAATTTTCGGTAACAACCAACTCGAAGTTCCAGTTTTCATGCTGTTGAAGCGCGCGGGCCATCTCTGGAATACGCTGCTCCGCTGCCGGTGCAGAGCGATCCGTAACTGCAACGGCAGTCATCTGATTATCTTTGCTCATTAGCAAAGCAGGTTGAAATTCCCATAGAAATGTTGGTAGCTGCTCTTTGGTTGGGTTTTCGATTACCTCATACCCCCTATTCCGATACTGCTCCGCTATCAGATTCAAACGTTGATTCCGTGGGGACGCCGTAAATTTCGACACCGGTTACCTCCAGCGGCGAGGCTTCCCTCACCAATACGTATAAAAAGTCGCCACCTTGACGCCATCTTTACGTCAACAACTGCGAAGAATTCTTAAACGTCAATTCGCTGTTGGTATCGCGCTTGCGGACAATGCAGTCTGTGATCTGTTTGTCGTCTATATACACCAACCCATTCAGCGCGTCAGATATGGGTTTGGGGATGTTATCAACATCCATGTCGATTGTATCGTAGAAGTAGATGATTGTCAGGACGACGAAATCTTTGCTGGGTAGTTGTTCATCGGCCCAGAGATGTTGCGCCGCATCTTTAACGGCCTGCTTCCATTCACGTACCAACTCGCGTCTGCGCGCCTGCTGAGAAACCGGAGGCCCATCCACGATAAATTCAAAGGGCAGCATAAAACGCCGTTATCTCTCCAAAATCTCCGCCAGCGCCTCGACCAGCACCCCGTTCTCCATTTCCGTGTTGTAAAAATACGGACTCAGCCGCAGCGCGCCGGGGCGGTAGTCGATGATGATATTGCGCTGCTTCAGCTGCGTCACGATCTCGGCTGGCTCGTCGACGGGCAGCATGATGATGCCCGCGTGGCGGCTCATGTCGTCGGGGAGGCGCGGCGAGAGGCCCGCACCGCGCAGCCGGGCAATTAAATCGTGGCCGAGCGCTTGCGTGCGGGCGCGGACGGCGGCGGGACCGATCTCCTCAATGATGCCCATGCCGGCGTTGGCGGCGTAGACGGCGGCCAGGGCGGGCGTGCCCGGCTCAAAGCGGCGGGCGTCCGTTGCCATCTCGAACTGGTCAGGGTTGAAGTGGAACATATCTTTGGCCGCAAACCAGCCCGTGGTCGTCGGGTGCAGCTGCTCGATCAGCGACTCGCGCACGTACAAAAAGACGATGCCCGGCCCGCCCAGCAGCCACTTCAAGCCGCCGCTCAGGTAAAAATCCACGTCCGCCGCCTTCACGTCCACGGGAATCTGCCCCGCCGCCTGGTAGCCGTCGATCAGCGACAGCGCGCCGCGAGTGTGGGCCAGCTCCGAAATGGCGGCGATGTCCTGCACCCAGCCGCTGGTGAAAAAGACGTGCGTCGTCGCCACCAGCTTGGTTTGCGACCCGATCATCTTATCAAATGTAGAGAGCGGCACGTGCACGCGGTCCGGCGAGTCCAGCAGCCGCACGGACGCGCCCTCGCGTTCGCGCGCCATCCACTGGTAGGGAATCGTCGGAAAGTCCATCTCCGTGACCACCACTTCGCCGCGCTGGCGGTAGTCCAGGCTCCCCGCAATCACGCTCAGCGCCACGCCCACGCTCGGCAGCGCGGCGACTTCGTGCGGCTCGGCGTTGATCAGCCGCGCAAAGCGGGCGCGCGCCTCGGCCAGCTCGCCCAGCCAAATTTCGTACCACGCGCTCGCGCCGTAGGCCTGCCACAAATCGAAGAAGCGATTCATTGCCTCGCGGCTGCGGCGGCTCAGCTGGCCAAGCGAGCAGGTGTTGAGATAGGTGCTTTGCTCAAGGCCGGGAAATTCGGCGCGCCAGGTGTCGGTTAGCGAAGTGATTGCGAGGGCAGGAGAGGTCATGGTTATCTTTGTAGTAAAAGACTGAAGATTGAAGATTACAAGTCATCGTTGGCTTGCAATCTTCAATCTTCAGTCTTTAATTTTGTCTGGTACGTCCGTGATGATCGCACTGACGCCCAACGCGGCCAGCCGCTTCGCTTCGTCCACCTCGTTGACCGTCCAGGCGTTGACGGCGAGCTGGTGCTCGTTGGCCCAGGCCATACCGTCACCGTGAACCAGCGAGTGGTGGGGGTGTAGGGCTTGGATGTCAAAGATGGGGGAGAGCAGCGCGCCGCGCAGAAAATCGGGCAGCTGCTCGTGGAAGAGGTAGCCGATTTGGGCTTGGGGCGCGAGCGAGCGCACCTTGAGCAGCGCCAGCAGATTGAAGCTGGAGACGATGACGCTCTCCCAAAGATTGCGCTGTGCCAGCAGCTCGACCAGCGGCTCGGCCTCGTCGATGTCGCGGAAGTTGCGGCTCTTGATCTCGACGTTGATCGTGCAGCGCCCGTCGATAAGCTCAAACACTTCGTCGAGCGTGGGAATGCGCGTGGCGGCAAACTTATCGCTGAAGTGGCGACCCGCATCAAGCACGCGCAGAGTGGTTAACGCCATCTCGCTGACCGTGCCCGTGCCGTTTGTCGTTTTGTCCACGCTAAAATCGTGGATCACGACAAGCTCGCCGCTGGCGCAGCGCTGCACGTCCAGCTCGATGCCGTCCACGCCGAGATCGAGCGCGCGCTGGAAGGCGGGCAACGTGTTCTCCGGCGCTTGTGATGATGCACCGCGGTGGGCAAAAATTTGGGGGCGATGGTTCATAGCAGCTAATCGCATTGACTATTCGTTATCTTCAGGCTGATTTTTTATCCTGATCCACTCTGATTGAGATTCGCTCTGTATTTTACCCGTTCCTCCATCATACCAAGAGATTGTTCCGCGCATTTTGCTGCCATTCCCATATATTTCCAGTAGTAGCGCGGCGGCAGCGATCCGAAAATCATCTTTTGAATGTATCATCGCATACAAGATACGATCCCTTACTTCGCCTTTCAGCTTTAAAGTTTCAGTAGGCACTACCTTACCACTTGGTAAAACTTTCACTATACTTATATTTGCAGTGACATTATGAGCTTTTTGAGAGAAATGGTAAGTACTAATCTGATTCAAAGAGTGCGTCTTTTCACCTATGGTTAACTCGTTTTTCCAAGCTCCGCTAATATCTACCCCCCTGTAAATCATTTGCTGATACCAAGGCACTATTAAATGGTTAAAAGCCGTGATACAGCCGTAAATAATAGCGCTAGTAGTGACGCCGCTCACAACTCCCAAAACAATTGAGTTCATAGATAGTACTGTGGAGGTTATTTTACTTCCAGCGCGTTGGCTGGTAAGCGCGCCAGCCGCGCCAGCTCCTCGCCGTCAAGCAGGTAAATCGGCTTGTCCGCGGCCCACTCGCGGGCGTCCTGGCTGATGCCGCTGGCGGTGGCGAGGAAGGCCTCCGCTGCGCCCGCGTGAATCATCGTGCCGTAGAGTTCGCGTACCGTCGCCGCGCCAACAGTTCCCTTATAGCGCTTGCACTGCACAATCGCCGGGCGACCGGCGGGATCGGTCAGCAGAATGTCAATGCCGCCGTCCTTAACGTCCGGGGTGTTTCGGACGCGAAAGCCCTGCCGCTCAAAAATGCGCCGGGCGACGTACTCTTCAAACTGTGAAGGCGTCAACCGCAGCAGCTGCGCCTGGGTAAGGGGGGCCCAGTGTGTGCCCTGGCGGCGATTGCGCCAGGCGATGCCCGTCTGCCGCGCCCGTTTGCGCCACACCCAGAAGATCGCCGCGCCCAGCACGACGCAGGCCGCGCCCAGCAGCCAGATGAGGGGATCGCGCCACGTCGGTTCGTCAACGAGCAAGCGCCACCCCAGCCAGCCGTACAGCCCCAGCCAGAGCGCCGACCCCACCAGCAGCCCCAGCGTGCGCGCAAAGCGCGGCAGGCGGATGCGCCAGCGCAGCTTGTGCCGCGCCCGCCTCGCCAGTTGGCGCAGGTCAAGTGCCTGGCGCAGGGGGTAGGTCGTCATGGGCTGGGTGGGGTAAATGAGTAAAACGAAGGGTTGTAGTCCGCACGGCAATTCTGTGTTTGAGGAAAATCAAGTGGGCCGGACAGGATTCGAACCCGTAACCAAGGAGTTATGAGCTCCCTGCTCTACCCTTGAGCTACCGGCCCAGAGACAGCAATTAATTTTCAGCGGGCAGCGATGGGGAGAGTACGGCGAGGAGAAGAAGGGGGATGGGTTGGAGAGCGGGTAGTGGGAATCGAACCCACCTGATCGGCTTGGAAGGCCGAGGCTTTACCACTAAGCTATACCCGCACGCCGTGAACTTTCCGTTGCCACCGCCCTTGGCCACCACCTGTTGCCTTCAACGGGCTTCAACTACGGAAGGCTCAGGCTACGGGCTAGATGGTTCTTCAAAATTCACGAAAACAAAAGTCGGGGAGATAGGATTTGAACCTACGACCCCAGCGTCCCAAACGCTGTGCGCTACCAAGCTGCGCCACTCCCCGAAGTAGTGCCATTGTACACGAAATTACCTGAGAGATCAAATTTGGACTGAACCGCTGTCGAACGCAAAGAGAAGAGTTAACGCGGAGGCGCGAAGACGCAAAAGTGTCGGTGGTAGAACATGTGGTTGAGGTAAGCCACTGTTTCGAGCCACCGACAGTTACTCCCCAACCAAAGCAATGAACGAGGCAGATCTTTTGCGCCCCTGCGTCTCCGCGTTCAAATTTTCAAGCTGTGTTTTCTGCTTACCGCCTCCCGCTCTGGCAGCGCTCGCGCGCCTGATCCCGCGTAAAAATAATGCCGGGCGTGACGGCAAGCTCGGCGGCTTCCGCATAAGATTGGGCGGCGGCGCACCACTGCGCGGCATCTACCTGCTCGTCGCCCAGCGCCACCAGCGCAGCCTGCAGTTGCGTCGACACGTCGCGGTAGCCGGGCTGGCGCTCGTTAAAGGCCCGCAGATCGGCGACCGTCTCGGCCCAATTGTCGCCGTAGCGCGCGCTAACGTCGAGGTAGTCGGCGATGGTGGTGTGCAGCGTTTGTAAATCGGCCGCGTCCGGGCGCAGGGCAAGCGCATCGTCCCAGTGGGCAAGCGCCTCGGCCAGGCGACCGTCCTGCTCGGCGTCGAGGCCGAGATTGCGGTGGGCGGCATAGAGCGTGTCGACAACGCGATCGGGGCGGTAGGCCGCATCCTGCACTCGGATTTGCTCCAGCAGCGCTATCACGTGCGGCCACTCCGCATTGGCGTAAGCGGCCTGGCCGTCGGCCCACAGTGCGTCGAGCGGGCTGGCCGCGCCCGCTGCCGCGCCATCGTCGCGGATGGCTTCCACCGCGGGCACAACGGCGCCCCCCAGCGCCTGCGTGAGCTGTTCGTTCCACGCCAGCGCCTCTTCGTTGTCCGGATCGATCTGCAACACCATCTGGTAATCCGCCAGCGCCGCGGCCAAGTTGTCGGCGGCTACGTGTTGGGCGGCCCGCTCCAGCGAAATGTTGATCTGCTGGGCGCGCGCCCGGTCGAGCTGATCCTGGCCTGCCCTCATGCCCAACAGAAAAAAGCCCACGACAATCGCCGCCGCCAACACCGTTGTGCCCGCCAGAAACCACCACAGCCAGCTATACGAACCCGCACGTCGCGACGCGCGAGGCGGCGGTGGCGGGGCCAGCGGAGAAAACTCCGGCTCAAAGCCAGCATTCCCGTCGCGAGGGGAGAAGTAGTCGGGGCGATTCATAAGCGGCTATTCGTAAACGGTTTCGAGTAAAACGCGATTGGCCTCATCCACAAACTGCAGGGTCAGCGGGCCGGTGGGCACGTTTGGCGCAACGCTGTCGCGAAAGGGAGCATCGGGCGCAACATTGAGTTCGACGCGCGCGATTTCATTCTCCCCCGCCAGCACGATTAGCGCGCCGACCAGCGGGCGCGTGGGGTAGAAGCCCACTTCGAGGCTCGCCCCCGCACGCGCGGCGTGGAGAGCCGCCAGCTCGTTGGCAAAGCTCACGCCGCCGATTTGCTGGGCCGGATACCAGACCTCGCGCCACTTGACGGAACCGGCGGGCGGCAGCGAAAATTGTTCATCAAAGGTCGGCGTGAGCCCGCCGTGCAGCTCCACGTAGGCCGAGCCATCATCCGTGTAGTTGGTGGACGGCAGCGGATCGTCCCAGCCGAGCGTGAAAATTTTGCTGCCGCGCGCAATCTCCGCAGGAAAGGTGCGCACCGCGCCCGCGTCGGCTGCCGGATTGTAGACGGCGGCAAAGGGGCCGCGGGCGCCGGGCGCTTCAAAGAGCCCGGCATACTGGCGGTAGCTGCCCAGCACGCTCAAGTTGCGACCGTCCGGTGCGGTGGGCCACGAGACGGTCTCGCCCGCCGGCAGCGCGGGATCAAAGCTCGTATGGACGGCAACTTCATCCGCGGGCAGAACAAAGCGCAGGCTGGGATCGAGCGCGTTGGTGGGGCCGGGCGCGAGCGCGGCGGCGTGCCAAAAGTCAAAGTCGACCGGCTCGCTGCTCAGATTCGAGACCGTGGGCTCGATTTGAAAGCTGGCCGCGCCCGCCAGCAGCGAAACGGTGACGCTGGCGTTGAGCACGCGTCCGTCGCCAGGGGTGAAGACGGTGATCGTCGCCAAATCTTCGCTCTGCTGCAGCGGCAGATAGCCCCACGGCTCGCCCCAGCTGTAGCCGTGCTCGACAACCGGCAGCCCCCACTCCAGCCCGCCCAGCGCCAGCCAGCCCCGCTGCTCGCCCGGCCCCCAGCGCGACGGCTTGACCACCGCGTTCTCGTAAAACATCGCGTTGCCGCTCGGCTTGTGGGTGACCTGCCGAATGCGCCCGCCGAGGCTCGGCAACATCTCCAGCCGCAGGTAAGCATTCTCCAGCACCAGCAGCTCATAGTCGCGCGGCGTCGCCTCGATGACGCCGTTCTGCAAGTCGGCCTCGAAGCGCTCGTAGTCAAACGCCTGGTAGGGCCAGCCGTACGCTTCGCTACGGGCGGGCGTCTGGTAATCCTCATAGGGATAGGTCGGCAGCGTGAGCGAATCGGTGAAGACGACGACCGTGCCCACGGGGGCCGGGGCGGGCGCGCTCTGGTTGGCAGCGGACAAATCGGGCGCTGGCGTTCCTCTCGTGGCGGGAGCGGATTCGCTGACACGTGTGGGTTCGGGTGGCGGCGGCTCGGCACTCACCGGATTTGCTGCGGCGGCTGACGTGGCCGCTGGCTCGCTGGTCGCGGCCTCCGCCGGGGCAACCGCTCGCGTCGCCTGCGCCGGGGGTGAGTCGGCGCTGCGCCCGCAGCCCAGAAGCAGGTTACAGAGCGCAAACATCCAGCAGATTAGACGGAGGCGGCGGGCGTTGGACATGGCGGAATTATACGCGGACTTTTGGCTTGGGGGCAAGATTAATGGCGTAGATGAGCGGAGAATAAATTAAGGGCTAATGCAGCTCCACTCCACTGAATACCCAATCTACTCGCCACTCCGCAGCCACTCCAGCGCCTCGACCAACTCCTTTGGCAACTCCGCCACAAACTCGCGCGCCGTCCCGTCCAGCAGCGTCAGCCCCAGCTTGTGTGCGTGCAGGAACTGCCGATCCAGCGGCAGGCGCTGCTTGCGGTAACCGTAGAGCGTATCGCCGACAACGGGATGCTTTTGCCAGGCGAGGTGAACGCGAATCTGGTGGGTGCGGCCGGTGTGCAGCACAACGCGCAGCAGGCTGAAGTGGGCAACGGCTCCGCTGCTGAGGCCGAGCCGATTGCCCGCCGCGCTGTAGGTGGCGAGCGTGTGGTAGTCCGTCACCGCCTCGCGACCCTGCGGCTCGCCGGTGAGCGGATCGGGAGGAAGAATGGCCTGGCGCTTGCGATCCACGGGATGGCGACCCATCGGCGCGTTGAGGCGACCCGCCGGCGGCTCCATCTGCCCCTCGACGAGGGCCAAGTACTCTTTGTAGACGGTGCGATCCTTAAACTGCGCCTGCACAAAGCGATGCGCCCGGTCGTGCTTTGCCACGACGATCAGGCCGCTCGTTTCGCGATCCAGCCGATGCACCAGCCCCGGTCGCCGCGCGCCGCCAACGCCTTCGATGTCCGGCGCGTGGTGCAGCACGGCGTTGACGAGCGTCCCCGTGGCGTGGCCCGGCGCGGGGTGGACGACCAGGCCCGCGGGCTTGTCGATCACGAGCAGGTCTTCGTCCTCGTAGACGATGGTGAGGGGAATATCTTCGGGCTGGGGCGCGCCCGCTTCTTCGATAACGGGAGGAATTTCGACGACAACGCACTCGCCCGCCGACAGCCGGTGGTTGGCGCGCGCGATCTCTTCGTCGACCGTAACCGCGTCGTCCTTGATCCAGCGCTGAATCTCGCTGCGGCTGCAGTCGGTCAGCGCGGCGGCGAGCCAGCGGTCGAGCCGGTCGCCGGCGGCCTCGGCGGGAACGGTGAGGGCGAGTGGCTCGCTCACGAGTTGGAGGGCTGGCTGCGCAGGCGGGCCAGTTCGGCTTCGAGTTCGCGCAGGCGCTGCTCGGCGGATTGACGCGCTGCAACGGCACGCTTCACGCGCTGCTCGGCCAAAATGCGCGCTTGGTGCGCGGCTTCGGCGCGCTGGGTCTCGGCTTCTGCCCGCTCCCAATCGGAGAGAATGCGCGTGCGCGTGTCGGCATCCAGCACGAGAAAGGTCTGGCGGTCGGCGCTGGGGCCGAAGAGCAGGTTGACGACCTGCGACAGCACAAAGCCATCTTCATCGGGTTGAATTGGGCGGTAGCGATTGTTGTCCAATTGGTAGCCTGCAACCGTATAGTCGACCGAGTTGCGCCCCTCTCGCAGCCCGGAATCAATGATGATGTATTCATCGACGCCCGCCTGTTGGTAGATAAATACCTTTCTGTAAAGGTCAAAGCGCAAAAAGCGCGGCGAGGTCAATTCGACTATCAGTGCTGGTTGCGTGCCTTCTGCTGACACGTAAAATTCTTCGCGGGGCTGCTCCGGCTTCTGAACGTTGGGCACCACGGAAACATCGGGCGCGGGGCTATCCCAACTTGGATCGGGCCACTCCATTTTTAACTCGGAAAAGACGGTTAAATCGGTTCGTTGGCAAAGTGCGTAGCGGATGGAACCTCGAATGCTGGTTAAGTCGCCTCGATGCACCGTGCCCTGCACAAAGTGGTCTCCGTGTTGGGGGTTGAGGAAATCGTCTTCGGCGAGCGGCACGTAGCGCATGTCGTAGCGCCCGTGCTCGTCGACATCCTCGACGAGGCGGTGGCCGTAGTAAAATTTGTCTTCTTCGACAACCCGCGCCGGATCAACGGCGATGATGGGTAGAGTGGGGGTAGCCATAAATGCTCCTGCTCAATCGCTTGCGCCGCTTGGCTTTGCGCTCTGTGGTTTATACGGGTCGATTCGCTCATCGGCGTCGCCCACCTGTCCCGATTCGTCCACTGCTTCTTCCTCCGCGTCACCGCGGCGCGCCTGCTGGTAATCCTGCCAAAAAATGTACGCGCCCAGCCCAATCACGCCGGTGACGATGGCGCTGTCGGCGATGTTGTAGTTGGGGATGTACCAAAAGCCGGGAATGCCCGTCACGATAAAATCGGTGACGTAACCCTGGTAGAGCCGATCCAGCAGGTTGCCAATGGCGCCGCCAAGCTGGAGGCCGAGCAGCAGCCGCACGAAGATTTGATGCAGCGGCAGGTAGCGCACGTAAACCAAAATCGCGATGGCAACCACAACGGCAATCACGGTGAAGAGCAATCGCTGATTTTGCAGAATGCCAAAGGCCGCGCCGTAGTTGTGCACGTGCTGGAAGAAAAAATAGTCGCTAATCGAGGGGTAGGGAACGAGTGACGTGTAATCGGGGATATTCCGCCGCACGAGCACCTTCGTCCACTGGTCCAGCCCGATGATCACGCCCGCCACCACCAGCACCAGCCAAGCCCGCCGCAGCCAATTTTTTATACCGTTCATACAAACTCCATGGAGAAACTAAGAATTTAACGCGAAGGCGCGGAGGCGCAAAGGGATTTCAGGGCTGTGATTTCGAGCGCAGCGAGAAAGCTTGATGCGGCAAACGAAGCGGCTGGGCAGAACGAGACAGGTAGCTCAACTCAGCTGCCAGGTTAACCGCGCCAAGGTTTTTTACATCCGCTCGAGATGATAAACGAGACTGCTCCTTGCGCCTTTGCGCCTTCGCGTTAAAATTGGTTGTCTTTCCCTATTCTACCGCAAAACGAAATAACTGGTGAATCCGAACGGATGTGTTATACTGACTGGAAAAATCAACTGATTGAGGAGAATTCTTTGTATGCCGGGTGATATTACCGTTGCGCTGGTACAGATGGCCCCCCAGCTCGCCAACCCCGAAGCCAATCTGCGCAAGATGGGCGACTTTGTGGAGCGCATCTGCGGCGAGCAGCGCACTGATCTGATTGTCTTTCCTGAACTGAGCTACACGGGGGCCGAGCTGGGGCTGCGCGCCACCGATTTGGCCGAACGCGTGCCGGGCCACGCCACCAACTATCTGGCCAAGCGCGCCAGCGACTTCAACACGCACGTCGTTTTTGGCCTCGTTGTCAAAGAGAAAGTGGAGAGCATTCTCTACAACGGGCTGGTCTGTCTCGGCCCCGAAGGCGATATCATGGCCGAGTACCGCAAGGTGCACCTGCTGGGCGAGGAGCGCCAGGTCTATCGCGGCGGCTTTCGCTTTATCACCGCCGAAGCCGAGTGGGGGCGCTTTGGGCTGCTGGCCGGCAGCGATTTGGCTTTTCCCGAAGCGGCGCGCAGCCTCACGATGGAGGGGGCGGATTTGGTGGTGATCAGCGCCAACTGGGAGGAGCAGTTCAGCGACTCGTGGCGCGCGCACCTGATCAGCCGCGCCTGCGAGAACGCCGTTTACGTCGCTGCGGCCAACCGCGTCGGCGAAGAGCCGACCATGCGCTTTGCCGGCGACAGCCTGCTCGTCGGCCCCATGGGCGAAGTCTACACCGTGCTCGATGAAAACATCGAAGGCTACGCCGTCGCCACCATCGACATGGACCGCGTGCGCACCGTGCGCGAGGAGCGCCAGCTCATTCAGTTCCGCGAGCCCAATGCGTATCGGGCCGTCGTTAAAAAATACTAACCGCAACCCTTTCTTCCATGACTGAACTCGAAACGGCGACTGCTCCCCCCGCCAGCCAAACCTCCACCACCGACGCGCGCCTCGTGCGCAGCGGCGACTGGCGCGTGGCGGAGCACGCCATGGATTACCGCGTCGAGCAGCCGAGCGAGATGCTGGTGGAGCGCGTGACGTGGGATAGCGGCACGCCCACTCAGTCGCTCGGCGGCGGCATGGAGCGGGTGACGATCGCCGCGCCGCACTTCGTCTGGTTTCGCTTTTGGCTGATGGACGAGGACCAGATTGTCGAAAAGTATTTTAACGACGTTGGGGAATCCATTGGGATGCGCGCGCCCATCTGCCGCCAGTTCAACAAAAACGGCGGCCAGCTTTCCACCTCCGATCTGCTGCTGACGCTCTGGATCGGCGCGGACGAACGCGTGACGCTGCTGCACGAAGAAGCGTTCGACGACGCCGTCGCACGCGAGGAGCTTTCGCCGGTCGACATTGATTTTGCGGAGCGCCGCATCCGGACATTGACAACGTCGATTGCGCAAAAGCAGTTTCCGCCCGCGCTGGTGCGAAATCTCGAATTGAAGAAGTAGCAAGCGGCAAGCGGCAGCCAGCAAGTCGGGGCCGCTGAACCGAGTTCAGCCGTTCGTGATTTGCAGCGAGAAAATTGGTAATTGAGTACGGGCACGCCATGGCGTGCCCGTACTCAATTACCAATCTCCAATTACCAATCTTTCCCCTATGATCGCCATTCTCGACTACGGCGTGGGCAACCTGCGCAGCGTCTACAAAGCCTTTGAAACGGTGGCCGGGCCGCTCGGCGTTTCGGTCGACATCGTGGATGCGCCGACGGACTTTACGCGCTGGGGGGCCGTGGTGCTGCCGGGCCAGGGCGCGTTTGGGGACAGCATCGACAGCGTGCGGCGACAGGGCTTTGAGCAGCCGCTGCTCGACTTTGTCGAAGCCGGGCTGCCGCTGCTGGGCATCTGCGTGGGGATGCAACTGCTGCTCGATTCAAGCGAAGAGATGGGCCAGCACGAGGGCCTGCACATCATCCCCGGCCACGTGCGCCGCTTTCCGGAATGCCCCGATCCCGAACATCCCGACCGCTTGCTGCGCGTCCCACAGATCGGCTGGAATCGCCTCCACCGCCAGCGCAACGACGACCTGCTCGACAGCGTGCCGGACGGCGCGCATGCCTACTTTGCCCACAGCTACTTCTGCGATGTCGACGACCGCAACGCCGTGCTCGCCACGACAGAGTATGGCCTCGCCTACCCCAGCATTCTCCGCTACAAAAACGCCTGGGGCATTCAGCCCCACCCCGAAAAGAGCCACGCCGTCGGGCTGCGAATTTTGGCAAACTTCCTCAAGTTAGTGAAGTAGATTTACGATTGTTTTGTTTGCCCCACTGTTTTACACCTGCAACGTAACGATTCAGGAGTAGCAGCAGAAGAGCTGTCAACGGATTTTCAAAACGGATTGAGGACCAACTTATCCGTTCTTGGTCAAGTAGACAAGAATGTCTGGCGAAAAACGGACTCGAGACGACCCCATCCGTTCAATCCGTTCCCTGAATCCGTTGATAGCTGAATAGTTACCACAAATCGAAAATCCGCAATCACAAATCCAAAATGCGTCTCTACCTCATCACCCACGCCCATACGCAGCAGGAGCCCGCTGTTGACGCGGCTCGCTGGCGGCTCTCCGAAGCGGGGCGCGAGCAGGCGGCGGCGCTGGCGCGCGAGCCGTTTTGGGCCGAGGTTGATCGCGTTGTCCTGAGCAGCGAGCCCAAGACGCGGCTGACTGTAGAGCCCGCGCTGGCTACGCGCGATTTGCCGCTAACCGTCGATGCCCGCTTCAACGAGCTGCATCGCCCCGGCTGGGTTGGCGATTACGTTGGACGCGTGGCCCACTGCTTTGCCCACCCCCACCAGGCCGCTGTCGACTGGGAGCCGGCCAGCGAGGCGTTGGCCCGTTTCCGCGCTGGCATGGTCGACCTGCACACCCAGTTCCCCAAGCAAACGCTCGCCCTCATCGGCCACGGCCTCACGCTCAGCCTCTATCGCGCCCACCTGCTGAATCAGTACGTCGACGGCGCAATTCGGGTGCAGCTGGCGGATTGGCGGGCGCTGGCCTTTGCCGCCGTGGCGCTGGTCGAGGGGGAAGCCGGTCGAGCCGTGCTGCGCCAAGATTTTGCGTCCACTTCGTCTTCAACGGCTCGCGCATAGCGAAACGGCTCGCTCGCCGGGACAAAGTCGTTCCGGAAATTCGCTGCGACAAAAGATGGATGAACGTTACGTTTGTTTTTCCCCGTGCGTGGTATGCTTTTTCCCAACAGCGCTGCATCTTCGCGTTGAGCCTGCCACGCTTCGCCGTGACTGCTTCAGCGGCAGAGTCACCAATCCGCTATGCAAATAATTTACAGAGAGATTGGCCTGGCTACGCACCCGCGCTGCTGGCTGTTTGTCCTGCCAGCGCGCTCAGGCTCCGCACCGCAGCTCCTTCGACCATTTCCCGCATGGCTCGCCGCCTGCGTTGTAAGAAAAGTTGGCTATCCCCCATGATCATCTATCCCGCAATCGACCTGCGCAAAGGCAATTGCGTGCGCCTGCAGCAGGGCGACCCGAACGCGCAAACTATCTTTGACGATGACCCAGTGCAGGTGGCGCAGCGCTGGGTGGCGGAGGGAGCAACGTGGCTGCACATCGTCAACTTAGATGGTGCGCTCAACGCCAAGCATTCGCAGATTGATTCGCTGCGGCGCGTTGGGGCTGGCGCGGGCTCCAACATTTTGGTGCAGTCGCCGGGGACGCAGAAGCTCGAGCCGTTTGCGGAAGGCGCGGCGCGGCGCTTACCGATCAACTTGCGCTGCCTGCGCGACATCCGCCAAGCCGTTGATGTCAAAATCCAATTTGGGGGGGGGCTGCGCACGCTGGACGATATTGAGCTGGCGCTGGCGCTGGGCGTTGACCGCGTGGTGCTGGGCACGGTGGCCGTGGAAAATCCCGCTATCGTGCGCGATGCGCTGGCGTCGTGGGGCAGCGAGCGCGTGGCCGTGGGGCTGGACGCGCGCAACGGACGCGTTGCCACCCACGGCTGGCAAGAGACAAGCGAGCTCGACCTGATCGAGATGGGCCACCGCATGGCGGCGCTCGGCGTCGAACACGTGCTCTTCACCGACATCGAGCGCGACGGCATGATGACCGGCGTCAACCTCGACCGCACCACCCACCTCGCGGACACCACCGGCCTCTCCGTGATCGCCAGCGGCGGCGTCGCCAGCATCCACGACATCGAACGGCTCAAGCAGCGCGAGCACTACAACGTGGGCGGCGTCGTTGTGGGCCGCGCGCTCTACACGGGCGACATCGATCTTGCTGAGGCGCTGATGGTCGCCGCGCTGCCGCTGGCCAAGCACAGCGCCGGCATCGTCCCCTTTCGCCGCTTCGAGGAGGGCGTGCGCTTTCTGATGCTCTTCAATTTATTTTTCGAGAAGTGGCAATTTCCACGCGGCGGTCTCGAAGCCCCAGAGGATTTGCTCGACTGTGCGGTGCGCGAGTTTCGAGAAGAAACCTGTTTGGACTTGAAGCAGGTTTACGAGGACTGCCGCACGGATTTGCACTACGTCAAGCGCATCCGCAACCACGAAATTGAGCGCACCGTCGTCTATTTCCTGGGCGAAGCGAGCGAGGGCGAAGCAATGCTCTGCCACGACAACCACTGCGAAGTGCGCTGGTTCACGCCGGAGGAAACCTGGGAGATGCTCACCGAAACGTCGCCCGAACAGCTGCCCGCCTTTGACCGGGCCATGGCGTACATGACGGAGCACGATCTCCTGTAAATCACGAACATCAACGCAAAGACGCAAGGGCGCAAAGGAATTTATCCGTTGATGCTGTCGCTGGCGCTGAGTGTTGCCCTCCCACCGAGACAGTCGCTTTTCAGCCAAGTAAATTGACGAGCAGTCCCTTGCGTCTTTGCGCCTTTGTGTTAAAACTTGTTCATGTTAGCCAAACGCATTATCCCCTGCCTCGACGTCAAAGATGGCCGCGTGGTCAAGGGCATCAATTTTGTCGACCTCGTCGACGCGGGCGATCCCGTGGCGCAGGCGCAGGCCTACGATCGCGAGGGCGCGGACGAGCTGGTCTTCCTCGACATCACCGCCACCCACGAGCGGCGCGACATTGTCACCGACATGGTGCGCGCCGTGGCGGACACCGTCTTCATCCCCTTCACCGTCGGCGGCGGCCTGCGCACGGTGGACGACATGCGGGCGATTTTGCTGGCCGGGGCGGACAAAGTCAGCCTCAACTCGGCGGCGGTGCGCAACCCCGAAATTATCAGCGAGGGGGCCAAGCGCTTTGGCAGCCAGTGCATCGTCGTCGCCATCGACGCGCGGCTGCGCCAGGGCAGCGAGCGCGAGCAGCGCGGCGAGGGCTGGGATGTCTACATCAGCGGCGGGCGAACGAACATGGGGCTGGACGCCGTCGAGTGGGCGCGCGAGGCCGAGCGGCGCGGCGCGGGCGAGCTCCTGCTCACCTCCATGGACGGCGACGGCACGCAGGAGGGCTACGACATTTCGCTGACGCACGCCATCAGCAGCGCCGTCGGCATCCCCGTGATCGCCAGCGGCGGCGCGGGCCGCGCCGAGCACTTTGCCCAGGCGCTGACGGAGGGCGGCGCGTCGGCGGCGCTGGCCGCGAGCCTGTTTCACTTCAAGCAGATGCAGATCATGGAGTTGAAGCGCGACTTGGCCGGTCGGGGAATCGAAATTAGAATGCCAATTGAATTTGAGGAATAAAGATTGAAGATTAAAGATTGAAGATTAAAGATTGGACAGTCTACCCAATCTTTAGCCTTCAATCTTTTCCATTTGCTATGAGCGAGAAAGAACTCTTCGACGCCGTTCGGTTCAACGCCGACGATCTCGTCCCCACCATCGTGCAGGACGCGACGACGCGCGACGTGCTGATGATGGCGTGGATGAACCGCGAGAGCTTGCAGCGCACGCTGGACACGGGCGAGACCGTCTTCTGGAGCCGCAGTCGACAAGAACTGTGGCACAAGGGCGCAACCAGCGGCAACATGCAAACCGTTGTCGATTTGCGGGTCGATTGCGACGGTGATACACTCCTCGTGCTCGTTGACCCCGCTGGCCCCGCCTGCCATACCGGCGCAATGACCTGCTTTTTTCGCTCGCTTAATCGCCATGAGGAGTGAGCACGCCCCCGTGCGAACGGGCCAACGATTCATCTTTGATTCACCCAAGAATTTACGCCCATGAACGACACCCTCGCCTCTCTCTTCGAGACCATCCAAAGCCGTAAACAAGATCCGCCCCCCGGCTCCTACACGGCGACGCTCTTTGAGCAAGGCGAGAACGAAATTCTCAAAAAGCTGGGCGAAGAGGCCGTCGAGGTCATCATTGCGGCCAAGGGGGAGGGCGACGAGCGCGTGGTCTACGAGATGGCGGATTTGCTCTACCATGGCCTGGTGCTGCTGGCCGAGCGTGGGCTGGAGTGGCGCGAGGTCGAGGCGGAACTGGCGCGGCGGGCGCAGTAGCGGACAATCGATGATAAAGACGTGAACGACCACGGGCTGCGAGGCCGGTGGTTTTTGTTTTTTGGCGTGATGTCTTGAATGCCGCAACCGGCGCCGAATGAATTCGGCATCTTTTTTAAAACGCGCTTCAGCGCGTTGGTCTGTTGCCACGTTTAGTGCGTTTTAACGCACTTCGCTTACCAGCCGTCGCTCGCGTAGCGGTCGCTTCGACCATTCATTTCGGCGTCGACACCGGCGAGCCATCTGTATCTGGAGGAAACTACATGACCCACCCCATCGCTACCAACGGCATAACCAACGGCGTCGTGCCCAGCGCCCTGCACGCCGACCACGAAGTCGCTCAGGTGCCCGCCATGTTCTCGACCACGGCGCTTACCTTCGACGACGTGCTGCTCACGCCGGGCTACGCCGAAGTGCTCCCCGCCGACATTGACCTCAGCGTGCGGCTGCACGAGCGTTTGCAGTTGAACATCCCGGTGCTCAGCGCCGCGATGGATACCGTCACCGAGGGCGAATTGGCGATTGCGCTGGCGCGGCAGGGCGGCCTGGGCGTGATTCACCGCAATCTCTCGCCGAGCGATCAAGCCGAGGAGATCGACAAGGTAAAGCGCAGCGAGAGCGGCATGATCACCAACCCGATCACGCTCTCGCCGAACGCGACGCTGGCCGACGCCGAGCAGGTGATGAGCCACTACCACATCAGCGGCGTGCCGATTACGGACGCGGACGGTCGACTGGTGGGCATTTTGACCAACCGCGACGTGCGCTTTGCGACGGACTACAGCGGCTCCGTCAGCGACTTTATGACGCATGAACCGCTAATCACGGCGCGCATTGGCACCACGCTGGAGGAGGCCAAGCGCATCCTACACGAGCACCGCATCGAAAAGCTGCCGCTTACGGACGACGACGGGCTGCTCAAGGGGCTGATTACCTATAAGGACATTCTCAAGCGGCAGGATTTTCCGCACGCGGCCAAGGACGAGCGCGGTCGGCTGCTGGTGGCGGGGGCAATTGGCGTGGGCGAGCCTGGGCTGGAGCGCGCAGGGCTGCTGATCGAGGCGGGCGTCGACGCGCTGGCCATCGACACGGCGCACGGCCACAGCCGCGGCGTGGTTGACACGATTCGCTCGGTGCGCGACAATTTTGGGGCGCACGTGCCGATTCTCGCGGGCAACGTCGTCACGGGTGCGGGTGTGCGAGCGCTTGTCGAGGCGGGTGCGGATGTGATCAAGGTGGGCGTCGGCGCGGGCTCGATCTGCACGACGCGCATCGTCAGCGGCGCGGGAATGCCGCAGCTGACGGCAATTGCGGCCTGTGTCGAAGCCGGTCGTGAACTGGGCGTGCCCGTCATCGCCGACGGCGGCATTCGCTACAGCGGCGACATCACCAAAGCGCTGGCTACCGGAGCCAGCGCCGTCATGCTGGGCAGCCTGCTGGCCGGCCTGCACGAATCGCCGGGCGACATCGTGATCCGCGAGGGGCGCTCGTTCAAGGAGTATCGCGGCATGGGCAGCCTCGGCGCGATGAAGGGCCGCGCGAACGATCGCTACCAGAGCGCACAGGCAAGTGCGAACGGCAGGCCCGACAGCGGCGCGAACATCGGCGGCAAAACCGTGCCTGAAGGCATTGAAGGCCAGGTGCCGTACAAGGGTCGGCTGCGCGACTACATCTTCCAACTGGTTGGCGGCCTGCGCAGCGGCATGGGCTACGTCGGCGCGGCGAACGTCGCTGAGCTGTGGCAAAAGGCCCGCTTCGTGCGCATGACTGCGGCGAGTTATCAAGAAAGTCACCCGCACAGCATTACGATCACGAAGGAAGCACCAAATTATCAGCTGCCGAGAGGGTGAGAGAAGGATCCAACACGAAGACGCGGAGAGAAGAGAGGCCGCCAAAGTGACCGTCCCTGCTCGCTACCAACTTGCCTACCCGACAGCGTCCGGGCAGCGGTTGCCACATGGGCCGACCCTGTCGGAATGTGATAATCACTGCCCAGGCGTTGGTTCGTAACGCTTTTTGATGAAGCCCCACAATTAGTTGGCGTGCTGCGCAGAGCTAGCCAATCCTTGTGACTTTACAGTTCAAATTGATAGGTTGAATTCCCCCAAGCTTGCAGCCAAAACACCTTTTGGGCTGTTCCAAAAAAATAAACACCCAGGGTTATCTACCACCAAACGTGCGACGCACCTCGGAAGGATACTGCTGGCGAATTGGAAAAGACGCGACCCACCGTGCGTGGCACTTCGGAAAGTGCCTCGCACAGCCAGGGTCATTATCCCCCGATCTAGAGTTCGCCAGCAGTATCCTGGGAAGGTGCACCGCACATTTGGATGGGTGTTTATTTTCTTGGATTGGCCTTAGGAATCAAAGGTTGATGCAAAAAATCAAGAGGCGGCACACTCAAGGCCGCGTGACAAGGTTCTTTTTAGGTTGCCATGATATATGGAAGCGGCAAGCGATGCTCTTTGATCGTCTAGTCGTAAGTAACCCAAGTTGCTACCTGTAGATTTTGCGCATAGACAGCGGATGGCTAGGCAGGTTGCAACCAAGCGATGCTGGAGGCGAGGCAAAAGAGCACGACTTTCAACTCGAAACCAGCCGTCGAGGTGGCATGGATGGACTTGGGCAACAAACGCTCAATCATGCTGCCCGCCGTTTCCACGGCCTGGCGGTAGTGATGCTGAAAAAAGTGAATCCAGCCAGCGAGCGGGCGCTTCGAGTTTTTCTTGCGAATCGGATAGAGGTGAATCTCGTTATCCTCCAGGATATCCTCGATGACATAGTGGTTGTAGGCTTTATCGCCGAGGACCATGGAGCCCGACGGCAGGTCGAAATCGAAGAGTTCCAGTCCCGTGGTGTCGCTGAAGCTGCCGCAGGTGAGGAAAAATTCAACGGGTCGCCCCGTTTCGCTGACGAGCATGTGGATTTTCAGACCGTAAAAGTAGCGCCGTTTGCTGGATTTGTAGCCGCGATAGGCTTCATCCTGGTACAAGCGGCAGCGCGAAATGCGGATGTTGTCGCAAACCGGGATGGGATAGGTATCCACGACATAGATGTTTTCCTCGCTTTCGGCTTTCCAGCATTCGCCCAGCACGCTGAAGAGTGTCAGAAAGTAGGGCTTGACCCGATGCAGTCGCCGACTGAAGCGACTTTTGCCCAACATGCCCGGAATGTAGCCCTGTTCCTTGAGCATCAAACGCGCTGAGTTGTAGTTGCCGCCAAATTTGAGCGCGGCCACGATGCCGATGGTCATGATTTCGGCGTCGCTGACTTGGCATTGCTTGTCTTCACGGTGATCCAACGCGTCGAGCAAATCGGCGCACAGGCAGTAGACGAGTATAATTTGCGTGTCCATGAGGTTCTCCTGTTTGATTTATCGGTTTGGTCGCCTGTAAATCGTACGGAAACCTCATGGATTCTTCAACTTTTTCTACCACTATACGCAACTTTTCAAGGTAGCAACTTGGGTTAAGTATCATGTCCATTTTGGCTGCTGGCTGGATGTACAATCGGTTTAGGCGGTTGCTGTTTGGAGAGGGTATGCTGGGCCGCTTCCACGAGGGGCCCGTCGATCTGCTTATGCGCCATGGAGAGCTACAGGCGATATTTGCGGGCGAACCCATTTACGAAACCATGAATAATGCCGTCTATCCACCAGCTTCTTACTTTATGTTGTGGCCTTTACTTGGCTGGGTAGACGCATGGGGGGCACGTTGGGTTTGGGCCGTCACACTCGTTTTTATGCTAATTTGGCTCTGCTACCTAACGATGCGGGAGAGTGGTGAACGTGTGCCAATACGTCGTCTCTCCCTGTTTTTGTTACCGTTGATCTCGTTTCCACTCGGTTTGACGATTCGCATTGGACAAACGGGTGTTCACCTTTTGCCGCTGTTAATCACTAGCGTACTTTTGCTGAAGCGTTACAACTACCGTTGGATAGATGTGCTAGCGGCTCTTCTGTTCACCATTGCATTAATTAAGCCAACCGTTGCTGCTCCTTTCTTCTGGCTAATACTATTTGTGCCAGGTCGCATCTTCCCGGGTTTGATTGTGCTTGCTTGTTATACAACAGCCACGTTGGCCATGGCGTCGTTCCAACAGGCAGACACTTTTACCTTAATGATGCAATGGGTGGAGAAAGGAGCAGCTGGCGCGGCGTACGGAGCCAAAATAGTTGGAACCTTCAACACACAGACATGGCTACACGCGTTAGACGTGAAGCATTTCAGCCTCGAGCTTTCACTTGTGTTGCTGGGCCTGTTTGGACTATTGGTCTTCTATTTTCGCGACCAAGAGGTGTGGCTCTTGCTAGGTATAACGGCGCTTGTCTCTCGCTTCTGGATTTACCACAGCGCGTATGATGATCTGCTGGTTCTTTTGCCCATGATCACGCTATACCGTCTGATTCAGCAAGAAGACACGTCAGTATATCAACGTGTTCTCGCTGGCACTTTGTTTGTAACTGGTGTCTTTACGACGCTCACGCCTTTGGGCTCCTGGCGGTTACCACAACTCTGGATCAGTATCTATCAAATCTTTCAAGCGATCACGTGGATGACTATGCTGGTCTATTTGGTTTACATAGTCTGGCAAAGGAAGCAGCAACATCGCGGCGCTAGCTCAATAGCGGAGCGCATACCTGACGTATTCTACTAACACATTTCGACAAGTTAATACCTGAGTAGAACAACCAAGCTGGCTATCACAGCATCGTCAACTAGCTTCAGTCGGTTTGTGTTCAGATGGCTAGTGCTTCAACAAACAAAGTTTGACGGATGAGAGTCGGCGGGTACAGGTATGAAATTCCATGCCCGTACCCGCCAAAACAAACTTGTTGACTACTAGCGGCTTGAGTTGGTCTCGTATAATAGAGTTAACTCTAGCTACCTGACACTTTTACGTGAGGTAGGTTGTAGAGAGAGAAAGGAAGACCAAACCGGATATGTTAAGCTATAGGTGACAAACCAAAAAGCGAAACAGAAACGGAGAGGTCTTCCCGATGAAACTGTACCATAGATGGTTAGATGAGTTGCAAATGTTGTGGCCGGATGAGCACGCGTCGCGGCTAAAAAGCTTCGCGAAGTTGTTGGTTGGCCTCTACCTGGAGGGAAGTGTTCACCTCAAAAAGGTAGCGCGCAAAGTGCCGGGTTGGGCTCAGCAGACGAGCAAAGAGCGCGGGTTGCTGCGGATACTCAACAATCGGTCTGTAAACGTGCGGCTTTGGTATAAACCGGTGGCGCGCAGGCTGCTGGAGCAGGCGGCGAAAAGCGGGCTGCCGCTGCGGCTTATTATCGACGGGAGCCAGGTGGGCAACGGTCATCAATTATTGATGGTTGCTTTAGCCTTTCGGCGACGAGCGTTGCCCTTGATTTGGACATGGCGCAAAGGCACGCGCGGCCACTCGTCGGCGCGTCATCAAATTGCGCTGCTGCGACTGCTCAAGCCGCTCATTCCGGCCCACGCCTCTGTGGTCGTGCTGGGTGACAGCGAGTTTGGCAGCGTCAAGTTGATCCGCAAACTCGAGCACTGGCGGTGGACCTATGTGCTGCGTCAGAAGGGCTCCCACCTTTGGTCACAGCCGGGAACAGAACAGTGGCAACCCTGCGCACAGCTCGTTGCCCAGCCCGGCGACCGCTGCTGGCTGCCCAAGGTGCTGCTAACCAAAACGCATGGTCACTTCTGCAATCTGTTCGCCTGCTGGCAGACTGGCTACAAGGAGCCTTGGCTGCTCGCCACGAATTTGACTGACCCGCGTCTCGTTCGCCTGCACTACAGCCGTCGCATGTGGATTGAAGAGCTCTTTGGCGACTGTAAACGCAATGGCTTCGACTTGGAAGCAACTCGCTTGCAGGCAGCTCATCGCCTCTCGCGACTCGTCCTGGCCGTGGCCCTGCTCATCGTTTGGCTTCTGGCCTTTGGCTCGGCTGTCGTCAAGCGCGGTCAGCGCTTCCTGGTCGACCGCACTGACCGCCGCGACCTCAGTCTTTTTCGCATTGGTTGGGACATGGTTCAACGTCTTTTATCCAACTCTGACCCTGTCCCTTTGCGCCTCATCCCCTATTTCTAAAATGTGTCAGGTAGCTAGGAGTTAACTATATCCGGTCGAAATGACAAGTTCTCTCCTTTCCTCCGCGAACCTCCGCGTTAAAAATCCTAGAAAGACTTACAACCAATGACCGTAACCGCAATCGTCGGCGCACAGTGGGGCGATGAGGGCAAGGGCCGCATCATCGACTACCTGGCGCAGCAGGGCGCGCCCATTGTAATGCGCTTCCAGGGCGGCGACAACGCCGGCCACACCGTGATCAACCAGTATGGCAAGCACGCGCTGCACCTCGTCCCCTGCGGCATCTTCAATCCCAACGCGATTAACATCATTGGCTCCGGCTGCGTCGTCAACCCGGCGCAATTGCTGGAGGAGATGGCGGCGCTGGAGCAGGCGGGCGTCGACACCGCGAGCCTGCTGATCAGCAACCGCGCGCAATTGCTGCTGCCCTACCACCGCACGCTGGACGCGCTCGAAGAAGCCGCGCGCGGCAGCGACACCATCGGCACGACCAAGCGCGGCGTCGGCCCCGCCTATTCGGACAAGGCGACGCGCTCCGGTCTGCGCATGGGCGATCTGCTCAACCCGGACTGGCTCGAGGGGCGGCTGGACAACGCGCTGCGCACCGTCAACCGCAAAATCGAAATTCTGGGGGGCGAGCCGGTCGACGGGCAGGAGCTGTACGCGCTCTGCATGGACTACCGCCGCCACTTCGAGGATCGCATCGTCGACACCGTGCCGATTCTTCGTCGTGCGCTCGAAGAAAATCAAGACGTGCTGCTCGAAGGCCAGCTCGGCGTGATGCGCGATCTCGACTGGGGCATCTACCCCTACGTCACCAGCAGCAACCCCACCGCCGCCTTTGCGCCGACCGGGGCCGGCCTGCCCGCCCGCGCCATCGACCGCATCGTCGGCATCGTCAAAGCCTACAGCACCTGCGTCGGTGACGGGCCGTTCCCCGTGGAGCTGGCGGGGGCGGACGCCGAGCGGCTGCGCGAGATCGGCAAGGAATTTGGCGCGACCACGGGTCGCCCGCGCCGCGTCGGCTGGTTTGACGGCGTGGCGATCAACTACGCCGCCTGGCTCAACGGCATGACGAGCATCGCCGTCACCAAGCTGGATATTCTGGACCACTTCGAGACGATCCAGATTTGCACGGGTTATCGAATGCCCAACGGCGACGTGATCACCAAATCTATGCCGGACACGCCGCTGCTCTACGAAGTCGAGCCGGTCTATGAGGAGTGGGAGGGCTGGCTGGAATCGACCGAGGACTGTCGGCACATCGAAGATTTGCCGCCCCAGGCCAAAGCCTACCTGGCGCGCATTGGCGAACTGGCGGGCGTCCCCATCGACTACGTCTCCGTCGGCCCGGAGCGGCAGCAGATGTTTGTGGTATAATTGGATGCATGGCCTTTGACACGTACCTACTTGATCAGGCGCTGGATCAGCGCCGCCAAAAGCTGGAAGAAGTGCGCCAGCAGACCTTGCAACAGACCTTTGCTTTGCTTGATGAGGTAATGCCGTCGCTTGACGTTGATCGCGCCTACGTTTTCGGCTCCGTGTTACGCGCGGGGCGCTTTCACGAGCGCTCGGACGTCGACGTGGCGGTGGAGGCGATCGAGCCGGAAGCGTTTTTTGCGCTGATGAGTCGGCTGTCGTCGGCGCTCGTGCGCGATGTGGACGTGATGGACTTGCGCAAGTGTCACTTTGCCGAGCGCGTGCGGGAAACGGGGGAGTTGTGGACGCCAAACAGAATTTAGTTTTAGTTACCGAAATGCGCAACCAGATGGCGCTCATCGAGCAGACCTTTGAGCGCATGGAAGCGCGCGCGGCGGAGCTATCAAGCGGCAGAGCCGTAGAGCTAGAAAGTGTTGGCTATCAACTGCACAACGTCTACAACGCGGTAGAGGATTTGTTTGTCATCGTGGCCCGCCATTTTGAAAATAACATTGCAGATATGAGCGGTTGGCACACTGCACTCTTGCAGCGCATGGCTCACTCCGTTGAAGGCGTGCGCCCCGCATTAATTACAACCGAAACGCATCAACTATTGGAGCCACTCCGCAGCTTTCGCCACTTTTTCCGCCACGCCTATGTGGCCGTCATTGAGCAACCTCAACCCGAAATCAATCTCCACAAGGCACGCGCCGTTCGTTCATCTCTACAGCAAGACGTAGAGCAATTTCTTGCGCAGTTGTAACAGCTAAATCGGGCGCAAGCGGACAGATTTGGGGCGGGGTTTGTTGTAGACTTGTAGAAATTTTACGAAACAATTTTATTGCTTAGTGCTTGTTGCTTAATGCTGGTGAGCCCACGAATCGAGTATATCAACTCCGATGCGCCGCAGTTAACGAAGCAATACGCACTAAGCACTAAGCACTAAGCACTAAGCAATACGGAGACTCCTATGGCAGACAACTACGACTATGACCTCATCGTCCTCGGCAGCGGGCCGGGCGGCTACGTGGCGGCGATTCGGGCGGCGCAGCTGGGGCTGAAGACGGCGATTGTGGAGCGCGAGAGCCTGGGCGGGGTCTGCCTCAACTGGGGCTGCATCCCCAAAAAGGCGCTGCTCAAGAACGCCGAGGTGCTCAACACCTTTCGCGACGCCGAGGAGTTTGGCATCACCTTTGACAATCTCAAGGTCGATTTTGGCGCGGCCATTGATCGCAGCCTGGACGTGGTGGGCAAGCAGACCAAGGGCGTTGCCTTCCTGATGAAGAAGAACAAAATCGACGTGATCGAGGGCCACGGCAACTTTGTCGACGAGCACACGCTGCGCATTACGCCTTCGGAGTACAAGGAGGATGTGGAGGAGAAGACTGTCTCCGCGGCCAACTTCATTATTGCCGTGGGCGCCCGCGCGCGCGACCTGCCCAACATCAAGGCCGACGGCGAGCGCATCATCCAGTACCGCCAGGCCATCCGCCCGGAGAAGCAGCCGGAGTCGATGCTCGTTGTCGGCGCGGGCCCGATTGGCATGGAGCTGGGCTACTTCTACAATTCCTACGGTACGGATGTGACGGTAGTAGAATTTCTGGAGGACGTGCTGCCGCTGGAGGACCCCGAAGTCTCCAAGGAGGTGCGCAAGGCTTTTAACAAGGCGGGCATTGATACGCTGACCGGCAGCGTCGCCGAGAGTGCCGAGATCAACGGCGACAAGGTCACCGTGACGGTGAAGAAGCAGAAGGATGAGAGCACGCAGCAGCTCGAAGTCGACCAGGTGCTGATCGCCATTGGGATTACGCCCAACACCGATCGCTGCGACATCGAGAACAGCGGCGTCGAGCTAAACGACAAGGGCTTTATCCAGGTCGACGAGAACATGCGCACCAACCAGCCGCACATTTACGCGATTGGCGACTGCACGGGGCTGCTGGCCTTGGCCCATGTGGCGAGCGCGATGGCGATGGTGGCGGCGGAGACGATTGCGGGGGCGGAGACGCTGCCGATTCCGGCGGAGAAGTACCAGTTTATGCCGCGCTGCACCTACTGCAAGCCGGAGGTCGCCAGCTTTGGCATGACGGAGGCGCAGGCCGAGGAGGCGGGCTACGAGATCGAGACGGGCAAGTTCCCCTTCATGCCCAACGGCAAGGCGCAGGCCACGCGCGAGACGAGGGGGTTCATCAAGATCATCACCGACAAAAAGTACGGCGAAATCCTCGGCGCCCACATTGTCGGCGACGAGGCGACGGAACTGCTGCCCGAGCTGAGCCTGGCCCAGTTTATGGAGATTACCCCGGCGGAAATTGCCCGCACCGTCCACGCCCACCCGACCCTGTCGGAGGTGATCATGGAGGCGGCGCACGCGGTTGAGGGGCAGCCGATTCACATGTAGGAGTGAGGAGTGATGCGCGAACAAGAGCTCGTTGAGATTTGTCGCCAGTTTGACGTGGTCATCCTGTACGTCTTTGGCAGCCGGGCCAAAGACGTACAGGCGTGGCTGGCGGACGAGGCGGCGACGCTGGCGCCGGGGCCGTCCGATGTCGATGTGGCGGTGAAGTTCGCGACGGGCGCGAATCCGGGTCCGATGGAGAAGGTGCGGCTAACGCTGGCGCTGGAGGATTTTCTCGATGTGGATCGGGTCGATCTTGTTGTGCTGGAGGAGGCGAATCCATTTTTAGCCGCCAATGCAACCCGCGGCGAGCGGCTCTTTGCCGATAGCGACCATGCGGCGGATGAGTACGAGCTTTACGTTTGGCGGCGCGAAGCGGATTTGTGGCCGCTTCAACAAAAACGGTTGCGAATGATTTTTGAACGTCATCAAGCGGTTGCTCCATGACACCTAGTTACGTTTCGCGTCAAAGCATTGGCGAGCGCATTGCCATGATTGATGAGCTATTGCGACGTATCCGCGGATTGCCGTTACTTAACGAAAAGGCTTTCTTTGGCGATTATCGTAACGTCTACACTGCTGAATCGGCGTTGAGACGAGCACTAGAAGCTTTGGCAGATGCAGGGCGTCATATCCTCGCAAAGGGCTTTGCTGACGCAACCCAAGAGTACAAGGCAATCGCTCGGCGGCTTGGTGAATATGGCGTTCTTGATTCCGCAATAGCAAAACAGTTCGAACAGATGATGGGCTATCGAAATCGGCTAGTTCATTTCTATGATGAGGTTACACCAGAAGAGATTTACCTTATCTGTCGGAATGATTTGGACGATATTGAGCGCGTCGAACAAGCATATATTGCTTGGCTCCAAGCAAACCCCGACCGCGTGCGCGACTAAATGATCCACACCATCGACATCCCCGTCCGCTTTGCCGACACCGACGCGATGGGCATTGCGCACCACGCCAACTATGTTGTCTGGCTGGAGATGGGGCGCATTGGGTGGCTGGCGGCGGCGGGCGTGCCCTACACCGAAATCGCCGCGCGCGGGCGCCACTTTGCCGCGACAAAGTTGGGCGTAGATTACCGCGCCGCCTGCCGCTTTGGTGATACGGTTCGAGTTGCGACGCAGCTAACGTCGCTGCGCAGCCGCGCCGTGGCCTTTGGCTACGAACTCTACAACGTCGATACGGGCGATGTGCTCGCGACGGCGTCCACCCAACACGTCTGCGTCGATCTCGATAATCGCACGGCAAAAATTCCAGACGACTTTTTGAAAAGGTTACGCAAAGGATTACGACGAGTCGATTAGTTCTGCACGGTTGGCAAGTTACCCTCATCTCCCCGATTACCTGCCACCTGCAGCTTGCTACCTACCACGCACCACCATGATCCAGACCGAACAGCACGGCCCCGTGACCGCCATTCGCATGGCGCGAGCGTGGCTGGGCAAACCGCTCTACTGGACCGCCGCCTACTGGGTGGACGGCCTGCTGATCGACACGGGGCCGCGCTGCACGGCGCAGCAGCTGGCGCGCGTGCTCGAACAGGTGCGCGTGGAGCAAATTGTGGTGACGCACGGCCACGAGGATCACGCTGGTGGGCTGGCGATGCTGCGGCAGCGCTACCCGGACGTGCCCGTCTACGCCTCGCTGCGCACGCTGCCGTTCCTGGAGCGACCAACGCGGTTGCAGATGCAGCCCTACCGACGGCTGATCTGGGGCGTGCCCCAAGCCATCGACATCGAAGACCAGCAAGTTCGCGCGCTGGATGAACTTCCCGCCGGCCAACTCGAAACGCCCGATTTCCACTTCCGCATCATCCAGACGCCCGGCCACACAGTTGATCACATCAGCCTCTACGAACCGACGCGCCGCTGGCTCTTCTGCGGCGACGCCTTCATCGGCGGGCGCGAGACGAGTTGGTCGCCCGAATCCAATCTATTTGGCGTGATCAGCAGCCTGCGCCTGATGGCCGACCTGCGCCCGGAGCGCCTTTTTCCCGGCAGCGGCACGGTGCGCCGCGTCGCCGGGCCGGATATTCACGGCAAAATTGATTACCTCACGCGCCTCTGTCGCGAAGTGGCCAAGCTGGAGGGCGCGGGGCTGGGCGTCGCCCAAATTGCAAGCCAAGTTGTCGAGGAAAATCCACGGCTCAGGCGCTGGACGATGGGCCACTTTAGCGCCGTCAACCTCGTGCAAGCCTGTCAGGATTACAACGCGATCTTCGCCCCCGCCGATTCCCCCACTCCTCCCTCTGCCGGATCGACAGAAGATGCGCCCTCGGCCAATCGCTCGCGCTGAATCAGCCGCGAAAATTTTAACTCAAGAATTTAACGCAAAGCCGCAAAGGCGTTTGTTTGTAGGGTAGGCTGTTGGCGTGAGCCATTGACCAGAAAACTTCGCTGCTTCGCGCTGCCCGTCGACGCGACTTTTACCCAAAGTTAATCTCCCCATAAACGCAGTTCAAGCTTGCCCTGCTATCATTCCAAATCGACGCTTATTTAAGCGAACGGTTGTTACGTTTACGCAAAAAGGAGATTGAAAGATGTGGAAACCAAATAGCGGACGCTTAGTCGCCACGCTGCTGCTGACGCTGGGCGTGCTGCTGGCGGGCAGCGGTTCGTTTGTGGCACGGGCCGCGCCTGTCGCGCAGACGGATGGTGCGCAGGAGCAGGCGCTGTCCGAGCAGGGGCTGGTAATTGTGGAAGTGGCGGCGGATGGCCCCGCGGCGGAAGCGGGCCTCGTGCGCGGCGACATCCTGCTCGCCGTCGACGGCGAAGCGGTGGAGCGCGTGGCCGATTTGCGCAACCTGCTGAGCACGCTGAATCCCGAAGAAGAGGTGACGCTCTCGGTGCTGCACGGCGACGAAGAGCGCGAGCTGACGCTCACGCTGGGCGAGCGCAACGGACGCGCCTTTATGGGCATCACGCCCTACGCCGATCCCGCGCTGGAACAAAACTTTGAGCTGACGCCGGGGCAGACCCTTCCGGGGCAGACTATTCCTCAACCGGAAGGGCAACCCGAATTTGAGCTGCCGGGTGATCTGCAGCCGCTGACCGAAGGCGCGCTCGTCCAGGACGTGCTGCCGGAGAGCGCCGCGGACGAAGCGGGCCTCGTGGCGGGCGACGTGATTTTGAGCGTGGACGGCGAGCCCATCAACCGCGAGAATGATTTGGCGGACCTGCTGGGTGACTACGCGCCGGGCGACGAAATCGAGCTGGAGGTGCAGCGCGAGGACGATGCGGTCGAGACGCTGACCGTTACGCTGGGTGAAAATCCCGACGATGAAACGCGCCCTTTCTTGGGCATTCGCTACGCGCCGCCGATGACGCGCTTCTTTGGCCAGCCCGGTCTCCCCGATCAGCCCACGCCGGACGGCGACACGATTGATCCGCTGCCCAGCGGTGCGATCATTGGCCGCGTAACGCCCGACAGCGCCGCGGCGGAGGCGGGGCTCAACCCCGGCGACCGCATCGTTGAAGTGGAGGGCGAGCCGGTTGACGCGCCGCAGGCCCTGATCGAGCAGATTAGCGCCATGTCGCCCGGCGATGAAATTACGCTGCTGGTAGAAGGCATGGATGGGTTGACCTTTGAGGTGACGGTTGTGCTCGGCGAGAACGAGACGGGCGGCCCGCAGCTGGGCGTGGCGCTGCTCAACAACGCGCCCGCCACGGAGGGCGAAGTCGTACCGGGGGAGGGCGATCCAAGCCAGGGCTTCTTCCGCCGCCTGCCGGACGGCTTCTCGCTGCCGGACTTTTTCGAGAACCTGCCCGATTTTGAGCTCCCCGCGCCGGGCGAGGATGGATCGATGTAGAACCGCGTTGACCTTTGGGAATTGGCCCTCTCCCCCGGCCCCTCTCCCATCCTGGGAGAGGGGCCGGGGGAGAGGGCGCGCTCGGCTACCCTTTCAGGCCCGCTCAGCAACATGTTAACGGAGCTTAAGTTCTTTGCCCTGCACGCAATTCTTCGCTGCTCTGCCCTCCTTTTCTCACGTTCCGCACCAAACTGCTCAAAGTGAACCCTTCGCTTCCAATTTGGAGGCAAGCTAGCCGCTTGCCTTCGCTTGCCCCCCGCTCTGCCTTCCGTGCTATAATCCTCCCATGTATCTCGACCGCACCTACAAACCTCGGCGACGGCGGCGCAACCGCTTTCCGCTCTGGCCCTTTATCCTGCTGGCCGTGATCGGCATCGTGCTCTACGAGCAGCAGCCGCAGTGGCTCAACCCCGCGGCCTACCAGCCGACGCCGCAGCCCACGCGCGCCGCCGTTTCGGTTTTGGCCGAGGCGGAAGAGATGCTGCAAGCGGGCAATATCGACGGAGCGCTCGAAAACTATGCGCGCGTGGCCGAGCTGGAGCCGCAGAATCCGGAGCCGCTCGTTGTTCAATCCGATTTGCAGCTGGCCCTGCGCAACTTTGACGCCGCGCAAACGCTCGCCCAGCAGGCCGTCGACGCGGCGCCGGAGGACGATGCGGCGCTGACGGCGCTGGCCCGCGCGCTCGACTGGCAGGGCGAGTACGACGCCGCGCTCAACTACGGGCTGGACGCGCTCGAAATCGATCCGCAGAGCGCCACTGCGCTGGCCGTGATCGGCGAAATCTACACCGACGTCGGCGACACGGTGCGCGCCAGCAGCTACATCTCGCAGGCGCTGGCGCTGGAGCCGGAGAACGTGACGGCGCTGCGCAACCGCGCCTTCCTCGCCGAACGCGAGGGCGAGTACGAGCGGGCGATCCAGCTCTATGACGAGGCCATCGAGATCGCGCCCTACCGCTTTGATTTGTACACGGAGAAAGCGCGCCAGTACAGCAACGGGCTCGGCGATCAGGCTGCGGCCAACGAAGTGCTGGCACAGGCCGTCGACGTTTACGAATCGCCGCTGACGCTGGATGCGCTGGGCTACGGCCTCTTTCAGGATAACGACTCGCTGGCCGCCGTGCGCACGCTGGCTCGCGCCGTGGAAACGGATGAAACAGATAACGGACGGATTGATTTCCCGCTAGCCCAGGTGCATCTGGGCATGGCATACTACTCCCGGCTCGACTTTGAAAGCGCCACAGATAGATTGCAGACGGGGGTTGACCTGCTGGGCAAGGAGGCCAAGATTGAACATCTCTTTTACCTGGCCCTGGCCTACTACTACAGCGAGCCGCGCGAGTGCGATCTCGCCGTGCCCGCGCTCAACGATGTGCTGGAGATTGATCCAACCAACGCCATTGCCCAGTCCGCACTTGCCAACTGCGGCGCGCAGGCAGCGGCGGAATCGTGAAGCTGTTTAGAGTTATGGGTTGCATTAACCGCGTCCCCGGCACGCGCCACACGGATTTTTGCCTTCTCTAGCTGATCCGGCGCGTGCCGGGGACGCCACCTTTCACACACCGCTTGCCCCCAAGCCACCATGACCCTGAAACGTTCGCGCCTCAAGTCCAAACTGCCGACTTCGGCCACGCTCCCCCCCAGCCGAGACGCCTCTTCAGCCGAGCCAGGCGGCCCACCAGGCGACAAAGTCGCCCGGCAGACGGCGGCGACGACCAACGGCGAGCCGCTGCGCACCCAAGCCACCCAGCATACAACTCAGCGCACCGATGCTCGCACGCAGACGAGCAAACGCCGCCTCACCCGGCGCACGACGCCGCTGCAGGTGCTCACCGAGCCGATCCAGGCGGGCGTGCGCAAGGCGTTTGACCTGCGCCTCTTTCTGCTCGTGCTCGCGCTCACGGGGGGGACGCTGCTGCTGCCGATGCCGGTGGCGCTGGGCGCGGCGGGCCACCGGGCGCTGGCGCTCTTTGTCTTCACCGGCAGCATCCTGGCGCTGGAGCCCGCCCCGCTGCCCATCGCCGCGCTGATGGTTCCCATTGCCCGCATCGCCCTCGGCATCGATATGCTGCTGGTCAGCGAGAACGCCGTCAACCCGCCGACGCCGGCACAGCAGGCCTTTGCGCCCTTTGGCCAGCCCGTCGTCTTCCTGATTTTGGGCAGCCTCTTTCTGGCCGAAGCGTTGCGCAAGCACGGCTTGACGCGTCGCCTGGCGCTCTACGCCATCATTGGCAGCGGCGGGCGCTTTCGGCTGCTGCTGCTGGGGCTGATGACGATGACCGCGCTGCTGAGCATGTGGGTGCTCAACACGGCCACGGCGGCGGTGCTGATTCCGGTGGCGATTACGATTGCGCAGCGGGTGCGCGAGCAGGAGGTGGCGCAAAAAGCGCTGGGGCTGCTCGTGCTGGGCATCACCTACAGCGCCAGCCTGGGCGCGATCGCGACGATTATGGGCAGCGGCGAGAACGCGATCGCCAGCGCGCAACTTGCTCAGAACGTGCCCGGCGGCTTTGGCTTTTTTGATTGGATGCAGTACGGCCTGCCGCTGGTGATCCTGCTGGTTCCGCTCAACTGGGCGCTGCTCCAGCTGGCCATTCGCGTGCCAAAAATCAGTATCGACACCGACCCGGCGCGGGGCGAGATCGAGCGGCTGGGCGGCTTTAGCAACACCGAGCGCGAAATTATCGGCGTGCTGCTGCTCTCGATTACCTTTTGGATCATGGGGGATTCGATTGAGCGCTGGCTCGGCCTGCCGCAGGCGGTGTTGAGCAGCGCCGTGGTGGCGCTGGGCGCGGTCGCCATCCTCTCGATTGAGGAAATTGTGGATTGGAACGATCTCAAGGGCGTCAACTGGGGCGTCTTCTTTGTAATTGGGGCGGGGCTCGTGCTCGGCGACGCGCTCACCGCCTCCGGCGCGAGCGCCTGGTTTGCCAGCCAGCTCACGCCGCTGCTCAACGGCCTGCCCTTCTGGATCATTCTGACGGCGCTGGTTGGTGCCGCCTTTGTGCTGACGCAGCTGATGAACAACGTGCCCCTTGGCGCCATTCTCGCGCCGATCCTGATCACGCTGGGCACGGCCAGCGGCATCCCGCCCGCGCGCCTCGTGCTGCCCACCGTCATGACGATTGCGCTGGCCTACACCCTGCCCAGCGGCTCCGCCCGCATGACGCTCGTCGCCGTGACGGGCGCGATCCCGCGCAAGGATATGCTGCGCGCCGGGCTGCTGGTCGGTGCGCCGTCGGCGCTGGTGGTGTGGGGCTATTTTTGGGTGCTGGGCTGGCTGGGCTGGATTTGAGGTCGTATTGCTTAGTGCGTATTGCTTTTTGTCACATCGTTGGCAATACGAGTGAGAGGAGACAGTGAACGCCCGGCAAACAAAATCCGGCTCCGTGAGCTCTGCTGGAGTAGGCGGGCAAGGCTCGGCTTAGAAAAAAGGGGGTCGACCGTGCGTGGCACTTCGGAAAGTGCCACGCACATCCAGGGCAGTTACCTCCCGATCCGGCGTTCGCCAGCACTATTTCTCCCAGGTGCGTCGCATGTTTGAGGAAGGCCTTGCCCTTTTGGGTGCTCGACCACCCGGATGTGCGATGCACCTGGGAAAGTGCAACGCACGCTGGGCCGCGTTGCTCGTTACCCCTGAACCCACCAATAAGCAGCAAGCAATACTCAACAAGCTTTTTGATTCAAACGAACCCACGGAACTAACCCCCATGCGCATCTGGCTAATTGGCGGCGGCGGCGAGGCGGCGACGGCGCTGCGGCAGCTGCAAAAACATCCCGCGCTCGATCTGGTGGTGAGCGCGCCCTCGGCGGACGTGCGCCTGGTGCGCGACGGGCTGATCAAGCGGGTCGACCACGTGGAGACGGTGACCTCCCTCAACGTCAACGAACTGGCCCGGCGGATTCGGCCCGATTTGATTTTGCTGGCGCTCGATTCGAGCGAGCAGGGCTTTGGCCGCATTGCGGGTGCGATTGCCTTTGCCGAGGCGATGAACTACGAGATTGCTGCGGCCAGCGAGTATCCGTGTTTGGTGCTGGAATGATCTACATTTTGAATCTACGATTTTGGATTTCGGATTTACGAATCGCATCGGCCAAGTGGTCGGACATTGACTTCCTACCCCGGTCGTCATAATTCCTGAGCGTGCGCCAACCGACCAATCGCAAATCCGAAATCCAAAATCTAAAATCGATATGCCTATTTTCTTTCACAACCAGCAGTATCAAAAAACTACGACGCCCAACAACCTCAGCTTGTACAGGCTGGAAGGCTTTGTGGGGCGCAAGCCGCACCTGGCCGCGCTGCACGAGTGGCTGACGACGCCCGGCGTTTCGCCCGCGATTGCCATCAGCGGCGAACGGGGGCTGGGCAAAACCACGCTGGCTACGGGCTCGGCCTGGAGCCTCTTCCACCACTTCGGCGACGGCATCCTGCGCGTGAGCGCGGCGGGCACGGGGCGGCTGCGCCTCTACGACATTGTGCAGCGCATGGATACGGTGTTGGGCACAACGCTGACCCGCGTCAGCGCCGATCGCTGGGGCATCAGCATTCTGGAGCAGCTCTACGGTCGCCGCCGCCTGCTAATTATCGACGAGCTGGCGGGCACGACGCAGGGGGAGATCGAGACGCTCTCGGAGATTATCGGCCACCTCAACGAATCCGAGGGGCTCTCGCGCATTCTGCTGATCGACCGCAACTTTAGCGACGCCGTGGCCGCGCTTGTGCAGGGCCAACACCTGCACCTGACGGGGTTCTCGCTGGAGACGGTTCAGCTTTTTTTGCGACGGCGCACGCCCGACGCCATTCGCGACGAGGTGCTGGCCAATCTCGATTGGTACGCCGAGAACCTGCACGCCGTCACCCGCGGCGAGCCGCTGCTGCTGCAGCTGATGCTGGGGCTGCTGCTGGACCATTCGTGGGAAGAAATCGGCGCGGTGCTGGCGAGCTCGATGCGAGTGGGCGGCGAGGGTTCCAATCAAGCACACGGCGGGCTCAACCCCGAAGCGGTGGTCTCGTTTGCCGTGGAGAGCTGTGCGCTGAGCCATCCGCAAGTCGGCCCGCTGCTGGATCGCCTGGTAAGCGCGGCGGGCGGAGCCTCGATGCAGGCCCTGCGCGAGCTTTTTTGGGACGGCTTGGACAGCGCGGAATCGCTGGACGCCACGGTGGACGTACTCGTGCAGCGCGGCCTGCTCAACCGCGACGTCTACGCCCAACGCGTGGTGCTGCACCCGCTGATCCGCAACTACCTCGCCCAGCACGCCGTGATGCTGGGCGAGGCGTGGGAACGTCAGCACGCGCGCTACTACCTGAGCTATGCCCGCCGCTACCAGGTGTTGCCGCTGGAGCGCTGGAGCGAAATCGACGTGGAGTGGGGCAATATCTACAAGGGGGCGGACTGGAGCGCGGCACACGTGGAAAGCATCTGGCAGCGCGAGCCGCTGCAAATTTTGTACGAAGCGCAGCCCGCTGCACTTACCGAAGAGCCGGAATTAAGCATACCCGCCCAGCACGACAACCCCGAACAAAAGGATTTGCAGTTGGCCAGCGACTACGCCGCCTCGCTGGCGCACTACGCCTTCTGGCGCCACCCGCCCGGCATTGTGCGCTGGCTGGCCGCGGGCGCGGTGGCGGCTTTGACGCTGGGCGATTTGAACACGTACGCCTGGCTGATCACCAACTTTGGGCGTCAGCTTTTCTTTCAGGGAAAGGTGGAGGAGGCCATCAACTGGCTGGAGCGCGCGGGCCACATCTTCGACAGGCGCGACGTGCTGCGCTCGCTGGCCTATGTTCACACCGATCTGGGCACGTCGCGGCGCATCCTCAACCAGCCGCAGCGCGCCCTGAGCCACTTTGACGCCGCCTTTGAGGCCGTGGCTCAGCTGGGTGATCAGCAGAGCCTGGCTACGGCCTACATGAATCTGGGCAGCGCCCACTACAGCCAGGGGCAGCACGAACGCGCGCTGGAGGCGCACCAGCGCGCGCTGCGCGTGGGCATGAGGCTGGGCAACCGCCACCAGATCGCCAGCGCGCACAACAACATGGGGCTCGTGCTCGAAGCCATGGGGCGGCTGGACGAGGCGAAGGTCGTCTATGAGCAGGCGCTGCGCGTCTTCCGCGAAATGGGCGAGGAGACGGGCATCAGCGCCTGCTACAACAACCTCGGCTCCGTTTGCTATACACAAGGCAACTTTGGTGCGGCGCTGGCGTGGTACGAGTTGGATCTCGAGCTCTCCCAAGAGCGCGGCGCGTGGACGGACATGGCGGCCACGCTGCATAACCTCGGCCACGTTGCGCTCGAACAGGGTGATCTGCCCCGCTCGCTGGGTTATTTTCAGCAGAGCCGCCGCCTCTACAACGCTTTCGAGCTGGAAGAATACGTGCGCGAGGAGGAAGAGATGATCGCCTACGTGCGCGGCCAGATTGGGGCTGGTGGCCGATAGATTAACCTTCCCCTTCGCTTCCCCTCCGCTTTCCTCCAATCTGACCAGTAATTCCCCTACAATAGATTTGTCATCTTTTTGTAAGACAAGTAATCTTGACGGCCTACGTCATTCGTGCAATACTTTGCTATCCGTGTCGTACTTTTGTTGCAGGTAAATCATCTGTTTACTAGATGGAACAGCAGGACGACAATTTTTGCGACTCTTCAGCACGATTACACTGCTCCCCCACAGTCGCCACTCTAAAACTGATCCGAGCAACTTAATACCTACCAGCGGCGCGCAAGAAGCTGTTTGCTACGGGCCGCTCCCCCAGAGGTCGGTCGAACGCAAGAGTTGGCAATCAGTTAAGCACACTTAATATGAAGGGGTACACATGAGTAAATCAAAATCAATTCTGCTGTCCCTAGCGCTGCTCGTCAGCCTATGGCTTGTTCCATCCACCGCCCAGGCAGCGCCGTCCGCCCAGGCGCCGCTAAACGAGTGGAGCTATGTCTGCACCGATTTGGACCAGCGCATCAACGTCTCAACCGTTGGCATGGGCATTGGCAACGAATCGGAATACTTTGGCCCCGCCACGCTCAACGTAGCGGACGGCGTCGTCAGCCTGGACTTTGTCGAGTTTGTAACGGCCCAGGTCATTGTGCGTAAATTTCGCGACGACGCTGGGCCAGTTCCCGGCCAGGCCGTTGTCTTTACGCCCAATGTGGGCGCTCCGCAAACGCTCACCGCACCGACCGATATTATTTCCGACAGCCGAGGCGAACAAGCTTACGTTTACCGCGCCCGCTTCGAGGAAGCCACAACGGTCACGGCAGAGGTCACCGACGGCGTGGCAAGCGGCAATTTCTCGACGCCGCGCTCCTTTGTCCTCTTTATCTACAGCAGCAACCCACAGTTCATCAGCGTGGGTCAAACCTTCTACGACTTCGTCTTTCGGAGTTCGGCCACCGAAACGCTGGCAATTCCCACCGCTTCCCAGGCGCGCGATGTCCTCGTCGATTTTGACGTGACGGACCTGAAGAGCGATGCTCGCTATGTGGATATTACGGCGACCGTTGGTTCTCCACCCAACCAAATCTCCGACTCCCAGCGCCTAACCAGCTCCAACCAGGGGGATGAGCTGGCTTTTGCGCAATTATTGCTGCCGAATGTGCCCGGTGACGCCACAGAGATCACCATTGCCGTCGATTCACCACCTAGAAACCCGCTGCCCGGCGGCGCATCTGCCATTTTGGGCACGGCCAGCGTTCGGCTGGAGTGCATCGTCGGCGCGCTGGGGGACTTTGTCTTCGCGGACAGCAACGGCAACGGCCTTCAGGATGAAGGCGAACCGGGCGTGCCCGGCGTGACCGTTAACCTGCTGGACGGCGCGGGCAACCCCGTGCTGGGCGACGATGGCCAGCCTATCACCGCCACCACGGACGACAACGGCGAGTACATCTTCGAGATGCTCAATCCTGGGCAAACCTATATCGTTGAATTTGTTGCGCCGGAAGGCTCAACCTTTACACTGCTCAACGCGGGCGATGACGAGGTGGACAGCGACGCCGATCCGCTCACCGGTCGCAGCGCGCCAATTACGCTGGGCGAGGGCCAAGTCGATCTTACCATCGACGCCGGCCTCGTTGCAGAGACCGAGCCCGATCTCTCCTCGATTGGCGACTTTATCTTTGAGGATAGCAACGGCAACGGTATCCAGGATGAGGGTGAGCCGGGCATCCCCGGCGTCGTCGTCAACCTGCTGGACGGCGCGGGCAACCCCGTGCTGGACGACGGTGGCCAACCCATCACCACCGTTACAAATTCCGACGGCGCCTATAACTTCACCAACCTCGATCCCGAACTGATCTACATCGTTGAGTTTGTTGCGCCGGGTGGGCGCACCTTTACCACGCCCAACGCGGGCAACGAGGCCCTCGACAGCGATGCCGACCAGACCAGCGGCCGCACCGGGCCGATTACGCTGAATGCCGGCGAGGAGAACGATACGGTTGATGCTGGCCTGCTGCCCCTGCCACAGCCGGAGCTCGGCTCGATTGGCAACACCGTCTTCTGCGACAGCAACGGCAACGGCGTGGCCGACCCCGGCGAAGGCATCGCGGGCGTAGCGGTTCAGTTGACCTCCGCCAGCGGCAACGTCTCGCCCATCGTGGACGTGACCGACGACAACGGTAACTACCTGTTCGAGGGTCTGCCGGAAGGTAGCTACACCATCACCGTGGTGGGGCCGCTGCCCGTGGACTGCGACGTGCCGTCGGTTGACCCCGACGGGCCGGGCACGCCGCCGGACGGCTCGACCACCGTCGAGCTGACGCCGGGCGAGCAGAATCCGGATATCGACTTTGGCTATCAGCCACCCGCCACGGCCTCCATCGGTGACTTTGTCTTCGAGGACACCGACGGCGACGGCCTCCAGGACGACGGCGAAAACGGCATTCCTGGCGTGACCGTCAACCTGCTGGACGGCGCGGGCAACCCCGTGCTGGACGACAACAATCAGCCCATCACCACCGTGACGGGTGACGACGGCGAGTACAGCTTCTCCGCGCTCGATCCGGAGTTGACGTATATCGTGGAGTTTGTCGCGCCAAACGACCGCACCTTTACCACGCCCAACGCGGGCGACGAGGCCACTGACAGCGACGCCGACGTGACAACCGGCCGCACCGGGCCGATCACGCTGGCCGCCGACGAGGAGAACGACACCGTCGACGCCGGGCTGCTGCCGCTGGCGCGCGCCTCGATCGGCGACTTTGTCTTCGAGGACACAAACGAGAACGGCCTGCAAGACGACGGCGAACCCGGCCTGCCCGGCGTGACCGTCAACCTGCTGATCGACACGGACGGCGACGGCACGCCCGACACCCAAATTAACACGACCACCACGGGCGCTAACGGCGAGTACAGCTTCTCCGACCTCGATCCCAGCCAGACCTACTTCGTCCAGGTCGCGCCGCCAGCGGGCCGCAGCTTTACGCCGGCCAACGCGGGCGACGACACCATCGACAGCGACATCATCCCCGCGCTGGGCTACAGCGCGCCGATTACGCTTGTGCCGGGCGAAGTGAACAACGATGTCGACGCGGGTCTGCTGCCCGAAGGCGCCCTGTTGGCCTCGATTGGCGACTTCGTCTTCGAGGACAGCAATTCCAATGGCCTACAGGATGCGGGCGAACCGGGCGTTGCAGACGTGACCGTCAATCTGTGGCGGGACGACGATGCAGACGGCACGCCCGATCAGCAGATTGGCGAAACCACTACGGATGAGAACGGTGCGTATAGCTTTGCCGGGCTGGACCCCGCCTTGGCCTACATTGTGCTGTTCACGGCCCCCGAAGGCCGCACCTTTACCACGCCCAACGCGGGCGACGACAGCATCGACAGCGATGCCAACGTGGAGAGCGGCGTCAGCGCCACGATCACGCTGACGGCGGGGGAGAACGACGACAGCGTCGACGCTGGCCTGCTGCCAGTTGAACAGCAGCAGCAGCCTGCCTCGCTGGGTGATTTGGTCTTCCTGGATGCCAACGAAAATGGCCTGCAGGACGCGGGCGAGCCGGGCATCACCGGCGTGACCGTCAACCTGCTGGTGGACAGCGACGGCGACGGCACGCCGGACGAGCAAGTCAACAGCACCACAACCAGTGATGGCGGCCTCTACAGCTTTACGGACTTGGACGCGTCGCTGACCTACTTTGTGCAGTTTGTGGCGAGCGCAGGCAGCTCCTTCACCACGCCCAACGCGGGCGACGATGCCATTGACAGCGATGCCGGCGTGGACAATGGCCTCACCGGCCCCATCACGCTCGCGCCGGGCGAAGTTAATAACACCATCGATGCCGGCATCATCACCGATGTGCCGCTCGCGTCCGAAGGCGGCCTAGTCTGGCTGGATCAGAACGACAACGGCATCCGCGACGAAGGCGAACCCGGCGTGCCGGGCGTCACCGTCAGACTGCTGGTGGACGATGATGGCGATGGCACGCCCGACCGCGAGCTTTTGTCGACGGTGACGGGGGAAGACGGTCGCTACGGCTTCGATAACCTTGATCCGTCGCTGACCTACATCGTCGAGTTTGCGCCGGAGAACGCGGAGTTCACCACGCCCAACGTGGGCGACGACACGCTAGACAGCGACGCCGACGCCCAGGGCTTGACGGCTCCCATCAACCTGGAGCCGGGCGAAAGCCGCGACAACGTGGACGCGGGCCTGCGCCTGCCCACGGCGCTCGACGAAACGGACGAGCCCACGCAGTTCCGCAACTTCATCTTCCTGCCGCTGGTGGACTAGCACGAGGGAAAAATCTTCGGCGGAAGTTTTGACAACCTAGTGTCTCGTCAAGCTTGATTTGATGGGAATCGTAGGCGCTGCTTCCAGCTGCGCAAGCTTGGATCACCTCTTCACACTGGTCTAGCGAAGGGGTAGGTCACGACCGTGCGGTTGAAAACCGCACCTACGGTTCTCATCATTTTAGCCTTGACACGACACTAGTTTTCCTCAAAGAAACAAAGAGGGGCCAAGCGTGCTTGGCCCCTCTTTGTTTACACACTTTTTGTTGTTGAGCAACGCAAAAATGCTACGCATTGTGCATGTAGGGTGTTCGTCCAAAAAGGCGTACGCAAGATGCGCTCTAAAAGGGGTGGAGCGGTAGCTCAGTAGTGGAGCAGTTCAGCCAGGATTCCAATATACTTCGCGTCAAAATGTCCCATGATCTCTCCTTTACCTCCGCGGCATTTTCACCCAGTCCCATCTAACTTTACAGCGTAGAGGTTGTCTGCTCGTGAATTCATTCTCCCCCGCATCTGGTCGCTCAGTATTTAACCGCTCAGTCCATTCTTTATCCACTGTTCAGTCCACTCGCTTCCCGGTTCGCTGCTCAAACGTTTGCGCACGTCGACTTGACCCGCCATCGCTTTGGCGGCAGCGCTCGCTGTGGCTCGCCCTGGTGCTGGCGCTCGCGCTGGTGAGCCTGCCGTTCTATCGAGCGGGCGCCGTGCCCAGCGGCCAGGCCAGCCAAGCTGATACGGCAAAGCCCGATGCTTCGGACAGTGGCCAACGGTTATTTTTGCCCTATGTCGCCATGTCTAGCTGTCAGCCGAACGCAGCCGAGACAGCGCTGGCCGCGCAGCTTGCCAGCGATCCCCAGCAGCGTCGCGACGGCGTGCAGTGCAGCGCGAAGCTGGCCAAGGTCGCCCGCGAACGTGCGCTGGATATGGCAACGCGCGGCTACTTTGGCCACGAAACGCCCGAAGGCATTGGCCCCAACGAGCAGGCGCGCGCCGCGGGCTGCCAGCTGCCGGATATTTACCCAGGCGGCAGCGCCAACAGCATTGAATCCATTGCCGCGGGCTATGCCGATGCCGATGAGGCGTGGAGCGCTCTAATGAATTCGCCCAGCCACCGGCTGCACCTGCTGGCCGAACACGATTTCTACCGCGACCAGACGGATTACGGCGTGGGGTACGCCTACATGCCCGACTCCCCCTACACCTACTACTGGGTCGTGCTGACGGCGGAGTGCCAGTAGAGAGGTAGCGCGGGGCGCAGCTTCGGCTTCACAACAGCATATGGATGAAAAAGTAGAGCGTTAAGCAAACGCTCTACTTTCTTTTATAATAAGTAAATCAGCCCCAAATAGATTTCTGGACGGCCCACACCGGCATCAGAACTCGCCCAAAATAGTTGACTGTTACAGTCAACGGCGGGGATTTGCGCTAGAGTACAGCCACATCCTCTTTCCATTTGCAATACCAATATCAATTCACAAACCTTTACTGCGGCTGGCCGCTTTGAGTCGGCTGCACCCAACCATTAAACTAAGGAGCATCTATGAAAAAGTTATACACAGTAGCCATTCTGCTGCTGATTCTGGCCCTCGCTGCCGCCTGTGGCCCCGCCGACAGTGGGGCAGAAGTCCCCTCCGAATCGGTGGAGGATACAACCGACGCGCCCATCAATGAATCCGAGCCCATTAGCGAAACGGCAGCGGAAGAAGCGGGCGACGCCGTTACTGATACCGACACCACCACCGACACTGCGGAAGCCCCCGCCGAAATGCCCGAAGGGCCAGCGCTCGTCGTCTGGGCGGATGCCGCGCGCGTGGATGTAATCAACAATCTTGCGCCGCAGTTCTCGGAAGAGCTGGGCATTGACATTGTCGGCATCGAGCGCAGCGAAGTGCGCGAGGACTTTGCGATCGCCGCGCCCACGGGCGAGGGGCCGGACATCATCATCGGCGCGCATGATTGGCTGGGCGAGCTGGTGGAGAACGGCCTGCTGGCCGAGGTAGACATCAGCGGCGTGGAGGATCAGTTCCTGGATGCTGCCGTTGAAGCGTTCGTCTACGACGGTAGTCAATACGGCATGCCCTATGCTACGGAAAACGTCGCTTTTATCTACAACCCCGAAATTGTGACCGAAGTGCCGACGACGTGGAGCGAAGTTCGCGATCTGGCGGCGCAGCTTGAAGCCGACGGCGTGGTCGAGCAGGGCTACATTATCCAGGAAGCCGATCCCTATCACTTTTACCCAATCCAGACGGCCTTTGGCGGCTACGTCTTTGGCCGCGACGATTCGGGCTACAACCCGGAGGATGTGGGCATTGACGACGAAGGCTCGCTGGCCGCGGCGGAGTGGCTGGCCGAAATGGTGGCGGAAGGCCACATCCAGGCCAACGTGGATTACGACATCATGCACGCGCAGTTTGAAAGCGGCAACGCGGCCATGCTGATCACCGGGCCGTGGGCGCTGGCGCGCATCCGCGAATCGGGCGTGCCCTACGCCGTCGCCCCGCTGCCGGGCGAAGTCGAAGAAGCGCAGCCCTTCCTGGGCGTGCAGGGCTTTATGGTCAGCGCCTTTAGCGAAGAGCCGCTGCTGGCCGAAGCATTCCTGACTGAATTCCTTGCCAGCGAAGAAGCCATGCAGGCCTTCTTTGATGCCGACCCGCGACCGAGCGCCTTCTTGCCCGTGCGCAACAACATCGATGATCCCGATATCGAGGGCTTTGCCGCCGCCGGTGAAAACGGCAACGCCATGCCCGCCATCCCCGCCATGAACGCCGTTTGGGATTCTTGGGGCAACGCGCTGACGCTCGTCTTCCAGCAGGGTGAAGGGCCGGATGAGGCCTTCCAGACGGCCGCCGAGCAGATTCGCACCGCCATCGCGGGTGAATAAGCGTTAACCCTACCAGATTTCAAATCTACAATAGTTTTTAACGCGGAGGCGCAAAGACGCAAAGGAGAGACTTCGTCAACGGAAAATTCTCCTTGCGTCTCCGCGCCTCCGCGTTAATTTTGTTTGTTTCCCCCAAACTCTTGTAAAATTTGAGTCCTTTCGAGTTAAGTACCTGTATCGGGAAATCCCCTATGGCCTCCACCACCGCCACCGCCGATTCGGGCGGCTCCCCGCTCTCCAACGCGACCACGAATTTTCGTCAGTACGCCCTCCGGCTGATCGCGCTGGTGCTGATTGATGCCTTTGCGCTCTTCTACCTGCTGCCCCGCCTCTACAGCGACGGCGAATGGCCGCTGCTCGCCATCTTTGTCATCATCACGCTGATGCTCAACGTCGTCTACCTGCGCGACGACCTGATCCCCATGCGCTGGATCGCGCCCGGCTTTGCGCTGCTGATTTTGATGGTGGCCTACCCCATTCTCTTTACCGTTTACACCGCCTTTACCAACTACGGCGACGGCAACCTGCTGACCAAGGTGCAGGCGGTGGGTCAAATCGAGGATCGCGTCTACCTGCCGGAGGATGCGCTTTCCTTCGCCTGGACGGGCTACCGCAACGAGGCGGGCGACTACGCGCTCTGGCTGGCGCCGCAGGAGGCGGAGGCCGGCTCGCCGCTCTTCGTCACGCCGGGCAACCCGCCGCAGGCGGTATCGGGCGAAGCACCGGCGGAGTTTGAGGGCTACACGCAGCTTTCCACGCGCGAGCGGCTGGGCGCGCTGAGCGAGCTGGGCGCGCTTGAATACGGCGCGGACGGCCAAATTTTCCAGATCGATTCCGCGCGCACGGCGGGCCGCTTCGAGCAGCAGTACGTTTACGACGCCGAGCAGGATGCGATGATCGACCAACAGACGGGCACGGTTTACCGCAACAGCCAGGGTCGCTTTGCGGCGGAGGATGGCTCGACGCTGCGGCCCGGCTTCCGCGTGCCGGTGGGCGTACAGAATTTTACACAGCTCGCCAACAGCCCGACGCTGCGCGGCCCCTTCCTAACTGTCTTTATCTGGACGCTGCTCTTTGCTACCCTCAGCGCCTTTTCCACCTTTGCGCTCGGCCTCTTTCTCGCCATCATGTTTGACGTGCCGGAGATGCCGCTGCGTCGACCAATCCGCTCGCTCTTTCTGCTGCCCTACGCCATCCCCGCCTTTATCGCCGTGCCAATCTGGGTCGGCTTGCTCAACCCCAATGTCGGCATTCTGAGCGGCGGCATTGAGAGCATTTTTGGCTTTGCGCCAGCCTGGTTTTCCGACCCCTTTTGGGCGCGCACGGGCATTATCCTCGTCAACCTGTGGATGGGCTTCCCCTATATGTTTCTGATTTGCTTGGGCGCGCTGCAGGCGATTCCCAAGGATATGTACGAAGCGGCGGACATCGACGGCGCGGGGCCGCTGCGCCAATTTCGGAGCCTTACGCTGCCGATGCTGATGATCACCGTGGGGCCGCTGCTGGTGGCAACTTTTGCCTTTAACTTCAACAACTTCGTCATCATCGAATTGTACAACGAAGGCGGGCCGCCAATCCCCGGCACGCCCACACCCGCGGGCTATACGGACATTCTCGTTTCATACACCTTCCGCGTGGCCTTTGGCAGCGCACGCGGCGCGGATTATGGCTATGCCGCCGCCATCACCGCCGTTATCTTTGTGATTTTGCTCGTGATCACCTTCTTCCAGTTCCGCTACACGACCATGCTTGAGGAGCGCTCCGAAAATGTCTGACATCACCACAAAACCCGGCACTGGCAATTACGGAGAAGCGGACTACGGCAAAACCGGCATGGAGACGGGCGCAGACCCCGGCATCGTCCAGGGCGAAGCGCGCGCCGAGCAGAAGGACAGCAGCGTCAACTACGGCTCGCTGACCCAGCAGCGGCGCGTGGCGCTTGTCGGTCGGCTGGTGCTGGTCGCGCTGGTTTTGCTCTACGTGCTCTTCCCCATCTACTTCATCGTCACCGCCTCCATCGATCCGACAAACTCGCTGGCCCGCCAAAATTTAATTCCCACCAACGCCACCTGGGACAATTACAGCAACCTGCTCAGCGGCGAAAGCGTGCCCTACCTGACGTGGATGTGGAATTCGATCAAGATTTCGGTGGTGACGGCCTTCTTCGGCGTGATCCTGACGACGATTGCCGCCTTTGCCTTTTCGCGCTTCCGCTTTCGCGGTCGCCAATCGCTGCTGCAGTCGATTCTGCTGATCCAGGTCTTCCCCAACTTCCTCAACATGGTCGCCATCTTCCTGCTGCTCCAGCAGCTGGGCCGCTACGAGCTGACCTCGTGGCTGGGCCTCAACCAGCACGGCGGCCTGATTCTGGTCTACCTCGGCGGCGTGCTCGGCATTAACACCTGGCTGATGAAAGGCTACTTTGACTCCGTTCCCCGCGATCTCGACGAGGCCGCCGTGATCGACGGCGCCAGCTACACGCAGACCTTTCTCCGCGTCATTCTGCCGCTGGTGCGCCCGATTATCGTCGTGGTCGGCATCTTGACCTTTATCGGCACCTACAGTGAATATCTGCTCGCCCGCGTGCTGCTGCAGGAGCCGAGCCAGTACACGCTGGCCGTTGGCCTCAGCCTCTTCGTCAGCGACCAGTTCTCGCAGCGCTGGGGCATCTTTGCCGCCGGCGCCGTCATCGGCGCGCTGCCCATCGTGCTGATCTTTCTGCTGCTCCAAAACCAGATTGTCAACGGCCTAACGGCTGGCGGCGTCAAGGGCTAACCAGACGTGACCGTCACGGCCCCAAACGTGGCGGCTCGCTCCACTGGATGGCGGGCCGTGATTGTCACGTTTCTCCATGACTCGGCGAGCAATTTGCGGACGGTTTTCATTAAAGGTAATTTGCCGCGCCGCAGGCGCCAGTGACAATCACCGTCCACTGCCCGAGAGGACAAGCCATCTTGGTCTTGGACGATGACGATCACTTTGATTATCTAGCAAAAAACGCGCCGCTACCCCGCAGCGCGTTTTTTGTTGCAACCAAATTGCGGCATCCGTCCGATGGCGTGTGGTAAAATATACGCGACAATTGTTCAAGCCGCGAAGTTCGCTTCGCTTTTACCTACATCACCATGAATCAACCCAACCACCGCGCCCTTGCCTTTCTGCGCCAGGGCACCGAAATTTTGATCACCCGCCGCACTGTCGAGGGCAACCGTCAGCCGTGGTCCACAGTCGCCGCCATTGTTGACGGGCCGGACGACAATCCCTTTACCCGCGCGATTGAAGCCGTTCAGGACGCAACGGGCCTGACGCGAGACGACATCACCCTGGCTGCCGCCGGCACGGACCCGCAGAATCTGATCGAGACCACAGTCGGCGGCACGACCTATGGCCTTAGCGCCTTTCTGTTTGACATTAACCAGCCGAATTATACGCCAGTCGAGCAGCGGGATATTGAGACGCGCTGGGTCTCGCTCCATGATTTAGACGATTTGGAGACTGTCGCCGGGCTGGCTGAAGCGCTGGAAGCCTGTATGGAAGCGGAGCGCGGCAAGCGCTTGCAGTCGGATTATTCACCACCGACTGCATCGCCAGATGAAGATGTCGTCGTGCCGGATTAGAGAAAGCCCTTGCTGGCGGCGCATCGGTTTGCCGCCTCATCTGCAGCACACGTTAGGAGATACCTATGGACGCCCAACTCGCCCCGCCCTTGACCACCAAAGAGGTGCTCGCAACGCTGGCTCAATTCCAGGCCGAGCGCGGCGATGAGTACCGCATTACGCGGCTGGGCGTCTTTGGCTCCGTCGCGCGCGGCACCGCGCACGTGGAAAGCGATATTGATGTGGTGATAGAGCTAATCAGGCCAGATCTGCTGACGCTTGCTGGAATTAAGATGGAATTAGAAGAGATATTCAATCGCGAGGTTGACGTCATTGAGTATTATGAAGAGATGAATCCCTTTCTCAAACGCCGCATCCACAATGAGGCAATTTATGTACGACCGAACGTTAGCACTAGACATTCTGCAAAATATCAAGTGGTCAACGCAGACGGTCATTGACCGGTTTGAGCCCGTCGAATCTTCGGATGATTTTACGTCCTCCGCCTTCGGCATGGAGAAAATGGACGCGATTTGTATGCAGCTAATCGCTATCGGGGAAGGTTTGAAAAATTTAGACAAGGTGACGGAAAATACTCTCCTGCCGCGCTATCCACAGATTGCATGGAAGAAAGTTATGGGCACGCGCGATATGATTAGTCACCACTATTATAAAATCAACGCAAGCACCATCTTCGAGACCTGCGATCTACATATCGAACCGCTGCTTCGCGTCATCGAAGCGATGATCAAAGAAGTAGAACGGGCCGAACATACTCAGTAAATCCCGGCGGAGATAACCGGCCAGTCCTTGCGGACGCGTGCCAGAGAGAATCCACGAATTTATCCGCCGTGGCATTCACACCAGATACACCCAGTAATCCACCATGCCCCTCTTTACCATTGGCTACGGCAGCCGACCCCTCGACGACTTTATTAGCCTGCTCCAGCAGCACGAGATTGCCTTTCTGCTCGACGTGCGCTCGGCTCCCTATTCGCGGTACAAGCCCGAATTTGGCAAGGATGCACTGGACGCAGCACTAAAAAATTGCGGCATCCGCTACGTCTTCATGGGCGACACGCTCGGTGGGCGGCCCGACGATCCGGCGCTGCGCGACGCTGACGGCTTGGTCGACTACGAGAAGCTGCGCCAGTCCGACCCATACCGACGCGGCATTGAGCGGCTGCACACGGCCCACGAGCAGGGCCACCGCGTGGCGCTGATGTGCGCCGAAGGCAAGCCGGAGCAGTGCCACCGCAGCCGACTCATCGGCGCGACGCTGGCCGACGACGGCCTCGATGTGACGCACATCGACGAGCAGGGCGAACTGCGCCCGCAGGCTGAAGTGATGGCGCGGCTGGCAAAGGAGCAGCATGGCGACCAGCTCGGCTTGCTGGATGGAACCCCATCCCCTCAACGAAGCTTCGCGGATAACGAAGCAGGTGAAGCCCCTTCCCCCCCAGGGGGGAAGGGGTTTGGGGATGGGGTTGGGCGCGCCGACCACCTTTCTGATCTTGACGACCCCAACCTCGCCTTCGCCGCTACTGAATTTGGCGATTTCGACGGCGACTACGGCGACCTATTCGACAGCGAATTTGGCGACGCCACCCCCACTACCAATTCACCAGTCACCGACGTTCTCCCCCAAATCGAGCCCCAGCCCGCCACCCTCGACGGCGCGCGCGCCCTGCTCAAGACCATCTTTGGCTACGACTCCTTTCGCCCGCTGCAAACCGAAGTCATCGACAACGCCCTCCACGGGCGCGACACGCTGGTCGTGATGCCGACGGGCGGCGGCAAATCGATCTGCTACCAGATTCCCGCGCTGCTCTTTGACGGGCTGACGGTGGTTGTCTCGCCGCTGATTTCGCTGATGCAGGATCAGGTGCAGACGCTGCGGGCGCTGGGCGCACCGGCGGCCTACCTCAACAGCACGCTCGACAGGCGCACCTATGCGCAGACGATGGAGCACGCCCGCAGCGGCGCGCTCAAGCTGCTTTACGTTGCGCCCGAAACGCTGCTGCGCGACGAAACGCTGCGTCTGCTCGGCGACTCCAACCTGCGCTGCCTCACCATCGACGAGGCACACTGCGTCTCGCAGTGGGGCCACGATTTTCGCCCGGAGTATCGCCAAATTGTCTCGGTGCGCGAGCGCTTTCCGGAGGCCACCTGCCTCGCGCTTACGGCCACGGCCACGCCCCGCGTGCAGGCGGACATTCGCGAGACGCTTGGCTTCCGCAGCGAGGACGAATTCCTCGCCAGCTTTGATCGGCCCAATCTCTTTGTCGACGTGGAGCCCAAGCGCGACTACATCGGCCAGGCGCTCGATTTTGTGCAGGCGCACGAGGGGCAGTCGGGGATTATCTACTGCTCGACGCGCAAAGGGGTGGACGAGCTATACGAAGTTTTGCGCGGTCGCAACGTCAACGCGCGACCCTACCACGCCGGGCTGGATACGGCGACGCGCGCCAAAAACCAGACCGACTTTATCCGCGACGACGTGCCGATCATCGTGGCGACGGTGGCCTTTGGCATGGGCATCGACAAGCCGGACGTGCGCTGGGTGCTGCACGTGAACTTGCCGCAGGATGTGGAGAGCTACTACCAGCAGATTGGCCGCGCCGGTCGCGATGGGCTGCGCGCCGATTGTCGCCTGCTCTATTCATACAGCGACGTGCGCACAATCAGCTACTTTATTGACCAGGGCGCGGCCAATGAAGCGGCGGGTCGACGGGCGCGGCTGGAGGCGATGGTGGGCTGGGCCGAAGCATCGCAGTGTCGACGGATTGGGCTGCTGCGCTACTTTGGCGAGGAGTACAAAGGGGCCGGTAGGGGCACGCCATGGCGTGCCCCTGCGGGCGACGAAGCGGACGGCGAGCCGGACGAGGTGGAGGGGCTGTGCGGGATGTGCGACAACTGCCTGGCCGAGCCGGTGGAGGAGGTCGATTTGACCGTGCCAGCGCAGAAGTTCCTCTCCTGCATCGTGCGCACGGGCGAGCGCTTTGGCGCGACCCACATTATCGACGTGCTGCGCGGCTCGCAGGCCAAGAAAATCCTGAGCCGCGGCCACCAGAATCTCTCGACCTACGGCATCGGCCAGGATTATTCCACGCAGGCGTGGAAGGAGCTGGCGCGCCAGTTTATCCAGCAGGGGCTGGTCGAGCAGGATATGCAGCACGGCGGCCTCTCGCTGACGGAGCAGGGCCGCGCCGTGCTCACCAGCGGCGAGAGCGTGCTCGGCCAGGCGCCGGAGGTCAGCGTGCCGTCGTCCACATCGGGCGCGCGACCGGCCGAGTCGCTCGACTACGATGCCACACTCTTCCAGCTGCTGCGCCAGCAGCGCAAAGCCCTGGCGGACGAGGCCGAGGTTCCGCCCTACGTTGTCTTCGCCGACCGCTCGCTGATGGAGATGGCGGCCTATTTTCCGCAGTCGCGCGAGTCGTTTGGCGCGATTTACGGCGTGGGCGCGGCCAAGCTCAACACCTACGCCGACGAATTTCTGCCGCTGATCCGGAGCTACTGCGAGGAGCACGACATCCGCGAGGAGCCGCGTCTTGCCTCCGCGTCATCAACTGCGTCCGCTTCGTCCTCGTCGAACGGCAGCTCGCGCGGCGGCGACGACCTCAGCCCGCGCACGCACACCGTCGGCAACGCCCTCAACCAGGGCATGTCGCTGGCCGAGTTGATGGAGTCGATCAACGTGCGGCCTTCGACGGTTTTCAGTCATTTGGAGAAGTACGTGCGCGGTGGCTATGAATTGCCAGCGGAAACGCTGCGCGCCGCGTCCACGCTGGATGCGGCGCAGCAGGCGCGCGTGCTCGACGTTTACGGCGAGGTGGGCACGGAGTTTCTGCGCCCGGTTCACGACGCGCTGGAGGGCGCGGTCGACTGGGACGATTTGAAGCTGATGCGGCTGGTCTACTGGATTGAGTCGGAGGCGATGGTGGAGTAGGAATATGGCACACAAATGGATGTGTGACACAAGAATTGACAATTGACAGCCACCACCATCGCTGCTATACTCGCGCCACAACTAAATAAACCACCGCGAAGGTGCGCCTCCGCCCGGATGCGCGGCGCACAAACGGGAAAGCCCGGTGACGTTTTGGTAAGCAACCAAAATCAGTCCGGCACTGGTCCGCAACGGTAAGTTAATGGCTAATTGCTAATTGTTGATTACTAATTGTTAATTTGGGTCGGGTACACTCATTAACAATTCATAGTTAACCATTTACAATTAACCATTAACCAGTCCGAATACCTGCCTTCGTGATTGGCTTGCAACACTCTTTCGGGAAGCAAGGGGGCAAGCAGGGGCGAAGGTTTTCCGTTCGCAGAATTTCTGTGATTTCGCCCGTGCCGCCCGCCGTTTTGGCGGGTTTTTTGATCGCGCTGACTGGGCGATCCCTCCCTCCTTTTGCGACCCGACTATCCGCGGGTCGCATTTTTTGTGGCCCAATACCAAGAAAGGTCTGCTGTGGATTTGGAAATCACGCCCGTTTTGGATGCGCCCAGCCAAGCGCCCTATGCCCGACACGTACTGATTTGCTCCGGTCGTTACTGTGATCCGGAGGGCAAGGCGCTCGACATCTACCGGCTGCTCGCGCGCAAGCTCGGCGAGCTGGGCCAGTACGACAACCCCGTGCGCGTCAAGCGCGGCACGACGCCCTGTCTCGGCGTCTGCTACGGCGGCCCGCTGCTCGTCGTCTACCCCGATGGCATCTGGTATCACCACGTGGATGAGCAGGTGCTGGATCGCATTGTCGAGGAGCATTTGCGTGGTGGAAAGCCGGTGGAGGAGCATGTGTTTCATCGAGTGAAGTAGTGCTTATTGCTTACTGCTTGACTTGCAGGTGGCGACGGTCCGTACTTACGTAGAGTTAAGCGAATACGATACAGCCCATCGAGCGAACTCTAAAGTGAGATCAAATTGGGAACAGGAATTTTTACCGGCCTTTCTCCGCGTACCCAAGCGGTCGACCCCTCCCCATCATGGGGAGGGAGCCGATCCGTCGTCTGTCCAGTCGCAGCGCCTCCCCCATGATGGGGGAGAGGCTGGGAGGGGGTAAAACGGTGTTTCCCCCCTGTTCACTTGGGTCTAGCTCAAACCCCTGTTTCCATCTTGACTTTGCTTTAAGCATAAGCAGTAAGCAATACAACCCATCACAAAGGAGAATTTACAAAGGAGAATTTTATGACTAAACGATTTTTTATCCTGCCCCTCTTGACCCTGCTGCTGCTTGGCTGCGTTGCCGTAACGCCGACGCCCGCCGAGCAGGCGAGCGAGGCTGCTGCCGCCCCCAGCACCGACACCAACGACAGCGCCGCCGAGGTCGACAGCAACTACACCAATGGCTGCGTGGAAAATTTTGCCGAGACGACCGACTACTTCCCCAGCAAAATTACGCTCGACTACGCAACGGGCATGGAGGTCGAGTACTTCAACAACTACAAAGTCGTCACCGTGACCAATCCCTACCGTGGGGCGGAGGAGAGCTTTCAGTACGTGCTCGTCCAGTGCGGCACGCCCGCGCCCGCTGGCTTCGACGCAGCTCAGGTGATCGACGTGCCGGTCGACGAGGTGATTGCGCTGTCGACAACGACGCTGCCCGGCCTCATCGAGCTCGACGTGGTGGACAGCCTGGTGGCCGTGGACGAGTTTGACTACGTCAACTCCGAGCCGATTCGCACGCTGATCGATGCCGGTGCGATCAGCGAGGTCGGTGGCGAAATGGGGATCAACGTGGAGCTAACGCTGGCCGCCGAGCCGGATCTCGTCTTCGCCTTTGCCTACGGCAGCCCGGAGTACGATGCACACCCCAAGCTGCTGGAGGCCGACATTCCCACGGCCATCACCGCGGGCTACATGGAGCAGACGCCGCTGGGTCGCGCCGAATGGATTAAGTTTACGGCGCTTTTCTATAACGAAGAAGCGGCTGCTCAGGAAATTTTCAGCGAGACAGCCACTCGCTACGAGGCGTTGGCGCAAACCACCGCTGATGTCGACGAGCGGCCTACGGTCTTTACCAGCACCATGTTCGGCGACGCGTGGACCGTCTCCGGCGGCGACAGCTACTTTGCCCAACTGCTGGCGGACGCGGGCGCGGACTATCTCTGGAGCGACGACGATTCCACCGGCGGCATTCCGCTCGATTTCGAGAGCGTCTTCGAGCGCGCAGCCGACGCCGAGATTTGGCTGCCCAACACCAGCTTCTGGGCGTCGCTGGACGACGCCGTCGCCGCGGACGAGCGCTACGCCGAGTTTGCCGCCTTCGAGCAGGGCAACGTCTACAACAACAACGCGCAGGTCAACGAATTTGGCGGCAACAACTACTTCGAGGCGGGCGTCACCAATCCCGATTTGGTGCTGGCGGACCTGATCAAGATTTTCCATCCGGCGCTGCTGCCGGATCACGAATTGGTCTTCTTTCAAGAATTGGAGTAGGTGAACAGGTAGATAGTTGATGCGTGACCGTCTCGTTGGCGATATACCGCCGTCGAACCATCACGCATCAACCATTCACTCCTCATCCCATGTCGACATCTTCTGCGCCTCGCCTCGCGAGAACACCCGCCCTCATGCTCCTCGGCACGCACTCAAACGCCGGCAAAAGCCTGCTCACGACGGCATTTTGCCGCATTCTGGCGCGGCGGGGCGTGCGCGTTGCGCCGTTCAAGGCGCAGAACATGAGCAACAACGCCGGCGTCGCCAGGGCACACGACGGCGGCTACGGCGAAATGGGTCGCGCCCAAATTACACAGGCCGAAGCCGCAGGTGTCGACTCGCACACGGATATGAACCCCGTGCTGCTCAAGCCCGAAGCGGATCGACGCAGCCAGGTCGTGCTCAACGGTCGCGCCGTGGGGCATATCGAGGCGGCCAACTGGCTCGACATCAAGCGGATGCTGTGGGACGAGGTGCGCGCGGCCTACGACAGGCTGGCCGCGCGCTTCGACGTGGTCGTGCTCGAAGGGGCGGGCAGCCCGGCAGAAATCAATCTCAAGGCGGGCGACATCGTCAACCTGCGCATGGCGCGCCACGCCAACGCGCCCTGTCTGCTCATCGGCGACATCGACCGCGGCGGCGTCTTTGCGGCGCTCGCCGGGACGCTGCTGTTGCTGGAGCCAGACGAGCGCGCCCAAGTCCACGGCTTCCTCATCAACAAATTTCGCGGCGATCCGGCCCTGCTCGGCAACGTCACCGATATCCTGCGCGACAAGGCCTTTGGCACGCCCACCCTCGGCGTCATCCCCTTCGTCCCCGACCTGCAAATCGCCGAGGAAGACGCCGTTGCCATCGAAAAAGTATCACGACCAACGCCATCAATAAGCCTCCCCTCTCCGCGCCCGCTGCTTTCGAGCAGCAGCTCAGAACAAACCGAGAGGGGGACGGGGGGTGAGGTCGAGGTCGACATCGCCGCCATCTACCTGCCCCACATCTCGAACTTTGACGAATTCGATGCGCTCGCCGCCGAGCCGGGCGTCCGCCTGCGCTACGTCCGCGATGCCAACGCGCTGAATAACAACGCGCTGGGCCAGCCCCACGCCGTGCTGCTGCCCGGCAGCAAAGTCACCATTAGCGATTTGGCCTGGCTGCGCGCGCGAAATCTCGACCGGGCGATTCTGGCGGCGCACGAGCGGGGCGCACATGTCGTCGGCATCTGCGGCGGCTACCAGATGCTGGGCCAATCGCTGATCGATCCACACGGTGTCGAGGGGCCGGTGGGAGCGCAGTCGCCGGGGTTGGGGCTGCTGCCCGTGGCGACAGAATTTTGCCGCAAAAAGCAGACGCACCGCGCGCAGCTGCGTCTTCACAACGAATTTTTTAGCGGCGACCCCGTCGACGGCTACGAAATCCACACGGGCGACACCCAGCGGCTCGACGGTGCAGCTCCGCTCGGCGATATTATCCGGCGCGGCGAGCAAACCGTCTCGCTGGCCGACGGCGCGCAGTCGAGCGACTGTCGCGTGTGGGGGACGTACCTGCACGGCATCTTCGAGAACGACGATTTCCGCCGCGCGTGGCTGCGCTCGCTCGGCTGGTCGGGCCACAAATCGGCGCTGTCGGCGAAGGCGCTGCGTCAACGCGAGTATGATCGGCTGGCGGATGCGGTGGAGGAACACGTCAATTGGGAAGAAATCGAACGCTTGATCTGGCGATGAGGAATTGAACCGCAGATGGATGCGGATGAACGCAGATATGAAAATGGATTGGGGCGAACGATTCAAATTAATGCAAAACGCAAAGGCGCAAGAGAATAGCTGGGAGTGTCATTTTGAGTGCAGCGAGAAATCTTTTGGTTCTGTCAAATAGAGTGTGTAAACGAACTGGCTGGACAAATTTGTAATCAGGTTATCAACGCTCTTTTGTCTTCGATGACAACAGGATTTCTCGCATTCGCTCGAAATGACAGATCAACTCCCTTCGCGTCTCCGCGCTTTTGCGTTAAATCTTCTTCATCCGCGTTCATCCGCGTCTATCCGCAGTTCCCATTCTGCCTGCGTTGTCTCCCTCGCCCTGCTCATCGACCTCGCGCTGGGCGACCCGGCCAACCGCTGGCATCCGGTGGCGTGGATGGGCGGCGCCATCGCCCGCGCGCGACGGCGTGCGCCTCGATCCGGCGCGGGTCGGCAATTTGCCTACGGGCTGGCGACGGCGCTCGGCGGCGCGGCCAGTTGCGCGCTGATCGGGTGCGCGCTGTCGGCGATGCTGCGGCGCTTACCGAGGCCGCCAGCGATTCTCGCCGAGGCCGTCGTGCTCAAGCTGATGCTGTCGCTGCGGGGGCTGCTGGTGGCGGGCGAGGCCGTGCGCCGACCGCTGGCGAGCGGCGATCTCGCTGCAGCAAGGCAGCAGCTAAGCTGGCATCTCGTCTCCCGCGACACGTCGGCGCTAGACAAGGCGCAGGTGGCGGCGGCAACCGTGGAATCGCTGGCGGAAAATGCGAGCGACGGCGTGGTCGCGCCGCTGATGTGGTATGCGGTTGGTGGTGCGCGCTGGGGGCTGGCGGGCACGCTGGCCTACCGCTTTCTCAATACGGCGGACGCCATGCTCGGCTACCGCGACGCGGAGCGCGAGTGGCTGGGCAAGTCGTCGGCGCGTTTGGATGACGTGGCGAACTGGCTGCCCGCCCGGCTGACGGCGGCGCTGCTGGTCGCCGCGGCCCCGCTCGTCGGCGGCGATGCTCATCGCGCGTGGCACATCTGGCGGCGCGACGCCACGCTCACCGCCAGCCCCAACGCCGGCCACCCGATGAGTGCCGCGGCGGGCGCGCTGGGCGTGGCATTGGAGAAGGTCGGCCAGTACACGTTGGGCGCTGGGATGCGCGCGCCGGACGTAGCAGACATTCGGTCGGCGCAGAAGCTGGTGGCGGTGGCAGTGGCGTTGTTTGCTGGAGCAGCCACATTTGCCGTTATGGTGTTCAGGCAGAGGCAAAGTGTCATTCCTGCGAAGGCAGGAATCCATGCATGATTAGCGAGCCGTGCTGGTATTCGTCGTGCTGGTACATCCCGGCAGAAATAAACAGGCAATATTTTGCGTCTGCTCGCCAGCGGTCGTAGACGAATTTATCTGCCGTGGTATGTACGCCCAAATGTACTGGTATTCATTGCGCAAAATTCCTACACATCGAAGAGTGTTAATCAGCAATTGCACGCATTGGGCAGTGATACATCGTTGATGATTCATGGATTCCTGCCTGTGCAGGAATGACAAACTATGACGGTTTGTTTTAACTCTGTCACACGCGGCGCGGCGACCGTGCCCCACGGCTCCATCCACGCGACGGAACTCGCGCAGTGGGGCCTCGACCCGGCAGATGTCGTCGATTTTAGCACGAACGTCAATCCGTTTGGCCCAGCGCCCGCCGTGGTGCAGGCCCTGCGCGAGGTCGACTGGACAAATTATCCCGACCCGGACGCGACGGCGCTGCGCGAGCGGCTTGCTGCCCACCACGGCACGTCGCCCGACCGCATCCTCGCGGGCAACGGCACGGCAGAGTTGATTTGGCTGGTGGCGCTGGCCTTTCTCGCGCCGGGGCGACGGGCGCTGGTGGTGGAGCCGACCTTTGGGGAGTACGCGCGGGCGGCGCGGATTGCCGGGGCGGAGGTGGTGACAGTGCGGCAGGGGATGGCGAGAGATTGGGCGATTGGCGCGAGCGAGATTGGGCGGGCGCTCGCAGCGTCGACGCCCGCCGTGGCGTTTTTTTGCCACCCCAACAATCCGACAGGCACGCTGCTGCCGCTCGATGTGCTGGGCGATTGGGCCGCCCGCTATTTATCGACGCTGTTTGTGGTGGACGAGGCGTACATTGATTTTGCGGAGGGAGCGGAATCGGCGCTGTCGCTGGGCCGTCCCAACATTTTGGTGCTGCGCTCGCTGACGAAGACGCACGCGCTGGCCGGGCTGCGGCTGGGCTACGCCGTCGCCGCACCGAATGTGGTCGATGCGCTGCGCCGGGTCGCGCCGCCGTGGAGCGTGAACAGCGGGGCGCAGGCCGCGGGCATTGTCGCGCTGAAGCAGGCAGCGTGGCTGGGCGAGTCGCTGGGTCGGCTGTGGGTGGCGAAGCGTGATTTTGCGGCGGCGCTGCGCCGGATCGGGTACGAGCCAGCGAAGTCGGCCACGCACTATTTTTTGCTGCCGGTGGAGAATGGCGCAGACTTTCGGCGACGGCTGCTGCCGCGCGGCATCGTTGTGAGGGACTGTGCGTCGTTTGGGCTGCCGGGCCACGTGCGGGTGGCGACGCGGCGGCGTGAAGAGAATTCAAGATTAATTCACGAGATTCAGAGATTAGGAGATTGCTGATGAGCGACGAAGCCACGAAATCAACAGATGCTTTTGCAAACCAGGACGAGCAGGCGAGCGCGGTGCGCAAATCGGTGCGCGAGGCGCGGAAAAAGAAGGGTTTGGTGATTGTCAACACGGGCAACGGCAAGGGCAAGACGACGGCGGCGCTCGGCTTGATCATGCGGGCGTGGGGGCGCGAGATGCGTGTGGGCGTGATGCAGTTTTTGAAGAACGAGAATGCGCGCTACGGCGAAATCAAGGCGGCGACGCGCATGGGCGACATCGACTGGCAGGCGAGCGGCGACGGCTGGACGTGGACGAGCCAGGACGCGGACGAGACGGTGGCGCGCGCGCGCCACGGCTGGCGCGTGGCGCAGGAGAAAATCGCCAGCGGCGACTACGATGTCTTCGTGCTCGACGAGTTCACCTACACCATGCACTTCGGCTGGCTCGACACCGACGAGGTGGTCGCCTGGCTGCGGGAGCACAAGCCGCCGATGCTGCACCTGGTGATCACGGGCCGCGACGCGCCGGAGGGGCTGATTGAGTTTGCCGATCTGGTGACGGAGATGCGCGAAATCAAGCACCCATTTAAGGAGCAGGGCATTCGTGCCCAGGCGGGCGTGGAGTATTGAGGGTTGAGATGTTTGATTGAAATTCACCTCGATAAATCGGAATTATGACTATTTGAATAGTTGATGCGTGATGGTTCGACGGCGACACATCGCCAGCGCGACAATCACGCATCAACTATTCATGCCTCACTATCATGTCCCAAACTGCTCTTCCGCGCGCGACCGCCGCGCCTGCGCTCGCCACAAAATCCGCCGCTCGCCGCTTTGCCTTCGCAGCCCTCGTCGCGCTGCTGATCGCGCTCTTTCTCAGCAGCGTCGCCCTCGGCTCGGTGCGCATTCCGCTGCGCGATGTGCTCGCCATTCTGCTGGGCGGCGAGCCAGCGACGGCGTCGTGGAGCACCATCGTTATAAAATTTCGCCTGCCCAAAGCCATCACGGCGATGCTGGCGGGCGCAGCGCTTTCGGTGGCGGGGTTGCAGATGCAGACGCTCTTTCGCAATCCGCTGGCCGGGCCCTTTGTGCTCGGCATCAGCTCGGGCGCGAGCCTGGGCGTGGCGCTGGTGGTGCTGGGCACGGCAAGGCTGGGCGGCACGATGATCGGCGCGGGGCTGCTGGCGGGCTTGGGCGCGCTGGGCGATCTCGGCGTTGCCGCCGCAGCATCGCTTGGCTCGGCGCTCGTGCTGGGGCTCGTCCTGCTCGTGGCGCGACGCGTCGCCAGCACGATGACGTTGCTGATTCTGGGGCTGTTGTTTGGCTATGCCGCTAGCGCGCTCGTGAGCGTGCTGCTCTACTTTAGCATTGCCGAGCGCATCCAGGCCTACATCGCGTGGACCTTTGGCACCTTTGGCACAACGACTTGGTCGCAGCTGCGCGTGCTGGCCCCGGCGGTGATGGGCGCGCTCGCGCTCGGCCACCTTGCCGCCAAGCCGCTCAACGCGCTGCTGCTCGGCGAGACCTACGCCCGCAGCATGGGCCTCACGGTGGGGCGGGCGCGGCTGCAAATCGTCGCCAGCGCCTCGATTTTGGCTGGCGTGGTGACGGCCTTCTGCGGGCCGATTGGCTTTGTGGGCATCGCCGTGCCCCACCTCTGCCGCAGCCTCTTCAACACGTCCGACCACCGCGTGCTGCTCCCGGCCGTCACGCTGCTGGGCGCGTCGCTCGCCCTCGCCGCCGACCTGATCGCACACCTCCCCGGCAGCCAGATCACCCTGCCGCTCAACGCCGTCACCGCGCTGGTCGGCGCGCCGGTGGTGGCCTGGGTGATCTTGCGGCAGGGCAACCTACGCCGCGCGTTTGCTGCTTAAATTTTCTGCGCCAACTGTCGCTTGAGTGAAAAAGGTTGCCGCTGTAATTTAGAGAGGTTGACTATCTTCATTCGAATTGGTCAAAAGAAAGGGAACCGCAGATGAACGCTGATAAACGCAGATTGAATCAGATCAGTGGGGCAATCATTGGTTGCTCGTATAAGGTCGCCAATACGTTGGGCAGCGGATTTTTGGAAAAGGTTTATGAAAATGCGTTGGCGCACGAATTGGAAAAGGCTGGATTTTTCGTTCAGCCGCAGGAAGCCGTTCACGTTTTTTACAACGGCTTTATGGTCGGCGAGTATTTTCCCGATTTGCTGGTCGAGCGCTCGGTCATTGTCGAGCTAAAAGCTGTGAAAGCGCTGGACGACATCCACATGGCTCAGTGTATCAACTACCTGAAAGCTACCCACCTCAAGCTCTGCCTGCTCATCAACTTCGGCAACCCCGAAGTCGAAGTCAAACGTCTCGTCCACAACTTCTGACGTTCTCTTTTTTATCTGCGTTCATCCGCGTCCATCTGCGGTTCCATTTTCCCGATGCAAATTCTTGGCAGCAGTGACTTAACCATTGGCTACCGCCAGCCGCGACGGGCCGACATCGTCGTCGCTCAAAATCTATCCGTGGCGCTGCACGCCGGCGAGCTCGTCTGCCTGCTCGGCCCCAACGGCGCGGGCAAATCCACGCTGATGCGTACGCTCGCGGGGATGCAGCTGCCGCTCGCGGGCACGGTCTGCGTGGGCGACAAAAATCCGGTGGACATCCACGACCTGCCGCCCCGTGAGCTGGCCTGCCGCCTCTCCATCGTGCTCACCCAGCGCGTCGATGCGGGCAATCTGTCGGCTTACGATCTCGTGGCCTTGGGCCGCTATCCGCACACGGACTGGGCCGGGCGACTGTCGCCCAAAGATCGCAGCGTCATCACGTGGGCGATTCAGGCCGTGGGGGCGCAGTCGCTGGCGGATCGGCCCGTCGGCGAGCTGAGCGACGGCGAACGCCAAAAAATCATGATCGCGCGGGCGCTGGCGCAGGAGCCGCAGATCATCCTGCTGGATGAGCCGACGGCATTTTTGGATTTACCCCGCCGCGTCGAAATCATGGGCGTCCTGCGCGACCTCGCCCGCTCAACCGGCACGGCCATTCTGCTCTCCACCCACGATCTCGATCTCGCCCTGCGCAGCGCCGACCGCATCTGGCTGATGGCGGGCGACGGCACATTGCGCACCGGCGCGCCGGAGGATTTGGTGCTCAACGGCGCGTTTGCTCAAACCTTTCGCAGCGAAGGCGTCGAATTCGATCCGCTCAGCGGCTCCTTCCACATCAACCGCCGCGCCGCCGGCGTCGTCGGCCTGATCGGCGAGGGGCTGCCCGCCGTGTGGACGACGCGGGCGCTGGAGCGCGAAGGCTTCTGCGTCGAGCACGAAGGGGAGGATGTGCCCGTAGTGCGGGTCGACGAGACGGAGACGTCGCTGCGCTGGCGGGTGCGAATCGAGCAGCGGACGCACGTGTGCGATTCGGTGTTTGACGTGGTGCGACTGGTTCGTGAGCAGCACGGTGGAATTTCCCGCGAAAAGAATCAACCGCAGATGGACGCGGATGAACGCAGATAGAGTTGCTGTGATAAAATCTGCGTTCATCCATGTTTAGCCGCGGTTCCAACTTTCCGAGACACCACCGTGAACCAACCCCTCGCCCAAGCCCGAAACCTCTGCCCCAAATCCATGACCCACGGCCCCTGCGGCGGCGTCGCGCCCGGCGGCGGCTGCGAAGTCGACGCGATGCTGCGCTGCCCGTATCCGCTGATTGCCGATCAGCTGCCGTGGCGCGTGGCGGTAGACTCGCGCGCTGATTTTTCTGATTTACGCGCAAACAATCCCTCCCCGCTGGCCCAAAAGCTGCGGCGCGGCGAGTTCGTCACCATTGCCGAAATGTACGCGCCGGACAGCGCCGACCCCGCTGCCCACATCGCGCGCTACGAGCAGTTCGCCGAGCAGATCGACGCCGTCAACATTGCCAACAACGCGCTGGCGACGCCGCACCTCTCCACCCTGGCAACGGCGGCCCTCTGCGAGCGAGTCGGCCTGCCCTCGATCATCAACCTCACCTGCCGCGACCACAACCGCATCGGTCTCCAGGCCGAGCTGCTGGGCGCGGCGGCGCTGGGCATTCAGCACGTCTTCTGCATCACCGGCGATCACCCCGCGCTCGGCGATCACCCGGCGGCAAAGGGCGTCTTTGACCTCGATTCGTTTGGCCTGATCCGGCTGGCGCGTCGGCTGCGCGACGAAGGCGAGTACGAAAGTGGGCGGCCGCTGACGACGCGCCCGCAGTGGCTAATTGGCGCAGCGGGTAGCCCCTTTAGCCAGCCGCTTGCCCTGCAGGCCGAACGCACCGCGGCCAAAGTCCATGCGGGGGCCGAATTTATCCAAACGCAGGCCGTCTTTGGCCCGCAGCCCTTTGGCGACTTTGTCACGGCATTGCGCGATTTGGGCGCGCTGGAGCGGGCCTGGCTCATCGCCGGCGTCGGCGTGGTGACGCGGCTGGAGCAGACGCACTGGCTGCGCGAGCACGTGCCCGGCGCATTCGTGCCGGACACGCTGATCAACATGCTGCGGCGGACGCCCAAAGCCCAGCGTCGCCGGGTCGGTCTCGCCTACGCCCGCGACCTGGTCGCCCAGCTGCGCGAAACGCCCGGCGTCGACGGCGTGCTGCTCTTCGCCTTTGATGATAATGTGGAATCGCTCGGCGAACTCCTTTCGTAATACTGGTTCAGGTTCTAGCTACCTGACACTTTTACGTGAGGTAGGTTGTAGAGAGAGAAAGGAAGACCAAACCGGATATGTTAAGCTATAGGTGACAAACCAAAAAGCGAAACAGAAACGGAGAGGTCTTCCCGATGAAACTGTACCATAGATGGTTAGATGAGTTGCAAATGTTGTGGCCGGATGAGCACGCGTCGCGGCTAAAAAGCTTCGCGAAGTTGTTGGTTGGCCTCTACCTGGAGGGAAGTGTTCACCTCAAAAAGGTAGCGCGCAAAGTGCCGGGTTGGGCTCAGCAGACGAGCAAAGAGCGCGGGTTGCTGCGGATACTCAACAATCGGTCTGTAAACGTGCGGCTTTGGTATAAACCGGTGGCGCGCAGGCTGCTGGAGCAGGCGGCGAAAAGCGGGCTGCCGCTGCGGCTTATTATCGACGGGAGCCAGGTGGGCAACGGTCATCAATTATTGATGGTTGCTTTAGCCTTTCGGCGACGAGCGTTGCCCTTGATTTGGACATGGCGCAAAGGCACGCGCGGCCACTCGTCGGCGCGTCATCAAATTGCGCTGCTGCGACTGCTCAAGCCGCTCATTCCGGCCCACGCCTCTGTGGTCGTGCTGGGTGACAGCGAGTTTGGCAGCGTCAAGTTGATCCGCAAACTCGAGCACTGGCGGTGGACCTATGTGCTGCGTCAGAAGGGCTCCCACCTTTGGTCACAGCCGGGAACAGAACAGTGGCAACCCTGCGCACAGCTCGTTGCCCAGCCCGGCGACCGCTGCTGGCTGCCCAAGGTACTGCTAACCAAAACGCATGGTCACTTCTGCAATCTGTTCGCCTGCTGGCAGACTGGCTACAAGGAGCCTTGGCTGCTCGCCACGAATTTGACTGACCCGCGTCTCGTTCGCCTGCACTACAGCCGTCGCATGTGGATTGAAGAGCTCTTTGGCGACTGTAAACGCAATGGCTTCGACTTGGAAGCAACTCGCTTGCAGGCAGCTCATCGCCTCTCGCGACTCGTCCTGGCCGTGGCCCTGCTCATCGTTTGGCTTCTGGCCTTTGGCTCGGCTGTCGTCAAGCGCGGTCAGCGCTTCCTGGTCGACCGCACTGACCGCCGCGACCTCAGTCTTTTTCGCATTGGTTGGGACATGGTTCAACGTCTTTTATCCAACTCTGACCCTGTCCCTTTGCGCCTCATCCCCTATTTCTAAAATGTGTCAGGTAGCTAGGTTCAGGTTTGATTTTTGGACACGGATAACACGGATAACACGGATTTAGCTAGGCAAGACGACGATTTAGGCGAAGTATCACAAAAGTCCGTGTTTGACGGATGCGGCGGCCACCGTACGGACACGCCATGGCGTATCCATATTCACCAAGGCCAATCCAAGGAAACAAACAGATCGGTTGGGGTCAGCGCCTCACCTTCCCCAACCCCCTCCTCTCCACGCGTGGAGAGAAGGGGGCTATACCGTCGCCTCGTTAACCAAGCGACAGCGAGGGAGTGGTGAGGCAGAAGCGTGACCGCTCTGGTATAGTCTATCCCTTGGCATAGCCCAAGACAAGATTGTTGAAACACTAGCCCGCTGGTGCAGCCAACGTCCCCTACGGTGCGTTGCCTTTGCCCAAGACGGTGCTGGCGCTACGGCTCACACGCCACCAGCACGTCGCCCGCCAGCGGCTGCCGCTCGATCCCTGGCCCTTCGTATTCGACAACGAGCGTGCTGCGCCCGCCGCCCTGAAAATAGCCGACCTCGATGGCGTGAGTGCCCGTTGTCAATTCGCGCGCGCCCAGTTCCGTGGTCGACCCGTGCGTGCCATCGTTATCGACGACCTTCTCTTCTTCGATCCACAGCAGGCTGCCGTCGTCCGACGTGGTGTAAAAGGTGTACGTGCCGGACGCCGCCAAATCAAGGCAGCCCTGGAAGCGCAACGCGTAGTCGTCTTCCCGCCGGGCGACGCCAATGGTAAAGGCGTCCGTCTTTCCCGATGCAGTCGGCGTCAGGGCGGCAAAGTCGGGCACGCGATCCCAATTTTCGCCGTTTTCTTCATAGTAGGCGTAGGTGAGCGGCCCCTCCGTGGTGGGTTGCTCCGTTGGCGTCGCCGTGGGCGGAGCGGGCGTCGGCGGGACAGGCGTCGGCGTCGCGGTGGGCGGGACGGGCGTGGGCGGGACGGGCGTGGGTGGCACAGAAGTGGGTGGCACAGAAGTGGGCGGCGCGGGGGTCTGCGTGGGCGCTGGGGTGGGCGTTGATGTTGGTGGCGTGCTGCCGGTGGGCGTGCCGAAGATGCGGAATTCGTTGATGGTGGACCAGTCGCTGCTGCAGTTGGCCCGGCAGCCCGTGATGGTCAAGCGCACAAAGCGCGCGTTGGCGGGTGCAAAGCTCGCCGTGCGCCCCGCGCTGTCGCTCAGCCCCTGCACCACCTCCACGTAATCGCCTTCTGTATCACCATCTATTTTGACCCCAATCGTAAACTCATACGAGCGATTCTCGTAAGGCACGATTTCAATGCGCTCCACCGCATAAACCGCACCCAAATCGACGTCGAGCGTTTGGGGAAAGCCCTGCGCCGCCCAGCGCGAATCGCCGCTGGCGTCGCCGTCGACGGCGTTGCTGGCGGGCGCTTCCTCGCGGTCCGTCGACGCGACAACCGGTCGGTTTAGCGCCAGGTTGACGTCCGGCGGCACGGGCGTCGGCGTGGGGGGAACGGGCGTCGCGGTGGGTATCGCAGTGGGCGGGACGGTGATGTCGGGCGTGTTTGTTGGGGTGGGCACGCTCGTTGCCGGTGGCGTCCCCGTGATAGGCGGCGTCCCCGTGATCGGAGGCGAAGCGACCGGCGTCGGCTCGCCCGCGTCCAGCACGCTAATCATCAAGCTGTCGCTGGCGCTGAGGGCAAAGGCGTCGGTGATGGTCAGCGTGGCGGTAAAGAGCCCCGTGCCCGTGTAGACGTGCGTCGGGCTGATGACGGTGGAGGCGTTGCCGTCGCCAAAGGTCCAGCCGTAGTCGAGCGGCGCGCTGGCTTCGTCAAAGACAACGCTGGCGGTAAAGTCGACGCTCAACGGCGCACCGCCCGACAGCGGCGCGGCATCGATCTGCACCAGCGGCGGAATCACCTCCACCGACGGATCGTAGTGCAGGCGCAGCAGCGCGCCGCGGGCGATGTCCAGGAGATAGAGATCGCCGTCCGGGCCGCTGGAAATTTGGACGATGCCAAAGAGGTTGCGAACGAAAGGTCGCGCCGCGGCAACGCGGTTGGGCGCGCTAAAGGTCAGGTAGTTGATTTCGCCGCGCGTAAAGTCGCTGTAGAAGAGCGTGCCGCGGTAGGCGCTGGGGTAGAGCTCGCCGCTGTAGAAATCACCGGCGACGATTGAACTGGCGCGTCGTTCGTGGCGGCGGGCAAAGCTGGGTGGCGTGGCGTTCTCGCTCTCGTAAAGCGTTTGGCAAAGGCCCAGCGCTGCATAGGTGCACTGGCGCGCGCTGCCCGCCTGCCCGCCTTCGTAGCAGGGCCAGCCAAAATTTGCGCCGCGCCCCGTGTTGATCTCCTCCCACGCGTTCCAGCCCACATCGCCCACCACCGGCTCGCCCGTTTCCGGGTGCAGCGCAAAGCGAAAGGGGTTGCGCAGCCCCAAGCTGTAGACCTTCGAGCGGTTGCTCGCCGGATCGCCGTCGAAAAAGGGGTTGTCGGCGAGGCCGTTGCCCGTCTTGGGATCGATGCGCAAAATTTTGCCGGCTAGGCTATCCACCTCCTGGGCGCGCGTGGCGTAGCGGATGGCGTCGCGGTGGCTGGCCCCGTCGCCGTTGCTGACGAAGAGCGAGCCGTCCGCCCCAAAGCGCAGCGCGCCCACCGTGTGCGAATCTTCGTCCGCGGGCAGGCAGTCCTGCACGAAGCCATCATCGCTTTGGCAAGAGGGAAGCGCGCCGCTGCGCACGTCGGGCTGGCCGATGTTGGCGTAGGTGCTGCCGCGCCCCAGCAGCACCTCTTCGCTCCCGGCCAGCGCCGCGTTGTACTCCTTGTCCACATCGGCGGTGACGCGCAGCAGACGCGCCACCCGCGCGCCCTGGCCATCCGGCCCGCTGGCGCCCGTCTGCTCGCGCACTTCGGGCGGATCAAAGGTGAAGAGCAGAAAGAGATAGGGCTGCGCGGGGAACTGCGGGTGCACGGCCAGGCCAAGCAGGCCGCGGTCGCGGTGGCTGTTGACCTGGGCCGACAGGTCGATAAAGGGCGCATCCAGCAGCTGCCCCGCCTGGACAACGCGCACCACGCCGCTCTTCTCGGCAACAAACAAGCGCCCATCCGGCGACCAATCGAAAGCGATGCCCTGGTTCAGCCCCTCGACGACGGGATCGAGCACAAAGCCGCCGGGGAGATCGCTGGCCAGCGGTGTGGCGCTGGGCGGGGCGCTGGCGGGCGGGCTCTGCCGCGCTTCGGCGCTGGGCTCAGTGGCGTCGGCGTCGTCTGAATCAGCATCTGAATTGGCCTCTGCATCGACGCTGCCGGGCCAGGTGGCGTCGCCGGGGGCGAGGTCGCTGGCCCGGAGCACGCGCAGCGTGGCGTCGCCGTCGTCCAGCGCCCCATCAACGGCGTTGATCTGCTCCGCGCGCTCTGCCCCCACCGTCCCCGTAACGACCACGCACTGGTCGAGCAGCGCCCCATCGTCCTCGTCAAAATCGAGCAGGGTTAAGTCCGCGGCAAAGAGCTCGCCCTGCATCGTGGTCAGCGTATACTGCTCGCGCACGTCGCCGTTGCGGATTTGGCCGCGGGTGTACTGCAACACACCCTCCACGGCCACCGGCTGCGAGGGGGGAATGGGCGTCGGTTCGGCCGTGGCAACCCGCCCGCTGACCAGCGGCAGGAAGACCTTGCCCGAATCGGGCTCGGTGGGCGATTGGCTCAACAGGCGGTCGGCAAAGCGCATGGGGGTCAGCAGCGAGAGGGTCAGCAGCGCCAGCGCGATGAAGCGCGTCAAGCGCAGAACAGGCGTGAATCGATTCATGGGTTAACGGATAGTTCTGTGGAATGGGAAATCGGTCAAGTTGGCGTGCAGCGGAGGGGGGCAATGCGAGGGCAACGATATTATCGTTGATCGAGACGCTGTCCATCTGTAACAAATGCGGGTTGCAGGTCAATTGTAGGAGAGGCGCATAGTTTTATACGTCCAGGCTTCGCCTATCGTGCGGGCAGCGCGCATGGTTTGTGGAAGAAACTGTATTTCTATTTACAGAATCGATATGGTTGAGTAGGCATCTCCAAGTCGTAAATTTGTCAAGGTTGGGGATCAAAAAACCCCGCGCACTGGGTGGCACGAGGAATTTTGGCTGCTTGTAGGTAAAGACGTTTGAAGTGGTAGAGAGTTGCGAGCAAAAATGTCTCGATCATTTTTTAATGGACGTACCCCATCTTGTGCATAAGCTCAATCCACTTTATATTGATCAGCTGCATCAAGCGGGGTTCACACGGTTATCAACTACGAGCCTCACCCCTTCACCGCCCCCGCCGACAGCCCGGAGACCACGTAGCGCTGCGCCGAATTTACAAAATCACCACCAGCGTCATCGCAATCATTGAGTCCACCGTTGTAGGATGAATCATACCAATGAATGCGCTATGCGGGAACCAACTCGGTAATAGCCGACAAACGTTCCCCCATCGTCGCTTCGGCCTGCTTCAAGTCAAAATCTGCCTGCAGGTTAAGCCAGTACTGTGGTGACTGCCCGAACGCGCGCCCAAACAGCAGCGCAAGCTCCGCTGTTACAGGGCGGGTGTAATTTGTAATGTGCGAAATGCGCATGGGGGAAACGTCGATGGCGCGAGCAAACTCCGCCTGCGAAATTTCTAGTTCCTCCAAAATTTCCGCCAAAAACTCGCCCGGATGGATAGGCGGTAGTCTATTGTTAACCATGTGATTCTCTTAGTGGTAATCGGTGATTTCTACATCGAATGCATCACCGTCCTCAAAGCGAAAGCAGATGCGCCATTGCTTGTTGATCCGGATACTCCACTGTCCGCTTCGATTTTGTTTCAGCGCTTCTAGGCGATTTGATGTAGGCAGACGCAAGTCCAAAACCCCGCTAGCAGCGTTTAACTGGATAAGTCGCATAACCGCGCGTCGCTGAATATCTGGCGGGAAACGACGCGATTTCCCGGTTTTATAGAATTGTTCCGTCTCGCGGTCAGCAAACGTCCGAATCATGTTAGATTGTAAACTTTTTGTTTACGGTGGTCAACTAGCTAGATCAGAGCGGCTAATGAATTTTACCCCTTCACCGCCCCCGCCGACAGCCCCGACACCACGTAGCGCTGCGCCAGAATATACAAAATCACGACCGGCAGCATGGCGATGATCGAGCCCGCCATCATGGGGCCAACCATGTAAAAGTCGGCGCGGTAAAAGTTGGCGAGGCCGACGGAGATCATCTTGTGGGCGTCGTCCTGCGCCAGGACGAGGGCGAAGATGAATTCGTTCCAGACGTTGTTGAAGATGAAGATCGCGGCGGTGACGATGCCCGGCACAGAAAGCGGAATCACGATGTACCAGAGCGACATCAGCCGCGTGCAGCCGTCGATCAGCGACGCCTCCTCCATTTCGGCGGAGATGCTGCGCAGATAGCCCATCAGCAGCCAGGTGCAGAAGGGCACGCTAAAGCTCATGTTGGCCACCACCAGCCCCGTGTATGTGTCCTTTAGCCCCAGCTGGACGATGATCAGATACATGGGAATCAGCATTAGCGAGCTGGGCACGAGGTAGACAAAGAGCACGCCGCGCGCCATGCCGGCGCGGCCGGGAAAGCGCAGCCGCGTCAGCGCGTAGGAAGCCAGGATCGAGACGATCACCACCAGCACGGTCGTCATGCTGGCCACGATCAGCGTGTTGCGCAGGTAGAGGGGAATGCCAAAGTTGTAGAAGACGTTGTAGAAATTCTCCAGCGTGGGATTTTGGGGAACCCACGTCAGCTCGGAGTAGATTTCGCGCTCGACTTTGAAGGCGGTAATCACCATAAAGTAGAGCGGAAAGATAATCATGCTCAGCAGCAGGGTGATCACGGCGGCGGAGATCACGCGGAAGACGGATTCGGGGATGCGGTCGATGGCGTTGGTCATGCGGTGGCCTCCTTGTCCATGTAGCTGGCCACGCCCAGCACCAGCAGCGCAATCACGGGCAGCATCATAATCGGCAGCGCCGCGCCTTCACCGAGGCGGAAGTTTTGCAGCGCCAGGTGGTACGTCAGCAGCGGGAAGACTTCGGTGTCGTTGCTGGGGCCGCCGCCCGTGAGCAGCAGCGGAATCTCCAGGCTGTTCATCGTCCAGATGGTCGAGAGCAGAATCACCACCCCCATCACCTGCTGCAGGCCGGGCAGGGTGATGAAGCGGAAGCGCGCCAGCCGCCCCGCCCCGTCCATCTCCGCCGCCTCGTAGAGGTCGCGCGGAATCGTCTGCATCCCGGCTAAGAAAGTTAGCGCGTAGAAGGGGTAGCCCTTCCAGACCAGGACGAAGATGAGCAGCGAAATGGCCGTCCACGTCTGCGCCAGGAAGGGAATGTTGGACTCGATCAGTCCCCAGCTCATCAGAATCTGGTTGACGACGCCCGTCTGCCCGTCAAAAATCCAGCGCCAGACGAGCACGATGATGTACGTCGGCAAAATCCAGGGCAGCATAAAGACGCCGCGCAGCAGGTTGCGCCCGCGAAATTCCTGGTTGAGCGACGTCGCCAGAACGAGCCCGACCACCGTTTTGAGAAAGACCGCGGCGATGGTAAAGGCCACCGTGCGCACCACCATTTCGGTAAACTGCGGCCACTGGATGATGTAGCGGTAGTTCGCCAGCCCCACAAATTCGCCCGGCCCGCGCCCGATCATGCGGTCGGTAAAGCTGATGCGGATCGCCTCGAGGAAGGGATAGCCCACCATGCCCAGCACGATCAGCAGCGCCGGCGTCACCAGCAGCCAGCCCAGCCGCGCATCGCCGGAGAGCAGCGTCCACTTTTTCTTTGGCCTGGCTCGTGGCGTCACGAGCGGCTTGGTTAAGGTTTCTTGGCTCATGGGTTTCTCCCAAGTATGGGGAATGCCGAAAATTTCAACGCAAAGGCGCGGAGGTGCAAGGGGAAATCGGAGAGGCCATGCTCGTTAAAAAACTTTGGGTTCAAGCATATCTCATGTGGTTAAGAAGAGGAACCCCACCCCACCCCTCCCCAACTTGGGAAGGGAGCTGTCGCTTCGTCGAGGAGACAACGGCTCCTCCCCCAAACTGGGGGAGGTTGGGAGGGGGTTCTTGCTTGTCCACCACATGAAATAAAGAACCAAACTTTGTTGATTCGGAGATGAAGCCGCTGTCCGACCAACAGAGCCTACGAGGTAACCCTTCGCGTCTTTGCGCCTTTGCGTTAAATCTCTTCGTTTGACGAGATCACGTTGTCGGCTAGAAGTACTTCTCGAACACCCGCTTGGCAAACTCATCCACCTCGGCAATCGCCCGTTCGGGCTCCCAGCCGTCGATCAGCACGCGCACCATCATCGAGCCCGTCGGCTCGTTGGGGCCGTTGAGCTCGGACATGGCCGCGTTGTCAAACGGGGCGGGGTAGCCGGGGTAGGTCCCGATCTGCGCCGCCAGGTTGAAGGCGCCGCGCTTGCCCTCCCACATGGGCAGGTCGTTGTACTCCTGCAGCACGTTGGCCACAAAGCCCGCCTCCAGCCACGGGGCGTAGATGTTGCTGTCGTAAAGCGCCGCGATCAGGTCGCTGGCGAGCTCCTTGTTCTCCGCCTCCTGATCCATGACGACCGTGTAGCGCAGGCTGGCGTTGGTTGTCTCGAGCACGTCCCGCGGCTTGGGGGTGAGACCGGTCACCTCGGCCAGTTCGGGGCGATTTTCCGTGGCCCAGACGTAAACCGAGGCCGCGTTGATTACCAGGATCGCCTGGTCTTCCTGATAGGCCTTGTTGTTGGAGGCGTAATCCCACGAGGCCGCGTCCGCCGGGAAGAGGCCCATGTCGTAGGCCTCCTTCGCAAAGGTGAGCGCGCGCACGGCCGCCTCCATATTCTCATCCGCCAGCACAATTCTCGTGCCCGTCTCGTCCCAAACGTGGGCCCCAAAGTTGGTAAAGAGGTCCTGGCACCAGCCGTCGTGCTGCTGCGGCACAATGCCAAAGCCCCAGCCGACCATCGACGTGTCGGTGCCCTGCGTGTATGCCTGCGCCTGGGCGCAGAGGTCGCGAGCCTCTTCCCACGTCCACTGAAGTTCGGGCACTTCAAGGCCCGCCGCTTCAAAAATATCCTCGCGGTACTGCGTCATCGGCGTATCGATGGAATAGGGAAGGAAGTGAACCTCGCCGTCGCGCGTCACGTACTCGTCCAGCCGGGGCTGCCAGCCGCCGTGCGCTTCGCCGATTTCGGGGAAGAGGTCGGTCAGCGGCTCCAGCGCGTTGGCCTCCTGCATCAGCAGCGCGACTTGCGCACTGGTGAACATGGCGTCGGGCAGCGTGCCGCCCTCGATGGCGGGCAGCACCTTAGTCTGCTGGTTGGCATCGGAATCGCGCGAGATTTCGATGGTGGCGCCGTTTTCGCCCGCCCATTCGTTGAGCTTCTCCTGCATCAGCTCATCGGCGGCGGGGGCAAAGGTGTTCCACATCCAAAAGGAAATGGATTGATCGGCGGCGGGGGCAGCGGCGTCGCCGCCCGTGGTGGTCGCGGGCGCGGCACAGGCGGCCAGCGCCGTCCCCGCCAGGGTGATGCCGCTGACGCGTAAAAAGTCGCGGCGGCTGAGGTGGGTTTGAGGCTTCATAAGTCCTCCTCCAGAGTTGTGATGGGTTGGATCAAACACGTGGGCGTGGATTGCGAAAGTGGGGAAGACCGTCGCAAGGGAGCAGCAAGATTGGTTGCCCAGCGTGAACGGGCAAATCTTACTGAAGGTAGTATAACAGGCGGGACGGATCGTTGCAACCGGCGATTTTTACCGGGGTTTGACGGAGACAGACACAACCTGAAACATTCGACTCAAGGCGTTTAATGCAGTAGTGCATTCTTGCAGTTTCGAGTAAACTACCCGCGGCGAAATCACTATATTTCTGGGGAGCAGGTAATGGATCCGATCAGTGGCGTGGCTGGTGGAGCACTGGCTCAGCAAGCGATTAAGGTCGTTGCCCAATCGACGCTGGCCGACAGGGTGCGCGCAGGCCGTGACGGTCATCTTGGCCGTCAGCGCTCGCGCGCCCAACGCCCACGTCACCGGCCACGCAACCGCGTTGAATCGACGGCCAGCCCGTCGAAATGACCGTCACGGCTCAAGCGATTTGCGACCTTCCCACCGGACGGCGAGCCGTGATTGTCATTTCTCTTTTGGGCCAGCAAAGCGGTCAGCGGATTCGGAGCGGATTGAGCGGATGGTCGGCATCCGTTCTCTCCGCATCCGCTTGGTGCCTGGCTCGCCGGAGCCGATTCGGCCAGGCAATCCGTTCAATTCGTTCTCAACCAATCCGTTGACAGTTCACATTGGATAACCACCATGTTCCACACCCCCCTCCCCGACTGGCAAAACCCACAGGTCGTCGGCATCAACAAGCTCCCCGCCCACGCGACCTTGATGCCCTACCCCGACATCAATACGGCGCTTGCTGGCGATCGCCTGGCCTCGCCCTTCTGCCACGTGCTCAACGGCGACTGGCGCTTCACGCTGGTCGACCGGCCCGATGCGGCCCCCACGGACTTCTTCGCCGTTGATTTCGACGAATCGGTGGATGGAAATGAATGGCACGACCTGCCCGTGCCCGCCAACTGGATGCTGCCCGGCGAGGGCTACACGGCCCACGACAAGCCCATCTACACCAACGTCCAAATGCCCTTCGCGCCCGACGTCGCGCTCAACCGCGTGCGCGTGCCCGAGGCGAACCCGACCGGCCTCTACCGCCACCGCTTCACGCTGCCGAGCGGCTGGGCCGAGCGGCGCACGGTCGTCTGCTTCGAGGGGGTCGAGTCAGCCTTCTATCTCTGGTGCAACGGGCGGCCCGCCGGCTACAGCCAGGGCTCGCGCCTCCCCGCCGAATTTGATCTCACCGACTTCGTGCAGCCGGGCGAAAATCTGCTGGCGGCGATGGTGATTCGCTGGTCGGATGGGAGCTACCTGGAGGATCAGGATCACTGGTGGCTGGCGGGGATTTATCGCGATGTTTTTCTCTACAGCACGCCGCTCACCCACATTTTCGATTTCGCGGTGCGCACGAAATTCGATGCCGACTATCGGGACGCAACGCTGCATATTAATGCGCGGGTGGAGGCGAGCGATGGGAGCGTGGCGAACGGGTTTGGGGTGGAGGCGATGCTGTACCCCTCCCCAGCCCTCCCCTACGAGGGGAGGGGGCCGTTGGTTGGTCACGCGGAGGATGCTTCCGCGGATTTCGATGCGGCCAAGCCAATCAACAGACCCCCCTCCCCTTCCGAGGGGGAGGGGCCGGGGGAGGGGGTCTCTGCCAGCCCCAGCCCCATGACCCACCAAACCCAGCAAAACGCGGGCACATCCGCCGCCGTCAACGTGCCGCAGCCCAACCCCCACATGCTCGGCACGCTGCCGACCGTCGCGATCGAGCTGACAGTCGAGCAGCCCGTGCAGTGGTCCGCCGAGCAGCCCCATCTCTACACCCTCGTCCTCACCCTGCGCGACCTCGACGGCAACGCCATCGAATATCTGAGCACGAGAGTCGGCTTCCGCGAGGTCAAAGTCAAGGGGCGCGATTTGCTGGTGAACGGGAAGCCGATCTTGCTCAAGGGCGTCAATCGCCACGAGCACGACGACACGCGCGGCAAGACGGTCAGCGAGGCCTCGATGCGCGCGGACATCGAGCTGATGAAGCGCTTCAACCTCAACGCCGTGCGCAACGCCCACTACCCCTGCCACCCCCGCTGGTACGAGCTCTGCGACGCGTACGGCCTCTACGTGATCGACGAGGCCAACATCGAGACGCACGGTCTCTACCAGCGCCTCTGCGACGATCCGGAGTGGACGCACGCGTTCGTTCAGCGCGGCCAGCGCATGGTGCAGCGCACCAAAAATCACGCCAGCGTGATCCTCTGGTCGCTGGGCAACGAGAGCGGCATCGGCGCCAACCACCACGCGCTCGCCGCGTGGATCCGCCACACCGACCCCACGCGCCCGCTCCACTACGAGGGCGCCATCTCGCGCTGGATGGGCGAAGCGTGGGAGCGCGGCCACGCCGTCACGGATTTAGTCTGCCCCATGTACCCGACGGTCGACGAAATCGAGGAGTACGGCGAAAACGCGGATGACAACCCGCTCTGGAATCGCCCGCTGGTGATGTGCGAATATGCCCACTCGATGGGCAACAGCACCGGCAATCTGCAAGAGTACTGGGACGCCATCCGCACCCATCGCGGCCTCCAGGGCGGCTTTATCTGGGATTGGGTCGATCAGGGGCTGCGTCGGCTCGACGAAAGCGGCGTCGACTACTGGGCCTACGGCGGCGACTTCGACGAAGCCGTCCACGACAGCAATTTCAACATCAACGGCCTCGTCTGGCCCGACCGCACGCCGCATCCCGCCCTGTGGGAGTACAAGAAAATTTTGCAGCCCATTCGCTTTTATGATCTCGACCCAGCAACGGGAACGATTGAGGGGTTTAACGAGTCTTTCTTCGCCGACACCACCAATCTGCGGGCGATGTTCGAGGTGCTGGTCAACGGCGAGCTCGTCCACCAGCAGCCGCTCGACCTCCCCCCGCTCGCGCCCCAAGAGCACCGCGTGGTCGACCTGCCGCTGCCGTCGCTAAACTTGAGCGACGGGGACGAAGCGTTTGTGACGGTGCGTTTTGAGCAGGTCGAGGCGACGGCGTGGGCGGAGGTGGGGCACGAGGTGGCGTGGGGGCAGTGGGGCCTCACCCCGGCCCTCTCCACGCGTGGAGAGGGTGTGTTGGACGGCGGAGATTCGGTACAGATTGATGACAAAAATATTCCTTCAAATGTCAGTACAGCCCCCCTTCCCCCACGCGTGGGGGAAGGGCCGGGGATGGGGGCGCCGCTCGACCTAACCCAAAACGCTGACCAAATCCAAATCTCCAACGACCACCTCACCCTCACCTTCGACAGCACCAGCGCCCGCCTCATCCGCTACCAGGTCAACGGCGTCGACCTGCTGACCGAGGGCCCGCGCCTCAACGTCTGGCGCGCGCCGCTGGACAACGACGGCTTCAAAGTCGCCCAGGGCTGGCGACCGATGGACCTGGAGCAGTGGCAAGCCGCCGGGCTCGACGCACTCGACGCAACCGTCGAATCCGTGCGGGTGACGCAGCCGTCGCCGGGCGTCGTCGAAATTCGCGCGCAAACGGTCGTTGGCTCAGACGCGCACCCGAACGCCTTCCAGCACGAACAGCTCTATACCATCCACGGCGACGGCACGGTCGAGATTACCAACGAAGTCGAGGCGGACGCGGCGCTGCCGAACCTGCCGCGAGTGGGGCTGTCGATGGGGATCAAGCAGGGCTTCGAGCAGGTGCGCTGGTACGGGCGCGGCCCCCACGAAAACTATGTCGACCGCAACACGGGCGCGCCGATGGGCACGTGGCAAAGCACCGTCGCCGACGAGTACGTGCCCTACATCATGCCCCAGGCCCACGGCAACAAAACCGACGTGCGCTGGCTGGAACTGCGCGACGATTCCGGCGCGGGTCTGCGCGTCGAGACGGCGGACGGCCAGCCGTTGCAAACGACGGTGAGCCGCTTCACCGCCAACGATCTCTGGCAGGCCACCCACACCAACGACTTGCACCCGCGCGACGAAATCACGCTGGAGATCGACCACCGACAGAAGGGCGTCGGCGGCGCCAGCTGCGGGCCGGAGACGCTGGAAAGATATCAGGTTACGCCGGCGAAATTTCGGTTTGCGGTGCGGCTGCGGCCGGTGGAGCGATGAAAAGTAGGGGTGTAAAAGGATATGACGAAGGACTGCCAAGTTCGAGCACCTTCTGGTATACTACGGCAATGGAACTCATATTTGAATAGGATGTCAATAAGGCAAAAAGCAACCTTCGCAAACACGGCATTCACTTTGACGAAGCGAAAACGGTCTTTCGCGATCCAGCGTTGCTTACCTATCCCGATGATTTTCATTCAGATACCGAAGATCGCATGATCGGCATCGGTTATTCAAGTCGTCAGCGTCTTTTACTGGTTGTCTACACCGAGTACGAATTGGAACACGAGTTTTTGCTCCGCATTATTAGCTGCCGCAGGGCGACCGCGGCAGAGCGAAAAACCTATGAAGACCCATCAGCCTAATCAAAACCAAGAAACAGACATGCTGCCCGAATACGATTTCAGCGGCAAAAAGGGACAACGCGGCAAGTATCACCAGGCCTACGAACGTGGTCATGCCGTTCGCGTTATTCAAGAGGACGGCAGCGCGAAGGTACAGTACTTCACGCTGGAGGATGGCGCAGTCCTGCTGGAGCCGGACGTGCGCAAGTATTTTCCGAATTCGGGGAGCGTTAACGAAGCGCTGCGCGGTCTCATCAAGCTGATTCCGCACGAGCATAGCGCTTCCGCATAGCAAACGACGGTGAGCCACTTCAGCGCCGACGATCTCTGGCAGGCCACCCACACTAATGAGTTGCACCCGCGCGACAAAATCACGCTGGAGATCGACCACCGCCACAAAGGCGTCGGCGGCGCCAGCTGCGGGCCGGAGACGCTGGCAAAGTACCAGGTCGCGCCGGGAAAATTTCGCTTTGCGGTGCGGCTGCGGCCTGTTTTGTGAGCGAGGGACAGAGAGGCTGTGACGGTATCACAGCCTCGGACATTGCAGGGGCACGCAATTAACGCGGATTGTCCGCGATGAACTGATTCACCATCTCGGCAACCTCCTCACCCTTGTCGTCCTGCAGGAAGTGGCTCGCATCGGGGAAGCGATGGTGCGGCTGGCCCGCGGAGCCTGGAATCAAATCAATCATCCTATCCTGCGGATCGTTCGGGCCACCGAGACCTGGCTCGTTGCCGCCGAAGATCGTCAAAAACGGCTTTTCGTAAGTTGCCAGCCGCTCTTCAGCCGCTTCCGTCAGGCCGACCATGTCGTTCAACAGGCTCGGGAACGAGCGCGCTCCCGCCATGGTGATCTCGGTGGGAAACGGTGCATCGTAGGCGGCTTTTTCCTCCGGCGTCAGCGGCTCGAAGGTAAGCGCCTCGACCATGTTCGACGCCCGAAAATCTTCGTAGTACATTGCATAGGCAATCCACTGCCCAAAGCCAACGTCAATCTCGCTCCCGCCCGGCAGACGCGAATTCCCGTCCTCGTCGTAAAATAGGGGCTGTTGAGCTGGGATCATTTCGAGCGTGCGGTGGAAATCGGCGACGCTGGCGTCGATATCCTCCGGTAACTCGATAACCTCTTCGACAATGGGTAATCCACCGTTGCCAATCACCATGCGGTTGAAGAGATTGAGATTTTCCGATGCGAGATAAAGCCCGATCACGCTGCCCCAATCCTGGGCGAAGAGCGTGATATTTTCCAGCTCTAGCTCCTGGATGAACGCATCGAGACGGTTGACGTGGTTGCCGAAGCTGTGATATTCCATGTCGAGCGGCTTATCCGAGCGGCCCATGCCGAGGTGATCCATGGCGATCACGCGATGCCCTTCATCGGCCAAGGTGGGAATCATGTAGCGATAAAGGTAAGACCAGGAGGGCTGACCGTGCAGCAGCAGGATGGGGTCGGCATCGGCTGGCCCCACATCGACGTAGGCCTGTCGCAGGCCGTCGATCTCCACGTACTGCGGCTCGTACTCCCAGTCGGGCAACTCTTCAAAGCAGGCATCGGGTGTGCGAACATATTCGACCCCGTCGCTGGTTGTCAAAGTATCGAGGTCGGCGAGACATTCATCAGAGGCCTGCACGCTGCTGCTGCGGCTATCGACTTCACAGCCAGCAAACAAAAGCACGCCACAGCACATCAATAAAATTGTCGTCAAAACAACGGTACTACGATTCATCATTAACCTCCACTGGATTGTATCCACCTAGCAATTGCTAGGCGGCTGCGATTGCAAATCTAGCACGTGCTAGGTAAACTGTCAATATGAGTAATGTCATAAAATTATCCACGCGCGAGCGTATCCTCGCAGTCGCGGCCCGCCTCTTTGTGGAGCGTGGCTATGCGGGGACATCGGTACGCGATATTGCAGCCGAACTGGGCATTGCCAACCCCTCAATCTATTACCATTTCAAATCAAAAGGGGATCTGCTTGTCGAGCTGTTGACTGAGCCATTGAAGCGGGTGGAAGCCGCGGCGCTCGAAGCGCAACAGCTTTCGGGGGAGGCGCGAGCGCGCAGGATTATCGAAGGGCTGCTGGAGTCGCTTGAAGTGCACGGTGGGATTGTGGTTACCATTGCGCACGACAGCCAGAAGATACCAAAGCCTCATCGTCAAATCGCGCTGGAGATGCAGCCGTATTTGATTGACTTACTGGCAGAGATGACGGCTGAGGACAACCGGGATTTGCGCATTACAATGGCGATTGGTGCGGTCGAGGGAATTATCACCGCGTTGACGCAAGCATCTGCGGAAAGCGGTGATTTTGTGCAGCAGCTCCGCGAGCGCCAGGAGGCGATTATCGACATTGTGCTGGGGATTCTGCGGTGAGTTGGAGACTCCCCCGCGACGACATCACGCTGGAGATCGACCATCGCTAAAAAGACGTCGGCGGCCCCAGCTGCGGTGGAGACGCTGGCGGAGTACCAGATCGCGTCGGAGCGGTTTCGGTTTGCGGTGCGGCTGCGGCCGATTGGGTAATTACGGGCAGGGACGCAAAGCGAATCCGCGGAAGAGCTTTTGCTCCGTACTGTTAGGCTATGCCAAGGGATAGACTATACCAGAGCGGTCGCGCTTCTGCCTCACCACCCCCTCGCTGTCGCTTGGTTAACGAGGCAACGGCATAGCCCCCTCCTCTCCACGCGTGGAGAGGAGGGGGTTGGGGGAGGTGAGGCGCTGACCCCAACCGGTCTGTTTATTTCCCTGGATTGGCCTTAGCTGCCGCCGGGTGACCGCGGCAGAGCGAAAGAACACATGAAGGCTTATCAGACTAAGCAAAACTAAGAGTCGGATATGCTGCCCGAATACGACTTCAGGGGTAAAAAGAGCAGCGCGGCAAGCACCATCAAGCATCGAGCAATCTTTATAAGCAGCCCGGCTTCTGCGAGAAGCCGGGCTGTTTGCAGAGATTGCTTGGCAGGCGACGCCTATCCATCAGCCGCCCCAGAAGCGGAACAGGTTGTACCCGTATCCGATCAGCGAGCGATCCACGCCCAGCCAGTCCGTCACGCGGAAGATGGCGAGCCAGAAACCGTCCGTCAGCGGCGTGTCCCAGAAGAAGAGAAACATGAGCACCATGAACGACAGCCCGCCCATGCGCTGCATGGCGTAGCGCCGTTCGGGCGAGAGCAGAACGGCGATGATGCCAAAGCCGTCCAGCCCCGGCAGCGGCAGCAGGTTGATAAAGAGCGCCGTCACCTGGAAGAGCAGCAGCAGCGCCAAGCCGCTCCAGAAGGTCGAGTGGTAGTACCAATCGTCAAAGACCCATGCCACCGAGAGCGCCACCGAAAGCGTCAGCGTTACCAGCAGCGTGGCGATGGGGCCCGCCGCCGAAATCAAGCTGTGCTGCCACTCCTTGCGGATCACGCTGCGGTCGATGTAGACGGCGCCGCCGGGCAGGCCGATGCCGCCCATCACCATGATCAGCAGCGGCAGGCCGAGGCTAAGCAGCGGGTGCGTGTACTTGAGCGGGTTGAGCGTGAGGTAGCCCTTTTGCGCCACGCTGCGATCGCCCGCGTAGTAGCCCACCAGCGCGTGCCCAAACTCGTGCAGCGCCAGCGAGATGATCCAGCCGCCCGTCACCAGCAGGAAGACGGCCACCCCGCCGTTGACGGATGCCGGCTCGATGTAGCACAGCACGCCCGCAGCCACCGTCAGCGCCACGACCAGCAGGAAGACCGGGCTGAGGCGAAATGGATTGTGGGTGATGACGAAGTCGGGCCGGTCGCCGGCGCGCTCGACGCTTTTGGCGGGCGGCGTGGCCGCGGCCTCCAGCGTGACGCCGCGCTCGCGCAGCAGGCGGCTGGCCGTGCCGCCGCTCTGGTCGAGCAGGCCAAAGAGCAGGTGGCGCGTGGTGATGCCGAGCTGGCCTTCACGCGCGGCCTGCATCAGCGCCTCGTCGATCAGCGGGCGCACCACGGTAATGTACGAGGTGACGCCGCTCAGTTCGGGCGCGTCCGCCGTCCACTCGTCGCGCAGCTCCAGCAGGTAGTGCGTCAGCGCGCCGCGGCTGACGCCCGCCCCTTTAAGCACGGTTGATACATCCGAACGGCTGAGCTCCAGCATGGCGAGCAGCAGGTGCTCCGGCAGCACGTGTCGCTGCTCGCTTTCGTCGAGCAGGGCGCGCGCGCGGCGCATCACGTGCATGGCTTCAGCAGTGAAGCGAGAATACATATCGGCCACAAGGGCCTCCTTCCTACGTGAGTATTACGGAAAAATTTAGTACAGCAGTTACTTGATACAGATTTGTGTTCTGGCTAATCACCTCCTTTGATAGGAACTCAACTGGCTGCACGCATAATTGGCCACCTTCATTTTGTGTGCGGCCTTCCATTCCGGCCAGCCAGTTTAACAGAGTTTTCGCTGTTGTAAAAATTTCTGCGGCGTCTATTTTGACAGAAGTCCAGCAGACAGTCTGGTTTTGGGACAGAAGCTGGACTGTGGGCCGATGTCGATAGCTTTCAAGTAGATTTCAGATAGGGGTTGAGTAGCTTTGCAAAGCAAATTCCGCAGCAGAGTGTGTCGTATAATGCTTCGTCTGCCACCAGAAGATTTCTCGCTAGTCCGGTCTCGTTTGTTTCGTTTTGGGGTAGACCCGCTCGAAATGACGGTTTCCCCCAATTCTGGGACGCACCCTATTTCACGCGAAGAGTTGTCATTCGCTGGCGAATCGTCCATAATAATTGGACATATACCAATTAAGGCGAGGGCGGTCCACCGCCCTGATGTTTGGCTACCGTCAGTCGTTCATCACCGCTTCACTTGAATACATAAATGGCTACTCTTTCACCTACCAGCCCTGCTTCCGCCGCCAGCCCTGCTTCCGCCACCTACGAACTCGTCGTCGGCATGGAGGTGCACGCCCAATTGCTGACGCGCTCCAAAATGTTCTGCGGCTGCGCAACCGACTACGCCGGTTCGCCGCCCAACACGCGCACCTGCCCCGTCTGCCTCGGTCTGCCCGGCGCGCTGCCGGTGATCAACGGTGCAGCGGTGGAGGCGACGATCAAGAGCGGGCTGGCGCTCGACTGCACGATTGCCGAAACGGCCGTCTTCGCGCGCAAAAATTACCACTACCCCGACCTGCCCAAGGGCTATCAAATTTCGCAGTACGAGCTGCCGCTCTGCGAGCACGGCCATTTGGATGTCGACCTGGAAGATGGCTCGACGCACCGCATCCGCATTCGCCGCGCGCACCTGGAGGAGGACACGGGACGCACGCTCCACGAGGGCAATTTGGGCGGCGGCTACACGCTGGTCGATCTCAACCGCGCCGGCGTGCCGCTGATGGAGGTGGTGACCGAAGCCGACATCCACTCGGCGGAGCAGGCTTATGCTTACCTGACCAAGCTGCGCACAATTTTGCGCTACCTCGGCGTTAACAGCGGGGACATGGAGAAGGGGGCGTTGCGCTGCGAGCCAAACATCAGCGTGCGCACGCTGGCGCAGAAGGAGCGGGGCGAGTACGGCACGAAGGTCGAGGTTAAAAACCTGAACAGCTTCCGCGCCGTGCGGGCGGCGATTGCCTATGAATTTGAGCGACAGGTGGCGGTCATCAAAGCGGGCGGCACGATTGAGCAGGTCAACATGGGCTGGGATGAAGCGGGGCAGCGCACGGTGCTCCAGCGCAGCAAGGAGAGCGCCGAGGACTACCGCTACTTCCCCGATCCCGACCTGCCGCCGCTGCACGTCAGCCGGCAATGGGTAAACGAGATTGTGGCGTCGCTGCCGGAGCTGCCGAGCGCCAAGCAGGAGCGGTACGTGAACGCGTGGCGGCTGCGGCCCATCGACGCGCAAAGTTTGGCGAGCGAGCGGCTCGTGGCCGAATTTTTTGAGAAGACGGTGGCGGACTACGTCGACGATTTCGCATCACCCAACGGCGAGCCGCAGCGCGTGGCCAACTGGATTACGGGCGAGCTGTTTCGCTTGATTTACGCCGACGGCGAGGGGCAGGATTTGCGCCAGATCGCGGAGACGCGGGTGCAGCCAGCACAGGTGGCCGCGCTGCTCAAGCTGGTCGATGCCAAGACGATCAACGCCAGCATTGGCAAGCGCGTGCTGGAAACCATGTACCAAACCGGCGACGATCCCGCAGCGATTGTCGAGCGCGAGGGGCTGGCAATGGTCAGCGATGCGGGGGTGATCGATGCGGCCGTGCGGGGGGTGCTGGACGCCAACCCGGAGGAACTGGCACGTTATCGAGCGGGCGAGACGAAGCTCTTTGGCTTTTTTATGGGCCAGACCATGCGCGCCACCAGGGGCAAGGCCGACCCCGACGCGACGCGGCAGCGCCTGCAGGAAATGCTGAACGAGTAAGCGGGCGATCCGCTTCCCATCCACTTCCCATGCTCCTTCTCGCCAATCTCGCCGCCACCTGGACGATGGTCGGCGTGATTTGGACGATCCAAATCGTCCACTATCCCCTCTTCGACCGCGTCGGCGCGGCGGGCTTTCCCCGCTACGCCGCCGACCACAACGCGCTGATCACGCTCGTTGTCGGCCCGACGATGCTGCTGGAGGCGGCAACGACGGCGCTGCTCCTGCTTGCGTGGCCGACGGAGCTGCCGGGCTGGATGCCGTGGGTCGGCGCGGCGCTGCTGGCCATTATCTGGGGGGCGACGGCCTTTCTCTCCGTGCCGCAGCACACAATCCTGGGTGCGGGCTTTGACGAGGCGGCGTATCGGGCGCTGGTCGGCACGAATTGGGTGCGCACCATTGCCTGGACGCTGCGGGGGGCGTTGATGCTCTGGGCGGTGGGGCTACTGATTCGCTGATGGATGGCGTGCGTTTTGCGCTGTCGCAGTCTTTGCTGCACCCGATCGGCTAGCACAACTGGCGTCAATAAGCAGACGGTTTGCGTAGGTCGCCGCTGGTGGCTCAAGCCCACCAGCTTGCCTGGAGAAAACCGGCTCAAAGCCGGTTGGTTTGGGGGTGATCCGTGCTGGCAGGCGCCTAGACGCTTACGCCCTCGTGGACGAGCTTGATGCTTCTGCCAGGGCCTCCACCACTTCGGCCAGCGATGGCTTCGCCGCCTCCGGCGTCTGCTCGGCCAGTGCCGTCTCGCCGATAAAGCGATACATCTCCGCCGCGCCCGTCATCATCAGCCCCGTGAGGCCAACGCCCTCAAAGGTCGCCGCAATTTCCTCCATCTCGCCCACCCAGCGGCGCGATTTGGCGGGCATCGAGGGCAGGCTGCGCGCCATGCGCTGGTGCAGCTCAGCTTGACTCTGCGCAAATTCTGCGGCCAGCGCTTCGCCCACCTCTAACCGTTCAGCGGCGACCAGCAGCTCCGTCGAGAGCGCCGTCAGCCCCTTGGTCAACGCCGCGTAGCACATCTTGATCGCCGACGCTTGACCAATATCACGGACCTCGTCGCCCAGCCCGATCACGTGCAGGCCGCGTTCGTTGAGCGCCAGCAGCGCGTCCACATCGGGGCCGGATGCGTAAAAGCGCGTCGAGCCGGGCTGGCGCGGCGGCGGACCGATGATCGAGCCATCGACAAAGCCCGCACCCGCGTCGCGCAGTTCGTCGGCGATCCGCTGTACCGTCTGCGGCGCAACGGCATTGCAGTCGGCGTAGACGAGCGACGCACCCGTCGCGCGCACGGCGTGGGCGATGCGCGTGGCTGCGGCTGCGGCCTGGGCGGGCACGAGGATCGAAAGCAGGAGATCGGCCTCGCGCACGAGCGCTTCGTCGTCGCCCACCTCCTCGATGTTGGCCTGTGCAGCCAATTCACGCGTGCGCGCGCTGCGGTCGTGCAGGTTGGCGATCACGCGCAGACCACCCTCGCCCAAGACGCGGCCGACGGCGTGCCCCATGTCGCCGGGGCTGAGGATAGCGATGGTGTTGATTTTGTTCATGCGTTAAGTCAATGTCATTAGGTTAAGGGTTTGTCAATCGGTTTTGGCCGCAACGCATGGTGACATCTCTGTGTCTAGCGTCTGCGTTTGACTGTCCTAAACCGCAGTTTGCGCTTAACTTAATGACATTGTGCGTTAAGTAAGGTAAAGGTTATTCATTACCAGATTCGGCGCTTACCAGCGGCACGTCGATTGGGGCTTTTGTCCAGCAGACGGCCCACTCGACGCCATCTGACGCACAAAGGCCAGGTCATCGTCGCCCGCTTCGGGGTTGATCTGGGCGCAGATTTTGACGCCGAGGTCGATGGTCATCAACGACATGGGAAGGTTCTCCTGTAAATCAAGGTTCAAACAACTGCTTGTACAGCGCTCTGCCTCGCTCCTGCAAATCGGCCATTTCTTCGCCAAAAGCGAGGATTTCATCATCCCGCCACGGCCCGCCCACCGGCTCCAGCACGATCTGGCTCAACCGTTGAGAAATCTCAATCTGCTTGGGCAGCGAAGCTTTATAAAACACGTTGAGCAGTTGATAAAGCGCCGGCTCCTGCCGCTGCAAATAATGTAGCGCCTCTTTCTCCCCCCGAAACTCTCGACCGCACAAGCCAAAGTAAGTTTGAATCAGCCAGTAAACGTTCGTATGCAGCAGAAGCTGACAGAGCAGCGGATCGGATTCTAACCGACCGCGAATCTTATCAAAAACGTGTTTATGACCGTGGTGCGTGAAGGCAACGTCGTGTTCGGCATAGGATTGTCGCGGCTGCTCTTGCAGCCTGTTCAGCAGCGCCTCGACCTGCCCCGACTCGTCATAAATGATCCGGCCACTCAGCAGTGCCGCCTCGAACCCCGATAGCGTCCGTTGCTGCTGCAGATAGGCTAGCGTGCGAAAATTCAAGTCGACCGGCGTGTGTTGCACATAGAAATGCAAGCTTTCAACAGACTCGTCGGGCTGATCAAGGATCACAAATAAATCGTAGTCGCCCGCGTCAAAATTATCCTGGTAAGTCGCAGAACCGTATTCGACAAGCGCAATTACTTGCGGCTGCTGCACGAGTTTTTTCACCAATTCTCGAATTGATTCCATTTTCTCTATTCACGTTGGTTTGCACAACCTACGGCCAAAATTTTTATACCAGCGCAATCTCGTTCATCGCCTGCACAATGTCGTTGTGCTGCAGCACCACGTCCATCCCCGTCTCGCGCCGAAAGTCGACAAGCCGACGGCGCACGTCGTCCACCTCGACCTCGCCCAGCTCAATTTGCAGAATCATCACGTAATCGTCGCCGTCGACCATCGTGGCAAGGTCGATGATGTTGAGCGCGTTCCCCGCGCAAAAGTCGGCGACCGTCGCCACAAAGCCAATCCGATCCGCCCCGCGCGCGGTGATGACATAGCTGTCGCCGGGCGCTGTCGCTGGGGCGGGCGGCAAGTCGCTGGCGGGCAGCACGGAAATTTTCAGCGGCGACGTTGCCTTCCCATTCAGCCGCGCCAGCGCGTCGACAATTTGCGCTTCGCCCACCTCGCCCGGAAAGCTCACCAGCAGAATCATCGTAAAGTAGCCGCGCAGCACCGTCTGGCTCAGGTCGGCGATGTCGCCGTGCAGGTCGCGGATGGCGCCCGACACGTCGCGCACGATGCCGACGCGGTCGCGGGACATGATGGAGAGGACGAAGGATTGGGTCATGGACGGGGAGCGGGTGGATGGTCGAGTTGGGTAGAGATGGCGTTATTGTACGCGCAGCGCGTGATCTTCACAACCCACCGAAACTGGTGGGGTGCGTCCCAGATTTTTGGCAGCTTCGGTCGGAGACCATCGACCAGGGCGGCCAGACCCCGCCTCACCCCCAAATCCCCTCTCCACGCGTGGAGAGGGGGCTTCGCCCGTCACGCTGGTAACGAACCCATGTTGAGGGGATGAGGCCGAACCCGCCAACATTTTGGGACGCACCGAAACTGGTGGGGTGCGTTTCCGTTTGGGGGCAAAACTGCGCTGACAGGGCGTTCGACCTCTCCCCCTCGCTGTTGGTTCGTGAGTAACGAGTCGGGTGAAGCCCCCTCTCCTCTGAGGAGAGGGGGTTTGGGGGAGAGGTCTGGCGAGCCGCACGCTGCCATTTTGCCCCGTGCCGAAGCTGCCCCCAAACTGAAGTACACCCAAACTGGTGCATCCAAACAAAAGCGTGCGCGGGGACAAACCCCCGCGCACGCTTTTGTTTACAGATTGGCTATGAAAAAACGCTCTGTGATAGAACGGTCAGCGGAGAAGGCACATTTTGTCATTCTCGCGAACATGGGAATCCAGGCGCGACCAACAGATGGATTCCCATTATTCATGGGAATGACAAGACCACCTCGTCTCGAATCGCCCAGCTTTTACCGAAAAGCCTGCTAAAGAGCGGAGGCCATGTCGCTTGTAGTCGCACAGACATCGGCCTCCTCCGCCAGACAATCAGATGGGGAGGTCAATGATTGCGCATCTGGAAGCAGCGCCCGCATCAGTGCCCATCGACCACGCCAATATGCCCATTCATCGACCACTCGTGCAGCGGCGCAAACGTCTCCCCATCGAGCACGTTGAGGGATGACTCAAATTCCGGGCGCGCAATGCGCAGCAGCACGGGCTCGCCGCTGAGCTGCTGCGCAACCTGTACAACGCCATCCAGCACCTCGACGGTCTCCAGGCTCTGCGCATCCAACACGACCGTGCTCGATGCTTCGCCCTCCTGTCGGATGGGAAGCAGCAGGCGTCGTCCATCGGGCGTGAGCGAGAGAACAGAGCTGGGCTGCTCTGCCTGCGCCAGCAGGTGGCCCGTCGCTGGATCAATGGCTCGCACACCCATTGGCTCCGTTTGCACGCGCACCTGTCCATCGGCTTCACCAATCACGTAGCGCGTGCCGCTTACATAGAGATGGCTGCCGTCGGCGGAGAGGACGGCTTGGCGATCCGCGCCGGCAAAGGGCACTTTGGCCTGCGCCGACTGGGCAAAGAGCGAGAGCACGCGCTCGATCCACCGTTCGAGCCACGTCTGCGGCGGTCGAACGTCGACCGTGCTTACGCGGCGATTTGCCAAATCGACCGTCGTCAGCTTCTCCGCATCGGCGTGGGCAACGTAGAGCGCGCTGGCGTCCGGCACAAAGACAACGGCGGGCGTCCAGTACAGACCGCGCGGTGCATCCTCCGGCGAAGAAAAGTCGTGGAGATTGTCGCAACGCGCCTCGCACCACGCGCCGTGGATCACACCGTCCAGCGGCGCGGACCACTGACGCGCCAGCGTCTGCGCATCAAAGAGCGCGACGGTGGGCGCGGCGGGCGGCGTCTCCTCGTCGAGCGCGTAGGCATCAAGTGCCGTGCCGTAGACGGCCAGCACGGAGCCGTCTGCCGTGTAGCGCAGGGCGTGCGGCGCAAAGTCCAGCTCGATCTCGTTGAGAATCGAGCCGTCGACGGCGTCGACGAGCGCGAGCCGGTAGAAGGGCTTGTCGACGAGCGCGCTTTGTCCCTCGCGCATGGCGGCAGCTAACTGCCCACCATTTGGATGAAAAACCAGCACGGCCCGCGATTGATGCGACGTCAGCTCGGTCTGCATCAGCTCCCAAGTATTCAGGTCGAGTAGATGGAGCGTGTCCCAGTAGCCCGCGCTTTCAACGAGGGCCAACGTGTCGCGAGCGGGCGCAAAGGTGTGGGCGTCGATCCGCTCAAACTGGAGCGGCTCGCGTCCGGGCGCCGCCTGCCCGTTCGCTGGGTCGACGGCGTGCAGCGCCGTGCCGCCGGACGCCCACTTTTGCAGCAGAATGCTTGATGCGGATGCGGTATCCGCTGTTCCAACCTCGACCGGCTCCAGCTCGATCACCGGGAAGGGCGCGGGATCGATGCGCCACTGCCACGTGCCCGCGCTGGGCAGCTCGACTTGCATCGTGTAGTGCCCCTGTTCACCCTGCTGCCGCGAGACAAACTCCACGCGCTCGCCCGCTGTGGCGTGGGTCGCCGTCAGCACCGGCGGCGGATCGAGGTTGATGGGCTTGTCGCCGTGCTGCTGCACCAGAAAGCCGACCGTCACCGCCTCGCCCGCGCGCAGATCGGCCAGCGGCTCGTCCAGCTCCACCGTGACCCAGCCGCCCGCCGTGGCGGGTTGATGGGTGAGCAGCAGCGCCGCCAGCGCCAGCAGGATAATGCAATATGTTCGATGTCGCATGGGTTTCTCCTCATCTAAACTCAGTCGTTCACGATTGTAACCAAGCGTGCGCACTCGTTAAGCCGGGGCAGATGGCGTTTGCTTGTGGGGCACGGCGGTTGTGCGCGTGCTCACCAGGAATTTACGCACGCTGGGCACGCGCACCAGCAGCAGCGCGCCGACCACCCCCGCAAAGAAAATCGGCTGCCACAGTTCGCTGGTGCCGCTGCTGCCGTCGCCGTTGGGCACGCTCCACTGCTGCCTGTGGTAGACGCGCCACCCATAGTGCCAGACGGCGACGGGCACGGCGAGGTAGACCAGCCGGTGCAGCCGCTTCCAATTTTTGCCGAGCAGCCGCATGGCGCGTCGCGTGGAGGTGAGGGCCAAGGGAATCAGCAGCACCAGCGCGAAGATACCCGCCTGCGCATAGGGCATCTTCCCCCATGCCCCAAACAAAAAGGCGTTGCCCGCCCAGTTCCAGATGCCCTGCCAGGCAGCCACATCGTAAAAGATTGCCTTGCCGCCCAGCAGGTAAATCGCGTGAAAGGCGGCAAAGCCAATCGCCCACAGTCCCAGCGATTTGCGCACCGTTGCCGTGCGCCGGAAGCCGCCCACGCGCGCGAGCGGCGTACAGGCCAGCGAGGCAACGAGCAGGATCAGCGCGGCCTTACCGCTAAAAATGACGACATCGCGCGTGGGGGACGAATCAAACAGAACCACTCCACTTGAGCTTGGTGCTCGCATAATCAGCCCAATTAGCCACGCAACTGTCGCCAGCACAGCCAAGTTTACGGCCAGCCACAGCCAGTTCTTCCTCGCGTACGTCTGAACGTTCATAATTTTTCTCCTCGTTGTTCGACTATCTAGCCCTCTATCACTCCAGCGATTCCGCCACGCGGCGCGCCTCGTCCAGCGACCAATCGGTCTCCAGCCGGTAGGTGATCTCTTCGCCGTCAATCTGCTCTGTCCAAATCAGCACGTGGCCGTCGACGAGCCGTTCAAAACGAGTGCCCTGTTCTTGATAATTTAGCCCGTAGGGGCCTTCCGTCCAGAGTGCATAATGGTCGCCGATCGTCGTTTCGCGAATGGTGCGCGGCTCGCCCTTTGTCATAAACGCATCTGCCTCCATCTGCATCAGGCTCAGGCGCACAGTTGGGTTCGACTCTGTTGCATTGTCGTCCAGCCAGATGAACAGCGCCAACGAGCCCCCGCCGCTCAAGCGCTGCACAACAACGCGGTCGGGTGTGCCCAAATCAGCCGGATATTGTGGCAGGCGCAGTGGGATGTCGAGCTGTGCGCGCGCCTCGGCCAACGTCGTCTCGCCGGAGAGCTTGAGGACGTTAGCGAGCGGCACAGGCGTGGCGGTGGGAATTACGGTTGCGCGCGGCGTGCCCGTCGGCGGTGCGACCGTCGCCGTTGGCGCGACGAGCTGGATGCGCACCGCGCCAATTTGCAGCCACTCGACCACGCTGGCGCGCACCGTCGGCACGCTCCACAGGCCAAGGAGCAGCACGAGCACGGCCACTGCCCACGCCAGCCGCACGCGCGGCGCGTAGCGTCTCGCTGTGCGCGTCTCGCCAGCCGCAACGTTTGGCGTGGGCGGGTAAACAAATTGACGGCCCGCAGTTCGCAGTTGATTTTCCAATGTGCCAAACTCTACGTCCTGCCGCACCCTGCCGCGTCCAATCTCATTCATCGCAGTTCCGGAAAGTCCGCCTCGATCACGTTGCGCAGCCGCGCCAGCGCCCGGTGCGTCCGCGATTTGACCGTGCCCTCGGCCACGCCCAATGCTTGTCCCGTTTCCGCCACGGACTGCTCCAGGAAGTAGCGCAGGTAGACAACTTCCTGGTCGCGCGGCGAAAGCTGCTGCACCGCGCGCCACGTCGACTCGGCTCGCTCCTGCGCCGCCTGTTGCGTCTCCGGCTCGTCGACCGCGTTGGCAGCGGGCGCGGCCTGTCGCCACCGCCCCAGCGCGGCGAGATAGCGGCGCAGCGAACGGCGTCGATTGAGGGCCAGATTTTTGGCAATGCGCAGCAGCCACGGGCGCAGCGGGCGTGCGTCGTCAAAGCCGCCCAGCGCACGCCAGGCGCGCACAAATGTTTCCTGCGCCACGTCACGGGCGTCGTCGGCGTCGCCGGTCAGCAGGTAGGCCAGCCGAAAGACGGCTTCCTGGTGCGTGCGCGCGAGCGCCGTCCACGCCGCCTCGTCGCCCTGCTGGGCGCGGCGAATCTGTTCGGGTTCGTTCACGCGTGTCGTATCCAGCGCCCGGTCGATCGGGCGCTTTCGGCTTGCAAGAGATGGATTCACTTAGAATACACCGCTCGGCGCGGGCGGGTTCCCCTTGTTGATTAAATTTGGCAGTTCCCAGTGTAAAAAGGAAACCGCAGATAAACGCGGATAAACGCAAATGGAAGCTACCTGTTTCTAAAACATCTGCGTGAATCTGCGTCCATTTGCGGTTAAACTCTTTAAGTTTGGAATTGCTGGATTAGGTCTAACTTGATTGACTTTGCAAAGGCTGCATTTTCTAGCGAGCTGGGAAGCGTCTTGTATAATAAGTATGGTGGGATTGGAGAGTTGAGGAGGAGGTAGAATCGCTGTGATGACTATACAGACAAGCGCTGAGCACCAGCAGTCGGAGCACGTTGTCCGCTGGGAGAAAGCCGAAACGCTGCGGGATTATTTTGACATTCAGCTGCGCTTTGCCGAGGCCGTTTCACAGGTGGCGACGCTGCCCCTGGCGCAGACGCTTCTGCAGTGCACCGATTTCCACCGGCGCTTTGGGCTGGGCCAGCCGCTTGACCACGGAATCAAACCGCAGTGGCAGCGGTACAGCGATCGGCTGCTCGCGCTCGACGCCCACGCGCAGCGGGCGCAGTGGACGCAGGAGTTTTTTGCACAGTCGTCGCCGGGGCGCGCGTCGTCTAAATATCACCGCTTTGGCTGCTTCAGCTTTGAGCTGCCGGACGCCAGCGGCAACGTGCAGATTCACTTCACCAACAGGGAGACGGCGGCGGTTAGCCCGCTCAGCCACGAGCGGCTCGAGGCGCGCCAGCAGGAGTTGAGCGCGATGTTTGCGCACATTCAGCAGATGCATCCCCACGCGCGAGAAATTCACGGCGCATCCTGGCTTTACAACATCGAAGCCTATCGCCGACTCTTTCCGCCCGCTTACGGCGATTCGCGCGAGGTGTTGACAGAGATCACGCGTTTTCGCGGCACGTCGAGCTGGGGGCAGTTTCTGGATTACCGGGAACGGGTGAAGCCCGCGCTGCGCGACGAGTTTCTGGCGAATCTCAAGAGAATCGACGCCGATCATCTGTGGAGAACGTTTCCGCTGCCCAAGTGCGGCGCGCAAGCTGCTATCGAGCTCTTCTACGAGTTCTACGGCATCGCCAAAAGCGCCCTACCGGTTTAGCTGAACCCGCTTTCCGTCAATGGTCACCGCCATTGCCTCCCCCTCAACCAACTCCACCGCCATGCCCGTGCCGTCGACCCGCACGTGCAGCAGCCGACCGCGGTAGCTCATCTGAAATGCGTAGCTCGACCACGTCGCAGGCAGGGTCGGCGCGAAGGAGAGCTCACCGTTCCACGCGCGCATGCCCGCGAAGCCGAAGACGATGCTCTGCCACGTGCCCGCCATGTTGGCGGCGTGGATGCCGTCGCGGGTGTTGCCCTTGGTGTTTTGTAAATCCATAATCGCCGAATCGCCAAAGTAGCGGTAGGCCTTCTCCACATCGCCCAGCTCGGCGGCGAGAATGCTAAAGATGCAGGTGCTGAGCGACGAATCGTGGGTCGTCAGCGGCTCGTAGTAGGCGAAGTCGCGCGCGATTTGCGCGCGCTCGAAGCGGTGCGAGAGCAGGAACTCGGCCAGCAGCAGATCGGCCTGCTTGCAGACCTGGTGGCGGTAGAGCACCAGCGGGTGGTAGTGCAGCAGCAGCGGGTAGTGGGACCGGGGCGTGCCCGCAAAATCCCAGACTTCGCGATTGAGGAACTGGTCGTCCTGCGGGTGAATCTGGCGTTCTACGTCGAAGGGCACGTACATCGCATCCGCGGCCTCCTGCCACGCATCGGCTTCGCCGTCCCGCAGGTCAACCTTGGCCGCCAGCGCATCAAAATCAGCCGGCTGATTTGCTTGCAGCCAGTGCGACATCTCGGCGGCGAACCACAGGTTTTCCTGTGCCATCAGATTGGTGTACGCATTGTTGTCGACCAGCGCCGTGTATTCGTCCGGCCCCGTCACGCAGTCGATGCAGAACTGCCCGTTCTTCGCCGCATTGAAATGGCCGACGTTGCGCCACAGCCGCGCCGTCTCGATCAGCATCTCGACGCCGCACTCGCGCATAAAGTCCACGTCTTGCGTTGCATCCCAGTAGCGGCGCAGGGCAAAAGCGACGTCTGCATTGATGTGATATTGAGCCGTGCCGCCGGGGTAGTAGGGCGAGCACTCCGGCCCGCTGATCGTGCGCCAGGGGAAGAGCGCGCCGATGGGGTGGGCCATCTGCCGCGCGCGCTGGCGGGCGTCGTCCAGAATGTTGTAGCGAAATTCGAGCAGCCGGCGCGCGATGGGCGGGTTGGTGTAGGTAAAGAAGGGCAGCATGTAAATTTCGGTGTCCCAGAAATAGTGCCCCTCGTAGCCCTCGCCCGTCAGCCCCTTGGCCGCAATGTTCGTGCGCCCATCGCGCCCGGTCGATTGCAGCAGGTGGAAGAGGTTGAAGCGCACGCCGAGCTGAAGCGTCTGCGCCTCATCGCCCTGGCCCTCGATTTGCACGTCCGTATGCTGCCAAAAATCGTCGAGATAGGCGCGCTGCTCGTCCGCCAGCGCGGCCCAGCCGGTGGACTGAGCTTGTTCGAGGTCGGCGCGGATGGCGTCGAGCAGGACCCCATCCCCTCGATGTTGATTCGTTGGCGGCGAGACAGGTGAAGCCCCTTCCCCTCTAGAGGGGAAGGGGTTTGGAGATGGGGTCTCCTCCACGTCCAGCGACGTGCGGTAGCTGACAAATTTGTGCAACGTCAGCGGCTCGCCCTCGCGCGCCTCCACCAAATATGCTTGACCAAAGACTTCCCCGTCGTCAATCCGTTCCTTCCGGTCAATCCGTTCTTGTAATCCGTTGACAGCGCCCGTCGCCACCACAAAGCCCGTCGTCCGCGTCCGCTGCCGCAGCAAGGTCACGTTGTCCTCGACCACGCTTTCTTCCAGCAGCAGCGGCGCGTCCGCAAAGCTCGCTCCCACGCGCGGGTCATCGCTTGACGTGAGATTTTTGACGGTCGTATCAATGAGGGAAACAACAGTCAACGGCCCGCTAAAGTTGAGCGGCGTTGCCTGCCAGCGGATCGCCATCAGGTGGGGATGGTTGTGCAGCAACAGCCGCTGGGTCAGCAGGCCGATTTGTCTGCCGCTGGGCGCTTGCCAGTGGACGTGTCGCTGCAGGATGCCGTTGCGCAGATCGAGGTGGCGCTGGTAGTCGAGGATGTCGCCCGTGAGCAGGTCGAACGGCTCGGCGTTGGCGTCGCCGCTAAGAAAATCGCCCAAGTAGAGGCGGATCACTTTAGCGCTGCTCAAATTGAGCATCGTCTGCGAGAGATCCGGATAGCCGACAAACTTTTCGCCGTAGGCAATCGGCTCACTGTCAAAAAAGCCGTTGACGTACGTCCCCTCGACGCCGTGGCCGCGCAGCTCCCCAGCATTTCCTTCTGTAAAGCTGCCGCGCGTGCCCAGGTAGCCGTTGCCGAGGGCGAAGAGCGTTTCGTTGGTGGCGTACTGGTCAGGATCGAATTGATCTTCGACGACGCACCAGGTCGGGTCGAGATTAGACATGAGAAACTCCGTAGGTTGGGGCCGGGGGGAGATTGTGACTACGGAGTATACGGGAGGTGGTGTAGGTAAGCAAGCAGTGGTATCTTGTAGCTGGAAACTCTACGTTGATTTTCCCAGCCACAAATTATGAACATTTTGCAGCACTTCAACCTCACCGCTGATGACCTGCTCGGCCAGGGCGGCGAATCGCGCGTCTACGCGCTCGACCAAACGCGCGTGCTGCGCCTCTGCGCGCCTGACGCATCGCTGGCCTACATTCAGGCCCGTCAGGATTTCTATGCGTGGCTGGCGGAGCAGCGCCCGCCGTTTGCCACCCCACATGTGCTCGAGCACGGCGTGATCGAGCAGCAGCCCTACGCCATCGAGCGGCGCATGAGCGGGCAGGATTTTGAGCGTCTGCTGCCGCAGCTAACGGGCGACGACCGCGCCCGTGCGCTCACGAGCTATCTCGACCTCTCCCTGCAAATCGGCACGATTGCGCTGCCCAATCGGCCCTTTGGCGAAATCCTCTTTCCCGATGGGCCGCTTCAGCGCGACACGTGGTCGCGATTCCTGTGGGATCGCGCGCAGCAGACGCTGGCCGTCAGCCGCGGCGATCTCATCCAGGATGTGCCGCAGCTTGATCAGCTGCTTATTGACTTTCGCCAGCGCCTGGAGGCGCTGGAGCCAATGACGACCAAGCGCCTCGTTCACGGCGACTATTTTCCCGGCAACGTCTTCGTCGACGACGCGTGTACGGTCTACGGCGTCGGCGATTTTGGCTACAGCACCGTGGTCGGCGATCCGCGCATGGACGTGGCGGCGGCCATCGTTTTCATCGAGGCAATGGCGGGCTATCAAGCCGCCGACACGCAGCTGCTGCTGCGGGAATTGTCAGTGCGCGCCCCCGCCATCAGCACCGACGTGCTCGACCTCTATCGGCTCTACTACTCATTCTACTTCTCCCACTGCAAAGCAGACGATCCGCGCACCTATTGGGCGTGCGTTCGGAGCCTGCGTTCGTTTGTGTAAGGCTAATCCAAGATTATAAATATACCACGGCTGATTGTGATGGAGGTGCGTCGCGCTTGGGAAAGTGCAACGCACCGTAGGCTGTGTTGGCCGCACCAGAGAGACAGTCGACCGTGCGTCGCACCTTCTGAGGTGCGTCGCACATCCAACATGGCTTACCCCGGTATAGTTAATTTCCTGGAATTGCCTAAATGCTGTCGTCCGCCGAATACAGATGCTTCGCCCCGCGTCCCCGGCACGCGCCAGACGCCTCTTCGTCTTCCCCGTTTGGTGCGGCGCGTGCCGGGGACGCTCATCCACCCAGCCCCGCCAACGCCTCGACCGCCGCCTCATAATCCGGATTCAACGCCAGCGCCCGCGCATACGCCGCGCGCGCCCCCCCGACATCGCCCAGCCCCGCCAGCGCGCGACCGCGCCAGTAGTGCAGCTCCTCGACGCCATCCGTCGTCGCCAGCGTCGCCTCGGCCAGGGCCAGCGTCTCCGCATGGCGACCGACGGCGGTGTAGGCCTCGAACGGGCCAAACTGATACCACAACATGCGCCAGGGCAGGCCGAGCTGACGCGCCTGGTCGTAGGCCGATGCCGCGCCCGCGAAGTCGACCGTGGCGACGCGGCTCGTGCCGAGATTGAAGTGCGCAAAGGCGTTGCCCGGCGATTCATCGACGGCCCGCTGCGCGTCGAGCAGCGACCCCTGCCACATGGCGGCTTCGTCGATTGCCCAATCGCCAGTCTCGCCCAGAATTTGCTGCACTTCGGCGGCGCGGTCGGGCGGGTAGACGAGTAGGTAGGTATGGTGAAAGACTTGCCACAGCGCGTCGGTCTCGGCGTAGGGCAGGTAGATGCCCCGGTAGTCGCCATCGGGATTGACGAGATTTTCGGCGTCAAAGGTGTCGTAGGCAATCCAGCGCGACGTATTATCCTCATAGCCCGTGAGCAGGCGGTAGTGGCCCATGCCGTTGTCCGGCTCGTCCTCGTGCCACGTCTCGATCAGCACGGGCAAGCCAGCGCTGATCAGCGCGCGCAGCAAATCACCGCTGCCGTTGATGTGAACCTGCGCTTCGTATCCCTGTGCGCGGGCAAAATCCGCCAATTCCTGCGGGCTCACGTTCTTGTCATCCTCGTGTCGCCGCAGCACGTTGCCGACATCGGCCTGGTCGAGCGGGCTGCCGAAGTGGCTCATCTGCATGGCGAGCGTGGCCGGGCCGCAGTTGTTCCACGTCTGCCACTCGTGGCGAATGCCGGTGAGCGCGTGGGCGGGTGGGGCGGTCAGCGGATTTTGGGGAACGGCACCCAGAGGGTCCCCGACGGATTCAGGGGCGACTGTCTCAGCAGGGACGGTCGCCGTTGGTGATGGGAGCGGATTTGGCGGCGGGGCTGGCTCGGTTGAGACGGGCTCGTCGGTTGGCGCAACGAGCGCTGGCGACGCGGTGGCCGTGGCCGTCGACGCGAGCGCCAGCGGCACGTCGACCGTCGCGGAGGTCGCCACCGGCAGCGGCGTCGGCACGAGCAAATCGTGCGGCGGCGCGCCGGCGACTTCCGCCTGCACGCGCTGCCACAGCCCGCCCGGCCCACCGTAGCGCGCGCAGCCCGCGGCGAAGCCCGTCGCGCCGAGCAGGGCGACAATCAGGAGGGCAATGGAGAGTGGTTTGGTGAAAAGGCGCATAGCGTGTTCCAGTGACCGTCACGACCCAAAATTAGATAAACCTACCCTATCACGTCTGGGCCGTGATTGTCACTTCTCTTTTGTCGGGTACTCCAAACGGTGGTCGCGGCAAGTGACAATCACGGCCCACGCGCGAGCGGACAGACAGCGTTTACCTGGGCCGTGACGGTCACTGGACTGTCTATTCCGGACAGAGCGCCGACAGCTCGCTCCAGTCGATGCGGCCGTAGTACATGTCTGGCGTTTCGGGGTGCGACAGGTGCGTGTCCGGGTTGGGCAGCAGCCGGCGCGAGCCGGGGATCGGCTGCGGGTTGGCGCGGCTGGCGGCGTCGTAGGGGTCAACGGTCACGAGCAGCACTTCATTTCCGTCGCGCTGGGCATAGCAGAGCGTTTGGCCGTCGGCGCTCCACGTCGGCCCGTCCTGGAAGGTGTCGATTTCGTTGAGCCGTTCGTATTCACCCGTCGTCAAATCAAGCAGGTACACGCGGCGCGCATCGATGGCCGGGTTCTCGAAGGACATGTACGGGTCGTCGCTGGCCTCGCTCGCCTCGATAGCGGCGTAGGCAATCAAATTCTCATCTGCCGGCGACCAGGCGACCACGCCCGGAATCTGCTCGGTCTTGCTGATGATGGTCGTCGGCTCGCCGTCGCCGCCGGGCCAGAGCTTGAGCCACTTGTTTGTTTGCACCACGCGATTGCCGCCCGCCGTGTAAGCCAGTTTTATGCCGTCCGGCGACCAGGAGCGGTAGTCGTCGTAGAACAGTGCGTTCGTTGCCAGCAGCGTCACGTCGCCGCTCTCGATATCGACGCGCGTCACGGGCAGTCCACCGGGGGCAAGCGCTATGCCATTAAAGCCGAACCAGAAGATATAGTCTCGCCCATCTGGTGACCATGTGCTGGCGACAATCTGCTCCATCGCGACGGGTAAGCCACCCTGCGAGGGGTCGCTGAGCGAGGGTGCATTGCTCTCGAAGAGAATTGTCTGGTCGACGACATTTGTGTCGTTTACCTCGATGCGCCACACGTGCAGCGGTTCATTAATAAAAATACGCTCCTTATATGCATTGATCTCCCAGTTGCGCTGCTCCACCAGAAGATAGCGCCCGTCCGGCGACCAGGTCACCGCGCCGATGCGGCTGCCGGGCGGGAAGATCTCGTGTGAAAAGGGATAGTCGGATGGTTGCAGAAGCAGGCTGCCGATTTGGGGATCGGTAGAGGCCGTCCACTCGCCAGTGGGCGATGGTGTGCGGAAGGTGGTTGCGCTGGGTACGAGCGTGCCCGTGTTGACGTTGAGCGTCGCGTAGGTGCCGCCCATGTTGTTAAGCAGCCGAATCGTCTCGTCGTCCACCCAGCCATCGCTGGTCCAGCGCTGCTCGTTCTGCTCGACCAGCACCGTCTCCTCTATCCTATCTTCATCGACCGTTCCGGCATCGACCAGCACAATCGAAGTCGATTCCGTCCAGCCGCCCATGCATGGATTGTGTGCAATGGTGTAGGTGAGCTGCGAGCCGTCGGGCGACCAAGCGATCTCGCCCACGGGCGCGGACGGATCAGCCTCGCGCTCCGTTCGCCTCTGCAAACGAGTTGCCAAGTCCATGACAACTAAGCCGTCTCGCGTGAAAAAGGCGACCTGCGACTCGTCCGGCGAGAGCGTCGGCCAGCCGCCGTAGCCGGTGATTTGGGTAACGGTGTTGGTGGCCGTGTCGAAGCGGCGCAGATCGGTTGGCCCCGTGAAGACGCCGCAGCCGTCGGGCACGCCCTGCGTGGCGAAGTACACCGACTCGCCGTTCGCCGACCACTGCTGCAGGACTGGATAGGTGTAGCCCAAGCCTGCGGGTGACCAGAGACGAATCGGGTCGAAGCGCGCGCTGCCGTCCGCGCTGCGGATGCTGAGCTGCTGGTAATAGTTGCGTTGGCTCGGCTGGTTGCTCGGTTTGGGCCAAGCCACGATGACTTCCGCGATCCACGTGCCGTCCGGCGAGGCAAGCGTCTGCGTGGTGATGTCGGTGTTGGAGAGGTCGGGCTCATTAGGCGTGCTGGGCGCACTGGGTACGCCAATTGCCTCCAACATGGACAGTGTGCCAGTGCTCTCTGTCGTCACGGACGGCGTGGGAGACGCTTCAGTTACGCCCGGCTCCACAATCTCTACGCGCGGCAGCACTGTTACCCGCTGGCTATAGCCAAAAGCGGGTTGGCCGCTCGTCTTCGGCTCGCCTGGTTTATCCGGCAGCGCGCTGACGCTCAGGCTGTAATCCAATCCCGGCGAGAAGTGGGTCGAAACCGCTAAAGACTCGTCGAGCGCGAAGACCTGAGCTGGCACTATGTCCTCCACGAACCAGCGCTGCACCTCACCGGTTGCGTGATTGAACAGCTCAATTTCGACTGCCTGCACATCATAAGGCTCCAGGCCGGTGAGGGCCGTATCAATTTCGGCGCGAACCCGAAAGACGCCGTCGAGGGGCAAAACCTGAGAGTCAGACGGCTCGATCATGCGCACGGGAGCAAGGGGATCAGGCGGTTCCGTTGCACACGCTACTAACAAGAGCGCGAGCAGGCAGCCAATCAAGATTTTCAGTAGGCGGTGAACGGTCATGGCAATTCTCCTGTTCTGTTCTTTCAACCTTTGGGGTTGGCTCAAAGCAGCGGTTGGTCTAATCGTCTAACGATATCGAAGACAAGTAAATTTCGTTCGCCTGCAAAAGCGGCGCAACGCTTTGCGCTACGATTTATCATTCGCCACCACAAAGATCACGTAGTGGCTGCGCACACACGCCGCGGGCGACATCTCGTTGCCGCCCAGCACGACTTCGCCCGCCGCAAAATCATGCCGATAGAGCGCCAGCGGCAGGTCGCTCGTCTCGACCACATCGCCGACCGGCTCCCACGCGCTCAACCAGCCGGGCAGCGCGCAGGCATCCGCATCGATGGCGGCGTAAAGCGTGGCGGGCTGGTAGAGGTGGAGGCGCGCGTAGTCGGCGTCGGTGCGGTGCATGTTGTCGTTGAAGAAGCGCAGGTAGGGCTGCTCCAATAGGAAGTCGGGCAGGCTCGTGAAAACGTAGTCGCGGTCGATATAGACAAGGCTACCTACCGTCGCCGCCTCAATTCCGCCAACGCCTGTATTTTCATAATTGGCCTCCACCGCATCCAGCACGGCACGCTCCATTTCGACGCCGTTGAAGGTGGTGCGCACCGTCTCATCGTCGAGCAGCTCAACGGCAATCGTGCCGCCGGGCGCGTCGAGATAGTCGACATCATCCGTCACAATCTCGATGCGATTCGCGTCCGCCCACGTCGCCGACGCGATTGGGCCAAGCGGGCCTGAGCCGCCGGGCATGGCAAAGCGCAACGTTTGCTCAGGTACCAGATCGCCGTCGGTTGTCTGCCAAATTGTGACGTATAGCGGCGAGCCAAAAAGGTTGTAGGTGGTGAAGAAGCGCGTGTCGTCGGGAGAAACAGTTGGTGCTGAGTTGACAACGGTCACATCGCCGGTCCGTTCGTGAATCAGTAAAAATTCCCAGCCTTCGTAATAGCCAACCCACAGCAGGTGATGGTGTAGCTGTGGCAGATACGCAAGGTAGCTGTATAAGGCTGCGCCTTTCGCGCGGTCGGCATTCGCAAACGTTGCCACGTCACCGTTGAGCAGCATCAGCCGCAGCGTACCGTCCACCTCCTCCCCCTGCCGCTCGATCTGCGGCACGCCCTGCTCAAGTTGATACTGCTCCATTACCTCCGCACACGAGCGCCCGACCAACGGAATCGCACAGAGATCGGTGGGGATTTTGTGGGCCACGGGCAGCGGTGGCTCGACCAGCACGTTTGTCTCCAGCGAGTAGCCCGCCAGGGAAGCGCGGGAAAAATGCAGCGGCTCTGGTTCCGCATAGACAACGGGAATTGCGGCTGGCGTCAGCTCGCCGGAAAGCGAGTCGATTGCCCATGGTTGGCCGTTCTCGTCGCGCAGCTGGATTTCGCTCGGCTCCCGCCAGCTCTCCGTTGTAAATAGACGCTCATTACGTGCAAGCAGCGTGGAGGGTGACGGTGCTTCCGCGGACGTGTCAGCAGATATATCTACCGTAACGATGGCGTGTGTCCAGCGACCAGGCAGACACGGGTCATGCGCGATGGTTACCGCCAGCCGTTGACTGTCCGGCGACCAGACGATAGCGCCCGCTGCGTCGCTCTGCGGGTTCATCTCCAGTTCGACGCGGCGACGGTCGCCACTGCGCAGGTCAAGCAGCGTGAGTTCGCTGCTGCCAGAAAGTGTATAAGCCACTTGCAAACCGTCCGGCGAGAGTCTCGCTGAGCTGCTAGAGTCAAGCAGAGACTCAATCGCGCCGTCCTGCACGTCCAGCCGCCACAGGCCAGAGGCGTCGGCAAAAACGGCGCAGCCATCGGGCTGGGGGCGCTCGGTGAAGTAGAGATAGCGCCCGCTCGGCGACCAGCCCACAATGCCCGGCGTGATGTAGCCGAGGCCGTAATTTCTCTGCTCGGCCAACGGCAGATACTCGGTACTGTCGTCCGCACTGGTGACGCGCAGCTCGGCGTAAAAGCCGTCGAGCGGCGTGCTGCTGTCGGTGGGCCAGTCGGTGCGCACCTCCGCTGCCCAATCGCCGCGCGGCGATAGCTCGCGCTCGCGCGCTTGCAGCGGGCGCGTCGGCTCGCCACTGGTGGTCAGCGTCACCGTGGGGAAGGGGGCAGCTGCGCTCACGGCTTGCCCGTTGATGCGCATGTTTGGCGCAGCAACGAAAAAATTGTCCGACTGCGCCACCGGTACGGCGCACGCATCCGGCAGCGAATCGCCGGCGATGTCGCGCGCCTGGCCGAGGTAGACGTGGCCGCCGCCCAGCGAGACTTCGTCGCCCAGCCGCGCCAAGAGCTCGCCCGAGGCGCGGTCGCGGATGGCGACGGGGTCGCTGGTTGCGTCCAGCACATACTCCGGCGGCCAAATGACGAGGATGCCGTCGGCAGCGTAATTGTTGGTGACGCCGAGGCAGCCGTGGACGAGCGCCAGCGTGCCCGCCAGCTCCGCCTCCATTTGGTCGCGCAGAGTGTAGGCTTCGGCGGTTGGATCGGTGGGAAAAGCGATGTCGCTGGGCGCAGCGGATGGCGGCGTCGACAGGGGCGAAGCGGGCGCGAGCACAATCAAGTTGCGCCCGCTGTTGCAAGCGATTAGCAGCAGGGCGATGAGAAGCCCCAGCAGAAACAAGAGCGAATGTCGCGGCAGAAAACGAATCATTTTATTTGCCCTGATAGAGGAAACGGTAATCGACAAATCCATGTACCAAGCAAACGTGCAGCAGGCGCGGAATGTTCCTTTTTCCCGGCCAAGTGGGCTCTCCGGCACCGTTGGCCGAGTGCAAAGACGTAGTCGTCAACAAGCCGAGCCGGTCGAGTGCGATGCACGACGCAGAATTGGACTGCGTTCGAGAAACCGTGCGCGTCGTGCGTTGCACTCACGAACTACCTATCTACGCCCTCAACGTATTGGCCGGTCGAGCATTGACTGCCTGACAACCAATCAATCAAACGCCACCGTCTGCAACATCTGCTCGAAAATCTTGACGTAGCGCGCCTGTTCTGGCCAGAGCGGCTCCTCGCTATACGGCATCAGCGCGACGGTGTAGAGATTGCTGCGCACAGGAATAGCGACGGTCAGCGTGCCGGAGCGCGAGGGGACGCTCGTGGTACGGTAGGCGGTGCGCTCGCCGACCGTCTCCTCGGTGGCCTCCAGCGAGAGGTCGGGATAGGTTTCGGCAAAGTCCGCCTCGAAATCCTGCCACGTGGTCGCCGCCCGCCGCGTGACCGTGATGCTGTAGCGGACGGGCTCCGGCCCCTCGCCGTATGTCTGCGGCGACTCGAAGAAGGCTTGATTGCCGCCGCCGTGTACGTTCCACCCCGGTGGGTGCTGAATGGAGAAGCCGAGCGGCTCCACGCGCTCCGTGACCCAGGTGCTAGGGTCGGTTTCGGTGGCCGGATCGACCGTGGCGGTGGGGGCGGGCACGGCGGTCGGCGTGGGGGCGGGAGCTGGACGGTAGAGCACTCCACCGTTCGGCCCGTCGACCGCCTGCGAGAGCGTCTGCTCCGGATCGGCGTCCATGTTCGTTGATTTACGCACGATGCGCCCATCGGTGACAAAGATGGTGAAGGTGGCGGGAGGTGGGTTACGTCTCAGAAACATGAGGCCGTATTCGCCGGGCGGAATATAATCGTTGCGCATGGCGTTGTCCGGTACGCGATAGATGGCGTAGAGACCCGCATTGGCGATTTGCGGGGGCAAATTCTCGGCGGTGAGGTAACCGCCAGTCTGCGCCGACACGGGCAGCACGGAGATGACCGTGCCCTCAGCCTGCCCCTCCGCGCAAGAGGGCGGGCCACCCAGCCCCTGCGCCGTCGTGCAGGCAACATCGGTCAACTGAACCAGATTTTGCACGGCTTCAGCGTCGCCTGCGAGCACGGCTTCTACTACCGGCCCTACGGCTTCGTTTAGCGCGTCGGGCAGGTCGCCAACCGCCTCAGCGGAGGGCGTTGCCTGCGTCGTTGCGTCTGCGCGCGGCAGCGACATCGTCTCCAGCAACATCCCGTTTTCGACCACAACCGTGGCCTCGCGCTCCGGCAGGGCGGGCACGGCCCAGATCGGGCTGTACCAATCGCCATCATCAAAAATGAGCGCGTCGCCGTTCGCGTTCCAGCGCAGTACATCAACCGTGCCCACATCGTCGGGCAGCGTAGCCGCCTCATAAGTAGCATCGCGCTCGCGTTCGTAAACGAAGAGGCGCTGCGTGCCGTCATCGCTTTCGGCCACGTAAGCCACGCGTCTGCCGTCGGGCGAGATGGCGCGCTGGCGTGGATGCACGGCGCGCGTCGGCATCGCGGCCACGGGGTTGAGATCGGCATCGCGGATTTGCAGATTAAACGAGCCGCTTGCCAGCAGCAGCGGCTCCTGTGGGAACCAATCCTGCACGATGTCGCCGCCTTCGATCTCGGCCTGGCTACCGTCCAGCCCGAAGACGACATTGGTAAAGACCACGTGCTCGCCATTGCCCGACCAGCTTAACTCCTCAGGCGCGTACATGGTGGCACCGTGGGGAATCGTGCCCAGCGCGCGCACCTCATCGCTCGTCGTCGAGACGGCGCGCACCGTGGCCTCGTAAGCGGGCGCGTCGCCCGACACGTCCGCCACCGTGACGACAGCGATCCACTCGCCGTCCGGCGACCAAGCCTCGAACGTCGAATCCAAATTGGGATCGGTCAAGCGGGCGATTGGCTCTGCATCTTCCGTCACGTCGAGCGTGTAGAGCGTGCCGTCGCGCACGTAGGCAAAGGCGTTGCCGCGCGGGCTCCACGAGACGGTTGGCGCAAAATCGAGCAGCTCGCGCCACGTGCCCATTTGCAAGTCGACCAGCCACAGGAAAGTCGACGGCGGCTGGGAAAAATCGGTGCGCGGTTCAAAACCGCGCACAAGCACGTAGCGACCATTCGGCGAGGGCTGCGGTCGGTAGCTGGAGGCGTACATGTAGGTGCTCTCGGCGCGCCCCAGCTCGGGGTAGACCGTGTCGAAGGCGGGATCGTCGAGCGGTGGCAGCGGCGGCTGGGCGCGCAGCCCCCACGGCACGTTGATGTCGGCGAGATCGCTGGGGCTGGCGTAGAGCAACACGGTCTCCTGCGTCAGCGCCGCCGTGCCCTTGGGCGTGTCGAAGACGCTGGTGGTCGGCGAGGCGACGGGGGTGGTCGCTATCGCTGTAGGTGATTTGGCTGTGGGTGATGCGGCGGTCACCGCGGTCGGCGTGGCCGTCGGCACGGCGACGATGGGCGTGATCTCGATTTCGGCGCGCGGCGGGTCGGCTTGCGTGTTGCACGCGCTGGTGAGAGCGGTCAAGAGCAGGAGCAGGATGGTAAGATGTTTGGTCATTGGTGTTGGTTTCTGTTGGTTATCAGAGTTATTTGCGAGTGCAATGCACGTGATGTGAGATGGTCGAGTGCGATGCACGGCGCACGGCGTGGTTGCCTTACTCGTCGGGCAGCGCGCCGTGCGCTGCACGCATGATCTGACCAGCTTGGGCAGGTTATGCGTGCAGCGCACGGCGCGGGCGACGACTCGTATGCCTGCTCGGTCGACGTTGTGCAATGCACTCAAAGCGAGAGAGTCGAGTGCACTGCACGGCATCAGGCGTGATGGCCTAGCAACCAATAGATATGCCGTGCGCTGCACTCCCGATCCGGCCAGCTCCCCCGCAGCGGGGGAAGGGCCGGGGAAGGGGGTCTTGGTGCTTATTCCACCCTCAACACCCCGCTCGCCGATCTCCCCCACGTCGCCTCATCGTACATCGCATAGGCCTCGGCGGGCATGGCGACGAACTCCCCAACGTGCGTGGCGCGGGCTTTGTAGGTGAGCACGCGCTGTCCGGGAGCCAGCTCGGTGACGAAGAAGCTGACGCGACCGTCGCGGATTTCTTTGTGGTTGTAGCCGAGGCCGCGCCAGTAGAAATTTTCCTGGTCCGCATCGGCGACGTGGCTGGTGGTGTTGAGCCGCTCGTTGAGCGCCTCTAGCCCGCCCGGCAGCGCGTCCTCGATGATCACGTAGAAGCTGGTGTCGGGCACGCTGACCGTCAGCTCCACATCTACCAACTCGCCCACCGCAATCGCGGTGACTTCCTCGCCCGCTCCGTCGAGATAGCGCCGCTGCACCTCAACCGCGCCCGCAGCCTCGATTTCCGCCTCGCCCAGCAGCGTGCGCTGGTGGATGACGTAGTAGAGCGGGCCGTCGCCGCTCGTCTGCTCCACGATAAGGGCGTTGTCGCCCGTGACAAGCGCGTCCGCCGGGATGTCGAGCGTGGCGACCGGCTCGTTGCGGTCGAGCGTGCCCGTGGCGAGTTCGTCGCCGTTGAGCAGCAGCCGATAGTCGCTGCTGAGCGCGTCGGCCTGCTGGGCAACGAGGTGATCGGTGAGCGCAATGATAGCAAAGGCCGTCTCGTTGGTGTTGCCCCAGCCCTGCTGCCGACGCTGGCCCATCAGCCAGCGCACGATTTGCGGCTCCAGCGGATGATCCGGTGCAATTTGGACAAAGGCGCTGAGCGCCAGGGCGCTGCTGCGCGTGGCCGAGGCCATCGTCTTGTGGTCGTAGTAGTCGTCGCTCTCGGCGATGGGCCACCACGCCTCGCCGTTCTCGACCGTCGCCGTCTCCGCCAGCGCGTCGACGATGGCTCGTGCGCCCTCCGCGTCGCCCAGCCGGTGCAGCGTCAGCGCGAGGGCGGCCTGGCTAAAGGCGTCGAGGTCGTCGCGCTGGGTCAGGCTTTGCGCGGCGTCGAGATGGCCTTGGGTTGTTTTGGCGCTGGATTCAGTGTCGGCCAGCGCGAGGCTGTAGAGCGCAAAGGCGCGGGTGCGCGGATCGAGCCGCTTGTCCGAGGGGTTGCGCGCCAGCTCTTGGGCCAGCCACGCCGCCCCGCGCTCGATCACGCCCGCATCCACCTCGTAGCCCGCCTCGCGCGTGACGCTGAGGCCGAACAAAACCCAGGCCGTCTGGTAGGCGTCGGTGCTGTCGTCGTACCACCAGCCCCAGCCGCCGTCGTTGTGCTGGAAGCCGTAGAGCCGCTGCAGGCCGGCGTTGATCAACACGGGCAAATCGGCTTGCAGCGTCGGGTCGACCACGCCCAGCTGCTCCAGCGCGCGCCCGACCACGGCGTTGGGCAGCGCGCGGCTCATCGTCTGCTCGACACAGCCGTAGGGGTAGCCGGTGAGATAGTCGAGCCCCTCCAGCAGGCTGCCCGCGATGGAGCGGTTGAGCGTGACGCTGACGGTGCTCTCGGCCAGGGTGTCTGCGGGCAGCGAAATTTCGGTTTCGAGCGTGTCGGTAAAGCTGCCGACCTGCGTGGTCACATCGGCGACGGCGAGCGGGCGCACGGACAGGGTTTGCTGGACGGCGTCACGTAAACCGCCGTCATTTTCTCCTTCGAAGGGGGGAGTTTGCGCGGCGACGAGGATGTCAAAATCCCCTGCCTCGCTGGCGACAAGCGGCCAGCGCACGACCTGTGTGGCCTGAGCGTCGAGCGTGATGGTCTGCGTTACGGCATCGTCGATGGAAAGCACCGCGTCCAGGTCGTGCAGCCAGACGTCGAGCGTCTGCGGCTCGTCGCTGTAGTTGTGGACGACCGCCGAGAGCGTGGCGCTGTCGCCGGCGGTGAGGCCGCGCGGCAGCAGCGGCTGCACGACAACGGCCTGCTGCGTCTCGATGTTAGTATACGTTTCGCCGACTTCCGTCTCCGCCGCCGTCACGGCCTTCACGGTGAGCCGCCAGCTCGTGAGCGTATCGGGCAGGTCGAGCGTGAGGGTGGCCTCGCCGTTTTCGTCGGTCTCGATACTGGGGAGCCAGAGCGCGGTGTCGGGAAAATCGCGGCGCGGATTGCCCGACGCCGTGCCGCCGCCACCGCCGCCCAGGCCGCCGCCCAGCCAGCGGCGCAGCGCCAGGCCGTCGAAGGTGCGCACGCTGTGGTCGCGCGGGGCGTAGAAATCGTCGAAGATCGAGCCGCTCAGGTCGTCGCTGAGCAGGAAGATCGCTTCGTCCACCAGGGCCGCGGAAAGCTCGGCGCGCGCGGGCTTGCCCGCGGCGTCGCGCACGCGAATCGTGAAGGTCGCCTCCTCGCGCGGCTGGTACGTCTCTTGGCTCGGCACAATTTCAACGTCGAGCATCTTATCGGTGACGGGCACGCTGAGCTCAACCGTGTTGACGCGCAGCGCGCTGTCCGGCACGCTTTGATACATCTGGTCGTTGGGCGTGGTGTCCTGTGCTTCGTAGGCGTTGATGCTGACGAAGACGTTGGGCGCGTCGGTCGCCTCGATGGGCAGCTCCAGCGTCGTCAGCGGCGCGGTCAGCGACACTGTTTGGGTGCGGCGCAGCGAGCCGCGCTCGACGGTCAGCAGCGCCGGGCCGCTAAAGCTGGACTCAACAAGAATCTGCGCCGTGTCGCCCGGCGCGTAGCGTTCGCGATCGGCGGCGAGCTGGAGCAGGCTCTGGTCGCTGGGCTGGGTGTACCAGCTTTCGTCCTCGCCAACCAGATAGACCCAGCGCTCCACGCTCATCTGATGGCCGCGCGCGTCCTCGCTGGTGATGCGCACGCGGTACGAGCCCGGCTGCTCCAGCACCATCGAAATTTCAGCGCGACCGTCGGCGTCGGTGATGGGATGGGCAACGTGGGTCGCCTTAAATTCCTCGTATTCGCCGTATTGGTGATAACCCCACCACGGCTCCACCTCGACCATCATCCCGCGGCCCTTGACCGGTTCGCCCGCCAGAGTGGTGATTTGGACGTCGGCCAGCAGCGGCTCGTTAACAGGCTGGGCGTAATCGCTCATCGCCAGCGTGATCTGCTCCGCCGCGCTGTAGACCTCGACCACGGCGAAGCTGCTGACGCTCTGGCCGCTGCCGTCCGCTGCCGTTACCTCGATGCCAACCAGCTCGCGCCGCTGGCTTGTCTGCCAGCCGTAGCCGTAGCCGCTGTCGCCCGAACCCGCGGGCAGCGCAAAGGCGTAGCGACCGGCCACGTCGCTCTCCGTGATGCGCGTCGTATCGGGCGCGAAGCCACCGCTCCAGTAGAAGCTGGACGGCTCGCCATCATTGCCCCAGCGCTCCGGGTAGAGCGTAAAGCGGTTGACGGTGAGCGCGGCATCGTTTAGCGGCTCGCCAAAAAGGTACTCGGCATCCACGGTCACGCTAATTGTGTCGCCCGCGACGTAGCGCTGGGCGTCCGTCGATACCACGATACTGTAGTCCGGCTTGGCGTACTCTTCGACTTTGAAGGGCTGGCGCAGCGGGTTGAGCTCGTTGAACTGCTGGCGCATCCACGGATCGAGGTTGCCGGATGCGGGCGTCTCGTCGCTGAATGAAAGCTCGACGGCGTACTCGCCCAGCATCGCGCCCTCGGCAATCGTAAAGTCGCCGTGCACCGTGCCGAAATCGCTGGTCTCCAGCGCAAAGCTCTGCACGATATTGTCGCGCCCATCACGGATGCGCGCGGTGACGGGCGTGCCGGGTTTCAGCGTTTGGAGAATCGCGTCGTCGTCGCCGCGCACGATGGCCTTGAAGTGGACGGTCTGGCCCGGCTGGTAAATTGGGCGGTCGGTGTAGAGGTGCGTGCTGTGGTCGCGCACCGTCGGCGCTGGCTGCCACCAGCCCCACCAGCCGCCGCCGCCCGCGCTCCACTCGTTGCTCAGGCCGGTCGCCGTCACGTCAAGCGCGTCGCCGGTTTCCACGTCGGCCAGCACAATCAGCGGCTGCGGGTCGACGGGCACGTCGGTGCGGAAGAGGCCGTCGGCGTCGGTGACCCCCTCGGCCAACAGCTCGCCGTCGCGCGCGTAGATGCCGACCGTTGCACCCGCGACGCCCGCCGCCGCCTCGGCGTTGATGTCCGTCACCCACGCCGCAATCTCGCCCTCGATCTGCTTGAGCATCACCACATGGCGCGTGAGGAGGAGGATGAGCTGGTCGGTGCTGGCAAATTCACCGCTGCCGTCGTCCAAATCGAGCACGTAAAAGCCGGGAGGTACGTCGTCCGGAATCTGCGTTTCGGCGATGCGTGCGTAGTCGTCTGGGCCGAAGCCGGGGGCCTCCATCTGCCAGCTCTGCAGGAGCGGCAGATCATCCGTGGCAATGGGCGCATTTTCGTTGCCCGCCACGCCGCGAAAGCCCGACGCGTAGCGGTCGAGGAACTGCTCGCGGTCGAGGGCGTAGAGATCAAACGAGAGGACAATGGGAATGTTCGGCGTGCTGGCCGCATTCTGCTGATAGCCATTAAACAGCTGGAACTGGAGCGCGCGCCGCCCGTCAGCGTCAAGCACCTGCGCATTAGCCCCGGAGCCAAAGCTCGCCAGCGGCTGCGGCTGGTCGGTGAAGAAGGTCCACTGGTAGGGTTGGGCAAGCAAGGCATCGCTGTCGCCGTCGAGCGCGTCGGTGGAAATGGTGGCTGTGTAGGATTCGCCCGGCGTCAGCGGCGCGTCCGGCGTAAAGGTGACTTCGTTGCCGGCGAAGGCAAAATTGCCTGCGACGGTCGGCGTGATCGCGAAGGCCGCTTCGAGGCTGGCTTTGTCGATGGCGCGATCAAAGGAGACGGTGATGGCGCTGCGGGGCGGCGTGTACGATCCGCGCGGCGGCGAGACGTTCACAACGGGCGAGGGCACGGTGATGGTTGTTCCCCTTGGAAGAAACACGGCCAGGTCGCCAGCGTCGTAAAGGGGCGCATTATCTGCACCGTACAAATCTACGGTATACGTCTCGCCCAACGCCAGCGGCGAGCCAAGCGTGACGGTTAACGCCAAGCCGTCGTCGCTCCACGCGTAATCAACAATCTGGATAAACTCTTGCACACCGCTCCACGTTTGCGGAAGAATCCGCAGCGACTGCTCCACATCTCTCTGGTTCAACGGCACGTCAAAGCGTAGACGCAGGGCCGTGTTGTCGTTTAGCGGCGGGTCTACAGTCAGCGCTGGGGCCCCGGCGTAGTACGTCCAGACCGCATTTTGTGCAAGCGATGTGCCATCCACGGTTCTGCTGGTGGCGGCAAGGGTAAAATTGTAGGCGTGATCCTGGATGAGCGGCTGCTGCAAGTCGACGAAGAGGACGTTCTCTTTCCACCGCAGCGTGTAATCCAGCGGCGGCTGCACGGACAGCGCGTCCTCGACGCTCGCTTGCTCCATCGGCTGGGCGAAAACGATGTAAATCGGCGGCTGTTTGTGAATGACCTGGCCGGGTGCCGGATACTGTTCAGCGATAAACTCCGGCAGCAGAGAAGCGGGCACGTTGGGCACGGCGGGAAGCGGCGTGGACGTTGCGGGAAGGGGTGCATTCGCCGAAGCTAGGTTGGGCGTGGGCGTGGCCGTGTTGCCGTCGATGACGATCGGCGCGTCGTCACGCGTCGGTGGTGGCGGGGGCGCGAGCGGGCTTTGCGCGCTGGGCAGTGCCAGCACGCCGGGCCTCGCGGCAGCGAGAGTCGTGAACACGAGCAGGATGAAGAGCAGGGCGGTCAGCAGCAGGCGGCGCGACATGGGGCTTCCTTTGTGTGGTTGTGGATGGACGGCGCAGAGCGCGGGGAGTGGGACAGTTGGCTCTATTTTACGAGAAGCATGGGGACGCCGCTTGATCCAAGCCGGACGAAAGTCGGACCGGTGGTGGGCTGTGTCGGGTGGGCCGTCCAACCAAGCCGGTCAAGATGACCGTCACGGCCCGTTGGGGAAGTGGGTGACCGACCAAAGCCTGGGGCATGATTGTCACCTTCTTTGACCCGCAGCAAAAAGCCGGGCGACGTGTCGCCCGGCTTTTTGCTGCGCTGCTTTTTACTCGACAAAGGCAAGTCTATGCCGCGGGCGCAAAATTCTTGGGGTGAAAGCCCTCGCTGTTGAGCACGTCCATGCTCCAATCCCCCCAGCCCAACACGATCAGCCCCTGGCGCTCGCCGTAGCGCACCACGTCCTCCGGCACGTAGAGCGAAGCAATCGCGCCGATGATTTGATGGTTGGCATACTGGGGAAAGTATTCGGGCACGGTCGGCAGCACGTCGACAAACTGCTGGATGTCTCCAGCGTCGAGGCTGCTCTTGGTCTCATTGACCAGCAAGTAATTACCGCAGGCGGCCATGACATCCAATTCCCGCGTGCGGGCGGGGTCGATGGTGGAGCGAGACCTCATCCGGATGCCCACGAAATCAAGCCGACCTTCCGGGCAGCCCACCGTCTCCTGCAGAATGCGCGGGATGCTGGGTGCGACCAGGTCCTCGGCCATCGTGCCCATCTTGTTGGAAAGCGCACCCCACTGCTGGCTCATGCGCTTGGCCTCGCGGTCGCTGCGCTCAATGCTCGCGCGGGTAAATTCTTTGAACTCGTCCAACCCTTGCGACATGCGCGCAAGCTGCTCGTCCGTGCGCTGCAGCTGCTCGTCCGTGCGCGCCTGCGCACGAACCAAATCGGCCATCATCTCTTCGAGCGACTGCACGCGTCGCAAAACGGGGCTTGCCATGATCTGCTCCTGATTCAGTTCTCACTCTGCTCATTCTATCATGGTTTTGATGCAAATTCAATGCGCCCAGCTAGTCCTGAGTGCACGGCGTGGGCGACCATTCGCTTGCCTGCTCGACGGACGCCGTGCAACGCACTCGACTGGTCTGGCGCGTTACTCCGCCACCCGCGCGACCCGCACGCTCACGTAGCGGCGCGGTGATTCGGGCTGCGCCGTCACCATCAGCACGCCCGTCCAGGGCAGGCCCGCCTCGTCGCGGAAGCGCCAGGCGCCGGTGGCGGCGTAGTCAGAGGTAGTCGCATCGAGCCGCGTCCAGCCTGCGTCGACGAGCTGTTTGCTGTAGGAAACCGCCAGCTCGTTGGCACTCTGGCTGCTGATAATTTCGACATCGACGTGACCCTCGCCCCGGTAGCTTCCCCCACTGCCCCGGCTAGAAACTTCTGCTGGATGCGTCAGCGTCGGAAGCAGCGATGGCGCGTAGGAGGCCATCTGCATGGGCGGCTCCGCGCTGCACTCGACGTAGCGCGCGTCCGCTGCGACGTGTAGCTGCACCGCCGTGTCGCCCGTGCTGGCAGGCAGATTGGGCGCATCCTCCCGCCAGGCGCTCACGTCCACGCGCTGCTGGTCGGCTTCGTGGCAGTACGCGCGCCAGAGGGTGTCGGGCGTTTCGAACGCCGGGCGCGGTGCATCCATTGTGACAAAACCCTGGGCCAGCAGCGCCTCGTCGTAAAATTCGACAATCGCCGCCGGCGACCGCACGCTTTGCAGGCGAACGCGGCTGCCTGCCCACCCCGTCGAGCCGATGGAGCCGATGATCGTGCTCCCATCGGGCACGGTCAGCTCGATGGGCAGCTGCGGCAGCGCGCCCACCGCCAGCGTCGTGCGCGTGATCTCGCCGTCCGGGCCGGGCAGGTAAAATTGGTTCGCCACCAGCAGCGCCAGCTTGGCGCGCTCTAATTCGCCTTCGCCCCCAACGAGCGTGAACTCGGTCTGCGGGTCGAGCGGCACGGTGAAGGTGTTCGGTGGGGCTGGGTCGCAGGCGGCGAGCGTCAGCAGCAGAAGTACGAGCGCCAGCCGCGCCCCCGGCACGCGCCAAATCAAATTGGAAGACCCAAAATCTTGTGGCGCGTGTCGGGGACGCTCCCTTCTTTCGTTGATAATCCACTTCATTTTACTCGTCTCCGCTCTGCCATTTGCTATTCTCTGCTCCGTAAAGAATTTCACTGCCCACCCAAAGCATCTCCCCATCGATCCAGGCGGGCAGCTCGTCCAGCGCGCGGGGAGCGGGACCTTCGAGATAGTCACCGCTACGTGAAAAATGGGAGCCAGAACACGGGTCGCTAAAGCGCTCGCGCTCGCCGTCCCAATAAATCAAGCAGCCGCCGTGGGGCGAGCGCGCCAGGAAAACACGCGCCGCGGGATGGGCAAAGACAATCCACACTTCAGTCGGAAAAATGTTGGCGTTATAGGTTTGCACCGTGCGCTCGCCGTTGGGCGCGTAGATTAGCAGAGGATGTTGACGGTCGTAGACGCGCAGAGGCAGGCGCTCTACATGGAGCCCATCCCGCTCCATAAGCTGTTCAGCAGGCATTACGGAAACCGCGCTGGTTGACGGAATGGGAGCGCGCGCGGCGCAGGCGACCAACACCAGCAGCAGAATTGCCAGCCGCGTCCCCGGCACGCGCCATATCCGGTTGAAAGGCCCAGGTGTGTATGGCGCGTGCCGGGGACGCTTTTGACTAGTCACGCCGCTCACGCCTCCACCCCGCGAATGCGCGTCCCGGTGTCGATGACGTATGCGCCCGCTTCCGTCGGCTCAACCGGGAATTGGTCCAGCGCGCGGGTGGCTGGACCCTGGAGCAGGTCGCCCTCGCGGCTGAACTGCGAGTTGTGGCAGGGGCACTTAAAGCGGTTTTCGCTGGCGTTCCAGTCGTAAAGGCAGCCCAGGTGGGTGCAGACGGTGTAGAGCGCTTTGGGACCAGCTTCGGTCTGCACCAGCCAAAATTTGCCGTCGGCATTCCGCTTGGGCGGCGCGTCGACAGTCGGCAGCGCCGCGCCATCGACAAAGAATTCGCCGCCAAATTCGCCCGCCTGGAAGCGCGGCATCAGGAAGCGGTAGGTCGACGCGCCGACGCCGACCGTCAGCACGCCCAGCGCCGCGCCCCAGGCGTAGGTGAGGAATTCGCGGCGGGTAAGCCGACCGGATGTGGGTTCAGCGACGTGGGTTGTAGGAAAGGTTGTAGTAGTCATGGGCGACTCCTTTTGTCATGTTGTTCGTCTGTAGCAATCGGCGATGAATGAGTTCATCGCCTAGTTTGCAAAACGCGCTTCAGCGCGTTGTAAACTAAGGCTCTTCCAAGAAAACAAATGCCCCGTGAGGTAGTCGCGGTGACTGTCACGGCCCTCCGAGAGCCAGGGTTACCAGCCGATTTATGGCCGTGACCGTCACTTCCGCCGGTATGATTTAATTCTTGGAATGGCCTAACGCGCTTCAGCGCGTTTTGTAATATAGACACCAAATAAATTCGGTGTCGGTCGCAGTGGGCAAGCGGTCGCGGCTGAGACGAAAGGGCAGGGCACGCCTGTGCTTAGCGCCCCAGCGACTGCGCCACATTGACCGCGTCACTGATCGCCCACTCCAGCCCGTCGGCGACGAGCAAGTAGGTCAGCCCCTTCGCCCGCCACGTCAGCCACGCCACATCGACGGTCTCGTCCCAGCGCAGGTCTTCGAGTGCGTCGTCCACGCCAGCGGGCGTGCCGCGCCAGTTGCCGCGCACAAAGACGCCCGGCTCGCCGTTGATGGCAACGGGCTGCTGCTGCGAGGCTTCGAGCAGCGGCGGTGCACTGAGTTCACCCGGAGCCACAACCAGCAGCAGCACCGCGTCGCTGCCGAGCAATTCGTCCCGCCAAACGAGCGAAATTTCGTCTCCCGCCAGCGCGCCGCCGACAAAATCAAAGCCCTCCGGCAATTCCTGCGGCACGGGCACGGGGAAGGGCGCTTGGGCGCGCAGCTCGGCGAGCGAAAGCGGACGCGCGCCCGGCTCAACCAGCGGCTCGACCACGGGCACGGTAACGCCGCTTAGCTCGGCTTCGCTAGTGAAGGCCAGGCCCAGCGCGCCCAGAATCGCGGCGCGCGTGGGCGGCACGGCCAGCAGCGTCGTCGCCAGCATCACCAAAGCCAGCAGCACCGGCTGCCACACGCGGCGCGGCAGCCGGAGCTTGTCGACCCAACGAATTTGTCGGTCAACGTTCTGGGCCTCGGCCCGCTGCTGGAGGGACGTGCCGAGCCGCTCGATAAACGCCGCGTCGGGCGTCTCGCTGCGTGCGCGGTCAACCAGAGCCAGGGCGAGCGCGGCCTCGTCGGCGTCCAGCGCGTCGAGGTCGGCCCGGCTGAGGTCGAGCGCCTTTGATGGTGGCGGGTCGGCCTGCTGCGGCTTGGCCTGCCGCTGCACAATCAGCGCGTTCAACTGCTCCGCCGCGCGCAGGTCACCATCCTCAAATCTGCGTTTACCTGCGTTCATCAGCGGTTTCCTCTTTTGGATTCGGTATCTCTCGTGCCGTCAGCCAGCGTCGCAAATCCTGCAGGCCGCGGTGCACCAGCATCTTGGCCGCGGCCTCGCTCTTGCCCATCGCCGCGGCGACTTCGCGATGGCTCAGCTCCGCAAAAAAACGTAGCGCCACGGCTTCACTCCGCTCCGGCGAGAGCCTCCCCAGCAGCCGCGCCATCTCCTCGCGATCCAGCGTCGCCAGCGCCGCGTCGATGGGCGCGGGCTCGACGCTGGGCACGGCGTGGGCGGCGTCCAGCGGCAACGGATGGCCGGTGCGACGCTGTCGCCGGTAGAAATCTGCCAGCTTGTGGCGCGCAATGCCAATCAGCCAGGTGGCGATGTGGCTCTCGCCGCGAAACGAGTCGAAGCGTTCAAGCGCGGCGCTAAAGGTTTGCGCCGTCAGCTCTTCGGCGTCGGCGGCACTGCCCGTGCGCGCGAGCAGATAGCGGTAGATGGGCGTCACCTGCTGCTGGTAGATTGTGGAAAAATCCGGTTGGGCCATGAGCCTATTTGTGCAACGGGTCGTTGTTAGTTAGTCGCTGGAGGTAGGGAAATGGTAACAGGCAATCTGCGGATGGGCGCAACTTTGGACGAAGCGCGACGTAAAGTAAGCGTGGCTGCCCCCGGCTGCATTACTATCACACAAATGTTTACACAACTTGGGAGAAGATCATGCAGCGTGGCTTTACACTTTGGGCGTTGGTCGGCTTGTTGGCGATTGGCCTCGCGGGGTGCACCCTCGTAACGGGCGGCGTGCGCGGATCGGGCGAGGTGGTAAGCGAGCCGCGCGAGGTCGGCGAGTTTGATGCGGTGCGGCTGGCGTCGGTGGGCGAATTGCGCATTACGCAGGGCGAAGCGGCGGCGCTGACGGTGGAGGCAGACGACAACCTCCTGCCGCTGATCACGACGGAGGTGCGCAACGGCACGCTCGTTATAGGCACGCGGCCCAACCAATCGATTCGCCCCTCGACGGGGCCAATCTACACGCTAACGGTGACGACGCTGGAGGAAGTTGATATTTCTGGCTCCGGCAACGTGCTCTCCGAGCCACTCAACAGCGCTGGGTTAACGCTCAACATTAGCGGCAGCGGCAGCATTCAGCTGGATGGTGCCGCCGTGAATGAGATGGAGATAGGCGTTAGCGGCAGCGGCAATGTAACCATCGCTGATCTGGTGACGGAAGCGCTGGCTGTCGACATCAGCGGCAGCGGGAATGTGGAACTGACGGGGGAGACAAGCTCGCAGACGGTCAACATCGGCGGCTCGGGCGCATACAGGACCGCAGCGTTGAGCAGCCAAACGGCCACGGTGGCCGTCGGCGGCAGCGGCGACGCAACGCTGCGCGTGGCGGAAACGCTCGACGCCAGCGTAGGCGGCAGCGGCAACGTGCGCTACCGTGGCAATCCACGGGTCGAGCGCAGCGTAAGCGGATCGGGCAGCGTGGAGCAGGTGGGGGAGTAGCGGAGAAGGCGGGCGGCGGCATGGGGATCGCTGCCGGAGCCCACTCCCCAAATCTATCTGGGAAGTGGGAGAAGTAGAAGCTGGTTCATCACGCCCCCGGCAGGGCTCATGCCGGAGATGCTGTCTAGTATCCTGAAAAGCAAAGTCTGACGGATACAGCGGCGACTATACGGGCACGCCATGGCGTGCCCGTATGGTCGCCGCTATTCTGGCCGCGCTGCCAGCGTCACGTCGATCTGGCGCTCGTCGCCGTCGCGGAGGACGGTGAAGGTGACGGTGTCGCCGGGGGTGGTGTAGCGTTCGAGGTAGATGAGCACATCGTCGAACTGATTGACGGGCTGGCCGTCGATGCCGGTGACAATGTCGCCACCGATGCCGACGCCGTTGCAGACGACGGAGTAGCGCCCTTCAATAAAGCCATCGGCGCCGCGCAGGTTGGCGCGATCGGCGGGCGAGCCTCGCCGCACCTCGTTGATCACGGCGCCGCGCAGCGTCACCGGCACGCCCAACGCTTCCGCACAAACTGGACTGAGGGAGCCGCCCGATACGCCAATATACGCGTGCTGATAATTGCCCGTCTCGATCAGCGACGGCACGACGCGCTCCACAATCGAAATCGGAATGGCAAAGCCGACGCCGCTGTTCGAGCGCGTCTCCGAGTTGATCTGGGCGTTGACGCCAATCACCTCGCCCTGCTCGTTGAGCAGCGGGCCGCCGGAGTTGCCGGGATTGATGGCCGCGTCCGTCTGAATCGCTTCGGGAATGCTGTACAGCCCCTGCGAGGGAATCGTTCGGCCCAGGGCGCTGATGATGCCGCTGGTCAGCGTGCTTTCGAGGCCAAAGGGGTTGCCGATGGCGGCCACCCTCATGCCGGGGCGTACGTTCGCGATGTCGCCGCGGCGCACGGGCACGAGGTTGTAGCCGCGCGGGCTGATCCGGATGACGGCGAGGTCGCTGTCGATGTCCGTGCCCACCACCTCGGCAACGGCCGTCGTGCCGTCGGGAAAGGTGACCTGCACCTCGCTCGCCCCCTCCACCACGTGGTTATTGGTGACGATGTGGCCATCCACGTCCCACACGAAGCCGGAGCCACCGCCAAAGGGCACCAGCACATCGTCGGGGATGTTGGGCAGCTCAAAATCCGGCGTGGGCTCACCGGGCGGAAGCAGCGGCGGCTGGCCGGGCAGCTCGGAGTGGAAGGCGCTCAGATCGGCGGTTGTGCCAAACGTGGCGATGTTGACCACGGACTGGTTGACCTGCTCGTAGATGTTGATGAGCGCCGCCGTCTCGTAATCCACGCCCGCTTCTGGCGTGGCGACAAGCACCAGCGGCTGGGCCGTTACCTGAAGGGCGGGCGCGCTCAAGCCGCCGCTTGCGTTGGAGACTGTCTGCGCGCGCGAGACGCTGGCCGTGCGGCCAGCGCCGTCTCGCGAGAAGAGCGCAAAGCCAACGGCGCTTGTCGCCACGCAGCCAAAGAGCACCAGCGCCAGCAGCCCGCTGCCGATCCACAGCAGCGAGCGGCTGCTGCTGCGTTCGCCGTCGCCAAGCTGCGGATCGCGCCGTCCACTGGTGGGTTGCGTGCTGGTGGGTTGCGTGCTGGTGGGTTGCGTGCGCAACGTGGAGTGCAAGCCGCGAGCGGGTGACTCACTGGTCTGCGCAAGTTGTTGAGAATTGGGCTGCTGGGGATTGGGCTGCTGGGGATCGGGCTGCTGTTCAAAGTTAGGGAAGGAACTAGCCATGGGTTTCTTTCATTTGTCAAAATATCCGGTACAGTCACCGGTCGGAAGCTTTCCGCATTATAAAGGCCGCGCCGCTCCTGGACAGTGGGAGCGCTTGCACTTGACCGCGGACGGGCCGGCTCCACAAGATTGGCGCGTCTGCTTCAACGCTCTTTGACAAAGATCAGCTCCCCGCCGTCCGGGCCAATCGTGCTGGCGCTTGGCTGGAAACGATACCCCGCGGGGTGCGAAAAGTCCGCCAGCGCGTCGATCTCCGTCAGCCCGCGCCGGCAGATATATTGAATCAGCGCGCCCTTCAGCGCCTTCGACCAGTGGCTGACCGTGCGCAGCTTCTTCCCCTTGCGCTCGACAAACTTGACCCGCCAGCGTGCCCGCGTGGCCGCCTTACCGTCCCACGCGCGGCGATGCGCCCCCGGCAGCAAATCCCACACGACTTGACCATCGAGCATCTCGGTGAGCATCTCGCTGATGTGCGGCTTCCAGAAGGTGCTGACTTTGCCCAGCGCGGGCAGCGTCGCCTCGATTTTGAGCTTGTAATCGGGAATGAGATCGGTGGGGCGCAGGAGGCCCCAGAGACCGCTGAAGAGCAGGGCGTGATCATCAAAAGGCTGCTGCGTCGACGCGTCGAGCGAGGGGTAGCCTAGGGCATCGAACAGGACGCCGGTGTAGCGCTCGCTGGCGGGCAGCAGCGGGGCGTCGGCAACGTGGGCGTCGGCAAGATTGGCGTTAACGTCAATCGCGGCGTCGAGGGCACTGGTTTTGACGCCGAAGAGTTGGCGCAGTTCGTCGCGCGGCAGCTCTAGCGCGTCGTGCAGCGCGGCGATGACCTCGCGGCGCGCGTCAATCAGGCTGGGAAACGATGTTGCGTCCGAAAGGGGGCCATCCTCGCTGGCAAGGCCAGCGCTGGCCTTGCCTTCGGAGGGCGGGAGAAGGATGGTGTAGTTGGGCATAGATTCGGCGTGACAACCGTTTCGGTCGTTTCTATGCTTCTGTCGATTCCGGCTTATCTGTATCTAAAGGTTCCGTCTCTAAAGGCAAAGACTCCAAAAACGCATCGAGCTGCCGTCTAAGAAGGGTAAGCTCTTGTGGCTTCAGCCCCGCCAACCGCTCTTGTGGCTCCAGTCCCGCCAACCGCTCTTGTGGCTCCAGTCCCGCCAACCGCTCTTGTGGCTCCAGTCCCGCCAACCGCTCTTGTGGCTCCAGCCCTGCCAACCGCTCTTGTGGCTCCAGCCCTGCCAACCGCTCTTGTGGCTCCAGCCCTGCCAACCGCTCTTGTGGCGTAGCCGTCTCGATGATGCGTTTGCGGTAAGCTTCCCCCAACTCAAGAATATCCTGCGGTGTAACTTGTGTCGACATTGTGTTTTCTCCTTGCAGCAACTTCCTGCGCAACCCCAATAAATACATTTCTAACTGCGTCGGCTCCACCAACTCGTTCAATCGTTGAAATGCTTCATCTCGTTCACGTTGGCGCGAGGCAAACACCTTGACAAAGGCGTTGTGCTCCGCCGCTGGCAGCTCGTTGAGCAAAATTAGCCCCACCCGCGACAGCAGCGGCTGTACGCTGCGGTAGACGCCCGGCGACACGCGCTCGTAGCCCCACTCGGCCAAGCGCTCGGCTCTCGGCGTGCGCGAGCTGAGAATGAAGGTGGCCAGTTCGTCGTCCGCCAGCCGCTGGGCGCGACCGTAGAAATAGTCGTAGCCCACCGCCTGCTGCAAGGCCTCCACGGTAACCGATTCCGAATACTTGAACTCCAGCAGCACGTGCTGCGCCAGGGTATCGCGGATGCCCTCTGGCAGCAGTCTGCGCTGTTCCTCCGTCCACTGGTCGCTTTCGCGGCGCAGCAGCAGAATGTCCGCCCGCGGCGGTTCGCTGGTAATGGGCACTTCCGTCTGCACGGTGATGCCCACCGGCGTCAGCAACAGCTCCAGCAGCGTGCCCAACAGCTGATGCCACTGCGTCTGCGGCGGCGATTTTGCTGGTTCTGCTAAATTGAACCGTGGCTCTCCCGCTTGTTCAACGCTCATGCAGAAAGTATAGGCACTTGTTTGGCGCTTGTCAATGCCGCCTTTGTTTACAAATAGAATTTCAATTTGGCGACGTTTAACAATCGTGTATTTCGTGAACGCATGTGCTATAATCGAGCGCACTGCGCCGCTCTCTTATAAACCCAGAATTATGACACAAACCCTCACGATTGTTGACCATCCCCAAGCCACGCGTCGCGGCTGGCTGTGGGCGCTGCTTGCTGCTGCATTCCTCGCGCTCTGCCTTGCCCTAGGCCTGCTGCTGGGCCGCTGGATTGCGCCGCAGCCCGCCGTTGGCGTGGTGCGCTTTGATGTGCCGATTGACTTCATCACCGCGGAGCAGATTATGACCGTGCTGGATGAAGCGCGGCAGGACCCGACCATCGAAGGCGTGGTCGTCGAAATTCTCAGCCCCGGCGGCTTTGCCACCAGCAGCGAAAGCATCTTCTACTCGATGCTCCAGCTGCGCGAAGAGAAGCCGCTCGTCGTGAGCATTGACGGCTTGGCGGCGTCTGGCGGCTACTACATGGCCGCCGCCGCCAACCGCATCTACGCGCCCGCCAGCGCCTATGTCGGCAACATTGGCTCGCGCGGCGGCAGGCCAACCGACCCCGCGCTCTCGCCCTTTGAGCTCAGCACCGGCCCCTACAAGCTCACCGGCGGCTCTCGCTTTGACCGCATCCGCCAGCTCGATTTGGTGGGCGGGGCCTTTGTGGCGAACGTGGTGCACCAGCGCAGCCATTCGCCCTACAACCCGCTCAACGTCGAGCCGGAGACGGTGGCCGAGGCGCGCATCTATCTCGGCAGCGAAGCCCTCGCCATTGGCCTGATCGACGACGAGGGCGGCACCAGCGACGCCATCCTCGCTGCCGCTGACTTGGCCGGCCTGGGCGAGGACTTTGCCACGGTCAATCTGCTCGAGCGCTACGACATTGAGATCGTGCCGCCGCTGCCCGAATTTGCCGCGGCCAAGTTCGCGGGGGCTGGCCCACGCACTAACTTCAGCATGAAAGAGTACGTGCGCGAAATGGTCGAGACCGCGCCGCCAGACATGATTTATCTGCTGGACGAACGCCTTGCCCTGCCCGCCATGGGCGAAACCACGGCCCTGCGCGAGCAATTGATGGAACTGCGTGAAGGGCGCTGAACCCCCATCCCCGGCCCTTCCCCCGCGAGCGGAGGAAGGGGGTCTGTACGTGGCATTGGTCGCGTTGAGACTTAGTCATCTTATCACGACCGACGCAACCTACCCCGGTACGGTCCCCTCCCCGCCACGGGGAGGGATGGGGAGGGGTCGACGCTTCATCCACGAATCATCTCAATCTTCTCTACCTCCATGACCCAATCCACCCGCAACCGCCTGCTCCTGGCGCTCGTCATTATTCTGGGGCTGCTGCTGTTGACTTTGCCCGCCCTCATCCGCGTGACGACGCTGGGCTACGCGCCCTTTGGCAACGACGACAGCGGCTACGCGCCGCCGGAGATGGCCGAACTCAGCATCGCCGCCACGCCGGAGCCCACGCCCACGCCCTTTGCCCTGCCCGACGCGCCGGACTTTGCGGAGGCTGCGCTGCGCCCCGGCCCCGTCATCGTCGACCTGGCCCACTTTAACGCCGTTGACCCGCTGAGCCTCCAGCCGCTCTCGGATGCGCTGGCGGATCGCGGCGTGGGTCTGCGCTTCTGGTTTACCGACGTTGATCCCTTCGAGCTTCAGAGCGCTAGCGATTTCCCCGACCAGTCCGAGGAGCTGGCCGCGCGGCTGGAGGACGCCAGCGCGCTGGTGGTGGTGAGCCCATTTTTCTTGTGGACGCCCGAAGAGATCGACGTGGCGCGGGACTTTGTCGCCGACGGCGGCCGCCTGCTGCTGATCAGCGACCCGGATCTGTTTGGCGATTACGCACCAATTGTCAACATCCTGGGCGAGCCCTTTGGCGTGGTCTTCAACGAGGATTATCTCTACGATACCGAGCGCAACGACCGCAACTTTATCAACTTTTTTGCCGATGACTTTGGCGGCGAAGCGGCGGAGCTCGAGGGCAGCCTGGTTGCCTTCTACGGCGCGCGCTCGCTCAGCGGCGACGTGCAGCCACAGGTGCGCACCGTCGACACGACGTTGAGCAGCGTGCGCACGGGACTGACGGACTTTACCGTGGTGGGCGTGGCCGGGCTGGCGGAAAATGGAACCGCCGGGCGCGTGCTTGCCATGAGCGATATCGACGTGCTGGCCGAGCCTTACGTCGAGCGCCACGATAACCGGCGGCTGGTGCGCTTTGTGGCGGATTTTCTGGCGGACAGCCTGCGTGAAGAGACGATCATTGATTTCCCCAACTATCTCAGCCGCGAAGTGGCGCTTGTTTACGGCAGCCAGGGCGCGGTGGACGCGGCGCTGCTCGTCAAAACGGCACAGCTTCAGCAGCGGCTGCAGCAGACGGGGCGCACGCTTGGCCTCTCGCGCACCGCCGTGATCACGCAGACGGAGACGCTAACCGAAACGGGCATGCTGACCAGTTTGCAGATGCTGACCGATGACGCAGCGGTGACCGGCGCAGCGGAATTGACCAGTGCAGAGGCGCTAACCGAGATCGGCGCGCTGACCGGCTCGGAGATGGTCACCGGCGCAGGCGTTGATGGCAACAATGGAATTAACAGCACGCTGCCGCTCGCCGCCAGCGCCCAAGACGAGCGCGACGTGCTCTACCTCGCCTCCTACGAGGTGGCCGACGCCGAGACGACGCTGCTCGCCGATCTCGGCATCGAGCTGCGCCGCGTGGTGACCACGCCGACCCCCACGCCGACCGCGGCCCCAACGGCCACACCGCTGCCCACCCTGCCCGCGCCGCCCGCTCGCTCCACGCTGCCGCCGCCGAGCGACATCACCGGAACCGAAACGCTGACGGACGATGTGCCGCTGACGGGGACGGAGCCGCTGACGGGCGTCGAGCCGCTAACCGATGTCGAGCCGCTGACACAAACGGAACCGGTAACCGATATTGAACCGCTGACGGGCGCGGAGCCGCTGACCGAAGTGCAGCCGCTGACCGAAGTCATCCCGCTGACCGAGACCGAGCCGCTGACCGAGGTGATCCCGCCCACGGGCACGCCGCCGCTGACCCTTCCCAACCCGCTCACGGACGTTGTGCCGCTGACGACAACCGGATCGTTTCTGGATCTGCTCTTCCGCTCGCAGACCCTGACGGAAACGGTCGCCGACCCGCTCACCGATACGGATGTGCTCACGGAAACCGTTGCCGCGACCAAGGTGAGGGGCGTAACCGAAACTGGCGCGCTGACCGACGGCGAAGCGTTGACGAGCGGCGCGTCGCTCACCGGCCCCGCCGGGCTAACCGCCACGGCCACGCTCACGCCGACGCCGGTTCCCACGCCCGAACCGATTGTCACAACCTACCTGCAGCGCGACGACGGGCTGCGCCTGCTCGCCAGCGAGACGGTGCTGATCACCCAGCGCCAAAATCCCAGCGGCAACCGCACCGTGGCCGTGCTCGGCGAGAGCAGCGCCGCCCTCCGTGCCGGGCTGGATCGGCTGCTCGAAAGCAACTTCGGCGACTGCTTCACCACCGATGACACCGCGCTTTGCCCCTTTGAGCCCGTCCGCGAAGAGGAAGCCGCGCCCGGCGGTGGCCGAACGCGGGACGATGCCTCCACCCCATCCAGCGGAATCGCCACGCCCGACCCAGATGCAGAGCCGGATGCCGAGCCATCTGATCCGGACGCCGACCCGACGACTGTGCCCGCCGCGCCGGGCGGCGAGCCGGATGGCGACGCCAGTCTGCTCATCATCGACGATAATGACGAGGCCGAGGAGGGCGAAATCAGCGAGGCGGACACGTATATTTCGCTGCTCACGCAGGCGGGCTACACGCCCGATTTGGAGACGACAGCGGCTGGCCTGCCGGACGTGGCGGATTTGCAGCGCTACGACGTGATCATCTGGAGCGCGGCGGGTTACGCCGAGGGCGGGCCAACGGTCGACGATCTGACGCCGATTTTTGAGTATCTCAACGAGGGGGGGCGCTTGTGGATCAGCAGCCGCACGCCTTTCTTTGGCGAATCATTAGAGCCAGCTTCGGCACTGGTCGACGCCGTGGCGCTGGACGGCATCCCCGAAGTCACGCGGGGCTTCCCAGAGGAGCCCATTGCGCTGGAGGGCGATCTCGCGCCGGTGATGCCGCTTGTGCAGGACGAGGCGAACGATTCGCTGATCGTGCTGGAGCGCGGGCCGGAGAGCGAGGACTCGGAAGCCCCGCTGCTCTTTGTCTTCACCGACGCCAACGAGGCCGAGCCGACGGGCGCGCGGCTGGCCGTGCTGGGCATGTCGATTGACTGGCTGCCGGCGGAGTACGGCTCGCTGCTGGTGGAAAACATGACGGCTTGGATGTTGAGCGAGTAGCCTCATGCGCCCCCGCCTCTTCACCCTCTACCAGCGGTTGCTGATCTGGCGCGTGCGCGCGCAGCAGTGGCTGTTTGCTCGATTTCTCAGCCGTCGCCGCGCCGATCTCGCCGGGGCCGATCTCAGCTACCTCGTCCTCAGCGGCACAAACCTGCGCGGCGCCGATCTGCGCAACACCAACCTGCACCGCAGCGATCTCTCCAACGTCGATCTCACCGACGCCGACCTCAGCGGGGCGGACCTCAGCGGCGCACGCGTCAGCGAAACGCAGCTGGCGCAGGCCAAATCTCTCCGGCGCACGATTCTCCCCGACGGCACGATTCATCTGTAAGCCAAGAAATCTAACGCAAAGGCGCACGGCAGATCGTGGTTTTCTGCCGCGATCTTTACACATACGTTTCGTACAGCGAGTAGCGCTGGCGCGGCTCCCCGCCAAAGTGGGCCACCAGCGCGCGGGCGGGGGCGTGCAGCTTGGCCTCCGTCAGCGGGCCGATGTCGAGGTGCCGCCAGCTGCGCGCCGTGGCCGAAGCCAGCGCGTGGCGCAGCAGCTGGGCGCCGATGCCCCGCCCGCGCCAGTCGCGCGCCACAGCGCCGTAAAGCAGCCGACCGCCCACAATTTGCCCGCCCATAGTGGGTCGCCGGCTGCGCCAGGCCAGCCAGGCGCGCCCCGCCGCGTTGCGCCCGCCCCGCGCGCGCTGCATCGCCGGGGCAAAATCACCCTGCAGCAACACAAACCCCACCGGTTTCTCTTCGTCGGCGTCGTCTGCGTAAGCCACCCAGCCGTGCAGCGGCCAGGCCCCCAGCCAAGCCAGCAGGAAATTCGCCTCGGCTTGATCCGGCGGCACAAAGCCCAGTTGATTCACGGTGGCCTCGCCCAGCAGCGGCAGCAAATCGACCGCCAGACGCGCCGGGTCGAGGGGGGCAATGCGTGCCGCTGCGCGGTTGGCTTTGGTAAAAGCGGAGGCGGCGGGGGCGGCCGAGAGCGGCACGCGAAAGAGATGGGCGTGCTGGATCGGCTGCCAAAGGCGCTCGACCAGTTCGGGCAGGTAGGGCGGATTGTAGGGCGTGTGCAGCGGCGGCGTTACGTGGAAATAATTTTGGAGCACGCCGCTCGGCAGGTGCGGGGAGAGCCCCAGGGGCGCAATCAGCCGCCGCGCTCCCTGCTGCTGGAGCGGCTCGGCCAGCGCACCCAAAAATTGGGCGAGGGCCCCCGCGCCGTTTGCCACCTGGGGCAGGGCCAGGTAGCCCGCTGCGCCGCGGCGTCGCGCGTCGTGCAGCAAAATGCCTGCCGCCACCGGCTCCTCGAAGACGACGCCCGCACCCAAGCCAGCGGACGCCTCGCCCCGAGCGCCGGACGGCGAGTGGCTGCGCCGCGGGAGCGCTTCCAGGTGCAGGGGCAGGGGGGCCAGCCGCGTAAGATGGGCGTGCATCGCCGGGCCGTTGGGCAACGCATCGCGCGGGCTGGCCTGGAGCAAGCGATTCAGCGTGGGCCAGTGTGGCGGCACCCAGCGCCGGTCGCGCGCGCCGAGACGCCACCAGTTGTTTAGAAATGTCCGTCGCCCCCACCAGCCCTCGGCGAGCTGTGTGTGAAAATTGTAGTATTCGGTCAAGGGTGTGCTGCCTCGTTCCTGCCGGGAGTTTATGCCGCGAATGTGAGCTGTATCAAAGAAATTGTGGAAAAAGCTGGGGAAAAGCAGGCGTTGGCTGGGGACAAAGTTCTTCGAGCGTTCGCCGCAAAAGTTGGCTGTACAAATCTAATGTTAATTTTCTCGCTCTTTTGCATGGCCCCAAAAGTGCTATTTTGTATCGACCAAATCGGCTTAAGCTACATCTTGCGTAGAACAAACGTTTGGCTGGAGCAAACGCATAAATTCTGATGGAAATGAGCCGATTTCGGCCCTTGCCGAAGTTGTCAAGGCCCAAAGTTCCTGCTACACTCGCGCCACAACAGCACGCGGGACAGCCTTTTGAGCAACAGCTTGGGCAGCGCTTTAAGCAGGTTCTGAGCAGCTTTTCAGCAAAGCTCGGCGATGGGTTAGAAGCTTGCTCAACGCCAGCAAAGTTCAAAAGCACTGCCCGGCTGCACCGCATCAGTTAATTAAATCCGGTTGTAGCGAGCACCGTCTCGTTGCTGCCTCGACGTTAATTCGTTAACGGTATGGGCAGTGCGCGGGCAGTGTGGCTCGCCGCTGTGGTTGGCGATAGAACAGCCGAATAGCGCTTGCTTCCCCAGCCATCTTGCGTCCTCGCTTGATGGCTTTCACGTCAAAAAGACAGCTAAATCACTTACCCTAGCCGCGATGCCTCTGCATGGCCGGTAGGAATTCTTTTCTTCAAAAATTACGCCGTTTGCTTAAGTTCCGTTGGCATTTGGCTGAGAGGGGCCGGGGATGAGGGCCACTTTCCAAAGGTCATCGGAATCTAAGGTCGTTATTTTGCTTGAAGTTATTATAAAGTACTAATTCATTGTATCTTGCGCTCAGTTGCTTGTCACAAACCAACCGCTTGGCCGATGGTTTATCGGCTTGTGCCAGCTTTGGTAAGCGGATTCGCAGCCGAGCGCCTACAGCCGCTGGACGGAGGGTAGAGCCTTGAACAACCGCGCCTCGTCAGATTCATCGTCAACCAGTTCTTTGCCAATGCAGCACCAGGAGACAGAGCCGCTTACCGCTCCAGCCCAGGGCCCGGCCCCCAATACCCCGCCGACCGGGGAGCAGGCCGGTCACCGCGGCGGTTTTACGAATCACAGCGCCTTCTTGGATCAAGCTGCCAATGGCCAAGGAGCGCACTCCGCTGACGCAGGCCACAGCCCGCAGCCCGGCGCAGAATTCAACGGCGCATCGCGTTCGGCGGCCCGCGGCTTTGATGCGGATGCAGCGTGGCGCATGACGCTGGCCGATCTGGCGATGCAAATGCCGCCCACCCAATTTGATACGTGGCTGCGCAATACCTACGTGCTCGCCTACGAGGATGGCGAATTTATCATCGGCACGCCCAACGGCTTTGCCCACGGCTGGCTGGACAAGCAGGTGCGCCCCAAAATCAAGCGCACGCTGGGCCGCATTGCTGGCCGCACGGTGCAGATCACCTTTCGCACCGCGCCGCGCGCCCTGCCCGCCGAGGCGGACCTGAGCGACATGCCGCTCTACAGCAGCGCTTTAGCCGGAGCAGAAGCCAGCAGCGGGGCAGATCGACACGGCATTGACGGCCGCGCTGGCCTAGACGGCAGCGTGCCTTTGGGGCCAAGCGCTGAGCTCAGTATGGAGCCAAACGCGGGGGCGAGCGGTGGAGAAAGCGGCGACTCGCACGCCGGCAGCAATTCGGACGGGGAACTGATGTCAAATGCCGACGGAGCCGCAGCGGCCAGCTCAAACGGCTCTTCCGCTACTCGCGCTGGTGGTGCGTCCGGCAGCGGTGCATCCACCAATGGTGCATCCGCCGACGGTGCATCCGCCAACGGTGCATCTGGCGACGCGCGGACGGGGACGGAGCGGAATGGAGAGACGTGGCTCGATCAACCTGCGTCGCCTTCGCTGCCTGCATCCGCGCCTGCATCCATACCTGCGCACAGAGCACCCACCGCGGGCGATAGCCCCACCAACCCGCTTTTTGTCTTCGAGACCTTTGTGGTTGGAAAGTATAACCAGCTGGCGCACGCGGCGGCGCAGGCCGTGGCCAACCAGCCGGGCCACGCCTTCAATCCGCTCTTTATTCACGGCGGCGTGGGGCTGGGCAAGACGCATCTGCTGCACGCCATTGCCAACCGCGCGCGCCAGCTGGGCTGGGCCACCCGCTACTGCACTTCCGAGCAGTTTACCAACGACCTGATCAGCGCCATCCGCACGCAGGATACCGAGGCCTTTCGTAATCGCTACCGCGAAGTCGACGTGCTGCTGATTGATGACATTCAGTTTATCGGCGGCAAGGAGAGCACGCAGGAGGAGTTTTTTCACACCTTTAACCACCTGCACTCGCTCGGTCGCCAAATTGTGATCAGCAGCGACCGCCCGCCCAAGTCGCTGGCGACGCTGGAGGAGCGGCTGCGCAGCCGCTTCGCCGGTGGCCTACAGGCGGACATCTCCAAGCCGGATTATGAGACGCGCGTGGCGATCTTGCAGTCCAAAGCTCGACGAGCAGACGTATACATCCACGATGATGTGCTGCGGCTGGTGGCCGAGCGGGTGGAGAGCAACGTGCGCGAGCTGGAGGGCGCGCTCAAGAGCTTGGTCATGCAGGCCCGGATGCGCGACAGCAGTGCGTTGAGCCTGCCGCTGGCCGAGCACATGCTGGACAATCTAGCGCCGCAGCGCTTGCCCTGCGCCCCAGCGCTGGTGATCGAGATCGTCGCCGCGCACTACCGCCTGCAGCCAGATGAGCTAACGGGCAAGCGCCGCCCCAAGAACATTGCCCACGCGCGCCAGGTGGCCATGTACCTGCTGCGCGAGGAGAACGGCCTCTCGCTGCCGGTGATCGGTGAGCACCTGGGCGGGCGCGATCACAGCACCATCCGCTACGGCATCGGCCGCGTGGAGGAAGCGCTCGATACAGACGATGCCCTGCGCCGCGACATCATGCAGCTGCGCGAGAAAATCTACGCGCCGTTTCGCGATTAGCGCTTCCGGTCGCGCTTGCTAGATCGAGAGCTCTACAGTACACTCAATTTCGCCCAGCAGCACGGCTTACCAAGGCGAGCCGCGCTACGAAACTTTTGAATGCGACGCCGCGAGCGAGGGACATCCCATGGCCAAACGAACAAAATCCAGCGCGACCAAATCCAGCAGCACCAACGGCAGCGGCCTCGACGGTCGCCACAAGGCGCTGGAAACAACGCTGGCCAACCTGAACAAGCGCTTTGGGGACGGGGTGGTGATGAAGCTGGGGGAGGCGCGGGCGATGGAGGTGGAGTCGATTCCCACCGGCTCGCTCAGCTTGGATATCGCCCTCGGCGTGGGCGGCGTGCCCAGGGGGCGCATCGTCGAAATCTACGGCCCGGAGTCGAGCGGCAAGACCACGGTCTGCCAGCACATCATCGCCGAAGCGCAGAAGCAGGGCAGCTTGTGCGCCTTTGTGGACGTCGAGCACGCGCTCGACCCGGCCTACGCCCGCAAGATCGGCGTCGACGTCGACAACTTGTACATCACCCAGCCGGACACCGGCGAGCAGGCGCTGGAGATCACCGAGGCGCTGGTGCGCTCGGGCGCGATGGACGTGGTGGTGGTGGACTCGGTGGCGGCTTTGGTGCCCAGGGCCGAGATCGAGGGCGAGATGGGTGATTCGCACATGGGCCTGCAGGCGCGGCTGATGAGCCAGGCGCTGCGCAAGCTGACGGGGGTGGTCAAGTCGAGCGGGACGTGCTTGATTTTTACCAATCAGCTGCGCCAGAAGATCGGCGTGATGTTTGGCAACCCGGAGACGACGTCGGGCGGCATGGCGCTCAAGTTCTACGCGTCGGTGCGGCTGGACATCCGGCGCATCCAAAGCATCAAGCAGGGGACGGAGGTGATTGGCAACCGCACCAAGGTCACCGTCAAGAAGAACAAGGTGGCGCCGCCCTTCAAGGTGGCCGAGTTTGACATCATGTACAACGAGGGCATCTCGACCGAGGGGGACCTGATTGACCTGGGCGTGGAGCACGACATCATCGACAAGCGCGGCTCCTTCTACAACTACGGGGACGAGCGCTTGGGGCAGGGGCGCGAGAACGCGAAGACCTTCCTGGGCGAGAACCCGCGCTACGCCGCCGAAATCGATGCCAAGGTGCGCGACCTCTTTGGCCTACCCGTACGCGCGACCCCTTTGGATACAGACGTAGAGACAGAGAACGGCGCAGCGACAGCGGAGAGCGCAGAGGAAGCAGTTGAGATGCAAACGGCTTAGTGTGCTCGCGACATCTGTATAAATAAAAAGCGCTGTAGTGTTACTACGGCGCTTTTTTGTTTTATGTTAAAATAGGGTGAGCGGGCGAAAATCGCGCCGCTGCACATTAAAATTGTCATTGCCGTTTACCATGTTGTTTGATTTTGCGTGAACGGACGCCGATAGAGGATTTGAGATGGACCCAACCCTGATTTTAAGCATTATCCTCGCGCTGCTTTTGGGGGCGGCGGGAGGAGCGTACCTTGCGTTTGGGCGTGGCCGAAAGGCGGGCGTCGAGACGGAGCAGGAGCGTTTACGCGCGGCGCAGCAGAGCGCGGAGGAGCAGGCCAAGCGAATTTTGAGCGGGGCCGAGGCGGAAATCAAACAGCGGCAACTTTCATTGAAGGAAGAGGAGGTAACCCGTCGCAACGAGATCGAGGCGGAGATTATTCAGCGCCGCAAGGATTTGGAACGGCTGGAAGATCGTCTGCAGAAGCGGGTGGAGACGGCGGAGCAGAAGCAGGAGCAGCTGGAGCGCAGGCAGGAGCAGCTGGAAGAGCGCGACCGCAAGCTCAACCAGCGAGACAGCCGTCTAAACCAGCGCGAATCGCACCTGCAGCAGGCCGAAGAGGAGCAGCAGACCGAACTCCAGCGCATTGCGAACATGAGCGTGGACGAAGCACGCGGCGTCCTGCTAAAGCAGGTGGAGCAGCAGAGCCGCGACGAAATGGCGCGCGTTGTCCGCGAGGTGGAGGCTGAAACGGCGCAGGATGCCGACCGGCGGGCGCGCGAAATTATCACGCTCTCGGTGGAGCGGCTGGCCAGCGAGCACATCGCCGAGTATGCCGTCAGCACGGTTGATCTGCCGTCGGACGATATGAAGGGGCGCATTATTGGCCGGCAGGGGCGCAACATCCGCGCCATCGAGCAGGCAATTGGCGTTGATTTGGTGGTGGACGATACGCCCGAAGCCATCATCATTAGCAGCTTTGATTCCGTACGCCGCGAGGTGGCGCGGATTGCGTTGAGCAAGCTGGTAGCGGACGGGCGCATTCACCCCACGCGCATTGAAAAGGAAGTGGAGCAGGCGCAGCAGGAGATCGACCAGGTGATTCGCGAGGCGGGCGAGCAGGCGCTGATCGAGACGGGCAACCAGGGGCTGCATCGCGAGCTGCAAAAGCTGCTGGGGCGGCTCAAGTTTCGCACGAGCTACGGCCAAAACCAGCTCAACCACGCCATCGAAACGGCCCACATCGCGGCCATGATTGCCAGCGAACTGCACGCCAACGTCAAAGTGGCGCGGCTGGGTGGGCTGCTGCACGACATCGGCAAGGCCGTGAGCCACGAAGTCGACGGCCCGCACGCCATCGTGGGCGGCGAGATTGCGCGTCGCTACGGCGTCAACGAGGCGGTGGTCAACTGCATTGCGAGCCACCACGGCGAAGTGGAGCCGCAGAGCGTGGAGGCGGTGATCGTGGCCGCGGCGGATGCGATCAGCGGCGCGCGGCCAGGGGCGCGACGTGAAAGCCTGGAGGCGTACATCAAGCGCGTCACGGCGCTGGAGGAGATCGGCAACAGCTTTGAGGGCGTTGAGCAGACCTTTGCAATCCAGGCGGGGCGTGAAATTCGCGTCATCGTGCAGCCGCAAACGGTGGACGATCTGGGCGCGGTGGAGCTCAGCCGCTCGATTGCCAAGCGCATTGAGGACAATCTCGAATATCCGGGGCAGATTCGTGTCACCGTTGTGCGCGAGACGCGCTCCGTGGATTACGCAAAGTAAAGCAAGTTGACAATACACAGACAAAAAGCGGGGCCAACGCAATTGGCCCCGCTTTTTGTTGCTAAGAAAATTGGTCAACCGTCTAAAAATTGCAACTTAGCATTGTAAAGAAACTGTAAGGCACGGTTTGTCAATTCTGGTATACACTTGTGCAACAGCTCTTATGAATGTTTGATGGAAAGCAATTGCGCCGCACGAGTCGTGTCGCATTCAGTACACAAGCGGCAGTTGCTTGCAACGCCTGCTCTACTCACGAAGGAGAATCTACATGGCTGAACTAATTAAGGTTTCTGCACAGTCCCGCTCCACTGCCGTTGCGGGGGCGGTGGCCGGGGTTATGCGAGAGGAAGGGTACGCGGAGATGCAGGCAATCGGCGCGAGCGCCGTTAACCAGGCCATTAAGGCGGTTGCCATTGCGCGTACTTACCTAGAAGAGAACGATATTGATTTGGCGGTCGTGCCCCGCTTTACGGAAGTCATGATCGAGGGCAGCGAGCGCACGGCCGTGCGGCTCGCCATTTTCAAACGCCCCGCAACGTTGACCAATGCCACCTACACAAACGGCCACGTTCCTGTCACGCGCGAAAGGGTGAGCGAGGCTGTTTCCACGAGTTAGCGACACTGATGTCGCCTCTGGCCTGCGCTATTTCTGAGCGTTTCTTGGTAGCAACCGAACACTGGCGTGCAGCAAATGGAAAGAAACGGGCTTGACCGGCTTTCTACACACTTGGTTCGTGGGTTAAGCGTAGATTCCCGCCTCCGCGGAAATGACAAATTTTGACCCTTCCACAACCATCGCGGTTACAGCGCATTTCTTGGTAGTTAACGTCTGCTTGTAAAGCAAGCTGGCGTGAAGCGCTCAACGGGTCGCACGAGTGGGGCAAAGCAAAAGGGGCGAGCCGGCGGCTCGCCCCTTTTGCTTTGCCCGCTACGCGTCGCGCTTGTTGCCGCCGCGACGGCGACGGCGCGGTTTGTCGCTGGCGTTGCCCTCTTTACGCGCCTCCGCTCGCCGCTTACGGATTTTCTCGTTATCCTCTTCGGCGCTGGCCCGGCGCTTGGTGGTGCAGCCGCCACAGGTGCCGCAGCTGCCGCCGCTTTCGGTCTTGCTCGAAATTAGCTCGTCGATGCCAAATTCAGCCAGCACGTAATTTTCCAGCTTAACCGTCACCGTCTCCTTGAGCGGGTGTACGTGGCGCACGCGCCCGCTGCCCTGAGGGGTGACGACCTCCGCCCCAATTTTGGGCATCTTTTTGTTTTGCTCGCGATACGTCGCATCCTCGTACGAGAGGCAGCAGAGCAGGCGACCGCAGACGCCGCTGATCTCATCGGGGTTGAGCGGCAGCTGCTGCCGCTTGGCCATGCGGATGCTAACGGGTGTAAAGTCGCGCAGCCAGCTGGTGCAGCAGAGCTGGCGGCCACACTTGCCCACGCCGTCGAGCAGCTTGGCTTCGTCGCGCACGCCGATTTGGCGCATTTCAATGCGCGTGTGAAAGGTGCGCGCCAGCGCCCGCACGAGGGCCCGGAAATCCACCCGCTTCTCGGCTGAGAAATAGACGAGCAGGCGACCCCCGTCAAAGTTGTATTCGCAGCGCACAATTTTCATCTTCAGGTCAAACTCGTGCGCTTTGTGGCGACAGATAGCGAGCGCTTCCTGCTCTTTGTGCTGCCACGCATCTTTCTGCACCATGTCCCAAGCGGTGGCGCGTCGCACCACGCTTTTGATCTGCCCCACCACCTCATCATCGCTAATTTCATGCGGCGGCTGCACGACCTGCACCACCTCTGGCCCGTTGGCCGTATCCACCAGCACGTAATCGTCTGGAGAGAGGTGGAGGACATCGCTGGGGTCAAAGTGGTAAATTTTGGTAACGGGCTTAAATTGAACGCCGACAACAGTTGGCATGGTCTCTCCTCTATCGCTGCTAATCATCGCAGCAGCGAGCTATGGTAAAGCGGCGCGCGGCATCTCCAGCAGGAGAACGTCGAGCGCCAATCGGGTATTGGTTGTATGGTGCAGGTAAGCTTCCGTCTGCTGCAAGGTTTGCAAAAAGCGCTCGACAGCGTCGGCCCGCACCTGTTGGGCCACGCGCGCCAGCCTCTCCTGCTGATCCAAATTGGTACAGAGGGCGGCGCACTGATTTTGGATCAGCAGGACGTCGCGCCACCAGGAAGTCCACGTGGCCAGCAGGCCAAAGAGCTTCTGGCTGTCGCGCTCGCTGGCGAGCTGGGCGGCGCGGTCCAGGCGCTCGATGCGATTGGCGGCCAGCGCCTCCGCCAGCCAAGCCAGGTGCTCGGCTCGCTGCGAATCTTCCCCCGCCGCCAGCTGCTGCACCGCCCACCCCAGCCGACCGCCAGACAGCCGCGCCAGCAGCCGCGCGCGCGCCGGCTCCACCTGCCAGCGCTGCCCCAGCGCCTGCTCGACAGTCTCGCTGCTCAGCGGCCGCAGCTCCAGCAGCTGGCAGCGGCTCACGATGGTGGGCAGCAGTTGGCTGCGGTCGGTGGCGGTGAGCAGCAGCGTCACGTGGGCGGGCGGCTCCTCCAGCGTTTTGAGCAGCTTGTTGGCAAAGGTTGGGTTGGCGCTGTGTACATCCTGCAGCAAAAAAATTTTGCGGGCGGATTCAACCGGCCGCAGCGCCGCCTCGCGGATGATGTCGGTCGCCTGCTGCTCGCGCAGCATTCCCCCCGCGCGGTCAACGTTGCCCTCTTTGTCCAGCGGCTGCACCTGCCGAAAATCTGGGTGGCTCTCCCCCTCAAACAGCCGACAGCTCCGGCACGCGCCACACGGCCGAGCCCCGTGATCCGCCGTGCACAGCAGCGCCTGTGCAAAGAGCCGCGCCAGCGTTGTCTTCCCAATTTGCGGCGAGCCCAGCAGCAGGTAGGCGTGCTGGCCCGTGCCCTGCGCGGGCGAAGTCGCCATGTTGTGCAGCCAGTTCACCCACAGCGCGTGGCCAAAGATGGGCCAGGGCGCGCTGGCCGTTGGTTGTGTTGGGGCAGGGGCGGCGTGAGCAGTCATATCGATACCCGTTGAGAACGCTGCTAAATTGTACCACAGCTTTTGGATGCGTTGCCAATGGACATAACGTGAAGTGTGCGTCCCAAATTTTTAGCGAGTTTCAACACGAGGCGACTTATCAGGGGTGGCACCCGACCCCACCCCCCAAACCCCCTCCCCGCGCGCGGGGAGGGGGCTTCCGATGTCTCGCTGATCACGAACCAACGCTGAGGGGGGTGGGGTCGAACGCGCCAACATTTTGGGACGCACCTCAATGTGAAGGATGCACCTCAGTTTGGGGGCGAGTGACTCTGTCATTTTGAAGCGAAGTGACAAATCTGCTGGGAATCGACGAAGCGATCGTTGCGCGAGCGAAATGACATTAGTAAAGGAAAGGCGTTTGTCACAGCACAACCGTTCGTTGACGAACGTTCGAGCCGGGCGGAATTTGCAGGATAGCGAGTCAAGCATAACAATGTGCTACCGGCTCAACCATGAAAATTTTGGCGTAAAGAAAATCTATGCTGCTTTGTATCGACGTGGGCAACACCAACACCATGCTCGGTCTTTACGCGCAGAAGCCGCCCGCGCCCGCGCGCATCTTCGACTCAGCCCTCGGCCCCCACTGGCGCATCGCCACGGACGTTGAGCGCATGCCGGACGAAATGGCCGTGCTGCTGCTGGCGCTGCTGCGCCACAGCCGTATCGACCCCGGCGACATCAGCGGGGTGGCGCTGGCCAGCGGCGTTGCCCCGCTGACGAGTCGCTGGCGCGAGGTCTGTGAGGCGTACCTCGCGCGCACGCCGCTCGTGGTGCGCGCGGATATGCGGACGGGATTGACCATCCGCTACGATCCTCCCCACGCCGTGGGCACCGACCGCATCGTGGATGCCGTGGCCGCCTACCGCCGCTACGGCGGCCCCACTTGCATCATCGACTGCGGCACGGCCACCACCTTCGAGGCCATTACCGCCGAGGGCGAGTATCTCGGCGGGGCGATTGCGCCCGGCATCGCCATTGCCGCCGATGCGCTCTACAACGTCGCCACCGCCCTGCCCAAAGTCGAGCTGGAGCGGCCCCCGTCCGTGATTGGCAGCAACACGGTGCACGCCATGCAGTCCGGCCTCATTTTTGGCTATGTCGGCCTCGTCGAGAGCATGATCGCCCGCTTCCGCCGCGAGCTGGGCGACGCCATGCAAACCGTCGCCACCGGCGGCCTCGCCCCCGTGATCGCCCGCCACACGGACGCCATCGAGCACATCGAGCCGTGGCTGACGCTGGAAGGGCTGCGGCTGCTGTACGAGATGAATGAGTGAATGTTGCTTACTGCTTACTGCTTGTTGCTGATTGGTCGCGGTGCGGGCCTGGTTGGGTACGGACTCAGCAATACGCAATAAGCAGTACAAACCCTTTTCTCCGCTATGTCCAACCCACTTTATCAATCCCGCCTCGTCCTCGCTGTGAGCGGCAGCATCGCCTGCTACAAGGCCGTCGACCTCGCCAGCAAGCTGACGCAGGCCGGCGCGCTGGTCGATGTCGTGCTGACGCGGGGCGCGCAGCACTTTCTCGCGCCGCTCACCTTTCAATCGGTGACGGGGCGACGCGCCTACACGGACGACGACCTGTGGGGCAGCGAGGCCCACGTGCTCCACGTTGGCCTGGCGCACGGGGCCAACTTGCTGGCCGTTGTGCCCGCTACAGCGCACACGCTGGCCAAGCTGGCCCAGGGCCACTCGGACGATCTGCTCTCGATCACGGCGCTGGCGGCAACCTGCCCGCTGCTGGTGGCCCCGGCCATGGACGGCGGCATGTACGGCCACCCGGCGACCCAGGCCAATGTGCAAACGCTGATTCAGCGTGGCGCAACAGTTGTGGGACCGGAGGAAGGGCATTTGGCGTCGGGGCTGGTCGGCAGGGGGCGGCTGAGCGAGCCAGCCAAAATTTTAGGGCACATCCGCCACCTGCTGGCGCAGACGGGTGCGCTGGCCGGATGCACGGTGGTTGTCACGGCGGGCGGCACGCGCGAAGCCATTGATCCGGTGCGCTTTATCGGCAACCGCTCGTCCGGTCGCCAGGGCTATGCGCTTGCCCAGGCCGCGCTGGATGCGGGCGCCCGCGTCACGCTGATTACGACGGTGGATTTGCCCGTGCCCATCGGCGCAACGGTTGTCCAGGTGGAAAGTGCGCGCGAGCTGCACGAGGTGGTGCTGCGCGAGAGCGCTGGCGTCGATGCGCTGATCATGGCGGCGGCGGTGGCCGACTTTCGCCCGGCACGGGCGGCGGTGCAGAAAATTAAGAAAAGCGGCGGCGTGCCCACCGTCGAGCTGACGCGCAACCCCGACATCCTCGAAGCGGTAAGCCAGCAGCCGCACCGACCGCGCGTCACCGTGGGCTTTGCCGCGGAGACGCAGGGGTTGATCGAGAACGCTGCCGAAAAGCTGGCCCGCAAGGGGCTGGATTTGATTGTGGCCAACGACGTGAGCGCCAGCGATGCGGGCTTTGCCGTCGAGACGAACCGCGTGGTGCTGCTGCGTGTGGACGGCACGCGCGAGTCGCTGCCGCTGCTGGTCAAGGACGAGGTGGCGGCGCGCGTGGTGAGGGAGGTGGTAAAGCGACTAAACGAAAAGCAGGGCGCGTAGGGGCACGTCATGGCGTGCCCCTACGCGCCCTTTTGCCTTGCTACATCGCCCGCAGCGCCTCGAAATGCTGGCGCTCGGCGTCGCTCAGCTCCGTGGGAATCTCGACCTGAATTTCGGCGTAGAGATCGCCGCGCTGGTCGGGTTCGCGCAGGCGGGGCATGCCGAGGCCGCGCAGGCGAATGCGCTTGCCGGGCTGCGTGCCCGCCGGAATGGTCAACAGGACAGAGCCGGTTAGCGTAGGCACTTCGGCCTCGCCACCCAACACCGCCGTGTATAAATCCACCGGCACCTCAACGGAGAGATTCTCCGGGCGCTCCGACGACCGCGTCAGCCGCTCGTGCGGTTTGACTTGGATGCGCAGGTAAAGATCGCTGCCCGGATCGCCGAGCTGGCTGCCCGCGCCGCTCATGCGCACGCGCGAGCCATCGCGCACGCCGGGCGGAATGTCGACTTCGAGGCGGTTGCCGTCCGCGCCCTCCAGCGTACGCGTGGTGCCGTACAGCGCCTCCTCCAGCGTAATCTGTACGGTGACGTTTTCGCGCCGCGGCCGCGCCGGTGCCGCCTGGGGGCTGTAGCTGTAGGCGCCGCCAAAGGGCGAGCCCGCTGCCGTTTCCGCGTCGGCGGTATCAAAGCCGTAGCGCCCGCCGCGCGTGCGACCACCAAAGCCACCGCCTCGACCGCCAAAGAGCATGTCGAAGAAGTTGGAGAAGTCGCCGCCGCCACCCCCGCCGCCAAACATCTGCGCAAACTCCTCCGGCGTCACGGTGCGCGTGCGGCCGCTGGCGTTGCCGCCGCCCGCATACTGGCGGAAGAAGTCGTCGGCTTGGCCGCCCGTGCGCGCGTACTGCTCCCACTGCGAGCCAAAGCGATCGTACTGCTTGCGCTTCTCCGCATCGGAGAGCACCGTATACGCCTCGTTGATTTCCTTAAATTTTTGCTCGGCGCTGGGGTCGTCCGGATTGCGATCCGGGTGGTGCTGCTGCGCCAGCTTGCGGAAGGCCTTCTTGATCTCCTTCTCGTCCGCGCTCCGCTCCACGCCGAGCGTTTTATAATAGTCCTTGTATTCCATACTTCACTCCAGTTGTCAGTCATGTCGGATCTCATTAAGTTGTGTACGAAAAGAGTCTCATAAAGTCGTGCGCGTTCCTCAGAGAAATACCGGTGGCTAGATCAATTAGCCTCCAAATCGAGTCCACACACTCAGAGTACAGGTCTGTAAAAGCACATCGCTAGCGATTTTGGGCAATTTTGATTGCGCAGATGGCCGAAGAAAGGCTCTTGAATTGATTATGTAAACAATTGCGCACGACTTTATGAGACGAATCTGTGACACAACTTAATGAGACTCAACAGTCATCAGTTATCAGTGCAGATAATCCGAGCCTGTACCATCAACGAAACAGCAAAAAACTGATTACTGCTCACTGATTACTGCTCACTGCCCCCGCTGCTCACCAGCACGCGCGCCGGGCGCAGCAATTGCTCGCCGTTGATGTAGCCTGCCTGCACCACCTGTGCCACGTGATCCGCCGGCACTTCGTCGCTGGCAATCTGGCTCAGCGCCTCGTGCAGATTGGGATCAAAGGGCGCGCCTTGGGCGTCCATGCGCTCGACGCCGTAGCGGCGCAGCGTTTCCAAAAACGCGCTGCGCGTGGCCTCGATGTTGCCCGTAAAGTTGCGCAAATCGTCGGATGGCTCGTCCAGCGTCTCGACGTGCTGAAGCGCCAGGTCGAGGTGATCGGCCAGCGGCAGCATGTCGCGCAGAATGTCGTCGCGCTTGGCGGCAACCTGTGCCTCGCTGCGCTGCTCCAGCCGCTGGCGCAGGTTGTCCAGCTCGGCCTGCAGACGCATGTAGCGCTCCCGCCAGCTCGTCTCCTCCTCGCCCTCAGCTTTCTGCACCTGCTTAAGCGCGGCTTCCGTCCACATCAGCCTGTCGGCGACGTCGCGCAGGTCTTCGCCCTGCCGCCGCAGCGCCTCGCTCTTGATCGCGAGCTCGTTGTCGCGCCGCTTGAGCTTCTCCGAAAGCTGGTCACGCTCGCTCTGCAACCGCTCGTAATCGTCCGGCGTCGGCCTATTTGTCTGTGGCTGCCGGGCCGCCTCTGCAAAAGCGCTGCTCTTTTGCGCCTGCCTGAGCGCGGCTTCCGTCCATTTTAAGCGTGAATCGAGCTCCTGCAGGTGCTCCCCCTGCCGCCGCAGCGCATCGCTCTGGGTGGTCAATTTATCGTTGCGCCGCTTCATTTCGTCGACGAGTTCGTTGCGCTCGGCCTGTAAACGCTCGTAGTCGCCCAGCGTCGGCCCGCCCGCATTGGGGGCAGCGGGGCGCGCGGCATTTCGGCCGGGCCGCTGCGGGGGGTTCCCCCGGAAATAGGGGTTCACCTGCCGCGCCGGGCCGTGGGCATTGCGCAACGGGCGCGAGCGGCTGGGATCGGGCGCATCAAACATGCCAAAGGGATCATAGTAGTTTGCCATAATAAATCCTACAAAACGGGCGGGGTATGCGACCCCGCCCGTTCGTTTCATTCAGTTAAATACAGCGGGTTGGGCCTCACCCCCAGCCCCTCTTCCCGTTGCCTGAGCCCTGCCGAAGGGCACGCGTGGAGAGAAGAGCTAAACTTCGTCTGCAAAGAGAATCAGATTGGCCAAACCGCTTTGCAAACCAGGTGACTAAAGTCCTCCCTCCACGCGTGGAGGGAGGATTTAGGAGGGAGGCTGTCGGTCGCTTAGACCTGACGGAATTCGCCCTCGACCACGTCGTCCTCTTCGCCGCTGGCGTCGCCGTCCGTACCCGTGCCGTTTGTGCCCATATCGGGGCCAGCACCGTTGGTCGGCGTTTCGGCCTGCTGGTACATCTGCTGCGACAGCGCGTGGCTGGCCTGCTGCAGACGCTCCGTCAGGCTGCGGATGCGGGCGAGATCGTCGCCCTCCTTGGCCTCGCGCAGCTCGCTGATCGTCTGCTCGATCTGCTCGCGGTCGCCCTGCGGAACCTTGTCGCCCAGCTCGTTCATGGACTTCTCGGTGACGTAAATCAGGTTGTCCGCGCTGTTCTGCGCCTCGGCCAGCTCGCGGCGCGTCTTGTCCTCGCGCTCGTGGGACTTGGCCTCCTGCACCAGCTTCTCGACCTCGTCGTTCGAGAGGTTCGTGCTCGCGGTAATCTGCACGCTCTGCTCCTTGCCCGTGGCCTTGTCCTTGGCCAGCACGTTCAAGATGCCATTTGCGTCGATGTCAAAGGTGACTTCGACCTGCGGCACGCCGCGCGGCGAGGGCGGAATGCCGTCCAGCCGGAAGTTGCCGAGCAGCTTGTTGTCGCGCGCCATCGGGCGCTCGCCCTGCAGGACCTGGATGTCGACAGCGGTCTGGTTGTCCTCCGCCGTGCTAAAGACCTCGGTCTTCTTGGTCGGAATCGTGGTGTTGCGCGGGATCAGCGTGGTCATCACGCCGCCCAGCGTCTCCAGGCCCAGGCTTAGCGGCGTTACGTCCAGAAGCAGCAGGTCGTTGACCTCGCCGCCGAGCACGCCCGCCTGCAGCGCCGCGCCAATGGCGACTACCTCGTCGGGGTTCACGCCCTTGTAGGGCTCCTTGCCCGTGAGGCTCGTCACCAAATCCTGCACCATCGGCATGCGTGTCGAACCACCGACGAGCACCACCGCGTTCAGGTCGTCCGCGCCCAAGCCCGCATCCTTCAGCGCGCTGTGGAAGGGCTGCTTCAGCCGCTCGACCAGGTCCGCCGTCAGCTGCTCAAACTTCGAGCGACTCAGCGTCATCTGCAGGTGCTTGGGGCCCGTGCTGTCCGCCGTGATAAAGGGCAGGTTGACGTCCGCCTGCGTGGTGCTGGAGAGCTCGATCTTGGCCTTCTCCGCCGCCTCGCGCAGGCGCTGCAGGGCCTGGCGATCCTGGCTCAGGTCAATGCCCTGCTCCTTCTTAAACTCGCTCACCAGCCACTGCACGATGCGCTCGTCCCAGTCGTCGCCGCCCAGGTGCGTGTCGCCGTTGGTGGATTTCACCTCGATCACGCCGTCGCCGACTTCAAGCACGGAGACGTCAAAGGTGCCGCCGCCCAAGTCGAAGACGAGGATCGTCTCGTCGTTCTGCTTGTCCAAGCCGTAAGCGACAGCCGCTGCCGTCGGCTCGTTAATGATGCGCTTGACCTCCAGCCCCGCAATCTGGCCGGCGTCTTTCGTCGCCTGGCGCTGGCTGTCGTTGAAGTAAGCGGGCACGGTGATGACCGCTTCCTTGACTTCCTCACCCAGGTAGCTTTCCGCATCGCGCTTGAGCTTGCCCAGCACCATCGCGCTGATCTCCTGCGGCGTGTAGTTCTTGTTTTTGGCGGGCACGTCCACTCTCGCATCGCCGTTCGGCCCCTCGACAATGTCGTAGGGAACCATGCCCTTGGTGCGCTCCGTCTCCGCATCATCGACGCGGCGACCCATCAGGCGCTTTACCGAGTAGACGGTGTTTTCTGGATTCACCACCGCCTGCCGCTTGGCCGTGATGCCCACCAGGCGCTCGCCGCCCTTGGAAAAGGCCACCACCGACGGCGTCGTGCGGTTGCCTTCGGCGTTGGTGATCACGGTGGGATCGCCACCCTCCATCACCGCGACAACGCTGTTGGTTGTGCCCAAGTCAATACCAATAATCTTCGCCATGCTAAATTCTCCTCAAATATCCTCAAATAAAAGTTGCCGCCCGGTCAAGCCGGGTCAGATTTAAGTCTGTCTTTATCTTAGCCAAGAATTATATGTGTGGCGTATCGTTTGCATTAGCAAAGTGTTTGAATCTCATGCTTTGGTATGTTATGATAGAGATAGTGATCACGCCCACGATACCCCTCAAGGAAAATTTGATGTGCCGTCTGCTGCAACGTCGCGACCGCGCCTACGCCACGGTCTACCCCGACGGCAGCATGGTCAAGGTCGCCTTTAACGGCATGGGTTTGCCCAACACCCTCTGCGACGGCGAGTACAACGCCAGCGCCGGGGCCTACTTCTGCACGAGCGATCCCTTTCTGGTGGACGGCGACACCGACGACAACCTGAACAGCGCCACGGGCGTGGATTACAACGAGCTGGGGCAGGCGACCGAGATGCGCTTCCCCGCGGGCGGCGGCCTTTGGCGCCACAACCTCTACTACGCCTGGGACGACGCGGCCTGGGGCGGCTTTAGCACAAGCGACCGCAACCGGCGGCTGGCCGACATCCGCGTGGGCACGAGCACCGACGTGACGAGCAGCGCCGATTCGCACAACCGGCTGCGGCTGCGCCACTTCTACGACTCGCACGGCAACCTCGACGTGCTGCACGAGCAGTACAGCGGCGGCGCCACCGACACCCACAGCTTTGCCTACGACGACCAGAACCGGCTGACCGCTGGCTTTGGCAGCAACACCTTTGCCTACGACAGCAGCGGGCGCTTGGAGTTCTTCGGGGACGAAGATTACACACCCCTCTCCAACGCATTTCCCGTCCACGCCGTAAAGGGGCCCGCGTACGATTACGACGCCAACGGCAACATGATAAAAAGGGATAGCCAGACCTTAACCTGGGACCACGAGAACCGCTTGGCGAGCGTGAGCGGTGGCGCGACCGAAAGCTATCTCTACGACGCCGACGGCATGCGCGTCAAGAAGACGAGCGACGGGGTCGAGACGTACTATCCCTTCCCCCACTACGAGCTGCACGACGGCGTGGCCGTGAAGTACTATTTCTTTGGTGGGATGCGCATCGCTCAGCGACGGGGTAGCGCGTTGATAACTTATCTGCACGGCAACCACCTGGGCAGCACGGTGCTGGAGACAAGCGTCATCGGCGTCAGCGTCAACGACGAGAAGTATTTCGCCTATGGCGAGCAGCGCGACACGGGGCCGGTGAACACGGAGAACCAGTACACCGACCAAAAGCGGGACGACACCGGGTTGTATTACTACAAGGCGCGGTACTACGACCCGGCGCTGGGGACGTTTATCAGTCCCGATACGATTGTGCCGCAGCCGACCAACCTCTTTGACTACAATCGCATGATGTATGTGCGTGGCAATCCGTTGCGTTACACTGACCCGAACGGCTACTACACCAATGATGAAATTAAAGAACACTTTGAGTGTGAGTCCTGGGGCTGTGTTGAGAGACAGTTTAGCCGACTTGCTGGTGATTACTACGGTTTGGACAAGTGGCTCTCTGTACTTATGAGCGCAGAAGATGGCTATATTGTCACATCACACCATCCTACTGTTGACGTTTCTTGGATCGGTATTTTTGCGCGCAATCCCGGAACAGGTAAGATTCAAATTTTTGGGGGTTCAGGAGCAGTCAATAATCGTTCTTTTGCGCAACTCGCTGAACCGAGTGGTACGGGATGGTATGAGGAAAAGTACACTTTGATGGATCAGAGTGGGCAAGATGTTGACTTTCTCGCCGATGATTCAGTCATGGTTTGCGACGTGTGGGATTGCCGTGCTGTTGGGTATAGTGCAGCTTCATTTGCCTACTCTGCAGCGGGAGACGCGGGAATTATCTGCACTGCCGTTACTTCGGGTGCATGTGGTCCTGCTGCTATTGTGCTCAAAGCAGGTGATGCAGCAGTCACAATCGAAGCTGCGCGTTACACGGCTATGCAACACGCTCTCGGTAATGCCTCTGATGTAGATTTGGCTGTTTCCCTTGCAGAAACGGGCGCAAGCGTATTTTTGGTGCAGGTACTGCAACAGGTGCAGCTTCGCTTCTTTGGAATTTGTCTGATCCATTTGTGCCTGATGAAAACTGGGGCATGCGCGGTTCGGCACGCTAGAATTTTCTGATGAGACTTTTATTGAATACGGTAGTCGCAATTGTGATGCACCTTGCGCTATATTACTTGTGGCAGCATTTGCGACTATCTAAAGTATGGTTTCTGCTAATCTATATGATTTCGGGACTCGCTTGGGGCTTGCTAACTGGTCTCGATTTTCTGTTAAGAGAAGAATATCCCTATCTTTTCTTCATGATGCTTGCAGGATGTTTGATAAACTATCAGATGTACCGATTCGTAGTTAGGTAAAATGTCTGAACAAAACAAAGCCACGCAAGTGAATAATGAGAATGATATTTACTTCAAGGGACTTTTTTCAACTATTTGCTATAGCTTGTTTTTGGGTGGCTGTTACTCAATATCTACGTAGTAGTAGCATTTACGCAGCGGCTCCGCTGTTACTTGGTTTTATCTTTTTACTTTGGAGTGCCAGATTAAAACCCATTTTGACTTATGCCATGAAAGTTGCGTTTTGGCTTTGTGGTACTCTCACGCTTGTTCTTCTGGCTATTATTCGCAGCATACTTTTGTCATAAGTACATATTAACCATCCTACTACCCCTTCCCCCACTACGAGCTGCACGACGGCGTTGTGGTCAAGTACTACTTCTTCAACGGTATGCGCGTGGCGCAGCGCAGGGGGAGTAGCACCATCACCTACCTGCACGGCAACCACCTGGGCAGCACGGTGCTGGAGACAAGCGTCATTGGCATCACCGTCAACGACGAGAAGTATTTCGCCTATGGCGAGCAGCGCGACACGGGGCCGGTCAACACGGAGAACCAGTACACCGACCAGAAGCGGGATGACACGGGGCTGTACTACTACGGGGCGCGATACTATGACCCGTCGCTGGGGACGTTTGTGTCGCCGGATATGATTGTGCCGGAGCCGACCAATGTGTTTGACTACAATCGCATGATGTATACGCGTGGGAATCCGCTCAAGTATACCGATCCCTCTGGAAATTATGTCGTGAAAGATGATCCTGATGATACAAGATGGATTCTCAGCCCGACAGGATCGATAGGAGGTGGCACGGGCATAGAAGTGTGGGATGAGTTACTGGTCGGAACTGTTAAACCTCCACCAAACATGTCAGCGATTCTTCGCTCAACACTTTCGCAAATCGAATTAGAGACTTTATCAGTCTCCGTTCAGTTCGATGAAGAGGGTAACCCTCGGATCGATTTCGATGTTGAGCAAATTCAGGAAATAGCGTTGCTACCGCTCCAGAGTTGTGCACAGCTCATTGGGGGAGTTTGCGGTGTATCCGCTGGCGCTACTTACAATCAACTTGGAGGAGGAGTTCGAGGAAGCATTGATATTTTTGCAAATGCCGATTCTGAATTTTCCATTCTCTTCTCTCCAGGTGGCGGCGGGTATACTCCCGTTCCAGGCCCCGTTAGCAGGTATACTGCGATCGGCATCCCAGATGCGAATTTAGCTGATTTGGAAGGAATTACTGCGCAGTTTGGACTGTCAGGTGCAATGGGTCCGTTGGGAGGAGTTGCAGAGCTAGTGCTCTTCGAAAACGATGACGGTCGTAAATTTCGTGGACAGGCCTACGGATATGCCTATGCGCCTGGGACTACCGCTGAGGCACATGGTAGTATGACCTACTCTTTCTTGGTATACTCATCGCAAAGATAATGCACGCATGAACGAAGTTATCTTTAGAGCCGCATTCGAAGCACTTGGAGTTGTGGGCTTTATTCTCGCTGCCTACTATAATTCTCGACCTTCAATACACTTGAGAAGGCTTCGCACATGGGGGATCAGATCTCGACACAATAAAGAAGCTAGAGAGCGCCTTCGAAAAAGAGGGCGTTTTCATGCTTGTATTAGTCTTTGCCTTGCAGCATTACTGACTTTGTTTTTTGTTCGAGATATATGGGTAATTTTACAAACACTTTATTGGTAGCGGATAAAATCAAGCAACATTGTCAAGTGTCTAACTACATCTCTTCGTATAAGGCTAAGGGTTCATTCGCAAACAACTTTTGAGTTTCAGCAATAGCGTCTGTCCGCAATAGGGCAAAACTCCAAGTTAAAGACGACTTTAGTTTCCGGTAAATTTTTGCGCATAGCAAGCGAACTTGAATGCTGACCGTGTTTCCACCTCTGAGGAATAACCCATTTGGGGTATTGCCCCTAGCATTATTCAAAGTTGGCCTATCCGCCAGGATCAAGGGGTAGAGGCCAACTTTGAGTAATTCGCTGGCAGTTTACCAACAGGCGAACTGCTCACTCAGAGGAGACCACATCATTGCTCATAAATTTGGTTGCTATCCGAAGCTCTTTTATCGGAAACTAAAGAGACGAGCGAGGCCCAAGAATATTGGATATTTAGCGTGAGTGGCGGCGTGACCAAGAGCTACCTCTACGACGCGGACGGAATGCGCGTCAAGAAGACGAGCGACGGGGTTGACAACTACTACCCCTTCCCGCACTATGAATTGCACGACGGCGTGGTGATCAAGTACTACTTCTTCAACGGCATGCGCGTGGCGCAGCGCAGGGGGAGCGGCCCCATCACCTATCTGCACGGCAACCACCTGGGCAGCACGGTGCTGGAGACAAGCGTCATCGGCGTCAGCGTCAACGACGAGAAGTATTTCGCCTATGGCGAGCAACGCGACACGGGGCCGGTGAACACGGAGAACCAGTATACCGACCAGAAGCGGGATGACACGGGGTTGTATTACTACAAGGCGCGGTACTACGACCCGGCGCTGGGGACGTTTGTGGCGCCGGATACGATTGTGCCCGATGCGACAAATTTGTTTGACTACAATCGCATGATGTACACGCGTGGGAATCCCCTGAAGTACAATGACCCAAATGGCCATGGCCCGATTGACGCGTGTCTGGCTGGGGGATGTCCCGCTCTGCCCTTTCAAATGTTTGAGCTGGCACGTACTACCTTTTTTGGTGATCCGTATGTGGGGCCACTGTTGAGAAATCCGTAGATAGGCATTCCTATCGCTTTGTCGTCATGGCGTCAGCAGAGAAGCGACGATGTTCCTCCAGCTTTGATTTTGACCACAGATTGGTACTATGAAATGGGGGAAGCGCCTCGTTTATATGGCCCCGAGAACGAAATCACCCAGTTCCTTATGGGAAACGATTCTAGTGGACCTGCTAAAGGTGTCGAAGAGGCATTTACCCACTTTTTCGAGAACGGTGCTCAAGATTTGCTGTTCGCGGAGGGCACGTTCTATCGTCATCACTTTGATACAGAAGTTGTACCAGAAACGGCAAATGCAGTGTTCAAAGATGATTGGACTGGGTCCTTTCTAGGAGGGTACGATGTGCAAATTCGTACGCTGGAACAACTGCCTCAAAACGCCTATCTCGTTGAGATATCCGTCTTGAACAACACCGGTTGGGATTCCGCAACTAGAATACCATTCAGTGATCGCGCGATGAGGCCCGATGTTCCCAGAATCGATCCTGGCCCGGGCGGAACGATGCGGCAGTTTTACACATGGACCGGAGTGATTTCTAATGAATAGATTTCAAACGGTCTTGGGAACAGTGGGCACTACATCCATTTTGGTCTTCATTTTGGTAGCCTGCACGATACCAGCCGTCTTTCCAACCTGTCGGTTGCCTTCACAAATCACGGAACGAGACATACAGGGAGAATGGGTAGCAGACTATTCGGGTGTCTACATTTCCAACCCACTACCAGGAACGTTGGTAATAAGTGATACATCTGTCTATCTAAATCTTCCTAACGGTGAATCAGTCCCAAAGCAGGAGTGCAACTTGTTCGTTACTGATTCAGCACGTTTAGCATGGGGGGTTTACTCGGCACTACAGGGTGAACCTTATAAAATGGATGGCAAAGAATCATTTGTTTTCGACATCGACAATGAGTATGTCCAGCAATTTGGCACTGATGCTCATTCTAATTGGAACTCAAGTGGTAATTGGGAACTTGTGCTGGATGCTATAGATTCCCCAAAAATCCGAGTGACCAACGCGCGGTACTTTGCTGAAGGCGCTTCGTTCTCTACTGGTGAAAACCCGTTTCGTCTTAGTCCTCCCAATGAGGAGTTTAGAAGAATACAGAGTGAAAATCTTACACCAGTACAGCAGAGCAGTCTGTCAGTTGTTTATCCTGATTCGGAATACCTCTATCTTTACCCGCGCAAATGTGGCGGTGATCTGGTTTTGCAGCAAATGGTGATGGGGGTACAAGACCCTGATGAAGGGGTTATGACTGTCCCAGCATTTAGAAAGGTAAAGAATTAAGTACCCCTTCCCGCACTACGAGCTGCACGACGGCGCGGTGGTCAAGTACTACTTCTTCAACGGCATGCGCGTGGCCCAGCGCAGGGGGAGCAGCACCATCACCTACCTGCACGGCAACCATCTGGGCAGCACGGTGCTGGAGACAAGCGTCATCGGCATCAGCGTCAACGACGAGAAGTATTTCGCCTATGGCGAGCAGCGGGATACGGGGCCGGTCAACACCGAGAACCAGTTCACCGACCAGAAGCGGGATGACACGGGGTTGTACTACTACGGGGCGCGGTATTACGACCCGGCGCTGGGGACGTTTGTGTCGCCGGATTCGATTGTGCCGAATACCAGTCACGTCTTTGGCTACAACCGATTCATGTACACCTATGGAAATCCCCTCCGCTTCGTTGACCCAACGGGACACCAAGCTTGCAGCACCAATCGGTGCTGGCAAGACCGTTGGTACAACGCACGCGGTTTCTTCTGGAACGCTGGCACCGGCCACTGGAGTAATACAGGCCAAGCTGTGTTTGCTGATGCCGAGATTCTCAGCGAAACGGTTGGTGAGGCGGGGATTAAGTTCGATAGCGGTAATTTTGGCAGATGGCAGTGGCAATTTGATGAGATGGCTTTGGTAGGACAAGGGGTTGTAGCGCTTGCGCATAATGTTGGGGGGCTCTCCCAACTGCAAAGCTTGCTGGGTGGAGGTACAACCATATTTGAAAGGATCAACTGGGACGGTGGTTCAAGGTTAGCCGCGATGGTTGGTTATGGGTTCAAGCAATTGCCATTTGGTATCTACCAAAATTGGATTTCGGTCTTCGATAATGCGTTTAGCAGCGATGACTACTTTCGTGGGCTAGTTGTTCATGAGTTGGCTCATGTGATTGATTTTAATCACCGTGTGCATGGTAGGGCGCCTAGTAAAAGCTTTCCTCAAACCAGTTATCTTTCACTTTATGCCCAAGACAATCCTAAAGAATACTGGGGAGAGGCTGTGACCGATTGGGTTTACGGGTCAACATACAAAGGCCCGTATAGGACTTCTAATCCTCCAGCCCCTAATGATCGTACAGCCCTAACGCAGGATCAGGTTGACTGGCTTGAGAGATCACTCCGTGGGTGGGGGTGGCCGTGAATCACCCTTACTTCAAGTTCGCTCTCTGGATTTGTATTACTCTAATCACATCATCCTGTACTAGACTTTCAGCCTGGAATGATGTGATTAGAGCGGACCAAATCGGCAAGGAAATTAGCTGCGAAGCGCTGCTACCTGCGAATCTGTCTCGATATCCTTTGGGGGAACTAGATATCGAGGAGGCACAACTTTGGATTGAAAATGCTTATGGTGTGAAACCGCAGGTTGAAACATTTAATTGGGGGCCAGATGAATATGAACAGTATCTTGATCAAGAGGCGCTAATAACATGGCCATATGAGTCAGGCGATTTTAGTGTTGCATTTTATTCCAACGGAGGGGGGAAAATACAGAATGCAACCAGTATCTCCTTCGGTCAACCTCGACATTTTATGTTAGAAGCGCTAGTGCGCTGTTGGGGAGAGCCGGAGTATTATGAAGCCTACTACGAGCAGTGGCCAGAAGCCAGGTGGACGTACTTGGTGCTGTGGTACCCTGAATTAGGCTGTAGCGTTAGTGGCGTCAGGCAGAGACCAGTTCGATTCATCGATAAAACTTTCCCCCTCTGGAGCATTACCTGCACCGAGCCGACGTCGTTTCGAGATGTCGTTCGCGAGATAAATACGCTTGTGGAATTGGAACCAAGCGATCCGGCTCTTGAGCGTATCCGTCCCTGGCCCGACAATCTGCGTTCAGTTGTTATCGACGAACCCTTTGAATACGGCCGAAATTAGTTTAGCGTTCAGCTTTACAACCACCGCCTGGCCGACATCCGCGTGGGCACCAGCACCAACGTGACAAGCGGCGCCGATTCGCACAACCGGCTGCGGCTGCGCCACTTCTACGATTCGCACGGCAACCTCGACGTGCTGCACGAGCAGTACAACGGCAGCAGTACCACCGACACGCACAGCTTCGCCTACGACGACCAGAACCGGCTGACCGCTGGCTTTGGCAGCAACACCTTTGCCTACGACAGCAGCGGGCGGCTGACCAGCTTTGCCGGGCTGTCTCCTTCACCCAGCAACAGCCAGCCCGTTCACGCCCCCTACAGAACAAGCAGCTTTGCCTACGACGCCAATGGCAACATGGTGAACAAGCCGTTCTACACGCTGACGTGGGACCACGAGAACCGGCTGGCCAGCGCCACGGGGTCCGGCACGCGCCCAACCGAAAACTACCTTTACGACGCGGACGGGATGCGCGTCAAGAAGACGAGCGACGGGGTCGAGACGTACTATCCCTTCCCCCACTACGAGCTTCACGATGGCGTGGCCGTGAAGTACTATTTCTTTGGTGGGATGCGCATCGCTCAGCGACGGGGTAGCGCGTTGATAACTTATCTGCACGGCAACCATCTGGGCAGTACGGTGCTGGAGACGAGCGTCATTGGCGTCGACATCAATGACGAGAAGTACTTTGCCTATGGTGAGCAGCGGGACGCGGGGCCGGTCAACACGGAGAATCAGTATACCGACCAAAAGCGCGATGATACCGGGCTGTATTATTACGGGGCGCGGTATTATGACCCGTCGCTGGGGACGTTTATCAGCCCGGATGCGATTGTGCCGGATGCGAGCCATGTGTTTGGGTACAACCGCTTCATGTATGGATATGGCAACCCAATGAGATTCATCGATCCGTCGGGCCATGACCCTTTAGATGCTGCGTGGGAAGCGGAGTGGAGACAGAATCACTGTGGCAGCCAGAACTGTGAAATTACGGACACAGATCGACAGCATCGCCTCTTCTCAATAGCCTATGCAGGTCCTGTCAGTGGTAGCAACACGTGGACTGATTCCGACTGGTACTACTTTACACGGAACCGTCCCAGGATATACCGCAATACATCGGGTCGAGAAGGTCTTGACCAATTTGTTTCAGCTCTTAATCGGTTGAGCACTCATTACGCCTCTAATGAGGCAGCTCAATTCGCTGCTGGGGTTGCACTGCTTTACACAGGGTGGCCATATGACCCAAACGGCAACGTCTTCAGAACAAACACTCAGTTTAGCTGGGGACAAGGCATGGACTTTGATCTGGAGCATATTCCTGTGCCTCAAGGATATAGTAGATTTTATCCTCTTCATGGAATGGCAGGTTTTTCACCCTTCTATCATGATTTCGGTGACAGCGGAGATAACACCCATCATTTCGCTGGGCACTTCTATTTAGGATTTCACTGGGGAGCAAACGCAAACACTGCCGGAACTTTCTTCCGAGAATTTAGGCAATGGGGTGACGTGGACATGATGGAGGATATCCGAATGGGACTCTTCGGAGGCGATCTTGGAGCAGATTTGGCTGCTGGAGCAATTCCTATCAACCAAGTGGGAGCTTTTGTCCATGCAAGGTTACGTGATGATTAAATGTTACTGCAAGATTCACGTGCTAGGCACCACGCAAAGGTCGAAGGGGTTGAGAGCTGGAATTGGTCATACGACAGCGTTGCAGATAAGTTGCCTAATGCTGTTTCTGCTTGTTTCAGCAGCTTGCTCACGTTCAACCAGTGAAATTCGTAAGCTTGAGAGAGCTTACGATACTGATAGAGAGTCAATTGCTCGTCTTGCTGATGAGTATGGAGTCGGGGTGGAAGAAATAAATGCGTTTGATTTCGGCCCCTTCCCTGTTAACTACATTGTTAAGGAGTTAAATTGGCCCGTTAACGAAAAAATGAGCCAGTGGTCTATCGTAAAGAAGTTGAGGAAACAATTAGGGGGTATGTTGATAGGTGCAGCCTCGGATACGAGCACACAATGTACACCTTTTATGCAGGGTTTGAAGAGCTTCTAGGGGGTGACGATGGACCTCTTGTTGTAAGCGTCAATTATAAGTGGGGTGCGACAGAGCCACAGCAAGAGCAAGATGATCAGGTGTTGAACTATATCTATACATATACCATAGATGAACCAGGCGGTTGGGATTGGGAACGAGTAGTGGAGGAATGTTTACCATAGTTCGGTGCAGTCGCGCATCCACGCGCTCTCTCTACAATACGGAATAAATGCGCGTCAAGAAGACGAGCGACGGGGTCGAGACGTACTATCCCTTCCCCCACTACGAGATTCACGATGGCGTTGTGGTCAAGTACTACTTCTTCAACGGCATGCGCGTGGCGCAGCGCAGGGGGAGCAGCCCCATCACCTACCTGCACGGCAACCACCTGGGCAGCACGGTGCTGGAGACAAGCGTCATCGGCATCAGCGTCAACGACGAGAAGTATTTCGCCTATGGCGAGCAGCGGGACACGGGGCCGGTCAACACGGAGAACCAGTACACCGACCAGAAGCGGGATGACACGGGGCTGTACTACTATGGAGCGCGCTACTATGACCCGGCGCTGGGGACGTTTGTGTCGCCGGATACGATTGTGCCGGACCCGTCGATGGTGATGGATTATAATCGCTACATGTATGTTCGTGGGAATCCGATGATGTACACTGACCCAAGTGGGCATTATGGCATTTGCTTCAATGGGGGTTTTGACAGCGGTGCAGAGTCGGGTGAGAAGGCAAATCTGAAAACGCCCACGTACACTTTATGCACTTCTCTTGCTGAACAAGGATTCTTTGGAGAGAGCGGTGAGTATAGTGTGTATGCAAGTAGCCCGAAAGGTGCTGTCGAAGCCCTTGGATTCTTGGAAGAGATGCAAGACGCTTACCCGGACGAACGTTTTGTGCTTGTGGGCTACAGCTATGGTGGTGGTGGCGCGCTGGAGTTTGCACGACTGGTGTCTCCCAACAACTACCTTCGTCAGTTTATTGGATATGGAGGGCGATCCGTTCCTGCTGCCACCGTCGATGCTTTGATCACCATTGATCCTGTAGTGGCGTGGAGAGTGCCGGGATATAAACAAATCGTCCCTGCATTCGTTGATGCGGGTCTTCCCTCTAATGTCAGGCAAGCCTTCAATGTCTTAGCTGAGCAAGATAGATACGCTAGCTTCACACCGTTCGATCGAGGTCGTGAGATTCCAGGGGCTACTAATCATCTCCTGCCAAAGACGAACCATTGCTCAGTAGGACACGCTAGCTGTTACTTTCCAGTCTTTTCAGCTACTAAAAGTAGAGGTCCTGTGAACCCAGCCACCCAGTCGCTAATTGTGAATTTCTTAGGCCGTACATTTGGCGGGGTCCCCCCTTCGTCTGGTGGAATCTTCCCGTAGTTGAATCAAGACGTAAAGTGCCAGATAACTTTTGCGTTATTACGCGATAAGAGGAAGAGATAAATCGAATGTGTGCAGCTCTATTTCGAATTAAGGCAGTAAAAATTGCCGGTGTTTTGTTAACCACATGGCTACTTCTCGTGGCATGTCGAGCTTCGCCATTCGATTCCCCAAGATACCCTCGCGCAGCTGAATACATCACATCTGTCGATGGGTATCAACGTGATGTAGCTGATGAAAAATTCAGCATTTATTCAGGTGCAACGTCGGATAGATATGTGCAACATCTCGCCGTTTCAGGACAATACCTGTTCGCAGCCCGATGTGGCCTAACCATTTTTGACATTTCGCTTCCAGAACAAATACGAGCGATTGGAAGTTATCAAGACGAATGTGTTGTCGACGATTTGGTTATTACAAACAGCCTTGCCTACTTAGCCACGACTGACAAGAAAATTCTAGTGTTGGATGTTTCAGACCCTACACAACCGGAACGGCTGGCAACGTATGAATATGAGAATGACCCCAACGCGTTGGCCTCGGGTTTGGTCATAAAGGACGAGTTTCTTTACTTTTACACACCGCTGGAGATTCCACCCTCATCAAATTCATTCTACGCACCCCGTTCGCAGTACAGGGGCGCTGGTTGGTACTTAGAAGTACCGCTGTGGCAGATTGTTCACATGCGTAAGGGCGAGAGCGGAATTCAATTTGAACGGGTGGGAAGGGTAGAGGAAGTTGGTCGCCCCACTTTGTTAAACGGAAGGTATATCTACGCGACGAGCGCATGGCATCAGCCAGAAATTCCTCAAACTGTCAGTCGCCTTCAGATACTCGAGATTCAGAATAACGGGAAGGTGATTATTGTCTTTGACCGAATTCTGCCAGTAAGAATTTCGGACATGAAAATTTACGATGATACGCTCTTTATCTCTTTGGGGATGGGTGTTCAAACATGGGACGTGTCAGATCCGCGCAAGCCAGTAGAGATCGATACACGGTATAACGCAGTTGGCAACATCGGTGTCTTCGCAACAATTGATGTAGACAATACAAAACTGTTGGGCCAAGGACATTCGTTACTTTATGATCGAGATGAAAATACGGTGCGTTTCCGACTTCTCGCTACTATCCCTACTCCTAAATTTACAGAGTCAGATGATTACTTAGGTCTCGTTGGGTCAGCCCAAGGGCCAATCATCTATCGCGATTATGCATTTCGACCGTATGCCCGTGCGACCAAAACCAGTGAGTTGTCTGAGGAGACAATTCATCTGGGTATCAGGGTATATAGGTTTCCATAAACCGTGACGGCGCTCAACTCAGTACTACCCTTGACAATCAGCAGCCCGTCCACGCCATCAAGGGGCTGGACTACGCCTACGACGCCAACGGCAACATGACCAGCCGCCCCAGCTACGCTTTGCCCTGGGACCACGAGAAGCGGCGGCAAGCGCATCCGGCAGGGATGCTTATTTTAGAGAGCATTAGAGAGCAGTACATAAAGGTGGTTATGTCACCTGATAATTAAAGGAAGGGGCGCAATTTGCGCCCCTTTTTCTTTGCCTTGAAGGGTTAGGGGTGGCGTCGCCCCCCGCGTGCGCAAGGTTGCCCTGCGGCGCGCGGTACGATTTTTCCACCTTCCGCTCTCCGCTTTGCTGCGTTTGTGCAGGAGCCAAAAATCGCACCGCGCGACCCTGCGCCCCCTCCTCCCATTCTCGCCGAAGGGCAGAGGTTCAGCACAGCGCTGAACGCTCAACCTAGTATTAACTCTCGGATATGGTAAAATATCTCCATGGAATACGAATGGGATGAGGACAAAAACCAAGCCACCAGCGCAAAGCGGAACCTATCTTTTGATTACGCGAGGTTTGCCTTTGATGATCCGGATAGCATAACCGAACTGGATGAAAGGGTTGATTATGGGGAGACGCGGTACAGAACTTACGGGAAGATTGACGGTGTGCTGCATGTAGTGGCACACACGCCCAGGGGTGAGGGAGCCACCCGGATTATCAGCGCGAGGCTGGCAAACAGGGCAGAGCGGCGCGATTTTGAGAGGAAGCAAAACGAGGAACCAGGCAATGGGTAAAATTACACGAGTCAAGAGCATACCCGGCGAGAAGCCTCCAAAGCGCACCGCGGAGGAATTGGCCGAGCAGGTGCGCATTATGGAGGAAGACCCGGATTACTTCGATGAGATTCCGGTTGCCACCACCGAGGAATTTACGAATGGCAATTGGTTCGGCCCGGAAGAACGGCAGGCCCGCTACGCTGCGGCACTGACGGAGCGTGAGGCAGGGCAGCAGCGGGTAGAGAATGTGACCTTCAAAATTCCGGCCCGCGATGCGGCTTTTCTGCGCAGCCGTGGCGATGCGTTCCGCGCCCGCCTGAGCAGCATAATTCAAATGCAAATAGCAGAAGCGCGGCAGGCCGAGGAAAGGCATGACTAAGGGGCCATTACTGCAACAATTCTGGGACGAGTTACCCGAAGAGCGGCAGAAGAAAATAAAGGCACGTGCCGAGGAGATTATCCAAGAATGCCGCACCTTGCAGGAGCTGCGTACAGGTGTCGGTATGACGCAAGCTGAACTCGCGGATCGTCTGGGTATGGCGGAATCCAACCTGTCCCGGCTTGAGAACGGCAAGGACGTGAAATTGTCCACTCTGCAAAACTACGTAGATGCGTTGGGCGGAGACATTCATATTACAGTTTCCCTGCCCGACCGTGCGCCTGTATCGTTCGATGTGGTTGATTTTCTCGACCAACCACGCGAGGATGAAGCATTTCAGGAAGTGCATCCCGTATGAATATCACCGATGAAGAACGGCGGCTAATTGCCGAACTGATGAAGGCGCTGCATGGCGATGCCACCTCGCCTGCATCGACAGATCGTGGGGCCGAGATTGCCGTCATCCTACTGCAGGTAGAAATGGCGCAGGAGCGTAAATTGCAAAGGCTGCGCGACGTGATTGAGGCAGCGGACGGAGAAATAAAAATCGACGTCCAGTTGGATTATGAGGGGTCGCGGGTGGCTGGTATTGTTTTTTAGAGAAACTAAAGAGAGGTCTCGTGAAACATCGTCTTGCTTTGGGTCTAACCCTCTGTGTTCTCCTACCTGTCGTGCTCGCCGGGCTGTACAAACGCTCTCTCGCCCAAGAAACCGAACCGTCTCCCCCGCTGCCGCATCAGCTGGATTGGCACAGCGCCCTTGCGCCAAAACCAAGGGCAACCTTTCCCGCCTCCACCGCGCCCGATGCTGAGGTTGCCGCAGCCGCCGCTACCCAATATGAAAATTGGTGGACAACGGTCTACCGCTTAGATTACGATGGCAATGCCGACATCACCGCCGCCCTCCCCGGTCGTAGCTGGCGCGAACCAGAACGTCGACTCACTACTCACCCCGCGCTCGACTTCCAACCCCGTCTCAACCCCGAGGCGACCCAGGTCGTCTTTGTTTCGGAGCGAGACGGCAACTTGGAGCTGTACAAAATCAACGTGGACGGCAGCGGGCTGACCCGGCTCACGAACAGAGAGGGGACCGACGCCATGCCAACCTGGTCGCCCGATGGGCAGCAGATTGCCTTTTTCTCTGAACGCAGCGGCAGTGCACAACTCTATACGATGAGCGCCAACGGCGACGATGTGCAAGCCCTGACCGGCGAGCACAACAACATCTGGGTCGATTGGTCGACCGCCAACAACCGGCTGGCCTGGATTCAGGTGCGCGACGACGGGCGCTTCTTGATGACCGCCAACGCCGACGGCAGCAGTCAACGGACGATTGCGGGGCCGCTGGCCTTTGCCCAACACCCGCGCTGGTCGCCCGATGGCGAGCACCTTGCCCTAGATTACGATGCAAACGGTGACTTTGCCAACGATATCGTCGCCATGAACGCCGATGGCTCTGACCCGCGCACGCTGCTGACGGGCACTTTCGAGGGCACTGATTTAGGAGATGTGATATACGATTTGTGGCTCACGAGTTGGACGCCCGATGGCGGCCGGCTGCTTTACAATTCCTATTACTACTACTCCACGGGCCGGCAGTTTGAGCTGGATGAGGTTTTTGCCCAAGAGACCTACTTCCCTGAAGGCGGCGGTGCCCCGACAGAAGTATCAGATCTGTATGCAATTGGCACGGACGTGCGCAACGCCGACCCTTACCCGCCGCGTTCCTCCCTGGACGCGCTGCCGCCATTTTCGCGTTCAAACGAGCTCTTGCTCTACCTGCGCGGAAGCGACCGCGGGCCAGCCGAAATTTTTCGCTACAGCCTCGAATCCCGACAGGCCAGCGGCGAATGGACGCCGCTGCAGGAGGTTGCGCTCTCGACCGCCGACTACGAGGAGCGAGGCGAGCCGCTGGACGGCACCGTTGTTGTCGAAGTGGGGGGGACGCCCGGTCAACAAACCCACTACCGCGTGCGGGCGGTGGACGGCGGCGGGAACGAAGAAGCGTGGCCCGAGCGCGCTCAAGCGTTGACAACGCCCTACCGCTGGCAGGTAGAGGGGCAGGTAACGGACAATCGCGGCTACCCCCTTGCCGGGCGGCCAGTCGGCAGCCCCCTTGCGCTAAACGAAGGGGCACGGACCGACAACCGTGGCCGATATACGCTTTACGCCCCCGAAGCGGGGCGTACACAGGTCGAGTCGACACCCATCGCGTCAACATCCATCGAGGTGGTGGGCGACACCCACGTTAATCTTTATCCCCAGCCCGAGGATGCAGCGATAGTGTTTGACCAGCCGCTTGTGCTCAGTGCGCCCTGTGAGGGACTCTGCCCCAGCCAGACGCCGCCGCTCGTTTGCAAGACGACAGAGTGCCTCTCGGCGGAGCGTACGTGGCCAGCAGGCAGCGCGCGCGGCACAATCATCACGGTGGATGGAACCGGCCTGTTGCACCTTCTTTATGCGAGCGACGGCGAAATCCGCTACGCTTCCCGCGGGGCCGATGGAACGTGGAGCGAGGTGGAAGTTGTCGCTCGCGAGATGGCGGGGGCTCCGGCAGAGCTGGGCGTGGCTGGCGATGGCACAGTCCACGCCATGTGGAGCGTATACAGCAGTGGACAAAAAAATTACCACGCAGAGCGCATCGCTGCGGGCGGCTGGCAGACGCAGGCCGTGGCCGACGGTAGCGCCCCCCGGCTGGCGCTGGACGCGCGCGGCAACCCCCATCTGCTCTATTTATGCAGCGTTGGTAAGTGTGATGGCAACCTGTTCTACATTCGACGGAACGCCGATGGGGCTTGGTCGGCGCCCGTGCAGTGGGCAACCGACCTTGGGCGTGACGACCACGCCATTGCCAGCACGCCCGACGGCGGTATCCACGCGGTGTGGGCGCGCCACGCGCCCGATTCTCTGTGGGATGGGCGACAGTCCTTCTACTACCGAGAACGCACCGGAAGCGGCCGCTGGTCGCCCACGCAGGTGATTCGCGAAGCGGCCGGAAGTGCCAGCCAGCTAAAGCTTATTGGCACTCCGGACAGCACGCTGCACCTGCTGTGGGAGCAGTATGCGGCGGGGAGAACCGTTGTGGCGCACAAGGAGCGCAAGCAGAACGATATCTGGCGCTCGCCGAATTTTTACAGGCTGCCGGATTCGCTGCCCGGAGCCTGGGGCTACCGACCGTTTGCCCTGCCCGACGGCGATCTGTACATCCTGCTTCACCTGGATCAGTATGCTGACGACGGCAGCTCCTATCTAGCGCAAATGCAGAGGCCGCGCGGCGCGGCGGGCTTCACCGTGGGGGAGCAAGCCATTCCCACGGATGAAATCGCTGGCGCGCAAAGTTATGCGGTGGATCCCGGTGGTCGGCTTCACTTTATCACCGGATACGGCGACGCCGAGCGGCGCTACTTCAACAGCGACCTTGCTGCCACCAGCCAAACCATCAGCAAGACAGCTTTGCTTGAAATTTCCACCGCGCTCCACCGGCCGACGCTCTCCTTTTTTTACACCCTGCGGGGCGCAAGCGGCAGCGCCACCACCGTTGAGGTTGCGATTGACGATGGCATCGAATCAACGACCGTCTTTTCCACCACAAGCGACGGCATCAACGCGCTTGGCTGGGCCGACCTTGACCCGTGGAGCGGCCAAACTGTCACGGCCACCTTCGCCCTCAACCAAGCCGCCGAGGCAACGCCCGCCTCGCTGGCGCTCTCCGATGTAGCTCTGGCTTCCTGGCGCACGGCCCGCTTGGAAACGGTGGAGCCTCAACAAATCGGCGTCGAAGGTGCAGTGCTGACCCTGCGGGGCGAAAATTTTCTGGAGGGGCTTCAGGCAAGCCTGCGCAATGTCTGGACGGGCCAACGCACCGTTCTCGCCGTTCGCCTCATCGATGGCCAAACGCTAGAGGCAGATGTTCCCGCTGGGCTGTCGCCCGGTCTCTATCAACTGGGCGCAACCAACAGCGGTGGCGAGCCCTTTGAGTTGATGGAGGCGCTGCAGATTGGCGAGCGCCTGCTGCTTCCCATTGTGACAGACTAATTATCGGCTCGCTGCAAGACCAACGGCCGCTCTCGCGCGAGAGCGGCTGTTTTCGGGTGTACTCCAGTTTGGGGCAGCTTCGGCACGGGGCAAAATGGCAGCGTGCGGCCCGCCAGACCTCTCCCCCAAACCCCCTCTCGTTACCCATGAACCAACAGCGAGGGGGAGAGGTCGAACGCCCCGCCAGCGCGGCTTCGCCCCCAAACTAAAACGCACCCGCTGTTTTCTTTTGGATTTACGATTGCTGCCAGCTGTGGTAAGGTTAACGAAAACGGCGCGCAAAATTGCACAGCACTGGCCTCGATGATTTAGCCGACCGCACGCCAATCCGAAATCGTAAATCACAAATCTAAAATCAAAATGTCCAACCAAATTGCACTCTTTATCGACTTTGAAAACGTGGCCCTCTGGGCTGAACAGGAGTTCCTCGACCTCGATCTCACGGCGATGATCGAATTTCTGCAGCGGCGCGGCCCCGTGGTGATCAAGCGGGCCTACGGCGACTGGGGGCGCTTTTCGCGCTACCGCGACGAACTAATGGACAACGCCATCGACCTGGTCCAAATCTACAGCGTGCGCGCGGGCAAGAATCGCGCCGATATCCGCATGGCGCTGGATGCGCTGGAGCACGCCATCACGCGCGAGCAGATCGGCACCTTTGTCATCGTCTCCGGCGACAGCGACTTCGGGCCGCTGATCAACAAGCTGCGCGCCTACAACTCCTACACCCTCGGCATCGGCCCGCGCGACGTGACCCACCCGCTGCTTGTCAAGGCCTGCGACGAATTTGTCTACCTCGAAACGATTCTCGAAGGGGACGACGCGCCGCCGCTGGCCGAAGTCGTGAGCAGCGGCAACGAGGAGGCGCGCGCGGTGCTGCTGCGCGCGCTCCAGCTTCACCAGCAGCAGGACGATCTGCCCGTGCCCGCCGATCAGCTCAAGCAGACCATTCTGGCGCTGGACCCAACCTTTGGCGAGATGAACTTTGGCCACGCCCAGTTCAAAAGCTGGCTCGAATACAATACGGACATCGTCCAACTGCTCATCCGCGACATGCAGCTCTTCGTCGATCTCAACAGCGCGCTGACGGAGTCGCTGCACGATGCCGCCAGCGAGCCAGCGGGCGCGCCGACGGGAACGTCGACCCGCAACGGCCTGATGTACGCGGCGGCCCGGCCCGTGGGGGCGGAGTCGGCTGTGGCCAATCCGCTGGTCGCGCCGCGCACCAAGCCCATGGCCGTGCCCACCGTGCGCGCCCAGTACCAGCAGATTTTGTCCCGCCTAAAAATGACGGGCATTGACTTCGCCACCCGCCGCGACGTGCTGCGCGACATCTACCGCGAGCTGACGGAGCAGGCGCAACCGCGCACCACGGACAGCCTGCTCGAAGCACTGTGCGAACGCTACGAACAGCAGGGGCTGATCCGCTCCAAAACCACGCTGCGCCAAATCTGGCAGATGGGCTTTCGCCAGCGCGCCTTTGTCTACGAGGACGAGACGGCTTCGGTGCACGTGCCCGTGCGCTTGGCCGAGGACATCGACAGCGAGGCCGCCTTTGTGCGCCGCGCCGAAGCGGGCTTTGTCCACGCCGTGGTCAACGCCGGGCTGCCCATCGAGCGCGAAGAGCTGGCGCTGATCCTGCTCAACGATGTCGACCAGACGGAGTACATCCAAACGCTGCTGGACGATCTGGTCGAGCGGGGGATGCTGCTGGAGGAGGAGGGCGACTACACCCTGCCGGGCGAGGGAGCCGTGCCCTTTTGCAACGAGCCGGTCCTCAAGCCGGTTTGCGACGACATCGCTGGCATGACGCTGCCGGAGAATGTGGTGCGCTCGGTGGACAAGGCGCGGCAGCTGGCGAAGACGGCGATGTACGAGCGCTCTCAGGATTTTGCGGCCTCGGCGCGCTCCTACCTGCGCGCCTGTCGCGTGCAGTGGGAGGCCGTGGAGCAGAGCGCCCCGGAGGCAACGCTGGAGGATTTGCGCTGGTACATGGCCTCCTACGCCTCGGTGCGGGCGGGCGAGCTTTCGCAAATCCACCGCGACTACGCCAACTCGCGCCCCTACTACCTCGCCTTTTTCTCGCTCGTGCGCGAGGATGATCCGCTCTGGAGCCGGATGCGCGGCTTGATTAACCCGATGCTCTCGTACTACTGGGTCAACGCCTGGCGCGAGCTGGGGCTCAACGCGGGCAACCCCAACAGCGGCTCCACCACGCCCGCCGAAATTGCCGTGCGCGCCGCCACCCACGATGATCCCAAGCTCTGCAACCTCTGGTTCAACATGACCAGCCGCCTCGCCCAGGTCAACCCCGGCCTGATTCAGCGCATTGCCAACCAAATTCGCCTCAGCGGCACGGATTCACCGGTATACACACAGGTCGCCGAAAGCATGGAGCAGATGTTGATGGAGTAGGGGCGATATACCGGCCCCCTACGCCGCTCTGGCAAAGAGCTTGCTTGCCAGTTCGTAGCCGAGCACGTGCGTCTGGCGCTTCCCTTCGCCCGCAAGGATTTCGGCAACGGGCGTCTCGCCCGCCAGCGCGCTCAAGGGCGCGACTTCAAGCGTGAGCGGGCCGTGAAAGGGGGCGGCGCTAAGCAGGCGAAATTCGGTGGTGGGCATCAAATTCAACCCCGACAGATAGCGCAGCACCGAGGCATCCGTCGAGGCCACGCGGCGCAACATGCCCCGCTGCCCCGGCTCCATTTCGGTCAGCGGCACGAGCGGCTCCTCATCGATCGTGCCGTCCGAGGACGGGATGGGGTCGCCGTGGGGGCAGTGGGTGGGGTAGCCGCAGAGCAGCTCCATGCGGCGCTCGAAGGCGGGGCTAAGCGAATGCTCCATGCGGTGCGCCTCGCTTTTGACCTGATCCCACGTAAAGCCTATCACCTCGATTAGAAAAACTTCGAGCAGCCGGTGTCGGCGCAGCATCTGCAGCGCGGCCAGCCGCCCCTGATCGGTCAGCGCAATGCCGTCCGCCGTCGAGCGCACGGCGTGGCCCGTCTCCTCCAGCCGCTTCAACATGCTGCTCGTCGCCGCTGCGGATACGTACATCTTTTCCGCCAGCGCCGAAGTCGTCACCCTATCGTTGTCGCGCGCCAGCTCGTAAATAGCGACGAGATAATCCAGCATCCCGTCGGTAATCACCCCGCAAAACGTCTGCATGTTGCTCCTCGTCGATCCTCGACTCTACTGCCCATAGTTTTTGTGAAAAATTTCATAAGTATCAAGGTTCATTATAAAAGTTGGGCAATTTGCTGTCAATTTACCAAATTATAACAGCGATAAGCCGCCTCGTTTGTTTACCGCTAATCGAAACAACCGCGCAGTTAACCGCGCTTAATTTAATTGCCAACGGCGGTTACCAATCACCTTCGGGCCGACCAAAAACAAATGGCCTCAAAGTGCTCCCCAAATCTATCAAAATCTATGTTACGATTCCTGCCGTCGACTGCGTGCAGCAGTTAAAGAAATTTTCGAGGAATAGCGGCGTGTTATTGAAATTTTGGTATAGTCCAAACAGGATAAAGTGATGGCAAAAGAACTGTGCAAGTTGAAGAAATCAATTTTGAAGGAGGATATTGAATCGTGGATGAAGCTCGTCAACGAACCGACGCACGTTTGCACCAAGTGCGGGCGCGCGGCCAACAGCAAGAAGCTGCTCTGCAGCCCGGAGAAGATTCGAGTGGCCGCATGATTCAGCTCCTCGCCAACCACCGCGTGCTGGATTGCCTCTCCACCTGCGGCGAGGGGCGCTCGATCCAGCGGCTGTGCAACGGGCAAATCGAGCTGAACTGGGCCGGCATAACGCTCTTTCTGCGCATGGCGGATTTGCTCGTGCTGGACGAGTCGCTGCAGGCGTGGATGAGCAATGTCGAGCGGCCCTGGAGCGATTCGTATGCACTCTCGTTGCGCTATGCGGCTTCGTCTCCCTGCTGCTTCTACCTGCATCACGATGAACTGCACGCGTTCTGTACGCTGGTAAACGAGGCCGCTCAACGCCTGCCGCACCGCGTGGTCCGCTGGGCGGATCTAACCGTCGACGTTCAACCTTGGCACGGTGAGTATGCCGCGCCCCAGGGCAGCTTTTCCGCAAATTAACCGTTGATCTACACTCAACCAACTTGAAGGAGTCCACATGAGCACACCTACCGCCACCCGCAGCCTAACCGGCACGCTGCACGAGACGAGCCTGGACATGCCGCAGCCGCTGCGCGAGCAGATGGTCTCGCTCTGTAACCAGCAGCTTGCCGACACCACCGATCTCTACAACCAAACCAAGCAGGCCCATTGGAACGTCAAGGGCATCCACTTTGAGGAGCTGCACCAGCTCTTTGACAAGATGGCCAACGCCATCCAGGAGTACAGCGACACCATCGCCGAGCGCGCCGTCTCGCTGGGCGGCACGGCGCTGGGCACGACGCGCATGGCCGCCAACACGACGGAGCTGCCCGAATTCCCCGCCAACGTCTTCGTCGGCCAGGAGATGCTGCGCATCGTCGTCGAGCGCTGGGCGCAATACGCGGCCTCGGTTCGCGCCGCCATCCACGAGGCGGACGAGGCCCGCGATCTAGACACGGCAGACCTGTTTACCGAAATTTCGCGCATTGCCGATAAACATCTTTGGTTCGCCGAGGCGCATCTTCAGGCGTAGCCGCAGCGTAAGCAGTTGGCTTACCAATCTCAACACAACGCGTCTTGCTACGTGATTAGCAAGACGCTATTTTTTACCAATTTTTACCAACCCATGCCAAATATCACCAAATCCGTTCCCTCGCGCGTTTCGGCGCTGCCTCGCTTGCGCTCCGTGGGTGAACGCCCCGTGCACTGGCTGGAGCCGCTGCTGATTCGGCGTTTGCGCTCGTCGCGCCGCAAGGGGCGTACGCAAAGCGGCTTTGGCGCCGGACAACTTGTGATGCTGACGTGTGCGCTGCTCATCTTTCTCTCGCTCTTTGCTCTGCTAGCCAGCTAAGGCTATGCGCTGTTTATCCATGCTGCCATCTGTTCAAACTCGGCGGGGCGCCCTGGCGCTGCTGGCCGTGATTCTGTCGGCTGCGCTGTTCAGCGCCTGTCGCCAAGCCCGGCCCGCTGTTGACGCCGAAGATTGGTCGGTCGACGTGCCCAGTGCGTCCGCCAGCGATTCGGTTGCGCCCGCCTCGCAAGCCGCAGCCGACGACGAATCGAGCAGCCACGAGCTGCTCGGCGGGCAGACGACCATCTACAACACCACGCCCAACGCCTTTGGGCAGCCCGCGCCCGGTTTGGAGCGGATGGACGAGCTGCTCTTCTTCGTGGGCAACTCCTTCTTTAACCAAAACTGGGTCACGGCTCCCGCGTCGACGACGGCGCGCGATGGACTGGGCCCGCTCTTCAACGCGCGCTCGTGTGCAAGCTGCCACTTCAAGGATGGGCGCGGTCGACCGCCCGAGTTTGCGGGCGAATCGCCGACGGGCTTTCTCGTGCGCCTCAGCGTGCCCGGCGAGGACATCCACCACGCACCCCGGCCCGAGCCAATCTACGACGGCCAAATTCAAACCCATGCCGTGATGGACGCCGCCGCCGAGGCGCAAGTTGAGATTGAGTACGAAGAGATCGAGGGGCAATTTGCCGACGGCACGCCCTACAGCCTGCGCCAGCCCACCTACACGCTGGTCAACCTGGCCCACGGCGATCCGCATCCCGAAACCATGATCTCGCCGCGCGTCGCCAACCAGATGATCGGCTTGGGCCTGCTCGAAGCTATACCGGACGAGTCGCTGCTGGCGCTCGCCGACCCCACCGACCGCGACGGCGACGGCATCTCCGGGCGGCCCAACTACGTGTGGGACGTCTACAACAACCGCATCGCGCTTGGGCGCTTTGGCTGGAAGGCCAACCAGCCGCACCTGCTCCAGCAGGTCGCCTCTGCCTTTGCGGGCGACATCGGCATCACCAGCGCGCTCTTCCCGGACGAGGCCTGCGCCAAGCCGCAGATGGAATGTCCCGCCAGTGCGGTGGGCAGCGGCGCAGGCGAAAGCGGCGTCGAAATTGAGGATGACGATCTGCTCAAGGTGGTGCTCTATTCGAGTTCGCTGGCCGTGCCCGCGCAGCGCGACGCAGAGGATGAGACCGTGCAGCGCGGCCGGCAAATTTTTACGGACGCGGGCTGTGCAAGCTGCCACGTCGCCGAGCTGGAGACAGGCGTTCACCTCACCATTCCCGCGCTCTCGCACCAGACCATCCATCCCTACACCGACCATGGCGGGCAATCGCGCCGTGTCGGTGGTGCTGGATCAGAACGACCGCTTTCAAGTGTGGATCGAGGGCTGTGCGCTTTACCTCACGCCCAACAACGTCAAGCGCTTCGTGGCGATGATGCAGAGCGCAGCCTGCCATTCCCACGCCGTCGAAATGGCGGAGCGGGGCGACGATAGCGAAAATCTGCCGCCCGTCGACGAGCCGCTGCGCGTGCCGCCCCATCTGTTTTCGGTAAATTAGCTTTCGGAGCAAATCAAGATGACACCAACCACAACCAAACAAAATCTCGAAACGATCAACCTGCTGCTGTCGCGCCGTTCCGTTGTGGCGGCCAAGCAGTGCGAGCCGGGCCCCTCGCCCGACGAGCTGGAGACGCTGCTGCGCTGCGCCACGCGCGTGCCCGATCACGCCAAGCTGACGCCGTGGCGCATTCAAGTTGTGCAGGGAGAGGCGCGACAAAATTTGGGCAATCTCTTTGCCGAGGTTTACCGCGCCAAGAATCCCGGCGCCGGCGAGAAGCAGGTCGAGGCCGAGCGCGCGCGACCGCTGCGCTCGCCGCTGGTGCTGATCGTGAGCACCAAGATCGAATCCACCGAGCGCATCCCGCACTGGGAGCAGATTCTCTCCGGCGGGGCCGTCTGCCAGAACATTCTGGTTGCGGCGACGGCGCTGGGCTACGCGTCGCAGTGGCTCTCCGAGTGGCCCAACTACGACGATGCCGTCAAGGCCGCACTCGGCATTGCCCCCAGCGACGAAATTCTCGGCTTTATGTATATCGGCAGCGCGGCGGAGCCGCCAACCGAGCGACCACGCCCGGCGCTGGCGGATGTGGTGGAGTATCTTTAGTCCTTTGTCATTGGTCATTGGTCATTTGCCCCTGGTGGTGACCATGTCGCGTTCAGATTTCCACGAGGAACAAATGACTAATGACAAAGGACCAATGACAAAGTTGAGGAATATTTTATGCATGGACTGCAAGCCGAACATCTCGAACTTGCCTACGACAACACCACGATCATCTCCGACCTTGAGCTGGCGATTCCTGCTGGCAAAATCACCACGCTGGTCGGCCCCAACGGCTGCGGCAAGTCGACCTTGCTGCGCGGGCTGGCGCGGCTGCTCAAGCCTAAGTCGGGCAGCGTCTTCCTGGACGGCAAAGCCATCCACAGCGTGCCGACCAAAGTGCTCGCCAAGCAGCTGGGCATCCTGCCCCAAAGCCCGATTGCGCCCGAAGGCTTGACCGTGCACGAGTTGGTCGCGCAGGGGCGCTACCCGCACCAGGGCTGGTTCCAGCAGTGGTCGGCGGAGGACGAGCGCATTACGCAGGAGGCGCTGGAGATCACCAACATTGCCAAATTTGCCGAGCGCCCGCTGGATACGCTCTCTGGCGGGCAGAGGCAGCGGGCGTGGATTGCGATGGCGCTGGCGCAGGAGACCGAAATCCTGCTGCTGGACGAGCCGACCACCTTTCTCGATCTGGCCTACCAGATCGAAGTGCTCGACCTGCTGGTCGATCTCAACGAGCGGGGGCGCACGATTGTGATGGTGCTCCACGATCTCAACCACGCCTGCCGCTACGCGCACAACCTCGTCGCCATGCGCGAGGGGGAAATCCAGGCCCAGGGCAAGCCCGTCGACGTGATGACGGAATCGATGGTGGAGCAGGTTTTTCGCCTGAACGCCCGCATCGTCCCCGACCCCGTGACGGGGACGCCCATGTGCGTGCCGATTGGCCGCATGTTGGGGAAAGAGCGGCTGCCGAAGGTGGAAGCGGCGAGTCGCAATGGCTCGGTGGCGGAGCCGCTATCGATTTAGCTGCTGCCACCAAGAGCGCATGGCGGGGCGAAGCGGTGGGGCTGGCACGTGCTCCGCGTAGTCGACGCGCAGATCGTAGCGGGCATCCTGATAAATGGTTTGTACGAGCGGAGAAAAATCAATGCTGACGTCGGGGTCCGGCGCAAGCAGGGGGATGGGCAGCACTGGGAGAGGCTGATCAATGGCGACGGGCCAAATTTCGGATTGGCGCATGTAGTCACCGTTTGCTCGATTGACGAGCAAGATGTAGACGGATCCATACCGGGAAAGGGAGAAGACATTGGGCCTCCAAATTATCAAAGCGGCAGGGACAACGCCGGAATCTCCAACTGGCGATACCAGGGGTCGGGCGTAACGTGCTTGGGATATGCGGCAGTGGTTGGGTTCAGTTGATTTACGCCGTCCCATCGAATGCGCGGCAGCGAATCGGGAACATCCAGGTATTCGTTGGCAAGGGGTGCCCAATCGATATCTATTTCAGCCGCACGGATTGACTCCACCTGCGCCGTTTGCAGCGGACTATTGGGGACGGTGACTTTCAAGGCAATGCCGTCTTCGGGTTTAGTAAATGCATCGTGGAGATCAATTTGACCGGCTCGAATCTTCGCAAACCGTCGTGGCGACACGGGCACGTACAGCCAAACGAACGCATCCGTCGTTTCGTCGATCCAGACGGCAAGGTAGATGCTATCCGCCTGATTTTTGCAGGCAAACAACACGGGCATGTTGTAGAACTCGTAGATTTCAAAGATTTGAAGCTGTCCCAAACTGGTATCGAGGGGAAGCATGGCTAGTTTCTCTCCACAAGTTTAACAATTTCAAATAGCGTCCACGGCTCTACGTGTACTGGTATCCACCACGTCCGATGAGAGTTGCCAAACTGGCTGGACGTCGGCTTGACAACCCCCGTCTCCGGACCGAGCTGGCCAGCGGCGATTGACCGATTGCGCAATCGCCGCACCCTGCGCTTCACCCGTCGCACGTGTTCAACCTGCTCAAAAACCGACAGCCCGTGCGCTTGACATTCGAGTTCCGCCGTCGAAAAAGTTTTGGCTCTTTGGGATTTCAGGGGGTTGACATCAGAACTGATGTTGATGGGCATCGAAAAGGTGAAATTTCGGCGTAATGGCAGTGACGAAATCGACCCGCTCCATCGTCCCTATTTGTCAACCCCCTGAGATCCGGTAGAACCAAAGTTTTTTGCGGCTGACGCGTCTTGAGCGAATCAAAATCTGCGCTCTCAAGCGGCGAGCGAACCAATAAATAAACACGCATCGCCAGCGACTGTGCGTCTGCCGGTAGGCAGCCGTCGAGAAACGATTCGGGCCACTGCATCACGAACATCTTTCTCTGGCAACGTTTAATAATATCGTCTAGAAGTATAACACAGCAAGGACCAACCATGAAGCATCTTCTTCACCTCACCTCTCATTGCTCTTGATGCTGATCGTGGCGGGCCGTAGCGGGTTTTAGCGGCCTGTACCGTGCCCACCGCTGCTCCAGCGGACGCCGCATCCGACGAGGTCGCTGCTGATGCCGACACCGTCAACACCTGCACCACTGACGACTAACACCAAAGGACAACTGATGAAACGTTTAACCTACCTTCTCGCCGCCCTCCTGCTGCTGGCGCTGCTGACCGCCTGCGTGCCTGCTGAGTCCGTTTCCATTTCCGAATCAGATGCGGGCGAATCGACCGCTGCCGCAGCGGAAACAGAGGGAACCGACACCTTCCCCGTCACCATCGAGCACAAGTATGGCAGCACCACCATCGAGGCGCAGCCGACGCGGGTGGTCAGCGTCGGATACAGTGAGCAGGATGAACTTCTAGCGCTGGGCGTGACGCCGGTCGGATTGCGCCAGTGGTACGGCGGCTATCCATACGAGGTATGGCCCTGGGCGCAGGACGAGCTGGGCGACGCCGAGCCCGAAATCATCGGCGGGGCCGAACTCAACTTCGAGGCCATTGCCGCGCTCGATCCCGATCTCATCGTCGGCGTCACCTCGGGCATGACCGAGGACGAGTACGAGTTGCTGGCCCAGATCGCCCCGACGGTGGCCCAGCCCGGCGAATATGTCGACTACGGCACGCCCTGGCCAGAGGTGACGCGCATCCTCGGTCGCGCCGTTGGTCGCAGCGAGCTGGCCGAGCAGATCGTGACTGATCTCGAGGCGCGCTTCGTCGAAATTCGCGAAACTTATCCCGAATTTGAGGGCGCGACCCTGGCGGTTGCCTTCGCCTTTGATGGCTCGCCCGGCGTCTACGCCTCACAGGACACCCGCCCGCGGCTGCTGAGCAATCTCGGCTTTGTGACGCCAGAAATATACGACGAACTGGCTGGCGACAGCTTCTTCACCAACTTTAGCGAGGAGCGAATGCCCGAACTGCTCGATGTCGACCTCGTGATCTGGCTCGCCTCCAGCGACGAGGGGATCCAGCAAATTCAGGATCAGCCGCTGCGCGCCCAGCTCGATGCCGCCCAGGAGGGCCGGGAAATCTTCCTCGGCCAACTGCTCGGCGGGGCTTTCTCCTTCTCGAGCCCGCTCAGCATCGACTTCCTGCTCGATGAGCTGGTGCCGATGATGGAAGCCGCCGTGGATGGTGATTCCAATACCGTCGTGCCAGAGAGCACGGCGACGGACTAAACGTGCTGAATTAAAAAAGCAGCTCAACGCTCAATCGTTGGAACGTTCAAGCGTTCCAATACTCAACGAAGAAAAAACATCATGAAACGAACAATTCATTTCATCACCACCCTCCTGCTGCTGGCGCTGCTGGCCGCGTGCGTGCCCGTCGAGACGGCCGATCCCGCGTCGGATGGGGTGATGGCGGACGCGACTTCTGCGCCGGAGGAAGAAGCAAGCGCCAGCGACTGCAAAGAAGGCTTCCGCACCACCAACCACGACTACGGTACGACCTGCGTGCCGGTCGACCCGCAGCGCATTGCCGTCACCGACATCGACATCGCCGCCTTCATGCGCCTGCTCGACATTCAGTCCGTGGCGCTGGACATGACGCAGTGGAACGAGCTGGTCAACGCCTCGCCGGAGTGGGGCGACGAGGGCGAGGCGTTCGTGGCCGATGCCGTGGACCTGGGCCAGTGGCCTTACAACATGGAGGCGATGGCTGCCGCCAATCCCGATCTGATTCTGGCTGCGGGCGTGGAGGATTACGAGCTGCTCAGCGAAATTGCGCCAACGGTGGCCTTCAACATCTACGACAACAACGAGAATCGCTGGTCGACCTTTGCCGAGTACTTTGGCAGCGTGCTCAACGCGCAGGAAGAGACGCAGGCGCTGATTGACGCCACAAACGAGCGCATCGCCGCACTCGGCGACTATGCCGACGAGGTAGGCGACCCGTCGGTTTCAGTCTTCAGCTCTTGGGATGGAACCGTCAACTACGGCGCGCCTTACTTTGCCTACAACCAGATTATGGCCCAGGCAGATATCGAGCGCCCGGACAATCAGGCGCTGACGCAGGCCGACTACGAGTCGCAGTTTGAAGAGTATTGGGCCAATGTCTCACTGGAGCGGCTGGACACCATCGACGCCGACCGCCTGCTGCTGCTTTCGTTTGACTGGCGCGAGGGCGACGAGGTTGAAGCCTTTGTGGGCGAGCCGATTTGGGCCGCACTGGAGGCCGTGCAGAACGAGCAATTCTTTGCCGTGCCCGGCCAGCAGTGGTTCGCCTTCGACCCCTACTCGATCAATAAAACCATCGACGACCTGATCCCTATTCTTGGCGGCGCAGACCCAACCGAAGTGTCGCCCAACCCGTTCCTGAGTGAATGACCGACTACGAGAGATAAACCACCGTGAAATATACGATCCGCCTCCTCACCGCCCTCCTGCTGCTGGCGCAAATGACAAAGGATTAGTGACCAGTAACAAACATCTTTTCTGGCAGCAGCTTCCGTCTGTCGCGGCGGGCGAAGCCTACTTCGTCGACACCACGCACTGGATGGGCTTTGGCGGCCTGCGCTCGGCCCACGAGATTTTGGACGACGTGGAGCAATATCTGACCGAAGGAGAAAGTTAACGACTAATGACGACACCAACTAAACAAAAAACCTACTGCAACGTCGCCGCGCGCGAGCTGGGGCTCAACCCCGCAGGCTACGCGGGCAGCTTTGACGACGCCATCCTGATCGAGACGCCGCTGCCCTGGAAGCGCGACGTTTTCGGCGAGCCGGGCGCGCTGCCTCAGGAGGCAATCGACCTGCGCAGCGTGTGGATGGAGCACTACAAGCAGACGGGCGAATTTCGCCACCGGCCGCTGCTGATCGCGCCGGATGAACAATACGCCGTACCGGGCTGTCGACGCGTACTCTACTACGAGCGCCCCGCCGACAGGTTTGCGCAGTTCGCCAAGCACGAATACATCGTGCCCGACGAAGATCTCGGCCCACTGCTCTGGGCGCTCTTCGAGGCGAAGGAGACGCTGCCCGAGTTCAACGCCTATCGCGCGCCCGAAGCCGACCCCGTCCGCGACGTGCTCGTCTGCACCCACGGCGCGGTCGACGTGGCCTGCGCCAAGTTTGGCTACCCCACGTTCCGCTACATGCAGGAAACCTTTGGCGGCGACAACCTGCGCATCTGGCGCGTGACCCACTTTGGCGGGCACATCTTCGCGCCCACGCTGATGGACATGCCGACGGGCCACTACTGGGCCTACGTCGACGAGCCGCAGGCGGCACAAATTATCGAGCGCAGCGGCGATGTCGCCGACCTGCACGGCCACTATCGCGGCTGGTCCGGGCTGGATGGCGGCTTTGCCCAGGCCGCCGAGCGCGCCATGTGGCAGCGCGAAGGCTGGCCCTGGTTCGATTGTAAAAAGCGGGGCAGGGTCGTGGACAAGGATGCCGACGAAGAGAAGCCGCGGTGGGCCGAGGTCTGCATCGAGTACGCCACGCCCGACGGCACGGAAGGCACGTACGCGGCGCGCGTCGAAGTCGAGCGCTATGTGGAAACCTTCGGCTCGACGGCTCAGGCCGATCAGACGCATGAATATCCGCAGTACAGAGTCGTGGAGGTGGCAGAACAACGATGAGTGCCACCACCATTTCCCAAACCGCTGGCTCGCTGCGCTCCCTGCGCACGCGCCCCGTGCTCGTGATGGGCATCCTGATCGGCATCGGCCTGCTGATGCTGACCATGCTGCTCAGCATCGCCTTTGGCGCGGCGGACATTGCGCCCGCCGACGTGTGGGCCGCGCTCTTCGCCTTTGATTCGGAGTCGACCAACCACCTGATCATCCGCACCCTGCGCGTGCCGCGGGCGGCGGTGGCCACGCTGGTCGGCGCATCGCTGGCCGTGGCTGGGGGCATCATGCAGGGGCTCACGCGCAACCCGCTGGGCGATCCGGGCATTCTCGGCATCAACACCGGCGCGGCGCTGGCCGTGGTGATGGCCGTCTTCTTCCTCAACATTGGCTCGCTGGCGCTCTACGCGCTCTTTGCCTTTGTCGGCGCGGCGCTAACGGCGGTCGCCGTCTACACGCTGGGCGCGCTCGGTCGCGGCGGGCCCACGCCGCTCAATCTCACCATCGCGGGCGCGGCCTTCACGGCCTTGCTCGGCTCCTTCACCACCGGCGTGCTGATTCTCAACCAGCGCACGCTGGAGGAGGTGCGCTTCTGGCTGGCTGGCTCCGTCGCCGGGCGCGATCTGGATTTGCTCTTGCAGGTTTCGCCCTACCTGGCGGGGGGATTGGTCTTGGCCTTTGCGCTGGGGCGGCAGATCACGACGATTTCGCTGGGGGAGGATGTAGCGAAGGGATTGGGGCAGAACACGGGCTGGGTCAAGGCGCTTTCCGGCGTGGCGGTGGTGCTCCTGGCGGGCGGCGCGGTGGCTGCGGCGGGGCCGATTGGCTTCATCGGCCTGGTGATTCCGCACGTCGCCCGCTTCCTCGTCGGCGTGGACTACCGCTGGATTTTGCCCTACTCGGCCATTCTCGGCGGCATCTTCCTGCTCGTCTCCGATGTCGGCGCGCGCTTAATTTTGCAGCCCACCGAACTCCCCGTCGGCGTGATGACGGCGCTGATCGGCGGGCCGTCTTTTGTTTACTTGGTAAGGTGGCGGGTGCGGCGTTAGCGAGGGGATTAGGGAATAAAGATGCGCATGGTGCCGCGAAAGTTGTCGAGGTCGTAGACGATTTCGGCCAGGCGCTCGGCGCAGCGTGTGCGGTAGACTTGATTGGGAATCACGCGCTTTAAGTTGCCAATAGTGATAACCGGTAGGCTGTTTGGCGTAAAGAACCGGCGAATTGTCGACTCAAGCGATTTCTCCTGATCTTTGTTGGTTCGATTGCCTGTCAACAAGAGGTACTGCCTGTCTTGGCACAGTTGCCAAACCTGTTCGTCATCTGCGCTAATCGGCAGGTCAACATCGTCGAAGAGAAATAGCTTGATGGGTGAAAGCTCAAGCCACGTCCCGTCGTAACGAAGCACATCGTATATCGCCTTTGCCTGCCCTTCGCAATTGTGGTCGGAAAGGACAATTTGCATCAAAGCGCCTCGCGTCTGCGTCGGCTTTGTTCAAGCAATTCGTTGAACTTGATGCGCTCTGGCGTCATCTCTTTGACAAATTGCTTCTCGCGCTCGGCAACCAAGGAGCGATGATATGCTTCATTCTCGGCCTTTTGGATGAGCAACTCGCGTAGCTCAGGTTCCAGCCTAGTCCGATGCTTCTCGATGTAGGCAAGTGCGACATCCACTTGGTGTGGAGATAAATTGTAAATCTCGCTGATCTCGGAAGCGCTGTATCCCTCATCGTGAGCCTCCATCACGTCGTAGACGGAGGAGCGGCTTTCGCTAATCATGGGGCCAATGTCGCTTTCGATGATCTTGATAATGTCGTCATCGAACTCGTCTTTTGAAGGCCAAAGGGTATCAACACCGATTTTCAGAACAAAGTCGAAGTCGGAGAGCACGTCGACAAGTTGCTCGGCTTGCTGCTGTGTTTCGACGCGAACAGTAATCTGCTTCATAAAATTTCTCCTGCTCAAGGGCAAACGCTACCTCGTTCTTTGCCAATTATAGCACAAGCTGAACCAAGCGTTCATGCGACAACACTCAACCTGGTACACCATCCGCCCCCGTCGACTCCCGCTCTCCTTCCGCATCGACCGACGCGTGCCACTCGTGCTGACCGCGCTCTCGCTGGCAACGCTGACCATGATGATCGTCAACATTGGCGTGGGCGAATACCCCATTGTGCCGCTGGACGTAATCCGTACGGTGTTGCGCATTCAGACCGAGAATTTCAACGACTACAACTTCATCGTCAACACGCTGCGGCTGCCGCGCATGTTGGTAGCGGCGCTGGTCGGCGTGGCGCTGGGCATCTCCGGCACAATTCTGCAGGGGCTGACGCGCAACCCGCTGGCCTCGCCGGGCATCCTCGGCATCAACGCCGGGGCGGGCTTTGTGGCTGTATCGCTGATCGTCGTCTTCGAGAACGTCCCCGCCGGGATGATTCCGCTGGCGGCCTTTGCGGGGGCGTTCACCGTGGCGCTGCTGATCTACCTGTTAGCGTGGAGAGGCGGCGACTCGCCCATTCGCCTGATCCTCGTCGGCATCGGCCTCGGCGCAGTGACCACGGCGCTGACCACGCTGATGATCACCTTTGGCGACATCTACAACGTGCAGCGCGCGCTGATCTGGCTGACGGGCAGCGTCTACGGCCGCTCGTGGGATGAGTTGAGGGCGCTGCTGCCCTGGGTGGCGATCTTCGCGCCGCTGACGTTTCTGCTGGCGCGCGACCTCAACGCGCTCAACCTGGGTGAAGATGTGGCGAAGGGGCTGGGCAGCCGCGTCGAAATCCGGCGCGGCCTGCTGCTGCTCGCGTCGGTGGCGCTGGCGGGGGCGACGGTCGCGGCGGCGGGCACGATTGGCTTTGTCGGGCTGATGTCCCCCCACATTGCGCGGCGGCTGGTGGGGCCGGATCACCTGGGTCTCGTGCCCACGGCGGGGCTGGTCGGCGCGCTGATTGTGGTGGGGGCGGATTTGGTGGGGCGCACCATTTTTGCGCCGATCGAGCTACCGGCTGGCTTAGTGACGGCGGCGGTCGGCGCGCCCTTTTTTATCTACCTGCTGATTCGGCAGCGCAAAGATAGGTAGGCATTCTTGGTGGGAAGGGGATTATGTGGAATGGCTGGGCGCAATGTAGAAACCTCGCACTTCTGCCCGCCCCGATGTATAATTCACCCGCAGCCAACGTGGCTGCGGATTTCTTTTACCCGCGTTCATCTGCGTCCACCCGCGGTTTTAATTCTTATGATTCGTTCCGATCAGATTCTCAACACCGTCGCCATGATCCAGAAAGAACATCTGGACGTGCGCGCCGTCACCATGGGCATCAACCTGCTCGACTGCCGCCGCACCACCGTGGCCGATACCGCCGACGCCATCGAGCACAAAATCACCACCCTTGCCGCGGACCTTGTTCCCACCTGCGACGCCATCGCCGAAAAATACGCCATCCCCATTGTCAACAAACGGCTAGCAGTAACGCCGCTGGCCCACGTCGGCGCGGGCTTTGACTGCGACGGCTTTGTCGGGTTAGCCCAGGCGCTGGACCGCGCGGCGGCGCGGGTCGGCGTGGATTTTCTGGGCGGCTTTTCGGCCAATGTAGAAAAGGGCTTTGGCGGCGGCGCCAGCGCGCTGATCGCCGCGCTGCCGGAGGCGCTGACGAGCACCGAAAAAGTCTGCGCCTCGGTCAACGTCGGCTCGACGCGCTACGGGCTGAACGTAGACGCGCTGGCCCTGCTCGGCGGCACGATCAAGACGCTGGCCGAGCGCAGCGCCGACACGGGCGGTTTTGCCGCGGCCAAGCTCGTCGTCTTTACCAATCAGCCGGGCGACAACCCCTTTATGGCCGGGGCCATGCACGGCCTGGGCGAGGCGGACGCCGTGCTCAACGTCGGCGTCAGCGGGCCGGGGGTGATTGCGCGAGCGCTGGAGCGCAAGATCGAGCGCGAGGGCGCGGCAAATTTGGGGCTGCAAGACTTGGCGGAGGAAATTAAGCAGGCCGCTTTTCGCGTCACCCGCAGCGGCGAGCTAATTGGACGGCAGGTGGCGCGCTCGCTCGGCGTGCCCTTTGGCGTGGTCGATCTCTCGCTGGCGCCGACGCCCGCCGTGGGCGACAGCATCGGCGAAATCCTCAAAATCCTGGGCGTGGACGCCATCGGCGCGCCCGGCTCGACGGCGATTGTGGCGCTGCTCAACGACGCCGTCAAAAAGGGGGGCTCCTTTGCCAGCCAGACGGTCGGCGGCCTCAGCGGGGCCTTTATCCCCGTCTGCGAGGACAGCGAGCTGGCCGACGCCGCGGGCTCCGGCGCGCTCGTGCTTGAAAAGCTGGAGGCGATGACGAGCGTCTGCTCCGTCGGCCTGGACATGGTTGCCATCCCCGGCGCGGTCGACGCGGCAACGCTGGCCGCCATCATGGCCGATGAGATGGCGATTGGGCTGATCAACAACAAGACGACCGCCACCCGCCTCATTCCCATGCCGGGCAAAGCCGCGGGCGACTTTGTCTCGTTTGGCGGCCTGTTTGGCGAAAGCGCAATTCTCGAAGTGCGCAACGCGGGGCAGTCGAGCCGCTTTGTCGGCTTTGGCGGCAAGATTCCCGCGCCGATTCATTCGCTGCGGAATTGAAACGTGGTGCGTGGTGCGTGAACTATCACTCACACCGGTTGGGTTCCAGTTCACGCACCACGCACCACGCACCAAATCAACATCAAGGAGCCTTCACCTATGTCTCCCCCCAACATCATCCTCATTCTCACCGACCAGCAGCGCTTCGACACTCTCGCCGCGTGGGGCAACGACCACATGATCACGCCGCACATGGATCGGCTGGTGCGCGAAGGGCTCTCGTTCCGGCAGGCTTACTGCCCCGGCGCGACGTGCATTGCCTCGCGCGCGGCAATTTTCACCGGCATGTATCCGCACACGACGGGCGTTTACTCGTTTCAATCGTGGGCCAACCACCGCAATTGGGTGCAGGATTTGGCCGAAGCAGGCTACTTTTGCGCCAACATCGGCAAGATGCACTTTTCGCCGCGCGACGTGCGCGGCGGCTTCCACGAGCGCGTGATCGTCGAAAACCCCACAAACACGAATCAACTGCGCGGCGGCGCGGACGACGACTGGGGTCGCTATCTCCAGTGGCACGGTGCAGAGCGACCGAACGAACGCAACAAGACCGACCCGAACTGGGAGGACAAATACCAGGGCGTGGCCTGGCATCTCGACGAGCACCTACACAGCGATGTTTTCATCGGCAACGCGGCCACTTCGTGGATCGACCACTACCAGGGGGAGAAGCCCTTCTTCCTGGAGATCGGCCTCACCGGGCCACATGAGCCGTGGGATCCGCTTCCCCGCCACCTGGAAATGTACGAGGGGCGCGAGCTGCCGGGGCCCGTCGCGCGCGCGAACGAGCTGGCCGCGAAGCCGCCGCAGCACCTGGCTCACCGCGAGATGCACGCCAACACCAATCACGAATCGGTGATTCGCATGGACGAGATCGACGACGCGGGCATGGAGCGGATGCGTCGCCACTACTACGCCAAAATCACCACGGTGGACGAGCAGATCGGCAAAATTTTGGATTCGCTTGAAGCGCGCGGCTGGCTGGACAACAGCCTGCTCCTCTTCTGCTCCGACCACGGTGAAATGCTCGGCGACCACGGATTGGCCTACAAGTGGCTGATGTACGATCCCATTGTGCACGTGCCGCTCGTCGCGCGCTGGCCCGGCGTGGTCGAGCCGGGGCGCAGCACGGGTGACCTGGTTTCGCTGATTGATTTGGGACCGACAATTCTGGAGGCGGCGGGCGTCGACGTGCCCGATTATCTGGAGGGGCGCTCGCTGCTGCCCTATCTGCGCGGCGAGCCGGACGTTGTGCCGCGCGAGTTTGTCTTCGCCGAGGACAACTACCAGATCATGATGCGCGGCGAAACGCACAAGCTGGTCTACTACATCGGCCAGGAGGAAGGGGAGCTCTACGATTTGGTCGAGGATCCGCACGAGTTGCACAACCTGTGGGATGACGCCGCGCACGGCGAAGTCAAGCAGCGGATGATGGGTCGACTGCTGGCGTGGCTGGCGACAAGCAATTATTACAATTCCGGCTACAAGCGCGAGCGCGCCCGCCAGAGCGAAATGCGCTGGCCGACGGCGAAGGATGCGAAACTGCACGGCGGGAATTTGAAGCCGAAGCAGGTGGGGTGGCTGTAAAACAAGTATAATTCGTGGTACAATGCAAAAGGTAGAGTAGAACTATCGCCTCGTGAAAACGTGGTTTCGGGTAGGCTCCCGTCGTTTATCGCTGGCTTTGCTTTGGTTCCACGCCCATCCAATGACCTTTGATGCTGCACCCAACTCCAATAGTGCTACGCGCCGACAGCGCCTCCGCACCACCCTGCGACGCAGCTTGCCCTTCGCAGTCGGCGTGCTGGCGACGCTGGTCGGCCTCATCCTCTATAATCGCCTCTTTCCACCGCCCGCGCCGCTCACCCCGCGTGACGTCGACGACAGCGTCACCGAAGCGCTGGCCGCGGCCACGCCGGCGCCCGCCTACTCCGCCACCGTCTACCAGCAGATTTTGCCCTCGCTGGTTGTGATTCAGACGCAGCAGGGCGATCCGGGCGGCGATGGGATTGCGCGTGGAGACGATGGTTCACTTCTGCTTCGGAGACAGGTCAATCACATCGGGTATACTGTCTTTTACCCCCTCCCAGCCTCCCCCATAATGGGGGAGGAGCCGTTATGGGACCGACGAAGAAACAGCTCCCTCCCCAGGATGGGGAGGGCTGGGGAGGGGTCAAGCGCACAGCAGCCCGTCCCGCCCAACCTAGCCAGCGGCGTCGTCATCAACGCCGAAGGCGCGATCCTGACGGCGCTGCACGTGGTCGAGCGCGCGGGGTCGATTGACTTGATTTTTGCCGACGGCACGCAGACGACGGGCGAGCTGGTTGGTGCGCAGCCGGACAACGACATCGCCGTGCTGCAGGCGGACGAGCTGCCGGAGACCTTTGCGCCCGCCACGCTGGGCAACCCCAACGCCCTGCGCGTCGGCGACGAGGCCTACGTGGTCGGCAACCCGCTTGGCCTAGCGGGCTCGCTCAGCGCCGGCGTCGTCTCCGGCTTTGACCGGACGTACGCGCCGCAAAATTTCAACTTCGAGCTGACGCGTCTCATCCAGTTTGACGCCGCTGTCAACCCCGGCAGCGCGGGCGGGCCGCTGCTCAACCGCAATGGCGAGGTGGTCGGCGTCGTTGTCGGCGTCGTCAATCCGCTGGATCAGGTGGACTTTAGCGGCATTGGGCTGGCCGTGCGGATTGATCAGGCGGGGCAGGCCGTCGGCGCACCGCCGCGCTAAAAGATGACAGATTGACCGTTACCGTCCAGGGCAACGCGCCTGACAGACCAGCCAGCGGACGGTGATTATCACCTTTCCGCTGCGGCAACCGTGACTTTCAAACACGCTCTTAGCCGCAATCAAACGTTAACGTGAAGCAGGCGTAGAAGCAACAGCATGGCTGATTCGAGACCGGATAGTCCTGTCTTCAGGCTGTGATTCACCGGGCGGCAAGGCCATTTTTTGGGTTTGCTCAACGTCTGTTTTTGGCCGTTTGCCGCCGTACAACATTCACACTCCCCTTTGTGCAAAGCGTTTGAGAAGCCAATGCTTGCGCAGCCGAAGTTCTGCTGAGTTCGCCGAAGCAAGCAGCGCCTATAATTTCGCATCGTCATGCCCAACATTCTCCCCCTCACCCAAACCCTGACCGACCTCCCGCCCGACTGGCCGGACGATCTGCTGCCCGCCATTCGGCAGCGCCTGCGCGAGGCCGACGGCAAGCTCGTCGTGCTCGACGACGACCCGACCGGCACGCAGACCGTCCACAACATCGCCGTGCTAACCGAGTGGTCGGTCGAGACGTTGGCCGCCGAGCTGCGGCGCGACGCGCCCGCTTTCTACCTGCTCACCAATTCGCGCAGTCTGCCGCTGGCCGAGGCGCAGGCGCTCCACCAGGAGATCGCGCGCAATCTCGTGGCCGCGCGCAAGCAGACGGGCGTCGACTTCACCGTCGTCAGCCGCAGCGATTCCACGCTGCGCGGCCACTTCCCCGGCGAAACCGACGCCCTGCTGGACGCACTCGGCACGTCGGTGGATGCGACGCTGATCATCCCCTTTTTCCTGGAGGGCGGTCGCCTCACGATTGACGGCGTCCACTATGTTGCCGAAGATGACCAACTGATTCCCGCCGCGCAGACGCCCTTTGCGCGGGATGCGGCCTTTGGCTACGCTCATTCCGACTTGCGCGAATGGGTGGCGGAGAAGACCAACGGCCGCACGCCAGCCGAGCAGGTCGCGCTGCTGTCGCTAGATGATATTCGCCAGGGCGGGCCGGAGCGCGTGGCGGAGAGATTGTCGGCGCTGGACGGCCACACCTGCGTCGTCGACTCCGTCACCATGCGCGATCAGCAGGTGGTGGTGCTGGGCATTTTGCAGGCCGAGGCGCAGGGCCAGCGCTTTCTCTACCGCACGGCGGCCTCCTTTGTGCAGGTGCGCGCCGGGCTGGCCCCGCAGCCCGTCCTCACCGCCGACGATTTGCGCGACGGTTTGACGGGCAGCGGCGGCCTCGTCATCGTCGGCTCCCACGTGCCCAAGACGACGGCGCAGCTGGAAACGCTGCTGGCGACGACGGAGATCGCGCGCGTCGAAGTTGCCGTGGCGCGGCTGCTGACGGACGAGCAGGCGGAGGAAATCGAGCGGGCCACCAGGTCGATGAACGAGGCGCTGCGCGAAGGGCGCAACGTGGTCGTCTATACCAGCCGCGAGCTGGTGACGCCTTCATCAGCTACGGGGGCAGAAAATCCTGGCGCGGGGGACGCAAGCCTGTCGATTGGGCAGCGGGTGTCCCAGAGCCTGGTAGAAATTGTGCGCGGGTTGGCCGAGCGACCGCGCTTTCTCGTCGCCAAAGGCGGCATCACTTCTAGCGATGTTGCGACGCAGGGGCTGGGTGTGCGCCGCGCGCTGGTGCGCGGGCAGATTTTGCCCGGCGTGCCGCTCTGGTCGCTGGGCGCAGAGAGCCGCTTTGCGGGAATGCCGTACGTGGTCTTTCCGGGAAATGTGGGGGGTGATGAGGCGGTGGCGGCGGTGGTGGGGAAGTTGGGGGTGGAGTGAGCACGCTCACGTGCAAACGATTTCGGCAAAGCAACAAAAATCGCAAACCGGCTTGACGGATTACTCCCATGGTTCAATCTGCAACCCCTCGAACCCGTTTCTTTCAGTTTGAGGGTCGCCTCGCGGCTTCAGGTACTCGAAATGACAACTCAACTCGCCCCCAAACTGAACCACCCCGTCCCGCCAGGCAAGTTGCGTCTGTGCCCGGCGTATGATACACTCGATCCATCCACCTCACAGCAGTACAATTCAACATCTTATCCCTCAATCTAATAGCCAAGGAGACTTCATGAGCAATTTCAATCGCCGTCGCTTTCTCAAAGGCGCGGCCACCAAGGCAGCTGGCGGCGCGATCGCCGGCATTGCTGCGGGCTGCGGCTTTGCCCAAACGCCCGCCGCGGACGAGCTGGCCCAAGCCGCGCAGGACGACAGCGCCCTGCCCTCGCTAACTTGGGACATGCCCACCAGCTGGCCCGTCTCGCTGGAAACCATTTATGGCGGCGCGGCGGTCTTCGCCGAGCGCGTCGGCGCGATGACGCAAGGGCGTTTCCAAATTAACGCGCGCGCGGCGGGCGAAGTCGCTGGCGGTACGGAGGTGCTAAATGTAGTCGAGCAGGGAGCATTTCCCTGTGGGCATACGGCCTCTTATTACTATGTGGGCAGAAGCCCGGTGATGGGTTTTGGCACGGCGTTGCCCTTTGGCCTCACGGCGCGCCAGCAGAACGCGTGGCTGTTCGAGGGTGGCGGCTTGGAAACGCTACAGGAGTTTTACGCCGATCGCTTTAACATGATCTTCTTTCCGGCGGGCAATACAGGCGTGCAGATGGGCGGCTGGTTCAACCGCGAAATCAACTCGCTGGCCGATATGGAAGGCTTGAACATGCGCATCCCCGGCTTGGGGGGGCAGGTGATGGACCGCTTGGGGGTGACGGTGACGCTAACCGCTGCCGGCGAAATTTTCCAGGCGCTGCAAACGGGCGCTATCGACGCGGCTGAGTTTGTCGGCCCTTACGACGACGAGAAGCTGGGCTTCCAGCGCGCGGCGGATTTCTACTACTATCCCGGCTGGTGGGAGCCGGGCCCCTCGCTCGAGGTGCAGTTTAACCTGGACGACTGGAACGGGCTGCCCGAAGTCTACCAGGAGATCATCAGGACGGCGGCTCACGAAGCCAACACGGTTATGCTGGCGCGCTACGATGCGCTCAACCCCGTCGCGCTGCAGACGCTGCTGGATGAAGGGGTAACGCTGCTGCCCTTCCCAGATGACGTGCTGGCCGCCGCCGAAGAATCTGCCTTTGAACTCCAGCAGCGACGCCGATTTTGGCTCGATCTTGGGTGAGTGGAATATCGCGAGCAGGTGCAGCGGTGGCACGGCCTAGCCGAGCTGAGCCTGAATGGCTTCTACGCCCGGAACGAAGCCGAAGCGTAGAATCGGTCGGTAAGCCGATAGCTACCCAACCAAAGGGTATCCAGCTCTTTGGCAATTTGCCTATCGCGAGCAGGTGCAGCGGATGGCACGGCCTAGACCGAGCTGAGCCTGAATGGCTTCTACGCCCGGAACGAAGCCGAAGCGTAGAATCGGTCGGTAAGCCGATAGCTACAGCCAACCAAAGGGTATCCAGCTCTTTGGCAAGATTTGTGCAAGGCGAGCCATCAGGGATGGCAGGCCCGACCCCACCCCCAAAGCCCGGTGTCCCCGCGCGCGGGGAGAGGGCTTCCCAAGCTTCGTTGACAGGTAAATGCGCTTCATCGAACCAGCGTGCGAGGGGGTGGGGTCGAATGCCCAGAATTTTCGGGACGTCGACTCCCAACAAAAAAGTTTCGGGGTGTCCAAAGACGGATACCGGGCTTTTTTTGTTGGATAACCATTTATGAACCGCTCAACATGCTGACGGCGGCGCGGCTGTCCTGCTGAAATTGGTCGGAGACGTCGATCAGCCACGTCACGGTTTCGGGGAAGAAAATGACGATCAGCAGGGCCGCGCCCTGGTTTCGGGGAAGAAAATGACGATCAGCAGGGCCGCGCCCTGCAGGACCATAAAGGGCAGCGCGCCCCTGTGAATGTCAATAGTTTGGACTTCGTCCGGCTTGACGCTTTGCAGGTAGAAGAGCGAGAAGCCCACCGGTGGTGAAATAAAGGCCATATTGAGGTTGATGGCCATCATGACGCCGAACCAGACCAAATCAATGCCCAATTCCCTGGCGGCGGGGACGAAGAGCGGCATGGCAATAAAGCTGATCTCGATAAATTCGAGGTTGATGCCCAGCAGGAAAATCGCGATGTTGGCGACGATGAGAAAGCTGACCACGCCGCCCGGCATCCCCGTCAGCAGGCCACGGATGTAGCTTTGCCCGCCGAGCTCGTCGAAGACCAGGCCGAAGAACGACGAGGCGAACAGAATCATAATCACGAGCGTAGTGATATTGGCCGTGGAGCGGGCCGAATCGCGCACGATTTTCCAATTTAGATTGCCGTTGAGCGCAGTCAGCAGCATCGCCCCCACGGCCCCCACCGTGCCCGCCTCGGTTGGCGTGGCAAAGCCAAAGAAGATGCTGCCCAGCACGGCAAAGATCAGCAGCAGCGGCGGTACGACGGCCACCAGCGTGCGCCGAAAGAGCGCAAAGCCGCGTAGCGTGCGCGCTTCGGGCGGCAGCGCGGGCGCTTTGCTCGGCTGGGTGATGGCAATAAAGATGACGTAGAGCGCGTACAGGCTGGACAGAATGAGGCCGGGAATGAGCGCACCGAGGAACAAGTCGCCCACGCTGACGCCGATTTGGTCGCTGAGGACAACGAGCACCAGGCTGGGCGGCAGCAGCTGGGCCATCGTCCCCGAAGCGGTGATGATGCCGGTGGCGAGCCGGTGATCGTAGTTGTAGCGCACCATAATCGGCAGCGAAATCAGCCCCATCACGATGACCGTGGCGGCCACAACCCCCGTCGCCGCGGCGAGCAGCGTGCCCACCAGCACCACGGCCAGCGCCAGCCCACCGCGCGCCGGCCCCATTAGGATACCGACCGTTTCCAGCAGCCGCTCGGCCAGCCCCGATTTCTCAAAAATTGCGCCCATGAACACAAAATAGATAATGGCCAGCAGTGTAAAATTGTTCATGGTGCTGAACCAGAGGCTCGGCAGCGCCAGCAAGCGACGCATTCCAAACGCGCCCACGGCTAGACCAATTGCCACAAAGACCACCGCCGTGCCAGCAAAAGAAAACGCGACGGGGTAGCCATATAGAATTAGCACAAAAAACAGGACGAACATGGCAATCGCCAGCCATTCAAAACCCATATCGGTTCCTCTCGGTAGGTGGAGTCGCAGTTTAGAGTAGGGGTGTTAACAGACGGACGATCGGTGAAGGGCAATCAGCAGGGGGCAATCAACGCTTCTATTCAATACGCAGCGGTGCATCATGCTTCGGCTCGACTTCGTCCAGCGCCAGCTTGCCGCGCAGCACGAGTTGAAGCTTGTAAATTTCGGCGATGCCCTGCAGCAGCAGCAGCACAAAGCCGACGATGATCATCGTTCGAATGGGCGCCCAAACGAGGCCGCCGGGATCGGGCGAACGGGTGATGGAGCCCGTCCACGCCCAAGGCGTCCACAGCACATCGCGCGGGCCGCGGCCCCACGCCGTCAAGGTCGGTCGCCACGAGACGATGATGCCAATGATGCAAAAGGGAATGAGGAAGAAGATGTGGCCCCAAAAATCTAGCATCGCCTTGCGCTTTTCCGGCCAGTTGTCGTAGATAAAGTCCACCCGCACGTTAATGTTATGCTTGAGGATGTAGGCAAAGCCAAGCAGGAAAATGAGCGCAAAAAGATGCCACTGCAGTTCGATAAAGGTGTTGAAGGAGAGCTGTACGCCGATGAGCTGACCTACATAGCGTACCACGACGTTGTAGAACCCAATTGCTACGGCAAGCACAACCAGGTAGATCGTTGCGTTGCCCAGCCACTCGGATAGCCGGTCCACGGCGCGCGTAAATTTTTGCATGGCAAACTCTTGGATTAGACGGCGTTAATTCAGGTGGAGCCAGAAAGGGAGCAGGAGAAGGTGGCGAGAACGCTCGTCCCTTTTGGATGTGTCTTCACGTGAGCGGTGGCGCGCATTGTAATGCATAACGCCAATTCACGCAACTCGACACCGCGACCCACGGCAGTTTCCAATTTTGCTGACAAAAAACAAACAGCCGAGGTCTTACCGACCCCGACTGTCCGGACAATGCTGTGCAGTAGACGAGCATCAAGTCGCTACGTCAGCCACCCTTGATCGCGCAGAAAGCTCGTTAGCCCCGGAATGGCGAAGCGCCGCCCGCGGTAAGCCTGCGCGCCGTAGTAGATCACCGTCGCAAACAGCATCAGCAGGGCAATCGGGCTGAGACACAGCGAGAGGATAAGCAGCGGAATGCCTACGGGCGGCAAGACCTGCAGCAGACCAATGCTGATGCTTGCGGACGTTACAAAGGCGATCACGAGCAGCGAAAGCGTCAGGCTCTGCACGGCGTGGTAACGCTGAAAGGGTCGTCGTTTGCCGCTTTCGCTGATCAGAATGATAATCGGCATCGCCAGCGGCACAATCAGCTGGGTGATGTACGACAGCATGGCGATCAGGCGGTCGTCGTTGGTCGCCGCCGGATCAACGATGCTGTGCTGGACAAGTTCGCCGCGGCGGAAGGATTGCGCGGCCTCGCTGGCCTGGGTGCGCGTCCGCTGCACGGCGCGCTCCGCCAAAGAGAGCGACTCGTCGAGTTCGCTGCCGTTGGAATGCGGGTCGGTAGGGCCTCTGTCGCTGTACCCGCTGGGCGGCGTGCCCCGCGCTGGCCCGCTGGATTGATTGGAATAAGGTTGGTTCTCTTGCTGATCCATCGAATGTTTCTTTCTTCTGTGCGCGAACGTACACGCACGCCAAAATTACCGTTGCCAACGCTCGATTTTCATCAGCGTTGGCTTGGTAAACAGTACGTGAGCGGGCGCAAAAAGTTTCGTTTTGGAGAAGTTAAACAAATTGTCACGAAGTTTATCATCTTCGCGATTTCCCCGCGACTTTTTCCAGCAGGATGCGCTGATGGTCGCGCGGGGAGTGCTCGGCGCGCGACTCTGCACGCTTGTCGGCGGCGCATTTAGCGCGGGCACAATCGTTGAAACGGAGGCCTACTTGGGTGTGGTCGACAAAGCCGCGCACGCCTTTGGCGGTCGCCGCACCGCCCGCACGGAGGTGCAGTATGGCCCCGGCGGCCACGCCTATATCTCGCTGGTCTACGGCCTGCACTGGCAGTTCAACGTTGTCTGTGCCCCGGTGGGCGAGCCACACGCCGTGCTCATCCGCGCCCTCGCGCCGACGGACGGCATCGACCTCATGCGCCGGCGTCGCCATCGCGAGGGACTGCGCGAGCTCGCCAGCGGCCCCGGCAAGCTCTGCGCCGCCCTCGCCATTACCGGCGACTTCTACGGGATCGACCTGCGCGGCGAGACCGTCTGGATCGAGCCGCCCGCTTCGCCCATCGAGGATAACCAAATTGCACAGACGCCGCGCATCGGCATCGACTACGCCGAGGAGTTTGTCGACAAACCGTGGCGCTTTTGCGTGCGAGGGAATCCGTTTCTGAGCAGGAAAGTAGCGTGAGCAATAAGTTTTTAACGCGGAGCGCGCGGAGTAAGGGCGCAGAGAAGGGCGCGGAGGGCCGCAGAGGTGTAGACCACTGTTGATAGGTTCCGTTGACATTTTGCTGATGACTGGAATCTGGGTGGTTCGCCCCGCCCCCATCTCCAGCCCTCTCCCCACGCGTGGGGGAAGGGAGCCTTCTGCTCCCCTCTCCCATAATGGGAGAGGGGCTGGGGGTGAGGGCCTAACGATTCGCTCAAAACGACAGCGCTTCTTTTCCCCGCGGCCCTCCGCGCTCCGCCTCTCTGCGCCTCCGCGTTAAATCTGATACGTATCGAGACAAAAACGTCCAATGACTACATCCATTACTTTCATGGGCACGCCGGATTTCGCCGTGCCTTCGCTGCGCGCCCTACACGAGGCGAGCGCTCGCCACAGCTGGCAAATCACCGCCGTCGTCACCCAGCCGGATCGGCCCGCTGGACGCAGCCGGAGGCTCCTTCCCAGCCCCGTCAAAGAGTACGCCGCTGCCCACGACCTGCCCGTGCTCCAGCCGGAGACGCTGCGCAAACGGGGCGACCCCGTCAACCCCATCGTTGCCCGCCTGCGCGAACTGGCCCCGACCGTGATCGTGGTCGCCGCCTATGGACTGATCCTGCCCAAATCCGCGCTCAAGATTCCGTCGCACGGCTGTATCAACGTTCACGCCAGCCTGCTGCCGGCCTACCGCGGCGCCTCACCGATCAGCGCTGCCATTTTGGATGGGCTGGCGGAAACCGGCAACACGATTATGCTGATGGATGCGGGGATGGACACCGGCCCCACTTTGGCCCAGGCCGCGCTGCCCATCCACCCCGACGACACGACGCCGACGCTGGCGAAACGTCTCGCCGCCCAGGGGGCAGCGCTGCTGGTGGAGACGCTGCCCCGCTGGCTTGACGGCGCGATCGAGCCGGTGGATCAGGCCGATTTGCCGGGCGAGCCCAGCGCGGTGTCGCTGATCAAGAAGGAGGATGGACGCATCAATTGGTCGCTGCCCGCGGCGCAGATTGAGCGGATGACGCGGGCGTATACGCCGTGGCCCAGTGCGTTCACCACGTGGAACGAGGCTACCTTCAAAATTTGGCGGGCGGACGCTATCGAAGGGGAGGCCGAGCCGGGGCGCGTGGTGGAAACGGATGGGGACCCCGCCGTGGGGACGGGCGAGGGGCTGCTGCGGCTGCGCACGGTGCAGCCCGCGGGCAAGCGCCAGATGGAGGCGGCCAGCTTTCTCAACGGCGCGCCGGAGTTTGTGGGGAGCCACTTGGGCTAATCACAAAGGAGAAAGGCCCGACTTTTTCGGAAGCCGGGCCTTTCTCCTTTAGCTCTGTACTTCGAGGTAAATTTTCCAGGCTACGGGCACTTCGCCCGAGGCCACCACATAATCCACGCGCGGCATCTTCGGCTCCCACAGCAGCGACATTGCCGCTTCGTGTGGCGTGCGGTTGCCTTTGCGCTGGTTGCAGGCCGAGCAGGCGCAGGCCGTGTTGCTCCACGTATTTTTTCCGCCCCGCGAGCGGGGAATCAGGTGATCAATCGTAAAGTCGTTGCGGCGGATAACCTTGCCGCGCTGCTGTTCACCCGCGCTAATTTGGCAGTAGATGCAGCGATAGTTGTCGCGCATGAGCACGCCGCGTCGCGTCCAGCCGACGCCGCGCTGAGGGACGCGGATGTAGCGTCGCAGCCGCACCACCGTTGGGATTTCGAGGCTGTCCGCCACGCCGGTGAGGCGCAATACTTCGTCCGTCGCCGCATCGACGCGCTCGCGCAGCATCAGCGAGAGCGCGCGTCGCTGGGGAATAATCGCCAGCGGTTCATAGCTGGCGTTGAGCAAAAGCACGTGTGGCACGATGATCCTCTTTCTACAGCCAAAATTAGTAAGTCGAACAAGGTGACGGTCACTGTTTTCTATTGGACAACGCTACCGAACACAATTGCTGCCGGACAGCACGATCAAAGTGTAGGCGATGACGGCCAGTAGAGAACAAAAAACGCGAGCCTGGCGGCCCGCGTCGTCAACAATCGCGTGGAGGTAGGGGAAACGTAGCTATGCAAACAGCCACGCCCCTTACTTGCGCCGCACCCGCAAGGGGCGCGCAAGCCGGGCCGCATGTATAGGGTTCACGCCTGCACGATGTTGCGTGCAGCGTTGCGGGCAGAGGCTGTTCTTGTCACACATGGTAGCGATTGTCAATTTCTCCAGACGTTTACTTTCTGGAGCGACCATATCATAGAACGGCGGCGCTGTCAATAACTGGTTGCCAAATTGCCAGATCACCAAATTGCGACAGTGAAAGCAGAACCGCTCCCGCTTGTACACAACCGCTATGGTATTTTTCAATGCTGCGTTAAAGGCGTTTTCCTCCGGCGAATCCACTGTATTCGTCCAGGAACCACTCGGCTTGTTTCGTCATAAAAACGCCGATCTCTTCCCCTTTGAAGGCAAAAGATAAGCGGAGCCCGCCCAGGTGAATATCCGTGATGTAGACTTCCATGTTGAACGTCTGTTCATCGACCCACGCGGCCGAGGCCAGGCAATCATATTCGATGCCCGGGACCGCGCCGATTTGTTCGCCAAAGTAGTTGCGTTGCGGAAACTTGCCGGGCAGCACGCGTCCAATACCGAACCGCAACACATTGTCACCCTGACCATTGGTGTACTCCCATCTCCCCTGATCTCCCTGGCCCTGATCTCCCTTGAAGGAGAGGCGCATCCGTGTGATTCCCATCGGGTTCTCTTCCAACGCATACCAGGCTCCGTCGACTTCCGCAGCCGTTCGCGCATCCCTGCACCCGGAAATCGGCAGGACTGCAAGCTGCTCGATTGTCGAGGAGAGCGCTACATGGGCGTTGCGGTCCTCCGGGAGCGAGGCGTCGGAGAGATGGGGGTAGAGCTCTTCCCACATCACGTCCGGAATGGCGCTGCCCGCTGGAGCACCTTGGGTGTCGGCGATGCAGGTGAACAGAAATTCCTTGTCGGGAAAACAGATGGCGTACTGACTGCCCATCCCGCGGAAGGAGAATCCATTCTCTCTTTCGCGCCAAATCTGATAGCCATACCCGCTACCTCCGCGGATGGCGTTGTCGATTTGCTTGGCGGTCGCGGCGCGCACGTACTCCTCCGGCAGGAGCCTTTCGTCGCCCCACATGCCACCGTTTATGCAGGCGAGCGCGACTTTGGCCAGATCCCGCAGCGTACAGATGACACCCGATCCGCCCCACGATATCCCCTCGGGCGTGCGGATGCACCAGGCGTCCGCGGAAAAGCCAATGCGGTCCAGGAAACGTGGGCGCATGTAATCCAGAAAGGGCCTGTCGGCGAGCCGTTCGACCATAGCCGTGAGTACAACGGTGGCCGCGGTGTCGTACGAGAAGATCGTACCGGGCGGATGCGAAGGGGGCCGGTTGAAGAAGGTCCACACCCAGTCGGGATCATCGCGTGTATATGAGGTGCTCGAATGGGCGGTCGACATGGTCAAGAGATCCCGAACCGTCGAGGCGGCCAGCCACGGGTGAAGCGTTTCCGGCACTTTATCTGGAAAGTAGTTGGCAACCCGATCGTCGAGGGTGAGCTTGCCTTCATCGATCATTATCCCGACCGCCAAGGCGACAAAGCTTTTGCTGACCGAATACATCCGGTGTTTGCGGTCAGCCGACCACGGCGCCCAGTATCCCTCCGCCGCAATTCTGTTGCGACGCACCAGCAGGAATCCGTGCATGCCGATGCGTTCGGCATCGATCCGCTGCAGAAAATTTTGGATCGCCCAGGACGGAATGCCCAGACTTTCCGGTGAGGGTGCCGCTGTAAACACTTCTTCAATCATATTTGCTCCTGAAGCTTTGACCATTGCGCTACAAATATCCATCTACCGACGATTGAGGGCGTCTGGCCGCAGCTGGTCTCCCCATCAACCTTTAGCACATTATGCCCGGCGCAGTGTACCACGCAAATCACAGTGACACGGAGGGGCATCGCCACTGACCGGCTCGACGCGACCGCCCCGCCCGCGACCTCGCCCTCGGCTGCCGCCCCGCCGATCTGTGTCCATTATCACCGTTGGCTTCATCAAGAAATCTGCTATAATAGCGCTAGAACGGCAAGCAATTCTTGGAGCAAACTATGGCAAGCGTGCAATTCACCTATCGCGACCAAATCTCCGACGAAGTTAATCGCATTCCAGAAGAATATCTACCCGCGCTTCTCAAAATGACCCAGGCTTTTCGAGAAAGCGTAACGTTACCTTCTGCCGAGGAGAGTTTTCGTCAGGGGTGGAAAGAAGCAGTAGCGGGTGAAACGCGCCCTGTCGCGGAATTGTGGGACGGGGTTGATGCCGAGTAGCGGCGGGCGACAGGTCGAGTTTTCACAGGAGTTTCGGCGCAACCTGTGACGGCTCGCGCGCAAGTACCGACGCATCAAATCGGATGTGCAGCCGCTCACTGACTCGCTGGAGCGGGGCGACATGCCTGGCGACCGCGTTCAGCAACTGGGCTACGTTGTTTACAAAGTTCGCGTCCGCAACACCGACATCGCCAAGGGCAAGAGCGGCGGCTACCGAGTCATTTACTACCTGCAAACGCAGGAACGCGTGATTCTCGTCACGATTTACTCGAAGAGCGAGCAGGGCGACATCGCCGCCAGTCGAGTGCGAGAAATTATCGAACAGTTGGACTAAATTCCTCCTCACTTTGACGGTAGCTGCAACGGTAAGCGCTGCATTCCGCCCACCGACCCTGAATCCCCCCCACCACCGACCGGCTCGACGCGAGCCGCCCCACCCACGACCTCGCCCCCGGCTCCCGCCCCGCCGACCTGCGCTCGTTCGCCGCGTCGCCGTGGCGTTGCACTGGCTTGTGCATCGACGGCAACCGCCGAATTCAGCCCGCCGACTCCGCCGCGCCCCCCGCCACCGACCGGCTGGACGCGGGCCGCCCCACCCGCGACCCTGCCCTCGACTACCGCCCCGCCGACCTGCGTTCGTACACCGCGTTCGCCGTGGCCCAACGCTTGCCTACGCATCAACAGCAACCGCTGAATTTCGCCCGCCGACCCCGAAGCCCCACCACCACCGACCGACTCGACGCGAGCCGCCCCGCCCGCGACCTTGCCCCGGCTTTCACCCCGCCGACCTGCGCTCGGACGCCGCGTCGCCGTGGCGTTGCACTGGCTTGTGCATCGACGGCAACCGCCGAATTCAGCCCGCCGACTCCGCCGCGCCCCCCGCCACCGACCGGCTGGACGCGGGCCGCCTCACCCGCGACCCTGCCCCCGGCTGCCGCCCCGCCGATCTACGCTCGGACGCCGCGTTCATGCGTGACTATCGATCCAACCAGTTCTCAATCTGTCGAGCAGGAAGCAAATCGGCAAAGTGTTTCTCGTTACGTGTGACCAACACGTGCTGACCAGAAAGCACGATAGCGGCAATCATGCAGTCGACGTAGCGTTTTCGCGTTGACTTCTGGCGCTGCAACCGCTCCATCACTTCGGCGCACTGCTCATCGAAGAATACGACCCGAAAATTCTGGAGCGTGCTGTATGTCTTGAGCAAGAGTTGATGCGCCAGAATTGCTTGGGCTGGCGTTGCTTTCAGGGCATAATCGGCGCGCCCACGCAGCACTTCCGCAACCACGGGCGACGGCAAGCCAACGTTCTGCCAGCCGACGCGGTGAATGTGATGCACCAAGCGCGGATGTTCTTCACCGAAGTGGCGAAAGATATTGGCGTCCCACAAGTACATTTAGACTTTACCCGCAAGTTGTTCATCGCGCTGGCGTTCGATCTCATCGAACAGTTCGCCCCAGGTAGGGTCATCTTTGAATGCGCCATATCCCAACGCCTTCAAATCCAAATTTGCCGTTTCCTCACCTGACAACGAATCGGCAGGAGACAGTTCAATGCGAACCTGCTCGGTCTGCTGAACAAAGCTCAGGGCACGCAGCTTAATTTGTTCCAACGCTTCCGCCCGCGTTTCGGCATTGACGACACAGTCAGGCAGATCGGGAATGACGGCCTGCCACCGTTGATCTGGTTGGTAAATTAAGTATGCAACATACTCCATCGGTATCACCTCGCTTCTTGTTCTTCCTCGTTCATCTGCTTGTAATTCTACCACATCGCCGATCTACAAACAGTAATGCGCGCCAAATCCAATCATTCCTCGCCATCGACATCCTTGGCGGCAACCGCTGCCTTCCGCCCGCCGACCCCTAGCCCCCCCCACCACCGACCGGCTCGACGCGAGCCGCCCCGCCCACGACCTCGCCCCCGGCTGCCACCCCGCCGACCTGCGCTCGTTCACCGAGTTCGCGGTAGCGTGGCGTGGCGCCAGCTTTTTGTGGAACTTCGGTTTTGTAGAGACTCTGATATAATGATAGTGTAGCGAAAGTACAGAAAGCTTCTCGATAATTTACAAAACCATGTTCCAAATCGCTCACGAGCACAATCACGCGTGGCCGGAAGAAGGCCCGGCTCACATTCAAGCACCAGGTGTGGAAGGCGACATTCACGTGTCGCCTGATTCGGCGCGGCGACGGGCGAATGGCTATTTGGCGCGCTATGTGGCCATGGCAACGGAGGCGGGAGCGCCCTCGCTGCTGTGGGGCGAGCCACCACGCTGGCAGATGCCAATCTATCTATCGCTGCGTGGATTGGGGCAAGTGGCGATGCTGGGCACGATTGAAGTGGATGCGCTGACGCGTGAAGTGATACCGCTCTCCTCCGACCAAATCACCACCATACAAAATCGCGCCGATGCCCTCGCTCAACGTCTCGCATAGAGAGCAGCGCCAGCAGGCCGATTGCCTGGCGGCTTGTGCGGCAATGGTGCTTGATTATCTTGGCGTTTCCATTCGGTACAGGCGGCTGATGCGACGATTGCAGGTGCGCGCGTTTGGCACGCTATTTTCCAATCTGGAGCGCTTGCAGTCGCTGGGGGTGAAGGTGGAGATTGCGGAGGGGAGTTTCCCCACACTTCACCACTATCTTGAGCAGGACTTGCCCGTCATTGCGGCAGTCAACACTTGGGCGCTGACCTATTGGGACGATGAAGTGACCTCTTACGCGATTGTCGTTACAAGGATTGAAAATGACAAAGTTCTTGTTCACGACCCCGCTTTTCCCGACGCGCCCAAGCGCATAACGGCCATTGAATTTGAGGCAGCGTGGATTGAGAAGGATTATCTGTATGCCGTGTTGACGGCGTAACGACCGGCTCGACACGAGCCGCCCCGCCCACGACCTCGCCCCCGGCTGCCACCCCGCCGACCTGCGCTCGTTCACCGAGTTCGTGGCGACGTAGCGACTCGTAACATTGGTGACGTTGTGGCATAATCAGTGGCAGACTTCGGCCGGGTTTAGAGGAGCGCCAGACCATGCTAATAACTCCTGCTTACAACGAAATTGTTGAATTTATTGCCTCTGGGACGACACCGAACAGCGTCGTCGACTATTCCCCTTCAGAGAAAACAAAAATACGCGTCGCCGATCTAATCTATCGTGAAAAGACAGTCGGACTCACCTCTGAGGAAACGGCTGAACTCGACCACTACATGCAGCTTGAGCATCTGATGCGGCTTGCGAAAGCACGTGCTCGCCACTACTTGACTCGTGAGTAGCACCTATATTCCGGCGGAGTTGCGTCGGCTTGTTGTGGAGAGAGCGCAACAAATCTGCGAGTACTGCCTAATCCATGAAGAGGATACGCACTTCGGCTGTCAGATCGACCATATCATCAGCGAAAAGCACGGCGGCGTAACCGAGGCCGAGAATCTGGCCTATGCGTGCAGCTTCTGCAATCGGTTCAAGGGAAGCGATGTCGGTTCGGTTATGGAGGAATCGGGGGAGTTTGTTCGGTTCTTCAACCCACGGATCGACCGCTGGCGCGACCACTTTCAGCTGAACGGAATTGAGATTGTTCCATCTACTACGGTTGGTGCGGCCACGGCGAAAATTTTGCAATTCAACGAAATCGACCGTCTGTTGGAGCGTCAAGAGTTGCAGTTGCTGGGTCGCTATCCCTCGTCTGAAGCGATTGCGCATGTGAGCGCACGGTAACCGCTCCCTCGATTTCAATGGCGGCAACCGCTGCATTCCGCCCGCCGACCCCGAAGCCCCCCACCACCGGCCTGCTCGACGCGAGCCGCCCCGCCCACGACCTCGCCCCTGGCTTCCGCCACGCCGACCTGCGTCCGGACATCACGTTCGCCGTGGCGTAGCGCTCGCTGGCTGACATCCTTCTCTTTTGAAAATATGCTACAATAGATTCGGGCTTCGGCTGATGTTGAGGAGAAAAGGGGATTATGACAACCGTTCAAGTGCAAACACAGGTATCTCTGTCGGAATTGCTGCGGGGCGTTCAGCAGTTGGATGCGCCTGCCTTGGAGCAGTTTACCGATGAGGTGATGCGGCTACGGGCAAAGCGGCGCGCCCCCAGTCTACCTGGTGGCGAAGCCAAACTGCTGCAACAAATCAATCAAGGACTGCTGGAGGCGACTCAAGCACGTTTTGACGAGCTGAAAGCCAAGCGCCAAGCAGAAATCTTGACGTCTGCTGAGCATGAAGAACTTCTGACAATTGTTGACCAAATTGAACAGCGCGATGTCGACCGGCTCCAGGCGTTAACCGAGTTGGCCCAACTGCGGCAAACGTCGGTGCGCAGCTTAATGCAACAGCTTGGACTAACTGCTTCCGATGAAGGCTAGGCGGCGACCGTCGGTGGAGCAAAGGCGGGCGGTTCGGCAGAGAGCAACAGACATCTGCGAGTATTGCCAAAGCCAGGAGGATTTTGCGACAGAGTCTTTTTCGGTCGAGCACATCACGCCTGCCGCGCTTGGCGGAGAGACCGAGTTGGAAAATCTGGCGCTGGCCTGTCAAGGCTGCAACAGCCACAAGTACACGAAAACCACTGCATCCGACCCCGCTACTGACAAAGTTGTTTCCCTCTTTCATCCACGCCGGCAGCAGTGGGCCGACCACTTCCGATGGCGTGAAGATTTCCTCGAAATCATCGGCATCACCGCGACAGGTCGTGCAACGGTCGTGGCGCTCAAGCTCAACCGACCGCGACTCATCAATCTGCGTCGCGCCGTGTATGCGCTGGGCGAGCACCCGCCCAGGTAAATCGACAGCAACCGCTGAATTCCGCCCGTCGACCTCGAAGCGCCCACCCCCACCAACCGGCTCGACGCGAGCCGCCCCGCCCACAACCTCGCCCTCGGCTGCCGCCCCGCCGACCTGCGCCCGGTCACCGCGTTCGCGATGCGGCTCGGTGTGGTATAATTGCGGCAGGGAATCGCAACAGTTACCGAGGAAACAAAGATGGTTGAAGTGACAATGCAACTGCCGGATGAGGTAGCGAATCAGCTTCGCCCTTTCAATGGGTATTTGCCGACAGTTTTACAACTAACGCTACCGGGGTTTCGGACGTTGGCAACTCAAACAGCGACGGAGATTGTCGAATTTCTGTCAACAAACCCAACTGCTCAGCAAGCACTCGACTTCCACGTCTCCGAGCGTGCACAGGCGCGGCTGCAGCGGCTGCTTGCCCTGAATTCAGCAGGGATGCTGGGTGAACCGGAGCAGCAGGAGTTGAATGAGTTGGAGCGAATCGAACATGCGCTCATTATGCTGAAAGCACAACTTGCTGTACAAACAGACCACGCAACAGCAGCGGCCTAATGTCTGCCTACGTCTCCGCAGCCTTGCGGCGATTGGTCTGGGAACGAGCAAACAACCGCTGCGAGTATTGCCGACTACCCGAATTCGTCGCGGCCCACAAGCACGAGCCCGACCACATCATCCCGCTCCAGCACGGCGGCGACACCGCTGCCAACAACCTCGCTTGCGCCTGCTTCCGCTGTAATCGACACAAAGGCCCCAACATCGGCTCGTTCGACCCGCTGATCGATGACCTCGTCCCGCTCTTCAATCCACGCACGCAAAGGTGGCCGAGCATTTTGAACGACGCGACGCCGAAATTTATCCGCTGACGGCGGAAGCGCGCGTGACGGTCAAGCTGCTGGATTTGAACTCAGCAAGACGATTGCGAGAGCGAGAGGTTCTGCTGCGCGCAGGGGTTGAGTTGTGAGACAGTGAAAGACGACGGCAAACGCTGCCTTCCGCCCACCGACCCCGCCGCGACCCCCACCACCAACCGGCTCGACGCGAGCCGCCCCGCCCACGACCTCGCCCTCTGCTGCCACCCCGCCAACCTGCGCCCGGTCACCACGTTCGCAATGCGGCTCAATGTAGTATAATTACGGCGGCAAAGCGCGGCGTTCCTCATGGCAAGAGAAGCGCGACCTGTAAAGAACTATGATAACGTGGAATCTATGCCAAATGGTCCGCCACGGGGCGGTGAGTGGCCCAGGTTTGTAAGAGACCAGTGGGGCAACGAAATTTACCTCACCTGGGAACGCTGGGATCACGCGCTCGGTCATCCGGGAATGCATGATGGTTTGTTGGCATCCATGCTAGAGACGCTGCACCGAGGAACGCGCAAACGAGATGCGTTTGACTCGGCAAAGTTCAAGTACAGCCGACCCTTCGACGACCTGCCGGAGCCGTACACGGACGTAGTCGTTGTGGTAAAATCCGGCTAGCGCGGCGACCCGCCCGCGGCGAACAATTTTGTGTTGACGGCTTACCTTATCGAAAAGTGGTAAACTCCATCCTATGAAAACCATTCACTACGATGCCGAAGGCGACATTCTCTCTGTTACCTTTGCCGACGCTGAATCAGAACAAACAGGCGTCGAGCTGTCCGACAATATCGTGCTTTACTACAATCCAGCGACGGAAGAACCGCTTCAGCTAATTTTGGTGAGCTATCAGGCAATGTTGGCGGCAAATGAGCACCAGCCGATCTTGCTCGATGGCTTGGCGAGAATGCCCGTCCAAACCCAGCAAACCATCAAAGGCGTATTGGGCCGCACGCCGCTCAAGGCTTTCCTTCAACTGGTAGCTCAACCAAGCGCCAGTGCTATGTCGGGACGGCTAGGCAGAGTGTTTACCCTAGCAGCCGTCGACGCGGTTGCTGCCTAGCGACGCATCGACGGCAACCGCTGCATTTCGCCCGGCGACCCCGACGCGACCCCCCACCACCGACCGGCTCGACGCGAGCCGCCCCGCCCACAACCTCGCCCTCGGCTGCCGCCCCGCCGACCTGCGCCCGTCATCGCGTTCGCGATGCGGCTCGGTGTGGTATAATTGCGGCAGGGAATCGCAACAGTTACCGAGGAAACAAAGATGGTTGAAGTGACAATGCAACTGCCGGATGAGGTAGCGAATCAGCTTCGCCCTTTCAATGGGTATTTGCCGACAGTTTTACAACTAACGCTACCGGGGTTTCGGACGTTGGCAACTCAAACAGCGACGGAGATTGTCGAATTTCTGTCAACAAACCCAACTGCTCAGCAAGCACTCGACTTCCACGTCTCCGAGCGTGCACAGGCGCGGCTGCAGCGGCTGCTCGCCCTGAATTCAGCAGGAATGCTGGGTGAACCGGAGCAGCAGGAGTTGAATGAGTTGGAGCGAATCGAACATGCGCTCATTATGCTGAAAGCACAACTTGCTGTACAAACAGACCACGCAACAGCAGCGGCCTAATGTCTGCCTACGTCTCCGCAGCCTTGCGGCGATTGGTCTGGGAACGAGCAAACAACCGCTGCGAGTATTGCCGACTACCCGAATTCGTCGCGGCCCACAAGCACGAGCCCGACCACATCATCCCGCTCCAGCACGGCGGCGACACCGCTGCCGACAACCTCGCCTGTGCCTGCTTCCGCTGCAATCGCCACAAAGGACCAAACGTTGGCTCGTTCGATCCGATTACGGGTGACCTAGTCCCGCTCTTCAATCCGCGCACACAGACGTGGGCCGAGCACTTCCAACGCCGCGACGCCGAAATTTATTCGCTAACGGCAGAAGCGCGTGTGACGGTCAAGCTGCTGGATTTGAACTCAATGGAACGATTGCGCGAACGAGAGATTCTGCTTCGCGCGGGGATAGAGCTGTGAGACAGTGAGAAGCGACGGTAACCGCTGCCTTTCGCCCGGTGACCCCGACGCGACCCCCCACCACCGACCGGCTCGACGCGAGCCGCCCCACCCGCGACCTCGCCCCCGGCTCCCGCCCCGCCGACCTGCGCCCGCTCACCGCGTTCGTCATGGCGTAGCGCTGGCTTTCCCATCGACGGCAACCGCTGCCTTTCGCCCGCCGACCCCGCCGCGACCCCCACCACCGACCGGCTCGACGCGAGCCGCCCCGCCCACGACCTCGCCCCCGGCTCCCGCCGACCTGCGCCCGTTCATTGCATTTACAATACGGCGTGATGTGGTACAATCTCGGCTACAAAAAGCAGTGTTTTTTTCGAGGGAATGAAAATGGTCGAACCGCGTGATGTCCGCTTACATTTGATGGAATATAGCCGTTTTGTCCGTTGTAATATCAAGACACTACTTCATCTTCAACCAACGGTTAATTTTGTAACACACACACTTAAATTATGTCATTCGTAAAAGAATCTCTAAAGTTATTATTTTTAGCAGCTGTTGTTATTATGGCAGTTTACTTCCTCAATATTGGTGAAAACGGTACTTCCACAGAAGTGAAAACTATTGTCGTTACTGCGACGCCGGAAGCTACACGAGGCCCAAGCGCGATGGAGGAATGCGAGGCGAGAGGTAAGTACTACGAGCTCACGATGTATAACGGTTGTCAATTCAATTATGATTGGGAACGGAGCGACTACTATGCTACACAAGAAGCGTTAATAGCTGTAGAAGATGAGGCACAAGAGGAATATTGGGACTCTATAGCCTCGCAGATACCAGAATCAGTAGAGGAGCCATCTATATCAGCAACGGCAGTTTTTACAACATCCGTGGACCTTCCAAGCTATGAAAACTATATGGCAGGTTGTGTAAACACGGATTCTAGCTCGCAAGAAAGTTATCAAATTAACTTAGCATACTGTGAGAATGGCTTTGCTTATCTTCAACGAATTGAACAGGATACAGCACGTTTACCTTTTATTCTTAACTGTGATACAGGTAGTGACTGGGATTACTGTTCACATCAGTACGATACTCTTCTAGAGGAAGCCCCTCTTGATTGGCGAGAGGCTGTCGACCATATTGGCAAATGGCATATAGTATGCGGCAATGTTGCGGGTACTCATTTCGCTGAGACGAGCAGCGGTCAACCGACATTCATCCATTTGGGAGCAAATCACCCAGACCCAGATAGAGTACAGATCATTATTTGGAACAAGAATCGATCACACTTCACAGATGCGCCAGAATTGTTTTACAAGGACAAATCACTTTGTGTACGGGGTTGGATTGAGCTGTATGAAGAGGTTGTTCAGATAGAGGCTTCAACACCCCTGCAAATACAGGTACAATGAGATGGTGCCCAGCATGAACAAGTCGCAATCATTTTTGCCTAGTTGTTGGATGCGGCGGACCAGTTCACGGATTTACTTTATCACGTTACCTGTCGCCCTCGAACATCTACAAGAATGGCCCCGGCAGTGAGGGGATCGAAACTATCTCAACCCCATATAATAGCTGCCGCCGCAATTCCAATCCACACAGTTACATTCTCCCAAACCCAGATCTGATAATAAGTATCAAAAACGAAATGGATGCTGCCCATTCCGTTTTTGATTTTTTGCTTCTCCCTACACCCGCTCCACCCCGACCGTCACCTCTTCCCCGCCCAACACAAAGCTCGTCGACGCCACCCCATCGACCACTACCCCATTCGACCGCAGCTCCGTCGTCAACGTCTCCGCCTGCACGTAATCGCCGAAGCCGTCGAGCACCGAGCGCACGAGCGGGGTGTCGGCGACGTAGAGGGTGATGCGGTCGCTGATGTCGAGGCCGGCATCCTTGCGCAGCTGCTGGATGTGGCGGACGAGTTCGCGGGCGTGGCCTTCCTGTTCGAGCTGGGGCGTGAGCGCGGTGTCGATGCCGACGGTGACGCCCTTTTCGGCGGCGACGGCGAGGCCCTCGGCGGGCTCGGTCTGCACGACGACTTCGTCCGCTGCCAGCGCGACCGGCTCGCCGTCCAGCGTGATCGACACCGGCTCGCCGGCGTCAACCGCCGACGCGACCGCTGCCGGGTCGAGGTCGGCCAGGGCCTGGCGCACCTGCGGGAACTGCTTGCCAAAGCGCGGGCCCAGCGCGCGGTTGTCCGGCAGGATGCGGTAGCCCATGAGCGCGTCGGCCTGCTCGACAAAGTTGAGCGCCTTGACGTTGAGCTCGTCGGTGACAATGTCCACCAGCGGGGCGGCGAGGTCACGCACGCCTTCGCCCGCGTGGACGAGCACCTGGGCCAGCGGTTGGCGCACCTTGAGCCCCGCGTTGCTGCGCGCGCTCAACCCCAGCGAGGCGACGCGACGGGCCAGCTCCATCTGCTCGACCAGCGTGCGGTCGACGGCGGACGGGTCGGCCTCCGGCCAGATAGTGTGGTGGATGCTTCCGTAGGCCTTCGGCTGCACGTTGCGCACGAGGTTTTGGTAGATGTTCTCGGTCACAAAGGGCATCATCGGCGACATCATGCGCGTGAGCTTGACAAGCACGTGCCAGAGCGTGGCGTAGGCGCTGGCCTTGTCCGCGTCGGCCCCGGCGACTGCGGGCTTGGCGCGCCAGAAGCGGCGACGCGAGCGACGCACGTACCAGTTCGTCAGGTCATCCAGCAGCGGCTCGATCACGAGCGTGGCGGCAAAGGCATCGTAGCGCTCCAGCGACTCGGTGACGCGGGGCAGCACTTCGTTGAGCCGGGCCAGCATCCACTGGTCGAGCGGGTTGTCGCTCTGCGGCGTTGCGCCTTCGGGATGTTCCGGATCAAACGAATCCCACTCCGGCGTCCACTCGTCCAGCGCAGCGTAGGTGGTAAAGAAGCTGTAGACGTTCCAGAGCGGAATCAGCACGCGGCGGCGCACGTCGTCGGCGCGGTTGTAGCCAAAGAGCAGGTTGTTCTCCGGCTTGTGCGCACAGTAGAGCCAGCGCATGGTGTCCACGCCCATCTTGTCCGCAGCCTCGTTAAACTCGATGGAGTTGCCCCACGATTTGTGCATCTCGCGGCCATCCTCGGCCAGCAGCGTGGCGTAGCTAAACAAGTTTTTGAACGGCCCGCGCTCGGCGATGACCGTGCTCATGGCGAGCAGGCTGTAGAACCAGTTGCGAAACTGGCCCGGAAAGCTCTCGGTGACGAGATCCGCCGGGAACCACTCCTGCCAGTACTCCCGATCCTCGCGGTAGCGCAGCGTGCTAAAGCCGACGATGCCCGCGTCCAGCCAGGGGTTGCCCACCTCCGGGATGCGCGAAATCGGCTTGCCACATTCGGGGCAGGCGACCTTGACCTTGTCGATGAATGGCCGGTGCGGCGTGTGCCCCTCAAACTCCTCCCAGCCCGCAACGGCCTTCTCGCGCAGCTCCTCCTTGTCGCCGATCACGACAAAGGCGCTGCACTCCTTGCACGTCCAAATTGGCAGCGCCAGCCCCCAGTAGCGCTTCTTGGAAATCATCCAGTCGTGCATGTTGCGCAGCCAGTCCTGCTCCCTCGCCTGCCCAAAATCGGGATACCAGTTGGCCTCGTCCACGCTCTCCATAATCTGGTAGCGCAGGCTCCGCTCTTTTTCTTCGGGGGTGACCTCGCTGCGCGGTTTGTCGTACAGCTTGCCCATATTGATAAACCACTCGTCCACAAAGCGGAAGACCAGCTCGGTGGCGCAGCGCCAGCAGGTCGGGTAGCGGTGGGTGTAGGGGGCGACGTTGTAGAGCAGCCCCTTCTTGTCGAGATCGTCAAAGACCAGCTCGGCGATATCGCTGACCTGCACGCCCGTCTGCCAGCCGTAGCCGTCGACAAAATAGCCTTCGTCGTTCAGCGGCGCGAGAATCGGCAGGCCGTGCTCGCGGCCCAGCGCGAAGTCCTCCGCGCCACAGCCCGGCGCAATGTGGACAATGCCCGTGCCCTCGTCCTCGCCCACGTAGTCGGCGGCGATGATGCGGTGCGCCTGCGCCGCCGAAAGCTCAACGCCGCGCTTGAACTCGTCCAGCGCCGTGACGCCGCCAACGGCCTGCGCCGCGGGCAGGTCGTCAAACGGCCCGTCGTAGGCCCAGCCGACCATCTCCTTGCCCTTAAGCGTGCCGAGCACTTCCCAATCCTTGCCCTGCTCGCCGCGCAGCATCTTGCTCGTGCCCTTGCTCAGGTAGAGCACCTCGTCACCCTGTTTGACCTTGAGGTAGGTCAGCTCCGGCCCCACCGCTGCGGCCACGTTGCTGCTCAGCGTCCACGGCGTGGTCGTCCAAATCAGGAGTGATTCGCCGGGTTTGTCGCGCAGCGGAAAGCGCACGGTGACGGCGCGGTGGGTCACGTCGCGGTAGCCGTCGGTGACGATTTCGTGCTGGCTGATGCCCGTGGCGCAGCGGGGGCACCACGGCATCACGTCCGCGCCGCGATAGAGCCAGCCCTTCTCAAAGCAGCGCTTGAGAAAGGTCCAGATCATGTAGTTGTTTTCGTTGGAGAAGGTGAAGTACGAGCCGCCCAGCTGCGGCAGGCCCAGCTGCCCCACCACCTGCTCCACCGTGTCCGTCACCGTGCCGGACGGCCCCTCGTAGGTAATCGTCTCCATCGGCGACTCCGCGAGTTGGTCGGCCAGCGCGGTCAGCCGCTCGGTGTCGTTCCACTCCATCCAGTAGCCCAGCCGCTGCGACTGCTGCGTCTGCACCGCCGCAAAGCGCAGCACCCGCTCCTTGCACGCGCGCACAAAGCGGTCCAGCCCAAATTCCTCGATATCCTTCTTGGACTGGAAGCCAAAGGCCTTTTCCACCTCCACCTCGACCCACAGCCCCTGGCAGTCAAAGCCCTGCTGGTAGCGCAGCTCGCGCCCGCGCATGGCCCAAAAGCGATTGTACAAATCCTTAAAGGTCCGCCCCCAGCCGTGATGCACGCCCATGGGGTTGTTGGCCGTAATCGGCCCGTCGATAAACGACCAGGGCTCGCCGCCCTTTCGTAATTCGCGCCCCTTCTGGAACGCGTCCGTCTCGCGCCAGAAGTCGAGGGTGTCGTGTTCGAGTTTTACGAAGTCGACTTTGTTGTCGGTTGGTTGGAACATAAGAGGCTCCTATTGCTTAGTGCGTATTGCTTATTGCGGGTCGGTTGTGTTTTCAGGTTGCTGCCGTGATTTTTCGTTTGTCAATCGACAGGTTGACGGCGGGCGGTTTCAAGAAAATCGTTATCCACCCAAGATGGTCAAGGTGACTGTCATGACCCGACGACAGGTAGCGGAACCGACCAACGGCTGGGCCGTGACCGTCACTTCCGCCCCGATCCACCCCGCCTCGTTGGCCACGACCGGCGACGAATGAATTCGCCGCCTGGGTTGCGAAACGCGTTGAAGCGCATTGCAGATTCCCGAAAATCCCTTGTCTATTTGTCCACCTTCATCTATACTTGAGCGAGCCTACATTTTTCTTTACGCAACGGAGAGCGTTCCATGAGCCAAATCACGATTGAAGTTTCTCCCCAAACGTATCGGCGTGTCGAACAGCAAGCTCGCAAGCAGCGCCAATCTGTTGATAGTCTCGTGCGCGATTTGGTCGAGCAAAATTTTGACGCGGCCACCGAGATTAACGGCACATCTCAGGCCTCAGTAGAAGAAACGCGTGAACGCTTTCGTCAGCGGCTAGAAGCAGCAGGCGTGTTGCGCTCACTGGGTCCGGAGCTAGAGAAGCACATCGACACTTATGGCGTCCCCACACATGAAGAAGTTCGTGAATGGTTGGCGCAAACCAGTGGCCCGTCATTGAGCGAGCTTGTTGACCAGCAGCGAGGTCCGAAAGGGTGAACATTTGCTTCTTCGATACCAGTGCAATAGTCAAGCATTACCTGCACGAAGTTGGTACGTCTTGGGTCACTTCCACAGTGACCGATGCTGAAATTCTAGTTGTATTGGCTGAGATCACGCTGGCTGAAGTCGCCGCCGTTCTTGCCGCCCGCAGTCGCGCACCGCAAGGCATTTCCGTTGCGCGGCGACGTCGCCTCCTTAACCGCTTCCTGGCTGATTGCCAGCAGCGGTATTTTATTTTGAAGACAGACCGCGTCGTCATTGACAAAGCTGTTACACTGACGCAAAGCCACCGGCTGCGCGGCTACGATGCCGTACAGTTAGCCACGGCACTCGAAAATTTTGCTTCACTCACCGATCAGGATAGTTCCCCATTCACTTTTGTCGCCGCCGACAACGACCTCCTCGTCGCCGCACAAGCGGAAGGGCTGGCAACGGATAATCCGCTGGCTCATTTTTGAAAACGCCCCAAAACTCCGCACAACAAAAAGCCCATCCCCCACGATCGGGGACGGGCTCGAAGAGTCCGCGGTACCACCCCGGTTCTCAACCTGCCCTAGGGCAAGGTCAAGCACCTTATTGCGAAGCCGATAAAACAAAATCATCGAGTTCGCCGCGGCATAACGGGCCGCGTGGCCGTCGACGCTTACTCAAGTCATCAGTACTCAGTTGGCAGTAATCAGTTCGCTGTCGGTCACCCGATTCCAAAAACTGATTACTGTTCACTGACAACTGTTCAGGCCGCTGCTCCGGAGAGATCTTCAACACGCGAGGGACTGCCGGGCTTCCACCGCCCCCGGCTCGCTGTCAGACGTTCGCGCGTCTACTCGGCTCCATCAATGCATTTGGGTTTACAGTATTTGATTGCGATAATTCTATGTCGTTATAGTGGGATTGTCAAGGGAACAGTGAGCGGATTGGGCGGATTAAACGGATTTAAGCGGATCAGAAAATCCGTCTTCATCCGCCTGATCCGCTCAATCTGCTAGTTGTCTTCTAAAGCGAGGGCTAATCCGCCGCCTGCGGCACGGCCCCGTTGACCGAGAAGAGTTCGTTCACCTGATCGCGGCTCAACGTCGGCTGGTCGTCGTAGAGGAAGCAGGAGGCGGCGCGTTTGTCGTCCAGCCGGAAGAGGGGCGGGCGCTCTTGGCGACAGATGTCCATGACGTGGGGGCAGCGATCGGCAAACTTGCAGCCGCCGGTGACGCTGCCGCGCGTTTCGCCCGCGCGCATCACCAGCTCCGAGCCTTCGCCCCAGCGGCGCGAAATGTCCGGCCAGGGAATCGAGCGAATCAGCAGCTGGGTATAGGGGTCCTTGGGGTCCTTGATCACGAGGTCGACATCGCCCGCCTCGCGGATGGTGCCCTGGTACAAAATCAGAATGTTGTCGCTGATGTGGTAGGCGGTGGTGAGATCGTGGGTGACGTAGAAGATCGAAATGCCGAATTCGTCTTTGATTGTGCGCAGCGCCTCCAAGATCGTGGCGCGCAGCGAAGCGTCCACCATTGAGACCGGCTCATCGGCAACGATCAGCTTGGGGCGCATGAGCAGCGCGCGGGCGACGACGAGCCGCTGTCGCTGGCCGCCGCTGAGCTGGTGCGGAAAGCGGCCCAGCGTCTCCTGCGGTCGCAGGCCGACGCTCTCCAGCGCCTCCTCGATCTTCATCTGCACTTCCTTGCGCGAGGTCGCCAGCTTGAAGCGACGCAGCGGCACGCGCAGCAGGTGATCGACCTTGTAGAAGGGGTTGTAGACGGCGAACGGGTCTTGAAAAATGGCCTGCACGTCCTGGCGGAACTGCCACTTTTCGCCGCGCGAGAGATTTTGCAAATTTTTGCCGTTGTAGAGCACTTCGCCCTTGGTGGGCACTTGAAAACCGAGCAGCGTGTAACCCATGGTGGATTTACCGCTGCCGCTCTCGCCAGCGACAGTCAGCAGCGTCGGCGTCTCCGTCTCAATCTTGAGCGATATATTGTCCAGCGCGATGACGCCTTTTTCCGGCTCCAGCAGGCTGCCGCCAAACTTCTTGGTCACGTTGCGTAGTTCGAGAAGGGGTGTGTTTGCCATTATGCGGGGATACCTTGCGGCGCGGCGTGGACGGGTTGGGTCGCGGCCCAGCGCCAGAGCCTTTCAAATTGAGATGGTTCGATTTCGCGCGCGCTAAATTGCGGATCGGCATTGATCTCGTTGATAGCGGACAGTTTTACTTCTGCTAACGCGCTCGTTCCTACTTGTTGTTGAGCATCGACGTAGCCGACGGAGCCACTGCGGAATACTTCGAGCTTGCGCATTTCCCAGCCTTCGGTGTTGTACTTACCGTAAATCCCTACTGGTTCGTCGAGATGCTCTTGATGCCATTTGACTTGAATATGTTGCATCGTTCGTATTTTAGATAACCAAGAAACGCTTAGGCTAATCCAAGATTATAAGTATACCACGGCTGATTATGATGGAGGTGCGTCGCACTTGGGAAAGTGCAACGCACCGTAGGTTGTGTTGGCCGCACCAGAGAGACAGTCGACCGTGCGACGCACCTTCTGAGGTGCGTCGCACATCCAACGTGGCTTATCCTGGTATAGTTAATTTCCTGGAATGGCCTTAGAGGTAACGTGGTTCAGCGGAGACATCAAACTTTGTCATTCCCGCGTAGGCGCAATGTCATTAAGTTAAGCGCAAACTGCGGTTTAGGGCAGTCAAACGCAGACACTATACACAGAGATGTCACCGTGCGTTGCGGCCAAAACCGATTGACATAACCCTTAACTTAATGACATTGCGCGTAGGCGGGAATGACAAATGCCGATCTTTCCGCTGATCTACCTCTGAATGTTCCTTAACCATAGCACTTACGATTGCGTTAATTCTAAACCGCGATCTCGCTCACGTCAATCTCGTCGTGCTGAGCCGTCTGCGCTTTTTGCCCGGCCTGAATGTCGCGCCAAAAATGGCAGGCAACAAAGTGATTGGCCTTGGCCTCCTCGTAGACCGGCACGTCCGTGCGGCAGACGTCCTCGGCGTAGGGGCAGCGCGGGTGGAAGACGCAGCCGTCCGGCATTTCGCGCTGCGAGGGCGGCAGGCCGGGGATGCCCTGTAGGCGACCCTTCTTCTCCAGCCCCGGCAGGCTGCTGATCAGCAGCTGCGTGTACGGATGGAGCGGCTCGGTGAAAATATCCTCGACCGCACCCAGCTCCATCATCTTACTGGTGTAGAGCACGGCCAGCTCGTCCACGAACTGGGCCATCAGCCCCATGTCGTGGCCGATCAGGATTACCGAGTTGCCCATCTCCTCCTGCAGGCGACCAATCGTCTCCATCACCTGCCGCTGCACCACCACGTCCAGCCCGCTCGTAGCCTCGTCCGCGATGATGACTTTGGGCTGCATGGAGATGCCGATGGCGATGCAGACGCGCTGCTTCATGCCGCCGCTCAGCTCGTGCGGGTAGCGATCGGCGATATTCGCCGGCAGGTCGACTGATTCGAGCAGGTTGGCGACGAATTCGCGCGTTTCGGCGCGGCTCATTTGAATATCGTGATCCCTGAGCGCATCCAGAATTTGCTCGCGGATCGGGATCACGGGGTTGAGCGAATTCATCGCGCCCTGTGGAATCATGCTGATTTCGCTGAGGCGGAAGCGACGCACGTCGTCGTCGCTCATCTCGGTGACGTCCGTGCCGTCGAGCAGAATCTGGCCGCTCTCGATGCGGCCCGGCGGGCGGATCAGCCGCATCAGCGCCAGCGCCGCCGTCGATTTGCCCGAGCCGGATTCGCCGACGAGGCCCAGCCGCGTGCCCTTGCGCAGCGAGAAGCTGATGCCGTCCACGCCCTTGACCGTGCCCGCATCGACGAAGTAGTAGACGCGCAGGTCGTTCACGTCCAGCACGATTTCTTCGGTGCGGCGGCTGCGGCGCTGATCAACGCGCGGCGTAAACTCAGTTTGCTTGGGTTGCACCGTGGATTGACGGGTGGATTGACGGGTTGAAGTAGGCGTACTCATGCGGTTTTTCTCACTCGTGGGTTGGCCAGTTCATCCAGGCCAATCGAAATCAGGAAGAGCATCACAAAAACGAGGGCGACAATCGTGATCGGCACGGCGCCCCACCACCAGAGCCCGCGCAAAAAGGCGTTTTGGTTCATCACCCAGTAGATAGTCACGCCCAGCGTGGGCTCGCGCAGCGGGCCGAGCCCCAGGGCGGCCAAACCCACCGAGGCAAAGATCGCGCCCGTCACGGCGCCAACGAGGCTGGCACCGAGGTAGGGCAGCAGGTTGGGCAACATCTCGCGGAAGATGATGCCCATGCCCGTCATGCCGTTGAGCCGCGCCATCATTACGTAGGGGCGCTCCTTCATGGAGAGCACCTGCGCGCGGATCACGCGCGCTGGCCCGCGCCACGAAATCAGTGCGATAATCAGCGCCATGTTGGTGATGGTGAGCGTCTGATCGCCCAGCGAGGAGGCGACTACGACCAGGATCAGCAGGCCGGGCACGGTGAGCAGCACGTCCACCGCCCAGCGCACGATAGCGTCGTAGATGCCGCCGTAGAAGGCCGAGGTGAAGCCGAGAAAGGTGCCGACGATGATGCCAATGACGCCCGCCAGCAGGCCGATGCGCATCGTCAGCCACGTGCCAAAGACAGCGACGGCAAAAAGGTCGCGCCCTTGCGCATCCGTGCCGAAGGGGTAGGCGGCAGGCTCCGTCTCGGCGCATTCGGGGTCGATGCGGGGGCAGTAGTTGAGCGTGGGTGGTGAACTGGCTGGCCCGGCCAGCGGGTAGGGATCAACTTTGGCATCGACAAAGAACGAGCCGACCACCGAGAACAAGATCAAGCCGAGCAGGATGCCCAGCCCAATCGTGAGCGTGACGTTGCGTTTGAAGTAGCGGAGGGTGTTGCGGGTGCGGTTCATATTTTCTCGTTCCCACGCTCTGCGTGGGAATGCAGTGTGGACGCTCTGCGTCCTAAATGAAATTGTGGGAAAGGCAGAGAAGAAACCCTCCCCATCCCTCCCCATAATGGGGAGGGGGCCGTTTTGGAACGGGTGAAGTTAAGGGTAATTCGCCGCGTTGTCTGCAAATCACCACAGACGCAATCAACGAACCAACAGCCCCTCCCCCATGGTGGGGGAGGCTGGGAGGGGGTTCTTCTCGGGCTTCCCTAGCTATTGTTTTCGTAACTGATCCGCGGATCAAGCAGCGGATAGACCATGTCCATGATAAACATCGCCACCGCAATCGAGGCGGTGATGATAAAGACGATGCCGTAGATCACGAAGTAGTCGAGCTGGTTGATCGAGCGGGCCAACAGCGTGCCCAGGCCGGGGTAGCCAAAGACGAGCTCGACGAGCACCGAGCCGGAGACGAGGAAGCTAAAGGCCAGCGCCAGCCCCGTGACCTGCGGCAGGATGGCGTTGCGCATGGCGTACTTGTAGAAGAGCCGCCCATCCTTGAGCCCCTTGGCCTCGCCAAAGGTCATGTAGTCCTCGCCCTCCACGGTCACCATCATGCCGCGCATGCCAATCACCCAGCCGCCCATGCTGGTGAGCACGATGGCCAGCGCGGGCAGGATCGAATGTTTCAATATCTCCAGGATGAAGGGCCAGCTCAGATTCGGCACGGTGCCGATGCCGTACCCTCCTCCCAGCGGCAGCCAGTTCATGCGAAAGGCGACGAAGTAAATCAGCACGAGGCCCACAATAAAGGAGGGGACGTTGGCGAAGATCAGCAGCGAGGGCAGGATGTAGCGGAAAATCGGCCTGTCCGACCACGACATCAGCGCGCCGAGCAGCGTCCCGATCAGAAAGGCGATCAGCGTCGTCACCGTGAGCAGACCAACCGTCCACGGCAGCCCTTCGCCGATCAGCTCGAGCACCGTCTTGGGGTAGTTGGCAATCGAGACGCCCAGGTCGCCCTGCAGCAGGTCGCTCATGTAGTTGATGTACTGTCGCCACAGCGGCTGATTCAGCCCGAAGCGCGTTTCGTAGGCCTGCACCATCTCCTCGAAGCCGGGGGGGATGTAGCCGCTGCGCGTGGCCTCCTGCAGCAGCTTCTCGCGCAGCGGGTTGCGCGGCGTGAGCTTGGGAATAAAAAAGTTGAGCGTCGCCGCCGACCAGACGATCAGCAGCAGCAGCCCAAAGCGGCGAAGGACAAATTGCCAGGAGTAACGCATTGTAAATTACCTTTTAAGCGAATGCTTCTCTAGGCAGGGAAGCAAGGGGGCAAAGGCGCAGGGAAGATAGAATGCCGTAAGCTTCTCTTCCTTGCTCCCCTGCTCCCCTGCGCCCCTGCTCAATCACTGTGCCGGTTGCAAATTGTTAAAAATCAGCCCCACCGTCTGGTGCCAAAACGCGCCGTTGACGTAGTTGTTCTCCACCGTCGGCCAGCCCGTCCAGTAGGTCGTGTTGTACGGGATGCGGTGCAGCCACTGCTGGATGGGGCAGTCGATCAGGTCGCGCAGGTAGATTTCGATGGCGGCCAGGTAAAGGTCCATGTAGGCCGGATCATCGGGATCGGGCGCGAGCGCGGCCATTTCGTTGAGGATCGCATCGTACTCTTCGTTCTGGTAGCGCGAGTAGAACTGCGCCGGCTCGCCCGTGGGGCGGTAGTACTTGCTGGTGTACATGTCCAGCGTGTCAAACGGATCGACAAGCGTGCCGCCGTGGCCGAAAAGCATGATCTTGGACGTGCCGTCGGCGCGGCGCGTGCCTTCGTCCGCTGGCGTGGCAAAATCGGCCTGAAAGCCGCCGCGCCGCAGCTGCTCGGCCAGCACCGGGCCAATATCGTTCATGTTGCTCGGCGCGTTGATGACGGCCTCCAGCGGCTCGCCGTCCCTCATCCAAAAGTCGCCGTCGCGGGTGTAGCCCGCGGCTTGGAGGCGCTCGGCCGCTTTGTCCAGATTGTGTTCGTTGGTTGGATACTGCTCCAGCAGCGGAGCCGCCGCATCAAAGTAGGGCTGGAGCGGCGGGTAGGATGGGAAGGGCAGCCCCGTGAGAATGCCGGAGCCTTCGAGCGCCACGTCCAGCATCTGCTGGCGATCAATCGTGTAGCTGACGGCCCAGCGCACGTCGGCGCTGTCGAAGGGGGGTTCGGAGCAGTTGAACCAGAACGAAGTCGGCCACCAGTCGATGTAGCCCAGCGGCAGATCGCGCAGCGTGTGGGTGATGATGTTGGGGTTGCCGTTGACGGCCTGCGGAATGGTGGTGGCCCTCATGCCGATGCTGGAATCGATTTCGTTGTTGATGACCAACTGCGCGGCGCGCTCCTCGCCCGAGGAGGGAATTTTAATGATGCGCTCGATCTGCGGCAGCTCGGCAAAGCCCGCCGCGACGGCCCACCAGTCGTCGCGCCGATCCATGATCTGCTGCTGCGGCGTCCACGCGACCACGTTGAACGGCCCCGTGACCACCGGCAGCCCGGCGTCGAGGTCGTAGTGGGCAAAAGCGGGAATATCCTCTACATCCTGGAAGATGTGCTGCGGAACCCACCAGATGCCTGTATCGAACTTGCCGTAGAGGTGGCTGAAGAGAAAGCGCGGGCGCGGCTCGAAGAAGCGGATCACCGCCGTCAGCTCGTCCACCGCCTCGGCGGATTCCACCCACTCGTTGACTTCGGAAGAGTTGCGCAGCTCGGGCGCGTTCTCCTTGAGCATGTTGAGCGTAAACGCCACATCGTTAGCCGTAAACGGTTCACCATCGCTCCAGGTAACGCCTTCGCGAATGTTGACCGTCAGTTCGGTGAAGTCGTCGTTGTAGTTTGCGTCCTCCGCCAGCCAGGGGACGACCTCGTCGGCAAAGGCCGAGTAGTAGAAGAGCGGCTCAAACGAGCCCATGACGGCGCGGTGGCCGCCCTGCCCGCCGGCGGCGTAAGCATTGGCGAGGCCGACATCCGTAAACTGCCCGTCCGTGCCGGACCACATCAGGATCAGCGTGCGCTCGCGCGCCACCTCGCTCAGGCTCGCATCCGTCACCTCGGCGACGGCGTCGCCCGCAGCGGGCGCGGCGTCGCCGGCATCCGCGCCGGGGGCGGCGGGTGTGGTGCTGGCGCACGCCGTCGCAAGCACGCCCAGCGTGGTCAAGCCGGAGAGCCGCAGAAAGTCGCGGCGATTTAGACTGTTGCGCTGCTCGGAGAGCAACAGGTCTACATTTTTCTCTTCCATGTTAACTCCTCTAAAGCCCGAATTAGCAACTGATGTAAATTTCTTGATACGGCGAGGCGACGCAGGGACGCGACGAGCTGACTCCACCGCGTTCCCGCGTCCCTACGTTGCCGCGTCAACTTACCCCTGCGCCGCCTGCAGGTTGTTAAAGACCAGCCCCACCGTCTGGTGCCAGAAGGCCCCGTTGACGTAGTTGTTGTCCTCCGTCGGCCAGTTGGTCCAGTAGGTTTGGTTCATGGGAATGCGGTGCAGCCACTGCTGAACTGGGCAATCGATCAGATCGCGCAGATAAATCTCCAGCGCCGAGAGATAGAGATCCATGTACTCGGAATCGTCGGGGTCGGGGGCGATGGAGGCCATCTGTTCCAGAATGGCGTCGTACTCCTCATTCTGGTAGCGCGAGTAGTACTGCGCCGGTTCACCCGTGGGCCGGTAGTATTTGCTGGTGTAGAAGTCCAGCGTATCAAAGGGATCGGCGATGGAGCCACCGTGGCCGAAGAGCAAAATCTTGGCCGTGCCGTCGCTCATGCTCGTGCCCGCATCGGCAGGGGTGATGTAATCCGCTTGAAAGCCGCCGCGACGCAACTGCTCGGCCAAAACGGGGCCGATGTCGTTGAAGATGCCAAAGCCGTAGATAGTCGCCTCAATGGGCGCGCCGTCGCGCGTCCAGAAGTCGCCTTCCATCGTGTAACCCGCAGCCTGCATGCGCTCAGCGGCCTTTTCCGGGCTGTGCTCGTTGGTGTTGTATTCCTCGAGCAGCGGCGCAGCGGCGTCGATGTAGGGCTGCAGCGGGGGATAGTAGGGGAAGGGCAGCTGCGTGAGGATGCCGGAGCCTTCCAGCGCCACGTCCAACATCTGCTGGCGGTCAATCGTATAGCTGACGGCCCAGCGCACATCCGCGCTGTTGAAGGGCTCGTCGTCGCAGTTAAACCAGAGCGAAGTGGGCCACCAGTCGATGTAGCCGTATGGCAATTCGCGCTCGGTGTGGGTAATAATTTCATCGCTGCTGCTCACTACCTGCGAAATCGTGGTGGCGCGCATGTCCAGGCTGGTGTCGACTTCGTTGGTGATCACCAACTGGGCGGCGCGCTCTTCGCCCGTCCACGGGATTTTGATGATGCGCTCGATCTGCGGCAGTTCGGCAAAGCCAATCTCCGCAGCCCACCAGTCGTCGCGGCGGTCGATAATCTCCTGCTGCGGCGTCCACGAGACGACGTTGAAGGGGCCGGTGAAGACGGGCAAGCCGGCTTCGATGTCGTAGAACGTAAAGCCTGCCACGTCTTCGACATCCTGGAAAATGTGGGCGGGAACCCACCAGATGCCGGTGTCAAACTTGCCGTAGAGGTGGCTGAAGAGGAAGCGCGGGCGCGGATCGTTGAAGACGATGCGCACCGTCAAATCGTCGACGGCCTCCACGGAGCTGATCCAGGCGGCCAGCTCGGACGAATTGCGCAGCTCGGGCGCGTTGTCGATCAGCATCTGCATGGTAAAGCGCACGTCTTCGGCGGTAAAGGGCTCGCCGTCGCTCCAGGTAACGCCGTCGCGAATGTTGACCGTCAGTTCGGTGAAGTCATCGTTGTAGTTGGCGTCTTCCGCCAGCCACGGAACGACTTCGTCCGAAAAGGCGGAGTAGTAGAAGAGCGGCTCATAAGCGCCGGGCACGGTGCGGTGCATGGGCAGCGCGCCGGTGGCGTAGCCGTTGGCGATACCGGAGGTGGTAAACTGCCCGTCGACGCCGTCGGACATGATGATCAGCGTGCGATCACGCGCCACCTCGCGCAGGCCGGTGGTATCGGCCGCGACGGGCGCGGCCGCATCGCCACCAGTGGCGGCGGCATCGCCAGCATCGGGGGCAGCAACCGGTGTACCCGCACCACACGCCGTGGCAATCACGCCCGCCGTGGCGAGGCCGGACAGCCGCAGGAAGTCGCGCCGGTTCATGCCATTGTTGATTTTGGGGGTCGAGGGTTGTTCGTTCGGGAATTTCATGTGTTTCCTTTGGTCGTTTGTGCAAGAACTTGAAGAAATAAACGCAAAGCTTTCATTTTTATATACACCCGCATCCTCTCTTTGTTTGATCAGAAGGTCTGACTAGAGGGGATGCGGGGTAGAAGCGAAGATACACTTACCCTTGTGCCGGCTGCAGGTTGTGCAGGATCAGCGGAACCGTCAACGACCAGAAGGAGCCGTTGATATAGGGGTTATCGGACGTTGGCCAGCCCGCCCAGTAGGTCTGGTTCATGGGGATGCGGTGCAGCCACTGCTGGAGCGGCACGTCGATCAGGTCGCGCAGGTAGATTTCGATGGCGGCGAGGTAGAGGTCCATGTAGGCCGGATCGTCTGGCGAGGGGGCCATCGTGCCCATCTCCTCCAGAATGGCGTCGTACTCCTCGTTTTGGTAGCGCGAGAAGTAGGGCGCGGGCTCGCCCGTGGGTCGGTAATACTTGCTGGTGTAGAAGTCCAGCGTGTCAAACGGATCGACAATCGAACCGCCGTGGCCGAAGAGCGACACTTTGGCCGTGCCCTCGGAGCGCTGCGTGCCCGCATCGGCGGGCGTCACGTACTCCGCCTCAAAGCCGCCGCGCCGCAGCTGCTCGGCCAGCACCGGGCCGATGTCGTTGAAGACGGTCCAGCCCACGATGGATGCCTGAATGGGCGCGCCATCCTTGGTCCAAAAGTCACCGTCGCGCGTGTAGCCCGCGGCTTCCATGCGTGCGGCGGCCTTGTCCAGGTTGTGCTCGTTGGTGTCGTATTCCGCCAGCAGGTCGGCCGTGGCGTCAATATAGGGCTGCAGCGGTGGGTAGTAGGGAAAGGGCAGCTGCGTCAAAATGCCGGAGCCTTCGAGCGCCACGTCCAGCACCTGCTGGCGATCCAGCGTGAGGCTGATGGCCCAGCGCACGTCCGGGCTGTTGAACGGCTCCTCAGAGGTGTTGAACCAGAGCGACGTCGGCCACCAGTCGATGTAGCCATAAGGCAGTTCGCGCTCGGTGTGGGTGATAATGTCGGGGTTACTGCTGATCACCTGCGAAATGGTGGTGGCGCGCAGGTCCAGGCAGGAATCGATCTCGTTGTTGATGACAAGCTGCGCCGCCCGCTCCTCGCCCGAGAAGGGCAGCATAATCAGCCGCTCCACCTGCGGCAGCTCGGCAAAGCCCGTTTGGGCTCCCCACCAGTCGTCGCGCCGGTCGATAAACTTTTGCTGCGGCGTCCACTGGGCGATCTTGTACGGTCCCGTGCACAGCGGCCAGTTCTGTTCGGGATCGTAGAATTCAAAGCCGTTCACTTCTTCGACATCGGAATAGATGTGCTGCGGAACGATATAAATTCCCGTGTCAAATTTGGTGGAGAGATGCGTAAACATAAAGCGGGGACGCGGCTCGAAAAAGCGGATCAGCAGCGTGCTGTCGTCGACGGCCTCGGCGCTCTCCACCCACCTATCAATTTCGGTGGAGTTGCGCAACAGCGGTGCATTCTCCTTTAGCATGTTGAAGGTAAAGGCCACGTCATTCGCCGTAAAGGGCGTGCCGTCGCTCCACAGCACGCCGTCTCGAATGTTGACGGTCAGCTCCGTGTAGTCGTCGTTGTACTCAAATCCCGTCGCCAGCCAGGGAATGTGCTCATCGGCAAAGGCCGAGTAGTAGTAGAGCGGCTCCCACAGCGCAGCGCTGCCGATCTGGTGGGTAGCGCCCGTTGCGTAAGGATTGCCCAGGCCGACATCCGTGAACTGTCCGTCGCTGCCGCCAAACATCAGCACCAGCGTGCGCTCGCGCGGCAGCTCGCTCACGCCGCCTTCGACCGCGACGGCCGCTTCGCTGCCGGGTGCCGCGGCCTCACCTTCTGTCCCAGCAGGAGCCGTTGCCCCGCCAGCACAGGCCGTCACCAGGACGCCCGCCGTGGCGAGGCCGGAGAGCCGCAGAAAGTCGCGTCGATTCATGCTGTTGTTAATGTTGAAGGGTTCCATAATATAGTGCTCCTTTACACGTAAAAACGGATTGAACTTTTTGACAGTTTTCGTTTGCGACTTAGGATTTTTTAGCTTCTGAATCGCAAATAGAAATAGTCAACTTACGATTGAGCCGTTTGCAGGTTGTTCAGAACCAATCCCACCGTCTGCGCCCAGAAGGCGCCGTTGACATAGTTGTTGTCCACCGTCGGCCAGCCCGTCCAGTAAGTTTGGTTCATGGGGATGCGGTGCAGCCACTGCTGAATCGGTGCGTCGATCAGGTCGCGCAGGTAGATTTCCAGCGCCGAGAGGTAGAGATCCATGTAGGCCGGATCGTCCGGTGAAGGGGCAATGGCCGCCATCTCTTCCAGGATTGCGTCGTACTCCTCATTCTGGTAACGCGAAAAATACTGAGCCGGCTCACCCGTGGGTCGGTAGTACTTGCTGGTGTAAAAATCCAGCGTGGTAAACGGATCGGTAATAGAGCCACCGTGGCCGAAGAGCATGATGTTGGCCGAGCCATCCGCGCGCCGCGTGCCTGCATCGGCAGGGGTGACGTACTCCGCTTCAAAGCCTCCCTGGCGCAGCTGCTCGGCAATGACGGGGCCGATGTCGTTAAAGACGGCGAATCCCTCAATTGAAGCCTGGATGGGTGCGCCATCTTTCGTCCAAAAGTCGCCATCTCTCGTGTAGCCCGCGGCTTCCATGCGGGTTGCCGCCTTTTCAAGATTGAACTCGTTGGTGTCGTACTGCTCCAGAAGCGGCGCCGCGGCGTCGATGTAGGGCTGTAAAGGCGGGTAGTAGGGGAAGGGCAGTTGCGTGAGGATGCCCGATCCCTCAAGCGCCACGTCCAAAACCTGTGGACGGTTGACCGAAAGGCTCACGGCCCAGCGCACGTCCACGCTGTTGAAGGGTTCTTCGTCGCAGTTAAACCAGAGCGAGGTGGGCCACCAGTCAATATAGCCCAGCGGCAATTCTCGATTGGTGTGGGTAATTACGGCAGGATTGCTATTGACTACCTGGGTGATGGTGGTGGCGCGCAAATCGAGGCAAGAGTCCACTTCATTGGTAATTACCAGCTGGGCGGCACGCTCTTCGCCGGACCACGGAAGCCGAATAATTCGCTCGACCTCTGGCGGATCGGAAAAGCCAATCTCCGAGGCCCACCAGTCTTCGCGCCTGTCGATAATCTGCTGCTGCGGCGTCCATGAGACGACGTTGAAGGGGCCCGTGACCACGGGTAAACTCCCTTCGGGATCGTAGCCGGTGAAGCTCGCCACATCCTCCACGTCTCGATAAATGTGCGCCGGAACCCACCAGATGCCTGTATCAAATTTGGCGTAGATGTAGCCAAAGAGAAAGCGTGGGCGCGGCTCGTAAAAGCGAATCACCGCCGTCAGATCGTCGACAACTTCGGTCGATTCCACCCAAGCTGCCAGCTCGGACGAGTTGCGCAGTTCCGGCGCATTGGCAATCAGCATGTCGATGGTGAAGCTGATGTCGTTGGCCATAAACGGCGTGCCGTCGCTCCAAGCGGCGCCATCGCGCACCTTGATAGTCAACTCGGTGAAATCGTCGTTGTAGCTTGCATCCTCGGCCAACCACGGAATGACTTCATCCGCAAAGGCCGAATAGTAGAAGAGTGGCTCATACGATCCAACCACCGCGCGATGGCCACCGTCTCCACCCGTTACATAAGCATTGGCAAGGCCAACGCTTGTAAATTGACCATCCGTGCCGCCGTTCATCAACACAAGCGTGCGCTCGCGAGGAACGTTGGGCAGGCCAGCGGTGTCGGCGACCAGGGGCGCTTCATTGCCCGTTGCTACTTCATTACTTTCCGTGCCCGTCTCGGCAGGGGCCGATTGTCCACCGGCACAGGCCGTCGCAATTACGCCCGCCGTGGCTAAACCAGAGAGGCGCAAAAAGTCGCGGCGGTTCATGCCGTTGTTAATGTTGGGAAGTTCCATAAAACAATGCTCCTTTGGTTGAGAAGAAGTTGGCCCGATGGATGGACAATCGGCAGTGAAGAATTAATGGCGCAGCGTGCCGGATGCGTTACTGCTTTATTTATGGATTTCACAAATATTTAGATAGGGGAGACATCATGGTGACCACGAGACGGCTGGGTCGATCTATCTGTCGCGGCCACCGAGGCCGCGGGAAATTTCTTGAAGAAAAGGGGTTGCAGAAGCTGCGTGGAGTATGATACATTTTTCACGAACATTCGTCAAACGCCGCAAATTGGCCGCGCGCCCACCTTTCTTTGCCGTGCTTCATTTCATCCAAACGACTTCCCTAAACACCGTCAATCAGCTCACCAGCTTCGCCCGCCTCGCACTCAGGCGACAGCGCTACCACCTGGGCTTGAGCCTGCTCACCCTCTTTGGCGTGATGCTGGCCGTCGGCCTCGTCACCAGCGCTTCGTTCTTTGCCCAGGCCGTGGACACCGTCATGCTGCGCGAGCAGATGAGCGAGTACAGCCGCATCACTGGGCGACCGGCCTTCTCCACGCGCGTCTTCGCCGCCTCGGACGAGGCCGTGCCCCTTTCGCTCGACCGCGTCGACGCGCTGACCGAGCGGCTGTCGCAGACGCTGGCCGCTCAGGTCGGCCTGCCCGTGCGCGATGTGGCGTGGCAGACCAACAGCGGCGTGCTGCGGCTGAAAGCGCCGGGCAGCGATTCACGGGGCGAGCAGATCAACGTGATCGTGGATGAGCGCGCGGTCGAGCAGATGGAGGTGGTCGCGGGAGAACCGATGTCGGTCGTCGGTCGCCAGTCGTCCAATGAGCAGCCAGACGCGCTGGCCGCGTGGATGTACGCCGACCTGGCGGACGAAATGGGGGCGCAGCCGGGCGATGAGTTCGTCCTGGCCTCGAGCGGCGAGGCGGAGATTCCCGTGCAAATTGCGGGGGTGTGGCGTGCCGCCAGCGATGAGGCCGACCTCGACCGCGCGCTCACCGAGGCGCTGCTGACGACGCGCTCAAGCTACGCCGCGCACGTCGAGCCGCGGCTGACGCCCGCCGTGCGCACGGCCACCTGGCAGCTCGTCTTCGACGAGAGCGCCGTCGTGCCCGCCGAGGGCCGCGACTACCGCGACGGGCTGGAGAGCAGCGAGGCCGCCGTGCAGCGCTTCCTGCCCGCCGCGCGCGTCACCACGCCGACGCTGGCGCTCGGTGATTTTGTGCAGCGCCAGGATACGCTGACCACGCTGCTGCTCGGTTTTAACGTGCCGGGGTTGGCTTTTTTGCTCTATTTTCTAATCCTCACGGCCACGGTCATCGCCTACTGGCAGGGGCGCGAGATGCTGGTCATGCTCAGCCGCGGCATGAACCGCTGGCACACCGCGCTGCTGACCCTGCTGGACGGGCTGATTTTGTTTGTGGTGGGTCTGCCGCTGGGGCTGCTGCTGGGCGCGGGGCTGGCGCGCTTGATGGGCTACGCCAGCTCCTTCCTGAGCTTTGACGCGGGCCGGCTGGCGCTGCCGATTTCGCGCTTTGGCCTCAACGGCACGCTGGTGCTGCTGACGCTGGCGGTAATCGTCGGCACCAAGCTGGTCGCGCTGGGGCTGGGCCAGCGGCGCAACCTGATGCAGCGGCGACAGGAGCACGTGCGACCGCAGCAGCCGCCCTTCTGGTACCGCAACTACTTTGACCTGCTGCTGCTGCTGCCCGCGGGGTATCTCTACAACCAAATTATGCAGCGCGGCTCGCTCGCCAACCTCGTGGGCGACGCGCCCAGCGATCTCTACCGCGACCCGACGCTGGTGCTTGTGCCGGCCATCTTTATCTTCGTGCTGGCGCTGCTCAGCCTGCGTATTTTTTCCTGGCTGCTCTGGCTCGTCGACCGCGTGACCGGGCGCATTGGCTGGGTTCCGCTGCACATGGCGCTGCGGCGGCTGGGCCGCTACAGCCACACCTATTTGAACCCGCTGCTGCTCGTGGTCGTCTCGCTGGCGCTGGGCGTCTACACCCTTTCGCTGGCCGGCAGCCTGGATCGCTGGCTCGGCGACCGCATCTACTACCAGACCGGCGCCGACCTCACCTTCGAGCCCTTCCGCGAAGGCGACCTCGCCGCGCCGCAGGGCGGATCCGACCGGCGCGCCGTGGATTCCGCCGATTGAAGAGTACGCCGCGCTCGACGGCGTGCTCGACGCCACACGGGTCGGCAACTACAACGCTGAAATGCTTTTGGCGGATGGTCGCTTTGGCGCCCGCTTTCTCGCCATCGACCGCAACGAATTTGCCAACGTCGCCGCTTTCCGCGAGGACTTTGCCGCGCAGCCGTTGGGCGCGCTGCTGAACGAGCTTGCGACGTCGCCAAACAGCGTGCTCGTCTCGCAGCAGCTGCTGGATGCCACCGGCCTTCAAATCGGCGATGCGTTGCGCATGAGGGTCTTCCCCGATTTTGGCGTCAATCTCGAAGAGTCGTTCACGATTGCGGGCACGTTCGACTACTTTCCCACCGTCTACGAAGTGAGTTGGACCGAGCGCCGCGACGCTGAATTCGAGAACGCCATCACCGTGGTGGGCAACCTCGACCACATCTTCAGCTTCTTCGGCGTGATCATGCCGCACGACATTTGGTTGCGCACGGCGGACGACGCCAGCGGTCTCGCCATCATCGACGCAATTCCCGACGCCACCGGCATCGACACTCTGCGCGACCGCGACGCCCGCGCGCTGATCCGCCAGGAGCAGGCGCAGATGGAGCGGGTCGGCGTCTTTGGCACGCTCTCGATTGGCTTTCTCGCCGCCGCGCTGATGGCCGCCATCGGCCTGCTGACCTACAGCTACGCCTCGCTGCAGGAGCGGCGCACTCAGTTCGCCGTGCTGCGCGCCGTCGGCATCCGCCACAACCAGGTGCTGGGGCAAATCGTGCTGGAGTATGCCATCCTCACGGTCTTTGGCGCGATCGCCGGTATCGTCGCCGGGACGCTCGCCGCCCAGCGCTTCGTCCCCCTCTTCCGCATCACGGGCGACGCGCAGACCGCGCTGCCGCCGCTGCTGCCCGTGATCGCCCAGGGCGAGGTGATTCCCTTGGCAGTGGGCTTTGTGGCGGTAATGCTGGCGGCGGAGGTTGGGTTGATTGCGGTGGCGCTGCGCGGGAAGCTCTTTCAGAGTCTGCGGCTGGGCGAGCGGTGAGGCAAAGCAGCCGTAGTTGGGCAGCGCGCTGCCCAACTACGGCTGCTTTGGCGTGATGGCGGGGAATACCCAGAACCATAGAATGACCACGGCCCACCATATTCCAACAAAGAGCAGGAGATTTATGTCGAGGAAGGGCAGCCAGTCGGCCAAGAGGAAGCCAACTGTTGCGCTCAGGCCGAAGAATAAGCTGGATCGCAGACGCTGATTTTGCTTTCGGATCATATTATAAAGAGTGTGCAACTACCGTGCCGGGTAGCACCGCAGCTAAGCGTAAAGGGGATGAGAGTTTGTTGATTTCGTCTCCCGCCGCCTAGAGGGTCACCGCCCCCGTGCCGCGGTCGCGCCCCTCCGGCCATGCACGACCTTGTTTGTGCTTGAGCTTAACCCTCATGGTTAAGTGCGGTGCTACCAATTTTTTCAACTCGCGTCAAAAAATTGCATAATGACGGAATGAACGAAAAAATTGAACGCCGTCGCGTCCCAGCGGATTTAGTTGAACTGGAGCCCAACGGGGGCGGCATCGGCTACTGGATCATGGCCTCGCCGCTGCTGCTCTTTCTGGCGTGGAATTGGATCGCCGTGTTTAACGCGCTAAGCCCCATCTCCGTTCAGTGGGTGGATACCGTGCTGGCGTCGACTCTCTTCATCATCATTTTGCTGCCGATAGGTTATCTCGCCCATCGGCTGGTAACGGCGCTGCCGCGACCCTTCCAGCACGCGGGCTGGACGCTGGAGCCGCTGGAGCCCGTGAGCGAGGTAGAGCAGTATCTTGTTTACTATACCTATCAAGCCCGCCACCGCGCCCCCAACGGCTTTGACCAGCTCTGGGGGCGCGCCGCGCAGGGCTGGTTCTACATTGAAGTCGCCGCAATTTTGATTGGCGGCGTCGCGCTGATTCCGCTCTTCTTTAGCGCGCTCGGCGCGGGCTTTGGGCAGTAGCTGTTGAGTTCAAGGAGTTATGTCGTGCTTCGATTTCGGTTACGCGTTATCAAATGGGGTAAGTCAACGTTCTACCCCTCCCCAGCCCTCCCCCAGTGGGGGAGGGAGCCGCGACTGGGTCGACGAAGGATCGGCTCCTCCCCCATTCTGGGGGAGGCTGGGAGGGGGTGGAAGATAATCTCCGCAGCAACGTGTCTTGTGCTTGTTACGTTGACACTCTCTTTTGCGCCGTCCAGCGCGGCAGCGGAAAACCTGGTCGTTATCCCTAACCCACCGACGCCCACAGTAACTGAAACTGTGGACGAGGCGAATCCACCCCTCGTCGTGCAAATCCGCTTTCGCGATTTAACCAAGCTCGACCACCTCGTGGCCACGCTCGACGTGTGGGCCGTTGACTACGATGCGGGCTCCACCACGCAGGGCCGCGCGACGGCGCTGGTCGATGGCGCGACCTTTCGCCGCCTGCGCCGAGAGGCCGCGCTCTCGGTGACGGTCGATGCCGAACGGACGCAGGAATTTCGCACCCAACTGGCCCGCGCACGAGGCGAAGTCGCCGCGGCGAGCAGCGTGCCGAGCGAGACCATTCCCGGCTTTGAGTGCTATCGCACGGTCGAGACCACAAACGCGGAGCTGGCTCGGCTGACCGTGGATTACCCAAATCTCGCCCAGTGGCGCGACATCGGTGATAGCTGGGACAAAGTCAATGGGGAGGAGGGAGATGGCGACGACCTGCACGCGCTCGTGCTGACCAACCGCGACGTGCCCGGCCCCAAGCCGCGCCTCGTCATCCTGGCGGCCATCCACGCCCGCGAGTTAACCACGACGGAGCTGGCCGCGCGCTTTGCGGAGCAGCTGGTCGCGGGCTACGGCGTCGAGGCCGATGCGACGTGGCTGCTTGATTACAACGAGCTGCACTTGATTCCTTACGGCAACCCAGACGGGCGCGAGTTTGCCGAGCAGGGCTTTTACTGGCGCAAGAACGTCAACAACACCAACGGGTGCAGCACATTCCCACAGGCCCCGCAGTACACGCCGTTCTACTACGGCACGGACCTCAACCGCAACAGCTCCTTCCGCTGGAACAGCAGCAACGGCAGCGGCTCCTCCGGCGACGCCTGCGACGAGACCTATCGCGGCCCCAGCGCCGCCTCCGAGCCGGAGACGCAGGCCATCCAAGGCTATCTCGCCGATGTCTTTCCCGATCAGCGCGGCGAGGGCGACGGCGACGCCGCGCCAGCCGATACAACGGGCGTTTTCCTCTCTCTGCACAGCTACAGCGAGCTGGTGCTCTTTCCGTGGGGCTACAGCGACCAGCCCGCGCCCAACAACGCGGGGCTGGAGACGCTGGGCCGCAAGTTTGGCTACTTCACCCGCTACCGCATCTGCCAGGCGGGCGAGCCGGGCTGCATCTACCGCACCGACGGGACGACCGACGACTGGGCCTATGGCGAACTCGGCGTGCCCGCCTACACCTTTGAGTTGGGCACGTCGTTCTTCCAATCCTGCTCAACCTTTGAGGATATTCTCGCGGCAAATCTGCCCGCGCTGACGTACGCGCTCAAGGTCGCGCATCGCCCTTACCAGCTTCCCAGCGGCCCCGATGCACTCGATGTGGTTGTTGAGCCAGCAGCGGTGGCGCAGGGCCAGCCCGCTGCCCTCCGCGCCACCGTCGACGATACGCGCTACTTTAGCAACGGCTTTGGCAGCGAACCGACGCAGTCCATCGCCGAAGCGCGCTACACGCTAAACGCCCCGGCCTGGATCAGCGGCACGAGCGCGCTGGCGATGACGCCGACCGATGGCGCGTTTGATGCCGGGGCGGAAGCCGTGATCGCTACGGTGGATACGAGTGAGCTCGCGCCGGGTCGCTATTCGCTGCTGGTGCAGGGGCGCGATGTCGATGGCAACTGGGGCGCGCCGAACGCGGCGTGGCTAACCGTTGTCGAGCCGGGCAGCGAGCCGCAGCCGACGCCGACCGCCACGCCGCCTGCGCCAACCGCAGCCCCATCTTCAACGCCGCTACCGACGCCGCTATCGACACCGTCGCCTGCGCCCTCTCAGACGCCGATGTCTACCGCTGTTCCCCAGCCAACCGCGCCGTCAGTTGAGCCCGTTCAGCAGCTCTACTTCCCCCTCGTAATTGGTGACGAATAGGACGAGCGGTGAAGGGCAAGTCCAACGTGGAAACTAAAAAGGACGTGGGGCGTTCGCCGCACCCACGTCCTTTTTGGTCAACCTCCTTGACCGACCTCTTTAATCAACAAGTTGATTACTGGTCGCGCTTCGCTAAGAAATCAAGCACCTCTTCCGCAGGAATTCCCGTCACCTCAGCAATTTGCAGCGCGTCGAAGCCGTGCGCGCTCATCGTCCGCACAATTTCCTGCTGCGACTGCTCGATGCCCCGCTCAATGCCCTGCTCGATGCCCTGCTCGATGTACTGCTGCCGCTCCCGCTCCAGCGCCTTAATTAACATGCTCTGCACCTCCTCCGTCGATTGATAAACTTCCTCAAACTGTTCAAAATCTCCGCGCTCAATGTACTCGTGCCGCGCCAACTGTCGAAACCAGTTGATGAGCAGCGACGCCGCCTGCTTGTCCGGTTCGCGCTCGAACAGCGCCACCAGCTCCTCGATCAGCAGCTCCACGTCGTAGTGCGCCTCGGCCAAAAAGAGCGTCGAGACGATGTTGCGAATCCGCAGCAGCTGCTCGCGCGACACCGACTGCTCCGCCAGCAGCAGGTACTCGAAGCCCAACGCGTAGCGACCCAACGACGGCTCCAGCTCGATCAGCTCGCTCATGCGCGTCGCCGCCCGCCACGCCCTGTCGCCATTATACAACACAATCGGGAAAACTGCCGGCAGCTTTTCCAAGTGCTGGCGCGACGCCACCAGTTCCAAATAGAACTGGGTGACGTAGTTGAGCACGCGCAGCGCCATGAAGCGATCCACGGTGGACTGGAACTCGAGCAGCACGTAGATGTAGAGGTCGCGCCCGTGGAGCTTGACGCGGTAGATGAGGTCGCTCTCGTAGGCTTGGTAAGCCTCATTGACAAAGGACTTGTCAAGCGTCTCGGCCTGGCTGAAGTCGAGGTCGGCGACCCAGGGCTCGTCGACAAAGGTCTGGATCAGCTGCTGGAAGATCGTCCGGTTGCTAAAAAGCCGCTTGTAGCCGCTGTCGTGAATGCTCATGGGCAAAGTGTACCGGGCGCGGCGGCTGTTGTCAATCGCGTTCGCTGGGGCCATGCGGTATAATGGGCAAAAACCAATCGTTGCTTATCTCCATGAAGACCACCGCCCCCCCCGACACCCTCACCAGCGCCTGGATCGAAGCCGCCCGACCGCGCACGCTGCCGCTCGCGCTGGCCAGCATCGGCATGGGCGCTTTCCTTGCGGCAGCGGCGGGCGCGTTTCGCCCCCTGGTCGTCCTGCTCTGCGTGCTCACGACGCTGGCGCTCCAGATTTTGTCCAACCTCGCCAACGACTACGGCGACTCGATCCACGGCGCGGACAGCGTCGTCGAGCGGGTGGGGCCGCAGCGGGCCGTGCAGTCCGGTCGCATCACGAGCGGGGCCATGCTGCGCGCCATCATCGTGACGGCAGCGCTGGCGGCGGTCGGCGGCGCGGCGCTGGTTTGGCTGGCGCTGGGGCTGGCGCAACTGCTGCTGGCGGGGCTCTTTTTACTTTTGGGCGCGGCGGCAATCTGGGCGGCCGTCTCCTACACGGCCAGCGACAGACCTTACGGCTACGTCGGCCTGGGCGATCTCTTCGTCATGATCTTCTTTGGCTACGTGGGCGTGCTCGGCACCTTCTTCCTCCAGGCGCAGGCCCTCCCGCTCGACCTGCTGCTGCCCGCCACCAGCCTGGGCTTGTTCTCCGTTGCCGTGCTCAACGTCAACAACGTGCGCGACATCGATTCGGACCGGCTAGCGGGCAAGCGCTCGATCCCCGTGCGCGTGGGCCGTCGCCGCGCGGCGATTTACCACTGGGCGCTGCTCGGTGGCGGCCTGGTGGCGGCGCTGATTTACGTGCTGCTCAACTATCAAACGCCGTGGCAGTTTCTCTTTGTCGCCACCCTGCCGCTGCTGATTCGCAGCGGCCTGGCCGTGCAGCGCATGCCCTCCGCCCAGCTCGATCCCTTCCTGCGCCAGACGGCGATTGCCACGCTGCTCTTTGTGCTGACGTTTGGGGTGGGGCAACTGCTGTAGATTTATCTGTTTACTTCGGTTCAAAATACATTTTTAGAACACGGATAATACGGATAGACACGGATTTTTTAGAGACGACTGATTGTGTTTTTGCCGCAAATCAGCGAAAATCCGTGTGCATAGCCCGTGTTTATCCGTGTTCCATTTTCTATTCCATTCCACCACCGAAAGGCTCCCCGTGAAAATTACCAAGCTCGAAACCTTCCTCGTCCAGCCGCGCTGGCTCTTTCTCAAAATTCACACGGACGAAGGGCTCGTCGGCCTCGGTGAGCCGATTGTCGAGGGGCGCGCCCTCACCACGGCCACCGCCGTCGCCGAACTGGAGCCCTACCTGCTCGGCAAAGACCCGACGCGCGTCGTCCACCACTGGCAGGCGATGTACAAACACGCCTTCTACCGCGGCGGCCCGCTGCTCACCAGCGCGCTCAGCGGCGTGGAGCAGGCGCTGTGGGATTTGGCGGGCAAGGCGGCGGGGCTGCCCGTCTACAAGCTGCTCGGCGGCCCCGTGCGCGACCGCATCAAAATCTACGCCCACGTGCGCGGCAGCACGCTCGATGAACGCATCGCCAGCGCCAAGGCGCGCGTGGCCGAAGGCTATCTCGCGCTCAAGACGGGCGTGGTCGGCGGCGGGCGACCGGCGCGCATCGTGGAGACGCCGGGCTTTGTCGAGCGGGTGGCCGAGCAGTTTGGCGCGCTGCGCGAGGGCGTGGGCAAGGAGGTCGACATTGCGATTGACTTTCACGGGGCCGTCAGCCCACAGACGGCGGCGCTGCTGATCAAGGCGCTGGAGCCGCACCAGCCGATGTTCGTGGAGGAGCCGGTGCAGTGCCAGAACGTCGACGTAATGGCCGACCTGGCGCGCAAGACACATCTGCCGATTGCCACGGGCGAACGCATCTTTACCAAGTGGGGCTTCCGCGAGATTCTGGAAAAGCGCGCGGCCATGATTTTGCAGCCGGATATTTCGCACTGCGGCGGCATCATGGAGGCGCGCATCATTGCGGGCATGGCCGAAGCTTACTACGCCGCCGTCGCGCCGCACTGCCCGCTGGGGCCGATCTCGCTGGCCGCCGGGCTGCACGTCGACGCGTCAATCCCCAACTTCCTGGCGCAGGAGCAGGTCTCGCTCGGCGAGGGCTATCTCAAACAGCCCTTTGTGGTCAAGGAGGGCTATCTCGACCTGCCGACCGCGCCCGGTCTCGGCATCGAATTGGACGAAGAGGCGCTGGCGGACAAGCTTGGCCACGACTGGCAAAATCGGCAGAGCTTCCACCCGGACGATGGGTCGGCGGTGGATTGGTAGAAGGATAGAACGCGGATTGGGCGGGCCAGGCGGATGAAGACGGATCAGAAAACCCGTCTGAATTTGCCCAATCCGCGTTCCCTTTCTCCCCGCCTAAAATGGGACTTGACAAATAGAACTTTTGTTCTACAATGGGGGCAGCACTCTCTGCCCAGGCTCGTCCTGAATCCGAAAGATCAAAGCGAGCCTTTACCTACAGCCTGGCGTGGATGATGCGGCTTCCTTCACAAGACGATGAGGAAGCCTCATTCCACGTCGGGCTGTTTTTGGTTGACCATGTCCTCGCAGCGCAAATCAACAACCGAATTCCGTAACGGTCAGCGTCGACCGAGCGCGAGCGCGCCATCTACTGGTAAGCGACCTTCACGTGCGCAACTCAATCGGCAGGCGGACGGCATCGAGGCCGTGCTGCGGCAGCACAAGCTGCGGAGCTACGTCGACGGCGGCGCGGTGCTGCCGCGCGTGGTGCAGTTTGAGCTGGCCGTGGCGCCGGGGACAAAGGTGCGCAAAATTGCGGCGTTGAGCGAGGAGATTGCGCTGGCGCTGGGCACAAAGCACGCGCGCGTCCACCGGCGCGGGCGACGCATCATTGTGGAAGTGCCGCGCACGCACGTGGAGACGGTGCACCTGCTGCCGATCAGCGAGCGCGTGGGCCCGCTGCCCGCGGCAACGGCGATTCTCGGCGTGGATGACAGCGGCCAACCGCTGGTGCTGCGGCTAGCGTCGCCGGACGTGGCGCACTGCCTGCTGGCGGGCACAACCGGCTCCGGCAAGACGGCGCTGGCTCGGTCGCTGCTCGTCTCGCTGGCGCTGCACAACGCCCCGCGCGACCTGCACCTCGTGCTGATCGACCCCAAGGGCGGGCGCGGCTTCAACCCGCTGGCCGATCTGCCCCACGTGCAGGGCGGCGTCTACATCGACGCCGCGGCGGTGGATCACGTGCTGGATGATGTGGTCAAAGAGATGGAGCGGCGCGACCGCGAGGAGCTGTCGCATCCGGTGCTGGTGGTGGCGGTGGACGAGCTGGCGGATTTGCTGCAAACGGGCGGCAAGCGCGTCGAGGCGATGCTGACGCGGCTGGCGCAGCGCGGTCGACAGGCGGGGATTCACCTGGTAGCCTGCACGCAAAAGCCCACGGCCCAGCTGATCGGCAGCGCCATGAAGGCCAACTTTCCCACGCGGCTGGTCGGCGCGGTCGCCAGTCGGCAGGAGGCGAGCTACGCCACGGGGATGCCGGACAGCGGCGCGGAGAAGCTGACGGGCCGCGGGGATTTTTTGCTGATTGCCAAGGGGGAAAGCATCCGCTTTCAGGCGGCGTGGCTGGGGCCGGAAGATTTGGCGAGGGCGGTGCGGAGTATTCGGACGTCGGCGGTGATCGGTGATAGGAATCGGTAAATAGTAATTGGTAGCCGGCAACACCCTTTTCATCAACGAGATAACCCAGCTGCTAGCTGCCGCTTACCGCTTACTTTTTGTAAAAGAAGGGAACACCATGAAAAGACTACTGATCCTCGCCGGCCTCGTCTTCATCGGCGCGGCGGGGTGGAGCGTGGGGGCGTCGCTTTCCAGCGATGCGTTGAGCATGGCGGTGGGGATTTTGCTGGGCGTGCTGGCCGGGCTGCCGACGGCGCTGCTGGTGCTGGCGTCGGGCCGCCGACGCGATGAGGAGAGGCGCGAGCAACGATCGTCTGCACGGGGACAAAGTCAGTCCTACGGGCAACTGCCGCCAGGGTATTCGCCGCCCGGCTACGGCCAGCCGCAGCCGCCGATGATTGTCTTTGCGGGGCAACAGCAGCCACAGCTTCCGCCAGCAAGCGGCTACGCTGCGCCGGGCTTTCGTGCGCAGGAAGAGGCTTGGGCGGGGGAGCGTGAGTCGCGCCGCTTTCGGGTGGTGGGGGAGGAGGATGGCTTTGTGGAGTAGAAATACGTACGGGCACGCCATGGCGTGCCCGTACGTATTTCTACTCCGCCACCAGCCGATGCACCGCCCCGCTCAAGCTGACCACATACAGCTCGCCCGCTTCGTCCTCCGCAAATGAGCTGATTTGCAGTCCTGAATCCAGCACGCGCGACGTTGCGTACTCGCCGCTCGCATCCAGATACGTGGCCCACATGGCGCCGCTGCAAAAATCGCCAAAGAAGTAGACGCCGTCCAGCACGGGCTGCGCCTCGCCGCGGTAGACGTAGCCGCCGGTGACGGAGCAGTGGCCGCTGTGGTCGTATTCGGCAACGGGCTGCACCAGCCCCGCCTGCTCGCAGCCTTCGCGCGCAAAGCAGTGCACGCCCTCCATAATCGGCCAACCGTAATTCTCGCCGCCCTCCAGCGATGCAGTGAAGTTGACCTCCTCGTACTGGTTTTGTCCCACGTCCGCGATCCACAGTTCATCCGTCTCGCGGTCGAAGCTAAAGCGCCACGGGTTGCGCAGCCCCACGGCCCAAATTTCATCGCGCACGTCCGTCCCGTTCCAGTTTGCAGCCACCCACGGGTTGTCCGCGGGCACGGTGTAGGGCTGCGACAAATCGCTGGTGACGTCCAGCCGCAGCATCTTGCCGAGCAGCGTGTCGGGATTTTGGCCGTTGCTAAAGCGGTCGTTGGCTGCGCCGCCGTCGCCCGTGCCGATCCAGAGGTAGCCGTCCGGCCCAAAGGCGATCATGCCGCCGTTGTGGTTGCGCGCGGGCTGATCGAGCCGCAGCACTTGAAATTCGCTGCTTGCGTCGGCAAGGTTGGGATCCTCGCTCACGCTAAAGCGGGCGACGACCGTGTTGCCGCGCAGATCGGTGTAGTTGATCCAAAAGAGATCGCTCTCCGCATAGTCCGGCGCAAAGGCGAGGCCGAGCAGCCCCTGCTCGTTGCCACCATCCTCCACCTGATTTTGAATGTCCAGAAAGGGCTGCTCCAGCAGCGCGCCATTCTGCCAGATGCGGATGGTGCCGGGCTGCTCCAGAATAAAGAGCCGCTCGCTGCCGTCGCCCGCGTGGGTGGCGAAGAGGGGGCGCGTTAGGCCGCTTACCAGCGGCTCGGTGCGCAGGGTGACGGCGTCTGGATCAAAGGCGACGGCTCGTGTTGCTCCATTGCTATCGACGGCTGGCGCATCGCTGGTCGACGCCTCCGCTACGCTGCTGCTCTCTCCGCTTGCCACCTCTGCCTCAACCTGCACGGCCTCTTCTGTCGCTGCCGCTGCAACAGAGGGGGCTTCAGCGGCTGGCTCGGCATCCTGCGATAGGGTGGACGTCGGCGCGCTGGACGGCGCACAGGCGACTGCGGCCATCCACAAAACTGCAACAATTAACCCGCGAGCTAGCCAATTCCAATTTTTCTGATTCACGATTGCTCCTTTTGACAACATTCCGTTTTCTAGCGCAATTTTATACCATGGCAAGACAAGCGTCTGTACAATTGTGAACGTTGCCCATAGCGTAAAGATTAACGTTGCCTTAAAATTTTAGCGCAGCCCCATATGGCCCATGCGCCACAGCCGAGGCCCGCCGCACAAGCGCGTCATTGCAAGGCTAAATACTGCATCCGGCTTAAGACGCTGTAGAATAAAGTGATTGGTGGAACTTGTGCGCTTGCTGTTAATAAATGAAACAAGTGGAATGAGATTGGGAGAAATCATTTGGAACATCTGGAAATGATCATTATTGCCGGCGTGCTGGCAACGGGGGTGCTCTGCCAGTGGATCGCCTGGCGCATCAAGCTGCCCGCAATTATTCCGCTGCTGGCGGCGGGCATTATTGCCGGGCCGCTGGTGCTGGATTTGCTGCACCCGCGCGAGGAGCTGGGCAATCTGTTCTTCCCCGTGGTCTCGCTTTCCGTGGCGATTATCTTGTTCGAGGGCGCGCTGACGCTGGACTTTCGCGAGGTGCGCCACGTCGTCGGCCCGGTGCAGCGGCTGATTGTGATCGGCGCGCTGATCACGTGGTTTGGGGGGGCGCTGACGGCCCACTACATCAAGGGCATCAACTGGGATTTGGCGCTGCTCTTTGGCGCGCTGATCGTGGTAACGGGGCCAACCGTCATCGCGCCGATTCTGCGCAACGTGCGCCCCACCCACAGTGTGGCCTCCGTGCTCAGGTGGGAAGGCATCATCATCGATCCCGTGGGCGCAACGCTGGCCGTGCTTGTGTTTGATTTCATCGCCGCCGATCAGGGCAGCGGACTGGGTAGTTCCGTGGGCGGCTTTTTTACGATTGCGGCAGTGGGCACGGCCTTGGGGCTGCTGGGCAGCGCGGTGCTCTACCTGCTGCTCCGTCACTACCTCATCCCCGACTACCTGCGCGATGCCACCGTGCTGGCGACCGTTACGCTTGTCTTTGCCTTTTCGGATAATCTCGCTTCCGAATCGGGGCTGCTGGCCGTCACGGTGATGGGCATTGCACTGGCCAATACGCGGCTCAAACAGCTGCGCGAGGTTTGGTATTTCAAAGAGAAGTTGAGCATCTTGCTAATCTCGACGCTCTTTATTCTGTTGGCCGCCAACTTTACCCAGGAAAATTTGGCGCTGCTCGATTGGCGCAGCTTTGTGGTGCTGGCGGTGGTGATGCTGGTGCTGCGCCCGCTGAGCGTACAGGTCAGCATGTTGGGCAGCTCGCTAACCTGGCAGGAGCGGCTCTTTATTTCATGGGTGGGGCCGCGCGGCATTGTGGCCGCGGCGGTCTCGTCGCTCTTCGCCTTTGAGCTGGTGGATGAAATGGGCTACGCCGAGGCCGAAGTAATCGTGCCGCTCACCTTCTTAATTATCGTGGGCACGGTGCTGATCCAGGGCAGCACGGCCAAGCTGCTGGCGCGCTACCTCGGCGTGAGCGAGGGCGAGCCGCAGGGCTTTCTGCTCATGGGCGTGACGCCCTTCTCGGTGGCGCTGGCGCACGTGCTCGAGAACGAAGGCTTCACCGTACGCATGATCGACACCAACTGGAACGCCGTGCGCCAGGCGCGCATGGATGGGCTGGAGGTGGAGCACGGCAACATCCTCTCCGAATTTGTCGAGAGCGATCTGGACTTATCCGGCATCGGTCGGCTGCTGGCGCTGACGCGCAACGACGAGGCCAATTCGCTCGCCTGCCAGCATATGGAGGAGGAGTTTGGCTCGTCCGAAGTCTACCAGCTGCCGCCGCGCACGCAGCGGGTGGCATCGATCTCGCCGCGCGAGGGCGGCAACCCGGCGCACTATCAGCTGGCGCGTTTGCTGTTTGACGAAGAGGCCACCGCCGAGCGGCTGCTGGAGTGGATGGAGCATGGGGCCGTTGTCAAGAAGACGCCGCTGACCGAAAACTTTACCTACGCCGATTACGCGCGTCAGCACGAGGACAACTTTATTCCGTTAATGCTGCTGCGCGGCGCGGACAGCCGCGTCACCGTTGCCACCGTCGACGATGAGCTGCGGCCCCAAGCTGGCTTCAGCCTGATCTCGCTGCTGCTTGAAGAGGTCAAGGAACCCACGGACGATCGGCTCAAGCGCGAGGCGAAGGAGATTGTCCGCGAGCCGATTATCGCCGATGCGGGAGGCCACCACGGCGACGGCGACGGCATCGAATCGCCCGCCGCCGCGCTGGAGGCCACGGACGCCGCTGCGGAGCGGTAATTGGTTCCATTACAACCGCTGTAAATTCATCGAAAGGATCAACTTTTGGCAACTCCTATCAAAAGTCTGAAAAAAGACCTAAAGCTCTTTGACGTCTTTGCCATCAGCACCGGGGCCATGTTTAGCTCCGGCTTTTTCCTGCTGCCCGGCCTTGCCGCGGCGCAGGCTGGCCCCGCCGTCTTTGTGGCTTACCTGATTGCGGGCGTGCTTATCCTGCCCGCCATGTTTAGCCAAGCTGAATTGAGCACGGCCATGCCCAAGGCAGGGGGCACGTACTACTTCCTGGATCGCAGCCTGGGGCCGCTAATTGGCACGGTGGGCGGGCTGGGCACTTACGCCGGGCTGGTGCTCAAGACAGCCTTTGCGCTGATCGGCATCGGCGCCTACGCCGCTATCTTTATCGACTTGCCCATTCGCCCCGTCGCAATTGTGCTCACCGTTGTCTTTGCCGCAATCAACATTATGGGCGCAAAAGAAACGACCGGGCTCCAGCGCGTGCTCGTCTCGCTGCTGCTGGTCGTGCTGGCCTTCTTTACGATTCAGGGCATCATGGAAGTCGCGGCCCTAAACTCGCAGGGGCTCGTCGCCGAGCAGTTTGAGCCCTTCCTGCCTTTTGGTATCGCCGGGCTGCTGTCGACGGTCGGCCTCGTTTTCGTCTCCTACAACGGTCTAACTAAAGTGGCCAGCGTGGCCGAGGAAGTCCAAAACCCCGAACGCAACATCCCGCTGGGCATGATTCTCTCGCTGATTGTGACCACGGCCATCTACGTGGTCGGCGTTTTCATCATGGTCAGCGTGCTGGAGCCGAGCCAGCTGCGCGAGGATTTGACGCCCGTCGCCACGGCGGGCGCGGCCTTTTTTGATTGGCTGCCGCAGCCGCTGGGGCTGATCCTAATTGTCGCCGCGGCCATTGCCGCCTTTGCCTCCACGGGCAACGCCGGGCTGCTCTCGTCGTCCCGCTACCCGCTCGCCATGGCGCGCGACCGGCTGATCCCCGATCGCTTTGCGCGCCTGGGCAAGTATCAGACGCCGACGCTCTCCATTGTCGTCACGGCGGCGGTTATGATTGCCGTTATCCTTCTGCTGGACGAGGAGGGCATTGCCAAGCTGGCCAGCACCTTCCAGCTCTTTATCTTTATGCTGCTCAACTTCGCCGTGATCGTGATGCGCGAAAGCCACATCGAATCCTACGATCCCGGCTACCGCTCGCCGCTCTATCCGTGGATGCAGTACTTCGGCATCATTACCTCCGCCATGCTGATTTTATACATGGGCGCGCAGGCTATCGCCATGACCTTTGGCCTGGTGGTGCTCTGTGTGGCGTGGTATTTCTACTACGCCCGCAAGCGCGTGGTGCGCGACGGCGCAATCTACCACTGGTTTGCCCGCCTGGGCCAGCGCCGCTACGACAATCTCGACTACGAGCTGTGGGAAATCATGCGCGAAAAGGGGCTGCGCCAGGAAGATTCGTTTGACGAACTGGTGGCGCGCGCCACGGTGCTCAAGCTGGAGAACGACGGCCGCACCGAGCTCTCGTACGAGGATGTGGTGGCGCAGGCGGCACAAATTTTGGGGGCGCGCGTGCCCGCCTCTCCCGGTGAGCTGCGGCTGGGCTTTCTCGAAGAATCGCGCATTGGCATGTTGCCCGCGGCCAAGGGCGTGCTGCTGCCCAATCTGCTGCTCTTTGATATTCAGGAGCCGCAGATGGTTGTGGTTCATTCGCGCGAAGGTGTTCGCGTGGACTTTACGGACGTGCACGGCGAGCATTCGCCAAATGCCCCGGTGCACGCCTTCTGCTTTTTGCTCAGCCCCGAAGAGGAGCCCAAGCGCCACCTGCGCTTCCTGGCTCAAATGGCGGATCGCGTCGATGACGATGCCTTTATCGAGCGCTTTCGCGAGGCCGACAGCGCCGAAGCCATCAAGGAGACGCTGCTGCCGGACAAGCGCTACCTCACGCTCTGGCTCAACTCCCGCGGGCCGACGCGCACGCTTATCGATCAAGCCATCAGCGACATCAATCTGCCCGAAGGCGTGCTGATCGCCATGATCCGCCGCAACGGCCACGTGATCATTCCGCAGGGGCGCACGGTGCTGCGCGAGGATGACTACGTCGCCATTATCGGCGAGCCGCAGCCCATGAATGCGATGCAGACAGAGTATCGCGACGAAATGCAGGCGGACGTGGAGCCGGTTGACTTGAGCGGCGTGCTGGCAGCAACCAACTCGGTGGCCGACAGCGGCGACGGGGCGGGCAGCGCCCGAAGCGGAGAGCCAAGCAACGGTTCTGCCGCCAAAAGTGAAACCAACGGCGCGGTCGCCCGCGAGCAGCAAGATCGTCGGCTGTAGCATTTGGTGCCCCGCCTAAACCATTTCCAAACCAATTGTGTTTTTAGCAAAAGAAAGCTGACCCATGAGCATGTTGCGCGGCGGGTTAACCGCGGAAGGTTTTGATCGCGAATACAGCAATCGCCAGCTGGCGGAGCGCATCTGGCTCTACTTTCGACCACACTGGAAGCGGCTGATCGTCATCGTGGGCTGCGTCTCGCTCTTTTCAGCGGGCGGCGCGGCGGTGCCGATTGTGGTGGCGCAGGGCGTGGAGCTGCTGGAGGAGCCCGGCGTGGAAAATCAGCAGACGGTCGCGCTGCTGATTGGCGTGGTGCTGGCGATCGGCGTGGGCAGCTGGGCCGTCAACTGGCTGCGGCGCGTGTTGACCTCGATGCTGCTGGGCGACGTGGTGCTCGCCATGCGCAACGACGCCTTCGAGGCCTCCATGAACCACGACATGAGCTTCTTCGACGAGTACCAGTCCGGCCGCATCGTCAGCCGCATCACCAGCGACACGGACGAATTTGGTCGCGTCGCCGTGCTGGTAACGGACATCGTTACCCAGCTGCTCATCGTCTTTATCCTGCTTGTCGTGCTGCTGCGCATCGACGTGCAGTTGACGCTGATCCTGGCCGTGCTGGCCCCCATCGCTTTTCTCGTAGCGGGTCGCTTCCAAGCCATCGCCCGCCGCATTACGCGCGAAAGCCAGCAGGCGATTGCCGACGTCAACGCCAGCATTCAGGAGGCCGTCACGGGGATTGCCGTGGCCAAGAATTTTCGCCGCGAACAGGGAATTTACGACGATTTCTTGGAGGTCAACAACCAGAGCTACGACATCATGGTCAAGCGGGGCTTTGTGCTGGCCATGCTCTTTCCCATGCTGCAGGTCTTCAACGGCACGGGCACGGCGCTGCTGCTCTACTTTGGCGGCCTGGCGACGTTGAGCAACTCCATTGCGGCGGGCGCGTGGTTCCTCTACATGAGCAGCGTCGGGCAGTTCTGGTTCCCCATGATCAACCTCAGCGCTTTTTGGCCGCAGTTCCAGAGCGCCCTCAGCGCCACCGAGCGCATCTTTGCCCTGGCCGATGCCGAGCCAGCGGTGGTGCAGCGCAGCGAGAATACTGTGCCCCCCCTGCGCGGCGAGATCCGCTTTGAGCAGGTCGACTTTCGCTACAGCGAGAAGGAGCAGGTGCTGGAAAATTTTGATCTGCACATCCGCCCCGGCGAGAGCGTGGCGCTGGTGGGCCACACGGGCGCGGGCAAATCGAGCATCGCCAAGCTCGTCACCCGCTTCTACGAATTTCAGGCGGGCAATCTCTGCATCGACGGCCACGACATCCGCAGCTTTGATCTGCAGGCGTACCGCCACCAGTTGGGCATCGTCAGCCAGTCGCCCTTCCTCTTTGCCGGCACGGTGGCGGACAACATCCGCTATGCCGTGCCGGAGCTGAGCGATGAAGAGGTTGGGGAGATTGCGCGGCAGATTGGCGACGGCGACTGGCTGGAGACGCTGCCGGAGGGCTTGCACACCGACGTGGGCGAGCGCGGCAGCCGCCTCAGCATGGGCCAGCGCCAGCTCGTGGTGCTCGCGCGGATGCTGGCCGAGAAGCCGGCCATCTTTATCCTGGACGAAGCCACCGCCTCCATCGACCCCTTTACCGAAACGCAAATTCAGAGGGCGCTCGATCTGCTGCTCAAGGGGCGCACCTCGATTGTGATTGCCCACCGCCTCAGCACGGTCAAGGCCGCAGATCGCATTCTCGTGCTGGAGCGCGGTCGCATCATCGAGCAGGGCAGCCACGAGGCGCTGATGGCGCAGGGCGGCCACTATGCGGAGCTGTACAACGCCTACTTCCGTCACCAGTCGCTCTCCTACATCGAGGAGCGGGGGCGAACCGAAGACGAGCCGGTGCGCATGGAACGCTTTGCCGAAGCCGTACCGGCAGACGACTGATTTTGACACGTCCCCAAGCGCCTGGGTACGGAAAAGCTACCAACAAGTGCTCAAAGCCGGATTGGAAGTCGACCAATCCGGCCCGTAGACACGTTCGTCGGCCCCAGCAGACAGATAGCGAATTTGTCCTCATCAATCTATTTACTCTGTTCCCCTGCTCCCCGAACCCTCTTCAAATGTGTAAAACTGCAGCCATCGCTGACGTAACGGATGTAAACGACACGGATACGTGGACCCAATACCGCACGGGGCTATGCGATAGCTGCCGTGCCAATTGCTGCCGGATGATGGTTAGGGCGACGCTGACGGATATGAAGCGGATGGGCCTGGTTGATCCACTTGAGGCGGCGGGGTCGCTGAAAAGGATTGCGCGCGAGCTAAAGCAGGCGGGCATCATCGAGCATTACGATCCCTCGCAGTCGCTCTTTACCCTGGCGCGAGAGGCAAATTTGGACTGCGTTTTCCTGGATGCGCAAACGCGACGCTGCACCATCTACGATGTGCGGCCAGCCGTTTGCCGCGACTATCCACAAGTCGGCCCCAAGCCGGGCCATTGCCCCCACGAGGCGCTATACAAATAGTCCCTGCCGCCAGTAGACCGAATGTAGCGGGAGGGGGAAGAGAGCGCTCGGCCAAGATTGCCGGGGCGCTCACAACGCCGATGCGCAATACTTGCAAAAGCGCGCGTCCACATCATGCCCCTCGCGGGCGCAGGCGGGGCAGGCGCGCCGGCTCGCCTCGCCGCTGGGCCGCGCCAGCTCGAGCGAGACGATGCCCGTGGGCACGGCGATGATGCCAAAGCCCAGCAGCATCACCACCGCCGCCATCATTTGCCCCAGCGGCGTAACGGGCGCAACGTCACCGTAGCCAACCGTGGAGAGCGTCACAATTGCCCAGTAAATACCAACGGGAATGCTGGTGAAGCCGCTCTCGTCGCTCTCAATTACGTACATCAGCGCGCCGATGATCACGACGGCAGTGAGCACGGCAGCGAGGAAGACGGCGATTTTGCGGCGGCTAGCCCACAGCGCACGGCGCAACACTTCAGCCTCTTCCAAGTAAGCCGCCATTTTAAAGATGCGGAAGACGCGCAGCAGGCGCAGGATGCGAATGATCAGCAGCGTTTGTGCGCCGGGCACGAGCAGCGCGAGATAAGTAGGAAAGGTGGCCAGGAGGTCAATGAAGCCAAAAAAGCTGCGGGCATACTGCCGGGGTCGCTCAACGCTGATCAGCCGCAGAACGTACTCAACTGTAAAAAGAATCGTAAAGAACCACTCGACGTTGCGCAGCGTTGGCCCGTGCTCGGCATGTACGGCATCGACACTCTCCAGCGCGACGGCCAGCACGCTGAGCACGATGCTGATCAGCAGGATTACGTCGAAGAGCTGACCGCCGCGCGTGTCGGCTTCATAGATAATAGTGTAGAGGTGGTCGCGCCAGGCGGCGCTTTGTGGGCGGTTGTCGGTAGAAGTATTCATGGCAGACGATTATACCATGAATTGCTATATGAAGTCGGAGGAGAGTTGACCATTTGGCTAGCTGTAGCCATGCAAATCGCGGTTTGTGAAATCTTTTTACAAGGTTTGTATAGACCATCACCAGAAACTTCGGACTACTGCGCTACAGTATGGGTATAGTCCATTCCCATTTAGTCGACAGCAAGGAGACTTTTATGATTAGCCAGCTACGCAATTTTGGTGTCAGCTCAGATTCGATGTATCTCGCCGCCCTCGCCTCCATCGGCATCAGCATCGCCATTTGGGCGCTGCGCCGCGAGGAGAACAAAGCAAACGCCGAGCGCTTTGGCATTTTTGTCGGCCTGTGGGCGCCCACTTTTATGGCCTTTGGCAACGCGCTCAAGGACGAAGAAAATTCCTTGCTGACGGCAATGGACTAAATTTTCCGTGAACGCAAAAGGGCCCTGCGCTATAGCGCAGGGCCCTTTTGCGTTCACGGCTTACTAAATTTGCATTGCCCCTACCACCGCAGCTGTGCTATATTGCGCGACATCCAATCCCCACTTGCCACCTCAACCCGGAGTTCCCATGTCGCGCAGACTCACTTTGCGGACGACGGCCACTGTTTTCGTCGCCCTGCTCTTGCTCATCCTTGCCCTCGCCCTCTGGTTGACCTTCGCCATCCGCAGCCCCTTTCCCCAAACCAGCGGCACGATTACGCTGGACGGCCTAGTGGACGAGGTGAGCATCCTGCGCGACGAGCTGGGCGTGGCGCACATCTACGCCGAGAACGACGCCGACCTCTTCTTCGCCCAGGGCTACACCCACGCCCAGGATCGCTTCTGGCAGATGGAGTTCTGGCGGCACATCGGCCTGGGGCGCATCTCCGAAATTGTGGGCGAGGCGACGCTGGAGGACGACAAGTTTATCCGCAACGCGGGCTGGCCGCAGATCGCGGCGGAATCCGTCGATTATTACCGCAGCGAAACGCCCGAAATCTACGCGCTGATGGAGGCCTACAGCGCCGGCGTCAACGCGTGGCTGGCGGAGAATCGCGACAACGTTTCGTTCAACCAGCGCGTGCTCGCCCTGAGCGCCGGGCCGTGGGAGATCGAGCCGTGGGAGCCGCTGCACACCATCGCCTGGGGCACGGTCATGGCGTGGGATTTGCGCGGCAGCAGCAACATCAGCGACGAGCAGCGCGACGCCATCCTCCATGAAGCGCTCGGCCCCGACCTGCTGGCCAAAATCCTGCCCGGCTACCCCGACAATCGCCCGATCATCGTCCCCGAAACGCAGCAAACAACCAGTCGCGCCGCCCTCCCTCAACCCAATTACCAATTGCCAACTATCAATCTCTCCCTCCCTTCCACCGGCTTCGCCCTCGGCAGCGGCGACACGCTCGGCAGCAACAGCTGGGTCGTCTCCGGCGAGCACACGGCGTCCGGCCTGCCGCTGCTGGCCAACGATCCGCACCTCGGCGTGCAGCTGCCCTCGATCTGGTACTGGAACGGCCTGCACGCGCCCGGCTGGGACGTGGTCGGCATGAGCTTTGCGGGCGTGCCGGGCGTGATTATCGGCCACAATGCGGACATTGCCTGGGGCGTGACGAATATGAGCGCGGACTCGCAGGATTTATACATCGAGCGGCTCAACCCGGACAATCCACTCCAGTATGAATTTGAGGGCCAGTGGCGCGACATGGCCATGCGCGTCGAAGAAATCGGCATCAACGGCGGCGATCCGATCACGCTCACGGTGCGCGAGACGCATCACGGCCCGCTGCTCAACAACGTCGACCCGGAGCTGACGCAGGCGCTCGCCCTGCGCTGGGCCGCGGATCGACCGACGCGTCTCTTTCAGTCCGTAATCGAGCTCAACCAGGCCGCGAACTACGACGACTTCCGCAGCGCCCTGAGCAAGTGGGACACCGCGCCGCAGAACGTTGTCTACGCCGACCGCGAGGGCAACATCGCCTACCAATCCACCGGTCGCTACCCGATTCGGCCACCCGGCGTCGGCCCGCTGCCGGTTCCGGGCTGGACGGGCGAATTCGAGTGGCGGGGCTTCATCCCTTACGACGAAATGCCGCGGCTGCTCAACCCGGCGCCGGGCTTTATCGTCACCGCTAACAACGCCATCATCAATCAAAATGGCGACGACGAGTTTCCCTACTACCTGGCCCGCTACTGGGCCTCCGGCGACCGCGCCCAGCGCATCGAAACCCTGCTGCGCGAGGCCATCGCCAGCGGCGACGTGACGATTGACACCATGCAGCAAATTCAGGGCGACAGCCGCGACCTGCTGGCGGATGATTACCTGCCGCTGTTGCAAAATCTCCCCACCGAAAACGCCGATGTGCAGACAGCCATTAAACAGCTGCGCGGCTGGAACGGCCAACTCGATGAAGCGAGCGTCGCGGCAACCATTTTCGAAGCGTTTCTCTGGAAGCTCTCCACCCGCCTCGTCGGCGACGAAGCGACAATCGCCGAGGAACGCCTGGCGGAGCTGACGGCGAGCCAAGTGCCCAGCCCCACGCTGGACATTTTCCAGGTCGACGAAATCATCGAAGACGAGGTGGATGAAGAGGATGAGGAGACGACGATGGTCGAGCGCGTGAGCTACAACGGCCACCCGCCTCGCGTTTTGCTGCACCAGGTTGCGTCGCAGCCGAGCAATCCGCTGTGGGACGACGTGACGACGGAGGCCGTCGAATCCAGGGAAGAAATTTTGGAATTGGCGCTGGCGGATACGCTGGCCTACCTGGCGCAGCGGCTGGGGCGCAACACGGACGCGTGGCGGTGGAACCGCGTGCACACCATCACCTTTCGCAGCAACCCGCTGGGCGAAAGCGGCATCGGCCCGCTGGAGCGGCTTGTCAACCGCGGCCCTTTCCCCGTGGCCGGCGGTGACATGGTCGTCAACGCCAACGGCTTTGAGTGGGGCGACGAGGAATTTGGCGCGGTCACCAGCAACCCCTCCGTCCGCTTCATCGTCGATTTCGCCGATTTTGACAGCAGCCGCGCCATCCACCCCACCGGCCAGAGCGGCCACCCCTTTCACCCCCACTACAGCGACATGATCGAGCCGTGGCTCCGCAACGAGCTGCATCCCTTTGTCTTCAGCCGCGATGCAGTCGAGCAAATGGCAACGGATCGGCTAGTTCTCTCGCCGCGGTAGGATTGATCCACGAAGGACACGAAGGTACACGAAGGAAGACTGTCGACTCTTTGCCTTCGTGCTCTTCGTGTCCTTCGTGGATCGTCTTCTTCGCTCTCTTGCCCGGTAACATCGCTCAACAGCGGATTAGAAATACTGACAGCGCCCGCTAAACCGCGTAGAATACAAACATCGATTATGTAGAGATTAGGAGAAATTCCATGTTCGTTGTCATGAACCGCATCCTCGTTAACCTCGACCACGCCGACGCTTTTGAAGAACGCTTCAAGGATCGCGCCGCGCTGGTCGATAACATGCCGGGCTTTGTCTCGTTCAATCTGCTGCGCCCCGCCGGCGAGGGCGACCCGTACATCGTGGAGACGTACTGGGAAAGCAAAGGCCACTTTGAAAACTGGACGAACTCGGAGGAGTTCAAGCAGGGCCACGCGCAAGCGGGTCAACTACCGCGCGAGGCCTTTTTGGGCCATCCCAAGCTGGAGACCTTTGAGGTCGTGCGGGGGGCGAAGCGGGGCGAGGTAATGGCCTCGGCCAACGCCTAACATTGTTAAATTTCCATTCTCGCGTTATGACCACACAAATCTACCACATCGGCAAGATGGACTGCACCGGCTGCGCCCGGGAGGTGGAGGCGGGCGTTGGCCGGCTGGACGGGGTGACGAGCGCCGAAGTCGACTACTTTTCCGGCAAGCTGCGGCTCACGGGTGACGTGCCCTTTGCGACGCTGCGCGAGCGCGTCGAGGCGCTGGGCAAGACGATTGCGCCGCCCGATGCCGCCGTTCAGCCCGACGAAGAGCCGTCGCGCGGCGGCGTGCGCGGCTTTGTAGAGTACCTCGTTGCCCGCCGCGAAACGCGGCTGGCGCTCATCGGCGGCGCAATTGTTCTCGTCACGCTAGTCGCCGGGCTCCTGGGGCTGCCGCGGCTGGCGACGAACGGCCTCTACACCCTCGGCATGGCGGTGGCGCTGGGGCCAATTTTGCGCAGCGGGCTCAACGGGCTGCGCATCAATCGCCAGTTTAACATCAACCTGCTGATGAGCATTGCCGCCGTCGGTGCGGTCGCCATCGGCGAATACCTCGAAGGGGCGACCGTCATCTTTCTCTTTGCCATCGGCGAAGCGCTCGAAGGCTACACCGCCGACCGCGCCCGCCACAGCATTCAAAGCCTGATGACGCTCACACCCAAGACTGCGCTGCGGCTGACGGGCCCAGAAAATCAATCGGGCGAAGAGCGCGTGCCGGTCGAAGCCCTGCGCGTCGGCGATGCGATTCTGGTCAAGCCCGGCGACAACATTCCGATGGACGGGCGCATCACCAGCGGCGCGAGCAGCGTTGACCAGGCGCCGATTACCGGCGAAAGCGTGCCCGTGGCCAAGCAGGCGGGCGACGAGCTCTTCGCGGGGACGATCAACGGGGAAGGCACGCTCACCGTCGAAGTCACCCGGCTGGCGGCGGACAACACGCTCCAGCGCATTATTCAGATGGTGGAGGAGGCGCAGAGTCGACGTGCCCCCAGCCAGCGCGTCATCGACCGCTTTGCCAGCTGGTACACGCCCGCCGTCGTCGTGCTTGCCGCGCTGGTGGCCGTTGGGCCACCGCTGCTTTTCGGCCAGCCCTTTTTGGATGGCGCGAGCGGCCACGGCTGGCTCTACCGCGCGCTGACCATGCTCGTGATTGCCTGCCCCTGTGCGCTCGTCATCAGCACGCCGGTCACGGTGATCAGCGCGATTGCGCGTGCGGCGCGGCAGGGCGTGTTGATCAAGGGCGGGGCGCACCTGGAGACGCTGGGGCAGATTCGCGCCGTTGCTTTTGACAAAACCGGCACGCTCACGGCCGGCCGCCCCATGGTGACGGCGGTGCAGGCGGTGGATTGCGAAAAGAACGACGACTGTGAACGCTGCGACGATCTGCTGGCGCTGGCGACGGCGATTGAGCGGCGAACGTCGCATCCGCTGGCCGATGCGGTGGTGCGCGCGGCGGAGGCGCGTTCGCTGGCGGGCGTTTACCAGCCCGCGCAGGCCGTCGAGCTGCTGGCGGGGCGCGGCGTGCGCGGTCGGGTTGCGGATCGCGAAATCACGCTGGGCAGCCACGTGCTCTTTGATGAGGCATTTCCCCACGCCGAAGCGCTCTGCGCGGACGTGCGCACGCTGGAGGCCAGCGGCCAAACGACCATGCTGCTCGCCGAGGATCAGCAAGTGCGCGGCTACATCGCCCTGGCCGACGTGGCCCGCCCCTCGGCGCAGCGCGTGATCGCCGAATTGAACGACCTCGGCCTCAGCACGGTGATGCTCACGGGCGATCACGCCAGCGCCGCGGCGTCCATCGCGGGCGAGGTGGGCGTGACGGACGTGCGGGCCGGGCTGCTGCCGGATGAGAAGGTTGAGGCCGTTGAGGCCCTGCGCTCGCGGCACGAGCACGTCGCCATGGTGGGCGACGGCGTCAACGACACGCCCGCGCTCGCCGCCGCCAGCGTCGGCGTGGCGATGGGCGGTGCGGGCAGCCCGCAGGCGCTCGAAACCGCCGACGTCGTGCTGATGGCGGACGATTTGACGCAGCTGCCCTTTGTCGTGCGGCTGTCACGCCTGGCCCGGCGGCTGATTCAGCAGAACGTGGCGCTGAGCTTTGGCGTCAAGCTCATCTTTCTCGCGCTGGCCCTGCTTGGCCTCACCTCGCTCTGGGTGGCGATTCTCGCCGATGTGGGCATGGCGCTGCTCGTCACGCTGAATGGAATGCGGGCGGGGAAAATGCGGGCGGGGCGGGCGTGATGCAGAAAGTCGCCGCCGTTCAAGGTACGCGGTTGCCGCCTTGTTTTGACAGCGGAACGCTGCACATTCAAAACGGGCGCATCGCGCAAATCAGCGGCGCGCCCGCTGGCGATGTGCCCGCTGGCGATGTGCCCGCCCTCGACGCCAGCGGCCTCACCCTTCTCCCCGGCTTTATCGACCTGCACATCCACGGCGCGGCGGGCCACGACACCATGGACGCCACGCCCGCTGCGCTGGCCGCCATCGCGCGCGAAGTCGCCCGCCACGGCGTCACCGCTTTTGTGCCGACGACAATCACTGCGTCGGTGGCGGAGACGCGGCGGGCGGTGGAGAATGTCGCGGCGTACATGCGCGACCAAGCGAATCACCCCAGCGACGGTGCGCGCGTGCTCGGCGTGCACCTCGAAGGCCCCTTTATCAGCCCCAAGCATCCCGGTGCCCAACCGGCCCAGCACATTCGACTCCCCGATCTCGCCGAATTCCAAGCGCTGGTCGACACCGGCTGCGTGCGCCTCATCACTCTCGCACCGGAGCAGCCCGGCGCGGACGAGCTGATCCGCAGCGCCCGTCGACAGGGCATCGGCGTGATCCTCGGCCATACGGACGCCACCTTCGTGCAATGCCAACACGCCGTCGACCTCGGCGCGTCGCAAGCCACGCACACCTTCAACGCCATGCGCGGCTTCCACCACCGCGAGCCCGGCACCGCTGGCGCGACGCTGGCGCTTGACGGTCTGTGCGCCCAGCTGATCGCCGACAACGTCCACGTCCACCCCGCCGCCGTGCGCGTGCTCGCCCGCTGCAAGGGCGTCGACGGCACGCTGCTCATCACCGACGCCATGCGCGCCGCGGGATTGCCGGACGGCGAGTACGATCTCGGCGGGCAGACGGTGCGCGTCGAAGGGGGCGAATGTCGACTGCCGGACGGCACGCTGGCCGGCAGCGTACTGACGATGGAGCGGGCGCTGCAAAATTTTCTGGCGGCGAGCGGCTGGTCGCTGGCGGAGGCGTGGCCGGTGAGCAGCCGGTCAGCGGCGCTGTCGCTGGGGATGGACAGCGAGATGGGATTGCTAGAGGCGGGTCGACGGGCTGATTTGGTGCTGTTGGACCAAGGGCTGGCGGTGGTGGCGACGCTGGTGGGCGGGGAGGTTGCCTATTTACGTAAAGGGGAAGAGGACAGGCTTACCCTTCCCCGTACATCGACTTCGCCGTGTTGTATACCCAGCTCATCTGATTCTTCGGGTAGTGCTGAGAAAGATAGCGCATGAGGTTGGGTAAATCGCGCGGGTCGAGGCCGGAGTGCTCGACCTGCTGGCGCAGCCACAGCCGGCGCTGCTGCTCGACGCTAAACTCGGTGTAGATGCGGCTGATCAGGTCGGCGTCGTCGAGGACCTCCTCGCGGTCGAAATCCTCCTCCAGCAGCGGGTGCACATCTTCCGGGCGGCCGCCGACAAAGTCGTAGCCATTTTCAAGCAGCTTGTAGATCGCCTGCTCCACGTGCGCGCGGCTGATCGCCTGATCGGGCTGCCAGTGGATTTCCTCGATGCTGGGCGGCTTGCACTTGTAGTAGGTCGCCGTCTCCTGTGTGCTCAACACCAGGATCGCGCCTTCTTCGGCAAAGACGCGCTCGTGCTCGACGCCATAGTCGTTGACCTGCATCGCCGCGCGGTTGGCGGCCTCGTTGCGCGTCTCCATCTCCACCTGCAGGCGACGGTAGGCCCGCGCCAGCCCTTCCGCATCCGGCGTCTCCACCGCAATCGATTCCACCAAATCCAGCCCATAGCGCTCGGCCAAATCGGCCAGCAGCCGGTGGCTCAGCGGCTTGCGGTGGCGAATGGCCGTGTGCAGCGTCAGCGCCAGCGGCGTCTCGTAGGTGACGAGGTGCGGGTTGCGGTGGCCCCACAGCTCGAAGACCAGCACCACGCGCTGCGTGCGCACGGCGTTCTCGACCGTCGAACGGTCGGGCAGGGCATCGGCCAGCAGCGCGTTCCAGTCGCCCCAGCGGCTCGGCGTCAAGATCGGTTGGAGACGCGTGCGCGGAATCACTTCGAGCACGTTGCCCTCTTTGTCCGGCAGACCGTAAAAAATAATTGCCGTGCCGTCCAGCTTGACGTTGAAGCGGGCATCGACCACGTTCTGCGGGACGGAGATCACGATACGTCGACCGTCGTGCTCCTTCAAGTAGGGATAGTGCAGCTTGGGCATGGAGGGGACAAAGTCCAGCCGCTCCACGCCGTCGACCTGGGTAAGCGCCAGCATTCCGTAGCGCTCGCTCTCGTGGCGCGACAAAAAGCCCGCAAAGGGAATGCCGCCGGGCGAGACGACATCAAACGGCTGCCAGTGCTTGGCGCTGACGCTCGTGATGTCGACAATTTGGTCGAGGGTTTGCTGATTAGTCATGATAAAAAAGGCGCGAGGAAATTCTCCTCGCGCCCAAAAATAAGTCCGGCAGTTTGCTAAATCGCCACGGCCTGCAGCTTCTGCGTCAGCTCCAGATTGCCCGGCTCGGCCATCACGTCGCCATCGGGGAAGACGATGGTCGGCACGCTCTGAAAGCCGTTGTTGAGGCGCACGACCGTCTCGACGGCCGCTTCGTCCTGCTCGATGTTGACCTCGTCAAACTCAACGCCCAGCATCTGCATTACTCGCTTGGCGCGAAAGCAATCCGGACACCAGCTCGTCGTGTACATCTTGATTCGGTTCTGCATAAAAGCGCGTCTCCTTATATAATCAATTGATAGCGGCATCGCTACATCTTTTATAGTGCAAGGGGAGTATAGCCTATTGCTGCTGCCGGATCAAATTGTCGCCAAGTAGAGCGGAGCGCTGCTCCGCTTCCGCGCAACCAACGAACCAACAGCGTCTTAACTTGGCTCGTCGGTTAAGCAGGGCGAAGCAGCGCTTCGCTCTACATACGCCCGCCGCACTTCCTCGCCGATGATCTCGACGCCGCGCGCCAGCATTTCCTCGTCCGCCGCATAGTTCATGCGGATGCACTCGCGGCGATGGGCCCAATCATCTTCTGTCAGGCCAGGGAAAAAGTACTGCCCCGGCACAACCAGCACGCCGCGCGCCTTGAGCCGCTCGTAAAGTTCCTGCGACGAAATCGGCATTCCCGCAAACCAGAGCCAGAGGAAGAACGCCCCCTCTGGCTTGTGGATGCGATAATTCGTCCCCGCCAGCGACTCGTGCAGCAGCGCGACGGCGCGTTCGGCCCTGGCGGCGTAGTGTGGGCGAATCACCTCGTTACCCAGCGCGAGCACCTCGCCGCTGCGCACCATTTCCAGCGCCAAGGTCGCGCCCAACGCGCCCGGCGCAAGCGAAATCACCGCGTTCATTCCCTGCATGGCCTGGATGACTTGCTCGTGCGCGACGACGATGCCCGTGCGCGCGCCCGGCAGCCCCAGCTTGGACAAGCTCATGCACATGACGACGTGGGGTGACCAGCGCGGCGTCGTCTCGGTGAAGATGATGTTGGGGAAGGGCGCGCCGTATGCGTTGTCGACGATCAGCGGGATGTCGTGCGCCTGGGCCAGCGCGCTCAGCTGCGCGATTTCGTCTTCGGTGAGCACGTTGCCCGTGGGGTTGGTGGGCCGCGAAACGCAGATTGCGCCGATGTCGCTGCTGAGGTCGAGCGCGTCGAAGTCGACGTGGTATTTGAACAGGCGATTGTCCAGCAGCTCAATTTGCGGCTTGTAGGAGACGAAGGTTCCCACGGCGATGCCCGCATCGCCGTAGCCAATATATTCGGGCGCGAGCGGCAGCAGAATTTTCTTGGGCGGGCAGTCGGCAAAATTGCCGGCGAAGAGGTTGAAGAGAAAGAAAAAGGCCGTTTGGCTGCCGTTGGTCAGCGCGATGTTCTCTGGCCCAACGGCCCAGCCACACTCGCGGCGCAGCAAATCGGCCAGCGCGTCGACAAAGGCTCGGTTGCCGCCCGGCGCGTCATACGTGCCCACCAGCCGCTCGAAGTCGCCATTGCTGCTCAGCATCTGCTCCATGCTCGCTCGAAAGCGCGCCTCCACTTCGGGAATGCGGCTGGGGTTGCCTCCGCCGAGCATGATCGCGTCGGGCCGTTTCGCGCCCTCGCCCAGGTCGGCCATGAGCTGGAGGATGCCGCAGTCGCCGAGGAATTTTTGGCCAAAAGAGGAGAAGTGCATGGGAGCCGCCAATCAATAGAAAAAAAGTTTAACCGCGAATGGACACAGGTAAACGCGGGTAAGAATGGAGACAAAAGTCTGCGTTCATTCACGCGTGTTTGCGGTCGCAAAAAGCGCCGTGGCATGAACCACGGCGCTTAGTCTATCAGCAACGGCGGGGCGATTCAAAAATCCGTCCGCATCCGTCCAGTCCACTTTCTACTCTGACTCCTCTTCCTCCACGCTCCCCGTCGTCGTGATCACGCTCTCGATGCTCATGGGAATTTCGACGCCCTCGCCGCTCATCTCGCCGGAAAGGTCTTGCATGAGGCGAGACTGAACGACCCAGCCCGTGGCTTCGTCGATGACGAGCTCGCCGGACTGCTCGCCCGCGAGCGACATTTCCACCTGGATAACGCCGAGATCGAGCGGCTCGGCGTCCGGGTCGGATTCGATGGTGGAGACAACTTCAATTGTGGCCAGCCCGTCGCGGCGGTCGACGAGCGTCCACGTGGTGCTGGCGACAAAGGCAAAGCCAAAGGTGAGGCTCTGCTCGTCGCGCCAGCTGTCGCCCACGGCCACCGGCCCGTCCGGGTAGAAATTCAGGCTCTGTTCCAGGCTGGCAATCAGCGCCTCCTCGCCAAAGGTTGTTTCCAGCGTGTCGCGCAGGACGTCGCTTTCGGGGCCGGGCGGCAGCTCCATGTCGTCAAACATGCTGCTCAGCAGCTCGTCCACGCCGTCGATGGCGAGCACCCGGCCATCGGGCGCCAGCTCGATCTCAAAGCCGCTGCCCACCAGGGCCGCGTAGCCGATGGCCTCCGCCGGTACGTCCGCGGACGTTTCCGAATCGTAGACAACGGAGCCGCTGTCGCCCTCCTGCTCGAAGCGGGCCGCCTCGTAGGTAACGCTCACCGTCAGGTTGTCGTCGGCGTCAATGCTGTCGACGGTGTAGGCGTAGTCGAGGCCGATGGTTTGATCGGTTGTTTGCGCTTCGCCCAGTATCTCCTGCAACACGCTCTGCTCGGTTGTCGAGCTCGCGCGGTAGACGCCGCCCTCGGCCAAGTTGAGCGCCAGCACGAGACCCTCTGTTGCGCCTTCGGTCTCGGATTCAGCATCAGCGTCGGAGTCCTCATCCGCTTCGTCGTCGTCGGATTCGGCCTCCTCGTCCGCCTCGTCCGCCGGCGCATCCTCCGCCGAGTCGTCGCTTTCGCGCTGCCCGCCAATCCTCGCCAGAATCGAACTCGCGCCGCTGGCGTCGGCTTTTTCGTCGGCAGCTTCCGCTTCGCCATCTGTTGCTTCGTCGTCCGCTGCTTCGTCGTCCGCTGCTTCGTCGTCCGCTGCGGCCCACGCTTCGGCGGTGGCGGGATCGTGGAAGTAGCTGGCCATCATCACGGCGAAGGCTTCGCTGTCCGCATCGCTGCTGCCGATGTACTCCATGATGACTACGTGGTCGTCAATGCCGTCCGGCGTCGCGGTGGAGCGCACTGCGATCACGGCGGCCACCCCTTCGTTCTCGCTGCACCCGCTCCAAATGTCGTAGACGCCCGCGTAGGCCAGGTCGTAAAGCTCGTGCTCCGTGTCGTAGCGCTCGGCTTCGTCGCAGTAGTCCGCCAGATCGAAAATGTCCAGCAGCTCCTCCGCCGTGAAGTCGGCTTCGTACAGGCTGGTGGAGGCGTAAAGGCGCGCGCCGGGCGTGTCAAAGCCCGCATCGTACGCCTCGACATCCGAGGAAGCGGTGAAAATCTGGCCGATCACCTCGCCATCGATTTCCCAATCCTCCAGCAGCGTCTCCGTAAAGCCGCTGGGCAGGACGGCGTTGACGGCAACGTTGGGGAAGAATTCGTAGTCGTAGATGTAATCGTCCAGCGCCAGCTCTTGGACGAGCGTGCTGCCCAGCAGCGCGTCGCCCGCCGTGTCGTCGCCGGTCGATTCGTCTTCCGCTTCGGTATCGACTGCCTCATCCTCTTCGCGATTGCCTTCCCCGCCATCTCGCGCTTCGTCACCTGCTGCCTCATCGCCCGCTGCGCCACTAATCAACAGCTCCGGCTCGTCGCCGCTGCGCAGAAAGGCCTCCATCACGGCGGGATTGCCAAAGCTGAGCGAATCGAGCGCATGCTCCACGTCCGCACGATCCGCCTCCTCGACGATCTGCACGGGCACGAGCGCCAGATAGTTTTCTTCTTCATTAACGCCGGCGTAGACGATTACCGAGCTGTTCGCCTCCAAGCAGTTCGTCCACGTGTCCACAAAGCCGCTGAACAGCGTGCCCTCATAGGGCTCGCGACCTTCGTAGTCGCACTCCTCGCTCTGGTCAAAATTGTCCAGCAGCTCCTCGCTGCTCACCTGCCCCACCAGCGAGCGCGACACGGCGACGAGCATCCCCGGCGTGTCCCACGTGTCGTAAAACGCCTCCAAATCGGTGGACGCCTCCATCAGCAGCCCCACCGGCTCCTCGACGTCGGAGAAGTAGGTCCACGGGCTGATGGCCAGCTCCGTCCACGTCGCGGGCAGCTCGACGCTGATCATGCCCAAGCTGTCCGTCACGGTGACAAAGTCGGCGTCGCTGTCCACGCTGCTGTCCACGCTGCTGTCCACGCTACTGTCCGCCTCCGCGTCCGTCTCTGCGTCCTCGACGGGCTCTTCTTCCGTTAGCTCTTCATCTTCCGCGTCCTCCTCCTGCGGTACGTTGCCGAGCGAGCCATCGGGGGCAAGCAGGTAGAAGCTGTCGAAGACTTTTTCCAGCGCGTCCAAATCGGCATCTGTCGCGACAATCATCTCCAGGTAGATGAGCGTGTCGACAAAATCGCCCGCCTGGGGCAGCGCCGCCAGCGCAATAAAGAGCGTCTCCTCCTCGCCGCACTCCGTCCAGAAATCGTAGAAGCCGGTGTAAACGCCGTCATCGTACTCGGAGCGCTCGTCATAGGTGCAGAACTCGGAGAGGTCGATGTCGTCGAGGTAGGCTTCGGGATCGGGGTCGGCGAGATCCGCGCGCGCGCCGAAGAAGAGACCGGGCGTGCTGAACGAATCGTAGAACGACTCGTTGTCCGGGGAAGCCGTCAACCCCACGCCCACCTCTTCCTCATCGCTCGTCCACGGGCTGCCGTCGATGTCGTCCCAATCGGCGGGCACGTCGACCGTTAGGCGGCCCGACTCATCGTTGACCGTGACGTACTCATCGTAAACTGCATCCTCTGCCGCATCGTCATCTGCCGTATCGTCATCTGCCGTATCAGCGTCTGGCTCATCCGTCTGCACCGCGGGCGACGCGAATTCGTCCGTCACCTCCAGCGCGCGACCGTTGATTTGACCGCTGAGAAACTCATCGGTCTCGCTGCGGTAAAGCTCCACGTTGAGCGTGTCGCTGGCGTCGTGGCTGCGCAGAACGTCGCAGTAGCTGGCCATGGTGCCGTCCTCCGCCAGCGCAATGTCTTCAAGCGAGAGGAGAAAATCGCCCGCCAGCAGGCCGGCGTTGTCCGCGGGCGAGCCGGATTGAACGGAAGCGACCCAGATGCCGGAGAAGGGCTCGTCGGTCTCCTCATCAAAGAGCAGCGCCTGGCCGTTGAGGCCCAGCGAATCCACGTTTTCGCCCTCGCGCAGCTGCTCGATGACCGCCAGCGCGCCGTCGCGGCCGATGGCAAAATACTGCGACACGCGATCGTTGCTTGCAAAGTTCACGGCCACCGCGCGTCCGTCGCCGTCCACCAGCGGGCCGCCGGAATTGCCGGGATTGATGGTGGCGTCGTGCTGGATCACGCCGTCCACCGAAGCCCAGGGCGTCTCGCCGTCGGCGCGCGCTTTGGCGACGATGCCGCGCGTGAGCGTAAATTCGGGGTCGCCCAGCGGGAAGCCCGCCGCGTACACGTCCAGCCCCACGCTGATGGAGCCGTCATACCAGTCTAGGTAGGGAAAGCCATCGCCGCGCAGGTCGATCACGGCCAGATCGGCGCACTCGGAGACGCCGAGCACGCGTGCGCTCAGCGGCTCGTCCTGGCCGTCGACGTAGACGCGCAGAAAGGCCGCGCCCGTCACCACGTGATTATTGGTGACGGCAATGCCGGAGGGATCGATGATAAAGCCGGAGCCGGAGCCCGCGGCGTTCTGCTGCATCCCCTCGCCGGGGTCGACAAAGCTGCCGACGGCTTCGATCTGAATCACGGCGCTTTGCACCGCCTCCAGCGAGGAGACGGCGCCACCTGCGTCCGGCTGGCCGTCTTGCGCTTGGGCAACCGGTGCGAAAAAGAGCGCGCCCAGCAGCGTCAGCGTCAGCCAGAGCGCGGTGAGCGAGCGTTTGGGGATTGAGTTTTGGCCCATGTGAGGACTCCTTCGTAGTAGGGTTAGACAACCGTAGTAGGTCAGACAACGCGTGCGAAACAGTTTACAGGTAAAGAGGGCGATGGCCAATCAAGGGACAACTAAGCGGAAGCGCTTTGGCTGTCGGCAAAGTGCAGCGAAATTAGCCTCTGCTGATTGTACACAATTTTCGCTACCAGTGTATTAACAAATCTTGACAATTTTTGGTAGGGATTGGGATAGTTGGCGCGCGACGAATTTTTGTAAGGGCAGCACGGGTTACGGAATGCTTCTAACGGTCTCAACCGCCTGCGGCTGCTATAATCATTCGACATCAAACCACTGTTAAATTTATGGCTCACGCCGGGGTACAGGGAAAATTACCACCTGCATCGGGCAGAGATTGATCGATTTCACTGCTCTGCCCCCGTGAGCGAAAGTTACTATGGGCACACACTACCAAGGGACGACGGCGGAACAGCGCGCGCTCGATACCTATATCAAACTGATGCGCGCCGCCGAATCCGTTACGAGCCGCGTTAACCAACACCTGACGGACAACCGGCTTACGGTTAGCCAGTTTGGCGTGCTCGAAGCGCTGCTGCACCTGGGGCCGATGAATCAGGGCGTGCTCGGCGAAAAAATCCTCAAAAGCAGCGGCAACATGACGCTCGTGATCGATAACTTGGAAAAGCGTCATCTCGTGCACCGCGACCGCAACGAGAACGACCGCCGCTGCATCACCGTTTCGCTGACAAACGAGGGCGAGGCGCTGATCCGCTCCATTTTTCCCGCCCACGTGGCGCAAATCACCGAGCAGCTCCAGGTGCTCTCGCCAGAAGAACAGCAGAGGCTGGGTCAATTGGCGAAGAAGTTGGGCTTGCAGAAACGCACCAGCGGTTCATGCCTCCAAGGTGCGGGCACGGAAAATTAATTGGGCCGACGCCTTATTTTTGATTCTGCAGGTAACTATTCAGCCCTCACCTCCAACCCCTCTCCCGTCCTGGGCTTACCTTTACCCACATCTCAAGGAGGGGTCATATGTAGTGTTTTTAGGAGTCACGACCCACTACATGTGGGTCAGAATCTCGAAAAAATACCGCCAAAACCCCTAATTTGGGACTTATGGGTAAAGGTAAGCGTCCTGGGAGAGGGGGCTGTTCTCTCCACACTGGCAGAGAGGCTTGGGCGAAAGCTTGAATAGTTACTTTTGCAGCACGATCCACCCAAACATTGACTAAAAGATAACCAACATGCAAATCACCGGACTTCACCACATTACGCTGGTCTGCTCGGATGCACAGCAGACGCTGAATTTTTATACGCAGGTGCTTGGCCTGCGCTTCGTCAAAAAAACAATCAACTTCGACGATCCCGGCGCCTACCACCTTTACTTTGGCGACGAGAGCGGCTCGCCCGGCTCGGCGGTGACCTTCTTTGAGTGGCCGCGCGCGCCCCAGGGCCATCCCGGCGTCGGGGGCACGCACCACTTTGCGCTCGGCGTTTCGGATTACGACGGCCTGCTGCGCTGGAAGCGTCGGCTGAACGATTTGGGGCTGGACGTCGACGGGCCGCACGATCGCAACTACTTCAAGAGCATCTACTTCAACGACCCGGACGGCACAATCGTCGAGATCGCGACGCTGGGGCCGGGCTTTGGCGTGGACGAGGCGCAGGATGCGCTGGGCAGCGAGGAGAAGCGCCCGCCGCAGCAGATGCTTGTGAGCCACCGTAGAACCGAAGCAATTCGGGAGGAGACGTGGCCCGATCCCGTGCCGGAGATCACGGCGGAGATGGCGCTGCACCACGGGCTGCACCACGTGACGGCCATCAGCTCGAACATCGAGCGCACCAACGAATTTTACCGCGACCTGCTCGGTCTCGACCTCATCAAGCGCACGATCAACTTTGACGACCCCGATTCCGCCCACTGGTACTGGGGCCTCAACGGCGGCGAGCCGGGCACGCTCGTCACCTACTTCGAGCGCGATCCGCGCAGGGCCAAATATCGCTACGTGCAGATGGGCGCGGGCCAAACGCATCACTTTGCCTTTTCCGTGCCGGACGAAGAGACGCAGCTCGCCTTCCGCGACAGGATCGCCAGCGCGGGCTACCGCGTCTCGCCGATTATGGATCGCGTCTACTTTCGCAGCATCTACACCAACGATCCGGACGGCCACATCGTCGAAATCGCCACGGCGGAGCCGGGCTTTTTGGTCGACGAAGAGATGGACGAACTGGGGCGCGGTCTCAAGCTGCCGGAGTGGCTGGAGGAGCGGCGTCAGCTAATCGAGGAGAATTTGAAGCCGCTTGATGTGCCGGCGTGGCAAGCGCCGCAGGCGGCGTAAGCAGAGTGATCCACGAAGGGCACGAAGTTTCACAAAGGAAGAGTGTTGACGCTCTTCCTTCGTGCTCTTCGTGTCCTTCGTGGATTAAATGAAAGGGGAATTGCATGAACGGACCGCATCAGGGACAACCCGTGATCAAACAGGGCGCAGCGTTGGGCGACGCGCGGGCGGCGATGATTCTCGTCCACGGGCGCGGCGCATCGGCGGAGAGCATTTTGGAGCTAACGAGTGAGTTGGAGGGCGGCGAGGGCTTTGCCTTTTGGGCGCCGCAGGCGGCCAACAGCACGTGGTACAACAACAGCTTTCTCGTGCCCGTCCAGCGCAACGAGCCAGGGCTGACGTCGGGGCTGGCGCGCATCAGCGAGCTCGTGCAGGAGTTGGAAGCGGGCGGCATTGCGCGCGCGAAGATTATTCTGCTGGGCTTTTCACAGGGAGCCTGCTTGGCCCAAGAGTTTGCCGCGCGACATCCAACGCGCTACGGCGGCGTCGCCGGGCTGAGCGGGGGGCTGATTGGCATGGCGAGCGAAACGGCGGGCGGCGCAATCGGCGGCGACAATCGCTTTGACCTGTACAGCGGCAATCTCGACGGCACGCCCGTCTTCCTCGGCTGCAGCGACATCGACCCGCACATTCCCAAGGAGCGCGTGGACAAAAGCGCGGAGGTGTTCAAGTCGCTGGGCGCAGCGGTCGAGAAGCGCATCTACTCCGGCATGGGCCACACGGTCAACTGGGACGAGATTGCGATGGTCAGCAACATGATGGAAAGCGTGATGCGTGAAGCGTGATGCGTGAGAAGCGACAGCGCCTGCCCCCACAACTGTTGTTCCCCACCAACTCCTCACGCATCTCGCATCATTCTCTCATGCGTATTCACGTCGTCGGCACCACCGGCTCCGGCAAGAGCACGCTGGCTCACCAGCTCGCCGCCATCCTCGGCTGCCCCCACGTCGAGCTCGATGCGCTGCACTGGGAGCCGGGCTGGCAGGGCGCGCCCAACGAAATTTTCCGCGCCCGCATCCAGGCGGCCACCGCTGGCGACTGCTGGGTCGTCGACGGCGGCTATGACCGCACGCGCGACGTCTACTGGCCGCGCGTGCAGATGATGGTGTGGCTGGATTATCCGCTGTGGATAAATCTGTGGCGGCTGACGCGCCGGGGCGTGCGGCGCATTGTTACGCGGGAGGATTTGTGGGGCACGGGCAATCGGGAGACGTGGCGCAGACAATTTTTGACCCGCGATTCGCTTTACGCGTGGGCGATCAAAACGCATCGCCAAAAGCGCGAGCGCTACCAGCAATTTTTCGTCGATCCAGCCAACGCGCACGTTGCCTTCGTGCATCTTCGCTCGCCGCGCGCCACGGCACGGTGGCTGCGCTCGTTTGAGCGGGCCTCGTAACGCGAAGCGCTGCTTCGCGGCTTAATACAAATTCCAATCCGAATCAACCTCGTCCTGCCGCGCGTTGCGACGCCCAAAGGGCAACACCCGCCGCACGCGACGCCCCAGCCGCCGTGCAAAATTATTCGGTTGGCCTTCGCTCTCCGGCGTTGACGCATCCGCTTCGGCCTTCTTCGCTTCCCCCTCGCGCGCCCGTGCCGCGCCGTCGGCCACAATGCCGCTTTCATCCGTTAGCTGTGGTGCATCGCCGGCGCGCTTGCTGCGAACGTATTCGCGCGTCGCCGCGCCGATGCGGCCCAGTTGTTCGTTGGCCGTCGCGCCCGCCGTGGCCGCGCCGCCCGCAAGCTGCCGCACCCCGCGCAAAAAGCCGCGCCCGGACGACTGGCTCGCGCGCTTGAGCCAGCCCCCCACTTTGCGCTCGTCCACGCCCGAAAGCGCGCGCAGGCTGTCGCTCCAGCTCGCCACCGCCTCCGGCCCCTCGCGGAAGTAGGCCTGCGCCCGCTTGCCCACGGCGTAGGTGGCGACGGCGTTGGTCGCCGTGCTGGCCGCCACGCCAAAAACGGGAATCGCCTTGACCAGCGACTTGCTCGCAATCCGCGTGCCCACCTGCTCGGCGACTTCCGTGCCCGCCCGCGCCAGCGCCCGATTGGCCCCAGCGCTGATGCCCGTCACCAGCAGGATCGCGTTGCGCCGCTCGGCGTCGCTCATCTCGTAGCCGTAGACTTCGGCGATCTCCAGCACCAGCTCGGCCTGCAGCGCGTAGGTCAGCGTGATGTCCGCCGCCACGCCGACCGTCATCGAGGTCAGCGTGCCCAGGCCGGGGATGATGCTCGCGCCCGATGTCGCCGCGCCGACGCTGCCGGTTTTGATGCACTTCTCCTTGATCAGCATCTGGGCCAGCTCGTCCTGCGAGGCGCGCGGATGTCGCTTGCGAAACTGCGCCACCTGCTTGCGCGCCGACGCCTGATCCGCGCGGTTGACTTTGCCCGTGGCAAAGTTGAGCACCTCGTTTACCAGCCCGCTTTCCTCGGTGCTCGTCTCTGCGCTCGCCCCTGGCGCAAAGTCACCATCCCCCGCATTCTCTTTATTCTCGTTTGACTGCTGTTCATCGCTCACAAATCACCTCGCTTGTTAAAAGGCAATCAACGAAGGGCGCGAAGAGCACGAAGAAAAGCACATCGACCCTCTTTCTTCGCGGCCCTTTGCGCCCTTCGTTGATCAATATCTCTGTCACCGTCAATCTTAGCAGAAAAGTGAAGATGCATCCGTAATCTCTACGGCTTCAACTCACCGGTTATGCTTTACGAATTGTCTCTGACCCGCCGCTCGATCTCCTCCTCGCCCTCCCAGTAGCCCAGCTGATCCGCGCCCCGTTCCGGCTCAAAGCCGTGCTCGGCCAGCCACGCCCACGAGGGCCCGACCCAGCGAAAGTCGCGCAGGTTGATGCGCTCACCGTCAAAGCGCACGCCCTCGGCCTCCAGCAGATCGCGCTGTATTTGCGCTCCATCGCTCCCGCCGCGCGGGCTGATTTTGCCTTGCGCGTTGATCACGCGCTGCCACGGCACGTTTCCCTTTTCGGCGTCTGCAAACGAGAGCGATGCCAACGCGTAGCCCACCATGCGCGGCGTGCAGCCGCCGACGAGCTGGGCAATTTGGCCATAGGTCGCCACCCGCCCCGCGGGGATTTGGCGGACGATGGTGTAGATGCGGGAGTAAACAGAACTGGTGGTGTCGAACATGATTTTGTGGTGCGTGGTGCGTGGTGGTGAACTGGTACTCAACTGCTCTTGCTGATTGACAGGAGACAAACGAGGTAAACACCAGTTCACGCACTACGCACTACTTTGTATTCACCATCCACGTCGAAAAGCCAACTAAAAAATTGCGAAAGCCGTCCAAATGCTCCGCCGGGAAGCTGTACTCGTCCGGCGCGCGATCAAGCACGCGCTCGAAGCAGGCCAGCCATTCCTGGCGCGCGGCCTCGTCGATGACGAAGGGCATGTGGCGGGCGCGCATCATCGGGTTGCCAAAGTGCATGTGATAGAGCGGCGGCCCGCCCAGCAGCCCGACGAAGAAGGCCGCGGACTTCACCGCGGCGTGCTCCAGCGCCTCCGGCTTGCTCGGAAAGAGATGGCTCACGGACGACTTTGACAGTTCGTCGTAGAAGTCTTGGATCATGGCGAAGATGTTCGCTTCGCCCATTTGCTCGTAAATCGCCGGATCGGGGCGCGTGGTCTGCGGTGGGCCACCGGGCGGGACGTAGATTTCTCGTTCGGTCATGGCTCCTCATTCAACTTGAACGCGTGTTTTGAACCTATTATACCGCATTCTACTGGTCAACAACAGCATTCATGCCAAAGGGGGTGCGTCCTAGAGTTGGGGGAATCTCGTTAACGACATTCGGCCTCACCCCCTCAGCGTTGGTTCGTCATCCGCAAGACGGGTGAAGCCCCCTCTCCACGCGTAGAGAGGGGGTTGGGGGGTGAGGCGGGGCGTGCTACCCAAGGAGCTCGATCGACCCTCGCTTTCCTCCAAATTTGGGATGCACTCTGCCAAAGTCTACCCCCGTGGTCTCGCTGCCAGCCGCAAAGGCAAATTTCTTTAAGAAGCCTTCTACTCCACCTTGATCACAATTTTCCCCCGCGCGTACCCCGATTCGAGATAGCGGATCGCGTCGGGCACTTCGGGCAGCGGGTAACATTGGTCAATCACCGGCACGACTTTGCCCGCTTCAAGCAGCTCGCTCACCAAGGCCAAATCTCTCTGATTCGGTTGGGCAAGCATTGTGCCAAACTTCTGGCTTCCCCGCCTCGACAGCCACGGGCCCAGCAGCATCACCTGAAAGAGCTGCGCCGTCTCCCCGCCCACCATGACGTAAATCCCCTTCGGCTTGAGCGCGCGCCGGTAGGCGGAAAGGGGGCGGCGTCCGCCAACGGCCAGAATCAGATCGTACTGTTGCCCGCTCTGGGTAAAATCCTCCCGCGTGTAGTCGATCACGTGATCGGCCCCAAGCGAGCGCACCATCTCCACCTTCGCCGTGCTGCAAACGCCGGTGACCTCCGCGCCGAGCGCTTTGGCAATCTGCACGGCATAGCTTCCCACCCCGCCGGACGCGCCGCTGATCAAGACCGTTTGCCCCGCCCGAAGCTGCCCCTTGTCGCGCAGCGCCTGCAGCGCGGTGACGGCCGCCAGGGGCACGGCCGCGGCTTGGGTAAAGCTCAAGCGGGCTGGCTTGTGGATCAACGCGCTTTCCGCCGCGGAGACGTACTCCGCAAACGCGCCAAATCCACTGTTGGACAAGTCGCCGAAGACTTCATCACCGGGCTGAAATTGGGTGACGCTTTGGCCCACCGCCTCCACGCGCCCGGCCACGTCGCTGCCGAGGATGGGGCGTTTTGGCTTGCGCAGCCCATACATCAGGCGGATCAAGAATGGATCGGCGCGCAGCAGACGCCAATCGGCTGCGTTGAGGGAGGCCGCATGGACTTTGACCAGCACTTCGTCATCTTCCGGCGTCGGCGTTTCAACCTCTTTGAGCTGGAGCACATTGGGTGAGCCGTATTTCGTGGCGATAATGGCTTTCATGGGAATTCCTTTCTTTCTAGGCGTCGATTTTTGGGCATCAATAAGTACACGGCCCAATGGCCTGTACGGTCTTGGCAAAAATTTATGTGGCCACGTTGAGCCGCGACGCGAATGTGTCTTGTTGTTCTGCTGTGGTACTGGGGAGACTGTGCAGCAGGACGACCCCAACCCACGCAAACCAGACAATCTGCCCCAGCCCGAAAATAATTCCCCCCGTCTCGCCGAGTGGTGGGATAACCGTAATGATGCCCGCCACACCAATCGCCACACCCAGGTAACTCAGAGCTTTGGGCAGCTTGCCCCCTCGCAGCGCGGCCCAGCTGTTCAGCAGGCTCCACAAGCCACCCAAAATCTCAACTCCACCACCGATTCCATTCACCACGGAATCAATTGCCAGCCAGACCGTGGCCGCTTGTACCGGATCGTCGCCGTGGAGAGCGATAACGGCCTCCATGCCGACGTTGGAGATCATGCCGCTGGCGATGAGCACGGTGGCCCAAATCAACCCGAAGGCGGTTGCCACCTGCATCAAGGCGGGCGAATCGGCCCGCAAGCGCTCGTGAAGCGCCAGCGCCAGGACAACGAGGGCAACCCCAAAGAAGACGTAGATGACCAGGGTCATCGTATAGAAGCCGGCTTCGTTATCAACGAGCATCGCCACCCTCTCCAGCGGATCGACAACGCCGAGATAGTCCACGACGAGCAGGAAGAAAATCATCCCGGCCACGTAGGATATCGCCTCATACAGCGCGGCCACGCCGCCTAGCTTCTGTAAATTTTTCATCACTCTTCTCCTTGCTTTATTCGTCTGGCTTATCGGTCGACGACTTGCGTAGAACCTTCGCCAAGTTTGATTATTTCTGAACTACCTTCCATCCAGCTGCGGATTCGCCCACTTTAGTGCGTACCAGATGATCAGCAGCAAACAGGCGACTTCCACCGTTGCGGTGAATAGGTAGTGCGGGTAGGTTGATCCGCCGCCCACAACGAACGCGATGGTGATGACGCTTGCTACCACGTTGGCCCAGCGGTTTGCCCGATGCCTCAACACTCTGGAAAGAAAGATCATGGCAATCGAAATCTCTATCATGATGGCACCGCCCAACATAAGCAGAGGGATAGGCATATCGCCCGCAAATTCTACCAACTCATCCACAGCACCGGGGATGTACAGCCCAAGAATATCTGCCTTGAGCATGTTGACCACAACAACTATCCATAACGTTGACAGCACAATTTTCGTGTCTTTCATACCGGCGGCCAATCTGTGTGTATTCATTTCTTATTCCTTTTCTTGAATGGCAATGACGAACGCATCCGTCGTGCCGGGGTCGACGCGCATAAGCGAGATCAACGGCAGCCCTAAATCGCGCACTTTGCGCAGCAGCCCGTGCAGCGCGGCCTGGTCGGCGACGGGGCCAGTTACCAGCGTGTCGCCGTTCTCCTCTCGCGTCACGGTCAGCCCTTCAAACCACGTTGTCCACTGCGGACCCAAGTGGCCCTGGAGCCTGATTTGATAGACCAATGAGTGGTTTAGGTCAGGATTTGAGGTGCGTTGATTTGTCATGGGCTTGTGTGGCTACCCAACCCGCCACGCCCGCGCGATCATCAAGACTGCCAAAATTACCGTTACGGCAAAGAACCAGCCCCAGCTCTGCAACGCCCAGCCCACCGACGCGCCCAGCCCCAGCGACCAGCCGCTGATCCCGCCCCAGCTCAGTTCCGCCCACTTTTTTTGTGCTTGCATGAGATTCTCCCTTCGCTACGTGTACTTTGTTGCTCGTGCCAACAGTATAGGGAGCGAGGCGCGCAAAGTCCCCACATGAACGTGTAGTCCAAGCGTGAAAAAGATGTAGTTGTGGTAGGAGAAAAGATGTGGAGGGGGAGAACAGGTACAGCAGTCGTAAAGTTAGCTTCAATTATTGTGTGGAGACAAGTGGGTGGGTTTTACTCGCGGGGAAGGCCGCGTAAAGATTCTTCGCTGGTCTGGGCTCGTTTATCCAACCTCCTCGTCGACCCGCTCAGAATGACACTTGGTTCTCAAATCGACATGCACGGAATTAGCGTCCCCGACACGCGCCGCACATCGCTTGGTCTGCCTTACTAGCTCTGGCGTGCGTTGGGGACGCAGGTAAACGGAGCCTGGGCGCTTACCTGGAAACGAAGCGTCAGAGCACGCCCAGCGCCCGCGCCTTGGCAACCGCCTGCGTGCGCTTGTGGACGCCGAGCTTGCCGTAGAGATTTTTGGTGTGGTAGCGCACGGTGTTGAGGCTGATGACCAGCGCGTCGGCAACCTCTTGATTCTTCTTGCCCGCGGCGATTAGATTCAGCACCTCCAACTCGCGCTCGCTCAGCGGCTCGACGAGCGCGTTGTTGCCCACGAGGGTTTCGGGTTCCGCATGTTCTCGCGCGCGATTGATTTGAACGAGCAGCGATTGGCAGCGCGCATGTAGATCGTCGCCCTGCAGCTCGGTCAACTGAGCGCCCTGCTCCGCATAGTGCTGCGCCGCATCCAGCTCGCGCCACGCCAGGTGGATTTGAGCCAAACCCAAGCAGGCGTGCCCCGCACTCGGCAGCAGCTGATCGCCATACAGCGCCAGCGCTCGCCGGTAGGTCGACGCCGCCTGCTCAAGCTCTCCACGCTCCTGCTGAATCCCGCCCAGCCCAATCATCGCCATAATGACAAAGATAACGTTGCCCGTCGCCTCGCCGGTCGAGATGACCTCTTCATAGGCCTCGCTTGCCGCCGCATAATTGCCTTGGAGCTGGTAGGCATAGCCCAGCTTCCAGCTGGTGGAGGTGCGAAAGGCTGAATTGTTGGGGTGCAGGTGTTGAAGCGCGCGGCGTGAATAGTCGATGATAGCCTCGACCTGCTTTTGACCAGCCGCCGCCGTGGCGCGAATGGCGGCAATGCGGCCAATCAGGTCTCGCGTTCGGTCGTTCGGCTCGGCATCCTGCAGCGCGACCTCTGCCGACCGCAGCTTCTCCTCGACGCGCTGTGGCTGGCCCGTTACCAGCAAGACCGAGGCGTAGGCAATCCACAGCGAAGGATAAGCGTTCAGCACGTTTAGCGACAGCGAAGAGAGCCAGTTTAACACGGGCCGCACGCCGCCCGGCTGAAAGTGCAGGGGCACGCCCTGGCCCTCGATTAGCCTCTCGGCGCGCGCCACGTCGCTTGCCGCCGTCGCGTGGGCAAAGGCTTCGAGCACCAGATCGTTCTCCTCGTACCACAGGCTGGCCCGCCTGTGGTAGCTGGCAATCTCCTCTGCTCCGGCTTGAGCCTTGTGCTGGTGCAGGCGCTGCCGCAGCAAATCGGCGAAGAGCCGGTGGTAGCGATACCAGCGCCGCTCGTTGTCGAGCGGGACGATAAAGAGGTTGGTCTGGTCGAGCGCCTCCAGCGTGGCCTGCCCGGACGCCGCGGGGTTGCCCGTGACGGCGTCGCAGAGGGGGCCGCACAGGCGATCCAGGATCGACGTTTGCAGCAAAAATTTCTGAACGCTGGCGGACTGCTGCTGCAAAACTTCTTCCATCAGATAGTCCATGACAAAGCGATGGCTGCCGGTAAACGAATGGATAAACTCCGCAATGTGGTTGGCTCCCGCGTCTTGACGCCCCTGCATCGAAATAGCCGCCAGCTGCAGGCCCGCAATCCAGCCCTCCGTGCGCTCCTCCAGCGCAGCGACTTCGTCGGCGGCCAGGCGCAGCCCCATGGCGTCGTTGAGAAAGCCAGCCGCTTCGGCGGCGGTAAAGCGCAGGTCGGCGGCGCGCAGCTCGGTTAGCTGGCCGCGGGCGCGCAGGCGAGCCAGCGGCAGCGCCGGGTCCTCGCGCGTAGCGATGACGAGGTGCATCGAAGGGGGCAAGTGTTCGAGCAGAAAGGTCAGGGCCGCGTCGACCGCCGGAGCGTCAAGGACGTGGTAGTCGTCCAGGACGAGGACGCAATCGTGGGGAATGGCGGCAAGTTCGTTGAGCAGCAACGTCAGCAGCGACTCGCTGGCGGGCGGCTGTGGCGATTGGAGCAGCGCCAGCACCTTGTCACCAACGTCCGGCGCAGCGGTCTGCAAGGCAGCGACAAGGTACGTCAAAAAGCGGATGGGGTCGCTGTCGCCGTCGTCTAGCGACAGCCAGGCCGTTTGATTTACGATTTTGGATTTACGATTTACGATTCCGTTCTCGCATGCGGCATCTTCCCGTAAATCGTAAGTTGCCAATCGCAAATCCTCCAGCCATTCGCTGATCAGCGTTGTCTTGCCAAAGCCAGCGGGAGCGGAGACGAGGGTCAGCTTGCCGTGCAGCCCCTGGTTTAGCCGGTTGATCAGGCGCGGGCGGCGCACGAGGCTGGCTCGCGGCTGTGGAACATAGAGTTTGGTGGCGAGGATCGGCGTGGACATTGGCCCATTGAAGACAAAGTGGAGGAAGTTGGCGCCCTGGTATGTCGCGCGTGCGCAGCAGCATCTCTGCGTCTACGCCGTGAAACGCCATCACCAGCCGGTTGACGCCGATCAAAACGAAAACAGGAGTTCGTCGTCTAAAGCTAATCCAAGATTATAAATAGACATTATATCGATTAGAATTCGATAAAGAGATGAAGCTGAAGGGGGCCATAGGACCAAGGGCGGAAATTGAGTCGAAAATTATGCAGGCCACAACAGGTTTCAAAGACCGCGTCGCGAAAGCCCGGCTTCCAGTTGCGAATTTTGTCTTTCACAATCCGATAGCGTTTGACACCGCCAATGGCATGTTCAATCCGGGTGCGCAACGAGGAAAGCCAGCTGTTCTTGTGCTTGTCAAACTCAGACAGCTCTTGGTTGCGCGGCTTCTTTTTGGGCTGCAAAATCGTCACCTGCTCCAAGCTGAAGCCCTGAAAGCCGGTATCCTGAGCCAGTCGGCTCCCCTGTGGCAGCGTGTAGTCTATTTCCTCCGCCAGCCGTTTGTCGTGCCGCTTGCCCTCGACCGTGTCGGAGACAAACAGCACTTGCCCTTGCGAGTCGATGACGACATTGTTCTTTACGGCGTGCCGTTTTTTTGCCGCTGTAGAAAAAGCGCTGCTTGTCCGGGTCGCTGGGGCGGGGAATCGGGCGCTCCGTTCCGTCATGGAAGTACAGCGTCTCCTCTTCGGCAAAGGAGACCGCGTCCATCTCGCGGGCAGGCAACGCCTCCGCTTGGGCAAGCGCCTGATTCAGGACGGGGTGCAAGGTGTGAATCCACTGGTTGGCTTTGGGTTGGCTAAGGTTGAAGAGTGACCCCTGCACCGTTTGCAGATTGTTGCTCTTCAAGTAGTTCAAAATGAAGAACAGTTTCTCTTCTACCGTGGCTAACGGACTATTCTGGTAGTCAACATAGCGCCGCTTCCCCCTAGGCTTGCCGTCCAGCTGATGGGTGCGCATCCGCTCATAAAAACAGTCCGCAAAGTGGGGAAGCAAGGCGTCGAACTCTTCGCGTGTGTAGCCGGTCAAGGCCAGAAAGTCAATTGGCTTTTCAGCATACTTTTGGTAGTGGCTCATTGGGCATCTCCTCTTTTTTCTGGAATGCCTTCAGTTTACCCGCCCTTCTATTTCTTGTCCATTTAATCGATATAATGTCTAATAAATGTACCACGGCAGACTGTAATGAAGGTGCGTCGCACTTGGGAAAGTGCAGCGCACCGTAAGCTGTGTTGGCCGCACCGGAGAGACAGTCGACCGTGCGTCGCACCTTCTGAGGTGCATCGCACATCCAACATGGCTTATCCGGTATAGTTAATTTCCTGGAATTGCCTAAATGACTGTCACCATCCACAGCTAGTGTTTCAACAATCTTGTTTTCGCGGATACGGGCACGCCATGGCGTGCCCATACGGTGGCCGCTGCCCCCGTCAAACTTTGTCTGTTCAACTGCTAGACAGCTTACCCCACTTTGTCTGGGCAGTGACGGTCACTGGCTCCTAAACTTCTTGTTCTTGATGTGGCTTTACTTTAGCGGCGGTGCTGCCAAAAAATTTAGGGTGTGGAAGAACGCGGGTTTTTCTGTTCCGCGTCTCTCTGCATGGTTCCGCGATGGTTCCGCGTCCGAATTTTACGCTTCCCCACCAAATAAATCCAGCCACTCGTCGACTTCCTGTCCGCTCAGCCGCAGATTTGGATCGGAGGCCGCGTCTGGCTCGGCTGCCGCCAGCAGCGTCATGCGCTCGACAAGCTCGTGACCGCGCCACGTTTCAACGCGGTGGGCTGCGGCCTCGCGCCGAATGGCGTCGTCATTGGTGACGACAATCAGGCCGCCGCGGCCCGCACGAGCACGTTGGATGCGCTGGTGGATCAAATCATCCGCCAGCCGTGGGTTGCGCGCAAAGATAACCTCGACGCCCTGCCCGCTCAGATCGCGGCTGCGCCCGCCGGTGATGCCGCGATCAAAAACAACGGTGATCTTGCCCCGGTAGCGGCTCTTCCACACGCGCAATTTCGCCACCAGCCGCGCCTCATCATCCTCCTGCGCGAGGTGGATATCCTCGAAAACGTGGGCGCCAATCAGGTTGTGGCCGTCGATGAGGAGGGGCATGGTTTTTAGAGAAACAGAGGGGTAAGAGGCGGGTTGACAGCCAATAAGATCGGGTCTTCGCGTGAAAGTGTACCTGAGGCAGTTTTTTGGTAATTCGTCGTGCGTGGTGCGTGTATCCGTACACGCACCACGCACGACGAACAAACCTGTTGGTACACTTTTTGATGAAGACCCATAATATCTTAGTTAAGCGGATGTGCAACACACCCTAGGAGGTCTATACGAACTGCACTCCTGCCGCCGTGCCGTGACAGAACGAGGCCAGAATTTCGACGGCAAATTGATTGTTTTTCAAGGGCACATAACGTGATTCTGCAATCGCTTTCGCGAGAACGAAAATTGTGATAAACTCTACAAAGTGCCTGACAGATAAGCCGCTAAATCATAGCACATGTTTACCCCCTGCGAAATTCGACTTTCGCCACCGGACGCGACCGCGACGGATGGGCGAACGCACAATGCCGAGCTAACGCTTATCGGTGAGCGCACGTTTCCCGTGCGTCCGCTGCACATAAACCGTCGCCGCTTGCTAAGGCTGGAAGCCGACGCGGTGGCCCATGGCCGCGCCCTGGGCGAAATGCTTTTTGCCGAAGAAGCGCTCGGTCCCAATTTCTACAATGCCGTGAACGCGGTGCGCGCGCGCGGCGAAAATCTACGCGTGCGCCTGCGTCTCGATGCGCCTGCGCTGCGCGAGCTGCACTGGGAGCGGCTGCACTATCCGCGCTCAAGCAGCGGCCAAATCGAGTGGCTGCCCCTGAGCAGCGCGCCCGCCACACCCTTCACCCGCTACCTCACTACCGACCAGTTCGACCTGCCGCGTCCCGTGGTTGCCAGCCCGCTGCGGCTGCTGCTGGTTGTCGCCAACCCCACCAACCTCGACGAGTACGGTCTCGACCCCATCAATCCCGACGAGCTGAACGCTCTGCGCCAAACGCTCGACGAGCTGGCGCAACGCTTCGACATCGAAATCGACGCGCTCATCAGCGGCGGCGAGCACCCGCCGACGCTCGACAACCTGCGCGCCGCGCTGAACGCCGACTGCCACCTCGTTCACTTCCTCTGCCACGGCGCACGCACCGACTCGGGCACGACGCTCTATCTGGAGCGGGACGACGGCACGGTGCAGCCCGTGCTCGCCGCGGAAATCGTCGACGCGCTGCGTGGCCTGGCCGTCGCGCCCACGCTCTGCTTTCTCGCCGCCTGTGAATCGGCCAAAACGGAGGCGGGCGACGCCTGGGTCGCCCTGGGGCCGGAGCTGGTGACGCGCGGCGGGCTGCGCGCGGTCATCGCCATGACGGAGCGGGTCGGCCAGACGACGGCGCAGCGGCTGACCGCGCACTTTTACGAAAACCTGCTGCGCCACGGCACGGTCGATCTCGCGCTCAATCAGGCGCGGCGCGCCGTGCAGGGGCAGTGGGATTGGAGCGTGCCCGTTCTCTTTATGCGCACGCCGGATGGTCAGCTTTTTGACGTGGCCGAGCGCGAAGACGGCAACAGCCCCGCGCCCGGCGAATCGCCCTACCAGGGCATGCAGTATTTCGACGTGGCCGACGCCGACCGCTTCTTTGGCCGCGAGCGGCTCACGGCGGAGCTGGTGCAGCGCATGGGTGATATGACGAATGCGCGTAGTGACGACGCCTCGCTCAACTTCCTTGCCATCATCGGCGCATCGGGCAGCGGCAAATCGTCGCTCGTGCGCGCGGGCGTGGTGGCTGCTCTGCAAGCGGGCAAGTCGCTGTCCGACGGCACACAGCCGCCCACAGGCAGCGAAGAGTGGCCCGTCCACCTCATTGTGCCCACGGCGCGACCGCTCGAAAGCCTCGCCGCCAGCCTCACGCGCAGCAGCGAATCCGTCACCGCCACCAGCACATTGGTCGACGACCTGCGCCGCGACCCGCGCAGCCTGCACCTCTACGCTCGCCGCCTGCTCAATGGCGCGAGTGGCCAGCGCCTGCTGCTCGTCGTCGACCAGTTTGAGGAGCTCTTTACCCTCTGCCGCGACAGGGAGACGCGCCGCGCCTTTGTCAACAATCTGCTCACCGCCGTCGCGACGGACGGCGTCACCACCGTCCTCCTCACCTTGCGCGCCGATTTCTACCACCACTGCGCCGAAATTGACGCCCTGCGCGAGGCTGTCGAGCAGCAGCAGCGCTACATCGGCGCCATGAGCGAGGACGAGCTGCGCCGCGCCATCGAAGAACCGGCGGCCCGCGACGGCTGGACCTTCGAGCCGGGGCTGGTCGACCACCTGCTGCGCGAGGTGAACGACGAGCCGGGCGCGCTGCCCCTGCTCTCGCACGCGCTGCTCGAAACGTGGAAACATCGACGAGGTAGGATGTTGACCTTTGCTGGCTATCACGAGGCGGGCGGCGTACGGGGGGCGATTGCGCAGACTGCCGAAACGGTCTACACCCAGCGGCTGACATCCGAACAGCAGGTCATTGCCAAAAACATTTTCTTACGGCTGACAGAGTTGGGCGAGGGTAGCCAGGATACGCGGCGGCGCGTGGCGCTGGATGAGCTGCTGCCGCAGGGTGAGGGCGAACACAGCGCCGTCGAAGCGGTGCTCACAACGCTGGCTGATGCGCGTCTGCTTACGACGGACCGCGACATCACAAGTGGCCAAGAGGAAGTTGAAGTAGCCCACGAAGCGCTGATCCGCGAGTGGCCGACGCTGCGTGAATGGCTCGACGCGGATCGGGAGGGATTGCGGATTCATCGTCAGCTAAGCGAGGGCGCACGTGAGTGGGAACAGTTGAATCGAGATAGTGGTGCATTATACCGAGGCACTCGTCTAACCCAGGCATTGGAGTGGCGACGAGCACACAAAGCAGATTTAAATGCATTAGAGCAAGATTTTTTAAGTATCAGCGAAGCTGAAGAACATAGGGAAATCGAGGAAGAACAGGCGCATCAGCGAGAGCGGGAGCGACAGCAGCGAGAACGTGCCGAAGCCGCCGAGCGCTTGGCCGCCGAGCGAGGGCGAAGGATACGTTTGGTGCGAGGTGGACTAGCTATTGTAGCAGTTCTTCTTGTTGTAGTTGGCGGTATGGCACTTCAAGCGCAACGTGCAGAGGCTGAGGCAAAAGGACAGTGGCTTGTCAGTGAAGGCCGTCGGCTCTTCGACGATATTGAAAACGAAACGGATTTAGATGATCAGGCAAAACCTTACGCACCACTGCTGGGCATTCAGCTGGCCGTTGAGGGAATGATTATAGCGCCTAACGAGGTGCTAGAGAATGAACTGGCAGAGCATGTGGTAACACTAACAGAAACCGGCCGAATGCTTAATTTATCTGGAAGAGTAGCCGCTGCACCTACAGGAGAGCATTTTGTTATTTACAGAGGGAACTCTGCTCCAGCATTGTGGCAGACAGAGAATGGTACAATAACGATTGGACTTCCCAAGAACATAGATCATGTGTCTTGGTCTCCCAATGGTAACTATTTTGTTGCACTATACCAGGATAAACCCGGTGATCTGTGGCGAGTGACCAACGAAACTGTTGAGCCTATTGCAGAAATAGCCGGTCTAGAAATTCCGATATACTGGTCTCCTAATGGTGACTATCTCTTCACAGCCGATAGCAATCAAAATGCTAGATTATGGCATATGACGGGTAGTAGCATTGAATCCCTTATGGCTTTCACTAATACGGCTCACTTGCACTGGGCTCATGATAATAGCTATTTTGCAACATATGCTAAAGATGACAGCTCAAATAAGGTGTGGCGAATAACTGACAGTGCCCCTGAAATTATCCAAGAACGAACCGGTAAAGGACTTTGGTTACACTATTCCTCCGATGGAGGCTATTATGTAGTTGACTCTGAGGGTTCTAGCGAACTATGGAGAGTGGATAAAGATAACTCTGAGATGATTGCAAAACTAACTGATACAATGAGCAGAGCAGATATATCTCCTGATGGCGGCTATTTCAGGATATGGTATGGCGGAATGCAAGAGCTACGAAGGGTAAATGACGGCGCTCTTATTGACCAAATCGATACGATAGGACAAGGCATACCAATGGTCTTTGCGAAAGAGGCAGTTTGGTCCTCAAGCGATGACTACTACATTATAAGAGATTATGAGCAAAATTCTATTGAATTTCGGCAGTTAGAAGTTAAAGACGCTGGAACAGTTTTAATGCTGGACAACATAGATGGCTTGGCCTTACAAAGACATCTTGAATTTCTCGATCTTAATTATTTCGTTCCTTATATGGGTGACCACGTGCTTGACGGGAAATTCCTTAATGACGATTACTTTGCCCCGCTTTATTCTAATAGACCCAGTCAACTTCAAAAATTGAGCGGCGGTTCAGTGGAAACGATCGCAGAACTAAGCGCTACCGCTTACCAGATATTTTGGTCTCCTGACAGCAGTGCTTATGTCGTGAGTTATCAGAATGCGCCTTCTGAATTAAGATGGCTCACAGATGAAAATACGCCTATTGTTGATCTTGGCCGGGGACTGAGTAACGCACATTTTACAGAAGACGAATCCAAATTATTGCTCGAATACGATGACAACCGTGTCTATTTGATTAGTTTAGAATGGATTCTTAGCCTTGGCCCTAACCCTGCTAGCCTTACATCCGTTGAACTTCTGAAACAACTCTGTGCAGGACCAGTTACCTCACCTTTAATAAAGCGTGTAGAAAATAAGTTTTTGACATATCTGAACGGAAGAGAGCCTGTGAGTTGTCGGTAAAGTAAGAGGTGGTCGAGGGCAATGCCGCCGCAAGCCGACGGTGCGACGCACTTTCCGAAGTGCGTCGCACGTTTGGTGTTGGTCAAATCCAAGTAGAGGTGGTTTGCCAAATTGGATGTGCAACGCACCCCAGAAGGCGCATCGCACGGTAGTTATATGGGGAACACAATCATGGCTGCACGACCAGTCAAGTTCATCCAGGGCAACTACTACCATATCTGGAATCGCGGGGCGCACCGGCAATCCATTTTTCGCAGCGACGAGAACTTTCGCTTCGCGCGGCAGCTGCTCATAGAGTACGCGCGTCGGTTCAACGTAACCATCATCGCCTACTGCCTGCTGCACAACCACTACCACTTTCTGCTGCGGCAAGATAGCAAACAAAAGGCCGGGCTGGTTCCCCAGTACCTCTTTAACCGCTACACCAAAGCCTTCAATAAGCAGCACAACCACAGCGGCACGCTCTTCGAGGGGCCGTACCAGGCCAAGCATGTTGATAAAGACGAGTATCTGCGTCACCTCTGTCGCTACATCCACGCGAACCCCGTGCTGCACGGGCTGGCGCAATCGCCGAAGCTGTGGCCGTATTCAAATTATCAGGAGTGGATGGAAGCGCGCCCGAATTCGCTTGTCGACAGCGAGTTTATCGACGAGCACTTTGGCTCCGCGCAACAGTATGCCCAATCTCTTCACACATTTCTGATGGGTGACATCCGCGTGCCGGACGAACTGCGCTGGTATCTGGAGAAGCTGGAACAGTAAGGTGGAGATCGAGGTATTAGCCAGCTGGATGTGCGAGGCACCTGGGAAGGCGCCACGCACGGTGGGCAGCATTCGGTGCGTCGCACTTTCCGAAGTGCGTCGCACGTTTGAAGACAGTCAACGACGATTTTGGGGTATTAGCCAAGCTGGATGTGCGAGGCACTTCGGAAGGTGCCACGCACGGTGGGCAGCATTCGGTGCGTCGCACTTCGGAAAGTGCGTCGCACGTTTGAAGACAGTCAACGACGATGTTGGGGTATTAGCCAAGCTGGATGTGCGAGGCACTTCGGAAGGTGCCACGCACGGTGGGCAGCATTCGGTGCGTCGCACTTTCCGAAGTGCGTCGCACGTTTGGAGATGGTTGAATACCAATCGGGGTGCTAACCAAGTTGGATGTGCGACGCACTTAAGAAAGTGCGCCGCACGCTCGATCTACACCAACTCCACCGCCATCGCCGTCCCCCCACCCGTCCCGTGGCAGAGCGACGCCAACCCCAGCTTACCGCCTTCCTTCTGCAAACCCGTTAGCAGCGTCACGATTAGGCGCGCGCCGGTGCAGCCGATGGGGTGGCCGAGGGCGATGCCGCCGCCGTAGACGTTCATCTTGTCGTGGGGGATTTGCAGCACTTTATTGAAGAGCACGGAGTTGAGCGCAAAGGCCTCATTGTTCTCGACCAGGTCGAAATCCTCGACCGACTTGCCGGTCTTCTCGACCAGCTTGCGCACGGCGGGAACCGGCGCTTCGACAAAACGCCACGATTCGCCAGCCGCCCACGCGCCGCCCACGATGCGCGCAATCGGCGTCAGCCCGTGTTCCTGCACGGCCTTTTCGCTGGCGATCACCAGCGCCGCCGCGCCGTCGCTAAGCTGGCTGGAGTTGCCCGCGGTGAGCACGCCCTCTTTGCCAAAGGCCGGGCGCAGCTTGCCCAGCGCCTCCATCGTCGTGTCCTCGCGGATGCCCTCGTCGGCGTCTACGGTGATCGTCTCCCTGCGCGTCTGCACCTCGATCGGCACAATTTCCTCGGCGAAAATGCCGTTGGCCGTGGCCGCCGCCGCGCGCTGGTGCGAGTTGTAGGCCACCTGGTCCAGCTCCTCGCGCGTGACTTCGTAGTCGGCGGCCAGGCGATCCGTCTCCGGCCCCATGCCGTCGTTCTCGATGGGGTCGGTCAGCCCGTCGTGGGTCATGGTATCAATCAGCCCCTCGCCGTTGCCCATCAGTATTTTGTAGCCCCAGCGCGCCTTGGCCGACAGCGCAAAGGCCGCCTGCGACATCGACTCCGTGCCGCCCGTCAACACGAGATCGGCCTCGCCGGACTTAATCGCCATGGCCGCATTCATCACCGTCATCATGGCGGACGAGCAGACCATATCGATGGCGTAGCCGTCCACGCTCTGCGGGATGCCCGCCTGCACGGCGGCCTGCCGCGGCACGAGCTGGCCGTGCCCGGCACGCAGCACGTTGCCAAAAATGTAAAGGTCGAGCGCGCCGCCGTCGACGCCAGCGCGCTCAATGGCGGCCTTCATCGCGTGCGCCCCCAGGTCGACGGGCGACAAATCTTTTAGCGCGCCGCCAAAGCGGCCAATCGGCGTGCGCGCGGCGGAAACAATATAGGCTTCTGTCATTAAATTTCTCCTTTTTATCTAACGCTTTATCTAACGCGGAGGGGCGGAGGCGCGAAGAAAACAGCTCCACGAACCCGGTCGTCTCGTGTCACCCATTAACAATTAACAATTCACCGTTGACCATTGACCGTTTGCTACGTATGCCGCCCCCCATTCACGCTCAGCGTCGTCCCTGTAATGTACCCCGCCGCCACCGGCGACATCAAAAAGAGCACGCCCCACGCCACTTCTTCCTCCGTGGCAAAGCGGCGCAGCGGAATCGTCTTGTAGATTTTGTCCTTCACGGCGTCCGGAATCGCCTTGACCATGTCGGTCTCGGTAAAGCCGGGCGCGACGCAGTTGGCGCGCACGCCGTAGCGCGCGCCCTCCAGCCCCAGCGTCTTCGCGAGGCTGATCAGCGCGCCCTTAGTGGCCGCGTAGTTGCCCTGGCCGATGTTGCCCTGCTCGCCGACGACCGAGCTGATAAAGACCAGTGAGCCTTCGCCGCGCTCGTACATGCCGGGGATAATGGGCTTGAGGGTGTTGTAGACGCCGTTGAGGTTGGTGTCGATCACGGAGTACCACTTCTCATCGGTGATTTTGGAGAAGAGCCCGTCGTTGGTAATGCCCGCGTTGGCGACCACGCCAAAAATTGGCCCCAACTCGCGCTCGACCTTGTCGACCGTCTCCCGCATCGAGTCGCCGCTGGTAACGTCCGCCTGGAGCGCCAGCGTGCCCACCTCGCCGGGCGAGCTGCGGTAGGTGTAGGCGACCTTTGCGCCGTGCTGCTCCAGCATCTCGACGCAGGCCGCGCCAATGCCGCGGTTGCCGCCCGTGACCAGCACAACTTTCTCTTCTAATCCAAACATGGCTCGTCTCCTTAAAATGGGGATGGGGGATGTTGAGGAGTCGAGCTTATTGTAGCGGGGAATGGGGGAAGGGTCAAGGAAAAAGAAATTGACGATGAACGACGGACGACAGCAGCTGGTCGGAACCATTGTTGTCTTACGTGTCGTCCGTCGTCCGCCGTCGCGGATCTACCCCCGCGCCTTCACCCACTCCGCGACCAGCGGCGGCAGGCTCTTCTGTACGCGACCGCTCACGTACATGCCGATGTGGCCCACGGGGAAGGCCTCCACGGTGTAATCGTTCGTGCCCACATACTCCTTCAGCGCTATTGACGACTGAGGCGGCACGAGGTGATCCTGCTCGGCATAGACGTTGAGCACGGGCATGGTCACGTTGCCCAGGTCGACCCGCCTATCGCCAATCACGACCTCGCCCTTGATGAGCTTGTTGCCCTGGTAGAAATCCTGCACAAACTGCTTCCACGCTTCGCCCGCCTGATCGGGGCTGTCGAAAATCCACTTTTCCATGCGCAGAAAATCCGCCGTGCGCTGGCGATCGTCGGCCAGGTTGGTGAGCGACTGGTACTTCTGCACGTTGAGCTGGAAGGGCTTGAGCATCAGGTAGCCAAAGTTCATAAAGTCACCGGGAATGTTGCCCAGCGCCTCGACCATCAGCGCCGGATCGACGCTCTCGGAGCCCACCTGGCAGCCCGTCCACATGTTGAGCAACCCCTCTTCGGCATAAAAATCCACGGGCGTGACCATCGTGATCAGGTTGGCGATCTTCTCCGGGTAGATCGAGGTGTAGCACAAGCTCAGCGTGCCGCCCTGGCAGATGCCCAGCAGGTTAATGGCGTCCAGCCCGTAGCGTTCGCGCAGGTAGTCGACGCAGTCGTTGAGGTATCCATTCACGTAATCATCCAGCGTGAGCCAGCGATCCTCGCGCCCCGGATAGCCGTAGTCGATCAGGTAAACGTCCAGCCCTAGGTTGAGCAGGTTGCGCACCAGCGAGCGATTTTCCTGCAGATCCGTCATGTAGGGTCGGTTGACAAAGGCGTAGTTGATGACGAGCGGAATCGGGTGCAGCGCCGCCTCGTCCAGCAGCGGCGTAAAGCGGTAGAGCGTCACCTTGTCCTCGCGGAAGACGGCTTCGCGCTCGCTCGCGCCATACTGGATGTCTTCTTCGCGAATCGAGCCGATGGTCTGCGCGCTCTGTAAGGATTTCGTCGCGTACTCCATCATTTCGCGCGCGGCCACGTCCGGTTGAATTTGGATGGGAAAGGTATACATTTACAACTCCTTTTTTTACCCACGAAGGACACGAAGAGCACGAAGGGAAGAACGTCCACCCTCTTCCTTCGTGTTTCTTCGTGCTCTTCGTGGATGTTATTCTTCGCTCACATAATCTAGAAGACTTCCGAGAAATGGTCTGCCTCTTGATTCGTCTGACCGTTTTGATGCAGCCCCAGTGCCTGGAACGCCGACTGGGCGTCGCTAACTGCGCGCTGGCTAGCCCGCTCGACCTCGCCAAGCTGCGCTGTCATCGTCTCCATCTGCCTGTTGGCCGCGTCCAGCCTCTTGATCAGCGCCTTGATCTGCTTGCGCTGCTCGTAGTTGGCCTTGTGTGCCGCGTCGACTTCGGTGCGCGTGGGGATGTCGTAGATGCCGGAAAGCAGCTCGACCAGGCCGCGCTGCTGCAGCCGATACTCCATCGTCGCCGTGAGCAGCGCGCCCTGGGTGCGAATAAACTCCTCTGAGCGGAAAACCTCGTTAAAGGCCGGATCGGCGACTTCGCCCCACAAATCGCCCAGCGCCTGCAGGCTCTCGATGGTCTGTCCTTCTTCCGCCATCCGCATCAAGCGCTCGCCCAAGCGGGTGTAGACATTGCCCAGCGCCTGCGCCACGCCGCTTTGATACTCGACCGTGCGCTGGTTATACGTGAGCCAGGCCTTGAAGCCGCGGCGAATCTTTTCTTCCAGCTCGCGGTTGAGGCCCAGCGTCGGCGCATCCAGGAAGGAGAAAAAGGCCTGGGCGTAGGCATCCCACGCCTGCAGGGCCGATTCGCTCGCCATCTGGCTCAGGCCGTCCGGCGTGAAGCTGGCCCAATCCATTACGGGCATAGACGTGGCGTTTGGCTGCCAGCCCTGCAGCCACGGCTGCACAAAGGCCTGCATCTGCTGCTGATACATTTCCCAGAGCTGTGATCCATTCTGCGCCATGGACTGCCAGCTTTCGAGCGCGCTCGTCGGCGCGGCCATTGCCTGCTCGCGCAGCTGCTCGACGTAGCCGCTGATCAGCTCCGTCATTGCGCCCAGCTCCGGCGTCTGCCAGGGCGTCTGCATAGAAGCTGCACCGCTCGTCATTTGCTCGCCCATCTTTTGCCAGGGCTGCATCATGCCGGTGACCATCTGCCGCCACGCGCGCTGCGTCGCCGCCATCTGGTTCATCGTCTGCTCAGCGGTCGAATTAGGCGCGGTGTTGGCGGCGTCGCCCGCGGGCCCGCTGTTCATCGATGTCGCAGCGGTGGGCATTGCCGCCTGGGCCATTTCCAGCCAGCCCTGCCACGCCTTTTGCTGCGTCTCCATCCACGCATTCGTCATCGCGTGGGTCTGTTGTGTCCAATCCATGTTAAGCTCCTCTAGCCCTGCCCGTTGCCCGCCGATGCCGGATTGTGCATGGGACTGCTCATCGGGTTGCTGCTCCACGTCTTGGCCCACTTCTGCTGCGCGTCCATCACCTGCTGCATGGATTCCTGCCACATCTGGAACGCCTTCTCGCTCTCCTGCTGAAGTTCGGGCATCTGCACGTCCGCCTGCTTGGCGAAATTGAACCAGCTCTGCCAGAGCTGCTCCTGCGACTGCACCCACTGCTCCGTCATCTGCTGCGCCTGCTGCGCCCACTGCATAAATTCCTGCGGCACATTTTGCTGGCCCTGCAGCCCCTGCATCCACATCTGCATCCACTGCTGCTGCGCTGCCATCGTCTGCTGCACGGCCTGCTGCCACGTGTCGATGGACTGCTGCCAGAGCGTCGCCGCCTGCGCGCCCGCCCGCATCGATTCGGCCTGCTTCGTGCCCGCCTGCATCGCCTGCGACCAGCCGCTCCACATCTCCTGCTGCGTCTTCATCCACGTATTCATCATCTGCTGCGATTGGTCGGCCCAATTGGGGGTTGCCATGGTTGTCTCCTTGAATTGTCTGCTGCTTATATCAATAAATCTCGTGCCAGCCTCGTCTAAATCACCGCGCCGCCGTCCACCGCCAGCACGTGGCCGCTCACGTAAGAGGCTTCGTCCGAGGCCAGCCAGAGGTAGGCGTTGGCGATTTCGCTCGGCTCGCCCAGCCGGTTGAGCGGCACGCGCTCGATGAGCTTGTCCATCACGCCGTCCGGAATGCCATCCGTCATGCGCGTGCGGATAAAGCCCGGCGCCACGGCGTTGACGCGCACGCCCTTGCGCCCCAGTTCCCGCGCCCAGACCTTTGTCATCCCGATCACGCCCGCTTTGGTGGCGACGTAGTTGGTCTGCCCAAAGTTGCCGTAGGTGGCAACAATCGAGGCGGCGTTCAAAATCACGCCCGTCCCCCGCTCGCGCATGTGCTCGACGACGGCGCGCGTGCAGTTGTAGACGCCCTTGAGGTTGACGTCGATCACCGCGTCAAACTGCGCCTCGTCCATCTTGTAGAGCTGGCCGTCGCGCACAATGCCCGCATTGTTGACCAGGATGTCGATCTGCCCAAACGCTTCGAGCGCCGCCGCCACCATCGCCTGCACCGACTCGCCGTCGGTCACGTTTACCTGCACGGCCAGCGCCTGCGCATCGCTCACCCGCTCGGCCAGCGTTGGGCCACCCGCCGAGTGGCCGTTGGTCGCCGCCACCTCGGCCAGCGTCTCCACCGCATTCACGCGCCGCCCGCCGTTGATCTCGTCGGCGACTGCTTGCGCGGTGCTCAACTCAATATCGGCGACAACGACCGTCGCGCCCTCCTCGGCAAAGCGCAGCGCCGTCGCCCGCCCAATGCCGCGCCCCGCACCGGTGATGATCGCGACTTTATTTTGCAAACGCATGAACTTCCTCTTTCTATCGGTAAACCTATTAGTCAGGGTAAGTCAATCAATTTGACGCGGAGGCGCAAAGGCGCAAGGGAAATGTTAGATTCCGTCCCTTTAACAAGCTCAGGAATCGTGGGGGAAGGGCGCCTCGTCCTCCCCTCTCCCAGCCTGGGCTTACCTTTACCCACAAGTCGCCACTGAGGCTCAGCGCACCGCGGGCCAGGCAAAAACCCCACCCCCAACCCCCTCCCCGCCAGCAAGGAGGGGGCTTCTGTTGACTCGTTACCTTAGCGGCTCTTCTCTGACATCGCCCGCTCGATAAACTAAAGAGAGACAGTCCCATCGCGACCGTTTCATCAACCAGTCACCCTTCCCCTGCTCGCGGGGGAAGGGCCGGGGATGGGGGTTCTTCTCCGCCTTCCCCCCTTCGCCACCCCTCTCCCAGCATGGGAGAGGGGCCGGGGGTGAGGGCCAATTCTCAAATGTCAACGGACGCTAAATGCTTTCCAGTTCCCCAATCCGCGCTTCCAGCGCTGCCACCTGGGCTTGGAGCCTTTCCACTTCCGCCGTCAGCGCCTGTTCACGTTCGCTGCTCGGCTGGCTTTCCGGCACGGGCAGCCCCCACAGCCGCAACGTCTGATCGCGCGCGCTTTCCACGCGCTGGCGCAGCCGCTCCGAGCTTTTCACCGATTCATCAATCGCCTGCCCCCACGCGCCGGCAACCGTCTGCGTATAGCTCACGGCGAACTGCTCCCACAGCTTCACGCTCTCGCGCAGGGCGCGCTCGCGCTGCACCAGCGAATCGGCGGCAAAGGTCTGCATGGTTAGCGCCGCCAAGTTTTGCTGAATAAAGGAAGCCGCCTGCGAAAAATCGGTGAAGCGTCCCTCCGTTTCCCCCTGCACGTGGCGGATGTGGCCGCGCCAGCGCACGTGCGGCTCGCGTTGCGCATCCTCCCACCGCTCCTGCGTAAAGCGCAGCAGGAACGAGGCAATGCTGGTCGATTGAAGCGGTGATGGTGGTGTTTGAATTGGGCTCATAAACCGACTATACCCATAAAAGGTTACAGCGCGGTTGCAGCCGAGGCACAGCCGTCGGCCAATCGTGCTGCAAAAACGTAGGCCATTCGTAGCAAACAGCGCCTTTATCTTGCCCCAAAATTGCGGTTGACAGCCCACGGGAAAGCTGCTATGCTCTATCCATCGCACGCCTCTCCCCGAGTTGGCAGATGCACGATAGAGCTGATGACGATAAGAGATTGCCGCATAACAAAACCAGGTGATACCATGACACGGTTGCTGTTGACAAGCTACTCGCTCTCTCTTCTTAAGAACGCCTAAGCACGCGCTTGGGCGTTTTTTATTGGGTACAGGCAAGCGGCAGCAGCACCAGTCCAAGCATCAGCAGATTCACCTATCGTTGACATACGGCAAGGCGTGTCCCCCGCCGTTCCCTCGAAAGGTTTCCGGTATTTTTCAGTCTTTTGGTCTTTGCCCGTTGTTCCCAGCCGTCAACTTGTCGAACCGACTATCCACAGAAAGGACACCACCCATGGATTCAGTGGCCAGCCGAATTTTGAAAGCGCGACAGTACGCCGAAGAGAAAGACAAGCGTCTGCACGTCACCAGCTTTGGCGTTGATATCGAAGGCGAGCACGACCGCCACAGCGTCAGCTACGACAGCGGTAAGTGGACGTGCTCCTGCGAGGAGTACCAACTGCGCGGCATTTGCGCCCACATTATGACCATGGAACAAATTCTGGGCGACGCCGTGGAGCCAGCCACGATTCGCATGGCCGCCTAGCCACCGCCCACCTGCAAAACAGAAGCCGGAATCCTCGCGAGGATTCCGGCTTCTGTTTTATCAACCACCTCACTTTATCAACCACCTCACGCCGAGCGATGCCCGCCGACTTCCTGCTTCCCCCACCCCTACACGGCGACCCCGATCTCGTCCGCCTCGTTGATCAACTTGGCCCACCACCGGAATGGACGCGCGAGCCCGGCTTCCCCACGCTCATCCACATCATCCTCGAACAGCAGGTCTCGCTGGCCTCGGCGCTCGCCGCCTTTCAGCGGCTAAACAAAATCGCCGCGCCGCTGACGCCCGCTAATTTTCTAGCGCTGAGCGACGAGACGCTGCGCCAGGTGGGCTTTAGTCGGCAGAAGACGCGCTACGGGCGCGAACTAGCACAGGCCGTCGAAATCGGCACGCTGGATTTGAACGCGCTTTCCGCCTTGGACGATGCAACCGTTCACGCCCAACTTACCCAGATCAAGGGCATCGGCAGCTGGACGGCCAACATCTATCTGTTAATGTGCCTGCGCCGACCGGACGTCTGGCCCGTGGGTGATCTCGCGCTGCGCGTGGCCGTGGGGCGCGTCAAAGGCCTGGCTGCTCGGCCCACGCGCGACGAAGTGCAAGCCATCGGCGAAGCGTACCGCCCCCACCGTTCGCTGGCGACACGGCTCTTTTGGCACCACTACCTCAGCGCGCCGAAAGCATAATTACGAGCTTCCTGTTTTCTCACCGCGCGCGATTTTCCACTGCGGCGATTCGGGCGAAAGCTGCATCAGCTCGATGGGGTTGCCATCGGGGTCGTACGTCCACGCCTGCAAGTTGCCATCCCGCCCCCGCTTGATCTCCCGGAAAATTTGCGCGCCAACCGCTCGCAGCTTCTCGACTTCGGCGTGAATATCATCCGTGGCGAGGCAGAGGTGGTAGAAGCTGTTCGTCTGCAAATCCAGCGACGGTTCGGCGGGCGGCTTTGGCCCACCAGGAAAGAGCTCCAGAAAGCGGTCGCCGCCGACGTGGAGGTAGATCAGCATCAGCGAGCCATCGTCGCGCTGAAAGCGAAAGGCTTCGTGAATGCCCAAGTTGGCGTAGAAAGCCAGCGACTTCTCCATGTCGTGAACGCGAAAGGCCGTGTGGGCCAGGTCGGTAATCATGGGGGTCTCCGTTTGGAATTAAAAATTTTGAAAAGCGATCAACGAAGGACGCGAAGGAATACGAAGATTTACTCGTCGACGCTCTTTCTTCGTGTCTCTTCGTGCCCTTCGTGGATCAAATCTGTGCTGTCAACTTACCCCAGCACGTCCGCGATCGCCTCGCACAGATACTCCATGTTCTCCGCCGTCATCCCCGCCACGTTGAGGCGACCGGAGCCGACGATGTAGACGCCGTGTCGCTCGCGCAGCTGCTCGACCTGCTCCTTCGTGAGGCCCGAATAGGAGAACATGCCCCGCTGTCGTGCAATAAACGAAAAGTCGCGGTCGACGCCCTTCTCGTTGAGCGTCTCCACAAACAGGTCACGCATCTCGTTAATCCGGTTGCGCATGTCGGCGACTTCGCCCGCCCACTGCCGACGCAGCTCGGCGTCCGTCAAAATCGTGGTGACAATGGCCGAGCCGTGGGCGGGCGGGTTGGAGTAATTGGCGCGAATCCGCTGTTTGACGTGGCTCAGCGCCGCCTGCGCCGCATCCGGTGTTTCGGCAACGACGGTCAGCGCGCCGATGCGTTCGCGGTAGAGGCCAAAATTTTTCGAGAACGAGCTGGCCACGAGAAACTCCGGCAGCTGCTCCGCCAGCGTCAGCAGCCCGGCGGCGTCCTCGCGCAGGCCGTCGCCAAAGCCCTGGTAGGCAAAATCGAGCAGCGGCAGCAGCCCGCGCGTGCTCAGCGTTTCGGCTACTTCGGCCCACTGCGCGTCGCTCAGGTCAACGCCGGTGGGGTTGTGGCAGCAGGCGTGCAGCAGCACCACGTCGTTGCTGGGGATCGTGCGCAGCGCCGTCAGCATGTCGCCGAAGCGGATGCCGTTGGTTTCGGCATCGAAGTAGGGATACGTATTGACGGAGAGCCCCGCCGCCTCAAAAATGTTGGGGTGGTTGGCCCACGTCGGGTTGCTGAGCCAGACCGTCGAGCCGGGCAGATTGGCCGCGATAAAGTCCGCCGCCACGCGCAACGCCCCCGTGCCGCCCGGCGTCTGCGCCGTGACAGCGCGGCCGTTGTCGACCAGCGCGTGGCCGTCGCCAAAGAGCAGCCGCCGCGTCTCGGTGGCGTAGGCGGGCGCGCCGTCAATGGGCAGGTAGCTCTTGGTGGATTCGTCGTCGAGGATGCGGCGCTCGGCCTCCTTGACGGAATCGAGGATGGGCGTGCGGCCGTTGGCGTCCTTGTAGACGCCGACGCCGAGGTTGACTTTGTTGGGGTTTTTGTCTTTTTGATAAGCGTCGGTCAAGCCGAGAATGGCGTCGGGCGGGGCGGGTTGGATGGTTTCGAGCATGGGTAGGTTCTTTCGTGTTGGAAATGTGCGGGTGCATTGCAGTTTGGGGGCGAGTTGTCATTTCGAAAGTAGCAAAGAAAATCGGGTCAGCGAGAAATCTTTTGACAGCAGTAGAAATCGCTCAATAGAGGCCTGGAGCGGTTCCGTCAGCCACGCAAAGATTTCTCGCATCCACTCGAAATGACAGTTCATCGCTGCCGCCCAAGCTGCAATGCATCCAATTGTGCGCGATGGGTTGACGCGTCGACTGAATCCGAATACATTCAATTCTACAGGAGGTTTACCTATGAGCCAATCCGTCAAGGCATCAACCGATAGTCAGCATTCCAACCTGCGCCCGGACTATGTAAGCCACTCACTTTTCAAACGTCCCGGATTCTTGTATGATTAGCCTTGTTTACAGGCTTAATAGGCGGAAGAATAATATAGAAGACGATTGGAGAGAAGCATGAGTAGCGAAGGTAAATGTCCGGTGGCGCATGGGGCCGCGCAGAACGGGCCCGCGCAGAACGGGGCCGCGCAGAATGGCGCCGCACAAAATGGGGCGACAGCCGGTGAGTTTGACGACAACGCGGTCGTCTTGGAGATGTCCAACCACGTCTGGTGGCCGGATCAGCTGAATCTGAAGATTCTGCAGCAGAACCCGCCGCAGCGTGACCCGATGGGTGAAGAATTTAACTACGCCGAGGCGTTCAAGTCGCTTGACCTGGACACGCTTAGGCAGGATCTCGCGGCGTTGATGACGGACTCGCAGGCGTGGTGGCCCGCCGACTACGGCCATTACGGGCCCTTCTTTATCCGCATGGCCTGGCACAGCGCCGGCACCTACCGCGTCGAGGATGGCCGCGGCGGCTCCGGCTCCGGCTCGCAGCGCTTTGCACCGCTCAACAGCTGGCCGGACAACGCGAACCTCGACAAGGCGCGTCGCCTGCTCTGGCCAATTAAGCAGAAGTACGGCCGCAAAATCTCGTGGGCCGATCTGATGGTGCTCGCGGGGAACGTTGCCCTGGAGTCGATGGGCTTTGAGACCTTTGGCTTTGCGGGCGGGCGCGAGGATATCTGGGAGCCGGAAGAGGATATCTACTGGGGCTCAGAGGACGAGTGGCTGGGCGACAAGCGCTACAGCGGCGACCGCGAGCTGGAGAAGCCCCTTGGCGCCGTGCAGATGGGGCTGATTTACGTCAACCCGGAGGGGCCAAACGGCAACCCCAATCCCCTGGCCGCTGCCCGCGATATCCGCGAGACCTTTGCGCGGATGGCCATGAACGATGAGGAGACGGTGGCGCTGATTGCCGGGGGGCACACCTTTGGCAAAACCCACGGCGCAGGTGATCCGGAGCAGTACGTCGGCCCCGAGCCCGAGGGCGCGAGCATTGAAGAGCAGGGCTTGGGCTGGAAGAACCGCTTTGGCTCCGGCAATGCGGAATACACCATCACCAGCGGCCTGGAGGGCGCGTGGACCACGACGCCGATCCAGTGGAGCAACAACTACTTTGAGAATCTCTTTGAGTACGAGTGGGAGCTGACGAAAAGCCCGGCGGGTGCGCAGCAGTGGACGCCCAAGGATGCCTCTGCGGACGGAACCGTGCCGGATGCACACGATCCGTCGAAGCGGCACGCGCCCATGATGTTGACCACCGACCTGTCGCTCAAGGTGGACCCGGCCTATGAGCCAATTTCCAGACGCTTCTACGAGAATCCGCAGGAGCTTGCCGACGCCTTCGCCAAAGCCTGGTACAAGCTGACCCACCGCGACATGGGCCCCCACGCGCGCTTCCTCGGCCCGCTGGTTCCCGCCGAGCCGCAGATTTGGCAGGACCCCGTTCCCGCCGTTGATCACGAGCTGATCGACGAGGCGGACGTGGCCGAGCTTAAGCGCAAGCTGCTCGACGCTGGCCTCTCGATTGCCCAGCTGGTCTCGACCGCCTGGGCCTCGGCCTCCACCTTCCGCCACACCGACAAGCGCGGCGGCGCCAACGGCGCGCGCATTCGCCTCGCGCCGCAAAAGGGTTGGGAGGTGAACAACCCCGCCGAGCTGGAGAAGGTGCTGCATACCCTGGAGGAGATTCAGCAGAATTTCAACAGCGCACAATCCGGTGACAAGCGAGTCTCGCTGGCCGACCTGATCGTGCTGGGCGGCTGTGCAGGCGTGGAGCAGGCAGCCAAGGCCGCCGGTTACGACGTGCAAGTTCCCTTCGCGCCGGGGCGCACGGATGCTTCGCTGGCGCACACCGATGTCGACTCCTTCGACGTGCTGGAGCCAAAAGCCGACGGCTTCCGCAACTACCTCCAGCCTGGACAGCGCCGCTCGGCCGAGGCGCTGCTCGTGGATCGCGCCCAGCTGCTGACGCTGACCGCGCCGGAGATGACGGTGCTGGTTGGGGGCCTGCGCGCCCTCAACGCCAACGCCGGGCACTCCGATCTCGGCGTCTTCACCGAGCGGCCCGAAACGTTGACCAACGATTTCTTTGTCAACCTGCTCGACATGGGCATCGATTGGCAGCCCTCGGCCAGCGCCGACGACGTCTACGAGGGGCGCGACCGCGCCACGGGCGAAGTCAAGTGGAGGGGCAGCCGCATCGATCTGCTCTTTGGCTCCAACTCCCAGCTCCGCGCCATCGCCGAAGCCTACGCCGCCGACGACGCGAAGGAAGCCTTCGTGCGCAACTTCGTCGCCGCCTGGGATCTGGAGGGGATGGCTAGGATTTAGCCGATGGCTCACTTGAGCTGGTGGCTCCCGATAATAGATAGATGAGACCGGCGGTGCTTTGCGCCCGCCGGTTTCGCTTGTAGTGCGCTTGATATTGATGGCTTACGCGTCCTTCGCCACTACTCCACAAACAACCCACCGCCTCAAAATTCTCCACATCCACCAGCCCGTGATCCGTGAGCTTGAGCGACGGAATCACCTTCAGCGCCATAAAGCTCATCGCCATCAGCGATCGTAGAGGAGGAGCTGAGGCGTGGATGACTTGTTGAACCAGGTTAACTGATGTAATTAGAGTTGGCTGTCTTTACATTTGTCTGTACAATAGCTGCTATGGAATTTGAATGGGATGACGCAAAGAATCAAGCTAACATTGAGAAACACGGTGTGAGCTTTGAGCAAGCTCAATCCGTATTCGACGGTTTTGTTTTAACACGAATCGATAAGCGCCACGATTATGGCGAAGAGCGAAAAATCACGCTGGGCGTACTTAGTGAGATAACCGTCATCGTTGTCGTTCACACACGTCGTGCCGAATCTACGCGTATTATTTCAGCACGCTCTGCAAACCGAAAGGAGAGAAAAATCTACCATGAAGCGTTACGACAAGCCACTAAGCGCTGAGGAGCTGGCGGCGCTGCCCGATAGCGAAATTGATTACTCGGACATTCCGGAGACGGACGAAGCATTCTGGCGGGACGCTCAATTTGTGATGCCTGAGCAAAAGAAGAAAATCAGCATTCGGCTCAATCCACATACGCTCGATTTCTTCCAGCGCGAGGGCGCGGCTACCAAACCCGCATCAGCGCCGTGCTCGATGCTTACGTTGCCGCGCATGAGCAGCGCTAGTAGTTTCTAGCCCACAAACAGCCCCACCCCCTCAAACTTCTCCACATCGACCAGCCCGTGATCCGTGAGCTTGAGCGCCGGAATCACCTCCAGCGCCATAAAGCTCATGGCCATCAGCGGATCGTGGAGGGGGGAGCCGAGGGCGTGGGCGACAGCGATCAGCGCGTCGTAATCCGCACGCACCTCAGCCAGCTCCCGGTCGCTCATCAGCCCGGCGACCGGGAGCGCGAGTTCAGCCAAGATTTCGCCACCCTCCGCCGCGACAATTCCGCCCCTTAGTTCGACAACACGCGCCGCCGCCGTCCGCATCGACGCATCGTCCGCGCCAATGACGACGAGGTTGTGGTGGTCGTGGGCGACCGTGCCTGCCAGCGCGCCGCGCTCCAAACCGATGCCCTGGATAAAGCCCAGCCCCGTGCGCTGCTCTCCGCTGTAGCGGTCAACGACGGCCATTTTGAGCACGTCCCGCGCGGGGTCGGCGACGACTTGGCCGTCGCGCACGGGCAGCTCCAGCACGCGCGACTCAGTTACCAGCTGGTTTGGCAGCGAGCCGATCACGCGGACGCGCGCTGAGTCGCTGGCATTCGGTGCGGCAACGTCAAATGAGAGCCGCGCTGGATTGATTTTGACCGTACCATCAACCTCAACTGGTCGCACCCTGCTTATCGGCATCTCCGCGCAGAGCGCCCCCTCGCTCGCCACCAATTCCCCGCTCGCGTAGACATCGCGCACCGCGAAGTCATCCAAATTTTGCAGCACGATTAAATCCGCCGCGCGACCGGGCGCAATGCCGCCGCGTCGCCGCAGCCCAAAATATTCCGCCGGGTTGAGCGTCGCCAGGCGCAGCGCCGTGATCGGGTCGATGCCAAAGCGGATGGTCTCGCGCACCATCCAGTCGATGCTGCCCTGATCGAGCAGGTCGCCGGGGACGCGGTCGTCCGTGCAGAGGCAGAGGCGGCGGCTGTTCCACGGCGTGACCAGCGGCAGCAGCGCGTGCAGGTTGCGCGCGTTGGTGGCCTCGCGGATAAAAATGTAGAGGCCGCGCGCCAGCTTTTCACGCGCTTCGTCGACGGTGGTGCACTCGTGCTCGCTGCCGATGCCGGAGGCCGCGTAGGCGTTGAGCGCGCGCCCGCGCAGCAGCGGCGCGTGGCCGTCGCGCGGCGTGCCCGTGAACGCATCGAGCTTGTGCAGCACATCCTCGTCGCCGTGGACGACGCCGGGGAAATTCATGACTTCGGCCAGCCCATGCACCGTGCCGTCGGCGAGCAGCGGGGCCAGGTCGAAGGCGTCGAGCGCGGCGCCGCTGGTCTCCATGTGCGTGGCGGGGACGCAGGAGGGGGCCATCAGCACAACATTCAACGGCAGGTTGCGGCTGGCCTCGGCCATGTAGCGGATGCCCGCCACGCCCGCCACGTTGGCGATTTCGTGCGGGTCGGCGACGACGGTCGTGACGCCGCGCGGCAAAATTCCGGCGGCAAAGTGGGGCGGCGTGCAGAGGCTGCTTTCGATGTGGACGTGGGCGTCGATCAGCCCCGGCGCGAGGTAAGCTCCGCCGAGGTTGACCGTCTCGCGGCCATCGTAGCGACCGCCGACGCCGGCGATGGTGTCGCCGACAACGGCCACGTCGCCGCGCTCGATTTCGCCGGAGAAGACGTTGACGATGCGGGCGTCGCGCAGGACGAGATCGGCGGGGGTGTCGCCGCGGGCGACGGCGAGGAGGTCGGCGAGGTGGGGTGTGGGCATGGCGAACTCCGGGGGTAGAGACAGCAAGCGTTAGAATTCGCGGTAGTATAGCACGAGCGGCGAAAATTTCTGGGATTTGATTTGGGTAAGTTCGTCGACGTGTTTTAGAAGAGGCGATCCATGAAGGGCACGAAGGGACACGAAGAGACACGAAGGCAGATCGTATACCCTCTTCCTTCGTGCTCTTCGTGCCCTTCGCGGATCACGTTGTGATTACCGCTTCAGCCGCTTAGCATGACAGCCCGGCCTCTTCCTTCGTGCTCTTCGTGCCCTTCGCGGATCACGTTGTGATTACCGCTTCAGCCGCTCAGCATGACAGCCCGGCCTCTTCCTTCGTGCTCTTCGTGCCCTTCGCGGATCACGTTGTGATTGCCACTTCAGCCGCTCAGCATGACAGCCCGGCCTCTTCCTTCGTGCTCTTCGTGCCCTTCGTGGATCACTTTCTGCTGCTCTCCTACTCACCTGCTTGACGGCTTTGTGGTAAACTTGCGCCATCAATCTGGAGCGCAGCGCTTTATCATGGATCAATTTGTCGACGCCCTTCGTCAGTTCTTCACCGAACCCTTTACCGACCTCCCCTCGCTGGCCGAACTGGCGGAATCGATGGACGCCGTGGCGTGGACGCTGGTGGCGCTGCTGATTGTGGCGGCGGTGGTGGCCGTCTTTTTTAGTTTGAACACGCGGCGCGTTTACCTCCAGCCGGACGAAGTGGAGACAACTTCGGAGATGCTGCTGGCGCGGCTCAAGCAGGACCCGACGCGGCTGCCGCCCAACACGATTGTCGCCCGGCTCGGCGCGGAGGCGACGCTGGCGCTGCTGGAGTATGGCGACCAGATTCGGGCCAACGAGTGGCGCTACAAATGGAGCGGCGTGCGCGAGGCGCTGCTTGATCTGCTGAGCAGCCAAAACGCCTTTGGGCCAACTTACGCGCTGGCCCGCTACTACCAGAGCGCCGACGCGCAGGAGCCGGATACGCTGCGCATCCGCCGCACGGCGCTGATCCACAAGCTGGGCCAGCCGCGCTACCTGGAGCCGGACGAGGCGGGGACGCCCGCCGAGCTGCGCATCCGCTCGCACCCGGCGGAGGTGCAGGGCCCGCTTGGCTTCAGCGGGCCGGAGCGCTGGCTCGTGCCGGACGAGCCCGTTGCGCCGCCGCGGGGGCCGGTGGTGGAGATCGATCCCATCGAGTTTCGCACGCTGCAGGATGCCGAAGTGATGGTGCACATTCGGCGCACGCCGATTGCGGGCGGCGGCTTTCGGATGCAGATGCAGAAGCGGCGCAAGATGTGGGTGGTGGTGGAGGAAGCGGTGGAGTGGGTCAGTTGAGCAGGGAGGGCTGGCGAACTGATCTGCAGCGAAAACAAAATCGATCAGTTAAGCTACTCCAAGAAATAAGACATACCAGGGAGATCACGGTTCAGGCTAGGCAGCAAACACCTCCCTCCTAAATCCTCCCTCCACGCGTGGAGGGAGGACTTCTGCCCCTTCGTCAACGAGGAATCAGCCCCCCTCTCCACGCGTGCCCTTCGGCAGGGCTCAGGCAATGGGAGAGGGGCTGAGGCAGTTACCATACCAGAGAGATCACGCTTCAGCCTCACTGCCCCCTCCTTGGCGCCGGGTCGACGAGGCGACGGGGTAGCCCCCTCCTCTCCACGCGTGGAGAGGAGGGGGTTGGGGGAGGTGAGGCGCTGACCCCAGCCGGTACATTTATTTTCTTGGACAGATCTTACCCCTTCACCGCCCCCGCCAGCCCCGATACCAAATAGCGCTGCAAAATCGAGAAGACGACCAGCACCGGAACGATATTAACCAGCGAGGCGCTGGCGAGCAGGCGGAAGTCCGATTCGTCCGGCCCGATCAGGGTAAAGGTGCCGACGGTGAGGGGGATCAGATTGGGGTCGCGCAGGAGGACGGAGGCGACGACGAAGTCGTTCCAGTGGCCGATGAATTGGAGGATCAGCAGGGCGGCTAGACCGGGGATGAGCGAGGGCAGCAGAATCTGCCAGATGGTGCGAAACTGGGACGCGCCGTCCATCCAGGCCGCTTCGTCGAGATCGCGGGGGATGGCGTCGAAGTAGCCTTTGAGAAACCAGACGGCGTAGGCAATGCCGCCCGCGCCGTAGAGCAGGATGATGCCGATGCGCGTGTTGGTGAGGTTGAGGTTGCTCATCATCACAAAGAGGGGGATGACGCGCACCAGGCTGGGCACAAGCTGCACGCCGAGCAGCGCGAGCAGAAAAATGCGCTTGCCGCGAAAGTAGTGGCGCGACAGCCCGTAAGCCGCCAGCACGCTAAAGAAGACGGTGATCGCCGCGCCGCCCAGCGCATAGATCACGCTGTTGAGCATGTATTGCGCCATCGGCGTGGTGATGAAGATTTCGCGGTAGGCGTCAAACTGCCACTCGCTGGGGATGAGGCGCAGCGGCGAGCGGTAAATCTCAAAGTTGGGCTTGACGGAGACGCTGATCAGCCAGACAATGGGGTAGACGAAGACGAGCGCGGCGGTGCTGATCAGCAGGTAGCTAAAGGCCTTGCCCGTGCGCGAGCCGAGCGATGCCCCACGGTAGCGTTGCTGCGTTTGGTTGGCGGGCGCAACAGTCGCCGTTTGTTGCACAGCCATCAGACGGCCTCCTTGTCCAGCATCACCAGCCACATGTAGAGCGCCGAGAAGACGAGCACCACCAGAAACATAATCACCCCGATTGCCGAGCCGCGCCCCAGCAGGCCAACGGAGCCCTCGCCAAAGGCCGTTTGGTACATGCGAAAGCCAATCGTCGAGGTCGCGCGACCGGGGCCGCCGTTGGTGAGCGCCAGAATTTTCTCGAAAATTTGGAACGCGCCGAGGAAGCTAAAGATCAGCGCCAGCCCGGCAATTTGGCGCAGCAGCGGCAGCTTGATGCGCAGCACGCGCTGCCACGCGCTCGCCCCGTCAACCGTCGCCGCCTCGATCACGTCCACGGGAATCGTCTGCAGGCCGCCGAGCATAAAAATCATGGTGTAGCCGACGCTCTGCCAGAGGTTGACGACGACGATGGAGAGGCGCGCCGCCGTGGCGTTGCTAAACCAGCTCACCGTCTCCAGCCCCAGCGCCCCCAGCCAGGCGTTGACCACGCCGACCCCGCTCTCGTGCAAAATCAGCCGCCACATCAGGCCGACGATGATGCTTGAAATCGCCATCGGCATGATGATGGCCAGCCGAAAGAAGAGCCGCCCGCGCAGCTTCTGATCAAGCAGCAGGGCCAGCCCAAAGCCGAGGCCAAACTGCGCCGGAACCGTGATCAGCACAAAGACAAACGTGAAGACAAGCACGTCGCGGAAGACGGGATCGGTGAGCACAAAGCGAAAGTTCGCCAAGCCGACCCAGCCGTGCTGGTAGACGGTCGCAATCGTCATATCCGTCATCGCGACGTAGAATTGGTAGGCGATGGGGTAGAGCGCAAAGGCGGCGTAGAGCAGGATGCCGGGCAGAATAAAGGGCCACGGCCCGGAGACAAAGCGTTCGAGGCGGGGGTTGGGTCGAACGTGCGACTGGATGCTCATAATATATCGGGTTGATGTGTGTATTGCTTGCTGCTTACTGCTTATTACGGGTTGGTCGCGATGCCCAAATGGGTGGATGCGAGCCAAGTAATACGCAATAAGCAATAAGCAGTACAAACCAGCAAATTCGTCTCGCCGAGGTCTCGTTACCTTACGAACCCAGCGCCTCGTACTCGCGCTGGGTCTCGGCGGCGGCGTCGGCCAGCGCCGTCTCGATGTCGACTTCGCCGCTGGCGGCGCGGGTGAGCGCCGTTTGGATCGCCCCCACCATGGGGATGAAGATCGGCTCCAGCGGCACGACGTGGCCCTGGTCCAGCGCGTCCAGCGTGACCTGGGCGAAGGCATCGTCGGCGTAGAAGGGATCGTCGGCGATGATGGCGGGGCGGGTGGGAATCCAGGCGCCGGCTTTGCAGGTGTTGGCGAGCGAGCGCGCGTTGGTGGCGTGCAGCGTCCAGGCCGCAGCGGCTGCCTCGCGATCGGGGTCGCCCGATGCCACCGCGCCGATAATCCAGCCGCCCGCCTGGTAGAGATTGGGGAAGGCGGGGTCGGCGGCGTCGGGAATGGGCAGCGGCGTGGCCGACCAGTTGGCGTACTCCTCCTCCGGCAGGTTGGGCTGGAGCTGGCGCACGTGGAAATTGCTGTTGCCCGCAAAGCTGTAGACGTCGCCCGCGTAAACGTCCGGCATCTGCTGCGTCTGGTCGTTCGCCACGGCGGAAGCGGGAATCAAATCGTTCTCGACGAGGCCAATGTAGTACGAGAACATGTCGTTCCAAATCTGCCGATTCTCCGGCTCAAAGGCCACGGGCGCGCCCTCCTCGTTCACATACTCGCCGCCCAGCGAGAGATAGAGCCCGCTGTTCATCTGAATCCAGCCGACAAAGGGGTGCGTGTAGGCGTAAGTCGAGCCGCCCTGCTCCTGGCGCACCTGCTGGCAAAGCTCCTCGACTTGGCTCCACGTCTGCGGCGGTGAGCCGATCTGCTGGCTGTTGTAGTAGTAGAGCGGCGTATCCGTGTTGTGCCACAGCGCATAGACGTTGCCGTCCACGCTCTGCATCGTCTCCTGCACGAAGGGGAAGAATTCGTTGATGTCGGCGTCGTACTCGGAGAGGTTGACGAGTTGGCCGGCGTTGGCACGGCTGGCATATTCGCTGTGGTTGAACCAGAAGGATTCAACGGTATCGTCCTCGATTGCTTGGGTAATGGCAACGGAATCCCCATCAAAGACGACTTCCTCGACCTGGTAGCCCTCGTCGGCGTACTGGTCGTTAAACGAATCGAGCACCGCGCGGAAGGCAATCTGACGTTCGGGGCGACGGTCCTGCGTCGAGGCCCAGCTGGGGGTGAGGTAGCGCACGGTGATTGCGTCGCCCGCAGCAGCGGGGGCGGCATCGGCTGCGCCGGTCGGCGAGACGGGCGTGGCGACCTGGCAGGCGGCAAGTGTTGTCGTCGCACCGGCGGCGCCGACGAGCGCGAGAAATTGGCGGCGGGAAAGCTGGTTGGTCACGGGGAGGCTCCTTTGGGGAATTGGGTTGGTGGGAAATTGGGTTGGTGGGAAGTTGGGTTGGTTGGGTGATGAGTGCAGCGCACGGCGTGGGTGTGGGTTTGTTTGCTGTGTTGGTGGACGCCGTGCAATGCACTCGGCTATCGTTCTTTGTCGGATTCAACGATCTCTAGCGGGACGCGAATGTCGACGGGCGGCGCAGTCGGTTCATCCAGCCGCACAATCAGCTGCTGCACGGCGCGCCGACCCAGCTCTTCGCCCGGCTGGAGGGCGATGGTCAGGTGGTAGGGGCTGTAGCCGGAGAGGTCGCGGTAGGCAAAGGCGGCCAGGTCGGGCCGAATTTCGTAGTCGCTGACTCCGCTGCCGTTGACGCGCTGGCTCACCAGCTGGCGCGCGCGCTCGGCGTTGATCAACATCAAGTCATAATTGAGCCGCTCGGCCACGTCGTGGTTGATGGCGACAATCGCCGTCGCCCCATCGCGCTCAATGTGTTCGAGCAGCCGCGTCGTCATCTGCGGATGGCCGACCTGGCCGCGCGAGACGCGCAGATCGGCGTAGAGATCGAGCCAGATCAGCTCGTCGTCGTCCAGGCCGTGGGCGCGCATGGCCTGCCGATAGCCGTGCATCCGGTGCTGAACGCTGCTCGCCTCGACCTCGAAGTGCGTCACAAAGGCCACGCGCCGGTGGCCGCGCGCAATGAGCCGCTGCGTCAGTTCGTGTGCCGCGATCTCTTCGTCAAAGAGCACGCGGTCGCTGATAACTTCATCGTAGTAGCGGTCGATCATCACCAGCGGCACGCCGCGCTCCTGCAGCGCGCGGCAAATGGGCAGATCGCGCTGGCCGGCGCGCGCATAGATCATCGCACCGTCGAAATTCTGCGCCACAAGACGCGCCACCGTCTCATCGCTCACCGGGCCGGCCGGCACGGCGACGACCTGGAGGCCATGCCCCTGCTCCGTCGACCCGTGGGCCGCGCCCATCAAGACGCTGTGGATGTACGGGTGCAGCGTCACCCCGGAAATAAAGGCAAGCGACGGGGGGCCGTTCCCCGCCGTGGCTTCGTTGACAAAGGTGCCGCGTCCATGCTCGCGGCGGATGCGATGCTCGCTCGCCAGCATCTCCAGCGCCTTGCTAATCGTGATGCGGCTGACGCCATATTCATCGACCAGCCGCCGCTCGGCGGGCAGTGAATCGCCGGGCTGGAATTCGCCTTCTTCAATGCGGCCCAGCAGCGATTTGTAGACTTGGTAGTAAAATGGAATCGGGCTGGCCGAGTCCATGGCGTGCTGGCGTTTCATGCGCATTTTTGTCGATGCCAAGGGAATGGGGGTCCGTTGTAGGTCTCATATGCTCCGCTATGTGACAGTCGCACTTGACGAGGGAACCCCTGGCCGACCAGCTGGGCCATCGCCGTCACCTTGCGGAGCAAAGGTGACCTACGATATATCCCCAAACAGATGCCGCAGCAAAAAGCGGCGCGTCGCCTCGACTTCGCGCGGCCCACCCAGCGTGTGGTCGGCGTCCTCCACCATCAGCAGTTCGGCTTCGACGCCCGCCGCTCGCAGCGTTTTGGCCATGGCCGTGGCGTGATAAGGCATCACCATGTCATCCGCCGCGCCCTGGATGAGCAAGTGGGGCGGGCTGTCGACGTCCACGTGGCAAACGGGGCTGGCCACCGCGGCCACATCGAGCCGCTGACGCACGTCGCCGCCCAGGAATTGCGACGTGAGCTCCGGCATCTCCCGCCCCGGCTCGGCGTCGGTGGCCACGCGGCGCAAATCCATCGGGCCGCACCACGAGCAGACGGCCTTGACGGCGCTGCTTTGGTCGAGATGGAGCTCGTTCCCCTCCCACTCGGCCTGCCCGCTGGTGACGCCAAGCAGCGAGGCCAGGTGGCCGCCCGCCGAAATGCCCCAGGCGATAAAGCGCTCCGGATCGAGGCTGTACTCGCTGGCGTGGGCGCGCAGCCAGCGCACGGCCGCTTTGCAGTCGTGCAGCGCGGCGGGAAAGGGTGCTTCGCCGCTCAAGCGATAGGTGATGGCCGCCACGGCGACGCCTTCGTCGTACAGCCTTGGCTGGAAGGGCGGGCGATAGTGCGTGCCCACTTTCCAGCCGCCGCCGTGGATATAAACGACAGTTGGTGTTGGCTGGTCGACGGTCGGCAGCCACAGATCGACAACCAGCGTGCGCGTGCCGTCACGCGTGGTAACAGTTTGCATGGGAATGTCAAGCAGGACGCACAGTTCGGTTGTCACGGGGATGTGCTTGAGCGCTGGCGAGTAAATTGGTTATGTGGATATAACCAATTTTTAGTTGCAAAAGGGGTGCTTGTGCTGTAGCATAGCTCACAATTCGCTTGCGGAAAACATAGAGGGAAATAAGATGACCTTTGAAACAGTAGACATCCACGCCCTTGTCTTCGACGTGTTCGGCACCGTGGTCGACTGGCGCGGCTCGATCATCCGCGAGGGTGAGCAGTGGAACCGCGAGCGCGGCTGGTCGCTCGATTGGGCCGCGTTCGCCGACGCCTGGCGGGCGGGCTACCAGCCCGCCATGGAGCCGATCCGCTCCGGCGCGCGCGGCTGGGCCACGATCGACCAGCTTCACCGCGAAGTCCTGGATCGGCTGCTGGCCGAGCACGATATCACCGACCTCAGTGAAGCGGAGACCGAGCGGCTCAACGCCATCTGGCACCGGCTCGACCCGTGGCCGGACGCCGTGGCCGGGCTGGCGCGGCTGAAGCAGCGCTACACGATCGCGACGCTCTCCAACGGCAATGTGGCGCTGCTCGTCAACATGGCCAAGCGGGCCGGGCTGCCCTGGGACGCCGTGCTCTCGGCGGAGCTGGCGCGCCAGTACAAGCCGCGCGCCGAGGTTTACCAGACGGCGGCCGCGCTGCTGGGCCTCGTGCCCTCACAGGTGATAATGGTCGCCGCCCACCGGGGCGATCTGGAGGCGGCGCGGCGGGTCGGGATGGCGACGGGCTTCGTGCACCGCCCGCTGGAGTTCGGAACGCAGGGTCGGGCGGATGTGGCGGAGGAGGGGGAGTATGATGTGGTGGCGGAGGATTTTGTGGAGCTGGTGGAGAAGCTAGAAGGAGAAAACGGGGATGGACGCGGACTCTTGTAGTTCGAGCGTAGTGGCTGGGCGCGCCCAGCTACGTGCGTATCAAGCTAAGGGCAAACGAGGACGAGTTGTGAGGTAAATTATGCGTGAAACCCCTCCCCAGCCCTCCCCAAGTTGGGGAGGGAGCCGCAACTGAGCAAACGATAGATCGGCTCCTCCCCCAAGTTGGGGGAGGCTGGGAGGGGGTAACCAGCCAATTTACCGGAGTGAACTGTCTTTCGAGATTTTCATAACCTTAGCTTGATACCTGTGTAGGAGAAAGAAAGGACGGTCCCGGCGTGCGTCCCCGGCACGCGCCAAGCGCCGCTTCGTTTTCTCCCGCTGGTTTGGTGCGTGCCGGGGATGCTTACCCACTCCTTCCCCGATATTCCTCATACAGCGCGGCGTGCTTTTCTTCCATCCACTCGTTCCACTTAATCATCGGCTCGACCCGCTCCATCAGCGGCTCATCATCGCGCGCATCGACGATGCCGCTGCGGCTGGACGGTGTCTCGTAGTAGCCACACCAGCCCATGCCGATTAGCTGCGGGTGCGACAGCCCCGCCCGCATGTGGCTCCGGTAGAGCTGTTCGTACTCGGCGAGGTCGCGCGTCATGTAGGCGCTCTTGGGCGTCTCGCCGTTGTAGACGCCCGCGCCCGTGTCGGCCAGGTGAATCGGCCCGTCCCAGTGGCGCGTCGCCTGCTCCATGCAGGCGTAGACCGTTTCGGCAGGGCCCATGACGTTGATCGACAGCACGTCGACGTAGGGGCGCATCTTGTGCAGCGCGGAAGCGGGCAGCGGGTGCAGGTGCAGGGTGTTGCGATCGCCAAAGATGAGGTGGTTGGGATCGTATTGGCGAATCGTCCCGCTGTAGACTTTGTACCACTCCTCGCACGCCCGCTCCATAAAGGCGATGCGATCCTGGATGGCCGTGCGCTCGGAGACGTAGCCGCGCAGGGGAAAAGGCAGCGTGGCGACCTCGTCAAACGAGTCGATGGGGAGGCCGTAGGTGGCTCGGTAGCGCTCGACCGTGCCGTAGATGCGCTGCAGCAGCCGCGCCCATTCCTGCTGGCCGGGCTGCCCGTCGCGCACCATGTCCGCCACCCACAGCTCGAAGCTGGGGTTGGTGTCGTGCCAGGGCGGGTTGTGCGTAAAGTGATAGCCGATCAGGTTGGGGTTGTCCCGCAGCGGCTCCACGAACTCGCGGCAGCGCTTGTCCACCGCCTGGCGAAACTCCACCGAAAAGACGTCGCCCATGCCCTCGCCGGCCATGTACTGCTTGGGCACTTCGAGCAGCGCGGTGAAGGGAAAGTCGAGGTCGGCGTAGTGCTGGGCGGGCCATTCGGGCGTGCGGCGAATGTCGACGGGCCAGCGCAGGCCGCCGCGCGGGTTGCGCTCTGGCGGCAGCACGCAGTCACACGTCTCCGAGGGGCCAACCGAGGGCGGCAGATAGTTAAAGCCCCACGCGCGGTGGCGATCGCGCACGGACTCGCGCCACGCGGCGGCGGAGCCGTAGCGCTCTTCAAGGTTAAAGGGCATGTACGTGCCGTCGCCAAAGTGGTTGGCCCCGCGCAGGTAGACGGGCCGACCGGCAGGGTCGAGCAGGAACCATTTGTGGTGAATTTGGCGAACGGAGTAGAAGCTCATGGGTGCGATATTTATGCGTCCCAGCGGTTGCGCAAGAGCCGCACCTGCGTCAGCGTGATCAGCAGGATGATGACGAAGAGCACGATGCCCATCGTCGCGCCGTAGCCGAGATCGAGCTGGCGGAAGGCCGTCTGCCACTGGTGGACGGAGACGACAATGGTGGAGTTGGCCGGGCCGCCGGGCGGGTCGTTGTTGGAGGCGCTGCTCATCACAAAGATGGGGCCAAAGACCTGGAGGCTGCTGATGATGCCCGTGATGAAGACAAAGATAAAGGTGGGCCGCAGCAGCGGCAGCGTAATGTGGCGAAACTGCTGCCATTTACTCGCGCCGTCGACCCGCGCGGCTTCGTAGAAGACCGGCGCAATCGCGTTGAGCCCGGCCATAAAAAGCACCATGTTAAAGCCGAGATTTTTCCAAATGGCGTAGGCCGCAATCGAGGGCAGCGCCTGGTTGATCGAGTTGAGAAAGCTCTGGCGCGGCAGGTCAATCATCTGGAGCAACTGGTTGAAGAGGCCAAACTGCGGCTGGTAGAGCCACTTGAAGATCAGCGCCGTGGCGATCACGGAGGTGACGACGGGCAGGAAGTAGGCCGTGCGAAAAAACTCGCGCGGTCTGCCGCTGTTTTCAATGGCGAGGGCAGCGGCCAGCGCCAGCCCAATCGCCAGCGGCAGGTAGTAGAGCGTGTACAAAAAGGTGTTGCGCAGCGCGGCCAGGAAAGTGCGATCATTCAGCAGGCGCTGGTAGTTGTCCAAGCCCTGAAACTCACGGGTCGGCACAAAGGCGCGCCAGTCCGTGAGGCTGCCCCAGAAACCGTCGATCAGCGGATAGATGTAAAAGATGCCAAAGCTCAAAATCATCGGCACGAGCACGACGAGCGCGAAAACGGCCTGCCCGGCGTTGCGCGGATTCATGCCCATGCGCCGCAGCAGGCGGTGGCGGAGGGTGGGTTGGGTGGTGGATATGGTTGTCATAGATTGGTGTTGTGTTGCGGCGCAAGCGTGGTGCGTGGTGCGTGAACTCGTATTCAACCTGGCTGAGTTCTAAAGTAAAAGCAAATTGAGAACAGGAGTGTTGACCATCCCTTCTGCATAGCCAAGCGCTTGAACCCCACCCCAGCCCTCCCCATGATGGGGAGGGAGCCGTTTCTTCGCCGATCCCGTAACGGCTCCTCCCCCAAGTTGGGGGAGGCTGGGAGGGGGTGAAACGCCGCTTTGTCCGTTCGCTTGGCTCTAGCCCCAAATTCCTGTTCCCATTTTGGCTTTACTTTAGTTCACGCACCACGCACTACGCACAACTCATCCCTTCAGCCCCGTCATCGCAATCCCTTCAATAAACTGCTTCTGGGCAAAGAGATAGACCACCAGCACCGGCAGCACCGCCACAATCGACCCCGCCGCCGTGCTGCCAATTTCAACGCCAAAGCGCCCGCGAAATTGGGCCAGCCCCAGCGGGATGGTAAATAAATTGGGGTCGTCGATAATGATGAGGGGCCACAGGAAATTGTCCCACTGCTCGATGAAGACGAAGATCGCCAGCGCGGCCAGTGCGGCCTTGGAGAGCGGCAGGGCTACGCTCCAGAAAATGCGAAACTCCGAGCCGCCGTCGATGCGCGTGGCGGCGATCAGCTCGTCCGGCACGCCCAGCATAAACTGGCGCAGCAGGAAAATCCCAAAGGGATTAAAGATGATGGGAATGATCAGCGCCAGATAGTTGTTCGTCCAGCCGAGCGTGACCATGAGGCTAAACAAGGGGACGATGGAGACGGTGAAGGGAACCATCAACATGCCGAGCACGACAAAGAAGAGCGCGTCGCGCCCGTGGAATTCGATTTTGGCGAAGACGTAGCCCGCCGCCGCGCTCGTCAGCAGCGTGATCAGCGTGATCGCGGTGACGACGAAGAGGCTGTTGCGAAAAAAGAGCGGGAAGCTGCCAAAGTCCAGGTCCGTCAGCGCGATCCAATTTTCCAGCGTGGGGTTCTGCGGCCACCACGTCGGTGGGAAGGCCAGCGCTTCGCCCTGCGTCTTAAAGGCGGTGATGATCATCCAGTAGAAAGGCCCAATCATCAGAATCGCGCCGAGGCCGAGCACGAGCCAGAGCAGATATTTCTGCCAGTCGCGCGGTCGCCGATGGCGCACCTCACGCGTGGTGATTTCGGTGGTGGCGGTGGCGGGAGCGGTGGGGGCAGCGGTGGGGGTTGCGGTTGTGGTTGCCATGGTAGTGCAGGTGCGTCCCAAATTCTGGGAAAATCCTTTGTTTCGGGGCACGCCCGACCTCTTCCCCTCGCTGCTGCTTTGTCATCAACGAAGCCTCTGAAGCCCTCTTCTCAGAGGAGAGGGGCTTTGGGGGAGAGGTCGGGCGCGCCATTCACCGGTACGTTGCCTTGTGTCAAATCTCGCCGAAAACTTGGGAGGTACTTCAGTAAGGCAACTCCAGGAAATTAACTATACCGGGATAAGCCATGTTGGATGTGCGACGCACCTCAGGAGGTGCGTCGCACGGTCGACTCTCTCTCTGGTGCGGCCAACACAGCCTACGGTGCGTTGCACTTTCCCAAGTGCGACGCACCTCCATCACAATCAGCCGTAGTATATTTGTAATCTTGGATTAGCCTAAGGTTGACGAGAAGAAGACGATATTTGACGATGTTTGAATCCGGCTTCTCTTCCTACCCTTTCTCTTACGCTTCCGGCGGCGTAAAGGCACGTTCCGTAAAGAGGCGCACCTGATCCGAGTTGGCAAAGACATTGTTCATCTCGGCGGTCGCCTCGTCCAACGCGGCGCGCGGGTCTTCCTGCTCCAGGATCACGCGGTCGAACATGTTGCGCCAGATTGGCTCGGCTTCCAGCGGGCGTTCACCGTAGTTGATGCGGTAGGGCAGCGTCTCGGCCTGCGTGGAGATGCTGTTGCCCTGTTCGCGCTCGCGGATGCGCTCGTCGCCCAGCAGATTTCGGCTGTCCGGCGCGCCGTTGGAAATTACCGCCCAATCAATGCGGCGCTGCTCGCTGCCGATCATCTCCTCGATAAAGCTAAAGGCGATCTCCTGCTCGGCCTCGTTTGCCGTCGTAAAGACGCAGAAGCCCTCCTCCGGCGTTACCAGGCCGGCGGACGGCGTCAACTCACCGGTGAAGGTCGGCGTGATGGCCGTGCTCCACTGACCGGCCACATCGGGATAGTCCTCGTCAAAATTTGCGCCCCAGTAGCCCTGGCTGATGAAGAAGGCGGCACTGCCCGTGCCAAAGGCATCGGCCATCGGCAGGAAGTCGGTCGAATCAAGCTGGTACTCGTGGTAGACATCCTGAATTAGCTGAAGCGCTTCCACGCCTTCGTCCGAATTCCAGAGCGCTTCGTTACCATCCTCGCTGTAGAGAAAGCCGCCATTCTGGTAGACCATGCTCGTCCACAGCCATTCGCGCGAGTAGTAGTGGTTAAAGGCCCAACCGGCGCGTTCGATCGTACCGTCCGATGCGCGGATCGTCAGCTCGTCGGCCATGCGCAAAAATTCCTCCCACGAGCGCGGCACGTCGTCCGGCGAAATGCCCGCTTCCTCCAGGATGGTCGTATTCATGTAGACCTGATCGGTGTAGAGGCAGAAGTCGCTGGTGTAAATCAGCCCCGTGTCGGGGCTGCGGTTGAAGGCGGTGCTCCACAGCGCATCGTAGTCAAGCAGATCGTCTGGGTAGGGCGTGAGCACGCCGGAGCGCTGGAGTTCCGGTCGCCAAAAGGCGTGGACGTTGGAAAAGGGTGGATTTGTTCCCGCCGAGGCCGAGGTCAGCAAGCGCGTTTCGAGATCGCCGTAGCCAAAGGTGGTGTACTCGAGCGTTGTATCCGGATTATTCTCTTGCCAGGCGCTGATGATTTCGTTCATGTACGCCTCGCGCGGATCAAACTGCCAATCCCAGAATTCCACGCTGCTGGGCGCGCCGCTGCTCGCTGCGCTGCTGGCCGTTTCGCCACCGGCAGCGGGGGCCGCCGTGTCGCTGACGGGGGCACAGGCCGCGAGGGCCGCTGCGCCCGCGCCCGCTGCAGATAGCTGTAGAAAGCGTCGTCGATTGAGCCTGGAGTTATCGAGCCTGGGGTTTTTGGATCGTCGCAATTTATGGGTCATGGGGTTCTCCTGATTCTGCTCTATACAAGCCACAAACAATGGGGTGGGTGGCTCCATCGCATGGTTCTGTATACAGCTCAAAAATTTTGGGAAAGAGGAAGTGCCGCCGCGCTCTGGGAACGCTCGTCACCGTGGTGGGCCATCAGGCACAACCAGAGGAAAAGTTACCGATCCCACGCAAGGGATAACTCGCACCGACGCTTGTCTCACTGGCGTTTTTGGGAAGAAACGCCCAGCGGCAGCACCATTTCGCGCGCATGGGGCAGCGCACGCGTTTCTAATCTAACATGAATTAGGTGGAAGGAAAGTAATCAAGCGGGTAAAGGGCGGAGGGGAAACGTGTTCGTTGCGCGCTATTCAGCTCCCTCCTCGCTCAAATCCTCTTGCGCCGCGTAAAACAGAATCAGCACCGAGCCATACTTGCGCCGGTCGTACTCCGCCAGATGAGAGAGCGCAAGCGCCTGCTCCTCGCGCGGGTGAATCTGCACGATGACCGCGCCAAATTCGGCGACCAGCTCCGGGCGCGCATCGATCTGCTCCAGCGCGCGCCGCCACATGCCCTGATACTGCGGCGGGGCCACGTAAATCAGGTCGAACGTCTCCTGCGTCTCATCGAGAAAGCGAAAGCTGTCGCCCTGAACGACCGTGCCCTGGCGCGTCAGCTCGCAGGTGCGTAGGTTGTCGCGGATCGTCTGCACGGCCAGCCGCTCTTTGTCGACGAAGAGCGCCGCCGCGGCCCCGCGGCTGAGCGCTTCAATGCCCACCGCGCCCGTGCCGCCAAACAAATCCAGCACGCGCGCATCGATGATCCAATCGCCGATGATGCTAAAGAGCGCTTCCTTGGCGCGGTCGGTAATGGGCCGCGTCGTATCGCCCGGCACGGCTTTTAGTCGACGCCCCTTGGCGCTCCCGGTGATGACTCGCATAATTTATTCCGCCAAATCCATTCGCACTTAAAACGCTCACCCTCTGCCGGCACAACCCGACCAAGACAAAGTTCAAGTCACTCTTCCCCGCGCGCGGGGAAGGGCCGGGGATGGAGTCGAACATAGTCTACTCGCCAAGCCAACCCACCCCGCCAAACCCGTTCGCATTTGAGAATGCTCACTCCGCGAGCGCACGGCAAAGTCGCTCGATCAGCGCCCGATACACGCCCACCGACCGCTCCAGCTCCGCCACCTCAATCCACTCGCCGACGGTATGCGCCTGGGCAATGTCGCCCGGCCCCAGCACGACCATTGCCAGCCCGTCGATTTCGCGGAAGACGAGACCGTCCGTGCCGTAGGAGACGGTGCGCGGCCTCTCGCCCGTGACGGTTGCCGCCACGCGGACGATCTCGGCGTCCGGCGACGTGTAAAACGGATCGTAGCCGCTAACCGCTGTTTCCAGTCCGTGCGCCGCAGCGCGCTCGACGATATGCTGCACCGCGCCGCGGTAGTCCATCCGCGGCGCGGCGCGCAGGGCCAGCGTCGCCACCGTTTTGGCGGCGGTGATGTTGCTGGGCGTGCCGCCGTCGTTTAGCGTGAGGTTGATGCCGCCGTGGGGCGGATCGAATTCCTCGTCGAGATAGCGCGGGTCGGAGCGCAACTCCGGCTCCCACGCGGCCATTTCGGCGAGAAAGGGTGCAATCAGAAAATTGGCCGAAACGCCGCGACCCGTGCTGGTGTGGGCGGCCTCGCCGTGCGCCGTCACTTGGACGTGGTGGCCGCCCTTGTGGGCGTAGACGGGCGCCAGGCTGGTCGGCTCGGTGATGATGGCGTGGGTGGGCCAGCCCTCCGCCAGCAGCTTCGATTCGGCAATGGCCTGCTTCGCGCCGCCAAAGCCCTGCTCCTCATCCGCCGTGATCACGAAGTAGAGCGGTTGCCGCAGCGCGCTCGCTTCCACCGCCGCCGCCGCGACAAGCGCCGCCGCCAGCGGCCCCTTCATATCGCAAGCCCCGCGGCCAATCAGCTTGCCCCCTTCGACGCGCGGCGTAAAGGGTTGCCACGCCCCATCCGCCGGGACGGTGTCCGAGTGGGCCAAAAAGCCCAGCCCACCCTGCCCCTGCCCCTTGCGCGCGACCAGCGTGTGCTTGGCCACGCCCGCCAGGTCGACGCGCGTATCCTGGTAGACCAGCCGCTCGATGGTCTCAAAGCCCGCCTGCCGCAGGCGCTCGGCCAGCACGTCGCTGACGGTGGCATTGCTGATTTGGCTGTAGGAGGGGATGGCGATTAGCTCGCGGGCGAGCGATAAGGCGTTGCTGAACGTGTATGCTGTCATATCAAGTTGTGTGGATGGTGATAGTTGCCGATAGAAAGGGTAGCGGCTGGGCGCGTCCAGCCGCTACCTACTGCACCTGCAAGCTCCACTGGCCGCCCTCGGTCAACTGAAAGTAATAAACCGTCGCGTCCTCGAAACAGGCCACCAGCCGACCGGCCTGGAATTCCTGTGTCACCGCGTGCTGGCAGAGGCGCTCCTCGCGCTCGACGGGCCCCAGGGTCTGCTGCAGCTGCTCGGAATTGCACCAGACTTTGCCAAAACCGCGCCGGGGCAGCGGCGGCGAATCAACTTCGCCCCCCAGCGGGTTGCACAGGTATTCCTCTTCCGTCGCCTCGTTCCACGTGTCGTCGAACAGCTCGTACTGGCCGTTGGGCAGCAGCGCATAGATGCGCTCCTCCGCACCAAACCAGAGCATATAGGGATTCAGCGATGTCTCATTGGCTTCATCCACTGGGCCACTAAACTCGTTGAGCGCCACCGGCTCAAAGGAGCCCTCGCTCTGCGGGCAGCCCAGCGTCCCCACCAGGTTGGGGTAGCCCGCCAGATCGAGCGCGGGCTGGATCGCGCAGCTCCGTGCGCTGGATGGCGCTGCGTCCAACTGGCTCGTCTCCGCCGCGGCGTCGGTCAACGTGAGCGATTCCGCTGTTGCGACACCTTCGTCCGCAGTCACGACAGCTGCGGCTGTGACGCCGTCGGTTCCCGTTACCACGGCGGGCGTCTCCGCCGGAGGCTCCGCCGCCAGCGGTGATTCCGCCGCGGCTTCAGCCGCGGCTTCGACCGTGGCCGTAGCTGGCGCTGTTGCTGTAATCGTTGGCGTGCTGATCGGTTCAACAGTCGGTTCGGTGATTGGCTCCTCGACGAGTTCTGTCGCGCCGCGCCCACAGGCCGTTAGCAGCAGACCAATCAGCACTGTTGCACAGATGTAGCGAACGTTTTTTTGCATCAACATCTAATTTCCTTTTTGATATGTTCAAACTCCGAAAGAGCGCGGGAAGCGATGCGACAAGCGAATTACTTGGTTAGTCGCAAGCTGACAGCCCGCGCTTTACTCCGCCACCACCTCGATCGGCCCCAGCTCAATCGCCAAATCGCCTGGCCCGGCGCTGACGGCGAGGCGCTCGCCGCTGTCCGGCTCGTACAGCCCCACGGCGATGGTGTACCGGCCGGGCGCGATGTCCTCCGGCAGCAGCAGCCCGTAGCGATCCACGATCTCCTCGCCGGGCTGCCACGTGCTGGTGGGGCGCATCCACTGCACGGGCTGACCGTCGCGCTGGGCGAGGCGCTCGCCGCCGGCGTTGAGCAGGTGGACGAAGACGTGGTAATTTTCCGTCACGGCGCGCAGGCTTTCCCAGCGCAGCGCCAGCAGCAGCGCCTCCCCCGGTGCGACTTCTGTCGTCAGCGCATAGCCATCGAGCTGGATCGACCCCGTTTCCTCGTCCAGTTCCCGGTTTACAGCAGCTGCTGCCTCCTCGTCGCCAAAGACCGTGCCCAAGCCCGTCTCGGTAAGCGGCTGTGTGGGATCAAGCGCGTAAAGCGCGAGCCGTTCACCAGCGAGCTGCGTCTCCTGCAGCAAAAAGGCGTCGCCGCGCAGGGGGCGTTCCCAGCCGGATTCGGTCGGCGGCGCATAATCCGGCACCACCCACAGCCGCTCGTACTCGCCGCGCAGCCGATCCAGCCACGCCTGCTCGTCGGGCTCAAGTTCGTCGCGGGCGAAGAAGCCGTAGACGGGCAGCTCGCCGTGGTAGGCGTTGGCAAAGGCTTCCGTTTGCAGCGGCTGGAGGTGAAGCACGGCGTCCCCCGGCTGCGCCTGCTGCTCGATCTGCTCGGCCACGGCGGCAGCGGGCGTGGCGAGGACGCTGTCATAGTGCAGCAGCAGCGCGAGCGTGAGGATCACGAGCGCCGTGCCGTAAAGCCGGTTGCGCCCGTGCTCGGCACGCACCCGCTGCAGCGTCATCTGCTGGACGAGCAGCCACGCGCCCGCGGCCACGGCCAGCAGCGGAATCAGCAGGCCGATCCAATCTAAGGTGACGCCGCTGTCTGCTTGCCACCACGCAAGCTGGATGTTTTCTGCCCGCAGGAATCGCCACTGGAGCACGAGCGGCGAATAGCGAAGCTGCGTAAAAGTCTCCGGCGCAAAGAGCGGCTCAACATTCTGCCGCAGCCACTCCTGCGCCAGCGAAAAGGGGACAAGCAGCCCCAACCCCTGCACGCCGCTGGACAAAATCAGCAGCGCGATGGCGCCGACCCACGCCAGCCGCGAGCGCCCGGCGATCAGCCGTCGCCACACCGGCCCCGTCCACAGCGCCAGCAGCGGCAGCAGCGGCACGAGAAAACGCGGGCCCCAGCTGTAGCCGCCGTGCCACATGTACCACTTGCCGTAGAGCGCCACGTACACGAGCGCAACGGCCCCGCTTGCCAGCAGCAGCCAGCGCGCTTTGGACCGATCGCGCCGCCAGAAGGCAACGGCGCCCGGCACGGCCAGGATCAGCACGGGGCTGTACCAGAGCAGCCCGCGTGCCGGCCCCACCAGCAGCCCGCTCACGCCCACGAGCCAGTTGGCGCTAAAGGTCTCCGTCTCCACGTAGCCCGCATCCCAGATGCTGCCAAAGCGCGCGCCGTTCCACCAGAGCGAGAGCGCGCCAGCCAGCACAACGGGCAGGGCGAAGCTGACGAGGGGTCGCCAATTTTGGAGAAGAATGTGGATGATGGATGATGGACGATGGACGATGGATGGTTTGCGAAGCGGAATATGCTGGAGGACAACCCAGACTAGCGCAACGAAAAAAACAGGCAGCGTGACGAGATTGATGACGCGAGCCAAATAGGCGATCCCCCAAGCGACGCCGCCAAAGACCAAATAGCGTTTGCGACCGTTTTGCGAGTAGGCCAGCAGAGCGTAGAGCGCGCCAAAGAGGCCCCAGCCGCAGACGGGATCGCTAAAAAAGGTCTGGGTGTAGGGCCAGGCGAGCGTCGCCAGGCCAAAGGTGAGGGAGACGGCGACGCCCGTTGCGGCGGGCCAGCCGAGCCGGCGGCTGGCGCGGTAGAGCAGCCCGCCCGTCCACGCCGTGAGCAGCGGGTTGAGCAGCAGCGCGGCCTGTACGAGGCCGAGCGTCTCCCACTGTTTGGCGAGCCACACGAGCGGCAGCGCCAGCAGCACCATGCCGAGCCCTTTACGGCTGTACAGCTCGCCGTCCGGCCCCAGGTTGCCCTGCTGCGCGCCCATCCACAGCAGCGCGTTGCTGTCGATTTCGCCGCGCCGCGCCATGCTCTCCGCCGTGGCAAACATCGAGAGCCCGTCGCTGCTCTGGATGTGGCCGGTAAAGGTTAGCAGATAGCACGCCAGCAGCAGGCCAAAGATCACAAAGCCGATGCTGCGGTCGGTGGGGGTGAGGGTGCGGGAGTAGGGCAAGGTGTTTTGTAAATACGCGATGCGTGATGCGTGATGCGTGATGCGTGAAACGTAACGGGTTTGTCGGTGGTTGCGGTTTGTAATTTGCCGGAGATCAGGAGCCGATGGTGAATCGTTGCCCTGTTATTCCTGCGCAGGCAGGAATCCATGGCTTAAAGTAAAGTCAAGATGGGAACAGGAATTTGGGTTAGGCCTAAATAAACGGACGAAACGGTGTTTCACCCCCTCCCAACCTCCCCCATGATGGGGGAGGAGCCGCGACTGGACCAACCAGGGATCGGCTCCCTCCCCATGCTGGGGAGGGCTGGGGTGGGGTCAAGCGCTGTTATGCAGAAGGGACGGTAAAAACTCCCGTTCTCAATTTGACCTCACTTTAAGTAGCGAAAGACGTTTTGCATCACCTTTGACAACTGGTACTTCGAGCATGGATTCCCGCACCCAGAGGATATCCGGCGGGCATGACAAATTATGGCCTCTTGAATTCACGGAATAATTTCGCTGATGATAAGCAACATACGCCGTCTACTCTTCAATTTCAAACGACACTGCATCCGCTGTCGTTCCATCCGCCAACCCCAGCGGCTGGCGACCCTGCTCGTTATACAGCCCCACCAGCAGCCGATACGGGCCGATGGCGTCCGCCGGAACCGTCAGCATATACGGATCGCGGATGATCGTGCCCGGCTGCCACGTCTCCGTGGGCGCGAGGCCGCGCACGGGCAGGTTATCCTGCTGGGCGATCATCGCGCCGCTCGCATCAAACAACTGCGTAAAAACCGTATAGCTCTCCGCAACCGACGACTCGGCGCGCCAGTATAGCACCACCTGCCAGGGTGAATCCACTTTTGGGGCCGCCCACGCAGCGTCGACCAGCGCAACCGGCCCGCCCGCGACTTGCGCCGCAGCGAGCGGCGTGCTCGGTAATTGTAGCACACGTTGCAGGGTGCAGTCGCCAAACGTTTGGCGCTCAAAGATGGCGACATCGTCCCGCTCCAAAAAGGCTTGGGCGGCGGCGGAAGCGTCCGCTTCGAGCACGTAGGCGGCGCTGCGCGGAATCTCGAAGGAATAATTGTCGCCCGTGAACTCAAGCCACCAGAAGTCGCCGTCGGCCTGCGCGGCCAGTTCGGCCAGCCGCCGCGCGGCCACCACCTCCGGCGCTTCGTCAAGATAGCTGTAGGTGTCGACAACCTGGAGGTCGTACGACTCGCGCAGCCAGGGTTGCATCAACTGCCACGTGGCGGGCTGGCCGGTCACAATCAAATTGGTGGGCGAGGGGGCTTGGTCGCGCAGGAATTCGACGGCCTGGCGGCAGGGATGCTCGGCCAGCCGTCGCGCCGCGTAGGCCTCGGCGACGCGCGGGGAAGCCACCAGCGCGCCAATCAGCGCGGCGGACAAAGTCACCCAGACCAGGCCGCCGCTGACCCGCCGCAGAATTGCGCCGCGTTTTGGCTGCGGCCAAATTTGGCCGAGAAATTCCACGGCCAGCCACAGCAGCAGCAGAGTGCGCGTGACGACCGTCGCCGTCAGCAGCCACGGCTGGCTTTCGGCCAGCAAAATCGAATAGACTTGCACCTCGACGACGTTGATGACCGTCAAGCCGATGGCGAGGGCGACGCCGCGCAGGGTCGGCAGCAGGAGGACGGTGAAGGCGAGCACCCAGACCAGAAATTGGGGGCTCCAGCCCTTGCTGTAGAGAAAGAGCCACAGCACGCTAACAGCGGCGAAAGCGACGGGCGTGCGCGGCTGCGACCAGTCGTAGCGGCGCGTGTAGAGCCAGAGGTAGAGCGCGAGAAAGGCCATCGTGATCGCGCCCCAGGGCAGGCTGCTTTGCCACTGCGAAACGGTGATGCCGTCGAGGTTGCGCGGGTCGACGCGCACGTCGCCCATGCCGGTGTAGCCGTCGAGCAGCGCCCAGACGCTTTGCCAGGGCGGGCGAATGGCGTTGACCTGGAAGAGGCTAAAGCGCAGATCGGGATCGCCCTGGGTGAGCGGGTAGCCGACGGCGACGATTACGCCGAAGAAGATGAGCGCGTAAAGCGTGGGGCGCAGCAGGTTGCCCGGAGACTGGCGGTTGAACCATTCACGGCGGGCGGCGCGCCAGCTCAGCTTCGCGCCGAGCCAGCGCACGGCAATCGGGAGGAGGAGGATCGGCGTGAGCTTGGTGAGGAAGCCGAGGGCGGCGGCGACGGCGGAGAGGAAGAACCCCACCCCAGCCCTCCCCCAGTTGGGGGAGGGAGCTGTCGGTTCGTTGGTTGCGGAGTCTCCCTGGATTGTAGAGCCTTCTTCGTCTACCCCTAAACGTCCCCCTTCCCTTGCGCGCGGGGGAAGGGCTGGGGATGGGGGTCTAGGCAAGGCTTCCCGGTCGGTCGCATTCAACCCCACCCCAGCCCTCCGCGAGATCGGGGAGGGAGCCGTTGGTTCGTTGGCGACGACATCTCGTTTTTGCCAGCAGCTGCCGATCAGCAAATCCAGCCCCAGCAGCATGAAGAAGAGCGGCATGGACTCGAACCAGCCGGTCAGCGTGTAGACGGGGGTAAAGAGCAGGGCGTAGAGGAGCAGGGGGGCAGAGGAGAGCGGGAGCAGGGGAGCTTGATCCGCGGGATAATCTTCTTGGCTCCCTTGCCCCCCTGCTCCTCTGCTCCCCATTTTTAGCGAGAGCCGATAAATCAGCAGCAGATTGCCGCTCTCGAACAAAACCAGCACGCCACCAAAGAGCAGGTGAAACCACAGCCGCGGGTCGACCCACGCGGGCGCGCGGCTGGCCAGCTCGAACACGGGCAGCATCACCGCGGGGAAGAGCGGGGGGTACGCCGTCCACAGATTATCGTAGACTTCGTAGCCCATGGGCGTGAGCAGGCCCCAGGCGTAGTAGAAGTCGAAGTCGGAATTGTCGAGGATGAAGCCGCCGGGACGAAAGAGCAGCAGCGTCAGCACGCGAAAGCTGACGAAGAGGGGCAGGATCAGAAAAAAGAGGCGGTGGCGCTGGTAGAAGGCGGCGAGGCGGGGAATCATGGAAATCGTCTTAGCGAAAAAAGATTTGGACACGGATGCACACAGATAAACACGGTTTTTTGAAGAAACAAATTTTGCCTGTTCTCTAAAATCCGTGTGCGAAGCCCGCGTTGATCCGTGTCCTTTCCATTTCTACCCGGTATGCAGCGCTTGCCTAAATCCCGCAGCGTACGTCACCGCGCCGCTGATCAGCAGGAAGCTCCAGTAGCTGACGGCGCGGGCGATGAGCACGGCGGCGGCAATGTTAAAGGTTGCCTGCGCTGGCAGCAGGGCGAGCAGCGCGCCGTAAGCGGCCTCGATCTGCCCGATGCCGCCCGGCGTCACGGGCACGGCGGCGATCACGTCCACGGTGAGCGCGACAAAGGCCGCGTTGGCCACGCCGAGCCACGTGCCCAGGCTGGCGACGACGAGCCAGAGCAGCAGCGCGTCGCACAGCCAGATGTAGAGGCTCTCGGCGACGACCAGCGCGGCGGTCGCGGGGCGGCGGGGCAGGCTGCGCAGGCTGTCGACAACCTGCGCACCAAAATCGAGCGCCCGCTGCCACGGCTTGCGTTGGCTGATTTTGCGCAGCGCGTCGATCAGCTTGGGCGCAGCGAGCACGGCGATACCGAGCCCAATCAGCAGCGTCAGCGCGACGGCGTAGGTTACCAGCACCCAGCTCGGCAGACGACCGCGCAGCACGCCCACGCCAAAGGCCGCGGCCAGCGCCAGAATCGCCAGCATGTCCAGCGCGCGTTCGAGCACGATGGTGCTGGCCGCCGACGCAACGGGGACGGAGGCGTAGGTCTTGTTTAGGGGCGCGCGCAGCAGCCCAACGCGCGCCGCGTCGCCCGCGCGCGCGGGCACGAGCGCGCTGATAAACCAGCCGCTCAGCAGCAGCCCGGTGACGTAGCGGTAGGGCAGCCGATGGCCCGCGGCCCTGAGCAGCAGCTGCCAGCGGTGGCCGCGCACGGCAAAGCCGCTGTAGTGAATCCCCGCCGCCACGGCGACGAGTCGCCAGTCGGCGCTGCCCAGCGCGGCCACAGCCTCGCGCCCGCCGCCGACGGCGAGCAGCAGGGCGACGGTCAACAGGCCAAGGGCAAGCAAAATCGCTGCGCGCTGCCAATTCAGACGTGCGGTAGATGGCGCGGATTTCTGCTCCGTTTCGATCTGTTCGACCTGTTCCCCAACGACGCTCAATCTCGGAATCTCCCAATCTCTCTTCGTCGGCCCGTTCGCATCTGAGGATGCTCCCTCCGCACCGTTTCACACATCACGCATCACGTCTTTCCGATACAAGCACATTGCGCGCCCGTAGAGCGTGAGCTCGCGATCATACGCGAAGCCGTGGCGTTCGTAAAATCGACACGCGCCCGCGTTGGCGGCGTCGACGGTCACGTCGAGCGTGTCGACGCCGCGATGCGCGCACTCATCGACCAGCGCGTGCAGCAGCGCCGTGCCCGTGCCGCGCCCCCGCTGCCCCGGCTCGACCATAATCGAGAGCAGTTCGGCCCTCTTCCCGCGTGACTTTACCGCGTCGTCGGCAACATCGCCCGCCGCAAAAAATGGGTAGAGCACCGTCTGCGCGCTAAGCAGAAGCAGCCCCGGCTCGCGCACAAAGCGCGTCACCAGCGGCGGCAAAAATTGCGGCAAGCGACGCGTCCCCATCTCGGCGAAGAGGCGACCAACGCTGGTGGTCGCACTGATGAAGCCGGTAATGTGGCTGCTGGCTGTTAGCTGTTGGCTGTTGGCGAGCGCTCGATGCAAATGCGAGTTGTCGATATTTGACGAGTCACCCCTCTCCGCGCTCTGCAGTTTACCGAAAGATAGAGAGGGGCCGGGGGTGAGGTCGCCGGGGGCGAGGTCCGCAAAGCCAAAGCCCACCGGCGACTGCGACAGCGCGCGGTACAATACCGTCAACACCTCCGGGCCGAGGCGCGTCAAAAAGGTGCCGGGTTGGCCCGCGATGTGGAGGCGGGCGGCGTCGACGGCGTGATCGGCGGCGAGGGGGACGATGGTCATGGGGTCTAGCCAGCAACTTCACAGAGCAGGTAGCGGTGGTGCGCCCACACGGCCTTGGCCTGCCACGGCAGCGGCGCGTGATCGAGCCACGCGTACCGCATCACCCGCTCGCGCAGGTCGGGCTCGGCGCCGGTGTAGTAGTTCATGGTGCTCCAGTGCCAGTCATCGCCGCTGAACTGGGCGTGGAGCCGCTCGCTGCGAATGCCGAGCCGACCGAGCACCTCGGTGGCGGGCATCACCGTATCCGGCCAGGGCGGCACGTCCAGCACCCCCTCGTCGACGACGCGCGCGCCGGCGGCTTCAAGCACGCGGCGAATGCGGCCAATGTCCGTCCAGCGCGCGTCGTGGTGGCGAAAGAAGTCGCGGTCAATGATGAGCTTGCGCGTCCAGTAGCCAACTTGCAAGTTGTTCGGCATGGCAATGAAGACCAGCCTGCGGCTGGTGCGCACCAATTCGCGCAGCAGCGCCGCCGGGTCGGCGATGTACCAGAGCCCGGCCCACTCCCACGTCAAATCAAACGAATCGTCCGCAAAGGGCAGGCGACCCCACTCGCGCGGGTGAATCAGCGTCGGGTTCACCGGCAGCTTCAGATCGTCCCGCCAGATGCGCTGGACGCCGCGCAGCCGTTCGGCGTTGTCGTCGACGAGCGTCACCTCCACCCCTTGGCGGGCCAGCGCCCAGCCGTTGATGCCGCTAACCCCGGCCATGCCGTAAAGCGGCGCTTCGAGCACCGAGCGCAGGGCGTAGCGCCGGCGCAGGTCGTCCAGAAAATCGTTGAGCACAAAGCGCTCGTAGACGAGGCCGAGGCCCTCGTTGTAGTCGGTGAGGTAGGGTCGCCAGGTGTGGGTGCGGTCGGGAGATGGCATGGAGCGTAATGCGTGATGCGTGATGCGTGAACCGGTAGATTTGCTGGTAGGATAGGGCAACTAAATTTTGTGAGCAAATTTCAACTGGCGAGGGGAATAAAACAAGATGATCCTCAATGGAGTATTTTATGTGGCGCTGGCGCTGCTTTTTACGCACGAGCTGGACGCGGTGCGGGGTCGCGAGTGGCGGCTGCTCTTCGGGCTGCGTCGGCTGGATGATCAGCGGGGCTTTGAGCTGTTTACGCTGCTGCACGTGCCGCTGTTTGCTCTATTTCTTTGGCTGGCGGCACACTCATCGCCAGCGCTGCGCCTGGCCTTCCAGGTAAGCATCGATCTGTTCCTGATTGTCCACGCCGGGCTGCACAAGCGGCTTGACCAGCACGCGCTGTACGAATTCAACAACCCACTTTCGGCGACGCTGATTTACGGTGCGGGGGCTGTTGGGCTTGCTCATCTTTGCTGCTTGTTCTAAAAACTTTCGCATGAAAAAGCCCGGCATCTACTGAATGCCGGGCTTTTTCATGCGAGATCTATTTCCTACTGCACGCGATAGCGCACGCCGTCCTCGCTCTCGGCTTCCCATACTTCGTCGCGGGGGCTGTGCGGCTGGCGACCAACGCGACCAGTCGTGCCCTGCTGCGTGATGCGCCGCATCGACCAGCCCCACGCCACCAAAGAAATGCCGGAGACCAGCAGCACCGTCGCCACGGTGTAGGCCAGCAGATAAATCAGCAGGCTTGGAAAAATCATCATCAGCAGCGCGACCAGGATCAGCAGCACGCCGGGACCAGCCACTGCCCACCACGCGCCGGAATTGCCCACGCGGCCAGCGTAGCGACGGTAGCGGTTGAGGCGGACAAACATGGGGCCGTTAAACATGGGAATCTCCTTAAAAATAACGCGTGAGGCGTAAGTAGTTGATGCGTGATGGTTGAGTAACCCTTAATCACGCATCAACTACTCAAATCCTCACAAAGCTAGTCGCGCCGACCAAAGAGCAGGAAGGCGTAGTACGCCAGCGTCATCAACGCCTGAATTGCCGCCGCGACATACGTCAGCGCGGCGGCGTCCAGCACGCGATCCACGCCCTTCACCTCCTGCGAGACGAGCACGCCGTCGGCCACGAGCAGCTGCTTGGCGCGGCGGCTGGCGTCAAACTCGACGGGCAGCGTTACCAGCGCGAAGAGCGCGGTGAGGCCAAAAAGGATCAGGCCGATCAGCGCGATCACGAAGCCCACATTACCGGGCTGGCTGGCCCCGCCGGACATAATGAAACCGGCAAAGAAGATAATCGGGCCGAGCCAGCTGCCAAACTGCACGGACGGCACCATGGCCGAGCGCAGCCGCAGCGGCGCGTAATTCTTCTGATCCTGAATCGCGTGGCCCGCCTCGTGCGCGGCGACGCCGACGGCGGAGAGGCTGGGGCTTTCGTAAACCTGCGGGCTCAGGCGCAGCGTCTTCGAGCGCGGATCGTAGTGGTCGCTTAGGAAGCCCTGGACGCGCTCGACGGCGACGTGGCTGAGGCCGTTGCTATCCAAAATTTTCCGCGCGGCCTGCGCGCCCGTCAACCCGCGGCCAGAGCGCACCTTCGAGTATTTGTTAAACGCCGACTTCACCCGCCACTGCGCCCACAGGGCCAACAGCAGCCCCGGCAAGGCAATGATGAGATACAACGGGCTAAAAAACATAGATGGTTCTCCTGCAAAGTTATCGGTTGTTCGGCTCGGTTGCCGATAGTATATAAGATGCTGTTAAAACTGTACGCAACCATCTTACCAATTGTTTCAATCAGATTGGTTAGCAACTGGTTAGCGTTGCGTTAGACCGCGTTAGATTCGGCATCAGCGCCGCACCAGCCGCCGCACAAGCTGCACCTCCTCGCTGCGCAGCAAGATATGCACCACGCCATAAATCACCACCGCCAGTCCCACGCCGCCAACCGCCGCCACCCAGCCGCCGTCAATCAAAGGGTTGTCGACGAAGAGCCGCTGGGTGGACAGCCAGCGCAGCCACGCCCAGAGCGCAGTGCTCATGGCCAGCGTGGCCGCGCCGATGCGCGCGCCCGACGCCAGCAGTCGCTGCCCGTCCAGCCCGCGCAGTCGACGGCGCAGCAGCCAGAGCAAGAGCAGCACTTCGAGCGTGGTCGCCACGGTGTTGGCCAACGCCAGCCCGCCGTAGCTCAGCGGGCCGATCCACCAAAAGCTCAGCCCAATGTTTAGCGCCATTGCTCCCACGCCGATGCCCACCGGCGTAAGCGTGTCGTGCAGGGCGTAAAAGGCGCGCACCACGATTTCCAGCGCCGAGTGGGCAATCAGGCCAAAGGCGTAGAACTGCAGCGCATAGGCAACCATCTGCGTGCTTTCCGCGGTGAATTTGAAGCGCTCAAAAATCACCTGGATCAGCGGCTCGCGCAGGACGAAGAGCCCGGCGGCGGCGGGCACGGTGAGCAGGAGCACCGTGCGCAGGACTTGACCAAAGGTGCGGCGCATTTCGTCGCGGCGACCGGCGGCGACCTGGGCGACGAAGGTGGGGAAAACGGTGGTTGCCACCGCCTGCGCGAAGACGCCCTGCGGCAGCAGCATTAGCAGAAAGGCAAAGTTAAGCGCGGAGACCGCGCCGTCGCCCTCGCCGCCGGCCAGCGCCACGTTAACGAGAAAGTGAAGCTGCACAAAGAGCAGCCCCAAGACGCGCGGCCCCATCAGCACGGCGACCTCGCGCACGTGGCGGTCCACGGCGAGGGAAGGTCGATAGCGCGCGCCCCGTCGCCAGAGGCCGGGCACTTGCACAAGCAGGTGGGCCACCGCCCCCGCGACGACGCCGATCACCAGGCCGTAGGCGCCATAACGCGGCACGAGAAAGAGCGCGCCCAGGATAATGGCCACGTTGTAGAGCACCGGCGCGGCGGCGGGCAGCAAAAAGTGCTGCGCCGCGTTCAGCGCGCCCATGATCAGCCCGCTCGCCCCAAAGACGACCGTGCTCAGCAGCATCCAGCGCATCAGGTCGGCGGTGAGTTGCTGCTGCACCGGATCGAAGCCGCGCCCCACCGTGCTCTGCACCAGCGGTAGCGCAAAGATCGCCGCCAGGGCCGCCAGCATCACCAGCAGCAGCGTCACCCAATTGAGCACGCGGCTAAAGAGCAGCCACGCCTCGCGCTGACTCGCTCCCCCGTTCTCTTGGCTGTCCGCATCGCTGTTCCACAGCGCGGAAAAGGTGGGAATAAAGGCGCTGCCGAGCGCGCCGCCCGCCACGAGCTGAAAGAGCAAATCCGGGATGCGAAAGGCGGCGAGGTAGGCGTCGAGCAGGGGGCCCGTGCCAAAGAGCGCGGCGATCACCTGCTCGCGCGCCAGCCCGGCCACGCGGCTCAGCACAAAAAAGAGCATGACGACGACGGTCGCGGAGGCGATGCCGCGGTTGCTCAACGCGCCGCGCGTTGGTTCTACGGGTTCTGTCGGCTGTGCGGCTTGGGGAGATTTTGTATCAAGAGTGGCGCTCATGGACGGATTATAACATTGAGGGGTCGTGGGCAGAAGCAAGGTGTTTGAGGGACAAGCCAATGGATCTGTTCCAGCTTGGAGCAAACCGTTATTTCGAGCCGTGAACATCGGCCTGAACGGGTGCAGTCAAGAGCTGTCAGTGGGTGGCAACGCTGGAGGAGATTGCTGCGCCGATGGCCTTTGGGTTGACGCATCTTCCCGCGCTGGGTGGAGTTCCCGCACGCGGCTCACCAGGCCTCTCCCCCAACCCCCTCTCCTCGGAGGAGAGGGGGCTTCACCCGGCTCGTTGGCCTTCTGCTCACAGCGAGGGGGAGAGGTCGAACGCCCGTCAACGAGCGCTTTTCCCAGCTGGGTGACAACTCTTGACTGCACCCCCCTAAACGTCAAACTTGATTTTTCAACGCAGAGACGCGGAGCTCACGCAGAGGAGCGCGGAGAGGAAAAGAGATAGAAAGCATCAGACTAAACAAAGTGCAGACGCTCGACGCTTCTCTTGTCTTTTCTCCGCGGCCCTCCGCGCCTCTTTTCTCCGCGCCCTCCGCGTTGAACTCTTCTGGTTGCATCAGCTCAGCTTCCATTTCGCCGCCAGCGAACAGATGTGCTAGAATACCAAAACCCCAAGGGTTTCTGATACCCCTGGGGTCTTGTGCGTCGAAGAGGCGTTGGTTTTGATGCGTGAAAAAAATTTATTTGCCTCATTGACAGCGAATAGATTTCCCCCTTCGGTGTCGCAGTGGCGACCGTTGCTGAACGAAATGACAAATTCACAAAGGATACCCGATGTTTAGCACCTACATGGCCATGAACGCGTGGCGCGAAATTCTAGCGCGCGCGTTTGACGGCATCCCCGGCGAGCAAAATGCCAGCCCGGCGTGGCTGATCAACCCGGCGACCAAGCGGCGGCTCAAGCTCGATTATCTCTATCCGGAGATTGGCGTGGCGGTTCGCTTTATGGGCCTGCAGGCGAAAGGCCAGCGGCGACAGAGTGACTGGGAGGCGCTGGAGGACGAGCAGCGCAACCAGACGCGCGCAGAAATGTGCCGGCTCAACGGCGTGCAGATGGCGACGATCGACCCGCAGGAGGAGGCGCTCAAGCAGATCGACGGGCTGGCCAGCGTGCTGTCGCGGGCGAGCCGCGTGCTGGCACAGAGCGACCGGCCCAAGCGCGAGAAGGACAAATGGCTGCCGCGCCTGGCCGAGGTGCGCAGCCGCGTGGCCGATCTGCGCACGCGCATCGACAAAAATCCGGAGCAGATGCTCTCCACGCTGGCCGAGCGCTGGCGTGACCGCGAGGCGGGGTTGGTGGTCGATCTGGCCAAAGATGAGAATGCCGTGGAGAAGCCCAAGCGCCGGCGCAAGGCGCTCAAGCTGAGAGAGGGGCTGCGCGTGGTGCACGGCCACTTTGGCGAGGGCGTGATTACCGAAATGAAGGGCGAGGGCGACGACGCCATGATTTCGATTCTGTTCGATCCCGCGCCGGAGACAGAGGAAGAGACGGCTGCTCGAACGTTTTTGTCCTCGCTGGTGCAGGACAAGTTGGAGGTGGTGAAGTAAGTAGTGGTCAGTCAACAGTGGTTAGTGGGTTGGATTCCGTTGACATTTTGCTGAGAGGGCTTGAAAGGCAGGTCGAGCGCGCCCTCACCCCCGGCCCCTCTCCCACGGTGGGAGAGGGGCCGGGGGTGAGGGCCACTTTCCCACGGTCAGCGGAACCTAGGCAATGGTTACCCTGCATTCCACTGACTACTGAAAACTGACCACTAGAAACCGGCTGCTGTTTGCTACTTAACTCTCAAACGGCTCGCTGGCATAGCCGGGCGCATAATCCACCGGCGGCGCGACCTGGCTTTCCTGGTGCATGCGCAGGAGCAGCGCGGCGGTGAGGCGTGTGTTTTCTTCCACCGCGAGCTGGAGGTGGATGCGCTCACCAGCAGCATAGAGAACCAGGAAGAGGATGAGGCCCGTAATTAACGTCGAGATAGCCACGGCAATGTCGCCGGCTGCACCGAGCGTGGCTACGATATCCACAATGGCGGGATTGGCCAGGGCGAGCGTCTCGGCTGTGCCCAACACCACGGCGGCCACGGCGGCCAAAATAAAGAGCACGAGCAAAATCCACGCCAAAATTTTCAACAGCGTTCCAATAAAGCGAAGCACGCCAAAGCGCTTGGGCACGGTCATAATAGCAATCCTCCCGGATGTGGTGGGCGGTTGGTTGACGGACAAACGGCAACGAGTCCATTGTGTTCGTCATTTTACATCATTTTGCCCAGACCGAAAGAAAAGGGCCCGCCCGGATTGGGCGGACCCTTTTTCTTTCGTCCAACCAGCCAACTACCCGTAGCGCGATGCTACGACTCGCTTTTGGTGGCGGGGGAAGCCGTGGGTTTTTCGCGCTTCTCCGCGCTTTGGGCAGGCTTGTCCGCGGTGGTGGATTGGCCTTCGCTGCCGGTGGCGGCATCGGCTTTTTTCTTGGTGTCGCCATCCGAGCTGGTGTTGGCGTCGCCATCCGCAGCGGCTGAATCCCCAGCGTCGGCCCCCTTAGACGCATCCGCTTTGCTGCTGGCCTTGCTGTCGTTGATGTAAAAGCCACTTCCCTTGAAGTGCAGCGCGGGCAGGCCGATGTGCCGCTCCACCTGATCGCTGCCGCACTGCGGGCAGTTGGGCGCGCCTTTAGCCGAGAACGAAACAATTTTCTCAAACTCGTTGCCGCATTGGCGACAGGCAAATTCATAAATTGGCATAACGAAAAGTCCTTGAACCCCTTGAGAATAAAGCCCTTACAAAAGAGAGATAAGCCAGCTACAGCGCCCTCGCTGTCTGTAGCGTACCAAGGGCACCCAGCCGACCGCACGCGCGGTTGGCAATGTAAAAGTATAACCAATGGCGCGTCGATTGTCGAATTTTCACAAAATTCAGGTGAGTTTCAGTTTGGGGCAAAGTGTCATTCCGCCCTGTAAAAAGACGGCTGCGACCTTACACTTGACTGATAAATATCTCTTGTCAATATCCCTTACTAGAAATACTAATTAAAGACCGTTGTATTAGTAGGGCTGGATAACATTTGGGAAAACAGGTAAATCCCAAACGCAAAATTGGGATTTATCGCCCATGTTGTGGTCTGTATCCCAAGTAGGGCTATATCTGCGCTTGGCATGGACAGCCAGGTAGTGTAAAAACGAGGGAGAAGGTGGGAAGGTTAAGGAAAACGTGAACTACAAAAGGTTATCCAGCTTTGAGCAGTCGCCTATCTCGTAGGTGAGCCGGCGTGCACCACAAGCGTGGGGATAAGTGGCAAAAGTTCCCCACCATATTGTAACCAGGTTACCGGCGTACAGTTTGCGGTTCTCAAGCGGTTTTCCCACAAAGCTACCCAAAGTTTTGCCCAGCACGATTCTCCACGCCTGACAGAATCACCAGGTCAAGGAGCCTGAACTGGCTGTATTCGCCGCCCGACTCAACAATTGCTAAAGATTTTGCGAAATGTGCAGGGACTTCTTCCATTTATACAACATTTGACCGATGCGATTTTAGCTATTTTTCCGTTTTATAGTCTTAGAGAGAAATACACCATCATTTATTTGCCGCCACATCGTGAACCGCCATCTGTCTTGTGGACGTGCGTTGCTATCGATGCTCACGAGGCAAGATATTGCTCGCTATGCCCAAGTGCATATTTAGAGCGGGTCGCCAGCTATAATGGCTCTCAAATGATGTAATTTCTATAGCAAAGAAGGAGTTTGCGTGTCTACAGCTAGTCTTATGTCTACTGTCCGACAAGCCGCCGTGATCGATGGCGAGCCGGATAGCCGTGCGCTTACGCAAAAAGGGTACGAAGCGCAGCGGCGCTATGAATTTATTGTCAATACCTCGCGCGAACTGATGGCGTTCGTCAACCGCGACTTCGTCTACGAGGCGGTGAACGACGCCTACTGCCAGGCGCGCAGCCAAACGCGCGAGGAAATTCTCGGCTCGACCATGGCCGAGCTGTGGGGCGAAGATGTCTTTGACGCCGTGATCCGCGAATCGATGGAGCGCTGCCTGGCGGGCGAGGAGGTAAAGTACCAAGCCTGGTACGACCACGCCGCGCTCGGTCGCCGCTACATGGATGTGGCTTACTACCCTTACCGCAACCACCGCAGCGACGTAACCCACGCCGTCGTCGTTACCTACGATGCCACGCGCTACATGTTGGCCGAGCAAGAAACGCTGCGCTACGCCACGCGGCTGGAGGCACTGCAGGCCATCGACCGCGCGATTCTGGACGGCCAGCCCATCGAGGAGATGGCTCGCCATGCGGCCCAGGGGCTGCGCGACCTGCTACCCGAACAGCAGACGCACATCGTGCTCTTTGAACAAGAACGTGAGCCCACCGAGTGGAGCGGCCGCTCGATTCCGTCAGCGTCAGCAAGGCGGGCTGGATACCAGGAACGAACCGCCACGTGGCACATTCACTATCCGCCCGATATGGTGCCGCGGCTCTTGGCCGCCGCCCCAGACGAGCCGTGGATTTACCAGGCGGACGAGTGGATCGAGATCGTGCCGCCGTTGCCCCACGGGCTGAACGCGGAGACAATCCTCCTGCGGGATGTGCACGCGGAGACGCACATTGAAGCGCCCGCCTCCTTTATCTCCATGCCGCTGACTTCGTCCGACACGCTGCTGGGGACCATCTGTGTCGGCGTGGTCGAGCCCCACGCGTTTAGTAAGCAGCACGTGGACATCGTCCACGACATCGCCTACCACCTGGCGCTGGGGATTCAGCAGCGGCGCATGGAGCGCGCCGTGCAGCGCCACACCACCAATCTGGAGGAGCTGGTGGAGGCGCGCACCTTTGAGATCGAGCGGCGGCGGCGCGTGGCCGAAGGGCTGCGCGACGTGCTGGACGTGCTCAATCTCAGCCATTCGCTGGACCAAATTGCCCAGCGCATCGCCGAGCAGGCGCGCGATCTGGTGGATGCTTCGGCCACCGCCGTTTATATGTTAGACCGCGACGAAGAGACGGAAAGTGAGCCAAAACGACCCAATCGCCAGCTCGTGCCCGATTTGACCGACCTCTCGCTGCGCGCCTTTTGCGGCAACGAGGAGGCCACGGTCACCATTGCCGTCGATAAGGCCAGCCGCCTGGCCGTTGTCGACGCCATGTACGGCGAGCCAGCGGAGCGAGCCGCCTCCCCACACGAGGCGTCGACCGCCAAGCCTTCTCTGCGGCGGGTGCTGGCGCGTCGTGGGCAGGCCCAGAGCGCATACGCCCTGCTGCTCGTTGTTCCGCTCGTGCTGCGCGAGGAGGCGCTCGGCGCCATCGTCATTCACTGCCGCGAATACAAAGCGCTCACGCAGGAAGAGTTTGACGTGCTGCTGGCGCTGGGCGATCAATCGGCGTTGGCCATCGAGAGCGCCATGCTCTACAAGCGCGCCGAAAAGGCGGGCGTGCTCGAAGAGCGCGGTCGGCTGGCCCGCGATTTGCACGATGCGGTGGTGCAATCGCTCTACAGCCTGGTGCTCTTTGCCGAAGCGGGGCGGCGGCTGGTGAGCCAGGACAGACCAGCCGTGCTGGAATCCCACCTGGGGCAGCTGGGGCTCACCGCCCAGCAGGCGCTCAAGGAGATGCGGCTGCTGCTCTTTGATCTGCGCCCGCTGACGCTCGAGGAGGAAGGGCTGGTGGGGGCGCTCCAGCAGCGGCTCAACGCCGTGGAAAAGCGTGCCGGTCTCCAGGCGACCATCGACGTTGAGGGCCTGCCCCCCTTGGCGCCGCCGGTGGAGGAATCGCTCTACCGCATCGCGCAGGAAGCGCTGAACAACTCGCTCAAACACGCCTACGCTTCGCGCATTGGCATTGAGCTGCGGGCGACAACCGTCTACGTCTCACCGGTCGCTTGGCAACAAGCAAACGGCCAGCCCAACGCAAAAATTTTGCGGCCCGCACTCTTTATCGATGCGCCCGATCTAGCCGCAGCGAGCAGCGGAAAGAGCGCGGGCAAGGCGCTGGTGGGTGAACGCAAGAAGGTCAGCTTCCCCAAAGGAAGCCGCCCGCTGCTGGAAGTGATGATGACCATCTCCGATAACGGCTGCGGCTTTGAGATGGATCAGATGCAGCGGCAGGCGGGCGGCATGGGGTTGAGCAACATTCGCGAGCGTGTGGAAAAGCTCGGCGGCGAGGTCGACATCCGCGCCGCCCCCGACAAAGGCACGCGCATCGAAGTGCGGTTGCTGGTGGATGAAGCGGCCTTGTAGCCTTCTGCGGGCTGCCGCTCAATTTTGTGCGCTCTCGCATCGAGCGAGACGCTATTTCAGTAAGAGTTAATTAAGGAGCTGGCTGTGGCAAATAAAATTAGTGTGTTAATTGCGGACGATCACGCCGTGGTGCGCGGGGGCTTGCGCGCGCTGCTGGATACGGAAGAGGGCATCGATGTGGTGGGCGAAGCCGCCGATGGCGTCGAGGCGATAACGCGGGCGCGGGCGCTGAATCCGGACGTGATTTTGCTGGACCTGATGATGCCGCGCAAGGACGGGCTCGAAGTGATCACGGAGATTCGCGAAAGCGATCCGACGGCGCGCATTCTCGTGCTCTCCAGCTTTTCGGACGACGAGATGGTCTTCTCCGCCATCAAGGGGGGAGCCCTGGGCTACCTGCTCAAGGATTCCTCGCCCAGCGAACTGCTGCAGGCCATTCGCGAAGTGTACAACGGCGAATCGTCGCTGCACCCGACCATTGCGCGCAAGCTTATTCGCGAGCTCAACCGTCCCTCCAACCTGCCCCCCTCGGAGGACCCGCTGACGGAGCGCGAGGTGCAGGTGCTGATGCTGGTGGCGCAGGGCATGTCCAACCAGGAAATTGCCGACACGCTCGTGATCAGCGAGCGGACGGTGCGCACGCACGTGAGCAACATTCTCAGCAAGCTGCACCTGGCCAATCGCACCCAGGCGGCGCTCTACGCGCTCAAGGAGGGGCTGGCGGAGTTGAGCCCGGCCGGGTAGACTAGATTTCGTCGACATCTGACTAAGGCCAACGCAAAAAGGGCGGGCGCAGAATTCTGCGCCCGCCCTTTTTGCGTTGTTCAAACACCACCCCTACTCGATACGCTCAAAGCGGAAGCGCACCAGCGCCTGCTCCGCGCGCTCGTAGTACTCCACGCGGACGCTGTGCAGGCCGCCGCTCAACGTGCGTTCAGCCGTCAACGTGCGCGCGGGGCCGTCCACGAAATTGTCGATAAGCAGTTCGTTGTCTACGTACAGTCGCGCTCCGTCGTCCATTTCGAGAAAGAAGCGGTAGCGGCCCGCGGCAAAATCGAGGGCGCGCGTCCACCGCGCGGAAAAATCATTGGCGGGAATGGCTTCGTCCGGGCTGCCCGTGCCCCAGTTAAAGTCAACGGATTCGTCGTTGCGAATCACGGCGGGCTCGCCGCTGAGGGTGGGGTTGCTCCAGTAGTCGCCGCGCCACTGATTGACGACGAGCACTTGCGGGCGCTGAATTTGAGGCTCCGGCGTACTGGTGGCCGTGGGGGCAGGCGTCGGGGTGTCGGTGGGTGTGTCGGTGGGCATAACGGTGACTGTGACGGTGGGCGTTGTTGTTGCCCCTTCGGTGATCGTCAGCGTGCGCGTGATCGGCTCGACGGTCGCTTCCGCTGCCGCGTCGGTTGTGGATGCGGTGGCGGTGCTCGTGCTCGTGCTCGCAACCGTAGGCGTACCGGGGGGTGCATCGGTGGGCGCAGCGGTGTTGGTGCGGGTTGGCTGCCGCGTGGGCGTTTGCGTGGGGGCGGCAGCCTCCGTGGCGCGGGCGACGGCCGTGCTGGTGAGCAGGGCGGAGCGCGTGGCCGCAATGCGCGTGGCCGCGCGGGCACGACCCGGCGAAAGCGTGCTGGTGGCCGTGGGCGTGTTCGTCGGCGTGCTGGTTGCCGTGGGCGTTGCCGTGGGCGTTGGGGTTTCGGTGGGCGTGGGCGTATCGGTGGGCGTTGCCGTCGGCGGCACAACCACGCCCGCGGGCGGCACAATGGCAAAGGTCGTCTCCACGGCCTCGCCGTCGTCCGGCCCGTCGACGATGTACGCCGTTACAATTTGGGGGCCGGGGTCGAGCCAGCGTTCATCAATGGGAAAGAGAAAGCCCGTGGTAAAGCGACCGCTAAAATCACTGCTGCCCACGGCCAGAATATCGCTGCGGCCCGCGCCATCGCGCAGGGCCAGCAGCACGCGGGCGTCGGTGGGCCAGTTGCTGCCCTCCACGGTGATGTAGGTGCCCGCGTAGCCATTGCTGGGCGAAAGCTCGACGCGCGGCGCGGTGGAGGTGGGCTCGGCAAGCTGGGTGGGGGGCGGCGTGGTGTAAAACTGCTCCACCACCACGTTGGCGCAGCCCGTCAGCAGCAGCAGCGTGGCCAGCGCCGTCGCCAGCAGTAGGCTGAATCGACGCCAACTGGGCGACGCCGCTCGTTCACTCAAAGCGTCGCGCGTAAGCACGAAAAAATCGACCGGCATATGAGAAAGACCTTTGCCATCAGTGGCATATAGTTCGGAATGTTAGGGAGCGCGGCTAGTAATCAGTGGGCCAGTAAACGGCATAACATCTGTTACCGCTCAACGCGCTCGTGGACCAGCTCGGCGAAGCGCGTGAAGAGCAGCTCGGCGTCGTGCGGGCCGGGGCTGGCTTCCGGGTGGTACTGCACGCTAAAGACGGGCTGGTCGCGCAGCCGCAGCCCTTCGACCGTCTGGTCGTTCAGGTTGTAGTGCGTGACGATGGCCTCCGGCGGCAGCGAATCGCCGTCCACCGCATAGTTGTGATTTTGCGCCGTGATCTGCACCGCGCCGCTGGCGCTGCTGGCTGTGCCCTCTGCCGACAAATCGGTTGGCGAATCCGTGAGGTCGCGCACGGGCTGATTGCTGCCGTGGTGACCAAACTTGAGCTTGTAGGTGCGCCCGCCCAGCGCGAGGCCGATGATCTGGTGGCCGAGGCAAATGCCAAAGGTAGGCAGCCCGCTCGCCAGCAGATCGCTTACCGCCGCCGCCGCGTAGGGAACCGCCGCTGGATCACCGGGGCCGTTGCTCAGGAAGAGACCGTCCGGCTTCAGGGCCAGCACCTCATCGGCTGTCGTATCTGCCGGAACGACCGTCACGCGCAGGCCGTGGCTGGTAAGCCGACGCAGGATGTTCTGCTTGATGCCAAAATCGTAGGCGACCACCAGCGGCGCATCGGGCACGCCATCCGGCTGATGAAAGCGCGGCGCACCACCGCCCGCGGGCACGGGCGTCCACTCGTGCTCGGTTCCGTCGACCCAGTTGTACGGCTCTTGACACGTCACTTCGCGCACGAGGTCGACGCCGTCCAGGCCTGCCCAATCGCACGCAGCTTGGCGCAAGGCTTCGGCGCTCTGCCGGCCATCCGTGCTCAGGGCGGCGTGCATCGAGCCGCGCTCGCGCAGGCGACGCGTCAGCGCCCGCGTGTCGACTTCGCTGATGCCGGGAATATCGTGGCGGGCCAGGTAATCCGGCAGCGCTTCGTTGGCACGCCAGTTGGAAACAACGGGGCTGACTTCGCGCACGATAAAGGCAGTGATCTGCGGGCGGTCGCTCTCGACATCGCGCGGGTTGATGCCCGTATTGCCAACGTGGGGCAGCGTCATGCAGACCATCTGCCCGCGATAGGAGGGATCGGTGATCACTTCTTGGTAGCCCGTTAAGCTGGTGTTAAACACCACCTCGCCCACAACGGTCGTCGACGCGCCAAAGGCTTCGCCGTGAAAAGTGGTGCCATCTTCGAGAACAAGCAGAGCCGTCACGGTAACGTTATCCTAAAATTTTGGTAAGCAGTGCGTTCAATCCGGCAGCGCGAGCCCGACGCGTCACTATCTGAATGGGGCCGCGTCTTTCCTATTAGCAAAATCAATGAAGCTGTAAGGAAGTTGTTAGCTCCATTGTAGCAAAAGTCAGCAAAGATGGTGTAAACTGAAGAGTGGTGTGACGGCGACTCCACCGCCGCTCGACTGTTACGCCGTTGTAAATCGAACGATTGTGTACTTATTCAATACGCGTCTGCCCTCAATCTCTCCCTCACCGATGACGCGCTGCCCCTCTAAATGATACGAAAGCTGACGGCAACCGCTTTCTGCTCATACAGTATTTTACAGTAGGTGAGGAAAAAATGAATCTATCCCCCGTTACTTTTTGGTATAGCCGACGATTACACGCGCGCCTGCCCGTTGTGCTGGCGTGTCTCGTGCTCTCTCTGCTGTTTGCGTCTAGCGGCGCGGGCAGCCTGCGCGCACAAGCCGAGCCGACGCGCGTCACGTCGGCTGCCGTTGAATGCGTGGTCGTTGCTGGCGAAGCCGCCAGTGAGGCGACGCTCGCGCTGGCCTGGCGGGGCGAGGCGACCCGCACCCGGCTGATGCTCTCGCTGGCCGGGGTCGACGCCGCACACACCATCACGCTCAACGGACAGGCCATTGCGCAAGTGCCCCTCCTTGATCCAATGATAGCGCCGGATGCCGCGGCGGGTGACGATGCCCCCTGCGCCACCGGGGAAACCTTCTACTTTGACGTGCCGCTGGCGGCGCTGGTCAACGGCGACAACCGCCTTGCTTTGAGCAGCGACGCCTTGGCGGGCGACGCGTGGTCCGCCACCAACGTGCGCCTCGAAGTCAGCGGCTCGATTGCGGACGCTTCCGTGCAGGCCGCCGCGGCGGGGGCCACGCCGTCGACGATTACCTTTACCAACGGCTACGACCGTACCACGCAGGAGGCGCGTGCCCAAGTGCCGCGCAGCTACGCACCGGGCACGCCCGCCCCGCTGATTCTCGTCAGCCACGCACGCAGCACCGATATGTTTTGGGGCGAAGATTTGGGCCTCGCTGCCGAAGCGGATGCGCGCGGCTGGCTCTACGCCTCGCCCCAGCTGCACGGCAGCTGGCCCGGCGACAGCCGCCACGGCATCCCCAACCCGCCGGGCAAGTATGCCTACGCCTCGCTTGAAGCGCAGCACGACCTCATCGGCACGTTGGAATATATGCTGCAACACTACAACGTCGATCCGCAGCGCATCTATCTCTACGGCGGCTCGATGGGTGGGCAGCTGGCGATGGTGATGGGCGGCAAGCATCCCGATCTCTTTGCCGCCGTTTTTGAGAACAAAGGCCCCAGCGACTGGCCCGCCTGGTACGACGAGACCCAGCGGCTCCAGCGCGATGGCTACAAACAGGCCTTTCACTTCCAGTGGATGGAGCGCGAGTGCTTCGAGCAGATCAACGGCACGCCCACGCGACGCAATCCTTCGCAAAATTCCTTCTGCTTTGCGCGACGCTCCGGCATCAGCTATGCGAGCAATCTGCGCCACACGCCGCTCAAGCTCACCCACAGCGAGGCCGATCTGCTCGTGCCCGCCAGCCACGCCCACAACATGCGCAGCGCTTTGCAGGCCGCGGGCCACAGCGCGCCGCTCGCTTTTGAAATGGACACGGTTGTCGGCCCCAATTGCAACGACGGCAATTCAAGCGTTCCCTCGCCCTTCTACCACTGCTTTGAAAACGAAGCGAGCGACGTGTTTAACTTTTTTGCCCCGCACGCGCTCAACAACAACCCCGATTTTGTCGACCTGCGCACGGACGAGTCCAAGGCTTTCTACTGGCTCAAGGTGGAGCAGTTGGGCGGCGAGCGCTGGTCCGACGTGCAGGTGGCGGTGAATCGCGGGCAGCGCAGCCTGGCGGTGGACGTTGTCGACGCGCAGCCGCTGCGGCTTGGCTTCAACCTTGGCGCTGCCTCCATTACCGAAGTGATTGCGCAGCCAGGGCTGGGCTTCCCCCCCGCAACGTACCTGATGCAGGAGCAGAATCAACCGCCGCTTCTAACGGACTACAGCGGCGGCTACCTCAATGTTTCACCGGCCTCCACGGGCCAGACGAGCTTTACGCTTGCTGCGCTAGAGTTGCGCGTCTCGGCCAATCCCGCCGCCAAGCCAGCGGGCCAGCCGCTCGTGTCGACCATCAGCGTCGCGGCGGTGGACACGCTGGGGAACCCCGTACCCAACGGGACGACCGTTGTCCTATCGACATCGGCGGGGCGCTGGGCCAACGGCCAATCCTCGCTGACCACGACCGTCAACGGCGGCGCGCTGTCGGAATCGCTCACGCTGGATGCGGCGGACGCTGAAGCGCAGGTGCAGATCACCCTCGGCAACAGCCGCGGCGCGGTCACGGTTGGGCCAAACGGCTCGACCAATCCGCCGACACCAACGGCCACGCTCGCGCCGACAGATGCGCCAACGAATGCGCCGACGGCCACGCCCGTTGCGCCGACGAACACGCCCGCGCCGACGGCCACGCCGGGCGGCGGCGGCACGCTGCTCGTGCAGGAGGCCGAGGCGGGCAACGTCTACGGCAGAAACATGCGGGTGGGCAGCGACGCGGCGGCCAGCGGCGGCGCGTTTATCCACTGGCCGGATGGCTCCGGCGATCGCCTGGGCAAGCCGGGGCGCTGGAACAGCATCGACTTCACCTTCAACGTGCCCGCGGCTGGCGACTACAACATCGTGGGCTGGACGCTGGCCGCGCAGCAGAGCGACGCCTCGTTCTGGGTGCAGATCGACGATGCGCCCGCGAGCGGCTACCTGTGGGACCTACCGGTCGGTGGCGGCTACCAGCAAACTTACGTGGTGGATCGCGGCTACCCCGAACCGGTGCAGGCGACGCTCGGCGCCGGGCCCCACGTGGTGACCGTCTTCCTGCGCGAAGATGGCGCGCGCTTGGACAAAATTGCGCTTGAAGCCGTGGGCGGCGGCAGCGCCCCCGCGGCCACGGCAACGCCCACGGTGCCCGTTGGCAGCACGCCCGCGCCGACCGCAACGCCGATGCCAACGGCCACGCCCACCTCGCCCACCGGCGGCAGCGTGCTGCTGGTGCAGGAGGCCGAAGCGGGCGACGGCTACGGCAAAAACATTCAAGTTGACAGCGACGCGGTAGCCAGCGGCGGTGCGTTTATCCACTGGCCCAACGGCGTGGGCAACCGCACCGGCAAGCTGGGCGCGTGGAACCGCATCGAATACACCTTCGACGTAACCGAAGCGGGCCGCTACCGCATCAAGGGCTGGACGCTCGCCGCACAGGATGGTGATGATTCGTTCTGGATTGCGATTAACGATTTGCCGACAAACGGTTACCTGTGGGACATTCCAATCGGCGCGGGCTACCAGGAAAACTACGCCATCGACCGCGGCAGCCCCACGCCCGTCGAGGCAACGCTGTCGGCTGGGCAGCACGTGGTCACCCTCTATCTGCGCGAGGATGGCGCGCGGCTGGACAAAATTGCGCTTGAACTGGCAAACGTTGCCGCTGCCGCCCTCCCCGTCGATCCGTCGCGCGCAACGGCCATCGAGGGCGTTGTGGTTGTGGACCAGGCGAATGAGGCCAACGCGCTGCCGCGCTTCCCCGCTGGCGTCCAAATCACCCTGGCGGACGCAGCCACGCAGGGCGATCTGTTCCTCGCTACGGCACAGACGGACGTTGAAGGACGCTACTACTTTGATGGCGTGCCCGCTGGCGAATACGTGGTCACGCTCGCGCCGCCCGTCGGCTACGACACGGCGGAACCGAGCGTCGCCGTAGAAGTTGGCTCGCGCGGCACGGCCACGGCTCACTTCGACCTGTTGCCGGCGCAGACGCTGCCCGCGCGCACCTACCTGCCGCTGGTTGGGCGATAGTGAAAGAACGGCAATCAAACAAGCCGAGCAAACGGGCGTTGGCCAGCAGCAAAGCCAGCTTCACGGAACGGCTCAGCCTTCGCCCGCTCCCGGCCTTCCCCAGCATTGGGGGAGGAGCTGGTTGCTCGTCTGCGATGATAGCCCATCAGATTTTGACCAGCAATTCCAAATTTGGACCGCTTGCTGCACAGTTGAAGAGAGTTTCGCCGCGGATTGCGCGGATTACGCGGACTTTTGTCTCTGACTCCGCGCAAATCTGCACAATCCGCGGCGAAAAATTCTTCTGGTAAGTTAAATTTGAAATTGCTGGATTTTGACAGCGCTTCGGCGCTTATGCTACGCTAATGTGGTTGTGCCAAGAATTAAGGCACAACCACAACTGAATTGAACGGGAAATTGATTTTCCCGGCAACCCGCTGGAGTCCCGGTTTTCGGTTGCAGAACTGATTGTGTCGCGCGGCCTCGCTGCCGCGCTCCGTCATTTCTGCGCTGCTCCAGAAGAGGTTTTGTGTAACACCCTCTGGTATTTGCCGGAGGGCTTTTTTATTGCCTGCTGCTTATTGCTTATTGGAAGAGGGGTAAATTTTGTTGGGTGGGTATTCTCCTCCTGCTTCCCTAAATTCAGCCAGTTTTCCAACGAAGGATCCAATAAGCAATAAGCAATAAGTAATTCACGCGAAGCAACACCGCCCACCCCACGTGAAGGAGTACCCCATGCGCACCGTCTTTTGGGAAGACAATCTGGTCAAGATGATTGACCAGCGGCTGCTGCCGAATACGTTTGAAATTGCCGAGTTTGATTCCGTCGAGGGCGTGGCGCGCTCGATCCGCGAGATGTACGTGCGCGGCGCGCCCGCCATCGGCGCAACAGCCGGCTACGGCATGGCGCTGGCCGCCCACGTGAGCGACGCGGACGACCACGGCTCGCTGCTGGGCGATCTCGAAGCGGCGAAGGCGACGCTCGACGCCGCGCGCCCGACCGCCGTCAACCTGAGCTGGGCCACGCAGCGCATGTTGCAGTTGGCTTATGCCGAAGCCGAGCGCCACGACGCCGATCCCGACGCTATCCGCGACGCGCTGCTGGCCGAGGCCGAGGCGCTGGCCGACGCGGACGTGGAGATCAACCGGCGCATGGGCTTCAACGGCGCGGCGGTTGTGCCCGATGGTGCGAATCTGCTGCATCACTGCAACACCGGCGCGCTGGCCACCGTCGACTTTGGCACGGCGCTGGGCGTGATCTACGCCGCGCACGAGCAGGGCAAGGAGATCCACGTCTGGGTGGACGAGACGCGACCGCGCCTGCAGGGCGCGCGCTTGACGGCCTGGGAGCTGATGCGCGCCGAAGTGCCGATGCACCTGATCGCGGACAACGTCTCCGGCTCGCTGATGCGCCAGGGCAGGGTTGACGTTGTGATATACGGCGCGGATCGCGTGGCCGCGAACGGCGATGTCGCCAACAAAATTGGCACGTATAACATCAGCGTCCTCGCCAAGGAAAACGGCATTCCGGCCTACGCAGTCGTACCCACCAGCACCATCGATTTGAATTTGGCAACGGGCGAGGACATCCCGATCGAAGAGCGCGGCGACGAAGAGGTCACGCACATCGGCGCGGAGCAGATTGCGCCGAAAAACGTGCCCGTCTACAACCAGGCCTTTGACATCACGCCCCACCGCTATCTCACCGGCATCATCACCGAAGAGGGAATTTGCTACCCGCCGTTTACGGAGAGCCTGCGCGCGGCCAAGGAAAGGGCGGAAGCGCGGATTGGCGAGGAGAGGAAGAAGCGGGGTGGCAAACCGTAGGCGCTGCTTTCAGCTGCGCAATCTGTGGCCTTCTCATCAAATAATCTGGTAAGGAGTGCCAACATCGTGCGGCTGCAAGCCGCACCTACATCACGCCACGTCATCACCATGAACACCTTTCACGCCCTCGGCGTCTTTTGCGGCGCCAACCCCGGCGCGCGACCGGAATACGAAGCGGCGGCGCGCTCGCTCGGCGCGCTGATCGGGCGGCGCGGGCTGCGGCTGGTTTACGGCGGCGGCAGCGTCGGGCTGATGGGCGCGGTTGCGCGGGCGACGGTTGCGCACGGCGGCGAGGTGCTGGGCATTTTGCCGCGCGCGTTGACGCAGAAGGAGCTGTCCGGCGAGTCGATTGGTGAATTGGTGCTCGTCGAGACAATGCACGAGCGCAAAACGCTGATGGCCGAAGCGAGCGACGCCTTTATCGCGCTGCCCGGAGGCTTTGGCACGCTGGATGAACTGTTCGAGATGATCACCTACGGCCAGCTTGGCGTGCATCGCAAGCCGCTGGGGCTGCTCAACGTGCTGGGCTACTACGACCCGCTGCTGGCGACCATCGAGCACATGCTGGCCGAGGGCTTCGTCCGCCCACACCATCGCCAGCTCATCACGGCTGCCGACACGCCAGAGTCGCTGCTGGAGGCGCTCGCATCGCAAAACTTGCCGCAGGGATTGACGCAGTGGGTGAGTGAGGAAGAGCTGTGAGGATAGTGCTTGTTGCTTATTGCGTCAGGTCAGCGTCCCCGGCACGGGCTGCGAGAAATAGGGAATGTCCAGTAGCGTTTAGCCCGTGCCGGGGACGCGGTTGTCGTCGACACCATCAGCGACGGCTGAGCGGACCCTACACTCGTCGAAGAGCCCATCGGAGCCAGAGCGGATCGACCAAATTTTTGCGAAAGAATAAACCATGCCCACAACCCACCTCATTGCCATGGGCGGCGGCGGCTTTTCGATGGACGATGCGCGGCTGGATCAGTATATTGTGCAGCGGGCTGGGAAGTCACAGCCCAAAATTTGCTTTCTGCCGCAGGCGGGCGGCGAAGACGACTTCTACATCGTGCGCTTCTACCGCGCCTGCCTCGACCTCGGCGGCGCACCGTCGCACCTCTCGCTCTTCCGCCCGCACACGGCAGACATCGCCGACTTTCTGCTGGCACAGGACGTGATTTACGTGGGCGGCGGCAACACCAAAAGCATGTTGGCCCTCTGGCGCGAGTGGGAGCTGGACACGATTCTGCGACAGGCGTGGCAGCAGGGCACGGTGCTGGCGGGCGTCAGCGCGGGCGCCAGCTGCTGGTTTGAACAGGGGCTGACGGACTCAATCCACAACCAGCTCAACCCGCTGCCCTGTTTGGAGTTTTTGCCCGGCAGCTGCGCGCCGCACTACGACGGCGAGGCCCAGCGTCGCCCACGCTTTCACAAGCTGATTGCCAGCGGCGCGATGCAACCCGGCTACGGCATCGACGACTACGCGGCGCTGCACTTCATCGATGGCGACCTGCACGAGGTCGTCGCCTCGCGCGAGGGAGCAACGGCGTATCGCGTCGAGCGCGGAGAGGACGGCGCTGTCGAGACGGCGCTGGCGGCGAGGTTGTTGGCATGAGCAAAAAGCAGATTATCCCTATGGGTGGCGGTGGGTTTTTGATGGACGATTTGCTGCTCGACCGCTACATTTTGCGACGGGTCGGGAAGAAGCAGGCGCACGTTTGCTATTTGGGCCAAGCCAAGAGAGAAAATGAAAGCGATACGTTGAAATTTTATCGTGCGTTCACCAAGCTTGATTGTGTGCCGATGGACTTGTCGCTTTTCCTGCCGCACACTTCGGACATCGCAGATTTTCTACTCTCGCAAGATTTGGTCTACGTTGGTGGAGGGAATACCAAAAGTCTGCTGGCGCTTTGGCGCGAGTGGGAGTTAGATGTGATCTTACGACAGGCTTATGAGCAAGGCACGGTGCTCGTAGGCCCCAGCGCGGGCGCGATCTGCTGGTTCGCGCAAGGTTTGACAGATTCGCTTTACAATCAGTTTGTACCAATCTCGTGTCTAGGCTTTTTATCCGGCAGTTGCGCACCTCACTACGACGTAAAAAACCAACGTCGTTCGCGCTATCACGAATTAACTGCCAGCGGCGAGATGCAACCCGGCTACGGCATCGACGACTACGCGGCGCTGCACTTTATCGATGGCGAGCTGCACGAGGTCGTCGCCTCGCGCGAGGGAGCGACGGCGTATCGCGTCGAGCGCGGAGAGGACGGCGCTGTCGAGACGGCGCTGGCGGCGAGGTTGTTGAGCGAATAACGCTCGTTCCCACGCTCTGCGTGGGAATGCCTACCGCGACGCTCTGCGTCGCAATGTGGCGGACAACGAAACGCGGTCAATTATTAAGAGGACGCAGAGCGTCCTGGCCTGCATTCCGGCGCAGAGCGCCGAAACGAGAAATATAAGAGGACGCAGAGCGTCCCAATCTGCATTCCGACGCAGAGCGTCGGAACGAGGAATTTTATGTCCATTGTCATTACCGGCTCCGTGGCCTACGACTACTTGATGAACTACCCCGGTCGCTTCCGCGAGCACTTCCTGGCCGACCAAATGGAGAACGTCACGCTGAGCTTTCTCGTCGATTCGATGGTGCGGCTGCGCGGCGGCGTGGCGACCAACATGGCCTACACCCACAAGCTGCTCGGCGGCAACCCGATCATCTTCTCCACCGTGGGCCAGGATTTTGGTGATTACCGCATCTGGCTGGAAGAACGCGATTTTGACACGTCGCACCTGATCGAGATTCCCAACGAATTCACGGCCTCCTTCTTTGGCAACACCGACAGCGAGGGCAACCAAATCTCCAGCTTCTACTCCGGCGCCATGCAGCGCGCCCAGGAGTACACGCTGGCTGACCGCAGCCTCACCAACGCCAACCTCGTGCTGATCGGCGCGGGCGATCCCACGGTGATGCTCAATCAGGCGGCGGAGTGCAAGCGGCTTGACATTCCCTTTGCGCTTGATCCAAGCTGGCAGGTCGCCCGCTTTGATGCGGAGGAAATGAAGGAGCACTTCCCCGGCGCGACCTACCTCTTCTGCAACGAGTACGAAGCCTCGGTGATCCAGAACAAAACGGGCTGGTCGCTGGCGGATTTGCGCGCCCAGGTTGAGACTTTGGTGGTGACGCACAGCGAGAAGGGCAGCACGATTTATACGGGGCACGGCCGCGGCGAGTACATTGACATTCCGGCCGCCAAACCCCAGCAAATCGGCAACCCCACCGGCGCTGGCGACGCCTACCGCGGCGGCTTCTTCGCCGCCCAGCAAAAGGGACTGCCCTTCGAGGTCTGCGGACGCGTCGGCGCGCTGGCGGCGGTTTATTCGGTGGAAAATGAGGGGCCGATTGACCACTATTTTACGCTGAGCGAATTTGGGAAGCGGTATGAGGAGAACTTCGGCGTGGAGCGGGAATTGTACAGGTTGAAGGAGCAAAGCGCTTTGTAGGTGCGGCTTGCAGCCGCACGGCGCTGGCACGCCCTACCACGTTATCTTCGCCTAACCAACTAGTGAGAACGCCAATGAACGCGCAGCTAAAAGCAGCGCCTACAACCGTCCATCATATTCTTGCCGCCGACCCCGTCTGGTCCGCCTACGCGATGGCGGACTTGCAGCCGGATTTTGCGCCGCACTGCCGGTGGTACACGGCGCAAACGGAGCGGGGCGACGGGTTGGTGCTAATCTACACGGGGCTGGAGCCGCCGATCCTGCTGACCGTCGGCGAGCCTGGCGCAGTGGAGCAGGCGCTGTCACAAATCGACCTGCCGGGGCAAGTCTACCTCAGCATCCGCGACGAGCACGAGCCCGTTGTGACGCGCTGGTACGACGTGAGCAAGGACCGCCGCCCAATGTACCGCTTGGGCCTGCCCGGCGACGTGACTTTCGAGCTGCCACACGGTGCATCGCTCAACCGGCTCACGCGGGATGATGCGCCGCGGCTGCGCAAGCTCTACGCCCACGGCGGCGACTTTGCGCCCGATGCCTTCGACCCCTACCAGATCGACAACGGCGTCTTCTGGGGCGTCGAAGCGTGGAGCGGCATTCTGCTGGCCGCGGGCGGCACGCACATCGTCGACTGGCAGCAGGGCATTGCCGCCATCGGCAATATGTACACGCTGCCCAACCACCGCGGCATGGGCCACGCCGGTTACGTGCTACAAGCCCTCGTTGCCAGCCTGCGCGAGCGCGACGTGGAGACCATTGTGCTCAACGTCGACCAGCGTAACGCGGGGGCGAGGCGGCTGTACGAGCGGCACGGGTTCGTGGTGCACTGCTCTTTCATCGAGGGCACTGCGGCGCGGCGGGATGCATGAGTACGTGATGCGTGAGGGGTTGGCGAGCGGACAACTATGTCCGGAACGTTCGCTGTTTGCACCAACGTTCGTGCGCATGCAGCAACCAAAATTTCGGTGGGCATCGGGGTTAGAGGCGAGGTCTAATGTGAGACAAAGTACCGGGGCGCAGCACGCGAGACCTCTCCCCCAAACCCCCTCTCCTCTGAGGAGAGGGGGCTTTACCCGGCTCGTTGAGGATGAGTCGACGTTGAGGGGGAGAGGCCGAATGCCCCGTCAACACAGATTTGCCTCTGAATGGAAGTTAACCCAGATTCGGTCGGTTTTACCACGTCGCCGCTGTATCTGGCTACCGCTGCTTGTGATAATCATCATTCTTTCGCCGCTCCTGACCAGCAGCGCGGCCCACGGCCAGACCAACATCACCAGCCGCTCGCTGGTGCTGCCGCCGGGCTTTGCCGTGACCCGCATCGCCGAGGGGCTGACGCGCCCCGTCGACATGGCTTTTGCGCCGGACGGTGACATCTTGGTGGCGGAGAAGGGCACGGGCGCGGACGAGACGGCCACGGCCCACGTGCGCTTGATTCGCAACGGGGCGCTGCAGGCCGCGCCCGTGCTGGCGCTGAGCGTCAACGCCTACTGGGATTCGGGACTCCAGTCCATTGCGCTCGACCCGGACTTTGCGACGAACGGCTTCTTCTACCTGTGGTACAACACCGGCAGCGCCGCGACAGGCTGGTCCGGCACAACGGTGACGCGGCTGTCGCGCTTTACCTTTGACGCGGCGAGCGGCAGGGCGGACCCCGCCAGCGAAGTCATCCAGATCGATGGCGTGCCGTGGGGCAAATGGCACCACGGCGGCGGCCTGGCCTTTGACGAGGCGGGCTATCTCTACGTGGCAACGGGCGACGCCGTCGATGAAGCAAACGCACAGGATTTATCGTCGCTCAACGGCAAGCTGCTGCGCATTCGCCCCGGCGATGGGGGCGCGCAAATTCCCGCCGACAACCCCTTCCGCGAAGTCGAGGGGGCGCTGCCGGAGATTTTTGCGCTGGGGCTGCGCAACCCCTATCGCCTGACGCGCCACCCAACCAGCGGCGCGCTCTACCTCGGCGACGTGGGCGATATCGCGTGGGAGGAGGTCAACAGGGTGATTGTGGGAAGTGATGCAGTGGGGGCAAACTACGGCTGGCCGCTGCGAGAGGGACCCTGCCCCAAGGGGCAGCATCTGCCGTGCGCGGCGGCTTCAGCCGAGTACACCGAGCCTGCAGTCGCCTACGCGCACCCGACCGAGAACTGGCGCGACAGCAACTCGGTGACGGGGCTCACCTTCTGGGACGGCGCGCAGGAAAGTCCCAGCCTGGTGCTGGCCGACTACAACGAGCAGGTGCTGCGCCTGGCGGAGGAAACAGCGGACGGCGCATACACGCTTGCGCTCTTCGCCGAAGAAACGGGCCGTATCGTTGATTTGGAAACGCACGCCGGCGGCCTTTACACGCTGGACCTGGTGGCGGGCACGATCTCGCTGATCTATGCCACGGGTGTGGACAATCAAGCGCCGGTGGCCCAGCTCACGGTCGACCAGACGTGGGGGGCAAGCCCGCTGCTGGTCGCGTTCTCCGCCGCGGGCACGCGCGACGGCGACGACCTGTCGCTGACCTACCGCTGGGATTTCGGCGACGGCCATCAGGCGGAAAGCAGCGCACCAGCCGTTGAACACGTCTACGCGGCGGATGGAACCTATCAGGCCACGCTGGAGGTGGTGGATGCGCGCGGCGCACGCTCCGCCCCCGTTGAACAGACGGTGACCGTCTACTCGGGTACGTGGCCGGAGATTGTGCTGGAGAACGAGACGGAACCCGGTCGCGCGCGCTTCCACGGCGGCGACGCCGTGCGCTATCGCGTGCGCTATGCGGGTGACGCGGTCGCGCTGGCTGTGGAGAATCCCTTTGCGTGGCGCGTGGACTTTCACCACAACCAGCACGTCCACCCGATTGTGACGGGTGAACTGGGGGAGACAAATCTGCTGCACGTGCCCGTCGACAACCACGACGGCTCGGCCAACGTCTGGTTTCAGTTCCACCTGACCATGACCGCGGCGGACGGCCAGCCTGTCGCGGTGAGCCGCAACCTGCGCCCGCGGCTGGTCCGGCTGACCGTCGACGCGGCAGGCGCGGCCACGGAGCCAACCGCAGCGATGGTCGATGGCGTGAAGCATGCGCTGCCCTACACCGCCGCCGCCATTGCAGGCACAATGTACACTATCGAGACGGCAGCGCATCGACTCAGCGGCGAGCGCATCGAGGCTTTCGACCGCTGGACGCTGCCGGTGGACGCGCTGGTCCACGGCACGGTCAGCGACCGTCAAATCACGGTCGCCCTGCCCGCCGAGACGGCGCGGTTTACAGCGCATTACGTGGACGAGCGAGCCGCGGAGCGCGTGCTGCTGCCGCTGGTTTTCCAGTGATACGTGAGTATTTGATGCGTGATAAGTGAACGCAGGGCGACGTCGTCCTTGGTTCACGCATCACGCATCAACAAACCGAATATCTTTATTTTCAGGAGATCAAATTTTATGGCAACCCCAACCAAATCAACCGAAATGTCTTACGACATCGCCGACATCAACCGCGCCGACGAAGGGCGCTTTCGGATGCAGTGGGCGGCGAAGGAGATGCCCGTGCTCGACCTGCTGGAGGAGCGCTTCAAGAAGGAGCAGCCCTTCAAGGGCATCCGCATGGCCGCCGCCATGCACGTGACGACCGAGACGGCCAACCTGATGCGCATCCTGCTGGCTGGTGGCGCGGAGGTCGCGCTCTGTGCGAGCAACCCGCTGAGCACGCAGGACGACGTGGCCGCGGCGCTCGTTTCACACTACGAGATGCCCGTCTACGCCATCAAGGGCGAATCCAACGAGCAGTACCACGAGCACATCAGCCGCGTGCTGGACATCGAGCCGCACATCACAATGGATGACGGCATGGACCTGGTGGCGACGCTGCACACCCAGCGCGAAAATCTGCTGAGCAACGTGATCGGCGGCACGGAGGAGACAACCACGGGCGTGATTCGCCTGCGCGCGATGGCTGCCCAGGGCGCGCTGCGCTTCCCGGTGGTGGCCGTCAACGATGCGGAGACCAAGCACTTCTTTGACAATCGCTACGGCACGGGCCAGAGCACGATCGACGGCATTATCCGCGGCACGAACATTTTGCTGGCAGGCAAAAACTTTGTCGTGGGCGGCTACGGCTGGTGCTCGAAGGGCATTGCCATGCGCGCCAAGGGCATGGGATCGAACGTGATCGTCACCGAGATCGACCCGCTGCGTGCGCTCGAAGCCGTGATGGATGGCTTCCGCGTGATGCCGATGGACGAGGCCGCCAAGGAGGGCCACATCTTCTGCTCCGCCACCGGCGACATGCACGTCTTTGACCAGCACCACTTTGAGGTGATGAAGGACGGCGCGATCCTGAGCAACTCCGGCCACTTCGACGTCGAGATCAACATGGTCGCCCTGCGCGAAATGGCAACCAAGATCACGCGCGTGCGCGAGTCGCTGGATGAGTATTTGCTGGAGGACGGTCGCCGCCTCTACGTGGTGGGCGAGGGGCGTCTGGTCAACCTGGCCGCCGCCGAGGGCCACCCCAGTGCGGTGATGGACATGAGCTTTGCCAACCAGGCGCTGGCCGCCGAGTACATGATCAAGGAAGGGCGCGACCTGGAGCCCAACGTCTACGACGTGCCCCGCGCCATCGACCGCGAAATCGCCCGCCTCAAGCTCAAGGCCATGGGCGTGGAGATCGACACGCTGACGGATGCGCAGGAGAAGTATTTGAACGAGTGGACGGTGGGAACGGGACACTAGGAACCCCTCCCCAGCCCTCCCCCGGTGGGGGAGGGAGCCGCGACAGACAACCGAAGAATCAGCTCCTCCCCCATAATGGGGGAGGCTGGGAGGGGGTTAAACTTGACATTCCCCTTCAGACAACTACTTCCAAGCAAGGATTTTTATGAGCACCTTCATGACCTCCCCCTCGCTGCTCTTTACGAGCGAGAGCGTTTCCGAGGGGCACCCCGATAAGATGTGCGACCAGATTAGCGACGCCGTGGTCGATGAATTGATGCGGCAGGACCCGCAGTCGCGCATCGCCTGCGAGACGGCGATCAAGACCGGCTTTGTGATGCTGCTGGGCGAAATCACCACGAGCGCATTTGTGAATTTTGACGATCTCGTGCGCCGCGTCGTTAACGAGATTGGTTTTGACAGCAGCGAGAAGGGCTTTGACGGCAGCACCTGCGGCGTGCAGGTGGCGATTGCCGCGCAAAGCCCGGACATTGCGATTGGCGTGGATCGCGCCAAAGAATTTAAGGAGGGCATCCTCGACGCCGAGGACGACGAGATCGAGGCCGTGGGCGCCGGCGACCAGGGGATGATGTTTGGCTACGCCTGCACCGAAACGCCGGCGCTGATGCCCGCGCCGATCTACTACTCGCACAAGCTCGTGCGCAAGCTGGCCGAAGTGCGCAAGGACGGCACGCTGCCCTGGCTGCGCCCGGACGCCAAGAGCCAGGTGACCGTTGAGTACGAATTCGGCCAGCCCAAGCGCATCCACACCGTGCTGATCAGCACGCAGCACGCGCCAGGCGTCTACCAGGACGAAATTCGCGAGGCGCTCACCGAGCACGTGATCGTGCCGACTTTGCCCAGCGAGATGGTCGACGACGCGCTGCGCATCATCACCAACCCGACCGGGCGCTTTGTCGTCGGCGGGCCGATGGGCGATGCGGGGCTGACGGGGCGCAAAATTATCGTGGACACCTACGGCGGCATGGGTCGCCACGGCGGTGGGGCCTTTAGCGGCAAGGACTGCACGAAGGTAGATCGCAGCGGGGCCTATGCCGCGCGCTGGGTAGCGAAGAACGTCGTCGCCGCCGGGCTGGCGGAGCGCTGCGAGGTGCAGGTCGCCTACGCCATCGGCGTCGCGCGCCCGGTGAGCATCAACGTGGAAACCTTTGGCACGGGCACAATTGACGATGCCCGCATCGGCGTGCTGATCGACGAGCACTTTGATCTGCGCCCCGGCGCCATCATCCGCGATCTCGACCTGCGCCGCCCGATCTATCGGCAGACGGCCACCTACGGCCACTTTGGCCGCGACGATTTGGATTTGCCCTGGGAGCGCACGGATCGCGTCGAGGCGCTGCGCGAGGCGGCGGGGGTGCGTGAGCGGGTGGCGGCGTAAATACAGCAAGTTGCACAGAGCTTCATAGGGTTAGCATAAAGCGGTATGGAGAAACTGTTCTCCGGGCCGCTTTTCATAACCGCAGATAACCGCGGATGAACGCAGATTTCCATTGGTCTTATCTGCGTTCATCCGCATCCATCTGCGGTTGCTTCTCTGGTTGGATTAAGTCGCCCCAAAGACATACCGATCCAAAAACGCGTTGCGAAACTTCCCCTGCGAATCATACCGTTCCAACAACTCTCGAAAATCTCCCAGCCGCTCGTACTCCGCCTGCACCCGCTTCGGCGACAGCGCAAAGAGTTTGCCCCAGTGCGGGCGCGGCGTAAACGGCGCGAGCCGCGCTTCGAGCCGCGGCAAAAATTGCATGACGGCGGCCACGTCCTTGTGCCACGTAAAGTGCAGGCCGACAATATCCTGCCCATAGGCCGTGCTCATCCACAACTCGTCGGCGGCGACGGTGCGCACTTCGGACATGGCGAGCAGTGGGGCCATCTGCTCGCGCAGGCCGGCGACGGCCTGCAAGGCAGCGACGGCGTGGCGGCGCGCCACAAAGTATTCGCTTTGCAGCTCGTTGCCGTGAAGCAGCGTGTTCTCCAACCGGAAGTGGGGCAGCCGTTCGTACCACGCCCCCGCCATGCCGACCTGGGTAAACTGGTCGACCGGCCCCTTGGTCAGCAGGTCGCGGTCGGTGCGGGCCAGCGACGCGCCAAAAAAGCTCGGCTCGATGGCGCTCTCTTCGTTATCGACCACGCGCCGCTTAACCCACACCCGGTTGACATGCTCGTGCTGCCAATCGGTGAAGAGGCTGACGCTGTAGCCGCTCGCCATGATTTCGTCGAAATGCGCGTCGACCTGCGCCAGCGGCAGCTCGGCGTAGACGGCCTGCCGCACGTTGAACGACGGCTCCAGGTCGAGCGTCATGCGTGTCACCACGCCCAGCCCGCCCAGGTTGACGACCGCGCCCTCGAACTCTTCGTCCTCGCGTGACAGCTTGACCAGTTCGCCATCCGCCGCCACAAATTCGAGCGCCGACACCGCCGTCGCCAGGTTGCCGTTGCCGTCGCCGGAGCCATGGGTCGCCGTGGCGCAGGCCCCGGCCAGGCTGATGTGCGGCAGCGAGGCCATGTTGTGCAGCGCATAGCCCGCGTTGTAGACGAACTCGGCGAGGTGGCCGTAGCGCGTGCCGCCGCTGGCCGTCACGGTGCGCCGCTCCTCGTCAATGATTGGCGCACCGTCAAGCTGCTCCAGGCTGAGCAGATCGCCCGTCGTGTCGGCGATGGGGCTGAACGAGTGGCGCGCGCCGACCACGCTGACTCTGTCGGCGCGGCGGACGATCTCCTGCAGTTCGGTCACGCTTTGGGGTTGGTGAAAACTGGCGGCGGCGAAGTCGATATTGCCCGCCCAGTTTTGCTGTTTGGTGGTCATGTAATTTCTCCTTGGAGAAAAAGGTGGCGCTTCGGGCGTAGTTGGAGGGCGCGCCCTCCAACTACGCCCGATAGGATTTATCGTTGCGGACTTTATGCGCCACTCGTGCTATATTTCACGAATGAGTAGAACCACAAATTTCCGAGAACATTTGCAGACGCTGGCTGCAGAAAAGAGCGACCCCGTCGCCGGCTTCTTTGGCCCCAATTCGCTCACGTGGCAGATTAGCCGTGAGCGAGCGCTCTACCTGGGCGGAATGCGGGCGCTGCTGATGCAGGTGGCCGCGCCGGGGGTGGCGCGGGGCGTCGCCGAGCACAGCGACTTCCGCGAAGCGCCGCTGCACCGCGGCTTCAACACCTTTGCCGCCGTCAACGCCCTCGTCTTTGGCACGCGCGAGGACGCCCTGCGCGCCGCCGCCCGCACCCACGCCATCCACGGGCGCGTGCAGGGCGCGGGCTACACGGCGGACGATCCGCGGCTGCTGCTCTGGGTTCACGCCACGCTGGTCGATACGACCATGTTTGTTCATCGGCTTGTCTTTCGCGGTCGCCACGCGCGCTCACACGCGGAGTGGGTGGATGCATATGAGCAGACGAAAACTTTTGCTCAGCTCTTTGGCGTGCCTTACTCGATGCTGCCCGCGACGCTGGAGGATTTTGACCAGTACATGCGCGACACCCTCGCCAGCGACCTGATCGAGGTGACGCCCACGGCCATCGACATCAAAAACGCGCTGCTGGGTGCGACGCCCTTCCTCAAGCTCACCGCGCCGACCAATTACGTGATGGCGGCGGCAATGCTGCCGCCCTCCCTGCGCGAGGCCTACGGGCTGCGGCTGTCGCTGCCGGTGCGGCTGGCCTTTGGGGCAATTGTGGCGAGCGCACGCACAATCACGCCGCGGCTGCCGGCGTCGGTGCGCTATGTGCCGGAATATCGGCAGGCCATGGCGCGCGTGGCCGCAAAGCGCTGATAATACCAGCAACTTTCGCCGTTCGTCAATCGAGCTAAATTTTAGGCATCCATGCTTCCGACAGGTCACAGAAGTTATCTAGCGCAATTAACTTTCCGTGGGAGTCTGTTTGTCTTCCCGTTGCTTCACCCACGCCAGATTTGGCTCCACAAACGGCCCCGTGCGGTAAAAGTGGTCGCGGTTCCACAGCGCCAGCAGCGATGAGGTGGCGCTGGCGACGAGCAGCCAAGGCAGCAGCGTCGAGAGCGAAAGCGCCGCCTCGCGATCGCGCAGGCGGAAGAGCGCAACCCACAGGCTGGCCATCGTCAACGCCAGATCGGCGATGGTGACGAGTGCGCCGTTGATCAGCGAGCCCAGCCCAAAGAACAACGCGTTAAAGCTGGCGTACATCGCCCACGACACAGCCTGTAGCCCCAAGAATTCCGCCCGACCCCGCCGCCCGCGCCGCAGGTTGAGCACGCGTAGCCCTCCCCAAATTGCCAATACGTTGTTGAGGAGCCAGACCGGGCCAAATGCCCAATCCGGCGGGGCAAAGCGGGGCTGGCGCAGGTTGTTGTAAAAATCGTCGTTGCTGCCCGACCCCGTCTTTGTCGCTTCTTCGCCGTTGGATGAGCGCCGTGAGGCGACCAGCTTTTTCGCCAGCCAGCCGCCGCCGACCAACGCCCCCTGCACAATCATATAGAAAATCGCGCCGTGATACCAGCGCCACTTGGGTTGTCGATTTAACAGCTGCATAATCACTTTCCTTTCGCTTCTGGATGGTTTGCTTTGACATTCATCTCAGCGAGACGCACCGTCTCACTGATGCGCTTCTCACGGGTGGTCTCGCGCTTGGCGCTTTTGATCCACCAGAGAATGCCCTTCTTGGACGAATCGCTGAAGGCTTCGAAGTGCTCGCGGGCCATGGGATTTTCGTCCAGCGCGCTGTCCAAATCGTCCGGAATCACCAACTCCTCAATTTCGTCGTAAATCGTCCACGTCCCATCCGCCTTCGCCTGCTCGACCTGCGCCTCGCCCGCTGGGTGCATCAACCCCTGCTCGGTCAGCTTGGCAATGCGCCGCTTGTTCAGCCCGGACCAGGGGCTGCCCTTGCGTCGCGGCGAGATAAAGAGCATCGAGCGCTCGTCGTCCAGCTTGCGCGGCAGGCTGTCGACCCAGCCAAAGCAGAGCGCCTCCTCGACCACATCGTCGTAGGCGACGTAGGAGTCGCCCGTGTGCTTCTTGAAGGTGACCAGCCAGATGCCGCTGTCCCGCGCGTGGTTGTCGGCCAACCAAGCGCGCCACTCGGCCCGGCTTTCGACCTGTACCTGCTCGGCCTCTTTGCTCATAGTTCCTCCCTGGTGTACTTGTTTATCAAAGTGTGTATTTCGAGGTAGTTTCGACCGTAGAGGGGCAGCGCGCTGCCCCTCTACGGTCGAAGCCCCGCGTCGAGCTACTTACTCAAAATCGAATCGACTACCGCCTGCGGCTGCTCGCGATGGGGAAAGTGGCCCACGCCGTCGAGCACGATGCGTTTGTGCCCGCCCGTGAAGAATTCGTCGCGCCCAGTTGGTGCTTCCGCAAAGATATTGACGCCATCCTCCGCGCCCTGAATTACCACGGTTGGCACGGTGATTTTGGGGCCCTGCGACAGCTTGGCCTCCAGTGCCTCGTAGCGCGGGTCGCCGGGCGCATCGTCGCGCTGCATGTCGTCGCGCCCGTAGCGGTAGCCGTGGATCACGATGTCAACAAAGTCGGGATTGTCAAAGGAGCGGGCGGTCGACTCAAAGGTCGCGTCGTCAAATTTCCAGGAGGGCGACCAGCTTTGCCAGAGGTAGCGGCAGAAGCCGCGTCGGTCGCCGCGCAGGATGAACTCACCCATGGGCAGGTTGAGCATCCACTGATACCAGAGTGCGTGCAGCTGGGCATAGGGCGGCGGCCCCTGCATCTTGTCGCCGTAGGTAATTTCGTAGTCCGCTAGGGAAATCAGCCGCTGCACGCGCTCGGCGTGCAGCACGGCCACGGCCTGTGCCGCGCGCCCGCCCCAATCGTGGCCAACAAGTGTGAAGGTATCTAACTCCAGCGCGTCGGCGAAGTCGATGGCGTCTTGAGCAAGCGCGCCCAGCTGACCGCTGCGGGGCGTTTTTCTGTCGAGAAAGCGAGTCTGCCCGAAGCCGCGCAGGTAGGGCGCGAGCGCGCGATAGCCCGCCTCGACCAGCGGCGGGATCACGTCGCCCCAGGCGCGGGCGTCGTCGGGGAAGCCGTGGAGCAGCAGGATGGGCGGGCCGTTGAGTGGGCCGTGCTCGCGGTAGGCGATGTTGAGCGCGGGCGTTTGAATGTGCTTGAGTGAGGCGCTGTTGTGCATGGTTGTTCCTTTACAAACGGTGATTTACTCAATTTCTATCCAAATTTAACTTGATAATTTCTCATAGCACCTGCCAACAAGTTGGTTGGTTGCTTGCGCAAAATTTTTTACGGTTTGCTGCTCAACCCATCTAGCATTACGTCGATTAACTGATTTGCCATCTCGCGTCTACTCAAATTGGGAATCGTATCTGGCGCGGCGTGAAGGCTCGTTATCATGCCCAGAAAGCCGCCCGCAATGACTTCGTAATTTTTGCGCCAGATTTCGCCGCGCTGATCCGCCGCTTTGAGCGCTGCCCGAATGGGCCCCGTAATGGATTCGTAAACCTCCTCCGAAAGTTGCTCGGCCTGCACCGGATTGATGGCGGGCATATCGGAGTAAATCATCCGAATGAGATCCATCGGCGGCTGCGAGAGCAGCCATTCCGCGGCCGCATACAGTTGGGCGCGAACGGTTGGCTCCGCACTGCGAATCGATTCCGTCAAGCCTTCGCGGTGGCGCGCCAGCGTGCGCTTCGTCACCTCGATATAGAGTGCCTCCTTACCGCCCGGCACGTGGTGGTAGAGCGACGTGTGGCGAATGCCAACCGCCGTCCCCACATCGCGCAGGGTAACTGAACTGTAGCCGCGTTCGGCAAATAATTTTTCGGCGGCTTCGAGCACGCGCTCACGCGCTTCAGTATTTTGAATTGCTTCTGGCATAGGGGCTCCCGAATGTTTGGTAGGTATTGTAATAAACAATAAGGACAAGATATGTAGAAAATCTCCCCGTTGCAAATAAACTTAAACCCGAAAGGATTTCCAAATCCCTTCGGGTCTTTGTTTCCGTTAGGCCTTTTCAAGATTATAAATATACCACGGCTGATTGAGATGGAGGTGCGTCGCACTTGGGAAAGTGCAACGCACCGTAGGCTATGTTGGCCGCACCAGAGAGACAGTCGACCGTGCGACGCACCTTCTGAGGTGCGTCGCACATCCAACATGGTATAGTTAATTTCCTGGAATAGCCTTATCAAAATCCCCCTATCGGAGCCGTCTTACCAGTCGGCGTGCCCAGGTGCGCAGCATAATGGGCTGGAGCTTGCGCCACGCGCCGCCCAGCGCTTCGGCTTCCGGCGAACCGGCGGCTGGCTCCAACGCCGCGCCGTTGCCCGCAAAGCGATGGTGCACATACGACTGCGTGATTGCCTGCACAAAGGGTTGACCTTCCGGCATGGCCTGGCCCAAATCCTGGGCGCGCTCGTAGGGCGTGTGGTGGGCGGGCAGCGGCAGGCCGATGCGCTCGGCCCAGTTGGTGAGCCGCTCGTAGAGCAGAATGGGCAGGTTGGGCGAAAAATTCGTGGGGCCGAGGCCAAAGACGCGCATTCGCAGCAGCGCAAACAGCCCCGCCAGCGCGACCAGCGGCGTCAGCAGCGCCCACAGCCACCACCCGCGACCGGCGGGCAGCAGGCCACCGCCGCCGCCAAAGAACTGCTCATCCTGCGGCAGGTTGCCTTCGTCAAAGAGCGGATCGTTCTCCTCGAACGCCTCCTCCGGCACGCCCGTGTCCGGCTGGGCAAAATCCTGCTCCAGCGCGGCGTCATCCTGGGCGGCCGGGTCCTCGCCTTCGGGGCGCGTTAGCTCGCTCTCGCCCGCCGTCGGCTCGAATTCGATCCAGCCGTAGCCCGGAAAGAAGACCTCGACCCAGGAGTGGGCGTCGCGCTCGGTCATGGTCAAAATGCCGGACTCTTCGTCGTAGGTGCCTTCGGCATAGCCCGCCGCCATGCGCGCGGGGATGCCTTGCGTGCGCAGCATGGTCGCCATGGTCATGGCGTAGTAATCGCAGTAGCCCTCTTGTAGCTCGAAGAGGAAGTATTCAATACCGTTGACATTGGGCGGCGGGGCTTCAATGCTCTCGTTGTAGGCAATGTTGGTGCGCAGCCACTGCTCCACGGCCTTGGCCTGATCATAGACCGTAGTCGCGCCGCTCTCTTCGACGATTTGCCGACCAAAATCGGTGACGCTCTGCGGAAAATCCTCCGGCATCTGCGTGTAGCGCTCGAGCAGACCGGCTGGATACTCCGTGCCCGCGCTGCGCAGCGCCCGCTGCGTCGGCGCAGACTGACGGCTGACGATGGTGTAGGAATCGCCCACATCGAGCGGGCGGCGAGCCTTGGTCAGCGCCAGTTCGACCGCGCCCTCCACGCCGTCCGGCCCTTCGCCCAGTGCGTTCGTCCCCGGCGCAGGCAGCACGGGTGACTCGAGCGGGATGTCGCTGATAAAGATGTCCTGGACGCCAAAGAGCGTGCCGCCCGCCGCCGAGGCCATCGTCACCGTTTGGGTGAGCGGCACGCGCAGCTGCCAATCGGGAATGGGCAGCGGCTGGTCTGCATCAAAGTCAACTTCGTTGCGGTCGGATATGCCAAAGGTACGCCCGTCAAATGCGTCGTAAATTGCCGCGCGCCAGTAGCGACCGCCGGGCGCGTTCACCTGGAAGACGGGGCGGTTGCCCAGGTTGCGCGCGCCGCCGAGCGTCAGCTCCGGGCCAAACGAGGAGCCAGCCGCGCGACGCTGTCGATTGAGCGCGGGGTAGAGTTCGTTGACGCGCTGCTGCGTCTGCTCAATTTGTTCGTTGAGCGGCTCCAGCACCTCGCGCACCTGCGGGTTGCGCCCCAGACCGGGCGCCGCGATTGCCAGCGCCAGCACAACGACGCTATACATCAGCCCGTTGCGCAAAAAGTCCAGCGAAATGTCCTGGCTAAAGTGGATGCGCTGCTCGCGCCAGCGCAGCTGCTGTTCGGCCAGGTGGGTGCGGATCAGCAGCATCAGCGCCGCCAGGCCAAAGACCACGAGAAAGGAAAAGATGGGGTTGGGCGCGTAGTAGGTGTTGATCAGCAGCACGGCGGCGGCGGGGATCACCGCGCGCCAGACGTAGCCGTGGCGAAAAATGGCCCACACGCCCAGGTAGGTGAGCCACCAGAGCAGGAAGGCAATCTCAAAGATAAAGACGTAGTTGTTATTGGCGGGCGCAACAATCTGCGTCGCGCTCTCTGGCCCCAGCAGATTGGCGGCGGAAAGCACGACAAAGTTGGAGGCCGCGTCCAGCCAGTCAAACCACTGGAGCAGCACAAAGTAGGCGCGCGCCTGAAAATCGGGGATGCCGTTGCTCACAATCGGCTCGATTTCCGCCTCGGTGACGCGGCGCATGATCAGGAACAAAATCCACGCCAGCCCGGCAAACATGCTGTGCGAAAGCGCAAAGAAGCCGTCGAAGCGGCTGAACGCCATCAGCATGCCCAGCAGCAGCGCGCCCAGCGTGACGGGGAGCAGCAGCAGCAGATTGTCGACGTAGCCCGCCGCGTCGAGCGAGATGGCGAGCATGAGATAGAGCAACGAAACGAGAATTCCCGTCAGCAGCCGACCATCCTCGAAGTAGGTGTTGTCGGCGTAGCGCCGCCGGGGAGCGAGCTGAGATGGGGATTGGGGTTGAGCTTGGGAAGAAACGGCCATTGAGGGTTGATTGATAAAGTACAACAGGAAAGCGATACGTGCTGACAACGATGCATTGTAGCGGGAGAGTTCCCCTTTTGTCGAAAAATTCGCTACCTGTCAGTTTGTAGAGTCAAGTTGTGAGGTAGCCAAATTGGGTTTATTGAGAACGTAATATCAGCGAGTTGACGAAGTTTGAGAGAGCGCTTGATAAAGCGGTAGCCAAGCTGAAAGAAGCTGCGGTCGTCGCGGTCATTGCGGTCAACGAGACGCTGCTTGGGGGAATGAAAGACAAAGCTGCCGGTGGCCAAGGACCAAAGGAAGGCAAGGCAGGCGACCAAGAGCAGGCGGGCCAAGCGCTTGGGGTCGCGGATGCGAGTCTGAGCCAGGTGGAAGCCCCGGCCTTTGAAGTCGCCAAAGAGCGGTTCAATCCAGAAGCGCCACGCGTAGACGAGCAAAGCGGCCTGCATGTTGTTGGTGTTGGTCAGGACATATAAGGGGTCTTTCTCGTCTTTCTGCCAGGTGGCGACCAGCATCAAGGGGCCAAAGGCATGTTTAGCTGTCCACGTGATGCGCTGCCAGGACTTGGTTTGCCCCTTTTGCAAGCCCGCCTGCTTGAGCAGAAAAGAGGAGTCGTCTTCGCGCTGCACCGAGACGTTGCCGCGCACGCGCACAATGAAGAACCAGTGCCAAGCCTGAATGGGCGTTAGCATCTCGACGGAACTGAATTCGCTATCCGCTACCAAGACGACCTGGCCGGGCGGCAGCAGCGGACGAATTTCGGCCAGCAACTCATTCTGCACTTGGGGGTCGGTGTGTCCTTTTTTGCCTTTCACCACCCGCCAGCCCAGCGGCAGCACCTGCCCTGCGTAGGCCACGCCCACCACCAACGCGCGGCAACTCGGCCCGAACTGGCTCGTGTCCATGACCACATAAACCGTTTGGGGCCGATAGAGCTGTAACCCTGTCAGGACAAAGGGTTCGTACCAACTGCGCACCTCAATGCGCTCGTTCTTCAGCCAGCGTCGCACCCGCTGTTCCAGGCTCAAGTCGGTGATGTCCAGCGGGATGACCTCCGCCAAGCTACTCAAGTGGGCGTCCGTGCTTTCCAGCAACCCGATAACGACTAAACTGAGCGTTCGCAACTGGGTCAGCCGCGCTTGGGGCAGCAGTTGACGACAATAGGCAAGGAATTTATCATGTTGAGCGAGATTGGTAAACATGGTCTCTCCTGAGTGAGTTGGTTTCGCAACTTTAACTTTACTCAGAATTCCCGCTGTTTACCAATCTTTCTTCTTGACATACCTAACTGACAGGTAGCGAAGTCGAAAAATAGAAGTTCTCTTCTTTCAACAACCTCGAAATCGTGATGCGTGTTGCGGTTGGCGGGCGCGGTGAGTGGTACGATAAATTTATTCGTGTCGATAGTATAGAAAACTTAACCATGAACACAAACCGACTCTTCTTTCCCAGCCTATTGGCTTTCCTCCTCGCCGCCTGCGTGGCGACATCGCCCGCCGCCACGCCCGGCCCCTCCGCTCAGGAAGTCAGCGCCACGGCGACTGCGCCCGCCAGCGAAGCCATCACCGAAACCACCTCCGAAAACCCACTGCCCGATCCCACCGCCGATCTCGGCCTGACTCTGCCCGACGGCTTCCGCGCAAACGTCGCCGTCGAGGGGCTGACGGGGCCGACGCAGCACGTGATTGGTCCGGACGGGCGGCTGTGGGTGGCGCAGCTGGCTGGGCAAGAAAATGCGGGCGCGGGCGAAGTCGTGGCCATCGATTTGGCAACGGGCGAGCGCGAGACGCTGCTGACGGGGTTGACCAAGCCGACGGGCATCGCCGTGCTCGACGGGGCGCTCTGGATCGCCGCCGGGCGCGACATTCTGCGCGCGCCGCTCAGCGAAAATGACGGTGAGAACAACGGCGTCGGCGAGCCGGAAACCATCCTCAGCGACTTGCCCTTTAACGGCCGCTCCGAAGGCACGCTGACGGCAACCGACGACGGGATGCTCCTCTACGAGACGAGCGGTCGGCGGCAGGGCAACGGGGCGCAGCCCGGTTCGGGGACGATTTGGCAGCTCGACCCGGCGGAGCCGCAAAATCCACAGCCGCTCGCCACCGGCCTCAAGGGGGCCTACGCCCGCACCATCGACGATGAGGGTCGCCTGTGGACGACCGAGATGGGCGACGACCCGGTCAACGGCGAAGCGCCGCCGGAGGAGATCAACCTGGTGGTCGAAGGGGCGGATTTTGGCTGGCCCCAGTGCTACGGCGATCAGCTCCCGGCGCGCAACTACGGCGGCACGGAGGAAATTTGCGCCGAAACGCGCCCGCCCGTCGTTACCTTTGCGCCGCACAGCTCGCCGACGAGCATCGTCGTCTCGCCCTTTACCGCCGATTCGGACAACCTCGAACTGCTCGTGGCGCTGTGGGTTGGGCGCGGCGTGCAGCGCGTGCAAATCACCGAAAGCGGCGACAACGCCACCGGCACGGTCGAGCCCTTCCTGGATGGGCTCACCAACCCGCAGCACCTGCTGGTCGACGGCGATTCGCTGCTGGTGAGCGACTTTGCGACGGGAACCATTTACCGGGTAGAGAGAGAGTAGATTGGACGCGGAGGGCGCAAAGGAGAAGCGGAGAGGAACAGAGCCTCTTGCTGTCCTCTGCGGCCCTCCGCGCCTCTTTTCTCCGCGCCCTCCGCGTTGAAATATTTTGGGAGAGATCATGGACCGAACCTTTTTTGTGCTCGCCGCGCTGCTCGCTGGCTTGGCCGTGGCGCTGGGCGCATTTGGCGCGCACGCGCTGGAGGCTCGCCTGAGCGCCGCCCAGCTGGCGACTTTTGAGACCGGCGTGCGCTACCACTTCTACCACGCGCTGGCGCTCGTGGCCGTCTCCGTGGCGGCGACGCGTTTTCCCCAGAGCACGCTGGCGACCACGGCGGGCTGGCTCTTCGTGGCCGGCGTCGTGATCTTCTCCGGCAGCCTTTATACGCTGACGGTCACGCGGCTGCTGGGCGAGGGGGCCAACTGGCTGGGCGCGATCACGCCGCTTGGGGGGGTGGCGTTTATTGCGGGCTGGGTCTGTTTGGCGCTTGCGGCCTGGCGGAGCTAGTTTACGTAGGGCACGCCATGGCGTATCCCTACGTAAACTGTAGTCAATCCCCTATCCTCTCCCCGCGCGATGGCGCATGATCGGGAAAAATCACCCAGCTTTTCTCACTCATCATGCGTCTGCTTCCTCTCCTCCTGTTGATTCTGTCCACTCTACTGCTTACGCTCGCCTCGACCGCGCGCGCCGCTCTCCCCACACAAGCTGAACCCCTGATTGTCGGCGTGGCCCATGCGCCGCCCTTTGCGATTCGGGACGATCAGCAGCCGCAGGGCTGGGATGGGCTGGCGGTGAATTTGTGGCGCGATGCGGCGGAGGCGCTCGATCTAGCGTACGAGTGGCGCGAAGTCGAGCGCGAGGCGCTGGTGAGCGGCGTGGCCAATGGCTCGCTGGATGTGGCGGTGGGCGCGGTTGCCAGCGCGGAGGCCGTGGGGCAAGTCGATTTTACCCAGCCCTATTTGGTCTCCACGCTGGGCACGGCACAGCCCGCCGAGCGCAGCCTGCTGGCGATTGCGGGCGCCTTCTTCTCGCCGCGCTTCTGGCAAATTGCAGCGGTGCTGTCCATCGCATTTTTGCTGGTGGGCATCGTGGTCTGGCTCTTCGAGCGCGAGGCCAATACCGACATGTTCCAGGAGGAGCCCGCGCGCGGCATCTGGTCGGGCTTCTGGTGGGCGGGGGTGACGATGTCCACCATCGGCTATGGCGACAAAGCGCCGCTGACCGTGGGCGGGCGCATTGTCGCGCTGATCTGGATGCTAATTGCGATGGCGGTGACGGCGATTCTCACGGCTTCGCTCGTCTCCGTGCTCACGCTGGATGCGGGCTTGGGCACGGGCCAGTTTCCCGGCAGCCTGCGCGGCCGCAGCGTCGGCAGCGTCGCGCAGACGGCAGCCGCCGATTTTCTCACGGAGGAGCGCATTGCCTTTCAGGGCTACGACAGCGTCGCCGCGGGGCTGCGCGCCGTGCGCGACGGCGACGCGGACGTCTTTGTCCACGATGCGGCGACGCTGCGCCACGTCAACGGCGAATCGCTGGGCGGGGCCCTGCGCGTTACCGCTACGGACATCAATCCACAGCGCTACGTCTTTGTGCTGCCGCCGGGGAGCGAGCTGCGCGATCCGCTCAATCGGATTGTTCTAGAAGCAACGGAGTCGCCGGCCTGGCAGGCGTTGGTGAGGCGCTACGTGCCGGAAGGGAATTAGCCCCCTGCTGCTCGACCAGCACCCTACAGCAGCTCTTCCTCCGCCTGCGACAGCGCGTGCTCGAAAATTTGCAGCGCCTCATCGACCTGCGCCCGCTCGACGATCAGCGGCGGGATAAAGCGCGTGGCGTTGGTGCCGCAGCCCATCAGCAGCAGGCCGTGCTCGAAAGCAAGCTCGTTGGTGCGGTTGCGAATTTCGACGGAGGGCGTGCGCGTTGGTTTGTCGCCGATAAATTCGACGCCAACCATCAGCCCGCGCCCGCGCACGTCGCCAATTGACGGGTGGCGCGCGCCAATTTCGCAGAGCGCGTCCATCAGGTATTCGCCCTGCTCCCTCGCGTTGTCGACGCCGCCGTTGGCCAGCACGTCCAGCGTGGCAATCGCCGCGGCGCAGGCGATGGGGTTGCCGCCGTAGGTGTTGCCGTGTGCGCCCGGCCCCCACGTCGAAATGCTTTCCCTTGCAATCATTGCGCCCAGCGGCACGCCGCTCGCAATCCCCTTGGCCGAGCAGACAATGTCCGGCTGCACGCTTGACCCTCCTATATCAGCGTGTTCAATGGCCCACCACTTGCCCGTGCGCCCCATGCCGCTCTGCACCTCGTCGACAATCAGCACGATGCCGTGCTGGTCGCACACTTTGCGCAGCCGCGGAAAGAAATTGTCCGGCGGCACGATGTAGCCCCCCTCGCCCTGAATCGGCTCGACTAAAATCCCCGCCACGCTCTCCGGCGGCAGCAGGCTCTTGAAGACGACCTGCTCCAGGTAATCGACCACGGTGTCGCCGTAATCCTCCTGGCCGGGTTGGCAGGCGAGCAGCGGTCGGTAGGTGTTGGGGTACGGAATATGGGTAACGTTGGTCGCGGGCAGAAAGCCGGCGCGCTGCGTCGTTTTGCTGCTCGTAAAGCCGAGCGAGCCCAGCGTGCGCCCGTGGAAGCTGCTCAGAAAGCCGACGAAGCGGTGGCGACCGGTGTGGTGCATCGCCAACTTGATCGCCGCCTCCACCGCCTCCGTCCCCGAATTGCCCAGGAAGATGCGGGCCGGCTCGTCGAAGGGCGCAATCGCGCCCAGCCGCTCGCTCAGTTCCACCCACTGCTCGTGGTAGAAATCGGACGAGATGTGCAAAAATTTGTCCGCCTGCGCTTTCACGGCGTCGACCACGTGCGGGTGGCTGTGCCCCGTCGCGTTGACGGCGATGCCCGCGACAAAGTCCAAGTAGCGGTTGCCGTCGACATCCCACACCTCGCTGCCCCGCCCGTGCGACATGACAAAGGGGTGTTCGCGGCCATAGGCGGGCGAAACGAAGCGGGCATCGCGCTCCAGAATGGCGCGCGCCTTGGGGCCGGGCACGCTATAGCGCTGAATCGACGGTCGGTCGAGAACGGATGAGGTCATGGAAAATCCTTTCGTGAAACGTGATGCGTGAACTGGTAGGCGATGAATCGCGGCGACCGTCACGGCCCTCTATCAGAGGAAGTACAAGACGATGCGTGGGCCGTGATTGTCACTTCTCGGACAGCCAGCGGAAAGTGACAATCACGGCGCAAACGATTTGGGAAGGACTAGACCGATTTTGCACCGTGGCGGTCACTTCGGCGAGCGATACCCCAGCTGCCGCGACACGTGTCGCGTTGCCTCCTGCAGCACCGCGGCAATTTCGACGAGCCGCGTCTCGTCCAGCCGCGCGCTCGGCCCGCCCACGCTCATCGCCGCCACTACCGCCCCCGCATGATCCAGCACCGGCGCGGCCACGGCGTTGAAGCCGATTTCGAGTTCGCCCACGGTGGTCGCGTATCCTTGCTGACGGATTGTTTGCAGCGTTTTGGTCAACGCCGATGCGTTGACCTGCGTCTGTGGGGTGATTTTCTTGCGCGGCGACTCCATCCATTGCGCGATAGCGTTCTCCGGCTGGAAGGCCAGCAGCAGCAAGCCTGTCGATGTGGCGTGGAGCGGCAAGCGCGCGCCCACATCCTGCGACATGCCGACTAAGTAGCTGCTCACCACTTCGTCCAGCACCAGCATCTGGGCTTGCCCCGTCGCGAGGGCGCCCATCAGCACCTCCAGCGTGGCCGCTTCGCCCGTGGATTCCGCCACCTGCTCCAGCCGCGGCCGCGCCACGCTGCGCAGATCATTCGTGCGCATGGCACAGCCGCCCAGCGCAATCATCTCCGGGCCAAGGCGGTAGCAGCCGTCGTCCGCCCGCGCGACTAGACCCTCGCTTTCAAGTGCGGAAAGCAGGCGGTAGACGGTTGTTTTGTTGAGGTCAGTTGCCTGTACAAAATTCGCCAGCGACCATGCGGGTTGCGCGTCGCTAAAGAGCTTGAGCAGGCCAACGGCGCGGGAAACCGACTGCGCGCCGGGGTAGGATGGATCGGACACGATTTAGATAGTGAAATATTGTTTCATATTGTGAAGCTACTGTAAGGGGAAATGTAGCGGTTGTCAAGCGGGGAAAGACGGTGGCAGCAATTCCGAATTTAACTTAGGCAATTCCAGGAAATCAACTATACCGGGATAAGCCATGTTGGATGTGCGACGCACCTCAGAAGGTGCGACGCACGGTCGACTCTCTCTCTTGTGCGGCCAACACAGCCTACGGTGCGTTGCACTTGGGAAAGTGCAACGTACCTCCATCACAATCAGCCGTGGTATATTTATAATCTTGGATTAGCCTTACCGGAAGAATTTTTCGCCGCGGATTGCGCAGATTTGCGCGGAGTCAGAGACAGAAACCCGCGTAATCCGCGCAATCCGCGGCGAAACTCTCTTCAACTAGGCAGCAAGCGGTCCAAATTTGGCATTGCTGAAATGGTGGGTACAGCCTGCGCGGAAGTCGATCTTCCGCGCAGGCGATCGTTAACGAGCGTGTACTAGCCAATTACCCGCGGCGACTGGTCGACCTGCTCGTGCCAGTGTCGCCAGCGGCGCGTTTCCCACCGCGCCAGGCGACGGTCGAGCTGCTGCTGCGCCCGTCGCCGTCGCAGCCCAATGCGGCCCTGGCGCAAACGTGTTCTGCGTCGCCTGTCGGCATCGCCAATGTGGACAATTTCAGATTCCTGAGAGAACGACATGGCAAAGGTTCCTTTCGGTTCAGTTTGTCAGCCAATTTGTGGTACGATAGTGCCATCTGTGCTCAGTTTACTGGCTAAAGTTGACATCTTGTGTCAACATCATCCGTCGCTTTTGAGCCAATTGCTGACATCTTTCTCAGAAACTCGCCGTTTTTCTATAATTGTTCAGCCCTCACGCCCAGCCCCTCTCCCAGGATGGGAGAGGGGGGCCGTTTTCTTTGTAATCATAGAGATTTGGGCAGGAGCCTGAATCGTTACGCTTTTCCAGGAGCTTGCCATGCGCGCCGACCGTCTCATCTCGATGCTGATGCTGCTGCAAACGCGCGGCCAGATGACCGCGGGCGAACTGGCCGCGCGGCTCGAAGTCTCCACCCGCACCGTCTACCGCGACCTGGATGCCCTGAGCATTGCGGGCGTGCCCGTCTATGCCGAGCGCGGGCCACACGGCGGCTGCGCGCTGATGGAAAGCTATCGCACCAACCTCACCGGCTTGAAGGAGGATGAGGTGCGCGCGCTGTTTAGCTTTACCGTGCCTGGTCTGCTGGGCGATCTCGGCATCGGCAAGGCCTCCGAATCCGCCCTGCTCAAGCTGACGGCCGCGCTGCCGCGCCCCTTCCAGGACACGGCCGATTTTGTGCGGCGGCGCATTCACTTCGACCCCGTCGCCTGGCAGCAGGGCGAGGAGCCGACGCCCCACCTGCCCGCCGTGCAGGAAGCGCTCTGGCAGCAGCGCCGCCTCGACATGACCTACCGGCGCGGCGACGGCGCGTGGCGCGAGCGCGTCGTCGAGCCGCTGGGCTTGGTCGCCAAGGCGGGGGTGTGGTATTTGGTGGCGGGGATGAAGATGGTGGGTCGCCCGGATCGCGAGCAAATTTACCGCGTTTCGCGCATTGAGGCAGCGCGGGTCACGGAAGAGTCATTTACCTACCCGGCGAATTTTGATTTGGCGGCTTACTGGACGGCCCAATCGACCCAGTTTCAGGAGAGCCTGGCCCAGTTCCCCGTTACGCTGCGGGTGGCACACGACGGCGTCCCAGCGCTGGTGCAGACTTTTGGCGAAGGCATTCACCACTCGATTGCCCAGGCGGCAGTCGATGCGACCGATGGCTCCTGTCTGCTGCCGCTCATTTTTTCTTCGGAGGAGGAGGCCTGTCGGCAGATATTGCGCTTGGGGACAGTGGTGGAGATTGTCGAGCCGCTGTCGCTTAGGGGAAGGGTGGTCGAGGCGGCGAAGGAATTGATTGGGCATCACGATACAAAGGAGAGAGAAGAAGCTTAGCCACGAATTGCACAAATTACACGAATGGAAGAAAGGGTAAATGTCAATACAGGCGCGGTCAAAAGATTTGGTGTATGGAGAATTGGCATATCAAATTGTGGGGGCGGCAATGGCGGTTCATCGACAGTTGGGGCCAGGATTCTTAGAGTCGGTCTATCAGAAGGCGCTTGCCCACGAGCTACAGCTTCGACAGATTACTTTTGAACATCTTGTGCCCCTCGACGTTCAGTACAAGGCAATCCTTGTCGGCAAATTTGAAGCGGACTTTGTCGTGGAGCAGAAGATTGTGCTCGAAATCAAGGCGGTAAAAGTCTTTCATTCAAGACACACCGCGCAGGCGCTTAACTATCTTGCTGCCACGAAACTAAAGCTGGCGCTTCTAATCAATTTCGGAGCGGAATCACTACAGCATAAACGAGTCATTCGCTGAAGCAACTGTCAGGGTTATCAGCAAAATTTGTGCAATTCGTGTAATTCGTGGCTAATTTTCTACGGAACCTACTATGAATCTCTCCCAAATTTCCGATCTCCACTTCCCCGCCGATCTCCCCCCCACGCTCCTTCACGTCACCCAGCGCTTCGAGCGTCCCCTCGTCGCCGACATCTCCGCCGCCGCACGCGACGCCGTCGAGCAGAGCGGCCTGCTGGCGTTGGCCCAGCCGGGCGACAGCGTGGCCGTGGGCGTGGGCAGCCGGGGGATTGCCAACCAGCCGCAGGTGCTGCGCGCCGTGGTCGAGCGGCTGCGCGAGGCGGGGCTGGAACCGTTTATCACGCCCGCCATGGGCAGCCACGCCGGCGCAACCGTCGACGGGCAGGTGGAAATGCTGGCGAATCTCGGCGTGACGCGGGAGACGGTCGGCGCGGACGTGCGGGCGACGATGGAGGTGAGGGAGATTGGCCGCGTGCCCAACGGCCCAGCAATTTTTCAGGACGCCATTACGGCGGCGGCGGATCACGTGCTGCTGATCAATCGCGTCAAGCCGCACACGAGCTTTCGCGGCGAGATCGAGAGCGGGCTAGCCAAGATGGCGGTGGTGGGGCTGGGCAAGCAGCGGGGCGCGGCGGCGCTGCACGCGGGCGGGCCAGAGTGGCTGACGCGCCACATCGCGCCCGCGGCCAAGCTCTACGCCGAGCGCACCAATTTACGCGGCGGCATTGCGCTCGTCGAAAATGGCTATGATGAGACGGCGGAGATCGTCGGCCTCACCGCTGACGAAATCGGCGATGCGCGCGAGCGGGCGCTGCTCGAACGGGCCAAGTCGCTGATGCCCAGCTTGCCCTTTCCCGAAATCGAGGTGCTGGTGCTGCGCGAAATCGGCAAAAACATCAGCGGCACGGGCATGGACACCAACATTGTTGGTCGCGTACGCATCCCGCGCCAGAGCGATGAATCCTTTGGCGGGCCGGATATTGCCATCATCGCCGTCCTCGATCTCACCGAGGCCACGCACGGCAACGCCTACGGCATGGGCCTGGCCAACGTCACCACCGCACGCGTGGCCGAGCAGATCGACTGGCGCGCCGTCTACACCAACGCGGGCACGTCGGGCATGCTCGGTATGTTGCGCGCCCACCTGCCGCTGACGATGGCGGACGATCGGCGGGCGCTGCAGATGGCGGCCCGCGGCTGCGGCTACCCAAGCGAGCAGGCGCGCTGGCTCTTTATCGAGAATACGCTCTCGCTGGGCGAGCTGTGGGTGAGCGACTCGCTGCGCGCTGAGGTCGAGGCGCACGAGCGGCTGTCGGTGAAGGGGGAAGTCGCGCTGGAATTCGGCGAGGAGGGAGCGATGCGGAGCCCGTGGGTGTTAACGTAGATCACGTATGCTCCGCTATGTGACAAGCTTTGCATGTCCTAAGGCTAATCCAAGATTATAAATATACTACGGCTGATTGTGATGGAGGTGCGTTGCACTTTCCCAAGTGCGACGCACCGCAGGCTATGTTGGCCGCATCAGAGAGACAGTCGACCGTGCGTCGCACCTTCTGAGGTGCGTCGCACATCCAACATGGCTTATCCCGGTATAGTTGATTTCCTGGAATTGCCTAAATGGGTGTGAATTCAAAACGTGATTGGGTAGATAATCTAGGTCACCTTGCGGAGCAAAGGTGACCTACGAGAGACAATGTTTTTGGCGCTCACATCGGCCCCATTCGGCGCGACCCCACATCGACCGCGGCAAACATCGACGCATCAAAGCTGCGCCGCATCAGCTCCAGCTTGAGCGATTGGTGGGCCGAATCGTCCCACAAATTCTCGAACTCGCCCGGATCGTTTTGCAAATCATACAATTCGCCCAACCCGTGGCCGTCAACGTAGTGGCCATGGTAGACGACGAGCTTGTAGCGGGCGTCGCGGTACATCGTGCCGTAGGAGTGATTGGGCTCGTCGAGGGTGTCGAAGTATTCGCTGCGCACAAAGTCGCGGTGGGCAGCGGTCTGGTGACCATCTATCGCGTCGCCCGTGAGGATCGGCTGCAGCGAACGACCCTGCATATAATCTGGAATCGGTTGCTCCGCCAAGCCGAGCAGCGTCGGCGCAATGTCCGTCAGCTCGACGAGTGCGTCGCTCTGCACGTTCTGCTCGATCTGCCCCGGCCACGACCAGATCAGCGGCACGCGCACCAGCCCCTCGTAAAAGCGACAGCCCTTCTGCAGCAGCCCGTGATCGCCCAGCGTCTCGCCGTGGTCGCTCATGAAAATGATGATCGTGTTCTTGCGCTGGCCGCTCTCTTCCAGCGCGTCGACCATGCGCCCGACCTGATCGTCGATCAGCTTGATCATGGCGTAGTAGGCGGCCTGGATCGCGTGGATGTCGCCGCTCAAGGGATTACGTGTGGTAATCTGCTGCGGGCGACGCACTTTGCTCTGAAAGTCGACCCCGGCGAGCGCCGCCTGCTGCGCGAGGTCGCTTTCGCGGAAGAGCGGGCCGGGCATGGTGGCGGGGTCGAACTGGTCGCGGTATCTGCGCGGCGGGTTGAAGGGCGGGTGTGGATCATAGATGTTGACCGAGGCCAGCCACGGCCCCTCGCGCTCCTGCCGCATAAAGTCGATGGTCTTTTCCGCACACCACGTCGTCTGGTGCAGCTCGGCGGGGACGCCGTCGTGGCTCTGCGTCAGCTCGCCGAGCACGTGGCCCTTTGAGCGCACCCAGTCGGCGTAGTCGTGGCCCTGGGGCCAATCATCGCGCGGGGCGTGGGAGTATTGCCAGTAGCGATAGCCGTCGATGATGTTTCCGTCGGCGTCCTGCTGGCGGGCTTCGATGCGTCCGTAGGCGCTGCTGAGGTGCAGCTTGCCGATCAGCCCGCAGTCGTAGCCCGCATCGGCCAGCATTTTGGTCACGAGCGGCGGCGAGGGCGGCACGGATTCGTTGCCGTTGCGCGCGTTGTGGACGGTGCTGGGGTAGCAGCCCGTCAGAAAGCTGGCGCGGCTCGGCGTGCAGATCGGCGACTGGCAGTAGGCGTGCGTAAAGGCTACGCCCTCGCGCACGAGCCGGTTCACGTTGAGCGTGTCCACGTGCGGATTACCCAGCGCGCCAATCGTGTCCCAGCGCTGCTGGTCGGTGCAAATCCAGAGGATATTGGGGAACATAGTCATGGGGAATGTCTATCCATTTTAACGCGGAGGCGCAGAGACGCAAAGGAGATGGTTGCTTGATTGTGTTAGCTGCACAGGAATCGGCAAATGCCGTAAACAATGATTTGTCCAACCGACACGTCACACGAGAAGTCTCCTAGCGCCTTTGCGCCTCCGCGTTAATTTTCTTTGTTTAACCCTGATTACAAATCTCAAAGGTCGTTCTGAGCGACTCCACCGGATCGCCCTTCGGCTTGTACTCGTGGCCGACGAAGAGATCGTAGCCCGTTTCCGCAATTGCCCGGCAGATGCCGCGGTAGTTCAGCTCCTGCGCGTCGTCCAAATCGTGGCGACCGGGGTTACCGGCTGTGTGGAAGTGGCCGATCCAGCGGATGTTGTCGCGGATGGTGCGGATCAGGTCGCCCTCCATGATCGCCATGTGGTAGATGTCGTAGAGCAGCTTGACGTTGGGGCTGTTGACCCGCTCGCAGACGGCGACGCCCCACGCCGTGTGGTCGCACTGGTAGCCGGGGTGATCGACCTTGGAGTTGAGCAGCTCCACGTTGAGGTTGACGCCCTTCTCTTCGGCATAGGGCGCAATGCGCCGCAGCCCATCCGCCGTGGCCTCAATCGCCTCGATTTCGCTCTGGTGCGGCTGGCGATTGCCGCTAAAGCAGATCAGGCCGGGGACGCCGTGGGCGGCGGCGATGTCGATGGAGCGGCGCAGCTCGGCCTCGATGCGCTCGTGGTTCGAGCGCTTGTTGAGCCCGTCCGCCAGCGAGCCGTGGCCGCTCATGCTGGCGACGGCGAGATTGTGCTGCTGGGCAAGCTGCATCACTTCGTCGAAGTCGTCGCCGCGCCCCCACAGCTCCACCGCCGCGTAGCCAATTTCCGCCGCCGTGGCAAAGAGTGCGTCGAGCGGCAGGTCGGCGGGCTTGAAGAGCGGGTAGCAGATCGATTGTTGAATGCGCATGGCTTGTTTCTTGGTAACGGTTAAACGGGGACGCAGGATAATTGCGGAGTAGGCACGCCCACGTGCCGGGTCAACCCCGTGAGATTATCAAATGCTCGTACGTTCCGTGCGCACGTGGGCGTGCGCACTCCTCGGACGGCTGCATTACGCGTCGCTGTCCAAAATCGCATTCACCTCGTCCAGCTCGTCCGTCGTTAATGCCCACTCGACGCTTTTGGCGTTGCCCCGCACCTGCTCGATCTTTGTCGCGCCGGAGATGACGCTGCTGACGGCCGGGTGCGCCAGCAGCCAGGCGTGCGCCAGCTCGACCATCGAGTGGTCGCGCGCCTCGGCCCACTGCGTCAGCGCCTCGACCTTGTCATAATTGGCGTCCGTCATGTAGCGCTGGACGTATTCGCTGCTTTCGCCGCGCGAGCCGGCGGGAGCCTCCTTGCCGCGCTTGTATTTGCCGGTGAGAAAGCCGCCCGCCAGCGGGAAGTAAGGCAGGATACCGACGCCGTGCGCGCTGCAGTAGCCCAGCACCTCGTTCTCAATTTCGCGCTCAAAGAGATGGTAGTGATTCTGGATGCTCACAAAGGCCGTCCAACCGTGGACTTCCGCGAGCACGTTGGCGCGGGCGAGCTGCCACGCCGTGTAGTTGGAGCAGCCGACGTAGCGCACTTTGCCGCTGCGCACCAGATCGTCGAGCGCGCGCAGCGTCTCCTCGACGGGCGTGTCGGCGTCCCAGCGGTGCATTTGGTAGAGGTCGATGTGGTCGCTCTGCAGGCGGCGCAGGCTCGCCTCCACGGCGTTGACGATGTGGTAGCGCGACGCGCCCCCATCGTTCGGCCCGTCGCCCGTGGGGATCACGCACTTGGTCGCCAGCACCACTTTGTCCCACTTGCCTTTGAGCGCCACGCCCAGCGTCTCCTCCGAGCGCCCCTTCTGGTACATATCCGCCGTGTCGAGCAGGTTGATGCCGAGGTCAATACAGCAGTCGACGATGTCGTTGACGCCATTCTGATCGACCTTGCCGCCAAACTGATTTGTCCCCAGCCCAATGGCCGAAACGCGCAGGCCCGACGGGCCAAGCTGTCGATATTGCATAAGAGCTCCTCTTTTGAACACAGAGCTTCACGGAGAAGACACAGAGCACATAGAGAGATTTTCTTTCTTTTCTCTGTGAATCTCTGTGCCTCCTCTGTGTGTTCTGCGTAATTTTTGTTTAGAATGTGTAGTCGATCTGCCACGTCGCCGATTCGCCCTGCGCCAGCGCTGTATCAAAATAGGGCTCGAAGGAGAAGGTGCGAGCGTTGCCCCAAATGGGCAGAAAGTCCGTCGCGTAATCAATCGTCGCCACGACTTCGCTGACGAGCGGGTGGCGCTGCGTGATGGTCATGCCCTCCTCCGCATCCGAGAAGCCGAGCGGCTGGAAGTGGCCCTTCGTCCAATTAAAATCGGGGTCGAGGCAGATGAAGTCGTCGTCGTTCAAAAAGTAGGCGGGGTTCTCTGGCAGCTCAATCGGCACCGAGAAGCGGCACTGCACGCCATCTGTCGTGGGCGGGAAGAAGGGGTGGGGAAACCAGCGCACGGGCAGCGTCGATTCGCCTGCGCTGCGGATGCTCGTGCGCGAGCGAATAGTGCGCTCGACCAGCTCCACGCGCCGCTCCAGCATATACGCCCAGCCCTGAAATTCCTGAGCCGTTCGCATCGTCACGCTCGTCTCATCCTGCTCGACCTGCCAGGGCAGGAATTCGATCACCTCCGGGTTGTGGCGCACGTCAAACGGCTCGCGCTCGCTCGTTCGCCGCACGCGTCCGACGCCAATCACGCCCACCTCATCGCCGACAGCGGCGTTGTCGCCGCCGAGCGGGGTGAAAAACATGTCCGGTGCCCCCTGCCCGTTAAAGGGATTGGGTTGCGGCTCCGGATATTCCGGCCCGCTCAGCAGCGGCCCGTGTACGGCGTCCGTTACCTGATGGATGTAGCCGCCCGCGACATAGCGCGAACCGAGGAGCTTGGTATCGGTTGCCGGGTCGAGCAGGGAGAGGGTGAGCTGGTCATTTTGGAGGGTATACATTGGGGAACTCCGCGCTGGCTTTAGAATAATTACCGGATCATAGCACAGCTTTCGACGCAGGGAAATCCGCCTTTTTACTCTCTCAGCAATTCTAAATTTGAAGAAATATAATCGCAGATGGACGCCGATCAACGCAGATAACGCGTTTTTTCTTGCAAATCCGCGTTTATCTACGTTTATCAGCGGTTTCAAGTTTAAATTTAGAATTGCTTTTACTCCCGCAAAAAGTCCAAAATAATTCCGTGCACCAGCTGCTCCACCGGCGCGCGATCGTCGGTGAAGATCGGCGCATCCGCCGGCGGCTGGGCGATCCGCGCCTGCTCGGCAGCGCTGCTCGCAAAATCACGAAATTCGGCGGGCAGCGCCTCCGGCAAATCAGCGGCGCGACGTTGAACGTCCGCCAGCGCTGTGGGCTGCATCGTGGCCACCACCAGCGAGTTTGCCAGCGTGCCCGGCGGCCCCGGCTCGTCGATCACGTAGACGCTGGGGAAAGTTGCCAGCAGCGTCGCCGACAGCGCATCGACCAGCGCGAAATTTTCTGGCGTGCGCCCGACGTTGATCGCCAGCACCCCATCCTCCTCCAGATGGCTGTGGATGAGCGTAAAAAATTCGAGCGTGGTGAGGTGAAACGGAATGTAGGGCGGGCGGTAGGCATCCACGGCGATCACGTCCCAGCGCGCGTCGTTTGATCGGGGCATGGGCTGCTGGGCGAGCCAGGCGCGCCCGTCGGCGGCAACGGCGGTGAGGTTGGGCTGCGTCATGCCAAAGTAGGTGCGGCCCACGTCGAGAATCTGCGGGTCGAGCTCGATGCCGGTGATGGGCAGCGGGCCGTAGATGTCCGTGTAGAGCTCGCTTACCGTGCCCGCGGCGAGGCCGATCAGGAGCAGATTGTCTGGCGGGTGGAACGCGGATTGGGCGGATGCAGACGGATTTCCCGATCCGTGTCCACCTGTGTTTATCCGTGTCCCATTCTGATTCTGAAAGAGCGGCGCGAGTAAAAAATAATCCCAGATGCCGTTGCTCAACAGCATCTGGGGGTGGTAGACGCTGTGGATGCCAACGCCGTCGTTGAGCTTGAGGTGGCGCTCCGGCCCCCACTGGCGCACGGCAATGTAGTTGTAGCGACTCTCGTCTTCGTAAATCAGCTCGCCCTGTGCTTGATCATCCCACGCCGCGCGCACCGCCTGCGTCGGCTGCGTGATCGCCAGCAGCGCCAGCACCACGGCCACGCCGCCCAGCGGAATCCAGCGATGTCGCTGCCCCAAGCTGCCCAGCGCGACGACGGCCAGCGGCGCGAGGGCCAGGATGTAGAAGGTCCAGCGCGTGCCGTAGGCCGGGATCAGCCAGAGCACGGGCAGGAAGGTGCCGACCAGGCTGCCCGCCGTGCCAATCGCATAGAGGCGACCGGCGGTCTGCCCGGTCCGTGCTAGATCGGCCACGGCGAGGCGCAGCGCCCAGGGGGTGGCCGTGCCAAAGAGCACGCCGGGCAGGCTAAAGAGCAGCAGAATCGCCAGCAGCGCGCTCGCCAGCAGCCCCGGCGCAAAATCCGCCAGCCCGACCGCCGCCAGCCGCAGAACGGGCTGGCTCAGCGTCGGCACCAGCGCGAGGCCGATGCAGGCCAGCGTTACCGTGGCGTCCAGCGCGCGCCGCTGCGGAAAGCGGTCGGCCAGCTTGCCGCCGAGCCACGCGCCCACGGCTAGGTAGAGCAAGATCAGCCCGATCAGCGCCGCCCAAATCAACTGGTTGTTGCCAAACGACGGCTCCAGCAGCCGCGCCGCGCTCAGCTCCATGCCCAGCGTCGCCGCGCCGGTGGAGAAGACGAGGAGGGAGAGGTATCGCATGGGGAGTAGTGAAGCAGAGGTTGGGGAGAATTGCAAAATGGGGGCGAAGCGCTGCTCGAACACGGCGCGAGCAGCTTTACCCTACAGATGCAGCTGATAACGTTGGGATTACAGCTTGCGCCAGTCGTCGCGGTCGATATCGGCTTGGCGCAGCAGGCGATTTGGCAAGGGGGTGCTGATGTCGCCGCCGTAAGGATTGGGGGTAAGCAGCACGCCGCGCCTAATATCCGTCCACGTGAGGATTGGCTTGCGCCGCATTCGGTCGACCCAGACGCCTGCCAAGAGACCGAGCAGCGCCGCCGCCGCGCGCACCGCCTGCGGCTTGCCCCCCAGCCCAAAGCCATCCAGGCTCGCCACCTCAAAATGGCGCAGCAGCGCGTCCGTCGCCGTCTCCACCTCCACCTGCCACGGCTCGACCTGCGCCGTGGTCATCCACGTGCTGTCCAGCTGCACCTGTAGCCCCGGTGACTGCAAATCCGCCGATTTCCACGCCGCAGGAATAAACTCGCGCGGCTGAATCCGCCCCATCTCCTCGCCCACGCAGCGCTCGGTCGCCACGGCCTCGCGGTTGTCGATCTGCGTGGCCGCAAACTCGCCGGTCGTGATATCGCAGAAGGCGATGCCCGCCGCGCGGTGGGTCGCGTCAAAGGCCACGGCCATCAGGTACGAATTGCGCTTGGCGTCCAGCATCTCCGGCTCGACGACCGTGCCGCGCGTCACCACCCGCCGCACCGCCCGCTCGACCAGCCCCTTGCCCGGCTCCGTCATCTGCTCGGCAATCGCGACGCGGTAGCCCGCATCGATCAGCTTGGCGATGTGGCCGTCCACGCTGTGGTGGGGCACGCCCGCCAGCGGCACGCGCCCCTCCTTGCCCGTCGGTCGGCTCGTCAGCACCACGTCGCAGACCTTGGCCAACGTCTTCGCGTCGTCGTCAAAGGTCTCGTAGAAGTCGCCGAGCCGGAAAAACAAAATGCAGTCGGAATGCTGCGCCTTAAGCGACAGGTACTGTCGCCGCATGGGGGTGCTCATGGTGGGATTGTCCGTTTTAGAAGAATGGAACCGCAGATAGACGCAGATAAACGCGGATAAGAGGAAGAAAATCTGCGTTCATCCGCGTTCATCTGCGGTTGAAAATTCTGCTGTTTGCTGAAAAGTATTTTGGCGGAGGGGGGCGGGGTTGTCAAGAACAGGCGTTCGTGTTTTTAATGATCCATTGCGAACACGGTGGCTAACGCTTTCTGAATGTTCTCCAGTGTTTCATCTTCCAGTTTCCCAAGCCGCCCAACGAAGCGCTGTGTCGAAACTGAGCGTATCTGAAATGCATCGGCTGCGGACGTTTTTCTCAATCCATTTGTTTGGCTGGGTGCGACCCGCGTCATCCACGCCGCTTTGGCATAGCGCTCTTTCCAATCCGTCAGCGGCACAATGACACGCAGTGGTAAAATCCCAACTTTATCATCACTGACAATTACCGCTGGTCGGCTTTTCCGCAATTCAGAGCCAATCGTTGGATCGAGATTAATCTGCCAGATTTCTCCCCTAACCATGGACGGGCTCTCCGTCGAGCGCAGCAAAGGCAGTTAGCTCTTCGTCATTCAAGTAATCATCGAGCAGCAATTCCGCCGCCTCTTCCAGCGGCAGTAATTGACTTTCACCAACTGCTTCCGGCTGCAACTGCAACCGCCGCTGCACAATATGTGCAGTGAACTGAATAACCCCCACCTGCTCTTCAAGTGGTAACCGTCGAATTTCGGTTAAAATTTCGGCTTGCGTCATGATGTGGCATCTCCAATTCATCCTCTGATATCGCAATTATAACAGAGGACTCCCGCTGATTCCAGTGAATCACAAGACGGTCTGCTCCGGCAGCCTCCGCATCCCCCACACCGGCGACCACAGCAGCCACGCCACGGCGCTCAACTCGCCCGCCACGGCCAGAAACAGCGTCGCCCGCAGCCCAATCGCCTCGGCAATGCCGCCGCCGATCAGCGCGCCCAGCGGCACGATGCCGACCGTCAGCACGTGCATCACCGAATTCATCCGCCCCTGCATGGCGTCCGGCGTCAGTGATTGGCGCAGGCTGACCTGGCCGATGCTGAAGACCGTGAGGCCCAGCCCAAAGAGCACCTGTCCAAAACAGAGCAGCGCCACCACGGCGACGGTCGAGCCGGCGGCCAGCGGCAGGATCAAATCGCCGAGGCTGATGAGCACGAGGCCGCCGATCAGGCTGCGCCCCAGGCCAAAGCGACGCGCGAGCCGATTGGGGAGAAACGTGCCCAGCAAAAAGCCTGCCCCGCCCACCGAGAAAATCACGCCGATCAAGCCCGCCGAGAGGCCCAGCTGCCGCACGAGGTAGAGCAGCGAGACCGTCTCCAGCGTGGCGTTGAAGAAGCCCAGCGTCGCCATCGTGCCCGCGACGGCGCGCAGGTGGGCGTCGCCCAACACGAAGCGCAGTCCCGTTGTGATGTCGCGCCCGATGGAGGGGCGATTTTCCTCGACTTCAGGCGGCGGCTCAACTTTCTGGATCGACCCGATCAGCAGGCCCGACGCGAGAAACGACAGCGCATCCAGCAAAATCGCCACGGGCGCAGTGAACCACTGCACGAGCAGACCGGCCAGCCCCGGCCCCAAAATCTCCGAGGCCGTGCGGCTCATTTCGAGTCGGCTGTTGCCCTGCACCAGCCGGTCGCGCGGGACGAGCGCGGGGAGGTAGGAGCGGTACGCCACATCGGAAAACAGACCGAGCAGCCCGCCGAACAGCGCCACGAGATAGAGCAGCGGCAAGCGCAACACCCCCAGCAGCGCGGCCAGCGGAATCAACAGCAGCAGCACGCCGCGACCAACATCCGTCCAGACCAAAACGGGCTTGCGCCGCACCCGGTCAATCCAGACCCCGGCAAAGAGACCGAAGAGCAGCGAGGCAAGCGTGCCCGCCGCATTGAGCACGCCCACCTGCAGCGGGGATGCGTCCAGCGCCACGGCGGCCAGCGGGATCGCCAACATCGAAATCTGCGAGCCGATCAGCGATACCGTCTGCCCGGCCCACAGCCTGCGAAAATGGTTGTCCGGCGTGTTCATGCGCTCCTCCCGCGCGTTGATTCGGTCTCGAACGACAAACACATGCCAGAATCAGCAAGCTCTATTCAACCAGAAAGAACCGCAGATAGACGCCGATTCGCGCAGATAAGATCGGCGTTGCATTAAGATGCGCGTTCATCTGCGATTTCAAATCCTGAATTGAGCATTGCAGCTCCATGATTCATGCTATTTCGACGGCCCGGGTTTCGTGGTAAACTGTAACCCGTCGTTGAGAAGTTGATTTAGGGAAAGGAAAGCAATCTATGCCGGAGTTAGATCGAATTACCTTTAACCCAAAAATTTTGGGAGGCAAAGCCACGATTCGCGGAATGCGGATTGCCGTCTCGCTGGTGTTAAACCTTGTAGCAAATGGCATGACCACGGAGGAAATTATTGAAGAACATCCCGATCTGGAGGCTGAGGACATTCGGGCTGCGCTGCATTACGCAGCAATAACGGTCGATGATGTACACTACACACCGACGCTGGTTGCGGCATGAAATTTCTGCTGGACATGGGCATCAGCCAACTGTGCGCCGTCTTTTTTCGAGACCGTGGACACGATGCAGTTCACCTTCGCGAGCAGAGACTGCATTATCTGGAAGATGAGGACATCGTCTACAAGGCAATTGAGGAAGACAGAATTCTCCTTGTACATGATTTGGACTTTGGCCGAATTGTTGCCATGAGTCGGGCGAGTGTGCCCAGCGTTGTCACATTTCGTCTTCAAGAAATGGGGGCTAGAAATGTCAACCACCATCTGGGGCTAGTGCTAGCTAAGTTTTCGGCAGCACTTAGTGAAGGGGCATTGATTAGCGTGAAAGAACAATCAATTCGCGCTCGTCCGCTGCCAGTAACACGCCACAGATGAATATCCCCACCCAAGCTCTCCTCCTCGGCACGGCGCAGGACGCGGGCGTGCCCCAGGCCGGCTGCCCCTGCGACCGCTGCCTCCGCACCCACGCCGACCCCACTCAGCGCCGCCTCGCCGTCGCCCTCGGCCTCGTCGATCACAGCTCGCGACAGTGCTGGCTAATCGACGCGACGCCGGACTTCCGCAAGCAGCTTCACCAGCTACAATACAGCGGCGATGACGATGCCCCCTACCCACTGGCGGGCATCCTGCTCACCCATGCCCACATCGGCCACTACACCGGGCTGATCCACCTGAGCCGCGAGGCGTGGAGCCCGCGCGATCTGCCGCTCTACGCCAGCCGGCGCATGGGCGACTTCCTCCGCGCGAACGCGCCGTGGTCGCAGCTGATCGACCAGCGCAACGTCGAGCTGCACACACTCGCGCCCGGTCAGCCGCTCGCCCTCGGCGCCCACCTGCGGGTGACGCCGCTGCTTGTGCCCCACCGCGGCGAATGGAGCGACACCTTTGCTTTCCTCGTGCAGGGGCCGCAGCGGACGCTCTTCTACTGCCCGGACATCGACAGCTGGTCGACGTGGGATCGGGATTTATCAGCGCTGCTCAACGAAGTCGACGTGGCGCTGCTCGACGGCTGCTTCTTTAGCGCGGACGAATTGCCCGGTCGCAACATCGAGGAGATTCCGCACCCGCTCGTTACCGAGACGGTCTCGCGCGTGGCTGGCTGCCGCAGCGAAGTCTGCTTTATTCACCTCAACCACACCAACCCGCTCCACGAGGAAGGCCCCGCGCGCGACTGGCTGCGCACACGGGGCCTGAGTGTTGGCACAAGGGGCCAGCGCTGGAATTTGTGATCGCAAACGTGACCGTCACGACCCAGGATTAGACAAACTTCCCCAACCACGTCCGGGCCGTGATTGTCACGTTTCTCCTCAAAAACCGCCAAGTCCGAAACGGCCACCGCTCGTCACCGCCGTCGCCTTTGCCAAAGGACCGACAGCACTCTGCCGCTCAACGCCCCTAGAGCGAATCCGGATCGATTCCTGCCTCGCGCAGCCGCGCAGCCAACCGCTCGGCACGCTGTCGCTCTTCGTCAACTTGGCGCTGGGCTTCGTTCGCGCGCTGTCGCTCTTCGTCGGCGCGTTGTCGCTCTTCGTCGGCGCGCTGTCGCTCTTCGCTGGCTTGGCGTTGGGCTTCGTTCGCGCGCTGTCGCTCTTCGTCGGCCTGGTGCTGGGCTTCGTTGGCGCGGCTTTGCTCCCGTTCCGCACGCTCGACGCCCGTGAGCAGCAGCCGACCCTCTTCGTCGCACCAGCGGAGCCAGGTGGCGTTCGTGCCCTCGAATTCACCGTTCCAGAGCATGAGCCCCAAGCCAAGCTCCGGGAGCCAAAGCTCGTCGCGCTCTACATACTCACGAATGCGCAGTTCAAGCACCCGCAGCTTGTCGCTCCCCAGCTGCGTCTCCGGATCAAAGATGATGTAGTATGGAATGCCAATCTGCGCGTACAGCGCGACCTTTCCCTCGGCCTCGCCGCCCTTGCGGTTGGAAACCACCTCGACCACCACCTCCGGCGTTTTGCCGTACACCCACACCATGTAGGAGCGATTGGCCTTTTCCCACATCTCCTCCGGCGCTTCCACATCCAGGCTGACAAGCACGTCGGGCACGACCGCCGGTCGATGGATGGAATAGAAGAGGCCAACGTTCGCCATGGCCAAAAACGGACGCGGCGTTGTCCCCCCCCGCCACGAGGCGTAGAGGCTGCGCGTTAACAGACGCTGCTGCTTTTCGGAGAAGAGATTATCCACGGGATCGTCATTTTCCGTTTCGAGATGGGAAATGTCGGGCGGCGTCGCCAACATTTCGGCGGAATCCACCAGGAGGGGCTGGGCCATAGAAACATCCTTTACACAAAACAAACGTTCGTATCTTTACTGTACCACAAGACTGTCCCACAAGGTAGGCAGCGGCGGTGGACAAACGACGACTCAACCGCGCACCAGCCGCGCCTCAATCATGCCCGACGGCTCGTCGACGGGGACAAAAATTTCGTTGGGGTTCTCCAGACCAAAGGGGGCGAGGTCGACCAGGAGCCGGTGCTCGTTGGGCATGGACAGCGCGATGTCGTCCACTTCGGGGCAGGTGTCCAGCGCGGCCTGGCCCATGAGGAAGAGCGTCTGCTGCACGGACTGGCTGGCGTCGTGCTTGGCGAAGATGTCGAGCAGCGTCTGGCGCAGGAGGGCGTGGCAGCCGTTGAAATCGAGGTCGGCGGCACCGCTTTGGTACGTCCAGCGCGCGGTCAGGTTGGTGCCAAAGAGGCGGTCGTCGGCTTCGGGCAGCGTGGTCCACTCGTCGCGCAGGAAGCCGCGAAAGGCGGAGCCGGTGGTTTTGAGAATTGGCAGGTGGGCCACGCCAGCAGTGACGGTCGCCCCCGCGCGCGTGCGGGTGACGGTCGCCGTCTGCTGCTCGCGGCTCGTGCCGCAAAAGGCGTGGGTGTGGTCGTCGCCGTCGACCGTTATGCGCTGCCAGGGGCGCTCGCGCAGGGTGATTTCGGCGCGCTCGGCGTGGGCGAGCCGATCCAGAAAGTGGGCGGAGAGCAGCAGGCCAAACTCTTCGATGCTGACAAAGTCGTGCTGCTTGGCAAGCGCATAGACGCTGTTCTTGATCGTGTCGGTTGGCAATACATCGCGGTTGTCGCCGCTGAGGAAGGTCTGCTGGAAGTCGCCTTCGAGCGCGACGTCGACGCTTACGTCGAGCAGATTGTGCCGCTCGGCGCGACGGGTGACTTTGACGAGGCGGACGTTGGACTTGCCGTAGGTGTGGGAGGCGAGTTGGGCGGGCATGGTGGGTTCCTTTGCGATGTATTGCTCGTTCCCACGCTCTGCGTGGGAATGGCTCCTCGACGCTCTGCGTCGCCCCGTGGCTGAGGAGCCAACGCGGTTCTGTTGCAGAGGGGGGATGCGCCACGTGATTTCGTTGGCAGCGCGAGGACGCAGAGCGTCCGGTCTGCATCCCGACGCGGAGCGTCGGGACGAGCCGTTAACTTCCCCGATAGGTCGAATAGCCAAACGGGTTGAGCAGGAGCGGCACGTGGTAGTGCTGCATCGTCTCCTTGATCTGGAACTCAACGGTGACTTGCGGGTAAAAGGTACTGCGCTGTTGGGCGGCGAAGTAGTCCGCCGTGCGGAAGATCAGCCGGTATTTGCCCGCCCACAGCTTGTGCGCGGCGGGCAGCAGCGTGCCCAGGCGGCCGTCGTCGTCCGTCGTGCCGCCGCCAAGCGTCTGCCAGCCGCCCCCGCTGCTCCACACGTCAAGCGTAACCGTGACGCCGCGGGCGGGCTGGCCGAGGGAGGTGTCGAGGATGTGGGTGGTGATGGCGCTCATGAGATGAAGAGAGATTGGTAATTGGTAATTGGGCTTGCGGGGCAGCGACGTGGCAGGGTAAAGGTTTACGATTCCGCTATCTGACAGTTTCTAAACGGCGTCTATCAAACGTGCTAAGCAACCGGGCTCCTCCGTCAGCAGCACGGTTTTAACGCGGAGACCGCAGAGATTTTGCGCGGAGGGCCGCGGAGAGAATAATAGAGAGAATCATGCAGGTCATTTCGATGAGAGAGATGACACTCATTCTATTCTCCATAGTTCTCCGCGGCCCTCCGCGTCTCCTCTGTGGCCTCCGCGTTAAATCTTCTCGCTACACCAATTGCGCCGCCAGCTTGTCCAGCCGCAGCTTGGTAATTTTTAGCTGCTCGCGTGCGGCAACCTGAAGCTCCTTCGATGGCTCGTGGGGCAGGCGATGCTGCAAAATCGTCAACATTTCGGTGGCGCTTTTGCCCGTGGCGCAAACGATAAAGATGTAGCCAAATTTGGCTTCATATTGGGCATTGCCCGACGCCAGCCCCTTGATCACGGCCTCCGCTGCGCCCTCGACGCCCGCCTGCTCGCCCGACGCCCAGGCTTTGGTGTTGGCATATTTGGCGCGCAGGCTGTCGACATCGCCAATTTTGGGGTGGTGCGCAAAGGCCTCGCGCCAGTCGGCCTCGTCCAGCGACCACCAAATTTCCTCGGTGCTCTCCATCAGCTCATAGTAGCTATCAAACGGGCGGGCGGCGAGCATCTGCTCCACCCAGCGCGACGCACCGCAGCAGCGGGTAAGCGCCTCGCGGGCGGCGGCGGGGTCGAGCTGGTTGAGAAAGTTGGCGGCTGTCATGGGGTGGCGGGTCTGTGCAGCAGGGCTCCAGTGGGTAATGGCGAGAAGTCGCCCTCATTATACACCATTTCCCCGCGCAGGTAGGTGCGCTGCACCACGCCCCGCAGCGTTTCGCCCGCATAGGGCGTAATTTTGTGGCGGTGCTGCAGCGTCTCTGGCTCGACCGCAAAGGTCGCCTCCGGGTTCCACACCACGAGGTCGGCCTCGTAGCCTGGCTCGATAGCGCCCTTGCGACCGAGCAGGCCGAGAAACTGCGCGGGCCAGCGGCTGAGCCAGCGGGCAAGGTCGGCGGGCAGGTGGCCGCGCCCCGAAAAATCCGCTGTGGCCGCCGTCCAGACAACGGGCAGCAGCATCTGCAGCGAGGCGATGCCGCCCCACGCGCTCATAAAGTCGCCCTCGTCCAGATTCTTCATAGGAGGCGGGCAGGGCGAATGGTCGGTGGCGACAAAGTCGATGACGCCGTCGCGCAGGGCCGTCCACAGCGGCTTGCGGTTGTCGGCTTCGCGAATGGGCGGGGCGCATTTGAAGCGCGTGTCGCCGTCGGGAACCTCTTCGGCGGCGAAGTAGAGATAGTGGGGCGCGGTCTCGACCGTTAGCGGGAGACGCTGACTGCGGGCGGCCACGAGATCGGGCAGCGCAGCGGCGGTGGCGAGGTGGACAATGTGGGTGGGGCAGCCCGTCTGGCGGCACAGGCGGACGAGCAGGCGGATGGCGTCCAGCTCCATCGACGGCGGGCGCGACCGCAGCCAGGTGTCGTAAACTGTCGGATCGCTCGTCGACACGTCGGGGCCGCTGCCGATTTCGGCGTGGGCGAGCAGCGGTACGTTGCGCGGGGCCAGCAGCGGCATGGCGGCGCGCAGATCGGCCTCCGTAGCGTTGGGAAAATCGTCGATGCCGGAGTGGGTGAGAAAGGCCTTGATGCCAAAGACCCCTTCGTCGAGCAGCCCCGGCAGTTCGACGACGTTGCCCGGCACGAGGCCGCCATAAAAGCCCACATCGACCCAGCACTGCCCCTGAGCCGCCGCGCGCTTCTGCGCCAGCGCCGCAGCGGTCGTCGTCGCGGGGTCGCTGTTGAGCGGCATGTCGATCAGCGTGGTGATGCCGCCCGCCGCGGCCGCGCGCGTGGCCGTTGCAAAGCCCTCCCACTCGGTGCGCCCCGGCTCGTTGATGTGGACGTGCGCATCGATCAGGCCGGGCGAAATCACGAGGTCGCCGACATCCTCGATGGGGAAATCGTTCGGCACGTCGCGCCGCGTCACCACGTCGACAATGTGACCATTGTCGACCAGCACGGCGGCTGGTCGCACGCCGAGGGGGGTGATGACGCTTTGGCTGTGGAGAGCGAATTTTGGTGGGGTCATAACGAACGTGGGTGGGGGGTTAGTCCAGCGCAAAAATTTTCTTTAGCGCCCGATCGATGTTGACATCAATAGCTGCATCTCGAAAAATGTCTTTGGCCTCGAATAATACCAATTATGTAGCGAAGCTGCGCGAAAAAGCGGGGCAGGATTCGCCTCACCCCCAAACCCCCTCTCCACGCGTGGAGAGGGGGCTTCACCCGACTTGTCGGCGTAGAAGCGGCGCGGAGGGGGTGAGGCGAACGCCCCGTCACTTTGCGCAGGCAAACGCGCAGCTTACTCACACAATTGGTATACCGATGGTATACCGAAATCGTCGTGAAGGCCACCCTGCGATGGCTGAGTCCGTCAGCGTCTGAAGTTTTTCGTCCTCTGCATAAATTTCCGCATAGAGCGTTGCAGATTGCTCAAATTCTCTCTGCTCAAGCTCTTTGCGCAGCATTTCAATAGCGGTTCTCAACATCTCGCTGCGGTCTTTGAAACCATATGTTTGATAGCTGCTGAGAAATGCGTGCTGCCCCGCTTCGATGCTGAATTTTGCTTGTCTCATCGCTGTATAGCTTCTCATTTTAGGTCCTAAATCACATTCTTAGTTTAGGCCGCAAAGGCGCGCTAGTCAAACGGCAAAGGATTGCTCGCCCGTGGCGAAGCAGCCAATGCACATGCGCGATTTGCCAGCTCGCGCGGCCACGGCCAGCCAGCTGTGGCGTGAATTGATATACAAGCTTCGCGTGCAAGATTGGCTGTAGGCGCAAAAGCCTGTTCCAAGCCATCGACCCTAGTGGCTGGTACGCACGCGTTGAGTTGGGCCAAACGCCGCGGCGAAATCACCCTCTCGATCCCGGCCACGGCCTGCTGTGCCGACCAGCGATCCAGGGCGTGTTCGTGGCCGAGCAGCGCTGCTTCAATTCGCAGCAGGGCAGCGAGATTGCCGGTCATCATAAAGTTGAGCTCAAAGCGAGCGCTCCACGTTTCGCCGCGCCAGAATTTGGCGAGCGTGCGCAGCGTGTAGTACCAGAAGTCGCCGCAGATTTGGTTGAAGGTCGCCTGCAGGTCGGCGGGGCGCAGCGATTGGCCAACGATTTTGGCGACGTGCCCGCTGAGCGCGCCGTCCGTGTCGTCGTACAGCACCATTGCTTCGACGCTCGTCGGCGCATTGGGCCAGGTCGTCACCACGTCGAGCTGGGATTGGGGCCAGAAGTTGAAGTCGGCGCGCAGGGGCACGGGCGTCGCGTCGTAGACCGTCCACGGGTGGCCGACGCCGCTATGATAAGCCAGCAGCAAATCGCCAAACTGCCCGGCCCAGGTGATCCACTGCGCGCGGACATCGGCCAGCGCTTTGTCGCGCACAAAGAGCGCCAGATCGACATCCGAGAGCGCGTCGGCCCGCCCCTCGCTGGCCGAGCTGTAGTCGAGCAGGCCCACGATGCGTGGGTCGCGCTCGACGGCGTCGACAATGCGTTGGCGCAGTAGTCTGTTGGTTAATGCACCCATGAATCAACTGCGGTTGCCTGAATTGAAAAGGAAAGTATAATAGAGGAAACAACAGTCGACAACCACCGGAGTTTTCCATGAGCCAGTACCTAACCGCCAACAACTTTACCGAATTCCGCGAGAGCGGCTGCACCATCGCGCGCGGCCTCTTCACGCGCGACGAGGTCGACCGCTATATTGGGCACTATGAAGCGCTGTGGCAAACGACCAAGGAAGGCAAAGATACCTCCGGCTATCCGCGGCTGCTGCAGCCCCATCGCTGGGATGAAATCAGCCTGGGCTTTATGCTGGATGCGCGCATCCGCGACTGCCTGACGGCGCTGCTGAGCGCCGAGCCATATGCCGTGCAGACCATGGTCTATTTCAAGCCGCCGGGCAGCAAAGGGCAGGCGCTGCACCAGGACCAGTACTTCCTGCGCGCCCAGCCGGGGACGTGCGTGGCCGCGTGGATGGCGCTGGACGATTGCGACGAGCAGAACGGCTGCTTGCAGTACGTGCCGGGCACGCACGAGCTGCCGCTGCTCTGCCTGACGGACGCCGACGGCGAGGAGAGCTTCACGGAGATCACCGTCCCGATCCCGGCGGGCATGGCGGCGCAACCGGCGGTGATGCAGGCGGGCGACGTCTTCTTTTTCAACGGCCAGCTCGTTCACGGCAGCCACCCCAACCGCACGACGGACCGCTCGCGCAAGTCGCTGATCGGCCACTACATTTTGGGCGAGGCGGAGCAGGTCGCCGAGTTTTACCACCCCGCGCTGCGCTTCGATGGCTCGACCGTCGAGCTGGGCGTGAGCGAAAAGGGGGGCGAATGCGGCACGTGGGCCGAGCGCGAGGGGGAGATGGTGGTAGCGGTGGGCTAAGCGGGCAACTTCTCGACGGGCGCGGCCCGTGCTACGATAGATGCAACCATCACCGATTCAGACCCGGAGCCTCGCTGTGACCACATCCACCCGACCCCGCGACCGCTACTTCGACCCCGCCACGCGCGAGCTCGCGCTGGAAATCTACGACACCGTCGCCGACTTGCCGCTGATCTGCCCGCACGGCCACGTTGATCCGGCGCTTTTTGCTGACCCGGACTACTCGTTTGGCACGCCGACCGAACTGCTGATCATCCCCGACCACTACGTCTTTCGGATGCTCTATTCACAGGGCGTCCCGCTGGAGGAGTTGGGGATTCCGCGGGCGGACGGCGGCGCGGTGGAGAGCGATCACCGAAAAATTTGGCAGACCTTCGCCGAGCACTACTATCTCTTCCGCGGCACGCCAACCGGCATGTGGCTCGACGATGAGCTGCACGACGTGTTTGGCATCGAGCAGAAGTTGAGCGGTGAGACGGCCCAGGCCATCTATGACCAAATCGCTGAAAAATTAACCCAGCCCGCCTTCCGCCCGCGCGCCCTCTTTGACCGCTTCCACATCGAAACGCTCTGCACCACCGACGCCGCGACTTCGACGCTTGACCACCACCAGGCCATCCGCGATTCCGGCTGGCCCGGCCAAATCCGCCCAACCTTCCGACCGGACGCCGTGGTCAACCTCGACACGCCTGGCTGGCGCGAGAACGTTGAGCGGTTGAGCGAAGTTTCCGGCGTGAACGTTGTCGATTACCCAACGTTTATCGAGGCGTTGGAGCAGCGCCGCGAATTTTTCAAAGAGATGGGCGCAACGGCCACCGATCACGCCGCGCTGTCGCCCTACACGACCGTGCTTTCGGACTATGAAGCAAACACTATCTTCCAGCGCGCCCTCCACGGCAACGCCAGCGCCGAGGACGCGCGCCAGTTCACCGGCCATCTCCTCGTCGACATGGCGCGCATGAGCACCGAGGATGGGCTGGTGATGCAGCTGCACCCCGGCTCATTCCGCAACCACAACGCGCCGCTCTTTGAGAAATTTGGGGCGGACAAGGGCGCGGACATCCCCACCGCCACCGAATTTACGCGCAACCTGCGCCCCCTGCTCAACCGCCACGGCAACGATCCGCGCCTCACGCTAATCGTCTTTATGCTGGATGAGTCGACGCTTTCGCGCGAGCTTGCGCCGCTGGCGGGCCACTACCCGGCGCTGCGCCTGGGTCCGCCCTGGTGGTTTTTCGATTCGTGGAACGGCATGATGCGCTTCCGCGAGCTGGTCAGTGAGACGGCGGGGCTGTATAACACGGTTGGCTTTAACGACGACACGCGCGCCTACCCGTCGATTCCCGCGCGCCACGATTTGGCCCGTCGCGTGGACGCCAACTGGCTGGCCGGCCTCGTCGCCCGCCGCGTGATTGACGTGGACGATGCGCAGGCCATGGCTCGCGCCGCGGCTTATGAGCTGGCGAAGTCGGCCTACAACTTGTAACACGAAGCGCTGCTTCGTTCTGGGATCAGCATCATGGAACCCTCCTTTACCTTCCCCGCTCTGATCGCTGCCCTGGCGCTGGCGGCTGTGCACATCCTCGCCCGCCGACTGCGCTTTCTCTCGGTGACGCCGCGCAGCCGCTGGCTTTCGGCGGCGGGCGGGGCCTCCGTTGCCTACGTCTTTCTGCATCTGCTGCCCGAACTGGGCGTGGGCCAGGCGGAGCTTGTCGAGGCGGGCCACGATCTCTTTGCGACGCTCGACTACGACATCTACATCGTGGCGCTGCTCGGCCTCGTCGTTTTTTACGGGCTGGAGCGGCTGGTGGCCCAGGCGCGGCTGGAGGAGACGCGCGGGGGCGACGTCGACGAGAAGGATTTGGCCGAAGCGGAGGCGAGCGGCACAGCCGTCCCGCAGGCGCACCACACGCGGCCAAACATCTACTGGCTGCACATCTCCTCCTTTACGGTTTACAACTTTCTGATTGGCTACCTGCTGCTGCACCGCGAGCAGGAGACTCTCTCGGCCCTGGTGGTTTACGCCATCGCCATGGGGCTGCACTTTGTTGTTAACGATTTTGGCCTGCAGGAGGATCACCGCCGGGGCTACCGCAAGAGCGGGCGCTGGATTTTGTCCGGCGCGGTGCTCACCGGCTGGGCCATCGGCGCGCTGACGGAGATTCCCGAATTGGGGATTGTGCTGCTGACGGCCTTTATCGGCGGTGGCGTGATCTTAAATGTGCTCAAGGAGGAGCTGCCGGAAAATCGCGAAAGCCGCTTTAGCGCGTTTTTAATTGGCGCAGCGGCGTATGCGGTGCTGCTGCTGGCATTGTGAAGAGATGGGGACGCGGAAGAAGGTGAATTTTTGAGTTTAAGTGACAATCACTGTCCAGGCGCGACTGGGCAAGCCTGCTCGCCTGGGAGAGTGACGGTCATTTAGCCGCCAATGTTTGTTCTTAATTTGCATTGGCTTGAGGGAGAGCTGCAGACATCTGCTGTCAGCTTTAATTGCTGTGTGGGTAAACATTCTAGAGATTTACGTCAACATTGTAAGTTTCCCCGTTGACGCGCCGGGCTAGGGCTGGTAATATCCCTTCTTTGAAGGAGAACTTATACCATGAGCAACGCACTCAACCTGTGGGAAATCCCCACCGCCAATGAAATTTACATGCTCGCTGGCTGGCGACAGTGGGCGGACGCCGGCTCGATTTCGTCCGGCCTGCCCGAGTACCTGGTCGAGCACATGGATGCGCGCCCCATTGGCGAGATCGCGACCAGCGATTTCTACCTCTTCCAAATGCCCGGTACGCAAAGTCTGCTGCGCCCGCTGATCAAGCTGCACGAGGGCTACCGCGAGAGCCTGGAGCGGCCCAGCAACGAAATCTACTACGCGGGCAACGGCGACAAGGGGCTGGTGATCTTCCTGGGCGACGAGCCGCACATGAACGTCGATGGCTACGCCGACGCCTTTTTTGAGATCGCCAAACGCGTGGGCGCGAAGCGCGTGGTGGCCCTGGGCGGCGTCTTTGGCTCCATGCCCTACGACCGCGACCGCGAAGTCTCCAGCGTCTACAGCCTGCAGCACATGAAGCAGGAGCTGGACGAGTACGCCGTTAAATTTTCCAACTACGAGGGTGGCGCGACGATCGGCGCTTACCTGCTCGACCAGGCCGAACATGAGCAGATCGAGTTTATGACCTTTTACGGCTTTGTGCCTTACTACCACTTTGGCGAGATGGAATCCAACGCGCCGCAGGGCATCCGCATCGAGTACGATTTCAAGGCGTGGTACGACATCATGCGGCGCGTAAACCACATGTTTGGCATGAACATCGACCTATCCGAGTTGGAGCGGCAGGCCGCGGAGCTCACCGAGGCCATTGAGGCGCAGATCGATGAACTTGCGCGCGAGCTGCCCGAAGTCGACATCCGCCGCTACATGGAGGCCGTCGAATCCGATTTTACCGAGCGCACATTTCTGCCGCTGGATGATCTGTGGGTGGAGGAGTTGGGGGATTTGTTTGACGACGAGCCGAGTGGATAGCAATTGGGGAGTGGTAACTGGTAACTGGCACATCGTGGGGAACAACTTTCTGAAGAATTATGGCAGTTACCGGTTATGATTTTGGCCACGCCGGATCGCGAAAGGTCTGCAGTTCGACGAGATAGCCGCTGGGGTCGCGGAGGAAGAGGTGGTAGATGTTGAAGGCCTCGTTGAGCGTGGGCGGCTTTTCGATGGGCACGCCGCGCGCCCGCAAATGCTCGTGCCACGCGTCGACTTCGTCCGTCACCAGCGTCACGATCACGCCGCGCTGGACGTCGGAATCCGGCGTGCCCGCCGGGCCCTCGGCATCCTCGCACACGCCGAGAAACGCGCCCGCCGCCACCCTGTAAATTTTACACTTTCCCTGGTCCAGCACCAGCGGCAACCCCAACGTCTCGCCGTAGAAGCGCATCGACGCCGCGAGGTCGCGCGTGTAGAGGAAGGTGACTTGTTGGTCAATCGCTGGGTGGGTCATGGTTTTAGTCGGCCCCTAATCCGCTTAGTTCGTTCTCCAAAATTTGTTGACAGCTTTTTCTGTGCAATGGCCAAATAGTTACGGTGTACTCTGGTTCAGGGGCAAATGGCGCGAAGATTTCTCGCTGAATCGGGGTCGTTTGCTTCCATAATTCGCCGACCCGCTCGAAATGACAGCTTGTCTCCAAGTTGACGAGCTGCCGCCTGCCGCTTCCTCTACTTCTCCAAATCCTTCGCCGCCATCGCCGCGCCAATGATCCCCGCCCTGTTGCGCAATTGCGCGGGCACAAGCTCCGCGTTCGTCTTCAAATAGGGAAAATACTTCGCGTGCTTCTTGCTGACGCCGCCGCCGATGATAAAGAGATCGGGTGAGAAGAAGAACTCCATCTGTTCTAAATACTCGTTGAGCCGCTTGGCCCAGTGCTTCCACGACAAGTCTTCGTCCTTGCGGATTTTGTCGGATGCCCGGTGTTCGGCGTCCTTGCCGCGGATGGGTAGGTGGCCAAATTCGGTGTTGGGCAGCAGGTGGCCATCCACAAAGATAGCCGTGCCAATGCCCGTGCCCAGTGTCAGCAGGATGATCACGCCGTCGCGGCCCTTGCCCGCCCCCAGCGTCACCTCCGCCAAGCCCGCCGCGTCGGCGTCATTTAGCACTTTTACCGGGGAGCCCGTCGCTTCGCCAAAGAGCGCGTGGGCATCCGTGCCGATCCAGTCGTCGTCCACGTTGGCGGCGGATTTAACCACGCCGTGGTGCACGATGGCGGGAAAGGTGCAGCCGATGGGGCCGCTGTAGTCAAAGTGCGTTACCAACTCCCCCACCACCTCGGCCACAGCAGCCGGTTTGGAGGGCTGCGGCGTCTTAATGCGCTTGCGATCCGCCGCAAACTCGCCCGTTTCTAAATTGACCGGCGCGGCCTTGATGCCGCTGCCGCCGATATCGACCCCCAGAATTTCCATGTTTCCCCCTTTTCAGTGGTGAATGGTCAGCGGGTAGTGGCGAGCAGACGACTGAAAACGACTCAAACCGTTCGCTCACCACTGCTCACTAAAAACTGTTCGCTATCTACTCTACCACTTTGGGCAACTCTGCACAACGCTCTATAATCGGCGCATGAGCAACTGGATTGGTTCGCAACTGTCGCCCGCCGCGCCGGCCCTGTGGCTGGGGTTGAGCTGCTGTATGGACTCGTCGCGCTGGGGATGACGCGGCTGCTGCCTCAACGGGGGGGCGCGGGGGGGCAGCGCTGGCTGTGGCTGTCGCGCTGGCTGCTGGTTGCCTACCTGTCGCTGATTAGCGGCGGCGTTTCGCCGAGGTTGATGGGCCTGGCCGATCTGAATTGGGTGCGCGGCCTGACGCTGGGGGCGGGGCTCGTTGCGGGGCTGGCGGGGCTGCTGCTGCTGGTGCGCTTTACGGTGGTTGCCCCATCGCCGCCCGCGGGTGCTGATGCGCGTCCACAGCTGTTCAGCGAGCTGCTTTGGCTGGGCGCGGAGCAATTTCACTGGACCTTTCTACGCGCCGCCGTTTGGGAGCTGCTGCTCCGGCTGCCCATCCCGCCCGACCTACCTGCCTACCATGCGCTCTGGATCGCCATTCTGCTGGCGCTGCCCGAATCCCTGCTCCTTCCCCAGCGTTCGCTCGACAGGCTGGCGCGCGGGGTCGCGCTCCTGGCCACGGCTATTGTCTTTTTCTACACGCGCAATTTTTGGCTCTGCTGGATCATGCACGCCGTGGTGTGGGGGCTGCTGCGGAGGCCGTCTATCGGGGGGCGGCGTCGCCCGGCGCTGTCGCGCGAGATTCATTGAGGCGAGTTGTTCAGAGGAGAAGCGAAAAGGGCAAGCCAGTGGCTCGCCCTCTTTTTGGGAATGGCAATTGATTAACTTGAGCAGGAGCGCGTTGTTTCACCCCTCCCCATAGTGGGGAGGAAGCCGTCACGGGGCAGCTGAAGGATCGGCTCCTCTCCCAGGATGGGGGAGGTTGGGAGGGGGTGGAGGCTGAGTCGTGCCTTGCAAGCTGGCTCCGCTACTTGCCGACCCCATTTGCTCAACTCGTTTAATCGCCATTCCTTACAATCGTTTTCACAGGCCCCACCTTCTCGTTAGGCTATTCCAAGAAATAAAACATATCAGAGAGATCACGTTTCAGCCTCACCGCCTCTTCTTGTCGCTGGGTCGACGAGGCGACCGGATAGCCCCCTCCTCTCCACGCGTGGAGAGGAGGGGGTTGGGGGAGGTGAGGCGTTGACCCTAACTGGTACATCTATTTTCTTGGATTGGCCTTAAAGAAAGAAACCCACGCCGATAATGGCCGCAAACAGCAGCACGGAAACAACGCCCAGCGTGCGCAGATCGCGGAAGACGTAAGTGTACTCCCCGCGCCAGTCCACCGTGGAAGAGTCCTCCTGGTAGTCCGTGGGATGCACGTCTACCACTTTAACGTTACCCGTGGCGTTATCTGTTACGTTGCCTGTTGCGTTACCTGATGAGCTGCTAACGGGCCGCGTCCGCTGGCGGATGGTGCTGCTGTAGCGGCTGGGGTGGCCGGTGCGCGATTGCGGCTTGCGCTTCGAGCCCTTGCGTGCTTTTGCCATGATAAACTCCTCGTTCGTGCTGAATAATTGTAAGGGATTATAGCGGTTTGTCAGATGAAAATCAAAATGGGTCGGCAACGAGCAGGAATTCCAAATTTGGCGAACATTGGGGAAAGTAGTGAAGAAAACCAGCCACGAATCACACGAATTGCACGGATTTAGTCGTTTACGATTGTCGTTCAATACGTGGAGGGAGCATCCTCCAGTGCGGCTCGTGCCCGGCTGGTTGACATCTGAGGAGGCCAACTCCGCACCCCAATCGTGGACTACTAAAATTTCCGACCCAGCCTCTGCTTGCCCAGCGCCAGCAGCTCCCGCGCTTCGTCCAGCCGCAGAGCCAGCAGCAGCGCGCCGTAGACCGCCACCCCCGCGCCGCCGACCAGCACAATCAGCAGCAGATCGCCAAAAAAGCCGCTCGGCAGGACGCCAGCGACCAGACCACGCAGCGTCCACATGGCAACCGCCATGCCCAGCGCCGCGCCGCCAATCGAGAGCAGCCCGCGCGCTAAATTACCGCCCAGGTTACTCCCCAGAGCCGGGTTGCGTGCGGCGCTGGCCCCCCACCCGTTCCGCAGCACCCACGCCATCAGGCCGACCATGATCAGCGCGTGGCTGGCCTGTTTGGCCGAATCCGCCCAGACGAGGCCGAGAAAGCCCAGCGGCTCCAGCAGCCCCAGCGCCACGACGACGTAAACGCCGACGCTGAGCACGCCGACGAGCGCGGGCAGGAGCGTGTTGTTGCGGGCGTAAAAGGCGTAGTTGAGCGGAAAATCAACGGCGGCAAAGAGCATCCCAATCAGGTAGATGTCCAGCGCGGCCACAACCTGCTCCCCATCCTGCGGCGTAAATCGACCGTGTTGAAAAATCACGCGCGTCGTCGGCTCGGCGAGCAGCCAAAGGCCCACGGCGGCGGGCGCGATCAGCAGCAGCACGATGCGCAGGCCGCGCACGAGCGTCCGCTGGTAGGCCGCTTCGTCTTGAGCGGCAAAGTACTGGCTCAGGCGGGGCAGCGCAGCCAGCGAAATCGCCACGCTGATCAGCCCCAGCGGCATCTGCTGCAGCGTCGTTGCGTAGCCCATCCACGAGATGCTGCTCGTGCCGGTGCTGGTGGCCAGCCGCCGATCCAGCCCGACCTGGAAGAGCATCACCGCCATGCCCACGGCAATCGGCAGGTAGAGGCGGACGATGCGCCGCAGCGCCGGATGTCGCCAGGCGGGGCGCAGCAGCAGGCGCAGCAGAGGCATACTCCGGCTCTCCGCGTCGCCGCCCGATTCATCGTGGCTGGCCCCGTACCAGCGGCGCACGTCCCACGCCATCAGCAGCAGCTGCGCCGCGCTCCCCAGCAGCAGGCCGACGACGAGGCTCGTCACGCCGATGAGGGGGCCGAGCAGCGGCGCGGCAGTGAGGATGCCCAGGTTGTAGACGGCGGTGGCGACGGCGGGGAAGGAGAAGCGCTGCAGCGCGTACAAAATCGCCATCAGCACGCCAGCCAGGCCGGAGAACATGACCACCGGCAGCGCGAGGCGGATCAGTCGGGTGGTGAGCGGCAGCAGCTCGGGATTCGTTTGGGCAAAGCCTTGGGCAAGCAGCAGCGTCAGCCAGGGCGCGGCCAGCATGAGCAGCAGCACCAGCCCGCCCAGCAGCAGCGTAAAGAGCGCCACCAGCGTCGCCGCCACCTGTACAAATTCGGCGCGCTTGGCGCGGTCGCCCGCGTAGCTGCTCAACGTGGGCACGAGCGCCGAGCTGATCAGGCCGCCGACGAGGAAATCGTAGGTCAACATCGGCACCTGGCTGGCGATGCGGAAAACGTCGAGCTGGCCGGATGCGCCAAAGAGCGCAGCGATCACCGTTTCGCGCAGCAGGCCGAGCACGCGGCTGGCGATGTTGCCCAGCGACAGCAGGCTGGTGCTGCGGGCTAGGCTGCGCGCGGGCAGGCTCTCCGGCGCGCTGGCTGTCGATTTTCCAAGGGCAGGGTTGGTCGTCGCCATATTGGATAACATTCTGCTATTGTAGCACAAGTTTTTGTGCGTCGAGAGGTAGAAAGCTGTATCGTGCTCTACGACGAACGACGCGGGCAGCGGAAAAAAGGATACGGTGAAAACGTGTGCCCGTCGGGCAAAAGTAGGGCGAAGCGCGGCTGGACGCTACGGCAGCGCGGCCAAAATGTCCTGCGAGAGCGCCTGGCTGGCGGGCAGAGAGAGGTGGTGACCATCCTGCGTGGGGTAGCGATCGGCGGGGGCGAGGGTGAAGTTGAGGTAGGGAACCGCGTGTGCATCGGCCAACATCTGCATTTGTGCATCAAACTCCGGTAGAAAGTCCGTCTCCAGCGCCAGCATCTCCGGCGCGACGGGCAGGCGCACCAGCACCACCGTGCCGTGGCCAGCCAAGAAAGCCACCGTTTCGTCCAGCGACCGCAGCCGCTGCGGCGAAAGTTGCTGCCCGGCAAAGTATGCCTCGTAGCGCGCCACGGTGGACTGCGTCAGACGCTGCACGGTGGCGTCGCTAAAGTTGTAGTCAAATTCGAGCCAGCCGTCGGTGTGGAGCAGGCGCTCGCGCTGGAAGCGCTGTTCGAGGGCGATGCGGTAGTACGAACCGGTGTAGGCGCGCAGCAGATATTCCGCGTTGAGCGGCTCGAACGCGACGGGTCGACTCATGGAACGCAGAATGCCCAGCGGCAGTTCCGTTTCGCGGAAACCTGTTGGACTATCGTCGGCGTTCTCCACTGTGGTCATACTAAGAGGAGCAGTCAAGCCCAGGGGCGAGACTTCGAGCAGGAAGAGCCCGTTGGTCGTCTGCGGATCGAGCTTGCGCCGCACCGCGTCGAGGTACGTCGGCCCATAGGGGGACCAGCTGGCGGTGAAGGCGTAGTTGTAGAGCGGCCCGTCAAAGACCAAGTCGCTCTCGTTAAACACCTCCGGTCGAATCCCCCGCGCCCCGCGCGACGTGCCCAGCACCAGCGACGACTGCCGCTCGCTGGTAAAGCGCAGGTAGTAGGCATCGGTGCGACCATCGGCAAAGGCCGCAAAGTAGGCGAGGCCGGACGTGCCGACCAGCAGGGCCATCAGCGTGAGCTTGAGCAGGAATGGCGCGACGGCGCGGTTGCGTGGCATGGGTGTTCAAAACTGAAAGTAAATAAACGCTTCGTTTCCCCGCACGCCCAGCAGGAAAATCGACATGGCGCCCGCGTAGTAGACGCCCCAGCGCACGGGTGCGGGCAGCCGCGGAAAGCGCGTCGCCAGGCCGACCGTCTCCTCCACGAGCTGAACGCCCAGCAGGAACAGGATCAGCCCGATCGAGAGCGCGAACTCCACGCTTTCGCCCGTGCTCAAGGCGTCGACGTAGCCGCGAAAGTCCAGGTTCACCAGGAGATGGCTGATAATGTAGCGCGCATCGACGAGCGAATTGGCGCGGAAGAAAATCCAGGCAAAGCAGACGGCGTGAAAGGTGACGAGGAGCGAGAGGGTGCGCCAGAGCCAGCCGCTGATGCTGCGAGTATATCGCGCCAGCGCTGCACCCGCGAGCAGGTAGAGCCCGTGCAGCGCGCCCCAGATCACAAAGGTCCACGCCGCGCCGTGCCACAGCCCGCTCACCACGAAGACGACCAGAATGTTAAACGCCCAGCGACCCGGCCCCACGCGGCTGCCGCCGAGCGGGATGTAGAGGTAGTCGCGGAACCAGGTGGAGAGCGAGATGTGCCAGCGGCGCCAGAATTCGGCCACGGAGCGCGAGAGGTAGGGACGGCGAAAGTTAGTCATCAAATCGATGCCCAGGACGCGCGCCGAGCCGATGGCGATATCTGAGTAGCCGGAGAAATCGCACAGAATTTGGAAGGCGAAGAAATAGGTCGCCACGATAAACGACGCGCCGGACTGCTCGCTGGGGCTGTTGTAGACGCCGTTGACAAAAAAGGCCAGCCTGTCCGCAATCACCACCTTTTTGAAGAGCCCCCAGGCAATCAGCCGCAGCCCGCTGCTGATGCGCTCGGCATCGAAGCTGACCCGCTGGTAGAACTGGGGCAGGAGCTGCGTCGAGCGCTCGATGGGCCCGGCGACGAGCTGCGGAAAAAAGGCGACGTAAAGGGCGAAGATGCCGAGGTGTCGCTCCGGCGCTTGTTGGCCGCGGAAAACGTCGATCGAGTAGCTCATGCTCTGGAAGGTGTAGAACGAGATGCCCACGGGCAGCAGCCACGCGAGGGCGGGGACGTTGTAAAAGATATTGAAGCTGTCGAAGACGGTGCGCAGCGAATCGTTAAAGAGGTTGAAGTATTTGAAGAGAAAGAGAATGCCCAGATTGGTGGAAAGGCTTACCGCCAGCAGCAAGCGACGCATCGATTCGCGCTGCGCCTGGCCCAGCGCTAGCCCGACGCCGTAGTCGATCAGCGTCGAAATCACGATGAGAATGAGATATTCCGCGCGCCAAGCGGCATAGAAGTAGTAGCTGGCCACCAGCAGCAGCAGCCAGCGCCAGCGCTGGGGAATGGCAAAGTAGAGCAGAACGACCGCGGGGAAAAAGATCGCGTAGTCGAAGGAGTTGAAGAGCATGGGCGACGCGAGCCGTAACGTGAGTGGCGTTGGCCGCTATTTTAGTCGTCGCGATGGCGGGTGGGCAAATTGAAACGCCCGGCTTCGCGTGGAAGCCGGGCGTTTCTTGGAGTAGGCGCTGCTTTAAGCTGCGCAATCAGGGACGTAGCCCTTCGAGTTTCGGGTCAGCGGCAGAAAGATTTCTCGCTGCTCTAATTTCGTCAACTTAGTTGACTCGTCGACCCGCTCGAAATGACAACTTGCCTTCAACTGAAATGCACTCCGCTAATTCCAGCTCCCCAGCACCGCGCCCTCCTGCAGCGCCGTGTGATCCTGCACGCGCGGATCCATGCCCAAGTCGACGTGGGGATCCTCCTCCAAATCGGCCAGGAACTTCTCCGTCTGCATGGCGGCGGCGCAGCCCTGGCCCACGCTGGTGGCGACCTGCTTGAAGACTTTGTCCATGATCTCGCCGCCAGCAAAGATGCCGGGGATGTTCGTCCGCATCCGGCGGTCGGTGATTAGGTGGCCGTCCTCGTCCAAATCAAACTTGCCCTGGAGCAGGTCATTGTTGGGAATGTGGCCGATAAAGATAAAGACGCCGTCCGTCTCCAGGTAACCCGCCTCGCCCGTGACCGTGTCCTCCGTCTTCACGCCCTTGACCTTGCCGGACTCGTCACCCTCGATTTCGGTGATAACGGTGTTCCAGACAAAGTCCATCTTCTCATTTTTGCGCGCGCGATTCTGCAAAATCTTGCTGGCGCGCAGCTCGTCCCGCCGGTGAACGAGGCGCACGCGCGTGGCAAACTTGGTCAGGAACAAGCCCTCCTCCACCGCGCTGTCGCCGCCGCCGACCACGATCACATCCTTGCCGCGGAAAAAGGCGCCGTCGCAGGTGCCGCAGTAGCTGACGCCGCGGCCGCTGTACTCCTGCTCGCCGGGCACGCCCAGGAAGCGCGGCCGCGCGCCGGTGGAGAGAATGACCGACTTGGTCTGGTACTCTTTGCCGCTCTGCGTGCTCACGGTGAACGGGTGCTGCTCGGTGTCGATGTTGGTGACGTAATCAAACTCGGTGCGCGTGCCAAACTTCTCCGCCTGCTCGCGCATCCGCTCCACCAGCTCCGGCCCGCTCAGGCTCTCCGGAAAGCCGGGATAGTTCTCGATCTCGTAGGTGATGCTGACCTGGCCGCCGTATTCGTTGCCGGTGATCAGCAGCGGGCTCAGATTCGCGCGCCCCGCATACAGCCCCGCCGTAAAGCCCGCCGGCCCACTGCCGATGATAATTACTTCCTCGACGCCGCCCTCGGCGGACGCGCCGCTACCGTTCACGTGCGGCTGCGTGCCGTTGGCCGAAGCGCCATTTGTGGGCATTTGTGGTGTACTCATAAAACCTCCCCTGGTTCGCCTTTATTTCAAGACCATTACTGCTAAAAATTTCTCTTTTAGACAAGCACTATATTTTTCATAGTGATTATACCTAAACAATCTACCAGAGTCAAGCCGAGCGAGCCGTGAGTCGGCTTACGACCCTGCTGCTGACGCCATCACCACCGCCGTTGCCGCCAGCGACGCCGTCTCCGCGCGCAGCACGTTGGGCCCCAGCGACACCGTCTGCCAGCCCGCCGCGCGTGCGGCAGCGACTTCGTCGGCAGTGAGGCCACCTTCGGGGCCGATGAGCAGGTGGATTGCGTGGCGCTGCGGAAATTGCTGAAGCGCATCAAGGAGCGACGGGCCGTCGCGGTTTTCCTCCCAGGGCAGCAGCTTGAGCGCATTCTCATCTGTTGGCGCAGCAACGGCCTCGGCCCACGACAGCGGCTCCTCCAGCGCTGGCAGCGTGGCGCGGCCAGATTGCTCGGCGGCCTCGCGCAGGATGGCCCGCCAGCGCTCGTACTTTCGGAGCAGCACCGCGGCCGGTCGCACCACCGAGCGTTCGCTGATCACCGGCACGAAGCGGGCCACGCCCAGCTCCGTCCCCTTTTGCAGCACCCACTCAAACTTGTCCGCCTTGAGGCTGCACGGGTGGAGCGTTAGGCGCACCGCGGGCAGCGGCGGCGCGTCGATTTCGGCAACCACGCTCCCCGTCGCCGACCGCTTCGCCAGCTCGGTGATCTCCACCGCGAACGCCCGTCCATCTCCCGGCAGCACGACAATTCGTGCGCCCGGCTCCAGCCGCAGCACGCGCCCCAGCTGATGAGCCAGCCGCGAAAGGTCAAGCGGCTGGCCGACGGCAATGGGCGTGTCGGTGAGAAAAAAGCGGTGCATACGTGTGAGATAGAGAGACAGAGATAGTGACGAACACCCTCTCTGTCTCTTCTCTCTATCTTTCTACCCCTTCTGCTCCCACTCCATGCCGACTTCCTCGAAGCGCCGGTGTAGCGCGTCGATCACGTTGCTGTCCAGCGGCAGCTTGTCCAGCATGTCAATGTTCGAGCGCATGTGGTCGGGGTTGCGCGTGCCGACAATCGCGACATCGACGGCATCGTGTGCAAAGGTGAAGCCGAGCGCAATCAGGATGCGATCCAGCCCAAAGTCGGGCAGCGCACTACCTTGTCCATTGCTCTCCTTCATCTTCGCCGCGCGCTGCCAGTAGGTATCGGCGTAGTCGCTGGGGCTGGCGTCCGCCCCCCACGATGCGTTGGCAATCGGCCGCTTGACGATGATGCCCATGTTGCGCTGGGTTGCCGCCTCGAACAAGCCGGAGAGCCGCGCCTTCTGCTCGACGAGGTTGAAGCTGGTTTGCAGCGTATCAAAGCGACCGCTCTCGACGGCCCACATCGCCGCCTCGTTGTCGCCGCTGTAGCCGATAAAGCGCGTCTTGCCCGCATCGCGCGCCGCCTCCAGCGCCTCGATCACCTCGCCGCGCTTCAAAATGTCCAGGCTGCACGAATGCAGCTGCACCACATCCAGCACGTCCGTCTTCATGCGCTTTAGGCTGCGCTCGATGGAGGCCGTGATGGTTGGCCCCGTCCACTCCTCGTAGCCCTGCTCGGCCAGCTCGTCCTCGCGCACGTGGCCGGCTTTGGTGGCGAGGATGTAGTCGTCGCGGCGGTGGGCGATCGTCGCGCCGATCAGCTCCTCGCTGATGCCGTAGCAGGCCGCCGTGTCGACGAGGTTGATGCCGTTGTCCAGCGCCGTGTTGAGCACGCGCGCGGCTTCGTCCTGCTGATCGCGCGTCAGTTCAAAGCCAATCTCCGCCGTCCCGACGCCGAGCCGGCTGACTTGCAGGCCGGTGCGGCCAAAGGTTGTGGTTTGCATGGGAACTCCTTTGCTAAATTTGGTGGGTTTAGTATTTCTCACTCACGTTACGCGGTCGAGCAGCCGTCTTCGGCGGTACGGGCACGCCATGGCGTGCCCGTACCGCCGAAGCAGCGCGTAACATGCGTTTCTCAGTCTGTTACAGCACGAGCTACTACGGCGCAAGTCAAGCCGCTGGTATCACCGTCCAGCGCTGCTCGTAAAGCAGCGCTTTCGCCAGCGCGGCGTGATACGCCGCTTCGTCGGTAAAGACGGGCTGTTCAAGCAGCCGCCCGTGAACCGAAAGCTCAAACGATTCGAGGCCAAAGGGCCAGGGGGAAAAGCTGATCGTGCCGCCGCGGTCGCCCGTCTCGTGCGTCATTGCAACGTCGGTGAAGGCATCCTGACCAGCGGTGGACCAAGCGACGGGGCAATCGCGCAGCACGCGCCGGGGCGACCAGGGCACGGTGACCTGGAGGCTCGCGGTGTCGCCAAAGGCCAGCAGCTGCTCGCCCGCGCGGGCCGCCTGCTCGCCGCTGATGGCGCGCTCGGCGAAGAGCGGCTGAAGCTCGCGCTCAAGCTGCTCGACGCGGGCCGCTTCCCCGGCGAGAAAGTGGGCGGTGGCCCGGTGAACGGCGGGGCCGAGGCTGGCGTCGTCGAGCGCGCCGCGGTTGAGCCGCTGGGCGTGGCGCGAGACGAGCAGGCCCGCAAACGGATGCTGCGCCGCCGTGCGCTCGATGCCGCGCCGCCACAGGTCGAGCTTGGCGAGCGGCTCGTCGTCGTGCATAAAGTCCTGCGGCGTGCCGTCGGCGTTGAGCCTGGGCGCTTGCTCCCACTCGTGCCAGCCGCCGTCGTGCTGGTTCACCGCCATCAGCGTGGCGTGGCCCAGCGGTGGGGGCGCGAACTCGGCGTTGCCCCAGTGGCGGCAGAGCGCGCCGGCCATTAGCGCGTGGCTCGTCTGCCGGATGCAGAAGAGGCGACCGTCGGCGAGGGGCTGAACAATCATGGGAAGGGCTTTGAGCGAGACGGGGCTACGGCCGGCTTTGGCGCTGGAGCGCAAAGATGGCCCCGCCCGCACCGCCGCCGAGCAGCAGGCTAAACAGCGCCTGCCACCAGGCCAGCCGCAGCACGCGTCGACCGAGCCACCACTGGCCGGCCACCAGCACCAGCGCGCCGATCACCAGCGGCGGCGAGATCGGCGAGCCAACGCCCGGCGTATTAAAGGACTGCGCCTGCATCCGGTCGATCCGCCGCTCGATCTGGCCGCCGCCCCAGCGCAGAAAGGGCGGCAGCGTACCGGCAGCCAGCCCGGCGTGGAGAAGAAATCGAATCATGGGGTTTGTCAATTTCCAGCTTTAGTAGTGCTAAAATGAGTTGTTAGTGTACAATGAGCCGCGGGCCGCGTCAAAGCGCAAGGAAGCACTCGGAATTTTTATGCGAGCTTCATCGTGGTATAATCTTGCCATCGCTCGCCGGGACGCCTTGTCCACTATCCACGCCGGAAGTTCACCGATGTCCGAATCGACAACCCGACCCGCGGCCCCGCTGTCGCCGCAGCCACCCGCCGCCTCTATTGCCAACCGGCTGTGGAGCCCCCGCTGGGGCCAGCCGACGCGGCAGCCGACGACCCCACCGCCCGCCGCGTCGACCCAACTGCCACCCGCGCTGAACCATGTCGTGGCGCTGGTGGGCGGTGAAGGCGGGGCGCGCATCGCCGCCGGGCTGCAGGCCGAGCTCGCGCCCGGTGCGCTCACCGTTGTCGCCACGGCCAGCGACGATTTTGATCACTGGGGGCTGCACGTTTCGCCGCAGCTGGACGGGGCCATGTTCTACCTGGCGGCAGCCAGCGGCTGGGGCGGTGCGGAAGGTCGGCGGGGGGAGAGCTTTGGCGTGCTGGAGGCGATGGACCAGCTGGGTGGCGAAGATTGGCTCGCGCTGAGCGATCGCGAGCTGGCGGTGGCGCTGCGGCGCACGCAGTGGCGGCGCGAGGGGCTCTCGCTCTCGACGATCAGCGACAGGCTGCGGCGCTCCTTTGGCATCCCCAGCGCGCTGCTGCCCGCCAGCGATGCGCTCGTGCAGACGCTTCTGCACACGGACGAGGGCGATCTGCCCTTTGCCCATTACGCCCTGCGCCGGGAGCACGAGCCCGTTGTCTTTGATATTTCCTTCCTCGGCGCGCCCGCGGCCCAGCCCAGCCCGGCCGTGCTTCAAGCGCTGCACCAAGCGCAGCTGGTGCTGATCTGTGTGGATAATCCTTACCTGTGGCTGGATTCGCTGCTGGCGCTGCCCGCGCTGCGTCGCCTGCTCATTCAGCATCCCGCCCCGGTGCTCTTCGTCAGCCCGCTCGAAACGGGCAAAGATTTTGATGCGCCGCTGGGCAAGCTGATGCGCGAACTGGGCCACTACGCCAGCCCGCTCACCTTTGCCGACCGCTATGCGCCGCTGCTGGACGGCTGCGTCATCGCCCCGGTGGACGAAGTAATCCGCGATGCGCTCCCCACGCCCGCCCTCGCCGTCGATCTCGATACCCACACCTTCGAGCAAACCCGTCGGCTGACGCGTGCCCTGCTGGATTTTGGCGCCCGGCTGCAAACGCCGTCTATTCCCTCAGCGTTGCCCGCGCTGAGGCAGAACGACCGCGTTAGTATCTAAAGCAGATGACTTCTTGTGTATGGGCCAGAAAATGGTGAATGGTGGATTGCTAATGGTGAATGAGAAGAGGTCGACTCTCGTGAGGATGGCTTTTTTGTTCACCATTTACAATTTAGCCCTCACCCCCGGCCCCTCTCCCAGGATGGAAGAGGGGAGCCGATTAGTCCGTAGTCGCAGAGAGTTCGGGCCAGAATTGAATAGTTGCTCTCCATCTTCAACAATGCGCTGAACCCTTTACAATCACGCCAGCGGCTCCTCTCCACACGCCTCTCGATAGCCACAGCCCCGGCAGCGACCCGCCTCCCCGTGCTGGCGATGAACGTTGCTTGCCGTCCGCGCCTGCCGAATGTCCGCCGCCGACTGCAGAACCTGGCGGCGCAGCGCGCGGGTGTAGGGGATTTCGAGGGTGGCGTCGGCGTAGCGCAGCAGGCCGTGCGGCGGGCGCTGGCCAGTCGTCTCTTCCACCAGCAGACAGTAGGTGGCCAGCTGTAAAATGTGGCTGGCGTGGGGCGTTGGCGGGCGTCGGCTGCTTTTGACTTCGACGGGAATCGTCGCTCTGCGCAACCCTTTACGCACGTCGAGCAAATAGTCTGGCTTGCCCACCAGCCCGTGGCGACGGCTAATCAGCGGGCGCTCGATCTCGCGCCGCGTGCCCGTGTCGCTGTAGACGACGCGACCAGCGGGAAGCCCCGCCTGACTGCGCAGACGCTGTGACAAAATCAACAAAGCTACCGCAAGCAGCAGGACGATAGCAAAGAGGAGAACAAGCATAAGCAGTGAATTTTGTGATTTGCGTCCTTCCGCGTCCCACAAAAATTTTAAGACGCGGAGACACCGGAAGTACGCGAATTTTTTAGGCCGGATGCGGCGGGGCGTTGTCGTTTTGGGTGGACGCCTGTACAATGTGCTCATTCTACCAAACTTTCAGGAAGGACCGAACCATGAGCGATCCACGCATCGACAAGCTGGCCGACATCCTCGTCGGCTATTCGACGAGAGTGCAGCCCGGCGACTGGGTGCTGATTAAGGGGCACGTGCTGGCGCTGCCGCTGGTGCACGCCACGCTGGAAAAGGTGCTGCGGGCGGGCGGCAGGCCGACCGTGCAGCTTTACACGGACGAGATGGACGAGCTGCTCGCCCGCCACGCCAGCGACGAAATTCTCGACTGGCTCTCGCCGGCGGACGAGGCGATGATGGAGGGGCTGGACGTGCGCATCGGCATTCGCGCCGTCAGCAACACGCGCAGCTTGACCAACTTCGCGCGTGACCACAAGCCCTTCTTTGGCCAGACGCACCCCAAAATCCAGCGCAGCGTGATGCAGCGCACCGCCGCGGGCAACCACCGCTGGGTCGGCACCCAATTCCCCTGCCCCGCCTACGCCCAGGAGGCCGATATGAGCCTCAGCGAATACGAGGATTTCGTCTACGGCGCGACCTTTGCCGACACCGACGATCCCGTCGCCAACTGGACCCGCGTTCACGACGAGCAGCAGAAAATTGTCGACTGGCTGGACGGGCGCGACCGGCTGGTCGTGAAGGGGCCAAACATCGACATGAGCCTGTCGCTGCGGGGGCGCACCTGGATCAACTCGGACGGCAAGCGCAACATGCCCAGCGGCGAAGTCTTCACCGGCCCGGTGGAGGATTCTGTCGAGGGCTGGGTGCGCTTTTCCTACCCGGCCATCCGCGAGGGGCGCGAAGTCGAGGGGATTGAGCTGCGCTTTGCGGATGGCAAAGTCGTGGAGGCGAGCGCCAGGAAGAACGAAGCCTTCCTGCTCAGCCAGCTCGACAAAGACCCCGGCGCGCGCTACCTGGGCGAATTCGCGCTGGGCACGAATTACCAAATCCAAAAATTCACCAAATCAATTTTGTACGACGAAAAGATCGGCGGCACGCTGCACATGGCCGTCGGCGCCGGCTACCCGGAGACGGGCAGCACCAACCACTCCGCCGTCCACTGGGACATGATCTGCGACATGCGCGAGCAGAGCGAGATCACGGTGGATGGGGAGCTGCTGTATCGGGATGGGGAGTTTGTGATTTAGGCTCTTTGGAAATTCTGAGGGTTGACTCGCTCTGGCTTCGACAGGATTTCAGCCGCCGCTGGCCTAGCTCGTGTTGCCCAACCCCTCGAAATCCGAAGCGCCGTGTTAGTCTTGTCATTTCCATTTTCACGGAAGTAACAAAATTTGGCCTCTCCGCTGACCTGCACCACTACAGAGCGTTTCTTAGCAGCAAATGGATTGGACACAAGAGAAGGGCGCTGAGTATCTTGCTCAGCGCCCTTCTCTTGTTCAACGATTGACTGCTGTCAGTAGACCGGAGCGAGCTTGCTAGTGACCGTCACGGCCTAGGACAACAAAGACAGACCCAACTTCGCTCAGGCCGTGATCGTCACTTTTCTTCGCGGCAAACAAAAAGATCACCAAAAGTGATAATCAGCGTCCGCTACCTGGTTGGGCAAACCGTCTATTCTTGGACGGTGACGATCACTGTGACTATCTTTCATCCTATCACATTTCTGTTTTCCTACCTACTTGACAAGCCGTCCGCTTGTGGTACGCTGCTTGCCACGTAGACCAGCGGTAGAAAGCACCGCTTTCGAGCCATCTTTTATGAGCCTTCCCCACCTCTTTTTACAGCCCCGCCCAGCCAGGCGCTTGGTGATTTTCCTGGCAGCGCTGGCAACCACGCTGGCGCTATTCGTCATTGCAGCGCCCGCCAGCCGGGCGCAGGTCGACGCGCCGCCCGCGACCCATGCCGTGGCGGCGGGCGAAACCCTGAGCGAAATCGCCGAGCAGTACGAGGTCGACATGCGCCAGCTGATGGCGCTCAACGGCATCCTCACGCCCAACGCCATCTACATCGGCCAAACGCTGACGCTGCCCATCCCCGAAGCAGCGGCAACCAGCGCACCGACCAACACGACCACGCTCTCCGAGACGGCGACGCTCACGGCGAGCAACCCAATCAGCGACGCAGTGCGCGATGCACCAACCGATGCCGCCGACATTATTTCCCGAACGGAAACGCCAACCGCCGCCGTCGTGTTGACCGCAACGGCCAGCGCCACGCCCACCCTCAGCGCCAGCGAGACGCCAGCGTCATCCACCGCTGCGACCGAAACGGTAGACAGCACCACCGAGCGCCCCCCTGCGGAATCCAGCGCCTACTCGCTCAACGCCGTCCACACCGTCTCCAGCGGCGACACCATCAGCGGCATTGCCGCCGTTTACGGCGTGGATGCCGACGCGCTGCGCTCGCTCAACGGCCTACGCAGGGACAACTTTCTGCGCGTGGGGGCCGAACTCATCATCCCCGCTTCGAGCGAAACGCTGCGCAGCGCGGCCCTCAACGAGATCGTCGACGAGGCCGCCGAGACGTACACCGTCCAGCCCGGCGACAGCCTGAGCGTGATCGCCGAACGCAACGACCTCTTCCTGGTCGAGCTGATGCGCTTTAACGGCATCGGCAACCCGGACGCCATTTTCGTGGGCCAGGTGCTAACGATTCCGGATGCGGCAGCCGTCGAGGCGCTGGAGCAGCAGGGTGGGGCCGTGCTCGCGGCGCGGGGCGGCTTCTACTACTACACGATCAAGCCGGGCGAATCGCTGGCCGAAATTGCCGCGCGCTTCGACAGCACCGAGACGGCGCTGATCGAGTACAACGACCTGGCGAGCGCCGCTGAGGCCGTTCCGGGGATGGAGTTGGAGATTCCCTACGGCGTGGCGGCGATTCCGGTCGAGACGCCGCCCGTGCCCCAGTCCGGCACGCGCTTCATCGTCAGCATCAGTCGACAGCAGTGCTGGCTCTACCGCGGCGAGCGCGTCGCCCACGAGTGGCCCTGCTCCACCGGCTACGGCGACTACCGCACCCGCTACGGCGATTTTCAAGTGAAGACCAAGCTCGAAGTCGCCCGCAGCGAGCCCTTCGATCTGGACATGCCCTTCTGGCTTGGCATCTACGACAACGGCCCCTACGAGAACGGCATCCACGGCCTGCCCGAAATTTATACAACCGGCGAAAAAATCTGGGAAGGGCTCATCGGCCAGCCCGCTACCTACGGCTGCGCCATGCTGTCGGACGAGGACGCAGCGATTTTGTTTGAGGCGGCATACTTGGGGATGCCCGTGCACATAATTGATTAGATTCCGTTGACATTTTGCTAAATGAGCTTGGTGGGGAGGTCGAGCACGCCCCCATCCCCAGCCCTTCCCCCACGCGTGGGGGAAGGGAGCCTCGTCCTCCCCTCTCCCAGGATGGGAGAGGAGCCGGGGGTGAGGGCCAATTCTCAATTATCAACGGAACCTAGAGATTGGTAACTGGTAACTGGGCCGGGTGCAAGGCTTTCCAATCACCGCTTACTAATTACCAATCACTAATTTCGTCCAACCAATTCCACTTCCCTCGCATGTCCTACACCCTCGGCTCCATCACCGATTTCCCCGGCTGCACCCACTTTCAGGCGCTTGAACGCATTATCTGGGGCGGCAGCGAGACGGGGATCGTGCCGATTCACGTGTTGATCACCGTGGCGCAGAATGGGGGCGGGCTGCTTGGGGCCTATGCCGACGAAGGGCCGGAGGAGACGGGCGGCCTGGTTGGCGCGGTCTTCTGGTGGTTGGGGACAACAAAAGCGGGCGCGCTCAAAGTTTGCAGCCACATCGCGGGCGTGCACCCGGCATGGCAGGGGCAGGGCATCGGCGCGGCGCTTAAGTGGGCGCAGCGCGACGCGATCCTGGCCCAGGGGCTGACCGAACACGTCACCTGGACGTACGATCCGCTGATTGCGGCCAACGGCGTTTTCAATCTGCGCAAGCTCGGCGCAACCTGCCGCACCTACAAACGCAACGTCTACGGCGAGATGACGGACGCCATCAACCGCGGAATGCCCAGCGATCGCTGCCAGGTGGATTGGTGGCTGCGCAGCGAGCGGGTGCGGAGTGCGGAATGTGGAGTGCAGAATGGTGGGCTTGCGCCGGGGAGAGCTGAAAGCTGGCGGATGCTGCCGACAACACAACGGCAGGATGGTCTGCTAGAGCCAGTGGACGCAGCGGTGAATTTTGACGGCGAGCCCGTCGCCGTGCCGATTCCGGGCGACATTGGCGCGCTGCGGCGAGCCGATTCATTGCTGGCGCTGGCGTGGCGTCATCATCTGCGCGCGGTGATGGAAACGGCATTTGCCGCAAATTACGCGGCAGTCGATTGTGTACGGGTCGAGGGGGAGTGGTGTTATCTGCTGGAGCAGGAATCATGAAACATCAACGTACGGTTCTTTGGAAAAGCAAGCGGGAATCAAGCGTCGAATACTGCGCTCTTTACCAAGTAGATGATGGTTTTTCCCTGTCGGGAACCGTGCTGCTTGCGCTGGATGAACAGCCCGCCTTCATCGAGTACCAAGTCACGTGTGATGCTGGTTGGCGAACGAAGAACGCTGCAATCGATGTGCAGATGAGCGACGTGCACTACAAAATCACGCTAATTGCAGATAGCGAGCAGCGCTGGTGGCACAACGACAAAGAGGTCGTCGCCTGCCGCGGCTGCGTCGACGTCGACCTCGGCTTTACGCCTGCGACCAACACTCTCCCCATTCGCCGCCTTGACTTTGACGAAGCGTCCAGTCACGATACGACGGCCACGTGGCTGCGCTTTCCCGAATTGACAGTCGAGCCGCTGCCGCAGCGCTACACGCGGCTGTCGACGGGCCGCTATTGCTACGAGAGCTTCCGCAGTGGGTTCAGCGCCGACCTCGAAGTCGACGAACAGGGGTTGGTCACGCGCTATGGCGAGCTTTGGCGGCGGATTGCGGCCACACCGTTCCACCTATAATCGAATGATTTGCTCTCGCGCGTGACTGATGACAACCGACGCCGCACCTATACCACCGCCACCTCGTGCTCGCGCACTTCGACCGTCCTCGCTTCAACAACTTCCCGTTCATGCTCATCCAGCCGCACGAGCAAGTAAAACGGCGGCTCGATTTCCGCCAAGCCCTCCGGCAACGCGATCTCCTTCTCCGCATAATGCGCAAAGATGTGGCTCCCCGGTCGAATCTCCCGCGGCTCGACCATCTGCCGCAGCGCGTTCACCGTCGGCGCGTCAACGTCATCCAAAAAGGTAGGCAGGAGGCGAAAGGCGCGAATAACGGGCGCATCATCGAATTCGAGCGAGCAGATCAGGTAGTAGCTGTCCGGGTAGTGGGCGTTCCAGGCGTCCGTCGCCGAGGGGTGGGCGACGGAGACGGGGTGCGAGTGGTAGATGCCCATCATCTGCTCGCCCGCCTCCTCAAACGCAAACTGCTTGAGCAGCGTCTGCGGGTCGACCTCGTAATTGTTGACCTTGTCCGCCGCCACATTGCGCCCGCGGATGGCCTCAAACGCCTCGCTGTCGCGCCCGCGCAGGACGCCGCAAATTTCCTCCGGCTTGCCCTCGCGCGCGTGGGCGATGATGGCGTCGTAGACGGCTTGGGGTAGATGGATGGGTTGAGTCATCTGAAACGTTATCCTTCGCGATTCTTGCATAAAATTTGCCACATTCCCCGCTGGCAAAGCTCATCGGCCTGATTGAGCACTTCTACTTTGAAGTAGACCAGCCCGCCGCCCGCGCGCCGCATCGCCTTCTTGTCGTCGACCGTTACGCGCAGGCGCACGGTGTCCCCCATGAAAACCGGTTTGGAAAATTTCCACTCGCTGACTTCGCGAAAGGCGAGCACCGTTTCCGCCATAAAGCCCATGCGCACCGCCAGGCCGCTGGCGATGCTCAGAATCAGCAGCCCGTGCGCCACGCGCTGGCCAAACATCTGCTCCGCGCTGTACTCCGCATCCGTGTGAATCAGGTTCCAATCGCCGGACAAGCTGGCAAAGTTGACGACGTCCGTCTCAGTGATGGTGCGCCCGCTGCTCTCGGTGCTGTCGCCGATCTCAAATTCCTCAAAAAAGAGACCGCTGGGCTGGGCGAGTTTTCTGGTGGTGATTGCGCTGTTGCTCATGAGTTTATTCTTTTGGGGAACCGCAGATGCACGCAGATAAACACGGATAGTTTTTCTGACATCTGCGTTTATCCGTGTTCATCCGCGGTTAAATTTTCTGTAAATTGATACCGCAACGTGCCGTCAGCATCCGGTGTGTAGTGACCATAAATCATCGCGTTGCCATCCAGCACGCGCGGCAGCAGCTCGTACAAATCGTCGACGAGCGGGTAGTCCGCCAGCCGCGCCGCATCGATCCACTCCGGCTGGCCCTCCTCCGTGGCAACGACATCGCGCCGGGTCGTCTCGCCGCAGAAGACGAAGACCATCACGCCGGGCGAATCCCCGGTATCGATGTGAATCACGCCGCGCAGCGTCAGCCCCTCGACGGCGTCGATGCCCGCCTCCTCGCGCACCTCGCGCCGCGCCGCCGACAGCACATCTTCGTTTGCTTCGACGTGGCCGCCCAGGCCGTTGTAGCGGTTGGCCCACAGCCGCTTGGTGGGCGCGCCCCGGAGCAGCAACACTTCCCGTGCGCCCGTGTCCGGATGGGGGCTAGTCAAAAATACCAGCGTGCGCGGGACGACGTGGTGGCGACGGGAGCCGTGCGTGCCCTGCTCGGAAATCTTCATTTGTAAACCACAAAATTTTTAGGACACAGCGGCGTAAATAAGCAGACGGTTCGCGTGCGTCGCCGCTGGTGGCTAAAGCCCACCAGCTTGCCTGAAGAAAACCGGCTCAAAGCCGGTTGGCTTGGTGGTGTTCCGCGCTGGCAGCCGCCTGGGCATTTGCGCGCTCGTGTTCTAGCGGGTTGAGCGGATGCAGCGGATAGACCGGATTTCTTCATCCGTCTTCATCCGCTGCATTTGCTCGCTGCTCCGCCTGAAATGCCCGCCAGCTTTGCCGCACCAACTCCTCCATTGCCAACGGATAATCGAAATCATAGCGCGCCGCCAGCCGACGCCCCACCTCGGCCACGGCGTCGTTTAGCGCCTCCACGGCGTCAACTATTTCGTCGTGCGTGCGCATCGGTCTCCCAACGACGGCAAGCAGCGCGTCGTAATCCGCACGCTCGCGCAGGGCGTGCATGACGGGCGAGAGGCTGTGAACGGTGCGGCGGTTGAGGTCGCCGGGATCGCTGTCTGCGATGTCGATGTGGACGAGGCGCAGATACCAGAAGTGGAACATAGACAAGCTGGTGGCCAGCACGAGATCAAGCCCGCGATACAAGACCTTGCGGTGCTTGTGCGTATTGTACCAGTACGATTCGACCGCGCGCTGCACCATCTCGCTGTCCACGGGAAAGCTGGTGGGCAGATCGCGCGCTTCGGGCGGGGTCGACAAGATCTGTGTCAGCGCCTCGTCGCGGCTGCCGAGCAGCAGGCGCTCGTCCGGGCGGAAGCCGCCGTCGTCGGCTTCGGGGTCGACGGCCTGGATGTGCAGGTCGTAGATGTCGCCCGTATCGAGAAAGACGTGGTGGACGTAGAATTTTTCGCCAAAGTAGGAGAACTGGCTGGCGATGTAGCCGTCGCCAAAAATCTCTCGCAAATCCGGCTCGCGCCAGTTGTCCATCTCATCCGGCTGCACGGCAATAAAGAGGTCGACATCGCTGTACGCATCCCAGCCGCCGCGGGCCAGGCTGCCGCCCAGCCACACGGCGAGCACCTCGTCGCGCGCCCACAGCCGCGGGGCAACGTCGCGGAGCGGCGCGGCTTGGGGAATGGCGGGGAGCTGGGTGAGGTCGAGGGTAGTTGGTTGGGTCATGTGTGGCATCACACCGGCTCGATTTCCGCTAGAATCTGTTGCCCCAACACCGGCTTCAACGTCTCCTCCTCTACCAAATCGACCTCAGCCTCAAGCAAATCGCTGAGGCAATTGCGCAGGTGGACAAATTGCAGCAGCGACAGGTCATCATTGTTGATTTTGATCAGCAGATCGATGTCGCTGTCCGCGGTTTGGTCGCCGCGCACGTGGGAGCCGAACAGCCCCAGCCGCACGACGCCGTAGTCGCGGCGTAGGGTGGGTAGGTGTGTGCGGAGGGTTGTTTGGATTTCGCTTTTGGTCATATTGTTGTTTTGTGCTCGCGTCGCGCCTTAATTTCTGCAACCAGTTCGTCTAAAGTGTACTCATCAACAAATCCTCGCCGCTCTTCCGTATAGTTGCCATAGCCGGTTGTGAATTGATTGATAAATCGCACGGTATTGACCGTACCAAGTTCATGATAAAGAAGCCGAATAGTTTCGTTTGTAATTTCAGACAAGGGTTTTGTATTAAGATAAATCTTCATCTACTCTCCCACCGCGCCCTTGACCGCCGGCTCCCACTTGTCCCCCATCTCGTCCTTGCGCACAATAAAGTTCCCCAACACCAGCACGTCAATATCGCTGCCGATAAAGGTGTTGAACGCGTTCTGCGGCGTGGTGACAATCGGCTCGCCGCGCAGATTGAACGAGGTGTTGAGCAGGACGGGCACGCCGGTGGCGTCGCCAAAGCGGGCGATCAGATCGTGGTAGCGTGGGTTCCACTCGCGACGCACCGTCTGCAGTCGACCGCTGCCGCCTTCGTGCGTCGTCGCCTGCACGAGATCGCGCTTCTCCTCGGCGACGGGGCTGACGAGCAGCATGTAGCGCGCCGGGTAGTGGCAGTCGAGCCGCGGCGTTTTGTAGAATTCATTGGCGCGCTGCTCCAGAATGGCGGGGGCGAAGGGGCGGAAGGGCTCACGGAACTTGATCTTTGTGTTCACGATCTCCTTCATCTCCGCCCGGCGCGGGTCGGCGAGAATGCTGCGATTGCCCAGTGCCCGCGGCCCCCACTCGAATCGCCCTTGATACCAGCCGAGCACGCGCCCGCTGGTCAGGTCCTCCACCAGCTCGTCAAATAAAACATCGTCGGGCAACTCCCGATAGGGCAGCCCCTCGCCCCGCAGAAAGTCGACCACCTCCCCATCGCTATACTCAGCGCCCCAGTAGGCGTGCTCCATCGTCTCGACTCTTGGCTGGCCAAGCAGCACGTGGTGGGCGTAGAGCGCCGCGCCGAGCGCCCCGCCGCTGTCGCCCGCCGCCGGCTGGATGTAGACGTTCTCGAACGGCCCCTCCCTCACAATGCGCCCGTTGGCGACGCTGTTGAGCGCGACGCCGCCCGCCATGCACAGGTTGTTGCTGCTGGTGGTGGCGTGCAGGTGGCGCACCATCGAGAGCAGCAGCTCCTCCGTCACGCGCTGGATCGAGGCGGCGACGTCGGCGTAGTACTGGTTGCGCTCGCGCGTCTCGCGGTCGGCGGGGTACTCGTGCAGCGGATCGGTGCGATCGGTGATAAATTCGGCGGTTGGGTTGCGCGGCTCGCCAAATAATTCGACAAATTTGGGGCTGAACGTTCGCTGGGTCGAGCGCTGGAAGCTAAAGTAGTCCATGTTCAGCGCAAATGATCCATCGTCGTGAATGTCGATGACCTGGCGCACGCGGTCGACGTAGCGCGGCTCGCCGTAGGGCGTCATCCCCATCACCTTGTACTCGCCGTTGTTCACGCGAAAGCCGAGCCACGCCGTAAACGCTGAGTAGAGCAGGCCGAGCGAATGGGGAAAGCGCAGCTCCCGATCCAGCGTGATTTCGTTGCGTGCCGTGTCGTCACTGCTCCAATCGGCCGTCGCGCGACCGAGGGCCGTCGTCGTCCACTCGCCGACGCCGTCGACGGTGAGGATGGCGGCCTCGCGGTAGGGCGAGCAGAACATCGCGCTGGCGGCGTGGCTCAGGTGGTGGTCGACAAAGAGCACCTTGCGTGCGGGCACGTTTAGCTCGTTGAGTAGCCGCGCCTTGACCCACAGCTTGTCGCTAAACCACGTGGCCATCGATTCGCGAAACAAGCGCAGGCTGCGCGGCGCCGTCGCCGTCGCCGTCATCAGGATGCGCTCGAATTTTTGCAGCGGCTTCTCGTAGAAGACCACGTAGTCCAGCTCGTCCGCCGTGATGCCCGCGCTGCACAGGCAGAAGTCGATGGCGAGCCGGGGAAAGTCGGCGTCGTGCTTGATGCGGGAGAAGCGCTCCTCCTCGGCGGCGGCGACGAGGCGGCCGTCGTGCAGCAGCGCGGCGGCGGAATCGTGGTAGAAGCAGGAGAGGCCGAGAATGTACATAGATGGGTGGGATAGAGTTGGGTGGGAGGGCGAAGCAGAACCCCTCCCTAGCCCTCCCCATGATGGGGAGGGGACTGTTCTCTCGTTGGTGAAGCGACTGTTTTTGCGAAAATCGCGGGAAGAACCCGACTACTCGTCAACAAACCAACTGTCCCTCCCCCATCATGGGGGAGGCTAGGAGGGGGTAAAACATCGGCGTAGAAACCTGTTAATAGCAATCCTCAAAACTGCCGCCTTGCCGCGCGCACATCCGCCGCGTGCGATTCGTGCGGCTGCCAGTGGCTCGCCTCGTCTTGCTTACGACGCATTCCGAGCGTATCGTCATTGGCGCGCAAAAAGAGCCCCACCGGCACGACGAAAATCGCGTAGAGCACGGTCAGGATCACGCGCGCCTGAAAGTCACCAATGGCGTGGGCAGCGCGATGGATGTTGCGCCACCAGGAGCGTAGGGTGTTCATGGGTGGCACTATACAATAGGCGAGGGAGGGACAGCAAAAACAGGTGGAAAGATAAGCGGGGAGCTAGCGATCCAAGAAGTCGTCCAGGTCGAGGTTGCCGCTGTTAAAGGCGACCAGCTTTGCCCAGTCAATAGCGCCGTCGGGGTTGCAGAAGTCTTCGAGGAATTCGCGCGTGAAGCGGTTGAGAACTTTGGCCCGTTCTGTCGTGTAGTCTTCGGCGTCGTCGCTGGGTGCGGAATATCTGCCCTCGTTGCGCTTTTGTAAAGCATCGGAAATCGTGAGGTCGCCGAAAACGTGATTGAAGTGTTTTTCTTCTGAGATGGAGAGGTGCATGTCAAGTAGGCTTTCGATGAGCTTCCATGCAACAGAAATCCGTTTGGCTTTAAACAAATAGGGATTGGCTGAAAGCAGGAGCGTCTCTAGCGAAAGGGTCTCGAGTACACTGATGCGATATGCATCAAAAACGTTAACGTGCTCGTCGTTAGCTTGTTTCATAGCAGGGTAACTGGTGGAATTGCAGAGACAGCAACTTATCGATGGCGACGCACCACTAACAGTCATAAATCGAAAATCCAATTGATTCCCATTCTTTATAGTTGTTCTTGAAGTGTGCATTTGGTAGTGCCACGAGCAGAAAATGCCGTGGACGAGTCATGGCAACATAAGCGAGCCGAACGTCTTCGGGAGGTGTTTCATCGGCTCTGTTCTCCAAGGCTGAATTGATAAACTTTGAATTTGCAATCAGCATCAATCCATCAAGCGTTTCTCCTTTCACTTGATGAATCGTAGCTACTCGCATCTGCGGGGTATCAGTTGCGGAATCGGTGAGTAAAGCCAAATTTCGGTCTGCTGGCATTCCTCTACGGCTTAACCTGTTGCCTAATCCTGGGATAGGAGAAGCTCCACAGGTTTCTATGAGCTGAGTTATACTACTCCTAAGCTGCTCTAACCATTGCTGGTTCGCTAATGAAATATCTGGTAGGCCAGCATGACTTCTTGTAAATCTCCATAAGTGCTCCATAACCACCAAATTTTTCTCTTCTGCTCTATCATTTTGCAGAATCCATTCATCAAAATCGTCTGATAGTGCTCTAATGCCAGCTAATGCTAAATCGAAGGATTTACGATAATCACCGGTGGCGTCCCGGCTGACTGCTGCCTGTGCAAACAATCTGGTAGCGCCAGACAATTTGTTCAAGTCAAAGCAGTTGTTGATTTTGCGTATAGTGGAATCGTTTCGAGCAACTATCGCTACATTCTGATTGTTCAATCCTAGTTCATCAACTGCTTTCTGGAATAAGTGAGGCAAGTTACCAATTTCGTTCGTTTTATAACCGCAGATAAATGCACCGTGCGAGTCGTTCTCTTTGCTAAAACTACCTTGCATCGTATTTGCCGTTCCGAATCTTCTGGAAGCGTTGACGATATGACGGTTTGATCTGCGATTGAGCGTTAGAGACAACTCTGGCAATCCATTGGTAGCCGACAAATTTTTTAGGTATAAGGGATTAGCTTGATTGAATTCATAGATACATTGATCGGAGTCTCCAATATACGTGATATTTGCTCCAGCTAGACGCAACTCACCTAATATGGCTTGATGGAATCCTGATGTGTCTTGACATTCATCAATGATGATTTCAGGAAATCTCTTTGCCAGTAGATTAGTTATCTGCGGATACTGTTTCAACACCAAATATGCCCAGAGGTTACGATGCTCATGCGTATAAAATCCCGATTTAGCAAAGGACTTTATTTGCGCTCTGCAAGCGTCATTAGGAACAACTATATAATCACTACTATTTCTACGTTTCTTTACTTGGAAGAATATCCTGCCTAATTCGATAGCGGGAAATAGTTGCCATACGTGCTCATTTGATGGATAGTTTTTACCAGATTTGTTTTGCCTCCAGACGGTAATCTTCCAGTTGTCTCGGCTCCAATGATGTTTACCGGGAGAGGTAAATAAACGTGGTCTCTGGCTACAGAGCATCACTCGATGTCCAAATACCGCGATAATGAAGCGCTCAACAAAGCTGTCTAAAGTGCCAATATAATGCGGTTCTTTGTATAAGGAAGCAGCTGGAGAGTCGAGTACAGTTTCTGTAAACTCTTTTACTGCCACATTTGTAAAGGACAGAAGCGCAATGCCTCCTACATGGTAATTCCAGTTGGCTAATCGCCATGCCATTCGTCTTGCCGCAGTCCATGTCTTGCCGCTTCCTGGGCAGGCACGAAGGATGAATGACTTCTCATAAAATATCGCCGCTTTTTGTTCGGGTGAAGGTCTATCGTTGAGAATCGCTTTTTTAATGCGTTCGGCATCAATCATTTTTGACCCCATTCTGAAGATATCTTAACGCTTGTTCAATATACTCGGGACATTGAAATTTTCCATCGGCTAATAAGTCGGCCAACTCTTGAGCAAAATTAGGCTTGGACGTATTACGCTCTTCAAAGAGAAAAGTAAAAAACCTTTCTGCTTTCTCTCGAGAGCCTGGAATTGCCAGAAGAGTTGTTTCTAACTTAGCACCGAGGGTGGGATGCATTTTTTGGAAAGCTTCTACAAGTAGGGGAAGGTTTTCTGGCTCAAGAGCTAGATCGTACTCAAAAGTTTTGCGGGAATGAAAAACTTTTAGCCTATCAGTTTGCTGATCTATCAGAACTTGAGTGTTGCTGGAGATATCCGGCGTACATTCCTTTGATGGGTAACAGTTTTTAGCTGGATCGCCATCGGTGAGCACTGAAACTGGTATTTTCATACCACCCTCTTGAAAAAGGCCAGTAAACGTATCAAAATTTAATCCGTCAACGTTGACAACAGTTACTGCTTCTTCGTTCAAATCAACTGGCAGATTGAGCTTTTGAGCGATTGCAGGAATAAGAATTGCCTCTGACAATCCCTCTACCATTAAAATCTTCTTTGCGAAAAATAATTCAGATTTGGTCGCATCTAAATATCGGACCAATTTCCGCTTCTTTTCTGGAGCAACATCTATATTTCCGATGGTTGTAGCATGGATGCTCGTACCATCTGTATACATTGAAATGATGTCATTGATATTTGCTTGACTAGCAAAAGTAGGCGAATGGCTCGACATAATCACCTGAACAGTATTTGCATTCAATTGTTCCTCTTCAGATTCGTTAACTCGTTGTTCTGCTGTCTTTGCTGAAGTTGAGCTATTGAGGTGTTTCAGTAGGAGTGTTTGTAATTGAGGATGCAGGTGTGCTTCTGGTTCTTCGATAAGCATTCCTCGATACGCTAATTCATCGTCGCGTTGCAGAGTTCCTAGAGTGGTTGCAGTGTAAAGCAAGTTATTATAGCCAAGTCCATTCTGTTCAACTGATAATCCATTGACCAACGGCCTAAGCGCGCCGATTAAGCGATTAAAATCCGGGTCTACAAACCCTAGCTGTGTCGTTTGAGCTAATTGTTCTCCCGTAATCCCCTTGACTTCTGTGTTGATTGTTGAACCAGCTTGCCCAATCGGATCTAGTCTCAGCATTTCATCATTCGCAGTCTGAGCTAGAGCAGTAAATTCTTCCTTTTTGCTTTCATCTCCGCCTACAAAAAATCGTACCAAACGCGCAATCTGAGAATGTCTACCTGGTTGTAGACCCTTTTGGGGATCGCGCAGTGGTGGCAAATAAATACATGCAATGTGATCAAACAAATCAGATGGCAATGAGTTACCTTCCGTTTCGCCGCACCATCTCTTTATACGTGTCCTGCCAGATTGCTCATTAAATTCGACCCTTACATGTAGGTGCGATTCAAACCTTTCGTCTACAAATACCAGTGATTCATACAACTTTGCTTCTTCACTCTCATCTTTCAAATCGCAAAATACAGCACTAATTTCAATTGGCATTCTATCTTCAGATAGAGTGGTAAAATCATCCTCTGTCAATCTTAAACGATGATCTTCTGAGACGTGTGTGAGTAAGATGCGAATAGCGTCAACTACCGTTGTTTTTCCGACATTATTTTCTCCAACAATAATGTTGACGCCTTGAGAGAAGAAAATCTCCAGTTCTTCGATTCGGCGAAAATTTTTGATCTTCAATTTTTGGAGATACATAACAATGGTGAGTGGAGAGTTACGATGTATAGTAGTAAACGTCAGCTACTGCGAATTTACAACGTTAATTATAGGTTCGATGAGAGACTCACGCAAGACCTCCAAATTCACCTCACCATCCCACCCGCATCTCCGACAGCCCCAGAAACGCCGAGCTAGCCGACGCCCCATCCGATCGGCGCACCGTGCCGGGCAGCGCCACGCTATCGACCGCGATGACGGCTCGCTTGCAGGAGACGACGATGGCGGAAACGCCGTAGAGTTCTTAGCCGCTAGTGTTGTGGAAACGTTCGAAGTTGATGTTAAAAACGCCACACGCTTCCGCAATCCATCTTTGTCTGCCTAATCCGCGCGATCGGCTCGTCGTGTTTCCCCCACTTGACAAATCCCCCCTCCCCAAGTATCATCCATCCCACAACCAAATATCGCTCTTATCCAGAGAGGCAGAGGGACCGGCCCGATGAAGCCTCGGCAACCCGGCGCGACGTGCAGCAATGTACTCAGCGCGGCAGGGTGCCAACTCCGGCAGATTTATCTGGAAGATGAGAGAGGCACGCCTACGTAACCCCACCCTCTTGTCTTTTGACTCGAGGGTTTTTACTTTTTACTGCTTATTACGTATTGCTTGATTTGTTGATAAACCGATACCATTGTGACCAACCCGTCAGCAATAAGCAATAAGCAGTAAGCACTACCCACCAAAGGAGACTTCCCGACATGTCCTCACCCAACGGCTCTTCCAACGGCCACGCCCCCCAACGAAAATTCGGCTTTAGCACGCGACAGCTTCACGCCGGCTCGCAGCCCGATCCGACGACCGGCTCGCGCGCCGTGCCGATCTACCACACCACGAGCTACCAGTTCCACAATACCAAACACGCTGCCGCACTCTTTGCGCTGAGCGAGATGGGCAACATCTACACGCGCATCATGAACCCGACGACGGACGTGCTCGAACAGCGCATTGCCGACCTCGACGGCGGCGTGGCGGCGCTGGCAGCAGCGAGCGGCCACGCCGCGCAGCTGATGGCGATCCTCACGCTCTGTGAGCAGGGCGATCACATCGTCTCCAGCAGCCGGCTCTACGGCGGAACCTTCAACCAGTTCACCCACACCTTCCCCCGCCTCGGCATCGAGACGACCTTTGTCGACCCGACCGACCCGGACGCCTTCGCCGCGGCGATTCGCCCCAACACCAAAATCATCTACGGCGAAACGCTCGGCAACCCGGACATCACCGTCTTCCGCTTCGACGAGGTCAGCGACATTGCGCGCTCACACAACGTGCCGCTGATGATCGACAGCACCTTCGCCACGCCCTACCTCTGCCGCCCCATCGAGCACGGCGCCAACATCGTCACCCACAGCACGACCAAGTTTATCGGCGGCCACGGCACGACGATCGGCGGCATCATCGTCGACGGCGGCAATTTTGACTGGACGAGCGGTCGCTTCGACAACTTCACCACGCCCGATGCCTCCTACCACGGTCTCGTCTACGCCGACCTCGTGGGCATGGGCCTGCCGCCCTTTGCCATCAAGGCGCGCGTCCAGGTGCTGCGTGACGTGGGCGCCTCGCAGGCTCCGTTCAACTCGTGGACCACGCTCCAGGGGATCGAGACGCTGAGCGTGCGCATGGATCGCCACGTGGCCAACGCGCAGAAGGTGGCCGAGTTCCTGGAGGAGCACAGCGCCGTCAAGTGGGTCGCTTACCCCGGCCTGACAAGCCACCGCGATCACGATCTCGCCCAGAAGTACCTGCCCAAAGGCCCCGGCGCGATCATGGGCTTTGGCATTGAGGGCGGACGCGAAGCGGGCGAAGCCTTTATCAACGCGCTGCAGCTGCTCAGCCACGTCGCCAACGTGGGCGACGCCAAGAGCCTGGCCATCCACCCCGGCAGCACCACTCACAGCCAGCTCAACGCCGAAGAGATGGTCGCCGCGGGCGTCTCGGACGATTTCATTCGCCTCAGCATCGGTATCGAGGATGTGGACGATATCCTGTGGGATTTGGATCAGGCGCTGACGGTGGCGCAGAAGGAAGCGGTCGCGTAGCAATTGCAGATTTAGTCGCGAAAATTACTTCGGTAATATAATCGGTAATATAAGTGGACGTAATTTGTCATTCCCGCGCAGGCGCAATGGCGTTAAGTTAGGGTTTGCTCGTTCCACGCTCCGCGTGGAATGCGCTGCCGGACGCTCTGCATCCAGAGGGGACGCAGAGCGTCCACGGCTGGGTTTCCACGCAGAGCGTGGGAACCAGATTGCTAACTTAACGCCATTGCGCGCAGGCGGGAATCCATGAGTTAGGTAACCAACCCTGACTGCAACAACCTGCAATCGTTGGCATGTTGCGCATGGATTCCTGCCTCCGCAGAGCCTGTCCTCGCGGAGGCGGGGAAATGACACCCAGCCCCGGTTCCGTTAGCCGTTTGTCCTCTGCAATTCCACAAGCACATTTTGCAAACCAGGCGGGTAATTCATTGCTCGCCGGTCGCCGTCGACGAACCGACAAACGGAATTCCCCGAACCAAAATAGTCATGATCACCACGCTTCCCCAAAACGGCTCGACCGCCTCGAATTCCGTCGGCCTCATCGAACCACAAACGTTCACCTTTGCCGAGGACGAGCCCTTCTGTCTGGAGAGCGGGGCCGCGCTCAGCCCGGTCACGCTCGCCTACGAAACCTATGGGCGGCTCAACGCCGAGCGCTCCAACGCGATCCTGATTCCGCACGCGCTGACGGGCAGCGCCCACGCCGCGGGCTACCACAGCGAGGTCGACAAAAAGCCCGGCTGGTGGGACGAGTGCATCGGCCCCGGCAAGGCCTTTGATACCAACAAATTCTTCGTCATCTGCTCAAACGTCGTCGGCGGCTGCTACGGCTCGACCGGACCCTCCAGCATCGACCCCACCACGGGCCAGCCCTATGGCCTGCACTTCCCCGTCGTCACCATCGGCGACATGGTGCGCTCGCAGGTCAAGCTGATCGACCACCTGGGCATCGACCGCTTGCTCTGCGTCGCGGGCGGCTCGATGGGCGGGATGCAGGTGCTCGAATGGGCCGCGCACCACCCCGATCGCCTCGCCGCCGCCATCCCGCTAGCGACCACGGCCCACCACAGCCCCATGCTGATTGCCTTTGGCGAAGTCGGTCGGCAGGCGATCTACGCCGACGCCCACTGGCACAACGGCGACTACTACGACAAGCCCTGCCGCCCCGATGCGGGCCTGGCCGTGGCGCGCATGGTCGGCCACATCACCTACCTCAGCGACGAATCGATGGCGCAGAAGTTTGGCCGTCGCCTGCGCGGGCAGGAGAAATACGGCTATGAATTCCAGACGGAGTTCGAAATCGAGAGCTACCTCAAGTACAACGGCAGCAAGTTCACCCGCCGCTTCGACGCCAACAGCTATCTGTACGTCACCAAGGCGATGGACTATTTCGATCTCGCCGCCGAGACCGGCTCGCTCGCCGCCGCCTTCGCCCGCTCCGCCAACCTCAAGTATCTCGTCGTCTCCTTCACCAGCGACTGGCTCTACCCCTCCTACCACAGCAAAGAGCTCGTGCGCGCCCTCACCGCCGTCGGCGCAGACGTGACCTACCTTGACATCGAAAGCTCGTGGGGCCACGATGCGTTTCTGCTGGAGGTGGAGACGATGACGGAGTTGATTGGGAGTTTTCTGGGTCGATTGGAGCGAGAGGAAGGGGTAGGAGTTACGAATTACGATTTGCGAGAAGTCGGGTGGGTGCGCGAGCCTGTGGCTGCCGGATCAGCAGCCTAGCCTCAACCCAAAGTTTTCATTTTGGACACGGATGACACGGAGAAACACGGATTTTCAGAACCAATCCGGCACGATTTTTTGTTAGAACCCACAAAAATCCGTGTGCGCAGCCCGTGTTTATCCGTGTCCAATTCTTTCTTCGATCCAGGTAATCTAGCCACCCCAACATCTATGACCACGAATTTCGTAAATCGTAAATCCCAAATCGCAAATCCCCTTCGTCCCGATCTCGCCCGTATTGCCGCCCTCATTCCCGCGGGCGCGCGCGTCCTGGATTTGGGGTGTGGCGATGGTGAGCTTTTGGAACATCTGGTGCAGGCGCAGAACGTCGTCGGTCGCGGCATCGAGATCAGCGAGGCGGGCGTGCTGGCCTGCGTGCGGCGGGGGTTGAGCGTGCGGCAGGGCAACCTGCAGGAAGGGCTGGCCGACTACCCCGACGCCAGCTTCGACTACGTGATCCTCAGCCAGACGCTCCCCTTTCTAGACGACCCGGCCATGATTCTGGCCGAGATGCTGCGCGTGGGCCAGCGCGCCGTCGTCAGCTTTCCCAACTGGGGCTACTGGCGCTGTCGGCTGCATTTGCTGCTGCGCGGCGAAATGCCCAGCGGCCCCGGCCTGGATGAGGATTGGCACAGCGCACCGCGCTGGCAGGCGTTTACAATCACGGACTTTGCCCGCTTCTGTGAGGAGATTGGGATCCGGATCGAGCAGCAGCTGTACCTGAGCGGCAAGCGGCAGATGTCGATTGTGCGGGGGAAGAATTTGCGGGCGGCAACGGCGATTTTTGTGCTAGCTGCGCGAAAAAAAGTTTAACAAACTGGAACTCAGGCCTGTTTAGGCAAGCTGTTTGAATTTGTATCAAGCAGCCCTGCATAGCGAATGACGTGACGCGGTTGTTGCACTAAAGCCATTCCAGGAGATTAACGATACCGGGGTAATTGTGTTGAATGTGCGTGGGACTTTCCGAAGTCCCACGCACGGTGGGCCGCATTTTCCGAGTTCGCCAGCAGTATCTTTGGAAAGTGCCACGCACGGTCGACTCCCTTTTTTAATGCGCCAGCACTATCTTTTCCAAGGGCGACGCACCTCCCTCGCCATCAGCCCCGGTGTATTTATTATCTCGAATTAGCCTTGCGCCGTCGCTCGCCGTGCAGGGCTACCTAAAGATTGATTGCCTTAGTCGGCAATGTTCTTGTGCGAGCCATCGCAGGTAGGAAATTTGTTTGATAGCCCGCAAACGCAATCCTGCATGCCTTTGCCATCGAAAATGCGCTCCCTATATTTTTCAATCCGCGCCGTCCGCGTTTTGGGCTGCTTAGCACCGGCAAAGTGGAGCAGATAGCCCTTTTGGCGACCCGGCGTCAGCGCTTCGAACGCGTCGTGAAAGGCGGGATTGTCCTCGAATCTGCATAGGAGCTCCTCCGGCACAGCGTATTCCGACTTTGCTTTGAATTCGATCTTCAATCCGGCTTTTTCGACTTCGATAGCTTCGTGAATGTACGCTCGCAAGATGTCCTCCATCTCGGCGATTTCTTGCACGCTCGTGAATTGAATCTGGCGACTCGCCTGCGAGTTTTCGCCGGGCGCAACCAGCAGATCGTGCGGGTCCTTCAGCAGCGAGCCTTTGAAAAAGTTAATCGAAAAGAAACCCTTGAAGCCGCTCAAAATGACGACGTTCCCGTTCTGAAATGTGTAGCAAGGTTGACGCCACTTGAACGCTTCGGTCAACTGGCAGTCGAGAACGATTGCTCTCAGCGTCTTCAACTCTTCTTGCCACCGTTCGACGTTGCGAACGTATTCATCAACTCTTGGATTTGTTTGGTTCATTTGTTGATCCTCTCAGAATAAATTGAACGCTTCTCCAGTAATAATCTAATTCGAAGAAAGACTTGGACACGGGTGAACACGGGCTACGCACACGGCTTTTTTACAATTTGAGCAGGACACCATCGTTGGGGTTATCTAAAAATCCGTGTTTATCCGTGTCACCCGTGCCAAAATTAAAACTCCGACCTCAGGTTAATTGGGCCGTCGCCGTCGTGAAGATGCTTTCTACGTTTCACGAGCTTCGACGCGTCGCCGCTTCTTTACGTACGGCAGCACGAACAAGTACAGGCCGGTAAACATAAGCAAGAAGAGCGGGAGCAGCGGCAAGAAATATACCCACTCGGCGGGCTCTTCCCGACGCAAGACCATAAGAGTGACGGCGATGACAAGCGCTGTAAAGAGCATGGACAGCCAGCGGTGGCTCTGCCGAATCCATTTGTTCCAGTTGATGAGAGTTCTCCTCTGAAAAATTTTCTGCAACACACTTGGCTTCCTCTAAAGGTTAGTGCGTGGTGCGTAATGCGTGTACTCGCACACGACCAACGCGACAACGAAATCTCAGTGCGAACAGATTGTGCACCAGTTCACGCACCACACACCACACACCACGAGCTTGACGCGCATCACGCAATCCTCGCTAGTAATCCAACGAGCCGCTCGCCCATCATCCGCCAGCCGTAGCGTGCGCCAGCGAAGTTCTGCTTCTGGTTCGGCTTGAACCCCGACTGCACGAGCGTCAGCCGCGTGCCCGACGCCGTGGGCGTCAGCGTAAAGGTCACGGTGGTGTCAATGCCAGTGTCGATATCATCGCCGACGACCCACGTGTAGCTGAGCTTCCTCTGCGCTTCGATCTCGACGAACTGACAATTCACGCTGCCGTCCCAGCCGGGCTGTGGCGGCGCGTTGAATTTGAACGTCTGCCCCGGCTCGAGCTTGAGGCCGACGACGGGCAGGAGCCACCGCGCGAGCAGGTCGGGATCGGTGAGCGCGCGCCACACCTTCGGCGGCGGATGAAGCAAATCGAATTCAAACGAAATAGATTGCGTTTGCGATGGTTTAGTTTTGTCGACGGGCGTCATTCGTCCATCTCCTCCAGCAGTTGTTCCAGGCGGTCGATGTGCTCCGTCCAGAAAGCGTGATAGTGCGCGATCCAGTCGATGAGCGGCTTCATCCCGCGCGGCTCCACCCGATAGTAGACGCGGCGTCCCTCGCGCCGACTTATCACCAGGCCGGCATCTTTCAACGTGGCGAGATGCTGCGAGACCGCTGGCTGCGAGATGTCGAAGCGCGCCGTAAGCTCCTTCACCGCCGCTTCGCCCTGCGTGAGCGACTCGAAGATGGACCGGCGGCTGGGATCCGCCAGCGCTTGGAAGAGCTTGTCTTCGGTCGTAATCACGTTTTGCATAGACAAAGCATAAGTCATTACTTATGGATTGTCAAGTATGTGGATTGAGAAGCTTACAAAACTGTCATGCTCATCTCGACCAAAACCGTGATATGATGAAGAGCGTCTGCTTGCCATCCCCTGCTTGCCATTCAGGAGTTGCCCGCCCGTGCTCGACCTGCTCTCGACGGCCGTGCTCGTCACCTTTCTTGCCGCGCCCGTGCTGCTGACGGTCTCCGTCGTTGGCCGCTATCGAATGCTGAGCGCGGCCATTCAGACTTACGCCGAACTGATGGACGCCGTGATCCTGCGCATCGAGCAGAACCGCGACCCCGACGTCGGCGAGATCGCCGCGCGGCTGGGCAGCGCCAGCGACGGCGAAACGCCCGCTTCCCCGGCGCGACGCTGGTGGCGCACGGGGCGGCGCGTGCAGCCCAGCCGCCAGCGCCTGCTCGACATTGCCACCGGCTTGCGCGACTACCTGACGGTGGTGCGCGCCGGGGAGTCGGAGCGCGAGCGCTGGATCACCTTCCGCCGCAAAAATTTGCAGATGCAGCGCGAACTCTCCGCCCACGTTGAGTTCTGCCGCACCACCACCGAAACGCTGCCCTACGTCGGCATTCTCGGCACGTTGCTCGGCCTGCTGCTCTCGCTGGACGATCTGGGCGCGTCGCCGACGGTCGCCGCTCTACCCGCGGCGGGTGCGGACTGGAGCGGCCTCATCATTGCCATGTCCAGCACCGCCGTCGCCCTGAGCTGTCTGCTCGTGATCAAGCTGCTCTTCGAGCGCCACGTTGTCCCGCGCTACGTGCAGCTGGAGGAGACGTTGCGCGCGGTGGAGGCTTACGGGGCGCGCTACGGGGATGTGGTGCGTAGTGCGTAGTGCGTAGTGCGTGGACTGGTAACCAAACCGTTCGGGTTCCAGTTCACGCACCACGCACCACTTGTTATCTTCTCTCAAAATTCCCTCTCAACATCGAGGTTCATGTCTCAACGTTCCTCTTACTATTCGCAAATCAACCTGACTTCGCTGCTCGACATCGTCTTTATCCTGCTCTTTGTCGTCCTCGTCGGCGTGGATCGTACGGCGGTGGCGCAGCAGGGGGAGCTGGACGCGCTGGCGGCCGCGGCCACGGCCCAGGCGCAAGTCGCTGCCACCGCCGTGGCCCAGCGCGACGCGGACGCGGCCCGCATGCGCGCGACGAGCGCCGCCGTGCAAACCGCCGCCGCGCTGGCCCAGGCCGAGGCCGCATCGCAGGCGCGCGCGCTCTCCACCGCCATCGCCGATCCGGTGCTTACGGTGGGCAAAGCGCAGGCGTTTGATCTCATGCGCAACACCTACACCCTGGAGCTCTCCCCCTTTCTCGGCGACCGCAGCACCCTGCAGCTCGAGGATCAAAACGTTCCCTGCCGCGTGGTTAATCAGCAGGCCGTGCGCCGCTGCCTGCAGGAAAATCTCTACCGAGACACCAACGAGAAAGTGTGGGTCGTGCTCGTCTACACCCCCCGCTCCAGCGATCTCCACCGGCAGTGGATTTTTGATTACTTGACGAACGAGGGCTTTGCCATCATTCAGGAGCTGCGGCTAGATTGACAGCGTCCAGCGCGAGGGGTAAAGACGCAGAGAGCAAAAGACGCCGTGGTTGAATTGGAGATTCATCGCTTTATCAAAATTCGTGGTTAAATGAGACGGCTTAAAACAGCCAGGCTCCACCCAGAACTTGAAACCGCAGATACTGCACCAAGTATCACACCAAGGAGATCCCCATGCGACGACGACGAAACAACAGCGGCATCCTCATCGCCATCGTGGCGCTGGCCGCAGCGATTGCCTACGTCTTTTCCAGCTTATTCGGCGGCTTCGGCCCCGGCGAGGCGGGCGGCGGCGCGCCCGTCGAGGTCGACGTCGGCGTGGGGAACGAAGCGCCCGCCGAACCAGCGGTTGAAGCAGAGCCCGCTGAGGAAGCCGAGGGGGTCGAGGCCGTCGAGTACGTGTTCGACGTGCCCGCCAACGACGACATTCGCTACAACGGCGAGGCCATCGACTTTGCGCAGTACGAGGCGCTCGTTGCCGAGGCCGCCGAACGCCGCGCCACCATCCGCCTCATCCGCGATCCCTCGGTGAGCGTCGAGTTTGGCGAGCGGCTGCGCGAGGTGGTCAACGAGTTGAACGTGGAATACGTGGAGGAGTAAAATGCGCCAGGATTTGACGAGGGGAATTTAACGCCCGAAATTTGACAAAGGCGGGTGACCACCCCTATACTATTCGTTTGAAGCGTAATTAGTGCTAACTATAAGTTTTTGCAGAATTACGGCGGCACGCTGGTTGAACGCAAGCTTTGTGCCAGCCGTTATTGTTTTGCCCACCAAGCGGGCCATCCAGTTATTTTTATCTCAGTCATTCTTGCTGTCGCGGCAGCACCGAACGGAAGGAATTTTTACAATGCCAAAGCGAACCTGGCAACCTAAAGTCCGCAAGCGGTTGAAGACACACGGCTTCCGCAAGCGCATGAAGAGTCCGGGCGGGCGCAACGTGATCAAGCGCCGCCGTCGACGCGGCCGCACCCAGCTGGCCGTCAAGCTGACGCAGCGCAAGTCGATCCGATAGCGAGCAGGCGCGTCTACCGCACTGCTAAACACGCCGGCGCAAATAACAAGTAGTTAAGCGTGGGCAGTGGCAGTGGGCAGTGGCGATCGCAGGCACATTGGGGTTGGCGTGAAGCGACAGTACCGTTTGCGCGAGAATCGGCGCTTTCAGCAGGTGCGGCGCGGCGGGAATTGCCACAGCAATCACTTGCTGGTGCTCTGCGCGCTCGAGAACGACTTGCCGCACAGCCGCTTTGGCTTTTCCGTGAGCACGCGGATCGGCAAGGCCGTGTTGCGCAACCAGATCAAGCGGCGGCTGCGCGAATCAAACCGCCTGCGGTTGGCAGAGATCGCGCCGGGGTGGGACATTGTGTTTATTGCGCGCAAGCCCATCCGCAGCGCCGACTACCACGAAATGGATGCAGCCTGCGCTCGCCTTTTGCGGCGGGCGCAGCTGTTACAGCCGCCAGCATCACAGCCGCCAGCGCCCGCCCATCAAGCATCGACCCAGGCGTCGACGCCGCATCCAGGTGCAGATAGCACAAGCAGCGAGGCGGACAGCTAGGGCGGCCCGTCAAGCGGAACGAGATGATTATGCGTGCATCGGCCCTGCTTCTCATTCGTTTTTATCAGCGGTGGGTTTCCCCGCTGCTGGGCGCGTCCTGCCGCTTTCAGCCGACCTGCTCCCAGTACATGTACGAAGCGATCGAGCGCCACGGGGCGGGGCGCGGGCTGTGGTTGGGCGTGCGGCGCATCAGCCGCTGCCACCCATGGCATCCCGGTGGCTACGATCCGGTTCCGTAGAGAAGCCCTGTCCACGGAGCTGTGTAGTAATAGACATGTTTCCATGCAAGAGCGGCAAGATTCCAACGCAAAGGCCCGGAGACGCAAAGTGTTTTGTCGGCAGGTTTATTTTTTGCTCCTGCGCGCCTTCGCGTTAAATTTTACTGCTTCCCAAAGGTTTTGGCAGAATTACCACGTATAAACGCGGCGCACCGTTCATCGAGTCTGCGCTGCGGTTTGAGGAGAAAATCAACACAGTGAAACGAAAGCACTGGCTGTTATTGGCCGTAATGGTGGTGGCGATGTTGGCGTTGAGCGGTTGTGGCGTGGGCGGCGGCGATTTGTCCGATCCGCCGAGCAACCTGTGGCAGACGCTCGTTGTATGGCCGCTCGGCCACACGCTCTCGTGGATCGATGGGCGCCTGCAGGCGCTAAACGTTCCCTACCACTGGGGCTTTGCGATTATCCTCTTTACGCTATTCATCAAGCTCGTGACGCTGCCGCTGACGCTGACGCAGATTCGCGGCATGGAGGCGCAAAAAGCAATTCAGCCCAAGGTGCAGGAGTTGCAAAAGAAGTACGGCAAGGATCGCGAAAAGCTGGCCGCCGCGCAGATGGCGCTCTACAAAGAGGCGGGCGTCAACCCGCTGTCGGGCTGTTTACCGCTGCTGGTGCAGATGCCGATTCTCTTTGGCCTCTACTCGGCCATTGTCGTGATTGGGCCGCGGCTGCAAAACGCCGCCTTCTTCTGGATTCCCGATTTGGGCTTTCCGGAGTACACGGGCGGAATGAGCTGGATTCCCGAAAATTTTAGCGCCGGCAACTATGGCCTCCTGGGCGCCTACCTGGTGCTGCCCCTGCTTCTGGTTGTCTCCCAGTTCATTTCACAGCGCTGGATGACGCCGCCGCCCCCACCCGGCAACGACCAAGCTGGCATGATGCGCCAAGTCGGCTTGATGATGGTCTTTATGTTTGGCTTCTTCACGCTGCAAGTGCCCGCCGGGTTGACGCTTTACTGGGTGACGAGCAACCTGCTGCAAATGCTGCAGCAGTTCGTGATCATGGGGCGGCAGCGCGACCAACTTGCGCTGGCCGGTGCGGGCAGCAGCGGCACAGTCACCGTCGTCGATCCGGAACCCAACGGTTCGGGGTCTGGATCGGGCTCCGTAAACGGCGGCGGCTCGCGCGGCGGCCTGGGCGGATTCTTCAACAGCCTCACCGAAGCCGCGGCCAAGGCGGCGGAAGAGCGCAAGGCCCAACAAAATGGCGACGCCCGGCGCAGTGTCGACAGCAGTAGCACAAACCAAATCGACGGCGGCACGGCTAACGGCACGGGAAACGGTACGAGTCAACCGGCCAAAAACAAGGTGACCAAATCGAGCCGCAAACGGCGCAAGAAGCGTCGCACCAAGTAGTGTCTTGTCAAGGCTGAAATGATGACCACGCGACCGGACCAGCGAGCGAAGGCAGCCATGCCAAACTCATCAAATTACGCTTGACGAAATAGTTAGTCGCCTCCATCAAAGGAAGCAGTTATGGCAGAAGCGCACGAATTTACAGGCAAGAGCGTCGACGAAGCAATCAACGAAGGGCTGCTCCACCTGCGCACAACGCGCGACCGGGTTGAAATTGAGGTGCTGAGCCAGGGCAGCCGCGGTATTTTTGGGCTGGGCGGCGAACTGGCCCGCGTGCGGCTGACGGAACGCCCCACCGCGCCCGCCAGCGCAACGGTGAGTGGCACCGCTTCGGCAGCGGGCAGCAGCATCGCCGAAGCAGAACAATCTCCCAAGCCGCCCACCAGCGACGCTTCCCAGAATAAACAAAGCGAGACCGAGCACAATGAGCCGGATCACGGTGAAGCTGATCGCGACGAAGCTGGCGTTGTCCAGCGCGATCAAGTCGCGGAAACGCCTGCTGCCCCGCCCGCCGCTGGGCGAACAAAGCCCGCTCAAGCCAGCGGCTCGACAAGCGAAGCCGAGCTGGTGACGCTGGCCACCGAGCTGCTGACCGAAATTGTGGATTTGATGCAGTTTGTGGAGGCAACGGTCGAGGCGTCATGGCAGGAGCCGGAGGATGAGCTGGATGAGCGCTATCTCGTGCTCAACATCGAAGGCGAGGATGAGGAACTGAACAGCCTGATTGGACGGCGTAGCGAAACGCTGGACGCGCTGCAATATCTGCTGCGGCTGATGATCAACCAGCACACGCGCCAGTGGCAGAACATCGTTGTCGACGTGAACGGCTACAAGGAACGGCGCGCCAGCCAGCTGACGCAGTTGGCCCTTCGCATGGCCGAGCAGGTGGTCGCCAGCGGACGGGCCCATTCGCTGGAGCCCATGCCGCCCAACGAACGGCGCATCGTCCACCTCGCGCTGCGCGAGTACGAGGGCGTGGACACCGAAAGCTCCGGCGAAGGCGAGCGCCGCAAGGTGCATATCGTGCCGAGCCGCTAGCAATCGATGATGCTTTTTGCATACGCTGCCAAAGACCCCCACCGTTTCAAAACGGTGGGGGTCTCTGTTTGCTAACTGCTGAATCGCGGAGGTTAGGCAATTCCAGGAAATTAACTATACCGGGATAAGCCATGTTGGATGTGCGACGCACCTCAGAAGGTGCGACGCACGGTCGACTGTCTCTCTGGTGCGGCCAACACAGCCTACGGTGCGTTGCACTTTCCCAAGTGCGACGCACCTCCATCACAATCAGCCGTGGTACATTTATAATCTTGGATTAGCCTTAGCCAATCCCGCCGGGTGCGTCCCAAAATTTTGGGGCGTTCGACCCCACCCCCTCAGTGCTGGTTCGTCACCAACGAAGCCTCGTAAGCCCCCTCCCCGCGCGTGGGGAGGGGGTGGGGGGGTGGGGTCGGGTGTGCCAGCCTTGATAGGTCGCTCTGCATCGAAGCTCGCCAAAATCTGGGACGCACCCAATCCCATCCCCCCTGCTTTGATCCGTTTGCAACGTGTGTTAAAATTTGGAAAACTTAGTCGCGCTTCACCTCTCGCAAAGCAGCGTCATTCACGGGCGTTCGCTCTGGTTCACTCCTCGCCATGCCGATCAAGCACGCAAAAATCTACGCCTTGGCCAATCAAAAGGGCGGCGTGGGCAAAACCACTACCGCCGTGAATCTCGGTGCCTACCTGGCCGCCGCCGGGCGACGCGTGCTGCTCGTGGACGCCGACCCGCAGGGCAACGCCACGACGAGCTTGGGCATCGATCCGCACGACGCAGCGCCAACGCTTTACGAGGTGCTCATCCAGGAGACGCCCGCAGACGAGGCCCTCGTGCTCACCAACTGGATGGGGCTGGACGTGATTCCGGCGACGACGGATTTAGCCGGTGCGGAGGTGGAGATGACGCGGGTCATGGCGCGGGAGCGGCTGCTGTCGCGCGCCCTGCGGCCGCTGCGCGAGCGGTACGACTACATCCTAATCGACAATCCGCCCAGCCTGGGGCTGCTGACCGTCAACGGCTTGACGGCGGCGACCAGCGGTGTCGTGATCCCCGTGCAGTGTGAGTATTTGGCGCTGGAGGGGTTGAGCGCGCTGCTGCAAACGGTGACGCAGGTGCGCGATATCCTCAACGAGCACCTGCAGGTAGCGGGCGTCGTGATGACGATGTTTGACGGGCGCACTAATTTGGGCAACCAGGTGGTGCGCGAGGTGCAGCGACACTTTCCCCAGCAGATTTTCCGGACGATCATTCCGCGCAACGTGCGCCTGAGCGAAGCCCCCAGCTACGGCGAGCCCATTCTCAGCTACGCCCCCCACAGCGCCGGTGCACAGGCCTACCGCGCGCTGGCCCAGGAGTTTCTCGCGCGCAGCGAAGCAGCCACCGGAGCAGCTACCGAAGCGGAATCTCCGCGGGCGGTCGCCGAGCCGGTGGCGCAGGGCGGCGAGTGAAGGCAGTTTTGGAAAATTTATAGAGCGAAAACCATTTGCGCAGATCGAGCAGAGCCATGAGCAGCCATTCGACCTTTTCCCAGCCGGGAACAAACGGAAGCGCCACCGAAGAAGAGCGTAGCACCGCGAGCGCCCCGCCGCGACGCGGGCTGGGCCGCGGGCTGGGCGCGCTGATCACCAGCTCGGAGGAGGAGGCCGCTCGCCGCCGCGCCAGCGCCGCTGCCGAACTGCCCGACGGCGTGCGGCAGCTTGCGCCGGACGAGATCGCGCCCAACCCCCACCAGCCGCGCACCCAGTTTGACGAGCAGGCGCTGCACGAGCTGGCCGATTCGATCCGCGAGCACGGCATTATCCAGCCGCTGATCGTGACGCGTGCCGGGGAAGCGACGGCGCTCGCCTCGGAAAGCGAGGCGCGCTTCTGGCTGATTGCGGGCGAGCGGCGCTGGCGAGCGGCGCGCCTGGCCGGGCTGCGCAGCGTGCCCGCCCTCGTGCGCGAAGCGTCGCCGCAGCAGCTGGTGGAGTGGGCGCTGGTGGAGAACGTGCAGCGCGCCGATCTCAATCCGCTGGAAGAGGCGTCGGCCTACCAGGCGCTCGTCTCCGAGTTTGGCTTTACCCAGGCCGAAGTTGCGCAGCGGGTGGGCAAAAGCCGCTCGGCCGTCACCAACACCATGCGTCTGCTGCGCCTGCCCGCTGGCGTGCAGCAGGCCCTGCTCGATCAACAGATTTCCGGCGGCCACGCGCGTGCGCTGCTGGGGCTGCCCAAAGAAGAGCTGATGAGCGCCGCCCTGGATGAAATCCTCGCGCGCGAACTCAACGTGCGACAGACGGAGGTGCTCGTCAAGCGCATGGTGGAGCTGAGCGGCCGCCCCCAGGCGGCGGACGAAGCCGAAGAGCCGGACCCGCTGCAAACGCACTTTGCCCAGGTAGAGGATCGCTTCCGCGCGGCGTTGGGCACGCGCGTCAATCTCAACCGCAACAAGAACGGCAGCGGGCGCCTCGTCGTCCACTTCTACAACGACGACGATTTGGAGATGCTCTATCGCCTGATGACGGGCGACGAGCAGGGCGCTGAGTGAGCAGGGCGCTACCCGGCCAGCCCCCAGTGCTCATCAATCGGCGCTTGATAGGCGCGCCGCTTTCCTGAAATCACGTCGTCCACGTAAATCACCTCGCCCGTAAGCGCCGATTCGTAAATCGCTTCGCCCGTGGCCAGCGAACGCAGACCCTCCTCGGCGTCGACCTCGACGCGCTCGCGGTTGCCGCGCACGGCTTCGACAAATTCCCAAATTTCCACGGCAAAACCGTCGGTCGCGCCGCCGGGGTAGAGCCGCTCGCGCTCGGCCTCGCTCAGCGACTCCTCGTGCATCGTTTCCAACTCGGCGAGCGAGTACTCTTTCCCATCCAGCCGCACCAGCTCGCCGGTTTCGCGCTCGCCGGGGCGGCGCTCGAAGAGGTGAAAGATGGCGAAAGGGTTCTCGGTCGTATCGCGCAGGGCGCCCTCGCTGCCGTAGAAGACCACGCTGCGCTCGGTTTCCCCCGCCGCCGCCAAATTCCACGACCACGAGCCGACCACGCCGCTTTTGAAGGTAAAGGTCACAAAGACGGCGTTCTCCGGCGCATCCTCAAAGCTGAGCGATTGACCCTCCTCCAGCGCGCGCAGCTCGGCGTAGACCTTCTCGACGGGGCCAAAGAAGTAGTACATGCTGTCGCAGTAGTGGTAGCCGCTGTCCAGCACGGGGCCGCCGCCGGACATCAGCTTGTTGCGCCGCCAGACCATGCGCGGCGGCAGCGGCCCTTGCGTCGTGGTGAGCAAGCCCTGGGCGCGGGCGTAGCGGTGGGCAAAGGTGAGCGGCGTGCCAAGCAGCCCCGATTGATTGAGCACCCAGTGCACGGTGCGCTGGCCCGGCGTGCGGCGGTAGGGCACGGCAATCGAGAGAATGCGACCCGTGCGCTCGGCGGCGGCCTCCATCAGTCGACAGGCCGCAATTGAGACGCCCATCGGCTTCTCGCAGAGCACGTGCAGCCCGGCCTCCATGCAGTCGATGGCGGCGGAGTGGTGCAGCCCGTGCGGCAGCAAAATGTCGACGCCGTCGAGGGTTTCGCGCTCGATCAGCTCGCGGTAGTCGGCGTAAACGGTGGGTTGGTTGCCCAGCTGCGCTTGAATCAGCGCCGCAATTTCGCGTGCGTTGTCCTCGTTGGCGTCGCAAACGGCGCTGATGGCAAAGTCGCCGCGCCCGCGCTCGTGCAAATCGCGGATGACGTTGACGTGGCGCTTGGCAATGCCGCCGCAGCCGATCAAGGCGAGTTGAATGGTCATAGTGGGAAATTTCCTTCCTGGATGTGAACTGATTTGAAGTTTTGCTGAGAAGATTTAACGCGGAGACGCGGAGAACTCACGCGGAGAGCGCAGAGAGCAGAGCGGGCTACCCATTCCTCTTCTGCTCTCTGCGCTCTCCGCGTTAAATCTGCTTGCTGCAGCCATACCTGCCCGCTCAAGCACCGACCAGCCGCGTCACCACATAAAGCCAACTGGGCAGGGTGACCATTGAGAGAAGGGTCGAGACAAAGATGGCGGCGCTGGCGATGCGCAGCTCGCGCTCGCTCTGTTGCGCAAAGGGCAACACGTTGATGCCGGATGGGCAAGCCGCCAGCGTGACGAGCACGGAGACGGTCGACGCATCCAGCCGCAAAATCTGCCTGGCCGCCACAAGCACCAGCGCGGGCATGAGAAAGAGCTTGAGCACGCAGATCAGCGCCACCGGCCCGCGATCTCGCGCCACCGATCCGGTGTTGACATCGGCCAGCGAAGCGCCCAGCACCAGGAGCGCACAGGGCAGCGCCGCACGCCCGGCCAGCGCAATGGTTTCCAGCAGCGGCTCGAAGATCGGGATGGTTAGCAGGTTAAAGATGGCGCCTAGAAGCAGTGCAATGATGATGGGATTTCTAAGCGTGCCGAGGATGAGGCTGAGTCGGCTGGCGATGGAGTGTTGACCCGTGTGCTGCCCCGTGTGCTCCGCCGTTGCGCCAGCGGGTACGCCGGTGAGCGCAACCAGGGTAAAGAGCGTCAGCCCGTTGAGCGAGACGACCGTCAGCGTGACGCCCGTGCCCGCTTCGCCAAAGGTGTTCAGCACGAGCGGAATGCCAATCAGCACGGTATTGGAGTAAACAACGGCCAGCGACATCGAAGGCGAGGCGCGCAGACGCATTGTCAAAAAGACGAGGGTGGCGGGTAGAAAGTAAGCCAGCCAGAAGAGCCGCACGCGCGCCAAGCCGCCCAAATCCGTGCGTACGACACTGGCGAAGAGCAAGCAAGGAATGAAGTAACGAAATGTGAGACGTGAAAAGGCGCTGAGAAAGGCTGGATCAAAGATTTTGCGCCGCGCGACGGCAAACCCAACCGCCGCATTTAGAATAATCGGGATGACGGCGTAAAGGACGGTCATGGAGCGGAGAGATTTCGATCTTGGGCTGTAGAATTTTTTGGTGCACGGCGTCGTTTGCCCGGCGCGCTGAGCAACGACTGCGGTCGTTAGGGTTCGTCCTGCTGCGCTCCACCAAGCCGGGCGCCGGTGAGAATTGTGCCGTATAAATTCGCGCCGCGCAAGTCTGCATTGCGCAAATCCGCCCCGGTGAGATCAGCGTTGCGCAAGTCTGCATTCTGCAGATAGCTCCCCTGCAAATCCGCCCCGGCCAGATTGGCACCGACCAGATCAGCGCCACGCAGATCGGCCCGCGCCAAATTGCGACCGGCAAAGTCGCCGCCCGCCCCGCCCTCGTTAACAAGCGCCCACACGCGCCGCCACTTGCTCGGCAGCGCGGTCGATTCGTCAATTTCCATGCCGCGCAAATCGGCCCAGCTCAGGTCGACGCCGCTGAGGGTGGCGCCGCGCAGGTCGCTGCCGGCCCAGCTCGTTTCGCGCAGCACGGCCTCGGTTAAGTCAACATTCTGGAGCGACGCGCCGTCAAGGGTTGCGCCGCTGAGGTCGGCGTCGACCAGCAGGGCGTCGTCCAGCGTGGCGTTGGTGAGGGTGGCGCGCAGGAGGCGGACGCCGCGCAGATTGGCGCGTATGAGATCGATGCCGGGCAGGCTGCGGTTGGGCTGGGCGTCGTTAACGAGCTGCCAGACGCGTCGCCACTTGTTGTCGAGCGCGGTGGCGTCGTCGAGCTGCGCTTGGTGGAGGCTGGCGAACGCCAGCTTCGCGCCGGTGAGGTCGGCGCCGCGCAGGTCGGCGTCGAACAAATTGGCGCGCGTGAGATCGGCGTCGCGCAGATCGGCGCCCCGTAAATTGGCCTGGCTGAGATCGAGGCCGACGAGCGCGCGAGCAGGCGCTGGCTGGTTGAGAATTTGCCAGACGGTGCGCCACTTATCGGCAAGCACGGTCGACTCGTCGATCTGCACGCCGCTGAGGTTGGCGTGGGCAAGGGTGGCGGTGCGGGCGTTGGCACCGCGCAGATCGGCATTCTGGAGATTGGCGTTGTCGAGGCGAGCGCCGTCGAGATCGGCGTCGCGCAGATTGGCGCGCAGGAGGGTGGCGTTTTGCAGGTCGGTGCCGGTGAAGGTGGCCCGGCGCAAGTCGGCGTCGGTGAGGTCGGCGTCGCGCAGGTTGGCAAAGTAGAAGTTGGCTTCGCTAAAGTCGCGGTTGGCGAGCGTGGCTTTGGCCAGCCGCGCTTCCTCAAAGTCGGCACGGCTGTAGTTGCGGCGCGCAAAGTCGAGATCGACGGCCTCGATCTGCACACAGCTCGGCGGACAGGGCGAGAGCGCATCGCGCAGGTAGAGCGCCCACGCCAGGTAGAGCGTCAGCAGCAGCACGGGCACGCCAACGGCCAGGATGATCCAGAGCGTGGCGCGCTGCTCGCGGTCGAGGTGGGGCATGGAGGGGTTAGGGAGTCACTACAAGCAAAGCGGCTGGGGCAAGACGGCGCAAATCCAAACAGCTTCAACCACGAAGACATTAAGGCACTAAGGCACTAAGGCACTAAGGCTGTTTTCTTCTTTGCGTCTTCGTGCCTTGGTGGTTAAAAATCTGCTGGCTTGCCCGTAGCGTCGTGGTCTAGGCGGGCACGGCTTGGGGCTCATCCACCAGCTGCTCTTGGCCGACGACGGGCTGTTCGTCGTACAGATAGCAGGCGGCGTGGTGGCCCTCCGGCTGCACGTTGCCGTCGATGGCGTAGAGCGGCGGATGCTTTTCCAGGCACTGCGCCATGCGGTGGGGGCAGCGCGGGTAGAAGCGACAGCCGCTCTCGGCGCTGACGCGCATCTCTTCGTCATCGAGCTGGGTGGCCTCTTCGTCGCCCCAGCGCACGTCCGGATCGGGCACGGGGATGGAGTTGATGAGCAGCTGCACGTAGGGGTGCTTGGGATTCTCGATGACGCTCATCGTGTCGCCGCGTTCGGCGGTTGTGCCCTGGTAGAGCATGTAAATCTGGTCGCCGATCTGGTAGGCCGTGCTCAGGTCGTGGGTGATGTAGAGAAAGGAGATGCCGTAGTCGTCGCGCAGGCGCAGCATGATGTCCAGGATCATGGCGCGCAGCGAAGCGTCGACCATCGAGACCGGTTCATCGGCGACGATCAGGCGCGGCTTGAGCAAAAAGGCGCGCGCGACCATCATGCGCTGGCGCTGGCCGCCGGAGAGCTGGTGCGGGTACTTTTCGAGCACCTCCTCGCCGCGCATGCCCACCACGTTGAGCGCGTCCTCGATCATCTCGCGCTTGTCGGCCCGGCCCTTGGCCATCTTGAAGTTGTTGAGCACCATGTCAAAGATGTGCTTGACGCGGTAGAAGGGGTTGTAGACGGCGTAGGGGTCCTGAAAGACGGCCTGCACCTCGCGCCGATACTCCATCTTCTGGCTGCGATTCATGGCGGCGACGTCGTTGCCCCGAAACAAAATCTGTCCGGAGGTCAACTGGGTAAAGCCCAGCACCACGTTGGCGAGCGTCGTCTTGCCGCTGCCGCTCTCGCCCGCGATCGTGGTGATGGTCGCGGGCTTTTCCTGAATGGTGAGGTTTAGGTCCTGCAGGGCAACCGTCTGCGGGCCGCCGCTGAGGAAGCCGCCGCCGTAAATTTTGGTGGCGTTGCGAATATCTAATAATGGTTGGGCCATCGATGGTTTTAGTTGATTGAGCCAAAATCTTGGCGGGAGATGCCAAGCTGGCGAATGATGGCGCGCACTGTGCCGGGCGCTAAATCTTTGGAGCCGTGATCAGGGATCGATGTGACTTGATTCGTCGACGGGTTCTGCCAGAAGCGGTGGCTTCCTTTTGCCTGACGCAGCTCCTCGCAGCCGAGCTTGCGCAATCGTTTGGTGAGTTCTCGGTACTTCACGCCGTCACCAGTATTTCAAGTGACCTGGGTGTTTCAGCGCGAGCGCGCCGCAAAGCTTCCGGAATCTCCATATTCAGATCTTCCCACACTTCAAACAGACCGGCCAGTGCCTCTTGCACGTTCCGGTTGATTTCATCGGGCGAGCTGCCTTCCGTTACCAAGCCAGGCACATCGGGGCTGGTAACGGTGTAGACATCGCTACCCTCATTAAGTTCCAGGTCAAGTCGAATTTTATAAATTGAGTTGTTCATGCCAACATTATACGTCATAGTAAAGGTGACACGCCACCTGGTGATCCGGCTTCACCTCCAGCAAGGGCGGGTCGACGTGGCGGCACTTGTCGTGGACCTCCGGGCAGCGGAACTGGAAGATGCAGCCGGGCGGTGGGTTGCGCAAATCGTGGGTGATGCCTTCTGTGAGCTTGAGCGGCTTGCGCTCTTTGATCGAGGGGATGGACTCGATCAGCAGCTGCGTGTAGGGATGGAGCGGCTCGGCAAAGAGGCTGCGCACGGGCGCAATCTCCGCCATGTGGCCCGCGTACATCACCGCAATGCGGTCGACGAGCTGTGCCATCAGCCCCATGTCGTGGCCGATGATGATCATCGAAACGCCCAGCCGCTCCTTGACGTCCAGCAGCGTCTCGCCCACCTTGCGCTGCACGACCACGTCGAGCGCGCTCGTCGGCTCATCGGCGATGATTAGCGGCGGGTTGAGCGCAATCGCCATGGCGATGCAGACGCGCTGCTTCATGCCGCCGCTCAGCTCGTGGGGATACATGTTGTAGACGCGCGACGGCAACCCCACATCCACCAGCAGCTTGAGCAGCCGCTCCTTGAGCTCGCCGCGCGGCTGCTTGCCTTCGTGCGTCTCAATCGCATCGGCCAGCTGATCCTTGACGCGCATAATTGGATTGAGCGAGTTCATTGCGCCCTGCGGGATCAGCGCCAGCTTTGTCCAGCGCACGCGCCGTAAATCGCTGTCGTTCAACTCTGCGACGTTGATGTCGTCCACCAGAATCTCGCCATCCACAATGCGGCCGGGTGGCTGCACCATGCACAAAATCGCCATGGCGGTGGTCGTTTTGCCGCAGCCGGATTCACCGACGAGGCCGACGATCTCCCCCTGGTAGACCTGGAGATTTACGCCGTCCACGGCGCGCACGTCACCGGTGGGGGTGGCGTAGTAGACCTTGAGATCGTTGACATCAAGAACGACGGTGCGGTCGCTGGCTGGGGCAGATTGCATTTCGTGTGATAGGACAGCGTTCATTGGCTCTGTGCCCCTCTCAGGCGGGGATTGGCGATCTCATCGAGACCGACGGTCATCAAAAACAGGCCGGCAAAAATCCAGACCAGCGCAGCAATGGGCACGCCCCACCACCACCACATGCCGCGCAAAATGGCGGCGGCGCGGATGGAGTAAAAGATTGTAATGCCCAGCGTGGGCACACGCGTCGGGCCGAGGCCCAGCACCTCCAGCCCCGTGGCGGCCAGAATCGCGCCGGAGACGTTGCCCGTAAAGCTGGCCGCGAGATAGGGCAGCAGGTTGGGCATCATCTCCTTAAACATAATATCGATGGTCGAGGCGCCGGAGAGGCGCGCCATGCGGATATAGCCGCGCTCGCGCATAGTCAGCACCTGCGAGCGCAGCAGGCGCGTGGGGCCGGGCCAGGCAAAGAGCGCCAACATCAGCGCCATGTAGGTAATGTTGTTAAAGCTGACAAAGGCGGAGATCACAATCAGCACGGCCAGCGAGGGAATGGTGACAAAGGAGTCGGAAAGCGTGCGAATTACTGCATCCACCCATCCACCCAGAAAGCCCGCCGTAAAGCCCAAAATAACGCCGACGATGATGCCGATTCCCGCAGCGATAATGCCGATCCAGAGCGAGCGCGGTGCGCCCACCAGCAGCACGGCCAGCATGTCGCGCCCGCTGCTTTCCGTCCCCAGTGGGTGATCCCAGGTGGGCGTGCCAAAGCGAGCTGCATTGCGCTGCGTCGGTGGCGCTGCGGCTTCTTCTGCCTCCTCTGCCTGCGCTTGCGCAAGCGGGTTGCCGCCGGTCACGCTTTGGCTATCGTTCTGCGTCTGCGGCTGCGCGAGCGGATTGCCACCGGTGATGCTCGCCCCCGTCTCGGCGGGTGCTTCCGCCTCGGCCTCGTTTACCTGCTCCGCTGCTTCGGCCTCCGCTTCCGCAATTTGCTCCTGCGTTTGATAACCGGGCGCCCAGGCGGGCGGCAGGTTGAGCGGCGCGGAGGCAACGCGCGCGCTGTCCACATCCCAAACCAGCGGGCTGATCGGAACCATCAGAACGATTAGCAACACCATGCTCAACCCGATGATAAACTTGGCGTTGAGCCAGGGCGAGTCAAAGCGATTGAGGCCGGTCTTTCTCTGCTCCGCACCCGCCTGTACTTCAGCCGTCGCAACCGTCATGACGCGTTATCCTTTCCCATAGGTAATTCGTGGGTCAAAGAGGGGAAGCAGCAGATCCAGAATAAAGACGGCAGTGGCCGTACCCAGAATGAGAATAAAGACAATCCCCTGAATCAACGTGTAGTCGCTGTTGACAATGCCGATGTAGAGCAGATAGCCCACGCCGGGGTAGGAGAAAATATACTCCACCAGCGTCGAGCCGCCCGCAATCAGGCCAATGCTCAGCGCCAGCGCTGTAATCTGCGGCAAAATCGAATTGCGGATGCCGTACAGCCAAAATAGTCGGCTGGGCTTCAGCCCCTTGGCCTCGCCCAAAATCATGTAATCTTCGCCATCGGTGGTGATCATCATGCCGCGCATTCCCAGCGCCCAAAAGCCCATTGAGGTGACGACAATGGAGACGGCGGGCAGCGTGCCGTGGTGGATAATGCTCTGAATAAATTCCCAATTCCAGCCCTGCGTCACGCCGCGGGTGTTGTAGCCGCCTGAAGTGGGAAACCACTCCAACCCCAAGGCAAAGAGATAGATCAGCAGAATGCCGAGCATAAAAAAGGGGATGGAGGTAAAGGTGAGGGTCAGCGGTAGGATCGAGCGCAGCCAGCCGGGCGTTGTGCGCCATGCCATCAGCGCACCGATTAGGTTGCCAACAAAGAACGAAATGATGGTCGCAATCAGCAACAGACCAATCGTCCACGGCATGGCATCGAGCACCATTTCGTTGACGCGACTAGGGAAGGAGGCCAGCGAGTAGCCGAGATCAAACTGCAGCAGATTGACAATGTAATTCCAATATTGAATATGGAGCGGCTGATCCAGCCCAAAGCGCTCGCGCCACGCTTCGATAAGCGAGGCCGAATTTTCGATAAAGCTGCCCTGCGCTGCCATGCGGCTCACCATCGACGCCACGGGGTCGCCCGGCGCCAGGCGTGGCACAAAGAAGATAATCGTCGACCCCAGCCAGACGGTCAAAAGCCACATGCCCAGCCGCCGCGCCACATAGCCTACGGTGAGTCCACCCATTGTTGTCCTTCTAAATCTAGTGCCTAGTGGGCAGTGAGTAGTGGCTAGAGGGTAGTTGCCTACCTACTCACTAACCACTACTCACCACTCACTTCTTAGCTAACCACTCCCTACTCCGCCCCGGTCGGCTCCAGGTTGTGGATGATCTTGTGCGTGTGCTGCCACCAAGTCGGCGGGTGGATGTAGTCGTCCTCGAAGGTCGGCCAGCCCGTCCAGTAGGTGGTGTCGAAGGGAATGATCTTCTTGGCCTGCGTGATCGGGATGATCGGCAGATCGTTAAAGAAGATGGCCTCAGCCTCGACAAAAAGCTCCGCGACCTGCGGATCACCCAGCGGCAGCTGGCCGATCTGCTCGACGAGGGCCGCGTACTCATCGGCGGCCTCGCCGCTCCAGCGCATCTCGTTCTTCTCCTGTGCGCGCTCGCCTACCTCGGTGAACCAGCGCGTGCTGGCGTTGTCCATCGACGCCCACGGCTCATTGACCGAATCACACATGTGCCAGTTGACGTGCGCCTCGAAGTTACCCAGGCGACGATTCTCATCCCACGTGCCGCCTGCCTCGTTGCGGTTGGTGGCGTTGATGCCCGCGGCCTGCAGCTGCTCGACCAGCACCTGCGCAATGCGCTGCTTCTCGATGAAGGCCTCGTGCGTAACGATCTCCAGGCCCAACTCCTCGCCGTCCAGCTCCCAGTAGCCGTTGTCGTTCATCGTATAGCCTTTGGACTCGAAGATTTCGGCGGCCTGGTCGGGCGCGTGCGTCCACAGCTGATCGAGATTCCAAGAGCCAGCTTCAATCGCTTGATCAATCAGTGCATCCAGCGGCGGGTAGGCCGGGAAATAGTGGCGGCTCTTGAGCGTTGTGCCTTCATACGAAATCTCGACGATTTGGTCGCGATCCATCGCATAGTTGAGCGCCCAACGCATTTCGGGGTCGCTCCACGGTTCCACCGTATGGTTGAGCATGAGGATGCGCGAACAGGGATCCGGCACCCAAGCCATCGGCATGGCATCAAACCAGGAAATCACGTTGGGGTTTTCATCCTGTAACGCCTGCAGCGCACCCAACGTCACATCCATCAGGCTGTCCAACTGTGCATCGGCCATCAGCGCGGCGCGTGTCTCTTCCGGCCCGGCCCATGTCCACACCAGCGTCTCCGGCGCGGGCAGCTCCATCCAGCCGCTCTTTGCGCCCCACCAATCATCGTTGCGCGCATAAGAGAATTCCGTCGGGCTCACGCTGGCCAGCGTGTAGGGACCGGTGCCCACGGGCCAGCCCTGCTCCGGATCGTAATACTTAAAGGTCAGCGGATCCTGGCCGGACCAAATGTGTTCCGGCACGATGTTGGGGCCGCCGAAGATGCGCACCGAGAAGTTATCCAACAGGAAGCGCGGGTTGGGGCGCTGCAAATTAAACTGTACAGTCAGGTCATCGATTTTTTCGACGCTTTCCACCCACGAGGCCAAATCGGCGGCGTAGACCAAATCCTGATTTTCGAGCAGCATGTTAATGGTAAAGACCACATCATCGGCATCCATCACCTCGCCGTCACTCCACTCGATGCCTTCGCGCAACTTGAGCGTCCACTCGGTGAACTCATCGTTGCTCGTCATCTCTTCACCCAGCCAGGGCTCGATCTCGCCCGTCTGGTAGTTGAGCATAAAGAGCGGCTCCAGAATCGCCTGATGGTAGCCGTGATCGCGGCGGTTGCCGGGCACAAAGGGATTCCACAGCTCCGGGTCAGTGGCGCGGCCGCCGTCGATGTCAAAGATCACGGTGCGGGCGCGTTCGGACATTTCGCTGATTTCCGGCGCTGCTTCTACTTCCGCAGCGCCTTCGGCAGCCACATCACCGTCGTCGGTGCCTTCACCGGCGGTGGTGTCTGTGGGCGCTGCGGCACAGGCCGCTATCGCAAGCGTCATCACGAGCGCAATGAGCAGGTACAATCGAGATTTCCAGTTACTCATAGATTGAGTCTCCTTTGGTAAATATGATGGGTGATTGGTAAAACGCGAGATATAGGGGAACAGACGGCGTGCGAGGGAGCAAGACGACGCCTGTTGTCCGCGGAAGAAAGGGATAAATTAAACGGAAGATTCGAGCAGTTGGTGTGGGCGCATCTTACACGCTGGACAGGGGGCTGTCAAGTCGCGATTTTTTGGCGGGCTATCTCTAAAATTGGGGGCGTATCTGGGTGGAGCCAATCTCCGGGCGGTGACCAGCGGCGAGCGGGCACGTCCGCTAGAGATTGCGCCGGGCGATGACTTCGCGCACGGGCGTGCGATCCCCCGTGCGGCTGATGCGGCGGGGGGCGTCCACAAACGCCAGCGTAAACTCGTGCCGCTCGTACAAATCAATAATGCGCTCGGTGGCCTGATTGGACAACACAATCGGGCCGGGATGCGCTTCCAGCCACTCCACTAGCGCAACCTGCTCGGCCCAGCCAAAGGCGTGTCGCGAATACTGCGTAAATTCGACATCGTAGGGCGGGTCGGCGTAGACAAAATCGTCGGGCTGGAGCGGAACGTTCTGAAACGTGCCCGCGCTAAAGGCCCAGCCCGCGAGCGCATCGCGGTAGGGCGTGAAGTCGCGCTGGTAGGCGATCGATTTGTAGCGGCCAAAGGGGACGTTGAAGTGGCCGCTGCGGTTGAAGCGACACAGCCCGTTGTAGCCGGTGCGGTTGAGGTAGTAGAACATTTCGGCGGCTGCTTGGTTCCTGGCCTCGTCCGCGTCGATGAGCGCGTTAAAGCGGGCGCGCTGTCGGTAGTAAAACGCCTCGTCGTGCTCCATTGGAGACTCAATCACCAGGCCACGCTGCAGCCAGCGATAGAAATTAACGAGGTGTGGATTCGCGTCGTTGAGCAGCGCGCACTTTGGCTGCAGACCCAAGGCGACGGCGAGGCCACCGCAAAAGGGTTCAACAAGTCGCCGCTTTGCATTTGTCTTCCACAGCGGCGCAAGGTGTGGCACGAGCCAGCGTTTGCCGCCGGCCCATTTGAGCGGCGGCTTGAGCGGCGGTGGGGCGAGGGAAGTTGGCATGGAGTTTTAATCAACGGAGAGGTAAATCATCAACGAGGCTCGACTGCACTGCTGGTTGGATCACGAGTGCACTGCACGGTCGACACGTGAGGGGAAGTGCACTCAACTCTTCAGCCGTGCGCTGCACTCGCTGTGGGAAGGGCGTGCCAAGCAAAAAGCTGGCCGCGCGGCCAGCTTTCAAAACCCTTCTACTTCGCTTATCTTCCAAACGGGCGCGAAAGGCAATTTCATTCTCTGGAAAATACACCTTGCGCACGTTTGGCGTAGGTGAGCCTTCCGTATTGTGGGCGAAGAGAGACTCGAACTCCCGACCCCCTCGGTGTAAACGAGGTGCTCTAACCAACTGAGCTATTCGCCCCTACACAATGCTGGCATCTTACTGAACGGAGGGGAGGCTGTCAAGTTTTGGTGAATTGCGGGTGCGTTTCAGTTTTTGGAGGCGAAACTGCGTTGGCGGGGCGTTCGACCTCTCCCCCTCGCTCTTGGTTCGTGGGTAACGGGATGGGTGAAGCCCCCTTTCCTTACAGCAGATTTACGAATTAACCAGATTCCATTGACATTTTGCCAAACGAGCTTGGCGGGGAGGACGAGCGCGCCCCCATCCCCAGCCCTTCCCCCACGCGTGGGGGAAGGGAGCCTCGTCCTCCCCTCTCCCAGGATGGGAGAGGGGCCGGGGGTGAGGGCCAATTCTCAATTGTCAACGGAACCTAGGTAATCTCGTTGGCCCGTGCGCACGCCCTCGTGCGCACTCCTCGTTACCCGTCTATTCATTTAATCTGCTAATCATTTAATCTGCTAAGCCGCCGTAGCGCCCCACCGCATCCATGTCCAGCGACACGCCCAGCCCCGGCGCGTCCGGAATCGCCAGCATCCCCTCCTCGTCCAGCGACCAGCCGCCCTCAACCAGCTCGTCGATGTAGGGCGAGCCGGTGATGTATTCGACCAAATCCGTGCCGGGGAAGGCGGAGGCGAGCTGGAGGTCGGCGGCGAGGCCGAGGGCGGTGTTCCAGCCGTGGGGGATAAAGCGCACGCCGTTCTCCTGCGCCAGCCAGCCAATCCGCCGCTCCTCGCTGATGCCGCCCACTTTGGTCACGTCCGGCTGCACGATGTCAAACGCGCCAGCCTGCAGCCAGGGCTGGAAGGCCTGTCGCCGGGTAAGGACTTCGCCGCCCGCAATCGGCAGCGGCGCGCGTCGGCGCAGCTCCACAAAATCGTCCAGCGCATCGGGCGACAGCGGCTCCTCGAACCAGTAAATGTCATACGCCGCCAGCATCTGCGCCGTGCGCAGCGCCCACTTGTAGCCGTTCGTCCAAAAGGCATCGCTGCCCCCCGCGTCGACCATCAGCTTGGCCTCGTCGCCCACGGCCTCGCGGGCGGCGCGCACAATCTCTTCATCCAGCGCGTAACTCTCGCGGCCAAAGGGGCCCCAGCCCATTTTGAAGGCGCGGAAGCCCTGTTCTTTGATGGCGAGCAGGTGGTCGCGCAACGGCTCCGGCCGATCCATGAGCAGCGAGGCGTAGGGCTGCACGCGTTCGCGGTAGCGCCCGCCCAGCAGCCGACCGACCGGCTGGACAGTGGCCTGGCCCAGAATGTCCCACAGCGCCATGTCGATGCCGCTGATCGTGTGGGTGACGCTGCCGCCGCGTCCTTGCCAGAAGGTATGCTGGTGCAATTTTTCGCTAACGCGCTCCGGCTCAAGCGCGTTCTCGCCGCGATAGAGCGGCTCCAGCAGCTGCAGCGACGCCTGCACCAGCGCATCGCTGGTAAAGACGCTGCCCCAGCCGGTAATGTCCTCGTCCGTCTCCACGCGGATCAGCGTGTGGACGCAGTCGTCGGCCTGGATTTCGGTGCTCCAGCCGCCCTCGGGCGTGTCGCCGCGCAGGCCGATGGCGGTGATATTACGGATTTTCATTGGCTTGCCTCTGGCAGTCGTTGAATAAGATTTTCAGCTTCGTCGTAAAATTCCAGTGCGGGCGTACCGTCTGTGTAATCGCCAGTCAAATTGCTTGCCGTTCATCACGCTGCCGGGCGAGCGCCGCACACTGCAAAGCACGAGCCGCAACGTCCAGCCGGGCTCGACCACGTAATGCGCTCGACGGTGATTTCACGCTGACTCTCCAGCCGGTTACGCATCCACTCCAACTCTGCGGTGAGCGCTTCGACTTTCGCTGAAGCAGCGTCACTTGCTGTTGTAAATTTTCGGTATCGTTGTTTGTTGAGCAACTCCTTCAGCAACGGTTACTTCTTCATCGCAACGGCTTTAAAAAACGTGTAGCAAAAAACACCATCCGATTCTGCCGTCCTGTACAAGTCACGAATGCCTGCGTCGAACATTTTCGGGTCGAGCAGACCCGCTTCGAGCGCGGGTTGGCGCACGCCCTCGATCATGGCGGTAAAGGTGTTCTTTGTGAAACCCTCAATCAGGTGAGGCTTGCTGCCGTCGACGTAAACCATGCGTGGCGAAACGTTGACGGCCTCAAATCCAGCCGCGTCCAAGAGGGGGTAAACTTCGCGCCCAATGTTGGCGTTGCCGCCCGCACGCTTTTGCAGCACAACCTGACACTGAATTGCTCGATGCGCGGCCTCGCTGTCCGGGTGGAAGTAGGTCGAGCCGTGGTCGCCTTCGATGACGGTGATCGTGCCGCCGACCTTGAGCAGATGTTTTAGCGCACGGAGCGCTTGAACCGGCTGGGGCAGATGCTCCAACACAAAGCAGACGAAGATGTGGTCGAACGATGCTGGCTCAAAGGTTAGATGGAAGATGTCGCCCTGCTGGAAACTGACGTTGGTGAACCCCGCCGCCCCGACTCGCTGCTTGGCTTCGGCGACCGACCGCTCGGAAATGTCAATTGAGGTAATGTGTGCATCCGGACTGTTGCGTGCCAGGGCGACAGTTTGTGCACCAACGCCGCAGCCGGCCTCCAGAATTTGACTGCCAGGCGGGTAAACGGTATCCGCGTGCAGCAATTCAACGAGCGTCGACGCTTGATCTTGCAGGCGAATGTTTTCTCGCACGTCATAACCGTGTACGTATGTTGGATTCATCAGTGATTTTCTCATTGAAGCTTGTGACGCAACAAGCTTTCCAGCTTGCTCTATTTGCGCCGGAAAATTTTCGCCCGCGGCTCAAACGGCACGTCCGCATCCAGCGGAAAGATCGGACGCTGGCATCTGGTGTGGCCGAGGCGGGGCAGGTTGGCGCTGGTTGCGCCCGGCGCATCGACATGGAGGACGCGCGCGGCCCAATCGCTAAACATCTGCGGCTGGCAGTGGGGAGACTTGACGACCACGGCGTCGAAGCGGCGCGGCTCCTGGCCGTGCGCCCAGAAGAGCGAGCGGTCGTAAAGGCTGACCGGTCGACTGGTGGCGACCACGATGTGTTGAGCAACAGCCAGCACCGCCGTGGAGCCAGCGTGCCAAATCGCGCCGTTGCTCTCGCTGACAAAGTCGCCGTCGGAGAGCATGCGCACGGTCGCCTCGACCGGCAGCGGCGGGAAGCGCGCCGGGTCGAGCGTGCCGCCGAGTGTGATATCGAGGGTCGCGCCGATACCCGCCTGCATGGCGGCCTGCACGGCGGCGGCATCCACAATGGGCGCGAGCGCCCGGCCCGCGTACTTCGCTTCGATCAGCGCGCGCAAAATGGCGTTGCTGTCGCCGGAAGCGCCGGAGCTGGTGGCGTCGGCGGCGTCGGTAAGGATCACGGTTCCGCTGGCGTTTTGCTTGGTGAGGGCAGCCGCCTCGTCGAGCGAAATCAGCGGCTGCTGCAAGCGCTCGCGCACTGCCCAAAAATTTTCGGCCATCTCGACGGCCTCGCGCTCCGCAAGCGCCGCATCGCCATCCGTCACCACGAGGCTGTTCGAGCGCAGGTCGGGCACGTCGGTGAAGGGGTTGCCGATAAACATGCCCGCCGACAAACCACCCTCGCTTGCCTCGATGGCTTGGGCGCGGCGGATCATGCCGCCAATCAGCCCCGTTTTGGTAATTAGCTCGTCGCCGCGCACCAGCGCCGGAATCGGCACGACCGCCGTCACCGGCTCGACTTCGCCCGTTAGAATACGCAGCAGCAGCCGCGCCGCGCGGGCGCCGGTGGGGGCAAAGTCCACGTGGGGATAGGTGTGGTAGACGACGACGGCGTCGCTGTGGGCCAGGATGCGCTCCGTGAGAATGCCGTGCAAATCCATGGAAACGACGATGGGGATTTGCTCGCCCAACACTTTGCGCATCTCCGCCAGCAGCAGCCCTTCGGGGTCGGGCTCGTTGACGGCGGCCATGGCGCCGTGCAGCGAAACGTAGACGCCGTCGACCGTCGACGCGCGCGGGATTGCCTCTAGGAACTCACGCCGGATGCGCGCAAAATCCGCCGCGGCCAGCGTGCCGCCGGAGGTGATGGCGCGGGCGCTGTAGGTGGGCACGACGTTGACGTCGGTGGCGGCGTCCAACACGGAGAGCGCCCCCGCCACTTCGGTGTTGAGGCCGCGGTGGTAGTGTAGGAGCGCGTCGCCGCGACCGATCTCAAAATCGGCATAGGTGCTGGGAACGGGGTTGAACGAGGAAATTTCCTGCTTGCACTCGGCGACGAGGATGTTCATGGTTATGTCCGCTAGGCTGGCTCCGGCGTCGGCTCGCGCGCCAGCGCCGCGCTGACTTTCTCCGGCACGCTGCGGCAGTGGCGCTCCAAAAACTTGAGGATTTGTGGACGGCTGATGCCGCCCGCCTGGGCGCGCTGGAGGCTGCGCTGGTTGATCTGGTAGACGTACTGCGGGTAGCTCGCTTCCCAACTGGCAAAGCGCTCGATGCGAAAGCGCACGGCCAGCGACGTGCCGTGGGGCATCGTGATGCGGAACGAGTCGTCGATGGTGAGCGCACGGCGCGGACTTTCTTCGGGCTGGGCCACCTCCAGGCCGAGCCAGCGCGCGCCCCAATCGCTCAGCGCAATCTGAAAGTCATCGCCCGCGGAGGGCTCCGCGAGGTCAAGCGCATGGAGCCAGTGGAGCGGTCCGCTAAACAAAAAGCGCAGCAGCGCCCCTTCGACGGCCTCCCACTGCTCAAAGCCCTTGAGGAAATCACCCGTCTCGCGGCTGCGGATGTACCAGGTGTCGTAGTTGCCGGTGGGCCGCTGAAAATCGGCCGCCGTTTCGCGAATCGCGCGGATCACGTCGTCCTGGCTGTACCACATGCCCGGCTGCAGCGTGGCGATCAGCCGCAGAACGGCCTCGCGCGTCCCCTGCGGATCGTTGTGCCAGCTCCCGGTCTCCGTACACTCCAGCGCTGTCACGCGGCAGAGGTCGTTCCACTCCGGCGAGTCGCGCCAGGCGGTGAAGAGCGTCTGCCGCTGCTCGGCGCGCGTCTGCTCCAGAAAGGCGCGCACGGCGTTGCCCGTCAGCGCGATGCGTCGCTCCTTGTCCAGCGTGAGCCAGCCGAGCCGGTTGGCGAGGTGCAGCAGTAGCGCCAGCCGCGCGTTGAGCAGCGGCTCATCTTTGGCAAAGGGCAGCTGGAAGCGCTTTACCAGCTGGTCGACATCATCCGGATCGGGGCCGTCCTCCGCGAGGCCCATGCCTTCGCTGCGAATAAAGCCGAGCAGCGTGCCCGCGTCTTCGAGCAGGCTGTCGTCCGCCAATAGCGTGCGCGCGGCGAGCGGCGGCGGCACGGGTGTCACGGGGAGCGCGCCCTCGGCGGCTTCGCCCTGTGGCTGCGGCAGCCAGGGCACGATGTCGCTGGGCAGGTAGACGATGGCGCGCGCGTTCTGGCCCGTGCCCTTGAAGCCGCGACCGAGCAATCCGTAGTAGTAGAGCGTTTCGGCGATATTTTCGGGAAAGAACCAGGGCGTCTCCCTCTCCAGCTTGGCCGGGCCCATCTGGCGCACGGAGCCAAATTCGCGGCTAAACTGCGCCTCCACCAGCTCGCCCCCCTCCTTGAGCAGAGTCTCGACGGCGGCGCGCGCCTGGTCGCTCATGTCGGTCGTTTCCTGGTAAGCCATCTGCACCGAAGTCGGATCGGTGATTTGGGCCGCGAGCAGTTCGGTGGCCTGCTCGCGCGACTCCGCGCCGTCGAGAAAGGCGCCGCGCAGCTCGCCGATCACCTGGAGCATAACGTCGGGGTAGCTGGTGAGCATCTGGGTGGTGGTAGGCATGTTTAGAGAAAGCGTGGGACGCGGATAAACACGGGCTGCGCACACGGATTTTTTGGTAATCGCTGAAAAGGTGGAATTATTGCTTTGAATCCGTATTTATCCATCTCATCGTGTCCGAAAATTGAACCTAATCCTGGCGAACGGTTGGAAACGGGGCGAACGGAAACCGGAAGCCAGCGTATTGTCAGCAAATCCAAAATTCGCTATACTGGCTGATAAAGCGTTGCTGATTGATAAAGGAGCTAATCTATGAATCCCGCACGAGCCGCCTGGAACCCCATTGCCATCGTCCGCGACATGGTGACCGCCGTGAAATTGTTGGCCGATTCGCGCGTGCCGCTGCTGCTCAAGCTGGCGCTGCCCGGCTTGGCCGCGCTCTATCTCTTCTTCCCCGTCGATATTTTGCCGGATATTATTCCCGGCTTGGGGCAGCTTGACGATGTGGCCGTAGTCATTTTGCTGCTGCGGCTCTTTGTGCAGGCGGCTCCCTCATTCGCCGTCAACGATGCCCGCAGCAACGTGAGCGGCGACGACCACGACGGCCTCACGGTCGACGGCGAATGGTCCGTCCTGGACGACGAATAGTAATTTCCAGCAGTCAGTCTTCAGTTTCACCCGTGAGCAGTCGTTCAGTTAGTTACACGACTAACAATAACCTCCAACTGAGCACTGCTCACTGACCATTGACTTGTTCATGAGCGAGCGGCGCGCGACCAACCTTACCTTTTCGTTTACGCAGATGGCCGATCACCTCCAGATCGAGCCGCGGACGCTGCGCGCCTGGAATCGCCACTTCGCCCCCGCGCTGGACGCCGACATCGACGACGACGAGCCGCGCTACAGCGGCAACGATTTGGCCGCGCTCACCATCGCCCAACGCCTGCTCGATCGGGGGCAGGCGTTTGATGAGGTGCTGGAGCACCTCGCGCCGAGCCCGTCACAGGATACGCCATCCGAGTTGGCGGACGAAATTGATCTGCCGCCCACGGACTTTTCGGTGCGAGAGTACGCTGCGCCCGAGTTGCCGATGTCGCTGGAAAATGCGGAAGGTCAGTCGTTCGCCGTTTCGCAAATGGTGGGCGACGCCTTCCGCGCCATTGCGACGGGTCAGCAGTCGATGCTCAACAACCAGAGCAACCTGCGCGATACGCTGGGCATTGTCGTGCAGGATAATTTTAATCTGAAGGACGAGAATCGCAAACTGCGGGAGCGGATGGTCGAGGTGGAGCGGACGCTGGCCGAGTATCAACGGCGCGAGGAGCTGCGCAAAGAGCGGCTGGAGAGCCGCGTGCGCGCGCTGGAGGGGACGGTCAACGCCCTGCAGCAGCAGGTCGTGCAGGTGATGCAGGCGCTGCGTCGCCAGCCGCCGCCACAGCGGAAGCGGCGGGGGTTCTTTGGATGAGGGCTACAGTAGGTCACGTATGCTCCGCTACGTGACAACCGTTATTTGGCCTTTCAAGGCAATCAATACGCGGTCGGGTCGATTACCTTTGTCACCTTGCAAAGGTGACCTACGCCAGCGCAATCTCCGCCCGTGAGCTCGTGAACGTCTCCGCAATCAGCGGCTCGCCGACCAGATCGTACTCCATGGCGCCGTTGATGTGCACCTCCATCATCTCGCCCAGGGGTAGCCCGCTTATGCCGGGGACGAGCACCAGGCCGTCCACCTCCGGCGCGTCGCGGTAGGAGCGGCCGAGCAGCAGCGGCACCCCATCCTCCGTCTCCCCCTCGCCCTCAACCAAAATTTCCAGCATCTTGCCCACCTGCGCCTGATTTTTGGCCAAGCTGATCGGCTGCTGCAGGGCCATCAGCCGATCATAGCGTTCATCCTGCACTTCGCTGGGAACCGGATGGGGCAGGGTGGCGGCGGGCGTGCCCGGCTCGGCGCTAAAGGGAAAGGCGCCCACCTTGTCGAAGTTCACCGCTTCGACAAAGTCGAGCAGACCTTGAAATTCCTCCTCGGTTTCACCGGGATAGCCGACGATGAAGGTGGTGCGCAGGGCGATGTTTGGCATGGCGGCGCGCAGCTTGTCGATGTGGTCATAGACCATCTCCAGGCGGCTGGGTCGGCGCATTCGGCGCAGGGTGCGCGGATCGCCGTGCTGCAGCGGCATATCGAGGTAGGGGACGATTTTGTCCTGCATCGCCATCGTCTCGATCAGCGCGTCGCTGACGTGGCCGGGGTAGGCGTACATGAGGCGCAGCCAGCGCAAATCGTCGCTCGTGCGCTCGCAAATCGCGGCCAGCAGACGGGCCAGCGAGTTTGGCTCGCCGCGGTCGCGCCCGTAGTCCGTCGTGTCCTGGGCAACAACGACGAGTTCCCTCGCGCCCGCTGCCACGAGCGCCTGCGCTTCGTCGACGATGCCTTCGAGCGGGCGCGAGCGCAGCTTGCCCTTAAAGGAAGGGATGGTGCAAAAGGCGCAGGGCGCGTTGCAGCCGTCCGAAATTTTGAGGTAGGCGCTGCCGCCCAGCACCGGCGGGCGCGGCGTGGCGCTGGTGAAGTCGACATCGGGATCGCCGAGCAGGGCGACGGCATGGCCGCTGACCTGCGCGATTTGGTCATCGCCGAGCAGATCGTACTTTTGCAGCGGGCGCGCGCTTCCGCTCTCCTGCCGCCCGCGAATCAGCTTAGTTAGTTCGAGCACGTCCATCCAGCGGCGCGTGCCCAGCAGCCCGTCCACTTGGGGGACGCGCCGCAGCACTTCGCTGCCGTTGCGCTGGGCCAGGCAGCCCGCGGCAATCAGCGCCTGGTGGGGACCCTTGCTCGCCGCGAGGTCACGCAGCACGCCGATGGACTCTTCCTTCGCCGCCTCCAAAAAGCCGCAGGTGTTGACGATCAGCACGTCGGCGTCGTCCGGTGCGGTGGTGGGCGCATAGGCCGCGTCGCGCAGCAGCATCTCCATGCCGCCGCTGTCGACTTCGTTCTTGGGGCAGCCCATCGTAATCAGGTGGTATTTCAATTTATTCTCCCGCGAGCACGGCAGTTTGCAGCGCTCGGAATAGGTTATCAATTTCTATGTGTGATTGCTCGATCTTTTCGACAATCACATAGAGTTTCACTTCATCGATTAAAAAGCCGTAAATTTTTGTAGCAACGTGGCGGAACGCCATCAGCTCTAAAATTACGCCGGGCAAAGCTTCGTCAAAGTCAATTTCATACTCACTAAGTAGTTTGTTTAGCGCGCGGAACGCATCGGGGTGCGAGAACGCGCCAGCGGGTGGACTCAATTGTGGATGCTTTACAAAACGTAGAATCATACGTTCTACAGCGTTGTAGTAGCCAAAGCATTCGTAAGTCAATGCAGAATTTGTGACGGTTGAGTTTGCGTCAACCGATTTGATAAACTCAATTGTACCGTAGATCCGCTGTAGATTTTTCAGGCCAAAGTCAACTTCTGCCGAAGATCACTATTGCTCATAAATAACTTTGCCTTCATCCACGATGCGCTGTCGGAAGTAGCCATACGTATTGGCAAAATCAACCAAGCTAACCGGTCGTTCTATGGCAATTAGGCACTCTCCAAGCGCTCTAAAAAAAAGGGTGCTATCCAGGCCCTCGACACAGATATCCAAATTAGAATCGTCTCGAAAGTCTCCGCGTGCAACGGAGCCGTATAAAATAACCCGTCGCGCGTTGTAGTTGCCTAAAATGTGAACAACTTGATCCAGCTCTTTCCTGAAATCAACCGGTAGATCGGCAATCCTCGGCGGGTTGATTGGCGCGGTGACGCTGCTCATGCAGACTTTTTCCTTTTATCTTTACCATCCACCCCGATCTCCAAAATCTGAAACGGATAGATATTGATAATCTCCGTCTCGTGATAGCGCGTACACGGCATTTTGCCGCGCCGATACAAATGCACGTGGCCGTGGAGCAGATACTTGGGCTTGAACCAGCGCATAAAGGCCAAGAAGCTGGTGAAGCCGCGGTGCGCGTTGTCCTCTTGGTCATGGATGCCGCGCGGCGGCGAATGCGTGACCAGCACGTCCAGGTAGCGGCCGTAGCGCAGCCGATTGCGCAGCAGCTTGGGCGCGAGCCAGAGCACGTTGAGCCACATCTGAAAGTTCGTAAACTGGTGGTCGGACGAATTGTTGTAGCGGATTGATCCCTCCAGCCCCGCCAGCAGCAGCGGCCCTTCCTTGGCGGTGCGACAGTGTAGATTGATTGCGCCCTGCGGTTCCGTCGCCTCCAGCCACTGGCCACCCTTGTCCTGGTACTCAATCTCGCGACCGTGGTTGCCAAAGACGTAGTAGCAGGGCTTGTTCAACATGCTGACGATGAACTCAATATAGTAAAAAGGGAGATCGCCGCAGCTGAGGATGAGATCAATCTCACCCACTCGCTCGCGGATCGCCCCGTTGTATAAGCTCGCTTCGACTTCGTCGCTGATGACCAACACACGCATAACTGGACAATTGTATCAGTTATGTAGAGTGTTCGTCAAAAATTCTGGTGGGGCAACGGGGCGGAAGAGTGGAACGCAGACGGGGCGGATTGAGCGGATAAATGCGGACAAAAAATCCGCTTAAATCCGCCTAATCCGCCCCATCCGCGTTCTATCTCGCTTGGGCTTCTGATAAATCGCTGTGCTACCCGCCAAAGGTCACGATCGGCAGCAGCAGCTGTGGCTCGATGAAGGGCGCTTGGCGATCCACGGCGACGCTCGCTTCCGGCACGTTGCGAAAGGGCTCGGCCAGACCAGCGCGATCCACGGCGCGCGCCTCAAAGTAGTAAACCGCGTCGTCCTCGCGCGGGAGGAAGGGGGCGCTGGTGGCTTCGGTCTCGCTTTGCCACAGAATCCAGTCGCCGCCGTCGATGCGGTACTGTACGTCGTAGTAATCAATGCCGGAGCCTTCGGCGCGTTCGTTATCATCGCGCCCGTCGCTGTCGAATCCGTCCCAGGTGACGGTGAAGGTGTCGTCGTCATCGTCGCTCACATCGCGAATGATGCCGTTCGGTCCCGTCACCACGGCGACGGGCGCGCGGGTGTCGACAATGGTGGCGGCCTCAAAGTCGCCAAAGGGCTCGACGTTGCCCGCGTTATCCACGCCGCGCGCGCGGAACTCGTAGCGCCCGTCGCGGTTAGCCACAAAGACTTCGGACGTCTCCTCGATGCCAAAGCGCCAGTCGACCCAGTCCTCGTCATCGTCATCATCCGCCGAGGGCGAGAGGCGATACTGCACGTCGTAATAATCAATGCCCGCCGAACCAACGTCGTCGCCCTCCCACTCGACCTCGAAATCGCGGTCGCTGTACGCACCCAGCGGCTCCACCACGATCTGCGGCGCGCGCTCGTCCTCGAACTCATCGTAGTCGACGACGAGGCGCGGAAAGAACTGGGCGTTGTTGCGCGAGCGGAAGTAGCGCTCGCGCGCCGGGTCGACGCGCTCGTCGCCAATTAGCTCGACGCCATAGTTAGGGAATTCGCCCTCGACCCAGCTCTCCACCAGATCGGTGATCTCCCATTCGTAAAAGCCCGTCTCGTTGCCGACAAAGGTATCGTCGCGCACGGCGGCCCACTGGGGCTCCGTGTTCCACGTCACCAGGTTCTCATCCCACTCCGAATTGATGCGGCGCACGATAGTGCGCATGCCCTCATCCTCTTCGGGAACCGAGTTGACCAGGTAGAGGCGGATACGCGCATCGTTAATGTCCGCCGAATCGGGAATGGCGTCGACGTTGAAGCGCAACAGGATGCGCTCGGCGCCGTAGTTGGCCGAACCATCGTCGCTGTAGCCGAGGTAGAGCAAGGCGCTGTTTGCGCCCAGCGGTCGATTGGGCTCGCCCGAAGCGATGTAGGTGTCCGCAATCGCCGGCAGCTCGACGACAGTCTGGAGCGTGCCGTCCGGCTCGCTTTGGCGACTGAGCACGGTGGGCTGGCGATCGGGCGCGGGGGAGAGCGCGGCGGCGCGGGTGGGCGCGTCGGGATTGTCGACGGGCGCATCGTCCTGGGCCAGGGTTGTGGATGCGTTGAGCAGAAAAGTCACCAGCGCGGCAAGCGCCAGGGTCAGGGTGAGTTTGATGAGGGAGTTCGATGAAGGCATAAAGTTGGTTCTAGTTGGACAATCAAAAGAAGAGTTGTCGGCGAGTGCGACGCACGGCGTGGGCGATGGCTTGTCTGTCAACCTGGTCAACGCCGTGCATTACACTTGATCGGCTTGGTGGTGCCGGAACTGATGCAAATTAAGCAGCGGCGGGGGAGCGATAGATGATCTCGCCGTCCACGCGCGTTAACGTTTGCGCCGGATCGTTGTCCATGTTGTAGGACACACGCACAATTGCACCGTCCGTTACAAAAACCGTGAAGGTAGCGGGAAAGTCGTCACCGTTAAGGAAGAGCAGGCCGTGCTCGCCCGGTGGCATGTAGTCACTGCGTACGGCATCATCTGGCACACGGTAGACGGCGTAGAGGTTATCGGCGTTTAGGTCAAAGTCGCCAATGTCCTCTTCCGGCAAGTAAGTACCGTTCTGCACCATAATTGGCAACACCGAAACGACTGTTCCATCGGCCTGGCCGTCTTCACATGAAGGTGGGCCACCCAACCCGCTGCGCGTGGTGCACGCGATGTCCGAGAAGCGCACGAGCTGCTGCACGGCCCGCGCATCGCCGCTCAGGATTGTTTGGATAGCGGTATCGACGGCGCTAATGCCGCTGTACGTGTCGGCTTGCGCTGCGCTGGTCGAGCCGTACGTCACCGGCAGTTCGCGCAGGAAGAAGTCGCGGTCGAAGAAGCGCTGGTTGGCCCAGCCGGTGCGGCCATCTGGCAGCACGATCTCGATCCAGGTGCTGCTGGCGTTGCGACCGATCACCTCCACCTCCACGCCGCGCCCGATTACGTCCACCACGTCGAAGCGGATGCTGGGGCCGCGGCGCACGTTGAGGAAGAAGGCCTCGGTCATCACGGCCTGATAGCGCGCGTCGTCGTCATCGTCATCGGGGGCGGGCGTCGCCGTGGGCGCGGGCTGGCCGGGGCCGGGGCCGGGCGAGGTGGGCGCGATCTCGAAGCTGGCCGAGGCGCGGCCAAAGTTCTCGAAGTAATCCACCTCGAAGTTGACCGAACCACCGCCCCACTCCAAGATGGCGCTGTTGGACTGCGCAGCGCTCACCGAGAAGCGGTCGATCAGCGTGTTGCCGTTGGCGCGCACGCGCACGCCGTCGTCCATCACCGCGGTGATGACGTAGCGGTCGGCGGGCAAATCAAAGGTGCGGCTCCAGCGCGCGGAGAAGCGGTCGTTGTTGACCGCGGGGTCGGGCGAGCCAAAGCCCCAATCGAAGTTGATGTTGGCATCGTCGCGCACGAGGGCGGGGTTGCCCGCAAAGTCGACGTTGTTGTAATACGCGCCGCGCCACGAGCCGCTCTGCGAGACGGGTGGCGTTGTGGGGGTGGGGGCCGGGGCGCTTGTGATGTTGGCGTAGGAGAGCCGCGCCGTTGCGCCCGCCGTGGCTTCGTAGTACTCCATGCGCACGGTCGTCGACCCACCGGGGATGTCCACCTCGGTGGTGAAGGTCGTGCGCGGTTGATCGCGAAATTCGTCCAGCACGAGCCGGTCGTTCACGTAAAGCCGACCGCCGTCGTCGACCGTCATCGCAAAGCGGTAGCGGCCCGGCGCGAGGTTGAGCGTGCGCGTCCAGCGGGCGGAGAAGTTGTCCGAATCGATCACGGGATCGGGCGAGCCAAGGCCAAAGGTGAAGTCGATGTTGTTGTCATCGCGGATCAGCGCGGGGTTCCCGGCCAGGTTGCGATTGTTGAAGTACTCGCCGCGCCAAAAGTCGACGCCGGGCGAATTGTCCACGCGCACGGGCGTGGCCGTGGCGGCGGGGGCATCGGCAAAGAGCAGTGTGCGGCTGTAGTCGATGGAGGCCAGCCCCAACGCCTCAAAATAGTCGACGCGAATGGTGTGCTGCCCCTGCGAGAGGAAGACATCGGCGCTGAGCGCGCCCGCGCCGCCCTCGCTAAAATCATCGATCACGTTGACGCCGTCCACGTAGAGGCGCACGCCGTCATCCGCGGTAATGGTGAAGCGGTAGGTTCCCGCCGCCACGTCAACGGTGCGCTCCCAGCGCGCGGAGAAATTGTCGCGATTGACAACCTCATCCGGCGAGCCGGTTCCCCAATCCTGGGTGACGGTCAGCTCGGTGCGCTGGAGCACGGGGTTGCCGGAGAGATCGCGGTTGTTCCAGTAGGTCGCCGTCCAGGCCGAGGATTGGGCCTGGACGGGCTGGGTCACCAGCAGCGGCATCACCAGCGCGGCCAGCAGCAGACCGGTAGTGAGCAGCCCGACGAGCAGTCGGTTTGCGAATGGTTTCATAAAATTGTTCTCCCTTGAACAGCGAATAGACCAACTTACTTGAATGATAAGGGGAACGAGATTTAACATCTACACGTTACCCGTTCATTTCCCCTCCATTCTACAAACGAAAATGACTGCTTGTTTGTTCCACGGATTCCGGTTGAGAATTTAACTGGTTCGTGCTTTTCGCTACGACGCCATCTGCCCAATGCTGCCCCCGCCGTCGGTGGTAATGACTGTCTTGTTGTTGAGTCTTGCCATGACGTTTTCCTGTCTATTCTGAATCGGCGTCCGAATCGCCGCTGCGCCCGCTCTGAGCCGCGCCAATTGCCGCACCAATCGCAACGCCAATGGCGATCCCGATGGCGATGTTGTCCATTGCCACCCCCAGCGCGGCGCCGACGCCAATCCCAATCGCTATCGCTGCGCCGAGGGTCAAGCCTCTATTTCTGTTTGTTTTGCGGTTGCTCATTCTCTATCTCCCTATTTTTGTCTTACCCCTCAATCGGCGGCGCTGCCGCCTCGGCGACGCCCTGCTCAGCCATCCTAGCAAGCGCGTCTTCGATCTTCTGTGAATCGGGATACACCTGCTCGGCCACGGGGCGGCCCCAGCGCAGGCGGATGGCGTTCATACCGTCGTCGCGAAAGGGCTCGCCGCTTTGGGTGGTGGCGTGGCGCGTCCAGCGCGCGGCGATCCACGTGTTCCACGGCGGGCCGCTGACCCAGACGTTGTGCACCTCGAAGCGGTGGTCGGGGAAGAGGCGGTAGAGCCGGTCGAAGAGCTGCATCACGCCGTCGCGCGAGTGGCGCGTGCCGCCGAGCGCGCCCCGGCCCGGCGTGCGAAAGGTCATGTCGTCGGCAAAACTGCTGATGATCGGCTCGTAGTCGCCGCGGCTGTAGTGGCGGAAGGCGCGCCGGGCCATCTGGCGCGCGATCCAGCGGTAGAGGCCGAGCAGCAGCGCGATCAGGCCGATGAGGCGCAGGCTTTCCGATGCGATTCGTTTCATGTTAACCACCAACCCGATCTTCCAGGCCGCTGACGCCCTCCGCCTGCGCGCAGTGGTCGCAGCAGTACATCACGCCGTTGGCCTCCAGGCCGTGGCCAATGATGCGCACGCCGCAGGTGCTGCACGTCGGCGCGAGCAGGTGGATCGCGCACTCGAAGCTGTCGAACTGGTGGCTGGTTCCGTTGTAGAGCGTGACGGTCATCGTTTTGTCGTAGTCATTGCCACAGGTTGCACAGGTTGCCATGATGTTTCTCCTTTTAGCCAAACTTGAGGAAAGAGCGGGACACGGATACACACGGGCTCTACACACAGATTTTTTGCCAAAACCATCCTTGTGATTCTTTCAAAAATCCGTGTTCATTCATGTTATCCGTGTCCAAAAATTAGTTTCGCGTAGATCACCTTTGCTCCGCAAGGGGACGTTGGTCGTTTGCGCCACCACGCTTGGTGTTCGCTCTCGGTTGAGGTTGTGCCAAGCTCGTCACATAGCGGAGCATGTGTGACCTACTATTTGAGCCACGCCCAGGCGAGCGCTTCATCACCCGGTTTGAAGTGGCGCATGTCAATGTCCGACACCGCGTCGTAGCCCGAAGTCACCCAATCGTAGAGGCGGTTGTCGCTGACAACGGCATAGCGCTCGATATTGCCCAGGTGACGTGCTAAACGTAGGTCCTCGTCCAGCGCATCGAGATCGAAGCCAGATAAGTCCTCGTAGTTGACCAGCAGCCGAACCTGCCCGTGCCGCTGAACGGTGGTTTGAATTTCGCTGTCGACCATCCGCAAGTCCTCTTCGCTGATATTGCCGCGGATGGCGTAAGCGAGGACTTTTCCGTTGCTCTGCGGTAGTTTTTGAAGCATGTTGTTCTTCTTGAATTGCAAGCCTTGTCCAAAGTCTACGCCCGCGCTGCCTCGACCAAAGCCGCCACCAATGCATCGACTTCCACACGCGTGTCGGCGTTTGCCGAGAAGACCCACTCGCCGCCCTGCTCGCCCCACGTCAGCGAGCGCAGCGTGAGGCTCTGCGCGGCGCCGGCGGGGATGACTTCGGTTTCGATGTAGGCCCAGAACAGATCGCCATCCTGCCCCTGCTCCAGCGCGCGACCCTGGGCCAGCGTCATCACCACGTGCTGGGCGCGCCAGTTGGGCGGGAAGAAGTCGCCGGAGATGGCGTCGATGGCCTGGACTTGCAGCCGCGCCGTGCCGTCGGGGTTGACGCGTGTATCCTCGCCATAGCCGATGATGATGCGCTCGAAGGTGGTGAAATCGTACCGGGGCGTGCGTGCGTAGCCGGCGATTTCGCTCGGCAGCCGACCCAGCAGCGCACGGATATCGTCCTCGCTGTCGGGCCAATCGACCGTTGCCAAATTGCCCGGCGCTTCCGCCGTCGGCACGTTGCCGACCACCGGCGTCGGCCCCGGCTCAGCGGTCTGGCGCTCGGCGGGGGCGGCAGGCAGCGTCGGGATGGTGGCGGCGGCGAGGGGAAGTGTGCCGGAAAGGGTGGCCGCTTCGGGCGTCACAATCTGCACGCAGGCGCTTGTCAGCAGGAGCGTCAGCGTGACGGTTACCAGCGTCGTGGTTAGTCGAAGGTGTTTTTGCATGGGGCATTCTCAGTGGCTCCAGCCTGTTTTAATCGATTGGTGAAATGTCCATCTCCACGTCCGCTCCCTCCTGTGCAAAGCAGACGTAGCCCGCCACCTTGAGCGCCTCGGCGAACGGCTCTTCGTAGCCCCACGCCAAATCGTCGACCACACCGCCATCAGCGCGCACGGACCAGTAGCGGGCGCGCCCCTTGTACGGGCAGATCGAGCGCTTGGTGCTGGAGACGAGCCGTTTGTTGTCAACATCATCGCGGGGAATGTAGTAGCGAACGGGCAGGCCCGTCTCAAAGAGCAGCATCGGGCGCTGCGTCTCGGCGACCGTCTTGCCGCCGACGCGCACGACAACGCGCCGCGTGCTGGGGCGCACGTCCACGCGGTGGTACGGGTCGCGCGGGTGGCCGATGATCTCTTCGTCCTCCTCGAACCAGGCGTCCATGGCGTCGAAGTAAAAGGCGACGTAATCCGCCAGCGGCGGCGCACCGTCGACCGGTTCGGGGTAGCCCCAAGCCGCGTTCTCCGCCGTTTTGTCGCCGACCACAACCGACCAGTACGCGGCGTCGCCCTTGTAGGGGCAGTGCGTCTGGTGGTCGGTGGCGTGCAGCAAATCCATGCGCACGTCGGTCTGCGGGATATAGTAGCGCGGCAGGTGGCCCGTCTCGTGGAGCATTTTCGCGTTTTCGCTGTCGGCGATGGTCTCGCCGTTGAAGACAACGCGCACGCGCTTGAGCGCGTCCTCGAAAAAGAGGACGTGGTCGGGGGAATCGAGCTGGAAATTGAAGCGGTCGCTCGCCTGATCGGGCTGGGCGAAGGGGCCGCTGCCGAGGGTGAGGGTCATGGGGTTCTCCTTTTTATTTCGACGCAGGGGCAAAATTCTCGTTCCACGCTTTGCGTGGAATGCGCAAGGAGACGCTCTGCGTCTCGTGCAGCCTCGTGATCAAGCGGAAAACTATCTTCCGGCACGAGGATTCAGAGCGTCCTGCCTGGGATTCCACGCAGAGCGTGGAACCAATACCCCGTCCCAAAGCCGCTATGCCACCCGCAGCGCCAGCTTGCCCAGGTAGTGCTCATCGAGCGCCCGGTGCGCCTCGCTCGCCTGCGACAGCGGGAAGGTGCGGGCGATGTGCACCTCGAAGGGGCCGGACTCGATCAGCTCGTTGAGTTGGTCGAGCGCCTGGCGGTCGGCGTTGGCGTTGTACGACTGAACGCGAACGCCTTCGCGAGCTTCCGGTTCGGGCTGCACGCCGTTGGGAAAGGCAACGCGCCCGCCATCCTTAACCTGCGCCAGCGCCTCGTCGAGCCCCTGGCTGTTGGCCAGGATCAGCGCCGCATCCACGCCGTCGGGCGCGAACGTCTGTACGGCGTTGGGGATGTCGTCAGCACGCCCGTCCACGGCCGCATCCGCGCCGAGTCGCGTGGTCATCTCCACGCCATCCTGGCCCGAGGCCACGGCGAAGACGCGCGCGCCCATGCGCTTGGCGAGCTGCACGGCCAGGTGACCGACGCCGCCGCTGGCCCCAAAGATCAGCACCGATTCGCCCGCCCGCAGGCCGAGCATGTCGTCCAGCCCATTCAGGGCGGTGACGGCGTCCGACGCCAGCGCGCCCGCCTGCTCGGTCGAGAGCTGGTCGGGCGTGTGTGCGGCGTTCGCGGCCTTGACCGTCGTGTACTCGGCGTAAAAGCCGACCGTGGGGTGCAGAAACACGGCGCCGTAGACCCGGTCACCGGCTTGAAAATCGGTGACGTTGCTGCCCGCCGCTGCGACCGTGCCCGCGCCATCGGTTCCGAGCACGTAGGGAAATTGCGGCTCGCCCTCCATCATGCCGACCATCTCGCCCGCGCTCTCCGCCGGGTCCCACACGCCGACACCCGCGCTCTCGACGCGAGTCAGGATTTCGTCCGGCCCCGGTTTGGGCACGGGCAGCGTGTGCATCGAAATTGCGCCGCCAAATTCGTCGATGGCGGCGGCCTGCATTTGGGTGGGGATGTTTGATCTCATAAAGGAACCTTTCATTGGAAGCCTCCTAACGAGAGGCGAACTTTTGGTCGACGATATATTAGAGTTGTTCCCAATTAATAATTCGTGGTCTGCAATGTGGATTCGCTGCTCAATCGTAGAGGCGCAGCACGCTGCGCCTCTACGGTCGCGTGTCGCACCCGAGTTTCTAACGGGATTTGCTAATCAGAAACAACTCTATTATGAAAAAGCTGCCGCATGGTTTCAGTATCTTCACGGCAAAAATGCAGTATTTTTATTGAATTTATATCCATAACCTGCGCAGCAACGGCACAGGGGCATGGAATTCCATGCCCCACTGTATCAATCTTTCACTTATGGGGAGAGCCAACAACCGTCAGCATACGGCCGTTGCCTGCGCTGCATTACGGAATATACAGCCGCTGGCCCACGTAGATGCGGTTGGCATTGCCAATCCCGTTAACCGAGGCCAGCGTGCGCACGGGCACGCCGTAGCGGTCGGCGATTGCGCTGAGCGTGTCGCCGCGGCGCACGGTGTAGCGGAAGCCGTAGACGGAATCGGGCTGCTGGTAGCCGCTGGGCACGCTGAGGCGCTGGCCCACGCGAATGGTGTTGCTGCCCAGCCCGTTGGTGCGCCGAATGGCGGAAACGGTTGTGTTGTAGCGGCTGGCAATTTCGCTGAGCGTGTCGCCGCGCTTGACGGTGTAGTGGGCGTAATCGACCGGGTAGTCGCTGCCGCTGCCGCCGTCGTAGCTGCCGCCGGGAATGTAGAGCCGCTGACCGACGTAGATGCGGTTGGTGTTGCCGATGCGGTTGCTCTGCGCAATCTGCGCCACCGAGCTGCCGTAGCGGCGCGCAATGGAGCTCAGCGTGTCGCCGCGGCGCACGGTGTAGTAGACGCCGTCCTGCGCGGCGGGGGCCTCGGCGGGTGCGGTCACAGTTGCCGCCGTAGTCGAGACATTGCCGGCGGCCTGGGCCGTCTCCGGCAGGCCAATCAGCAGGGCAACGCCGAGGGCAATCGCGCCCACGAGCCAGCGGAATCGTCGAATGTAGTTGGTCATGAGAATCTCCTTTTGGTGAATTGGTCGGTCATAAAATCTAACGCGTTGGGAATTTGGATGGCAGCGTAGAGGCATGGAATTCCATGCCTCTACGCTGCCATCCGACTAGATTTGCTTAGTAGTCCAGCAATCCTGTTTTGACGGGTACGGGCACGCCATGGCGTGCCCGTACGGTCGCTGCCCCATCCGTCAAACTTTGTTTGGTCAAGCACTAGCCACGCTCGCTCAGCAAGCTGTCCAGCGACTCGCCGTTGATGAAAATCTGCACCTCGTCCACGGTGGCGTACTGGAGCGCCGTCTCCTCCAGCTGAGCGCGCACGCGCGGGCTGTCGCAGACGCCGCCGATGGCGAAGTCGCCCGTCAGGTAGATTGTCGCCACGTCGTCGACAATGTCGATGCGCTCGACGGCGAGATCGGCACGGTAGAGCGAATTGTAGAGACCGCTCTGGCCGTAGAAGCGCTCGTCGATGCTGAATAACGTCTCCAGCGCGGCGGTCAGCGGCGCAATCGTCGGCTCGATCTCCACCTCCACGGGGATCACGCTGTCGCTGCAGCCGATTTCCTGGCCGTTGCGGCCCGCATCCTCCAGCGCAATCAGGTAGATGTTGGTGCGCGTGAAGAGATTGCCCTCGCCCCCATCCTGCTGCGTCACCGTGAAAATGTTGGACGTGGCGCGAGCATCTTGGCGCTGCGGCACGTAGACCAGCGCGACCAACTCCGTGCCCGCTGCAATCGCTTCCGGCATCTGCACAAATACCTGCACCGAACCGTTGCGATTGGTGCGCGCGCTGAACACGTCAAAGGTTTCGCTCTCCAATTCACCAATGCCGTAGCTGACGCGCGTATTAGCCGGAAAGCCGCTGGCGTTAATCTGGATGTTCGATCCGGGCGGGCCGGAGCGCGGCGAAATATTTACCTGCGGGTCGATCTCCACGCCGTCGCCCGTAACGGTAAATTCGTTGGAAATCGTCTCGTCGCTTGTGCCCGCGGGCAGAACGACGTAGACGTATTCGCCCGGACGCACGGAGTTGGGAATGCGTACCTGGCGGGTCAACTCGCCGTCGCTGTCGGTCGTCGCCGTGGCGATGATGCCGTACTCGGATTCGACGGGGCCAAAGCCGATTTCGACGTTGCTGTTTGGCGCGAAGCCGCTCGCCGCAAGCTGTGCCAGCGAGCCGGGCGGGCCACTTGTCGGCGCGATGGTAGTGCTGCGCGCTTCGCCTTCGTCCATGGTGTCCGTCACCGAGAAGGGCTGGGCGGTGGCCGTGCCGCCGCGAACGTCGGGATCATCGACGGAAACGACGTACTGTTCTCCCTCCTGTGCGTCTTCGGGAATTGCTACAACAGTGCCCGTGCTGCCGGTGGAGCCGGTGCCAATCTCCTGCTGCGAAACGATGGGGCCCTCACGCAGGGCCAACGTCACAACCAGCCCGGTGTTGGCCGGGAAATTCGCAATCGCCACGTCGACGTTGGTGCCCGGCGGCCCGCTCGTGGGCGCAATCGTGGCCTGTTCTTCAGCGCCGTCATCATCGCCATCGCCACCGTCACCGGGAAGATTGATGACCTGGCCCACGACGATCAGGTTGGGATTTGTAATGTCCGGGTTGACTTCCAAAATGGCCGGCACGGTTGTCTCACAGATGGAGGCAATGTCGCGCAGCGTGTCGCCCGGCTGCACGGTGACGGTGTCGCCGCAGTTGGCCTGGGCGTGGGCGGGCGTCGGCTGGGCGAAGGCAAAGGTCAACGCCAGCGTTAGGCAAAGCGTAAACGCAATCAATCGCTTGGTCAACGAAATGGTCAAACTTGCCATAGAATGCCTCCTTTACCCACGATACTCATCAACGTGGGGGACAGTATTATATCTTTACGTTACCCGTCTCCCTTTTGCTGCGGATGTAAGCAAATGTCGGTTGCACGTGGCCTTTCTTCGCTTTTGTATACTTTTTATGCAAGATGTGTACCACTTTTTGTAGAGTTGTATAAACGACCTGTACACGCGCTTAAATTAGGATGTTAGATAAAATTAAAAGCGCTTTAAGAAGCCGCCGCTGTGCGATTTTGGTTACAGAGCCAATACAACTGCGCTGATTTAGTAAAAAGCAGGTAAAACGGATTCTATACAAAGTGAGGAACAACTATGCGACGATCTCAACTGGGATGGGGTGCGCTGCTCGGCGGCTTGACGAGCCTGGCCCTCGCCGCCATCTTTTACGTGGGCGACCAGCTGGCCGGACTCCCCTTCCCCCCATTTGATGTATTTGACTGGCTGGGCCGCGCCCTGCCCGGCCCCGTCGTCACCGCGGGCATCGACGCCATCGTCTCGGTCGTGCGCGCCATCGACGTTGGCTCGACGAGCGATGCGGCCAAGACGGCGGAGCAGGCGCTGGGCATTGTGCTCTTCGTCGCGCTCGGCGTGGTGGCGGGTGCGCTGATCGGCGCGCTGGTGGGGAGCACGGTGCGGCGCGGCTGGCTGACCGGCGGCCTCGTGGGGCTTGCGGTATTTTTGCTGCTGGCCGCCGTGGAGTGGCGGCTGGGCTTTATCAGTGGGGTGCTGGATTACGGCTGGATCGCGCTGCTGACCATTGGCTGGGGCGCGCTGCTCGGCGCGCTGCTCGACCGACCGCGGGCGGAAACAAGCGAGGAGCGGGCCGACGTTTCGTCGGGTCGACGGCGCTTTTTGGGGGCGGCGGGCGGGGCGCTGGCGGTGGCGCTGGTCGGCTGGCTGGCGGGGCGCTGGCTGCAGGGCTCGCAGACGCCCACGGCGGCGCAGGTCGACGACACGATGGCGGAGGGCGAGGCCACGCTGGCCGATTTGGCGACGCCGCCGCAGCAGCTCGACGGTCGGCTGGAGCCCGCGCCGGGCACGCGACCGGAAGTCACCCCCGACGGCGAATTTTACCGCATCGACATCAACTCGCGCCCGGTCGAAATCAACGGCGACGAGTGGGAACTCGAAGTGGCCGGCCTGTTTGACAACCCGCGCAATCTCACGCTGAGCGACCTGATGGCCTTCCCCGCCGTCATCCAGCCGCTGACCCTGAGCTGCATCTCCAACCGCATTGCAGGCGATCTCATCAGCACGGCCAACTGGACGGGCGCGCGCCTCGTCGATGTGCTGGAAGATTTGGGCTTGCAGGCAGAGGCCGTCGAGCTGCGGGTGGAGGCGGCGGATGGCTTTTTCGAGAGCGTGGCGATGGAGGATATGATGGACCCGCGCACGCTCTTGGTCTACCAAATGAACGAAGCGCCGCTGCCCACGAGGCACGGCTACCCGCTGCGCATCTACATTCCCAACCGCTACGGCATGAAGCAGCCCAAGTGGATTACGCGTATTGAAGCGATTCCGGAGGAGGGATCGGGCTACTGGGTGGAGCGCGGCTGGGACGCCGAAGCCATTCCGCACGTGGTCTCGGTGATCGACAACGTGGCCGTCGACGCGCCGACGGACGACGGGCTGATCCCCATCGGCGGCATCGCCTGGGCGGGCGACCGCGGCATTCAGCAGGTCGAGGTGCAGGTGGATGATGGCGAGTGGACGGCGGCTGAGCTGCGCACGCCGCCGCTCAGCACGCTGACGTGGGTGCAGTGGCGGCTCAACTGGGAAGGGTCGCCGGGTGAACATAGCTTCACCGTGCGCGCCACCGACGGCGAAGGCACGCTGCAAACCGCCGAGCGAACCGGCACGCGCCCGGACGGCGCCACGGGCTATCATTCGGTGACGGCGACGGTGGCGGGTTAGAGACGCTGTCGGGGTTTTCCGAAGCCCGCCATTTCGCCCCTCCGGCCACTGCCTCCGTCCGCGCCCAGCCCTCGATCTGATATTCTACCTAGCTATACAGCTCCACCCCCGTCAACTCCCGCGTGCGGCGGTCGACAAAGCTGTGCAGCTCGTCGCGGATCGCGTCGTCCAGCGGGGGGGCTTCGTACTGGGTGAGCAGCGATTTCCAGGCGCGGTTGGCGCGCGTGGCCGTGTCCTCCGCGCCGTTGATCTCCCACACCTCAAAATTTTGGCGGTCAGCCATAAAAGTGGGATAGAACTCGCTGGCAAAGCGCGCCTGGGTATGGGGCGTGCCAAAGTGGTGGCCGCCCACGCCCACCTGCGCAATCGAATCGAGCGCGAGCGTCTCGTCGTTGATTTCGACGCCCTGCAGAAAATACTGGAACATAGCGAGATTTTCCATGTCGATGATGATTTTCTCGTAGGAGGCCGTCAGCCCCGCTTCCAGCCAGCCGACAGCGTGCATGACAAAGTTGGTGTGCGCCATGATGGCGGGCCAGATCGTCCACATCGTCTCGTAAGCCGCCTGCGCGTCCGGCAGCTTGCTGGTGTTGAGCGAACCGCTGCCGCGGTAGGGCAAGCTGTAGTGACGGGCGAGCTGTGCGCCAATCGCCATGGCCCACGCGCCTTCGGGCGTGCCAAAGGCCGGGCTGCCGGTGCGCATGTCAACGTTGGTGGTAAAGCCGCCGTAGAGCACGGGCGCGCCCGCCCGCACGAGCTGGCAGAAAGCAATGCCCGCCAGCGCTTCCGCATTTTGCTGCGCCACGGCGGAGGCAATTGAGATTGGGCTCATCGCGCCCGCCAGGATAAAGGGCGTCACCACGTTGACCTGGCCCGCGCGCGCAAAGACAATCATCCCGCCCAACATGCGGTCGTCGTAGCGCAGGGGGCTGCTGGCGTTGACCACGCCGCCCAGCACCGGTTCAAAGTCGCCCTGCTGATTGGGCGACTCAATGTCGTCGCCAAAGATAATCTTTGCCATGTCGACCGCGTCCTGCGAGATAATGCGGCCGTGGGGCGCTTCCATGTAGCACTTGTCCATCAGCGTCAGCGACGAGTGGGAACGGCGCAGGTGGCGGTGCGAAACGGGCACGTCGTGCGGCACGACGAGCTGATCGCCGGTGTAGTGAATCGAGTTGCACATCTGCATCAGCTTGAGAAAGTTGTCGTAGTCGACCATCTCGCCGGGGCGGCGGCCCTTGTCCATATCCTGGGCAAAAATCGTGCCGCCGTTGGGGACGAAGCCAATGTAGTCGCCGCCGACCTGCTGCGTGTGGGCCGGGTTGCGCGCGTGCCACGTAAACTGCGCTGGCGCTTGGGCCACCAGCCCCATCAGCAGCCCCCGATCCATCTTCACGTGCTGCGCCTTGCGGTCCACATCAGCCCCTGCGGCCTCCCACAAATCGAGCGATTCCTCATCCAAAAACGCAATGCCAATCTCCTCGATAATGTGCATGGAGGCCTCGTGCAGCTGCTCGATCTGCTCTTCGCTAATTACCGTAAGCGGCGGCATTTTGTTTTCGAGCTGGCGAAAGGGCAGCACGGCAACCGGCGGCGGCCCCTGGCGCTGCTCGCGCCGGGCCGCACGTCGCTCGCGGCTGGATTGGCGACCGTCCGGACGGACGGTAGACTGTGTGGAGACGGGGGTAGACATGGAAACCTCGGCTGTAAAAGTTGATGGGTTGGCAAAGCGTTCAATCTGTGGAGAATTGTATACGCTTTGTATAGTGAACACAACCCACCAAAACTCCACCCAAGCTGTTTTGGTTCAATCAATCGTTTTGCTACGGATTAACTCGTGCAGTTCGTGGCCAATTCCCCAATTCTATGGCAACAGTTGATCTCGTATTTGAAGGCGGCGGCGCCAAAGGCATTGCCTTTGTCGGCGCGCTGCAAACGCTGCTCGGCGACGGCGCTGCGCCCGGCAGCCACGTGTCCGGTCGGCTGCTCGGCACGTCGGCGGGCGCGATTACGGCGACGCTGCTGGCGGCGGGCTACGGATCCCAAGAGCTGCTCGACGCGCTGGTCGAGCAGGCGGACGAGCGCTCGGTCTTCTCCACCTTTTTGGAACGCCCGGCGCTGGGGCAGGTGGACGATTTGCTGCACGGCACGATCGGCGAGCTGTTGAAGCAGATTAACCTGCCGCTTGTGCCACCGGCCCAGGAGCAGCGTCTCTACCGTGCCCTGCTGCGCTGGGCCGCGCGACATCCCCGCTTTCCCCATCTCGTTTCCCTGCTGGATCGGGGCGGCTGGTTTGCGGCGGATGCGTTTGTGGCGTGGCTGCGTCGCAGGCTGGATACCGCGGCGCCGGACGGCCAGCCACGCGTCTACAGCAACCTTACGCTGCGCCAGTTCTTCAAGGCCACGGGCCGCGATCTCACCGTGATCGCCAGCGACACGACGGCGCGGCGCATGTTAATTCTCAACCACGTCACCGCGCCGGACTGCCCGCTCGTGGCCGCGGTGCGCATGTCGATGAGCCTGCCGCTCGTCTGGCCGGAGGTGGTGTGGCGGGCCGAGTGGGGTGCGTATCGCGATCGCTCGCTGGCGGGCCACCTGATTATCGACGGCGGCGTGCTCTCCAACTTTCCGCTGGCGCTCTTCCTCTCGCGCGCGCCGTCGACCTACGCCATCATGGGCCAGCCGCACACCGCAAACGTCATCGGCCTGCTGATCGACGAGGAGTTGCCCGTCCCCAACGCGCCCCCGCCGCCAACCCCACCCAGCCCGCTTGCCGATCTGCCGCCCGTCGAGCGCGCCCAGCGCTGGCTGGACACCGCAATCCAGGGCCGCGACAATGCCGCCATTGACGCCTTTGCCGCTCACGTCGTGCGCCTGCCTGCTCAGGGCTACGGAACCGTCGAATTTGACATGAGCAAGGCGCGGCGCGAGGCGCTGCTGGCCGCCGGTCGCCGGGCGATGGCGGATTTTCTAGTGGCGAACCAGCCACCGCCGTCCTTTGCGCCGACGCTCCCCGATGTTGCCAGCTCAGCAGCAGGCATGCCCGCGCTTACCAATATCGAAGCGGCCAATCGCGCGGCGCGGGCAATTCTGTCGCCGTAGATGCCGCGGCCCCTAATTCCAAATCCGCGGGCAAAGCCCGTGTTTATCCGCGTCCCGCTTTCTTTATAAAGACAATCTCTGTACAAACAAGAGAAATTGGTTGTGCACAAATTGCGCAGATTTCCACAGACCTCCTAAAAGGAATCTGCGTTAATCTATGAAACCTGCGTACAAATCTTACCTTTCCCTCTCAATAAACATTTTATGGAACTCAACCCCCAAAACCTTTCCACCCAGCAGATGTACAAGCTGATGACCGGCACTATCGTGCCCCGCCCCATCGGCTGGATTTCGACGGTGGACGTCGACGGCGTGCCCAACCTCGCGCCCTACTCCTACTTTAACGCCGTCTGCGCCGACCCACCCCACCTGCTCTTCTGCCCCGGCGTCCGCGCCAGCGACGAGCTGCCCGCGCAAAAGGACACGCTGCGCAACGTCCGCGCCACGGGCCAGTTCGTCGTCAACATTGTGACCGAAGCGCTGGCTGAAGCCATGAACGCCACGGCGGCCCAGCTGCCGCCCGGCACGAGCGAGTTTGAGCACGCCGGTTTGTCGACTGCGCCCTCACAGGTGGTGCGGCCGCCGCGCGTTGCCGAAAGCCCGGTGCACTTCGAGTGCGAAGTCGTGCACATCTACGAAGTCGGCGATGCGCCGGGCGCGGGCAGCGTCGTAATCGGCCACGTGCTGCACGCACACGTCGCGGATGACTTGGTCGACGAAGCGTACCGCGTCGACATTGCGCGCTTGCAGCCGGTGGGTCGCCTCGCTGGGTCGAGCTACAGCCGGGTCAACGAGATATTTGAGTTGAAGCGGGAATAGGTGGCGATCCACGAAGGGCACGAAGGGACACGAAGGAAGAGGGTCGACGATCTTCCTTCGTGCTTCTTCGTGTCCTTCGTGGATCAACTTCTTCTCGGAGGAAAACATGACTATTCTTGGCTTGCACCACGCCCAAATCACCATCGCCACTGTGGATGAAGCAGCGGCACGTGCCTTTTACGTTGACTTTCTTGGGCTCACGGAAATTCAAAAGCCAGATTCCCTGCGCGGGCGCGGTGGCTTTTGGTTGCGTGCGGGCGATGCGGTCGTCCACGTGGGCGTGGAGGAGGGCGTAGATCGCGCGGCGACCAAGGCGCACCTGGCCTACCGCGTCGACGATCTGAGCGCGGCATCGCCACGCAGGGCGGCATCCCCATTCCCGGCCACGAGCGCTTTGAGTTCCGCGATCCCTTTGGCAACCGGGTCGAGATGATTCAGGAGTTGGAGAAGCGGTAAACCGTTGCGATGTCGCGACGGCTATGCTACCGGGACTACTGAAGCAGGTACTATAGAAACATGAAAATTTGAATTTGTTGTTACGCAGCAGATTCTGCTAGACTGGTAGTCTACTTTCTACTGTAATCTATCGTCTGCGCCGGTGAATCAGTACTATGAATAGAAAAGAGATTATTGAAAAAGTGGTTCGATGGTTAATATTTAGCGTCGTTGTGGCATTGCTACCCCTCTTTCTTGAATATTTTTCGTTGGGTGGAGCAGGCGAGCGACCGACCATGCAGCGCTTGGTTGCGCGAGGCGAAATGCTGTTGATTTCCTCGGCAATTGCTGCGGGGGCAATTGGCGATTTATTTGGCAGCCGTGACAATTTTCGTGTGCTCAAGTATTTTATCGGCGGCTTTTGCGTGATTTTGCTCTTCCTTACGGCATCGTGGTTCGTGGACATACAAAATATGGTGGTCGAAGATATTGACTACGAATTCATCGCAAATAACTCATTGACGATGTTTGCGGCGACAGTGATATGTGGTGCACTCTGCATTATTCTTGCAGAACTGTGAGCGACCCATGCTAACTTTTTACTCCTATGCCGCCATCGCCATCACTATGGTCGTTGCAACCATATCGATTGGCATAATCTATTCGGCGTCTAAGCTATCTCCAGCACAGCAGGCAGATCAGCGTGTGGCGAAGGACAGCAAATTCACGTTAGATACTGAAAAATCGCTAGCGCGGCGTGGATACATGACGTGGAGCGAATATATCTCTCGAGCGGAATACATTTCGGATATGCTGTTGACAGCAACGGAACAACACCACTTTAAGCTAGATTTCATCATTGGTATTTCCGGTGGTGGTCTAATAGTTGCCGATCTAATTGCAAAGAATATTGATACAAAGTTTGCTGTACCTGTCGCGAGCTTGTGGGCGGATTGGGGAAAGAACGTCAACGGCTCTACATCTCACGCCAGCTTTTCCAGCGATTACAATCTGGCGCTGGTCGAGCATTTGACGCAAGTTCAACAGCAGTTGAAGCGACCACTTTCCGTCGTGCTGGTAGATCACCGTGTTGTATCGGGGCAGACGGCTTACTGCGCCATTGAATTTCTCGAAGCCAAACTGGGCAAGCGCAATATTCAAATTCTGTTCTTCACGCTCATGGCAAAACAGGTCGAATCGCTACTGCGTTTTGAAGAACATCTGCCTTATCAATATACAAATGGATCGGCTGAGAAGGTGTTCAACTTGACTCGTCACCAGTACTTGCAATCGCTTGCGACCAAAGCGGAATACCTGCCTTACCAGTTGAGCGCCATTGAGAATCACCGTACCAATTAACGTAAAACGTACCCAACAGCAGGAGATTCCATGAAACGCCTTTTTCAAATCACGCTCTTCCTCAGCACGGTCGTTGGCCTCGCCTACGCCATGCGCAAATTTTTTGTGAGCGACAGCGCCCCCGCCACCAACACGGGCGTGCTGCCCGCCGAGCCGGTGCAGTCGCTGGATGATGCGCCGCTGGGTGGTCACATCAGCGACGACTTGCTCAAGATTCTCGTTTGCCCGGAGGACAAAGGGCCGCTCGAGCTGGTCGACGACGGCAAGTTTTTGCTCAACCCGCGCAACGGCTACAAGTACCCCATCCGCAACGGCATCCCCGTGATGCTGATCGAGGAGGGCAAGAAGTACCGCGATCCGGCTGTCGCCGAAGCGAATGAAGAGCCGGTGGGCGAGACGCTCTAGACCAAGTACCGAAGAAAATTTTCTGGCAGGGCAGTTGCGCGACGTAGGGGCATGGTATACCATGCCCCTACGTCGCGTCTTTGCTATGTCAATCCGTAAACGCTTTCGATCCATGACCACCGTTTCCCAGCCTGCTTCCTCCCCCGCCCCCCGCCGCCGCGTCGACAGCGCGATTGCGCGCGGCGTGCTGCTGCCCGCTGCGCTCTTCGCCGGCTGGAATGCGATCTTTTTTGCATTGGGGTTGTGGTCGCCGCTGTGGTGGCTGGGGCTGGGCGTGGATTTCGCGCTGATCGTGATGCTGGCGGACGCGGCAGGGAAGATTATCCCAGCGGCGCGACGACCGGGCTACGAACGCGCGCTGGCGCTTGGCTTTCCGCTGCTACTGCTGTTGGCGTGGGAACTCATCGTGCGAGCGGGGATTTTGAATGCGCTCTGGTTTCCACCGCCCACGCGCATCGCCCGCGCGCTCTGGGAATTGAGCGTCGAGTACGACGAGTTTTCGGAGACCAGCCTCTTTGGCCGCTGGTGGCTGCTGCCCCAGTTTGTAACGGCAGACGGCTGGGCGGGCGTCGTCGCGCTCTACCAGGAAAGCCACGTGCTGGCGACGCTCTCGCGCGTCTTTACTGGCTTTCTAATCGGCAGCGTACCCGGCGTGCTAATTGGTGTGGCGATGGGGCTCAACCGGACGATTCGCACGATGCTGGACGGCACGATGTCGGCGATCTACGTGCTGCCCAAAATCGCCATTTTCCCGATCATGATGCTCGTCTTCGCAAACCCCTTTGGCGAAGGGCCCAAGATTGCCGTGGTCGCTATCTCCGCCTTTTTCCTCGTTGCCATCAACACCATGGCCGGCGTGCGCGACATCGACCCCGTCTTCCTGCAGGCTGGTCGCAACTACGGCGCGGGGCGCTGGCAGATGTTGCGCCACGTGATCCTGCCCGGCGCGCTGCCGGTGATCTTTGCCGGGCTGCGGCTCGCGCTGGGCACGGCGCTGATCGTGATCGTCGCCATCGAATTTGTGCGCGCGCGCCAGGGCGTCGGCTTTTTGACCTTTTACTACTGGGAAATTTTGGTTACGGAGAAGATGTATGCGGGGCTCTTCGTCGTGATGGCGCTGGGCGTGGGGCTGACGGCGGGCTTGCAGTGGGTGGCGCGGCGGGTGATGCCGTGGCAGGCGGAATAAATAAAGAATTGATGAATGAAGATTGGGTACACAATCTTTTGGAGTGGATAGCGTCCCCGGCACGCGCCACATGTATGCTCGGCATTCCAGTCGCTTCTGGCGCGTGCCGGGGACGCGGATTGCCGATATATTTAAAGTGCGTGCAAAACGAAAACAGGAGGTCGTCTAGTGACCGTCACTGTCCACAGCTGGACAGCTTGCCCCATTTTGTCTGGACAGTGACTGTCACTGGCTCCTCAAACTCTTGTTCTCGACGTGACTTTACTTTAATTCTCTGGAATGGCCTTGTGGGAAGGAGGCACGCCCCCTGCCGGGTCCACCCCTCAACGATTGTATGCAACCGTTCGCACGAGGCGTGCTCACTCCGCGCGGTGATTCACGGCACCGATGGCTTGCTCCCCGCTAACCATGCGAGCGCCGCCTCCAAAAAGGGCGTGACGCCTTTGTCCCCCCGCATCGCTGGCGTCAGCGCGCGTAGGGCGGCGGCCAGCCCCCCACGCGTTTCTGCATTACCTGCCAAATTGGCGAGCGGCTCCACGTACGTGCGAATGGCAAACAAAATATTATGGCTTTGCGGCAGGCGACGCAGCGTCTGCCGCTCCATGCGCAGCCACAGCCGCTTGCCCGCATCATCCGGCGTGATGTCGCGGCCATTGTCGACCGGCGAGTTGGGTTGAAAGAGCGCGGGATCGTTGACCACATTCCAGTTGATGCGCCAAACGGGGCGCTCGCTGCGCAGCCTGTCAAAGAGGCGATCCATGGGCGTGGCGAGGCGCGAGTCGTAGCCGGGGACGTTGGCGTGGACGGCGGCGAGCGGCGCGCCCAGCTTCTCCGCCAGTCGCCAGCGGGCGGGAAAGCAGAGCGAGGCGGCAACGAGATGGTAACGATGGGTAATTTCGTCGCGCCGCATCAGACACAAATCCTCCTGCACCAGCCGACCGGCCAAATCGAGCGGGTGCAGCACGAGCGGGTTCAGCGCGCCCAGCGAGGAATCATCCAGCGACCACGTCTCTCCCATAATGTGGTTGTGCAGCAGCGACCCGTCGCGCTGATAAAATTGAGGAAAATGCGCCGTCAGATGGTCGACCAGCAGAGCGAGCGTCTCGCGTGCGCCGCTTGTGGCAACGGGCAGCGCGGCAAAGACTTCATCGCGGCGCGTTGCCAGCAAGCGCTGCTTTTGTGCCAGTTCATCTAGAGCCAGCGCGTCGAGTTCGATCCAGCCGCGCAGGTCGAGCGGGTGGAGGCGCATCTGGAGCGGGTCGTGCTCGTGAAGGTAGGGAGCATAGAAACGGGGCGGGGGCAGGTCAAGCGGGGGCATGTCGAAGAACTACCTCGGTGTGATGGTTGCGTAATTGTAGTCAAACTCAAGCCAGGCCAGCATCAGCTCGTCGACCAGCACCCGCTTGGGCGCGTCGGAAAAGGCGGGATCGTTGAGGAAGAAGTGCGTGTCGTCGTAGCCGATGACGAGCAGGGCGTGGCGCGTGTCGATCTGCCAGTAGCTCCTCAGTTCATTGGTTCGCACAAACAGAATCGGCGGCGAGTGAGCGTCAATGGCTGCGTAAAGGCGCGTTTCGTCGCCTGATTGCAGCCAAACGTCGACCCCATACTGCTCCAGCCGCATTAAGCGCGAATAGGGAATACCTCCGCTCCTCAAGCCCAACTGGCGATTGAGCCGCCTCTGCGAAGCGCGAACACCCAAGTAAGTCAGCGCCATGTGAGCGCACGCTGCGAGGCAGTTGGCCTCTTCTTCCTGCTGAACGTGCTCAACCGGTAGCAAGCGCATCCGCGGATTCTCCGATGGCTTGAAGCGTCCATTCATCTGCCAAAACTTCCCCCGTTTTGGCATCCAAACGCAATTGACCAACCGTGCCCATGCAGCCACGCGTCGGCCACGTTAGCACCACGTCGACCTCCCACAGCAGACGCTCCTCCACGCACAAGCGCGGATTTTCCGCACCGAGCAGATTGCCCGCATTGATCAGCAGCCAGACGTTCGCCTTGCGCCGCGCCACTTCGGAGCCAAGCACCTCCGCCTCCACGTGCACGTCCACGCGCAGCGGCGCGTTGGCGTCCGTTTCGTTGAGGGGAATTACCATTTGCGTCATCAAGCACCTCATCGGTACACTAACTCTTCACACACGGTTGCTGTTGTTGAAATAGATTATACAGAAGTTTTATGAAACTGACGATCTCTCGGAAACGGCTGTGCGTCCTGCTGCTCACCGGCGTGCTTGCCTTGGCCTTCGCCGGTTCCCCGGCAACCGCCCACGCCCAGGATGGCGGTGACCCCGTCGACCCCGTTGACCAACTGCTGGGCACGGACGAAGAAGAGCAGGCCGCGCCCGAGCAGGTCGAGGTGCAGCCAACGGCGGACGATGCCGCCATCGAGGAGCGGCTGCGCAACATCCTCGATTCGACCGCCTGGTTTGATAACCCACAGGTCGACGTGCGCAACGGCGTCGTCTTCCTGGACGGTGAGACGAGCCTGGATCGCCACAGAACGTGGGCCGGTGATCTCGCCCGCAGCACGCGCGACGTGGTCGCCGTGGTCAACCGCATCGAGGTGGTGCCGCCCTCGGCGCTAGCCGTGGCGCAGGGGGAACTGCAGCGGCTCTGGCGCGGCACAATCCGCGCCCTGCCGATTATCGCGCTCGGCCTCGTCGTGCTCGTGGTCGCGTGGTACGTGGCGCGCGGCGTCTTTCGGCTGGCGCGCTGGCTCTTCCGAGACAGCATCCGCTCGCCCCTGCTGCGCGACGTGATCGCGCGCGTCGTCGCCGTGCCCGTCTTTTTGCTCGGCCTCTACCTCGTGCTCCAAGTTGCGGGGTTGACGCGTCTCGCGCTGGGCATTGTGGGCGGCACGGGCGTGGTCGGCATCGTCGTCGGCTTTGCCTTCCGCGACATCGCCGAGAACTTTCTCGCCAGCCTGCTCATCTCCGTGCGCAACCCCTTCCGCGCCGACGACCTGATCGAAGTCGCGGGCTTCACCGGGATCGTGCGCCAAGTCACCACCCGCAGCACCATTTTGATGACGCTGGACGGCAATCACGTGCAGATTCCCAACGCCACCATCTTCAAGAGCACCATCACCAACTTTACGGCCAACCCCAACCGGCGCGGCGACTTTACGGTTGGCATTGGCTACGACGCCGAAGTCGCCGAGGCGCAGGCCACCGTGGCGCAGGTGCTCGCCGACTATCCCGCCGTGCTCGAGCGCCCGGAGCCGCTGGTGCTGGTAGAGGAGATGGGCGCGAGCACCCTCAACGTGCGCGTCTACTACTGGTTCAACGGCCGCGACGTAGATCACCGCAAAATCAAATCCGCGCTGATTCGGCTCACCAAGCGGGCGCTGGAGGCAGGCGGCTTCTCCATGCCGGACGAAGCGCGCGAGGTGATCTTCCCCCAGGGCGTGCCGATTCTAACCGTGGATTCGGCCACGGGCGAAGCGACCCGCAGCGGCGTCTCGACCAACGGCACGGGCGGCCAGGAGTCGGCGCCCAACATTTCGGCCATCGCTGAAGGGCCCGCGCCGCTCACCTCCGCCGCCGAGGGCGAGCTGCGCAGCGAGGAAGGCGAGCTGCGCGAACAGGCCCGCCAATCGCCCACGCCCGAAGAGGGCGCAGATTTGCTGGAGCAGAATTAGGCGTTGTGGTACAATGCGCTCATTTTCAACCTGGAGCTTCTTAATGGATGCCATACAAAACCTTGTGCCGACAGCTGAATTGAGTTCGACATTGCCTTCTTGCATCTCTGCCGCCCACGCCCGTCGCAAAGCCAACGGCTACCTCTGCCTGGACGTCGGGTTATTTTTCGGCGCAACGGATCCCGTTTATGTAGAAGGCGACCCCCCCTTGTGGCAGGTCACGATTGAGATAACCATGCCGCGCGCTCGCCCCGTTACGCTTGGTACGCTCGACGTCTATGCACAAACGGGCGACATCGTCCCCCTTTCAACGCAGCAAATCGAACTGCTTTAGGAGCGCGCGCGTGCCATCGTTGAGCGTACCGCATCACCAACAGCAAAGCTGTCAGCCGCCTAGAGGAACGTTTGGGAATAAGAACTCCATAAAACCCGGAAGTTGCCATTTCCGCACCCAAAGGGGACCCGGCGAGAATCCGGGCGCAACCGACTGGTACAGCGCGGTCTAAATAACTGGGCAGTTTCCACCAGAGGTAGAATGGCCTTAAATCTGCCTAATTACTTACGCTACGGTGCACTAGATGGATTCCCGTCCCCGCCTCCGCGAGGACAGGCTGTTCGCGGGAATGACCAAGGTCTAAGTTCTCGGCCTTAATCGATCCGTGTCCTTTAGCAGGATTGATTAACGAAGAGCACGCAGGAGCGCAAAGAAAGGAGAGCAACCCCTCTTCCTTCGTGTAACTTCGTGCCTTTCATGGATCGTCTTCTTCTCTTTCTGATAACCATCCCCAGGAACCAACCCATGCGCAGAGAATTTGACCACATCGTAATCGGCTGTGGCGGCATCGGCAGCGGCGCGGCCTACTGGCTCTCGCGGCGGGCGGGGGCGGACGTGCTCGGCATCGAGCAGTTTGCACTCGGCCACGACAGCGGCGGCTCGCAGGACCACTCGCGCATCATCCGGCTGATGTACCACGACGCCAAGTACACGGCGCTCTCGCCGCTCACCTTCAGCGCATGGGAAGCGGTTGAGGCCGAGTCCGGCGTGCAGCTCGTCCTGCGCACGGGCGGTGTCGAAATCGCCAGCGGCGACTATCGCTCCGACATCGACCGCTACGCCACGGCCCTCGACGCAGCCACCATCCCCTACGAACGCTTTGGCGGCGATGAGCTGCGCCGCCGCTTCCCCCAGTTTCACGCGGACGACGAGGCCGACGTGCTTTTCGACCCCGCCGCCGGGCTGGTCGACGCGGCCAAGGGCAATGCCGTCCACCTCGCGCTGGCCCGCGGTCGCGGCGCCACGGTGCTGGATCGCTGCCCCGTTCGTGCGATCCACCCCTTCGACGGCGGCGTCGATGTGGTGACGGAGCAGGGCGTCTTCACCGCGGGCAAGCTGGTGGTGGCCTCCGGCGCGTGGACGAACCAGGTGCTCGCCGAAGTCGGCCTGCACATCCCGGTGACGGTCACGCAGGAGCAGGTCACCTATTACACGACGCCCCACCTGCGCGACTTCGCGCCGGATCGCTTTCCGATTTTTATCTGGAAGGATGCGTTTGACGTTTACGGCTTCCCCATCTACGGCGAGGTGGCGACCAAAGCGGGCATCGACGCCAGCGGCCCCTCTGTTACGACGGAGACGCGCACCTACGAGCCGGACGTTGACCGCGAGCAGCAGATGACCGAGTGGCTGTCGCGCCACATCCCGCGTTTTGTCGGCCCGGTGCTCTATACCAAAAGCTGCCTCTACACCATGCCCCACGACCGCGACTTCGTGCTCGACGCCGTGCCCGGCCACCCACAAATTCTCGTCTGCGTCGGCGCGGGCCACGCGTATAAGTTTGCGTCGCTGCTCGGCCAACTGCTGGCAGATTTGGCCGTCGATGGTGCGACGCCACACCCCATCGATGGCTTTACGCTACAGCGCCCCGCCATTGTTGATCCGGCGTTTGAGGCCGTATTTCACATTTGAGATTCGCAGGTAGACGGCCCCTGCGCAGGGTTGGGGCTTGGGCCGTCTTCTCGTCCGGCCAAGACTTTGGCCCGGCCCGCACCGCCATGGATTCCCGCTGATTCTCTCCTCTGTCTACTCGACTTTCTTGAGACAATGTCATCACAAGCAAGCTATGCTTTCCAACGGCTCCATTCCCAACCCGCGCCAGCTTGATCCAAACCAGGAGTACCGCAAGCTTCCCAGCGTCGACTCCCTGCTGCGCGAGCCCAGCGTGGCCCTCCTCGCCGCCGAGCACGGCCACGCCCCCACCACAGAGGCCCTGCGCGAGCTGCTGACCGAAGCGCGCCGCGAAATCAGCAGCGGCCAGCCCGCGCCCGCGCCCAACGTTTGGCCCACGCAGCTGGAACGTCACCTGCGCGCCCGTAACGTTCCGCTACTCAGACCCGTCATCAACGCAACCGGTATCGTGATTCACACAAACCTGGGGCGCGCACCGCTGAGCGATGCCGCCCGCCGCGCCGTCGACGAAGTCGCCGCGGGCTACAGCAATTTGGAGTACGATCTCGACGCCGGTCAGCGCGGCAGCCGCCACGAGCACCCGCGCGGGGCCCTGCGCGAGCTCACCGGCGCGGCGGATGCGCTTGTCGTCAACAATGCGGCGGCGGCGCTCTTTCTGACGCTAACGGCGCTCTGCCGCGAGCGCGAGGTGCTGATCAGCCGCAGCGAACTGGTGGAGATCGGCGGCGGCTTTCGCATCCCGGACGTGCTGCGGCAGAGCGGCGCGATCCTGCGCGAAGTCGGCACCACGAACCGCACCCATCTGCGTGATTTTGCCGAGCCGCTGGCGGAAGATATCGGTGCACAAATTGCCGCCATTCTGCGCGTCCACAGCAGCAACTTCCGGCAGGTCGGCTTCGTGACTATGCCGGAACACGCGGAGTTGGCTCAGCTCACGCGCGAAGTTCGCAAGAAACGGGAAGAGGAAGCATACAGGACGCGAAGGAACGCGGAAGAACGCGAATTAGAGTCTTTAACAATCCGCGTCAATCCGCGTCAATCCGCGTCCAATTTCTTCTTTATTGACGACATCGGCTCCGGCGCGCTGCTCGACACGGCGCAGTACGGCCTCGCGCCGGAGCCGACCGTGCAGGCCAGCCTGGCGGCGGGGGCGGACGTTGTCATCTTTAGCGGCGACAAGCTGCTGGGGGGGCCGCAGGCGGGCATTATTGTGGGGGGAGCGGAAGCGGTGGCGGCGCTGCGTCGCCATCCCCTCGCGCGGGCCCTGCGCGTGGACAAGCTGACGCTGGCCGCCCTGGAGGCAACGCTGCGCAGCTACCAGGCTGGTCGCGCCGCCGCCGAAATTCCCGTGTGGCAGATGATTAGCGCCGCGCCGGAGACGCTGCACTCGCGGGCCTCCGCGTGGCGCGAGCGGCTGGTGGGGCTGGGGATCGACGCGGCGCAGCTCGACGTGATTGCGGGGGAGAGCGCCGTGGGCGGGGGCAGCCTGCCGGGCGAAACGCTGCCCACGCACCTGCTCACGCTGGCCGCGGGGCCACATGGACCAGACGACGTGGCCACGCGGCTGCGAACGGGGCCCGTGCCCATTATCTGCCGCATTCAAAACAACAGGCTAACGTTTGACCCGCGTACAACAATTGTTGCACAAGAAGCGACCCTGCTCGAAGGAATTGCGGAGGCGCTGCGATGAATAGGGTAGCGCCTTTGACCTTTCTCAAGCTCGGCGGCTCGCTGATTACAGACAAACGTGTGCCCGAAGCGCCGCGGCGGGGTGTAATTGAACGCGTCGCGCGGGAGATTGCGGACGCGCGCCGCGACCGGCCCGATTTGCGACTCGTGCTCGGCCACGGATCGGGCAGCTTTGGCCACACCGCCGCCCGGCGCCACGGCACGCGCGACGGCGTGCGGGGGGCGGAGCAGTGGCTCGGCTTTGCGCAAACGGCGGACGCCGCCGCGCGGCTGTCGCGCCTGGTGACGGCGGCGCTGCTGGAAGCGGGCGTGCCCGCGTGGAGCATTCAGCCGAGCGTGGATTTGCGCAGCGAAGACGGCCACCTCGCTGCCGGGCCGACGCAAACGGTGGCGCTGGCGCTGGCGCGGGGGCTGGTTCCGGTTGTTCACGGCGATGTGGCGCTGGACAGCGTGCGCGGCGGCACGATCGCCAGCACCGAGGAAATTTTCGCGTGGCTGATGCGCGACGGCTTGACTGCGCAGCGGCTGATTCTGGCGGGCGAAGTCGACGGCGTCTTTACCGCCGACCCGCAGCGATATGCCAATGCGCAGCGGCTGGACACAATCACGCCAGCCAGTTTTGAGCGCGTCCACCACCTATTGGGCGGCAGCCACGGCACAGACGTCACCGGCGGCATGGCGGCCAAAGTCGCGCAGACGCTGGAGTTGGTAACGCGCCATCCACCGCTGCGGGCCGTCATTTGCAGCGGCCTGGTGGTTGGCCAGCTGCACGCGCTGCTGACGCGCGACGATGCCAACTTGGGCACGACGCTGGCCGCCGATGACGCGTCCGTTTTGGACAATGCCGCATCCTTCCGGTACGAGTGAGGAAGGAAGAGTTGCGAGAAGGCGTATTCCCTCAGTATAATTGACCGATCAGGCAAGCGTTTACTGCGACAAATTACCGAAAACTGCCGATAAACGGCCCGGCTTGCCGTGGGAAGACGCTGGCTTTCGTTGATCAATCGGCTGGGTTGCGCCTCAATTGCTTCAGAACGTTCGGCTTAGCTTGATCGCTCCGGAGCAGCTGGGACAAGCGGCTCATTGGCGTCGCACTTGATTGCCGACGCACAGAGAAAACCATGAACATCCTCTTTACAACGGTCTCCTTCTTTATTGTCCTGGGCGTGCTCGTCTTTTTCCACGAGCTGGGCCACTACTGGGTGGCGCGCCGCAACGGCATTGTCGTCGAAGAGTTCGGCATGGGCTATCCCCCCCGCCTGCTCAAGCTCTTCCGCTACAACGGCACAGATTTCACCCTCAATCTCATTCCCTTTGGGGGCTTTGCCCGCATGAAGGGCGAAGACGCGGGCGACATGACGCCCGGCGCTTTCAACGCCGCCAGCCGCGCCGGGCGCGCGGCCACGCTGATTGCCGGGCCAGCGATGAACGCCATCCTGGCCGTCGTCTTCTTTGCCGCCTCTTTTGTGGCGGGCTTTCCCGCCGCGGCGGCCTACCCGCAGCTGGTGGACGTACCGGCGGACTCGGTCGCGGCCCAGGTCGGCGTGCAGCCGGGGGACGTGCTGCTGGCGGCGGATGGCGCACCGACGCTGATCAACGCCGCGGCGGATGCCAACTACAACGTGAGCGACCGGACCGAGAGCCTGCCAGAGGGCGTGCCCGCCGTCGCCGCGGACGAAGTCGCCGTGCTGCGCGACGGCAGCGTGGTGACGCTGGCCGGCTTGCCCAGCGCCGCCGGCTCGACGGATGAGCTGCTGGCGGGCGCGGATTTCGAGCGCGTCTTGAGCACGCGCATCGCCGCCGTCGCGCCGGGTAGCCCCGCCGATGAGGCCGGTTTGCAGGCGGGCGATTCGTTCTACGCCGTCAACGGCACGGTCATTACGCCGGAGGCCTCCCTGTCGGCGTTGATTCAGGACAATTTGGACCAGATGACGACGCTGACGCTGCTGCGCGGCGATCGGCTGATCGATGTCGAGCTGGAGCCGCGTGCCAATCCCCCAGCGGGCGAAGGGGCAATTGGCGTGCAGCTGACGGCGCTCAGCACGATTGTGTCGCAGTCGCTGCCCAGCGCCGTTTGGAGCGGCGTTCGGCAAACGGGCCAGTACATGGCGACCGTGGTCGGCCTGCCCTTCCTGCTGTTGAGCGGCGTGATTTCGCCGGCGGAGGCCAGCCTTAGCGGGCCGGTTGGCATTGCCCGCGAGGTGGGCGGCGCCATGAACGCCACGGTCAGCACCGGCTTGCTCTACCCGATTTTGTCGCTTTCGGCGATTTTGAGCGCGGCGCTGGCGATCACCAATCTGCTGCCGCTGCCCGCGCTGGATGGCGGTCGGCTGGTTTTTATTTTGGTAGAAACGCTGCGCGGGCGGCGCATCAGCCCGGAGCGCGAGGGGCTCGTCCACATGATGGGCTTTCTGCTGCTGATTAGCCTGCTCGTCTTTATTACGATTCGCGAAATTATTGCGCCCGCCGAGACGCTTCCCTGGATGGACATTCTCGGCCAGTGATGCAGACTGGCGGGGCAGCCGCTTGTTTGCCTCGCCAGCGTACTTAACAGAAGAGGTTTATATGATCAGTCGTTCAACCGGTCCGATATCCAATTCGTCTCGGTTAGCGTCTCTCGATGATCGTTCCACTGCTGCCTCTCGTGAATCGGCCCGTCGGCCCGATCCGTTCGCCGTTCCCCAACTCACATCATCAAACGCTGTGTCAAACGCCAACTACTCGTCCACGCCCGTCCCAGCTCCATCGTCCAACGCGATCCAGCTGCGCACGACAAAGCAGTGTCCCAACTGCGCATCGCAGGTCTACGTGGGCACGAGCGTCTGCCCCGTCTGCGGCGAACCGCTCCACGAGCGGACGCGCACCGTGCGCTGTCGCCACTGCTCGACGCAGGCCTCCAACAACCTGACGCTCTGCCCCAGCTGTGGCCGCGAACTGCGCGCCGCGCCGCCGCGGGCGCTCATGTGGGGGCTGCCGCTGGCGGTGGCCCTGCTGCTGGTGCTGATGCTGGCGGGGCGCTGGGACCAAATCGCGGCGCAGACGGCCACCGCCGTGCCGGTGGCCGACGCCCCGTCGCTGGCCGATCGCATTTGGCGCGCCATCGATCCGCAGCTGCAAATTACGACGCTGGACGGCAGCGGTGTTCCCGTCGAAACCGTGCGGCTGGGCAGCGCGGCCGCCGAAGAGACGGACGTGGTTGAGGGGGAGGCGATTGTCGCAGCCGATGCGGTTGTTGCGAACACAAGTGTCGAGTTGTCCAGCGATGGCGTAAACGCTGAAACGGTAGACGTCGAGTCAGTTGAAGTGGTGACGACCTCGGAGCCGCCGGAGCCGGAGCCCGTTCAAGAGCCAACCGGTGAGCTGCCCGCCGTCGCGCTCGTGACGACCTCCACCCCAACCGCTGTGGATACCGCCACGTCGCCGCCCACGGCCACTACGCGCCCCAGCGCCACGTCGACATCCGCCCCAACGTCCACGCCCGTCGACACGTCCACGGCAACCACCGCGCTAACCACCGCGCCAACCACCGCGCCAACCGCCAAGCCGACCGTTCAAGCCACACCGACGGTGCGCCCCACGCAGACGCGCGCGGCCGCTACGGCGACGCGGCCGCGCACGGAAAGCGTGGCCCTCTCCGCCGGCAGCGAACGCACGGGCAGCAACGACACCATCAGCGCGGCCAGCGCTTCTGCAAGCAGGCGGGAGACGAGCGACGACATCGTTCTAACGGAAGAGCTCATCGCCGAAGTGGTGGAGACGATTACCAGCACGTTGTCGATGGACACTACGTTTGAAGAGACGCCCGCGACCGAGACGCCCGCGACCGAGACGCCCACCGGTATATCAACCGCCCAGCCAGCGGCGACTTATGTGATTCAAGAGGGCGACACGCTCAACGGCATCGCGGGGCGCTACGCCATCAGCGTCGAGCAGTTGATGAGCGCCAACGGACTGGCCGCCGCGGATATTCGCAACCTGCGACCGGGCCAGGCGCTCGCGATTCCCGCTGCGGCTGGCAGCGTCGCCCCGGCCGTTGCTCCCACCGTTGCTCCCACCGTTGCTCCCACCGCTGCTCCCACCGCTGCTCCCACCGCCACGCCGCTGCCGCTGCCAACCGTGGCCGGCGCGCCTGCTGCGCCCCTGCGCTACACGGTGCAGGAGGGCGATTTCCCGTTTAGCATTGCCAAGAAGTTTGGCGTTTCGGTAGATAATCTGCTTGCCGTCAACAATCTCACGCGCGAGGATGCTACGCGTCTGCGCACGGGCCAAGAGCTGATCATCCCCGCAGCGGGCACAGCGCCAGCCGACGACAGCCAATCGAGCGCGCCCGCTGGCGACCTGGTGGCGGTGTCCAGCGCGGCAGCCGCCGACGGCAGCGCGGCGTCGACGGAAAGCTTTCGCCTGCAGGCGCCCGTTCTAGCCAGCCCAGAGAGCGGCACGCCCTTCCGCTGCGATCAGCGGGACAGCTTGGTCTGGAATTCTGCTCCGTTTCTAGGTGAGGGCGATCAGTACGAACTCAATCTCGGCTACGTCTCGGCGATCAACGAGAGCGGCGGCGAAGTGGTCTCGTGGCCCTATCGAATTCCCGTGGAGGCCAACCGCACCTCCTGGCAGCTCGACCCCGCTATCTGCGGCAACGCGCCCCAGGAGTTTGGGCGGCGCTGGCGTTGGTTTATTCAAATTGTGCAGGTCGACGGCGCGGGCAATCGCGTGCCGGTGAGCCCGCCCAGCGAGACGCGGAGCTTTCTCTGGAATTGAGCACAACAAAGGCTTGACCAGCCGCTGCAAGTTGAATACACTGTACGGGCGTGAGCAATCACGCCCGTTTCTTTTGGGGCAGCGGCCCTTTGATTCAGCCCGAGTATTTACTGTGTTACCGACAACTTCTTCCCTTTCCTTTGACGTGCTGCTGGAGCGGCTAGCGCGCGGGGACGCGAGCGGCGAGGCGCTTACCGTGCAGCAGCTTTACGGCCTCTCAGACTTGAGCAAGCGCGAAGCCGAGCAGCTGCGCGCGCGCTGGGCGGACATTCCCGCTCAGCGGCGGCTGGCCGTTGTGCAACAGCTCACCGAGGCCGCCCACGATGAGTTGACCCTGCACCTGGGTCGGCTGCTGCGCTTGGCCATGGAGGACGAAAATGCAACCGTTCGCCGCACCGCCATCGACGGCCTGTGGGAGGAGACAAGCGACGACCTGGTTGGCCCGCTGCTGCGTCGCCTGCTGGACGATGAAGAGAGCAGCGTGCGCGCCGCCGCGGCCCGCGGGCTGGCCAATTACGTGCTGGCCGGCGAGCTGGAAGAGCTGAACCCCGCCCTGGCCATGCGCGTGGAGGAGGCGCTGCTCTCGGTGGTGCACAATCGCACGGAGCTGCTGGACGTGCGCCGCCACGCGCTGGAAAGCCTGGCCTATTCGAGCGAAACGGGCGTGCGTCACCTGATCGAGGACGCCTACTATTCGCCCTATGAGGAAATGCGGCTCAGTGCGCTCATCGCCATGGGGCGCAGCGCGGACGTGCGCTGGCGCAAGCTGGCCCAGATAGAGCTGGGCAACCCGGACGCCGACATGCGCGCCGAGGCCGCCCGATCCTGTGGTGAACTGGAAGCCCAACAGGCGCTGGCGGACCTAATCCTGCTGCTGGAGGACGACGAGACGCGGGTGCGGCTGGCGGCCATCGCTGCCCTGGGCCGGATTGGCGGGCGCGAGGCCACCGACGCCCTGCGTTTTGTGGCAGCCGGTGGTGAAGCAGAGTTGGACGAAGAATACCTGGAGACGCAACAGCTCGACGCGGCGCTTTTTGAGCAGAGCGGCGTTGCCTTTAGCGCGGAAGAGGCGGCGGCGGCGGAGCTGGCGCTGGAGGAGATGTCCTTCTACAGCAGCGCGGATGACGTCTCGCTGCTGGACGAAGAGGCGGCGGATGAAGATGATTTTGACGACGATGGCTTCTGGTACAATCTGGACGACCGCGGTCCCGGCACGTATGAATAACCCGGCACGTACGAATAAGTCGATTGCCTAACCCAACCCCACGCCGTTTGCCCACATGAATCTCAAGCTCAAGCGCCTCGTCCGCACCACCAGCTCCGAACAGTACGCCCTGTTTGACCTCGACCAAACGGACTCCACCCAGCAGCCAATCACGATTGGCAAGCTGGATTTGCACTACACGGGCGAGGGAACCTACGGCACGATTTTGCTGTGGGACGAGGCGTCGCGCGGGCTGGCGGAGGCGCAGCGCAGCCACTTCGTGCGCGCGCTGCTGGAGGAGATTGCGCAGCCGATGGGCGTGCCCAACGAGTACGTGGTCGAGCTGTTTACGCCGTCGCTCAGCGGCTACGAGATTTTCCACAACGTCGGCGGCGAGGCCGAGAACGAATCAACGCAGCAGAGCGCCCGACAAGCCGGCGGCGAGCAGTCGGCTCGCACCAACGGGACAACCGCTTCGCCCGCCCGCGAGACAACTCAGCGCGAAACAACTCCCCGCCAGGCAACCGCCCGCTGATGCCGCTGATGCCGCCGCTCGCCTCGGTTCTGGGCCAACTGCTGCCGATTTTTGTCGACACGCTGCTGCCCGTCTTTCTCGTGGCCCTGGCGGGGTACGTGCTCGCGGCCTTCCTGCCGCTGGAAGGGCGCACGCTGGGGCGGCTGCTCTTTTACCTGGCGACGCCGTCGCTCGTGCTGCGCAGCCTCTACCAGACGCAGATCGACTTTGCCGCCATGCAGCGGCTGGCGCTGGTGGTCTTCTGCGTGATGGCGGTGGGCGGCGCAACGGGCTGGCTGCTCAGCGCCGGGCGCAGCCGCAGCGACCGCGTGGCCGTGACGCTGACGAGCTTTGTGGGCAACAACGGCAACATGGGCATTCCCATCAGCTTTTTTGCGCTGGGCGAGGTGGGGCTGGCGCTGGGCACGCTCTACTACGTGGTCAGCTCGTTTCTGAGCAACACCATCGGCGCGATGCTCGCCTCGTTTGGCGGCTCCTCCGGCGACACAACGTGGCGGCAGGCGCTGCGCCAAACCGTGCGCGTGCCCGTGCTATACGCCGCGCTGGCGGGGTTGGCGCTCAACCGCTTGCAGGTCGAGCTGCCGCTGCCGCTCTTTCGCGCCGTGGATTTGCTGGCGGACGCCGCCATTCCGGGGATGTTGGTGCTGCTCGGCGTGCAGCTGCGCGCCACCACCTTTGCGACGACGCTGGCCGGTCGGCGCTCGCTGGCGCTGGTGCCCGCCGCGGCGCGCCTGCTCGTTACGCCGCTGGTGGCGGTGGGGCTCTGCGCGCTGCTCGGCATTGCGGGGGCCGAGCGCGGCGTGCTCATCCTGCAATCTGCCATGCCTACGGCGGTGATGGCGACGGTGCTCGCCACCGAATTTGACGCGTCGCCGCGGCTGGTGGCGACGATTATCTTTGCGACGACGGTGCTGAGCCTGCTGACGCTGCCCGTCGTCCTTGCGCTGATTTTGTAGAGAATAGAAACGTGATGTCTGACCAAAACACAAACCTCATTTCACCGGAAGAATTTCAACGCACGCTCAACGAAAGCGCGCGTCTGCTGCAGCAAAATCTGCCGCGCCAGGCTGAAGAGCGCCTGTCGCCGCTTTACGAGCAGGCCCCGCGCGATGCCGATGTCGCCATCAACTTGGGGGGGGCTTACATTCTCCAGCAAAGGTGGCAGCGCGCCGTGGAGGTGCTGCGCCCGGCGGCGGAGGCCCACGGCGACAACGCCATGCTGTGGACCAACCTCGGCGCGGCCCACCTGGGAATTCTCGAACAAGCCAGCCCCGAACAGCAGGCGCACGCCATTCGCGCCTACGAGCGCGCGCTGCAGGCCAACAGCCAAGCACCCAACGTCCACTACCACCTCGGCCTGATCTACCGTGAGCGCGGCGAGCTAATGCGCGCGCTGACCTTTTTTCAGCGCGCCACCGAAGTCAACCCCGCGGACAGCGACGCGCGCTACTGGCTGCGCGAGATCACGGCGCAGATTGCGGAAGCGCGCGGGCAGGGCAGCGACCAAGCTGGCGAAGAGAGGAGTAACGGCAGTTAGCGATTGGAGATGGAGATGAGGGATTGGGCGAGTGGACGAGCCACCCAATCTCTAGATTTCGTTGATGTTTGACAGTTGGGCCCCCACCCCCGCCCCCTCTCCCATCCCGGAAGAGAGGAGCAGAAGGCTCCCTTCCCCCACCGATCCCTGAGCTCGTCGAAGGGGATGGGGACGCCGCGAACTACACAAGTTTGGTCTATCAACGGAACCTAATCTCCGGCTATCCAGTTTACAGAATTCATGGCACAAAATACGCTTCCAACTCAAACTATTCTCACCCCCCTGCGCGAGCGCCCGGAGCGCATGGCGTGGCTGGTGATTCTCGGCAGCTTCGCCATCTTTGCCACCCTGGCGGTGACGCTGCCCGCGGCGTGGCGCTACACCGTCGAGCACGCCACCGTGCACCAGCCCGCGCGCGTCGAGCCGCTGGTGGGGACGCTCTTTGTGCAGGAGCCGCGCGCCAGCGAGCCCACGGCTCTCAGCGCCAGCCGCGACGATGCCGCTGTGGCTCGCGAGGATGTTCCCGATGGGAGCCGCTTGTCCACGGTAGAAAATGCTGGACAAGCCGCCATTAAGCTGCTGGAAGCAGATGACCTAAACAACGCTTTTGGCACAATCAACCTCAAAAGCAGCACGCAAGTCGAGCTGCGGCGCTTGCGACGTCCGCTGTTTGAACGCAGCACGCAGCCCTACGCAGCGCAAATTATGATGGACGAAGGGCGTATCGACATTTCTTCCAACACCTCCAGCAACCAGCGCCCGCTGCAAATTGATGTCGAAACGCGCCACGGCCAAATTTACCTGCCGCCCGGCAGCTACCGCGTTGTCGTTACGCCGCAGCAGACGGAGGTGACGGTATATGAAGGTCGCGCGGAGCTGATGCATCCGGAGCAGAAGAGCCTCTTTGTCGAACGCGAGCAGCGTGGAGAAATGACCGCTGCGGGCATTGTTTCCGAGACGCGCTCAATTGGCGAAGACCTCGTCCGCAACGGCGATTTTAATGAAGGGCTGCGCTATTGGGACATCAAGGCCGAGACGCAAACCCAGACAACTGCTGGGCAAGCGAGCCAGGTTGCGGACGAGGGGCGCAACTTTGTACAACTTGCCCGCAGTGGGAAAACGCTCGAAGAGAGAGGGCACGCCAACGAAATCAACATGCGCCAAGCGATTGACCAGAGCGTAACGGGTTTCGACTCGCTGGAGTTGGAGTTGGAAGCTCGCATTGTCCACCAGAATTTATCTGGGGGTGGCTACAAGGGCACGGAATTCCCGCTGCGCGTTGAGATTGGCTACACCGACGTCAACGGCAATTCGTGGACTTGGGGACCAGGCTTCTTTCTGCTGGACGTGGATCCGCGACAGGACGCCGATGTAAATAATGACGGCTGGGAAATTCCGCCCGGCAGCCAGGCCATTCCGCGCGCACAGTGGGAGCCGTACGAGAGCGGCAATCTGCTCGAGCAGTGGAAAAGCCAGGGCACGCCCGCCGCCCGCATCGATTCCATCCGCATCTACGCCAGCGGACACGATTACACCAGCTATGTCGATAATGTACGGCTGGTGGCCAAGTAGCTCGCATCTTTTACGCGGATGTTGATGGCCACTCTCCTCGCTCAACACGGGCGCAAGCTGTGGCTGCTGGCCGCGCTTGCGCTCTTTGTCGTTCTGGCCAGCTACCAGCTCGGCCTGCCCGGCCTGCACTACGACGAGGCGGGCGAAGCGGGCGTCAACGCCATGCAGCTGCTCACCGGCGGCGAGACGAGCGCCTTCCGCGGCGCCACGGTGCACCTCTTGGGCCGCGGTTTGCCGCTGATGGTGCAGGACTACATCGGCGCGCTCAACGTCTACCTTGCGCTGCCGCTGCTTTGGCTCACCGGCATCGGCGTGCCCAACCTGCGCGCCCTGGCCGTGCTCACGGGCGTTGCCTCCCTGCTCACGCTAGAACGCGCCATCTCCACTTGGACGGCTGACCGCGGATCTGTCAAATTACCCCACGACACCACCAACGAACGTTCCGCGCTTCGCACTCCCCACTCCCCACTCCCCATTTCCCTTCCCGCCCTCTTTACCCTCACCCTGCTCGCCGCCTCACCCAGCTTCGTCTTCTGGAGCCGACAGGGTCTCTTCGTCACCAACCTGACGCAGCCGCTCTGCTTTGGCTGCATCTGGCTGGGGCTGCGCTGGCTGCGGGGTGGGCGGGGTCGGATGTTGCTTGGCAGCGCCCTGCTTGGCGGGCTGGCGCTCTATGCCAAGCTGCTCGCCGCGTGGATTATCGGGCCGTTTGTGATTTTGGCCGTGGGGTGGTGGCTGCGGCGGCGCTGGAAAAATACATCGCGACCGTCGCTTTCGCCGGGGCTAATTCTAGCCGCAGCCATGGCTTTTCTGCTGCCGCTGCTGCCGCTGCTTATCTTTAATTTTCAAACGGGCGGCACGCTGACCAGCCTCGGCGGCAACCTCGGCGAAAGCTATTACGGCGTGGACAACCGCAACCTGCTGGCGAATCTGCCCGTGCGTCTGCGGCAGCTCGCCCAAACCCTGCGCGGCGATCACCTCTGGTATCTCGGCGGCCTCCACGCCAACCGGCTCGCGCCGTGGGCCGCGCTGCTCGCGACCGTCGCCGCCCTCGCTTTGGGTGGTCGCCGCGCACGACACACCGTCGGCCCGCCGCTGGCCCTGCTTGCCCTCGCCGTCGCCAGCAGCCTTTTTACCGTGAGTGATCTGTTTATCACACACTATTCGCTGCTTCAACCGCTGGCGATCGCCGTTGCAGCCATTAGCCTGAATGAACTGAGATTACAGAGCAAAGAATGGAAGCTCCCCATTTCGAGACTACCTAATCTCCAATCTTCAATCTTTTTTCTGCTGCTGACGTGGTTGGCGCTGGACGTCACCGCCACCGTTCGCTACCACGAAACTCTTCTTGTCAGCGGTGGCCTAAGCGACCATTCGGACGCCAGCTACGACCTCGCTTACTATCTGCGCTACAACGGCTTTGGCGCGCCGATTGTGCTGGATTGGGGCATGGGAGCCACGGTGGGCTACCTGAGCGAGGGAGCCGTTGCGCCGGTTGAAATTTTTGGGTACGACTCGCTAACGCAGCCGGGCGAGGACTTCGTGCGGCAGCTCGACATCTTTTTGCAAAATCCGACCAACGTCTACCTGCTGCGCGCGCCGGGACAGGCCGTTTATGCCGGGCGACGCGAAGTATTTATCGAGGAGGCGCAGGCGCTGGGTCGCCCGCCGGAGCGGGTGGAGACCTTTGCCCAGCGCGACGGGACGCCACTCTATGAGCTGTGGCGCGTGCCAGAGTGAGCAAGGGGCAAGGGGAGAAAGGGGTTGTAAAGAACCAGGTGTAATTCTAACCCTGCACCCCTGCACCCCTGCACCCCTGCATCCCCGCTCCCCCGCCCTTTGCGCGGCAATCGAGGCAGTGCTAAAATTACCTTATCGTGCAGAATATCTTTCTGATCCACCCTTTCCCATGGCCGAGCTGACGCGCAAGGAATTTTCCGACCTCGCCGAGACCTGTCGCGAGCACGCGCTGGACTTGGCCCGCCTCGATCAGCACCGCGTCAGCCTGCGCCACTGCTACGACCTCAACCCCTGGTTTGCCCAAGTCAAAACATACGAGCCGCTGCGGGGCGCGCTGCATGATCTGCGCCCGGCGCGCCCCATCTCACGCTGGCAGGTGATGGCGCTGGGCGCGGCGATTGGGCTGCTGGCGCTGATCGCGCTGCCCGCCAGCGAGCCGCGGCTGCGGCTGTTGGTCTATGTTTATACCTTTGGCTTAATCCTGCTTTACTTTGTGCCCGAACGCATTTATGGCACAACCGTGGAGATGCTGGAGGGGAAGGTGCTGCGCGTGGTGGAGGCGCTGGAGCGGGTGCTGCAATCCGGCGAGATGGGCTTTACGGACGCCGTCTTTTTCCAAGTTAAGGAGAATTTGGACGATGCCCGTCGCGAGCTGCGCCAGCAAATCGATCTGGCCCATCGACGGCGGTAGCGCCCCTGCAAGCACAACGAACTTGGTAAATCAGACAAATTTAACGCGGAGGCGCAAAGGGAAACTTCGCAAGGCATTCTTTGGGAACGGAGATTGTCCCTGACCTACCGCAACGAGCCTTATTTCACAGGAAAACTTACGAGAAATCTCCCTGCGCCTCTGCGCCTCCGCGTTAAAATCTTTGCCGTTAAAAGCGCGCAAAAATTTCCTGATACGCCTTTGACTCCTCCAGCAGCTCCTCGTGCGTGCCCACCGCCGCCACGCGACCGCGCTGGAGCACGACGATCTTATCCGCCCAGCGAATCTGCGAGAGGCGGTGGGTAATGAGAATGGTGGTGCGGCCTTCGGTGGCGGCTTCAATGGCGCGCTGAATTTGATCCTCGGTGGCGCTGTCGATGGCGCTGGTGGAATCGTCCAGCACGAGGATGGCCGGATCGGTGAGGAAGGCGCGGGCGAGGGCAACGCGCTGGCGCTGCCCGCCGGAGAGCATCGTGCCGCGCTCGCCAACAACCGTGCCGTAGCCATCCGGAAAGCCGGTGATAAAGTCGTGCGCCTGAGCCGCGCGCGCGGCCGCTTCAATCTCCGCTTCGCTGGCGTCCGGCTTGCCAAAGGCAATGTTCTCCGCAATCGTGCGCGAGAAGAGAAAAATGTCCTGCTCGATAATCGAAATCTGGCGGCGCAGCGTGGCCAAGTCCCACTCCCGCACGTCGACGCCGTCCACCAGCACGCGTCCGCTCGTCGCGTCGTAGGTGCGGTTGAGCAGCTTGCTCACGGTGCTCTTGCCCGCGCCCGTCTGCCCCACCAGCGCCAACGTCTGCCCCGGCGCAACGGAGAACGAAACGTCCGCCAGCGAGGGATGCTGCTCCCCCAGTTCGGCTTCCCCCGGCTCGGCTTCATCTTCCCCCACTTTATCTTCCCCCACGATGTCGTAGAAAAAGGTGACGTCGTCAAAGCGCACGTCGCCGCGGATGGTCTGCTGCGCGCCCGCTTCGTTGACGTCGAGCTGCGTTTCGCTGCGGACTAGTTCGAGGATGCGGCGCGCGCTGGAGATGCCGGACGAGGCCTGCGAGTAGGCAAAAATCGAGACGAAGACGGGGAAGCCAAAGAGCTGAATCAGCCCCATATAGGAGACGACGTCGCCGATGGAAATGGTGCGCGTCTGATAGAGCACGAGCGCGTGCCAAAAGGCCGTGCCCTGGGCAATGCCCAGCAGCAGCAGCGGCAAAAAGCGCCCCTCGACGCGCCCCTGCGCCACAAAGGCGTTGCGGAAGCGGCGGGCGTGCTCGCGGAAGCGCCCCACCTCATTTTCCTCCTGCGCCGCTCCCTTTACGGTCTCGATGCCCTCGATCGATTCCGTTAGCCCTGCGTTGAGCAGGCCAAAGCTGCTGCGCACGTCGGTCGTCACGGGCGAGAGCTCGCGCAGGTAGAGATACATGGCGACCACGTAAGTCGCCGCAAAGCCGAGGGGCGTCCAGATCAAGTCGGGGTGGATGGTGGGCGAAATGATGAGCGGGACGATCAGAAAGTTGAGCGAGCCAATCACGAGGTTGAAGCCGGGAGCCATCATCAGCGCCAGCTCGCGCACGTCGTTGGTGGCGCGGGCCATCAGATCGCCCGTGGCGTGCAGATCGTGAAAGCCCATGCTCTTACCGAGCAGCGAGGCGTAGAGCTCCTGGCGCGCGTCGCGCTCGAGCCGCTGGCCGAGCACCTCGCTGCCAAAGTTGCGCCCCAGCTGCAGCACGCTGCGCAAAAGCTGGCTGCCCACCATGAGCAGCGCCATCGTCAGCAGCAGCCGCAGGTTGGGTCCGTTCTCGCCCACCACCGCGTCAAAGCCGATGCCGATGAGTACGGGCAGCGCCGCCGCCAGCCCCGCATTGCCCGCCCCGCCCACAAAGATGGCCGCAATCAGCAGCGGATTGCGCCGAATGTGCGACCAAATCCAGCGCAGCGGCCCCGCCGTGTTGCTCGTCCATCGCTGCTCGACTGCGAATTCACTGCTCGCCATACCTGTCCTCAAATTCAACAAATTTAGGGATGTAAACAGAATTGATCCACGAAGGACACGAAGTTTCACGAAGGAAGAGGGTAGACGTTCTTGCTTCGTATTTCTTCGCGCCCTTCGTTAATCGATGTTTATTAAATCTATTTGACAAAAGGAAAGTCCGTCGCATGGACGGACTTGTTTGAGCAATCGTATGCGGTTGGGGCGGGGATTGCGGTCAGCCGTGTTACAGGTTGCCGGGGCAGGTTGTTCATCTCGGTTGTTCATCCAGATTGGTAACTATGCAGGCTCCTGCCAAATCTCTCTGTGACTACGAAAAGACGGCTCCCTCTCCCATTCTAGGAGAGGGGTTGGGGGTGAGGGCTGAACAGTTAACCCAGATTGTTTATCCATGCTGTTTACCGGCGCGGAATGATGATCCAGAGCAGGAAATAGGGGATAACGGAAATGCCGCCGGGCAGCGCGGCAATCAAGAAGAAGATGCGGAACCAGAGCGGGCTGATGCCAAAGAACGTGCCCAGGCCGCCACATACCCCTGCAATGACGCCGTTTTGTCGGCGCAGTTTGTTGTCGTTCATAAAAAGCCTCCATAAATATTGAGCGTTCACCCATTAAGTACGCACAGCGAGCGAGAAAGTCGCAGAAAATTTCGGCAATTTCGGGCCGCACAGTGGAGCCTTATTTTTTGTCAACGGGTGATCTGTATCGGGACTAACGGCATTGGCCCGGCTTTTTGAGCATACTGGCAGCGCGGCAATCGCGCCGTAAAGTTTCATCCATCACACCATGACTCAACCCAAATTGACCGCCTGGATTCTGGGCGACCAGCTCGTGGAGTTCCCGACAGCGCTCGACGCCGCGGCGGAGCAGACGAGCCGCGAGCAGATCCGCGTCCTGCTCGTCGAGAGCGACGCGCGCAAGGCCCAGCTGCCCTACCACCGCCGCAAGCTGGTGCTGCTGATCAGCGCCATGCGCCACTTTGCCGAGGAGCTGCGCGCCCGCGGCTACCGCGTCGACTACGTGCGGGCCGATACCTTCCGGGAGGGGCTGCGCCAGCACCTGGACGCGTGGCAGCCGGACAAGCTCATCACCATGCAGGGCGCGGAGTACGATATGCGGCGCTGGCAGGAGGGCGAGATGGCGGACGAGCTGGGCGTGGCGGTGGAGGTTGTGCCAAACACTCAGTTTTTGGTCGAACGCTACAATCCCAACCCGCAGCCGGAGCCGGGCAAGCGCTACGTGATGGAGGGCTTCTACCGGGACATGCGCCGCCACTTTGATGTGTTGATGGAGGCCAAAGGGGAGCCAACCGGTGGCTCGTGGAACTACGACAAGCAAAATCGCCAGCCGCTGCCCAAGGAGGCGTTGGAGATGCGCGTGCCCGTGCGCTTCGAGCCGGATGCGATCACGCGCGAGGTGATGCGGGAGGTGGCGAGAAACGAGCACGCCGTGGGCAAGCTGGACAACTTTGTGCTGGCGACCACGCGCGCCCAGGCGCAGCAGGCCTTCGATGACTTCATCGCGCACCGCTTCCGCGACTTTGGCCCCTACGAAGACGCCATGACCAGCCAGCACGACATTCTGTACCATTCGATGCTCTCGGCCTACCTAAACATCGGCCTGCTTGATCCGCTCGATCTGGTGCGCCGCGCCGAGGCCGTCTACCGGGAAGGGAACGCGTCAACTCACTTGACCCCAAACAGCACCGTACCCATCAACTCGGTCGAGGGCTTTGTGCGCCAAATTTTGGGCTGGCGCGAATTTATGTACTGGCAATACTGGCGGCAGATGCCCGGCCTGCGCACGGCCAACAGCTGGAACCACACCCGCCCCATGCCGCAGATGTTTTGGGATGGCGAAACAGAGATGAACTGCGTCAAGCAGGTGGCTGGCCGCGTGATCGAGAATGGCTACTCGCACCACATCGAGCGGCTGATGATCGTGACCAACTTCTGTATGCTGGCGGGCATCGATCCGGCAGCGGTCAACGAGTGGTTCTGGGCCTTTTACGTCGACGCCTACGAGTGGGTCGTCACGCCCAACGTGATTGGCATGGGGCTCAACGCCGACGGCGGCGTGATTGGAACAAAGCCTTACGTTTCCAGCGCCAACTACATCAACAAGATGAGCGACTACTGCCAGGGCTGTGCGCTCCAGCAGACAAAGCGCACGGGCGAGGGGGCGTGTCCGTACAATTTTTTGTACTGGGACTTTATGATGCGCAACGAAAGCAAGCTGCGCGCCAACCCGCGCGTCGGTCGTGCCGTGTTGGGGCTGTATCGCTTTGACGAAGCGGAGCGGGCAGCGATTCAGCAGCAGGCGCAGGAATTTTTGGAGGGGTTGGCGTACTATGAGCAAGGGTAAACAATTGGGACGCGGAACTTACGCGGAGGGACGCGGCTGCTTGGCGCTGGTTTGGCCGTGACGTCACGCTTCTATAGACGATCCGCATCTTGCTACGCAGCTCTGCGTTGAGCATTAGCGTTGTTCCCAAATAAGCAAACAAGGCGTAATGTTCAGGCAAGTCTCGTGTTCGACCGTAGTGGGAGGGCGCGCCCTCCCACTACGGTCGAGCGGCATTCCCCAAATTTTTAGCGGGATTTGTTAATTAGGAACAAGTTTATTCTCATTTGGCTCCTCTCAAAGGACTGTGCAGTCGGCCCTCACCCCCGGCCCCTCTCACACTGTAGGAGAGGGGCCGGGGGTGAGGGCGCGCTCGACTTACCCTTCAACCCCCTCAGCAAAATGTCAACGGAACTTAGATTTGCGCCATCAAAATTTCCTGCGCCTTCGCCTTTCCCGCTATAATCTGAGCATGACCACCGTCTCGCTGCACAACCTCACCAAGCACTACGACAGCGTGGCCGCCGTCGACGATCTTTCGCTGGCCGTCAATTCCGGCGAACTGGTGGCGCTGCTCGGCCCCTCCGGCTGCGGCAAGACGACCACGCTGCGCATGATCGCCGGCCTGCTGGACCCCACGGCGGGCGACATCCGCTTTGGCGAGCGCTCGGTGGTGAACGTGGCGCCGGAGCGCCGCGGCACGACGATGGTCTTCCAGCAGGGGCTGCTCTTCCCACACATGACGGTGGCCGAGAACGTGGGCTTTGGGCTAAAGATGCGTCGCGTGCCGCGGCGCGAGCGACAGGCGCAGGTGGAGGCCATGCTGGCGCGAGTGCAGCTGCCGCAGATGGGGCCGCGCCGCGTGAGCCAGCTTTCTGGCGGCCAGCAGCAGCGGATTGCCCTGGCCCGCGCGCTGATCATCGAGCCGGAGGTTCTGCTGCTGGACGAGCCGCTCGCCAACCTGGACGCCAACCTGCGCCTGGACATGCGACAGCTCATCCGCGACATCCAGCGCGAGATGAAGATCACCGCTATCTTTGTCACGCATGACCAGGAGGAGGCCGTGATGCTGGCCGACCGCGTGGCGCTGATGATGGAGGGGCGTCTGCTGCAGGTCGGCCCGCCGCAGGATTTTTACGCGCGACCCCAATCGGCGACGGTGGCGCGCTTCTTTCGTAACGAAAATTTCTTGCCCGGCATGAAGCGGGGCGACGCCGTCGAAACAAATGTTGGCACGTTGTGTATCGCCCCGCAGCCCCAACCGGATGGTCCCGTCTGGCTAACGGTGCGCCCGGAGCGCGTGCAGATTGGCAGCGAGTTCGCGCAAAATTGCGTGCCCGCCGTGGTCGTCAACTCCGTTTACATGGGAACCTACGCACAGATCGAAGTCGAACTCGACGGGCGGCGCTGGCAGGTGCAGGCCGAGAGCGAGACGCTGCCCGCGCCGGGCGAAGTGCTGCCGCTTGCTCTACCGCCGAAATCGATTTGGCTCGTGCCGCCGGAGACGACGTAAGAATCCGTCGGCAGCAGCGACATGTTGACCGTCAACGATCGCGCCAGCGAGCAGGGGCTGGGCCGCTGGCTTCAGCTTGGCTTTGATGAGGTTGTCCCAGTGCGCAGACAATGGTGACGCTGGCGGACGGACGCCAAATCGCGTGCGAAGTGCAGGTGGGCAGCAGCTACCTTGCCCACAAAGACCCGCGACCGCACATCGGGTTGGGCGCGCTGGAGCAGGCACCGCGCGCGTTCGTCCGCTGGCCGGATGGGTATGAGCGCGTGCCCACCCAGGTGACAACCAAGATGACGACCAATAGCAAATCAACGTAAGGCGTTGATGGAGAAGCATCCCATGCCAAACATTCTCATCCTCTACAGCGACACGGGCGGCGGCCACCGCGCCAGCGCCCAGGCGCTCCAGCTGGCCTTTGAGCAGCACTATGGTGGACAGAGTGGCGGACAGAGCGGCGGACAAAATAGCGAGCGGCTGCGCGTCGCCATGGCCGATCCCTGGGCCAACCACACGCCGTGGCCAATCAACCGGATGCCGCGCGCCTACCCCTTTTTGGCCAACGATGCCGTCTGGGTCTACCGCCTGCTCTGGCGGGCTACGGCCAGCTCCGTCGTCAGCGATCCCATTTTCAAAACGGTGATGCGCGTGGCCGAGCAGCGCATTGAGCTCTTTCTACAAACTTACCGCCCCGACCTCATCGTCTGCGTCCACCCGCTGCTGCAGGCGCTGCTGCGCGCCGCGCGCCGTAAAATGTACGTGCCGCCCGTCGTCACCGTCGTTACCGATTTGGCAACGGCGCACCCGCTCTGGTTTGATCGCGGCGTGCGGCGCTGCTACGTCGCCAGCCGCGAGGCGCGCGCGCGCGGTCGGCTGGAGGGAATGCGGCCGGAGCAGATGCGCGAGTTTGGCCTGCCCGTGCGCACGCAATTCGCACAGCCCGCGCTCCCCAAGGAGGTGCTGCGGCCTCGGCTCGGCCTGGAGCAGGAGCTGCCCACCGCGCTGCTCATGGGCGGCGGCGACGGCATGGGCCGCCTGAGCGAGACGGTTCGGCTGCTGGCCAGTGCGCTGCGGGGGCCGGGCCAGCCCGGCCCCCGCCCACTGGGGCAGATTGCCGTGATCTGCGGGCGCAACGAGCGGCTGCGTACCCAGCTGACGAACCACAGCTGGCCCGTGCCGCTGCGCGCGCTCGGCTTTGTCGAGAACATTGCGGATTGGATGTCCGCCAGCGATTGTCTGGTGACCAAGGCCGGGCCGGGCACGATTGCCGAAGCGCTAACGCGCGGCCTGCCGCTGATCCTCAGCGGCTTTTTGCCCGAACAGGAGCGGGGCAACATCCGCTTTGTGGTGGACAACGGCGCGGGTGTTTACACGCCCGACGCCTTTGAGATTGCCGCAACGGCGCGCCGCTGGTTTACCAGCGAGCGCGCGCTCCTGCAGGAGATGAGCGCCAACGCGCAGGCGCTCGGCCAGCCACACGCCGCCACCAGAATTGTGGAGGACATTGTCACCCTGCTGCCGCAGCCGCTCCCCACAGGTGTAAAAGCATCGGGCTAGAGCAGCCCATCAAAAGTGCGCGCAATTTGCACCACTTGCGACCCAAGATTCTCTTTATGGCTACCCAACCCAATCTCCTCATCTTTATGACCGACCAGCAGCAGGCCGACGTGACCGCGCCCGATCATCCCTGCTTCACGCCCAACGCCGACAGGCTGGCGCGCGACGGGCTGCGCTTCACCCAAACCTACTGCCCCACGGCCCACTGCTGCCCCTCCCGCGCCACCTTTATGACGGGGCTCTACCCCTCGCGCCACGGCATCTTTAACAACGTGCGCACGCACACCGCCATCAACACCGGCTTGTGCGAGGGCGTCGTGACCTTTTCCGAGGGGCTGCGCGATGCGGGCTACAAGCTCACGCTCTGCGGCAAGTGGCACGTGACGGCGGAGGAGGAACCGGCGGATCGCGGCTGGCGCGAGCGTGCGCTGACGGGGGCGCGGGGAACGTTTAATTCGCGCTCGATTGCGGATTGGCGCAGCGGGCCGCGCGGCGTGGACAGCAGCGGCGAGGAGCGCCCGCTCGGCCACGTACAGCGGCCCGGCTGGGGCGACTTTGTGGTCTACAAAACGCTGCCGGACGGCGGACCCAAGGGCTACGAGGATCTGCACGACTACGAGGTTGTGCAGGCGGCGGTGGAGACGCTGCACGAGAACGCCAAGTCAAACGAACCGTGGTGTCTCTTCGTCGGCCCAATTGGGCCGCACGATCCCTTTAACGTGCCCGAAAAATTTGTGCGAATGTACGACGAGATGATGGAGCGCGGCGAAATTCCGCTGCCGCCAAGCTATGACGATTCGCTCGAAGACAAGCCGCGCGTCTACCAACGACAGCGTCAGCTTTGGGACCAGCTTTCGGCGGAGGAGATCCGCGAGGCCGTGCGCCACTACTGGGCCTTTTGCACCCTGGAGGACGCGCTGCTCGGCGAGGTGCTGGACGCGCTCGACGAGAGCGGCCAGGCCAACGACACGCTGGTCATCTTTCTGAGCGACCACGGCGACTACGTCGGCGCGCACGGCCTCTTCCTCAAGGGCGTGCCCGCCTTTCGCGAGGCCTACCACGTGCCCTGCATCGCGCGCTGGCCGGGCGGCCTGGTCGACCCGGATCGCAGCGTCGACGAATTTGTCTCGCTAGCCGATTTTGCCCCCACCTTTCTAGAGCTGGCGGGCGTCGCCCCAGCGGACGATTTGACTGGCCGCAGCCTCGTGCCCTTCCTGCGCAACGAGCCGCCCGCCAACTGGCGCGACGCGATCCACACGCAGCTCAACGGCGTTGAGCTCTATTACACCCAGCGCAGCGTGTCGACCCGCGATTACAAGTACGTCTACAACGGCTTTGACTTTGATGAACTCTACGATCTGCGTCGCGATCCGCACGAGCTGACCAATTTGGCGGATGACCCGGCCTACACCGACGTGAAACACGACTTGGTACAGCGCATGTGGCGTTTTGCCGCCGCCGAACGGGACCAGATTTTTAACCCCTACGGCACGGTCGCCCTGGCGCCGTGGGGCCCGGCGGATGCGCTGGCGGAACATGGGCACAAGCGTTGATGATGTCGGTTGGATCGCGAGATTCTCTCATAGTCCAACCAAAGAGATTTGCGCAAACAGCGCCGCTTCGGTTATAAAGAGGGCCTATCTTCCGCGCCCGGCGACTTCCGCCGCGGCGCGGATTTTTGTGCTTTTGCCCAATTTTTTAGCCGAGGTCAACCACGTAGTTTCTACTTATGCTCGCTTCTTACCTCGCCACGCTGCGCAGCTTCGACGGCAACGTGCGCCGCTATCTCATCGCCATTAGCCTGCTGGGCTTTACCGTTGACGGCGGCATTTACTCGGTGGTCTTCAACCTGTTTCTGCTGCGGCTGGGCTTTGGCCCGGACGTGATCGGCGAAATCAGCTTTACGGGGCTGATTGCCTTTGCCGCCAACAGCCTAATCGCCAGCCTGCTCGGGCGGCGCTGGGGCAATCGACGACTGATGCTAATTGGGCTGGGGCTGATGATGACGGCCAACGTGCTGCTGCCCTTTGTGGAGTTGGCGCCTCCCGCCTGGTGGCGACTTTGGATCGGCGCGGCGGTGGTGCTCTCTAACATCGGCGTCTCCACCTACTTTGTCAACGCCGCTCCCTATTTGATGGCTACCACCACGCCGGGGCAGCGCAACCACGCCGTTTCGATTCAGTCGGCGGCGATTGCGCTGGCGGCCTTTGTCGGCAGCCTGATCGGCGGCGTGCTGCCCGGCCTCTTTGCCGCCGGGCTGGGCACGACGCTGGAGGCGGCGGCCCCCTATCGCTACACGCTGCTGGTGGGGGCCTTGATGGTCAACGTCGGTATTTTTGCGCTGCTGGGCGCGCAAAACGAAGCCGTCAGCGACGCACCGCTGCCCGCCGCGCCTCGTCGCCTCTACGCCACGCGGCTGCGCGTGCCCCGTTTGCGGCTGTCGCACCTGCGCTATGCGACGCGCGGCTTCTTGGGCCTGCTGCTGATCATCGGCGTGATCCGCGTGCTGCAAATTGGCGGCATGGCCGTCACCATGACCTTTTTCAACGTTTACCTCGACACGCAGCTTAATACGCCCACGGTTCAGATTGGCCTCGTGGCGGGCTTTGCGCGCTTGGTCTCCGTGCCGGTGATGTTGGCCGTGCCGCTGCTGGCGTCGCGCTGGGGGCTGCGGCGCGTTTCGTTCTGGGCTTCGGCGAGCACGGCGGCGGCGGTGCTGCTGATTGCTGGCCTGCCCGTCCTGGGCGCGGCGGGCTTGGGCTACATGGGCGTGATGGCGAGCGGCGCGATTCGCTACACCACCTTTATGCTTTTTACGATGGAGCTGGTCAAGCCGGAACAGCGCTCGCTGCTCTCCGGCATCAGCGAGATGACGGCGGGGCTGAGCTTTGCCATCATGTCCTTGTGGGGTGGCCGTTTGATTGTGAGCTACGGCTTTGAGACGCTCTTCGTGGTGGGGGCCAGCGCCTCGCTGGTCGGCACGCTGCTCTTTTGGGCGTACTTTGGGCTGTCGCCGCGGGGCGTGCGGCGGGGCGTGTTGGCGCGTCTGCAGCCATCGTAGATTGCGGGCGAAATCATGTACGACATGCAGGCACAGCTTAATCGCGGCGAGGAGGCCGAGCGCCAGCTCGACGCCCACTTCATTGAGCGCTTCGAGATCGAAACCGCCAGCCGCGAGCAGCAGCGCCAGGGCATCGACCGCATTTTCAGCAGGCGCGCCACCGCTCGCCTCTACACCATCGAGTACAAAAGCGACTGGACGGCGGGACGCACGGGCAACGCCTTTATTGAGACCGTCTCGGTCGATACCATGAACATTCCGGGCTGGGCCTACTCGTCGACGGCGCAGTGGCTCGTCTACTGGGTTCCGCCACGCGAGCAGCTTTACCTGATTCGATTGGAGACGCTGCGCCGCCAGCTCGACGGCTGGATCGAGCAGCACGGGCCGGAGAAGGCCATCCCCAACGACGGCTACTATACCCTTGGCGTGACCGTGCCGCTGGGGGAGCTTGAGCAGCGTTGCGAAAAGGTAGAGACGCTGGCGGAACGCAACGCGGAGTGAGCACGCCCACGTGCGAACGGGTCTTTTATAAGCTTCAGGAACCGCGTCGAGACGAGCAACAAATCGCCCGGCGTCCCCGGCACGCGCCAGCTCTATCGGCGCAAACGAAGAAGCGTGTGGCGCGTGCCGGGGACGCGACCACCTACCTCTTCTACACCCGCACCCGCTCGCCCCGCTCCGCCGACTCCAGCATCGCCTCGATCAGCCGCAAATCCTGGAGCGCAGCCTGCGGCGTGTTGCGATGCGGCGTGCCGTGACGAATCGCCTCGGCCCAGGCGACCAGCTCGTCGCGCACCCCCTGCAAGCCCTCGACTTCGATGATTTCTGTCTGCCCGCCCCCGTCGCGACGGTCGCCGTCCGGGTAAGTTGTGAGCAACACGCGATTGCGCTCGACCGTCAGCGCGCCCGCCGTGCCGACGACGCGCAGCGAGCCAAAGCCGGGCGCGTCCGCGGCGCGCGTTACCTGGAAGGTGCCCAGGGCGCCGCTCTCGAAGCGCATCGACGCGGTGAGCGTGTCGACGGGCGGCAAATCGGGCGCGAACTGATCGGCGAAGGCACTGACGGCGCGCGCCTCGCCCATGAGCAGCCGCAGCCCGGCCATCTGGTGGACGCCGCCGTCGAGCAGGAAGCCGCCGGGCAGGTCGCCCGCGTTGCGCCAGCCCGTCTCGTAGTATTTGTTGCCGGGGCGGATCGAGGCGTAGATCACCCAGTCGCACATCAGCACGCGACCAATTACGCCGTCCGCAATCAACTCGCTCGCCTTAACGTAGGCCGCCTCGTAGCGATAGTTTTCGCCGACCATCCACACCTGCTCTTTGTCAACATATTTCGCCAGCAGCGACCGCGCCGTCTTGCTCTCCGGCGCAATCGGTTTTTCGCTGAGCACGTGCTTGCCGCTCGCCAGCGCCCGCTCGACGTAGCCCGGCTGTGCCAAAATCGGCAGCACGATGTCGATAGCCTCCACGTCGTCGCGATGCAGCAGCGCGTCAAAATCGGTGACGACGTCGACCGCGCGGCCCGTGGCGTCGCCGGCTCGCTCGGCAATCGGCGCGGCGGAATTGGCGGTGCGGCTGTAGACGGCGACAATCTCGAAGTGGCTGGGCAGATCGAGCAGCGAGGGCAGGTGGGCGTCGCGCACCCAGACGCCCGCCCCCGCGAGCGCAAGGCGAATTGGTTCAGCAGAAAAGGGAGAATTCACAATGGTTCCTAGCTTTTTCTAGATTTAACGCAAAGGCGCAAAGGTGTTTGTTTGTCAGTCGCATCAATGTAATAAGTTCTGTGACATTTGGGAATTGGCCCTCACCCCGGCCCCTCTCCCACGGTGGGAGAGGGGTCGGGGGTGAGGGCGCGCTCGATCCACCCGCTAAGCCCGCTCAGCAAAATGTCAACGGTCCCCAAGTCATTGTCCAGCCAAAGCGGTTGGCGAGGCTTCTCCCCTGCGCCTCCGCGTCTCCGCGTTAATCTCCTAATCTACCCATTGAGATTGTCCTGCAACCCCCGCAGAATCATCGTCGCCGTGGCCTCGTTGGTGGCGAGGGGCACGTCGTAGACGTTGCAGATGCGCAGCAGCCCCTGGATGTCCGGCTCGTGGGGGTGGGCGTAGAGCGGGTCGACGAGGAAGATCACGGCCACGACCTCGCGGGTGGCGACGTGTGAGGCAATCTGTGCATCGCCGCCGAGCGGGCCGCTCAGCATGCGCTCGACGTCAAGATTTGTCGCTTGGTTGATGCGCTCGCCCGTCGTGCCCGTGCCGATCAGGTGGAACTGCGAGAGCGTGTCGCGGTGGGTGCGGACGAAGCGGATCATGTCGTCCTTTTTGCCGTCGTGGGCGATCAGGGCAATGGTGTTGGGCATGGAGGTCTCCGTATTTTTACAGAAAGAAGCCGCGGATTACGCAGATTGCGCGGATGGTTGGTGCGCTAATTTTGTTGCTTTGCTGATTTTGTTGCTTGGTAAGCCATACCAAGCTGTCAGCGGATTTTGGAAACGGATTGAGCGGATTCATAGCCTACGACCTTTCCGGAAGCTTGCAAGCTTCCGGAAAGGTTTGACCAACACGAGCCATCGCGCTCGCTGCGTCCTCGATTCTCTATCCGTTCAATCCGCTCCCCGCAATCCGTTGACAGCTCCCCGCATCGGCCACATCAACAGCCCCGCCACCACCAACACCATCAGCCACGAGACAAGGCTCCCCGCCGTGCGCACCGGCGTCGACCCCATGCGCGCCTCGATCACGTGCTCGCCCGGCGGCACGTCGACTTCGAGCAGGCCGAGCGGCTGGCTGATGCGGAAGCCGACGCGCTCGCCATCCACGCGCACTTGCCAGCCGGGAAAGTAGTAAACGTTGATGCGCACCGTGCCGGATGTCTCCATTTGGACAACACCGCCTGCGCTGGCTCCGGCGCTGTCGTGGCGCAGCACCGCGCCCGTGCCTTCGGTGATGGTGAGGCGCGTCAGGTCGTGCGTGCGCCCGCGTGATTCGCTGTAGTCGTCGGCTGCGTAATCGGCGCTCATCGGTGAATCGGTGAAGGGCCGCGCGCTGTCGTCGACCCACGCCGTGTAGGCGATCATGTCCGGGTGGTCGCGCTCGAAGCGGTAGACGGCGCGTCCATCCTCCCGCCACGGCTCGACTGTCTGGAGCGGGGCGGTCAGGTAGGGGGCGCTGGCGAGGGGGATGAGGAGGAGCAGAGGAGCAAGGGAGATGGGGGGCAGGGGTGATAAATTCGCGGAGGGCTCCCCTGCTCCCCCGCTCCCCTGCCCGCCTGCTCCCAGAAGGAGCCCCACCAACACACAGACCGTAAAACTCGCCAGCGCCAGCAGCCGCCACGGAAACTGCAGCACCTGCGCCACGGCTTCGACGCTGCCCCACAGCGGGCGTGACCACGGCGTCATCAGCCAGAGCAGGGCGACGGTGGCCCCGGCGAAAAATGTGAGCAACGCCCGCCGTCGAAGGGGCAGCGTCGACCAGCGCCCCGCCAGCAGAAAGGGCGCGCCCAGCGCCAGCACCAGCGCGACCACCCCGATCTGAAAGCTCATGCCGTCATCGATGACGCCTGGATTAGAGTAGCCAAAGCCCCAGGTGGGGTTGAAGAATTGGCCGAATTCGACAAAGTGGCGGTCGAGCTGGTAGGTGCTGCCGGTGTAGACTTCGCTGTCGAGGTAGCGCGCGCCTTCGAGCAGCAGCGGCAGCAGGAAGGTGGCACAGAGCAGCAGCGCGCCGGCTCCCGCGGCCAGCGGCAAAGAAATTAACCGCAGATAGACGCGGGTAAACGCAGATTCTTTCTCTTTGTTTTCCTCCGCGGCCCTCCGCGCCTCCGCCTCTGCGCCTCCGCGTTGATTCTTTCTAAATTTGAGGAAAAGTCGAAATAACACAAACGCAATCAGCAGCGGCACAAATGAAATCAGCGCAAAGGTGTGCGTCAGCAGCGTGCCCGCCAGCGCAAGCATTGCCAGCGCCAGCCGCCGCGGCCAGCCCGGCCGCGCGTCGAGCGCGATCAGTCGATCAAACGCGAGCACCGTCCAGGGGAACCAGGCCAGCAGCAGCCCATCGTTCAGCGCCCCGCGCACGTAGATATCGACGAGGTGGTAGGGAAGGTAAACATAGAGCAGCGCCGCGATCAAGGCGGCCAACAAGCCTGCTCCCCCGCTCCCCTGCTCCCCCGCTCCCCTGCTTCCCTGCTCCCCCGTCCAACGCGAGACCAGCGCAAACATCCCCCACCCGCTCAGCAAAAAGCCCGTCGCCCACGCCAATTTCGCCGCGCCGGTATACGTCGCGCCGGTATACGTCGCGCCCAGCAGGACAAAGAATTCGCCCAGGTAAAAGCCCAGCGGGGCCTGGATGATGAAGGTTGGGTAGCCGTAGCCCTGGATGTGGTGCATGGCCCAGCGCGGCCAAAGCGCCCCCCAGGCGGCACCGTCGCGCAGGCTGGCGTCAAACTGCATCAGGTAGAAGACGCTGTGCCGACCGTCGTGCGCGTCGAAGAAGTAGCCGGGCGCGGCCAGTGGCGCGAGCGCAGGGAGGGAGAGGATGGAGAGGAGAATTAGATAGGGGTTAATCCGGCGACGTAACCAAGCCATAAAAGAAAGATTGAAGATTAAAGATCGGGTAGTTCTACCAGCCTTTAATCTTCAATCTTTCTCAGCGATGACGCAAATTTTCGCCGAGGCTAATCGGCCAACAAAGGCGATGGCTCGCCCCAGCTTTCGCCGTAGACGTAGTCGCTGAGCGGACGGCGCTCGCGGGGGGCGAGCTCGCGTTCACGCAGCTCCTCCGGCAGCGCGCCGGGGTCGCCGAGGTAGCCGACGGCGGTGACGGTGACCGGGCGGTGGCTTGGCGGAATGTCGAAGGCCTGGCGCGCGGCATCCTGGTCAAAGCCAGCCATTTGGTGGGCGTAAAGATCGAGCGCAGTGGCTTGGACAATCAGGTTCTGCACCGCCAAGCCGACATCGTGCAGCGCATAGGTGTTTTCGCGCCCCCTGCGGCCTTCCAAGTTGGCAACGCTCAAAATCAGCACCGGCGCGTGCTGGGCCCACGTCTGGTTGCCCGGCATCAGACAATCCAGCAGCCGCTGAAACGCTTCCGGCTGTGCGTCCCGCGTCACCACAACAAAGTGCCACGGCTGCATGTTGCTGCTCGAAGCCGACCAGCGTGCCGCCTCCAGTAGGCTCAACAGCTTCTCGCGTTCGACGGGGCGCTCGGCAAAGGCGCGCGGGCTCCAGCGCTTGCTCAACAGGTCCAAAGTAGGGTAATCGGTGGGGGCGGCTTTCGCGGCATCCAGATTAAAAGTAGGCGATGACATAGTTTTTCTCCGCGTTCAGAAACTGATAAATTAGTTTAACATTAAGCAAATTTACCACCTCCAGAGTAGCGCTACCGCGAGGCGTCTTCCAAATATTTTCCTGATGTTCGCCATAATCTGCGCCGTGCTCTGCGCACCCTCTACGTTGAGCGGCTACGACAGCCGCAGCCGCAGCAAATCCCGCGACAGCACGCTCATCGCTGCGCGCGGTGACGTTTGCGCCACCGCGGCCATCATCGGCAGCAGCCCGCTGCGATCCCACCAGCAGCGGGCCGGTTGCGGCCACAGCGCCTCCGGCCACGGGCCGCTCACGAGGCGCAGCGGCGGCCAGCCCAGCGTGGCGGCTGGCCGCTCGCCGGGCGGCGTGTAAACGAGACGCACGCCCGCTGCCCCGTCTGTTTCTTTGCCGGCTTCTTCGCCGGCTTCTTTGCCGGCTTCTTTGCCGGTCGCCAATACGTGTAGCCAGCGATTGGGCGCGGCGTGCAGCGCGTGGAGCTCCGCCAGGCGTTCGCGCGCGCGCCACGCCTGCGCCACGCCAGCAAAGCCCTGCCCGTGGTTGATCAGCGCCCCCTCTGCCTCTTGCCCCGACGGCGTGGCCCACATTTGCAGCGCATCAAACGCCGGATGGCGACGATTGGCGCGCCAGTAAACGCGCGTCAACGCCGCGGCCAGCGGCACCGTTTGCAGCAGCCCCGCCGCGGGCTGCACGTTGCCGACTTGCTCCACCCGCACCCCATCGCCCGCTTGCTGCAGCAGCGCCGTGCCCTGCTCGGCATGGCGGCGGCTCCCCGCGTAGATAAGCGCTGGTCGCTGGCCGGGCGAGAGCCGCTCCAGCGCGCGCCGCAGCGTATCGCACAGCAGCAGGGGGTGCGCAGCGGATTCCATCGCCAGGTTGCTGGCTAAATCGCCGTCCGCGCCAGTGGATGATGGAGGGGCAAGTTCGCCCGCAGCGGTATCGTACCCCCCCGCGACCACTACAACTTCGGCCCGCTCCGCCACCAGCGTGGCCGCGAGGTCGCTGATGCGCGTCTCTGCCGAAAGGCCAATGGCATCCACCACTTCGGCGGGGCTGCTCTGCGCGGCGCGGCGCACGGCGGCTGCGCTGGAGCGCGTCAGCGCCACGGCCACCACGCGCAGCGGCGGGCGCAAAGAGGCCACCACCGCCACCTGCCCCAGCGGCGGCGTGCGAAGGGGGTCGTCGCTCTCCAGCAGCGGCGCTCCGTGGCTGGCTCGCGCTTGGGTGATTTCGTTCGCAGCGGGGGCAACCGCTGGCTGCCACAGCCTGCGCCCCAGCCGCTCGCCCATGCGCTGCACGACTTCGGCCGCCTGCGACAGCAGCGCCCGTTCGGCCTCGCGACGCGCATCCGCCCAGCCCACCAGCCGGTAGACGCCATCCACCGGCTCCAGCAGCGCCGCGCGAATCAGGTGCGGGCTAACGTCGAGCGCGAGGATGCTGCCGTGATCGGGATCGTTTGCCATGAGGAATCGTTGGTGATGTAGACTGTATCGATATAGCTGGCGACATAACTGGCGACGGTGGTCGGCGACGAATGTGGTTCGACGGGCTCACCAAAAGCAGGCAAAGCACGCTCGTCTGTCCAACCCTCTCTTTGCTGGTGGACGGTAGACCATGGAATTCTCCGCGACACTTGTCTTGGCTCCGCGGCCCTCCGCGTCTGCTCTGCGCCCTCTGCGTTAAATTCTGGTGGCTTACCCTGGATAAGGACTGGAGCGGCGGCGGCGTTTGCTAACGCCGTCCGGTCCCATGAGAAAGCGCGACCTCCACACTCTAAGGTTAATCCAAGATTATAAATATACCACGGCTGATTGTGATGGAGGTGCGTCGCACTTGGGAAAGTGCAACGCACCGCAGGCTGTGTTGGCCGCACCAGAGAGACAGTCGACCGTGCGTCGCACCTTCTGAGGTGCGTCGCACATCCAACATGGCTTATCCCGGTATAGTTAATTTCCTGGAATAGCCTAACTCATTCCAAATACATCCTAATAAATTGCCTGCCGGCTGTCGCCTTTGCTAAAATCCAATTCCGGCTAGCCGCTGCCAAAAATACTCCACCTGCCCAATCAGCAGGTCAAAGCGCGCCGCGGCGAGGCGGGCAAAGATCGCGCCCGCTGCCAGCCAAAGGGCGCGCTGGCCAATCCACATCGCGCCGTGCAGCAGCCGATTGCCCGCCAGCGGCTGCGCCGTCAAAAAGAGCAGCGTTGCCACGGAGATGAGCAGCGTGAGCAGGCCGCTGGCGAGCGCGCCCGGGTTGGCCGCGCTGTCGGGCGGGATGGCGCGGCGGGCCGCTTCGAGAAACTGCGGCCACAGCGTCCCCTGCACCAGGCCGACCGCGCCCGCGGCCACGCCGATCCCCACGAGCAGCGATGCGGGCAGCGCGCCAGCCCCCCGCAGCCCGCGTCGCCAGCCAGCGGGCTGTCCGGGTGCATCCGCAGGCTGCGCCGCCAGCATCCGCTCGACGGTGGCCGCGAGCAGCAGCCCGCCCAGCGCCAGCGGCAGCCAGAGGTTGATCCACTGGTCGGGCGCGCGCCACCCCGCCCGCCAGCCCAGCAGCGCGCGCGGCCACAGCACGTCCAGCAGCGCGATCACGCCGAGGTAGCCCAGGCTCGCGCCGACAAAGATGTGCTGGGCCAGGCGCGCCAAGCGGTTGTCGCGCACGAGCAGCGAGAAGATGGCCAGCGCCAGCGCCAGCCCCAGCCACGTGCCCAGCCCGTTCCACAGCGCCAGCAGCGCTTCCGCATCGAGGCCAACATTTCCGCTCACGCGCGCCCCCCCAGCAGCCCGACCGCGTTTCCCGCCGCGATCAGCAGCAGCAGCGCCACGTGGCCCCAATTTTGCGCCACCAAGCGCAGCCGCTGCCAGCGCAGTGCGGCGCGCGCCAGCGCCGAATCATTGCCATTCTGCCACAGGCTGCGGTAGCCCGCCGCGCCCGTAAAGCCGCCGACGAGCCCCGTCAACTGGCCGCTCTGCCAGTAGGCCCGCGCCACGGGGTCAACGGCGGCGCTGGTCACGGCAATCACGGGGGGCGCAGAGGCCCCGTCGCCCTCCGTGCGGTAGGGCTGCACCTGCTCCAGCCACCGCTGCACGGGCTCGGTTTCCGCGGCCAGCAAAATCACCAGGGCGGTCTCAATTTCCGACTCGACGGGCCCGCTGTTGACAAGCAGGCTGTTCAGGTTGCGGGCGAGGAGGGGCAGCGTGGCGGCGCCGCCCGGCAGGTAGCCCAGTTCGAGGGCGGGGCCGGGCGCGGCGGCGAGCGGGTTGCTGAGGAGGGTCTCGCTTTGCGCCTGATCGATCAAGCGGCGGGCCGCGGCGGGACCCTGCGGCAGCGGGCTGACGACGACAAGCCGGGCGCGGCGCGTCAGCAGGTGGCGCACTAGGGGCAGCGCCACGTTGTCCAGCTCACCCGCCGTGGCGGGGTCGTAAGCCCAGTAGAGCAGCACATCGCTTTCGGCGGGCAGGTCGCGGATGGTGGCATAGGCTTCGGCAACGCCGGGCCAGCGCGGCAGAGCGGCAGGCGAAGCCCCCAGCGCGCCCGGCGGCTGGATCGCGCGCAAGCCCAGCGGCAGCGACTGCGGCGCGAGCCCGTCCAGCAGAAAGGGCAGGAGCAAGGCCAGCCCAATCAGCCAAAAAATCCAGGGGCCACGGCGCTTTGTGCGGGGCGCTGCCCGACCCGCTTCCCCCGCGCGATCCGTCTCTTCGTTGGCGGAGGGGTCGGTGGGTCGCTGTCGTCGGGCGGGCGGATAGTCCGGCTCCAGCAGGTGGGGCGGTTCGCTTGCCAGCTGGCGGAAGCGCCGGGCCGCCTCATCGGACAGAGTTTCGCGCGGTGCGCTGGCGGGCGTCGCGGCGGCGTCGCGGCTCGATGCAGCCGATGCGCGATTGGGTCGTGCGCCCGCCTGTCTCGGTATGGAAAGCGGCTCAATCAACCCCTCGATCTCGGCGAGGAGACGTGGTGGGGGGGCGGCTGGGGCGGGGGCTGGCGGCGCGTCATCGCCGGGCTCGCCCGCGAGACTTTCCCCCGCAATACCTTCTCCCGCAAGGCCCTCGCCCGCCAGTTCGGCCTCCTCCACGGCGGGGTCCAGCCAGGGCTGGCTGCGCAACATCTCGGCCAGCAGCGGATCGTTGTCGTCGGGGGGCGGCTCAGCGGGTAGCTCAGCAGGCGGCTCGGCAGGCATGAGTGGGGGCGGCGTGGGGTAAGCGCTGGTCGGCGCATCAGCGGCTTGCCCCGCTTGATGTTCACTCGCTGCGACATCCGCAGCCAGCTCGGTGCCGCAGCGGTTGCAGAAGCGCGAGCCAGCGCGATTGGCTGTGCCGCAGTGGGGGCAGTAGACGATGGCGGTCATGGTGGGCTACTGAGTGGATGAAGTCGACGGGCGCAGCGCGCGCACGGCGGTGGCCAGCAGCGCCAGGCCGCTGCCCAGGAGCACGCCGCGCACGGCGGCCGTTACGGGCTCATCCAGCAGCCAAAAGGCCGCGTCTGCCGCCGTGATTGCGCCGCCCGTTGCGGAAGCGACAGACGCGGCGGCGGGGGCAACAATCAGCGGCGCGCGCGCCACGTCCGCGGCGGCGGGCATCTGCACCAGCAGCACGGCCAGCGCGCCCAGCAGCATCCAGCGTCCGCTGGGGCGCTGCACGCGCAGCAGATCGTAGGCCGCCGCGGCGACGAAGAAAGCCAGCAGCGCAAAGAGCGCGCGCTGGCTGGGCGCGAGGATACTGTCGAAGACCCACTCCATCAGCACGCCGGCCGAGGCCAAGCCAGACGTTGTTGCCCCGACGGCATTGAAATTGGCGTTGGGATCGCCAGTGGAATTGGCAAGGGCGCGCGCCAAGGGGCCGCTAACCGTGCCGCCGATCAACACGGCCAGCAGCGTCGCCAGCAGCGCCAGGCTCAGCGGCCACTCGCGCGCGCCCCGCTGCACCCGCCGTCCGTGAACCCACGCCGCGTTGAGCACGCCCGCCAGCAGCGCCACCGCCGCCAGCAGCAGCGCCCAGCGGTAGAGCACGCCCGCCAGCAGCGCCGCCGTCGTCGCAAGCGGCGGCGGGAAGGCCGTGCGCTCGACGGTGATGATGGCGAGGCAGAGCAGCGTGGTGAGGGGCAGAAGCAAGCGAGTAGACATGGGAAACCCCGGTTACGCAATCAACGCCGCGAGAAAGAGCGCCAGCGCCAGCGCGACGCCCCCCCACGCCGTCCAGCGCGCTTGGGCACGCAGCAAGCCGGTGGGCACAAAGGGCAGCGCCGACCAGGCCAGCGGCGCACCGGGCTGCTGCGCGGGCGCGACCTGCCAAGCGAGCACGTCGTCGCTGCTGGCAGCGTAGGTAGCGCGGTCTACGCCGCCGTAAAGCACGTGCAGCGGCAGCAGCTGTCTGGCTTCGCTGCTCATTTGATTGCTGGCCGCCTGGTCGCTGGCCGCCTGGTCGCTGGCCGCCTGGTCGCTGGCCGTGCCTGCGTCGATGTTGACCAGAGGCGGCGCGCTGTGCTGTTGAGCCAGCGCGAGCAGCCATGAGCCGCTGTCGCCGCCCGCCAGCACGGTGGGCGCGGCGAGGTCGCGGCGCTGATTGGCAAAGGCGTGCAGCGCGCGCTGGCCGGGCAGCCCAGCCAGCGCGTCCTCCAGCGGGCCGAGGTGAAGCTGCGGTGCGCTGGCGTCGTCGGCCAGCGCGCCGGCTTCGGTGGCGCGTTCCGTCTGCGTTTGCCAGTGGTCGAGCGTGGCGTGCTGGTGAATAAACGGGTTCGTGGGCATGTTGGGAGAAACTTGGGGCGCAATTCTTCTACTTGCTGTCGCTGCGGTCGCCGAGCCACGCGTCGACGGCGTCGCCCGCGTTGGGGGCGCTGAGCCACTGCGCCCAGCGCTCGGCGTCGCCCCAGCCGAGCAGCCCAATGAGCGGCGCGGCAGCCAGCAGCGCCTGCCCGCTCACAAAGGCAAGCGGGCGGTGGCTGCTGACAAAGAGCCGCAGCGGCGCACCAATCTGACGACGCCTGACCCAGGTGTTGAGTGACGCAGGTAAATTCATGGAGACGATTGTACCACAGCCCCGTCGATGCGAGGAGCGTGCGAGGAGCGGCTGTAATCAAAGGCAGCGGTTCTGGAGTTGAAGGATATGTGGAACGAGTATAGTGCAAAGCGTGCCTCGCTCGTGCGGCTGGGCAGCGTTAATGAATGCTTCCACCGCTCCAATCTTTCTCTCATGCGAGCCCAAAATTTAACGCGGAGGGCGCGAAGAAAGAGGCGCGGAGGGCCGCGGAGCAAAGATAAGAGAGCGGGCATACCGTGACTGTTCAATCAACTGCACGGAAAAAGTTGAACGGATGAGCGTGCTTTGCTCCAACCTGTTGGTTATCTCTCTTCCTCTCCGCGCTCCTCCGCGTCTCCGCGTTGAAAAATTGAGTTTAACGAAGGGTTGATATCCACTGCTCATCGGTAAGCCAACTGCATTCGCATCAACCCATTTCAAATGCTCCCAAATTTAAAGGTTTTGGGATTGATCCCACACCGTTAAATGTCACCTTTGTTTTAAGGAAGGGGCGAGGAAAGATGCCGCACTTGGAACCACGAGAGCTTGGCATCCGTTTGGGTTGTGGTATACTGGCGACGAATTTTCTCGCGCTCGCTGTTCGGTCGATTGGAGCATCGCTCGCCAACAGCCCCGCGGCAGCGCGGGCGCGCCGCAACACACCCTGGAAATTGCCCACTCAACTTGTGATGTCCACGACAACTTTATCTGCCCGCTGGCAGAATCACCTGCCGCTTGCCCGTGTGGCCCCGCTGCCCGCCCTGCTGCTTGCGCTGCTGCTGACGGCGTGCACCACCGCCGCCCCACCGCCGACGCCCACGCCGACAAAAACGCCGCTGCCCCCCACGCCCGTCGCCACGGCGACAGCCGTCCCGCCTACCGCCACGCCTCCGCCCGCCACCGAAGCCGCCGCGTCAGTAAGCCAGGTCGCGGAGCGGGCCACCGCTGATCGCCCCGCCAACATCGCCCCCTACACGGGCCTGCCGGTTGATGATCCGTCGCTCTTAACCGAGCGGCCCATCTTTATCTGCATCAACAACGACAGCGTGGGGCGCGCCGCCCACTATGGGCTGAGCCTGGCCGATTTTGTCTACGAATACATCGTGGACGGCTTCACCGTAACGCGGCTCTCCGCGGCGTACCAGAGCCGGGAGGCGTCGCGGATTGGGCCGGTGCGCTCGGCGCGACTGCCCAATTTATGGATGACGTACATGTACGACGGCGTGCTGGCCTGCTCCGGCGGCAGCGACGAGGTGCGCTACCTGCTCAAGAACGAGGTCGGCTTCCCCTACCTCGATGCCGACATCGACGACCCCAGCAACAACCGCTACTTTACCAATTTGGGCACGGGCTACCAGACGCGGCTGCAGGCGCGCACGGACGGCGTCCGCCAGTGGCTGGCCGACAACAATCTGGAAAAGCGCTGGGACTGGCCCGGCTTCCTCTTTAGCGAAACCCCCAGCGACGCGCAGGCCAGCGAGGCGACGACCATCAACATCAGCTATCCCGGCGGCAATGCCGTGCAGTGGCGCTACGAGGCGGGGCTGGGCGGCTACGCGCGCTTCCAGGGCGGCCAGCAGCAGGTTGACCCCGCGACGGGGCAACCGATTGTCGCGCAGAACGTGGTGGTCATGGCGGCGGCCCACGCGCTGGCCGACGGCGTCGACGGGCGACCGTATATTGTGGAGGACAGCTTGGGCACGCTCGGCGTGACGATTGAGCTGCAGGGCTTTGGCGACCTGCGCGTCTTCCGCGACGGGCGCGTCTACGAAGGGACGTGGCGCGCCGATCTCGAAGGGCCACCGCGCCTGATTGGCCCCGGCGAAGCCGAGATTCCACTCAAGCCGGGCCAGTCCTGGTTCCAAATCGTGCGCGGGCTGGGGGAAGTTTCGTATTAAGTCTGCTAACTCGTCGACTACTACTCTCTCGTCAAGCGTGAAATGATGGATTCCGTAGGCGCTGCTACTCAGAAACGCTCTGTGGTCGTGCAGGTCAAGGAGCCGTCAAAGCATGTCATTCCCGCCGGGTACCCTTAAAGTGTGGGAATCCATGTTTTGCCCACCATAGATTCCCGCGGAGGCGGGAATGACAAGACTATCTTGTCTCTGATTTACCGTTTCTTCACGTTTGCTTAACGCCAGTTTTCGGTCGCTTGCAGCTGCGCCATCATGACTTACCCCGTCGGTTTCAAGAGAAGGGAAGGGATATGTCCTAATCGTGCGGTTAAAGTTCTGCTGAGCCTGTCGAAGCAAACCGCACCTACGATTCCCATCGTTTCCATTGAGTCATTAGGAGTACACGTATGGCTGATATCAAGTGGAGAGTGCCCCCTAGCTTGGTTTTTGGTGTGCTGGGCATCGTTTGCTCCTTTTTGTCACTGGTATATATGCGAGATGACTACTGCTACCAACTGTTTACTAGAGAGCCAAGGTCCGATCTTTTTTCTTGTTCTCATGAGCAGTTGAGTGCGGGATTTCCACTACCAATGATCCATGATAATCTCGGCAGTTCCCCAACAGACGGATGGGGTCGCGTGGGTTTTGAGGACACCGTGGTCCCCATTTTCCTAATACTTTTCCTGGTAAACGCCTCTCTGTACAGCTTGATTCTCTGGTTAATTTGGTGTTTAGTCGACTACCACCGGCGATGAATGAATTCATCGCCTGATTTGCAAAACGCGCTGAAGCGCGTTGAACCCGTTAAACACGCTGGCTGTTCATCTACGCCCGCCTATAAAGTTTAGAAACGAGAATCCCATGAAGCGACTCACGCTTGCCCTCCTTGCCGCGCTGCTCCTGAGCAGCTTGCCCGCCACCCCGCTGCTGGCCCACAACCAGCCAAATGCCAACATTCAGCAGGACGACGACGATGACGGCGATAGCACCAGCTACTACACCGTTCAGTCCGGCGATTACTGGGCGCGCATTGCCAGCCTGGTCGGCGTCTCGACCTCCGAGCTGCGCGCGGCGAACCCCGGCAAAATCCGCTACAACGGCGTGCTCTACATCGGCGAGCGGCTCGTCGTCCCCGTGACGCAGGACAACGACCGGGACGGCGACGGCGATGTCGACGCGCCGCGCTACCACATTGTGCAGGCGGGCGAGTACTGGGGCGGCATCGCCGAGCAGTACGGCATCTCGACGCGGCTGCTGCAGGCCACCAACCCGCGCCTGATCCGCGCCGATCTCGTCCTGCTGAGCGGCGATCGAATTCTGCTGCCGCCCGAAGCGGAAAGGGAAGGTGAGGAAAGCGAGGAGGAGGCCGCCGATGAGGAAGCTTCGGACGAAGAAGAAGCGGATGAGGAAGAAGCGGACGCAGAGGAGGTCGTCGACATCACGGAGGCCGATGCCGAAGAAGCCGATGCGGAAGAGGCCGATGCCGAAGAAGTCGGCGACGGCGGTGACGTGGAAATTAGCGAGGCGGACGCAGCCGAGGCGGATGCAGCCGAGCCTGCGCGCGACGAGCCGTTTTACCACACCGTGGAATACGGCGAGTACTGGGGCGGCATCGCCGAGCTCTACGACGTTTCCGTACGCGAGCTGTGGGCCGCCAATCCCGGCAAAATCCGCGCCAATTACGTGCTCTACCGCGGCGAGGAAATTTTGGTTCCGCTAGACGTGGAGGAAGCCGACGAGGCCGAAGCGTCGGAGGAAAGCAAGACCGAGACAGTCGACATCGAGGACGCCGAGGCCGAGGTTGATGCCGAGGTTGAGGCCGAAGTCGAAGTGGAGGTCGACGCTGAGGTAGAAGTCGATGTCGATGTCGATGAGACAGAAGCGCAGACCACGACGGAAGTGGTTAGCGCCACCGTTATCGACACCGAAACCCAGATCGTTACCGAGACGGTGGTGGTGACGGAAACGCGAGCTGTCACGGACGGCGACACCGAGATTGGAACCGAGGCTGAAACCGAAACAGAGACCGAAGTGGAGGCGGACGACGCCACGACCGACGAAGCAACGGTCGCCGAGCCGAGCGAGCCGGCGGAGCCGACCACCTTTGCCTGCCCCGGCACGGTGGCCGCCATGGCCGATTCGCTGCTCAACGCGCTGGACGGCCTGGCGGGGACGGCGGTCGCCACCGATGCCGCCGCCGTCGAAAGCTACGTCATCGACTATCTGACCCACTGCGGCGCGCTGCTCGACCCCGCCCAGGTTGAGGTGTCGGCCAATACGCTGGATCAGAGCGTGGTCGCCGCGGATTGGACGGGCGACGGCGTGCCGGACGTGGCCGCCACCTACGGCTTCACCCAGGCGGCGGACGGCGTCTACCGCTCGGATGTGGCGCTGCTCAACAGCGGCACAGAAAATGGTGAGGGCGGCTACAGCCTGGGCTACCAGGCGCGCGCGGCGGGCCAGGTGGTGCTGCTGGCCACCGGCGATGTCAACAACGATGAGCAGCCGGACGTGGCCTGGATCGACACGACCTGCGGTGCGAGCACCTGCTTCAATACCGTCGAAATTCGCTCCTGGGACGGAGACGCCTGGCGCGACCTGACGCAGGGCACCATCACCATGGCCTTTGCCGACATCGCGCTGGAGGATATCGACAACCGCACGCCGGACCAGGAATTGACGCTGGTCGGCGGCATTCACGGCAGCTTTGGCGCGGGGCCGCAGCGCGAGACGACCGAAGTTTGGGAGAGCGTCGACGGCGCGCCCTACGCGCTCGTCAGCATCAGCTATGCCGAGAGCGACTGCCTCTACCACACCGTTTTAGACGCCAACCGCGCCTTTGTGCAGTCGCCGGGGGCCGGCTTTGAGCGGGCCGACACGCTTTACACCGAAGCCTTGACGAACGACGAACTGGGCGCGTGCTGGACGCGCGCCGACGAAATCGCAGAGCTGCGCAGCTTTAGCCTCTTCCGCCGCGCGCTCATCGCTGGCTACCAGGGCCAGCCGGACGCCGCCAGCGCCTTCATCGTCGATTTGAGCGAGGCCTATCCGGACGGCATCTACGCCACCGTGGGGCGTCGCTGGCTGGATGTCTACCTCAACACGCGCGGCGACGTGATCGCCGCCTGCGCCAACGTCAATGACTTTGCGGCGGAGAACCCGCTGGCCTACGAAATCCTAGCCGATTACGGCTACACCAACCCCACCTTCCGCCCGCAGGACGTTTGTCCCATTTTGGACATCGAGATCCCCGATGTCAATGGGGAGGTGGATGGCGAAACCACACGCCCCGAAGCGCTGGCGCAGGCGGAGCCGGTGAGCGAGACCATCAGCGGAACAGAGATCATCAGCGCGGCAGATGAGATCGAGGCAGATGGGGTCGATGCGGAGGCGCTGGCCGCGGTGGCGCTGCCCGCATGTCCGGACACGATCAGCGGCTTTGGCGACGTGATCACCGATGTGGTGACGCTGACGGAGGGCGACGCGGAGACGGTGGAGACGTGGCTGCGCGCCTGCGACGGGCTCAACGACGCCCGCGGCGCGGTCGTGCGCGATGACTTTAACGGCGACGGCGCGGACGATCTGCTCGTGATGCCCGTGATCGTGAGCGACCTCGGCATTGGGCAGAATGGCGAGCAGGGCGCGCTTCACCTCTGGAACGGCGTCGCTGAAGGGGATAGCGTGGAGGGCGATGGCGCGGAGGGCGATGGCGCCGAGGGCGCAGAGGCCTTCGCCCGCGCCGACACGCCCGCGCTGCTGGGCGGCCTCGCGCTCATCTCCACCGACGATCTCAACGCGGACGGCACGCGCGAGATCACGCTGGTGATGGAGGGCTGCACCACCTTTTGCACCACGCGGGTCCACGTGCTCTCGCCGCTGAGCGACGACGACGGCGATGCTTACGTCAGCAACATCGAGGCGGGCGCGGTAATTTTTGAGGGCGTTGTCGGGCTGGAGGGCGTGCCCGAAGGCGAGCCGGGCGCGGGGCAGCAGATCGTGCTGGAGGGCGGCGTCAGCGGCACGCCGGAGGGGGGCGTGGCCGTGCCCCACCGCGAGCTGTGGCGCAGCGTGACAGCTGGGGACAATGCTGCCCCCTACCAACGCATCGCCTGGCGCTACGACCGCGAGATAGAGGGCAACAGCTGCCTTGGCCTGCGGCTGGTGGAGGCCGATGTCGCGCTGAACGCCGCCCCCGTGATCGGCTATGAGCAGGCCCTCATCGACTACGGGGACGCGCTGCTCGCCAGCACGGGCGACGACGCCACGCTCGGCGCGTGCAGCATCTACGGCCTGGAGGCCGCCGAGGAAATCGCGCTGCTGCGCGGGTTGGCCAGCTTCCGCCTGGCCCAGGCCCAGGCGTTGAGCGGCGATCCCGAAGCCGCATCCGCCACGCTGGACGCGCTCACCGCCGAGCAGCCGGAGAGCGACTACAGCGCGATCGCAACGGCGTGGCTCGACAGCTATGCCGAAGCAGGCGACGCGGCTGCCGCCTGCGAAGCCGTGCAGCCCGTTATCGATGGAAACGACAGCCTGTGGCAGGTGACGGACCAGTTTGGCATCAATCATCCGGCGCTGGCGGCGGAGCAGATTTGCTACGTGCCGTAGACAAGCGACGCATTGGCACAAAGCTGGATTTTGAGTAACTATTCAGCCTCACCCCCAGCCCCTCTCCCGTTCCCTGAGCCCTGCCGAAGGGCACGCGTAGAGAGGAGAGTTTGATTCTTCGTTGACGAAGCGACTCGGCTTCGGCCAGACCGCTTCGTCAACGAAGAGACTGAACTCCTCCCTCCACGCGTGGAGGAAGGAGTTAGGCGGGAGGCGAACGCTTGCCCACCCTGAATCGTTACGAGTTTGATAGGTTAACCGGTTTTACTAAGGCTAATTCAAGATTATAAATATACTACGGCTGATTGTGATGGAGGTGCGTCGCACTTGGGAAAGTGCAACGCACCGTAGGCTGTGTTGGCCGCACCAGAGAGAGTCGACCGTGCGTCGCACCTTCTGAGGTGCGTCGCACATCCAACATAGCTTATCCCGGTATAGTTAATTTCCTGGAATTGCCTAATCTCAATAGTCCACGATTTAGGTGCGGAGTTGACATCCTCAGCACGCCAACCAGCCAGCCACAAGCCGCATCTGAGGATGCTCACTCCGCGTATTGAACAACAATTGTGAACTACTGAATCTCCTTGTCCATTGGGCAAGGAGATTTTTTTGTTCTTTGGGAGTTCAGGGGGTTGACCCGCTCTAGCTTCGACGAGCTCAGCCGCCGCTAATCTAACTCTTACCGTGCAACCCCTCTAAGGCTAATCCAAGATTATAAATATACCACGGCTGATTGTGATGGAGGTGCGTCGCACTTGGGAAAGTGCAACGCACCGTAGGCTGTGTTGGCTGCACCAGAGAGAGAGTCGACCGTGCGACGCACCTTCTGAGATTCTCTCATGAAAGTCAAGGGGGAGAAGCTTAAAGATTTGGGTCAGCGCGAGCCAGTCGCCGCGCGGGCCGGGTCAAAATCTTGTTCGGAAGAAAAGACGGCCCAGGCCCAGTGCAAAATCTTGCGCGCGGCAGCAACCAGTGCTTTTTTCTTGGGTTTACCGCGCGAAACGAGGCGTTGGTAGAAATCGCGCAAGGCGTTGTGGCCGCGCACGCCGCCGAGGGCACACAGATAAAGACGCGCCCTAAGTTGACCATCGCCTTTCTTGGAGATGGCTGGGTCGCCGCGCACCGAGCTGCCGCTTTGTCGAATCTGCGAATCGAGACCGACAAAGGCAGTCAGCTTCTTCTTGTTGCCCTGCCCGTTGGTCAGCGCCTCAAAGCGGTAGAGCAGCACGAGCAGCGGCAGGACGGTCTTGGGGCCGATGCCGTGGATGGCCAGCAATTGGCGCTTGCGCTTCTTCAAGTCGGGATGGCGTCGCACGTGCGCGTTGACCTGCTTTTCGAGCGCCGCGCGCTGGTCTTGCAAAAGGTTGATAGTCTGCTCGATGTCGGCGACCACCAGCGGCGACATGTCGGGCTTGTCCTGGGCGATGTCGAGGCGATTCTCCTCCATGCGGATGAGCTTGTCCAGCTCGTCCAACCGCCGTAGCAGGTAGTCCAGTTCGCGCACTTCTTCGGCGAGTAAGGCTTGGGCGGGTGGTTGCATGCGGGCGCCGTACTCGGCCAACATGCGCGCATCCACGGGGTCGGTCTTGACCCGGTAGCCCGCCCCCTTGGCCCACTGATGTAGCTTCCACGGGTCGGGCTTGCTCACCAGCCAGCCCTGGGCGTAGGCGTAAAGCGCCAGCCCCAACTCGTAGCCACTGGTCGGCTCGAGCACCAAGTGGACTTGCTCGGCCCCTTGCTCGGCGCGTTGCCTCTCAACGGCCTGGCCGAAGGCTTCGTATCCTTCAGCTTGATTGGGGTACTTGCCCAGATTGAGGCTGCGGTCAGCCCAATACGCACCGTCAAAGCTGCTTTTGGCGATGTCGGCGGCTACATACAAAATTCGCATAGCCCTCTTCCTTTCTAGGCAGACGCCTCTTGGCTGAACCTGAGGGCACTTAACTCACTAGTATGCGGGCTCTTGGCCCTTAATTCTCTTCGTCATCTCAGGCTGGGGCTTCTGCCCCACTTGGACCTGTCTCAATCCGAACGCTTGTTCTGCTGCGATGTCGGTCTCTTGGGCGTCTCGTCCCGCTCGCGCTTTATTCTACCAAATGGAGGCAAGGACGGCGACCTATCTCAGAATCGGGCTTTTCGCCACTTGTGCGACGTCAGTCTCTCGTCCTTGCCCCCTTCTCATGATACTAGGTGCGTCGCACATCCAACATGGCTTATCCCGGTATAGTTGATTTCCTGGAATAGCCTAAATGTGAAAGAGTTGATTTTGTTCGAGGGAAACCACAAAAACTATTCACTACCCCTACAAAAGACGGCTCTCAAAATCAGGGTGATCGGCGCGCGGAACTGCATCGTCTAACCAAGTACCCACGCACGACGCGTGGGGAGGTTACAACTTCCTTACAGATTTGAAAAAATCCGCAACTTTCCTCAAAACTCATACGTTTTATCTATTGTAAAATCAAGAAATTCGTGTATGCTAGAGATGTCCGCTGTACCCATAAAGTGATCCCTAAAATTTGATCTGCTCCCGCCGAGTTTTTAGTAGAGAGATTCGATGTTTCTGCCCCGCCCACACACCCTCCTTGCTTCACGAGCCCCAACGGTTCGGCCCGCCGTTTTGCACAGCATCTTTCACTGCCTTCAACCATTTAGTCCGAGCTGGAAGCGCGCTTCTGTGTCGAGCAAGGGGCGCTTAGAACGTTGGCCACCTCGCGGTTGGCTGCGGATGGCGCTGGTACTGGCGGTGCTTGTGCCGCTTTTGACTGCCTGCGAATCGGGCGAGATGGATTTGGGCGAGATGGGCACGGTCAACTTGGGCAGCGCCTTTGGCGGCTCCAGCATTGGCCCGCGCACGGCGGAAACGCCGTTAACGGCCGCCGAAGCGTACATGCAGAAGCACCAGCCGGGCCCGCTGCCGCGCGTCTTCCAGACGACTTACATCCGCGATCGCAACGGTATCCTGCTCGCCGAGCTCTACGACGAGGGTCGGCGCACGTGGGTCTCGCTGGACAAGATTTCGCCGCATCTGATCGACGCCACCATCGCCACCGAAGATGAGTCGTTCTACAGCAACATCGGCGTGGACCCGGCGCGCGTGGTTGCCGCCTGGTGGCAAAATACGCAGCAGGACGACATCGTCTCCGGCGCGAGCACAATCACGATGCAGCTGGCGCGCAACCTCTTTCTCGGCCCGGATCGGCGCTATGCGCAATCCATGGACCGCAAGACCGAAGAGGCGGGCATTGCCCAGGAGTTGACGTCGCTCTACACCAAAGACGAAATTTTGGAGATGTATCTCAATCTCCTCAACTACGGCAACCAGACCTATGGGCCGGAGGCGGCCGCGCAATCTTACTTTGGCAAGAGCGCGTCGCAGTTGACGCTGGCCGAAGCGACCATGCTGGCGGGGTTGCCGCAGCAGCCCGCCTATTTGAATCCGTACCTCAACTACGACGCGGCGCGCTTTCGCCAGCGCACCGTGCTCAACCTGATGGTGCGCCACGGCTTTCTTGGCCGGACCGAGGCAGACGCCGTCTACGCGCAGCCGATTATTCTGGCGGGCGACGAGACGGTGAAGCAGCCCGTGCGCGCGCCTCACTTTGTGCAGTACGTGTCGGACCAAATCGACACGCGCCTGGGGCGCAACTACACGCGGCGCGCGGGGCTCAACATTACCTCTTCGCTGGATTTGACGATGCAGGAGATGGCCGAGCGCGTGGTGGCGCAGAAGGTGGAGGAGCTGTCGCCGCGCTATGGCATGAGCAATGCGGCACTCGTGGCCATGCAGCCGGGCACGGCGCAGGTGCTGGCCATGGTCGGCAGCATAGATTTTAACAGCGCGGAAATCGACGGTCAGGTCAACGTGGCGGTGATGCCGCGCCAGCCGGGCAGCTCGATCAAGCCGATTCTCTTTGCCGCGGCGATGGAGGACGAGCTAATCAGCCCGGCCACGGTAATCTATGATACGCCGGTCTCCTACAGCATCAGCCCCGGCAACGTCTACCGCCCGCGCAACTACGACAATCAATTTCACGGCCCGCTCACGGCGCGCCACGCCCTGGCCAACAGCTACAACATTCCCTCCGTCAAGCTGCTGGAGGTGATGGGTATTCCGCGCATGTTGGAGAAGGCGCGCGATATGGGGCTGCGCAGCCTCAACCGCGACGATGACTATTACGGCCTGAGCCTGACGCTGGGCGGCGGCGAAGTCACGCTGATGGACATGATGACGGCCTTCCACGTGATGGCCAACAGCGGCGTGCGCATCGATCCGCAGCCCTTTGTGCGCGTAACGGACAGCCAGGGCGCGGAGGTGCGGCTGCCCGGCTTTGGCGCGGAGCGACGCGTGCTCTCGGCGGGCACGGCCTTTGCGATGACGGACATTCTCAGCGATGAATCGGCGCGCGAGCCCGCCTTTGGCATCAACAACCGGCTCAAGCTGAGCCGCCCCGCCGCGGCGAAAACGGGCACGACAACCAACTGGAAAGACAACTGGACGCTTGGCTACACGCGCTACATCATGGCGGGCGTTTGGTCCGGCAACAACGACGGCACCTCCATGCGCGACAGCCCCGGTTCGCTGGGGGCGGCCCCAATCTGGAACGAGTTTATGGAGCAGGCCATCAACGACCCGGCCATGCGCGCCGTGCTCGAAGCGCCGATTGCGCCAAGCATGTGGGAATTTGAAGTGCCCGAAGGGGCCGTGCAGTTTGTGGAAGCCTGCCCGCCGGGCGTGCAGTGCCGACCCAAGCCGGGCGAAACCGAAGAGGAAATCGCCAACGGCACGGCGCGCACCGGCGAGTACTTTACGGCGGAGTGGCTCGAAGCGACGGGCGACGCCGGACCGCTGGCGGATACGGCCGTGCCCGCCGGCTCCGCCCCCGTTTACGTTGAGCGCCAGGCAGCGGGCGAGCGCACGCAAACGCTGCAGGCCGGCTTCTGCTCGCTGGATATCGAGCGTCCCGTCTATCGGCTGCGCGAGGGGGGCATTGTGGGGCTGCCGACTACTCATCGCTGGATGCCCGAAGAGGAAGAGATAGACGAAGAGGATGAGGCCGACGGGGAGGAAGAGCCGCCCTTCTTCCCCGTGGCGCTGGAGGACTTTACCTCGACGGGGCTTTCCGCACGCGAGCAGGCGCGCATCGCCGACATCTATCGCACGCTGGAGTGGGGCCTGGCCAACAGCGGCCGCGTGCACCTGGGCCGCTGCGATGCGCTGCGCGACGGCGGCTCCGAAATGCTGGCCCAAGAAGAGATCGGCGACTTTACCTTCCGTCTGCTCGTGGATTTTTCGGTGGCCCAGCGCATCGAAGCGCCGCCTCTGCCCGAGGATGAGCCCGAAGAGGAAGAGCTGGAAGAGGAAGAGAACGAGGAGGCCGAGGCCATTGCGCAGGCGGACGAAGAGAATGCCGAGATAGATGGCGAGCCGGAAACCGGCGAGGAGGACGGTGACGAGGGTGACGAGGGTGAGGAAACGCCCGAAGCCGAATCGACACCGGAGGTGGAGGAGACCCCCGAGCCCACGGCGACGGCCGATGCGGCCGATGCCGTGGCCAATGCGACAGCGCCGGAGGACGTGCAGTTTACGCTGGCCAATTCCATTGTGAACGACGAGGCCTGCCCCGGCAACTACGTGATGGGGCGCGTGGTCAACGAGCAGGGCGGGCCGGTGCCGGGCATCTACGTGCTGGCCGTCGACCAGTGGGGCAACCGCGTGACGGTTGTCAGCAAGAGCGATGAGGCCAACTACGGCCGATTTGATATTCCGCTCAACGGCGGTGCCAACACCTACACGCTTACCGTCATCGGCGATGGTGGCGTGCCCATCAGCCCCGACATCACCGTTAGACACATGCAGGGCGAGGCAGCAGCGCCGTGTCATCACGTGACGCTGCGCGCGACGAGTTGAGCTTTGCCCGACGTAAATTAAAAGGCCGCAGCGAATTGGTGGAACTTCGCTGCGGCCTTTTTCGTTTAGGATTTGTTGGTTTATAAGTAAGATGGCAACAGGGAGCATACGGGATTGGCAGACATGGCGATTCGCGCTACACTTGCGTCTCGACCGACAGCAGAGCGGACTATGTTATGAAACAATGGGTTCTATTTTTTCTCGCCCTAAGCGTTAGCGCCCTCTGCGCCATCGTCGCGCAGCAGGGCTCGCAGGTGGCCCACGCGCAGGAAGGGGGCACGGCCACACCAACCGCTACGGCGACGCTCTCGCTGACGCCGACCACGCCCGTCGCCACCGCCAGCTTTACGCCTGTCGGCACGCCCACGCCCGCCCAAACGGCCACGGTTGACCTGCGCGTGGTCAACGAGATCGTGCAGCCGCAGCCGGGCGACGCCATTGCCGGCGTCCAACCCCTTGTGGGCACGGCGATCATCGACGACTTTGCGCGCTACGAGGTGGCGATCTCGCAGGCCAATGCCGAGAGCTTTGAAGGCCTCGCCTCCAGCACGGATATTGTTCGCGGCGGCACGCTCTACGAGCTGGACACGCGCCGCTTCTTTGATGGCCTGTACGACCTGCGCGTGCGGGCCATCGACGCCGACGGCAACTACACCGAGGCCTTTGTGCGCGACGTAGAAATCCGCAACGTCAATCCGCCCTCGCCGACGCCCACGCTCACGCCGACCTTTGCCCTCAATGAATTTGGCACGCCGCTGCCGCCCGCGCCGCCCGTCGACGCCACGCCGCAGCCCGATTCGCCGCTGGCCGATTCGCCGCTGCCCACGCCCACGCCCAATGCACGCGGCATCCCCAACAACGAAGCCGGGCAGGGGCTCTTTTCGCCACAGCCCGGCGAAGTGCTGCGCGGCGACGTCTCGATTGTCGCCACGGTCAACGGCAAGCGCGGGACCCGCTTTGATCGCTACGATCTCGGCATCTCGCCCGCGGGGCTGGAAAGCTATACGCGGCTGGCGCACGACATCGAGCAGGGCTGGCAGATCGTGCTCACCACGCTGGACAGCACGCGGCTGACAGACGGTTTCTACGATTTGCGGCTGCGCATCATCTACGACGACAGCAACTACGATGAGTTTTTTGTGCGCGACCTGCGCATCGCCAACGATCGCCTGCCAATTTTTACGGAAATTGTCGAGCCGGAGATTCGCCGCCCCTCCAGCGATACCCTGATCCAGGGGCAGGTCGACGTGGTGGGGACGGCGGTCGACCCGGACTTTCTGCGCTGGGAGCTGGCGCTGCGGCCCAGCGACGAGCAGCCAGCGGACAGCCAGCTCAACAACGCCTCGCGCGGGCCGGGAACCATTCCCAGCGACTGGACGTTTCTCGTCAGCAGCGGGGAGCCGGTGGTGGAGGGGCTGCTGGCGCGGCTCGATCTCACCCGCCTCACGCCCGGCGCATACGACTTGCGCCTGCGCGTCGTGCGCAGCGACTTGAACTACAACGAAGTCTTTGCGCGCAACCTGCGGCTGCTCGAGCCCGTGCCGCCAGCCGTCAGCACCTATGAAGCGCCGCGCTACGGGGATTGAGCCGTTGAAATTGAGCTGCCGAATGGAGTTGCTGAAACGGAGTTACCGGGATTGAATGAGACAGTTTGCCAATTTTGGGCAGATGTACCGGCAATATGTATAATGGTCGGAGGCGTTCGCGTGCTACAATTAGCATAATCTAGCGGGCGCCCCATCAATTGAGGAGAAATGGTTGACATGAAAATTAAGCATACATTGTGGGGTCTCTCGTCCGTTCTCGTCGTCGCGCTTGTGCTGACGCTGGGCATCGGCTCGAACAGCGTGCAGGCCCAGGACGACGGCGGGGTTGTTACCGACACCGAAACCACCACGGATACGACAGCCATCACCGATACCGCAGCCGTTACGGATGCAACCGGGGTGGACGCGGGCGGTGAGATGATGGACGATTCCATGCAGGATGTGGGAACCGTCACCGCCAGCACCGTCGTGGGGACGCTTGACGGCGTGCGCGACGGCAACTTTGACAAGATTTACCTGGAGCTCGACGGCACAAACCCCAGCGAACAGCTCAGCGTCACCGTGGATTTTGACCGCGAAAATGCGCTGCAGCAGGGGCTCGGCTTCTACATCTTGACCGAGCAGCAGATTGCTATTGTCCAGCGCGGCGGCGATCTCGTCGACAACAACGTCGGCGCAGGCAGCCCGATTGCGGGGCAGGGGACGGGCGTGCTCAACGCCGTGCGCAACCCGGCGGGGACGGCTCCCTACACGCTGGTTCTCTACAACGATAGCCAAACGGATGCCAGCTTCACCATCACCATTGATAACGGCACGGTGACGGACGCTTCGGGCCGCGTGCGCGATCCCAACGCGCCCGCCAGCGCCCCGGCCACATCCGCCCCCGCGACCGTTGCTCCGGCCGCCGACGCTGCGGCGGACGCCGTTGACACGCTGGAGACGTTGACCGACACGGCGACCACAACGGGCACGGTCGCCACCACCGCCACGGCGACGACTACAGCGACGACCGCTGCGACGACTGCGGGCACAACCGCAACGCCGACCAACCTGCCCCCCGGCGTTACCGTGGTCGGCGAGACGGTGCAGGCCGAGTCGTTGCGCGGCGAACTGCCCGTGCAGTTTGATCAGCACTACATCGGCCTCCTGCCCAACGAGCGCGACGCCCAGATTGATCTGTCGATGACCTTTGATCCGCAGGGCGTGAGCGGCCAGCTCAACTTCTTCGTCCTCGATCAGAGCGGGTTGAGCCGCTTCCTGCGCGGTGATCGCCTGAGCGACGTCTCGCTGGCGGCGGGCAACCCGGTGGACAACGGCGCGGAGAACGAGCTGGGGGCCTCCTTTACGGCCAGCGGCTTTGGCAGCTACACCGTGATCATCGCAAACAACACGCCCTCGGCCGTGCAGTACACGCTGACGGCGGATGGCGGCACGCTGCTGGACGATTCCGAGCAGACGATCACGGCACAGGAAGTCTTTGCCAACGTGCTCACCGCCACGAGCGTCGTCACGGATACCGTTGCGGCGACGGACACCGCCACAACGACCGCCACCGCGACGTCCACGACAGCGGCCACAACAGCCACGACCGCTCCCGCAGCGACCACGGCCGCTTCGCGCACGATTAACGTCACGCCGGGCAGCACCTACACCATTCGGGCCGGCGACTCAATCAGCCTAATTGCACGGGCCGCGTATGGCGACATCAGCCTCTACACGCAGCTCTGCGCCTTCAACAACATTGCCAACTGCAACCTCGTTGAGGTGGGCGACGTAGTCCAGGTGCCGACGCTGGCGCAGCTCCGGGCCGGCGGCACGGCGACCACAACGACGACTGCCGATGACGATACCGTTGCGACGGATGAAGCTGCAACGACGGACGAAACGGATACTGAAGAGGTGAGCGATACAGCGGACGTCACCGACGCCGAGACCATCACCGATACGGGCGCGATCACCATCACGACGCCGATCACGGATGAGGATGAGGAGACGGACGCCCTCACCGACACCGAGACGACGACGGACACCGCGCCGTAAGCAACGGCTCTCGTTCGGTAACTCAACGCAGCAAAAAGCCCCGACCTAATCAGGTCGGGGCTTTTTGCTGCCGAGGATAAATGTGCCTCGGCCACGCCGCTAGCCGCCCGATGCGGGGCGCGTGATGATGGGCAGGTAAAGCTCGCGGTTGGGCTCGTCCGGGCTGGTTGGGCTGGTTGGGCTGCCCGGATCGCTTGTGTCGATGGTGAAGCTGTCGGCTTCAACGGGGCCGGTCACGTTGCCAGCGGCGTCGCGCACGGTGAGCGTGGGGGTGTAGACGCCGTCGGCCAACGCTTCGGGCTGCACGGCCCAGCTGCCGTCGGCGTTGACCGTTGTGGTCAGCGTTTGCGTGTCGACAGTGACGGTGAGCGTGGTGCTCGGCTCGGCGCTGCCGCCGAGCGTGGGCGTGGTGTTGGTCAGCGTGGTGCGCGCGGCGGGCAAGGAGAGCGTGGGCGTCAGCGGCGCGACGGTGTCGATGGTGAAGCTTGTTCCCGGCATGGGTTCGCTGCGGTTACCGGCTTCGTCGCGCAGCGTGAAGGTTGGCAGGTAGGAGCCATCGGGCAGATCGGGCAGCTGAATTTGCCAGTTGCCATCCGTCCCCACCACCACCGCGTAATCTTGCGCATCGACTGTAGCCGTGAGGGTCGCGCCCGCTTCAGCCGTGCCGCCCAGCAACGGCGCGCCGTCGTTGATCAAGCTGCTGGCGGGCGAGGTGATCACGGGTGCATCCGGCGCGACGCGGTCAAACGGGCAGGGGCCACCGGGCGTGGGCGTGGCCAAAATGTACGTGTCCGTGTTGCGCGCGCCGCCGCTCCCCTCCGGGCAGCGCTGGATCGATTCCATCTCCTCGTCCTCACCACCCCCCTCATTCACGTACGTTTGCCCGCTGTTCAAGAGCGCCTGGAGTTCGGGGTCCGGCTCATCGTTGGTGTTGTAGACCACGGCATCCACCAAATCCTGGGCCGTCACGGTTAAATCGTTGGTATAGCTGGCCGGATCTCCCGCATAGAGCGCCACCGCGTCCGTGCCGTTTTGCATTCGGCTGTTGGTAAAGGTCAGCGCCACGCTGGCGACCAGCGAATTGCCCACCACAAAGTAGCCGTTGGCATCCGTGCGAAAGCCGGTGAGATCAAAATTGGCGTAGGCGCGGTCGTTGCTGCCGTTAAAGAGCACGAGAATATAGTTGTCAAGTGCGGTGTTGCCGACGCCGCCGTCGTAGAGTTCGACAAACTCCAGTTCATCGCGCCCTTCGGTATCGGCATCGACTTCGTTGATGAGCAGAGCGGGCACAGGCTCTTCCTGCGCGGGCAGCACGTGCGCCGACGCCGTCTGCGAAAAGGAAAGCATGGCCAGAAGCAGACCGAGCGCCAGCAGAGGCAGCGCCAAAAACAGGATTGGGCGTCGAAGAATCATGGAGGTCTCCTGTGGATAGTGGGTGGAAGGTGATAAAATTGGGATGGTAAGTGGATAATTCGCTACCTGTCAGTTAGGTATGTCAAGAAGAAAGATTGGTAAACAGCGGGAATTCTGAGTAAAGTTAAAGTTGCGAAACCAACTCACTCAGGAGAGACCATGTTTACCAATCTCGCTCAACATGATAAATTCCTTGCCTATTGTCGTCAACTGCTGCCCCAAGCGCGGCTGACCCAGTTGCGAACGCTCAGTTTAGTCGTTATCGGGTTGCTGGAAAGCACGGACGCCCACTTGAGTAGCTTGGCGGAGGTCATCCCGCTGGACATCACCGACTTGAGCCTGGAACAGCGGGTGCGACGCTGGCTGAAGAACGAGCGCATTGAGGTGCGCAGTTGGTACGAACCCTTTGTCCTGACAGGGTTACAGCTCTATCGGCCCCAAACGGTTTATGTGGTCATGGACACGAGCCAGTTCGGGCCGAGTTGCCGCGCGTTGGTGGTGGGCGTGGCCTACGCAGGGCAGGTGCTGCCGCTGGGCTGGCGGGTGGTGAAAGGCAAAAAAGGACACACCGACCCCCAAGTGCAGAATGAGTTGCTGGCCGAAATTCGTCCGCTGCTGCCGCCCGGCCAGGTCGTCTTGGTAGCGGATAGCGAATTCAGTTCCGTCGAGATGCTAACGCCCATTCAGGCTTGGCACTGGTTCTTCATTGTGCGCGTGCGCGGCAACGTCTCGGTGCAGCGCGAAGACGACTCCTCTTTTCTGCTCAAGCAGGCGGGCTTGCAAAAGGGGCAAACCAAGTCCTGGCAGCGCATCACGTGGACAGCTAAACATGCCTTTGGCCCCTTGATGCTGGTCGCCACCTGGCAGAAAGACGAGAAAGACCCCTTATATGTCCTGACCAACACCAACAACATGCAGGCCGCTTTGCTCGTCTACGCGTGGCGCTTCTGGATTGAACCGCTCTTTGGCGACTTCAAAGGCCGGGGCTTCCACCTGGCTCAGACTCGCATCCGCGACCCCAAGCGCTTGGCCCGCCTGCTCTTGGTCGCCTGCCTTGCCTTCCTTTGGTCCTTGGCCACCGGCAGCTTTGTCTTTCATTCCCCCAAGCAGCGTCTCGTTGACCGCAATGACCGCGACGACCGCAGCTTCTTTCAGCTTGGCTACCGCTTTATCAAGCGCTCTCTCAAACTTCGTCAACTCGCTGATATTACGTTCTCAATAAACCCAATTTGGCTACCTCACAACTTGACTCTACAAACTGACAGGTAGCGAAAGTGGATAATACTGACGAGACGGTCGCTAATAGTATAGGCGGGGAATTTTTGCGGCACATCGGTAATTCTTGTGAGCCGTGCGTGTGCTAATCGTCGGGGAGATCGGGCGGGGAATCTATCTTTTGGAGCACGTTTATGGGTTGCACATTATTGGATAGGTTCGTGCGTTATCCCGACGACCAAAAAGCCCGATCTCCTACCGGGGATCGGGCTTTTTTAGAGCGGGCAGAGTCTGCCCGGCTCTTCTGGTATAAAAAAGTTAGGTTCCGCTGACACTTGGCTGAGCGGGCTTGAAAGGTAAGTCGAGCGCGCCCTCATCCCCAGCCCCTCTCCCACCGTGGGAGAGGGGCCGGGGGTGAGGGCCAGTTTCCAACTGTCAACGGAACCTAGCGTGTCGATTCGATTTTTTGAATGAGCGGGCGACTGTGGAACTCAAATAAGTGTTGTGCAAGTGCTGCCCCAGTGCTATGCTCCCCTCAAATCGCCCTGCCGCGACCTCAAGCCGCCAACGCCGCCAGCACCCGCTCCGGCGTGAAGGGGATTTCCCGCAGCCGCACGTCCACGGCGTCGTAGATGGCGTTGGCAATCGCCGCGGGCGTCGGGTTTTGCGAGGCCTCGCCCGCGCCCAGAAAGGGCAGTTCGGGTCGATTCAAGAGCACCGTCTCCACGACCGGTGCGTCGGCAAAGCGCAGAATCGGGTAACTTTCCCAATCGCGGCTGGTGATGCCGTCGCTGTCAAACTGCACGGCCTCATGTAGCGTCCAGCTGGCGGCCTGGACGAAGCCCCCCTCCAGCTGGTTGCTCAACCCGTCGGGGTTTACCACCTGCCCCGCTTCCCCAGCAATCACCGCTCTCTCCAGCTGAATGCGGCCACTCTCCCGGTCGACAATCACATCAACAACAATTGCACAGTAGCACTGAATGTTCTTGTACTGGGCAAAGGCAATCCCCCGCCCGCGACCCGTGCCCGCCTGTCGGGTGCGCGTCTGCCAACCGGCTCGCTCCGCCGCGGCCCGGATCACCGCCTGCGCGCGTTCGTCGCTAAGCTGGCTGAGGCGAAAATCGACTGGGTCTACCCCAGCAGACAACGCCAGCTCATCCATAAATGACTCAATGGCAAAGACGTTGGCGTAGGCTCCCAGACCGCGCATGGAGGAAGTTCGCAGCGGGCTCGCCTGGTTTTCGTGGACGACGACGCGGCGCTTTGGGAATTTGTAGAGCGGGTCGGCGTTGCGGAAGCTGCCCGAGTGGCGACCCTGCATCATGCGGCCAGGTGGCGCGGGGATGGGCTCGGCCAGGTGCCAGGCGGCGAGCAGGCCGGATGTCTCGCGGCCGTCGACGCGGGGGCGACCACCGTGAGGGTAGCTCCAAATATCCTGGTTCCAGGCGGCGACGCGACCGCCGTCGTCGAGATGGGCGTTGAGCTGCACCGCCATGGCCGGGCCGTAAGGCTCCCAGCTGTGCTCCTGCTCACGCGTCCACTTGAGCGAGACGGGACGACCCGGCAGCGCACGGCCCAGCAGCGCCGCGTCCAGCGCCACATCATCGGCCCCGTTGTGGCCGTAGCAGCCCGCGCCCTCGCTGTGAATCACGTGAATCTGCTCCAGCGGCAGGTCGAGCACTGTCGCCAAAGCGCCGCGCAGCGGATAGGCCCCCTGCGTGTGGCTCCAGACGGTCAGCCTGTCGCCGTCCCACTGGGCGATGGCGGCAGATGGCCCCATTGCACCGTGCATCTGATAGGGTCGATAGTAGGTGGCGCTCAACGTGTTGGACACATTCGCGGGTGGTGGGGCCACAGCGGGAATCGGCTCGTCGCTAATCGCCCCGTCGACGACGAGCTTATCTTGGGTGGGGCCAGCGAAGAGGATGTCGTAGATGCTCTGCTCGGTGGGTAGCGACTGCGTCGTCTCCCAGGTAGCCGCGGCGTGGAGCGCTTCCTGCGCCGCGATCGCCTGCTCCTCGCGCTCGCTAATCACCCCCAGAAACGAACCGTCCCGCACGACTTTGAGCACGCCGGGGAGTTTTTCCACAGCGGCCACATCTATATCGACCAGCCGCGCGTGGTAATGGGGTGGCCGCACAATGCGACCGTGAACCATCCCCGGCCAATCCAAATCGTGGACGTAGCTGGGCGCACCGCTCGCCTTGGCCGGCAGATCGATGCGGATTGCGCCCTGCCCCACGAGCGTGTGTGCGCTGAAGGGCTTGGGCGCTACCTCGCCCGTCACCCGTTGACCAAAGCGTTTTCCACCAAAGAGCGACCAGTAATCCGTGCTGCGCCGCGTGGCGGGGTCGCTGATTGTGCCGTCGTCCACCGCCAGGCGCTCGATCGATTCGGCCTCCAGCTCTTCGTGGGCCAGGGAGAGCAGAACGTGGCGCGCCTCAGCGGCGGCCTGCCGAATCGCGTTGCCGCTCATCTGCAGCGACATACTGCCCGCGGTCGTGCCCTCGTCGGGCGTCAGCTCCGTATCGGCCATGACGACGCGGAGGCGGCTCAGCGCCACATCCAGCTCTTCGGCGGCGATCTGCGCCAGCGCGGTGCGCAGCCCCTGGCCGATTTCCGCCTTGCCGCTATAAATTGTGATCGTCTCGCTGTCGTCGATGCGCACCCAGGCGTCGAGGTCGGGCGTCTCCTGCAGCGCCGGCGAGAGCGTCTGCCGAGCGGTCGGTGGCGTGGAGAGCGGCGCTGCGTCGACGACTTCGTAGATCGAAGCATCCTCGACGCGACCCGCGTGCCGCCGGATCGCCCGCCGCACCCGGTCGTAGACGCCACAGCGGCAGAGGTTGACCTCGAGCGCTTCATCAATCTCGTCATCGGTTGGGCAGGGCGTGTGGTTGAGCAGCCCCTGCGCGGCGATGATCATGCCGGAGAGGCAGTAGCCACACTGCATCGCTCCCTCCTGGACAAAGGCGGCCTGCAGCGGGTGCAGGGCATCGGCGTTGCCCAGCCCTTCCACCGTCACAATCTCCGCCGCCGCAACTTTGCCCACCGGCAGCTGACAAGAGGGCACGGCCTCCCCCGCCACCAGCACCTTGCAGGCCCCGCACTGCTCCGCCCCGCAGCCATACTTTGGGCCCTTCAGCCCCAGGTCGTTGCGCAAAACGTAGAGCAGCGGCGTCGCCGGGTCGACAGCGAGCGCGTGGGGTTGGCCGTTGACGGTGAGGGAAATGGGGGTTGACATGAGTGCTCCTTACGCGGATGTATGCATTGGCGCTCGCAGGCGTCGACGCGATGATTTTCTGTGAGGATTGTACGGCAATCGAGGAATATGCAAAAGCGTTCGACGAACCGGTCGACTTCTGCTACAATTTCCACCAAGCATCGTTTGCTGCGACGGAAGCGACGGCTTCAGTGCTTCGACGCGTCCAGGAATGTGATCCCAACTATTTTGGGGGAAACAAGATCAAACAATAAGGAATAAACGATGAAGCTTGAACATGTGGCACTCAACGTGGCTGACCCCGTTGCGATGGCGGCGTGGTACAACGAACAGCTCGGCTTGAAGACCGTGCGGCAAATGAAAGAAGCGCCCTACACCTGCTTTCTGGCCGATTCCAGCGGGGCGATCCTAATTGAGCTCTATAACAACCCGCCGGATCAGGTTCCGCCCTATGCGGAGATGGATCCGCTGTTGCTCCATTTAGCCTTTGTCTCCGAAGAGCCGGACGTTGACAAGGAAGCGCTGCTGGCTGCGGGGGCGACCTTTGTTGGCGATACCAAGCTTGAGGACGGCACGCACCTGGCCATGCTGCGCGACCCGTGGGGGCTGGCGATTCAGCTGTGCAAGCGGGCCGTGCCGATGCTGCGCATGGGATAAAATTGAGGCACAGAACCATGAACGCAGTTGAAATTGAAGAGGCCGTTTCCGCGCTGGCCGAAGCGCCGTTCGACCCCGACACCTTTCCCTTCGACTTTCTTGCCGCCTTTGGCAACAAGCAGACGACCGTCGACCGGCTGAGAAGAAAAGGCAAAAGCTCGACCAACCAGTCCGATCTCCAACCTGGTTCGGCGAGCGGCGTGCTCCAGCGCAACAACATCCACCTGGCCGTTTGCGAAGCGGGCACAACGACGGCGACGCTCGACGCGCTGCGCCACAGCCCGGCCACGGCCAAACACAAGGCCAAGTTCATCCTCGCCACGGACGGCATCACGCTGGAGGCGGAGAATCTGGTGGATGACGATCCGCCGCTTGTCTGCGACTACCGCGACTTTGCCAACCACTTTGGCTATTTCCTGCCGCTGGCGGGCATTTCGACCACCAAGCAGATCCGCGAAAACCCCTTCGACATCAAGGCGACGGGGCGGCTCAACAAACTCTACATCGAGCTGCTCAAGGAGAATCCCGATTGGGATACGGAGGCGCGGCGCGAGGATCTGAACCACCTGCTGGCGCGGCTGATCTTCTGCTTCTTTGCCGAGGATACGGGCATCTTTATGAGCGACCGGCTTTTTACGGATACGGTCGAGCAGATGAGCGCCAGAGACTCGTCGAACACGCACGAGGTGCTGGCGGAAATTTTTCGCGCCATGGCCACCAAGCCGGACGCGCGCCCGCAGGCGAGCCTTCGCCCGTGGGCCAACACCTTCCCCTACGTCAACGGTGGTCTCTTTGCTGAAGATGGAAACGGTGAATTTGCCGTGCCGCGCTTTAGCCGCATTGCCCGTTCGTATCTAATTCACGTGGGCGGGCTGGACTGGACCCGAATCAATCCCGACATCTTTGGCTCGATGATTCAGGCCGTGGCGGACGAGGAGGAGCGCGGCGCGCTGGGCATGCACTACACCAGCGTGCCCAACATTCTCAAGGTGCTCAACCCCCTCTTTCTAGACGACCTGCGCGACCAGCTCGAGGCCGCGGGCGACAACGGCCGCAAGCTGCTCAACCTGCGCAAGCGCATGGCCCGCATCCGCGTCTTTGATCCGGCCTGTGGCTCGGGCAACTTTTTGGTGATTGCGTATAAGCAGATGCGCCAGATTGAGGCGAAGATCAACGAGCGACGGGGTGAGGCCGGGCGCTACAGCGAAATTCCGCTGACCAACTTTCGCGGCATCGAGATTCGCCACTTTGCCGCCGAGGTGGCGCGGCTGGCGCTGGTGATTGCCGAATATCAGTGCGACGTGCTCCACCGCGGGCCCAAGCTGGCCGCGGCTGAATTTCTACCGCTGAACGACCAAAATTGGATTACCCACGGCAACGCCCTGCGGCTGGACTGGCTGGAAATCTGCCCGCCCACCGGGACCGGCGTCAGGCTCGTGGCGGACGATCTCTTCAGCACCCCGCTCGACCAGCCCGAGATCGATTTTGCCAACGAGGGCGGCGAGACGTACATCTGCGGGAATCCGCCTTATCAAGGTAGCGTCAATCAAACCCCGGAGCAAAAGCAGGATATGGCTCATATTTTTGCTTCAGTTTTTAAAAGGTATAAAGACCTTGACTATGTCGCGGCATTCATGCTTAAGTCTGCACAATACAATAAAGTTATCGGTTCTTCTAGTGCCTTAGTTACGACCAACTCAGTTACGCAGGGTGAGCAGGTGGCTATGTTGTGGCCATTAATCTTCCATCAAAACAATTTCATTCGGTTTGCGCACACTTCATTTTTATGGAGCAATCTTGCGAGCAATAAGGCAGCAGTCACATGCGTAATTCTGGGCCTCTCGACAGATCAAAGATATTCAAGAAAATTATTTGATGAGGGCAGCATACGTAACGTAACCAATATCAGCCCTTATCTTGTTGCAACAGATTCAGTAATTGTTACAAAGAGAACACGTACATTATCTGATATTGGAGACATGCAATCGGGAAATAAACCTACGGATGGAGGAAATCTGATTCTATCTGAAGAAGACAAAGCCCTCATTTTGAGCCAGTCCCCATATTTCTCTCGATTCATTAAACGTTATGTAGGATCAAAGGAGCTCATCAACGGAGGAGGAAGATGGTGTTTATGGGTGGAAGACGAAGAACTCCAGTCTGCTCTTAAGATAAAGTTTGTACGAAAGCGAATAGAACATGTAGCTACTTTTCGATCTAACAGTCGAGGAAAGCAGGCCAATAGTAATGCCTCGACCCCACATCGCTTTGTGTTTGCGCCACATTCATCGAAGGCAGCGATAGCTGTTCCCAATGTTTCTTCGGAAAGACGAGAATATTTACCTTGTGAGATAACGAGTTCATTTACTGTAGTATCTAATCTCGCGTCCGTAATTTACGACGCCCCACTCTGGAATATGGCGCTGATCGCCTCGCGCATCCACCTCGTCTGGATTGCCACCGTCTGCGGCAAGCTGAAAACCGACTATCGCTACTCCAACACGCTGGGCTGGAACACCTTTCCCGTGCCCCCGCTCACCGCGCAAAACAAGGCCGATCTCACGCGCTGCGCCGAGGAAATCCTGCTCGCCCGCGAACGCTACTTTCCCGCCACCATCGCCGATATGTACGATCCAAGTTGCATGGATGCCCAGTTCCCGGAGGTGCGCGCCGCCCACGAGCGCAACGACGAAACGCTCGAACGCATCTACATCGGTCGCCGCTTCAAAAACGACACCGAGCGGCTGGAGACGCTGTTTGAGCTGTACACGGAAATGACGGCGTCCAACTGATGAAGCCCTTGCTAACCAAGCCGCAACCATTCCCGCAAATGAGCGTTGACCCGCGTTTGCCAGCCGGGGCCGCTGGCTCGCAAGAGCTCGACCACATCCGGATCCAGGCTCACGTTGACGCGCTCTTTGGTCACCGCCTTGGGCGGTCGGCCCCGTTTGCGAACGGCTTCGAGCACCGCAGCGGGTGGCCCCTTCACGGCTGGCCCGGCGTTGGCCCATTCGTCGTCGGTTAGGGGCGGGGAATCATCGTCGGCAAGCTCTACGCGCGTGCCGTCCTCGTATTCGATATATTCAGGCTTTTCCGTAAACTTATTGACTGTCATAAAATCTCCTTTCCCGTGCGTTGGCTTTGCGCAAACTGATGGGGCGAACAGCATCACCGCGTGCTGTCCAAACAAGCACGTGAAGACGCTGATTCAACATGGCGTAGGTCAGAAAGCGTTCCTCGCCGTAGTTGTGCCGCGTATCTTGCTTGGTCACCGCCTGTTCCCAATCAAGCTCCGCTACGCTATCGAAGCCGACACCGTGCCTGGCTTGATTACTCGCATTTTTCGCGGAATCAAAAACAATGTCCATGAGAATTATTATACACATGAAAATTAAATTTGGCTAGTAAATTACTATGAATAAGCAACCCGCCAACTCTCTCTCTGCCCCCGCCCGCTCCATCCCTACCCGCTCGATCCCCTCCGTCTCCGTCACCTACGCGCGCAGCGGCGTCTCCACCAAAGCGGATGAACTGGGCATGAGGCCCATGCAGGCGCGGGCTTATCAACGGCGCGGCGAGCAGTACCTGTTGATCAAGTCGCCGCCCGCTTCGGGCAAAAGCCGCGCGCTTATGTTTATCGCGCTGGACAAGCTCCACAATCAGGATGTGCAGCAGGCGATCATTGCCGTGCCCGAACGCTCGATCGGCGCCAGCTTCCACAGCGAGCCGCTCAGCGACTTTGGCTTCTGGGCCGATTGGCACGTGGCGCCGCGCTGGAATCTGTGCGATGCGCCGGGCAGTGATAGCGACGCCAGCGGCGGCAAGGTCGACGCCGTGGGGAGATTTTTGGAAAGCGATGCCGATAACCCGGACAATCGCGTGCTTGTTTGCACCCACGCCACCTTTCGCTTTGCCGTGGAGCGCTTTGGCGTTGAAGCCTTTGACAATCGGCTGCTTGCCGTGGACGAATTTCACCACGTCTCCGCCAACCCGGACAACAAGCTCGGCGATCACGTGCGCGGCTTCATGGCCCGCGACCGCGCTCACATTGTCGCCATGACGGGCTCCTACTTTCGCGGCGATGCCGAAGCCGTGCTCCACCCAGACGACGAAGCCCGCTTCGCAACCGTCACCTACACTTACTACGAGCAGCTCAACGGCTACGACTACCTGAAGCATCTCGACATCGGTTACTTCTTCTACAGCGGCGGCTACGTCGATGAAATTATGGAAGTGCTCGACCCACATGAAAAGACCATCATCCACATTCCCAACGTCAACTCGCGCGAAAGCACGACGGATAAATACAGGGAAGTAGAAAATATTCTCCATGAGCTGGGCGAGTGGCAGGGCGACGACCCCGTGACCGGTTTTCGTCTGATCAAGCTGGCGGACGGCACGGTGCTCAAGATCGCCGATCTGGTGGACGACGATCCGAGCAAGCGCGAACGGGTCGCCGCCGCGCTGCGCGACCCCGCCACCAACGAAAGCCGCGAGCACGTCGACATCATCATCGCCCTCGGCATGGCCAAAGAGGGCTTCGACTGGATCTGGTGCGAGCACGCGCTTACAATTGGCTACCGCTCCAGCCTCACCGAGATCGTGCAGATTATTGGCCGAGCCACGCGCGATGCGCCGGGCAAATTGCGCACCCGCTTCACCAACCTCATCGCCGAGCCGGACGCCACCGAACTTGTCGTTACAGAAGCGATCAACGACACGCTCAAGGCCATTGCCGCCAGCCTGCTGATGGAGCAGGTGCTCGCCCCCCGCTTCGAGTTCAAGCCCAAGCGCCCGCTCGGCGAGCCGGATGGTGGCCCCACGCCCGGCTTTGATTATGGTGTGGATGGCTACGATCCGGAGCGCTGCAACGTTGGTGTTGGTCCGAATGGGCGCGTGCAGCTCGAAATTAAGGGGCTGGCCGAGCCAAAAAGCACGGAGGCCCAGCGCATCTGCCAAGAGGATTTGACCGAGCTAGTCACCGCCTTTGTGCAGGATAAGCCAACCATCGAGCGCGGTCTATTTGACGAAGAAGTGGTTCCGGAGGAATTGACGCAGGTACGCATGGGCCACATCATTCGGGAGCGCCACCCCAACTTGGACGACGAAGATCAGGAAGCGATACGCCAGCACGCCGTTGCCGCGCTCAATCTTGTACAGCAGGCCAAACAAGTGCAGGACGAACATGCGCAGAACGAACATGCGCAGAACGAACACGCGCAGGACAATGAGTTGAGCATTGGCAATGACGAAATCGCGCTCAACACGTCGCTAATCGACGGCGTGCGCAAATTTGCGCTCGAAGTCACCGAATTGGATATCGACCTGATTGACCGCATCAACCCCTTCAGCGAAGCCTATGCCATCTTGGCAAAGTCCATGGGCGAAGAGCGGCTCAAGCAGGTCGCCGCCGTCATTGCGGCTAAGCGCGTCCACCTTTCGCTGGACGAAGCGCGCGACCTGGCAACGCGGGCGCTTCGCTTCAAGCAGGAAAAGGGGCGGCTGCCGTCCATTACAGCGATGGATCCGTGGGAAAAGCGCATGGCCGAGGGCATCGCCTTTTTGCAGCGCCAAGTGAGAGAAGAGAATAATGGCTAAGCGCACAACAGATGCCGATCTCGATCTGCTCGGCGCGCTGGGCGTAGATACATCACCCGCCAAGCCCATCAAGCGCTCGGCCAAAGAGCAGCGCATCATTGCAGGCTTCGAGGAGATCGAGCGTTTTGTGGAGGAGCAGGGCGGGCTGCCGCAGCATGGAGAAAACCGTGACATTTTTGAGCGGCTCTACGCCGTGCGGCTGGATCGGCTGCGCGAATCTGAGGAATGTCGCGAACTGCTGCAGCCGCTGGATGCGCGCGGAATTTTGGCTGCGGACAGCAGCGCTTTTTCTTCTATCGAAGAGATGAGCGACGAAGATCTGCTGGCCGTCCTTGGCGTCGAGACGTCCCCGAAAGACGACATCGAACGTCTAGCCCACGTGCGCTCGCGGCGGGAAAAGGCAGTGGTGGAGGAAGTCGCCCAGCGAACGCCCTGTGAAGATTTTGACCAATTCAAGCCCGTGTTTGAAACAATTCAGCACGAACTAAAGACGGGCAAACGTCAAACGGTTAGATACGAAGGTAACGCAGGACTTAATCGGGGCGATCTATTCATTATTGATGGACAAAAAGCGATGGTTGTCGAGGAGGGCGAGCCGTTCGTCAGCGACTATGGTCGCTCGGATCGCAGGCTGCGGGTTGTCTACGATAACGGGACCGAGAGCGATCTGCTTTTGCGCTCGCTTCAGCGAGCACTGCATCGAGATAAAGCTAGCCGCCGCATTACGAAGCCCGATTTTGGGCCGCTTTTTTCTCAGATCGATACGACGGAAGAATCGACAAGCGGCACGGTTTATGTGCTCAGAAGCAATTCCGATAACCCGTTCATTGCGGAGAATCGCTTGGTGATCCACAAAATTGGCGTCACCACAGGCAACGTCAAGAATCGAATTGCCAACGCCCAAAATGATCCGACCTATCTACTGGCGGAGGTGGAAGTTGTGGCAACATTCGCGCTGGTCGGGTTTCATCCACAAAAGCTGGAGGCGCTGCTGCAAAAGTTCTTTGCCAGCGCCCGCTTGGATGTAGAGTTGATGGATCGCTTCGACGTGCCCGTAAAGCCAAAGGAATGGTTTTGGGTTCCACTATCCGCTATTGAGGAGGCCATTGAAAAAATTGAGGAGAGCACCCTCGATCAATTCCGGTACGATACAAAACAAGCGGCGCTTGTTCGATGTTAGTTAGGCTGCGAAACCCTCATGCTCGAACCGCCACCCCCCCCGCGACCCCATCCAGCGTCACTACCAACTCATTCGGGTGTGTTCGGAATGAGTAGAAGTTACCCCGTCGACGTCGACTGACGAGCAATGAATTGCCCGTCTGCTATGGGAAACGCGCTGAAGCGCGTTGCCTGAGCCGTGGTCAGTGCGCTTCAGCGCACTTCGCGTATCAGGCGGGCAATTCATTCGTCGCCGGTGGTGGTCGACCCAACTCATTCCGAATGTACCCAAATAATTCAACACATCGCGCCCGATCAACGCCTCGCTGCCTGCTGCGGTAGCGACAGCGGAAACCACATGTACGGTTTCGCGCTTCACAAATCCATATCCAATTCGACTCCGCCCCCCTTTCTGCTATACTCCCCACCAGCACATCCGTTCCGACTCGAACCCATTCCCACGCGATTGCATTTCCCTGCACACCTCACCATCCCACTCACGCCCCAATCTCCACCTCCGTCACGCCCGCGAGTCCGTTGAGCGTCACAACCAGCTCGCTTAGCACATCGCGCCCAATCAGCGCCTCGCTCCCTTCCGCCGTGGCCACGGCGGAAATGGCGTGAATTGTTTCACTGGCAATCTGGATGCGCACGGTGTAACGGTCGAGCTGCTGCACGCCGCCGGCCGTTCCACGCAGGCGAACCGTATCCTCATATTCGGCCCCCACGGCCCGCAACACGTCGAGCGGGAGCATGGTTCCATCCGCACCGGAATCGACAAACGCCATGAGCATAACCGGTGGCTTCGCGCCATCGTACCCGTCGATGGCGATGGGCAGAAACGGAGCGGGCGGCGCATAGGCGCTGTTGTAATCAAAGGAAGCGGTTCGGCTCACGGCAGCGGCTCGATCTGCGGATGTCGAGCGCGCAATTCGCGCTTCGGCGTCCGTTCAACTTTGTGGCGCAGCACAACTTGGTTCGGATGTTGAGCGCGCACGCGTTCGAGCAAAGCCACCGGATCGGGATCGTAGTCGACCAACTGACCATCATAAATGGCGACGTACTGACCCAAATAGCGCTCGACGAGTTCACCGTGCATGGCTTTGTAGGCAGCCACATTTTGCTCCATGAGGGAGCGGTTGCCGTCGACCGGGAACGGCGGCTGTGGGCGTTGACTTACGGGGCGCGGGCTCGGCCCGCTGCGTTCATCGGGAAGACGTACCTCAAAGGGAATCCCGCGCTTTAAGCGGACTTGTTGGTAAAATAAAGTCAGCGCTTGAGTTGTGGAAATCCCCAATTCATGCAGAATCGTTTCCGCTTCTTCCTTTAGCTGTGGGTCCATTCGTGCCCTAATTGTCGATGATTTTGACATTATGTCTCCTTTCTTCGTCAATTGTACACCAATTGGGCTACAAGATAAAAGCCCGACTGTTATAAACTCAATTCGACCCCACCTCCCTTTTCTGCTATACTCCTCACCAACGACCCGACCCGAACCCATTCCCGCGCGGCTCGACCCGACCCAGCCGCGTCGTCATTAAGATTGAAGAGGCGCTGCTAGATGCGCCGCTCTTCAATCTTTTTCATTCCCATGAGCGATTTCGTCCACCTGCACACGCACTCCGAATATTCGATGCTCGACGGCCTGGGCCGCGTGAAGGACCTCGTGGCCGAGGCCAAGCGGCTGGGCCACGGCGCGCTGGCGCTGACCGACCACGGCGTGATGCACGGCGCGGTCGAGTTTTCGCGTGCCTGCCGCGCGGCGGAGATCAAGCCGATTATCGGCGTGGAGGCCTACCAGACGGTGTGGGGGCGACCGAGGAACGGGCGCGATTCGCAGTTTGACCGCGAGAATTATCACCTGCTGCTGCTCGCCAAAAGCATGACGGGCTACCGCAACCTGCTCAAGATTGCCTCCGAGGCGCAGACGGGTGGCTACTACTACAAGCCGCGCGTCGACCACGACTTTCTGGCCGCACACGCCGAGGGCCTCGTCTGCACGACGGGCTGCCTGGGCGCGGAGGTGCCGCAGCTGCTTTCGCAGGGCAAGGAGCGGGAGGCCTACGACCGGCTCGGCTGGTACGTGGAGACCTTTGGCAAGGAGAATTTCTTTATCGAGCTGCAGGAGCACTCGATTCCGGAGCTGATCCCGGTCAACAAGGCGCTGGTGCCCTGGGCCAAGAAGTTTGGCATCGGCCTGCTGGCGACGAACGACGTCCACTACGTGCGCGAGGAGGATGCCGACCCGCACGAGATGCTGCTCTGCGTGCAGACGGGCGAGAGCATCAAATCCGAAAAGCGCATGAAGCTGAGCGACGGCAGCTACTTTCTCAAGTCCCGCGCGCAGATGGAGGCGACCTTTGCGCCGCTGATCGACCTGCCGAGCAGCGCTTACGACAACTCGGTGCTGATCGCCGAAATGTGCGATGTCGACGTGGAGGATCGCGAGTACCACCTGCCGGACATCGACATTCCGGAGGGCTACAACTACGAGACCTATCTTCGTCACCTGACAGAGAAGGGGCTGGCTGAGCTGTACGGCGAGCGCGCGAACGACCCGGAGGTGCAGGCGCGCAAAGAGCACGAGCTCAAAATCATCCACCAGATGGGCTTCGACGTTTATTTTCTGATCGTCGCCGACCTCTGCGACTTTGCGCGCTCGCGCAACATCTGGTGGAACGTGCGCGGCTCCGGCGCGGGCTCGGTGGTGGCCTACACCATCGGCATTACGGGGCTGGACCCACTCAAGAACAACCTGATCTTCGAGCGCTTCCTCAACCCGGATCGCGTCTCCATGCCCGATTTCGATCTGGACTACCCGGACGACCAGCGCGAGGAGCTGATTCGCTACACCATCGAAAAGTACGGCGGCGATCAGGTCGCCCAGATTGTGACCTTTGGGCGCATGAAGGCGCGCGCCGCCATCCGCGACGTGGGCCGCGCGCAGGAGGTTAATCTCGACGATGTCGACCGCATCGCCAAGCTGATTCCGGCCATCCCCGGCAAGCCCGTCACCATTCAGGAGGTGATGACCGAGGGCCACGAATTCTACAGCCAGGAGCTCGTCGACCTCTACAAGAAGCAGCCGTGGGTCAGCAATCTGCTCGACTACTCGATGAAGCTCGAAGGCGTCGCCCGCCATTCCGGCATCCACGCCGCCGCCGTCATCGTCGCCGACAGGGAGCTGACCCACTACACGCCGCTGATGCGCGCCAGCAAGGGCAGCATCACCGGCGCGATTACGCAGTACGAATTTCCCGTGCTCGAATCGATCGGCCTGCTCAAGGTCGACTTTCTCGGCTTGAGCACCCTCTCCGTCATGCGCGAGGCGGCGCGGCTGATCCGCGAGCGCCACGGCGTCGAATACACGCTGCGCAACATCCCCTTCGAGGGCGACGAGACCGAGAACGCCTTCAAGCTGCTCTCCGCGGGCGAAGTCAGCGGCGTCTTCCAGGTCGACGGCGCGGGGATGCGGCGCGTGCTCACCGAGATGCAGCCCAACATCTTCGAGCACATCATCGCCACGATTTCGCTCTATCGCCCCGGCCCGATTGAGTACATCCCCAACTACATCCGCCGCCTCCACGGCGAAGAAGAAATTGAGTTCAAGCACGAAAAGCTCGAGCCGATTCTAGGCGAAACTTACGGAATTTGCGTCAGCGGCGATGCGCTCGTCACCGATGCGCGCACGGGGCGACGCTGTCGGCTGGACGAAGTCGAGCATCTCGATGACTTCGTGATTCAGGGCGTTGACGAGCAGTGGCAACCGGCGGCGGGTCGCGTCACCTACTGGATCGACAGCGGCACGAAGCCCGTCTTCGAGCTAACGCTGCGCAACGGCGCGCGCGTCAAGGTGACTGCGGACCACCGCCTGCTGACCGAGCGTGGCTGGCGGCCGCTCAACGAAATCAATGTGGGCGAATACGTCGCCACGCCGCAACACCTCATTGGCCCGGACGACGACAGTGGCCTCGCCGTTGACCGCCGCCAGTTGCGCGTGCTCGCCTACCTCATCGGCGACGGCAGTTTGGCCAGCATGGCTTCGGTAGATTTTGTCTCGAAAGATTCATCGATGCTGGCGGAATATGGGCGCTGCCTTTCTGCATTTGAAGACGTGCGACCCGTTTACACCGAGCAAGTTCGTGGCGTGATGCGAATTGGCGCGGCGAAAAAGAAAGAGCTGGATGCCCACTATCACACGCCGACGAGCCTGCTGGGGTGGATGCGTGAGCTGGGCTTTAAGCACGCGGCAGGCAGTCGACCGGGCGGCTTGCGCAGCCACGAAAAGTTTGTACCGTCCTTCGTCTTCGAGCTGGGCCCCAGCGACATCGCCTTTTTCCTCGCCTCGCTCTGGGACTGCGACGGCTACGTTGGCAACGAGCTGTGCCACTACAAAACCATTTCGCAGCAGCTGGCGGACGATGTGCAGACGCTGCTGCTGCGTCTCGGCATCCGCTCGACGATTTACGCGGCTGATTACAAAAACATCGACGCAGGCACGGAGCGCACGGGCTACCAAGTCACCACCTACGAAACGGGGCGGCTCACCGAATTGCTCCAGCCACACATGGTTTCACCCAAGCGCGAAATTGTCTGCACGCGCCAGAGCCACAGCACGATCGAGCGCGACTCGTTCATTCAAGAAGTCGACAGCGTAATTGACTTGCCCTACCGCACGTTGATGCGCGAGTACGGCATCGACCGGCAGCACTTCTACCCGAAGGGTCGCCAGCGCAGCCGCATCTCAAGTGCCGTCGTCGCATCGCTGACGCAGCAAGTTGCGCTGCCGCAGACCGAACGCAGGCTCAATACGGATTGGCAGGAGGTTGCATCAATTGAGCCAGTCGGCGAAGAGCGCGTCTTTGATTTGACCGTCGAGGGGCTGCACAGCTTTGTCGCCAATAATATCGTCGTCCACAACTGCATCTATCAAGAGCAGATCATCCAGATTTTGACCAACCTGGCGGGTTATTCACCCGGTCAAGCAGATATCGTGCGCCGCGCTATCAGCAAGAAAAAAGCCAGCGAAATTGAGAAGCACAAAAAGATTTTCATTGATGGCTGCTCCAAAAACGGCGTGCCGAAGAAGGCGGCGGCGGCGATTTACGCCGACATCGAATTTTTTGCGCGCTACGGCTTCAACAAATGTTTACCGGGCGACGTCGAAGTGGTCGACGCAGCGACGGGTCGGCTGGTACGTGTGGAGGATTTGTACACGGGCGAGGCGCAACTTGAGCAAACGCTGACCTGCGACACGGATGCGCTCAAGCTGCAAGCGGGCGCGGTCTCCGCCGTGATGGACAACGGCGTCAAGCCCGTCTACCGGCTGACAACGGCGCTGGGACGCACGATTGAGGCAACGGCCAACCACCCCTTTTATACCTTCGACGGCTGGCGGCTGCTGGAGGAGCTGCGAGTTGGCGGACAAATTGCGGTGCCGCGGCGACTTCCGGTAGAGGGCCGACAGCGCTGGCCCGATCACGAAGTCATTGCGCTGGGCCATCTACTGGCCGAGGGCAATTTGTGTCACCCACACTCGGTCTACTTTTACTCCCAGGACGCCGCCCAGGTACAGGATTACGTCGATGCGGCGGAGTCTTTTGAGAATGTCGAGTGCTCGCTGTCGATTCACAAAGAGACGTACTCGGTTTACGCCAAGCGCGTGGCGCGGGCGGTCGAGCCGGGCATTGTGGCGTGGGCCAAGTCGCTGGACATTTGGGGCAAAAATGCGCTGCAGAAGACGATTCCCGACGCGGCGTTTGAGTTGAACAACGAGCAAATCGGCCTGTTGATCAGCCGCATGTGGGCGGGCGACGGCCACATCAACACCACGGACCGCAGCCTCTACTACGCTACATCGTCCGAGCGCATGGCGCGTCAGCTTCAGCATTTGCTGTTGCGCCTGGGCATTGTCAGCCGCCTGCGCACGGTCAACTTTCCATATAAGGAAGGTCGCATTGGCTACCAGCTTTTTGTCACGGGCAACGACAACCTCAGCGCATTCCGACGGTGGATTGGCACGCACTTCATTAGCGAGAAGCGCCGCGAACAGATGGCGGAACTTGTGCTGAACGGCATCGTTGTCAGCGGTACGAAAGATGTCATCCCGGTTGGCGTCAAGGAACTGGTGCGCAGCGCGAAGGAGCGGGCGGGCGTTACCTGGCTGGATATGAATCGGGAGTGCGGCGTCGCGCAGCGCGAATTTTACCCGGTGGGCGCGTCGACCAAATCCGGCTTCACCCGCGACACGATTGCACGGCTGGCCGATTACTTTGCCCACGACGGCCTGCATCGCTATGCGCACAGCGACATCTACTGGGACAAAATCATCGACATCGAGTATGTCGGCGAGAAGCGGACCTACGATCTCGAAGTGCCCGGCACGCACAACTTTGTCGCCAACGATATTCTCGTCCACAACAGCCACGCCGCCGACTACGCCGTCATCACCGTGCAGACGGCGTATCTGAAGGCCAAGTATCCCGTCGAGTACATGGCGGCGCTGCTGCTGATCGAGCGCGACAAGACGGAGAAGGTGACGAACTTTATCGGCGAGTGCCGCCGCATGGGGATCGACGTGCTGGCGCCGGACATCAACTACAGCGGGCTGGATTTTGAGATTCAGACGCTGCCGGAAGAGACGCAATCACAGGCGCGGCGCGATCCGAATATCGGCTTTGATTTCCCCATTCCTGACGGCAGCGCGATTCGCTTTGGCATGGCGGCGATCAAGAACGTGGGCGAAAATCCCGTGCGCGCGATTCTGGAAGGCCGCGCCGAGGGCGGCGGCTTTACCAGCCTCGAAGATTTGTGCGACCGCGTCGACCTGCGGCGCGTGGGCAAGCGGCCGCTGGAGTGCCTGATCAAGGCGGGCGCGCTGGACCGCTTTGGCCAGCGCAGCCAGCTGCTCGATGTGATCGAGCAGCTCGTCGCCCAGTCGGCGGGCATCCACAGCGCGCGGGCCAGCGGCCAAATTTCGATGTTCGACATGCTCGGCGGCGCGGCGGCGGTCAAGGCGTCGCCCATCCGCCTGCCCAACATCGACGAAGCGCCGGGGCGCGAGAAATTGCAGTGGGAGAAGGAGCTGCTGGGCATCTACGTCGCCAGCCACCCTTTGCAGCAGCTCAATATCAACCTCACCGGCAAAGTCACCTGCCAGTGTGCCGAGCTCAACGAAAGCCACGACGGCAGCAGCGCCGTGCTCGTCGGCATGATCAGCGACGTGCGCCAGATCAACACCAAGAAGGGCGACCGCATGGCCTTTGTCCAGCTCGAAGACCTGAGCGGCACCTGCGACGTAGTCATCTTCCCGCGCACCTTTGAGGAGTACGGCGCGCGCTTGGAGATCGACAGCCTGGTGCTGGTTAAGGGCACGGCGCAGACGCGCCAGGGCAAGACCAGCCTGCTGGCCGATTCAATTCAGACGCATATCGAAAGCGCCGTGCAGAAGCTGGCCGTTTCGGATGAATACCTTCAATATCAGGAGCCGCTCGCGGGCGGCTCGTGGGCCGATTCGCCAGCCGCAAAGGAAGCCAGCGTCGGCTTCGTCAGCCCCTCTGGGCAAACCTTTGTGGCGGGTGAGGACGACGAGGATGACGACATAGACTCGTCGGCTGATGACGCCGAGAACGAATTTGGCGAGCAAAGCCCCTTCCGCAACGACGTGCCGGCGTGGATGGTCGAAAAAGAAATGGAGCGGGCTAACGTAACTGTGAAAGATAGAGTGGTGAAAGAGACGGCGGCCTCGTTTATTGCCGACGAAGAGCGAGCGGTGGATAAAGTCGCTGAGGTGGAGGCGGCGGGCAAGGTCGAGCTAGAAACGGAAATTGCGCCTGTGAGCGATGAGCCGCAGGCCCCAGCGGTTGAAGAGCCAGCAGTTGAAGAACCAGTAGATGAAAGCGCAGATAACAAATTAGTGGTAGAATCAGAGGCCCAGGCGGCGAAAGAGCCGCCGGCGAAAGAAGCGTCGGTCGAGGCGGAACACCGCGCCCCGCCTGCCTTGGCGAACGGCCACGCGCCGTCGAACGGCTACCGCAACGGCCAGCACCAGCATGGTCACCACCGCAACGGCTACAGCAACGGGAGCGGCCACGTGAACGGTTCCACCACGCGCGCGCTGCAAATCACCTTCCGGCGCAGCGGCAACCTGGAGCGCGACAAATATCGGCTCAAGCAAATCTACGACTGCGTCTGCGATCCCAAGGGCCGCGACCGCTTTGTGATTATCATCGAAAGCGGCAGCCAGCGCACGCAGCTTGCTTTCCCCAACGATGGCTGCACGATCAGCGAGCGGCTCGTCGGCGAGCTGACGGGGGCGTTTAAGCTGGAGGTGGAGGTGGAGGGCGAGGATAGATAAAGAACCCAAGTTGCTACCTTGAAAAGTTGCGTATAGTGGTAGAAAAAGTTGAAGAATCCATGAGGTTTCCGTACGATTTACAGGCGACCAAACCGATAAATCAAACAGGAGAACCTCATGGACACGCAAATTATACTCGTCTACTGCCTGTGCGCCGATTTGCTCGACGCGTTGGATCACCGTGAAGACAAGCAATGCCAAGTCAGCGACGCCGAAATCATGACCATCGGCATCGTGGCCGCGCTCAAATTTGGCGGCAACTACAACTCAGCGCGTTTGATGCTCAAGGAACAGGGCTACATTCCGGGCATGTTGGGCAAAAGTCGCTTCAGTCGGCGACTGCATCGGGTCAAGCCCTACTTTCTGACACTCTTCAGCGTGCTGGGCGAATGCTGGAAAGCCGAAAGCGAGGAAAACATCTATGTCGTGGATACCTATCCCATCCCGGTTTGCGACAACATCCGCATTTCGCGCTGCCGCTTGTACCAGGATGAAGCCTATCGCGGCTACAAATCCAGCAAACGGCGCTACTTTTACGGTCTGAAAATCCACATGCTCGTCAGCGAAACGGGGCGACCCGTTGAATTTTTCCTCACCTGCGGCAGCTTCAGCGACACCACGGGACTGGAACTCTTCGATTTCGACCTGCCGTCGGGCTCCATGGTCCTCGGCGATAAAGCCTACAACCACTATGTCATCGAGGATATCCTGGAGGATAACGAGATTCACCTCTATCCGATTCGCAAGAAAAACTCGAAGCGCCCGCTCGCTGGCTGGATTCACTTTTTTCAGCATCACTACCGCCAGGCCGTGGAAACGGCGGGCAGCATGATTGAGCGTTTGTTGCCCAAGTCCATCCATGCCACCTCGACGGCTGGTTTCGAGTTGAAAGTCGTGCTCTTTTGCCTCGCCTCCAGCATCGCTTGGTTGCAACCTGCCTAGCCATCCGCTGTCTATGCGCAAAATCTACAGGTAGCAACTTGGGTTAAATAATATATATTTTGGGCGGTACGGGCACGCCATGGCGTGCCCGTACCGCCCAAAACGCTTGCTCGATCAACCATTCACCGGAAATTACTGTATGGCCCACCTCCCCAGCCTCGACAACGCCACCCTGCTCGACGTCTACAAACGCTACCCGCCCCTGGCCCGCCACGTGCTCGGCCTGGCCGAAGCGGCCTTTACGCTGACCACTGAAATCTCGCGCGCCGAGGGAGAAATGCTGGGCACGTTTGTCTCGCAGCTCAACGGCTGCGATTACTGCCGTAGCGTCCACGGCGAAGCGGCCATCGCCTGCGGCCTCACGCCACCAACCAGCATCGAGCCGGAGTACGGCGGCGCGCGCTGGCAACCCGTCTTCGCCTACATGCGCACGCTGACGCTCTCGCCGGGCAGCGTGTCGGCGGAACAGGTGACGGCGCTGCTGGAGGCGGATTGGTCCGAGGAGGCGGTGGTGCAGCTGGCGGCGCTGGTCTGCACCTTCAACACGCTTAATCGGCTCGTGGACGGGCTGGGCTTGAGTGCCGAGCCGGAGTTTTTTACGGCGGCAGGGGCGCGGCTGGCGGATGTGGGCTACGCGGGAACGGTCGAGCTGCTGGGGTTGGGGACGAAGTAACGTTGATTCGATGCAAGCCGACCCGACCACGAATCGAGCCTGCTACAATGGGGGTTGGTAGAGACAGCCCCAGATGCCCCGTTCTTGCATGGGCATGAGAAAGTCCCTGCCCGGCCTGTGCTCAACGCCATTAGCAGGCGGTAGCCGCGCACGTCCGGCGTGTTGCGGTTATACTCCAGGTCGAGTTCGACAATAGTGGGGTCGGAGACGATTTTGTAGCCCCAGAGGCAGCCTGCAAACTCTGAACTTTGGTAGCTATCTACGGAGAAGGAGGATTCGCCCTTTAAGAGCAGAATATACCAATGGTCGTTGATGAACGGACCCGCGGGCAAATCCATTCGCTGTAGTAAAGGCGCGGTAAATTCTTCCAACGGCGTGCCGCTCGTTGGAACTTCAAAGAAGGTCACTTCGCGGTTCTCCACCTGCCACGGAATTGGCCCATCGGGCCGCTGGAGGTAGATAAAGAGTAAGCTCTTACGATCACGCATGTCAGGCTGATCGCCAGTAAGCAGCACATAATCTGGCGGGTTACGGCGTATGGCAACATGTGCTACAAAGAAGTTGCCGGTTGCATCAACCGCAGAAGCCGTTTTATCTGGCTCGTCGGTGTTGGCAGCAGAGTCACAGAAGGTGGCGGTGAGCTGGATGGGGCGGGCTCGGTTGCCGTAGACTACTCGGCCCCAGAGCATGAAGTGGTACTCGTAGAGGTAGAGGGTATCAACGTAGAGCGTGGCGCTGATGCTGGGCACGTCGAACGAGTTGGGCGGCACATCGAGCAGGGTAATGCCGGGGTATTTGAGGTCGAGGTCGTAGTAGACGAGGGGTTCGCCGGGTTCGGTGTCGTCTTGTGCATGAACTGAATGGGCCGGTATTCCTATGCAGAGCAAGGCGAGCGCTAATGTAAACTGCATGAACTGTTTGATCACAATACCTCCGTTGTGAATGCAAATGTTGGCCTCAATAGGTTCGCGCTTGCCCGAAAAATAATTCCCAAGCAAACCAAAGCAGTACAATAATAAAGACCCAGAATCCAATGATAAAGACCCAGGCGACCTGATAGGTCGACAACCAGAAAAAGAAAAAATTTACCGTGGTGAGGCTGCTTACCTCTTCAACAGCAAAGATGGCTGTGCAGCACACCATGACAAATAGCAAAAAGAGCAACAAAACAAGAAGTCGTTTGGCGGTTGCAGACATAAAATCCTCCTGTATTACATCTTACAGTTGCCGATTGATTTTGAGTATACCACAAAAACTCTGTTGAAGTTATCAGCAAAGAGTTTGAATCGTTGCTTGGCAACACGCCCAAGATGCACCCTAAAGTGAAGTCACGTCGAGAGCAAGAATTTTTGGAGCCAGTGACAGTCACTGTCCAGACAAAATGGGGTAAGTTATCCAGCTGTGGACAGTGACAGTCACTTAGACGACGAGCTCTTGTTTTCATTTTGCATACACTTTGGTTCAGGGCAAGCTCAATTCCTACCCGTTCCAAACTGAAGTGCATTTTTCATCCCAAGATCGCAAACATTGCTATTGACATGCGCCCCGTGCCGTGCTACACTCGCCCCATGAACAGCCAGCTTGCTTCCCACCCTTCTGCCCAGAGGCCGCGCCGCATGTAGCCAACCCCGCGTTTGGGATTTTTGCGTGCACGAAATTTCTAGCTGTTGCCCGCTCAAGCTCTCCAGACGGAGGGCTTTTTTATTTGGCAAAACTTATCGGCTTCCCAATCAACCTCACACCAAACATGTATACGCCTCGACTCAACCGCGAAGATGACCTCGACAAGCTGTTCAACCTGATGGAGCGCTTCTCCTTTGCCACCGTCGTTACCGGCGACACCGGCGACACCGACACCAGCGTAGCGGGCGCACCCGTCGCCACCCATCTGCCCGTCGTGCTCGACCGCACGCGCGGCGCGCACGGCACGCTCGTCTCGCACATGGCGCGCGCCAATCCGCAGTGGCAATCCTTTGCGAGCGGCAGCGAAACACTCGTGATTTTCCAGGGGCCGCACGCCTACCTCTCGCCGACGTGGTACGCCAGCGAATTCAACGTGCCGACTTGGAACTACGCCGTCGCCCACGCCTACGGCACGCCGCAAATCATCGACGATCCCGCCCGGCTGCGCCCGATGCTGGACGCACTTGTCGCCCAGTACGAGCAGCACCAGCCGCAGCCGTGGCAAGTGGATTGGGCAGACGTGCGCAACGACGGACTGCTCGGCGCGATTGTCGGCTTCGAGATGGAGATCACGCGGCTGGAGGGCAAGTTTAAGATGAGCCAGAACAAGTCGGCAGCGGATCAGCGGGGCGTGGTCGACGCGCTGGCAAAATCGCGCAACTCGTTGGAAGCAGAAGTCGCAGAGATCATGAGCAAAGAATAGACAACAAAATTTAACGCAAAGGCGCACAAGCGCAAAGCGCAGAGGTCGTTGTGGACGCAGCCTCTCCTTTGCGTCTCTGCGCCTCCGCGTTAAAATCTTTTGCATCAAGAATTTGGAGCAATCCCATGTACAAAGTAGGCATCGCGGGGGCGACGGGCTACACCGGGCTGGAACTGATGCGGCTGATCCAGCGCCATCCACAGCTTGAGGTCGGCTGGCTGACAAGTGAAAGCAGCGCGGGCGACACATTCGCAGACGTACATGCCGTGCCGTGGGATCAGCCGTTGATTCCGCTGGCCGAGGCGGTTGAGCGGGCGGACGAGGTCGACGTGGTCTTTCTCTGCCTGCCCCACGCGGCCTCGATTGAGCCGGTGCGCGCCTTTGTGGAGGCGGGGGTGCGCGTCATCGATTTGAGCGCGGACTATCGGCTCAAGGACGTGGCGACTTACGAGCGCTGGTACGGCGTGCCCCACACCGCGCCGGAGCTGCTGGACAGCTTTGTCTACGGGCTGTGCGAAATCTACCGCGAGCAGCTTCGCGGCGCGCAACAGATCGCCGTTCCCGGCTGCTACCCGACGACGGTCAACCTGGGTCTCTACCCGCTGGCCAAGGCGGGCTGGCTGGGCGAGCGCGTGATTGTCAACAGCCTGAGCGGCATCAGCGGGGCCGGGCGCAAGACGAACATTCAAAATTTGTTTGTCGAAGCCAGCGAAAACGCGACGCCCTACAACGTGGGCGCGCGCCACCGCCACATCGCCGAGATGGAGATGGTGCTCAATCACGTGAACGGGCACAGACCGCACCGCTTTTTCTTCACGCCACATCTTGTACCCGCGCGACGCGGAATGCTCAGCACCATTTTTGTCGACGTGGCCGACGGCGTCACCCAAGCCGACATCCGCGCGGCCTACGCCGAAACGTATGCCAACGAGCCGTTTGTCCACCTGCTCCCCGCGGGCCAGCAGGCGACGATGCAGCACACGAGCGGCAGCAACCGCGTCGCCATCGCCGTCACGACAGCCGATCCAGCGCGACCAGATGGAACGGAGTACATCGTCACGTCGAGTGCGGACAATTTGCTCAAGGGCGCGAGTGGCCAGGCCGTGCAGAATTTCAACGTCGCCGCCGGGCTGGAGGAGACGATGGGGCTGCTGTAGCAGATAGAGAGTTTTGGACGCGGAGATACGCGGAAGAACGCGGATCAGAGAAGAAAATCCGCGTATCTCGTTCTGCCAGCCAGCGTCCCCAGGACGCGAATTTATCGTGATTCTTTTGATCGCAGGAAAAATTCAATGAATCCAGAAACAAGTCAGTCCGATTCACAAACCGAAGCCGATTTGCCCTATCTCATCGTCCTCAAAATCGGCGGCAACGATCTCGACGACGAGGCCTTTCTCGCTGGCCTGGCTCAAGCTGTGAAGAGCTTGCACAACGATGGCTACCGCGCGGTGATCGTCCACGGCGGCGGCAAAGTCATTGCCGAATATCAAGCCAAGCTCGGCTTGGGCACGCAATTTCTCGATGGCCTGCGCGTGACGGACGACGCGAGCCGCGACGTGGCCGAGATGGTCTTGAGCGGGCTGATGAACAAGCGCATCGTGCGCGCGCTCGTGCACGCCGGCATTCGCGCGGCGGGCATCAGCGGCGTCGATGACGGCACGATCTACGTCGAGAAAATGTGGCATCCGCTCGGCGATTTAGGGCGCGTCGGCGACATTCAGGACGTGGACACGCATCTGCTGCAAACGCTGCTCGACGCAAATATCGTGCCCGTTGTCAGCCCGGTTAGCTTCGGCACGCTCGACGCCCAAAGCTACAACGTCAACGCCGACCACGCCGCCGCCGCCGTGGCCGCCGCGCTCCAGGCGCTGCGCGTCGTCTTTGTGAGCAACGTGCCCGGCGTGCTGATTGCCGGCCGCGTCGCCCGCGCCATCACCGCCGATCAGGCCGAAGCCTGGATCGAGGAGGGCATCATCACCGGCGGCATGATTCCCAAGGTGCGCAGCGCCGTGGAGGCCGTGCGCCGCGGCGTGGCGCAGGCGGTGATCACCAATTTGGCGGGCGTGCAGGAGGGGGAGGGGACGGGCATTTTGGGGTCGATGTAGAAATAAAACAGAACCGAAGGGTTTCTAAAACCCCTTTAGCTCTGACCGGAATACTCCACCAACTGAGCAAACCATGCAAACCACCCAAGCAAACCTTGCCCATCTCGACGCCGTCGTTACGCTCTTTGACGGCTACCGTCAATTCTACCAGCAACCCCACGACCTCGACGGCGCGCGGCGCTTTATCAGCGAGCGGCTGACCAGCGGCGACAGCGTCATCTTTCTCGCGCTGGACGACGAGACGGGTGACGCGCTGGGCTTTACCCAGCTTTACCCGTCGTTCTCCTCAGTCTCGATGGCCCCTCTCTGGATTCTGAACGATCTCTTCGTCGCTAAAGCGGCGCGCGGTCGCGGGGTGGGGGCGGCGCTGCTCCAGCGGGCAGCCGAATGGGGCGCAGAGACGGGCGCAGTGCGGTTGGAGCTGCAGACGGAGGTCGATAATGTAGTGGCGCAGCGGCTCTATGAGAAAGCGGGCTGGACGCGCGAAACGAATGCTTATCACTACAGCTTGCCCATATAACAGCTTGCCCATATAACAGCTTGCCCATATAACAGCTTGCCCATACAAAAGAGAATCACCGTGTTTGCATTTATCGACGAAAGCGGAACAATACATCCCAATGACCCCAATCCGATCTCTGTTCTATTCGCGCTATGTATGTCCGAGCGTCGGCACAGAGGGATTAGTCGCCAGGTGTACTCAATCAAAAGAGATATTTTGGGACGAGATGATTTTCCAGAATTGAAGGGAACTCATCTCATCAATGCCAGAACGTTTCGACGAGTTCCCCAAAAACGCGAGCTTGTTGAATCACTTTTTTCTCTGCTGGGAACATTAGACGTTACTTTCTTTGCAATTGTGGTGCCACGACCTACGCGGGAGTTGAATATCCCAGAGAATCACTTGCCATGCCCCATAAATTTTTGCTTCAGCGTATTAACGCCCTGGCCGAAGAAGTAAAGCAAGAAGCAGTGTTGGTTTACGATGGAAACGGCATGAACGTGCAGGGGCTAAATATGTCAACCTGTATTAGCGACTATATTTTCAAAGTAGCGGAATATAATAACATTTTACGTCGCATCGTGGATACGGCACTGTTTGTAGATTCGCGAGTAACACCGGGCATTCAGTTGGCTGATCTTGCCGCCTCTGTTGTTCGGCAATATGAGCAAAATAAGCTTTATGAAAGCGCCCCACCAGGCGATGATTTTCTTTCAGCCATTGAGCGTTATTACAAAATCATCCAAGCAAAAACGTCTGACGATTTGGAAAATGACTATGGGCAACGCCTTTATGGATTTTATAGAATGCGTGAGGAGCAACTCTACGCAGCAACTGATGAAGAATAAAAAACAGCAACCCGCGAGGGGTTGCTGTTTTAAGCAGAATCTGGCTAGGCTCTGCCAGAGAGCCTCAAAGATTCTACCTAAAGAATATCACTAATATTTAAATTTGTCAAAAAACACGGAAATTTTCATGTTTTGACAAAGCTAAACAAACATCAACGGAGCATACCATGAACGCGCAAGAAACTATCCAGCTCGAACACGACTACGTTCTCGGCGTCTACAGCCGACCCGACATCGTCTTCGAGCGCGGCGAGGGCAGCACGCTCTACGACACCGAAGGCAAGGCCTATCTCGACCTCGTGGCGGGGATTGCCGTGAATGCGCTGGGCTACAACGACGACGGCGTCAACCAAGCCATGCAGGAGGCGATGTCGACCGGCGTGCTGCACGTGAGCAATCTCTACCACACGGCCCCCCACGCTCAACTGGCCCAGGCGCTCTGCGAGACCTGCTTTGCCGACAAAGTCCACTTCTCGCTCACGGGTGCGGACGCCAACGAGGGCGCGTTCAAGTTCGCCCGCCGCTACGCCTACGACAACGGTCACGAGGGCAAGCACCACATCCTCGCCTTTACCAACGCCTTTCACGGGCGACTTTACGGCAGCCTGGCCGCGACGCCGCGCCCCAAATATCAGGAGCCCTTTGCGCCGCTGATGCCCGGCGTACGCTTTGCCGAATTTAACAATTTAGAGAGCGCCTGCGAGCAGATGAGCGACAACATCTGCGCCATCATCGTCGAGCCGATTCAGGGCGAGGGCGGCATCCACCCCGCCTCGCGTGACTTTCTGCTGGGGCTGCGCCAGCTCGCCGACCAGCACGACGCGCTGCTGATCTACGACGAAGTGCAGTGCGGCGTGGGGCGCACGGGCAACATGTGGGGGCACTTTACCGTTTGTACGCAAAACAACGGCGGTGCGCGCGCCACCTGCCCGACCTGCGGCGGCACCGAGCCCTGCGTCGTCCAGCCCGATCTGATGACCACCGCCAAGCCGCTCGCCAACGGCCTGCCCATCGGCGCAATTATGATGAGCCAGCGCGTGGCCGATTCGATCCACAAGGGCGATCACGCCAGCACCTTTGCGGGCAATCCGTTTACGACGCACGTGGCCGAGCACGTGGTCAAGCGCATCAGCCAGCCAGAATTTTTGGCGGGCGTGCGCGAAAAGGGAGACTTTTTGCGGGAGCGGCTGGAGGAGATCAACAGCCCGCACATCCAGGAGGTGCGCGGCGCGGGGCTGCTGGTCGGCATCGAGATGGATATCGAAGTCGGGCCGATTGTGGAGCAGGGCTACGAGCACGGCATGATCTTTGTCAGCGCCGGGCCCAACGTGCTGCGCCTCGTGCCGCCGCTGACGATTGAGCAGGACGAGCTGTCGCGGGCGGTAGAGGTGATTGGTGAAATTTTGCAGACAGTGTAAGAACTTCTAGCGGATGAAGCGGACCGGGCGGATTGAAGCGGATTTTCTGATCCGTCTTCATCCGCTTCATCCGCCCAATCCGCTAGAAATTTACAGAAACCAGGAGCCCTCTCATGCCCGATTCCACATCCTTTGGCCTTTTTCTTACCGCCGCGATTCTGCTGGCGATTACGCCCGGCCCTGGTATCTTCTACGTCCTCACGCGCTCGATCAAGGGTGGGCGCGGCGAAGGATATGCCTCATCTTTTGGCACGGCGGTCGGCGGCCTGGCGCACGTGGTGGCGGCGGCGCTGGGGCTGTCGGCCATTTTGGCGACGTCAGCCTGGGCGTTTGCCGCCATCAAGTACGCGGGCGCGGCCTACCTCGTCTATCTCGGCGTGCGGACGTTGATGCGACGAGACCATTTCGGTGAAGTGCTCGACGAGGTCGGCGGTGTAACAAACCGTGTGGCGAGCAGCGGGCGCAGTGCCTTTTTGCAGGGCACACCACCGAGGCGCTCAACCCCAAGACGGCGATTTTCTTTCTCGCCTTTTTGCCCCAGTTTATCAATCCCGATGGCTCGCTCATAACGCAATTTCTGCTGCTGGGCTCTCTCTCCGTCACGCTGAATACGACGGCGGATCTGGTGGTGGCTTCGCTGGCGGGGCCGTTAAGCAGCGCGCTCAGCCGCAGCGAGCGCCTGCGCTCCGTGCCGCAGATTTTCTCCGGCTGCGGGCTGATTGCGCTGGGTGCGTATGTTGCGCTTACAGGGGAAGAGGCAGGATAGCAAAGTAGAAATCTGCGTTCCTCCGCGTAACTCCGCATCCGAATTTCTTGAAATCAAACAACAGCCATGACTCAACCCACCGCTCCCCAAATCCGACCGCCCCATGCCGAAGAGGCCGATGCGCTGGCCGCGCTCGTCAACCGCTTCGCCGCACAGCACGTGATGCTGCCGCGCGATGTGGCCGAAATCCGGACGACGCTGCCGGACTGGCTGGTGGCCGTTGAACGCAACACCGCCGGAGCGGAGCAAATTGTCGGCTGCGGATCGCTGGTCGCGCTGACGGAGACGCTGGTGGAGGTGCGCTCGCTGGCGGTGGAGGCGAGCCAGCACGGCAAGGGCGTGGGCAGCGCGCTCGTGCAATCGCTGGTGGAGCTGGCCCGGGAGCGGGAGTTTGCACAGGTTTGTGCGCTAACGCTGCGTGAAGAGTTTTTTCAGCGGCTGGGCTTTCGGCTCGTCAACCGCTGGAGCATCAGCCCCAAGGTGTGGCAGGCCTGCATCTACTGCTCGAAATTCCACCGCTGCGACGAAGTCGCCGTGATGATGGATTTGACGGCGCGAGCCAGCAAGGTTGCAGACGCCGAGGCGGCGGTAAAACAAGCCGCCCGCAATCCGCTGCTCAAGCATGGGGCGTGGCAGCCGCTGCGGCTGGCCTTTCAGGAAAAGCCGCCGCGCCAGGTGGAGCCGGTGGAGTAGTTAGAGGAGAGAATCATGCTGGGAGAATTAGGATTTAGCTGGGCGTTGTTGCTGCTGCAGCTGTTGAACATCAGCCTGGTGATACTTGCGTTCGCGCTCACAATTCGAGCGTGCATCCAAATCTGGCAGCGAAACTTAGCGCCAGCGGCTCACATATTTTGGGGACTCACCGTGATCTTTATCTCGCTTGTGGGCGCGATTGCCTTTTTCGTGGTGCAGCCGGGCAGGTCGTTGAACAAGAAGCCAACTTACGCAAAAGAGAACGGGCACGCCATGGCGTGCCCGTTCTCTTTTGCGTTAATTCTACTGTCCGTTAAATTTGTCGTCAGCCCGAAACAAACGGTAGGAAGATTGACCTCTCGGTAAACTCCACCGCCTCTGTGATATTGGACAAATTCCCCACGCCATCGCGCACCCGCACGTAGACGGGCTGGTTGCCTGCAATCGTCAAAGTCGCCGACGGCACGTAGGGCTGCCAAACGGCTCCGGCAAAGGTGGCGTCCGTCCCAATCTGCATTTCGGCCACGCCGCTGCCGCCGGGCTGGTCGATAGCGTTGATAGAGAGCACCACAGCAAATCGGGCTTGTTCATCTTCGGCAGAGTTCACGGCGCTCGTTTGCCGTTGCACAATAGCGACCGTCGGCGACAGTGGGTCGTAGATGATATCATCGTCGATGGTGGCAGCGGCGCAGAGCAAGCCCCCACTAGCATCCCGAAATTGAGCGTAGACGGTCAGCGTCACAATGTTGTTGCCCGGATCGCGGAGCAGCCAATCCACGCTTGTTTGATAAGGCCGCGGCGCGGCATCAACCAGGCTTTCCTCGTTGCTGATCAACATCTCGGCGGCGTTTTCCACCTCGAAGTCGATGCGCACCTCGCGCTGCCCCACAAAGACGTTGCCAGCGTTGATGCTCATCAAGCAGCCCGCAATCGGCGGGTCGACCGTCTGCACCGGCGGAACCGTTGGCGTGGGGCCGGGCACGGTCGTGCTGGGCGTTGGCGTCGAGGTGGGCGCAACGGTGGGAATCGGCGTTTCCCCCGCCGGCAGCGTGGCGGTGGCCGAGGGCGTGCCCGCTGGCGTACCCGGCGTGGGCGTCGGCGTGCCGGTGGCTGGCGTCGGCGTTGCGCCGGTTGGCGTGGCTGACGGCATGTCGGTGGGCGTTGGCGTTGTATTCGTATGCGTTGGCGTGGGCGTGCTGGGCGAGTCATCCACGCCAATCGTCAGCGAGGCGCTGCTGTTTCCGAGAGTCACCTTCACCTGCGCATTCTCGTCGCCCGCATCCAGCGTCAGCGTTGCCGACAGCGCGCCGTTGTCAACTGTGGGCGTAAAGGTATCGTTGCCGTTGGGCCAGCGACCCGCCGACGTTGTCAATACAATAGCCGTGCCGTTGGGCACGGGGTTGCCCAAGCCGTCCACTGCGGCGATGGCAATGGTCGACTGCAGCGGCTGGCCGACGGGCTTGTCGGCGGGATCGGCCGAGATCGTTAGGTTGAGCTTGGAGAGCGTCAAGCTGTATTGCCCCGTTGAAGCAGGCGTTACGTTGAGATAGCCCGCCGTGTAGTCCACCAGATAGCTCGGCTGATTCTGCTCGCGGACGAGATAGGTCGTCGTCTCGGGCAAGCCCATGCCGGGCTGCGACACCACGTCGTCGATAGCGCCCGTGCCCAAGTTGAACCCCAGCGTCAGCGGCTGCGTATCGGACACCGTCACGGAGACCGCTTGGTTCGCCTGGTCCAAGGCCACCTCAATTTCGGACAGGTATTCGCCATTGGAGCGATCAACATTCATCCAGTAGTAAGCGTTATCTTGATCAGTAACGATGTCGATGGCGTCCGGCGTCTGGTTGAGCGTAAAGTCACCGAGAAAGTCGAGGATGTCGACGGCCTCGGGTTCGTAGCAGTGGAAATTTTGCGGCTGAGCCCCTGACGGCGGACAACCGGCGTTTGTCGGTGTCTCGTCGTCGAGCGTCACGTCGCGGTCTGGTGAGAGCACGTTGACGGCATCTCGCATTCGGGTCGAGTGAACAATCGGCACGAGCAAATCGTCCTGGCTATGCGTAAGATTCACCGGCGTGTGGAGCAGATTGCTAGCGTAGAAGAGCGGCGAGCGGCGGATGTAGCAAAAGGGGTTCTCCGTGGGCGAGCGCGGCGTGTTGGCGCCGCTAATCACCTCGTAGCACTCTTCCCGCATGTTGACAAGCTGCGTGTTTTGGCTACTACCCAGGCTCTGAGATTGCCGATACCAAAGCGGCCAGTCGGTTGGCGGCTTATTGGCGAAGACGGCGGCAAAAATGTCCGGGTACTTCGCTGCGGTTAACAGCGCCAGCTGCCCCCCAAGCGATGAGCCGTAAAGGTAAATGCGGCTCGTGTCGATGTTGTAGTTGCCCAGCAGATACTGCAGCGTCCCCAAAACGTCGGCTTGGCTTTCCAGCGAGGCGTGGTGAAATTTGCCGTTGTCCTGATGTTCGGGCCAGTGGCCATGCAGCTCCGGCGAGGCGTAAAACCAACCGCGCGCGTTGACGGCCGTGTGGTAATTAAAGTTTTCAAAGTCAAACATGCTGCCGCTGCGTCCGTGCAGCATGATTATCACAGGCGTGGGCGAGCCGTCATAGGTGTCTGGAACCTGCACGCGGGCCCGCTGGGGCGTGTTATCAAAAATCGTCTCCACAGTTGCCATCGACGCGGCGGCGCGCACGCCATCCTCCGCCGGGGCAACCTGGCCCGTGACCGCCAGCCGCACGCCCGACGCGATCCACTGGTCACCGGGCCGGCCGTCGCTGGTAAAGGTCACGCTGTTCGTGCCCGAAACGAGCGCGTCGACCGGCACGTCGAGGTAGAAGGCTTCGCCGCGGCAGCCGTAGCCCTCCATCGCCACGGGCAGCGGGCCAACGGGCTGGCCGTTGACGTAAACCGCGTGCGGCGCTTCGTTCTCGGCGGCATTCAGAATTAGCTGGGCGCGCGTCGCCGTGCCCTGCCACGCCAGCTCGATTGGCGTTTCGGTCGAGCCGCTGCCGTCCACCGTCAAGCAGCTCACCGGCGGCGAGGTTACCGTGGTGATCTCGTCGCCGGCGGGGCTGGCCTGCACCGGCAGCGCGGCAGAAGCGCTGGCGAGAAAGCTTAGACAGAAAAAAAGTAGGAGTCGATAGGGAAGGGGTCGATGCCGGGGGTGGGCGTTTTGCATAGGTTTTCCTTGACTTTGTTTACACGATCTCGTTGTTACATCAGAATCTAGCGGCGGGACAAGACACAATCCATAATTATAAGCGATTATGAAGCAAGTAAAAAGGTAATTTTGATGACAATGTGCTGACAATTGGTCTAGCTTGGGCGATGGGCCACCTAGCGCGGCCCCATGCGGATGGCCCCGTCCAGCCGAATAGTTTCGCCGTTGATCATCGGGTTCTCGACGATGTGTGCGGCCAAGCGGGCAAATTCCAGCGGGCGACCGAGCCGCGGCGGGAAGGGAACCTGCTGCGAGAGCTGCTCGCGCACGGCTGGCGGCAGCGTGCCCAGCAGCGGCGTCTCGAAAATACCCGGCGCAATCGTGGCGACGCGGATGCCCAGCGCGGCCAAATCGCGCGCCAGCGGCAGCGTCATGCCGACGATGCCGCCTTTGGAGGCCGCGTAGGCGGCCTGCCCAATTTGACCGTCGAAGGCGGCGATGGAGGCCGTGCAGACAATGACGCCGCGCTCCGCGTCGCCGGCCTCCGTGGGCTCCGGCTCGCCAGCGGCCAGCGCCGCCGCCGCCAGCCGCACCACGTTAAAGGTGCCCAGCAGATTTACGTTGAGCACGCGCGCAAACGATTCCAGCGCGTGCGGCCCGCGGCGGCTCAGCGTGCGCTCGCCAATCGCCACGCCCGCACAGCAGATGGCCCCCCGCAAATCGCCCAGCCCCATGGCGACGTCGACCGCCGCCCGCACGCTGTCGCCGTCGGTGACGTCCGTCTGCACAAAGCGTGCGGCCTCGCCCAGCGTCTCCGCCAGCGCTTCGCCCGCCCCGGCGTTGAGATCCGCTAGCACCACGCGCGCCCCGCGCTCGACGAAGTGTGTCGCCGTGGCCGCGCCCAGGCCGGACGCGCCGCCGCTGATTAAGAAGGTGTGATCGGCAATGTTCATGGTGTGTGTCCCACAGCGCAAGATGTGGCCCCGTAACCAAGCCACGGCGCGGCTTATGATACCATCGGCGTTTGGCGCTTCAAAGAATATCAGATGCGGATGGTACAAGTTGGGCGTGATAGTAAGACTGATTACCGTTTTCTGGTATCCGTGGCAGCAGCGATAGGGCGCGCCACAGGGAGGTTAGCCAAACGAATTGTTAAAACTCGTTAACTTGCCTATTGAATTTGGTTAACAATCGTGATAGGATGTCGCTAGTGCGTTTGTGAAATTATTTGCAGACTATAGTAGATAAGTTTGTAACTACAATCCACAAGGAAAATAGTGTTCTACCCAATAGTCTACAGAGAAGTCTACAGAGAAGCCCCCAAAGAGTACAAAATCTGTAAAGAGTAGGACGTAGATGAATAAATCGACGACGGCAGGCACAACGAATCGCGCGGTGCCTGTTATTGATTACGAAGGCAGCAGCTACCGCACGGACTTCTGGGAGGGCCAGGGCCGCGAGTACGAAGATCGCGTCGAGCGGCTGGTGCTGGAGCGGTTGCTGCCGCAGCAGGGTCGGCGGATTGCCGAGATCGGCGCGGGCTTTGGTCGGCTGGGCGAGCTCTACCAGGGCTATGAGCAGATTATCCTGTTTGACTACAGCCGCACTCTGCTGGCCGAAGCGGTTTCGCGCTGGGGGGGCGACCCGCGCTTTGTCTTTGTCGCCGGGGACGTGTACCGCCTGCCGCTGGCGGATCACGTGCTCGATTCGCTCGTGATGGTGCGCGTGATGCACCATCTGGCGGACGTGCCGGGGGCGCTGGCCCAGCTCTGCCGCACGCTCCACGGCGAAAGCGTCGCCGTGCTGGAATACGCCAGCAAGCGCCACATCAAATCGCTGCTGCGCTGGGCCACGGGCGGTCAGTCATGGTCGCCTTGGTCCCCGGAGCCGCTGGAATTTGTGGAGCTCAATTTTGATTTCCATCCGGGGTGGATGAGCAAGCGCCTGGCTGAAGCGGGTTTGCAGCGTCAGCAGCAGCTGGCCGTTTCGCACTTTCGGTTGCCGCTGCTCAAACGTCGCGTCTCGCCAGGCGCTTTGGCGAAATTAGATAGCCTGCTTTTTGATGTAGGCGGGCGTTATCCGCTCTCGCCCAGCGTCTTTGTGCAGGCCCGGCGCCGCGGCCAAAGCGCGCCCGCTCCGGTTTCGACAGCGCCAGCTGATGTCGTTCAGCTCTTTTGCTGTCCGACCTGCCAAGGGGCTCTTGCCGCGGTGTCGGGGGAGCGGGCGCGCTGCGTGTGTGGTCGCGAATATGGGCGTCGCGGCCAAATCTGGGATTTTAAGGAATCTTTAACGACGGTGGAAGTTTAAATAGAAGACAGGTAACATAAAATTCAGTCTAGTTGTTATAAGATAGATTGCTTACAGTTTTATGCAAAGTGAGGTTGGCATGACCAAAAATTTAACCATGAACGAGGCTGCGGAAGAGACGCTGTCTCCGACCAACGATGAAATGACAACTAAAAACTTAAACGGCAGCAACGGCCAGGTGGACGGTGCGGACTACGACGAGACAGCGGTGGAAAACGCCGTTGATGTCGATGAAGTCGCCGAACTGGAGCCGATTGATCTCAACGGTGCGACGCCGCTTGAGTATTTGCTCAACCTGGGGCGCACCAAGGGCTTCGTCAGCTACGACGATGTCCTGCGCGTGATGCCCGAAGCCGAGAGCGACATGGAGCAGTTGGAGGACGTCTTTGCCGCGCTCTTTGAGCAGGGCATCGAGGTTGGCCGCACGCGCGAGGACGCCGAGGAAGAAGAGGCCAAGGAAAAGAACGAATCCGAAGAGCCGCAGAATTTTGATCTCAGCCAGATTGAGATCGACGATTCGATTAGCCTCTACCTCAAGGAAATTGGCCGCGTTCCCCTGCTCACCGCCGAGGAGGAGATCTCGCTGGCCAAGCGTATGGAGGCGGGGCGCGACGCTCGCGAGGAGCTCAATGATGATGTGGACTGGGAGGAGCGCGAACGCCTGCTCTGGCTGATGCGCGACGGGCAGCGGGCCCAGGAGCACTTGATCAAGGCCAACAGCCGACTGGTGGTTAGCGTTGCCAAAAAGTACGTGGGCCGCGGCGTGCCCTTTCTCGATTTGATTCAGGAGGGCAACATCGGCCTGATCCGGGCGGTCAAGAAGTTTGACTACCGCCGCGGCTTTAAGTTTAGCACCTATGCCACCTGGTGGATTCGGCAGGCCGTGACGCGCGCCATCGCCGACCAGGGGCGCACGATTCGCGTGCCCGTCCACATGTACGAGCAGATCAACCGGCTGACGCGCACCAGCCGTCAGCTCGTCCAAGAGTTGGGCCGTGACCCGACGACGGAAGAAATTGCCGCCGAGCTGGGCGTTTCACCGCGCAAGGTCGAGCACATTATGCGCGTCAGCCAGCGCCCGCTGAGCCTGGAAATGCCCGTGGGCGAGGAAGAAGACAGCTATCTCGGCGACTTTATCGAGGATGAGGACGCCGACAGCCCCATTGAGGCCGCGGGTCAGCAGCTGCTGCGCGAGGTCATCGACGAAATTTTCCAGAGCCTGACGCCGCGCGAGGTGCGCATCCTACAGCTGCGCTTTGGGTTGGTGGATGGCTACCAGTACACGCTGGAGGAAGTTGGCAAGAAGTTCGGCGTCACCCGCGAGCGCATTCGCCAAATCGAAGCCCAGGCTTTGAGCCGGCTGCGCCACCCCAGCCGCAGCCGCAAGCTGCGGGATTATTTGTAGGGCACGGTTGTCAGCAAAGACGTGATGTTTCACGTGAAACATAGAATCAGAAAGCGCCGCTCAAACTGAGCGGCGCTTTTTTGTTTGTCATTTCAACAAAAGGAAAGGGTTCTTTCGCAGTCAACAAAAGCGTAGGCATTCGCTTCTAGCTGCACAATCGTGGTCCATCTTTTCGGCTCAATAAAAGCGAAGGGGCACGCTGCAACAGTACGGTCGCAAACCGTATCTGTGCAACAATCACCGCAAATGTGGGAATGCGTCCATCCCCGCATAGAGCGCAATGTCACCCAGGTCCTGCTCGATGCGCAGCAGCTGGTTGTATTTGGCGACGCGATCGCTGCGCGCCGGCGCGCCCGTTTTAATCTGACCGGTGTTGTAGGCGACCACCAAGTCCGCAATCGTCACGTCCTCCGTTTCACCCGAGCGATGGCTGACGACGGCAGCCCAGCCCGCGCGGTGGCTCATCTCGATGGCGGCAATGCTTTCGGTGAGCGTACCGATCTGGTTGACTTTGCACAACAGCGCGTTGCACGCCTCCTCGTCGATGGCGCGCTGAATGCGCTCGACGTTGGTCACCAGCAGATCATCGCCAACGATCTGCACGCGGTCGCCGATGCGCTCGTAAAGCAGGCTCCACCCGTCCCAATCGTCCTCATCCATGCCGTCCTCCAGGCTGATAATCGGGTAGCGGTCGCACCATTCGGCCCACAGGTCGACCATCTCCTCGCTGCTCAACTCCTTGCCCTCGATGGGCAATTCGTAGCGACCCGTCTGCTTGTTGTAAAGTTCGCTGGTTGCCGGATCGAGCGCGATAAAAATTTCCTCGCCCGGCCTGTAGCCCGCCTTTTCGATGGCCTGCATAATCACGTCCAGCGCGGCTACGTTACCGCCCAAGCTGGGCGCAAAGCCACCTTCATCGCCAACGTTGGTGCCGTGGCCAGCGTCGTGCAGCACTTTTTTGAGGCTCTGGTAGATTTCCACGCCCCAGCGCAGCCCTTCCGAAAAGGTCTCCGCGCCCACGGGCATCACCATAAACTCCTGAAAGTCCGTGCTGTTGACGGCGTGCTTGCCGCCGTTGAGAATGTTCATCATCGGCACGGGCAGCACGCGTGCGCCCACGCCGCCGAGATAGCGGTAGAGCGGCAGCTTGAGCTCCAGCGCCGCCGCCTTGGCCACGGCGAGGCTGATGCCGAGAATGGCGTTGGCGCCGAGGTTCTCTTTGTTGTCGCTGCCGTCCATCTCGATCATGTACTCGTCGATCAGCACCTGCTCAAACGGGCTGACGCCGATGATCTCGTCGGCCAGCTTCTCGTTGACGTTTTCGACGGCGTCGCTGACGCCCTTGCCGCCAAAGCGCTTCCCACCGTCGCGCAGCTCCACGGCTTCGTAGACGCCGGTGCTTGCACCGCTGGGCACGGCGGCCCGCCCGACAACGCCGCTGTCCAACGCCACCTCGACTTCGACCGTGGGGTTGCCGCGGCTGTCTAAAATTTCCCTGGCAGTAATGTCTATGATTTCGGTCATTTTGTCTCCTCTAATTTTTGGGTGATTTGGCTGTTGGGCGAGCGAAGTGAGCAGTCAACTCAGCGATACTCGGCTACGTCCACGTTTTGTAAATGGCGGCTGGTGGCAACAGTACTGGCAGTGCCACTGCCACCAGCTACACTCAGCTGCGCGATACAACGCGCTGAACAAGCGAAACAACAATAAAGATAATGGCAAGAACGCCTACGAGGATGGCAATCGGCGCCCAGGGTAAATCTGAGAAACCGCTCGCGAGACCGCTAACGCCACCAAAGCCACCGCCCGTAGCGCTATCCACGCTGTTGTTGCGCACGGGCACGAAGGAATCAAGCTCTGGGGTAACTGTTTCCACTCCCGTAGCTAGGTCGGTGGTGACGCTGATGTCAAGTGGGAACGTGAAGGGTGCAGTGATTGTCTGTCGGTCAGGCGTCAGCGCAGCGCTCTCGCTAACGGCTGCTTGCTCAGCAAGAACGCTCGCCTCGTCAGCCCCCGACTGTAGAGCAGCGGGATCAACCGTGGGCAGGGAGGGGAATTCCAGCGTTGGCGTGGCGCTGGGAGCGGCAAGCGGTAGGGCCAGCAGCGCCTCAGCGGTTTGCGTTGCACTGATAATCACCACGGAATCCGGCTCGACCAGCGGTGCAGTCGGCGTGACAAGCACCACAGCTGGCGCAACCGCAGTTGGTGCGGCCGCGGTTGGAGCAACCGCAGTTGGCCCAATCACGACGGGTGCAGACTGAATGGCGCTACCCGACCCGCCGCAAACTTCCAACTCCACATCGTCCAAATACATCCACGTGCGGGCTCCGTCGCCGTCGTTGAAGGCGTTGAAGTAAAGGTAGAGCGTCAGGCCGCGGTAGCCGGATAAATCGATACGGGTGACTTCATAACCCGCCGTGTTGCTGCGCGTGCGAAACGGCACGGCAATCGTGCCCAATCCGGGCGAGAGCAGCACAAAATCCTGGCGATCAACAAAGCGGCTGGGCTGAGCGTCCACCCCCTCTTGCGTCTGATAAAGCGCGCGCCACGAGACGACGGCGGAATCGGCGTCGCTGGGAATCGTCACCAGACGGCGCACCGAGGAGTAGGTGACTACGTTGGGGTTGCCGCTGTCGGGTGGGTTGCCCAACAGCACCACGCGTGATCCCCCACCAAGCGGGTCGTTGACATAGCGCGGGGGAACGGGATCGCGGCCAAAAATCCAGCTTGGCGAGTTGGTTTCGAAGCTGCCGTCCGGCAAGTCGTTGCGGCAACCAGCGGGCGGCGGCAGGGTTGCAGTAGGAGGAATGATAACAATGGGCGTTGGCGTTGACGGGATGGACGTTACCACAATCGACGTTGCTGAAGGCTCAACGGGAATTGGCGTAGTGGGAATCGGCGTGGCCGACGGCGTAAAACTCACCGTGGGCGTAGCGGTAGGGGTTGGCGTTGCCGTGACGACGGGCACGGGCTGATCCAGCCGACAGGCGAGCACGGAGACGCTGTCCAAAAACATGCCGACGCGTCCATTCTCGCCATCGTTGTCCACGGCAAAGACGAGCCGAATCTGCTGCCCCGCCTGCTCAGTCAGGTTGCGCTCGACAAAGAGCCAGTCCCGGTCGTTGCGCACCACGCGCAGCGGCGTATCGATAATTTGGTCGCTAAATTCGTTAAAGACGTAGGCGTACTGCAGGTCGCTGGCGCCCGGCGAATTGTCGTAAAGGGGAAAGTAGCGAAAGCGTAGCGACACGAAATCCGCCCACTCCGGAATGGTCAGCGTCTGCTGCACGCGGCTGGAGCTGACGGCGTTGCCCAAGTCCACAATACCGAGCTGCAGCGCATAGTCGCCCTCGAACGTGGGGTCATCGACGTAAACGGGCAGCCGAGCATCGTTGACAACGGCCCAGGCCGAACTCGCCAGCGTTTCAAAGGAGCCGTTGCGCACGAGCTCTTCGCAGCCAGCGGGCGGCGGCGTCTGCAAAGCGGGCGCGGCGAGCAGCGTTCTGTGCGATGCCGCAAAGCCAAAGCCCAGCAGCAGGCTCAACGCGAAACAGATCGCTGTAGCACGACTATGTTTCACGTAAAACATTCGTCGCGCCGCTGATAGTTTGTTGTTCGCAAAATGGCCCAATCGATTCACGGTCGCTCTCCCTGGCTCGTCGACCCTGTGCGCTGCCGGATAACCTGCCGTGGCGCGCACCCATCGACGCGTCGCCAGTGTACCACAGCGCGAGATGCGCCGCAATGGAGTCAGCTTTGGAACAGCAATCCTAAATTTAGCGTATGTTGCCGAGAAAATTTGCCACGAATTACACCAATTACACGAAGGGTCGGTGGGCCTGTCTCCAAAATTTGTGCAATTCGCGCAATTCGTGGCCGGTCTTCTTCCGTGAATGCTCAAACTTGGAACTGCTGCCTTTGAGATACACGTGAGGTACGGGGGTTTTCCGGACATTTGTGCTATACTGATGGCAAATGGTTGTTGGCTTTGATCAAGACGAGCAGGTAAACAAAAACAATGCTAAATCAAGCAAAGGTCGCCGACGCGCTGCAGCAGAAGCAGACGCAGTTTGAAGCATTTCGACATGAGCAGGACGCGGAGCGCCGTCGCGTTCAGGAGGCGCTGGCGCAGATTCAGCCGCTGAGCGCGCGCGACGTCGAGCAGCGGCTGGCCGAGTTGGAGGCGGAATATACCGGCGCGCGCCCCACCGACGAGTGGGACGCCGCCGAGCATCTCTGCCTGCCCTTTGCGCACGCCTGTGCCAATCACCGCGAAGCCCGCGAGTGGGCGCTCGAGACGCTGCGCGAACGTTCCGTCCTCGCCGTCGACGGCAGCCAGATTTTGCCGACCAAGGATTTCTCGCCGCCCATTGGCGCGGTGCAGATTGGCTGGTTTATCAACAGGCGCGACGGCACTTACGAGAAGGATATCGAATTCAACGTGCTGGCCCCGCTGGAGTTAGCCGAGGATATTGTCGATGTGGAGCAGAATCCCCCCGCGCGGCGCGTTCACCAGGAGCGCTTTCGGTTGGAGGCCAACCGGCTCTGCTTGCTGATGGAGCGCTTCCGCGACGCCGCACCCAGCGACAAGCCCGTCTGCTTCTTCGACGGTTCCTTTATCATCAGCTTTGCAGCAAGCAACCGCAAGGACAACACGGAGCCTTACGTCGAAGCCGTGCGCAAGATGCTGCGCTGCTCAAAGGACTTTCGCGTGCCGCTAGTTGGCTTTGTGGATAATTCGGCCAGCCGCGATTTGTCCATGCTGATTGGCCTGCTGGCCGATCCGAGCGGTCAACTGGCGATTGGCGACGCCGCGCTGCTGGATTCGCAGAAGGCGCACGGCGCGTTTCGGCAGTGGGGTGACCGCTCGCCCCTGTTCATCTGTGACCGTGACGATGAACTGCGCAGTAAAGGGTATGCGGACTTTTACCGCGACGTAGCCTTTGCCTACGTCAAGCTCGCCGGTGAACGGCTGCCCGCGCGGGTGGAGATGCCGCGCTGGCTCTACGATGAAGGCATGGCGGAGGAGGTGCTAGACGTGGTGCGCGCCGAGTGCGTGATCGGCGTCGGCTATCCCTACGCCATCGAGACGGCGGACGCGGTTGCCGTCATCAGCCAGCAGGATCGGCAGCGCTTTTACCGTGCGGTGCAGAATTTTGCCGAGAACAATCACATTCCCTTTTCCATGGCCCGCAAGGCCAACAGCAAACGGATTCGCCGATGAGCATTCCCCCAGCTATTTCCGAAGCCGCCGCCAGACTCCACGCCGACGCGCTCGTCATCGATGGACACAACGATTCGATTGGCGAACAGCTCGACGGCGTGCGCCAGCTCGATGAGCACGCCGACGTGGGCCACCTCGATCTGCCCCGCATGAAGGCGGGCGGCATCGACGCGGCCTTCTTCGCCTGCTACGCGCCGACCATGTACCAGCGTCACGGCGCAACCGCCCACGCCCTGCAGCGGCTGGACCAGCTTCACCTGCTGGCCGAGCGCGCCAACTTTACGATTGCCCGCAGCGCCGCCGACCTTCGCCGCGCGAAGGTGGACGGTCGCGCTGCGGCAATTGCCGGGCTGGAAGGGGCCGAAGCGCTGGACGCTGACCTGGGCGTGCTGCGACAATTTTATCGATTGGGCGTGCGCAATTTGGGCCTGGCGTGGAACCACCGCAACGCCGCCTGCGATGGTGTGGCCGAAGCGCGATCGGGCGGGGGGCTCACCCCCTTTGGCGTTGATGTGGTGCGCGAGTGCAATCGGCTCGGCCTTTTGATTGACGTCAGCCACCTAGCCCCGGCGGGCGTGCGCGACGTGCTGGCCGTCAGCGAGCGGCCCGTTATTGCCAGCCACAGCAACGCCGCCGCGCTTTGCGATCACCCCCGCAACTTGACGGATCAACAATTGGACGGCATTGCCGAGAATGGCGGCGTGGTCGGCGTGACCTTTGTGGACGCCTTCCTGCGCGCGCCGAAAGAACGCGCGATGCCTGAACTCTCCGTCAACGATGTAGTCGAGCACATCGAGTATCTGCTGCAACGAATTGGCCCGGACCACGTAGGAATTGGCAGCGATTTCGATGGCTGCACCACGCCGCCCGACTTGGCCAATGCGGCGCACTACCCGCTGCTCACCGAGACGCTGCTCTCCTGCGGGCACAGCGAATCGACCGTTCGCGGCGTGCTGGGCGAAAATTTCCTGCGGGTAATTGAGACCGTCTGCGACTAATGATCGTTGATACGGGACAAATCTGTCGGAGAAATGTCGGGAAAGGTGAGGGAAATCTCCAGTAGAATTTGTGGGACGCGCGTGCTATAATCCGAGCAGGGCCGGTAAATAGGAGAGGAGGAATTATGCCTGGGGAGGAAAGAGAGACGGAACTTATCTCCTCTACGGATGAGCTTTCCGTGGAGCGTAACTCGCTGACCAAGAGCGAGCACCTACCGCCAAAGATTCAGGCCGAGATTGCCGATCAGCCTATTCTCGTGGTTAAAGCTGATGCGGAGGCCAGCTCCGGCTGGGATGCACCGACCAAGCGCACTGTCCTGGTGATTTTGCTGATCGCCGGAGTGGCGACGCTGTGGATCAGCCGGTCGGTGCTGCCGCTGTTGATTGTGGCGGGCATTGTGGCCTATTTCCTCAGTCCCATTGTCAGTCTTGCAGAGCGCGTGCGCATTCCGCGCGGCGTCTCCACGGCCATCCTGTTTATTTTGCTGTTGGTTGGTCTGGTGTTGACGCCGATCATCGTGGTGCCGATTTTGATTGGACAGCTCGAACAGTTGAACTTCAACGTCTACGCCTCCACGGTGCAGTTGACCAACTGGATTCAGGAAAACTTTCAGAGCTTTGTAAGCAGCGTGCCCGAAACGCTCAACGTACTGGGCTTTAACCTGCGCACGGGTGAAATGGTCGATTCGATTGGCTCGACGCTGGGCTCGGAGGAAATTTTACAAACGTCGACCTCCGAACTGTTGAGCGGTTTGCAGCGCATTATCAACACGGCCACCTCGACGCTCTCGCTGACCGCGGGCATCAGTTTTGCCCTGGTTGGCGGCATCTTGGGCTTCTTTATCACCTTTATCCTGATCTTTTTTCTCAGCCTCTACTTGACCAAAGATGCGCCGCGCATTCGGAACTATGTAGAAGGGCTTTTCCCGAAATCGTATCACTCCGAGGTGGAAGCCGTGATCCGCCGCATGGGGTCGATCTGGAGCGCCTTCTTCCGCGGGCAGATTTTCCTGGCGCTAACGGTGGGGACGATCACGTGGCTGGTGCTGCTGGCGCTGGGCATGCCCGGCGCGCTAATTCTGGGCATTGTGGCAGGTCTGCTGGAGGTCATTCCCAATCTTGGCCCAATCTTGGCCATGATTCCCGCTTTGATCGTGGCGCTAATCGAAGGAACAAATAGCGAACTGCTGCTGCAAATGGGCGTCAACAACGTAGGCTTTGCCATTATCACGGTTGCCACCTACTTCATCATCCAGCAGTTGGAAAACAGCATTCTCGTCCCGCGCATCATCGGTGACAGCGTTAACCTGCACCCGGTGGTAATTATCTGCGGCGTCTTTGTCGGCTTTAACGTGGCGGGCGTGCTGGGCGCATTCCTGGCCGCACCGGTAATGGCATCGCTTCGCGTGCTGGGTGGCTACGTCCACGCCAAGCTGCTGGATTATCCGCCCTTCGAGGATGCACAAAGCCGCACCGCGATTAGCGGCCGGTCGTCGCGACAGCTTTCGCTGCCCTTCTTCAACGATGACAAGCAAAAGCTCACCGGTAGCGAGCGTGCTCTGGGGAAGCGTCGCCTCTCCTGGCCCCGTCGTCGACGGCGGGCGAGCGTGTAGAGGCGTTGCAGCTGCACCCTACATGCGTATATCACAAGGACAAAACGGCAAAGTCGATTGGGCAAATTGACCTGGGGAACCCCTCCCCATCCCTCCCCAAGTTGGGGAGGGGGCCGCGACTGGGCAAACGAGGGATCGGCCTCTCCCCCAAATTGGGGAGGCTGGGAGAGGGTGTCGGCCAATCCGCTCAGAGTAGATCGCCGATTTTCCTTTTGCATAATTTCAAGTTGGTACCTAAGAGGTGTCGCAACCGCGCCCCTCTTTAATTTGCTAATGTTTCACGTGAAACATTAGGTTCCGTTGACAGTTGAAAACTGGCCCTCACCCCCGGCCCATCTCCCACGGTGGGAGAGGGGAGAGGTTGGCTCCCTTCTCCCATTCTGGGAGAAGGGCTGGGGATGAGGGCGCGCTCGACTTACCTTTCAAGCCCGCTCAGCCAAATGTCAACGGAACCTAGCAAATCCCCCCACAACTGCTTCACAACCTTCCACCGCTATACTTCTCCCAAACGTGAAATTCCCACTAAAGGAGAACAAACTATGCCCCAAGGAATCGACCGCGTGACGGTAATTGGCGCGGGCACGATGGGCGCGTCGATCGCGGGCCTGCTTGCCAACGCGGGCGTGCCCGTGCATCTGCTCGACATCGTGCCGGACGCGTTAACTGCTGAAGAAGAAGCCCAGGGCCTCTCGCTAAATGATAAGCGCGTGCGCAATCGCTTTGTGCAGCAGGGCTTTCAGCGCATGGTCAAATCCAAGCCCGCCAACCTGTTTACAAAAGACGCCGCCGAGCTGATTACGCTTGGTAATTTGGAAGACGATCTCGAATCGGCCGCCGAGCAGAGCGATTGGATTATCGAGGTGATCGTCGAGCGACCGGGGCCGAAGCAAGCGCTGATGGAGCGGCTGGAGCAGGTCGCGCCCGCCGATGCCATTATCAGCACCAACACCTCCGGCATTCCCGTCCACATTATCAGCCAGGGGCGCAGCGACGATTTCAAGCAGCGCTTCCTCGGCACGCACTTCTTCAACCCGCCGCGCTATCTGCACCTGCTCGAACTTATCCCCACGCCCGATACCGACGAAAAAATTGTGCAGCGCATGAAGCGCTTTGCCGAGCACGTGCTGGGCAAGGGTGTCGTCATCTGCAAGGATACGCCCAACTTTATCGCCAACCGCATGATCAGCTTTATCCAGAGCGACATCATGGACTTTGCGATTGAGAATGGCTACAGCGTCGAGGAGGTCGACAAGCTGACGGGCACGCTGCTGGGCCGCCCCAAAACGGGAACCTTCCGGCTCAACGACGTGATCGGCATCGATGTGATGGCGCTGGTGAGCGGCAATCTCTACGGGCTGATTCCGAACGACGAAGACCGCGAAATTTTGCAGGGCAAAAATGTGGTCGCGGTGATGAACAACCTGGTCGACAACAAGTTTTTGGGCAGCAAAAGCGGCCAGGGCTTTTACCAGACGGTACAGGAAGAGCGCGGCAAGAAGGCTTTCCACGGTCTCGATTTGGAAGCCGCGGCGCAGGGCCAGATCAGCTACGTTGCGCCGCAGAATCCGCGCTGGAGCAGCGTCGGTGACGCGCGCAACCTGCCGCTGGCCGAGCGCCTGCAGGCGCTGGTCGAGGCCGACGATGAGGCGGGCGAGCTGATTTGGCACACGCTGGCCCACACCATGAGCTACGCCACCAAGCGCATCCCCGAAATCGCCGATTCGATTGTCGACATCGACAACGCAATGAAGTGGGGCTTTGCCTGGCAGATGGGCCCCTTTGAAACGTGGGACGTGCTCGGCGTCGAGGAGACGCTCTCGCGTATGGAGGCCGAGGGCATCGAGCCGGCGAGCTGGGTGCAGGAAATGATCGATGCCGGGCACGAGAGCTTCTACACGCACAAGGGCGGTCAGCGCCTGGCTTACAGCCCGCTCGACCAAACGTATTGCCCCACGGACGAATCGCCGCTCAATATCCGCGTCGCCGACGTGAAGCGCGTCAACCAGACAATTGAGGAAAATGATTCGGCCTCGCTGGTCGAGATGGGCGACGGCGTGATGCTGCTCGAATTCCACTCTAAAATGAACGCGCTCGACGACGACATCTTCCACCTGATGAACGTCGCGGCGGAGCGGCTGCACGGCAACGCCCGCGGCTTGGTAATCGCCAACGACGGCGAGAATTTCTGCGTCGGCGCCAATCTCTTTGCGATGGGCGTGCTGGCCCAATCGGGTGCGCACAAAGAAATGGAGCAGGCCGTGCGCGGCGGGCAGAGCACGCTGATGAATCTGCGACGTGCGCCGGGGCCGGTGGTGGCCGCGCCCTTCCAGCGCGTGCTGGGCGGCGGTGTGGAAGTTTGCGTCGCGGCGGATGCCGTGGTCGCCCACGCGGAGACGTACATGGGCTTGGTCGAGCTGGGCGTGGGGCTGATTCCGGGCTGGGGCGGCACCAAGGAGACGGTGCGTCGCCTCGTCTCGCCGCACATGCACGCGACGAACGTCAACCCGATTCCTTATCTGCGCAAGGCCTTCGAGAACATCGGCTACGCCAAAGTCTCGATGTCGGCGGCGGAGGCGCGTGAGATGGGCTACCTGGACGAGAGCGACCGCATTGTGATGAATCGCGATCACCTGCTGGCCGAGGCCAAGCGGGAGGCCTTGCGCCTCGTCGACGACGGCTACGCGCCGCCCGTGACCGAGGGCAATGTCTACGCTTCAGGTAAGGACATGCTGGCGTCGATGCAGATCGAGGTTTACTCGCTGCAGCAGGCGGGCTATATCAGCGAGTACGACGCCGAGCTGGCTAACAAGCTCGCTTACATCCTCACCGGCGGCAACCTTAGCGCCCCCGCCTGGATGGACGAGCAGTACTTCCTCGACCTTGAAGCCGAGGCGATTTTGACGCTGCTGGGTCAAAAGAAGACGCAGGAGCGGGTGTGGCATATGCTGCAGAATGGGAAGCCGCTGCGGAACTAGGGTAGTGCTTATTGCTTACTGCTTATTGCTGTCGGCGAGGCGACGTTGTCACAGCGAATAAAGTTTACACACGAAGCGATAAGCAATAAGCAGTAAGCAATAAATAAGGAGCAAAAATGAAAAACGCTGTAATTGTTTCCGCCGTCCGCACCGCCGTCGGCAAGGCCCCCAAGGGGAGCCTGCGCACGACGCGACCGGACGACATGGCCGCGACGGTGATCAACGCCGCCGTTGAGCGGGCCGGGGTCGAGAAGGAATTGGTGGAGGATGTGATTTTGGGCTGTGCCTTTCCGGAGGCGGAGCAGGGGATGAACGTGGCGCGGATTGCGGCGCTGCGGGCCGGGCTGCCGCACTCGGTCTGCGGGCAGACGGTCAATCGCTTCTGCTCGAGCGGCCTACAGACGATTGCGACCGCCGCCCAGCAAATTATGACCGGCATGGGCGACATGCTGGTGGCGGGCGGCGCGGAGAGCATGAGCTATGTGCCGATGGTCGGCAACAAATTTTCGGCCAATCCCTATCTCGCCGAGCAGTACCCCGCCGTCTACATCGGCATGGGCATGACCGCCGAAAACGTGGCCCAGCGCTTCGAGGTGTCGCGCGAGGAGCAGGATGCCTTTGCCTACCGCAGCCACCAGCGCGCCATGCAGGCGCAGGATTCGGGCAAGTTCGACGATGAAATCGTGCCGCTCGACGTCTCGCTCAAGCTGGGCGAGGGCCGCGACGTGCAGGAACACAGCTTCACATTTAACCAGGACGAAGGCGTGCGCCGCGACACGTCGGTGGACGCGCTGGGCAACTTGCGACCGGTGTTTCACGTGAAGGGAACCGTCACCGCGGGCAATTCCAGCCAAACGAGCGACGGCGCGGCGGCGCTGCTGCTGATGAGCGAAGAGCGAGCCGAGTCGCTGGGACTCAAGCCGCTGGCGCGCTTCGTGAGCTTTGCCGTGGGCGGCGTGCCGCCGGAGGTGATGGGCATCGGCCCGATTGAGGCCGTGCCCAAGGCGCTCAAGCTCGCCGGGCTGTCGCTGGACGACATCGACCTGATCGAACTCAACGAGGCTTTCGCCGCCCAGGCGCTGGCCGTGATCCACGAGCTGGGCTTTGACGAGGAGAAGACCAACGTCAACGGCGGCGCGATTGCGCTGGGCCACCCGCTCGGCTGCACCGGCGCCAAGCTGACCGTGCAGGCGATTCACGAACTGCGGCGGCGCGATGGCCAGTTTGGGCTGGTGACGATGTGTATCGGTGGCGGGATGGGCGCTGCGGGAGTGATCGAGCGGCTGAATTGAGTGGGTAAATGCAGCGAAACTTCGCCGACATTGTTCGACTAGCATTGAAATACCGGTCTGGTTTGCAAAACGCGCTCAAGCGCGTTGTCGACCAGTGTGCTTCAGCGCACTTCGCAAAACCAAGCGCTGATGTCAATCAGCGCCGGTCGCTCGATTAGGAAAGCAGCTTGTCGTACTCACTGTGCGGGCCAATTCAGAACCAGATAATCCCTTCCGGCTTATCTCGTCCCAGCGCCCGGTACTGCCGACCCACCCGCACCGACCATAGCTGCTTTCCCTTACCTACCTTTTTGAGATGTAAGGAGGGATGGCGCGGGTCCGCTTTCAGCAACTGAAAGTTTTTGTCCGCCAACTTCTGCACCTCGCGCGGTAGCGCTCGGTAATACTGCTAAAAGCGCGGTAGGGTCACGTGCTTCATAGCGGTTGAGCAAGGCCAGCTTCATATTCGGCATCGACTTCGGCGAGTAACGCGTCTAGCCGCCCTGCATCCAGATCGTTTTCAATCTGCTCGTCCCAAACCTGCGCTTGATATTCTTCCAGCCAGCTTGATAATTCAACGAGCTTATCCACCGGCAGTTGGGTAATAGCCACTTCAATTTCCCGAATGCTCATCAATGTACCTCGCTATATCTCTATTAGAGTACGACTGTCTGGAGGAAATTATAACAGAGGTGTCGAGTAGTGACCACTTAGTGGGGACTATTTGGCCCATACAGGCGATTCACGAACTGCACCGGCGTGGCGGCCACTTTAGACTGGTGACGATGTGTACTGGTGGCGGGATGGGCGCTGCAGGCGTGATCGAGCGGCTGAATTAAGAGGTGAGACGTGAGTGGGTAAGGTGTGAGGGAGGAGGCACGAGAAGAAATTCACGCACCTTATTCACGCAGTTTGTGTAGTTTGTACCCCAATTTTATTTACTCGCCACCGGCGGGAAGCAGACCGTGCAGATGATTCACGAACTGCGGCGGCGTGACGGGCAATTTGGGCCGGTGACGATGTGTATTGGCGGCGGGATGGCGCTGCGGGGGTAATCGAGCGGCTGAATTGAGGGCGCGAGGCGTGAGTAGTTGATGCGTGCGGAAGGGGCGCGAGTTGATGACTCGTGCCCCTTTTGTTCCAAACCAAACCGTTTAGAAGACAAGAGCAAGATTCAATGTGAAGCAGCTAAGGAGTTGTTGTCGAGGTGGGGGCGACGAAACTATCTACATCTTCCATGCACGACTGATAAGAAGTATAAACAATCCGCGCTGTCAAAGGGTCAATCAAAACTGATGCGGAGCCATCGCTAGACACTGAAGGAGTTGGCTCTTCTTGCCCCTCTATACTGTATCCTTTGAGGTAGTAGCCATACTTATAGATTACTGTTCCAGGCGGCAGAAGCTCCCTATAATCAGCAACTGTCGTAGGTGTGACACAAGGTTCGATACGAACAATGACTTCGCCACTTGGGCCAGGCACGGGAACAGGTGATGAAATCATACCAGAGATTGGGCCACTTTCTTCTTGAGGTGAAAGCACATTAGCATATGAGTCTTCACCTTGCAAACGTTGTATCTGATCTGCTGATTGACATCCCAGAAATGAGTAAGTTATTAAAGCAAATGTAATCGTAATAAAGAATCTTCTCACTGTTAACCTCTTCCAGGGAACCAAAGTGGGGTACAAGACCTTCGCGAAAATTTAAGCCATTGCGAGGAATAGAACTCTGTTCAAATGTTCGTTTCACTCTTCGAGGTGCGACGCAGTGTACTCAACATTTTGGGGATTTAATTTCTTGAAACCGCCTTTGGGTCTGTCCAGAAATAACCTACCCGACTTTTCGCGGATTCTCTGACTGAAACCTGGGAAAGTTAATGACGTTATTTCTGGACAGACCCTTTGGGCCTGTCCAAGAATAAGTCAGTGAATTTCTTCGGTGTATGACCGGGAAAATCCTATAGGTTATTTCTGGACAGACCCTTAGCTTCTAAGGGACCCGAAAAGCTTTGAAAACCCTTCGGGTCCACTTAAACGCTCATTTTCTATTCCCGATTTCTAGCAACTACCTCCTTACTGGTTGGCTTCCGATGAAATCGAGGTGTAATCTCCGGGAACAGAATCCATGACGTTGAAAGGGGCATTTGGTACAATGGTTGATTTGTTAGCAACAGTGCTTGGAAGCACTCCATCCCACCACGGTCTTGTGCTCTGGAGATGTGCCCTAAGGGTAAATTTGTGACTAAAATTCAACGGCACCTTCAAATTTTGCTTATCCTGATTTCTTGCCCACAACTCCTGACCCATCTCGATGTACGTAGCATGACTCCACGAGAAGTTTTTGTTGAAGATGTAAGCCCAATAGCCTCTCCACACTCGTCCCACCCAGTTGTTGCCACTTAACTTGTAGACGTCAAAAGCCAAGCCTGCATTTGAAGGAGCGTTTTGGTTTGACAGCCACGTTTGGCACAATCCTGGTGTGAATTCTTCCCATACCACAGACATACTACTACCGCTGATGGTGTAGCTCCCAATGCGCCCATACGCAGTACCAATGCTAAGATTGGGAATCGTCTGATAACCACCTGGACAGTTAAAAGACTGACTGTCATCGCCCAAGTGCGTGCGATTGTAGAAGTGATAATCGTTCCACGACCGATTAAATGGCTTCGAAGGAATTTTTGAACTGTTGACAAAGGCGACGCTTGTCACTCCGTTACTGCTGCTACAACTGGGACGACATTGCATAAGATTGATAGCCCAGGAATAATTGGGATCGTTGCTGACTGTCTGTCCAGGAGCTTCCTCTGAAGACGCTTCTACTGAACCGTCGTCAACAACTTCATTCGACGCAGGCGCTGGTACTTCTATCGCTGGCAATGGAATAGCCATCTCACTAAAATCTCCATTAGCACTTTCAATCAGTTCAGGTGTAAGCACCGGCACGCTAATCGCTCTGCAACCAGGCGCGTTGGGATCGGGTGGAGGCAAATTCTTCCAATCGATAGACACCGTCTCTCCATCGGGGCATGGAACGAGTTCCTCAAACGGTGTGCCAGGTGGACTCAATTCGATAGGCGTATTGACTCCCGGCAGGATTACGACCTCTGATGTAAAAACGTTAGACGCATCGACTGCAGAATCTTCTTGCGTTTGCGCGTTGCCGCTTGAGGTCACCAACGGCAAATAAACTCCGGGTTCAGGAGTCGGCTCATCCACTTGCAGCGCGCGAACTGTAGAAGTCTGCACTGCAACCAACACGATGAGCACCAGCGATGAAAGGGCGACAATTTTCGGGAAATGCCGCTTAGGCAAAGCATTGAAGAGCTGTTTCATGGCGAATTCCTTCTTTGGTGAAAGCTGCACGATGAGGTTACAACAGAGAGTTGCGTCGATAAAGTCACTTCAGACGTTTATCAAGGTAAAGGCACCTAGATTGTGTAGTTTGCTTCTGAGTGCTTTGCTCGACGTGCCTGTATTGTAAGAAGGAATTCACGTTCAAACCAGTGACATTTGTCATTTATTTTGTCACAGGATATGTCCTTATCGTTTACCCCCCCCCCCCCCATATTTTGCAATCAGTTCACCTTTGGATTTCACCTCAAGCTTGTCGTAAATAATAGAAGCGTAGTTGCGCACTGTGTGCTCCGAAAGATGGACGATTTCAGCAATCTTTTGCATCTGTCTCCCCTCCAACAGCAGCGTCAGCAGCTCCGTTTCCCGCGGCGTTAACCGAGCTTGCGCTCGAACAGAGAGTTCGTGCTCGGTGTGATTGAGCAGCGCTTCGGTCATACTCGCCGAAAGGGCTTTACTCCCTTCCGCAGCGGAACGCAATCCTACAAACAGTTCCCAGGTTGAAACATCCTTTGCCAAACAGCCCTGCACCCCCATGCCTAAAAGTCCGCGAATAAGTGGGGCCTGTACGTGTAGCGTCACCACCACCAACGGGGTGCTGGGCACTGTTTGACGCATGTCAGCGATGATTTGCTGCTCGACACCGCTCTGCGAATCCACATCGAGTAAGATCACATCGGTTCGTGGTTGAATGGCATTGGGCAGTTTGGCAATTTCAATTGAGGTCGTCGCGCAACCGACAACCTCAGTATTCTCTACAGTTTGCAGGAATGTCGTGACACTTTTACACACAAACTGGTGAGATGCCACGACGAACACATGAACCGGTAGCGTAATTTCATTTGCCAAAGCTAACTCTCCTTTTGAAGTAGATGTCTATGCCTTGTGCTATCGATTACATTCTTACATACTTCTGCGAAAAATAAAAACGACTTCGCCCTACTTACATTTCCCCCCTGCTTCACTTCCCCCCATGCGATACCTCTCCCTCCTCGTCTTCTCGACCGGCGCGGCGACGCTGGGCATGGAACTGAGCGCAACGTGGCTGCTGGAGCCCTCCTTTGGCAACAATCAGCTTACGTGGGCGGCGCTGATCGGGCTGATGTTGCTCCATCTTGCGGTAGGTGCATAGCTCGATAATTGACCTTTTCCGTTCTTATCAAATTACGCGCTGCCATCCTTCGCCACCCCTACCACACCGACCAGCGCTTACGGGCGCACGGGGTCGAGCTCGCCCGCGGCGGCCGATTGAGAGGGGCGACCCTGGCCGAAGCGCACGTCGTGGCGCAACAAGAGCCGCAGGCCGTCGGCCAGCCCGGTGCGCGGGCGATAGCCCAGCAGCTGCCGCGCCTTGGTGATATCGCCGACGGCGCGGGCCACGCCGCCCGCGCGCTCTTCGTTGTAGAGCACGCTGGGCGTGCGCCCCGCCGCGCGCCCCATCTGCGCCACCAGGCTGTTGATCGAGATTTCCACGCCGCTGCCCACGTTGATCACCTGCTGATCCACGCGGCTGGCGCCCGTCCCGCTGGCGCTACCCGCCGCCGCCAGCGCCGCCGTCACGTCGTCCACGTAGACGAAGTCGCGCGTCTGCGAGCCGTCGCCGTCGAGGACGACGGAGCCTTTGCCCAGAATTTGCTGCATAAATTTGGGGATGACGGGCGCGTGGGTCGGCGGCAGGGGCTGGCCGGGGCCGTAGGCGTTGAAAATGCGCAGCGCCACGGCCTCAAAGCCGCTGAGTTCGGCGATGTTAAAGAGATAATTCTCCGCCGCCAGCTTACTCACGGCGTAAGGCACGGCGGGGCGCAGCGCCATGGTCTCGTGCAGCGGCTGCTCCGCTTGATCGCCGTAGACGGTGGCGCTGCTGGCCAACACCACGCGCCCCACGCCCACGTCCCGGCAGGCCTCCAGCAGCGAAACCGTGCCGCTAACGTTTACGTCGTTGTACTCGCGCGGATAGAGCACCGAGGCGGGGACGCTCACCCGGGCGGCCAAGTGGTAGACCACGTCGATCCCGTGCAGCAGCGACCAGAGCTTGGGCACGTCGCGCACGTCGCCGCGGGTGAAGTTGATTGCCTGGTGCAGACGGTCCGGATCGCCGCTGCTGAGATCGTCCAGCACGCGCACGTAGTGCCCCTGTGCGTGCTGGTGGTTGGCAAGATGGCTGCCGAGGAAGCCCGCCCCACCGGTGATAAAGAATGTTCATAAACCGCCCAGTATCCAACCCCGTCGCGCCGAAAGCGGCTGCTTTATAAATGGGGAGCGACAGCAAAATTCGTAGAACTCGGTGGGCAGTATAGCACTCCACCTGTGGAAAGAAAATATGCGGCTTGATGTACTATTTAGCGATTTCGCTGCATTGTACAGTTAAACGGACTGGCGTTTGGCGCTGGCGACTACCGCCGAGTGGCCATCGCCTGCTCGACGCGACGCCAGCGAGGCCAGCAGCGCACCGCCCACGATCAGCCCACAGGCGACGGCGACGCGCCACGTAGCCGCCGCTTGACCAAAGGCGACCAGCAAAAGCGTGGAGAGCAGCGGCGCGGCGTAGGCGAGCGTGCCCAGCAGCTGAATGTTGCCGCGCTTGACGCCGTGATCCCAAACAAAAAAGGCTGCGCCAGTTGGCCCCAGCCCCAGCCCGATCACGGCCAGCCACTGTGCGCCCACGGGCCAAACCGTCTGCTCAAACAGCAGGTGGCAGCCCAGCGCCAGCAGCGCCGTCACGCCGCAGAAGCCGCCGACCGCATCCGTGGGAATTTCGCCAAAGCGACGCGACAGCACCGAGTAGCTCGACCACGTGAGCGCGCAGACGATGGCAGCGAGGTAACCAGTGGCGTAGCGTGCGTCAAAGGCGAGCGCCGTCCCCTGGGTAACCAGCAGCGCCGCACCCAAAAAGCCGAGCCCAGCGCCCAATACGTGCTGGATGCGAAGTTGCTCGCCCGGCAGCAGCGCGCTCAACAGCACAATCAGCAGCGGCCACAGGTAGGCGATCAGGCTGGCCTCCACGGCGGGCGCATTGCCCAGCGCCACAAAGTAGAAAAAGTGGTAGCCAAACAGCCCGCCCACGCCAAGCATCCACGCCGCCCAGGGCAGCGCCAGCCGCTGTCGCAGCGCACGGGGGCGCAGCGTGCCTTGTCGCGCCCAGACGGCCACCCCAATCAGCGTGGCAAGGGCAAAGGCCATGCTGACCAGCTGAAAAGGCGGCACGCTGCCGCTCCACGTCGTCAACAGGGCCAGCGTGGCCCACAGCAGGATGGCTATTGAGCCAATCAGCGTATCTCTAACGCAGGGCATGTGATTTGACCACCTGAATTGCACTTGACTTGACCGTAGCTGAAACAATGTTGACAGCGATTCGCTTTCAAATTACTCTATACCCAAGGGATGCAAAGCACACGATTAGAGCGTATTTGAAAAGTCACGGTTGCCGCAGCGGAAAGGTGACAATCACCGTCCGCTGGCTGGTCGGGTGGCTAGTCGGTCGGGCGCGTTGTCCTGAACGGTGACAATCACCTTGACCCACCGCCGGGGAAGTTGACCGTCTTGCCGGCCAGCAAACCGGTTGTGCACAAGCCGAGCCGGTCGAAGTGACGGTCACTTCTCTTCAGGTAATTTACTACTTTTCAAATACGCCCTTACTTTACGTTTGCTTCCGTTATCACTTCTGAAAAATTCCCCGCAGAACAAATTACTATGGTAAACGTCATCGTTGCGGACGACCACAACCTAGTGCGGCAGGGCATCTGTGCGCTGCTGGAAAAGACGACGGGGTTGCGCGTCGTGGGGCAAGCTTCGGACGGACGCGAGGTGGTTTCGCTTGTAAAGACGCTTGCGCCGGATTTGGTGATCATGGATGTCTCCATGCCCAACCTGGATGGCGTGCAGGCGGTCTCGCAAATTTTTGCATTCGATTCCGCCATCCGCATCATCATGCTCTCCATGTACTCCAAGACCGATATTGTGCAGCGCGTACTGCAGCAGGGCGTTCAGGGCTATCTGCTCAAGAGTTCCGTCTCGGAAGAGCTCAATCTTGCCATCGAGCACGCCCTGCGCGGCGAGGTCTACCTAAGCCCGGATGTGGTGGAGCAGCTTGAGCGCAACTTTGTGCAGTACAGGGGGCGGGCGCCCACCGCTTCCGCCGCGGCCCGCTCGCTCACTCACCGCGAGAATGAAGTGCTCCAGCTAATTGCCGAAGGACACACCAACAGCTCCATTGCCAACCAGCTTGGCATTAGCACAAAGACGGTCGAAAAGCACCGCGCCAGCCTCATGCGCAAGCTCGATGTCGCCGATCTGCCCGCGCTGATCCGCACCGCCATCAAGCGCAATCTGATCTTCAACGCCTGACTCACCAATCGGGCGATCTCCCCGTTATCCCACCCGCTCCAGAAAGCGCACGTCGTTGCTGTAGAAGAGGCGGATGTCGTCGACCTCGCGCTTCATCATCGCCTGGCGCTCGATGCCCATGCCCCAGGCAAAGCCGCTAAACTCGGCCGGATCGTAGCCGCCGTTCTGCAGCACAATTGGGTGCACCATGCCCGCGCCCGAAATTTCCAGCCAGCCCGTATACTTGCAGATGCGGCAGCCCGCGCCGCCGCAGAGGCTACAGCTCACGTCCACCTCGACGCTTGGCTCGGTGAAGGGAAAGTAGGCCTTGCGGAAGCGGATGTCACGCCCGGCGCCGTACATCTGGTTGGCGTATTCGAGCATCACCCCCTTGAGATCGGCCATGGTGATGTTGCGCCCCACCACTAGCCCCTCGACCTGGTAGAACATAAATTCGGATCGCGCCGTCACGTCCTCGTTGCGATAGCACTTGCCCGGCAGCGCGACGCGAATTGGGTGGGGTGCAAATTCGCGCATGGCGCGAATTTGGCCGGGGCTGGTGTGGGTGCGCAGGATCACGTCCGGATCGGTGGTATAGAAGGTGTCCTGCATTTCGCGCGCCGGGTGGCCGGGCGGGAAGTTGAGCAGCGTAAAGTTGAATTCGTCCAGCTCGACTTCGGGCGCGTCGTAGACCTGGAAGCCCATGCCGGTCAGAATATCCAGGATTTCGTTCATGGCCTGCGTCGTCGGGTGCAGCTTGCCCAGGTTTTGCGCGCGCCCCGGCAGCGTCACGTCGACGGCCTCGGCGTTGAGCTCGCGCTGCACGGCCTCCCTTGCGAATTCGTCCTGCCGCGCCGCCAGCGCCTGCTCCAGCGCCTGCTTGACTTCGTTGCCCGCTTTGCCCACAGCGGGCCGTTCTTCCTTAGGCACTTGGCCCATGCCGCGCAGGATGTCCGTCAGCTTGCCGCCGCGCCCCAGATAGTCGCGGTACCACGCTTCGGAAGCTTCGCGCGTGTCGGTGGCGGCGAGGGCGTCGGTCGCCTCGTCGCGCAGGGCGTGGAGTTGGGTAAGGATGTCGCTCATGATTTGGTTGTTCGCAATCGTTTTAACAATTCGTCTGGCGTGATAATTTCAATGGCTCGGTAACGTTTTATATCAAGTAAATGCTTGTCGCGCGAGACGATGCAGTCAGCGTTGCCAACAACTGCGCATTCGACAAATTTGTCAATCGCGCTCCACGACATGCAAATTGTTTGTGATTTCTACTCGTTCGCCTATGCTGCGGATGTAGTGCACGGCAAACTGGATGTCGTCTCCCGATGAATCCAACCGCTTTTGCATCGTATTTGATAGCTCGGCTACCATTTCACCGCAATAGACGAAACGTTCTCGCGCCGGCGCATCATTTCAAGACAGCGGAATGCGGTTCCTCGCCAAAAAAGGCCGGAAAGCGTAACGTTTGTATCAAAGACAACACGCATCGCTACTCGTCCAGAAGCTGGTCAAAAAAATCTGTGCGTGCCAGCTCATCCATTGCATCCCAATCTCGCCCTTGCTCGGCAGCCATCCGTCGCAGCCTTGCCGTGTTTCGATCAACCATGCGCTCAAATTCGCTGTCACCCAGCTCCTCGATCAAGTTGTGCAACAATATACGCTTGCTCTGCTCCGGTAGCTGGTGAATCAACAATAGCGCTTGGTCTTCCTGTATAGGCAGCATCAAATCAGCCATTTTTGCCTCTTTATTTATCTAAATGTTCTCCACGCGACTTCTCTACTCGGCCTTGCCAGGACTGTAGTGCCGCCAGCGCAAATGCCCAGTCTTCATAGTCATCTTCTTTTTTAAAATCTTCTTCGGCCTCAACCATAATGCTCTACTCATGCTGCTCGAACGTCACTGCTCACTTTTGCTCAAAGCGTTCGATTTCGGAACGATATTCTTCTACTTTTGCCAAAGCAATCATCAGAGCCCAGTTCTCCGCAAGCGATTGTGCGGACTCGAAGCCTTCACCCTGTAAAATTTCCTGTACAGCTTCCGTTAGATTACCTCCTTCACGCCACCGAGGATGAACCCCACCATCCCCTCCCCCTCGACTGCCTTCAATTTTACCTGCGTCACCTCACCGTGCAAATCCACCCCCGCCGGGGCCGACGCCAGCACGCGCAGGTAGTTGTCCGTGTAGCCCGACCACAAGCGCTCGTCCGGCGCGTCGGTCAGCGGCTGGCCTTCGCCTTCCCACAGCACGGGCCGCGTGCTGCCGACAAAGCGCTGCCGCTCCGCCACCCCCGTGCGCGCGACCACCGCGTGCAGCCGCCGCGAACGCTCCTGCTTGACGGCCTTGTTCACGTGGCCGCCGAAGCGGGCCGCCGCCGTGCCTTCGCGGGCGCTGAAGGGGAAGATGTGCGCGTGGGCAAAGCGCAGCTCCTCGACAAAATTTAGCCCGGCCTCAAAGTCCGCCTCCGTCTCGCCGGGGAACCCGACGATCAGGTCGGTCGTTAAAATCAGGTCGTCCACCCCGGCGCGCGCGTCGGCGACGAGCTGGCGAAAGCTCTCGACCGTGCAGCGGCGGGCCATGCGGCGCAGCTGGGCGTCCGTCCCGGCTTGCAGCGGCAGGTGCAGGTGCGGGCAGAGCCGATGGGGCCAGCGGGACCACAGGTCAAAGAAGTCATCGGCCAATTCCCACGGCTCCAGGCTGCTGAGGCGCAGCCGCTCGATGTCGGTGTTGGTGAGAATGGCGCTGGTGAGTTCCTTCAAATCGGTGCGCCCAGCCGCCAAATCACGCCCGTAGGAGCCGAGATGCACGCCCGTGAGCACGGCCTCACGCGTCCCCTCCTCGACCAGGCGCTGCACTTCGGCCACGATGTCGGCGGTGGCGCGGCTGCGGCTTTGGCCCCGCGCCACCGTCACAATACAGAAGGTGCACTTGTTGTTGCAGCCATCCTGCACTTTAACAAAGGCGCGCGTTCGCTCTTGCCGCTGGGTGATTTCGTCCGCAGCGTCGACAAAGGGCGTGCCGTCGGGGGCCATGCGCGCGACGTCCGCCGGGTCGTCCAGCTCGGCGCTCCACGGTTCAAGCAGCGTGGCGAGCAATTCCTTTTCGCCGTTGTCCGCCACCATAGCCACACCGGGCAGCGCCGCCGCCTGCTCCGGCTGGAGCGTCGCCCAGCAGCCCGTCACGGCGATGCGCGCCGCCGGGTTGGCGCGGTGAAGCTGGCGAATGCGCTGGCGGTTGCTGCGCACGGCTCCCGCCGTCACCGCGCAGGAGTTGAAGACGACGACCTGCGCCTCCTCCGCCCGGCTCACCGTCTGGTGGCCCGCGGCGCGCAGCTGCGTCGCCAGCGTATCATTTTCGCTGTAGTTGAGCCGACAGCCGATTTGGTCGAGATAGATGCGCATATTGAAAAGCTGCTAGCGGATAGCCGTTAGCGGATAGCTTGCCGCAAAACAGTTAAAATTTCAGGATATACAAAAGTGGTAGATCATATTAAAAAACATGCAGTCGGCCCTCATCCCCAACCCTTCTCCCATGCTGGGAGAAGGGAGTCAATCTATCTCCCCTCTCCCACGGTGGGAGAGGGGTCGGGGGTGAGGGCGAGGCAGCGATATATCCACAAGACCCGCTACACACTTTCTGTGATGAGCCAAGTTGCAACCACAAATGATACTCTGCCAGCGGCCAACAGCTAGTGGCCAACAGCCAGCGGCCAGCTACCAAAGTATACCACAGCCCGACAGCCCCCTTCACGTTTGAACGTCCGCTAATCCCAATGTTATACTTCCCCTGAAACAGGAGAACCCATGATTGATTTAATTACCCTCAACGACCCGACCAGCCCGGCGGCGGAGGCCTTTCAGAGCCTGCGCACCAACATTGAATTTTCTGGGCTGGAGCAGCCACTGCACGCCATGCTGGTGACCAGCCCCAGCGAGTTTGATCGCAGCAGCGCGGACAAAAGCCGCGCCGTCGCCAACCTGGCCGTCACCATGGCACAGACGGGCGATCGCGTCGTCCTCGTCGATGGCGACCTGCGGCGACCACAGCAGCACGAGTTTTTTAACGTTGCCAACAGCCAGGGGCTGGCCGACTGGCTCAACGACGGCCAGCCCGTCGCGCCGCTCGCCACCGAGATCGACAACCTGCGCGTGCTGCCCGCCGGGCCAACGCCGGGCAACCCCGTTGCGCTGCTGAGCCGCCACCACCTGGTCGACCTGCTGGCGGCGCTGCGGCAGGAGGCGGACTACGTGGTGATCGACGCGCCGCCGCTGCTGGCCGTGACGGACGCCGCGCTGTGGGCCAGCAAGGTCGACGGCACGGTGCTGCTGCTGGAGGCGGGCCGCACCCAGCGCGAGCACGCCCAGCGCGCGAAGTCGCTGCTGGAGAAGGTGGGGGCGCGGATCGTGGGCGCGGTGCTGCTCAACGCCGAGCGGGATGCGGCGATGGCGGGGTACGGATCATGAAAACCACCGCCTTTATCGGCTTCCCCGACACCAAAATGGAGCGGGTCATCATTCCCGACCTGTTCTTTACGGACCTGCTGCCGCAGATCGACGATTTGGCCGAGCTCAAGCTGACGCTGCACTGCTTTTGGCTGCTCAACGGGCAGGACGGCAAGCTGCGCTACCTGCGCGGCGACGATCTGCGCGGCGACGAGGCGCTGCTGGTCAGCCTGAACCTGGAGAGCGACCTGCGCGCGCCGCTGGCGACGCTGGAAGATGCGATCGAGCGCGCCGTGGCCCGCCACACGCTGCTCAAGCTCGATGTGGAGACGGATGATGCGGATGGTGGAGTCGTGACCGACGACTGGTACTTTATGAATACGGTCAAGGGGCGGCAGACGGTGGCGCTGATTCGGCAGGGCAAGCTGCACGAGCTGCAGGAGGCGATTCCGGACGAAGCGCGGCTGCGCATCGAGCGGCCCAACTTGTTCACGCTCTACGAGCAAAATATCGGCTACATGACGCCGCTGATCGCCGATCAGCTGCGCGACATGGAAAAGACCTACCCGCCGAGCTGGGTGGCGGAGGCCTTTGAGATTGCGGTGAGCCGCAACAAGCGCGCCCTGCGCTACATCCAGGCCATTCTCAAGCGCTGGGAAACGGACGGCAAGACGGACGATTTGACGGGAGCCCACGATGAAGGACATCAACGAGATACTGCGGAGCGGCGACGACGCGATTACCTCCCGGATGAGTACGCCGACGTCATCCTCCGCTGAATTGGACGAAGCCCATTTGAGCAGCAGCGGCTGGGGCGATGACGCAGCGAGCGTGCGACCGCGCCGCGGCGAGGAGCGGCGCTTTTTTGCACGCCCCAATGCGGGCCAGCCGCGCCCCCTGATGCGGCGAGCTGACGGGTCGACGCACTGCCCCATCTGCCACGACATGGGCTTTGTCCTGCAGGATGTGCCCGTCGGCCACCCGGACTTTGGCCGGGCAGTACCCTGCTCGTGCCAGGAGCAGGAGCGGCTGGAGCGGCGCATGTCGCGCATGCAGCGGATGAGCAATCTGGCGGGCATGGAGGCGCTGACCTTTGAGAACTTCGTGCCCGAACCGTCGTGGCTGGCCAGCGACAAAATCAGCACCCTGCGCCGCGCCTTTGAGGAGTGCCGCCACTTTGCGGACGACCCGGACGGCTGGCTGCTGCTGACGGGAACCTACGGCTGCGGCAAGACGCACCTCGCCGCGGCGATTGCCAACGCGCGCCTCGCTCACGGCCAGCCCGCGCTCTTTCTCGTTGTGCCCGATCTGCTGGATCACCTGCGCGCGGCCTTTAGCCCCCAGGCCGATATCCGCTACGACGAGCTGTTTGACCAGATGCGCAACATCTCGCTGCTGATTCTGGACGATCTGGGCACGCAGAGCAGCACGCCCTGGGCCGAGGAGAAGTTGTTCCAGCTGCTCAACCACCGCTACAACGCCATGCTGCCCACGGTGATCACCACGAACCACCGGCTGGAATCGATGGACCAGCGCTTGCGCAGCCGACTGATGGACATTCGCGTCGTCACCCACCTGCCGATTCTCGCGCCAGATTTCCGCGCCGGCTCCAACCCTGCCCAGAGCGACCTGAGCACGCTGCACCTGCACCGCGACCAAACCTTCGACAGCTTCAACGTCGACCGCGGCGATTTGGACGGCGAAGAGCGCGTAAACTTGCGCGACGTGGTCAAGGCCAGCCAGGACTTTGCGCAGAAGCCGAGCGGCTGGCTTGTGCTGGCGGGGACGAACGGCTGCGGCAAGACGCACCTCGCCGCAGCCATCTCCAACTACCAGCTCGACCACGCGCTGAGCGACGTCATGCTGATTGTCGTGCCGGATTTGCTCGATCACCTGCGCGCCGCCTTTAGCCCACAGGCCACCACGCCCTACGACCGTCGCTTCGACGAAATCAAGCGAGCACCGCTGTTGGTGCTGGACGATTTGGGCACGGAGAGCGCCACGCCCTGGGCGCGCGAGAAATTGTTCCAGCTGCTCAACTTCCGCTACAGCGCCCGCCTGCCCACCGTCATTACCACCAGCGCCCGGCCAGATGATATCGAGCCGTGGCTGCGCACCCGCATGTTTGACCTGGAGCGCTGTCAATTTTGGGGCATCATCGCCCCCGGCTACCGCGGCAGCCGCAGCCAGCAGGATGCACGGTCCCAGCGCGCACCTCAGCGGGCAGCCAGTCGACCCACGGGGCGTTCGCGGCGTTAACTTTTGCTCCACATTCTTCAGAACTTGATCCACGAAGGGCACGAAGAGCACGAAGACAGAGCGTCGACGAGCTATCTTCGTGTTTCTTTGTGCCCTTCGTGGATCGCCTCTCTTGCACTTGAAATTTTCTTGCAGCGAGGGGAACCACTTGTTAATTTTGATCGTCAAAAATTACGTGTGCTATACTGCGCGACATAAGCAGCGGATGCTGTGTAAAGCGTGCCGCTGAGTTTTCGGAAATTTTGTTGTTTGGTTACAGAGGTTCTACCCTATGGTTTCACCCCGATTCAATTATTCTCATACAGTTTTGAAGCTGGCGGCGTCGGCTGTGGCGCTCTTTATTCTGGCCGCCTGTGGCCCCTCCGCCGAGCCAGCTATTCCGCCGCGCACCCCGGCCCCCACCTTTACGGCCACGCCGGCAATCGTCGAGCCGACGGTCGACGTGGCGGCGGTGGAGACGGCCAATGCCGCAGCTGCCGAGGAGGCAGCCGCTGAGGCCGACGCCGATAGCAACGAGCGCGACGCCGAGAGCGACGCCGAGGCCGACGCCGAGCGCGACGCCGAGGCCGACACTGAAAATACGGAGACCAGCGAGGCCGACGACAGCAGCGAGGAGACGGAGGCAGAGGCCTCGACTGCGGCGGAGGTGTCGGTGGATATCAACGCCATGAACGTGCGCAGCGGCCCCGGCACAAACTACGGCATTGTTGGCTCGGCCAACGCGGGCGAGCGCTTCGAGGTGACGGGCCGTAACCCGGCGGGCGACTGGTGGCAGGTTAACTTTCGCGGGCAGACGGGCTGGGTCTTTAGCCAACTGGTGACGCCCGCCAACACGGGCAGCGTGGCCGTGGCGCAGAACATTCCCGCCCCGCCGCCCACGCCCGTGCCGCCGCCCCCGCCAGCACCCGTCGCCGTTCAGCCAACGCCCGAGCCCGCCGAGCCCACGGCGGAACCAGTCGCCGCCGAACCGACACCAGTGCCGACGCCAGCCAGCAGCTACCGCTTTAACGTTGCGGTGGTTGGCCGCTGTGATCCACAAGAAGCCGGCACTTGGTTCGAGGGCAAAACGTATGTCAACGGCGAGCCGCAGAGCGGGTACGACGTGGTCTTTAGCTATGGGCCAGACGCCGAACCGATTGCCAGCATCCAATCCGGCCCACATGAAGGCTATACCAACTGGGATGCGGGCTACTACAGCCACATCATCAGCTCGCCCGGCCCCAGAGAGGGCAACTGGTTCGTCTGGATCGCGGAGAACGGCACGCGCATTTCGGAGATTGCGAACTTCTCGACGGGTGGCCCCGGCGGCAGCTGCAATCAGGCCGTTGTCGACTTTGATAGCCGCCCGTAGCCGCAGGCGTTGAGAGAGTTTCGGCATTTCAACTTAAAGAGAACGAAACCGCAGATAGAGCGGGTAAACGCTGGTAAGAGGATGAACGGAGAATCTGCGTTTATCTACGTGCATCTGCGGTTCAAATTTGGAAAGTCATTCCCAAATCCCCTGATGAAGACCGCCCTTCGACAGACCCTGCTCCTCTGGGCTGGCCTGCTCCTCCTGAGCGGGCTGGCCTTTTTGCTCTTGCGCACGCCCACCGCTCGCGCCTGGCTGTGGCAGCAAACGGGCGAAGAAGCCTTTTTTGCCCAGGTCAAGGGGCTGAGCGACCGCGCGAGCGATTGGCTGCGCCCTCGCCTCGACCTTGCGCCGGACGTTGAGATTGCCTACGCTGAGGTGAACCCGCGCGGCGTCAACGTCTTCCTGGAGCAGGAAGTTGATCCGGCCAAGCGCGCGCTGGCCGTCGAGATGGCGGCGGACGCGGGCTTCCACTGGCTGCGGCAGGAATTTGTGTGGGAGGACATCGAAATCCACGGCAAAGGCGACTTCGAGGATCGCCGCCACGAGCCGTACCGCTCGGCCTGGGCCAAGTACGACCAGATCGTCGACCTGGCCGAGCAGCACAACATGGAGCTGATCGTGCGCTTGAGCAACCCGCCCGCTTGGTCAAGAGCGGCGGGCAATGAGGCGGGCACAAAAGCGCCGCCGGACGATTATGCGGATTACGCCGACTTTGTGGCGGCTGTGGTCGAGCGCTACCGGGGGCGCATCCGCTACTATCAGCTGTGGAACGAGCCGAACTGCTGCGAGGAATGGGGCACGGCGCCGATTGATCCGGAGGGCTATGTCGCGCTGCTCAAGGCGGGGGCCGAGGCCGCGCGCGCCGCCGATCCCAACGTGGTCATCATCGCGGCGGCGCTGTCGGCGACGATTGATTTGCAGCCCAACGACCCGGCGGGCGATCACAAATTCAACGACGCGCTCTTCCTGCAGCGCATGTACAACGCCGGAGCCGCAGAGTATTTCGACATCATGGCCGTGCAGGGCTACGGCCTGTGGAGCGGGCCGACGGATTCTCGCATGAACCCGCGCGTGCTCAACATTGCGCGCCACGGATTCATCCGCGACATGATGGTTAACAACGGGGATGCCGATAAGCCGATCTGGATTTCAGAGATGAACTGGAACGCCGTACCGGACGATGTGCTCGCCGACTTTGGCCGCGTGACGGAGGCGCAGCAGGCGCGCTACCTGCCGCTGGCCTTCGAGCGCATCAACGAAGAGTGGCCGTGGATCGGCGTGGCGAACGTCTGGTTTTTGAAGCGGGCCACGAACGAGTGGAAAGAGCAGGGCAACCCCGCCGGCTGGTTTACGCTGCTGGAGGCGGACTTTACGCCGCTGCCGGTCTACGAGGCCATGGTCGAGTATGCGGGGGAGTAGTGTGGTATAATTCCTGCAAGCCGTGAGGAGTGAGCACGCCCACGTGCGAACGGGCAAACGGTACGAGATTATCCTTTCTCGTCGATCCGGCACGTGGGCGTGCCTACTCCGCGTCGCGCCATCTTTTCAACTATCCGCGCACCCCATCGAGTCCAATTCCCATGCCCACCTCAGAATACCGCTACAACCGCCTCACCTGGCCTGAGATGAACGAGGCCATTGCCGCCCAGAAGGTCGTGATCCTGCCCACCGGCTCGACGGAGCAGCACGGGCCGCACCTGCCGCTCGATGTGGACGTGTTTTTGGCCGAGTCTGTCTGCCTGGAAGTGGGGCGGCGCGCGGCGGATCGCGTGCTGGTGCTGCCGCCGATCAGCTACGGCCTCAACCGCCACCACATCGACTTCCCCGGCACGATTCACATCGAGCCGGAGGTTTTTATCAGCTTCTGCCTCAACATCACCAAGAGCGTCGCCTACCACGGCTTTGAGAAAATTCTGCTCGTCAACGGCCACGGCTCCAACACGCCGCTGATCGACCTCGTGGCGCGGCGCACCGTGCTGGAGACGAACTCGCTCTGCGCCGCCGTCACCTACGTCACGCTGGCGATCGAGGCCTTCAACGAAGTCAAGGAGACCGAAGTGCTGGCCCACGCCGACGAGTTTGAAACGTCGCTCTATCTCCACCTGGCGCCGGAGCGGGTGCAGATGGACAAAGCGACCAAAGACGACGACGTGCGCGGCGAGCACATGAGCTCGGACAGCATGTACACCTTCCCCGTTCGCTTCAACGACTACTGGGGTCGCTGGACCGAGATCGGCATCCACGGCGACGCGACCAAAGCCAGCGCCGAGAAGGGTAGCGTGGTTTTCGAGGCCGCGGTGGAGCGGCTGGTGGGAATTGTGGACGAGTGGAAAGCGTGGCCGATTGCCGAGCGGGCGGACATGCACGCGGGGCCGGTGCAGTCGCAGATTCGTTGGTAGATCAATTCGACCAATGACCGGTCGTCAAGCGAGTGTGAAGAAGCGGGCTGGCAGAGTCGAGAGAGGGTAGGCTTGTCACATTCGCCGCCGGGCGTCGTCTTCCCCTCAAATCAGTATAAGACTAATCCAAAATAATAAATATACCGGGGCTGATGGCGAAGGAGGTGCGTCGTCCTTGGAAAGATAGTGCTGGCGAACTCCGAATTGGGGGATAACTGCTCTGGATGTGCGTGGCACTTTCCGAAGTGCCACGCACGGTCGACCCCCCTTTTTTCTAATTCGCCAGCACTATCTGGGAAAGAGCGACGCACCGCGGGGACGTTGGCTGCACCAGCCGGATAGTCGACCGTGCGACGCACCTTCTGCGGTGCGTCGCTCATCCAACCTGGCTTACACCGGTATAGTCAATCTCCTGGAATGGCCTAACGTCTGTTAATTTCAGCGCCTCAGGCCCACCTCCTTGCGACTTTAGCGCAGGGCAAGGACGGCTCAATCCGATTGATCACCACGGCCCGTCGACTTTGTCGACGGGCCGTGGTGATCAAACAATGCAAACTCTTCCTACACCGACAGCGGCGCTGCCTCCCCTAATTCTTCACCGTTGGCAAAAAGACTCGGCTCGTCACCTGCGATGGGTCCAGCGGTTCCGGCGATTCTTCCAGCGCCGTGGGGGCGGCGGGCTGCTCAAAGACCGCCGTGCTGTAGGCGGGCAAAGTCAGCGTGCCGCTCGTGTTGTTAAAGCGGCTCGCCGTTTCGTCCTCCATCATCTCGTGCGGAACCAGCGGCAGGCCTTCCAGCGCCTCGATGCTAATTTCCACGTCCTCCGGGTTGGCGTTAAACGCCACCACCACGAACTCGCGCGCCGGATCGAGGTCGGCAGCCTGTGCCGCGCCGACTTCCGCCGCATCAAGATTGTCGCTGATCGACATGATGATCACGCCGGGAATTTGGCCCGGCCCGGTGTTGTGGAAGCGCACGCGATTCTGCACCTCTTCGGCGGTTTGCAGCCGGAAGAGCGGCGACGAGTAGCGCACCGCCAGCATCTGGCGCAGGTGCTCGACCGTCTGCGTGATTTCGTCCTCACCCATCTGCAGCGATTCGTTCGCCAGGAATTCTGCGATCAACTCCGCGTCGTCCCCCGCCTCGACGGGAATACCCACGCCAAAGTTATTGAACGAGTAGTCGAAGAACAAGCGGTTGAACCAGTCGCCGCTGTTGTAGGAATCGCGCTCCATCGATTTCGAGCGCATGAGGTCCACGCCCGCGTGCAGGAAGGGCACGCCCTGGGCCAGCACGGTCAGGTCCATGCCGAGATTTTGGGCGGCGATGCGCTGTTCGGTCGTCGCATCCACCGGCAGCTTGTAGACGTTGTTGTCGTAGAGCGTCTGGTTGTCGTGGGCGGAGACGTAGATGATGTGCTCCTGCGGGCTGGCCGTGTAGCCAGCGGGCGAGCCGTTGTAATCGATCTCGCTGCCGGATTTGACCGTGCCATCCGCTGACTCAAACTCGTAGTCCGCCAGATTGCCCGCCAGGCCCACGCGAATCTGGTCGGCGCTGAGCAGCAGCTCGGCCAGCTCGTCGTCGCTCGCATCGTTGTTGGCGTTGGGGTAGACGTAGAGACCGTTGATAAAGCCCTGGTTCGTAATCAAATCCTGGCCGCCGTCAAATGGGCCGCCGCCGCGGGCCGCATCGCGCAGCCGATCGTTGAAGGTGCCGATGCCCGTGCCCGCCATGTTGAGCTGCGTCGCGTTGACGCCTCTCGCGTTGTCCGCCACCTCGCCAAAGTTCCAGCCCTCGCCGTAGATGTAAATCGACGGGTCGACCTCATCCAGCGCGGCGCGCACGTTGAGCATGTTGGCCTTCATGTGGTGGCCCATCAGGTCGAAGCGGAAGCCGTCGACCTTGTACTGCTCGGCCCACGTCACGAGCGAATCGATCATCAGCTTCTCCATCATCGCGTGTTCGGTCGCGGTGTTGGGGCAGCAGGAGCTCGTCGCCACGTTGCCGATTTCGTCCAGCCGGTGGTAGTAGCCCGGCACGATCTTGTCGAGCACCGAGCGCTCGTCCTGACCGGCGGCGTTGGTGTGGTTGTAGACCACGTCCATCACCACGCGCAGCCCGGCGTCGTTGAGCGCCATCACCATCTCGCGGAACTCGACGATGCGCGTCGCGTTGTCGGGGTTGGTGCTGTACGAGCCTTCGGGCACGGTGTAGTGGTACGGGTCGTAGCCCCAGTTAAAGCCGTCCTGATCGCGCACGGCCTCGATGGCCTCGGCCTGCTCGGTCGACGCGGGGCCAGCATCCGCCGGAATATCCGGCTCGACGCGCTCGGAGGCGTCCTCGTTGATCGTCGCAATGTCGAAGATGGGCAGCAGGTGCAGGTGATTGAGCCCCGCCGCGGCCAGCGCGCGCAGGTGCGTCATGCCGTTGGAATCGGCGACGGTAAAGGCCTTGTACGTGCCGCGGAACGCTTCGGGCACGGTCGGGTCGTCGATGCTGAAATCGCGCATGTGCAGCTCGTAAATCGAGACATCGTTGGGCGCGGCCAGCGGCGGGCGCTCCAGCTCCATCCAGCCTTCGGGCATCAAGTCGGGATTGTTCAAGTCGACAATCAGCACGCGTTCGCTGTTGGTGCTCAACGCAAAGGCGTAGGGGTCGGTCACGATATTCGTCTCGACCTGCCCGGTGCTCGGCACGTAAACTTCAATCTCGTAGAGATAGTAGTTGCCCATCCAGGTGCCGTTGCCCTGGGTGCTCCACGTGCCGCTCGTCGCGTCCCACGTCATCGGGATGATTTGGAAGGCCTCCTCGGCGTCCGCGCTCTCGAAGATGTGGACGTTGACGCTGCGCGCCGTCGGCGCCCACAAGCGCAGCACGTTCGGCGTCGAAACGACGCTGCCGTCGCTCGATTCGACGCGCACAAAGGTCAGCCCCAGGTCGCCGGTGAAGGTGTAGAGGTCGTCCAGCACGCCGGGGATTTGCAGCCGCGTCACGTCGACGACCGTGTCATCCTGCACGATGGCGACAACGTGCTGCCCCTTGAGAATTTCCTCGAGGGCATCGCAGTCGGCATCCAGCGTAAAGGCGCTGTAGCCCGCCAGGTGCGGCATGTCTTGCGCGATGTCGTCAGTCAGCACGGACTGGTCCGGCGTCAGTGCAATCGATTCCCCCTCATCAAGATTGTCGAGCGTAATGCCCCCATCCGCCGCGTGGTAGAGCGCGACCGTCGCGCCGTCGGGAACCTCTACGTCCCACAGAATGACGTTTTCTCGCACCCAGTGGGCGCTGGCCTGGTTGATATTGCCGCCCGCGCGCGGCCCGTCGCTGATTTCAATCGGCAGCAGGTAGGGATCGGCGGGGTCGGCGCCCTGGAGCTGCCAGACTTCGTAGGCTTCGCTCATCACGTCCAGAAGCTGGTCGGGGCCTGGGTCTTTTTCGTCGCCCCGGTGGATGATGTAATTCAATTGCGTCGCCTCTTCTTCGAGCGCGACTTCCCAGTAGACGCCAAACTTGTCCACGCCCGTCGGCTTGAACGATTCCTGCCACGAGGGAGCGGGATTGGCCGCGCCCGTCCAGGTGTAGAGGCTCCAGTAGTTGTTGAAGTCGTCGGAGTCGTAGTCGCCGTAGTCGCCGTCGGGGCGGTGGTAGTGGATGGTGGCCGTGTTGGTCGCCGCGCCGAGCGAGTCGTAGATGACGCCGTCCTCGGCCACGGCCCACGTGGCGGGCGTCTCGCTCGGCGTCAGGAATTGGTCATCCTCGTTGGGCGATTTGGTGTCGCCGCGGTGGATGATGTAGCCGAGCTCGGCGTCCACATCGTCGACCGGAACCTGCCAGAAGATGCCAAAGTCGTCCGTGCCGTCCGGCTTGCGCGGGGCGGGCCACTCGGTGGCCGCATCGTCGGCGACGGCGTCGCCAAAGAGGTGGAGCCCCCAGAAGTCGTTGAAATCATCGGAGTCGTAGTCGCCGTAGTCGCCGTCGGCGCGCTGGTAGTGAATCGTGACATAGCCCTGCGCCGCGGCCTGCGACGTGTAGAAATTGGGGTCGTCCTGCTTGAGCCAGATTTCCGGCCCGTCGCCGTTGGGATTGAAGCTGCGATCTTCTTCGGTGCCGTCCTTCGCGTCGCCGCGATGCACGATGAAGTTCACGTCCTGGCTGCTGTCGGCTAGCGCAATCCAGGCAAAGCGACCGTAGTCGTCCTCGCCCAGGAAGGGTTTCGGGTTGGGCCACTCGGTCGCCTCGCCCTCGGCCAGCGCGTCGCCCCAGAGGTGGAGGCCCCAGTAGTCGTTGAAGTCGTCGCTCGTCTCGTCGCCGTAATCGCCATCGCTGCGGAAGTAATGCACCACTGCGTACGGGTAGTCACCATCGCCGCCGACCGCGTCATCCTCCTCCTCGACCACCACCGGGCGCACGTCCTCGACCTGCGCAGCGGGATAGGTCTCGCCGTCGTTGACGATGGCCAGGAAGTCCAGCTCCTCCTCGACGTTGGTTAAGTTACCGAGCAGATATTGCGTGTCGTAGAAGACGCGGTAGGGCGGATTGTCGTCCGTGCCAATCGGCGTGTACGCCTCCTCGCCCTGGCGACGCACGGCAAAGGTCACCTCGACGGGCACGTCGCTCGCTACCTCGACCCCCACTTCGATGCGCTGAAGCACGGCGTTGCCGTCCAGATTTTCCACCGTCAGCGAAATCGGCTGGCCGTCCGTCAGCGTCGTGATGCCGATGGAGGCGTCGGCGCTCGGCGCGGGCAGAATGCCCTCCGCTCGCAGAATCACCAGGCCAAAGGGCGGCACGGTGACGGAAAGGTTGCCATCTGCGTCGCTGGTGAGGGCGGAGGGCGCTTCGGGGTAGATGGATGAGAAGCGGGTATCGCTCAGGCCGAGCACGGGTACGCTCGCCGTCTGCTCCGCCGCCGTGTTGTTGACGGCGACGACATAGGGCTCGCGCGTTTCGTCATCCATGCGCGCAAAGGCGTAGATGCCGGGGCCATCCTCGCTGTAGAGATGGATTTGCGCGCCGGTGCGCAGCTCCTCGTGCGCGTTGTAGACTTCGGCAAAGTCGGCCAGGCTGCTGTAGAGCGGATGCGTCGTGTCGAAGTTGGCGTCCGCCGTGGTCGCGTCCGTGCCCAGCAGGTCATCGTCGTTGTACTCGGCGACCTGCGAGGGGAACATGTCCTGGCGCGCGTCCTTGTCGCCGCCGCGGCCCACAAAGCCCTGCTCGTCGCCGTAGTAGACGACGGGCACGCCGCGGGCAAAGTACATCAGCGCGTGGGCCAGCTCCGTGCGGGCCAGCTGGTTGGCCTCGCTCAAGCCCGGCGTGTCCTGCGTGACAAACCAGGCAAAGCGGCCGCGGTCGTGGTTGCCGATAAAGGTCGGCAGCATCTGAGCCGAGGAGTCGGCGTCGGTGAAGTAGTCGTCGTTCTCAAAGAGCACGCGCAGCCCGTCCGATGCGCCGCCAGCAGAGACGTAATTGCGCACGGCCTCCTGGAAGCGGAAGTCGAGCACGGCGGGCATGTCGGTGGCGGTGGGGTAGAAGGAGAGCAGCCGCTCGTCGCCGCTAAAGACTTCGCCAAAGATGAAGAAGTCGTCGTCGCCCTTGGCCACCGCGGCCTCGTTGATGGCCGTGGAGAAGGCCTCCCAGAATTCTGGGTTGACGTGCTTGACCGTGTCGATACGGAAGCCAGCAATGTCGTAATTCTCGACCCAGAAGGTAAAGATGTCGATCATCCCCTCGACCACGTCCGGGTGCTCGGTGAAGAGATCGTCCAGGCCAAAGAAGTCGCCGTAGAGCGAATTCTCGCCCGTGAAGGACGAATCGCCGCGATTGTGGTAGTAGATGGGATTGTTGAGCCAGGTCGGCACCTTGAGCGTGGCATCCTCCTCGCGCGGGTAGACGGGCATGTAGGGGAAGCTCGTCTGCGGGTCGAGGTCGGGGAATTCGTTGCCGCCGACAAAGTCACGGTCGTCAAATTCGTTGCCCTCGGCGTCGCGGTAGGGCTGCTCCTCCTTGCTCACGTAGCTGTAGTTGCCCTGATCGTACTTGAGGATGTCGGCGGTGTGGTTGGTGATGATGTCGAAGAAGATTTCGATGTCGCGCTCACCCGCTGCTTCGATCAGCTCCTCCAGCTCTTCGTTTGTGCCAAAGTGCGGGTCAAACTGGGTGAAGTCGGTGATCCAGTAGCCGTGGTAGCCCGCCGAGATGTCGTCGCCGGAGCCCTGCACCGGATTGTTCTTGAAGACGGGCGTCATCCAAATCGCGGTGATGCCGAGGCCTTCCAGATAATCGAGCTGGTCGATCAGCCCGGCCAGGTCGCCGCCGTGGAAGAAGCCCTTGTCGGTCGGGTCGAGGCCGGTCACCAGGCGGTCGCCTTCGAGACCGCCCGCGTCGTTGGACGGGTCGCCGTTGGCAAAGCGATCCGGCATCACAAAGTAGAAGACCTCGTCCTGAATCGGGTGGCGGGCGGGCGGCTGCACGAGCGCCGCCCGCGTCTCCACATCGGGCAGCTCGCCCGGCACGACCGGCTCGCCCACGGCGTCCGTCGCCACGCTGACGCTGTTGTCGCTCGTGTCAAAGCTGACGAGGAGCGAGCCGCCCTCGACGATCGTGAAGGGAACGTTGTTGTTGTCGGCGTCGCCGTAGCTCTCGTCCCACGCCTCGCGCAGGGCGACTTTGAGCTCGTAGTCGCCGGCGGGCAGGTCGCTCGCCGTGTAGGTGTAGACGCCGTCGCCGTCCGCATCCTGCAGCCAGGTGCGCAGGCACTCCGGCAGCCAGTCATCCGGGCAGCCGACCTCGCTGTTGTAGCTGCCCGGCGCCGTCGCGATCACCGAGTTGACGTTGTCCGTCACCCAGTGGGACTTGTGGTCGTAGTAGAACTTGACCGTGGTCGCCTCGGCCAGCGAAAGGGCGATGTTGTCGCCGTCGGGCGTCGCGCCTGCGCCGTAGTTCTCGTCCCAGGCGTCGTCGAGCGCGGCCTTGTACTCGTAGTCGCCCGCGGGCAGCTCGAATTCGGCCTGCCAAACGTCGTCGGTCGCGTCGTAGACGAGCTCGGCCTCGGCGCAGTCGGGCAGCCAGTCGTCGTCGCAGCCGATCTCGGCGTTCAGGCTGCCAGCCACGGACACGCTGGCCGGCTCGTCCTGCGTCGCGGGCGCGGCGAGGGCCGGGGTCGGCGCGACGACGCCCGCCAGCAGCGAAGTCAGCAGCGAGAGCACGAGCAGCCAGTTGGCGCTCGTGCGGAATTTTGGTTGGACAGGGGGCATGGAGGTCTCCTTTAGATACTCATCGCAGCGCAGGGGACGATGGAGGCGTGGGGCGCGCGGCGAGATAGAACGGTCTGTCGGTCAAATGTGGTAGAAGTCGGGGTGTTTCAGTGGGCGAAGTGTAGCGGGGAGGGGGTGGGGTTGTCAAGTTATGGAGAAAGAATGGCAAAGTTAGGAAGGGGCGAAAAGTAGCAAGACTGCAGCACAAGCGGGACAATAATCACGCCATACCCAATGATTGATGCAAGAAGCGCTTTCCATGCTGAAAAATCATGCACTTCGCCAAGCGCTTTCAAGAATACAATTCCAGCGTTGTCGCAACGCCTGAAGCTACCGCCAGCAGCGATACCTGATGGGATGTGTCAATTTATACAATTTGACGAATTGTTTGCCGGGGGCGAATCCACATACCCAGCCATGAATTATTGTTGGTCACGTTTTATTTTCATTGATCACGTTTTATTTCCAGTTGAATTAGCGGTGAAGCTTTTTACACGGCAATGTCCGTATCGCTCATCGGCTCAATGTTCCTCTCGACGCGGGAGCCGAAACGGCAGACGAGGTCGATGGTTGGGTAGCGGTCGGCGAGCTGGGTGGTCGCGTCGTGGAGGGGTGGGTGCATGGTGAGAGTCAAGCAGCCTGCTGTTCGCGGCGCGCAGCTTCAGCAATGTGTGCTTCCAGAATTGCGCCCAGGCGCGAACGGAAATCCTCACCACGACTGCGCACGTAGGCCGCTGCACCTGACGTCAACTCAATGCTGATGCTTTCCTTTTCCATTTCGGCAGCAGCACGAGCAAATTCTGCCGCTTCTTCCTCCGGGCCGAAGAAGTGGGCGCTGCGGAAAAATTCTTCGTCCAGCTCCGGAATGTCTGCGTAGTAAGCCGCCCCCCCCTGCTCGGCCAACTCGTCGATCCGAGCCTGCTCCGCCTCAGTCAACCGGACAGGGTTGTTTGGGTCGGGCGTGTAGGTGACAAATTTTCCCATAATCGCTACTCCTCGTTATTCTCTTGCGCATAAAACGCGCGCTGCTCCCGCTTATTCGCCTTCCTCGCGCTGATGATGCGCGTGACCTCCTCGCCGCGCGGCGTGTGGACGACGACGTACAATCTGTCGTTGATGCGGCCGAGCGTGATAAAGCGCAGTTCGCCATAATCCTTGCGTCGATCCCGCGTCGTGGCGCGTCCCTTATTCTCGAACACCTTAGACGCAAAGGCAAAGGAGAATCCTCGTCCCGCGATATTCACTGCATTTTTGTCCTCGTCCCACTCATAGCGCATGATACTTATTCTATCAGGTTTGGAGATGAATTCAACTTCGGGCGAGTAGCACGGCGAAGTCGTCGTCACATATCGGCCCGACGTTCCCCTCGACACGGGAGCCGAAGCGGTAGACGAGGTCGAGGGTCGGGTGGCGGTCGGCGAGTTGGGTGGCCGCGTCGCTGCGTCACGACGCATTAGCTTGCTTGTTTAGATGAAGAAGGGCTTTGGCGCGTAAAAGGCCGAGAAAGTCACCAAGCTCTACGTAGAAATCGAGTTCTCTGGTTTCAGCCTCCGTCAACTCGCGCTCGCGTTCCTGTGCCATCAGCTCGCTCGCTCGCCCGCTCGCCTCACTGGAAAGCTGAAACTGCGTAATTTCCTTGGTCGACGGCCCGCTGCCCAGAAAACCCATTACTTCCCCATGCACCCCGTCTTCCAATCTTTCCATCGATAGCGGAGCGGGCAGATTTAACGCGAAGGCGGTGAGCAATTCTTCTTCAAGCGGGCGGTTGGTTTGCTGGTTACGCTGCTGTAAATTTCGATATAGATTGTCTGGTAGGTCAAGCGTGACAGAATGACTCATTGCATACTCCTTCTTCATGCGGCGAGCTAGGTGGCCGCGTCGCGGAGGGGTGGGTGCATGGGGGGATTGTACCACAAAAGCGGCGGGATTGACGGGTCGGCTGGGTCGCTGCTATAGTGAGCCTCATTCACGAAAGCGAGGGACACATGACTTCCATAAACTTGACGCTGGAACTGCCCGACACCGTTGCCAGCAACGCGGAAGCGGCGGGATTGCTTACGCCGGAAGCAATGGTCGATTTGGTCGAGCGTGAACTTTGGCGACGCGAACAGCCAAAGCCCGCGAACGGTTCTGCCGCTGACAATGCACTTCTGCAAATTGCCGGTATGTTTTCCGGCGGCCCCGGCGACAGGGCGGAGCGCGTCGATGAGGTGGTGGCCGAGGAATTGAACCGCAAGTACCCGCCTTGCACATGACTCCATTGGAAGGAAGAATTCAATGATCAGCGACTATATTCAAGCGGCCATGCACCGCGCCCAATATGAATTGCTGGAAGATGATACCTTTTACGCAGAAATTCCTGGATTGGACGGCGTCTTTGCCAATGCGGAAACGCTGGAAGCCTGCCGAGCACAGCTGCAGGAAGTGTTGGAGGGATGGATTATCCTTGGCCTGCGGCTTGGGCACGAGCTGCCTACGCTGGACGGCATCAAACTCGATGCTGCTTTGGAGCCAGCTTGATGCCCGCACTCAAACCCATCAAGCGACGCAAGCTCATCCAAAATTTGCGCGCGCTCGGCTTTGACGGGCCGTATTCCGGCGGCAACCATCAATACATGGTCAAAGGCGAGAGAAAGCTCTTCATCCCCAACCCCCACAGCGGCGATATCAGCGCTCCTCTGCTCAACCGGCTGCTGCGCCAAGCCGGCATCGACCGCGGTGATTGGCTAAACCTCTAATTTCCAATCTCAGCAAGCGTTCGTTCAGTTCGTTTAAGCGCCGCTCGAACCCACTCAGCTTGTCGGTCACGATTTCTCCTCTGCAAAATGTCCTCGCGCTGCGACAGCAGCACGGGCAGGTAATCCCCGTAGCGGCTCACCACGTTCGCCTCGTATTCGACGTGAACATATTTGCTGCGCGCAAAGAGCAGCTTCCCCCGCGCAATCACGTGCCAGGCCAGCTCAATCGGCACGCGATTGAGCAGCACCAGGTCGACTTTATCGGTACTCAGCGCTTTGCAAACCTCGTTCTGCAAGCGCATCTGTAGGTCGAAGCTATCCGTGCCGTGCTGGAGCAGCACGGCAAAGTCGTAGTCGCTCATCGGCCCCACGTTGCCCCCAGAGTCGCCCCTTGCGCGGGAGCCGAAGAGGTAGACGAGGTCGATGGTGGGGTGGCGGTCGGCGAGCTGGGTGGCCGCGCCGCGGAGGGATGAGTGCATGAGGGGAGTCAAGCAGTCGGCTGCTCACTCCGTGCCGCTTCAGCGATGTGTGCTTCCAAAATCGCGCTCAGGCGCGACCGAAAATCGGGGCCGCGATGGCGCACGTAAGCCGCCGCACTTGGCGTCAACTCGATGCTGACGCTTTCCTTTTCCGCTTCGGCAGCCGCGCGAGCAAACTCTGTCGCTTCCTCTTCTGGGCCAAAAAATTGGGCATTCTGAAAAAACGCCTCGTCCAGTTCCGGAATGTCGGCGTAGTATTCGGGGCCACCCTGCTCGGCTAGTTTGTCGATGCGAGCTTGCTCCGCATCGGTCAGCCGGACGGGATCGTTTGGGTCAGGCGTGTAGGTGATGGTTTTTCCCATAATCGCTACTCCTCGTTCTTCTGTGCATAAAATGCGCGCTGCTCCCGCTTGTTCGCTTTCCTCGCGCTGATGATGCGTGTGACGTTCTCTTCGCGTGGCGTGTGAACGACGACGTATAGCCTGTCGCTGATATGGCCGAGTGTCACAAAGCGCGGCTCGCCAAAATCTCGTCGTCGATTTCGCGTCGTCGAGCGTCGCTTATCTTCAAAGACTCTGGACGCGAAGGTAAAGGAGATACCTCGTTCAGCGATATTCGCCACATTTTTGTTTTCGTCCCACTCAAAGCGCATGTTGCTATTCTATCAGGTTTTGGCATGGATTCAACTTGGGGCGAGCAGCATAGCAACGTCGTAGTCGCTCATCGGCCCCACGTTGCCGTCGACGCGGGAGCCGAAGCGGTAGACGAAGTCGACGGTGGGGTGGCGGTCGGCGAGCTGGGTGGCCGCGTCGTGGATGTGTGGATGCATGGGGGGATTGTACCACGATTATGAGCAATTACGGATAGCGATTCAGTTGAGTAAAATACGCGCGTCGCTGCACAATACGCGGGCGATTCATCTTCAACAAATATGCTGTCGCGCGGCCGGCGGCTGTGAGCGGAACAATTACCGGGCCATCGAGCGCAAAGTGTTCAGCCCAAACTTGACGACGCGGGTTGAATAGCAGCGCGGCGTTACCGCTCAACGGATCAACGGATGCCAGGTCCGAGCCTTTGAAGCGGTTGCAGTAGAAGCAGGCGAGTGCCAAGTTGTCGGCTTGGGTTGGCCCGGCATGTTTTCGCGCAATCTCGTGTGGGAAAACTGGTTCGTCGTCGCGATGGAGCAAACAGTACTCGCAGCGAAAACTTGCGCGTTCATGAACGAGTTCGCGCAGTCGGGCAGGAATGTAACTCGTCACGACGCATTATCTTGCTTTTTTAGATGAAGCAGGGCTTTGGCGCGCAGAAGGCCCAGAAAATCGCCGAGCTCGACGTAGAAATCAAGCTCCTTAACCTCAGCCTCCGTTAACTCGCGCTCGCGCTGCTGCATCATCAACTCACGCGCCCGCTCGCGTCCCGCATCCGAAAGCTGAAACCGGGTGATTTCTGCCGCGGAAGGACCGCTGCTCAAAAACTCTATCACTTCCCCGTGCGCCCCATATCCCAATGTTTCCGTCAACGGCGGAGCGGGCAGGTTCAACGCGAACGCAGTGAGCAATTCTTCTTCGAGCGAGCGATTCGTTTGCTGGCTACGCTGCTGGAAATCTTTATACAAATTATCTGGTAGCTCAAGCGTGACAGAATGACTCATCGTATACTCCTTTGCCGCGAGTTGGGTGGCCGCGTCGAGAATGGGTGGGTGCAGTGGGGGATTGTACCACAAAAGCGGCGGGATTGACGGGTCGGTTGGGTCGCTGCTATAGTGAAGCTCATTCACGGAAGCGAGGACACATGACATCCATCAACTTAACTCTGGAACTGCCCGACACCGTCGCCAGCAATGCGGAAGCAGCAGGGCTGCTGACGCCGAAAGCGGTTGTCGACTTGGTCGAGCGTGAACTTCGGCGACGCGAACAGCCAGAGCCCGCGAACGATTCTGCCGCTGACAATCCCCTGCTGCAAATGGCCGGCATGTTCTCCGGCGGCCCCGGCGACACGGCGGAACGCGTCGACGAGGTGGTGGCCGAAGAGCTTGACCGCAAATACCCGCCGCGACCATGAGCCAGATCGTCGATACGAGCTTCCTCTACGCGCTCGTCAACGAGCGAGAACAGCGCCACGCGGACGTGCTCGCCGTGGCCGCCAATCTGTCTGGGTCAGTTTATTTGCCAACCGTTGTCGTGACCGAGGCGGGCTATCTCCTCCGCCGGGATTTGGGCGGCGAGGCGCTGGCTGCTTTTCTCGACACGCTGGCGCAATCCGCCTTTCAATTTGTCGAGCCGACGCCCGCTGATTTTCGTCGCGCCGCGGCAATCGTTCGCCAGTACGCCGACAGCGAAATTGATTTAGTCGACGCGGTGATCATGGCAACAGCCGAACGATTAGAAATCACGCGCGTCCTTACGCTGGATCAGCGTCACTTTTGGATGTTTCATCCGGCGCACTGCGTGGCGTTCGAAATACTCCCGTAAACCTCTTGCCTTCTCAGCTCTTCATCTAGCAGCGTCCCCAATCTCAGCAAGCGTTCGTTTAGCTCGTTCAAACGCCGCTCGATACCACTCAGCTCGTCGGTCACGGTTTCTCCTCTGCAAGATGTCCTCGCGTTGCTATCGCAGCACGGGCAGGTAATCCCCGTAGCGGCTCATCACGTTCGCCTCGTACTCCACCTGCACGTACTTGCTGCGTGCAAAGAGCAGCTTCCCCCGCGCAATCACGTGCCAGGCCAGCTCAATCGGCACGCGGTTGGGCAGCACGAGGTCGACTTTGTCGGTCTCCAGCGCTTTGCAAACCTCGTGCTGCAACTGCATCTGCAAGTCAAAGCTCTCCGTGCCGTGCTGGAGCAGCACGGCGAAGTCGTAGTCGCTCATCGGTCCGATGTGGCCCCCAGAGTCGCCCCTTGCGCGGGAGCCGAAGAGGTAGACGAGGTCGATGGTCGAGTGGCGGGCGGCAAGCTGGATGGCTGCGTCGCGGAGGGGTGGGTGCACGGGGGGGATTGTACCACAAAAGCGAGTGCATTTCAGTTTGGGGCAAATTGTCATTTCGCTCACGTAGTGGTCGCGGAGCGACGCCGGGCCGATCCCGAAACGCAGCAAACGAAAGCAGGCCAGCGGGCAATCTGATGGTCAGTTGCGGCAGATTTCTTGCCTGAACGCAGTCGGTTCGTCGGCCACGTCCAGATTTCTCCCTTCGCTCAAAATGACAACTCAACTCGCCCCCAAACGGAAATGCATCCCCACGAACCAGCAATTCCAAATTTGGACCGCTTGCCGCATAGTTGAAGAGAGTTTCGCCGCGGATTGCGCGGATTACGCGGATTTTTGTCTCTGACTCCGCGCAATCGGCGGCGAAAATTCGTTTGGTAAGTTAAATTTGAAATTGCTGCCCACGAACGCCTGTTCTTGACAACCCCGCCCCCCTCCGCCAAAATACTTTCCACCAAACAGCAGAATTTTCAACCGCAGGTAAACGCGGATAGACGCAGATTTTCACCTGGTTCTTATCTGCGTTTACCCGCGTCCATCTGCGGTTCCATTTCCCAACGGACTCCACCACCATGACCACTCCCATGCGGCGGCAGTATCTGTCGCTCAAGGCGCAGCACGCGGATTGCGTGCTCTTCTTCCGCCTCGGTGATTTCTACGAGACCTTTGACGACGACGCGAAAATTTTGGCCAAGGTCTGCGACGTGGTGCTGACGAGCCGACCGACGGGCAAGGAGGGGCGCGTGCCGCTGGCGGGCGTGCCCCACCACAGCGTGGACGGCCACATCGCCAAGCTGATCGACGCGGGCTACCGCGTCGCCATTGCCGAGCAGATGACGGAGCCGGGCAACGGGCTGGTTGAGCGCCAGGTGCGGCGGGTGGTGACGCGCGGCACGGTCGTCGAGCCGGAGATGCTGGACGCCAAGCGCAATTCGTACCTGATGGCCGTGGCCTTTGACCCGTCACACCGCACGGCGGGCATCGCCTTCTGCGACATCACGACCGGCGAGTTTGCGGCCACGCAGGTCGACAACCGCGAGGCGGTGGCGACCGAGCGCTGCGTGGGCGAAGAGATAGGTCGCATCCAGCCGCGAGAGTTTATTCCCGCCGCGTGGCGCTCCGCCGATTTGCAATCGCCGGGGCTGCAGGTGCAGCTGGACAGCACGTGGATGAGCACGGCGGAGGTCGAGCCGTGGCAGGTGGAATTGGAGACGGCGACGGACGCGCTGCTGCGCCATTTTGAGGTGGCGAGCCTGGATGGCTTTGGGCTGGGGGGCAAGCCGCAGGCCGTGCGCGCGGCGGCAGCGCTGCTGGCCTATCTGCGCGAGATGCAGCCCGGCGCGCTCGCCCAGCTGACCACGCTGCACCACTACTCCGTCCACGACTTTATGACGCTCGACGAGTCGACCCGCCGCAACCTCGAGCTGACCGAGACGATTCGCGGCGGCCAGGTCAAAGGCTCGCTGCTCGACGTGATCGACTGCACGCTGACGCCAATGGGCGGTCGGCTGCTGCGGCGGTGGCTCTGCCAGCCGCTGCTGGATGTGGAGCAAATTAACGGGCGCTTGGAGCAAGTCACCACCTTTCACGAGCAGACGAGATTGAGGGTGGAGATGCGGGAGATTCTGCGCGACATTGGCGATTTGGAGCGCTGGACGAATCGGGTCAGACAGGGGGTGGCGTTGCCGAAGGACTTGGTTGGTATCCGCGAAGTCCTGGCTAGAGTTCCCGACATCAAAAGGTTGAAGATTGAAGATGGCGTACCCAATCTTCAATCTTCAACCTTTGACCTCCCCGAATGCAAAAATGTTACGGACCTTCTCGACCGCGCTATCTCCGAAGAACCCCCGGCCTCGATGTCCAACCCGGGCGTCATCGCGGAGGGGTTTTCTGAGGAATTGGATGGCTTGGTGGAAAAGAGTCGCGGCGCGAAGGAGTGGATTGCGAACCTGGAGGCGACGGAGCGGGAGCGGCTGGACATCAAAAGCCTGAAGGTCGGCTACAACAAAGTCTTTGGCTACTACATCGAAATCACCCACACGCACCGCGACAAGGTGCCGGACGACTACATCCGCAAGCAGACGCTGACGAGCGCCGAGCGCTACATCACGCCCGATTTGAAGGAGTACGAGTCGCTGGTGCTGCACGCGGACGAGCAGCGGCTCGACATCGAGCAGCGCTTGTTCAAGGAAATCTGCGCGCAGGTGGCGTCGGCGACGCCGCGGCTGCTCAAGCTGGCCGCGGGGATCGCGGAGATCGACGTCTTTGCCGCGCTGGCTGAGGTCGCGCTGACCAGACGCTACGTGCGTCCGCAGGTGGACGAGGGGCCGGCCATCGAGATTCGCGGCGGTCGCCACCCGGTGGTCGAGCTGACGCTGACGGACGAGCCCTTTGTGCCCAACGAGACGCACCTCGCGCCGGAGACGGCGCTGCAAATTATCACCGGGCCGAACATGAGCGGCAAGTCGACCTATCTGCGGCAGACGGCGCTGGTGACGCTGCTGGCGCAGATTGGCTCATTTGTGCCGGCGGACAGCGCGCAGATCGGCGTGGTCGACCGCATCTTTACGCGCATTGGGGCCAGCGACGAGATTCACCGCGGCCAGTCGACCTTTATGGTGGAGATGGTCGAGACGGCGAACATTCTAAACCACGCCACCCGCCGCAGCCTGCTCGTGCTCGACGAGATCGGACGCGGCACGAGCACCTACGACGGCATGGCGATTGCCTGGGCCGTGGTCGAGTACATCCACAACCACCCGGATTTGCGCGCCAAAACGCTCTTCGCCACTCACTACCACGAGCTGACCGACCTGGCCGAGCGGCTGCCCCACGTCGTCAACTACCACGTCGCCGTGGACGATTCGGGCGACACCAGCTTTGACGGATCGGGCACGGGCACGCGCGACGTGGTCTTCCTGCGCCGCATCCTGCCCGGTCGCGCGGATCGCTCGTACGGCGTCCACGTGGCGCAGATGGCGGGGCTGCCGAGCGCCGCCGTGCATCGCGCGCAGGAAATCCTCGCCGATCTCGAAGCGAGCGGCGCCGCCGGCCCCCAGCGCCTGCTGGACGACCGCGTCAATGGCACCAAGCCCGCCGCGCGCCAGGTCACGTTGTTTGCCGAGGCGCACCCGGCGGTCGAGGCGTTAAGGTCGCTGGACGTGAATGGGCTGACGCCGCTGGATGCGCTGAATCGATTGTTTGAGCTGCAGCAGTTGGCGCGGGAGGATGGGTAGGGGGTCGGGAGATTGGGAGATTGTAGAATCGAGGAAGTTGAGTCAGAAGCAGGAGAGTCTGTCATTCCCGCGTAGGCACAATGGCGTTAAGTTAAGGCCTCCTCGTTCCACGCGGAGCGTGGAATGCGCTGCGGGAGGCTCCGCCTCCCCTCTGCAGGCAGAGCCTCCGGATTGAGTTCCCAGACTCTGCGTGGGAACCAGCTTGCTTAACTTAACGCCATTGCGCGTAGGCAGGAATCCATGCTTGGCAAACGAGTGAATTCCCGCTTTCGCGAGAATGACAAAATTTGACGACTCTTTTAGCGGATGAAGCTTGGTCGATTAGCGTAGAGAATATCGTCAGATTAGGAGAGGTAACCACAATGAGTGAGAAAATCGAATCCCGAATTCCCAAGTTTGCCAACTACCGAGAAGAAGCTGAATTCTGGGACACACACGACTTCACGGACTTTGCCGACGAAACGCGACCCGTCGAAGTGAAGTTTTCCAAGAATCTGTCGAAAACAATTCAGGTTCGGATTACGCCAGATGTTTACGCACAGCTAGAGCGTGAAGCCGACCGTGTGGGCGTTGACACAAGCACGCTGGCGAAGATGTGGATTTTGGAGCGACTTCGTGGCGTGGAGCCAGTGCAACAGGGTTCGTAGCGCGGTAAGTGACGTTGTTCACCGAGGCGCACCCGGCGGCCGAGGCGCTGCGGTCGATGGACGTAAATGGGTTGACGCCGCTGGATGTGTTGAATCGGCTGTTGAATTGCAGCAGTTGGCGCGGGAGGATGGGTGACGCCAAGAACAGGCAAGCATTCGTTCCGTTACATGAATTAAGGCAAAGAAAGGCCCGGTCAATAAAGCACCGGGCCTTTCTTTAGCTGACAAACTGTAGCGGCAATCGACCACCTATTCATTGCCTCGAAGCCACTCGACGAAGCGCTGATATCCTTGAATACCTGCTTTTTCTGCTTCTTCAAATGAGAGGTGGATATGTCCCATTTGCGCATTGCCACCACCTGCCACCTCAATCTCTTCAACATGAACTTGGCCAACCGACAGCTCATCAAGCGCTTCGATCAGACCCGTGGTAATTGCACCATCAGCCTCGACAACTTCTGGATGTTGACGCATAAACTCAGAGAACTTTTGCCAGTCTTCCTCTGTCAGTGAGTAGTCTTCTGCACTCTGCATAGGTGTACCTCCAAAAAGCGGGCTGGCAAAACCAATCCATACCAAAACTGCTGCCGATGTAATGGCAATTAGCTTTGTGTACCTAATCAAAGTTTTCTTCATCGGTTCTTTTGCTCCTTTGCTTCGCATTCCATTCGCTTTGCTTCGCGTTCTTAAATATACAGTAACCGTATTGATGGTTTAAGGCAAACAAAACATTAACTTAGACGGTCGTGCACCCCCCACGCTCAACTGAACTCAGTCCACAGCGCCTGCTAGACGATCGCGTGAACGGCACCCAGCCCGCTGCGCGCCAGGTCACGCTCTTTGCCGAGGCGCACCCGGCGGTCGAGGCGATGCGGTCGATGAACGTGAATGGGCTGACGCCGCTGGATGCGCTGAATCGGCCGTTTGAGCTGCAGCAGTTGGCGCGGGAGGATGGGCAGCCAATTATAAGTTATGGGTTGCGGCTGAGGGACTGGCTATGTTCTTCCCAGCACACAACCAGCGGTTCATCAGACTCAGAATTAGAGCCAATAGTGCGCCACTCCAGAGCAGTAGCTAGACTTGACTGGCCTTCCACAGCGCGTACCCAAGCAGCTGTGCCGTTGCCTATTGCAACTCCATAAATTCCCGTATCGCAACCCGTGGGATCAGCAAGCAGCTCCAAATAACCACTAGGAATGTGATAGGCATAGAAAAGCTCTCTAGGAGCGGGATACCAATATAACCACTCTCCGCTCAGGCTTGGGCGAGGCAATTCGACGGGTAACTCTAGAAAGGTTGTTTGTTGCGTTTGAATGTCATATACGCCGAGCGATTGAGCAAATTCTGAAGCATTTGCTCGTTTCCAAACAATATATTGTGATGAGACTTGAGGTTGAACACTACCTTGGTCTTTTGTAATCCGCTGTTCTTCACCCGTCTCTAAATTGTACAGTGCAATGTCGGCGCCGCCGCCTCCTTCGTCGTGGTAATCTTTCTGGACTGCCAAGTAGTTGTCCTCCAGCGAAGGCCACAGAAGAATGGTCGCGTCCTTTGCACAATCTGTTTCATGGATGATTTCGCTCTCCAACGTCTCCAGTTCAACAATGCGAGTGACAGCCCTTTGGCAGCCATTTGCCTCTTCTTCTAGAAGGTAAGAGAGGACGACATTATCAAAACCTACATCCAACCAAATGTGCTGCAAAGTAAGTACCCGGCGAGACTCAAAGGGAGAGCCGTCATCCTCAAACAGAATTTTCTTTTCACCCGTTTCAAGATGCAGCGCAGTAATCTTCCAAAACCCCGCCACATATTGCGATGAACGATCAATATATACCAACCAGCGCCCATCATCAGAAATTTGCAGTTCAGAAACAACCCCTTCAACGTTAGCTTCTACGTAACTTCCTTCTGCAAAAACCTCAACTTTTTGAGGTGAGCTTTGCGAAATGCGCTTGACGAGATTAGGATCACGATTATCTGTCCAATAGACATACTCATCATCCAATGTCAATCCCCAGATAGCGGCTTCTACGGGAATTGAATGCGAGATGGAAATTGTTTTGAAGATAGTGTTCTGATCAAATAGTGTGCCCGCTAATTCAACTGTTCGATGCAACGAAGCGGCATGAGAACTATTGCTCAATGGCGATTTTTGTTGCTCTGCTGATGTTCCTAATTGAGCAGATTGTGCAGGGGATGCAGGTTGCAATAGTAATGCAGTCATCTCTACGGGCAATGAACTTGTCTGTGCTTCACCTCTATTGCTGCAGCTGACTGATAAAACAACTGCAATCAAGAGTAATAGCAACAACATCAAAAGTTTCGATTGCTTTGTTTGGTGTTTCATAGCTGTAATCCAAAAGCTCAACACTTCTTCACAATAGGGCTTAGACCGTGAAGATGAAGAAGTGTTAAGCTGGCAGGGTGAGGGTATAAGAGTTTAGGCAGCACTAGCCTCGAAAGTCATCATACACTTGCCAGTTGTTAAATCTGGCACGGTCCCATAGATCAGCAGTGCCCATAGAGTTCCAGTATTTTCCTTTTGTGTCTCCCGAGTTGACATTGCAATAGCCATCTCCGTTGTTGTCCCTGCAATGACCTGAGATGATATTATTGCCATCTGCCCAATGAATCCAAGATCGCGAGTAGTCAGAGGCCCACACATATCCTCGTGCAGTGATAATATGCGCCGACGATACGTGCCAGTCAGGCAAACCTTGACTTTGGACGCCGAAGATCATGGGATTGTCACCAGCAATGGACTGAATCACCTTGCCCCGGAAGTTTACAGCGCTTGTCGTCTCGCCAATAGCCGCGCGGTATCGATGGTCAACGCTAGGTGCCTTTGTATTAAGCTGATTGACCACATAATCTTTGAGCCGATTGATATCTCCTGAGCCTTGGAGACCATTGTTCCGCCAGTCGCCAGCAGCGATGGTATCACCGATTGTTGCTACCCCAGGTATTTGGTTTGTCGGCAGATGAGTGCTTAGCGTGATCTTCACCGCATTGGGCCCACAAGCGTTGCGCAGATCCCACTGGTTAGGAACTTCGAATATGTTGACATAGAGGAAAGCCGATGCAGACGAGGCTGGAGCGTTAACAGCAGCAGCTTGAACACCTGTCGGATTCAACATTTGCTCCAGCTCTGCATTGCGTTGGGCGGAGTATACTTGCAACTCCTCCCAAGACATCTCACTTATCATCTCCACCATCTGCTCATCATCGATCACGCTTGAGGCATTCACTTCCCCATCAGCGACAAGCGACTGAATCTGTTGAATTTGCTCCTCAATTCGTCTGTCAAATTCAGCCCCAAACGCCTTAGATTCTTCGATCTCCGCTCGTTCTTCTGGGGACAGGAGAGATAGGTCTCGCTCACTGGTGATATAAGACTGGCTCAATGTAACTGTCGGAACATCTTTATCAGTTGATGCTACATTTTCTCCTCCCAGTGTGACAAGAGGCACAAATACCTGCTCTGTCAACTTGGTCTTATCAGGCTTATCGGTCGGCATCTCCTGTGCCAACACCGACACGGCGGTGATCAACAGCATCACCAGCGCCAGCATCACACTCCACCAACGAAATCGTTTGGGCATAGATTCCTCCTTTTGAGAACATTGTGGATTGTTCAGCAATATGACGACTACCGAACTTGGTCGTAGCTTATCACGCCCCAAGCGCGCCGTCTATGGCCCGTGAGGACTATTTTTGTATGGTACTCACGTACTATATCAGCTGCCAACCCAACTGCGATTTGACTCTTTCCAGAAGCAAACAGCATGATAGGAAGGCTCCAGCCCAGAGTTGCGCCAAGAATTTTTGTGGATTGCCAAGCTGTAGCGGCAGCGATAAACCTCCAAGAAAGAAAACGTGAACGTAACTTCAAAGGCTAAACCTATCCATGTCGTCGTGCTGAGTAATCAGCCGTTGATTTTGCAGGGAATCCGCGCGCAAGTTCAGGAGAGCCAGGATGTTGAACTCGTGGCCGAAGGCCACGCCAATGCCGACCTGCGCCCGCTCGTCGAGCAGCACGAGCCGGACGTGGTGCTGCTGAGCCTGATGATGGCGTCGCCGCCCACGCCGAGCAACCTACTCGTCGGCGCGTTTGAGCTGCTGCGCGAGGTGGCGCAACTGCGCCGCAGCTACCCGCAAAGCCGCGTCATTTTGCTGGCCCCGCACGTCGACCGACCGCTTTGCGAGGCGGCCTTTTCGGCCAAAGTCAACGGCTACTTGCTCAAGCATGACCCGCAAACCACCAATTTACCCCAAGCCATACGCAGCGTGCAGGAAGGCGGCCTGGCCGTTTCGCCGGAGATTGTGCACTTTATGCAAGCACCGCTCTCACGCGAGGAGCTAACGGCGAGAGAGCACGATGTGTTGCTCTCACTTATCAACTGGCCCCGCTGCAACCACGTCGAGCGTGCGAGTCATCTCGGTATCTCCGAACACACGCTGAAGAAGCACCTGCACGCCATTTACGAGAAGCTGGAGGTCGAAAATTCGATGGCCGCGGTTGTGGTCGCCCTGCAGCGCGGCATAATTTTTGTGGGGGGGGGAGCCGCCGGAATAACCGCTGCGCACTCGCATTGAAGAAGCGGGCGAATACACCATCGGGGTCTTCCGCATCGCGCTGGTCGAGCCGGAGGTGGTCGAGCCGGCGGTGTTTCGGTTGCGGGGCGCGGTGGGGCCGGTCGAGGCAGGGGAGTAGAATCAGTAACGAAAAGAGGCAACCGCTGCACCGAGCGGTCGCCTCTTTATGTTTTGCGACGCAAATTAAGCAGCTACCCGCTGCTGTCGACGGACGTGCAAGAACTGGCCGAATGTAAGCATTTGCGCCTGTGCTTGTGGCTCTAGCCGCTCGACGAGCTGGGTAATGCGCTCAGTAGTGGAGACGGGCTCGTGGGTCGCCTGCCGCCACACGACGATGAACTGAGCGAGTGTAAGAGTGAGGAGCGCATCAGTTTCACCCTTGTTGTTGACGAATTCGATCTCGAAGTGCCCATCGCCGTAATCTTCAACAATGGCCCCTTGCGCACCAGCGCGCAGGCCGTCCGAAGGCAAATCGCGGAGCAGTTCAACCGTATCGAACAGCTCTGGCTGAATTTTATCCATTTTGAGTCTCTTCTCCCTCTGTCAACACATAAAGTGCCGCCAGCAGTTCCTCCGGCGCGTAGACAGGCAGCGTCGACTTCTTGAAGTCACGCCCGTTGCGCGTCACAATCGCATCGGCCCCGATCTGAACGGCGGCGAGCGACAGGACGGCATCCTCAAAACCTGAGAATCCGGCGTCGAGCGCTTGCTGAATCACCAGCCGGTTGACGGGCGCGACCTCGAAGAGCAGCAGCAGGTTGCGCAGGTGTGTGGTCGCATCGCTGGACGAGAGCGCTTTGGCGGCGAGGTAGTAGATGGTGGTGATCGTGGTCGCGCCCAAGTAGCCGGTGATTTCGCCCCGTTCCACTTTGGCGAAGAGCCGCAGGGCCACATCGGCAAACGGCTTCCGTTCCAGCAAAGCATCTAGCACCACATTGGTATCGAACAAAACCTTCACCCGTATTTCTCCTCCAAGTACCGGCGATAATCCCGCTCATCCACCTCTGCGTCACGCAGCGCACCCTTGAGCGATTGGGTAATAGGTGGCAGTACCTCGGCCTCGGCACGCGATTGATCCAGCGTCGAGAAAAAGTCGGCGACAATTTGGGAAACCGACTTGCCACGTTGCGCTGCGTAGGCTTTCGCCCGCCCAACCAAATCTTGCTCTACCCGCAAAGTAAGTTTTGTTTGCATAAATCCCTCCAGCGATGCCGTATAAGCGTGCTCTAATTATACGTCAGCTTGGGTGATGTGCAACTTTTTGTTCTGCAGAACGCTGGCCACGCCGTTCACGCTGCCCGCGGCGGGGGCGTACACCATCGGCGTCTTCCGCATCGCGCTGGTCGAGCCAGAGGCGGTCGAGCCGACGGTCTTTCGGTTGCGGGGCGCGGTGGGGGCGGAGTAGCTGTCAGCGGATTTGCGGAGCGGCACCCAGAGGGTCCCCGACGGATTGGGAAGCGGAGGGTCGACGGGGCATCCGCTCCATCCGTTCTCGAAATCCGTTGACAGCTCACCGGCGTCTTCCGCCTCGCGCTGGTCGAGCTGGAACTGGTCGAGCCGACGGTGTTTTGGCCGCGGGGCGCGGTGGGGGCAGTTGAGGAGGAACAAAGTGAAAACAAAAAGACAGAGGCGACGGCGAAGAATCGCTGTCGTCTCTGTCTTTTTTCAATGCGGCTTATAACTGTACGGTCGCAGTCTTCCTAACTGGCGTTCAGCAGTTGGAAAGACCGGAACCGGCTAGGTTGCCGTGCACTCGGTTCGTTGATCGAGCTTAGATGCCTGCCGGAGTTTATCCTTGCGGAGGCGGGGGCGGGCATGACAAAACCGCGAAGGTTCCACGGAGCGCCGCTGTCCTGTAGCGTTTCTTCATCGCAGCGCCTGCGGCAATTCCACATCATGCCAACACCCGCTGCTGACACGTAGGCAAGAAAGCCTCTGCTCGCTATTGATTGATCAACGGCAGGTAGACCTGGCCGGTCGGGCCGAAGGGCAGGTCATCGGCGGCGTGCTGTGCAGGCGTGAGCTCGATGTCGAAGAAGTCGGTGGTGTCGAGGTCGGTGTCGATCTCGGCGTCGTCGATGGTATTTCCAGCGGCGTCTGCGGCGTCGACATCGTCCGTGGCGGGATCAAACTGGGGCGGGAGAGCCGTGCCCAGGGCGAGGCCGTCGACCGCTTCGCTGCCAAAGCCGTGCTCGCCGCCGCGCCAGAAGAGACGGAAGGCGCAGTCGGTTTGCGCGCCCAGCGAGCGCGGGGTGCAGACGAAAACGTCGGCGCCGCTGCCGCGGAGGTCGCCGGTGCGGAAGTCGCCTTTGGTGGTGAGGTAGATGTCGCCATCGTCGGCGACAAACGCACCCACAACGTCTTCCGGCCAGTTGGACAGCCCCACGTCGGAGCCGTCGAAGAAGCGGCGCAGCTTGCGCGGGCCAAAGAGGCTGGGCGCGGCGGCATCAAACGAGACCAAGTCCTCGTCGCGACCGCGAATGCCGGGAATCACAAAGGTGCCCTTGGTGCTCACGGCGACGCGTCCGCTCGTCTGCAGCGCGACGGCGTCAATGTCTTCGCGTCCGTTGCCCGCACTGTTGAGCCCCACGTCGTCCCCGTCCAAGTAGCGCTCGAAGCGACCGCTCGTTTGCGCACCCAAAGCCTCCGGCACAAAGCGGACAACGTCCGAGGCAAACAGGTAGCCATCCAGGCCGTCGAGCACGTTGGCCACGATGCCCACATTAAAGCTCAGCAGCAGGTTGCCGTTGCTTAGCACGGTGAAGCCATCCAAATCGTTGCCCGTAATGCCCACGTCCGAAGCATCGAAGACGAGACGCCACGTCTGGCTGCTGAGGCTATAGGCCAGAATGTCCTGGTCGGTAAAGGTTACGCCGCCCACCGTGCCGCCGGTGCTGGAGCTGACGTAGAGGAGGTCCACTTCGGCGGCGGGGGGCAGCGTGCCGTCGGGCAGCGTGCCGTCGGGCAGCGTGCCGCCCGGGTCGGGAACCGTTTGGGCGCGGAGCGAGGAAGGGGTTGCGCCGTGGAGCGCAAGCACACCCATGACGGCCAAGCTGAGAACGAGGACGAGCGCGCGGCGCAGTCGGCGCGGCCTGGTGAATAAATTCATGGGAAGAGGCTCCTTGAAGGTGATTGATGTGCCAAATTTGCGTCTTGTGCAGGGGAAAGTTGGTAGCGTACGGTGGAATGTTGTGTAAATGTTTTAGGCAAAGCGGCAAGCGGTTTGGTGGCGACGTTACCTCGCCCTACGATTTTAGCACGCGGGCGCTGCGCCGGGGTGAGCGTATTGTCGCAGAAAACTTAGAACGAAAGGCTGAGTTAAGCACAAAATATGCAGCGCCGCCTCTGAAGAGGCTCCCTTCACACTTTCGATAACGAGTGCGGGCTCCAAATTTGATGAGTCTGTCTTAGTTGGGAAGAGCGGTGTGGAGATGCGTTTGTTACACCGATGTCGCCAGGGTCTCGCTTCGTCGGCTTAGTTGGCATGACGCGTTGCCGCGACGAGTCGCCAATTTAGCGGCCCGCTTGGCCCGTCGGCGGCGGGCTGGTATACTGGAGCTCGACCGGCGCGCCCGCTGGAGCGTCGGCCAACGCATTCAACGAAAGATCGCGCGCATGAGCACCGTGCAGATTCAGCCAACGCCCAACCCCAACGCCCGTAAATTTGTGCTGCCCACGCATCGCTTTGCGCGCCCGCAAAATTTCCCCACGGCGGCAGCGGGCGCGGTTGATCCGCTGGCGGCCAAGCTTTTTGCGCTGGGCGGCATCTACAACGTATTTTTTGCCCAGGACTTTGTCACGGTGAATAAGTATCCCGATGCCGAGTGGAGCGTATTGGAAACAAATGTGGCGAGGCTGCTGACCGACCACTTCTCGTCGTTACCAACGTAAGAGCTGAACATGGATAAACGTGGGCTCGCACGCGGGTTTTTCAAATTACCTGCTTCAACCTGCGCATTTCTCAGCAAGAATCTTCCAGTCCAACCGCCCCAATCCAGAGCCCTCTGCCATGATTCCCATTGTCGTTGCCAGTGAAAACGGAGCCAAAGGCGTGCGCGTTGCCGTGCAAATTTTGCGCGGGGGCGGCTCGGCGCTCGACGCGGTGGAGCAGGCCTGCCGCGTGGTGGAGGACGATCCGGACGAGATCAGCGTGGGCTATGGTGGCTTGCCCAACGCGCTGGGCGAAGTGGAGCTGGATGCGAGCATTATGGATGGGCATTCGCTTGAGGTGGGAGCGGTGGCGGCGCTGCGGGGCTATGGCAACGCGATCACGCTGGCCAGGGCCGTGATGGAGCAGACTCCGCACGTGCTGCTGGCGGGCGACGGCGCGGCGCAGTTGGCCCAGGAGCTGGGTTACCCGCGCGCGAGCCAGCGCACCGATTCCACGCTGGCCCGCTGGCGCGAGCGCTTTGCCCAGCACGGCCTGCCCCCCGGCGAGCGCGACCACCTGCTCGCTGCCGTTCGCCGCTTGACGCAGCCGCTCGATTTGCAGGCGGAGAACGTGCGCAAGGCCACGGCCAGCGCCGCGGACAAAGCGCTCGACGGCCAGCTGCCCGCGGATCAGCTCGACGTTTTTGGCACAGTCAATTTTCTGGCGCTGGACGGCGAGGGCAATCTCGCTTCCGCCGTGAGCACAAGCGGGCTGGGCTGGAAGTACCCCGGCCGCGTGGGGGACAGCCCGATTCCGGGCGCGGGCAACTACTGCGACAGCCGCAGCGGTGCGGCGGCCTGCACGGGGATGGGCGAGTGGTCGCTGCGGCTGGGCACGGCGCGCACGCTGGTGATGCGGCTGGCAATGGGGCAGTCGCTGGCGGAGGCGGGCGTCGCCACGCTGTGCGATTTGCGCGTGCTCGCTGCGCCGCTGCCCAACCAGTACATCGACGTGGTGGCGCTGTCGCCCAGCGGCGAGCACGCCGGCTTCTCAACGGTGGCGGGCAAGCAGTATCTGTTTCAAACGGGGGAGATGGACGCGCCGACGGTTGTCGCACGGCAGATGGTGGAGGTGTGGGCGTCGGCGTAACGGAGCAAAAATGACGGGTGCAGATTTGGATCATGCGCGTATGCTTTATTTGGGTTGACTATAAATCACAGAGAGAATCCGCTTTTTAGCAGAGGCAATGGCTGCGACCAGTCGATATAATGAAGATACCCGTAGATACGACGGGTGGCGACTGCGACGGGTGGCGGCGGCAGCCGATCCACAGCGTTTATGGATGTGGGTTAGCCACTGTGGCCGCCGCGGGTTTGGACGGTTGAGTCAGCGGTGTGCCCGCTCTAGCGAATCGAGGTAGATTATGTCGTTCCTCATAACCATCGCCCTTTTGCTGATTGCGCCTCCCTTTTTGTTTATTCTTCTTCTGGCCAAGGGGGCGCAGTTTGATCAGATGGTTGAAGATGAAGCGCGGCGGGCGGCGGGCCACTCGGCCGCCAAAGCGGAGGCCAGCCAGCCCAAGCGTCGACTGCACAGACGCTGGGCGTGGCTGCGCAGCGCCGTTCGGGCTTGGGCCAGCCTTTTTTAAGAGCTTTCCGCCACTTGGTCATATATCCCCGTTGTTTCCCACGTGATTTGGGCTAAAAATCTCCTCGATGGGTTGCCCAAACAACTCCGCCATCTTGAACGCCAGCGGCAGGCTGGGATCGTACTTCTCCGTCTCGATGGCGTTGATCGTCTGCCGCGATATGTCCAGCCGCTCCGCCAGTTCCGCCTGCGACCAGCGCCGCTCGGCCCGCAACACCCGCAATTGATTCTTCATGCGTACCTCCGGTTGTAAAAGGCCAGCGCCCCGCCTGCGGCAGCACGCTTATCGGGGCAAGCCAAAGCCATGTTTGTTGCCGTCAGCGATTCTATATGGAACCGGTAGGAAAAGGAAGTGGATGTTCCTCACCGACAAGTTGGTCGGCTATGTGTTAAACATTTCACAAAGGATTAACATAAATTTGTAAGGTTCAAGAACGGAGCATCCCATGACAGCCAGCGCAATCGGGCGCAGCCCCTCCACCAGCGACAGCGCAACTCGCAGCAGCGATGTCGTGCGGCAGGTCGCCGTTGTTTTCGCTTATGTTTCCACCATCGTCATCAACGCGCTCGCCAACCTCGTCCCCATTGGCGGCCTGACGACCGGTGAACTGTCCGACCAGTTCGAAGTCTTCTTTGTGCCAGCGGGCTACGTCTTTTCGATTTGGAGCTTAATCTATTTGGGCCTCGGCGCCTACGTCGTTTATCAAGCCATTCCCGCCCAGCGCGACAATCCGCGGCTGCGCTCCATTGGCTGGCTCTTTGTCCTGAGCTGCGTCTTTAACAGCGGCTGGATTTTTCTCTGGCACTATCAGCTGGTCGGCCTCTCGATTTTGATCATGCTCGGTATTTTGGCCACGCTGATTGCGATTTACGCGCGGCTGTCTCCCAGCTACGCCAGCGCCTCCTGGGCAGAAAAAATCACGACGCACTGGTCGTTTCGCATTTATCTCGGCTGGATCACGGTGGCGACCATTGCCAATGTGACGACCTTTCTCGATTCCATCGGCTACGGCGGTGCGCCGCTGACGCCCGCACTGTGGGCCGCCGCGCTGCTGGTTGTCGCCACGGTCATCGGCCTCTTCTTCGCCCTGCGCCTGCGCGACGCAGCGTACACGGCGGTGCTCGTCTGGGCCTTTGTTGGCATCTACGTTAAATTTCCGGAAACGCCCCTCGTTGACTACACCGCGCTGGCAATGGTCGCGCTGCTGGCTGTGGGCATCGCGGTGGCGGCGGTGCGCTCAGTTGGCAGCCGGCAACAGGCCGCGGCAGGCTAGGCGAACGTGACCGTCACGGCCCAAAAACAATTCGACGTACCCCGTCGCGCGCGGGCCGTGATTGTCACGTTTCTCGACCAATGCGTCGAGTACTGGAGAACGCTGAAGGCGGCAAGTGACAATCACCGTCCGCCAACTGGTCGGGCAGGCTATCGCATCTTGGACGGTGACGTTCACTTTTGATTTAGGAGTTACGCAGTTGAATTGTCATTTCGAGCAAATGCGAGAAATCTTTAGGTGGTGAACCTCTCCACAAAGGGAATTCGAGACGATGAGTTCATCGGCCAAGTTCAGATTTCTCCCTCCGGTCGAAATGACAATTGCGTAATTCCTAGGACTTCCACGCATCACTCATCACTTATCAAAACCATGAAAATTATTGTAATCGGCAGCGGCTTCGGCGGCTTGAGCGCGGCGGCCCGGCTGGCCGCGCGCGGCCACGACGTTGAACTCTTTGAAAAACGCGACAAGCTCGGCGGTCGCGCCTACGTCTACGACATCAACGGCTTCAAGTTTGACGGCGGGCCGACGGTGATCACCGCGCCCTGGCTCTTTGACGACATCTGGAAGGCAGCGGGCAAGAACCGCGAGGATTATTTTGAGCTCGTCGAGTGCGACCCCTACTACCGCATCTTCGACCACCAGGGCAACGCCTTTAACTACAACGGCGACCACGACTTTATCCTCAGCCAAATTCGCGAGTGGAACCCCAGCGACATGCAGGGCTACACCCGCTTTATGGAGACGACCAAGGACATCTTCGAGACGGGCATGGCGCTGATCGACAAGCCCTTCCTGCACGTAAACGACATGCTGCGCGCCGCGCCCGATCTGGTGCGCCTGCAAAGCTACCGCAGCGTCTACAGCTACGTCAGCAAATTTATCAAAGACGATTTTCTGCGCCGCGTCTTCTCCTTCCACCCGCTGCTGATCGGTGGCAACCCGCTCGATGCCGCCTCGCTCTACGTGCTCATCCACTACCTCGAACGCGAGTGGGGCATCCACTACGCGCTGGGCGGCACGGGCGCCATTGTCGAAGGCTTTGGGCAACTGCTAGACGAGCTGGGGGCAAAAGTCCACCTGGAGGCCGAAGTTGAGGAAATTTTGGTCGACCGTCCCTCGAACGGCAGGGGCAAGGGTCGCGTGCGGGGGGTGCGGCTGGCGGACGGCACGGAGCACGGGGCCGACGCCGTGGTGAGCAACGCCGATGTCGCGTGGACCTATCTCAACATGATTCCGGAAAAATACCGGCGCAAAAATACGGATCAGCGGATCAAGGACTACAAGTACAGCATGTCGCTCTTTGTGATTTACTTTGGCACGAGCAAACGCTACGTTGAGGCCGAGGCGGGCTACCCGCAGCTGGCGCACCACAACATCATCCTCAGCGAGCACTACGAGGAGCTGCTGCGCGAGATTTTCCGCAACAACGACCTGCCGGAAGATTTCTCGCTCTACCTCCACATGCCGACCATCACCGATCCGTCGATGGCGCCGGAGGGCAGCGAGGCCTTCTACGTCCTCTCGCCCGTGCCCCACCTCGGCGCAGATATCGACTGGGCCACCGTCGGCCCGCAGTATCGCGACTTGATCCTCGATTTTCTCGAAGAGAACTATCTGCCCGGCCTGCGCGAGAATTTGAGTGCCCTGCACTACATTGATCCGCTCCACTTCGAGGGCACGCTCAACAGCTACCTCGGCTCGGCCTTTTCCGTGCAGCCCACGCTGCTCCAGTCCGCCTGGTTCCGCCCGCACAACCGCTCGGAAGATTTCGAGAATCTGTACTTCGCCGGCGCGGGCACACACCCCGGCGCGGGGCTGCCGGGGGTGTTATCGTCCGGCAAGATTGTGGACGAATTGATTAGCGAGGACGAGGCAGTCGAGGAGGGGAAGCTGGTAGCGGCGTAGAAATTGTAAAGAAACTGTAAGCGAATAGATGCCAAAAGCCGAGTTCTTGCGACTCGGCTTTTGCTATAATGTAACTCTTCTTCGAATCAAGTCTGGCGAAAGCAAACTGAAAATGCAAAATATCAAATCACAAGTAGAGCTCCTTGAGCATTCAAAGGCAAAAATTGATCTGTATGGATATTACTTGTCTATTTATCTGAACATTCTAAGTCGAACTAAGTACGCGCGTAACATATTCATTTTCGATCTGTTATGCGGCGAAGGTCGTTATAAGAATAATGCTGAGGGCAGTCCCTTGATAGCAGTGAAAAAGGTAAAGGACCATTATTTTTCAAACGGTCAAACCTGTCCAAGCATTACTATTTGGTTTAATGACAGTGAATGGTCTAAAATTGAATCAAACGTTCTAAAAGTAGATCGAGTGAAGAAATTCGTCATGGAAATGTATGTTCCTGAAAATGTTGTTGTTGAGTATTTTGCCGAAGACTACGAAAGCATTCACAAAAAAGCAGTTAAGGCAACACGTGATTCAATAGGAGGAAAGGGGCTATTCTTTATTGATCCCTATGGATACAAAGGAATTACTCCTAAACATATCAAGGAGACTGTACGTGGTGGGAAAAATGAATTGCTGCTTTTTCTACCAATATCTCATATGTATCGGTTTGCGTATGCAGCGGTGAACTCATCATTTATTGGGAGTGAGCACCTGAATAAATTTTTGATAGAGTTATTTGGACGCCACGAAGTTCCTAATTTCTCGTCGTCTTACGATTTCATCGATAGAGTAAAGAATAAGCTCAGGGAATACTTTTCCATTGAAGGAATCTTTGTTGACACCTTCTCAATTGAGCGAGATAACAGCAACACATACTGTTTATTCTTTTTTACTAGCAACATTGTAGGCTTCGAAAAGATGGTTGAAGCTAAGTGGAAGATGGATACGGCAAACGGTAGAGGGTTTAGATACGACAGAACCCTGCCACTTTTTAGACCCACTGAAACTTCTGACTATCCCGAACTTCTGCGGGATTTTATTTGTACAGGAGATGGCAAGTCAAACGATGAGGTACGTCTATTTGGCCTCCAGCATGGCTTTTTGCCAAAACATACAAATGAAATTTTGAAGGATTGGATAAAATCAGATAACTCTTTAAAAGTTGTGGCATTAGATGGACAGCCAGTAAGGAAATCAGCAACATACCTTTCTAGTAAAACAAGAGCAATGATGTATAAGTTCATTGATACTCATCAAACCTCTTTTTCTTAACTCATGGCAAGCAAATCTCACATTGAGTGGACAGAAATAACGTGGAACCCTGTAACCGGCTGCTCTAAAGTTAGTCAAGGGTGCAAACATTGTTATGCCGAACGTATGGCTAAACGCCTTGAAGCAATGGGCAACAAACGCTATCTTAATGGCTTTCAACTGACCTTGCATGAAGATTTAGTTGAGAAACCTTTATCCTGGGTAAAACCTAGAATTGTATTTGTGAACTCCATGAGTGACCTTTTTCACTCAGATGTCCCTTTGTCGTTTATCCAAGATGTATTTGAAACAATGAATAAATGTCCACAGCATATTTTTCAAATATTAACCAAGAGAAGCAAACGATTAGTGGAAGTTTCTTCAAAGTTAAACTGGTCTTCAAACATCTGGATGGGTGTCAGTGTCGAAAATCGAGATGTAACGTTTCGGATTAGTGACCTTCAAAAAATTTCGGCGCAGGTAAAATTCTTATCTTGCGAACCATTGCTGGGATCGTTAAGAGATGTAAATTTGCACGGAATTGACTGGGTCATAGCAGGAGGAGAGTCCGGCCCAGGTGCACGACCCATGGAAAGTCAGTGGGTACAAGAAGTTTTACAGATTTGCAAGAGACAAAACGTGCCCTTCTTTTTCAAGCAATGGGGAGGAGTGCGTAAAGACTTAACGGGAAGAATTTTGAACAATCGCTTATACAATGAACTTCCTGCTGTTGCATATCAACATCCATATGCGCGTCAACTCTTTAATTTGGAGTAATGGTGGCTAAAAAAGTAGAGCACTATTACCGAATCATAAAAATCTGCTCACAGAACACGCCTAAATTTCTTACACTCACGGTGAGTTATCCGACGAGACTATTTTCGACAACGCGGGTTGATGTCTACTTGTCACGATTGAGAGGCAGGGGCGCAAATACGTAAATCCATCGTTCTCCATGTGAACGTGCGAGATGAGCAGGTGTAGATTCAACGAAAAATTCACCTTCAGCAAGAAGCGCCCGCTGCATCTGATGCAGTGGGCGCTTCTTTGCGACAACCGATCGCACGATTTGGCGCCAACAGGGAATTCCATTTGGGCAAAGGCGCTGAAAATCCCTTTCCCTTCAACGCCCTATTTCCCCTGCCAGTTGGGCTTTCGCTTCTCGACAAAGGCGGCCATGCCCTCCTTCTGATCCGCCGTGGCAAAGAGCGTGTAGAACAGTCGCTCCTCGTAGGCCAGCCCCTCGCTCAGCCCCGATTCGTAGGCGTAGTGCACCGCCTCCTTGGCCAGCTGCACGGCGACCGGGGCGTGACCGGCAATCGACGCGGCCAGCGCCAGCGCGGCGTCGAGATAGCCTTCGACCGGGTGCACCTGGCTGGCGATGCCGACGCGCAGCGCCTCCTCCGCGCTCAGGCGGCGGTCGTTGAGCACCATCTCCATGGCCATCGATTTGCCAACGGTGCGCGCCAGCCGCTGCGTTCCCCCCGCGCCGGGCATAATGCCGATGTTGATCTCCGGCTGCCCAAACTGCGCCGTCTCGGAGGCGACAATCACGTCGCAGGCCAGGGCCAATTCGCAGCCGCCGCCAAAGCAGTAGCCGCTCACCGCCGCAATCAGCGGCTTGCGAATAGTTTGCAGCCTGTGCCAGCCCGCAATCATGTCGCGCTCCATCATGGTGACAATAGTGGCGTCGGCCATTTCGGTGATGTCCGCGCCCGCGGAAAAGGCGCGCTCGCTGCCGGTGATGACGATGGCGCCAACGTTGTCGTCGTGGTCAAACCCGCTGGCGGCGTCGGCCAGTTCGAGCATCAGCGCGCTGCGCAGCGCGTTGAGCCGGTCGGGCCGGTGGATGATAATGAGGCCAACGCGGTCGCGCGTTTCAGTGAGGATGTCGGCATAGGTGGACATGGTAGCTCCTTGGGATAGCTCGGATCTGGGTGGTTTGCAGCGCCCCCATCCCCTTCGACAAGCTTAGGGCGACGCTCAGCCCTTCCCTACGCCTGGGGGAAGAGCACCTTCTTCTCCCCCTCTCTCAGGGTGGGAGAGGGGCCGGGGGTGAGGGCCTAATTGTCAAATGTCAGCGGAACTTAGTCCCCCGTCGCCGCGATGGGCTCGCCGACGGTTGCCACCCGCTCCGGCGCGCGCGTGCTCGGCAGCAGCAGCGCGACGGCCCCCGCGATCACCGGCACAAAAGTCAGCGCGTAGAGCACGGTCGACAGCCCTACCAGGTCGGCCACGATGCCCGCCAGCCACGCCATGATCGCGCCGCTGGCAAACATAAAGCCCAGCGTCGCGCCGCCCATCATCCCCTTTTGGCGGGGCAGCAGCGCCTGCGCCATCACGATCACGATGCTGTGCGAGGCGTTGAGCAGCGCGCCCGCGCCCGCCGCCGCAATTACAAAGGGCCAGCCGTTGGCCAGCGCCGATCCCATGCGCACGAGCCAGCTCCCCTGGGCGGTGATCACAAAGCCGCTGGCCGTGTTGAGCATGGCGTAGCAAAAGGGCACGGCCAGCGCCAGCGTACCCAGAATCACGTAGCGGCGGTTGAAGTGATCGCCCAACATGCCGCCGAAGAAGGTCCCCAGCGCGCCGCCCAGCACAAAGATTCCCGCCATAAAGCCATAGGTCGCCGCGCTAAAGCCCAGCCCTTCATAAAACTTGGGCAGGAAGGTCATGTAGGTGTGCAGCGTCGTGGCGCGCAGCACGATCAGCAGCACGAAGACGCCCAGCACCGATCCGGAGACGGCGCGCCCGTTGTTGGCCGCGCGCTGCACGGCCTCCGCCGCGGCGACGGCGACTTCGTCAAAGGCAATCGGCGCACGGAGAAAGACAAACATGGCGGCCACGGCCAGCGCGGCGAAGAGCGTCAATAGGGGGATGGCGTTGAGGCCGTAGGCTTGCAGCACGTAGCCAGCCAGCACGGGGCCAATCGAGAGGCCGATTTGCCCAAATAGAAAGAAGACCGAAGTGGCCGTGCTCGGCTTGTCGCCGCCTGCGTCGCTGGCGACCAACATGCCCACGGCGTGCAGCGAGGCGCTGCCCAGCGCGCCGACCGTCAGCAGGCCGATCAGCGCAAAATAAGTCGGTGCGAAGGGGATCAGCGCGTAGCAGGCCAACGTCCACAGCAGCCCCAGCGGGCCGAGCCAGCGCCCGCGCAATCGGTCGGCGAGCGCGCCAAAGAAGGGCTGCGTCAGCGAGCCGGCAATGGTGTAAATCAGCACGCCGAGGCCGATTTGGCTGTTGCTCAGCTCAAAGCGCCCGCTGAGGTAGGTCAGGATGATGATGATCGACGAGTTGAGGATGTCGATGCCAAAGTGGCCGAGCGAGATGGACGATAATCTTCGGGCGTTCATGGGTTCCCCCAAATGTACTGGAACAACAAAGAGTTTAACGCGGTGGCGCGGAGGCGCAAAGAGAATCTGGTGGTTCTTTCTCGCCTGAACTTGCAGTTAGGTCAATCCAAGGAAATAAGCATAGCGGTTGGAGCCAGCGCCTCACCTCCCCCAACCCCCTCCTCTCCACGCGTGGAGAGGAGGGGGCTACCCCGTCGCTTCGTTAACCAAGCGACAGCGAGGGGGTGGTGAGGCGGAACCGGGACCGCCCTGGTATAGTTTATTCCTTGGAATAACTTTGGAAAGGCAGAAAGTTTTGTCCGACTAAAATGTCTACGAGAAACCGCCTTGCGCCTTCGCGTCTCCGCGTTAAGTGTTGTCTGTCTTCACAGTTAAGCGTTGAATTGTAACACAAATTGTCTTGGGCAAAGGTAGGACAAGTTTTGTGAAGCAGCCGAGTCATTCAACTTGCGTAATTCGCAGTTAGACTTCTTCCTTCGCTGAAGGCCGATTGGCCGCCGTGCGATCCAGCACGCCCGCCAAATCCACGCCAAAGGTCCAGCCCGCGCTTGCCGTCATCTCCTGCAGTTTGGCTTCGTCCACCGTCACGCCCAGGCCGACGCCATCGGGTACGAGCAAGTGGCTCTGCTCGTACTGCACCGGCTCCACTACCACGTCGTCGGTGTAAAGCTGGGGGCCCGTGTTGTCGCAGGGGTAGTCGAGCACGCGGGCGCTGGCGGCCAGGTGGGCGACGGCGGCCGTGCCCAGGCTCAGCTCCTGCGTGGTACCGATGAGGACGCTGGCGTGGGCGGCTTCGGCCAAATCGATCATGCGCAGCGAGGCGCGCAGGCCACCGAGCAGATAGGGTGAAACGTTGAGAATGTCCACGCTGCCGTGGCTGAGCAGCTGCCAGCCGTGCTCCTTGTGCTGCACGTGTTCGGAGACGGGCCAGCGCGAGCGGCGGCGAAACTCGGCCAGCCCATCCACGTCGTTGCGCGGCGCCGGGCTTTCGACGAGCATAAAGTCCGCCATCCCGCCGTAGCGGTCGATGGCGCGCGAGGCCCGTCGCCAGTCGAGCAGGTTGGAAAAGTCCAGCGACTTGATCTCGACGCGCCCAGCGAACTGCTCCGTAAAGGCCGTCAAAAACTGCTCATCGGCTTCCTGGTTGGCGCCGACGTAGACGCGGATCAGGTCAAAGCCCTGCGCGAGCTTTTCCTCGACGCGCTCCAAATTGGGCTGCACCTCTTCCGCCGAGCGCATCCGGAAAATCGGGTAGCAGACGCGCACCCGGTCGCGCAGCTTGCCGCCAAGCAGCGCCCACACGGGCAGCCCGTCGGCGCGACCGAGCAAGTCGTGCAGCGCTAAATCAATCCCCTGGCGCACCAGGCCGGAGCGCGAATACATGTGCCCTTCGTCGGGAAAAAAGCGGATCAGGTCATCCTCGATCTTGGCGAGGTTGCGCGCGTCGCGCCCGCGCAGCAGCTCGTTCAACATGCGCTCCAGCTCCGTCAAATCAAACTGGTACATGGGCACGTGGGACAGGTCGCTCATCTCGCCCCAGCCGACGTGGTCGTCGTCCGTTTCCAGCTTGACGATCACGTGCTGGTTGGCGATGCCGGTCTGTCGCGGCGTGGCAATGGGGAAGAGCTGGATGCGGGCGATGTTCATGGTGATTCTCCTGGTGCAGATGGGTGAAGGATAACAATCATAACGCGGAATAAATAGCCTGTCATTTCGAGCGGGTCAGCGATTCACCTGGACTACAAAATGAGGCCAGCGAGAAATCTTTCGGTGCTCTTCGACTAGATTGAGTGCACACCCGCGGGAGTAGGTGCATTCCTAACCAAGGGAAAGAACCACAGAAGATTCTTCGCTGGCCCCTCTTCCTTTGGCCTGTCTCTTCGTCGACCCGCTCAGAATGACACTTTCCCCAAACTAAAATATACCCCAAGGCTTGCCTGGAGCGAAGTCCTCTGTCTTGAGCTTATTGATGGGAAGGGCAGGAATTTTCCGTGGCCAGCCGGGCCAGCCTGTCGAGTGCATTGCACGGCGCAAACTCGGATTGCTGCCGAACCATCACGTGCGCCGTGCGCTGCGCTTGTGATCCAACCAACGTCCCCCATTCGAGACGCCCCCGCCTGTTTCCGCCGGTTGACACCAACTCCATCGTGCGGTACAGTACGCGCTGTAACCATCCCCACAAATTTTTGCCACAACCAAATAGTCTACATCTAACCTCTACCAAAGGAGACCCCGATGCAAAGAAAGTACACTTGGCTAGCCCTGCTCGCGCTGCTGCTGACGTTCAGCCTCGCGATTGCGGCCTGCACCGCGCGCCCCACGCTGGAGGAAGAGCTGGGCGACGCTGTTGAGGAGCCGGCCGCCAACGCGGATGCGGACGCCAGCGCCGATGCAGATGCCAGCGCTGATGCTGACAGCACCGCCGACACGAACGAAGCGCCCATGCTGACCGAGATGGTCGCCGCTGGCGATTTGCCTGAGCTGGCCGAGCGCCTGCCCGCCAATCCGCTGGTCGTCGAGCCGGTGGAGTCGATTGGCGAATATGGCGGCACCTGGCGACGCGCCTTCAAGGGCATCAACGATTTCCACGCCTTTGGCCGCCTCAACTACGATCCCATTCTGCGCTGGCCGCGTGATCCCGCCGATGGCATACAGCCCGGCTTGGCCGAGCGCTGGGAGTTTAACGAAGAGGGGACGGAGCTGACGCTTTACCTGCGCGAAGGGCTCAAGTGGAGCGACGGTGAGCCCTTTACCACCTCCGACATCACCTTCTGGTGGGAAGATATTGAGAACGACCCGGAGATCACCCCCGCGCCCCACGCCGAATGGGTGGTAAACGGCGAACCGATGGAGGTGGAGGTTGTCGACGACACGACGATTACGCTGCGCTTTGCGGGGCCGAACGGCCTGGCCGAAACGGTCGGTCTGGCCTTCCACGGCGGTCAGTGGCCGCTGGGCTTTGAGCGCTTTGGCTTCTTTGCCCCCCGCCACTATCTCGAGCAGTTCCACCCGCGCTACAACGATAGCGCCACCTACGAAGGGTTTGAAGAAGCCGCCTTCGATTTCAACCCCGAGCGCCCGGCCATGACGCCGTGGGTGATCAGCGAGTGGGAAGCGGGGGCCACGGAGATGGTCGCCGAGCGCAACGCCTACTACTGGAAGACCGATCAGGAAGGCAAGCAGCTGCCCTACATCGATCGCCTGCACTTTACGCTGGTGGAGGACAACGAGGCCATCAACCTGATGGCGCTGGCGGGCGACATCGACATGCAGGCGCGCGGCATCGACTTTGCCAAATTCCAGGTCTTCCAGGAGAACGCGGAGCAGGGCGGCTTCCACACGGCTCTGTGGACGAGCGCCAGCTCTTCGGGCGTGACCTTTTACCCGAATCAAAGCTTCTCGGATCCGCAGTACCGCGAGCTGATGCAGGATGTCCGCTTTCGACAGGCGCTCTCGCTGGCTGTTGATCGCGATTTGATCAACGACATCGTCTACCTGGGGCAGGGCGTCAACTACACGGAACCCGTAGTGGCGGGCTCGGCGCTCTACCAGGGCGATGTCGACACGACCTACGTGCAGTATGATCCGGAAGCGGCGACGGCGCTGCTGGATGAAGTCGGCCTGCCAATGGGCGACGACGGCTTCCGCACCTTTGCCGACGGTACGCCCATCAACCTGATCGTCGAAACGTCAAACACCTCCGGATCGGGGTTGGATGCCGTGGAGCTGGCGGCGGAAGCGTGGCGCGAGGATCTGGGCCTACAGACGACGGTGCAGCCCAAGAGCCGCGATGTCTACTGGCCGCGCGCCGGGGCCAACGAGGTGATGATCGCCGTCTGGGGCACGGATCGCGGCCTTGTGCCCATGGTCGATCCCATCTATCTCTTCCCCTTTGACGAGCGCTCGTGGATGGCGCCTTCCTTTGGCACCTGGTACAAGACCGACGGCGAACTGGGCGAGGAGCCGCCAGCCAATTTCCAGGAGCTGATGGCGCTGTACGACCAATATAAAACCACGGCGGATGCGGATGAGCAGGCGGAAATCGCAAGCGAGATGGTGCGTCGCGCCGCCGAGAATCTCGATATTATCGGCACGGTGGGGCAGAATCCCGATTTGGTCGTGATCAAGGATAACTTCCACAACGTGATGGAGGATAACTTTGTGTCGGACTGGATTATCATGGCCCCCGGCACGCAGGATCCGAGCCACTTTTGGATCGATCAGTCGGAGTAATTTTGGCAGGGGAGCAGGGGAGCAAGGGAGCAAGGGTAATTTGGCCGCAGGGTAATTCGCCCTGCACCCTTGCACCCCGCTCCCCTGCACCTTCGCTCGAAAGGAGCTTTCTTTGCTCGCTTACATCGTGCGGCGCTTGCTCACCATTCTGCCGCTGCTCTTTCTTGTTTCGATCATCACCTTCGTCATCATTCAGCTGCCGCCCGGCGACTTCTTTACCACCATGCAGGCGCAGCTGGCGGAGACGGGCGGCGGTCAGGGCTCGCGCACCTTTGAAGTGCTGCGCGAGCGCTACGGCCTGGGCGAGCCGCTTTACGTTCAATACTGGCGCTGGATTTCCGGCTTTCCCTATGGCGATTTTGGCTACTCGCTGGAGTGGAGCAGCCCCGTCTGGCCCCTCGTGCGCGACCGCTTGTGGTACACGATTCAGCTGGGCGTGCTCTCGCTGCTGATCACGGTGAGCATCGCCATTCCCGTGGGCATTTATGCCGCGCGCAATCAGTACACCGTCAGCGACAATTTGGCCTCGCTGATAGGCTTTCTCGCGCTGTCGCTGCCCGGCTTTCTGGTGGCGCTGGTCTGGCTCTACGTCGGCACAATCGTGCTGCGTATTGACGTGGGCGGCGCCATTTCACCCGAATATGCGGGTGAGCCGTGGGGCCTGGCCAAAGCATGGGATTACTTCTACCATCTGCTCCCGCCCGCCATCATCTTGGCGCTGGCCAGCATGGCGCAGATTCAGCGCATCATGCGCGGCTCGATGCTGGACGTGCTCGGCCAGCAGTACATCACCACCGCCCGCGCCAAGGGGCTCTCCGAACGGCGGCTCGTCAACAAATATGGCGTGCGCGTCGCTATCAACCCGGTGATCAGCGTGCTGGCGCTGGAAATCCCCAAATTTATCTCGCAGTCCGCCCTCGTTGGCATCGTGATGTCGATCCCCACCACGGGGCCGCTCTTTCTGCGCTCGCTGCTCACTCAGGACATGTATCTCGCCGGCACCTTCCTGCTCTTTATGACGCTGATCCTGATGCTTGCCAATTTGCTGGCGGACATTCTGCTGGCCTGGGCGGACCCGCGCATTGCATATGATTAGAGATTGGTAGAGGGTAAATGTTAAACTTAGTGCCGATAACGGAGACGCGCGCCGGACGTGACCTGATTGCGATTGGTCACGAAAAAGGTCGAAAAGAAGGCCGAAAGGAAGCGTTGCGCACTAGCATCGACAAGATATTGAACTTTCGTTTTGGCGAGGCTGATTCGGAGCAGATGCGTCAAATTATGTGGAAAGTCTACTGGATTCCAGATGATGAGGCTCTGGAAATTTTATTTGATTCAGCGATGCGTGCCGACTCTCTTGCCGCCTTCTTGACATGCATCGACGACGTGCAAAACTAACGGTAATTTTCTATGGCCTCTACCACCCAAGACTTGTTCGACTGGTACAAAGAGCTCGACCGCTCCGGCATGCCCGCAGGCGTCGCCGAAGTGGATGCCGCCGCGCCCGGCGATGCGGACGTGACCGCCGAGGACGACGCCCGCTACGCTGCCTCCCAGTGGACGCTGATGTGGCGGCGCTTTGTGCGCAACCGGGCCGCGCTCGTCGGCGGCATCGTGACGCTGATCTTCTACCTCGCCGCGCTCTTTGCGCCCTTCCTCGCGCCCTACACGCTCTCGACGCGCGAGCGCGAGCGCTTTTACATGCCGCCACAGGGGATACACATCGTCCGCGACGGCAGGCTCGTGCGCCCCTTTGTCTATGAGCAAGCGCTGGAAATCGATCCCAACACGCTCGCCAAAGTTTACACGCCCAACCTACAGGAAACCGAGCCAATCCGCTTCTTCGTTCGCGGCGAGCCTTATCAGCTGCTCGGCCTGTTTGAGACGGATAGACATCTCTTTGGCGTAGACAGCGGCGCCATCAACCTCTTTGGCACGGATCGACAGGGGCGCGACATGCTGACGCGCGTTCTGATCGGCAGCCAAATCTCGCTGACCATTGGGCTGGTTGGCGTGATCCTCAGCCTGATCTTCGGCACAGTTCTCGGCGTCGTTTCCGGCTACTTCGGCGGCATTGTGGACGATGCCATCCAGCGGCTGATCGAGCTGGTGCGCTCGTTCCCGTCGATCCCGCTGTGGATGGCGCTGAGCGCCGCCGTGCCCGCCAACTGGCCGCCGCTGCGCACCTACTTCGCCGTCACGCTGATTCTGTCGCTGATTGGCTGGACGTGGCTGGCGCGACAGCTGCGCGGCAAGGTGCTCGCCCTGCGCGGCGAGGATTACGTGACGGCGGCGCAGCTCATGGGCGCGAGCCACAACCGAGTAATTTTCAAGCATCTCATTCCCGCCACGCTCGGCCACATCATCGTCGTTTCCACGCTCGCCATGCCCGCCATGATCCTGGCCGAAACGGCGCTCAGCTTCCTCGGCCTCGGCCTGCGCGCGCCGCTGACGAGCTGGGGCGTGCTGCTGCAGGAAGCGCAAAATATCCAGTCGATTGCCATCTACCCGTGGCTCTTTATCCCGCTCGGCTTTGTCGTCGTTGCGATTCTGGCCTTCAACTTTCTGGGCGACGGCCTGCGCGACGCGGCGGATCCGTACACGCGGTAGCGCGGTGGGTAGCCAATGGGCAACCGGTGGGCAGCCAATGGTCAACACGATTCGCCTGATCACATGCGGCGGCCCGGTCGACTCAATGCGCGATTGCCCCGCCTCAGCCGCACCTCCACGCCCGGCGCCGGCTCGCGCCCGCCCGTTGACCTTTCGATGACCCGCACCCTCCACCTCCTTGCCCCCGATGGTCCGCGCGACCTTGACTTTCTGCTGGCTCACGACCACCTGCACCCCGGCGATCTCGTCGCGGAGCTGCAGCGCTTTCCGCCGCTGGCTCACGGCGTGCAGGCCGACGGCACGCTGGTGGACGTGACGACCCAAGTTGCGCCGGGCCACGATCCGTGGCGGACGGCGCGCGCGTGGCTCGTCGACTTTACGGCAGCAACGGCTCTGCAGGAGCTGCTTGCGCTCGAGCTGAATGGAGAGCGCTACGGATTCTGGTGGACGCTCAACGCCATGAAGTTTGTGCCCGCCCTCTCCAACCTCAGCAACACTTTTGCCTGGATCGACTTGCTCCACGGTCTGCACCAGCGCCAGACGGCAGCCAACGACCCCGTCGAACGGCTGCTTCTCCACAACGATCCGGGCGATTCACACCTCGATCACCTCGCGCGCGAAATTTTTCCAAACGTCCCGCTCACCATCGAGACCGACGCCGACGCCGTTGCGCCCAAGCTGCCGCCGCGCCGAGCGGGGCTCCTGGCGGCGCGGGCTGCGCTGGGGGCGCTGGGCATTCTGCTCGGCACGCTGCGGCGACCGCAGGTGCTGCTCTTTACCGACACCAACTACCTGCGTGCCGCCGCAACTTCTGGCGGGCGGCAGCGGGACAACGCCCGGCTCGCCGACGTCTACTTTGGCGAAGTCGACGAGGCGCTGCGCCAGCGCGGCTGGCGGACGTGGCTGGTGGAAAAGTATAGCTGGCACGCGTCGTGGCAAGGCCTGCTGTCGCGCGGGCTCTTTTTCCCGAATGATCTGCTCTTCCTGCTGGCCGCGCCGGCGCTCTTTCGCTTTGGCCTCCATCGACAGACGGCCCAGCGCTGGCGACGCCTTTGGGCGCAGCACGAAGCGAGCTTTACGCCCCACATGCGCTACCGCGGCTGCGACCTATCACCGCTGCTGCGGCCGCTGCTGCGGCGAGAATTCACCCAGCACGCACCCAACGTGGAAATTCTCGTGCGGCTCTGGCGCTGGATTCTGGCCCGCTGGCGACCGCGCGTGCTCGTGCTCGCTAACGGCTATGGTCGTTCGGCCCAGGTGGCGCTCATGGCCGCCCACGCGCTCCAAATTCCCACGGTCGAGCAGCAGCACGGGCTGATCGGGCGCAACCACTTTGCCTACCGCGTGCCGCGCGAGCTGGAAACAACCGCGATCTTCCCGCTGGCCGAGCGCATGGCGGTTTGGGGTCCCCACTTTGCGCACCTGCTCGTCGAAGCCAACGTCTATCCACCAGAGCAGGTGGACGTGTGCGGCTTCCCGCGCATCGATGCCCTGCTGCACGATCTGCCGGACGCTCAAGTCGCCAAGCAGGCGCTGGATTTGCCCCCAGGGTTTTTGAGCGACGGGCCGCTTGTGCTCTACACCTCGAATGCACAGGCGGCGAGCCACCTGGAAGCCATCCTGGAGGGCATGGCACAAAACAGGGAGGCGCGCTGGCTGGTCAAGCTGCACCCGCGCGAGAAGACGGAGGCCGTCTGGCGGGCCGCGATCCAGGCGCGCGGACTCTCACACGTGCGCGTCATCTCCGGCACGGCGGACTTTTACGCGCTGCTCGCCGCCTGCGACGTGCACGTCAGCTTTGCCTCGACCACGCTGATCGAAGCCGCCATTTTGGGCAAACCCAACCTGGGGCTGGACGTGCCGCACGTTGCCGACCCCGGCGGCTTTGCCGAGGCGGGCGCATTCTGGCCCGTGCCGCCCGCCCAGCTGGGCGACGCCGTGCGCGCCCTCTCCACGGACGCTGCGCGGCGCGAAACGCTGCTGCACGAACAGCGCGCCTTTGCCAACGCCTGGTGCGTCCACGACGGTCGCGCCGTCGAGCGGCTGGTGGCGGTGGTGGAGGCGCTGGCTGCACGCAACGGACAAGCCAGCGACCCTCATCAGCAAAGCACACCATGAGCAAAGTCTGCATTCTCTCCAGCGTACACCACGCCCTGGACAACCGCATCTTCTACCGCGAGGCAAGCAGCCTGCGCCGCCTCGGCCACGCGGTTGCGGTGATTGCCGTTCACCCGCGCGACGAAGTGGTGGACGGCATCCGAGTGGTGGGGCTGCCGGGCGTGCCCCGCTGGCGACGGCCGCTCGTTTGGGTGTTGCTCTACCACCAGGCGCTGGCGCAGCGGGCGGACGTCTATCACTTCCACGATCCGGAGCTGCTGCCGCTGGGCGCGCTGCTTCGCTGGCAAACGGGCGCGAAGACGGTCTACGACATTCACGAATCGACGGTCGACTTCATCGCCATTAAGAGCTACATTCCGCGGCGGCTGCGCGGTCTCGTAGCCCGTGTCTTTGCCGGGCTGGAGCAGCGGCTCGCGCGCCAGCAGAGCGCGCTGGTCTTTGCCGACGAGCAGATCGCCGCGTCGTTTTGTGCGGTCAACTTGCCCAAGGCGACGCTGTTTAACTTTCCGGCGCTGTCGTTTATCGAGCAGGCGCGGGCGGCGCGCGCCCGGGCCCATCGCCAAGCGGATCGCGCCCCCATGATTTTGCACCTCGGCGGGCACAAGATCGGGCGCGGCGTCTACACCATGCTGCACGCCTTTGCTCAGGTGGCGACGGACGTGCCGGACGCGCGCCTGTACCTGGTCGGCCCCTTTTCGCCGCCGGAGTTCGAGCGCGAAATCCGCGAGCTGGCAGCATCGCTGGGCATTGCGCACGCGGTTCACATTGTGGGCGAAGTGCCGTTTGCCCAGGTGGGTGAATATCTGGCTCAGGCCGACGTCGGCTGGATTGCGCTGGAGCCGGTGACCAAATTTCTCAAAAACATTCCCACCAAGCTCTTTGAGTACATGGCCTACGGCCTGCCCGTCGTCAGCAGCGATCTGTCGCCGGTCGCGCCCTTTCTCGCCAGCGGCGAGACCGGCTTTCGCGTCCCCCCTCGCGAAGCCAGCGCTCACGCCGAGGCGATTCTTGCGCTGCTTGAGCAGCCCGATCTGGCTGCTCAAATGGGTGAGCGGGGGCAGGCGCTGGTGCAAAGTCGCTACAACTGGGCGCAGATGGAGCAGCGGCTGGGCGAGCTATACGCACAGTTGGGCCACGCCCCAGAATTGCCACGGGCACTCCAAAGCGGGTAAAATGGAAGGCGTCGTACTTTTGTATACGGCACATAAACAATGATCAATTGGATTTATTTGTGGAGGAAACCCAAATGCAACGGTGGATAACGGTAGATTTTGGCTCGCTTTGTAGACGAGCGGCGGCGCTTGCCGCGACGCTGCTCATCCTGGGGCTGGCGGGCACAGCGGCGGCGCACGCCCAGGCGGCCGAGCCCTTCTGCGGCGAGCTGAACGAGGCGGACTGCGCCCTGCTCAACGACGCCTACGAGACAATGCGCGAGGTGACTTCGCTGCGCAGCGAGCTGGAAATGGAGCTCCTGATCGACAACCTGCCGCAGGAGGCGGAGCTGCCGATCCAGGAGTTCACGCTCTTTGTGACGCAGGAGACGGCCTATCAAATCGAGCCGAGCGCCAATGAGGCGCTGGCCGAGCTGCGCGAGCTGCTGGCCGACCCCAACGCGCTGGAGATAAATTTCGCACGCGTGCTGGAGCTCTACTTCGAGACAATTCTCGGCATTACGCTGGATTCCACCTTCGAGCTCTCCTTTTCCGAAGAGGTGGCCGCGCTGATTGAGGCAGAGGCGGAATTTCCCATTCCCAATTCGTTTGAGATTGGCAGCCGCGTCGTCGACGGCGGCTCCTACACCAACATCGGTGACCTCATTGACCTCTTTCCCGGCGTGAGCGTGCGCGGCGACATCTGGTTTGGCATCGAGGTGACGGCGCTGGCCGATCTGCTGGCGGAGCTCGACGGTTTGGACGAGGTGTTTGCCGATTTGGCCAGCGAGCTGGAGGAAGACGAAGCGCTGACCAGTACGGATTCGCTGCTGCTCTCGCAATACCTGCTGGGCGATTTCAACGTGGCTGGCGGGCCGCTGCTGCCCTCGCTTGCCGCCTCGGAACTGACGGCGGTGGGCGCGCCCTATCTGATGGTCGAGCGGCTGGACGATGAGGAGCTGGACGGCAGCCCGGTGGCCGTTTTCCGCACGGCCATCGACTACCGCGCGCTCTTTGCCGACCCGGAAGTGGAGACGCTGCTGGTGGATTTGCTACAAAACGAGGAGTTGCTCGGCGCGGACACGCTGGCGGCGGACGAGGCGGAGAGCGTCGCCTTCCTGGTGGGCATCTACGGGCCGGAAATTTTGCAGGATTTGAATCTCGAAGTGATCGAGATGATTGATCCGGCGACGCAGCATCACGTGGCCACCGAGGTGGTAATGGATTGGGACCTGACGGATTTGGCCGCGGTGGCCGCCATTGCGGGTGAAGAATTTGCGCTGGATTCGGACGAGCTGCCAAGCTTTGTCGTTTCGGCCACCACGCGCTACACGGAGATCGGCGAGCCCGTCAGCGTCGACGCGCCGGAGACGGCCATCATCCTCGATTTTGAGGACATCGTGACCCTGATCGAAGCTGAGCTGGAGGATTTTGAGGAGAGCCTGGATTCGATTAATTAGGTTCCGTTGACATTTTGCTAAACGAGCTTGGCGGGGAGGTCGAGCGCGCCCCCATCCCCAGCCCTTTCCCCACGCGTGAGGAAGGGAGCCTCGTCCCCCCTCTCCCAGGATGGGAGAGGGGCCGGGGGTGAGGGCCAATTCTCAAATATCAACGGAACCTAGCGGCGCGAGCAATAAGAAACGGTGGAGGCAACGCACTAACCCTTGCGACTACCTTCCGCCGTTTCATTATGCGGCCGCAGCCGCACGTCCGCCGCGCACAAAGAAGGGGCGCTGCCCCAGGTAGCTGGCGAGAAACGCGACAAAGACGCCCAGCAGCAGCCCCATTACGCCCGCCGCGGCCAGCCCCAGACGCAGGCTAAAGCCCGGCTCCGGCTCGATGGGCGGCACGGCCTGGCTGGCCAAGCGCACTTCGCTGTTGGCCGCCACCGCTTCGATCTGAAGCTCGGCGACTTTGTTGCTCACGGTGTTAAAGGTTTCCGAATCGCGGTCGCGCTGGAGCTGGAGCCGCAGCTCGCGCGCCTGCTCCGCCTCCAGCTGGGCCTGCAGCGCCTGCACCTCGCTCTCCAGTTCGCCAATGGCCAGCGTGAGCTGCTCGCCTTCCGTGTCGTAGTTGGCGATGCCCTCCAGCCCCTCCAGACGCAGCAGCTCCGCCGCACGCTCCTGCGTCAGCAGCGTGAGCGGGCTTTCGGCGGTGGAGCTGACGATGAGGCTGGCAAAGAGGCCGGGCTCGGTCAGCTCCGGATAGCTCTCCTCGATCATCTGCACGATCGCGCTCTCCGTGGGCACGGTTTCGCCCAGGTAAGCGTAGCCGTTGCCGCTGAGCAGCTCCTGCGAGAGCGCGTCGATGCTGGTTTGCAGCGTCTCCGCTCGCGTTTGCAGCGAGGCCACCAGCGCATCCACATCGGCCAACATTTCCTCGGCGCTAACGTTTTCGAGCGTGCCCAACTGGGCCAGCAGCTGCGTGGCGGGCGCGGCGGGCGGTGCGGTTGGTTGCATTTCGCTGGGCGTTTGAGCAACGGGTGGGTTGACAATCACCTGATTCTCCCCCTCAGCCGGCAGCTGTGTGATAACCGGCTGCTGGGCTTCTGGATCGGCCACGTCAAAGGTGATGGTTGGCAGCTCGACTTCGCTGGCAATCAGCCGCGTCTTTAGCAGCTGCAGGGCGGCGGCGCTGCTTTGGGCCGCCCCTTCCCCGCCCTCGGCGATTTGGGCGCGCAGCGTTTGGGCGCGTTCGAGAAAGATGCTGGTTTGCAGCGCGCTGTCGTAGTAGAGCTGAAGCTGCTGTAAATTGCTTACCACCTGTTCCTCGAAAACGCTGATCTGGGCGCTGTTGAGCGCATCCAGGTAGCGCGTAATCAGCGTGAGCTGCCCCGCCTGCTCCTTTTCAAAGGTAACCAGTTGGTTGTTAGTCTGCGCGTCGAGATAGGCGGCGATGATGCGCTGTTGCGAACGCACGGCCTCGTTGATCAGCGCGGTGACGGCCGTGTCCTTGGCCCGCTGCAGCTCGTTGATAATGCGTTCGCGCTCGGCAATTTGGCGCGTCAGTTCGGGCACGCGGTTGTCGGCCACAAAAGCTTCGTAGGCGGCCTGGGAAGTCTGAAATGTTTCATCCGCCTCGGCGAGCTGCGTGGCGATTGCCTGCGCCGCATCCGCCGGCACTTGGCTAAAAACACGGTTGGCCTCGCCCACGTAGGCCGCGGCCCAGGCGTTGGCCAGCACGGCGGCTTCCTCCGGTGTACCAGCCTGCGCGGCGATGCTGATCAGATCGCTGCCGCGTACGCTGCCCGTCTCCGGCAGCGAGGCTTCGATGCGATCAAGCAGCAGGGCGGGTTCCCGCTGCTCTTCAGGCAGCGAATCGCCGATCTCCGCCAGCACGGCGCGAGCAACGGAGCCGCTTTTTACCAGCGTCAATAGCGCATTGCGGCGCGCATCCGCCGTGGTAAACTGACCGGAAGCCGTTTCGTCTAAAACGTCGCGGTAGCGCTCGTCGAACGAAACTTCGGTAATCGTGCGGAAGATGACAACCTGGGCCCCGGCGCTGTAGACCTCATTCTCCAACCGGCTCAGCACCAAGAGCGCCGCCGCCACCACCAAAATTGTCAGCAGGGTGATGGCAAGAATTTCGCGCCACCACTGAATCAGCACGTCTAGATACTGTCTCAAATCAATTTCGTCCTCGCCTACCCAGGGGCGTCCGGGCTGCGGGGCAGTTCCAACATTGTCCATGAGAACCTCGATTTGTTTCTAACTTAGGTCGCCGAGTCACACCAGCGCTTTGGGTCAATAAAATGCTGCGGCGAAGGATTAAGACATTTGATGCAACATTTTGAGGAACAATCGGCAAGCGACTGTACTTTTCCCCACGCGTGTAAAGGTGGACAACTCCCGCGCGATTATACATGCAATCCATCGGGCAACCGAATCTTGCCAATTGATTGAAGACTTTCGCGTTTGGGTTTGAATTGGTTTTTTGCCAGCGAGCCAGCGAGCGACGTATACTAACCGGTGTAGGAAGAGCAACTGCGCGTGACGCCCTAGGCCTGCGCGCTTGCCCGGCAAGCAGCAGACGCTTTCCGGCAGAGCGTTTTACAAATTGACAGCTAACTCTAATCAGCGCTTAATGTGAAACAGGCAGGATAATGGGTCTACTGTTTGGTTGATTCCCGGGTTTGCAAATTGAAGGCAGTTGGATAAACGTTTAAGTGCGCTCGAAAATTTGTGGCAGCGAAAGAATCATTATTTTATAGAATGAAGGAGAGTTGAGTATGGCAACCAATGCGGCGGGCGCGCGCAGCGCCAAGCGTGGTGCAGGGAAGGGACGATCATCAATTGGCCTGTGGGTAATTTTGGGCTCCGTGCTCGTGGTGGGGTTGGTGCTCGTGGTAGTGGCGCTCGCCAACCGCGCGCCGATCAGCGCGATCGAGCAGCCAGACGTGCCTGCGGAATGGATTAATGGGCGCACGCTGGGCAACCCCGACGCCCCCGTTACCATCAGCATGTGGGAAGATTTTCTCTGCCCGGCCTGTCAACAGTGGAACGAGCAGGTGAAGCCGCAGCTGTTCGAGGATTACATTCAGGCGGGAACGGTCAAGATGGAGTACAACTATTTGCCGCTGCAGCAGCACGGCAACGGCGCACGCTGGGGCGCTGTTGCATCTGAATGCGCCGACGAACAGGGCGCCTTTTGGCCCTATCACGATCGCCTCTTCCAGCTTGCCTCCACCCAGGGCCAAACTGCCTTTAGCACGGATCGATTAATCGGCCACGCTGCGGATTTGGGGCTGGATCGCGACGAATTTAATCGCTGCTTGACGAGCGGCGAGCACATGGCCACGGTGGATGCGTCGCTAAATCAGGCCGGCGCGCAGGGCATCAGCAGCACGCCGACCATGCTGATCAACGGCCAGCCAGCCAACGCGTTTGCTTACGAGCAGGTTTCCGCCACCATTGACGAGCTGGCGGGCGAATAGATCGCGGCTGCCGTGCGCAATACCATTTGACTTTATGGATCGCGTTTCCTACTGGATTGAAAAGTATAGCCTATACGGCGCACTGGTCGCCGCGTGGGTAGCCATGTTGGGCAGCCTCTACTTCAGCGAAGTGCGCGGCTACGTGCCCTGTCTGCTCTGCTGGTATCAGCGCGGGCTGATGTACCCGCTCGCGCTGATTTTGGCGGGCGGGCTGCTGCTGCGTGCGCGCTGGCTGCCCTACATGGTACTGCCGATTTCTCTCTTTGGCATCGGCCTCAGCAGCTACCACTACCTGCTGCAAAAGACGATGATCTTTAGCGCCAGCCCCTGCGGAGACGGTGCACCCTGCACGACGATTTGGATCAACTGGCTGGGTTTTATCACCATTCCCTTTTTGGCGCTCACGGCGTTCTTTCTCGTTACCATCGGCGCGGCAATTGCGCTGGCGGCGGGGAATGTCGACGAGTGGGCCGACGAGGGCGGGACCGATCGGGATAACCTTGGTGAGACCGAGATCGACGCGGCGGGGAACAAGTCCAAGCGACCAAACGTTGAAGGGGCGACTTATGCTGCACCGCGACGTGCGCCCTGGTTGGCCGTCGGCGGCACGATTGGTGCGGTGGCGCTGCTCTTTGTGCTGATCTTCCTCGTCGATTCGACGCGCGTCAGCGCCAGCGACTTTCCTGCCGTGGAAGCAGCCGCCCCACTTTCGGCGGAGAACGGCGCACAGCTTTACGCCGATGCGTGCGCCGCCTGCCACGGGGTAGACTTAGCGGGCGTGGCGGGATTGGGCAACGCACTGGCCAACAATGAATTTGTGGCGACTCACAGCAACGACGAACTCCTCGCCATGATTCGCGCCGGTCGCGCTGCGGATGACCCCGCCAACGAGGTGGGCGCTGCCATGCCGCCCAGCGGCGGTCGGCCCGGCTGGCGCGACGATCAGTTGCTGGCCATTGTTGAGTTTATTCGAGAATGGCAGGAGTGAGGCCACGGGGGCAAAATCCGTGGTGGAAGCCTATGGAAGCAGTAAAAATGAACAAAGTTTTGCAATCTATTTATTCTTTGTTGGCGCGCCGCTCGCTGGGCGCGCTGCTTGCCGTCGCAGTCGCGAGCGTCGCCCTGTCGCTGTGGGGGGCAACGCCCGTGCAGGCGCAGCAGCCGGGCATCACCTCGCCCGCACCGGGCTCCAACATCACCGATGATTTGGTTCCCGTCTTTGGCACGGCGGTCAGCAGTCCGTTTGACAAGTACGAGCTGCACTACAAGCCCGCGAGCAGCGGCGACGATGCTTACAGTTATTTTGACGGAGCCAGTAATCAGGTGACAAACGGGCAGTTGGGCACTTGGAATACAGGAGCTCTAGCGCCTGGCACGTACACGCTGCGTCTGCGCGTCGTCTTTCCGGACGGCAACTACAGCGAGCATCTTTCGCCAAATATCAACGTGGGCCTGGCCGCGCCGGAGCCGACCGAGACGCCCACGCCCACGCCAACCGCTGATGAATTTGGCAACGACGATGACGGCGATGACGGCAACAACCAAAATGACGGCCCACTTGGCCCGCAGACGGGCAGCGGCCCTACCGAAACGCCCATTCCCACGTTAACGCCCACCTTTGGCCCCTCGCCGACAACGAGCGTTGGCCAAGTGGCACAATCGGTAAGCGACGCCGAGGCGACCGAGGCAGCGACGCCCACAGTGGAAGCCATTGCCCTGGTGGATACGGACTTGACGAATAATCAATCCACCTCCGACGTACCGCTGACGGCGGAGAACGCGGCGGCAAGCAGCGCGGCGGGGGCGGAGACGGGGGCGGAGGTCGCCGCAGCTGCGGGCAGCCAGAGCGCCAGCCGCGAACTGGGCGAATCGCTCTCGATCAACCGGCTGCGCAGCTACTTTTTTAACGGCATTCGCTACAGCGCGGCCTTCTTCATCGGCGTGATCGCGCTCTTTGGCGGCAAACGCCTCTTTGATTGGGCCTGGATGAATTATACGTAAAGCATAACGGACTCAACCATTCATCTCCTACATTGCCAAAGGTGAATTTTATTGTTATTGTTCAGGTAGCTGTTCAGGGTAAGTCATGCTTCCGCCTCTCCCCCGCCTTCGCTGGGGCAAGCTCTAGATCCTCCCTCCACGCGTGGAGGGAGGACTTCACCTTTTTTGTTGACAAAGCGACGCGGCTTTGACAAGCCGCTTCGTCAATAAGAAATCAGGCTCCCCTCTCCATCTATGGAGAGGGGCTGGGGGTGAGGCTAAACTATTTTCGTAATCCAACAAAATTAACCCCAGCGAGCCTTTCGCTCCAACCGTCACCACGCCCCATGCACGCCAACGGCTCCCTCGACAACAACCTGCTCGAAATCCGCGATCTGCGCGTTCACTTCAACACGATGGATGGCGTGGTGCGCGCGGTGCAGGGCGCATCGCTGGCGATTCCGCCGGGCAAGACGCTGGGGCTCGTCGGCGAATCGGGCTGCGGCAAGAGCGTCACGGCCTCGTCGATTTTGCGGCTGCTGCCGCCGCGCAACAGCGAAATTCCCAGCGGCGAAATTCTCTTCCGCCGCGAAAATGGCAACGTGGTTGATATGACGCAGCTTGCGCCGGATGGCCGCGAAATCCGCAACATTCGCGGCAACGAAATCTCGATGATCTTCCAGGAGCCGCTGACTTCGTTCTCGCCCGTCCACACCATTGGCAACCAGATTGCCGAGGCCGTGGAGCTGCACCAGGGCGTGGACAAGCGCGAGGCCAAAGAGCGCACGATTGCCATGCTCGAACAGGTGGGCATCTCCGCGCCGCGCCAGCGCTTTGATGAGTACCCCCACCAGTTTTCCGGCGGCATGAGACAGCGCGCCATGATCGCCATGGCCCTCTCCTGCAACCCGCGCCTGCTCATCGCCGACGAGCCCACCACCGCGCTCGACGTAACCATCCAAGCCCAAATCCTGGAGCTGATGAAGTCGCTCCAGGACGAACTCGGCATGGCAATTTTGATGATTACCCACGACCTGGGCGTGATCGCCGAGGTGGCGGATTTTGTGACGGTGATGTACCTGGGCAAAGTCGTCGAATATGCGGACGCGGAGACAATTTTTGCGCGGCCCATGCACCCCTACACCGTCGGCCTCATGCGCTCGATTCCGCGCATCGGCGCCGCGGGCAAAGAGCGGCTCACCCCCATCCCCGGCAGCGTCCCCGATCCCTTCTCGATCCCCGACGGCTGCGCCTTTCTGCCCCGCTGCCCCGCCCCCAAGCGCCCCGCCTGCTACGACGACGTGCCGCTGCTCGAAGTCGAGCCGGGGCACTGGGTAAGGTGCACGCTGTACTGAAGCTTTATGCTAAACGTATCGGTTGCAAATATGATACAATAAGGGAGAGGCAAAGAAGCTATCGGTGGAGGAGCCAGCATGAAACAATCTACAGACGACGGTACGTCACCGGTTTCTAAGACAGAAATAGACAGCGTCATCGAACAAATTGTGGAAAATTTCAAGCCGCAGCGTGTAATTCTGTTTGGTTCATATGCCTACGGCCAACCGCAGCGCGCGAGCGATGTGGACTTGCTTGTCATTATGCCGACACAGTTAAAGGAGAGCGAGCAAGCGTTCCGCATCTGCAAGGAAATCGATTATCACTTTGGCCTTGATCTAATCGTTCGCACACCCGAAACAGTAAGTCGACGCCTGGCGCTGGGTGATCCGTTTCTGCACGAAATTACGAATCAGGGCAAGGTGCTTTATGCACGAACTGACGGCTGAATGGATTGCCAAAGCCGAGGGTGATTTTGCCACGGTAGGCCGCGAAGTGCGAGCGCGCAAGCGACCCAACTACGATTCAGCCTGCTTCCACGCACAACAGATGGCAGAGAAGTACTTAAAGGCCCTGCTACAGAAAAATGTCGTTGACTTCCCCAAAACGCACAACCTGATTGCCCTGCTTGAGCTTTGTTTGGTCGTTGAACCAACGCTTGAGCTTCAGCGTGATTTGCTCGTTCAGCTTGATCGCTATGCCGTACAGTACCGCTATCCCGGCGAATCCGCCGACAAAGACGAAGCGCGACGTGCGTACAAGACTGCACGAAAGTTCCGCGATTTCATCCAAAACATCCTCACTTAACGCCCATGCAATCGCCCAACCTGCTCGAAGTCACCAACCTCAAAAAACACTTTCCCATCAAGCGCGGCGTTCTGCGGCGCACCGTCGGCCAGGTGCGCGCGGTGGATGGGGTGAGCTTTGCCATCCGCGAAGGGGAGACGCTGGGGCTGGTAGGCGAATCGGGCTGCGGCAAGACGACGACCGGGCGGCTGATCCTGCGTGCGCTGACGCCGACCGAAGGCTCGATCCGCTTTCGCAGCGACGGCGAGATGGTGGACATCGCCCCCCTGTCGCGCATCGAGATGAAGCCGCTGCGCCGCGAGATGCAGATCATCTTCCAGGACCCCTTTTCCTCGCTCAACCCGCGCATGACGGTCTTTGATCTGATCAGCGAGCCGCTGGTGATCCACGGCACGACGGACGGTGACGAGCTGCACACGCGCGTCCGCGATCTGCTGGAGGCCGTGGGTCTGCGCGGGCAGCACATGAACCGCTACCCCTACGCCTTTAGCGGCGGCCAGCGACAGCGCATTGGCATTGCGCGCGCCCTGGCCCTGCGCCCCAAGCTCATCGTCGCCGACGAGCCGGTGAGCGCGCTGGACGTCTCGATCCAGGCCCAGGTGCTCAACCTGATGGAGGATTTGCAGCGCGACTTTGGGCTGACCTATCTCTTCATCGCCCACGACTTGTCGGTGGTCGAGCACATTGCCGACCGCGTGGCCGTGATGTATCTCGGCGAAATTGCCGAGTTGACAACGGCGGAGGCGCTCTACGCCAATCCCCAGCACCCCTACACCGAGGCGCTGCTCAGCGCCGTGCCCCAGGTGGACCCCACGCGCAAAGTCCAGCGCATCGTCCTCGAGGGCGACGTGCCTAGCCCGGCCAATCCGCCCAGCGGCTGCAAATTCCACACTCGCTGTCGCTATGCCGAGCAGCGCTGTCGCGAGGAGGTGCCCGCCCTGCGCGAGGTGCGGCCCGAACACTTGGCCGCGTGCCACTTTGCGGAGCAGCTGGAGCTGACGGGGATTACGTGAAAATGTTGAAAATTTTGTTGTATTCACGTTACAGATTTTGGCGCAAGGCCTTGCTATGCTGAACATAGTGCGAAATTTTTAGCAAACAGACGGAAGACATTTGGAGGCAAATATGACGCAGCAAAATAACGGATATAACCATTCGACATCAAATAGCGCGCTCGGTAACGTGCGCAGCCAGGCCCAGAGCGGCCTGCAAAACGTGATCAACTTTCTGGGTCACAACGAGGAAACCACCACCTGGCAGCAGGGCGGCCCCACCGAAGTCCAGCGCTGGGCTTCGCTCGTCGTCGGCGGCGTGATCGCCATCTACGGTCTGCGCCGCTCGCTCCTTGGCCTAACGCTGACCACGCTTGGCGGCAGCCTCGTCTACCGCGGGCTGACGGGTCGCTGGCCCATCCCGCAGACGATTCGCGGCAACAGCGCCATCAAAAAGGCCACCATGAATATCGGTCGCCCCGATCCGGTGACGAAGAGCATTATCGTCAAGGCCGAGGTGGATGAGGTCTACGGGCTGTGGTCCAACTTCGAGAATTTTCCGAAGTTTATGGAAAATATCGAATCAATCACGCTGACGGGCGACTACGAGCGCACGGGCGAGCCCATGAGCCACTGGGTTATGCGCGGGCCGCTGGAGACGCTGATCGAGTGGGATGCGCGCACCACGCGCATGGAAAACAACAAGCGCATCGCCTGGAACAGCACGCAGGGCGACATCGAGACGAGCGGTCAGGTGCTCTTTACCTCGCTGCCCGATGGCGAAACCGAAGTCACCGTGACGCTGCTCTACGTGCCGCCCGCCGGTTTGGTCGGCCAGGCCGTCGCCGCGCTCTTCGGTGATCCCGAAGGCAAGCTGGCGCGTGACCTGACGAACTTCAAGCGCTACATCGAAACCGAAGCGGGCAACCGCAGCGAGCAGAGCGCGTTTGAGCAGCCGGTGTCGTAACTGAGTTGGCATGGCAAAGACCCCAAGGGTTCCAGAAACTCTTGGGGTCTTTTTGTATCTACGGACTTTCGTGATTCAATACCTCCCATGAACCTCCGCCGCTTTCTCCCCGACCGCCAGCTGCTCTTGATCCTCGTGCTCTTTGCCGCGCTAACGATTGCCGTGCTGGTGCGCGGCCAGCCCCAAAGCGCCCGCCCCTACGATCCCGATTCCGCCGCGACAGACGGGCTGCTGGCGCTGCGGCTGTGGCTGGGCGAGCTGGGCTATGATGTGCAGCAGACCCAGCAGCGTACGCTGCCCAATGAAGAGACCGACCTATTTGTTGTCCTGCCCAACGCGCTGCCCTTCGAGCGCCACGAGGCGCAGGCGTTGCGGCAGTGGGTAGCGGCGGGCCACACGCTGCTGCTCAACAGCCCCGCGCAAGAGGCCGAGCTCGCCAGCGCGTTTGGCGTTGCGCAGGGTGACTTTGCCCCCTTTAACGCCGACATCGCGCCGTCGCAGCCCCTGCGCGCGGATGCCCGCAGCGCGCCCACCGACACCCTCGCCGCCGAATCCGCCCGCACGCTCGATCTCGACGCCGCGCCCGCCGCCGTGCCCGTGCTCCACATCGAGCCGGAAGCAAACGGCGATCTGGGCGCGCCGACTGCCGCCGTGCAAGCGGTCGGCGAGGGGACGGTGTGGGTGTTGAGCTGCCAGCACGGGTTGACCAACGCTCAACTGCGCAACCCCGCCCAGGCCGCGCTCGTCCCCGCCGTTCTGCGCACCGTCCCCAACGGCGGCACGGTGTTAATCGACAGCTACCGGCTGCTCGGCGAAGCGGAGTCGGCCAGCGCGCGCGAGGTGACCTCGCTGCAGACGTGGCTAACGCGCACCGCGAGCGGGCGGGCGTCTCTGCTGGGCTTTGGGCTAATTTTTGGCTTCCTGCTCCTCCAGGGCTGGCGACTCGGCCCGCCGCTGCCCGCCGCCGAAGCCACGCACCGGCGCACGGCAGACGAATTTGTGGACGCGCTGGCTCATCTTCAGCAGCGCACGGGCCAGCTCGATTCGGTCGCCGCGCACCACAAGCAGCGGCTCAAGCGCGCGCTGGGCCGCCGCTTCCATTTGAGTGCCGACCTGCCGGACGAGGCGTTTGTGCGCGGCTTGCGAGAGGGCAACATCAACCTGGATAGTGAACGGGTGGGAGAGATTGAGGCAGTACTGCGGGAACTGGAGGGGGCGAAGGATGAGCGCTCTCTCGTGCGGGCGGTGGCGCGGGTGGATGAGGTGTTGGGGAGGACAAGCTGACAGCTTGTCCCACGTAAATTACACCTGCTCGAAGTGCTCCACGTTCATGACGAAGATGACCGCGCCGCCCACGTGCTTCTCCACGGGCGTGGGAATGTTGACCTCGCCCGGCTCCATGACGGGCGGCAAGGGGGTGATGTACTGCACGCGGCTGGGCGACGTTTCGCGGATGATGCCAAGGACTTCGCTGACCTGCTCGTCCGCCACGCCACAGAAAACGGTCATGTTGCCAAAGCGCAGGTAGCCGCCGCTGGAGTTGACAACGGTCACGGAGACGTTGCGGCGGGCCAGCCGATCCAGCAGGTTGCGACTGTCGTCGCTGTTGATGATCGCCATCACCATTTTCATGTGGGTACGTGCTCCGGTTGGGTAGGGGTAGTTAGCGTTGCCCGCACACCGTCGAGAATTTCTGACGCGATGGCATCAACGGCGCGGCGCGCATCCACCAGCAGCCAGCGCGACGGTTCTGCCGCTGCCAGCGCCAAGTAACCTTGACGCACGCGCTGGTGAAAATGCAGCGTCTGCTCCTCCATGCGATTCCACTCCGCCTCGCCCATGGGTAAGTCGCCGTCACTTAACCGCTTGCGCTGAAGGCCCACCTGCGCTTCGATGTCCAGAAAAATGGTGAGGTCGGGCAGCAGCCCGCCCGTGGCAAAGTCAATGACGGGGCGCAATTGGGCCAGCGGCTGCCCGTGCCCGTGCCCCTGGTAGGCCAGCGTGCTGTCGACGTAGCGGTCGCACAGCACGATTTTGCCCGCGGCCAGCGCCGGGCAAATCACTTCGTTGACGAGCTGGGCGCGGGCGGCGTTGAAGAGGAGCGCCTCCGTGGCCGGGTGCATCTCGCGGTGCTCGGCGTTGAGCAGAATCGCGCGCACGCCGTCACCGATGCGCGTGCCGCCGGGCTCGCGCGTGGTGATTATGTCGCGGCCGTCGGCCAGCAGAGCGTGCGACAACCGCTCAATCTGCGTCGTCTTGCCGCTGCCTTCGGGGCCTTCAAAGGTGATGAACATGGGGAAACGGTAAGTAGTAAGTAGTGGGGTGCCGCAAGGACAGTTTTGTTGAACCAAGGTAGCTATTCAGGCTCCTGCCCAAATCTCTGTATGACTACAAAGAGAACGGCTCCCCTCTCCCAGGATGGGAGAGGAGTTGGGGGTGAGGGCTGAACAGTTACAAACCAAAACTATCTACACGGCAGCTCCCCTTGCTACTTGCTGCTTACCCCCTGCTACTTACTCCTACTGCGCAAAGATTCGCACCCGCCGATAGGGCTCCCGCCCATAGCTGTGGCTCACCAGGTTCGCCGCGCGGGCGAGCTGGTGCTGCTGGCTGCGGATGGCGGCCGAGCGCGGCTGCAGCTCCTCGGACGAAGCGCCGGTGAGCACGCGCTGGATCGCGTCCTGCGTCTCGCTCATGGCCTCGGTAAAGGTGTCGATGGGGCCGGAGCCAATGCGGAAAACGTCCGTCAGAATCTGCTCCATCTGCGTGACAGTGTTGCTGCGCAGCACGTAGATCGGCACGTTGCGCTGCTCCGCCTCGGTAATGGGCTGCGGATGCTGGCGATAGTAATTCTTGAGCGTCATCAGCAGATCCGCATCGTTTACCTTGTCCACCATCTCGATTTCGACGTCGAGATTCTGGGCCGCCGAGCGCAGCCGATTTTTACCCACGCCGTACGGGTAAATCTTCACCGGGCGGCGCTTGGCGATCTGCTCGCCATCGATGCTGTCGGCCTCCGCTTTGATTTTAGGAGGGGGACTCCCATTGGCGCTGATCCCGTTGGCGTAGCCGTTGGCGGCAACGCGTTCCTGGCGTTCCTGTCGCTCCGGGCGTTCCGAGCGCTCGCCGCGGCTCCGGCTGCCGCGCCCCCGACCGCGCGTCTCCAGCTCGGCCTGCGGGCGCTGCGGCGTGGCCGAGCGCTCGGCCTGCTCGATGCGCACCGTGCCGTCCTCGTTGATCGAGCGCACCTCCGGCGTGAGCTGCCAGCCCCTCAGCAGCGAATCCACCGCGCGCCCCACATCGTGGTGGACGACCATGCGCTGGCGCTCCTGAATTTCGATCAGCACATCAAAGGTGGGCGGGGCCTTGCGTTCGAGCACGCTCTTCTGCGTGCCTCGCCGACGCGCCTCCTCGTCGCTCAGCGTGACGGATTCGATGCCGCCAACAAGGTCGCTCAGCGTCGGATTCATCAGCAGATTTTCGAGCGTGTTGCCGTGCGCCGTGCCGACGAGCTGCACGCCGCGCTCGGCAATCGTGCGCGCCGCCACCGCCTCCAGCTCGCGCCCGATCTCATCGATGACGACAACCTCCGGCATGTGATTTTCCACCGCCTCGATCATCACCTCGTGCTGCTTGTCCGTGGTGGGAACCTGCATGCGGCGTGCGCGGCCAATCGCCGGGTGCGGAATGTCGCCGTCGCCCGCGATTTCGTTGCTCGTATCCACGATCACCACGCGCTGCTCTTCCGCGCGCACGCGGGCGGCCTCGCGCAGCAGGGTCGTCTTGCCCACGCCGGGGCGGCCCAGCAGCAGAATGCTCTGCCCGCTGCGCACGATGTCGCTGATGATCTCGATCGTGCCGTAGACGGCGCGCCCCACGCGGCACGTCAGCCCCACGACATCGCCCTTGCGGTTGCGAATGGCCGAGATGCGGTGCAGCGTGCGCTCGATGCCGGCGCGGTTGTCGTCGCCAAAATCACCGATGCGGCTGATCACCATTTGCAGTTGTTCAGCGCTCACTTCGGATTCGCTCAGGTAGAGCTCTCCCTCGGAAAAGCGCGCTTCGGGTAAGCGACCCAGGTCCATCACAATTTCAATCAGTTCGGACTGCCGGTCGCTTTGCTCCAGAGCTTGTTGAATATGGGCCGGTAAAACGGCCAGTAGCAGCTCCAGATCGTCTGTAATTTTCAGGGTGTTCATGTTAGCAGAAATAAGTCGTGTCCTTTGCTCTGAAGGAAACTTAACACGTTGGTGCACTTGCTGTACTTACAACGCATGGCGAGATAGAATTGATTCGCGTTCCGCACAGCCTTACCGCTCCACCGGATGCCCTTCGTATACGTCCAAGGGCGAACGGGTGGGCGTGTACTCCAGCGGCTGAAACGGCGTGGGCACGACTTTGCCCACGCGCTGGCCAACCGTCTCCAACACGGGCATCTGTGCGGGCTTGACTTCGCGCGCCCACGAAAGCAGGTGGCGCACCATGTAGACGCGATCCGTAAAGGGCGCGAAGCCGTACTTTTCTAAGAGGACGCCCAAACCTTGCTGATAGTCACGCACGCCGAGGTAAATCGGCAGGTTGGTGGCGTCGCGCTGGGCAATGTGCAGGCCGTGGCGCAGCAGTGCGTGGACGACGTCCAGGTTGGGGTCGAGCGTGTCGGCGTGCAGCCGCAGCCACGTGCCCTGCCCGCTCTGCACCACCTGTATACAGCCCGCCAGCCCGCCTCCCATCGAATCACCATGCTCCGCCGGCAGCACAAACGTCCGGCAGGTGCCCGGTCGACGCCAGGTTAGGGCTTCCCCGCTTTCTTCCGGCTCGCTTCGCTCTTCGCCCCAGCGCTCGTCCCGCCGCTCCTCTTGGCTCTGCGCATGAATCGGGCGATGGTGGCCCGCGGCGAGGCTGGCGGCTTCGGCCTGCTGCACGGGTTTGGGAACCGTGCGCTGGTAGAGCAGCTGCAAATCCCATTCGTCCGCCCGGCGACGGGGGCGCACCTGCCCCTGCAGCGCAGTCACGGTGGTCAGTTGCTCGCCCGTGTTCAAATCTAGCTGCCGCAGAGACTGTCGCCGCCAGATAGTCTCCTTCGTGTAAGCTACAAAGCCCGCCTGTTGAACCGTTTGCACGGGCAGCGGTGAATCGGGCACATCCACAAAGACGCGCGCCACATTTTGCTGAGTCGCTTCGTGGAGGTAGTGGGAGAGCAGCTTTTTCCAGATGGCGGGGTGGCCGCGCGGCGTGTCCAGCGCGGGAGCCAGAGAGAGGATATCCGCCTCGTAGAGCGTGGCCGTGCCCGACGCCCCGCGCCGCGAACGGCGCTGCACCTGCAAAAAGCCCGCGCTCGCCAGCCCATTCTCGCGCTGACGCAGCACGTAAGTCGACGGCTGAGCGGGGGACAAATCCCCCCACGGCGCGCTGCCCGCCGGCGCCAGCGTCTGCGCCAGCGCGGACCAGGGCATGGAAACCAGCGAAAGCAGCGAGGTGGCCCAAACGGGGCGCGGCTGCAGCAGCGCGTAAGTGGCGCTAAGCTTAGTCGCCTGCGAACTGAGGCGCTGAACCAGCAACAAATCGCTGGGCTGGAAAGGTTGGATCACAAACCCGTGCTCCTTGAGGGCGAGACGCCGCACGCTAAACGGCGACCGTCGCCCGGTCGACAACCGGTTAACAGTCTGAACCGTGTAAAGTAAAGTCGTCAGCTTGCTCGCACTAGAAAACGCTGCACAAACTTTCTAAATTATACTGGAAAAGCGCGCCAAAAGCAAGTATGAATCGACGCTTAGTTATGTAAACTTATGCGAGTGGATGGGCTGGATGGCTGCGTTTCACTTTGTTGCTCCTCGAAACCGCTCGCGCTATAATTGCCCCACGCCCACAATCAATCACCAACCTTCTTCCCACTCATGACTTACTTCCTCGGTATCGACTCCTCCACCACGGCGACCAAGGCGCTGCTCATCGACGAAGCGGGCCGCGTGGTCGGCGTGGCTTCGTCCGAATACAGCTTTGACGCGCCGCAGCCGCTGTGGAGCGAGCAGGAGCCCGCGCTCTGGTGGAGCGCCACCGTCGACAGCATTCGGCAGCTGCTGCACGACACAAGCGTGGACGCGACCGCCGTGCGCGCCATTGGGCTGACGGGGCAGATGCACGGCCTGGTGCTGCTGGATAAAGCGGGCGACGTGCTGCGCCCGTCGATCTTGTGGAACGACCAGCGCACGGCCCAGCAGTGCGACGACATCCGCGCGCGCGTCGGCGTCGAAAGGCTGATCAAAATCACCGGCAACGACGCGCTGACGGGCTTTACCGCACCCAAAATTTTGTGGGTGCGCGATCACGAGCCGGACGTTTACAGACGCGTGCGCCACGTGCTGCTACCCAAGGATTATGTTCGCTACCGGCTCACCGATAATTTTGCCACGGATAAGGCGGGCGCAGCGGGCACGCTGCTCTTGGATTTGCGGGCGCGCAACTGGTCGGACGAAGTGCTGGACGCGCTGGAGATTCCGCGGGCCTGGCTGCCGCCAACGCACGAGGGAACGGAGACGACGGGGGTGCTGTCCGAGGAAGCGGCGGCGGCGACGGGGCTGCCGGCGGGCATTCCGGTTGTGGGCGGCGGCGGCGATCAGGCGGCGGGGGCCGTGGGCGTGGGGGCGGTGGAGCCGGGGATTGTGTCGCTCGTTTTGGGCACCTCCGGCGTGGTCTTTGCCAGCGTGGGCGAGCCGTTCATCGCGCCGGGCGGGCGCGCGCACGCCTTTTGCCACGCCGCGCCCGGCTTGTGGCACCTGATGGGCGTCATGCTCTCGGCGGCGGGCAGCCTGCGCTGGTATCGCGACACGCTCGCGCCCGGTGTCGATTTTGACGAGCTGCTCGCGCCCGCGGCGGAGGTCGCGCCCGGCAGCGACGGCCTGCTCTTCCTGCCCTACCTCACCGGCGAGCGCACCCCGCACCCCGATCCGCTGGCGCGCGGCGCCTTTGTCGGCCTCACCGTGCGCCACGCTCAGCCGCACCTCACGCGCGCCGTGCTCGAAGGCGTCGCCTTTGGCCTGCGCGACAGCTTCGAGCTGATTCGCGAGGCGGGGCTGACGGAAATCAAGCAGATTCGCGTGGCGGGTGGCGGCGCGCGCTCCCCCCTCTGGCGGCAAATTCTAGCGGACGTGTTGGATCACGAGCTCGTGACCGTCAACACCGAGCAGGGCGCGGCCTATGGCGCGGCGCTGCTGGCCGGCGTTGGCCTTGGCGCGTGGTCGGACGTAGCGAGCGCGTGCGGCGCGGTGATTGAGGTGACGGGGAGCACGTCGCCGAGTGGGGAGGCGGTGGCGGCGTATGAGCGGCGGTACCCGCTCTATCGGGGGTTGTACGGGTCGCTAAAGGAGACGTTTGAGGGGTTGGGCGAAGCTGCCAGCTAAGCGTGGGGTAGACAAAGCTTTTCTTTAAGTTTAGTTCGTTCGCACGCGGTCGTACTCATTCCTCGGTGGCCTTGCTAGCCTTTTGCTCGCGCCACCTATGCACGGCTTGAGTTACCTCTTTGCCAAGCGGTTTGCTAAAATCCCGCTTCTCGTACTCGCGCGACCAGTACTGGATACGCGCAGCGAGATACTCAAGGAAGACTCGACCCAAAGCGTGATACTCTCGATACTCGCTCGGCGTCAGCTTAACCAAAATTGAAAATCCAACCAAGGATCGGCTGCAATGAACATCGAGGTAGTAATCACTACCCTCTTTGAGCAAAAACCAAAAAGATGGCTCGTGATCCACAACCTTCACTCTTTACCTCCCACAGCTTTTGCTACTAAAAAGGCCGAGCGACTGTCGCTCGGCCTTTCTTCATCTCAACCCTCCAGTTTAATAGTGCACGTAAACCTCGGTCCCTTCCGGGGCCCACTCATACAAAATCCCCGCCTCGCCCGGACGCATGTTGACGCAGCCGTGGCTCATGGTTGCGCCAAAATTGTTGTGCCAATACGCGCCGTGAATCGCGTATCCTTGGTAGAAATACATGACCCAGGGCACGCCGGGCAGATCGTAGCCGGGGCCCGTCATGCGCTGGGAATCCAGCTTCCAGCTGATGTTGAAGGTTCCGGTGACCGTTGGCGTAGCGGGCGTGCCGGTGCTGACGCTGGTGTGCATGACGGCGGTTTCGCCCTGCCAGGCGGTGAGCGTCTGGTTGGTAAGGTCGACTTCGATCCACTTGCGGCCGTCGGGGATTGCCGCCGCCGCCACAGCCGGAATCGGATCGGCGACGGGCGCGGGCTGGGGCGCGTCTTGAATGCGCAGCCGCTGGCCCGTCCACACAAAATCGGCGCTGGGCAGGCCGTTGGCAGCCAGCAGCATGGGCGTCGTCGTGCCGTACTCTTCGGCAATCTGCGAGAGCGTCTGCCCCGCCTGCACCACGTGAATAGCATCGGCCTGCGCCAGCTCGACCTGCTCGGCGTCCGGGGCCACGGCGTCCACCCGCGCCGAGACGCGCAGCTGCTGGCCGACCCAGGCGAAGTTGGGATCGCTCAGCCCGTTGAGCCGCATCAGATCCGCCGTGGACATGCCGTGCTGCTCGGCAATCTGCGAGAGCGTGTCGCCGCGGGCGATGGTGTAGTAGCCGCTGCTGCCGGGCAGCGCCGCTTCCGCCTGCGTGATGGCCGCGTCGGTGGCGACGAGGCCGGGAATAGTAAGGCGCTGCCCCACGCGCACAATGTTCGGGTTGACGATGCCGTTGTTGGCGGCCAAATCGCGGGCGCTGATGCCATACTGCTGGGCGATCAGCCCCAGATTTTCACCGGGCGAAACGACGTGCACGCCTTCTTCGGCGTGGGCCAGCTGCGGGTTGAGCGCGGCGGGCAGCAGAAAACTCGCCGTCGCCAACAGCACGGCCAACAGATAACGACGAGCAAGCGCTCGCCGACGTGTGGATTCCATGGGCTTCCCTCCAGAAGTTGATAGGAATAAAATTTGCGCGGCCCCGCATTCTAACTTGTCTCACAAACCGTGTGCCTTGCAGTTGCGCTGTTGAAATCAAGGCGACGATTTGCAAAAACCAGCCTGGAGCCGTGCTCAGTAGGTCGGGTGGGATTCGAACCCACACGAGATATTATCTCGGAGGATTTTCGTACCACTATGACTTTCGTCACTCTGCATGCACACCGATGCAGATTTGGGGTCTGGACTTTCTCTTAGCCCTAGATATCCACCTTAGGCCCTGGCCGTTAAGTCTCTACACCTTCTTCTTGCTGCCTCGATAATTGTCTGTTAATGCATGACAATTAGGACACAAAAGTTCGATGTTTCGTAGTGTGTTGTTCTTTCGGTCACCATCAATGTGGTGAAGTTCCAATGGGATCGGCTCACCTAGCCAGCACATATTTCCACATTTTTCACAGCAAGGATTTTTTACGCCCGAACTAATCAACCGACTTTTCAGCCGCCATGTATTTTCGAGCTTGCCCCTTACTAAAATTTCTTTTAGTGGACGGGTTCCGTAGGAGTGTGTTTTACCACGAAGGATTGCCTGACCGAGAAAATGAGATTTATCTAATTTCAAAGTCTTTATACGCTTGGCAATCAACTCGTAATTTCCTCCCGCGGGAGTGAGACCGATTTTCAACAGCACTGCTCTCATCGAATAGCATGTTCTGACGGCATCAGCTAATTGCTCATCAGTATACTTTCTAGGTTTAGCCACAATATCAATAATAGTTACGTGTTGCTAGAAAGGTCATGCTACCAGCAAGTTGCTTGGCTCGGGATTGCCACCATCTTGTTTCTATGCTGAGGTTTCCCCGAATTTGACCAGATTCACGCGGGGCGTTTCCTACCCCGGTGCTCAATCATGTAAGTCCTCTGCGTCTGCCATTCCGCCACCGACCCGGACAATGTACTTCTACGGTAGATTTTACGCGTCAACAGAGCAATTGTCAATCCACAATTGTTTTCACCAGCAGTGTCCGCGTTTTCCCCACACTTATCCCCAGCATTTAGTCGGCGGCGCCGGTGAAATTCGCCCGAATTGAGAATCCGCGGCAAAATCGGGTTGTCGACTTGCTCAAAATTTTGGGCGCGTTATCCACCGCTGAATTATCCTTTAGTTTTTACGAAAGCACTGTACCATGACTCACCTCAACGGCAGCCTAGAAATGCCCGCTAATCCCTCCGAGCGCTCGCTCGACCAGACGCTCGACCTGCTCCAGCCCGACCTCGCCGTCTTTGCCCACCACCGCTCGATCCGCTTTTTCCTGCGCAAACCGCTGGCCCCGGGCGATCTCGACCGCATCATCGAGGCCGGTCGCCGTGCGCCGACGGATGCGCAGGGGCACATGTACAGCTTCATCCGCATCACGGACGGCACGCTGCGCGACGAACTCGCCACCCTCTGCGCCAACCAGCAGCACATCCGCGACGCCGCCGAATTCTTCATCTGCTGCCTGGATGTCCATCGCCTGCGCCGATTCGTCGAATTTCGCGGCGGGAATTTTGCCATGCGCGAGCGCATCAGCCTGATCTACGGCACGAGCGATGCGACCATGGTGGCGCAGAACATGCAGATTGCGGCGGAGATGTTGGGCTACGGAACCTGCTACATCGGCGCGGTGCAGAATAACACGGACAAAATTGCGCGCATGCTGGCGCTGCCCAGCGGTGTGCTGCCGCTCTACGGTTTCTGCGTCGGCATCCCCGATCCGGAGAAGCTGCCGCGGGTCAAGCCACGCGTGCCTCGCCGCCTCACCTTCTTTGACAATCGCTACGGCGCGGGTCTTGATGGCGTCAACAGCAATAATAATGAATTCAGCGACGAAGATTTGCAGTCCGCCTACGACGCCATGGGCGAGAAGCGCGACTGGTACGAAGCCGTCGAGCGCTATTTTGTCAGCGGCGGCACAATGGAAGCGCGCGAGCCGATCATGGCGCGGGCGTGGGCACAGCAGGGGTTGACGCCAGCAGAATGGAACGCGGATCGGGCGGATTAAGCGGATGAAGGCGGATTTTTCAGAGAGCGATCCACGAAGGGCACGAAGAGCACGAAGAAGAGAGTGTACGTTCTTCCCTTCGTGTTTCTTCGTGCCCTTCGTGGATCGCTTCCTCTTCAACTCACGGGATTTCTCACATGACAACTATCCAAGACTACACCGTCCAGATCGAGATGGCCGTGCGCTGGGGCGACATGGACGCCTTCCAGCACGTCAACAACACGCTTTACTTCCGCTACTTCGAGACGGCGCGCGTCGTCTACTTTGACAGGCTGGGCGGCCTGGCCATCGACGGCACAAACGGCGTTGCCCCCATCCTGGCGTGGACGGACTGCCGCTTTCGTCTGCCCGTAACGCACCCGGACACGCTCACGGTCGGCGCGAGTGTTGTCGAGATGGGCGACGACCGCTTTCTGATTGCGCACGGCGTCCACAGCGCGCGGCACGGTCGCTTGGCGGCAGAGGGGCACGCGCTGGTGGTGATGTATGATTATCGTAAGCTGGAGAAGGCGGCGATTCCGAAGGAGATGCGGGCGGGAATTATCAAGCTGGAGGGGCGGGAATTGCCGCCGCTGTCAAGGCGGGGTTAAGGTAGGAGAGTGCCTCTAATTGTGCTTCATCAATATATTTGTATGTTTGCGGCGGATGAAAGTTGTTCCAAATGTCTTTAAGGGCTTTTAGTGACACGGGCGTTTTTATAGATTGCACAGATTCAAAGAAAATTCCTGTTGCCAATTCTGTACCTGTGTAGTATTCGTAAAACTCTGTCTGGGTGATCCCTGCAACACACTGAACCTGCTTCCACAGTTGTTTCGGAGAACTTTGTGCGACGTATCGTACTTGGAACAATCCCATCAAAGCTTTGACTGGCGAGGATACATAAATCAATACTGTGTCTCCCGATTCTAACCTTGACTTAGTTCTTCTCAATTCTACTTTCTTTGTTCCGCCAAAAATCTTCTCGGCGTATTTGGGTCGAATAGACATGAGCAGAGTTTTACTCTTTGTGTTATTCATGCCTGTTCATTCCTTCGCGATAGACAGTCATAAAGTCACGACTACTAATTTTTGTTGGCGACATAAAAGCTGACGCCCTGTTAAAAATTTCTCGCAAACGTGGTAGCGAAATAGAAGTGTCTAACAATTCCGTTCGACTAAATCTAAAAGCTAGTACTTCTCGATCTATATCAAAATGCGCTGTTTCATACACGTCATTCCATCTGTAAACACCTAATTCCTTAAACTGTTTAAACAGTTGTTTTGGGCTACCAACTACAACTTCGTCAACGTAGGAGCAGGCACGAATTGCTTTAACGCCAGCAACATTTCTATTACTACCCTGACTCACATACCAAAGAACCCTAGAGTTTTCTGTGGGCATTTTGGGTCGTGACGAACGATAGTAAACATTATCCATACTAAATACTAAATTGGGATCGGAACCGAATAGCGTTTGACTACCCAAGTTTGTGTCAAATAAATGTATAGCCCATTCGGGTCGAATTGGTACAACGTATGATGGAATATTTGCATCCTCAATTTTTATGGGCCATAACAGCCTTTCAGTTTGAATTAACTCTGAGATGTTTGATTGGAGAAAGGCATCTTTGAGACCTGTTTCAATGTGAGAAACGAACTCGCTATAGTTCTCAAACTCAACGGCAAGTTGCCTTAATTTGTTGCCGGTATCTTCTGCGGAGAGAATGCCTCGCACGCTAAATTTAAGCCAGTTATGCTCTACTTGACTGAAGGAATTTTCCTTGAGCGCTCGAACGATGCTGTCTGATAAATGTCTTTCAGACACTTCAACAAGACTATATCCTTTCTGTATGCTTAGTCGTACAATTTTTGAGACAAGTTGTGTTTCTAATGCGGGTAGAGCAATCCCCTTGACCACTCGAATAAGAGGTACCTGCAGTCTATCATTTTTGTAAGACACTACTACTAACGCTAAATATTCGCCAGAAGCGGCCTGTATAACTTGAACTTCATGATCCGAAGGGTATGAAAGATAGTGCTTCAAAGCACTTGTTAATCCAGACTTCTTTTCATCCCCGACTGACTGAAAAGTAGCTGCAAGTAAGTCTGCTTGTCCAGAACGCGTACGCCGTATTTCTATTCGCGACCCAGCTAGGCGTTGTGGTTGATAGGCTACTGCATTCATGAGTTCATCTAAGTGAGTAATGAGATCATCCGGACTCACGACCCTTATGCCAAATTCATCAAATACATTTCCAGCTACGTTACTTGCAAATTTTCGGTCATTCGTAACAAAAAACTCCACTTCCGCGGCAACTGCATGAGCAAGTTGTCTTATATCTGACTTGTCCTGTAAGCGATTTACATAGGGAAAGCGAGAACGCAGAAGTTTTTCTATCTGATCTACATTATCAGATGAGACCCGAGGAAATGTTTCTGCATAGGATAGACTCTCACGCCTCGCTTGAGAATTTTTATTCCTTTGTATTTCATTGAGCAGTTCAGGTGTTACACATAAAACCATATCCTCGGCCAACCAATCTGCCAATAGAGGATGTTCAGAATTGTCCTTCATATTGAAAAACACATTTGCATCAACAACGGCTTGCTTTGCTCTTGATTGCAACTTTGATTCATTTGCCACATCAAATAGCGAACGGTGGTGTTGATACCAATAGAAATCTAGCGGCACTTGATCCTTACCGCGCCCAGGTTTCTCGCCTTCGTAAATGAACCCCATTTGCGGCCAAAAGCTATTGGATTCGTAATCTCGTCGGCAGTATAAGCTAATTCCCTGCCATTGGCTTGTAACTCTTTTAAGATGCTCAATAAGTTGGCGAGCAATTCCATTATTTCTAAAGCTTGTTTCGACGCAAAGATGAGTTATAGCAACCCTACTCTTAGTAACCCAAGTTGCTACCTTGAAAAGTTGCGTATAGTGGTAGAAAAAGTTGAAGAATCCATGAGGTTTCCGTACGATTTACAGGCGACCAAACCGATAAATCAAACAGGAGAACCTCATGGACACGCAAATTATACTCGTCTACTGCCTGTGCGCCGATTTGCTCGACGCGTTGGATCACCGTGAAGACAAGCAATGCCAAGTCAGCGACGCCGAAATCATGACCATCGGCATCGTGGCCGCGCTCAAATTTGGCGGCAACTACAACTCAGCGCGTTTGATGCTCAAGGAACAGGGCTACATTCCGGGCATGTTGGGCAAAAGTCGCTTCAGTCGGCGACTGCATCGGGTCAAGCCCTACTTTCTGACACTCTTCAGCGTGCTGGGCGAATGCTGGAAAGCCGAAAGCGAGGAAAACATCTATGTCGTGGATACCTATCCCATCCCGGTTTGCGACAACATCCGCATTTCGCGCTGCCGCTTGTACCAGGATGAAGCCTATCGCGGCTACAAATCCAGCAAACGGCGCTACTTTTACGGTCTGAAAATCCACATGCTCGTCAGCGAAACGGGGCGACCCGTTGAATTTTTCCTCACCTGCGGCAGCTTCAGCGACACCACGGGACTGGAACTCTTCGATTTCGACCTGCCGTCGGGCTCCATGGTCCTCGGCGATAAAGCCTACAACCACTATGTCATCGAGGATATCCTGGAGGATAACGAGATTCACCTCTATCCGATTCGCAAGAAAAACTCGAAGCGCCCGCTCGCTGGCTGGATTCACTTTTTTCAGCATCACTACCGCCAGGCCGTGGAAACGGCGGGCAGCATGATTGAGCGTTTGTTGCCCAAGTCCATCCATGCCACCTCGACGGCTGGTTTCGAGTTGAAAGTCGTGCTCTTTTGCCTCGCCTCCAGCATCGCTTGGTTGCAACCTGCCTAGCCATCCGCTGTCTATGCGCAAAATCTACAGGTAGCAACTTGGGTTAGTAGGAATTGTACGATATAAAAGATAACCTGAACAAACGTTCTTTTCTGTAAGCGCGACAAGAATATTCCCTTGTTTGGCGGCTTGTACGAATGCGCCACCGGGGAAAAACCCCAGTTTGTCGCGGTTGAGATCACCAATGTCTATCACACTATCTAGATAGGGTGAATTCTCGTTGATAGAGATGATATTTACTTGCATTTTATCACTAATAAGGGAGATGTGGACTGTAATGAGATGAATTGTAGCAAAAAATTCATTACCTGTCATCTTCTCTATTTTACCACCACCTCATCCACCACCGCCCGTCCCCGTTCGACCCGCGCCCCGCGCAGCACAATCGCGTTCGTCACCCGTGCCTCGGCCCCGACCACGGCCCCGCGCTCAATCACGGCGTTGGGGCCAACCAGCGCGTGCGCACCGATGGTGACGTGGGGGGCGATGTGGACGGGTGGGTAGATCACGGCGGTCGGATCGATGGTGCAATCTTCGAGCAGGGCGGGGGCGGGGGCTTGCTTGAGAAAGAGGCGGTTGAGCCGTAGCAGATCGTCGACGTTGGTCAACTGTACGCGCCCGCCCGTAAATGCACCCGTCACCAACGCCCCGTCGTCGATCAGCATCTGCATCGCCTCCTGCAGCTCGTATTCGCCGCGCGGCGAGGGCTGGACGCGCGGCAGGTACTCCAAAAACTGGTGGGCAAAGACGTAAAGCGGCAGGCTAGAAATCGTCGACGGCGCTGTCTCTGGCGTTGGCTTTTCGACGATGCGCCGCACGCGCCGAGCGTCGCCGTCCCAATCGACAATGCCGGTGGTGGAGACTTGATCAAGCGTGATGGTCATCAGGCTGAGGGTGGCGGCGAGCTGCTGCCCGCCGCGGCTGGGGGCGCGGTGCGTGGCGAGCAGGTCGGCAATGTGTGTTGACGGCACGAGATTGTCGCAGGCGGAGAGGAGAAAATCGCCCGTGATGTGCGGCGAGGCGAGGCTCAGCGCGTGGGCCGCGCCTTTGCGCTCGCGCTGTTCCACCAGACGCACGCTGATGTCGTTGGGTGGCGAGGCGAAGTAACGGCGAATGTCCTGGTCATCGGGGCCGACGACGATTACAAAGTCGCGCACGTCGTTGTCCACCAGCAAATTCAGCACGCGCTGCACCATCGGCTGCCCGGCAACGGGCGCCATCGCCTTGCTGCGCACGTTCGTGATCGGCTGCAGCCGCGTGCCCTTGCCCGCGGCCAGAATTACGCCCTGCATAAAACTTTCTCCCGTTTAACAGGTGTACCGGCGATTTAGCTTGCGCTCGATGCCCGCTGTTTGCGACGCTAAACTCTCGAATCCACGATGGAATCGCGCAGCCGAGCCGTTTCGGCCCGCATCATATCCGCCCCCTGCCATACAAAATCGACAATTGTTGCCAACTCTTCATCGCTGTACTGCGCCAGCAACACGCCGGTCGTTTCGGCCAGCGGGCCAAACAGATGTACCAGCTCCCCCATGCGCTCGCTATTTTCCAGCGGTTCAATAATCACCCGTCGCCGATCGCCCGGATCGCGGGCGCGGCGCACAAAGCCCTCGCGCTCCAGCCGATCCACCACCCCCGTGATCGCGCCCGTGGTCAATCCGGTCAGCGTCGCCAATTCCCCCGCCGTGATCGGCCCCGTCTCCTGCAAAACGCGCCCACACTTCAAGTCGGTCGGGTTCAGCCCCAAGCGCATGGCCGCCGCGCCGTGAAACATCACTGTCCACGTACTCATGCGGCTGATTTCCTGAAAGAAGCGGCCCATCAACTCGTCCCGCGACGTTGAATTTTCCATTTTGATAAAAATTCCCGAAACCTTTTTTATCTTAGCACGTAAGATAATTAGCAGGGAAGACTCCTGCTTGACTCATTATAGCAAAGGAGAACAAATTTACATGGAAAGTAATTTGCTGGAGATGAGCGACCAAGTGCGCACGCACGACGAGGCGGGTCCAGGTGGGGTGTTGGCGTGGCGTTTTGCGGACCTCTGCTGGAAGCTGCTGGGAACAAAACACTCAACGAACGGAGAAGCACGATGACTGCCAAAACCCAAACGGCCCTTATCATCGGCTGCGGCATTGCTGGGCCCGCGACCGCGCTCTTTCTGCGGCGCGCAGGCATCGAGGCCACGATTTACGAAGCCCAGCCTGCCCCGGATGACTTTGCCGGCCTCTTTCTGACCGTCGCCACCAACGGCATGCACGTTCTGCAAACGCTCGATGTCGCAACCGAGGTGGCGGCGGCGGGCTTTGCCACACCGCGCCTGGCGATGTGGAGCAGCAGCGGCAAGCGGCTGGGCGAGGTGCGCGTTGGCCCTTCGATCAAGCAGGACACAACGAGCACCACCGTGCGGCGCGGCGTGCTGCAGCGCATTCTGCGCGAGCAAGCCCTGCGGCAAGGAATCAAGATTGAGTTTGGCAAGCGTCTCACCAGCGTGGATGTGGTTGGACAGCAAGTCACCGCCCACTTTGAGGATGATAGCCGCGCCACGGGCGATTTCCTGGCGGGCTGCGACGGCATTCACTCGCGCACCCGCCGCTTCGTCGATGCGAGCGCGCCGCAGCCCTCGTACACCGGGCTGCTCAGTGGCGGTGGCTTTGCCCAAAATGGCGCCCTCTCCACACCGCTTGCGCCCACGCCCGACACGATGCACATGATTTTTGGCAAACGCGCCTTCTTTGGCTATCTGGTCAAGCCCGACGGCGACATCTACTGGTTTGAAAATCATAGATATCCGGATGAATCCCGGCGATCGGAGCTGGCGGCGATTCCGCCAGCGCAGTGGCGGGAAACGCTGCTTCAACTGCACCATGGCGACCAGCCGCTGATCAGCGACGTGATGCAGGCCACCGACGAAATCGGCATGTATTCCATCCATGATATGCCGACGCTTTCCCGCTGGCACAGCGGCCCGCTTGTCCTGCTGGGTGATGCTGCCCACGCAACCTCTCCCAGCGCCGGGCAGGGCGCATCGCTGGCCTTGGAAGATGCGATTGTGCTGGCCCAGTGCGTGCGCGATGTGTCGCCCATCGAATCCGCCTTGGCAACGTATGAACAACTGCGCCGCGAGCGAGCGGAGAAAATCGTCCAATTCTCGCGCGAACGGGGCAACAACAAAGCGGTGCGCAACCCCATTGCCCGCTGGCTCCGCGACTTGATGTTGCCCGTCGCGCTCAAGCGCTTCACCCGGCCCTCTGCGCTGGATTGGATGTATGCGTACCAGGTGGATTGGAAACGGGAAGCTACACGTGTCCAACAACTGTCAACCAAGTGAAAGGACTGTTAACGATGAAGAATTGTGAAAACACACGGGAACGTATCGCTTGCTCGCGACGCACGCTGCTCAAGCGCGTGGCTGCTCTCGGCGCGACAGGTGTGCTTGCCCCCACGCTGCTGGCAGCATGTGGCAACAGCAACGCCAGCGTACCCCAAGCGGTAACCGCCTCCTGCGACGACAACCTCGGTCTCGCCGCGCGGGCGACGCGGCGCGCGCTCAACTATGTGGCGCAGTCGCCCCACGCTGACAAAACGTGCGCCAACTGCCAATTCTACAAAACGGAATTGGATGACGCTGGCTGCGGCGGCTGCGAAATCGTGTCGGGACCAATTGCACTGGAAGCGTATTGTGATTCGTGGGCAATTGTTGAAGCGTAGCGTGAGCGTTGCCAGTGACAATCACGGCCCAAGCGCTGTCGGGCATACCGCCTGACGGTGGGCCGTGACGGTCACTTATCGCCGCTCTCTTTCTGCGCCAGCAGCGACAGCGCCCATGCCCACACGCGCTCAACGTGCGCCATTGGCTCCAGTGGATAGACATCGGCAACCGTGTAATTCCACGCGATGCGCGGAATGGGCGCTTGTCCTTTGGCCCGCACGCGCGTTGCGCCGTCGAAGGCGTGCTGCACATCGCGGCGCGCCTCGTCGACGGGTTGGCCCTGCTCGACCACGTTTTCCAGCGCCCGCCAAAGCTGCTCGCGCGCGGCTTCCGTTAACCCAAACGTCTGCGGGTGCTGAAGCTGGTAGCAGGCGACCGTCAAAAAATGAGCGGGCCACGTGCGCGCATCGGGAAATTCTAGCCCCAGCAGCGCCTCCCACTGCTCGCGGCAGGCGAGGCCGGCTCGATCGGGCGCGCCGCATTCGGGGCAGGTCGATCCGCCCTTGACAGCCGCACTTTCCTTGAATACAATGGTTTCCATGATCACCACACTTACTGGGCAAAATCAAGTCACCGTGCCAGCCAAGCTGGTGCGGGAGCTGCATCTTCAGCCGGGCACGCAGTTGGATTGGTCCATCAACCACGACGGCTCGCTTACGGTGCGCCCGCTGCTGTCGCGTGCCGAACTGGCAGACCGTGCATTGGGCATGGGCAAAGACTGGCTGCGTGAGGGCGAAGACCCAATCGCCGATCTGATTCGCGAGCGCGTGCAGGACGATGTTCACTACGATGCATCTACAGAGAGCTTGTCCCGTGCGGAATTAGTTGACAAATTGGCGGGCATGGGACGCGCCTGGCTCAAAGAGGGTGAAGACCCCGTGGCGGACTTGATTCGAGAACGCCGACAAGGAGATATTGGCGAGGATTTGCCACTATCAAATTTATCGCGTGCAGAATTAGCAAATCTCGCTTTTGGTATGGGTGAGGATTGGGTGCATGAGGGAGAAGATCCCATCGCCGATCTAATTCGCGAGCGGGTGCAAGATGATGTAGACGAGGGAATCTGGTAGTGTATCTGCTTGATTCGTCGGCTTGGCTGGCTCATATCTTGCGTGAGTCGGGTGGACAGGTGGTTAACGAGTGGCTTAGCGACGATGCCACGACAGTCTACATTTCGGTGCTTTCTCTGGTGGAGGTACAATCTCGCCTCAAAGTTCTAGGTCTACGTAATCTGTGGCCGTTCATTTTCCAAATCTACCGAACAAAGTTGCTTGTGCCCCTGCCGGTGACTGAGCAAATCGCTCAGCGCGCAATTGAGATTCGAGAAGATACACCAAAGCGCATCCCGTCCGTCGACAGCCTCATTGCCGCCACAGCCGCCGTCTACGGTTTGACCCTTGTCCACCGCGATCCGCATCTGGCCAACATCCCCGACGCGCTCGTCGCACAAATTCAACTCCCCACTAAATAACCTCAGCCTCGACTCCCTCCTCCTCGCGCCCGACCAACACCTCCCGCCCGCGACCGCCGCCCAAATCCGGCCCCACGCTGCCGCGCGCCTCCAGCTGCTCCATCAGCCGCGCCGCCTTGGGATAGCCGATGCCCAGCTTGCGCTGCAAGCCGCTCGTGCTGCACGACTCCATCCCGCGCAGCGCATCTTCCGCCTCCAGCAGCAATTCCTCCTCCTCGCTGGCATCCAGCCGATCCATCAGCGTCTTCCACGGCGACACGACCGGCGGCCGATCCTCCCCCACCTGCGCCTTCCACCACTCCGTCACCGCCGTGATCTCCTCGTCGCCCACAAAGCAGCCCTGGATGCGCGACAGCTTGGATTCGTCCGAGCGCATCATCAGCATGTCGCCGCGACCGAGCAGCCGCTCGGCGCCCGGCGTGTCCAGGATCACGCGGCTGTCGATCTGGCTCGTCACGGCAAAGGCGATGCGCGTGGGGAAGTTGGCCTTGATCAGCCCCGTCACCACGTCCGTGCTGGGCCGCTGCGTGGCGATGATCAGGTGGATGCCCGTGGCGCGCGCCATCTGCGCCAGCCGGCAGAGCTGCCGCTCGATGTCGTCCGCTGCCGTCATCATCAGGTCGGCCAGCTCGTCGATAATCAGCACCAGGTAGGGCAGCGGCTCCGGCGCATCCTTCGCGCGCGACTTGCTCACCTTGGCGTTGTACGACTCAACGTTGCGCACGCCGTGCTCGCGGAAGAGCCGGTAGCGGTCGTCCATCTGCAGGAGCAGCCACGTCAGCGCGCCCATCACCTGCTCCATGTCGGTAATCACCTGGCCGATCAGGTGCGGAATGCCGTTGTAGCCCGGCAGCTCCACCATCTTGGGGTCGACCATCAGGAAGCGCAGCGATTCCGGCCCGTGCTGCATCAGCAGCCCCGCCACAATGGTGTTGATGCAGACGGACTTGCCCGCCCCCGTCGCCCCGGCGATCAGCATGTGTGGCGCTTGCGCCAAATCCATGGTCACGGCCTGGCCCGCCGTGTTGCGGCCCAGCGGCAGCCCCAGCACGCCCGCCTTGCGCATGGCCGGGCTCTCCATGATCCCGCGCAGGCCCACCAGCGTCTTCGTGCTGTTGGGCACCTCGATGCCCACGTAGGGCCGCCCCGGCACGGGCGCTTCGATGCGCACCGATTTGGCCGCCAGCGCCAGCGCCAAATCGTCCGCCAAGCCCGTAATTCGCCGCACCGACACCTTGCGCTTCTTGCCCGCCCGCTCGATGTAGAGCGGCTCCACGCCATACTGCGTCACCGTCGGCCCGCTCTCGATGTGGACGACCTTGACCGGCACGTTGAAATCCTCCAGCGTGTCCTCGATCAGGTCGCTCATAAACTCGGTGTCCGCGCTGCCGTACTGCCCCGAATCCGCCGACAGCAAATCCACGGGCGGCAGCTCATCCGTCTTGCGCAACGGCTTAGGCATGCGCGTCGTGCTTTTTTTGGGGCTGGCTTTGGGTGATTTTGTTGGCTCGTCGGCCACGCCCCTTTGCACCACCGGCGTCTCGATGTCAACCACCTGAGCACCCGCCCCTTGCCGCTCACCCGCCATCTCCTCGGTCGGCGACGCCCCCTCCGCCGCCACAAAACTCTTGACTCGTGGCAAAACATCTGCCGACTCCCCCACCCCGACAATCCGATCCCTAGAACGCAACCGTCCAATCGTAAATCCAAAATCGTAAATCCAAAATCGCTTCACCCCCGGCCACACCACCTGCCGAAACGCCTGCACCAACCACAGCAGGGGCGTGTACTTTGCCAGCAGCCAGCAGCCAGCCGCCACCAGCCCCCCCGCCAGCAAAATCGCCATCTGCTGCCCCGCCGCCGCCACTAGCAGCCCGCCCACGCCCCAGCCGATCAGCCCGCCGTCCGAGCCGTCGAGCGGCGTGCGCCAATCGACTGCCGCGTTGGCCAGCGCAAAGCTCAGCGCCGCCAGCCCAATGATCAGCGCCTCGGCCCCGATCAGCGCCTCCGCGCGCCAGTAGCCCGCCCGCTCCCGCAAAATCAGCACCAGCCCCGTGATCACAAGCGACAGCGCCAGCCCCGGCGCCGTCCACCCCGCCATGCGCGCCACCCACGCCACGTTCGCGTCCCCCGATCCAATTGCTGCTGGCGAGGCAAGCAGCGTAATCCCCAAAAAGCCGCCGACCACAAGCAGCACCAGCCCGACCAGCTCCCGGCTCACGTTCGCCCGCAGTTCATCGATCAGTTGTTCCAGTGCGCTCGTCTGTCGCCGCCGTGAGTTTGCCATGAGGAAAAAATCGAAAAGTGTTGTAAAATACCGGTAGAACCAGATAGAGAAGGAGTCCATATGCTTGCACCGAACTTAGCGCCCGCCCGAATCAGTGAAGTTTTTGAACGCACAAGGCAGTTCGATGCCAGCGAGCGTCTCCTGCTGGCCAAGCTGCTGCTCGATAGCGTGCTCAACGAAGAATCAAAGGCCGATGCACAGTGGAATCAAATGGGCCTCGATGCGTTCACCGCCGATTGGGACAACCCCGAAGACGCCGTCTACGACAACTGGAGAGAAGCGTATGGCCTTGCCGAGGGGTAGCGTCGTCCTCATTCCCTTCCCCTATTCCGACCTTTCCACGAGAAAGACGCGACCCGCTGTCATCGTCAACAGCGCGGCGTATTACAACGCTCGCGCTGAATTGCTGCTCGCCTACGTTTCCTCACAAATTACCCAAGCACATTCCACTCTGGATTATCTGTTGGTGGATTGGCAGTCGACTGGCCTTCTCAAGCCATCATTTATGCGGCCAAAACTCGCTGCAATTGATCCGAATCTCATTGTTCACCAGATTGGCAACTTGTCCGATTCCGATCTGCAGCAAGTCGATATCCGTCTACGCCGCGCGCTGTCTTTAGAAACTCAAAGTCAGCAAAACGCATAAATGAAAAGCTTGCCCCCACGCTCCGCGTCGTCTCGTTATCCAACCTATTGCTCGTCCGAGGACTCTATGTCTCATACGTTACCAAGAAACGCTCTAGCAGTTTAAGCATTCAATCAGGCAATCTTGTTGGCCCGTGCGCACTCCGCGTTACCCGTTTATTTGTCTAATCTGCTACTGCGTCTCAATCTAGCATTTCGCCTTCCACCTTTGCATTCCCTCACTCCCCCCGCCCCGTCTCCTGCTCCATCTCCGTCAGCACCCGCGCGACCTGCTCGATGGCGACGCGCTGCTTGCGGTACAAATCGCTCTCGCTCATCGAGAGCTTGTTGGCCGTCTCCCGCACCTTGCGATCCTCCACGTAGCGCAGGTTCAAGATATTGTAGAGCAGCCACTCCGGCGCGTTCAAATCGGGCTGGCCCGCGGGCTTGAGGCGCTCGATGGCCGTGTCCAGCGTCTCGCGCAGCGCCTTGGAGGGATCGTTGTTGACTTCGTCCACCCGCTGGGCGACGGTGCGCAGGCGCAGCAGCGGGCTGCGCGTAAATTTGGGCCCGCCCCAATACTGCTTGAGCGCATCGCGCACCCAGGATTCAAATTCGGGATCGTGGATCGGGCTGGGGTCGAGCAGGGCGGTGGCGGCCTCTTCGCCGCTGCCCGCCGTGGCGTAGGGCGTGCGACCGCGCAGCCGTTGCGTCTCCTCGATGCCGGGAATGATGCGCTGGAGCGTGATAAAGACGTTCTGCTGCAGTTTGCGATCCAACAGCGCATTCGCCACCCGCTCCATCATCCGCGCCACCACATCGGCCTCCTGCGGCGAGAGCGACGGCGCGACGCCGTCATCGCTCGCCAATTCCGCCCGTGCCTCAACGCCGATCAGCCCCAAAATCTGCGGCGACGGGGGCGACGCGTCCCCCGTGCCGTTGATAAAATTTTCGACAGCGGTTGGCTCCAGCAGCGGCCAAACCCAGAAGCCTTTGTGCAAAACTGGGTTGCTTAAATTTTGGGCGGGCAGCACGCCGTTGGGCGACGTTGCCCGCGGCTGGGCCAGCGCACGGCTCAGCGCCTCGTTCCAGTCCGAGGCCGTCAGCACCCGGTCGCGCGTATTCTCCGGGCCAACAACCGCCTCCAGCACCAGATCCGGCCCCTGTGTGGCGGCGACCAGCCCGGCGGGCACGCGCAGCAGCTCACACAAGGCGACGAGATTGTTCTCCAAAAATTGGCGCAGGTCGCTCGTCGTCAGCAGGCGGCGATCCAGCTCGCGCAGCCACGCAATCTCCTTGCGGTCCTCGCGGTAGATCAGCCGGTCCACCAGCGACTTGCTCACGCTGAGAATGAGCTGGCTCAGCACGATTACGCCGGTGATCACGGTGTAGAGCACGATGTCGCGCGGGAGGCCAAGGATGCGGTCGATGGTGGGCAGCGTCTGGATCGCAACGATAGCGACGATGGCGACAATCGGGCCGCGCGTAAAGAAGCGAATCAGCCGGTAGCGCACCACGCGGTCGGGCGTGAGCACGCCAAAGTAGGCGACGACGTAGCTGATCAGCACCAGCATCGGCGCGACGCTGGCGTTGCCGAGCAGCGAAAGCGCCAACACCAGCGACGCCGCGGCATCGCGCGGAACCCAGCCGGCCACGCCGATCAGGCTGAGGCCGATGAGGTAGGGGAAGACGCCGATGGCGGGCGCGGCAAAGCCGACGAGCAGGTAGGTCATGCGCGTGCGGCTGCGGGCGGTGAGGCTGCGCCGCCGCGCCGTCCACAGGTTGACGAGCGAGAGGGCAATGGCCAAGCCAAAGTAAACGGCAAAGAGGCCAAAGAGCGGCCCGGCTTCGAGATAGCGCAGCTCGCTGGTGAAGCGCGCGCGGCCCACCAGCTGCGAGCCAAGCAGGCCATCGAGGATGCTCAGCGCCGAAAGCGCCAGCGCGCCCGCGCCGAGCCAGCGCCGCCAGCCCACCTGGAAATTGGTGAGCCGCAGCACCGCCAGCGAAAACAAATAGGCCGCCGCGGGCAGCAGCGCCACGCCAATCCACTCAAAGCGCAGCCACGCCTCCGCTCCCGCCGAGGTCACGCGCGTCAGGGCTACTTCGCTGGCGTAGGTGATCATCACGCAGAGCAGCACCAGGGCAAAGCGCCGCGCCACGGCCTCGCGGAACTGGTACGTCAGCGTATAGGCCATTAGCGAAAACGACAAAATAATCAACACCGACGACATTACCACGTTGAGAAACGCGAGGATGTTCGGCAGGGTGAAAACGGATTCGGTCATAAACTCGTCTGCAAAAATTGATTCTAAGCGCAACCCGACTGCGTCTGCTCAAGCGAAGCCACGGGAAGACAACGGCAAAGCATAGGATAAAACAATTTTGCGGATCGAGAAAAGCACCGACTTCATCGGGTGACGTTTCTGTTCGTGGGCAAGTGCGCTCGGAATTTGGAACCGCTGATGAACGCAGATAAACGCAGATTTTCATCAAAACCAATATCCGCATTTATCTGCATCTATCTGCGGTTACGTTCTTTCTAAGTTGAGAATTGCTGCTGCGAAAAAGGGTGCATCCCAAAATTTCGGGCGCTCGACCTCGCCTCTCAACTGGAACTTCGCCTTATGCGGAAGCTCGCCCAAAATTTCGGGCGCACCCCGTGAAAATAGCAAAACCAAATTTGCAAGAATCTCTAGCTGATTTAGCGGATGCAACGGATAAAACCGGCTTTTGGACTGCTCGTCCGCCAAAAATCCGCGCCGATCAGCCTCATCCGCCGAGAACCTTCCGGTGCTGCTAGCTATACCCATTCTAAACTGCGTGCAAAACGAAACCCCGAGTTTTTTGGCCGTGTGACGCAAAGGGATGGGGTCGTGCCCGCGAGAAAACTCCGGTTTTCAAATTGAACGCACTTTAGATAAGTAGCTATTGATCACATGGAAACCTTCCATATATCATCGCACCCCGCTCTCTCAACTTAAATTTGATCATACTTCACCTTTCAGCTATCTGCTGTATACAGGAAATTTCCGCTTACCAACTTCTGTTTCCACTGCTGCACAACTCCTCCTCTAATAATCCAGCCCCCGCGGATCCAGCGCGTCGCGCAACCCATCCCCGATAAAATTGATGCTCAGGACGGAGAGTGCGATCATCACGCCGGGCGGGAGCCAGAGCCAGGGCATGGATTCCAGGATGGTCAGCGATTGGGCGTCGATCAGCATGTTGCCCCAGCTGGCCATGGGCGGCTGCACGCCCAGGCCTAGAAAGCTCAACCCCGCTTCGGTCAGAATCGCCGCCGCTACGCCAAAGGTGCCGGCCACCACCACCTCGGCCAGGGTGTTGGGCAGAATGTGGCGCAGGCTAATGCGCACGCCCGTGACGCCGGCGGCCTGGGCCGCCGTCACAAACTCCTTTTGCTTGATCGAGAGCACGTTGGCCCGCACCAGTCGACAGACGGGTGGCCAGCCCAGCAGCCCAATCACCACCATCACGTTGTAGATGCTGGGGCCGATCACGCTGACGATCACGATAATCAGCATGAGCAGCGGGAAGGAGAGGATAATGTCGGAGAGCCGCATAATCGTCGAATCGACGAGGCCGCCCAGGTAGCCGGCCACCAGCCCCAGCGCGGTGCCGATCACCAGGTAGATGGAGACGGCCACCAGCCCCACGGAGAGCGAGACGCGGCTGGCGTAGACGAGGCGGCAGAAGACGTCGCGCCCCAGCGTATCCGTGCCGAGCGGGAACTCGGCGCTGGGCGCCGCGCGAAAGTTTTGCAGGTTGCTGGCGTAGGGGTCGCAGCCGCCGGTGATTTGGGCGGAAAAGATGGCCGCCAGGAGCAGGAGCAGCAGCACCACGCTGCTGATCATGGCGGGCACGTGCTGCCGATAGCGTCGCCAGGCCATGGCGCGCAGGGTCAGCGGGCGCAGGGTTAACGGCTGGGCCGAAGAGAGCGCGTCGACCGCTGGGTCGGCTAAATCGGAAGGTAGTTTCTCTGGCGTCATGGTCGACTTACTTCTCAATTTGGAGATAGCACAAGGGAAAAGGGTTCTGTGAGGAATTGTCGGGTGCAACGAGCAAGGCAGCCCACCGTGCGCTGCACCTTCCAAGGTGCATCGCACATCCAGGTGGTCGAACACTCGAAAGGGGCAGGACTTCCTCAAACGTGCGACGCACTTCGGAAAGTGCGACGCACCGTCAGTCGAGATTCGCTCTCCTCCCCCGTAAAAGATTAGGAAGCGGAATTACGCGGGTTCTCCCTGACAAGTCCGTCAATTATTCCACAAGTTCTATCCGCGTACTTCCGCGTTTATCCGCGTCCTAAATTCTTCCTCCGGCTTCAGCTTACTTGTAAGCAATGCGCGGATCGGCGAATGAGTAGCAGATATCGGCCAGCAGATTGCCCACAAAGACCAGCACGGCGGTGAAGAAGGTCAGGCCCATCAAAACGGGATAGTCACGAGACGTCACCGCTTGGATGGTGAGCAGGCCGATGCCGGGCCACTGGAAAATCTGCTCGGTAATCACCGCGCCGCCAAAGATCGCGGGCAGGCTCAAGCCCAGGATGGTGATGATGGGCAGCAGCGCGTTGCGCAAGGCGTGGCGCAGGATGATCCACTGTTGGGCCAGCCCCTTGCCCCTGGCCGTGGTAATGTAATCCTGCGCGATAACCTCCAACATGCTGGAGCGCGTGTAGCGCATCAGCGAGGCGGTGGTGTTGACCGAGAGCACCAGCGCGGGCAAAATCAGGTGGTGCAGCCTGTCGGCCAGCGAAAAGGAGGCGCCCAGCGTCTGCATCCCCGCCGTGGGGACGAGATCAAATTTGAGCGAAAAGAGGTAGATGCCGCCGAGGCCGAGAAAAAAGCTGGGGCTGGAAATACCGAGAAAGGTCAGCACCGTCACCACGTGATCGAGCAGGGAGTAGCGGCGGATGGCCGAAAAAATCCCCAGCGGAATACCCGCCACAATGCCGATTAGCAGCGCCGTGCCCGTCAGCTGAATGGTGGGCAGCAGCCGCTGGGCAATGCGATCCAGCACGGGCTCGCGATTGACCAGCGAGTAGCCCAGATTGCCCTGCACAACCTCGCCCAGCCACAGCACGTAGCGCGTCATGATCGGCTTGTTCAGGCCCAGGGCTTCGCGGCGTGCTTCAATCGCCTGCGGCGAGACGCCCGCCGCCGGATTCACCATGAGATCGACCGGATCACCGGGCGCGGCGTTGATAATCAAAAAGGTGGCGAGCGTGATGCCCAAAATCACCGGAATCGCCGTGAGCAGGCGTCTAATAATGTACTGAGACATTGCGTGGTCTGACTGGTAATTTGGTTAGGTAGTAACAATTCTGCTGCCTTAGCTGTCAACGGATTGAGCGAGCGGATTGATGGTCGCCGATCCGCTCAATCCGCTCGCTCAATCCTCAGCTCAATCATGCATAAAACAACTCAACAGGCCAACCATCCGTTCAATCCATTCCAAAAATCCGTTGACAGCTTGATTTCGGATAGAGATAATCTGCGAAGACTGGCTATCACAAATCCCCTCCCAGCCTCCCCCTTTCTGGGAGGAGGAGCCGATGCTTCGTTCGCCCAGTCGCGGCTCCCTCCCCATTATGAGGAGGGCTGGGGAGGGGTCAAGCGTCGGCTTCCCCGTCAACTGCTAGAGCGGACGATTCATCCAGACGAAAAGACGGGATCACCCGCTTGAAAAGGTGATCCCGCGACGACAAGCGATTGGCCTAAAAGGGCTATTCAGCGGCCAACTCAAGCTCTTGAATGTTAGGGAAGGCGTTGCTGGCCAGCGTGGACCAGCTGCCGAATTGGGTGGGCGCAAAGCCGATCAGCCGGTCGTTGTAGGCGTAGAGCGTGTTCTCCGACCAGAGGAAGACGACCGGCAGCTCATTATTGAGGATGCGATACATCTCCTGATAAATGGCCTCGCGCTCGCCCTGATCCGAGGTGAGCCGCCCTTCGTGCACCAGCTCATCCACCCGCTCGTTGCTGTAGTGCATGATGTTCCAACCCTCCGGCGGCACGTTGGCCGAATCGTAGAGAATGGTGGCCAGGAGGTCGGGGTCACCGCTGCCAGTCCAGCCCAGCAGGCTCAGATCGTAATTTCCCTCTTTGACGTCCGTCAACAGCGTGGCAAAGTCGGTCACCTCAAGCTCCACCTCGATGCCAACCTCGCCGAGCGCCGACTGAATCAGCGGCGCGGACATCTCACGCGGCTTGTTGCCCGTGGGGTAGCGCAGCAGCAGCGTCTGGCTACCGTCCCAGCCGATTTCCTCCAGCAGGGCGCGCGCCTGTTCGGGGTCGTAGCCGTAGTCGTTCAGATCATCGGGGACGGCCCAGCCGATGGCGTTGGGCGAATTGACCACATCGGCCTCGCCAAAGTAGAGTGGATCGACAATGTCCGTGCGGGGCAGGGCATAGGCCACGGCCTGACGAAATTTCTTGTCCTGCAGGTAGGGCTTTTGCAAGTTGAAGTGGACGACCTGGGCGCCGGCACCGGGCACGGAGACAAAGTTCACGTTCTCCATGTTGCGCACGCGCTCCACTTCGGCGGGTGGCACCAGGGCAAAGTCCAACTCATCCGTTTGCAGCTGGGCCAGCAGCACATCCTGCGCGCCGATGCGGAAGATCAGCCGCTCGATCTGGGGCTCGCCCAGGAAAAAGTTTTCGTTGGCCTCAAACTCGATAAACTGATCCGGCTCGTAATCCACAAATTTATAGGCGCCCGCGCTGACGGTGGGCGCTTCAAAGAAGGGGTGAGTCTCCATCTCCGCCGGTGGCACGTCGCCCAGGATGTGCGAGGGCAGGACAAAGTAGTCGAGCGTGTTGATAAAGGGAGCGTTGGGCTCGTCCAGCACAAACTTGATGGTCTTGTCATCGATGATCTGCAAGCCTTCCACGCCCTCCGCCTCGCCGCTGCCGTAGGCCTCCATGCCCTGGATAGCCGCGTAGTTGCCGGCAATGATCGAGGCGACGTCCGCGTTGCCGTGCAGACGGTAGCTCATCTCCACATCCTGCGCCGTCACCGGCGTGCCGTCGCTCCACACCGCATCTTCTCGCAGATAGATAGTGTACTCGGTGGCGTCGTCGGAGCTCTCGAAGCGCTCGGCCAAGTAGGGAACCGGCACGCCATTCTCGTCAAAGCGAATCAGCTGGCCGTAGACGTACTCGAAGATCAGCGCGCTGTAGTCGTCGGTGGTGATGTACGGATTAAAGCTCTGGGGGCCGCTCCAAACGCCGACTCGGAAAATCTGGTCGCCTTCGGCGACAACCTCTTCGCTGGCGGCATCGCCTGCCGACTCAGATTCCGGGGCCTCTGTGGCCGAGCCTGCTTCATCCGCGCCTTGGGGAACGGCGGCGGCGCACGCGGCCGTCAGCAGGACGATCAGCAGCAGCGACGCAGCCGCCAGCAGCGACGGCGCTTTTTGGATAAATTTCATTGTTTTCTCCTGTGGGTGAAGCACGTCTGATGATTGAAAATAACCACGAAGGCATGAAAAAGCAGCTTTTTCAACTGTGGCTTGGTGAGGGGGAACGCAGAGAGCGTTTTCTCGCTATCTAGTTTATCACGGAACGGTGTTGATAGAAACTCATTGCATTTTTCGACAAGCAAGGATATATTTCCTCAAAGCAAAGGCCAAAGCGAAAACAAATTGGCTCAACCGGATTTCGTGTGGCCGATGGGTAACGTACGGGCACGCCATGGCGTGCCCGTACGTTACCCATGAATTCCCGAAGAGCCACAATTTTTGTGCTCTTGAGAAAGCCACCAAAACAACACAATCAGGACACTTCCATGAACCCTCTCCCCTTCTTTACCGAACAACCCTTCGCCAGCGCCATCGACTACGACGAACCGACCTGGGATGTCGACCTGCGCGTCGAATTCCGCGGGCCGAGCGGGCAGACGCGCACCGTCGACGCCTTCTGGGACGGCGAGCAGACGTGGCGCGTGCGCTTTTCGCCGGACGCGCCGGGCGAGTGGACGTTTCGCACCACCTGCTCGGACGAATCAAACGCTGGCCTGCACGACCAATCCGGCACGGTGACAGTCGACGCCTATGACGGCGACAACCCGCTCTACCGGCACGGTGCGCTGCGGCCCGACCCCAATCGTTCCTACTTTGTCCACGCCGACAGCACGCCCTTCTTCTACCTCGGCGACACCGCCTGGAACGGCGTGCTCAAGGCCAACCCCGACGACTGGCGTGAGTACCTCGCCGCGCGCCGCGAGCAGGGCTTTACGACCATCCAGGCCGTGATGACGCAGTGGCGCGCTTTCACGGCGGACGGCGAGGGCGACATCGCCTTTTCCGACGGCAGCGGCAGCACTCGCATGGCGATCCACCCGCACTTTTACCAGCGGCTGGATGGCAAAGTCGCCGCCGTGAGCGAGCAGGGGCTCGTGCCCGCGCTGGTGCTGCTCTGGGCGCTCACGCCGACGGACCCCGGCCACTACCTGCCGGTGGACGACGCCGTGCGGCTGGCGCGCTACCTCGTGGCGCGCTACGCCGCTTACCGCCCAATTTGGATTCTCGGCGGCGACGGTCGCTACCGAGCGGTGCGGCGCTGGCGACAGATTGGCCGCGCCGTCTTTGATGAAGCGGCGACCGACGAGTCGCGCCTGCCGGTGACGCTGCACCCCTCCGGCGAAAACTGGGTGGGGGACACCTTTGGCAACGAGGCGTGGTTTGACTTTATTGCCTATCAGAGCGGCCACGGCGACGGCAACGATTCGCTGCGCTGGCTCGTCGAGGGGCCGGTGGCGCAGAGCAATCTGCCGCTGCCCATCATCAACCAGGAGCCCAACTACGAGGGCCACCTGGCCTACCACTCGCGCCAGCCCTTTGGGGCCCACGCCGTGCGCCGCGCGCTCTACTGGAGCCTGCTCGTCTCGCCCATGGCGGGCGTCACCTACGGCCACCACGGCATCTGGCCCTGGATGGAGCAGCCCGGCGTGCCGGCCGATCACCCCAACTCCGGCGAGGCGCCCACCTGGCGCGAAGCGCTGCACAGCGAGGGCGCGGCGGGCGTCTCCCACCTGCGCGACTTTTTTGAAAGCGTCGACTGGTGGCGGCTGCGACCTGCGCCGCAGTGGCTCGCCGAGCAGCCGGGCGAGGACGATCCGGCGCGCTGGATCATGATTTCGGTGGGGGAAGATGCGTCGTTCGCCGTTGCCTACACGCCCGCGGGGGAGGACATTGCGCTGGCGAATGCTGCACTCGCGTCGTTCACCAGCGCGCGCTGGTTCGATCCACGCACGGGCGACTGGCAGGCGGCGACAGTCGGCGACGAGCAGGGGCAGACGTTCTCGCCGCCGAGCGAAGACGACTGGGTGTTGCTGCTGGAGAGGTAAAAAGCGCGCTACCCCGCCAGCGGCCAGCTCGCTGCCACATCCATCTCCAGCCCTTGCTCCAACGTCGGCTCGCAGCGCCAGCGGTAGAAGGCCGCGGCGCCGATCATCGCCGCGTTGTCCGTGCAGAGCGAGAGCGGCGGAATGTGCAGCGGCAGGCCAAATTTGCCCAGGCGCTGCAACATGGCTGCACGCAGCGGGCCGTTGGCGCTGACTCCGCCACAAACGCATACCTGCCGCGCGCCGTGGGTCGCTGCCGCATCGAGCGTCTTCTCGACCAGCACGTCGACCGCCGCCTGCTGGAACGAGGCGGCGAGGTCGGCCTTCACCTGCGCGCTCGCCAGGTCGACGCCTTCGGCGGCCAGCTCGCGCGTCAGGTTGAGCACGGCAGTTTTGAGGCCGGAAAAGCTAAAGTTAAAGCGATGCTCGTGTTCGCGCCCCGTGTATTGAGCGAGCGGGCGCGGCAGCTCAAAGCGTGTGGCGTCGCCGGCTTCGGCGGCGCGCTGGATGGCCGGGCCGCCGGGAAAGCCGAGCTCGAGCAGGCGGGCGACTTTGTCAAACGCTTCGCCCGCGGCGTCGTCCAGCGTGCCGCCGAGCCGTTCGTAGACGCAGTGGTCGCGCATCAGAATCAGCTCGGTGTGCCCGCCGGAGACAATCAGCACGAGCGTGGGAAAGTCGTCGCTGGCCGCGGCGTCATCACCAGTCTGAATCCAGTTGCTGTAAACGTGCCCTTCGAGGTGGTTGATCGGCAGCAGGGGCAGGCCGCTGCCAAAGCTCATCCCCTTCGCCACGTTGACGCCCACCAGCAGGCTCCCCGCCAGCCCCGGCCCCCGCGTGACGGCGATGGCGTCGAGCGCGTGCAGGTCGGCGATGCCCGCTTCGGCCAGCGCCTGCTGGACGACGGGCTGGATCGCGAGCACGTGCTGGCGGCTGGCCACTTCGGGGAAGACGCCGCCAAAGCGTCGGTGCAGCTCAATCTGCGTCGCGATGACGCTGCTGCAAATGTGGCGCCCATCCGCGACGACGGCGGCGGCGGTTTCGTCGCACGAGGTTTCGATGGCGAGGATTTTGGTCATGGTGATGGAGTTGATGAGAAGGGCGAAAAATTTAACGCGGAGACGCGGAGACGCAAAGAGTCGTTTGTTTAAGCGGACGAGTAGATATATCGTTACGCTGCCGTCTGAACGGCGCGCTTTTGCCGACTCGCCCACAGCAGCCCACGCTGGGGCGCGAACAGAAAGGCCAGCGCAAAGAGCGCCGTCGCCGCGAGGACGATGGCGGGGCCGGAGGCAATGTTGAGGTAGTAGCTGGCGTACAGGCCGATTACGCTAGCGAGCGCGCCCGCCGCCGCCGCCAGCGCCATCACCACGGGCAGGCGCTGGGCCAGCAGCAGCGCCGTGCTAGCGGGCGTCACCAGCAGCGCAATCACCAGCGCCACGCCGACGGTTTGTAGCGCAACGACAATCGAGACGGCGGTGAGCAGCAGCAGCAGGTAGCGCAGGAAGCGCGCGGGCAGCCGCAGCACGGTAGCCAGCATGGGATCAAAGGTGAGCACGAGAAACTCTTTGTAGAGCAGCAGCAAGGTCGCCAGCACGAGGGCGCTGAAAATGGCGATAAACCACAGGTCGCCGGTGGAGACGCCGAGCACGTTGCCGAAAAGAATGTGGGCCAAATCGGTGGCGTAGCTGCCGGTGGTGCTGATGAGGGCGACGCCGAGGGCAAAGGTGGCGGCGAAGACGATGCCAATGGCGGCGTCCTCGCGGATGTGGCCGCGCTCGCTGAGCAGCCCAATGCCAAAGGCGCTGCCGATGCCGACGATCAGCGCGCCCACGGCCAGCGGCCAGCCGAGCAGGAAGGCCACGACCACGCCGGGCAAAATCGAATGCGCCAGCGCGTCGCCCAGGAAGGCCATGCCGCGCAGCACCACATACGTGCCCACCACGCCACAGGTCACGCTGACGAGAAAGGCGGCGAGCAGAGCGCGCAGCATAAAGGGGTAGGCGAGCGGTTCGAGGAGCCAAGTCATCTTGTTAACCCAGAGTTTTTTAACGCGGAGGCGCGGAGAAAGACGCGGAGAGCCGCAGAGAAAAGACGACGTGTCGTTTTTGACTGAGACGGATTCCCGCCTGCATGGGATGGTAAAAAAAGACAAAGTCTGGTTAACAACCTTTGCTTATGCCGCGCCTCTCCGCGCCTCTCCCTCCGCGCCTCCGCGTTAAATTTTCTGCTTTACTCCGCACCGTCAATATCGGGGAATTGCTCAATTTTTAGCCATACTCATCAAAGTGACCGTCACCGTCCCGACCAGGCAGTTCGCCCAGGCGCGCAGACAGTGATTGCCGCTAACGCCTCCAACGCTGCTAGTGACTCGCCGCGCTGGTCGAGAAAGGTGACAATTACGGCCCGCAAGCGAAGGGAAGGGCAGCAAAGTGCGGGGGCCGTGACGGTCACCTTTGCGGTCTACTCCACCTCGTCGATCTCGCGCTGAAGCAGGAAGAGCGCCGTGTTGAACTGGCGGTCGCCAAAGCTGCGCACGTCGCTGGTGGGCGAATCGGTGGCGGCAGCTTCATCGAGCGCGAAGGTGTCGATCATGCGCACGGCGGCGTCCTGGGGCAGCGGCACGTCCGGGTGCACGCCAATTCCCTTGATCAACTGCATGTCCGGCAGCAGCCAGTTGGTCACGCCCAGGCGCAGCACCGAGCCGTCGCTCAGGGTAAAGGGGCGCAGCACCGTGCCCGTGCCGACGGTCGTCTCACCGACGAGGCGGGCGCGCCCGTTGGCCTGCACGGCACCGGAGAGAATTTCGGCGGCGCTGGCCGAGCCCTCGTTGATCAGCACAATCATTGGGATGTCGCGGGCCAAACCGTCGCCGCGCGCGCGATAGGTCTGAATTTCATCGTTGGCGTCGCGCTCGTGGAGGACGATCTCGCCCTCATCCAAGAATTGGCTGGCTACGTAGAGCGCCTGCTGCAGCACGCCGCCGGGGTTGTTGCGCAAATCGAGCACGATGCCCGCCACGGGGTTGTTGCCCTCCTGGGTGGCCTGGATTTCCGTGAGCGCATCGCGCAGCTCGATGCCGGTGTCAAAGGCAAACTGGTTGATTTGCAGATAGGCAACGTTCGTCTCCGGTACGCGCGTCCAGACCACGCTGTCCAGCTCAATCGTGCCGCGCGTGATCTCCACCTCCACCGGAACCGTCTCCTCCGGGTGCAGCACGGTCAGCACGACGGTGCTGCCGGAGGGGCCGCGAATCAGCGAGATGACTTCCCACTGCGGCATATCCAGAATGCTCTCGCCGTCGACGGCCACCACCACATCGCCGGCCAGGATGCCGGCCTCCTCGGCGGGCGAGCCGTTGATCGGCGCGACGATGGTGAAGACGCCGTCCTCCTGCTCTACGTAGGCGCCGATGCCCTCAAACGAGCCGGAGAGCGCGCTGGCCTGCTGTTCGGCCACATCGGGCGAGAAGAAGACGGTGTGGTTCTCGTCGCCGAGCGTATCCAACATGCCCTGAATGGCGCCGTAGGTCATGTCGGCGGGGTCGACGTTTTCCTGGTCGACGAACTGATCTTGGACCAGCCGCCAGGCTTCCATCAGCACGCCAAACTCGGCGGGCATTTCGTCCAGCGTGATCGCTTCTTCCTGCTGGGCCTGAACGGAACGGGCCGTGTAGCCCGCCGCACCACCCAGCGCAAACGCACCCAGCACCAGCGCAATCACGGCGAGTCGCGCCAAGCGTTTGGCGCTCACATATGGTTTCATTTAAATCTCCTGCAAGCTACATGAACAAAAATTCTCTATTTATAGCCTATTCGGACAATCTGAAGCAGACGTGAGCCACATGTGAAAATTGGCACAGTTGCATTTTTTTCGTATATTAGATAAAATTGTCATGCTTTGGATTCAATCTACTTGAACGAGCGCCGGCTGTACGGCGGTAATTTTGCTCACGATAACACTTATTGAATAGGCTTCTGCTCACATGGCTTCTCAAGCAATTTTTCAGGAAAACGGCTTTGACCGTACCGCGATCCCTGACATTGTCGTCGGTCGCTTACCCATTTACCTACGCACGTTAACGCTGCTCGCCGATGACGGCTACGAAGTCACATCCAGCCAGGAGCTGGGGCGGCGATTAGGCATTAGTTCCGCACAAATCCGCAAGGATTTGAGCCACTTTGGCGAATTTGGCAAACAGGGAACCGGCTACAACATCGCTTATCTCTGCGCCCAGCTGCAAAAAATTCTCAAGGTTGATTGCGTCTGGCCCGTCGTGCTGGTTGGCGCGGGCAACCTCGGCCACGCGCTGGTTAGCTACAACGGCTTTGAAGACCGCGGTTTCCGCATCGCCGCCGTTTTTGACAACAGCTCAGCGCGCGTCGGCGAGCAGATGGGCGGGCTGACGGTTCAGGGCATCGATCAGGTAAAGGCGACGGTGGAGCGGCTCCACTGCCGCATGGGCGTGATCGCCGTGCCCGCGAGCGCCGCGCAGGAGGTGGCGGATTGCCTGATCGAGGCCAGCATCGGCGGCCTCCTCTGCTATGCGCCCACCACGCTCAAAGTGCCGGCACACGTTTACGTCCAATATATCGATCCGCTGATTCACTTTCAACACATGGCCTTTTATTTGGAAAAGGGCTGCTTTGAAGATGAGTAAGCGATGGGTGGTACGACGACGAAGCTTCGAGAAGTTGAGCAAAGTTAACGCAGAGACGCAGGGGCGCAAAGATGTTGTTCGTCGACGAAGTGCTCTCCGCGCCCCCATGTCTCCGTATCAAAGTCTCGTTGCCGCGGTAGGCTTACATCGATCAGCTCTGCTTGCCTAATACATTTGGGCGTATATACCACGGCAGATAAATTCGTCTATGACCTCTGGTGGGCAGGCGCAAAAAATTGCCTGCTTATTTCCGCCGGGATATATTAAAGTGAAGTCACGTTGAGAACAAGAATTTCCGGAGCCAGTGACAGTCACTGTCCAGACAAAAAGGGGTAAGCTGTCCGGCTGTGGACAGTGACAGTCACTTAAATGGCGAACTCCTGTTTTCCTCTTGCACGCACTTTAGACATCGCTCCATCACAGCGGCTCTTTGCGGGCTAACCCCTGCCCGCGGGGGTAGCGTTCGGGTGTTTCCCCCACTTTTTTAATCAGCAGCACAAAGCGTTGACCTTCGAGAAAAGGCACGTCAACCGGCGCGAAGCGCGTGGTCTCGCCGCCCAGTTCGTCGATGGCGCGGCGGGCTTCGACAAACTCCTCGGCGGCGCGGGCCCCTTTGTAGACCATCGCCCAGCCACCCACTTTGACCAGCGGCAGCAGATATTCGAGCAGCGTGTTTAGCGGGGCCACGGCCCGCGCCGTGGCTACATCAAACTGCTCGCGGTAGGTGGGCTGACGCCCCAGCTCCTCGGCCCGCCCCCGCACAACATCCACCTGCTTCAGCGCCAGCTCGTCCCGCAGATGGGAGAGAAACTGAATCTTCTTCCCCGTGCCGTCGATCAGCGTGAGCCGCAGCGAGGGCGCGGCAATCTTGAGCGGCACTCCGGGAAAGCCCGCGCCCGTGCCCACATCCACCAAGTGCAGCGGCGCAGGCAGCGATTCGGCCAGCGGCAGCGACAGCCCCATCTCCTCCGCCAGCAGCGGCAGCCCCGCCAGCGAATCCAAAAAATGTTTGGTCTGCACCTCCTCCCATTCAACAATTGACGTCAGGTTCATGCGCTGGTTCCAGCCAACGAGCGTCTCGTGGTAGCGGGCAAATTGGCCAAGCTGCTCGTCCGTTAGCGGGACGCCCAGGCGCTGGCTGCCCTGCTGAAGCAGCGCAGCCGCTTCGCCGGTCGTGGAAGATGGCGTCGACTTTGGCGTCGACTTGGACGTGTGAGTAGATTGGTCGTTCATGGACGAAATTTTACCACGGGCCTCTTCAAATTGACAGCGCTCTGCTCGCTGGATACGATACGCCAGTCAAATTAAAGTTACGCAGAAAGCGAGGTGCTGTTTGGCCACAAAATCGTATGCAACGGGTGGTGGCGTCGTGATCCATCGGGGGCGGATGCTGCTGCTGGATCGACCGAGCCGCGGCGAGGTGCGCTTGCCCAAGGGGCACGTGGACCCAGGCGAGACGGCACGTGAAGCGGCCTTGCGCGAAATAACGGAGGAGTCCGGCTACAGCGATTTACAGATCGTGGCGGACTTGGGTGAGCAGCTGGTCGAATTCGAGCACGGGGGCGATCAGTACCGCCGGACGGAACGCTATTACCTGATGGCGTTGGTCGGCGAGCAGAAGCTCCCCCGCGACGCGCACGATGCCGAACAATTTGATCCGCTTTGGGTTCCACTGGAGGAAGCGGCGGAGCGGCTTACCTTTGAAGCGGAGCAGCGCGTGGCTCGACAAGGAATCGAGGTGTACCGCAAGCAGGCGTGAAGCTATCTAGAACAAGCTGCAACGCAAAAAAGGCGGGGAGCTCTCCCCACCTTTTTATTTGTAAACTTTTGTGAATCAACCTAATAATAGGCTAGTTGCGGTAGCGGTACGTAATGCGCCCTTTGGTTAAGTCGTAAGGGCTCATCTCCACCTTGACCCGATCCCCCAGCAGCACGCGAATATAAAATTTGCGCATCTTGCCTGAAAGGTAGGCCAGGACGTTGTGCCCATTTTCCAATTCCACACGGAACATGGCATTGGGCAACGTATCCACTACTTTGCCTTCCACAACAACTGTTTCTTCAGCCATAAAACTCCAATGCGACAACTAAGTTTGTAAAATTAGCCGTGCTCAATCTATATAAAACAACTTCGCAAAACAGTCGCTGCTTTATGACAGCGACTGTTTTGCTGATCCGAGACAATCGACTATCTGCCTCGACCACCGCTGCTGCGGCCACCGCTGCGGCCACCGTTGCGGCCACCGCTATCGCGACCGCCGCTATCGCGACCGCCGCTGCCGCGCGTGTTGGCAGGCTGTGGTGGACGGTTCGCCTTGCGGATCGCCTTCTGCTTCTTGATGCGGCGAATTTCGCTCTTAGAGGTGTACCACCGCTTCTGCCGCACAATCGGCAGAATGCGCGATTCGGCCACAGATTTTCGGAACCGCCGCAGGATGCTGTCCTGGGACTCGCCCGGTCTTAGTTCAACGCTCATGCTCTCACCTCCCCCCAATTTCTTTGTCGCTCTTCACAAGTTTTTTACAGCCGCCAAGCAGCTCCAAGCTTTGACATAAACAAACCTGCTCAACTAAGTTCGGCTGAAAAACGCCGAACGTTCGTTGGCAGGTTAAAGCGAAGTTGACTTCGCTTCTATTTGGCTACTATAACTGCGGACAACTACGCTGACGAACAGGAGTATAGCGGAATTCAGGGCCATTTGCCAACTTTTCGTTTGAGTTGGGCGCACCTTAATATCCACTAAACGCTAACGGCTGGTCAATCCTCATCATCGTAGTCGTCGTAGTCATCAAGCGTGTTTTCGACGGGAAACGGCTCTTCGTTTGTATCTACCGCTTCGTTCCCGCCAATATCGCCCACCCCATCATCCGCCTGGCGACGGCTGAGACCCACGCGCTGGCGGTTTGGCTCGATGCGCAAAATTTTAACGCGCACCAAATCGCCGGACTGCACGGTGCGCAGCGGCTCGGCCACGGCGATATCGGCCAATTCGCTGATGTGAATCAATCCCTCGACGCCCGGCTCCAGCTGAGCAAACGCGCCAAAATCCACCACGCGCGTAATCTCAACGGTGACGTTGTCGCCCACGTGATAGCGCTGCTCGATGCCGTCCCACGGGTTGGCCAGCAGACGTTTGCGGCTTAGCGCAATCCGCCCGCGCTCCTGGTCCATGCGAATGATCTGCACTTCCAGACGCTGACCCACTTCCAGCACGTCGCGCGGGTGATTGACGGCGGCCCAGCCAATTTCGCTCACGTGCAGCAGGCCGTCCGCGCCACCAATATCCACAAAAGCACCAAAAGGCTTCATGGTCCTTACTTCACCCTCGACCACGGAGCCGACATCGAGCTTATCAAAGAGCTCTTCCTTGCGTTCGGCACGCAGCTCGCGCTCGGCCAGCATCTGCGACATGACCAGCCGCCGCCGCCGCCGCTCGACTTCGATCACCTTGAGGTTCAGGCGTTGGCCAATATAGCTCTCCAACTCGCGCCGTCGCTGCTCTTCGGAGACGTTGCGCGGCATGTCAATTACGTGTGAAGCGGGCACAAAGCCGCGCAGCTGATTGAATTCCACCGTCAGGCCGCCCTTATTAAAGCCGACCACCTCGTGCTCCACGATTTCGTTGCTCTCAAGCAGCCGCTCGGCCTCTATCCAATCCTGCCGCATCACCGCTTCGGAGATGCTCAACAGCAGCGGGCTATCATCCTCGGGCCGCTGGCTAATTACGACCGTGACCGAGCTTCCCACGCTCAGCCCCTCGACGAGGCGCTTGTCCACCTTGGACAGGTCGGACTGTGGGATGATGCCGTCACGCTTGACGCCGATGTTGACGAGAATTTCATTTGAGCGCATCTCGACGACCGTGCCCTCGCGCAGGTCTCCCCGCTCCGGCAGGTCAAAGTCCAGGTCGTTCTCGATGTACTGCTCGAACATATCCATGTCGGACATGCTCAACCCGCCGACGTCGTCGCCGTACTCATCGTACCCAATGCCTCGCCCATCATCCTCAAACTCAAACACCTCTTCGGCGGTTCGAGAGAGTCGACTGTTTGGCTTGGGTGCGGCAGCAGCTTCGCTGGGCTGGGAATCGGTCGGCGCATCGATTGCGTTCCCTGCGGTCTGCTCCGCCTGGGGATCGGTGGCCTGAAGCGTATCGAGGGCTTGGGCGCTTTGCTGACCGTTGGGCTGAGAATTTGCTTCGAACTGCGTCGGTTCCGTTTGTTCGGCCATGGATGGCTACTCCGAATGGATAGAATTTGCCTTACCTGCCTCGATAAACTTTTGAGCAAACTGATGCGCAAAAAGCTATGCGTCGAAACTGGTAAGCCTAAGCTGCGTTGGTGCAGCGCTGAATGTGCTCCATAGCACAATGGTTGACAATAATGAAAATTATATCACAAATGCCGTCTCCGTTCAAGAGGTTGGCCCGTTTGGTGAGGAGCCACCGGACGCAAAATCTTCGGGCGCATCACGAACTGCTTGATCCTCAAGCGCGTGTTCTACATCCGCTTTTGCTTCGTCCGCTTCTACGTCGGTGCGCTGAAGCCGCTTCCACATCTGTTCCAAACGATCAACGGTATTGTGATTGGTTGCTCCCCCAGCATAGCGAAGACGAATAAAAATGTCCGTCAGGGTATGTACAATCGTTTGCGGCGACTCGGTTTGAGTTTCTTCCTGAGAAAGGGGGGGAGCGCCCGCGGGCAGAGAGCGGCCCAACCGCGGCTCGAACTGAAGCGGCGTTTCGCTCCCGCGTCGCGGCACATCACGCTCGGCTGCCCAATCTAGCATGGCAAAGTATAGGTAGCGTGCTCGCTGGGTTGGCGTTAGGTCGCGACGCTGGCGACGGCTCAACCGCCGAGCGTGCGTCGGTTTGTCGGCTGCGTTCTCCTCATCTGTTTGGCGCAGGGGCTGCCAGTCGCCCAGCGCGTCGGCCACGTGCCGCCAGCGCAGCCGCAGCGCGGCCAGCAAGCGGTGTAGCCAATCAAAGCGCACGCCGCGCCCGCTAAAGTAGATGTAGGCCGCCGCACCCAGCAGCAGGGCCATCGTTACCCAGAAGAGCGCGCCGCCCGTCCACGCCGGCAGCAGCGGCTCGGCGGGCGGCAGGGGCTCTGGCGGCGGCGCAGCTTCAGCGGGAGGCGGGGCTTCGGGCGGGGGCGGCTCCTCGCTGTTGAGCAGGCCAAAGGGCAGCAGAAAGAGACCCAGCAGCAGCTGAAAGACCAGCGTCACAAAGAAGTAGAGGCCGTAAATGATGGATTCCATCACCCGCGCCAGCAGAAAGGTGTCGCCAAAGGGCAGCAGCGCGGCGAGCAGGCCCACCACGCCGATCAGCGCCGCGGCGTAGAGCGGCCACGAGCGCAGCACCGCCGCGTTGCTGGGCGCTTCCTCCAGCGTCCAGCGCGCTCGCAGCAGCGCCAGTTGCCCCTGGCTCAGCAGAGCCAGCCCCACTAGGAAATAGACAATGCTCGCCATAATCACGGACGGATCGACGTTCTGGCGCGCAATCGCAAACAAGCCGTTGGGCGACGGCCCCACCTGCGACGCCGACGCCAGCCCAATTAGCAGCAGCCCGCCCGTGATCCAGCGGCCCACAAAATTGCGCAGAACCTCCTGTCGGTCCGTGCGCCCGCCGCGGTAGATGGCCTCGCGCTTGTTCTTCGCCAGCGCCAGCATCTGCACTTCGTCCGACTGCAGCGCCAGTTGGAGCAGCGAGGCCGTCATGTCGCTGGCGAAAAACCAGGAGAGCAGCACGACAATGGCGCCCACCACAAAGGGCCCGTCGAGAATCATCTCCAGCGGCCGCTCGATCAGCAGCCCCAGCGAGGGCCACGAAGCCGTTGCCGCCCACATGGCGACGCGCGTGGCTCCCAGCAGCAGCGTGATCTCTGCGGCGCGCAGGCCACCGCCGCGCTGCGCCCGCTGCCCCGGCTGCCCCAGCCACGTCGTCGTCACGCAGCCAACAATCGCCGACAGCGCGCCCAATGCCAGCAGCGTCCCCGTGTATGCCGTCGACACGCCGGGCGCAGCAAAGCGCACAAAGCTCAGCAGCGCCACGTCGAGGCAAAGCACGAGCACCGCGATCAACACGGGCCGCGCCAGGGAAGCGAGCCAGGGATCGTCATAGGTGAGAGGGCGAGGGGTGGTCATGGGTGAGTTGGGTTGGTTTGTAATAATTGGTAACTGGAGATTGGTAATTGGAGATTGGTAATTCCACCTGTCGCCAAGCAGGCTACCTTTTGGAATGTCTACTCCAGTTGCTAGGTTCCGTTGACAGTGGGAAAATGGCGCCCACCCCCCGACCCCTCTCCCACTGTACTAAGCTTTACCTACAAGTCGCCACTGATCTCACCGCATCGCAGGCCAAGCAGACCCCACCCTCGACCCCCTCCCCGCCAGCAAGGAGGGGGCTTCTGTTGTCTCCTTGATTCTGCGACTGTTCTGTGACATCGTCCGCTCGGTAAATAAAGCGAGCCAGTCACTTTGCGACCGCTTCATCAACCAGTCACCCTTCCCCTGATGTCGGGGGAAGGGCCGGGGATGGGGGTTCTTCTCCGCCCTTCCCCTTCGCTGCTCCCTCCCCAACTTCTGGGTAAAGCTAAGCCCACTGTGAAGGGGAGAGGTTGGCTTCCTTCTCCCAGGATGGGGATGAGGGCGCGCTTGACCTGCCTTTCAAGCCAACTCAGCAAAATGTTGACGGAACCTAATTATCAATCCCCAATCTCCAATCAACCTTCCGCCATCTGCTGAAAATCCCGCTCCCACTGCGTCGCGTAGACCGAGACGCCCAGCGCCGAGGCGCGCGACTGCACGGCGGCGAGGTCGCGCATGGGGGCGCAAATCAGCACGAGGACGCTGGCCCCGCGGCGGCGGGCCTGGTGGAGCGTCCACAGCGTCGACTCGTCCAGGTGCGGCGTGACGACCATGAGCGTCGTGCCCCAATCGAGATCGGCCAGCCGCGCGGGGAGCCACGTCGCCAGCGAGAGGTCGAGGTCACCCTCGAACGCGCGCACCTGCACGCGGGCCAGGTATTCCAGAATTTGCATCAGGTGGGCCTGGCCGTTGCGCGTGGGCAGGCGCGTGCCAAAGCTGTCGCTGGCGGGATCAAAGCCGTTGCAGAGCAGGCCAACGGGCTGGCGCTCATTCGTCACGTAGCTGGCGAGCGAGGCGGCCACCGAGATCGCCCATTCGCTGCTGCCGACGACGCTGCGCACGGGGAAGGCGTCGCGGTTGAGATCGAGCACGAGCGCGACGTTGAGCGCAATCGCCGGCTGAAATTTCTTTACCTGCAGCGTCGACTCGCGGGCCGAGGCCTTCCAGTGCACGGCGCGCAGGCTGTCGCCGCTCACATAGTCGCGCACGCCGGAGACGCGCGCCGGATCGACAAAGAGCGGCTGGCGGCTCGCCAGTGCGCCAAAGGGCATCCGGCTGGGCAGCCCCAGTTCGGGCAGCGTAAAAAGCTGCGGGTAAACGGTGATGCGCAGCGGCTCCATCTCGGACCAGGCGGCGCTGGCAAAGCCAAAGAGATCGCCCGTGCTGAGCTGGAGCGGCCCCAGCGCGTGGTAGCCCCGCTGCCGGCAGGCGAGCGTGTACTCGTGCGTGGCCCGCGCGCGGCTGCCGAGCGAGAGCACCACATCGTAATCGCTGACGTCGCGGATTTCAGTGGCAACGCGCTCGCGCAGCCGCAGCCAGGGCAGCGGCAGCCAGCTCTGGTTCTGCAGCACCACCGTGCCCGTCACCGTCTCGCCCGCAAAGGCGCGCCGAGCGACGTTGCGCTGCACGCTCACGTGGTTGAGGCTGCGGCGGATCCACCAGTGGCTAAAGACCCACACCCCGCCCACGACGTAGACGAGGTAGTAAATCCAGTCCAGGCGAAAGAAAGTCGCCACGAGGAAGAGGACGATGAGCGCCCAGAAGACGTTGTTCATGGAAAGTAGCGCCGAGCGCTAGCAGATTAACAAAACAAACGGGTAACGAGGAGTTCGCACGCCCACGCGCGAACGGGCCGATGAGATTACTTCATTAGTTCCTTAGCCTGCTACTGCTCGGCGAGGGACGAAGCGCTGCTTCGTCCTACGTGACCGACCCCAAATCCAGCGGCGTCCGCTCCACAATTTCCCGCACCACTTCGACCGCCGCGCGGTTGCGCAGCGCGCTCTCCGGGCGCACAATGCAGCGGTGGGGCAGGGCGAGCGGGGCCAGCGCCTGCACGTCGTCCGGCAGCGCGTAATCGCGGCCACGGATAGCGGCCAACGCCTGCACGCCGCGGTAGAGCGCCAGCGAGCCGCGCGGCGACGCGCCGAGCAGCAGGTCGCCGTGGCTGCGCGTGGCCTGCGTCAGCGCGACGATGTAGTCGCGCAGCGTGTCGTCCACCCGCACTTGCCAGACTTGGGCGCTCAACTCCGGCAGCGCGTGGCCGTCGACCACCGCGCCCAGCGTTTCGATGGGATGCTGGCCGCCGACGTTGCGCAACATGTCGCTCTCCTCGCTGGGGGCAAGGTAGCCGAGCTGCGTTTTGAACAAGAAGCGGTCCAGCTGCGCTTCGGGCAGGGGAAAGGTGCCTTCGTATTCGACGGGATTCTGCGTCGCCATCACGAAAAAGGGGCGCGGCAGCTCGCGCGTAATGCCGTCGACGGTGACCTGGCGCTCGCCCATGCATTCGAGCAGCGCGGCCTGGGCGCGCGGCGTGGCGCGGTTGATTTCGTCGGCGAGCAGCACGTGGGTGAAGGCGGGGCCGGGCACAAATTGAAACTGGCGCGTCTCCTGGTTAAAGACGCTGACCCCGGTGATGTCGCTGGGGAGCAGGTCGGGCGTGCACTGGGCGCGGCGAAAATCGATGCCGAGTGAGACGGCGAGCGCGCGCGCCAGCATCGTCTTGCCCGTGCCCGGCACGTCCTCCAGCAGCACGTGGCCTTCGCAGAGCAGCGCCACGATCAGCGTCTCGATAATGTCGCGCTTGCCGACGATCACGCGCTCGACGTTTTCGATCACGCGCTGGGTAAATTCTTGAATGGCGTCCATGAATGGCGGAGGTTGCGGTTGAGTGGCGGTTGAGATGGAGGAAGTGTAGCATAATTACGGGAGCTTCGCCGTGAGGTCGGCCCCTGTATTTTGTTGACGATGAGCGGGATTTTATGCTATGTTTGAGGGGCGGAAACCGGTGACAGTCACTGTTCAGCCGATGGCTCGAATACTGCCCGAGTTTGGACAGTGACAGTCACCTATGCCCCCTTAGCTCAGTGGATAGAGCATCGGTTTCCTAAACCGTGTGCCCAGGTTCGAGTCCTGGAGGGGGCACTGAGTAAAGCACAAGATTTAACGCGGAGACGCGGAGACGCAAAGCGAAGATTCGCTAATACGCGTTTCTGCGTTTAGTCTATTCAATTTCTCAAAGCCTCGTTACGCTTATGCCACCGCGCTCAGCCACGCCCGGTGGATCGACCAGCTGTTGCGCGCCGGGTTCCAGCGCAGCTCATACGTGTCGTTGTCGACCGTCTGCACGAGATAGCAGCGCAGCGTCTCCCCGCCGACGCGCTCCTCCCACTGTCGCCCCAAATTGCCCACGTAGCGCGTTTTGTCCCGCCACAAAAACGAAGTCGGGTGCACGGCCCCGCTCGGCATCACCCGCACGAGGGCGTCGACGGGTTCGTCCACGATTACTTGTTGTCGCATCACTAAGTTCCTAGTAAGATAGTAATCCACGAAGAGCACGAAGAGACACGAAGGAAGAGGCTCACCTCTCTTCCTTCGCGCTTCTTCGCGTCCTTCGTTAATCAACTTCTGCAACTCATTCAGTGTATCTGCTGATCATTTCCAGCGCTGCCTTGGCGCTCAGCAGCTTGTTCCCGCGCCGATCGGCCTCCCACACAAAGTGCGCGCCCCGTTCGACATCCTCCGCGCTCAGGTGCAGATAAACCGTGCCCACCGGCTTCTCCGCCGAGCCACCGCCCGGCCCGGCGACGCCGGTGATCGAAACGGCCACGTCGACCTTGTAAAGGCTGCGCGCCCCCGCTGCCATCTGCGCCGCCACTTCGGCGCTCACCGCCCCCAGCGACAGCAGCGTCTCGCGCGAGACGCCGAGCACGCGCTCCTTGGCTGCGTAGCTGTAGACAATCGCGCCGCCGGTGAACCAGGCCGAACTGCCCGCAATCTCCGTAAACAGGTGGCCGACCAGCCCGCCCGTGCAGCTTTCCGCCGTGGCGCAGGTCCGCTCCAGCTCGTCCAGCCGCTGGCCGACGCCGCGGGCAAGGTCACGCAGTTCGCTTTCCATCTGCTCGTAGTTTAGTGCTGACATCTCTCGGACTTTGCTTTCAGAGAATTTAACCGCAGATGGACGCAGGTAGACGCGGATGGTCGAGACAATATCTAGGTTCCGTTGACATTTTGCTGAGCGGGCTTGAAAGGTAGGTCGAGCGCGCCCTCATCCCCAGCCCTTCTCCCAGGATGGGAGAAGGGAGTCAAACTCTCCCCTCTCCCACCGTGGGAGAGGGGCCGGGGGTGAGGGCCAGTTCCCAAACGTCAACGGAACCTAAACCCATCTTACGGGAAAACCGCGAAGAATTTATCTGCGTTTACCCGCGTCCATCTGCGGTTCCTGTTCTACAGTTAATGCCACCCATCACTTCGTGACGGAAACTCGCTCGCCGATCAACATCAGCGGCTCGTCGCCGCGCCGGGTGAGGAGGACGACGACATCGCGCGTGCCCTGGAGCTTGAGGCGAGGGCGCAGCGTCTCCGGCTCGATGGGCGCGCCCCGTTTCTTGAGCTCCACCCGCCCCACATCGAGCGCGCGCAGGCGGGCGTTGAGCCGCTTTAGCCCAAAGCTGTGAATTTCGAGCAGCCGGAAGGCCTGCACAAAGTGCAGCGCTTCCCGGCTCGTGGCGCTGGGTGACGCTGCCGCTTCGTCAGCGACGAGGTAGGCGATTTGCGGATCAAAGAGGCGGGCATCCAGCCGCGCAGACAGCTCGGCAAATGCGCCCACGCGAATCACGGCGGGGTCCGGCTCGTAGAGCAGCTGACCCGCGCGCAGTTCGCCCAGCGGCGGCGCTTCACCCGCGCTGCCGATCTGCCGCCACACGCCGTCGCGACCGTGGACGCTCGCCCAGCGAAGCGGCGCATTTCCCGCAAACTCCCGCTGCCACCAGAGCACGGCCTCCTTGCACGTCCGCTCATGGCTCACAAATTCGACGCGCCACCTGCCCAGCTCGTCCGGCAGCGTCGCAATGTCATCATCCGCCACGCCCGGCATCACCTTGACGCCGATCAGCGCGACCCGCTCCCGCAGCGGCAGGACGGCGTCGATGGGCGGCAGCAAATCGGCCAGGCGAAAGACGCGGCGACCGTTGACGCGGCGGGCCGGATCAACAAAAGCGGCGACGGGTGATCCAAAGCGCGTGGTGGGTAGCGTATCACGCCCGGCGGTCGCCGTCCAATCGGCGCGACGAAACTCCACGCGCTCGGCCAGCCCCGCGGCCTCGACGTTGGCGCGGGCAAAGGCCAGCCGCAGCGGATCCAACTCGTAGGCCACGACGGGGCGGCGGCGGGCGAGCGCGAGCAGGTCGCCGCCAATGCCGCAGCCGAGATCGAGCAGGGGGCCGGGGGGCGCGTGAGCGTCGATCCAAGCGGCGCGATGGTCGGCGACGGCGTGGGCGGTCGATTGTTCAAGCGCTTCCTCGGTGAAGAAGAGCGAGTCGGCGAGCTCGCCAAATTTGGCGCGGGCGCGACGTCGCAGACGGGCCAGGGCGAGCAGCGCGCCCGCTTCGTCCGCGGAAAACGTCTTGCGCAGCTGGGCGAGCAGCGTCAGCGTCTGCGTCTCGCCCAGCTCGACATCGCGCAAAGAGGCCGCGGCGTCACGACCCGCTGGCGAGAGCAGGAAATCGGCGCTCCGCAGGTTGACGGCGGTCCGGGCGGGTGGAGAGGGCGAGGTCATGCGTTCATTATAGCGCGGGTCGAGCGGCTGTCCAGCCCACGCCTTGACAAATTACAGTTGACAAATACAGGAAAATTGGCACGCCGTTACATGCTGCTGCTGCGAATTTATGCTAGATTGGGCAGGTAAGAGAGAAGCCGTTATAATCTAGCTAAATCTAATTTCAATTGCCAGTTCGGCGCAAGGTGGAGATATATCCGAAATGAGTGTACACCAAGAATCTATGAGCAACCCGCGCGTGATGGAGCCGCTGGAGGACGATTCGTCCGAGTATGCCGAGGGGCGCAACGAGTCGCTGTCGCTCTTTGGGGCGGCGCTGGGCGGCGCGCTGCTGGGCATGTTGCTGACGCTGCTCGTGCTGGCCGTGCTCAACAACGGCAGCCTGCGTTTTGACACGGCCGCTGGCTCAGAGCGCCTGCTGCTGATCGAGGATCAGGTCGGCGTGCTGGACGAGAGCGTGCGCAACGTCAACGAGAACGTGCGGATCGTCACCGAGAATTTGAGCAGCGACATTGAGCAGGGTCAAACCGAAATTCGTGGCCAGGTGGACACCATCGTTTCGGAACTCGACGGGCAAGGGCTCACGCTGGACGAGTTGGGCGAGACGCTGGGCTCGCTCGAACAGACGCGGGATGAATTTAACATCTTTGTCGGCGCGCTAAATGAGGCGCTCTCCGCCATCGAGGCGGATGAGGCGGTCAGCACGCCCGCGACGGTAACAGAGGGAACGGCGGGCTCTGCCATTGAGGATAGCGCAACGGCAGATGCCCCCATCGCCAGCACCATTCAGCCGCTCGTCGAAACGAGCGCGCAGGTGCCGACCAGCGGCGTGGCCGTGCTCTTCTTCCGCGACGCCAACGGCAACGGCCAATTTGACGCGGGCGAAAGCGCCATCGAGGGGCTGCCCGTCTCGCTGCTGGACGAGGATGGCGAAACGCTTTCCAGCGCCACCACGGGCAATGCGGGGCTGCTCTTCCGCAACGTGCCCAACGGCAACTACACCGTTGCCGTAAACGGCGACGAGACGGATGCGCTAAACGGCGACGCCCTGGGCGAAGTAACGGTGACCAACGAGGGCGATGGTCAACTGCTCTACTTCCCGGTGGCGGTGGAGTAGAGCTCCCGACTGGCAGACCACATCGCGGAGCGAGCATTCTCCAATGCGAACGGAAGACGAGAGAATCTTTGGTGATCAACCGGGGTATCGGCCACGGAACCTTAGCATCTCATCCGTTAGGATTTATCCCAAACTTCTTTTCCATCAACTGTAACATTCCTAAATCAATTATGCTCGAACCCCGCAGCTACCCCAAGATGATCGGCCAGGCGCTGGTGCTGGAGCCGGAGCCCTTTGTGCAGATAGTGGAGGATGACAACCCGTGGACGGAGGGCTTGTTTCTCACGACCTGCATCGGCGCGGCGGCGGCCTTGGCGACGGTGATCGGCGGGCTGCTCGTGCGCGCGTCGCTGCCGCGCTACACCCTGCTGCGGGACACGGCGGTGGCGGGCTGGGAGCGCGTCGCGCCGTATGCGGGCGTGGCGGCGGAGCCGGTGTCGCTGGCGCTGCGGGACGATCTCGGCCTGTGGCTGACGCTGGCGGGCTACGGCACGTGGCTGCGGCTGACGCTCTTGGTACTGCTGCCGCTGGCCCTGCTGGCTCAGTGGGCGCTGACGGGCGCCGTCGGCCACTGGCTGGCGCGGCAGCTGGGCGGCAACGGCTCGCTCAACCAGACGCTGGGCGCCGCGGGGCTGATGATGGCCCCCTACATTCTGCTGCTGCTCACGATCATTCCCTTTGTGGCCGTGCCGCTGGGTCTGCTGCTTGTATGGTCGCTGCTCCTGCTCTATCGCGGGCTGGAGGTGGCGCACAATCTGTCCTGGTCGCGGGCGGCGTTGGCGGCGATGGGCACGTTTGCAATTGTGGCGCTGATCTTTGGGTTGTTGACGCCGCTGCTGCTATTAGTTTTGATTTAATCAACAGAAGACAATCAACGAAGGGCGCGAAGGAACGCGAAGAAGATCACGTCGACGCCCTTCCTTTGTGTGGCTTCGTGTTCTTCATGGGAAAAATCCTTTGAAACGAAGTTTTGCATTGCGAGGATTAGATGCGCGTTCTGATTCTGACTGGCCCAACCGCTTCCGGTAAAAACACCGTTGGTCAGTTGACAGCGGAGCAGTTAGAGCGATGCGCCATCGTTGACGTAGATTTGGTGCGCTGGATGGTGCGAATGCCACACAAAGCGCCCTGGGAAGGGGCCGAGGGCGCGCGTCAGCAGCGATTGGGGGTGAGCAATGCTTGTCTGCTGGCGAAGAAGTTTGTGTCGGCGAGTTACAGCGTCGTGATTCTAGATGTGTTAACCAACGCGACCGTTCGGCAGTACCGCACCGATTTGGAAAGCGTTCCTCACAAAATCGTCATGCTGTTGCCGACGTTTGTTGAAGCAAGGCGACGCAGCAGGGGCCGAGGTGAACGGTTGACCGTTGAAGAAGAGCAGATGATATACGATTGGCAACAACAGCTTGCCGATGTGGACGAGCATATCGACAACACGGCGCTGACTGCCGAAATGGTTGTAAGCAAACTGGTGACTTGGCTTCAATCAGAACAGATACAATAGATTCAAGCAAAACTCAAAATTATGTCCTCAAGAAACTATGTCGATGCCGCCTCTGCCGATTCTACACAAAGCTATATCGACGCCGCTTCCGCCGATACCAGCGACGACAGCAGCCGTTCCTGGCGCGGTGCGCTGAGCGGCTGGCGTAACTGGCTGCCGGGGCCGCACCAGGTGATGAACGCGCTCTACCTGCGGCTGGACATGGCCGACTCGCCGGACGTGCGCCAGTTTGATTCGCCCCAGGAGACGCCGCGCGATGAGACGCTGTCGACCAGCATGAGGCAGGGCATCGGCCTGATCGTGGTGACGGCGCTGATGGCCGGGCTGCTGGCGCTGCTCGTCAACTGGGTGACGGCCTCGCGCTACGGCGTGGTGCTGCCGTTGGCAAACCTCACGCAGCTGCTGGAGGCGGGCGCGACGCCGGATACGCTGGGCTACGCCACGGCGGAAGCCCTGCGCGACATCGGCGGGCTGGAGGAAGGCGTCGCCACCGGCTGGGCAACGCTCTTTAGCGCGCTGGGCAACTGGGTGGAGTGGCCGCTCAACTGGCTGATGATCTGGCTGGGCTTGGGCGCGCTGGTGCTGCTCGTTGCCAATCTGCTCGGCGCGGGCACGCGCCTGCAGCCCTTCTACGCCGCCACCAGCTACGCCGCCGTGCCGCTGATCTTGCTGATCCTGTGGCCCATCCCCGTGATCGGCTCCTTCGCCGCCGTGATCGCCGTGCTGTGGAGCGGCGCGGTCTACACCCAAGCGACCAAGCTCATCACCGGGCTGGACGGCAAGCGGGCGCTCGTCGCCGTGCTGCTGCCGGTGGGCTTGGGAATTGTGCTGGCGGGGCTGCTCTTTGCCTCGCTGGTAAGTTCGCTGCTGGGGCTGCTGCTGTAACGCGAAGCGCTGCTTCGCGGCCTGATAATCCACCCCTACACGTAATGATTCAGCGGATTGACGAAATAAGCTGTCAACGGATTGATAAGAGCGGATTGAACGGACAGTGAGGTTATCCTTCCGTTTGATGACCCACCAAATTGCTATAGTCGTTGCGGAATTAATAGACATTATATCGATTAGAATTCGATAAAGAGATGAAGCTGAAGGGGGCCATAGGACCAAGGGCGGAAATTGAGTCGAAAATTATGCAGGCCACAACAGGTTTCAAAGACCGCGTCGCGAAAGCCCGGCTTCCAGTTGCGAATTTTGTCTTTCACAATCCGATAGCGTTTGACACCGCCAATGGCATGTTCAATCCGGGTGCGCAACGAGGAAAGCCAGCTGTTCTTGTGCTTGTCAAACTCAGACAGCTCTTGGTTGCGCGGCTTCTTTTTGGGCTGCAAAATCGTCACCTGCTCCAAGCTGAAGCCCTGAAAGCCGGTATCCTGAGCCAGTCGACTCCCCTGTGGCAGCGTGTAGTCTATTTCCTCCGCCAGCCGTTTGTCGTGCCGCTTGCCCTCGACCGTGTCGGAGACAAACAGCACTTGCCCTTGCGAGTCGATGACGACATTGTTCTTTACGGCGTGCCGTTTTTTTTGCCGCTGTAGAAAAAGCGCTGCTTGTCCGGGTCGCTGGGGCGGGGAATCGGGCGCTCCGTTCCGTCATGGAAGTACAGCGTCTCCTCTTCGGCAAAGGAGACCGCGTCCATCTCGCGGGCAGGCAACGCCTCCGCTTGGGCAAGCGCCTGATTCAGGACGGGGTGCAAGGTGTGAATCCACTGGTTGGCTTTGGGTTGGCTAAGGTTGAAGAGTGACCCCTGCACCGTTTGCAGATTGTTGCTCTTCAGGTAGTTCAAAATGAAGAACAGTTTCTCTTCTACCGTGGCTAACGGACTATTCTGGTAGTCAACATAGCGCCGCTTCCCCCTAGGCTTGCCGTCCAGCTGATGGGTGCGCATCCGCTCATAAAAACAGTCCGCAAAGTGGGGAAGCAAGGCGTCGAACTCTTCGCGTGTGTAGCCGGTCAAGGCCAGAAAGTCAATTGGCTTTTCAGCATACTTTTGGTAGTGGCTCATTGGGCATCTCCTCTTTTTTCTGGAATGCCTTCAGTTTACCCGCCCTTCTATTTCTTGTCCATTTAATCGATATAATGTCTAATGAAGGCGAGCGAATCCGTTCAATCCGCTCCCCGAATCCGCTGACAGCTGAATCGTTACCCTTACGCAACAGAAACGCCCCGCCTGTCAATCAACAAGCGGGGCGTTTTCGTTGTGTAAGCACGAGCCAGCCGAAGGGCGAAGCGGCGCTTCGCCTTACTGCAGCGACGCCGCCCGCTCCACCAGCTCCGCAAACTCCTGCGCATCCTCATACGCACCCCGATCCGCGCCGAAATACTGCTCGGCAACGTTGTCCGCCAGCGCGCTCACCTCGGCCAAACTGCCTTCGCGCGCCCAGTAGCTATCACGCAGAAGCTCGGCGTATTCGGCGACGGCGGCGGCCAGGCGGAAGTCGGGCGACGCTGCGTCAAAGCTCGCGTCGAGGTCGGCGACGGTGAAAGTCTGGTTGACTTCAACGATTTCGCCCGTCTCCAGCTGATTGTAGCGGATGTACACGGTCGCAATGTTGCCCGCGCCCGCCGCTTCGGCCCCTGGTTCAATTCCTGGGTGCAGCTTGATTTCGTAGAGCGCCGTCACGCTGTGGCCCGCGCCGACCTCGCCCGCGTCGACCTCGTCGTCGCGGAAGTCGTCATCGGCCACGTCGCGATTCTCGTAGCCGATCAGCCGATAGCGGCTGACGACCTCCTCGTTAAACTCCACCTGCACCTTGGCATCCTTGGCAATCACCTGCAGCATCCCCGTCAGATTTTCCACGAAGAAGCGGTGCGCCGCGTCCTGCGAGTCGACGTAGGCATACTGGCCGTCGCCGTCGTTGGCGAGTTGCTCCATCAGCACGTCGTTGTAGTTGCCCATGCCAAAGCCCACGGTCGAGAGCGTAATGCCCTGGTCGACGTACTCCTGCACCTGCGCCAAAATCGAATCCGGCCCGGTGTTGCCCACGTTGGCGACGCCGTCCGAGCAGAGCACCAGCCGCACGATGCGCCCCGTCTCGCCCACCTGCTGCGAGGCGGCGACCATGCGCTCGGCCATCTCATAACCCAGCCGCAGCCCCTCCTCGGCGTTGGTCGAGCCGTCGGGCTGGAGGCGCTCTATGGCCTGCAGAATTGTGTCGCGATACTTGATGCTCGTCGGCTCCAGAATCGTGTAGGCGCGGCTGCCATAGACCACGATGGCGACTTCGTCATCGCCGCGCAGCTCGTCCACCAACATGCGCAGCGACTGCTTGACCGCGCCCAGCCGATTCTCCTGATCCATCGACCCCGACACGTCGATCACAAAGACCAGCGAAGCGGGCAGCCGCTCCGCGTCGTCGATGACTTCGCCCTGCAGGCCAATGCGCAGCAGCTGGTAGCGCTCGCCGCCAAAGGGCGAGGGCGCGCCCTCCATGTGAATCGCAAAGGTGGAATCCTGGGGCGGCTCGTAGGCGTAATTGAAGTAGTTGACATACTCCTCGACGCGCACCGAATCGGGGTCGGGCAGGTGGCCGTCGCCCAGGTAGCGGCGCATGACGGTGTAGGAGCCGGTGTCCACGTCCACGGCGAAGGTCGAGAGGTGATCGTCCTCGGTATCGATAAAGGGATTGACGCCGTAGTTTTGGTAGAAGGTTGAGTCGTACGGTTCATCGTTGACCGCTGTTGACCCCCCAGTGGCCGAGCCGCCAGTCGAGGACGGCGGCGCGTCGTAGGCGGGCTGTGGGTTGTAGCTGCTGCTTTCAGCCGCAGAGGCCTCGGCGCTGCTGTCCGCGGCCCCGGCGGAGCTCGCCGCGTCGCCCATGGAGCCGGGCATGGCGGGTGAGCAGGCCGCCAGCGCCAGCGCGCCAATCAGCAGCAGGTTGACTAAAACGAAGCGTAATTTGTGGCGAGTTGGTGAAAACATAAATGTACCCCTTTATGGTAGCTGTGAGAAGCCCGGTGCTTCTGCGTTGACCACAGCGTCTCACAAGCGGGGGTACAGATCGAGGGCCAGAGGTGTACCAGTGGTGTTACATTGGGTGGTACAGGTGAGGATTTGAGAATAGTGCGTGGTGCGTGAACCGGTACTGGCACGACCGCCTGGTGGTCGAGTTGCTGCGGTGGTCAAATACCAGTTCACGCACCACGCACTAGTGTCTTGTCAAGGCTAAAATGATGACCATCTCGGGCAGGGAGCATCCTTAGATGCGACCGGGCCAACGAGAAAAGATGGTCGTGTCAACGTCATCAAATCACGCTTGACGCGACACTAGGTTCTGTTGACATTTGGCTGAGAGGGCTTGAAAGGTAAGTCGAGCGCGCCCTCATCCCCAGCCCTTCTCCTCCTTCGACAAGCTCAGGGACCCTGGGAGAAGGGAGCCAACTTCTCCCCTCTGCCACCGTGGGAGAGGGGCCGGGGGTGAGGGCCACTTCCCAAATGTCAACAGAAGCTACGCACTACCCTGCAGCCGTTTGATCCCCGCCGCAAAGCGCGACAGCGTCTCCGACAGCACCCCCCGCGCCATCATGATTTCGACGAGCTGAAAGCGCCCCCGCGTCGACACCGCCCGTTCGAGCGCCTGCGCCAGCGCCGCCCGCGTGGAGACGCGCACGCCGTCGCCGCCGAGGCCCTGGGCCAAGTCGGCAAAGCGCCAGTCGTCGAGGTCGTTGAAGTCGGATTCGGGCTGGAAGGCGCGCAGCATCTCCCAGCTGGCGTTGTTAAAGAGCAGCACGATGGGGTCCCAACCGTAGCGGCGGCAGTTGCCCAATTCCCAGCCCGTCATCTGAAAGGCCCCGTCGCCGACGAGGATCAGCGGGCGCTGGCCGGTGGCGGCCTGCAGGCCCAGCCCAGCGGGGACGCCGTAGCCCATTGTGGCGTAGTAGCCGGGGGCAACGAGCGCCGTCTGCTCCATGTCGAGCGCCGTGAAGAGGCAGTCGCCCATGTCGGAGGCAATCGGCAGCAGGCCGTGGGCGGCCATCATGTCGTTGACGGCGGTGGCGATGTCGGTGGGGGTGATGGGGTGGTCGTCGGCGGGGAGGTGGCGGGGGTAGGAGGAGGGGTGATGCGTGATGCGTGGTGCGTGAACGGGTGGGGGCGTTTGGTGGAGCAGGCCGTCGACCAGGGCGTTGAGCGGCATGTGGGGGTAGACGTGGTGGCGGAGGCGGACTTCGCCGTCGAGGGCGAGGATCGCGCGGCGCATGTCGATCTGCTGGGTAGAGACGCCAAAGTTGGTGTCGGAGAGGATGACGCCGAGCAGCAGCAGCGCGTCCGATTCCTCGACGAGCCGCGTGATGGCCGCGTCGCCCGCCACGCCCATGTACGTGCCCACCAGCGGCGCGTCGCTCTCGACCAGCAGCCCGCGCCCCATAAAGGGCGTCACCACCGGCAGCCCCAGCCGACGCGCCAGCGCGGCCACTTTGTCCTCCAGCCCGTAGCGCCGCACCTCCACCCCCACCATCAGCACGGGCGATTCGGCCCCGGCGAGCACCTCCAAAATTTCCGCAACGCAGGCGTCCAGCGCGTCCTCATCCACCACCTCCATCGGCAGCGGCTCGACCGGCTCGCAGGGGGCAAAGACTTGGTCGCGCGGGAGCTCGATGTAGACGGGCTGCGAGCGGGTGCGGCAGGCGTGCAGCGCCTGGGCAATCCGTTCGGGCGCGCGTGCCGGATCGTCCAGCTTGACCTGCGCGCAGGTGACTTCGCGGTAGATTTCCAGCTGCGAATCAAGCGTCTTGGCCTGGTGGTGCAGCAGCAACCCGGCGCGGCTCTCGCCCGCCCCCGGCCCGCCGCTCACGACGACGACGGGCGACTTCTCGGCATAGGCCGCCGCCACGGCGTTGACCATGTTGAGCGCACCCGCCCCATACGTCACCGCGGCGACGCTGGGCTGGCCGCGAAAGCGCGCCGCCGCATCCGCCGCAAAGCCGACGCCCGGCTCGTGGCTCAGCGTGTAGAGCGGCAGGATCTTCGATTCCTCGATCACTTTGAAGAATGAGAGGGCGAAGTCGCCCGGAATGCCAAAAATTTCGCGCGCCCCGTGGTCGTGCAGCGCGTGGAGCAGGGATTGTGCGACGTTCATGTTGGGTTTCCTATAGCGCCGAGCAGCGCTCGGCGAGGCGTGAAGCAGCGCTTCGCGTTACGTGGCTTACCGTGCCGTCAGGTGAATGCCTGCAATCATGCAGCGAACGGAGCCGCCCGCCAGCTCGATGGTGGGAATGTCGAGCGGCAGCAGCTTGGCGCTCTGCTCGATGATCGCAGCTTGTTCACGCGTTAGGGCGGCGGCGGCGCGCGCGGAAAGGGCCAAAATTCGATGGTCTTTGCCCGTCATCTCCAGCGCGTTGCCGGCAAACTCGCTGATTTGCTTGCAGCTGAGGTCGATCAGCGCGCGCCCGCTGTTGCACAGGCGCACGGCGATCTCGTGCCGACGCACCGCATCCGTAATGGCGTCCAAGCAGATCAGTGCGTAGTTGGTGGCGATGCTCATCATCACGTTGGTGTGGTAGATCGGGCGGCCCGCCAGATCCCCCGTGGGAAAGGCCATTGGTTCGTAGCCAAACATGGCGCAAAAGCGCTCCAGAATAATCGGGTTGGCGCGGTTGGACTGGCTGACGTAGGCCAGCCGCTCCAGGTGGTCAAAGACCATCGCGCCCGTTCCTTCGAGGAAAAGATTGTCGTATTCGAGGCCTGAATAGTCGATGACCTCCTGCACGCGGTAGACGCTCTTGAGCATGTTGATTACGTCGTCGCGCCGCTCCTGGCGTCGATTGGGCGAGTACATCGGGTAGATGGCCACGCGCCCGCCGGGGTGGGTTGAAAACCAGTTGTTGGGGAAGACCGAATCGGGCGTTTCGTATTGGCCAAAATCGTCGAAGACGTGAATTTGAACGCCTGCGTCGATTAGCTGCGCTACCGCTTGGTCAAACTCGGCGCGCGCCCGGGCCGCCACCTCGTCGGACGCCAAGTGCAGGGGAATGGCCTGAAAGGCGTTGTCGACCGCCGTTTCGGGGTTGGGCAGAAAATGGTGGGGGCGAATCATCACGCCAGCGGTGGGCGCTTGGATAGTTTGGTAGTTCATGGCAGGTCGCTTGTGGTCGGCGGCATGTGGAGCGGCGCGAAGCCGCCGTACCAGTGAAGCTGCAGCAGATATTGCGCCATCTGCGCCGGCGGCACGGGCTGCCCTTGCTCCAGCCACCACTCGATCACGCCCATCTGCGCCGTCATCAGATAGCGCAAAATCAGGGGCAGCGGCAGCGATACCTGCGCTTCGTCCAGCCCGTGTTGCTGCAGCATTCCCCGCATCTGCTGCTCGCCCGTGTCGCGCACCAGCTCGCGGAAGCGCGGGATGCCCGACAACATTTTGAGATAGAGGTCGGCGTATTGAGCAATGTGCTCAAAAATTAGGCGTCCGAGGACAAACGGGTCGCTGTCTCCCTGCTGCATCTCCGCTTCGCGCAGCCCGTTCATGTGCTCCTCGATCAGCGCCAGGAATACCTGCTCCGCCAGGTCAAACTTGTCGGTGTAGTGGCGGTAGAAGGTGGCGCGGTTGATCATGGCGCGCTCGGCCAATTTCTGCACGGTAATGGCCTCGAAGCTACTTTCGAGCAGCAGGTCGATGAAGGCTTGACGCAGCATCTTTTGCGTGCGGCGCACGCGCAGGTCGGGCGTTTGCGACATTTTGGTAGAGTCTGTTGCAAAAGCAACGTTGCGCTCATTTTGTGGGTTGACGAGGGATGTAGGCAAGTATATCTTGTTTGACAACACAATAAAACTTTTGCGACACCTGTTGTAGTTGCGTACGGGCAGGCCATGCGTGCCCGTACGCAACTACAACCTCAACGGAGTCCAACCATGAACAACCCCCACCGACTTTCGTGGCGCGAAATGCAGGATTTTCGCCGCGACCAACTGGCGACAACGCTCGACCTGATCGAACGGCTCGGCCCAGTGGCGCACGTAAAGATGCTCCACTTTGATATCCACTTGATCTGCGAGCCGAACGTGATCCGCGAACTCCTGGTCAAGCAGACGGACAAGCTGCGGCGCGATCCGTTCACGCGACGCATCTTCGCGCCCATGATGGGCGAGGGCGTCCTCCTGGCCGAGGGCGCGGCGTGGCGGCGGCAGCGCAGCCTTGTGCAGCCCGTCTTTCACGCGACGGTGATCCACGAGTTTACGCAAACGTTTGTGGACTACGCACGGGCCACGGTCGACGGCTGGCAGACCGGCGACACCGTGCAGCTTCTGCACGAGTTTATGGGGCTGGCGCTACGCATCATCAACCAGACGATGTTCGGGGAGGACGTTCAGGCGTTGACGGATCGCATCGGCGTGCTGATGGGCATTATCACAGAGGAAGCCCAGGTGCAGCTCGGTCAGGCCGTGCCGCTGCCGACGTGGGTACCGACACCGGGCCGACGACGGCAGCGGCGCGCGCTGGACGAAATCCACACGCTTCTGCTCGACGTTATTCACAAGCGGCGCGTCCACGTGGAAAATGGCGGCGAGCCGGGCAGCGATCTGCTGGCGCTGCTGCTGCAGGCGCGCGACGAGGAGGGCGAACCCATGAGCGAGCGTGAAATCCTCGACGAATGCTTGACGCTCTTCTTCGCCGGCCACGAAACTACCGCGGTCGCCATGACGTGGACGTGGTATCTGCTGCTGACGCACCCGCAAACATTGGAAAATCTGCGTGCCGAAGTCGAGCGCGTGCTTGGTGATGTGCCCGTTACGTTTGAGTCGCTGCAGCGGATGCCGTATGGGGAGGCGGTGGTGAAGGAAGCGCTGCGGCTCCATCCACCCGTGCCCGGCGTAGCGCGCACGCCGACCGAACCGTTTACCATCCACGGCGCGACCTTTGGACGCGGCGACACGCTGTTGATCAGCATGGAGGCGCTGCATCGACAGGCCGAATTCTACCCGGAGCCGGAATGCTTTCGCCCCGAGCGTTTCGCGCCGGGCACGCCCCAGCCGCCGCGCCACGCCTACCTGCCCTTTAGCGCCGGCCCGCGCACCTGCATCGGCAACGGCTTCGCCATGCTTGAAATGCAGGCCGTGCTGGCGACCCTTGTTCAGGCGATGAAGGCGCAGCAAATCGAGCTGTCGCTCGTGCCGGGGCAGGAGATTGTGCCGATCCGGCAGGTCACGGTGCGGCCGAGCGGTGGGGTGCGGGCGCAGGTGAATGTGTGTAAGGCGTGAGTATTTGAATATTTGATGCGTGAGGCGTGGTCACCCAGTCTTCACGTTTCAAATATTCACGCCTCACGTTCGTAACAGCGCACGCCAAACAGCGCGGCGGGCACTTCGCCGTGGCTGGCGATCAGCTCGATCTTCAGCCCAGCCGTCTCCACCGGCTGGGCGAAGCGGATGCGGTTGAACGACTGGTGGTTCTCCCGCTCCTCGTGGAGCACGCGCTCGGTGCAGTCCAGCAGGCGGTAGTGGCGGACGCAGAAGGGGATGGCCCGCTCCGGGTGGCCCTGCATGACCGACTCGAGCGGGTGGTCGTAGTCGGTGTCGAAGTGGAGATCGATTTGGGCAATGCGCTGGGGCTGCGGCCACGACAGCTGCAGCCGGGGCCGCGGATCGGTGGGGGCGGCGAGCCAGGCGTTGGGCTGGCGGGTAGGGCGGTAGAGGCCGTTGGCGACGTTGTGCGGCGCGAAGAGATCGAGCGGCGGCTCAATTTGGAAAGCGAAATTATACCCGCCCGGTCGACGCTCGGCGGGCCAAATTTCAAAGGTCTCCACGCTGATGTCCGGCGGCGGCGACTGCGTCTCTTTGTACGCAACGCGCAGCAGCCCGGTGATGCGCTGCTCGCTACAGTGAATGCGCACGTGCTCGTTCTGCATCAGGCAAAAAAAGAGGTAGCGCGCTTCGTCGAGGTCGACCTCAAAGTCGGCCACCACGGCCTGATCGTCACCCACCTCAAGTTGATATTCCCGCACGGCCAGCGTCACGTCGGGCGTGTGGTTGTCGGGGCGGCTGCTGGTGCGCACTTCGAGGCGCAGCGTGGTCGACTGCGCGACATCCACGCGAAAGGTCACCCGCGGCAGGCGACCGGCGGGGACGGGCAGCATCTGCGCCAGCGAGTTGTCGAGCAAGATGGCGGGGCCGTCGGCGGGAAGCTGCGCCAGCTGCAAGCGGCTGGAGGCGGAAATTTCGGCCTGCGTGACTAAATCCTCTGGGTCGTCGAGATGCAGGCCGGGAATGTGGTGGTTGACGCGCATCAGCTCGCGCTGGAGCCGGCGCACGTGGGACGGCTCGCTCAAATCGGCGGGCAGTAGATTTTCCCGTGTGCAAAGGGCCGCCGCCATACCGACCGCCTGTCCGCCGACCGCGCAGGTGGCGATGACGCGCGTCGCGCCAAAGGCGACGTGTGAGCAGCTGATAATGCGCCCGGCCAGGAAGAGATTGCGGAGATTGCGGCTGTGGAAGCAGCGGTAGGGAATTTGATAGAGACCCTTGACGTGGCCGCGCGCGCCGTGCTGCAAATTGGTGGCGTAGACGCCGTCGGCGGGGTGCAGGTCGAGATACCAGCCGCCGTAGGCCACGGCGTCGTCAAAGCGGCGCTGGCGGACGATGTCCCCTTCGCGCAGCATGTAGGGCCCCTCGAAGCGGCGGCTCTCGCGCTTGCCGGGAATCGTGCCCACCCACTCCAGCGTCATCGTCTCCGCTTCGGGGAATTCGCCCGAATTTTTGATGTGGTTCCAGATGCCATAGATCACCTTCCACAGCTCCCACTTGATCGCCTCGGTGTCGTGCACCGTGTCCAGCCGCCCGCCGTATTCGACCCACCACAGCCGGCAACCATACTTGTCCGTGCTGATGCTGCGGTAGCGCGGCAGTTTCGCGATGTCGTCCAGTGCGTAGCTGGGCGGGACAAAGCGCACCGGCTGGCCCACATCCTTGCTGTAGAAGAAGAGCGAGTGGCCGAGCAGCTCGCCATAGGATGCGTCCGGCGCAAAGCTCTCACCAAACTCCTTCTTCGCCTCCGCGCCCATGCGAAAGGCGGCTCCGGCCAAAAAGCCAATCACACCGTCGCCGGAGGCATCGCAAAAGAGCGGGGCGGCGACGTGGTACACGGTGCTATTTTGCGAGCAAAAGGCGCGCACCGAGGCAACTGTGTCCGCGTTCGCTTTCTCAACATTGAAGGCTGCGGTGTTGAGCAGCAGCGTGAGGTTCGGCTCCTCGACGACCTTTTCGAGCAGCACGGTGTCAAAAATCAGCGGGTTGCCTTCGGGGTTGCGGTGTAGATTTTCCAGCAGCAGCTCGTCGAGCAGGCCGCCTTCGCGCGCCCAGCGGTTGTTGCTGCGCAGGTGGACGGTCGCCCCGGCGATCCAGAGCCGAATTTCGCTGGAGGCGTTGCCACCGAGCACGGGCCGATCCTGGATCAGCACCACCTTTGCCCCGGCGCGCGCCGCCGTCAGCGCGCAGCACGTCCCCGCCAGGCCGCCGCCGATGACGGCGAGGTCGGCGTGGAGGGTTTCGGTTTTGAATTCGCGTTTGGTGGTGGGGCCTTCGATGATCATGCGGGCTCCAGTTTCCAGGTGGTTAGTGCCAATTTGCGGTTTTCAACACAAGCGTTGGTGGCCAGCGGAGATGGCTCGTCGACTACCACTGGCGCGGAATAAATTCCGCACCTGGTTTGCGAAACGCGCTGAAGCGCGTTTGCACCCAAAGTTAGTGCGCTAATGAAATCGCCAAAATTGTTCAATTATTTTGGTTATACAATTCGATGCAATCTGTCATTCCTGCGAAGGCAGGAATCCATGAATTAGGCAACCAGTCTTGCAGCTAATTCCCCATGTCGCTGGGTAAGCCGAGCATGAATTCCCGCCTTCGCGGGCATGACACTTAGCCTCGCCTGCTACTACCCAAGTGATTCCTACGCCTCCATCAGCGCACTTCGCAAGGTAGGCGTTGATTTCAATCAACGCCGGTCGCGGCTTGCATACCGTCTTGATTTGTGCCGCATCAATACTCACGCCCCATGCTCCGCCAGCCTCGCCGTGGTGATCGGGTGGTGCACCCAAACGTTTGGCTCCACGTAGCGACCCAGGTTGAATTCCCGATCCATCTGCACGGGCGAGAGCGCGCCCTCGACGACGTAGTCGCCGCTTTCGGGATACTGCACGCCCGTCCATTCCTCCCACTGGTCAACCGTCGCCTCGATCACCATCGACGGGTGCGCGACCGTCAAAATCTCGCCGCCGACTCGCCAGTGGGCGCGCAGCCACGGGTCGAACGGTTCGGGCTCGCCGCTTTTGCCCGGTCGCGTCCAGCGAGCATAGCGCTCCATCGGCGTAAGCGGGTAGCGCGCCTTGAGCGACGGGCGCACGGCGACGATCACGGCCTGGAAGCCTTTGCGCTCGGCCAGCTTGCGCACCTCGCCCAACATGCGGTAGCTGACGCCCTGGCCGTGAAACTCTGGCGCAATCGAAATTTCAATGGCCATTAGCGTGTTGGGCGACTTTCCCTCATCGTACTCCCGCGCCGAACGCACCATGCCGTCCGACCAGCCAATCGGCAGCCCGTCCAGCGTGCCGTCCCAGGTGATGGGCATCGTCTGCGCCACGGCAACTGGGGCCTCGTCGACCACCAGATAGCTTTGGAATTCGGCAAATGCGCCAGAGACGTACGGCCCCCACAAGCTGGACGTAATCACATCCTCCAGCATAAATGGAGCCCAGATGCGCTCCTTCTGCGGCCAAAATTTCTCGCCCAGCGTGGGCCGCTCGGCCAGGGTGATGAGGTCGCCTGCTGTAAATTCGGGCATGGTGTGTTCTCCTATGAGGAGTGCGCACGCCCACGTGCGCACGGGCCGTACCCGCCTACTCGACTAGCTCGCCGGATCGACCCGGCACGTGGGCGTGCCTACTCCGCTTTATATTTCCCGATGAATCGGATCAACCCAGCGCACCCTCTCTGGCTCCTCGACGGATGCGATCTCCAAATTGACCACCACCGCCTCCTGGTCGCTGCGCACGAGGACGCAGTGCAGCGGCTCGTCCTCGCTGGCGTTGATCTCCTGGTGCGGCACGAAGGGCGGAATAAAAATAAAGTCGCCCGCCTCCGCTTCGGCGACGTACTCCAGCGCTTCGCCCCAGCGCATCCGCGCCCGCCCGCTCACGACGTAAATGACGCTCTCCAGCTCGCCGTGGTGGTGTGCGCCCGTCTTCGCGTTCGGATGAATCATAACGGTTCCCGCCCACAGCTTTTGCGCGCCCGCCGTGGCAAAGTTGATCGCCGCCGCGCGCTCCATGCCCGGCGTCTGCGGCGTGTTCGCGTCCAGCCCGTCGCCGGGAACGACGCGCACGCCGTGGTCGCGCCAGTTTGGGGATTGGTTATTGGGGGTGGTCATGGGGGGCTCCTCGTAATGCGAAGTGCTGCTTCGCGCCGCGCTGCGTCCGACGTTACATCAGCCAGCGGTCACGCAGCCGACAGCTTCTCGTCATAATTCCCATCAGACTTCGTGCTATCCTGTACCCACAGCGAGGTTTTGCAGTGCGTCAAACCTTCGCTCACCCATTCACGCATCACGCGTCAGGAGGTCGCCATGTCGCTCGAAACTCAAACTCCCTTTGCGGATCTCTTCAAGGGCTTTAGCTTGGGCAAGGCGGCGGGCTTCCTGCTGCTGCTGGTCGGCATCCTGATTGGCGGCTGGCTGATCTACCTGGTCACGCTCTTCTTTAACGCGCCGGAGCAGATCGCGCTGCTGGGCTACCTGCGCGAGGTCGATTTCGCGCTGGAGTTCTTTGCCTACGGCCAGGAATTTCGCTTCCACGCCCCCGCACTGCTGACCTACGGCGTGCCGCTGCTCCTGCTGCAAATCGTAATTCGTCTCTTCAGCGCATTTGTTACGCTCGGCGGCAACCTGATGCGCGGGCGTTAGCGCGCAAAACGGGAGGGTCACCGTTCGCGGCCTGTCGGCTCAACCGGCAATCCCCGGACGGTGACCCTTCACGCCTCAATTCAGCCTCTCCTCCTTTAGCAGCCCATCGATCCACGCCTGCTCCCCCGCTATCGCCTCCCGCACGCCCTCGACTAAGTTGTCCAGCGCAATCTCACCGCTCTCGCCAGTCCGCCGCAGCTTTAGTTCGACAATCCCGTTCTTCAGCCCGCGCCCGCCCACCGTCAAGCGCACGGGCAGGCCAATCAAGTCGGCGTCGTTGAATTTGACGCCCGCGCGCTCGTCGCGGTCGTCGTAGAGCACGTCGATGCCCGCCTCGACAAGCTGCTGATAAATATCGTCCGCTGCCTCGGCGACCTCCGGCGACTTGGCGTTGGCGAGGCTTACCAGCGCGACCTGGTAGGGCGCGATGCTGACCGGCCAGCAGATGCCATTCTCGTCGTGGTGGCGCTCGATCACGCTCGCCAACAGCCGCTCGGAGCCGATGCCGTAGGAGCCCATGATGATGGGGTGCGATTCGCCATTTTCATCTAAATACGTCGCGCCGAGCGCTTCGGTATATTTCGTGCCCAGCTTGAAAATATTGCCGACTTCGACGCCGCGCACGGCCTGCATCGGGCGACCGCCCAGCGGGTCGGGATAGCCATCGGCGGCGGCCACGAGATCGGTGATGAGATCGGCCTGGTAGTCGCGACCGTGGTTGACGTTGCGGTAGTGGTAGTCGACGCGATTGGCCCCGGCCACCAGATTGGGGCTGGCGGCGACCAGATCGTCGACCACGAGCAGCACGCGCTCGCGATCCACGCCCAGCGGCGAGCCGTAGCCCGGCTCCGCGCCAACGGCTCGAATTTCCTCGACGGTGGCCGGCCGCATCGAGCGCGCCTGGATGGCGTTGGTCAGCTTGGTCTCGTTGAGCTCCATCTCGCCGCGCACCACGGCGAAGACAAACTGATCGCGCGTGTTGGGCTGGCCTTCCTCGCCCGCCCGCTCATTGGCAACTTGCGCGACCATAAAGATCGCTTTGGCCGTCTCACTTTCGGCGATGTCCAGAAAGTCGGCCAGCTTGGCAATCGTGTTGACGCCCGGCGTGTGGACTTCCTCCAGCGGCTGCGGCGCATCCGTGGGCGGCTCCGGCTTTTGGAAGGTGGCAATCTGCCGGTTGGCCATGTAGCCCGATTCCTCGCTGATGAGAATCGTGTCTTCGCCAATCGGCAGCAGCGCCATAAACTCGTGCGCCAGCGTGCCGCCCATCATGCCCACGTCCGCCTCTACGGCGATCACCTCCAGCCCGCAGCGGCGAAAAATGTTAAAGTAGGCCTGGTAGCTTTTGCGATAGTAGTCATCCAGCCCGGCCCAATCTTTGTCAAACGAGTAGGCGTCCTTCATCGTAAATTCGCGCACGCGGATCATCCCGGCGCGGGGGCGCGGCTCGTCGCGAAACTTGGTCTGGATTTGATAGAGCGCAAAGGGCAGTTGGCGATAGCTGCTCACGACCTGCCGCACCATGTCGGCGACAATTTCTTCGTGCGTCATCGCGAGCACCATGTCCCGCCCGTGGCGATCCTGGAAGCGCGCCATGTCGTCGCCGATCTCGTACCAGCGGCCCGTCTCTTTCCAAATTTCCGCCGGGTGGACCACCGGCAGCACAATCTCCTGCGTGCCAATCGCGTCCATCTCCTCGCGGATAATCTGCTCCACCTTCTGCTTGACGCGCATCCCCAGCGGCATAAAATCCCACAGGCCGGCGGCGAGCTGGCGCACCATGCCCGCCCGGATCAGCAGCTGGTGGCTGGCGATTTCGGCGTCTGCCGGCGGCTCGCGCAGCGTTTGAAAGAAGAGGTTGGACATTCGCATGGTGGGGACTCCGAGACGTGGTGCGTGATGCGTGGTGTGTGAACCGTGACTGACGTGGGTCGATATTTTACACCGAACCAACTGTGCTCATCAGTATAAGTATTATGCACCACGCACCACGATTTGGACGGGATTTGGACGGGATAATGAATCTTGGTCAAAATTTGGTCAAAAAAGCCTCGCCCCACAGTGTAATCTGGAGCAAGTTGGATGTCAAAGGAGTTGTGGTATAATTGGAGCAACGTTTCCCTCTTGACCCAACTGTAAATCCTGCGCACCGGCTTCCCGCTGCCTCGGTGCCTCTCAATTCCAACAAGGAGCAACCCATGTCCAACGCCGCTACTTGGCAAGCACATTACGAACCGGGCGTACCCAAAACCGTTGAGATTCCGCACCAGAATCTCGTCGAGCTGATGCGAGGCCCCGGCCAGCGCTACGGCGACAAAACGGCCCTGCGCATGGTGCTCAAATATCTGCCGCTCGGCCTCAAAATTCAGTCCAAGCTCAGCTACCGCGAGCTGGACGAGGCGACCAATCGCTTTGCCAACGCGCTCATCTCGCTCGGCGTGCAGAAGGGCGACCGCGTCTCGCTGATGTTGCCCAACCTGCCGCAGCAGGTCATCGCCTACTTTGGCACGCTCAAGGCGGGCGCGGTTGTGGTCAACACCAACCCGACCTACACGCCGCGCGAGCTTCAACATCAGCTGGAGGATAGCGGCGCCGAGACGATTGTGCTGCTGAGCGGGCTGGTGGCGAACCTGGAAAAGATTCGCGCCAACACGGGTCTGCGCAACGTGATCGTCACCAACGTGGAGGATTCGCTGGGCTTTCCCTTCAAGCAGCTCGTGGCGCGGCAGACGAAGGAGAGCGGCATGTCGGCGGACGTTTCCGGCGTGTCGGGCGTGCGCAATTTTTACGAGTTGCTGCAGGCACAGCCGACCAGCGCACCAGCAGTCAGCGTTGGCTACGACGACAACGCGCTCTTCCAGTACACCGGCGGCACCACGGGCCGCGCCAAGGCTGCGGTGTTGACGCACGGCAACCTCGTTGCCAACACGATGCAGATGGACGCGTGGTTCTCCGGCCTGGAGCACGGCAAGGAGACGCTGCTCGGTGCGCTGCCCAACTTTCACGTCTACGGGATGACGGTCGGCATGTTGCTGGCGCTCTACACCGGGGCCGAGCTGATCATCGTCCCCAACCCGCGCGACATCGACCTGATCATGGAGATCATCCACCGCGAGCGCGTCTCCGTCTACCCCGGCATTCCCACTATGTACGTGGCGCTCACCAACCACGAGAAAATTGCGGAGTATGATTTGACCTCGATCAAGGCCTGCCTCAGCGGCGGCATGGCGCTGCCGGTGGAGGTGGCGCAGCGCTTTGAGAAGATTACCGGCGGGCGGCTGGTGGAGGGCTACGGGCTGACGGAGACCTCGCCCGTGGCCTCGGCCAATCCGATTTTTGGCGAGAAGCGCTACGGCTCGATCGGCGTGCCGCTGCCGGAGACGGAGCTGGCCGTCTTTAGCCTGGAGCCCAACGATGACGGTCGCTACGAGCGGCTGGGCGTGGGCGAAGAGGGTGAAATTTGCATCAAGGGGCCGCAGGTGATGAGCGGCTACTGGAACGTGCCGGATGAGACGGCCATGGCCATCGACGACGAGGGCTGGTTCCATTCGGGTGACATCGGTAAGATGGACGAGGACGGCTACTTCTACATTGTGGACCGCAAGAAGGATTTGATTATCGCCAGCGGCTACAACATCGTCCCGCGCGAAGTCGAGGAGGTGCTCTTTATGCACGACAAGGTGATGGAGGCCGCGGTTGCTGGCGTGCAGGACCCGCGGCGCGGCGAGACGGTCAAGGCCTTTGTCGTGCTCAAGCCGGGCCAGCAGGCCACCCAGGAGGAGATCACCGCCTTCTGCAAGGAAAATCTCGCGCCGTACAAAGTGCCCAAGCTGATGGAATTCCGCGACGAGTTGCCTAAGTCTCAGGTGGGCAAGGTGCTGCGCCGCGTCCTAGTGGAGGAGGAAAAGGCCAAGCAGGGGCAGATCGAGGAAGTAGACAAGGCGAGGGTCTAACAATTTTGGATTTGCGATTTACGAAGTTTCGTTACCACTCGTAAATACTTCAGTTCGGCGTTTTAATTTTTGGACACGGATGACACGAACAAACACGGATTTTTAGACAAGCTTGAGTAAAAATTCGTGTGCGCAGCCCGTGTTTATCCGTGTCCGATTCTTTCTTCAAATTTCGGCTAGATTAAAGGTGTAAATCAAAACGCCATTAGCCAGCGCGCCAGCGTTTCTAATTCTGCCTGCACCCGCCCCGATACCCTCCAGCGCAGCCGCCGCCACCCCCAGCCAACGCCCGCGCCCAGCGCAAACCCCGCCAGCACGTCCCCCACGTAGTGCACGCCCAGCCGTACGCGGCTCCAGCCCACCAGCAGCGCCAGCAGGGCCGCCAGCGGCGCGCCGCCCGGCAGCACCGCCCCCGCCCACACAAGGTTGACGCCCATGCGCGTCGCATTACCGCTGGGAAAGCCGTTGGCATCCGTGCCCGGCATGTAGAGCCAGCGCGCCTTACGCGGCCGCCCGCGGCCAACCAGCCGCTTGACCAACAGCGCCGTCACCGTCGCCGTGGTTGCGCTGGCGACCCAGCGCCAGAACGCACCGCTGTACCGGGGATTTTGTCCGCGCACGCGCCACAGCACATAGCCAAGAATAGCCCACAGCCAGATGTCACCCAGGTGCGCGCAGAAGCGCGCCAGCGGGTAGTCGCGTGCGCGGGCCGTGTCGGGCATCGCAATGCGGTGGCTGAGCGTGTCGTCCCAGGTGAGCAGGCGTTGAATTAGAGGGGGGTTGGAAGAGCAAGCAAGCGGACGCCGATTCATGGCGGAGCGAAGTGGTGGCGTAAAGTGCGTGGGGCACGCCACGGCGTGCCCCTACGCGCGGATGAATTAATCCGAGAAGTCGCGTGGGGTGCGGGGCTTGTAGAGCAGGTAGGCCAGCCCAACGCTGAGGAAGTAGAGCACAATCAGCGGCCCCATCACGACAGTCATGGTAATTGGATCAATTGTGGGGGTGATCATGGCAGCGACAATCGCTGCAATCACGATTCCTTGTCGCCACCAGCCAAGCAGCTGCCGACCGCTAATCAGACCGATGCGTGCTAAAAAGGAAATTGCTAGCGGTGTTTCAAAGGCTACACCAATCCAAAAAACGATTCGCGTAACGAAAGTGATGTAAAGCTCTAGCCCCCAATCTTGCTCAATACCCAGAAAACTTTGCAGAAATTCAACTGCTGTTTGCAACAGGAATGTGTAGGAAAACCATACTCCAGTTACAAAAAGAACGACAATGCCCGGCAAGATGAGTAGTAGAGCACGTCTTTCCTTGGGGTAAAGACCAGGCGAAACAAAGGCAATTAGCTGATATATGATTATAGGCATAGCAAACGCTGCACCCATGACAAAAGCCACCTTGAAGAAAACGACAACGTTTTCTGTAGGGCTCAGTACCTGCAGGCTGCCACCATTGGCGGCCTCAACAGGAGCGGCAATGACATCGATAATTTGACGTGCAAAAATCATCGACAGCAGCGTGCCCAGCACCAGCGCGCCCACCACCCACATCAGCCGCACGCGAAGCTCCTTTAGGTGCTCCATCAGCGACATGCTGCTCTCTTCAACTGGATCGTAAACCTGTATGCTCTCGCTCACGGTCTCCTCCGTTGTCTCCTCTGGCTCAGCCAGCGCAACGCTCTTTTTTCACCGCTTATCCTTACTCATCGTTGTGATGATCCCGATCCCTGCTGTGGTCGCGATCATCACCAGCGACGGAAGCCGTGCCGTTTGTGTGCATCGCCACCGGCTGCGCTTCCTCTTTCTCAATCAACATTTCCGGCGAGGCAATGCTGTTTTCCACGGCGTCGTCCTGCACCGATTCGTCCTCGCTCATCTTTGTGCCCTCCACGTCGACTGATTCCGGGCTGGGCGTCTCCTCCGCAGCGGATGCATCTGTCGAAACAGTCTCTTTAGCAACCGGCTCCGAGCCAAGTGCGGGCTTCTCGGTTTTCTTGACGGCTGGCTTTTTCACCGTTGATTTCTTCACCGTCGATTTTTTTGCTGTAGAGGAAGTAGTGGGCTGTGGCTTGCTCGAACTCTGCTTGGCCTTCTTTGCGGCCTGCTTTTTTTCGTAGTCGGGATCGGTGGCCTCGTCAAAAATGCGCTTGGGGTTTAGTTCATCCAGTAGGTCCAGCTCGTCGCGGAACTGGTCCGTCAGCTCCTTAGACAAGCCGCGAATCATGCGGATGTATTTGGCTCCCTCGCGCATCACGCCCGGCAGTCGCTCCGGACCCAAGACCAGCAGCGCAATAACGGTAATGACAATTAGTTCTGGTAATCCGATGCCGAGTATGTTATCCATGGTATTCTGTAGAGAAAGGGGATAGCAATAGAGAAGTAATAATCCGGGCAGAGTCTACCTCTATCTCAACTCTCTGTCTCTCCTAAAACAGCTTGCGATTCACCTCGTCCAGGGCTGCGCCCAGCACCCCGTTGATAAAGCGCGGGGCGCTGTCGCCGCCAAAGGTTTTGGCGAGCTCGACCGCTTCGTTGATCACGACCTTGGGCGGGGCCTCGCCCCTGCGCGTGCCCAATTCGTAGAGCGCCATGCGCAGCACGTTGCGATCCACAATCGCCAACTCGTGCACGGGATAGTCCGTGGCGTAGCGACCGATGATCTCGTCCAGCTGCTCGCGATTGACGACGACGCCGCTGACGAGCCAGCGCAAAAACTGCGCGCCCTGCTGGTCCAGCTTGCCCTCGGCCAGCCGCGCCTCGACGACCACGCCGGGCCGGTGGCCCACGCTGTCGATCTCGAAGAGCGCCTGCAGGGCCAGCTTGCGCCCGCGCCGCCGCTGCTTGATCAGCGCGCGCCGCTCGGCTTGGGGATCGCGCGGCTGGGCGGCAGCAGCCTTGTCGACCGGCGGCTGAGCTTCCGACGTGCTCTGCGTTTGGGGCGACGCAGCGTCGTCCTCCCGCCGCAGGTTCCAGCCCGACGGCCGTGGTGTCTTGCGTTGCTCTGCCATATTATGCCATCACCAGCCCGCCGTCGACGGTCAACACCTGCCCGGTAATAAAGCCGGAGCGCTCCGCCGCCAAAAAGGCCACGGCCCACGCAATTTCCTCGGCCTCGCCCATGCGGCCCAGCGGCGTGCTGCTCAAAATCGAGTCGCGCTGCTCATCGCTGAGCACCTCCGTCAGGCTGGTGGGCACAAAGCCGGGGGCAACGGCGTTCACGGTGATGCTGCGGCTCGCCACCTCGCGCGCCAGGCTCTTGGTAAAGCCGATCACGCCCGCTTTGCTGGCGGCGTAGTTGGCCTGCCCCGCCTGCCCAGAAAGCCCCACCACACTGGTGATGTTGATGATGCGCCCCCAGCGTTTGCGGATCATCCCCTTGAGCGCCGCGCGCGACACGGCGTAGACGCTGCGTAAATTGGTGGCGATCACCGTATCCCACTGCTCTTCCTTCATGCTGAGCAGCAGCGTGTCGCGCGTGGTGCCGGCGTTATTGACGAGAATCTGCACGGGCCCCAGCTCCTCCTGCACCTGCTTGAGCATGGCGGCTGCCTGCTCGCTGTCGCTCACGTCCGCCTGCACGACGGTGCACGTGCCGCCCGCGCTGCGGACCGCCTCGGCCACGCCGTTGGCGCCGTCGGCGTTGCCCCGGTAGTTGATGGCAACCGCTGCGCCGCGCGCAGCCAGCTCTTGGGCAATGGCCGCGCCGATCCCGCTGCTGCTGCCGGTGACGAGCGCCACCTTGTCCGTAAAATCAAAATCATTCATAGCGTGCTGCTTATTATAGGAGTTCTGTGGAAAAAAAGCGAATCGGAAAATTTGCGCGAAGCAGCGCTTCGCCTTACCTGCCAAACAGCTCGACAAATTTCTCCACGCTCGCCGGATCGTTCACGCTGAGCCGCGTGGCCTTGCGCTCGATGCGCTTCATAAAGCCGGAGACGACATCGCCGGGGCCAACTTCGATAAAGTGCGTTACGCCCGCGTCCACGGCGTGCTGCATCGACTCCGTCCAGCGCACGCTGCCGGTAAGCTGATTGACCAATTCATCGCGAATCGCGCTGGGCTCGTCAATGGGCTGAGCTGTCGTATTGGCCAGCAGCGGCACCACCGGCTTCTCGATCAGCGCGGCCTCGACGGTGCTGCGCAGTTCCTCCTCCGCCGTCTGCATCAGCGGGCTGTGCGAAGCGACGCTGACGTCCAGCGGCACGATTTTGCGTGCACCCGCGGCCTGTAGCGTTGCCATCGCCGCCTCCACGCCCGCGCGCTCGCCCGAAATCACAATCTGGCCAGGGCAGTTGTCGTTGGCAATTTGCACGATCCCGTCGGCGTGAAAACAGGCGTCGGCGACCGTCTCCTCATCCAGCCCCAAAATGGCGGCCATCATGCCGGGCGCGAGCTCACCCGCCGCCTGCATCAGCCGCCCGCGCTCGCGCACCAGTCGCAGCCCGTCCGCAAAGGTCAGGCTGCCCGCCGCCACAAGCGCCGTGTACTCGCCCAGGCTGTGCCCCGCCACAAAGCACAAGCCGCTCGCTTTAGTGTTGATTGATTCGCTGGTGATCGCTTGAGTGGTGGACGAGGCGTTGCCGTCACCCACTTCCTGCTGCAACACGCGCAGGGCGGCGATGCTCGCGGCCAAAATGGCGGGCTGGGCATTGATCGTTTGCGTTAGCTCATCCGCTGGGCCTTCGTAGCAAAGCTGGCTCAACGCAAAGCCGAGCGTGTCGTCGGCCTCGGCCATCGTCTCGCGGGCAATGGCGTAGCGCTCGGCGAGGTCGCGCGCCATGCCGACGTGCTGGCTGCCCTGACCGGGAAAGAGCAGGGCGGCTGGCTTGTCGCCGGGGATGAGGGTGCGGATGGAACGGGATGGGTGCATAGGGGAGCGCGTAAATAAAAAGGGATTTGGCGGTTCCAAATCCCTTTTGGGTGGTGCTATGCAGGCAGCAGCGGGTTCTTGACATCGATCACGGCGCGGCCTTTGTAGTAGCCACAGTTGCGGCAGACGCGATGCGGGCGCATCGGCTCGCGGCAGTTGGAGCACTGCGAGAGATTGGGCGTACCGATGGCGTCGTGGGCGCGGCGACGGTTGCGGCGACCCTTGCTAACTTTGCGTTTGGGTAGAGGTGTCATAAGGATTCTCCTAAATTTGCTTTCTCAATATAGTTTCGTAAAATTTCACAGCGAATGCGCCAAGCGCTGCTTGTCGAGCGCTGGTTGTTAAGCGCTACTCCTCAAGCTGGCGCTGCAGTTCCAGCAGCGCCGACCAGCGCGGGTCCACAGCGGTTTTCGTTGTCTCCTCCTCGCTTTCCTGAGCGAGCAGGCTCTGTGCGGCGTCGGCGTTTGCCTGTTCCAGGTTGGGGCAAGGCGGCGGGCCTTCCCAATTGCAGCTGGGGTACATGGGCAGCGCCAGCCAAATATTTTGCCGCACAACTTCCGAAAGGTCCAGAACATGTCGCGCATCGATCAACAGCGCGGCGTCCTCGAACTCTTCCTTCGTCCCCTCAAATTCATTGGCGGAAATAAAGCGGCCCGTTTGCGTTTCCATCAGCGGGTGAAAGCTTTCCTCCAGCTCGAAGCGCACGGGCATGGCAATAGGAAAGAGACAGCGGTTGCACGTGACCTGCAAAGGCGTGCTCAGCTCACCGGTAACGAGCACGCCGCTGTGTGTACGCATCAGCCGCAAGTTTCCCACCAGCGGCCCCAGCGCGCTAAACTCCGGGTCCAAATTGGTGATGTTCTCTGCCACCTCGTATTCGCGAGTCGCACCCGTGGGCTCCATCAATAGTTGTGCGACGTTAAATTGCATCTGATCCTCCCTTACAACTCAGCCCTGCTGCCCATTGATTCACCGACAAACCGCCCAACAGCCCTGTTGCCTTTCCCGCGCTTGACCTTTCGATTATTTTCGATTGTGTCTTCGATTGTTAAGGTAGTAGAACGTTGCTCAAATCAAATTTGACCGGTTAGAACGGCACGAACAACTTGACATTATAGCGCGAAAACGCGGGTCGTTCAAATTTTACCGGCGAACGGGATGTGTTTTGGATTGGAGGCAAATCTGCGTTGGGGGGCAACGGGTACTTCCCTTGATGACAACTTCCTCTAAGCTGGAGGGAAAGTTGTCATGTCAAGTGCATGGACGAGCCGATTTAGGCTAATCCAAGATTACAAATATACCACAGCTGATTGTGATGGAGGTGCATCGCACATCCAACACGGCTTATCCCGGTATAGTTAATTCCCTGGAATTGCCTTAGCCGACAAAATCGCGTCGGCGAGAAATTTAGAGCAATCAGCGCACAAAATTATTCCGGCCAGGCCAACTCGATGGGCGGGGCAAGCTGTTGAACATCCGGGCCAGCATAGAGGCCAACCAGCAGGCGCGCTGGCTCGCCATCCGGCAGCGTGAGCGCGTGCTGGTCGAGCAGAATTTCACCCGGCTTCCAGCGCGAGGTGGGGTAGAAGCTGCCGCCCGCGGGCTGGTCGCTTTGGCCGAGCCGCTCGCCCGCAGCATCAAAGAGCTGGACAGACGCCGTGTAGTCGGCATCCAGCGGCGCGTCGACCCGCCAGTGCAGCGCAAGGGTCAGCGCCTCGCCGTCGCGGGCCACATCGTACCCAAGCAGCGTCAGCGGCCCCAGCGGCGCGTCCACGGCAACGGCGGGCGGCCCGTCGACGGCGGGGCCCGCCACGCGCACCAGCGGCGGCTCCGGCACGAGGGCAAAGCGCGCCGCCAATCCCGGCATCGGCTTGACAAAGTAGACGGGACGGTCGCCGGCGTTTAGCGCGGTTTGTACGGTGGCTCCGATGTCGACAAAGGAGAGGTTGGGCGAATCAGCCGCCAAGGTCAAGCCGGGGAAGAGACCGGTGACGCGCGGTGCACGCCCTTCCACGTACTGCAGATAGTAGAGCGGCACAATTTCGTCGCGGTCGTTGCTGATGAGGTAGGCTCCGCTGTCGGGCAGCGCTTCTGCCCCCAGCACGGCTTCCCACGAAGCGCGCGCGCTGTTGTTCGCCGATTGATCAAAGCGCGGGGCAACGGTGCGGCCCAAGTAGAGGGGCAAGAGGAAGAGGAGAAGAATAAAGAACAAAGAATAAAGATTGGGCACTTCGCCAACCGAGCGTTCTCCCCCCGGCTCCCCGGCTCCCCGGCCCTCCGGCTCCCCCGCTCCCCTCAATCGTGGAAAATCAACCAGCGCCATCGCGCCAAAGCCCGCCCAAATCGCGCCCACGAGATAGAGCGGAATGTAGTAGACGAAGATGTCGCCGATATTGTAGAAGAGGTTGAACGTCTGCTGGCTGAGTGCGTAGACGACCGTAAGCGCGAGCAGGGGCCAGCGGCGGCTGCGGGCGAGCGCGATCACGCCGAGCGCGACGAGCAGCAGACCGAACCAGGTAAACGGGATGCGCCAGAATCGCGCCGCTTCGGCAAGGGGCGCCCCCAGCTCGCTCGCGTCGCGGAAGCCGACGGCGATGGAGCGTCCGGAGACAAAGTCGACAAAGGCGGGCCAGCCGCTGCCGTAGAGATCGAGCGCGAGATCACCGATTTGGGGATAGTACCAGGGTGAGGCGGCGGGCGTGCTGCGCAGCGGGATGTAGACATAGAAGAGCAGGGGGAGCACAAACAAAAATAGCGCCAAAAGGGTGGTTGCCGGTGTGAGCCGCCAGCGTCGGCGCGCAAGCCATAAGTAGATAGCCAGGGCGGGGAAGAGAAGGGCCGTAGTGGCGTGGTGGGTGAGGGAAAGGCCGAGGAGGAAGGCGATGGTGAATGGTGAACGGTGAATGGTGAACGGTGAATGGTTTGTGGGTGGCGAATCGGGTGATTCTACCGGTGGGAAGGAGGTGGCGGCGAGCAGAATCAGGATGATAAAGAGCGCGTGCAGCGTGTACACCTCGGCGATGGTGGCCTGGAGCCAGAAGGTCGGATTCGCGGCGAAGAGCGCCGCGCCAAAAGCAGCGACAGCGCGGCGGATGGCGTCGCTGGATGGCGTGTTGTTTGGCTGGGGCAATATGCGCACGAGCAGCAGGTAGAGCAGCGCAACAGCCAGCGCGCCGTTGAGCGCGCTAAAGGCGTTGAGCGCCGTCGCGGGGGTGGTATTCAACCAGCCCACGCCGTCCGACAGCGCGTAGAGCGGCGTGAAGAGCCGCTGCCACAGCCCGCCCAGCAGGAGATAGAGCGGGTAGCCCGTCGCGTGGGCGAGGCCCCAATTCCACGCGGCCATTTGAAATTCGGCGCTGTCTCCCGCGAGCAGGCCGGGCGCGAGCGTGCGCAGATAGAGCGCCAGCGCCAAAACGAAGATCAGCAGCGCGAGGCGGCGGTCGACGGCGGTGAGGCGGTTGGATTTGACCATGTGGGGCGGGTTGCGGATAATCGGGGGTATTTCGTATTGCTTAGTGCTTATTGCTTAGGGGTTAGTCGCAATCCGGCGTCGCTGCCAACGAGCCAAGCAATAAGCAATACGCAATAAGCAGTACCAACAATTCTTCATGGATAACACAACACTTCTTCATCCGCCCCTCGTCATCCTCCCCACCTACAACGAGCGCGAGAATTTGGCGCGGCTGGTGGGGCGGCTGCGGGCGCTGCCGGTTGACGTGCACGTGCTCGTCGTCGACGATGGCTCGCCGGACGGAACGGGCCGGGTTGCGGACGAACTGGCGGCTGGCGACGCGGGCGTGCACGTCCTGCACCGGGCGGGCAAGCTGGGCCTCGGCACGGCCTACAAGGCGGGCTTTGCCTTTGGCCTCGCGCGCGGCTACCGCTTTTTGTGTACGATAGACGCCGACTTTAGCCACGACCCGGAAGATTTGCCCAGGCTGCTGGACAAGGCAATCAGCGAGTCGTGCGACCTCGTGGTGGGCAGCCGCTACGTGGCGGGCGGGCGCGTCGTTGGCTGCACGCTGCCGCGTCGGCTGATCAGCTACGGCGCCAACTGGCTGGCGCACCTCATCCTCGGCATCACCATCCGCGACTGCACGGCGGGCTTCCGCGTCTACCGCCGCGCCGTGCTCGAGACCATCGATCTCGACGCCATCTTTAGCAGCGGCTACAGCTTCCTCACCGAAATGGCTTTCCTCTGCGAGCGCGCGGGCTTCCGCACCGGCGAAGTGCCCATCACCTTTGTCAACCGCACAGAGGGCGCGAGTAAGATCAGCCGCTGGGAAATTTTGCGGGCGGTGTATACGTTGATTCGGCTGCGCACGGGCCGGCTGCCGTGGGAGAAGATGGTGAGGACGTATCGAAGAATGAAGATTGAAGATTAAGATTGCAAAGTCGCGTCCCCGGCACGCGCCACGCGCAACTTGGAAGACGAAGCGTTAGGCGGCGCGTGCCGGGGACGCAGTTACAATCTTTAATCTTCAATCTTTCTGATTTCCACACTTTCCACCGCCGCCGTCAGCGTACGCCTGTCATCGTTTAGACCCACACCTAAATATGGGCGCTCTTCTCGAATTTCAATTTCGGCGCTGCCCGGCTCGCTGCCCTGCACACCGACAATCGCAAAGGCTTGACCGCGCAGCCCCTCCGGCGTCACATCTGCGCCCAAGTTGCGCAGCGTATCGATAGCTTCCGCCGTGAGGAAGGCTGTTGCATCCTCACCTGCCTCACGATTTTGCTGGCTGGCGACCAGCACAATCTGACCGTCCTCGATCCCGCTCAAAAAATCTACTAGCGCCTTGCTTTCAAATTCGTTGGCTGCCGTGTCAAATCCCCGCTGGTCGACGATCTCGCCGCTGCCCGGCGCGAGCACGGTGACATTCACCCCGCGTCGACCCACCGAGCCTTCGCTCTGCTCGCCCACTTCGTTAAAGAGCGCAATAAAGCCCGCCTCGCCCGTAATCTCCACGTCCACGGGTAGCTCGACGCCCGTGCTGCCTATTAGGCGCTCGCCAGGCAATACATCGCGCGGGGCATCGGCGCGGCTCCACTGCCATTCGATGCGGTTCAGACCATCCATTAGTGCTGCGCTCGGCACGCTCCATTCCACCGTCTGCCAGTCGTCAACCAGCGTTTGCGTCGCCAGCAGCTCGCCGTTAACCAGCGGCGTGACCATCTGCGGCGGCGCGCCGGGGTAGGCGAAGGGACGGGCACGCAGGCGCAGTGCGTAATTGGCGCTGCGGTCGACGTCGCGCAGGGGCAGGAAATTGCGGCTGGTTTGCGCCGTGGCCCAAATAGCGGGCACGTTGTAAATTACATCGATCTCCGCCTCGTCCCAGCCTTCGCCGCGATAGGGGAACGTGCCGGGTTCACCAAAGCCGAGTGCAAAGGCATTGTCGCCCGGCGGCTGCACAACGCGGTACGCTTCGATTTCACCTTCGGGGCCGTCGCCCGTCCAGAAGGGTTCGTCCTCCAGCGGCAGCACGTCGCGCGCAAAATTCCACGCGGCCTGCCAGGTGGCGTTGCCTGCGCTGTCGACTTCGCTGTAGGGCGGGCGCTGCTCGATGGGCGGGTGCAGAATCACGTAGCCGATGTCGTAGAGCAGCATCAGTTCGTCGGCCTGGGCTTGGGCGGCGGCCCGCTGCTCTTCGCTGATCTCGCCGTCGCGCTGGATGGCGATAAACGCGTCAAAAAGCGGGATGCGCGCGAAATAGTCCCACTTAAAATCGGGCGCGCGGCTGATGTTGCCGCCGAGCATCGGCTGGCCGTGGACGGTTTGAAAGTACTGCAAGCGCGTCCGCTCCGGCCCGTTGCCCAGAATGCCAAACGAATTGCGCCACCCCAGCGGCACGTTGAGCACGGCGGTCTCGCCCTCTGCTTCGGCGGCAATCAATTCGTAGACTTCCGGCACGCGCGCGTCCGACAGCGGGAAGGGGAGGGTAAGGTGCTCGAAGATTAACAACGCAGCAAAAATCGAAGCGAGCGCGGTGGGTAGTGCTTGTTGCTTATTGCTTATTGCTTGGTTCGTTGGCCGCGATCTCCGGCGTTCCCACCAACGGTAAGCAATACGCAGTAAGTAATAGACCCCATACCCCACCAGCACCGCCAGCCCCAACATCAGCACCACGCTATTGCGGTTCGGCGCGCGGTTGGCGCGGATGATGGGCAGGTAGTGAAGCAGGGCGTAGGGCAGGGGAAAGGTCGCCTCGATGCCGTCGAGATCAAAGCGGTACTGGCCATTGATTTGCAGCAGCGGGCCGAGCGTGAAGAGGCCGAAGATTATGCTCGTCCACACCCACAGCCGCACCCGTCGCCAAAAGGCCAGCGCGCCGACCAGCGCCAGCGCCAGCGTGGCCCAGCCGAGAAAGACGGTGTTGAAATCGCGGAAGCCCACGGCCTGCGCCGCGCCGTCGGGGACGAGGACGCGCAGGCGAATGGCGCGCAGCTCGGTCAGCAAGTCGCCGCCAAAAATTGGGTGCAGCGTGGACGGCGTGAACCAGCCGCGCAGGTCGGCGCTGAGGATCAGCGCATCGCCCCAGCCCTGGAGGGAGAAATCCTGGATGAGGAATTGGCGGAGGATGGGGACGAGGATGGGCGACCAGAGCAGGAAGGCGACGCCGCCGGTGATGAGTAAAGATTGAAGAATGAGGACTGGGAGTCCACCTCGCGGGGGAATCCTCAATGATGTTTCATCGGCTGCGTTTGGATCCCCTTCCAGCCTCCCCCCAGCGGGGGGAGGGGCTGTTGATTCGTTGATATTGTCGGTTCCGCGTAAGCTGGACGCATCGTTGCCTCCCCCGTCAACGGCTCCCTCCCCTATTGGGGGAGGGCTGGGGAGGGGTCTCCGCTGCGTCAACCAGATCACGATGACAATCAGCGTGAACATCGCCAAAAACACCGCCGTGATCATCTCCGCCAAACCGTTAAACGCAAAGAACACGCCCGCCAGCACCGCCGACTTTCGGCGCTGCCGCCCCGTCCGCGAACCGTCCAGGCTTCGCAGCAGCGCGAGCGCGTAGAAGGGAATCCACTGTGTGGTGACCATGTCGTAGTGGCCCAGCGCGGCGTAGACGGCGCGGTTCGTCGAAAAGGCGAAGAGCAGGCCGGCGACGGCGGCGGCAGCAAACGAGGGATGAAAGATTGAAGATTGAAGGTTAGTTACTCGCTCACGCCAGGTGTTCCCTAAATGGCTAGGCACCCAATCTTCAATCTCTAGTCTTTCTTCTTTTAACAGCCACCGCACCAGCAGGAACGCACCATAGCCGCTAAACGCCCAACTGCTCAGCAGGACGACGTTGCTGGCAAAGGGCAAGTTTAACGCGAGGTAGAGCGGCTGGGCCAGCAGCGCGTGGAAGAAGTTGTAGGTATAGAGGACGAGATCGATGCCGAGCGGGTAGTAGATCAGCTCGGTGTGGAGCGGGCTGCTCAGGGTGTCGATCAGGGCGTGCTTGAGATACCAGATATTCCAGACAAAGGTCGATTCATCAAAGGCCCACTGGGCCACGCCCGGCACGTGGGTGAAAAGTCGCGGCAGCAGCGGCCACGTCAGAATCAGGCTGAGCAGGGTAAAGAGGCCGAGTGGGAGAGTGTGGAGGCGAAGACGGCCGTCTGAACGGGCCGGGGGAGTTTTACTCATCAAGGTAGTTGCGATGCTTGTGGGCGGCCATTCATCCGAAGAGGAAGCGCCAGCGGTAACGATTCGGCCCTCCCCTCCAGCCCCTCTCCCGGGGTGGGAGAGGGGGGCCGTTCTCTGTGTAGGCAGAGAGAGATTTGGGCAGGAGGCTGAATCGTTACGGTCTTTCTAGATATCCAGCGTCGCCTGGTCCGCGTGCGTCTGGATAAAGCGGCGACGGGGCGGCACGGCGCTGCCCATCAGCATATCAAAGGTGCGATCCGCCTCGGCGGCGTCGTCGATGCTGACCTGGAGAATCGTGCGATTTTCCGGATTCATGGTCGTGAGCCAGAGCTGCTCATCGTTCATCTCGCCGAGGCCCTTGTAGCGCTGGTCGATGCGTACGTTGTCCTGGCCCAGCTCCTTGCGCATCACCTCCAGCTCGCGATCGTCGTAGACGTAGTCGCTGCTCCGCTTGCTTTTGCCGTTCTCGCTGCGCGTGGCCGTCACGCGGTAGAGCGGCGGCTGGGCGATGTAGAGGTGGCCGCCCGCGACCAGCGGCTCCATGTAGCGGAAGAAGAAGGTGAGCAGCAGCGTGCGGATGTGCGCGCCATCCACGTCCGCATCGGTCATGAGAATCGTCCGGTGATAGCGCAGGCCGCTTATATCAAAGCTCTCGCCAATGCCCGTGCCCAGCGCGGTAATAAGCGCTTGAATTTCTTTGTTGGCGAGCGCCTTGTCCAGGCTCGTCTTTTCGATGTTGAGAATCTTGCCGCGCAGGGGCAGAATGGCCTGGAAGCGACGGTCGCGCCCCTGCTTGGCCGTGCCGCCCGCGCTGTCGCCCTCGACAAGGTAGATTTCACACTCCTCCGGCTTGCGGCTGGAGCAGTCCGCCAGCTTGCCCGGCAGCGTCATCGATTCGAGCGCGCTCTTGCGGTAGACGAGGTCGCGCGCCTTTTTGGCGGCTTCGCGCGCGCGGTAGGCCATGCGGCTCTTCTCGATAATCTGCTTGGCGTCCCGCGGATTTTCCTCCATCCACTGGCCCACCGCGTTGGCCACCGCGGATTCCACGTGGTAGCGCACCTCGTTGTTGAGCAGCTTGAGCTTGTTCTGCCCCTCAAACTGTGGCTCGATCACCTTGACGCTGACGATGGCCGTCAAGCCCTGACGCGTGTCGTCGCCGGAGAAGTTGGTGTCGTTGTCCTTGAGGAAACCCTGCTTGCGCGCATAGTCGTTGACCTGGCGCGTGATCGCCGTGCGCAGCCCCGTCAGGTGCGTGCCGCCGTCGGGCGTGTTGATGGTGTTGGCAAAGGCGTGCAGCGAATCGCTGTAGCCGTCCGTGTACTGGATCGCCGCCTCCACCTGTGTCGTCTCGATCTCCTGGTCAACATAGATCGGCATGTGCAGCGTGGTGCGATTCTTGTTGAGGTAGCGCACAAAGGATTTGACGCCGCCCTCGAAGTAGAAGCTGTGCTGCTTGGGCGGCTTGCCGTTGCGCTGCGGTCGCTCGTCCACCAGCTCAATGTCCACGCCGCGCGTTAGAAAGGCCATCTCGCGCAAACGGGTCACCAGCGTCTGCCAGTCGTAGTCCACCACCTGGAAGATCGTGTCGTCGCGCAGAAAGCGCTGGGTCGTCCCCGTCTCGCCGGGGTCGCACTCGCCAACCACCTCGACTTCGCTGACGGGCACGCCGCGCTCGAAGCGCTGGCGGTAGACCTTGCCGTTGCGCCGCACCGTCGTCTCCATCCACGTGCTCAAGGCGTTGACAGCGCTAACGCCCACGCCGTGCAGCCCGCCGGAGACCTTGTAGCCGCCGCCGCCAAACTTGCCGCCCGCGTGCAGCTTGGTCATCACCACCGTCACGGCGGGCATGCCCGTCTGCTTCTGAATGTCGACGGGGATGCCCGCGCCGTTATCCGTCACGCTGACGCTTTCGTCCTCGTGAATCACAATTTGAATCGTATCGCAGCGCCCCTGCATGGCCTCGTCGATCGCGTTGTCGACGACTTCGTAGACCATGTGGTGCAGCGCCTTGCCGTCGGTGCCGCCGATATACATGCCGGGCCGCTTGCGCACGGCCTCCAGCCCTTCCAGCACCTGAATCTGATCGGCCCCGTACAGGACTTGCTCGTTATTTTTTGCCACGGAATTGCTCCTGAAAATTCACCTTTGCCCTCGAACATTTGTGTGGGTGTATTGTAGCACAAGGGGAGCCAAACGCGAAGTTTGGGGAGACAAAAATGCCCGCGCTTCTCTGGGAGGTTGGGCTGCAAATCCAGCGGACGGGCGACGCACGGCCAGCAACCTGCTTTGCCGTTGCCAACGGCATCTTGTCAAGACTTCCGCCAGTAGATTTCACCTAGGTGACGATTTCGCCAGCGCCACCACAGCCCAACGGGATACCCCGCCATCTTCGCCACATCGCCAGCGGCGCGCAGCAGCGGCACGAGGGCAGCGGCGCGGGCGCGGTCGATGGTGGACAACTCGCTGCTCAACGCGCTCAAGCGCCGCCAAGGCTGTCGGCAGTAGGCAATGCCGCCCGCCAGCAGACAGGCCCAGCCCAGCCAGCGCGCGAAGACGCCCCGCAAGCCGTGGCCGACCAGCGCCGGAATCAGCACCAGGTAAACAGCGTAGCGCAGGGCATGGCGCTTGCGCCAGAGATCGGCCTTGCCGTCGCCGCGGGCGTAGCGGTAGTACTGCATCCAAAATTGGCGCCAGCTTTCGCGTGGCTGGAAGTAAACGGTGGCGCGCGGGGCCCAGGCAAAGGCGGTCGGCGCACTGGAGCGCTGCTCGTTGAGCGCGAAGTCAAAGAGCAAATCCTCGCAGTAATCGAGCCATTCGGGGTAGCCGCCCGCCCGCGACCACGCCGCCTTGGTAAAGGCGACGGAGCGGCTGCTGGGCAGGAATTTTTGCGGATCGATTTCGTCGCGGGCGGGGAGCGTGGTGGCGGCGAGCGCGGTTTGGAAGAGGCCGCTGGGGTCGGGCTCGAAGAAGCCCGCGACGGCGAGGGGCGACCCCATCCCCTCATTTCCGGTTTTGTTGATTATGGCGTCTCGTGGCCCCTTCCCCTCTAGAGGGGAAGGGGTTGGGGTCTCGCTAACAAAAGGCGCGACCAAATTCTCCAGCCAATCCGCCGCCAGCTGCACGCCCGCATCCGTACAGGCAATCACCGGCCCCGCCGCGGCCGCAATCGCCACGTTGCGGCCGCGGCTGATGTTGGCTCCCGGCTCCACAATCAACTGCACAGTGGGAAAGTCATCGCCCTGCGCGGCCACGAAGTCGCGCACCAGCTCCGGCGTGCCGTCGCGGCTGCCGCCGTCGCAGATGATGATTTCGTGGGGAGGCTGGGTTTGTGCCGCCAGCGAGCCGAGCAGGCGGCGCAGGGACGCGCGCTCGTTAAAGACCGTCATCACGACGGAGACGCGCAGCGGGGTGAGCGTGGCGGCAGTGGACATGGCCGCTAATTTTGCCGCAAAGTGGAAACATGCGCAATTTACTGTTGATTGATATACTATTCGTGCTCCTCAACTGTCGTTCGCCTGCGTCTCGTGAAAAGAGCCAAATTCTTGAATACGAAGAACTATATGAGAAGCCATTGCCGTTTCGCCGCGCTTTTGGGAGCTTGGCTCCTATGCGGCTGCGTCTCGATCGAGCCAGCCACCTACAGCATCAGCGAGCTACCTGTCGAGCAGCCAACAGAAACGGTCACCTTTCCCTCGTCGACTGCCACATCGCCAGTTGACGATATAGAGCCACCACCCGCCACGCTGGAGATCAATGGCTCAGTGCAAACATCGGGTATCGGCACTTTCTGTTGGTCCAACGAATCGGGTGGTCTCTGCGCGGACATGATCGGTGTGCCAACGCAGCCCGATCCCATAATTACATCATCGCCGATTCAGGCACAGCTTCACCTGCCGCTCGAAGAGCCGCCGAGCAACCTCGAACTGCAAATTATGCCGGTAGATGAAACGAGTATTGATGTAGGCCCGCGAAACTATCGCTGGTGGGACTATCAAGATCAGCCTTCTGGAACGCTGCCGTTAATAAGTGAACAGGCAATTGATTTGTCGCTGGAACCGGGCCTGTATGTTCTGCGCATCACGGCTTGGTGGGATGGCGAGGGCGACGTAACCTACGGTTTTCTGCTCAAAGTAGAGTTGTAACGCTTGTACTTCTCTCCGCGATCCTCCGCGCGATCCTTTGCGCCCTCCGCGTTGAAAATTTCTGCCTGACCCGACCCTTGCCGTCTCGCGCACTGCGGCTAGAAAGCCTCTCCCCATGCTCGACCGCTCCACCCTGACCTTGCCTGCATTTGACGAGAATTTATCCGACACCACCGCGCACGTCTACGTCGCGCTCGATTTGGAGACGACCGGCCTCAAGGCCGACAAGGACGAAATTATCGAAATTGGCGCGGTTCGCTTCACAGCAGACGGGCGCGACGCGCGCGTGCTCGACCGCTTCGTGCGCTTCGTGCACCCCGGTCGCCCGATTCCGCTGCGCATCCAGCAGATCACCGGCATCCACGACGAGGACGTGGCCGACGCGCCGCGCATCGACGAGGTGCTGCCGGAGCTGCGTGCCTTTATCGGCGCGGACGTGCGCGGCGTGATTGCGCACAACGTGAGCTTTGACCTGGGCTTCCTGTGCGCCGCCGGGCTGGACGTGCAGCGCCCCGCCTTCGACACCTTCGAGCTGGCGTCGATCCTGATGCCCGGTCGCGCAAGCTACAGCCTGGGCGAGCTCTGCCGCAACGAGGGCATCGCGCTGCTGGATGCGCACCGGGCCTTTGACGATGCGGAGGCGTGTGCGCAGCTCTTTGCGCGGCTGCTGGATCGCGTGCACGGGCTGCCCGCGCCCACGCTGCGCGCCATCGTCGAAAGTGCGAGCCGCAGCGAAGCGAGCTGGTCGCCGCAGATTTTGTTTGAGGATGCGCTGGACGGCGCATTGGGGGATGTCGCGGACCCGGGTGATTTTGAGCAACCCGTGAGCGACGCGTTCTCCGAGGATTTGCCCCGTGGCGCGCTGGGCGATGGAGCCGCCACGATTGACGAGCGCCGCAAGGTCACGCCGGTAGAAACAGCGGCGCTGACCGACTTTTTTGGCGAGACGGGCCACCTGGCGCGGATGATGGGCGCGTCCTTTGAGCGGCGCGATGGGCAGGCGGAGATGGCGGCGCGCGTGCTCGACTCTCTCAACCGCGGCGACCACCTGCTGATCGAGGCGGGAACAGGGACTGGTAAGAGCCTGGCCTACCTGCTACCGAGCGCGCTGTGGAGCGTGCAAAATGGGCGGCGCGTGGTCGTGGCGACGTACACGCTGGCCCTGCAGGAGCAGCTGGTCGAAAGCGAAGTGCCGCGCCTGATGGATTTGCTGGCGAGCGCGGGCGGCGACCTGCCGGAGGTGGCGCTGCTCAAGGGGCGCAGCCACTACTTGTGCACGCGACGCCTCGCCCGCTGGCGCGAGCAGATCGACGCGCGGGCCAAGGGGCCCTCCAAGCTGGAACTGCGCGTGCTGGCGAAGGTGCTGGTCTGGCTGCTCTTTACCGAAACGGGCGACGTGAACGAGCTCTTTCTGCCGACCGACGCCGAGCAGGCCATCTGGCAGCAAATCTGCTCGCACGCGGCCTGCAACGCCCAGCGCTGCACCGGCCCCGCCAACGATCCGGCCACGACTTCCGGCCTGGGCGCTTACCACCGCGACTTTGCCGTCGCCGCCCGCGAGCAGGCCGCGCGCGCCCACCTGCTCATCATCAACCACGCCTTGCTTTTTGCCGATTTGGCGGCGGCCCGCCGCGTGCTGCCCGCCTTTAGCCATCTGATCGTGGACGAGGCGCACCACCTGGAGGATGCGGCCACGGAGCAGCTGACCTTTGCGGCGCACTGGTCGCGGGCGGCGGGGCTGCTGGGGCGGCTGGCGAGCAAGGGTGCGCTGCACGGCGCGCTGCACGGGCTGCTGGATGCGGACGTGCGGCGGGGCAAATCGCGGGCCGTCGGCGCGGCGTTGACCTTGGCCGATCTGGGCATCGAGGTCGGGCAGGCGCTCGATCTGCTGCCAGCATTCAACCAGCGGCTGCTGCGTTTTGCCGCCCACCAAAAGGGTCGGCGGCGCGACGCGAAGTACAACCAGCGGCTGGCGCTGGACGAGGCCGTGCGCGTGCAGCCGGAGTGGAGCCGCGTTGAAATTGAGTGGGATCACATTGCGGGCAGGCTGCGCGCGGTCGCCGACTTGGCGGAGGGGCTGCGGCGTTCGCTGGTCGAGAGCGGCTGGCACAAGCGCGAGCCCGCATCGACCCACCTGGCTGAGCTCGAAGCCACGGTCGGCGACCTGCGCGAGTTCACTCGCCGGCTCGACCAGATCATCCTGCAAACGACGGGGCCAGCCAGCGGCGCATCGCCCAACGATGAGATGTTTTTCCGCACACTCTTCGACCTTCCCTCCGCCGACGCCCCCGCTGCTGCAGCAAAATCACCAAACCCCCCCAGCAGCGCCCAGAGCAAACCCTCCGAGCAAGCGCCGGGTGAACCCTTCAACCATCTCGATTCAACCAGCTCAATTCCCAATTATCAATCTCCAATCTCCCCGCTTGACCGCGAACCTACCGTGGCCTGGCTCGAAATCAATCAGCGCACCGAAGAGGCGACGCTGCTGCTCGCGCCACGACGGGTGGGCTCGCTGCTGGAGCAGGCGCTGGTGCACGACATGCGCACGGCCATCTTCACCGGCGCAACGCTGCGCACGGCGGACGGCTTTGGCTTTACGCGCGATCGGCTGGGGCTGTGGGAAGTCGAGGCGGCGACGGTGGAAAGCCCGTTTCAGTACGAGACGAACACGCTGCTCTACCTGCCCAACGACATGCCGCCGCCCAACGGGTCGGGTTACCAGCAGGCCGTCGAGCGAGCGGTGATCGAGGCGGCGCTGGCGGCTGGCGGGCGCACGCTGATGCTCTTCACCTCCTACAGCCAGCTGCGCACGACGGCGGCGGCCATTCGCCAGCCGCTGGATGCGCTGGGCATCACCGTTTTGCAGCACGGGGCGAGCAGCCGCTCGCGCGTGCTGCGCGAGTATCGCGCAGCCGAGCGGGCCGTGCTGCTCGGCACGCGCTCCTTCTGGGAGGGCATCGACCTGCCCGGCGACCTGCTGCGCTGCCTGCTGATCGTCAAGCTGCCCTTTGCCGTGCCGGGCGATCCGCTCGTGGCCGCCCGCTCCGCCGAGCTGGAGAACGCCTTCCGCGACTACACCTTGCCCGATGCAATCCTGCGCTTTCGTCAGGGCTTTGGCCGCCTGATGCGCCGCGTGGACGACCACGGCGCGGTGGTGCTGCTGGACAGTCGACTGTGGCAGAAGCAATACGGCAGCGCCTTTTTGGAGTCGCTGCCGACGTGTCACACGCGGCGCGCGCCGCTGGCAGAGCTGGGAGTGGAGGTGGGGCAGTGGCTGGCCGAGCGGGCGGAATCGTGATCCAAAAACTTCTTGCATTCGCAGAATATAACCTAGACTATTCGGCATGACACTGAATCAACAGACGCGGCAACTTAGCCGGCCCGCTCTGCGTGCGATGGCCCCGCTGGATGCGCTGTGGCGCTGGTGTACGCGACCGCTCCTGCTGCTGGGGCTGGCGCTGCTGGCGCTGGGGCTGACGCTGTTGGGGCTGGCGCTGCCGCAGCGGTTGCCACCCGGTTTGGACGTGCTAACCAGCCCGCTGCTGCACTGGCTCTTCCGGCTGCTGGGCGCGCTGACGCTGCTTCAGCTGGGCCGGCAAATTGGGACGGCCCTCCAGATGCGGCGGGTGCAGACGCTGCGGCCCGACGACCTGCGTGCGCCCGCCGCGGCGGGGGAGCCGGTCGCGCTGCCGATGGCCGTGCCCCATCGCCTGCGCACCACGCAGGAGGCAGCGCCGGACGCGGTGCTGGTGCTCGTGCGCAATGAGCTGACGCGGCGCTTTGGTCATGTACAGGAGATGCGCGTACAGGAAATCAGCGTTGGCGAAATTGATGTGGCGGGGCAAGACGAGCCGGTCGTGGCCGAGGAGATGCGGCTGCTGGCCACGCGTGACCTGCACGCGAGCGGACTGCGGCCGCTGCTGTTGCTGGGTCTGCTGCTGTCGCTGATCGCGGCGTGGTGGGCGGCGGGGCAGAGCTGGGCGGCCATTTCACCGCCGCTTGTGCCGGGCGAAACGTTTGCCTACGCCGCCCGCGATTTTCGCGTGCAGTACGCCGCGACGTCGCTGGAGGCGGTGGAGGAGGAAGGAGCTGAGAGGGAAAGTCTGGAGGCGCAGGGCCAGCGCGGCGTGCCTGCGCTGGCCCTGCGCCTCCAGCACGGCGAGGCGATTCGCGATCTGCCGCTGACGCAGCCGGAGACGCGTTTGACGCTGGACGGCGTGCGCGTGCGGGCGCTGGTTGTCGCGCCGGGTCTGCTGGTGCGCACGGCGGACGGCAGCAATCGGCTCGTGGCGCCCGGCGGCAGCGATTTGCGCAACGCCGTGGGGCTGGCCTTTCCCAGCGTCAACCTTGAAGTGGAGTTGCAGCAGGGGGACGACGCCGTGCTGCGCTTTGTGCGCACGGCGGAGGATGGACCAAACAGTGGAACAGACGGCGCGGCGGGCACGGGCTTTCTGGCGGATGTGATTCCCCTGGCGGCGGATGGCTCGCCGCGCAGCGAGGCAATTGCCGGGGCGGTGCAGACGCTCGACGCGGCTGGCGTGCCGGTCGAAGTGGTGCGCGTGCCCAGCGTGCAGGTGATGGCGCGGCGCACGCCGGGTGGTTGGTTGCTCGTACCGGCGGGGCTGCTCATTGCCGCCGGGCTGCTCGGCCTCTGGCGGCGACCGGCCTTTGTGCTGGTGCAGATCGTGCCGTGGCCCGGCGCGCGCACGGTGGTGATCGCGCAGGGGAGCAGTCGGCGAGGGGTGATGGGGCTGGCAGGTCGACTGGCGGACGGGGCGGACGAGCGCGCTTCCGCTTTGTAATGATCGATGACAGGGTCAGGCAAGTGAAAAGAAACGGGCTGGTGGAGCCGAGCTGGAAATGACCAGTCTTGACCCTTCCACTAACCTGCGAGGTCACAGAGCGTTTCTTGACAGCAACCAAACAGTGGCGTGAAGCAAAGAAGGTTCTCTGGGGATTGCGGGGTGCAACGAGCAAGGTGGCCCAGCGTGCGTTGCACCTTCCCAGGTGCATCGCACATCCAGCTTGTCGAGCACGAAAAGGGGAAGGACTTTCCTCGAACGTGCGACGCCCTTGGGGAAAATGCTGCTGGCGAATTCCGGATTGGGGAATAACTGTCCTGAATGTGCGTGGCACTTTCCGAAGTGCCACGCACGGTCGACCCTCTTTTTTGTTCGCCAGCACTATCTTCGAAAAGTGCGACGCACCGTCGGTCGAGCCTTGCTCGCCACCCCGCAAAAGCTCAGAGAACTGTTCGGTTTACATCGTTGCCACCAGTTCGATCTCCGCTCGGTGGCTCAAGTTTGCATCCAGCTTTCCGGCTTGCTCCGCATTATCCGTCCACAGCCGCAGCGCATGGAGACCCTCGCCGCGCGTCTCAGCCTGAGCCGCCAGTTCGCTGCCGGTGTCCGTCGCCGCAACCAGCGTAAGCGCAAACGACTCCGTCAGCGCAAAGCGGCAGGCGCGCTCTCCCCCCATCTGGACTGGCTCCGCCTTCAGATTGAGCAGCGCGGTAAACTTAGCCGTCGCCGTCCCAAGATCGCGCACGGCAAAGCGGACTTCCGCCACGCCGACCGCTCCGTTTGGGTGGGCGTCGCGCGCGGCGGCGGGCACGCGGCGCGCGCGCGGGGTCACGTCGTCGATCAGGAAGGGCAGCGAGGCGTCCGGCGGCAGGCCAAAGCGCCAGGCAAGCTGGACGCCGTCTGGCCGTTTGCGGGCCCCGTCGAGCGGCCCCGCCAGCGAAAGCCCGGCCTCGTTGGCCGCCTCGATTTGCGCCTCCAGCGCCGTTGCAAGCAGTGCAAAATCGCGAAAGCCCTCGCCCAGCGCAACGGAATGCATAAAGCGTTGCTGCACGAGCGCAAAATCCGGCTGCAGCAGATGAAGCGCACCATGCTGGCGCAGCGTGCGCAGCAGCGTGGTGTGGCGCGGCTGGACCGTGGCGATCAGCTCCAGGTAGCCGCCGTCCGCCAGGCCGATCAGCGCGTTGTGCGTCCAGCCGCCCGCGTGCGTACCGCCCGGCGTCACGTGGAAGCCGAGGGCCTGGTAGTCGCGCACGGCGTCGTCGAGGTTGTCGACGACGAGGACGGCGTGGTCGAAGGTGAGGTGGGGCATGGGGAAGGGTCGAACACTGAGATAGGCGAAATTACTCTGCTGCGATTTACAGCCCAAAGAGCCGCTGCACAAAATTCTTCTTGCGCGGCGCGGGGGGCGGCACGGGCGGCAGCGTCGGCTCCGGCGCGACTAGAGTTGGCTCATTGCTCATCGACTCGTCCTCGATGATGCCCAGCTCGCGCTTGAGCTCGTCCGTCATCGCGTCCGGCGTCCACATCGGCTCCCAGACGATGTTCACGTTGACGTCGCGCGCGCCGCGGCCCCGCAGCGTCTGCTCCACGTCCGCAATAATCTGCGGCCCCATCGGGCAGTGCGGCGTCGTCAACGTCATGTTCACGTCGACCACGTCATCCTCGTGCACGTCCACGCCATAGACCAGCCCCAAATCCACGATATTCTGAAAAATCTCCGGGTCGATGACGGCTTTGAGATATTCAAAACAGGCTTCAGGTGTCAAAGTTGATTGTGTAACAGCTTCAGACATGAGTTTCCTTTTCACCAAAGATTAAAGATTGAAGATACAAGGCAGCACTGCCTTGTATCTTCAATCTTTAATCTTTTCTATCAGTTCCACCATCGTACCATGCGCCGCCTTGGGATGCACAAACGCCACCCGTCCGTGGACGCCGCGGCGAGGTGTTTCGTCGATCAGCCGCACGCCGCGCTCGCGCAGCGTCGCCAGCGCCGCCTCGATGTCGTCGACTTCGAGGCAGATGTGATGCGTGCCCTCGCCGCGGTTGCGCAGGAAGCGGGCCGTGCCGCTCTCCTCGGCTGCACCAAAGTCTGTCGGCGCGATCAACTCAATCGTGCCGTTGCCCGCATCCAGGAAAGCCGCTGCCACGCGCTGCTCCGGAATATCGACGCGTTCGAGCAGGTCAAAACCGAGCAGCTCGCAGTAGGTGTGCAGCGCCGCGTCGAGATCGCGCACGACGAGGCCGACGTGGTCGATGCGGTGAAAGAGATCATTCATATGTCGAAGCGCTCGATCCACGAATCCAGCGTCTGCCGCGCCTCTTCCCCATACTTTTCGACGGTTTGGCGCACCTTCTCCAGCGGCTTCTCGTCCCACAGGCGCTTTGGATTTTTGGAGAAGAAGAGATCGGCGTAGCTGATGATCTCCTCTTCCACAGACGTTGGCACAAAGTCTTCGTGCGGCAAGGGCAGTTGATTGTGAATAATGTGCTCGCGCGTGATGCCCACGCCGCCGTGCGTCGCCGCCACGCGCCCGTGCTGCGGCAACCCTTCCGCTTCCAAAATATCTCGCCCCGCCACCAGGTGCATCAGGTAGGGGTGCTCGCCGTAGCAGTAGAGCTTGGGCGTATTCGTGCGCACGATCCCGATGTCGTGCAGCATGGCGGCTTCCTCAATAAACTGCATGGATTCGTCCGCCAGCCCCAGCCGCTCGGCAGTCGCCAGCGCCTTGCGCGCCACGAGCTGGCAGTGGATCACGTAAAGCGGGTAGACGGCGCTGTCCGGCGGGATGTGCTGGTGGATAATGCGGAAGTAGTCGACGCGGTTCATTGAGCAGTTCACCATCAAAAATAGCTGTGATATGCGTGCAGCGCCTGCGCCCCGCCCAAGTGTATCCACAGCACCCTGTCTGTTTTTGCAAATTCGCCACCGCGCACGAGCGCCATCAATCCTTCTACCGCTTTCCCCTCATAGACAGGGTCGACCAGCACCCCTTCACAGGTGGCAAGCGTCCGAATTGCCTCAATTGTAGCAGCGCTCGGTAGGCCGTAGCCCTCGCCGACAAAATCGGTGCGGATGTCGATTTTATCGTCGTGCAGAAACGGCTCGCTACCCAGCCGCTCGCTGGTTGCATTGGCAATGCGGCAGACGACATCGCGCGTCGTTTGCGGCTGCTCGTTGACGCAGATGCCGATGACGCGTGTGTTGCGGCCCATCATGTGCAGACCCGCCAGTAGACCAGCCTGTGTGCTGCCGCTGCTAGTGGCGTGAAGAATGGCGTCAAACGTCACGCCGAGCGCATCCGCCTGCGACAACGTCTCGCGTAGGCAATCGACAAAGCCCAGCCCGCCCAGATGGTGATCGGAGGCCCCGGCAGGGATAAAATAGGGCGTGTGCCCCGCCGCTTCCAAATCAGCGAGCACGGCCTGCAAGTCACAATCATCCGGCAGTACGCGCCCCATGCCCGGAATCAGTCGACGTTCCGCACCTAAAATCTTGGTGAGCAAATTGTTGCCCACTTGCTCATATTCGGAATTGCCGCCAGCACCCCACTGTCGCTGCACCAGGACGCAGCCCATCCCTGCCACCGCTGCCGCCGCCGCCGTCTGGCGAGTGTGGTTGGATTGTAAGCCGCCCACCGTCACCAGCGTATCTGCCCCCTGCTTGAGCGCATCCGCCACATAATATTCCAACTTGCGCGCTTTGTTGCCACCGCCCGCCAGCCCCGTGCAATCTTCGCGCTTGACCCAAATTTCTGGGCCACCCAGCACTTTGGAGAAACTCCGTAGCGGATGCAGCGGCGTAGGGCGAAAGATCAGGGGGAAGCGGTCAGTTTTGTCGAGAGAAATCATATCACGCATCACGTTTCACGCATCAACCTCATACCCAACTCTCCGGCACGTACTCACCCTCATGCGTCTAGGCAAACATCAAGCGGCGACCCTTTGGGACTGGGATGGGGTCACCGAATTTCAGCGATGTTTCAATCCACAGTTGAATCGCCTCTTTGGCGTTACTCAGTGCTTCTTCGTGCGAATCGCCATGCGCCATGCAGCCCGGCAGCTCGGGCACATCGGCTAAAAACGCATCGTCTTCATCACTCCAACAAATCTGGAGAGCATATTTTGAATGCCATTGATCAAAGGACAATTCGAGTCACCCCTTTCACGCATCACGAATCACGAATCACGCATCAACCTCACACCCAGCTCTCCGGCACGTACTCGCCAAAGACGCCGCGCAGCACGTCGCAAATTTCGCCCAGCGTCGCCTCGGCCTCGACGGCTTCGATGAAGAGCGGCATCAGCGCGGCCTCCGGGTCGCGCGCCGCCCGCTCGATGCGACTCAGCACATCGCGTACGCGCTCGCCGTCGCGCTCGGCCCGCAAGCGCTCCAGCGCCGCCACCTGCTCGACGTGCACCTGCTCGTCCACCCGCAGCAGATCGGGCGCAACCGTCCCGTCACTTTGATAGCGGTTGACGCCGACGACGATCTGCTCGTCGCGCTCGATGGCGCGCTGCGTCTGGTAGGCGGCCTCCTGGATTTCGCGCTGGATAAAGCCCTCTTCCACCGCCGCCAGCGCGCCGCCGATCTCGTCGATGCGCTCGATGTAATTCTGCGCCCGCTCCTCGATCTCGTCCGTCAGCGCCTCGACGTAGTAGGAGCCTCCCAGCGGATCGACCGTGTCCGCCGCGCCGCTTTCGTGGGCGATGATCTGCTGCGTGCGCAGCGCAATCTCGACGGCCTTTTCGGTTGGCAGGGCCAGCGCCTCGTCCATGCCGTTGGTGTGGAGGGACTGCGTGCCGCCGAGCACGGCGGCCAGCGCCTGCATCGTTACCCGCACGATGTTGTTTTCGGGCTGCTGCGCGGTGAGCGTGCTGCCGCCCGTCTGCGTGTGGAAGCGCAGTCGCCAGCTTTTGGGGTCGCGTGCGCCAAAGCGTTCGCGCATAATTTTCGCCCACAGCCGACGCGCCGCACGAAATTTTGCCACTTCCTCCAGAAAGTTGTTGTGTGCGTTGAAAAAAAAGCTCAGCTGGCTAGCGAACTCGTCCACGTCCAGCCCAGCGTCCACGGCCTGCTGGACGTACTGGATACCGTTGGCCAGCGTAAAGGCGACCTCCTGCACGGCGGTGCTGCCCGCCTCGCGCATGTGGTAGCCGCTGATTGAAATCGTGTTCCATTTGGGGACGTGCGCCGCGCAGTAGCGGAAGATGTCGGTAATCAGCCGCATCGATCCCTGCGGCGGAAAAATGTAGGTGCCGCGGGCAATGTATTCCTTCAGAATATCATTTTGCACCGTCCCCCGCAGCTGGTCGACTGTCACGCCCTGCTGTTTGCCCACTGCGATGACCATCGCCAGCAGAATCGCCGCCGGTGCGTTGATCGTCATGCTGATGCTGACTTTGTCCAGCGGGATGTCGCGCAGCAGCGTCTGCATGTCGCGCAGCGAGCTGATCGAGACGCCCACCTTGCCGACTTCGCCCTCGGCCAGCTCGTGATCGGCATCGTAGCCGATCTGCGTCGGCAAATCAAAGGCTATGGAGAGGCCCGTCTGCCCGCGCTCAAGCAGGTAGTGGTAGCGGCGATTGCTCTCTGCCGCCGTCGAAAAGCCCGCGTACTGCCGCATCGTCCACAAGCGACCGCGATACATATTGGGCTGCACGCCGCGCGTGTACGGGTAGTCGCCGGGAAAGCCAAGCTCGTTGAGGTAAGCCTCGGTCGGCTCGACGCTGTCCACGTCGCTCGGCGTGTAGAGCGGCTCGACGGCGAGGTCGTCGCTGCTGGTGGTGAAGCGCTGCTTGCGCTCGCCAAAGCGCTCGACGGTGGGGGCAAGCGTCTCCTCGCGCCAGAGCTTTTCCTGAGTCGCCAGCTTCTCGGCGGCGGTCGACTCGCGGGCGGCGTCAGTGGGATGAATCATGTGCTCAAATACCCTTCGCGGACAAGGTAGCGGCGGGCCGTGTCGACAAACTCGCGTGCCCACACCCACCGCTGCTCGGCAACTTCCTCGCCCGGTTCGTATTCCATTTCGTAAGTTGCCTTTTCACGCTCTTTTTGTAGCTTTTCGTAAATTTACTCCAGTGCGGGGGCAGAATGTCTTCCTTGAAAAAGTATTGGCCCAGTGCGCTACGTATGCCCGAATGTTTTGCACGCGTGATACCCTGCGTTAGAAGAAGTGCGGAAGCCGCATAAAACGCAGCATAGTAACAAAGACCAATTGCTTGACGCTCCTTCCACGAGTCGAGCAGAAGTCGCGCTGTGTCCAAATCATCATCCGCGCGCTCAAAGTAAATACGGATTTCGTCATATTGAGATTCGGTTAGCATGTATTCTCCCGAATCGGAAAACTGCTCGCGAATCACGCAATGATTTGGCTCCGGCACGACGTAGCCCGACGACCAGAGCCAGATGCCATCCGTCTGGATGTTGAGCCAGAGTGAACTGCCGCCCCCGTGCCAGGCAAAGGTCTTCGGCGTCATCACCAGCGCCATGAGATCGCACTCGTGTCGCATCTTTAGCTCGAAGGCCAATCCACAAATCGCCGACTGCTCCTCACGCGTCGCCTCGCGATTGAGCACGATCAGCAAATCCACGTCTGAATCAAAGGTGTCGGTGGCGCCCGGCGCAAAGCGCACCTCGCCGCGCGCCGCCGAGCCGTAGAGGATCACGGCATTCAGCCAGTCGCCATAGCGCGTGTGCAGCGCCGCTAGAAACTCAGTCAGCGCCAACCGCTCGTTGGGCGCAAGCGACGTCTCAGCCAGCCGTGCATCAAGCAGCGGCGGCCACCCCTGCACAGCAGGAGCCACCGTTTGCTCGATTGGAAGTGGAAGGGTCTGTGTAGTCATGGTGAGGGTTTAGCGCTGGCTCAACTCCGCCTGCCTGTGCCGTAAATGAAGTGGGTCTCGGTCTCCCGCACGGAAACGTCGAGGTCGGCGGCTTGAAAGCGTACGGCCAGCGCCTCCGGCTCGAAGAAATTTTTGACGATCACGTACTCGCGCCCGTCGTCGAGCTGTCGCTGCGTCAGCTGCGGCTGCGTCACCGCCTCCTCCTGGTGATGCACCTGGGGCTGATGGCGGCGGCTGTCCACAAAGAAAAGCTTGCTGCCCGGCGCCAGCGCCGCCGCCACCGCGTTCAGAAAATCACCCATGCGCTCCAGCGGCACGTGCGAGAGCCAGAAGCCAAAAAAGACCGCATCGTAGAGGCGGTCGGGTTGCCAGGTGAAGAGGTCGGCCTGCACGTAGTGTACGCGCTCGCTCCGCACTTTGGCGCGATTGATGGCGATCATCTCAGCGGAGGCGTCGACCGCCGTCACGCTGTCGGCGTTGAGAACAAGGTGCTGCGTCCAGTTGCCCGTGCCCGGCGCCAGCTCCAATACGTGGCCGCGCAAATCACGCGCCGCCAGCGCGTCGACGACCTGCGCCGCCTCGCGCTGCCAGCGCGCGTTGCCCGCCGCGCCCAGGTCGTAGCGGCCGCGCCGCTGCCACCAGTCGTCGTATTCGGGCGCGCGTGCTCGATAGTAATCGCGCATCGCCGACAGCGTCTGCTCGGGAACGTTCATAACTGACCGCCTCACATCTCACTTCTCCCCGCCAGCGCGCGTCCAAGCGTGACCTCGTCCGCGTACTCCAGATCGCCGCCCACGGGCAGGCCGCGCGCCAGCCGCGTCACGCGGATGCCCAGTGGTTTGACCAGCCGCGAAATGTACATGGCCGTGGCGTCGCCTTCGAGCGAGGGGTTGGTCGCCAGCAGAATTTCCACAACGGGGACGTTGCCCGCCGCATCGCCATTGTCTCCCGCATGGGTCTCGCCCCGCTGGATGCGATCCAGCAGTTCGGCGACCTTCAAATCCTCAGGCCCCACGCCGTCCACGGGCGAAATCGCGCCGTGCAGCACGTGGTAGGCTCCCTCGAATTCGCGCGTGCGCTCAATCGCCTGCACGTCCAGCGGCTCCTCGACGACGCAGATTACGCTGTGGTCGCGCTGCGGACTGTCGCAGATGGCACAGGGGTCGCGGTCGGCGATGTTGTGGCAGGTGCTGCAGAAGAGCGTGTTGATTTTCAGCTCGTTTAGCGCCGTCGCCAGCTTGAGCGAAATCGCATCGTCGCTGCGCAGCAGAAAGTAGGCCAGGCGACTGGCAGATTTGGGGCCGATGCCGGGCAGCTGCGCAAAGGCGTCGATCAGTTCGGTAACGGGTTGGGCTAGTGGCTGCATGAGATATGAGTAAAGAATAATGAATGATGAGTGGATGGTCGGGTGCGCTATTCATCACTCATTATTCATGGGCTACGAAACTTACGTTTACAAACCAAGACCCGGCGGCAAGCCCAACCCGCTCGTCAAGCCGCCCATGCGCTCTTCCGCCAAATCCGAACTCTTTTGCAGCGCTTCGGTCACGGCGCTGAGGATGAGGTCTTCCAGCATCTCGACATCTTCCGGGTCGACCACGTCGGGCTGAATTTTGATGGACTGAATTTCCTGGTTGCCATTCGCCACCACCGTGACCACGCCGCCGCCCACGCTGACTTCCACCATTTCGTCGGCCAGCTCTTCCTGCGTTTGGGCCATCTGCTCCTGCATCTTGTTCATCTGCGACATGATGTTGCCCATGCCGCCCGCCTGCCCGCCGATGCCAGCTCCCATGCCCGCTCCGCCCAGCCGATCCGCCAGCGAATTTTCGGGGCGCACGCGCTGATTTTTTTTCTTCTTTGCCATGATGTATCTCCAATCAATTTTCTCTACGTGAAGCGTATCGTTCACGTGAATTTTGGTTTTGTTGAATCTTCGCCGTTCGGCACTTGACGTAGGCGAATCGAAAGTTTAGTGGAATCGTCAAAATTTGTCATTCCCGCGCAGGCGGGAATCTAAGGTTGGCCTGGCATGGAATCCCGCACCCACAGAGGGTACCCGGCGCAATGGCGTTAACTTAAGGGTTACTCGTTCCATGCTCTGCGTGGAAACCAGATTGTTTAACTTAACGCCATTGTGCCTGCGCGGGAATGGCAGACTTACTGGTCTCGGACTCACCATGCTATCGGCAAGTTTAAGAAAGTTTTGCCCAACCAAAATCCGCGGCCAAAGTTTTACGCCGGCTCCGGCGCGCCATCCTCCACCACCGCCCCTAAGTTGGCGACGGCGTACTCCAGCAGCTCGCTCGCGTCGTCCCCGCTTTCTTCCGCAGCGACGCGCTGCGCGCTGGTCAGCTCCGCCTTCTCGCCAATCTGGCAGTCAAGCACCATCGAACGGCCAAAAAACTGCGAGAGCACGGCGGCGACTTCCTCGCGGTTCTCGATCTTCTCAAAGTAATCGTAGACAAACTGGTAGTTACCCAGCGCAAAGACCACGGTGTTGCCGCCAATCGCCACATCCTTGACGGCGGAACGCAGCATTCCCTCGGTTTTGGGGCCGCACGCTTGCTTGACCGTGCCTAAGAAGTTCGACCACCCCGCCCGCAGGCGCTTCACCGCATCGCTGTCAATCACCACCGGCTCGCTCATCGTCTCGAGAATTTCGCCCGTCTCGCTATCCACCTGCTGGCGCTGGGGAGATTCTGTCTTGGCAGCGGTTCCATCACTTGTGCTGGCCGCCGTCGGCTGGGCACGCGCTTCCGCTCGCTGGTCGACGTGCCCCGCCGCGCCCGCCGTTTGTTGGGCAGGTGCTATTTGGGCGGTCTGCGGCACGGTTGCCGCCGGCATCACCGTCGCCGGCCCGCGCACCGATTCAATCAGCGCCAGCTCCAGCGGCAGCTGCGGCTGGTAGCCACCCTTGAGATCGGCAATCGCCTCGCCAAAGCGCTTGATCGCAAAGAGCACCCGCGCCTGCGACATCACCTCGGCCTGCCGCTCCATGTGCGCAACCGTCTCGCCGGGCAGCTCGCTCAGCAGCGCCGGCTCGCCCGTCAGCTGCACGAGCATGACGCCGCGCAGGTGTTCGATAGTCTGGTGGCAAAACTCGGTCAGGCTCGCGCCCTCCGTTAGCAAACGCCCAATTAGCGTCAGCCCCGCCGCGATGTCGCTCGTTGCCAGCGCATCCACCAGCTCGCCCACCGCCTCGGCGCTCACCGCCCCCGTCGCCCGCTGCACCTGCTCCAGCGTGACCTGGTCGTGGCCGTAGCTCAACATCTGGTCGAGCAGGCTGACGGCGTCCCTCATACAGCCCTGGGCCGCGCGCGAGATGGCGTCCAGCGCCTCCATCTCGGCGGAGAAGCCCTCGGCGTCTGCAATGTGATTGAGATGTGCCGAAATCTGCGGCACGGGAATCCGGCGCAGGTCAAAACGCTGGCAGCGCGAGAGCACCGTGGCCGGAATTTTGTGCGGCTCGGTGGTCGCCAACATAAAGCGGGCGTGGGGCGGCGGCTCCTCCAGCGTTTTGAGCAGCGCGTTGAAGGCGTTTGTGCTCAACATGTGCACTTCGTCGATAATATAAACCTTCACCCGCCCCTCGCTCGGCTGAAAGTTGACCTTGTCGCGCAGCTCGCGAATGTCGTCGACGGAGTTGTTGCTGGCCGCGTCGATCTCGATCAGGTCCAGCATCCGCCCCTCGTTGATCGCGATGCAGGGCGGACACTCGTTGCAGGGGCGATTCGCCTCCGGCGCGGTGCAGTTGAGCGCTTTGGCCAGGATGCGTGCCGTGCTCGTTTTGCCCGTGCCGCGCGGCCCGGCAAACAAATACGCGTGCGCCACGCGCCCGTCGCGCAGCGCGTTGCGCAACGTCGTCGTCACGTGCTCCTGCCCGACGACTTCGTCAAACGTTTGACTGCGCCACTTGCGGTAGAGTGCTTGTGCCATGAGAACTTTCGGGTTGCCCACCTTGCCATTTCGACGAGTTCTATTGTATCACCAAAGCGCGCGTTCAGCAATTGATCGCGGGAATTTCAAACAAATGTGCTAGGTAAGAATTTGAGTTTTTTGGCTACAATGAATGATTTGCTCTTCCCTCTGCTACATCATCTTGATAGCGCGTCAATGCAAAATGCTCATACCTGGCGTGAATGGAATATCACGCCTGTTGCGGGTGGAAGCAACAATTTGATTTACCGTGCAACAAATGATGATGTAGACTACGCGGTTAAATTCACGGTTCGTGACGAACGTAACCGTGCGCTGCGCGAATATAAAGCACTGTGTGTAATACAGCAAAGTGTACAACAGCTTGCGCCGCGTCCTGTTTTGCTCGATCAAAGTCGCTATCACCAACCAGTAGTTGTTCAAACATGGCTTGAGGGTCAAGTGCTTACGGAACCGCCGTCAACCGCAGATGTCTGGTCGGCACTGATTGGACATTACTGCGCTATTCACTCGATAACGCCTGCGCAAACACATGAGGTGCTCCCGAATGCCGTGCTAAATGTCCAAAGTGGTAAAGCTGGAAAAGCACTTGTTCATCAACACGTGGCGAAAATTCCTCGTGATATGCGACCAGATTCGCTGAAGAAATTGCTGGCTTGGTTCGATTCGTGGACTCCACCCACATGGCCAACTCCGCCGCGCACACTGTGTCGCGTTGACGCCAACTGTCTAAATTTCATCCGTCGCGGAAGCGGTTGGGCATCGGTTGATTGGGAAAATAGCGGATGGGGCGATCCTGCATTTGAAATAGCCGATTGGATGTCGCACCCTGCTTATGAAGATGTGCCGCTCAAGCAGTGGGAGCAAGTAATCGCAGAATATGCTCAACAAAGACAAGATTTTTACGTTGATCTGCGTATTCGCACTTACTACACAATCATGTTGGCTTGGTGGGTTGTCCGCATTGCCCGCGGGTTGTACGAGATACCACGTGGGTTGGATCCACGTTTGGTAGCTCGTCCAGATAACTGGCAAATTGAGATGGAACAGAAATATCAACGATTTGTTCATCGTGCAGAAGCGCACGTAACACGTGTAGATTTAAATGGCTGACAAAATTATCGACTTCCAACAGCGCCGCCAGCTTGAGCAGGCCATGGACGCGCTGGCCGACACGCAAAACGAGCGCGATCTGCTCGCCGCCGTGCGCCACATTGCGCAGGCTTACCCCAGCGACAGCGTCATCCCTGCGCTGGTGAAGCGGCTGGACACGCAGAGCGGCCAGCTTCGCGGCGGGCTGGCGCGGCTGGCCACGCTGCTGCCGCCGGACGAGATTCAGCCCGCCCTGCGCGGCGCCGTCAACGATAGCGGGGCGAGCAACCACGCCCGGCTTTCCGCCGCCACCATTTTGCAGCGCTACCTGGGCCAGCACGTGCCGCCCGCGCTCGTCAACCGCCTGAGCAGCACCAACGATGTGGTGCTGCAAAGCCTGCGCGAGGCCGTCGAGGAGGGGCAGCGCAACGAGCACGTGCTGCTCGAATACGTCTCGCAGCTGCGCGAGGAGAGCGAGGAGATCGCCCACGGCGTGCTGGCGCTCTTTGACCAAGTCGAGCCGACGCAGCGCGTGCCCCTGCTGCGGCTGATTGCCCAGGACGACCGGCCCGCCGTGGCCCGCGACGCGCTGGGGCGGCTGGCGACCGTCGACGCGCGCGAGGAAGCGGCGGCGGCGCTGCACGGCCTACAGTTTACGCTGCCGCCACCGCTGGCGGACGAGGCGTCCCGCGCGCTGCGCAAGCTGCGCTTTCGCGGCGTCGAGGTGGCGACGCCGGAGCCAACAGGCTGGCGCGCGCTGCTTAACCCCGTGAGCGCGCTCGGCAACCAGACGCTGCTCTTCCTTCACCGGCCCGCCGCCGTGGAAGGCGCGAGCGCCGACGGGCAAACCATGTTGCTCAACGTCGCGCTCAACGCCGACGCCGGGCTGCTCCAGAGCTACGGCGTGCGCGACATTCCCGTCGAGCACCTGCCCTCGCCGCGCGCCGTGGGCGAGCTGATGAGCCTCACCGGCGCACAGGGGGAATCGCAGATTCTGCTTGAAGCCCCCTTTGACTTTGCCCGCTGGCTGCTGCGCCACACGCTAAATCACCAATATCGACGAAGCGACAGCGTCACCCTGCCCGGTGAATATCGGCTGTTCAACCACGAAATCTGGCAGTTTGACGCGCCCGCGCCCGACCCCGCGCTCACGGCCTTGTTCGAGCCGCCCTCGGATGCGACACAAAGCCAAGCGGCAGAGCTGGCAACGGTCGAAACGCTGCTGCACCACCCGGTAATGGCGAGCTGGCCGGCGCAGCTGCGGCTCTACGTCGAGGCGCTGGGGCAGCTGTTTGGCTTGGATGGGGAAGCGCCGGTGGAAATTCAGGTGGCCCGGCTGGTCGACGGCGCGGAAGCCTGGCCGGAGGGCGAGCGGCTGCTGGCGGCCATGGCGCGCGCTTTGCCGATGCAGGCCGCGTGGCTTCACGTGGCTGGCGGGGCGGAAGTCGCGCAGGAGGCAAAGCGCGCGGCGGCGTGGTTCGCGCGTGCACCGGCGGATAATCCGCTGCTGCGTCGTCTCCTGGCGGAGGCGCTGCGGGGGAGGGTGTAGCGCTCGTTCCCACGCTCTGCGTGGGAAGGCAAACCGAGACGCTCTGCGTCCCAAAACCAAACACGCAAAAGGGCATTCGGTACGAGCCGAACGCCCTTCGTTTTATCATTTGCAAGAAGAGGCAGAGCCTCCTTGCGGCATTCCCACGCGGAGCGTGGGAACGAGTTTGCGCGTCTAGAAAATCCCCAGCTCGTCCTTCGCCTCGTCGGACATCATCTCCGGGTTCCAAAAGGGCGACCAGACGAGATGAATATTGACATCCTCCAGCGCGGGGTAGGCGTTGTGCGTTTCGCGCTGCACGTTGGTGATGATCTCCGGCCCCGCCGGGCAGCCGGGGCTGGTCAGCGTCATCGTGATTTCGGCGCTCTTCTTCTCCGTGATCTCGACGTTGTAAATGAGGCCCAGGTCGACGATGTTGAGCATCAGCTCCGGGTCCTGCACCTTCTCCTGGATCACGCCGCGCACCTGTTCGGGCGTGGGCAAATCGCCGTTTGCGCCGTTGCTTGCCGCGCCGTTCGTCGCTTCACCCGTCGGCTCATTGATGGGCGCGCCCGCGTTCGCCTCCTCGGCAATGGGGTCGCGCTCTGTGTGTAAATCGGCCATTGTAATCTCCTTAATTTCTCATGCCATCATACGGGCACGCCATGGCGTGCCCGTATGATGGCTAAAATCTACTCCGGCGACTCCATGTAGACGTCGCCATTTTCCTCGCGAACTTGATACGTGTTCGTCGGCATAAAGGCGGGGAAGCCCTTGGCCTCGCCCGTGCGGATATCGAAGCGCGCGCCGTGGCGCGGGCAGATTACTTCGCAGCCGTTGACGACGTCGCCGTCGACCAGCGGGCCGTCGTCGTGGGTGCAGACATTTTCGAGCGCGTAAAGTTCGCCCTCTAGATTAAAGAGTGCCACCTGCGTCTGCCCCACTTCGACGAGCTTGCTGCCGCCTGCGGGAATTTCGTCGCGCGTGGCGACCTTGATAAAGTTGTCCATGCTCATGATTTTGGCAAATTGCCCATCAATTGTGTTTCAATAAATTCCTTGGTTCCCTCTGCACCCGTCAGGTAAAGCTGAATCGAATCCGCAGCAGACGACATTTGCAGCACGAAGCTAAAAAACGGACAGCAGCGGCGTTCATAATCGACAAATTCGGCGGCGGTCATCCAGAGGGAATCGTCCGTGCGGGCGTGAAAAGTGTACCCATCCTCAAGCTCCTCCACCCGCTCAATGCGCTGGGCAAGCTGCTGAAAGAGCGTGTCGCGTCGCACGCGCTGCTCGCTGGTAAGTGCCGTCATGTCGCAGGCAATGGGTAGAGAATTCATTTTGCATTTGTCTCTTGTTCTTCTGCCTGGTGCAGGCTCTGGTGAATTACGTTTAGCGGCAGCAGCGCGCACTTGAGCCGCGCCGCGCTGATCTCGATGCCGAGCAAGTCTAACACAAATTCCCTACCCCACGCCGTAATCTCGTCCACCGGCTGGCCCACGATCTCCTCCATCAGCATCGACGCCGTCGCCTGGCTGATGGTGCAGCCGCGCCCCTCAAACGCCGCCTCGCTCACGTGCCCCTCAGCAACGCGCAGCATAATGGTCACCTCATCGCCGCAGAAGGGGTTGACGTCGTGCGCCTGAGCATCGGCATCCGCCAGCGTACCCTTGTGACGTGGGTGGTTGTAGTGATCGAGGAGGTTTTCGCGGGCAAAGGTGTTCATGGGAAGAAGACTGAAGATTAAAGATTGAGCACTCTACCAATGAGGTGAATTCCCATTTTGGTTAGGTACTCAATCTTTAATCTTTATTCTTTAATCTTGCGCTTCTTAGCGCTCAATCGGCAGCCGCACGGCATTGCCCCACTCCGTCCACGAGCCGTCGTAGTTGCGGACGTTATCGTAGCCGAGCAGGTAGGTCAGCACGAACCAGGAGTGGCTGGAGCGCTCGCCGATGCGGCAGTAGGCGATCACGTCGTCGCCGGGCTTCAGCCCCTGCTCCTCTTCATAGATCGCGCGCAGTTCGTCGGCGCTCTTGAAGGTGCCGTCCTCATTGGCCGCGCGCGCCCAGGGCACGTTCTTCGCGCCGGGGATGTGGCCGCCGCGCAGCGAGCCTTCCTGTGGATAATCTGCCATGTGCAGCAGCTCACCGCTGTACTCGGCGGGCGAGCGCACGTCGATCAGCGGCTTGTCGGCGTCGATGTGCTGGAGCACTTCGTCGCGGAAGGCGCGGATTTCTTCGTCTGTGCGTTCGGGCGCATCGTAGTTGGCGCGGTCGTAGCTCGGCACGTCGCGCGTCAGTTCACGATTTTCGCTGATCCACTTCGAGCGGCCACCGTCCATCACGCGCGCATCCTCGTGGCCAAAGAGCTTGAAGACCCAGAAGGCGTAGGTTGCCCACCAGTTGTTCTTGTCGCCGTAGAAGACGACCGTGGTGTCGTTGCTGATGCCGTTGCGCTCCATCAATGCTTCGAAGGCCTCGCTGTCGATGTAGTCGCGCGTCAGCGGATCGTTGAGATCGGCCTGCCAGTCGATCTTGATGGCGCCGGGAATGTGGTGCACGTCGTAGAGCAGCGGGTCCTCGTTGCTCTCGACGATGCGCACGTTGTCGTCGTTCAGATGCTCCGCCACCCAATCGGTGCTGACGAGCACGTCGGGGTTGGCGTAGCCTTTTTGTTCAATGGGTTTGGTTGGGGTTGCCATGAGTTCTCCTTTGTATTTATTTTTTGGCGCGCAAAGCGGCCTGATATGCAGTGTCCGCCCAGCGCGTCATAATTTCTGTATTGTCCAACACGTCTGCCGGCGCTTCGCGGTAGGACATCGCCATCGGCTTGCCGTTCTTGACGTAAACGAACGGCTCCAAGTCTAGCTTTTCAAATTCGCCGACATTTTCTTTATCGACCTTGAGGTAGAGCGTCGAATCCGCGACGAGGCCAAACATCAGCCCGTGGCGAAAAATGCCGTGGCCGCCAAACATCCGCTTGGCGGTGATGCCGTCGACGGGATCGAGCAGTTCGAGTAGGTAGTCGACAAAGGCCTGGTCGCTGTTCATGGTGACGCTGTTCAATCGGCGGCGACGAGTTCGCGCTCCGGTTGGTTTTGCTGTGCCGCCGCAGACGATCCGTCCGACCACTCGGCGCTGCGGAAGGGTACGGTGCGTGCGTATTGGAAGCGAGCAAAGTCCAAAATACCCTGTGATGTCGACTCTGGGAGACGCGCGACAAGGTTTGCGATTTGCTCGGCAATGGGCACATCCTTTTTTGCTTCGCGCTGCCAGACAACTGTTACCATTTCGGCGTATAGCGTAGTCAGATGGGTCGTATGCCCTTCCTCGTCGAGAAATTCGACCATATACGCCTCGTGATCGCCGAAAATTTCGACGATGTATCCTTGCAAACCAATGCCAAGTTCAACACCCGGCATCTCTGGCTCCGGCATTTCGTCTTTTGGTATGTCAACGACTACCTCGACCAAATCAAACAATGCTGGTTTTATCACAAATACCCTCCTCGTCGTTTCTCCGTCAACGGCCAAGCCGTCTTCAAGATGACTTCGTCCTCGCCGTGTGGAACAAACCAACCTATGCGAACTATGGCCTGTTGGTCGTTCATTCCCTCAATAGAAATGATGGTGTAATACCCCACGCCGAAATCGTTTCCATGGTTGAAGTGTGCTTCCGCATCGGGCGCATGAAGTAATATTTGCTCCATCAGTTGTTCATAGTTTGCCTGAATGTAGCCCAAGATGCTGGCAAACAAACGCGCCTTATGTCGACCCTTGCCAGAACTTGGATCCAGCACATAATCCGTCAGCTTCTGCGGATCAATCACAACCTTCGACGCCAATTCCTTCAGCTTCATACAAGATCACTCAATCGGCGGCGATGAGTTCGCGCTCTGGTTGATTTTGCTGTACCGCCGCAGACGACGCCTCCGTCCACTCGGCGCTGCGGAAGGGCACGGTGCGCGCATATTGGAAGCGAGCGAAGTCCGCTATGCTTTGCGCAGCCGACTCCGGCAGGCGAGCGGCGAGGTCGGCGATTTGTTCGGCGAGGGGGACATATTCCCTCGTTGCATCCTGCCAAACAACGACGAATGTATATGGCTCAAGCATTGGCCAGTGATAAGTGTAACCCTCATCGTCTAGAAATTCCACGATATAGGCTTCGTGGTCACCAAGCACTTCGACAATGTTTCCACGATCGCCAATGCGCAGCTCCGCGCCTGGTATCTCCGGCTCTGGAAGCTCGGATTGCGGAATATCGACAATTAACTCGACCAAATCGAATAGCTGAGGTTTCGTCATACCACACCTCCCCGTCTTTTTGATGTCAATGGCCACGCCGAAGCTAAACGCACTTCATCGATTCCGTGCGGCACAAACCACCCGACTCGGACTCGCGCCTGCTCGCCGTTGCTCCCATCAACTACAATGAATATATAATATGCGTTCCCATATTGACGCTCTTGATTGAAATGCACTTCCGCGTCGGGCGAGCGCTCGCGAATTTGCTGTAAAAGCGGCTCGTAGTTCGCTTGAGTATAACCCAACATACTAGAAAATAAGCGTGCCTTGTCAGCACCGCGTTTGGAGCTGGGGTCTAATACATATTTCGTCAGCTTACGCGGATCAATTACAATCTTCGATGCCAACTCCTTCAGCTTCATCGCTCACGCCCACTTATTGGCCGACAAGTGAAGATTGCAGAGCCACCCACAACATCGGCCTGCAATCTTCATTCATCAATCTTCTCCTACCCACCAATCTTCCGCTCAATCACCCGCTCCAATTTCGCCACCACGCTCTCGACCGGCACGCGATCCAGCACGGCCTGGAAGAAGCCCTGCACGATCATGCGCTCGGCCTGCGGGCGTGACAGACCGCGAGCCATCAGGTAGAACAAGTACTCGTCCTCCACCTGCGCCGCCGTGGCTGCGTGGGTGCAGCGCACGTCGTCCGCCTCGATTTCGAGGCCGGGGATGCTGTCGGCGCGGGCGCCGCTGTCCAGGATCAGGTTGCCGTTGCGCTGGAAGGAGTCCGTCTTTTGTGCATCGGGAAAGACCTTGATGATGCCCATGTAAACGCTGCGCGCCTTGTCCTTGAGCGCGCCGTTGAAGAGCAGATCGCTAAAGCCGTTGGGCACGCGATGAATTTGGAGCGTCTCGTGCGCAATGTGCTGGCGACCGATGGGGAAGTAGATGCCCAGCAGCTCAGCGTGCGCCCCCTCGCCGCTCAGGTCGAGATCAAGGAAAGCCTTTGTGAGGCGGCTGCCCCAGGAGACCTGAATCCAGCGCAGGTCTGTGTCGCGGCCCAGGACGGCCCGGCCCGTGAGGAAGTTCCAAGTGGAAAAGTCAAAGTCCTGCAAATTCATGTAGCGAACGGTCGCGTTGTCCTTCACGATCAGCTCGACCACGCTGCTCTGCATCGCGTCCTCGCCGCCGATCAGGTCGTCGACCAGCGTGACTTCCGCGCCCTCTCCGGCGATCAGCAGCGTGTGGTGGTAGCCGCCGACGCCCGCGGCCTGCTCCAAAATCGCCTGCAGGGGCAGCTCGACTTTGACGTTGGCGGGGACGTAAACAAAAGCGCCCGTATCCCACAGCGCGGCGTGCAGCGCGGTGAACTTGTTGTGCTCTGGCTTGACGGCCTGCGTCATAAAGTACTCGCGCACGAGATCGGGCTGCTGCTGCACCGCCTCTTGCAGGCTGAGAAAGATGACGCCGTCGTTTTCGAGATTTTGGTTCTCAACGCTGTAGAGCGTGCCGCCGTCGCGAAAAATGAGCGAGGCCGCGCTTTCCATTTCATCCAGCTCATTTTGCAGCGACCCGCCCAGCTCCTCATAAGAGGCCTGGCCGTTGGGCGTGGCAAAGGGCTGGTAGTCGTTTAGTTCAAAGCCCGTCAGGCGCGTCCGCCGCCACGATTCATCCGTGGGCTTGGGCCACGCCATGTTTTCAAAAGTGCGCCAGGCGTCCAGGCGGAAGTTGAGCATCCACTCTGGCTCGTTCTTCGACGCCGAAGCCGCGCGCACGCTCTCTTCCGTAAAGCCACTGGTTGTTGCGGCGATGTTTTCTCGTTCCAATACCGGTGTACTCACATTCGTCTCCGTTTTTATTTTTCAATTTTCAGCTGTCGTGATGTTTCTACCCACGCTGCAACGTTTTTTGCGATTTGATGTGGCGTTTGCTGATGCACAAAAATTGCCGTGTGTGCGCCATCCCGCAATTTCGACAGGAACGCCAGCTCATCAGCAATTTCGTGTTCTACTACGCCGCGAGCCCGCAAGCGCATCGCCAACAAATCGTTGGGGCAATCCAAATAAGCGCAGCGGATTGGGTAGCGGGCAAGTCGACCGTCGCTAAACTCAGCGGGCGTCGCTGGCCCGCACAGCAACACGTCGCAACCACTCGCCAACACCGATTCCAAGATCGCGACCCACATCTCGTGCAACCCCGGCCACGCCAATGGCTCCGTCGACGCGTCCGCATCTATTGCCAGCGATAACCCAGGCAGCAAAATGTCCCAATCAATACGACGGCCTCCGGCAGCAGTTGACGCAGCTGCGGAATCGCTGTCGTTTTCCCCGACGCCCACGGCCCTGTAAGTAAATAGAGCGCGGCATTCATAAAAATCTTTGTCTACCCGTTCGCACAAAGGCGTGCTCGCTCCGCGAGTTCATTCCGCAAGTTCACACAGTACTTTTTACGCATCAAGGCCGCAGCGAAGACAACATCGTCTCCGCTGCAACCTGGTAAATCGTAAATTCAAAATCGCAAATCGCGCCTACCCAATACTGCCTTCCATCTGCAGCTGGATCAGCCGATTCATCTCCACCGCATACTCCATCGGCAGCTCCTTGACCAGCGGCTCGATAAAGCCACCGACGATCATCGCCGACGCTTCCTCCTCGCTCATGCCGCGGCTCATCAGGTAGAAGAGCTGCTCTTCGCCAATCTTGCTTACCGAGGCCTCGTGGCCGATGCTAACTTCGTCCTCTTCGATCTCGATGTAGGGGTACGTATCCGAGCGGCTCCTCTCGTCCAGCAGCAGCGCGTCGCAGACGACGTTGCTCTTGCTGTGGTGCGCCCCCTTGGCCACCTTCAACATGCCGCGGTAGCTGGCGCGACCGCCATCCTTGCTGATCGACTTCGAGATGATCTTGCTCGTCGTGTACGGCGCGCCGTGGACGACCTTGCCGCCCGCATCCTGGTGCTGCCCCTCGCCCGCAAAGGCGATCGAGAGAATCTCGCCGTGCGCCTTTGGCCCCATCATGTAGACCGCCGGATACTTCATCGTCACCTTCGAGCCGAGGTTGCCGTCGATCCACTCCATGGTCGCGCCCTCTTCGGCCACGGCGCGCTTGGTGACCAAGTTATAAACGTCGGTGCTCCAGTTCTGGATCGTCGTGTAGCGGCAGCGCGCGCCCTTCTTGATGATGATCTCCACCACCGCGCTGTGCAGCGAGTTCGTGCTGTAGACCGGGGCCGTACAGCCCTCGACGTAGTGGACGCTCGCGCCCTCTTCGACAATGATCAGCGTGCGCTCAAACTGGCCCATGTTCTCCTGGTTGATGCGGAAGTAGGCCTGCAGCGGCACGTCCAGGTGCACGCCCTTGGGCACGTAGACAAACGAGCCACCGCTCCACACCGCGCTGTTCAAGGCCGCGAACTTGTTGTCCGCCGCCGGAATAATCGTGGCGAAGTATTGGCGCACAATGTCCTCATACTCGCGCAGACCGGCGTCCATATCCAGGAAGACGACGCCCTGCTTCTCCCACTCCTCGCGCAGGCTGTGGTAGACGACCTCGGAATCGTACTGCGCGCCGACGCCCGCCAAGAACTTGCGCTCTGCCTCCGGAATGCCCAGCCGCTCGAAGGTGTTCTTGATATCCTCCGGCACGTTGTCCCACGATTTCTCGGCCTTGGCCGAGGGGCGCAGGTAGTAGTAAATGTCGTCAAAGTCGATGCCGCTCAAATCCGCGCCCCATTCCGGGGTGGACTTGGCGTAGAAGAGGTCGAGCGCTTGGTGGCGAAAATCGCGCATCCACTGCGGCTCGTTCTTCTGATCGCTCATCTGGTCGATCACCTCGTGGCCCAACCCCTTCTCGGAGCGGAACACGGGCTTGACGTCTGCATCGTGGAAGCCGTACTGGTAGCCTTCCTTGACGCCCTGTAGTTGTTTCAGATCTTCTTGCAGTGCCATGTGTATGTTTTCCTCAAGGGTAAAATGCTGTCATCAATTGTTGTCTTTACTGCTTATTGCTTATTTTCTCGTCGGCCACGAGGCAACAGAATCCCAACGCGACCAGTAAACATACGAATCAAGCAATAAGCAATAAGCACTACGCCATTACTGGCTCCGCGTCCGCAAACTCTTCCTCCACCCAGCCGTAGCCGCGCTCCTCCAGTGCCTCCGCGACTTCAATGCCGCCTGTCTTCACGATGCGACCGTCGTAGAAAATGCTGACAAAGTCCGGCTTCACATAGTTGAGGATGCGCTGGTAGTGCGTCACCATCAGGAAGCCGCGATCCTCGGTCGCCAGCTTGTTGATGCCGTCCGAAACGACGCGCAGGGCGTCGATGTCCAGCCCGGAATCCGATTCATCGAGAATCGCAAACTTGGGCTCCAGCATCGCCATCTGCAGCACCTCGGTGCGCTTCTTCTCGCCGCCGGAAAAGCCCTCGTTGAGGTAGCGGCGCGCAAAGCTGGAGTCGACGTTGTACTCCTTCATCTTTGTATTCAACTCGCGGCGAAAATCGCGCATCGGCATCAAATTGCTGCCGATCACGCCCGCGCGGTTGGTGTCGCGCTCCTCGGTGTAGCCGCGCACGTTGGAAACGGCGGTGCGCAGAAAGTTGGCCACGCTTACGCCCGGCACGGCCACGGGATACTGAAAGGCCAAAAAAATACCCGCTTTGGCGCGCTCGTCCGCCTCCATCTCGAGAATGCTCTCGCCGTCGACCAGAATATCGCCCTCGGTGACTTCGTAGTGCGGGTGGCCCGCGATCACGTAGCCCAGCGTGGATTTACCGGAGCCATTTGGCCCCATCAGCGCGTGAATCTCGCCGCTGTGAAGCGTCAAGTTCACCCCCTTCAAAATTTCTGTATCCTCCACGGTTGCGTGGAGATTTTTGATTTCCAATGTGCTCATCGTTGATTTTAGCTCCTCGTAAATTTTTGGTTTCTAATAATTTTGCGTGATGCGTGAGGGCTTCCCGACAGGTGCTCTCCATGGGACCAACAGGGCAATCGTAGGCGCTGCTTGTAGCTGCGCGATCATCAGCCTTCGCATCGGACTATCTGATACGGATTCCAACATCCGTGCGGCTACAAGCCGCACCTACTTTTCACCCCTCACCACAAACGAACAACACGTGTGCCCGTCCATGATGTTGGTTTGTAATTCCAGCCCCGTCCCAATCACCTTTTCCAGCATCTGCTTGTCCATTGTGCAGATTTCGCGGTGCTCGTGCGCCAGCTCGTGGAAGGGACAGTTATACGTTTTGAGCACAAGCTGATCGTTCCCCACGCTCGACTCGGCCTCCACGTCCGCCAGCACGCCGCGCCCGTTGAGCACCACCGCCAGCTCGTCCACCCGCTCGCGCAGCACCGTCGACTGTACGGACGGCGCGTACTTGCTCGCCAGCCTGTCGCCTACTCTCCCCAGCAGCCGCTGCGTCACCTCCACGCCCTCCATCGCAAAGACTTCTTCCAGCAGCGTCAGCGCCAGATCGTCGCAGTGGCAGGCGAACAAATCGTGCGCCCGCTCCGTCAACGAATAGGCGTGGTGCGGGCGACCAACGCCCGTGCTCACGCGCTGGTGGGCGATGTAGCCCTCGCTGGAAAGCGTGCTCAAGTGCTGGCGCACCGCGTTGGTCGTCACGCCCAGGTGCTGCTCCAACTCCTTAATCGTCGCCGAACCGTGGCGCTGGAGGTATTCAAGAATTTGCCGCGTGGGCGTTTGGGATCGGGGTAAGCTGGCCATGGGACCGCTCCTGAGAAATATGCTGCATGATCTGTAGACAGTATACTAGCAAAAAACAATTTTGTCAAAGAAAAATGTTTTTATTCGTATTGGAAAGATGAGCCAAATGGTTATAACAGCATTTAACTGACCGGAAGAATCGTTCGCCGCGGATTGCGCAGATTTGCGCGCAGTCAGAGATGAAAATCCGCGTGATCCGCGCAATCCGCGGCGAAACTTTCTTTAACTAGGCAGCAAGCGGTCTAAATTTGGAATTGCTGGAGGTGGCAGGCCTTTTGTATCTGTGTACAAAAAAGCCCAGCTTCTCCTGAGAAGCCGGGCTTTTCGTATAAACTTGTCGTACAGACCTACTCGCTCGGCGCCAGCCCCTTCTCCGCCAGCAGCCGCGCCCACGTCGACGGATCGCACTGCCAGGGGGTGTAGTTGTCCTGATCGGGGAAGAGCCGCCAGCTGGGCTCGCCGCGATCCGTGTTGCCCACGGAGCGCAGAATCACGCCGTCCTGCCAGATTTCCACCCAGTAGGGGTGGCCGTCCGTGCGAAACTCGTCGTCGATGGGCAGGCCGTTGATCTTGGTGTAGCCGGTGGCGCTAATCGCACCCAGCCCCTTGCTCGTGATGCGCACCCACTCCCTGCTCTCTGCTGGGCCCTCGCGACGGAAGACGCGAATCGAGGCGTTGTTGGGCGGGTTCGGCGGCGCACAGGTCACCACGTTGCCGACAAGCTGCACGTTGGCGTCATCATCTCCGCCATTGTCATCATCGTCGTCATTGCGGTCGATTTCGTCGATGTCCAGCTCGGCCCTGGCGCTGCCCGTGGCTTCGTAGTACTCCATGCGCACGGTGTGCGTGCCGTCGTCGTCAAAGGTGATGTCATAGGCGAAGCGCTCATCGCTCATGATGCGCCATTCGCTGATCACCAGCGTGCCGTCGATGTAGAGGCGCACGCCATCGTCCGTGCGCGTGCGGAAGCGGTAGCGGCCTTCGTCCAAATCAAGCGTGCGCGTCCAGCGAATTGAGAAGTCGTCGTCGCTGATGCCGTTGCCGGGCGAGCCGCCGCCCCAGTTGAAATCGATCTCCTCATCCTCGCGCACAAAGGCGGGCGTGCCAATCAGATCGCGGTTGTTAAAATACTCGCCGCGCCAAAAGTCCGTCGCCGCCTCGTCGACTTCGTACCAGCGAAACTCGACGCGCGCATCGCCGTAATCCTCAAAGTACTCGACGCGCAAGGTGTGTTCGCCCGCCGCCAGCTCGCGATCCACGGTAAAGGTGCGCGCGGACTGCCGGTTCCACTCGTTGATGATCAGGTTGCCGTCCAAAAAGACGCGCACGCCATCGTCGCTGGTGGCGAGGAAGCGATAGGTGCCCTCCTCAAAATCCACCCGCCGCGTCCAGCGCGCGGAAAAATCGTCCGCATCCACGCCGCTTGTCGGGGCGCTCTCGCCCCAGCTGTAGTTGATTTCGTCGTCCTCACCCGTCACCACCGGTTCGCCGATCAGCGCCTGATTGTTCCAGTACGAAACCAGCCACGCATCGTCCGTCACCGCGCCCGTCGCATCCGGAATGGAGCCGGACGGCTGAGCGCGGGCTACCGTGGGCAGGTAGATAGTCGTGCCCGCCTCGGTATCGTTCTCCTCCGCCTGTACAACCGCGCCGTTCATGGCGACCAGGAACAGCGCCAACCACACGGCCAGCGAGACGCCAAACGTCCGCCGGCCCCCTGCTTTGCGAGACCCAATGCTCATAGAATTCCTCCTCTGTAGCCTCGAAAAATGCGTTGTTTTTTGCCACCGCTCCGCTACGTTTGGCGAACGTTTGCGCCACGTAGCCACGGCGTCAAAAATACAACGTTAGTGTATGACCAGTTGGTTCCCCTACGCAAATTCTACTTTTTCTGATTGCGTTGGGAGAGGTTGCCAACTGTTTAGGCGATTCGTTTTTTGGCTCCTCAAAGTTGACGGCGTGAACCCGCTCTGGCTTCGGCGAGCTCAGCCGCTGCCGGCGCTGGTTTCTTCGCTCGACCCTACAAATTCGCGGAGAGCCAAATTCCCTGAACGTGTTCTGCCGTCGACACATTTGCTGCGGCGGATGCTCGCGCTGTTTTTCCATCAATCCTTTAGCGCCCGGTCGAAAAAGTCCACCGTGCGCTGGACAAAGAGCGCATCGCCCGCGCCGACGAAAGTGTGGGGCTGCTCGGCGTAGATGAAACATTCCACCGCTTTCTCCAGCGCTTGCAGCCGTCCACATAAATCCTCCGACCACGCCAGCGGAACCTGTGCATCCAGCGCGCCGTGGTGAATGCTGACCGCCGCCTTGATACTCGCCAGGTGGTTGATGGGCGAGAGGCGTGCCAGATCGACCGCGCTGGGGGCGTCGCCCGTCCAGCTGCCGCGGGCGCCGTCCGAGAAGAAGAGAATGCGCTCGTGATTGCGCTGCTCGTCGCCGCTCATCGCGCCGTAAAGCACGGCGGCGTCGATGCCCAGCCGTGCGTCCCCGGCCATTGCGCTATCCACGGCAATGGCCCGCAAGCTCACGCCGCCGCCCATGCTGTGCCCCCACAGCCCAATCGACTCGCCATCTGCTCGCGCCAGCGGCCCCGGCTCGCCGCCCAATCGCTGCACCAGCCCAACCAGATTGAGCACGTCCACCGCGTAGCCCACGCGAAACTCGTTGGGGCCGGGGTCGGAAGGTGGGTAGTTGCGAAAGTTGGGGTGGATCGCCACGTAGCCCGCGTTGGCCAGCCCATCGGCGTAGCGCGTGGTGTAGGTCAACGTGGTGTAGACGGCGGGATCGATGTAGCCGTGGTTGACGATCACCACGGGGAATTGCGCGGTCGTCGCCTCGCCTTGCGCGCCCGGCGGCGTGCGCGGCACGTTCATAAAGCCATAAACCGTCAGCCCATCGCTGTCGTAGCTGATCAGCGTGCGTGTAAAGCTTTCGGTAACGGCCAGCGTCTGCTCCGTGCGCAAGCCGCCCGCACCGTAGGAACGCGTGGCGAGATCGGCGACGGTCAGCCCGGCGTAGGGATCGGGCGTGGCGGTGGGCGCTTCGGTTGGCGTTTGCGCGGAGAGAACGGTGGGGATAACGGCGGGAGTTGGCGTTGACGCTGCCGGAACGGGCGTGTCGCTGGGCCGTGGGGTGGCGGTGAAGGTGGGCACGAGCGCGCGGGCGGCGGGCGACGCCGCTACCGCCGCGTTTTGAACCGGCGCGGGCGTGGCGCAGGCCACGAGGCCGAAGCAGAGCAGTAGGAAAAAATGGCGCATCTGGGTTGAAATAGCTGACCTCGTTGGTAAGTGACCGTCACGGCCCTGAATAGGGAAAGCTTACCGACCAGCATCTGGGCCGTGATTGTCACTTTTTCACGACATAACCACGTTGATCAAAGACCGTGACAATTACAGCCCAGGTACGGCCGGGCAAGCGGTGATTCCTTGGGCCGTGACGGTCACGGTCGACCGGCTGGAGCCGCGACCGTCACAGTCAACTACTGGGTTAGCTCAAAGGTGATCTGGAGCTGCATCACCAGATCCTGCTCGCCGGGAGCAAAGCCGCCGCCGCCGCCCAAGCCGGACGCCATGGCGGACGTGTCAAAGCTGCTTTGGTAGAAGCCCGCGTTGCCGATGATTTCGCTAATGCTCATCACCTGGCCCAGCTGGGCGTCGCTCAAGCTGGCCAGCTCGCTGGCCTTCTCGCGCGCATCGGTAAAGGCTGCCTCGCGCGCCTCGGACTCCACGCCGCTGGGGTCCTCCACGCGGAAGTTGACGCCGTAGATGTTGTTGGCGCCCGCCTCCACCGCCGCATCCAGCACCTCGCCCACGCTGTCGATGTCGCGGATCGTTACCTGGACGTTGTTGCTCACGCGGTACTGGGTCTCGTCATCCGCCAGCGGCCCTTCGGGGCCGTAGCGCTCCGCGTAGACGCTGTAGCCGGAGGTCTGAATGTCCTCCTCGGCGATGCCCTGCTCCGCCAGCGCGCTCAGAATGCTCTGCATCAGCTCTTCCGCCGCCGACGTCGCCTCCTGCACGGACGCGCGCATCACCTCGACGCCGATGTTTGTCTCGGCAATGTCCGGTGTCAGCGACACGGTTCCCTCGCCGACCACGGTCACGGTGCGCACCGTGGTCTCCGGCAGCGTGCCCTGGGCGGCGGCGCTCGGCGCATCAAAGCTGTTGACGCTGAACAAAACTGCGCCCGCGACCACCAAAGCCGCCAGCGCTACAGTGGTCATAAACCGGTAAATCTTCATCTGTCTCTCCCTAATTTGTTTTTGATGGTTACTCTACGATTACCCGATGGCTCTCGTTCTCAGTAGACGCATTTGGCAGTCGGTTTGTTCCGGCGAATTTTCAACCAGCCTGATCTAAATTTCAAAAGAGCCGATCAACGAAGGGCGCGAAGGGAAGAACGTTAGGTTCCGTTGACACTTGGGAATTGGCCCTCACCCCCGGCCCCTCTCCCAGCCTGGGAGAGGGGCCGGGGGTGAGGGCGCGCTCGACCTCCCCGCCAAGCTCGTTTAGCAAAATTTCAACGGAACCTAATCCTTTCTCCTTCATACTCTTAGCGCCCTTCGCTGATCGACCTTCGAAAGTTAGCTCACCCCCAAACAACGCCGCAGATCGAGACGGTGGAGCTGTTGCGACCGTCCGCCGGGCACTGCTGGTAGCCGGTGTGAATGCCCTCGACGGCGTGCTCGCCGTGCAGCGCGTGCAGCAGGCGCAGCGTGTGGTAGACGGGCGTCGTGCCGCAGACGTTGTTGCGGTCGCGCGCGGCGCGAATTTGCTCAAAGAAGGCCGCCGCGTCGCCAGCAACCAGCGTTTCAATCAGCGCATCATCCGTCTGGCGCAGCCGATCGCGCTGCGGCTGGTGGACGGGCGCGCCGCCAAAGGCTGGTCCCACGTGCGCCAAATCTCCGGAGGCCACGACGAGCGTGCGTCGATTAGCGCTCGCCGCCCGCAGCGTCTCCAGCACGCGCTTGTGCAGCGCATCATCCGTGGGCGCGTGGCCGTTGCGAATGTAGTCGTAGAACGAGCCGCATAGAATCGGCACGATCTGCGGCAGTTTGCTGCGCCCCATTTTATCAAGCATGTGGTGGAGCCAGACCAGCACCAGCTCAATCGAATGCTCCTTGCGGTGGCGCAGCTCGCCCGCAAAGGCCGCCCCCTCGCCCAGCTCTTCGTCGATGACCCCGGCCAGCGCGTCCACCACGTCGACGGCGGTGGGCAGCGGGCCAAAGGGAGTGGCGTAGTGCTGCCGCGTCAGCGTGTACGGGTCGACGCCGCCGTGATCGGTGGCGAAGACGACCACGAGCTCGGCATCGGCCAGCGCGGGCGCAACCTGCTGCCACACCCGGGCGTAAGTTTCGCCGCCGCGGGCAAAATCAATGTGGGGCGAAAGCAAGCCCACGCCGCCGGTTGCCCCATTTGCGCTGGGTGATTTTGTCGCCTGCACGGCGGTGAGGTAGCCGTCCAGCGCCGCGCGCAGGGCAGCGGGCGCGGCGGGGTAGACGGAACCGGCCAGCGCGGGCGTCCGCTGCGGCGATTTGTGAAAGACGGTTTCCGCACGACGCAGCGCAGCCTGCGCGCGCTCGTTGTCGAGCAGGCAGGCTTCGTCGAGCGCGCGCAGCAGCTCGTCGACGGTGGTGCGCGCGGCAAAGGCCGCCAGCCGCGCGACGGGCGTTCTGCCGTTGAGCAGCGCCAGCAGCGGCGCCACCGCTTCGGGCACGAGCAGCGTGCCCTCGCTCAGCTCTTGCGGATCGTGCAGCGCGAGGTAGCGCTCGCCATCCTGCTCAAATGGCCGCGCATCAATGGCGCGCAGCTTGGGGTGGAGGAACATATCAGATAACGGCCTCTTTGGCTCTTCAAGCAGTTGAGCGGCATCCGTACGGGCACGCCATGGCGTGCCCGTACGGATGCCGAGTCTAAACTTTTCGCGACCCAGCCTACTCGACCAACACCATTACCGTGTGGACGCTGTTGTTTCCGTAGCCCAGCCGATTCCACTGCTGATCAAGCGGCTGCACGTTGCCCGCGCTGTCCGTTGCACGGGCGTGGAGCGTGTAGCGGCCCGGCGCATTCGGCTGCCAGGCAAAGCGCCACGGGCTCGCGCCATAATCCGCGCCCGGCTCGACCGTGGCGTCCCGCCAGTCTCCGTCGCCATCCGGCCCGTCGACCTTCGCCTCCACGCGCGCGATGTTGCCCGCGCCAGACCACGCCGTGCCGCGGATTTCCGTCGTTTGCCCAACGGGCAGCGCGTCGTCGCCCGGCTGCGCGATCAGCGACTGCACGAGCATCGTCGAGACGGGCGTGGCGTTGGCGAAGCGTGTGTCCTGCCAGTAGACGTAGTGCTCGGCCTGGAAGAAGCCGTCGAATTTCTGCGCGCTCACGTGGATCTGCGCCAGCCACTTGACGGAGGCCATGCCGTACCAGCCCGGCACGACCAGCCGCACGGGGAAGCCGTGGTCGCGCGGCAGCGGCTCGCCGTTCATTATCCAGGCCACCAGCACGTCGTCCGCCAATGCTTGGTCGAGCGTGAGGCTGCGCGCATAGGGAACCGTTTCGCCCGTCTGAATTTTGCCCTCGTCCGCGCCGATAAACAAAACTTCCGCAGCCTCAGCAGGCGGATTGTCGACATCAAAACCGGCCTGCGCCAGCACGTGGCGCAGCGGCGTGCCGGTAAAGCTCGCCGTGGCCACGGGGCCGTTGCCCCACTGCGTCCCCGGCGTCGCGGGCGACATCAGCCTGCGCCGGATGCCCGCACAGGCCAGCGCCACGCTGAGCGTGCGCGTTGGTAGCGCCTGCAGATCGGTCAGCGAGAATTTCGTGGTTTGCCCATCGAGCAGGCCGATAGACAAGCGCCACGCGTCCACCTCCAGCGCGGGCGTGGCAAAGTGGTTGCGCACGTAGAACAGTTCGTTGGGCGTTGTCGCCTGCGCGAGGGCGACGAGCGGGGTTTCGGCGTTGAGCGGTTTGGTGGTGACGGGTTGAAGGGTGGGGGGCATTCAAGAAACTTTCTAAAATTGGTGGTAACGATTCAGCCTCACCCCCAGCCCCTCTCCACGCGTGGAGAGGGGGGCCTGATTCCTTGTCAACGAAGCGTTTTTGCCAAAGCCGAATCCGCTTCGTTGACGAAGGGGCAGAAGTCCTCCCTCCACGCGTGGAGGGAGGATTTAGGAGGGAGGCGAGGGCTTGCCTACCCTGAATCGTTACAGTTGGTGGTAAGACAAAATGCTACCGGTGGATGAACGGTTCAATCGTAAATCCAAAATTAAAATCGCAAATCCCTACACGCCCATCTCCAGATAGGTGCGCGCAATTTTGCGCAGCGAGACGATGTAGGCCGCCGTGCGAAAATCAATGTCGCCTTCCACCGCACCTTCGTGGCGGCGGCGCGTTTCGCTGATCTCCTGGTAAGCCAGCCGCATGGTGTCGTCCAGCCCGGAGCGGACGAGGCTGAGCTCATCCATGTCATTGTCCATCTGAGCGCGCAGCGTGTCGGGCACGGTTTTCCCCGTCATCTGCTCAAGCGCCTGCAGCACGGCCTCGTCGCGCCGCTCGGTGAGGCGGCGCTCCATGCGGCCAAAGCGAATGTGCGAGAGATTCTTGACCCACTCGAAGTAGGAAACCGTAACGCCGCCCGCGTTGACGTAAAAGTCGGGCAGGATAGCAACGCCTTTTTTGCGCAGAATTTCGTCCGCCTCGAAGGTAACGGGGCCGTTGGCGGCCTCCACGATCAGCTTGGTCTGGACGCGGTCGGCATTTTCCTCGGTGATCTGGCCTTCGAGGGCGGCGGGAATCAGGATGTCGCTTTCGAGCTCAAAGGCCGCGCGTCCGTTTTCGAGGAAGCGCGTGCCCTCCAGCTTTTCGGGGAAGCCGCGCACGCCCGCATTGGCGTTGATGTGCTGCTTGACTTGCTCGATGGGCAGCCCTTTTTCGTGGACGATGGCTCCGTCGCGCTCGATGATGGCGATGATGCGCGCGTCGTCCTCCTCGCTTAGAAATTTGGCCGCGTGGTAGCCCACGTTGCCCAGCCCCTGAATGATGATGCGCTTGCCCGCCAGCCCGCCGCTCAGCCCGGCCAGCTTGACGTCGTCCGGGTGGCGAAAGAATTCGCGGATGGCGTACTGCACGCCCCTCCCCGTCGCCTCCACTCTCCCACGGATGCCGCCGGAGGTAACGGGCTTGCCGGTGACGCAGCCAAAGGAGTTGATGTTCTCCGGGTGCAGGATGCGGTACATGTCGGCGATCCAGGCCATTTCGCGCTCGCCCGTGCCCATATCCGGCGCGGGCACGTTGCCGCCGGGGCTAATGTAGCCGCGCACGATCAGCTCGCGCGCAAAGCGGCGGGTGATGCGCTCGAGCTCGTCCTCGCTGTGTTCGCGCGGGTCGATCAGCAGCCCGCCTTTCGAGCCGCCAAAGGGCACGTCGACGACGGCGCACTTGTACGTCATCAGCGCCGCCAGCGCCTCGACTTCGTCCTGGTTGACGTGGGGCGCGTAGCGGATGCCGCCCTTGGCGGGCAGCCGGTGCTCGCTGTGCACGGCACGCCAGCCGCGAAAGACGCGGTAGGAGCCGTCATCCAGCTGCGCGGGGAACTGCACCTGCAAGACGGTGTGGCAGGCTTTGATATTCTCGGCCAGCCCGGGCTGCAAGTTCAAATAGCCCAGGGCGCGGTCGACCATGAGCGAGACGTTTTGGGTAAAAGAAGGTCGCGTGCGTGTTGAGGGGGGCATGGGGAGGCTCCTTTGGTGGTGGGTGGTGCGTCGTGCGTGGTGCGTGAACTGACACTTGCTGATGACGGTAAGAATACCCATTGAGGGTGGGTAACGGTTCACGCATTACGCACTACGCTTTCTTTTGTTCACGCTCAAACAGAATCAAATCCAAATCGCCCGGCGAGTGGCCAAACCCCGTGAGCGCGTGGGCGCATTCGCTGCGGTGCTGCGTGCCGTGGTTGACGACGTGCGCCAGGATGCGCCAAAGCACTTGGGATTGCGCTTTGCCGCTGGTCGTGCGGTAGTCGATAGTCTGCGCACAGTCGGCGTCAGACAGGCCTTGGAGAAAGTCGCCCAGCTGCTGCTGCTCGCCGCGCCAGCGGTCGACAATGGCGTCGAGGTTGGTGAAGGTGGTGGGGTCGAACAGCGAAGGTGGCGAGATGCCTTCCGCACAGCGCAGCCGCCACACGTGCTCCGCCGAAAGCGTGTGCACCAGCGTGCCAAAGATGCTGCCGCTGGGCAGGCCAACGTCTTCGTTCAGCTCGGCATCGGTCGCATTGGCGGCGGCGCGCAAAATGCGATCGCGCGCCCAATAGCTGTAGTCAAAGAGATAGCGAAGGTCGGTGGCGGTCATCTACGGTTCCCTTTCCTGTTGCGTCCGCTCGTAGGTGACGAGGTCGATATCGCCCGGCGAGTGGCCGAAACTTGTCAGCACGTGGGCGCACTCGCTGCGGTGCTGCGTGCCGTGGTTGACGATGTGCGCGAGAATTTGCCACAGTACGTGGGTGTACGTTTTGCCACCCGTGCTGCGATAGCTGAGCGTGCTGGCGCACTCCGCATCCGTCAGGCGGCTGAGGTAGGCGCGCGTTTGCTGCTGCTCCTCGTGCATCCGCGCGACCACGGCGTCGAGGCTGGCAAAGTCGGCGGGATCGAGCAGCGCGGCTGGCCACTCGCCCTCGACACAGCGCGAGCGCCACACAAACTCCGCTTCCACCGTGTGGAGGAGCGTCCCCAAAATACTGCCGTTTGGCAGGCCCACGTCCTCGCAAAGCTGCTCCTCGCTTGCCCGTTCCGCCGCTGCCACGAGGCGATCGCGCGCCCAGTAGCTGTAGTCAAAGAGGTAGCGGAGGTCGGAGGGAGTCATGGTCAGGTGGAAATTGTTTGAATGATGTTGTAATTCCCTAAGCGATTGTGGGGTACAACGAGCAAGGCGGCCCCCCGTGCGTTGCACCTTCCCAGGTGCATCGCACATCCGGATGGTCGAGCACCCAGAAGGGGAAGGACTTGCTGCAAACGTGCGACGCACTTCGGAAAGTGCGACGCACCGCTGGTCAAGCCTTGCCCTCCACCCACAAAAACTTAGAGAACCGGTACTGTCAAGAGTCGTCCGTGATGCGTGGTGCGTGAACTGGTACTTAACCAGCCTCTCGTTGAGCAACCAGTCTGTTTGTTCACTTGTTCACGCATTATGCACCACGCACTACGCACCACGCACCACGCACTACGCACTATGCCGCATCTCTCGCTCAATCGCCTCCACCGCGCGCTCGTACTCGGCAAAGGTCTCGCCGTCCGGCTCCTGCACGCCGTACCAGACGCCGTCAAAGGTGTCGACGATGTCGTGCAGGCGCTGGCGCAGGGCGGGGGCGGAAAGGGGAACGCCCGCTGGCGCGACACGCGCGGCGGCCAAATCAAGCTGGGCCAGGACTTCGCGATTGGTGAGGCTGCGATCCCGCCGCAGCGTGCCCCGCTCTTCCAGCGAAAGCAGCGTGGACAGGTAGAGCTGGCGCACGGCCTCGCGGTAGCTGCCCGCCCCCGCCAGCGACGTGGCCCGCTGCCGCGCCTCGTTCGCGGTGATCGCCTCTTCGTCGCTCGTCGAGCGGGGTTGCCCGTCGCCGCCGCGGGTAAAGCTGCCCAACAGCCGCTGTAGCCAGTAGCTCAACAGCCCGATCAGCAGCGCGGCCGCGCCCAGGGCCACCAGCCAGCCAAGGCCCTGCAGCAGCGGCGAAACGTCCGCCAGGGAGCCCGCGCCTTCGGGCGTGCGCGCCTCCAGCCACTCCACAAAATTTTGCCACAAGCGCCGCCACCACGGAACGCGGCGGTTGAGCACGGGGCTCGCTAAAACTTCCTCCAGCACGGCGAGCCGCGCGGCCAAGTTGTCCCCCGCCGACGCCTCGATTTGGCTGATAACCAGCCGCAACCGCTCGCGTGCAGCCACTCTGCTAGCGGGGTCGTCGCCCAGATCGTCGAGCAGGGGCCGCAGCGTGACCACGTCGCCGCTGGGCATTTGGACGCGCTGCACCTCCGCCAGCGTGGCGCGCGCCGCCGCCAGCGGCTCTGCGTCCCCGGCGCTTGCGCGGGATGGGTCGGAGTCGAGCTGAGCCAGCGCCTGCTCCAGCCGCGCCCGGTATTCGGCAAGCGAAAGAGTTTCCGCCTGGGCGTGCAGCGAAGGGGCGAAGTCCAGCGCAGCCAGCTCCAGCACGGCCCACCCCAACACGGCCAGCCCCAGCATAGCCAGCCAGCACCAACCGTTACGCTGCATGAGAAATCGGCGCGTTTTCCACGTCGCCCGCTTGGCCCAGGTGTTCGACGCCGTCTCCCTGTGCGCTGGCGTTGACCGCCTGCTCGATCTGCTGCACGCGCAGATCGAGATCGTAGCTTTCGCTGCGCACGCGCAGATCGAAATAGAGCAGCACGATGGCGGCGGTGAAGAGCGGCTGCCACAGCACCGTTAGCAGCGAGCTAAAGGCGGTGGAGAGGCCAAAGGCAACGCCGATATTGTCCAGCAGCACCAGGGTCAGCAGCTGCTGGATGACAATTTGCGGCACGGAAACAACGATGAAGCTGAGAACGGAGAGCAGCGCTAGATAGCCAAATGCGCGCCAAAATCGACCGCGCGTCAGCCGCCAGCTTTGGCGCAGCGATTCGACTGCGCCCCAGCGCTGATCGAGAAGGCCGGGCACGGCCGCCACCCAGCGGGCAAAGAGATAGCCCACCGGCAGCAGGATAATCGCGATCATCACGAGGTAGAGCACGACAAAGACGACAACCGTCCCAGCCACGGCAACGCCCTGCGCCCACGGCGCGACATCTCCGCTCGTAAACAAGCCGCCCACGCCCGCGCCACCCACGGCGATGACCGCCGTTGCGCCACAGATTAGCAGCACGGACGCAACCAGCGAAACCCCGATAACGGCCAGCACCCGCACGGCATTCATACCGAGCCAGGCCCAAAATCGCCGGCTCGCGGTGTGAACGCTTGCACCCAGGCTCAGCGATTCACCGCGCAGGTGGGCCAAGTGCTGGGCCGTTAGCGCCAGGGAGACAAAGCCCGCGACCGCAATCCCGACCACGCTGAGCAACAGCGTTGCGCCAAAGAACGAGAAGGCGGGCCCAAAATCCACCCCAAACTCTTCGGGCGCGGTGGCCGCGGCATCGAGTGCCCCCAACATACCAAAGTAGCCACCGATCGTCTGCCCCGTCAGCAGACCGGTGATAATGGCATAGGGGATGTAGAAGACAGCGCTGACGGTAATCAGCGTGCGGAAGTTGGCTTGGTAGAGACGAAAGGCCCGGTCGAGCAGATCGCCAAGGCTGAGCGGGCCGGGAATGGGTAGCGTTTGCATGGCATCCTCGCGGAAAGTGTGAGAACGGTTACGCCAGCAGTATACCACGAGGAAGCTGGGCGGGGTATTTAGCAAGCAGCGAGCAGTAAGCAGCAGTCCTTAGCGATCGAGGGGTAGCTACTGCTTACTGCTTAGGTTCCGTTAACATTTTGCTAAACGAGCTTGGCGGGGAGGTCGAGCGCGCCCTCACCCCCAACCCTTCCCCACTCGTGGGGAAGAGAGCGAAAAACTCCCCTCTCCCAGCGTGCTAAGCTTTACCCACAAGTCGCCACCGAGGCTCAGCGCACCGCGGGCCAGGCAGACCCCACCCCCAGCCCCCTCCCCGCCAGCAAGGAGGGGGTTTCTGTCGACTCGTTACCCTTGTGGCTCTTCTCTGACATCACCCGCTCGATAAACAAAGAGAGACAATCCCATCGCGACCGTTTCATCAACCAGCCACCCTTCCCCTGCTCGCGGGGGAAGGGCCGGGGATGGGGGTTCTTCTCCGCCCTCCCCGCTTTGCCACCCTTCCTCCTACTTCTGAGTAAAGCTAAGGCGTGGGGGAAGGGAGCCTCGACCTCCCCTCTCCCAGCATGGAAGAGGGGGCGGGGGGTGAGGGCCACTTTCCAAATGTCAACGGAACTGTTGAGTCTCATTAAGTTGAGTACCAAAATCGTCTCATAAAGTCGTGCGCGTTTTTGAGGTAGAATTTTCCTCCTAAATTTCCGTTGGGAAAAGCAGGGGAGAAACGATGGTCAGCACGACGATAGAAGAGCGCGTCGATATAGTCGAGTCAGCCGAGAAAGGCGAAGCGTCGTTCCGCACGGCGCGTCGACTCGGCTGGCAGCAGCGCACAATTCAAAAGTGGCGACAGCGCGGTCGACAAGGCGGGCGCGCCGGGCTGAAATCGCAGATGGGTCGTCCGGCCAGCGGTGCCTTAAGCAGCTTTACGCCGGAGATTGGCGAGACGCTTCAGCGCTGGCGGCAGGAAAACCCCGGTTGGGGCGCAACGACCTTGCGGGCCGAATTGGCCCTGCACGAAGCCTTTGCTGATGCCAAGTTACCCAGCCGCGCGACCATCGCCCGCTTTCTCTCTGAAGAAAAGCTGGTCGCAGAGCGGGAGCCAGCCGTTGTTTTACCCGAAAGCCAGACGCCCATGACGGGCCAGGCTCATCACGTTTGGGAGATGGATGCACGCGGGTATGAACAAATGTCAACCGTCGGCTTCGTGAGTCTGATTCATCTGAATGACCGCTTTTCCCACGCACGTTTGTTGAGCTATCCCTGCTGGCTGGGCCAAACTAAAGTGGAGCGGCACGCGCGCACGGAAGATTATCAGGCCTGTCTCCGGCTAGCGTTTATGGAATGGGGCTTGCCGCAGACTATCCAAGTCGACCACGAAAGCGTCTTTTTCGACAATCGCAGCAAGTCGCCTTTTCCTACACGCTTTCATCTGTGGCTCATTAGCTTGGGCATTCAGTTAAGCTTTATTCGCGTTCACCAGCCGAAAGACCAGGCGATGACGGAACGCTCTCATCAATTGTGGAGCCAACAAGTTCTGCAGGGACACACCTTTCCCGATTGGTCGGCGCTTTATGCAGCGCTCGAAAAGCGGCGAACCTTTCTTAACCATCATCTGCCCTGTCGCTCACTCGCGGGTCAACCACCTCTGGTGGCGCATCCGGAAGCGCTGCATTCTGGCTTAGCTTATGACTTGAGCAGGGAACGAGACCTGCTCGACCTGCAACGCATCGATGCTTATCTCGCACAAGGTCGCTGGTTTCGCTTTGTTAGTCAAGCAGGCACGATTTCGCTTGGCGGCCAAGTCTATTCTCTCGGCGCCAAATGGAAACGCCAACAGGTGGAAATCACCTTTGATGCCGACACGCGTCACTTGCGCTTTGCCGATGAAGCAGGCGAGTCCATTACCCATCTCGCCCTCAAGGTCATCTGCAAAAATGGCTTGATGGGCGGCATTACCGACTTCGTTCGCTTCCCTTCTTTTCAGATAGCGCTGCCCTTTTGCTGGGAACAGCAGCAAAACGCACGACTTTATGAGACGATTCCCTGACTCAACTTAATGAGACTCGACAGAACCTACTGCTGTACTGGCTATTAGTCGATCAGCAGCACGTCGTCGATAAAGTGAATGACGCCGTCCTCGGCGATGATGTCGCTGGCGACAACTTGGGCCCCGTTTACGCTGATGATGTCGCCGTCGAGCGCGATGGTGAGCGGTTGATTGGTCAAGGTGTCGAGTTCACCATCGGCTAAATCGGCGGTGCGGAATTCGCCCGGCACGATGTGAGCAAGCAGCAGCGGCGCGAGGTTGCCCACCGGCCCTTCGCTCAATGCCTCCAGCGTGCCTTCGGGCAGGTCGCGGAAGGCGCTATCGGTGGGGGCGAAGATGGTGAAGGGGCCCTCCTCGTTCGATTGCAGCAGGTCGGTTAAATCGGCATCCTCCAGGAGGCTAACAAAAATCGTGGCGTCGCTGGCGGCGATCAGCGTATCGAGCAGGTTGTTAATCTCACCGCGATCATCGATGGTGATGCGGTTGTCGTCCTCGGTGGCCTGCTCGCTGGTAAGAACCGAGTCCTCCTCCAGCAGCGATTCGCGCTCGGTGGGCGGAACCAGCAGGGTGTCGATCACGTGGACGAGGCCATTTTCGGCTTCAATATCATACTGGATAATCTGCGCATCATCGATGAAAACGGCGTCCCCTTCCACGCTGATCAGCGCTTCGGCATCGTCCACCATCAGCAGGTTAGTCGGCGCAATGTCGATTAGCTCCACCGAGGTGATGGCGCTATTGGTAAGGTGATAGCCGAGGATGGGCGCCAAGCGGGCGCGCGGCTCACCAAGCAGTACCGACAGCGTCTCCTCGCCCAGCGCGTTGACGGCGTCGTTGGTGGGCGCAAAGAAGGTGAAGGGGCCCGCATCCTCGCTGAGCGTACGGGCGAGCTCGGTGGCGTTGAGCAGTTCGCTAATCAGGCTGAGTTCTTCGGCGCTGCTCACGACGTCCAAAATCGTGCCGCTGGCGCTGGCTTCGTCGATGATCTGCTGTTCGGGAAAGGCCGTTACGGCTTCCGGCTCAGCCGTCGGCTCCTCCGGCGCATCGCTCTGTTCGGCGACTTCGGCCTCGGCTCGCGCCTCTTCCGCGTCTTCGGCTTCCTCCGCCACCGTTTCTTGATCGGCTTCCGGCGAATTTATCTCGACGGAAGGCGGAATCAGCACCTGGTTAATGGGGTAGACGCGCCCGTTGGAAGCGGGCAGCTCCTCCCCAAATTCTACGTCACCGGGGTCAAAGTCATCGCCGAGCAGCGTAGGAATGGGCGCATCCGCGGTGCGCAGGGCATCGGAATCAAAATCGCCCTCGATGATGTGGTACATCACTACGTCGGCCAGATCGGTTTCGTCCGCCGTCAGCCCGGCGAGCACGCCTTCGGGCAGCGCCTCGAAGGCGGCGTCGGTGGGGGCCAGCAGCACGTAGGGGCCGGCGCTTTGCAGCTTGTCCGTCAGCTCCACCTGTCGAATCAGCGCCGTCATCGATTGGAATTCGGATAGGTTGGCAAGCGTGTCGATCACGCTGGTCTCGTCGCTCAGGGCCGCATCGGGATCGGGGGTGAGGGTGGCAACTGGCGTGCCTTCGAGCGTGGGTTCGCCCGGCGGGGTGTCGGGTTCATCGGCGCCGCCACCGCAGGCCACGATTAGAAATAGACAGCTTAGCAAAATCAAAAAACGTTGCATCAAAAATCTCCTCGATTTGTTTCAAAACAGAAATGGTTCGTAGCGCTACCGTAACACGGTGTACCTAGCAATTCTGTGTGTTCACTCATAATGTGTAAGATCAAAAGAGGGGCGACCGAGTCAGCTCGGTCGCCCCTTTGGTGACGTGATTTGATGAGAAACTTTGGGGAGCAAGCGGCGAAGAGCTTACTGCCATTCGGGGAAGGCACTTGGCATTTCGGAGCGAGTGGCGAGGAGCAGTGACCACGTGACGAGGGAGAGACAAGCGAGCGCCGGCAGCCAAGGGCTGGGCAAAATAAAGGGCGCGGGCACGGCCAGCGCGCCGGCCGCCATCCCCGGCAGCACCCAGCGCCAGGGCAGCAAATCGAGCTGTGCCAGATCAGCAGAGAGCCACGCCGTGACGGCGCCGCCCATAAACAGTCCCGCACCGATCAGCCCCAACGCCAGCCCGTCAACGAGACGCATGAGATCGCCGCGCTGGGCAAGCGCGTCAATCGCGAGCGCCTCGATGTTGCCCAGCGCGACCGGCAGCAGCCCCATCCACGAAACAACGCCGGTGATCGAAAGCAGTGCGCCAATGATGATCAGGCCGGATTGCAGCATGGTCGGCACGCGGTGGGCTGGTGAGTAGGCCCACATCAGCGTCACCAGCAGCACCATCCACGAGAAAATCGCCAGCAGCCAGAGCCAGCAGCCAATCGTCCACGTCGCCTGATTGTTGAGCATCCACTCGCCGCGCAGCAGCACCGGCTGCGCACGGTTCAAATCCAGCGCGGGCCTCAGCAGCAGCGCGGTGTAAGCACCCGCGGCGGCAAAGGCGACGGCGGCGAAAACGGCAGCGTATCGTAACTTCATAGTAAATTTTACCGCGGAGAGCACGAAGAACTTATCTGCTAGAACCCCTGGAGCTTGCTCAAATGCGCCACCCCATCCGGCAGCGCGGCAATGTGCTGCACCAAGGCCAGCCGCGCCCGCCGCAGCGTCTCGTCTTCGGCGTTGACCATCACGTTGTCGAAGAAGGCGTTAATGGGGCTTTGCAGCCTGCGCAGCTGCTCGCCCAGCACGCGCGACGGCTCATCCGCTGCCTCCATCTGCGACTGCGCTTCGACGTAGGCCGCATGCAAATCGCGCTCGACCTGCTCGACGTAGGCGTTCTCGTTCAGCGGCAGCGCTTCATCCAGATTGCGCGTGATGCGGGCGCAGCGGGCGTAAGCCGTAAACGTGCCCTCCCAATCGGGCTGGCCAATCATCTCCACAAGCGCAACACAGGCGACTTTAGCAGCATAAGGATTATCGCTTCGACGAGGCAAATCATCCACCTGCTCCAAGTTTCCAACCACAGCCTTTACGATATCATCTGCGTATTCCTGATTACGCAACCAAATAAAGAGTCTAACTCGAACTGTGAACAACGCTAAATCAATGACGCTGGACTCAACTTCAACACCTTCAACAGGGAACTGGCCCAGCGTTTCATGTAATACTTTCTCTGTCAACCCGAACACTGCCTTCAGCGAAAGTGAGGTTTCAGTTGCAATAGGCGCTTCAATGAGGCCCAAAGCTACTCTGCGCATTCCAAACGGATCACGTGAACCAGCAGCAGACTCCCCCGCACCAATTAATCCGATTAAGGTGTCGGATTTGTCCGCCAGGCTGAGGGCGAGGCCGGGCAGGGTTTCGGGCGTGGCGTCGCCGGCGTAGCGGGGCAGGTAGTGCTCGCGAATGGCCTGCGCCACCGAGGGTGATTCGCCGCCACCGCGCGCGTAAATTTCGCCGATAATGCCCTGTAAACTCGTCATCTCAATCACCATCGAGGTGACGAGGTCGCTCTTGCTCAGCGAAGCCGCGCGCTCGACCGTCTGGATCTCGTCGGCGCTGGCGTTTAGCATTTGCGCAATTTGCGGCGCAAGCTTTTCCAGCCGCCGCTGCTTGTCCAGCATCGAGCCGAGCTGCTCGTGGAAGGTGAGCGTGGCGAGCCGTTTGGTAAAGGCGTCCAGCTTTTGCTGTGAATCCTGGCGGTAGAAAAACTCGGCGTCGGCGTAGCGGGCGCGGATTACGCCCTCGTTGCCGCGCCGCACCACCTCCGGGTGCGCCAGCTTGACGGCGTTGGCGACGGTGATGAAGTTGGGCAGCATTTGCTGGCCCTTAAAGACCGGAAAGTAGCGCTGGTGCTTCTTCATCACGCTCGTCAGCACGGGTGACGGCAGCTCCAGGTACTTCTCCTCGAACGAGCCGAGCAGCGCCTGCGGCGCTTCCACCAGATCGGTGACTTCGTCCAGCAGCGCCGGTTCATCCGGCACTTGTCCACCAATTGAAGCCGCAACGTCACGCACCTGCTCGGCAATTTGCGCGCGCCGCTCGTTGCGTTCCAGCACGATGCCCTGGTCGGCTACGGCGTCGAGGTAATCGTCCGCGCTCTCTACTTCAAAGGTGGAAAATTCGCCCGCGCCTTGGTCGACATCGGCCCAGCGCGGCCCGCGGCTGGTGCGCCCGCTGGGCACATCTGCCCAGGTGAACGGCACAACCTCCTCGCCATAGAGCGACACCAGCCAGCGCAGCGGACGGGGATAGCCCTGATTGCTAGAGTTCCAGCGCATGGTTTTGCCCCAGCGCAGCCCGTCTATTAGCTCGACGCACAGCTCCGGCAGCACGCTGGCCGTGGCCTGCCCCTCGATGCGCTTGGCGGCGTAGACGTAGCCGTCGCGCTGCTCCAGCTCGCTCACGTCCACACCTTGGCCGCGGGCGAAGCCTTGCGCCGCCTTGGTCGGGTTGCCGTCGGCATCGTAGGCGCGATCCAGGGCGGGGCCGCGCTTTTCGCTCGTCTCGTCGGATTGCTGGGGCTGCAAGCCACGCACGAGCGCGGCGAGACGACGCGTCGTGGCAGCGATGCGAACATCGTCGTAAGCCAGTCGATATTGGTCGAGCAGCTGCGGCAGCTTCTCCTCCATCTGCGCAATCCCCGCGACGACATCCTGCGGCGGCAATTCCTCTGAGCCAATTTCAAGCAAAAACGACTGCACGCCGTTTTCCGTTTTCCGTTTTCCGTTTTCCGTTTTCTGTTGTTTGTTTTCCGCTCCGTTGCGCCCCTGCCCCTGCTCATCATCCAGCCACGGATACTCCTCGCGCTGCCGCTGCGCCACGTACAGCTCCGCAATCGCCCGCGCCTGATTGCGCATGTCTGCAAAAAATTTGGCGCGCTCAGTCACGCCGACGGCGCCGCGGGCGTCGAGCAAATTAAAGGTGTGGCTTTGGCGCAGCACCATGTCGTGAGCGGGAATAATGAGGCCGCGCTCAATACAGGACTGCGCTTCGGCGTGGTAGATGTCGAAGAGCATCTTCATGCGCTCGACGTTGGCCAGCTCGAAGTTGTAGATTGAGTGCTCGATTTCGGCGGGCGCGTAGATCGAGCGATAGTCATGCACGCCATCAACATCAATGTCCCACACCTGCCGCTTCTCCTGCAGGTACATCACAATGCGGTCCAGCCCGTAGGTGATCTCGACGCTGACCGGGTCGAGCGTCTGCCCGCCGGACTGCTGGAAGTAGGTGAACTGGGTGATTTCCTGTCCGTCCAGCCAAACCTCCCAGCCCAGCCCCCACGCGCCCAGCGCGGGCGATTCCCAGTTGTCCTCGACAAAGCGGATGTCGTGCTCGCTGCGGTCGATGCCGATGGCTTCGAGGCTGCCGAGGTAAAGCTCCTGCGGGTTGCCGGGATCGGGCTTGAGGATGACTTGATACTGATTGTGCATCTGCATCCGATTGGGATTTTCGGCGTAGCGTCCGTCGTCCGCGCGGAAGGAGGGCTCGACGTAGGCGACGTTCCACGGCTCCGGGCCGAGCACGCGCAGCACCGTTGCCGGGTTCATCGTGCCCGCGCCGACTTTTTCGCTGTAGGGCTGCCAAATCATGCAGCCGCGCGCCAACCAGTAGTCGTGCAGCCGCTGGATCACCTCCTGCATGGAGGGGGGGGAGGAGTGGGAATCGGACATGGGTTACTTCCTAGTGCTTAGTGCTTATTGTTTGCTGCTTGTTGTGAGTCTCACGCTGCTTCGCCAGATAGGGCATTAACGACTTGCTCTTATTGTGTCAGCGCGTTTTCAACCCAACTCTCGACGTGAGCAAACGATTCTGCCTCAAATAGGTAAATGCCGAGTTCGCTCAAGTTCTCGCTTGAGAGCAGCTCCAGACGGTTGGTGATTGTTTCTGCGGACGCGCCAAATTTGTTCTCAATCATGCTTGTCAGCAGAGTGATCCTGCCATCGTTCATCAAATCACGCCCAAGGCGCGTTTCTCGGATTGGCGTTAACTCTAGCATCTTATCAATCTCCTCCCTACTCAATTGCGTAAACTTCTGACCGATAAACTGCGTCAGCAGCGACAGCAGCAACTCTTGCGTGCCGCGCGACACTTCTTCCGCCTCTCGCAGCGCACGACTCCATTCGGACGCCTGCTCGCGCACTTCTGCCTCGTTCCGCGCCAGCAGCGGGCGCAGCACGTTCAAAATCGGCGAAGAGGATGGTGACGCGGCGAGCAGCTCCGTGATCACGCCGTGGACGAGCCAGTCGCCCGCGTTGAGCGCGCCGAGCGTGTCCACGCCTGGATCGTGGCCCTGATCAAGGAACAGGACGACGGCCTGCCAGTCGCAGCCGTTGAGTTCGGGCCGCTGCCCAAAATAGAGACCGACCTCGTGGACAACCCGCCAGTAGATCGACTTGTCCAAATAACCCTGCACTTCCAGAAAGTAGCGCCGGCACTCCTGCCGATCCGGTTCGAGCAGGCCGTCTAGCTGCCGCTCGCTGGCCTTCAGAACCGGGCTGCTAAAGGTGTATTCGCATTCGGGCACGATGCCGAGCAGATCAAAGAGCGCCTGGGGGGCCAGGGCGAACAGCTCGTGAAAAAGGCGATCGGTTTCCATTATAGCAGAACTTTTCAACGCGGAGGCGTTGTCATTTCGAGTGAATGCGAGAAATCTTTTGGTGGCAGACGAAGCGATTTTGTAATTTAGTAACACCCTGCGGGTAGCGTGCAGATCTCCCCCCATTCATTTCGTTCAGGGCAGGCTCTCCGGTCGAAATGACATGCTTTCTTCCCTCCGCGGCCCTTCGCGCTTCCTCCTCTGCGCTCTCCGCGTTGAATCTTCCTCTCTACAACCGGAACGGCACGGGCACAAAGGTCAGCACAAAAATGGCGATCATGGCGTAGCCTACCCAGCGACGACCGCGGTTGAGCGTGGTCACATCGTCCAGCGCGGGCGGGTGGAAGGGGCCGATGATGAAGAAGATCAGCCCCAGCCAGACAAACCAGCCGCTGTAGCCGACGCGACTCAAGACTGGAATTACATTCTGGACGGCCTCCAGGCCGGCAAGGCCAAAAAACGCCATCGCGAGCGCCGTAATGATATTGACCGTGCGCGCGCGCTGCCCAAAGAGCGCAAAGACCGTGTGCCCGCCGTCGAGCTGACCAATGGGCAGCAGGTTGAGCGCCGTCACCAGCAGGCCGATCCAGGCGGCGAAGGTGACTTGATTAAGCGCAATCGTTTCGCCCGTGATGGGATCGGGCAGCGGGCGGCCAAAGGTGGCATACTTGGCAAGCCAGTAAAAGAGGCTGTTGCCAACGGTAAAGCCGCCGCTGTCCGGCGCAAAGTTGGGAACGGCCAAATTCGCGGTGGCCAAGCCGAGGAAGAGCAGCGGAATCGCCACCGCCAGCCCGGCCAGCGGCCCGGCCACGCCCACGTCGAAGAGCTTGCGACGGTCGGCGATTGGCTCTTTTAGCTGAATAAATGCGCCAAGCGTGCCAATGATGGTAAGCGGCATAGGAATAAAGAAGGGCAGCGTCACAGCCACTTTGTGGTAGCGCGCGGCGAAGTAGTGGCCAAATTCATGGGCCGTCAGAACAGCCAGCAAAGAAAGAGCAAAGGGCCAGCCTCGCCAAAAATTGCTTATCATAAAGTTCCACGTGTTCCCCGCAGCGAGAATGTCTGCGCCGTAAGCAAGTAGAAAGCCAGCAAACAGCGTGCTTAAGATTGTCGCCGCAAAGAGCAGCGCGTTGAGCCACACACGCGGCTTAAACTTCGGCGGCACGCCCGGCACTACCCGCAGCACGACCGCCTCGCCCGCCCCACGCCCGGGCACGTCCGCGACATCCGGATCGGGGCGCAGGGTGGGCGTGTAGCCCAGCGGCTTGAGCGCGGCGAGCCACTGCGGGAAAACTTCGTAGCTCGGCTGGCGCAGCCGCCCGCGCAGCACAACTTTGCCCTCGCGCGCCGGTTCGCGCGGCGTCTCAATGGAGTCGACGGTTAGCCCCTCCTCGACGAGTGTGCGTAATTTCTCCGCAAGAAGCTGCGCCTCCGTGGGCGCAAGGCTTGTGATTTCAGTTGATAAGGTGCGGTCAGCGGACGATTCGGAGGGAGAATCTCCATTTGAACCGCCCCACAAACGACGTCGTAAATTATGCATGTAAGCGATTGATCTCCAAAGACGGTGCGTTTGTTTATTCTACCGCAAAAGCTGAATTAGTGGTATAACTTTGTTGGACGATAGACGGCAGACGATAGACAATGGCGAAAGACAATGGCAAATCGTCGACGACTTGGGACGACTTGAATCGTCCATCAGCCATCGTCTATCGTCTGTTGAAGCGAAATACGCTGGTATAGCGCAAATCTATATAGACAAACCATGCATCCTTTTTTACAAAAGTTAAACGAGCGCCCGCTGCTGATCGACGGCGCCATGGGCACGATGCTTTTTGCCAAAGGCGCGAGCGTCGACCAGTGTCTGGAGCAGCTGGTGGAGACGCGGCCCGGCTGGGTGACGCAGATTCACCAGGCCTACGCCTCGGCGGGGGCGGACGTGTTGAAGAGCCACACCTTTGGAGCCAACCGCGTGCGGCTGGCGCGCCATGGGCTGGACGACCGCGTGCGCGAATTCAACTTCAAGGCCGTCAAGCTGCTGCGCGACGTGCGCGAAGTGGCGGGGCGATCAATCTTCATCGCGGGCGACGTTGGCCCGCTGGGGGCACGGCTCCAGCTGCGCGGCGAGCTGACGGTCGACGGTGCGCGCGACGCCTTTCGCGAGCAGATCAGCGTGCTGTGGGAGGCGGGCGCGGACCTGCTGCTCTTTGAGACCTTTAGCGACATCGATGAATTGACCATCGCCGTTGAAACGGCGCGCGAGCTGTGCGACCTGCCCATCGTCGCCAGCATGACCTTTTCCGAAGATGGCCGCACGCGCGACGGCCTGCTGCCGCCGAAGGTGGTGGCGCAGCTGCGGGCAGCGGGTGCGGACGTTGTCGGTGCCAACTGCTCGGTGGGCCCAGCGCCCATGTTGCGCACGCTGGAGGCCATGCACGAAGCAGCAGATGATGTCGCTCTGAGCGCGATTCCCAACGCGGGCTTTCCGCGGCGCATCGAGGGGCGGCTGCAATATCCGTCCAGCCCGGAATATGTGGCCGAACACGTGCAGCCCTTCCTGGCTCGTGGCGCGCGGCTGGTGGGCGGCTGCTGTGGGACGACGCCGTCGCACGTGCGCGCGATGCGGGCGGCGCTGGACGCTTACCTTAACGAACAGCAGATTGCGCCCGATGGCTCAGCGTCAAACGGGAAACTGCCGCAGATACGGGTAGAAGCCGCGCCGGAAGATTTTGGCCTGGGCACGGACGAAGTCGACGAGGAAGCGGAGTCGACGCCGCTGCTGCAGAAATTGCGCGACGGGAAATTTGTGATCAGCATCGAAGTCGATCCGCCGAGGGGCTTTAACGCGCAGAAGCAGATCGAGGGGGCGCGCCTGATCAAGGCGGCGGGGGCGGATGCGATCAACGTGGCGGATAGCCCGATGGCGCGGGTGCGCATGGGGGCGATTTCGCTCTGCGTGCAGATTCAGCAGCAGGTCGGCATCGAGACGGTGCTGCACTACACCACGCGCGACCGTTCGCTGATGGGCTTGCAGTCCGACCTGATCGGGGCGCGCGCGCTGGGCGTGCGCAACGTGCTGGCGCTTACGGGCGACCCGCCCAGCCTGGGCGACAGCCAGGAGAGCACGGCGGTTTACGATGTGGACAGCATTGGGCTGGTGCGGATTATCGAGACCTTTAACCAGGGCGTCGATTTGGCCGGGCGCGAGATGGGCCGTCGGGGCGGCTTTACGATTGCCGTGGCCTGCGACCCAACGCGCGACGATCTGTCGAGCGAAGTGGATCGCTTCCAGCGCAAAGTCTCCGGCGGTGCGCATTTCACCATGACACAGCCGATTTACGACCCGCAGCTGTGGCTTGATTTTCTCTCCTTATATAATGAGCGCTACGGCGACTTCCCCGTGCCGGTGCTAATCGGCGTGCTGCCGCTGCAAAGCCACCGCCACGCCAGCTTTCTGCACAACGAAGTCCCCGGCATCACGCTGAGCGAAGAGGCGCTGCGCCGCATGGAGCGAGCGGGCAAGCGCGGTCGGCAGGAGGGGGTGGCGATGGCGCAGGAGCTGTTGAGCGAACTAAAGGAGCTGCCGCACGTGCAGGGCGTCTATCTGATGCCAAGCTTTGGGCGCTACGAGCTGGCGTGTCAGGTGCTGGAGACGCTGTCGCCGGCGGAGCGTCAATTGTCGGTGGTGGAAAATAGTGGG
>CBDBZO010000002.1:0-252500 GCA_965213595.1 Caldilineaceae bacterium | reverse complement strand
AGAAGATCTGCCCCTAGTACGAGAGGACCGGGGTGGACAGACCTCTGGTGTGCCAGTTGTCGTGCCAACGGCATAGCTGGGTAGCTAAGTCTGGGACGGATAACCGCTGAAAGCATCTAAGTGGGAAGCCAGCTTCGAGATAAGTTCTCTCACAGAGTTAATCTGGTAAGTGCGCTGGAAGACGACCAGCTTGATAGGTGGCACGTGTACAGGCAGAGATGTCTTTAGCGAAGCCATACTAATGCACGAGGGCTTAATTACCAGAAATCATCTTAGGTAAGGTAAGAAACTCTAATCCTATTTAGTTTTTAGTGTGCTATGCACAGCTGAAATTGTAAAAAAAGATTTTGTTGGTGATAAGAGCAGTGGGGGTACACCCGGTCCCATGTCGAACCCGGTAGTTAAGCCCACTAGCGCTGATGGTAGTATGTGGGCGACTGCATGCGAGAGTAGGCCATTGCCAACAGAATCTTTTTTCTTGTCTATAACCTATTAATCTTCCTAATCCAGCCAGTTGGCCACCTTGCCAGCGCGCTGGGTTTTTGCTTTCCATATGAAATTTTCAAGCGTCGTTTTAGCCGCGGGCAAGGGGACGCGCATGAAGTCCTCCCTACCCAAAGTTCTACATGAAGTTTGTGGACGATCACTCATCGAATGGAGCGTGGGTGCAACGCAGGCCGTCTGCACCGGGCTACCAGTGGTAGTGGTTGGTCATGGGCAAGAGCTTGTGAGAAGTATCCTGCGGGGCCGTGCTGCTTTTGTCGAGCAGGGGGAGCTGTTGGGTACGGGGCACGCCGTCCAACAGGCACAATCGCTGCTGCAAGGCAGCACAGATGCGGTAATCGTCACCTACGGCGATATGCCGCTGCTGCGCTCAGAAACGCTGCGTGCGCTTGTCGACCACTTTTCTGAACAATCCCAATCTACGGATCTAGCGCTCTCCATGCTGACCGTTACCCGCGACGACCCTCAAGGCTTTGGGCGCGTGGTGCGCGATGCAGAGGGCAATGTGCAATCGGTTGTCGAGGAAGCGGATTGTACAGCAGCACAGCGAAGCATAAAAGAGCTCAATACAGGGGTTTACTGCTTCAATGCTGAGTGGCTCTGGAACAGCCTGCCCAAAATTTCGCTCAGCGCGAAAGGCGAATATTATTTAACCGATTTAGTCGCCATGGCCAACGCAGATGGACGCGCCGTTACCGCCATAGATGCACCCTTGAGCGAAGTGGACGGCATCAATACGCGCGTTCACTTGGCTAACGCTGAAGCTGTCATGCGGCAGCGAATTTTGATGCAGCACATGCTGACAGGCGTTACCATTATCGATCCCGCGTCGACTTATATTCAGCCGGATGTGGAGATCGGGCCCGATACAAAAATTTACCCCGGCTCCATCTTAGAAGCCGATACACAAATTGGACAACAGTGCACCATTGGCCCCAATACCTATATCACAAAAAGCCAAATTGGTGACCGTTGCACAATACGCTACGCTTTTATTGAAGAGGCCGAAGTCGGCGACGCCTGCGAAATTGGCCCCTTTGCTCGCCTACGCAAGGGCGCTGTGCTGGCCGACCACGTACACATGGGGAACTTTGGCGAAGTTAAAAATAGCTTTATCGGCGCCGGTACCAAGATGGGCCACTTCAGCTACATCGGTGATGCGTATCTAGCCGGCGACGTCAACGTTGGTGCAGGAACAATCACCTGTAATTTTGATGGGCAGCGCAAGCACAAAACGCAGGTAGGCCCCGGCGCTTTTCTGGGCAGCGACACGCTGTTGGTTGCCCCCGTATCCGTGGGCGCGGGCGCGCAGACGGGCGCGGGCTCGGTGGTGACGCGCGACGTAGCGGAGAATGCGCTCGTGTACGGCGTGCCGGCACGTCCATCAACGAAGCGTACGGAGTAGACCGTAATTGATGAATATGTCGCCCCAGCAACTCGTCGACCGCGCCCTTCAAGCACGTGAGCGCGCCTATGCGCCCTACAGCCACTACCGGGTGGGGGCAGCGCTGTTAACGGCGGACGGCCAGATTGTCGTCGGCTGCAATGTGGAAAATGCTGCGTATCCAGCCACCATCTGCGCCGAACGTGTCGCGTTGACCTCTGCCGTGGCTCAGGGAATGCGCGACTTCGCCGCCATCGCCGTGGCAACGCAGGACGGCGGCTCGCCCTGCGGCATCTGTCGGCAGGTAATGGCGGAGTTGGGCGCTAGTATGGACGTTTACATCGCAAATCACGAAGGCAAATTTTCTGCGACAACCGTGCAAAACCTTTTGCCGGTATCTTTCCAGAAGACAAGCGTGCTCGGTTCATAGAGAGCGTCAAAGCGCAGCGCTACCCAGTGCCTACAGACGACCAGCAGTTTGAACAATGAGACAACAGATAGGTTTGCACTTGCTATACGCTTAGCAAGTGTTTTTTATTTATACACCCTTATGGAAAACGAAGTAAACGTCCCCGCGCTTGTCGCAACGCACCAGCTGCGACAGCGTGAATACCTGCTGCGCATTACGCGCGCCATGACATCGCGGCTGGATTTGCCCAGCCTGCTCGAGTTGATTCTAAACAGCGCCGCGGAAATGGCGGGCTGCCGCGTTGGGCTAATTGCGCTGGCCGAGGAGACGGAGATCGAGCAAGACCTCAACGCCATTCAGTTTCAATTTCGCACGGCTTACGGCATTCCGCCCCATCTGCTGCCCGCCTTTGCTCCGCTGCTCAATGAACTGCCCGACGTGCAAACCGACGAGGGCGAAAGCCTGGAGCTAAAGGAAAAGCTGCGGCACTATTTTAGCGATTTACAGCAGCGCGCCCAGCTCGTGCAGCAAGAGCTCAACCACGAGGAGCAGAAGGTGCTGCTGCATCAGGTAATTGGCCTGCCGCTGCTGTTCGAGAACGATCTGCTTGGCATCATCTACCTCTTTCGCGGTGACTACGCTTTTACGCAGGTCGACTGGCAGCTTCTGCAGGGCTTTGCCTACCAGGCGGCCATTGCCGTGCGCAACGCGCGACTCTACCGCCAGCTCAACACGGAGCGCAATCGGCTGGAGACGATTATCGAGAACAGCGCCAACGGCATCGTGATTCTGGATACCGAGCGGCGCGTGGTCGTGATCAACCAGGCGCTGGCCTCGATGCTGGGGCTCTCGGCGGCGGAAGCGGTCGGGCAGAACTGTCGGCAGATTCTCGTTTTGGACAACGTTGAGGGGGACGACTTTTGTCAGATTGATCCGCCACAGGCGGCAATTAATCGGCTGCTTCGCGAGGGAAACCTGCGCTGCGAGGGAGATTTGCCCCGACCGGGCGCTGGCCGCGTTACCCTTTCCCTCGTCTACACCCCGCTGCTGGGCGACGACGAGCAGTTGGTCAACGTCATTATCAACGTCCACGACATCACGCGCTACCGGGAGGAAGAGGAGGTGAAGTCGACCTTTGCTTCCATCATCAGCCACGAGTTGAAGACGCCCGTTGCGCTGATCAAGGGCTTTGCGCAGACGCTGGCTAGGCCGGATGCCGAGTGGAACGTCGAGACTGCCCGCCAGGGCCTACAGGTAATTGAGGAAGAGGCTGATCGGTTGGAGCTGTTGATTAACAATCTGCTCGACATCAGCCGCATTCAAGCAGAGGGGCTGCGGCTGGATTATGCCGATGTGGACCTGAACCGATTGGTGGCGCGCGTGGTCAAGGTCTACCGCACGCAGAGCGATCAGCATGAGTTGACGGTGCAGCTGCCGGAACAGCTGCCGCTGGTGTGGGGGGACGAAGAGCGTCTGCGCCAGGTGTTGACCAATCTAATCGGCAACGCCATTAAGTACTCGCCCAACGGCGGCGAGATTCGGCTGGGTGGCTGGACGGCGCGCGGCATCAACGGGCGCACAAGCGTGGTGCTCTACGTGGCCGATGAGGGCATCGGCATCCCCTCGCACGAGCTCCCGCACATCTTCGAGCGCTTCTACCGCATCGACAGCAGCCTGCGGCGCAGCACGGCGGGCACGGGGCTGGGGCTGTTTTTGGCGCGCAAAATTGTCGAGGCACACGGCGGACAAATTTGGGCGCGCAGCGAAGTCGACCAGGGAACAACTTTCTTCTTCTCGATTCCCGCCGAGCAGGAGGCGGGCGGCCCCATCGTGCTCGAAGCGCGACCGACGCCGTCAAACCCGTAAATCGCAGCGCGGAGAGTTGTCCATGTCCCCGGCACGCGCCGGGCGCGACCGGGAACGCACTATGCTGTTCAGAGGGGGTAGAGCTTATTAAAGCCGCTCAGCGAGTTCCATGTTGGGACTCGCCTGCTGCAAAATCACCCTGTCGGATTGATTGGCGGACGCTTCAAGCAGGGGCGCAGATTCGTAATAGGTCGGCAGGTGCAGCGTAAAGGTGCTGCCCTGGCCAGGAACGCTTTCAAATTCCACGTGCCCGTGGTGCGCTTCGGCAATCCACTTGACGATGCTGAGGCCAAGCCCCGTGCCGCCCTGATCGCGGCTGCGCGCTTTGTCCACGCGGTAGAAGCGCGAAAAGATATTCTTCTGGCTTTCCTCATCAATGCCAATGCCGGTATCCTGCACGGAAACTTGCACCCAGTCGGCCTGGTTGCGCAAGGCCAGCGTAATCGTCCCGCCAGCGGGCGTGTACTTGACGGCATTCTCAGTCAAGTTGAGCAGCAGCTGCCGCAGCCGATCGCGGTCGCCGAGCACGAGGGCTTGATCCTCGCGGCCCAGCCGAACGTCCAAGGAGCCGGGGCCCTTACTGCGTTCGGCAATGCGCTGCGTCTGCTGGTACACTTCCAGCAGCAGCGTGTCCAACTCGACGGGGTGCAGCGTGAGCTGCATGGAGCCGCTGTCCGCACGCGCCAGCAGCAGCAGATCGTTGACCAGCTTGTTCATGCGCGCCGATTCTTCGCCAATTTCATTTAGCATGTCCCGCCGCATTTCGGCGTGTGCATCGATCTGTGGGGATGAAGAAGGTTCGGGCGGCTCGCTCGCCGCCATGCGCTGCAGCAGCTCCACGTTGCCCTGAATCGTGGTGAGCGGCGTGCGCAACTCGTGGCTCACATCGGCGGTGAGCCGCTCCTGCGTTTGGAAAAGATGCTGAATGCGATCCAGCATCTCATTAAAGGTGGCGGCCAAGCGACCCACCTCGCTCGAATCCTCGCGGATGCGAATGCGCTGGGCCAAATCCTTGCGGCGCGTGATGGTGCTGGCCGTCTCGGTGATCCCGGCGATGGGCCGCAGCGCCTGACGCGCCAGGACGGCGCCCACAATCGCCGCGACAAAAAGGCTGATGGCCGTGCCCAGCGCTAGAAAGCGCGCCGCTTGGTTGAGCGTTGGCTCCACGGGATTGACGGGCTGCAGCACCTGAATGGCCCCCAGCAACATGTTATCCCGTTGAAAAGGCATGCTGTAAATTACGCTTAAATCGTCGCCGCTACCTTGCGTATAGGATTTTGCTTCTCCCCGCTCGGCCTCCGGCATTGTCTGCATGTAGTCTCCAAAGTTCGCCGAGGACGATTGGCTGCTGTGAAGCCACACTTTGCCTTCTGTATCGATCACCTGGATGAAGGACGTGCTGCTGGTTAGGTCAATCTCGCTGGTTAGTCGCTCAATTAAAAAGCGGGCCACGGAAGCGCTGCGGCTCTCTCGTTCTTCTTGGGAAAGCATGTTGAGCGCATCCGCCGCCGTGCTGGCAAGCAGCAGGTTGTCCACCCGCTGCGCAATTTCGACGGCCTGTCGTTCCGCATCATCCTTGGCCTGCATGCGCAGCGTCGTGCCCAGCGCGGAGTAGACGAGCACGCTAAACAAGATGAGCGTTGTGCCAAGCAGCGTTGTATACCAGAGGGTGAGGCGGAGGCGAATGGACATTGAAATTTTTCATCAAAACAAAGTTACATGGTGCTCCGGCAGTCCGCAGCGCGTGAGAATTTTGTCACAAGAAGCTGAGGGGCAAATTAACCAGACGTAAGAGCTGTAGGGTCAGCTCTCGCGCAGCGTGTAGCCGACGCCGCGCACCGTCTGAATTAGGCGGGGCTGGCCACCGGCTTCAAGCTTGGTGCGTAAATAGCGCACGTAAACCTCGATGATGTTGCTCTCCCCGCCAAAATCGTAGTTCCAAATGTGCTCGTAGATCAAATCGCGCGTCAAGACCTGATTGGGGTGGCGCATGAAGAGCTCGAGCAGGTCAAACTCCTTGGCCGTGAGCTGAATCTCTTCGTCACCGCGAAAGACCTGGCGCGTGCGCGGGTTGAGCGTTAAATCAGCGAAGCGGTAGATTTCCGGGTCCGCCTCCATGCGGTGGCGGCGAAAGAGGGCCCGCAGCCGCGCCAACAGCTCATCAAAGGCGAAGGGTTTGACGAGGTAATCGTCCGCCCCGGCATCCAGCCCCGTTACGCGATCGGGCACCGAATCACGTGCGGTGAGAATGATGATGGGCACGTCGGACGCGCTGCGCAGGCGGCGCGTGACCTCCAGCCCGTCCATGCCGGGCAGCATCAAATCCAGGATCACGACATCGGGCAGCTTTTCGCGGGCGCTGCGCAGCGCCGCCTCGCCGTCCTCCGCGGCATCCACAGAATAGCCCTCAAACAGCAGCCCGCGCCGCAGCATGTCGCGGATGCGGCGGTCGTCCTCCACCACTAGAATATGTTCGGCCATAGGTGTACATCTCAATTCAGTAAGGTTAGTGACTGCCCTGATTGTAGATAAATTAGAAATCTCCGTCAAACGTCAACGGGATACGGGGTGTGTTTGGAGGTGCGGAAGCCGCGTGAAAGGCGGCACTTTGTTTACTATAGCAATCCGCCTGACGGAAAGAAAGGGGCGAATTGTGCTTGAATCAAGCTATTCCAACCATTTTAGGAGCAAGGAAATTTTTATGAATCACCAAGCACAAGCAGCGGGCGAGCAGCGTACCGAGCGGGACAGCCTGGGCGAAATTCACGTGCCAGCCAATGCACTATACGGCGCACAGACGCAGCGCGCCGTGGAAAACTTTCCGATCAGCGGTCTGCGTTTCCCCCCTCTCTTTATCCGTGCGCTGGGGCTGATCAAGGGCGCGGCGGCAGCCGTTAACCACGACTTGGGCTTGATGGAGGCGGAGATGGCCGCGGCCATCGAGGCGGCAGCCCAAGCCGTGGCCGATGGCGAGCACGACGAGCACTTTCCGCTCGATATTTTCCAGACGGGATCGGGAACGAGCACCAACATGAACGCCAACGAGGTGATCTCGCGCCTGGCCACAGCGCAGCTCGGCGACAAGGTGCACCCCAATGATCACATCAACATGGGGCAGAGCAGCAACGACGTGATTCCCACGGCGATTCACCTCAGCGCCTACCTCGCCGTTGATGAATTGCTGCTGCCCGCGCTGCATCATCTGCACCAGACGCTGGAACAAAAGGCCAACGAGGTCGACCACGTGGTGACGACCGGGCGCACCCATTTGATGGACGCCATGCCCGTGCGCCTGAGCCAGGTGCTGGGCGGCTGGGCCAGCCAAATCCAGCACGGCGTCGACCGCATTGAGGCGAGCCTGCCGCGGCTGGCAGAGCTGGCGCAGGGCGGCACGGCCGTGGGCACGGGCATCAATGCCCACCCGGAGTTTGGCGAGCGCGTGGCCGCCAAGCTGGCCGAGCGCACCGGCCTGCCGCTGCGGCGCAGCGACAATTTCTTCGAGAGTCTCAGCACGCAGGACGCGGCTGTGGAGTTGAGCGGACAGTTCAAAACGGTCGCGACGAGCCTGATGAAGATTGCCAACGACCTGCGCTGGATGAACAGCGGGCCCATTGCCGGCATCGGCGAAATTGCGCTGCCGGCGCTGCAGCCGGGCAGCAGCATTATGCCGGGCAAAATCAATCCCGTGATTCCCGAAGCGGTGACAATGGTCTGTGCGCAGGTAATTGGCAACGACGTGACCGTGACTCTTGGCGGCCAGTCCGGTAATTTCCAGCTCAACGTGATGCTGCCGGTCATCGCATACAACGTGCTGCAGAGCGCGGAAATTTTGGCCAACGCCAGCCGCGCCCTGGCCGACGACGCCATTGCGGGCTTTACCGTCAACGAAGAGCGCATCAGCGGGCTGGTGGGGCGCAACCCGATTCTGGTGACGGCGCTGAATCCCGTCATCGGCTATGAGCAGGGCGCGTCGATTGCCAAAACGGCCTACGCCGAAGGGCGGCTGCTCAAGGAGGTGGCCACGGAAAAGACCGAGCTCAGCAGCCAGGAATTGGACGAGCTGCTCGACCCGCGACAGCTGACCGAAGGCGGTATCCAAGGGTAGCGCGGGCGAGCTGGGGCGTACCGACCCAGATTAAACGTCGCAACAAAAAGTAGCAAAAAGCGGAGGTCGACAATTGACCTCCGCTTTTTGTTTACCTATATTTCTCCAATCGCCACCGCGCCTGCTCTTACGGCAGATAGCTCAGTGGGTTGCGCCGCACGCCCTGATAGCGAACCTCAAAGTGTAGGTGGGGGCCGGTGCTGTTGCCCGTATTGCCCACGCTCCCGATTGGCGTGCCTTGATCGACGCTTTCGCCCGCGTAGACCCAATACGCATTCAGGTGGGCGTAAACCGTTTGGAAGCCGTTGCCGTGGTCGATGATCACGTGCTGGCCATAACCGCCGTTCCAGCCACCCGTCGCGAGCCGCACGACGCCCGCATCCGCTGCCACGACCGATGCACCCGTCCAGGAGCTAATGTCGATAGCCATGTGGCCGCTCCACGGCTTTTGGCTAGTGTTGCCCGCCGTGGGCCACTTAAAGTTGCCGCTGCCCAGGCTGGCCACCGGCACGGCTTCGGTATTGCTATACGTTTGCACCACCGGCTGCGTCGTCGTGCGCACGGTCCCATCCGGAACCATGATTTGGGCCCCAACCGCCAGGTTGACTTCGGTGTTGGCTAAATTGTTGGGGGTGTAAGCGACAATGTCTTCCACGTTGACGCTGTAGGCGGAGGCAATTTTGGAGAGGGTGTCGCCCGTTGTCACGGCGTGGAGCACGCCATCTATGGGCGGAATGGACAATTCGTCGCCAACTTGGAGACGGTCCGGATTGCGGGCAACTTTGGGGTTGGCCCACTGCACCGTTTCGGGCCGCAAGCCAAATTGCTCGGCAATGGCCAGAATGGTGTCGCCCTTTACGACGGTGTAGAGGCGGATTTCTTCGGCGGGCGCAACCTCCACTGCCTCCTGCAGCGTCTCTTTGATTTCGGTAAAGGGGATCGCCGCGCTCTTGAGGGCGTTCAGGCCAAAGCTGGGGCCGGCGACCTCGCTCAGGCTGGTGCTGGTCGCCGTGCTGGCGCTGCTGACCGTGCCCATGGGTAGGGAGCGCAGCGAAAGATTCCAGTTGGGTAGCGAGGCCTGGCTAATGAAAAGGACAATTGCCGCAACGGCCAACACCGAAATGTGGCCCGCCAGGCGCAGGGGCGTCACGTGATCGCCCAACACGTCGCGCAGGGTTGTGTGGGCGTGCTGAAGAGTGCGTTCAGCATTGCTGGCGGCGGGCATCGATGGATTGCCCACCCACTGCGGCACGTCAAATGCGGAGTGGGAGGAAGGAACGATAGAGGCGTTAAGCGACTGTGTAGAAAGGGCAGAGGGAGCAAGCTGAATTTGGGTAGGGGGAGGTGGAGTGTGCCCAGGAGCCGAACGTTCTTCGGGAAAGAATTTTGGGTCGGACACGTAGTTTAAGTCTGCGGACATAGATGCTTCTCCGTACTAGCAATCGGAATCGTAAAGCCGCGCGCGTAAATTTCGCGCCGAGGTTTCCCTGCTGCCCGTTTGTGGCGGGCGCTGGCTTCCGGTAAGCAGCCGATCTGTGGGCGACGTTGAAAGCGGCAAAAACAGAAGTGACAGCTCGTTCCCCGATTGGCTAAGCACAAGCTTACTAAACCAATCCAGCACAAAGCTGTTGCAAAAATTGTCGTAGGATATTATAGAATGTTGTAAGATAACAGGAAACGGACGCTGCTGCGCTGCTGCCGTCCGAGGGCGGATTATAGCAGAAGCGCTTCACTTCGCAAACCACTAACGACCAGCAAGTAGCCTTTTTAGGAAGAAAATGGGGTGACGCGCTCAACTTCTGTAAGATCGTTGGCCCGACGTAGGGATTACGTAGTATTTTGCAGCTCAAGAAGCCAGCGGCTGCTTAAATTCTACGTTTGTTGCAAGGGGATGTGTTAGCCGGAGAAGAGGGCTTGGCGTCGGAGCCTCTGGGATTCCAGTCGGGGCTGGAATCCCAGTTGGATTGACCAGGGCTCGCGCTACGTTCGGGTGAGCGTATCCAGGAAATCCTGATTGGTGCGCGTGCGGCTCAAGCGCTCCATAATCGGCAGAATCGCGTCGTAGCCGCCGCCCATGGCGTCGATCATGCGGCGCAGCGTGTAGACCTTGGCCAGCGTTTCGGGATCGAGCAGCTTCTCCTCGGCGCGCGTGCTGCTGCGCTCGATGTCAATCGCGGGGAAGATGCGGCGCTCGGCCAAGCGGCGGTTCAGATGCAGCTCCATGTTGCCCGTGCCCTTGAATTCCTCAAAGATGACGTCATCCATGCGGCTGCCCGTGTCGACGAGGCAGGTCGCCAGCACGGTGAGGCTGCCGCCCTCTTCGATGTTGCGCGCCGCGCCAAAGAAGCGCTTGGGCGGGTAGAGCCCCGCGGGGTCCATACCGCCGGAAAGCGTGCGGCCGGATGGGGGAACCGTCAGGTTGTAGGCGCGCGCGAGGCGGGTCACGCTGTCCAGCAGAATCACCACGTCCTTGCGGCTTTCCACCAGGCGCTTGGCGCGCTCCAGCGCCATCTCGGCCACGCGCACCTGGCTCTGCATCGGCTCGTCAAACGTGCTGCTCACTACCTCGCCATCCACCGAGCGATCCATGTCGGTTACCTCTTCGGGGCGCTCGCCGATGAGCACGATCATGAGGTGAACGTCTTTGTAGTTGGTGGAGATGCCGTTGGCCAGCCGCTTGAGCACGGTCGTCTTGCCTGCTTTGGGTGGGCTTACGATTAGCCCTCTCTGCCCGCGGCCAATCGGGGAAAGCAGATCGATCATGCGCGTGGAGATGATGTTGGGCTTGGTGGAGAGGCACATCTGCTCGTCTGGGAAGATGGGCGTCAGCTTGTCAAACATGGGGCGACGCTTGGCTTCCTCCGGGTCCAGCCCGTTCACCGTTTCAACTTTGAGCAGCCCGTGATACTTCTCCGTGTCCTTGGGCGGGCGCACCTGCCCAATCACGAGATCGCCCGTGCGCAGGCCAAAGCGCCGAATCTGGCTCTGACTTACGTAGACGTCTTCCGGCCCCGGCAGCAGGTGATCGCTGCGCAGAAAACCAATGTTATCCTGCACAACTTCCAGGATGCCCCCGCCAAATGAATGGCCCTGGCGTTCGGCGTTGGCCTGGAGCAGCCGCATCACGAGATCGTGCTTCTTGAGGCGCGAGTGGCCGGTTACGCCATTTTCGCGCGCCAGATCGCGCAGCTCTTCAAGCGTCTGCCCTTCCAACTGCCCAATCGTCATGGACGACAGCGAATCGTGGTTTTCTTCTGACATAATTTTTCTATCCTTTTCACGTTCTTTCTTTACTAATTTTGTTTCTGTTTATCTTTATACTACGGTTAAACGTAGCAAATTGATGCACTGCAATCATAAAGCGCTGCTCGACGGCGAAAAAGCCGTCGCAAGAATTTCTTTCGCTAAAATTTTTGGGCTACTACTGAGAGGCTGGTTTGGGTTTGCGGCGAGCAAGCGCGGTATGGAAAACTAACGGTAGGTTTGGGAATTGATTAAGCGCCTGGGCTGCGAGCGCTTGTGGGCGGGGGTGAAAATAAGTTGAAATGCCGCCGAAAAGTGGCTGGGTCGGATAAGGTGGAAAACGGGCAGACGGCTGATCTCGATCAGCCTCGTCAACATGTAACGGTAGCGTTGGCTTTGGGGGCGACAAATGCTGGAGGGAAATTGCGCTGACGATGATTATAGCAGAAAACCGTCTGGCCGTCAATAGGCCAAGCAGGAGAAAAACTTTGCAGCGCAGCGAGCCATTTGTCTTTCTTTGACGCTTAACGGGACCAATACTGGAGTTAAGGCCAGCGGCGGTTGAGCGGACCCTGAACTCGTCGAAGGGCCCGCCGAAGCCGGAGCGGGCTGACCACGCGAAACTTCAACGAGCCCCGTTTGTTCAACTGCATCCGTTCAACTGTCTGATACCAGATGCTGCCCCACGACCTCGTTGTCGATCAACCGCACGCCGTCCACCACCGCTGCCAGCGACAGTAGCACCGGGCTCGCCACCCTCTTCTGCTCAAGCAGCGTCTCCGGATCGGCCACGCTCACGTAGTCGATCTGAATGAGCGGCTCGGCGCTGAGAGTGCGCTGCATGAGGTGGCGCAGCGAGGCGGCGTTGCGCTCGCCCCGCTCGACGGCGGCGACGGCGGCCCGCAGCGCGCGGTGTAGGCTTGTGGCCTGCCGGCGCGCGGCGGGGGCGAGGCGCGCGTTGCGCGAGCTCATGGCCAGCCCGTCCGCTTCGCGCACGGTGGGGCACGCCACGATCTCCACGGGAAAATTCAGGTCACGCACCATCTGCCGCAGCACGGCGACCTGCTGAAAATCCTTCTGCCCAAAGTAGGCACGCGTCGGCTCCACCACGTTGAAGAGTTTGGCCACCACCGTTGCCACCCCGCGAAAATGGCCGGGCCGCGCGCCCCCCTCCAGCGGCTCCGCCAGCGAGCCGACCCCAATCTGCGTTTGAAAGCCGGGCGGGTACATCACCTCTGGCGTGGGCGTCCACACCAGATCAACGCCCGCCTGGCGCAGCAACTCGAGATCGCGCTCCAGGTCGCGCGGGTAGCGGTCGAGATCGGCGGCGTCGCCAAACTGGAGCGGATTGACAAAGATGCTGACCGCCACGCGCTCGTTCTCGGCCCGCGCACGCTGCACGAGCTGGAGGTGTCCGTCGTGCAGGTAGCCCATCGTGGGCACGAGCGCCCACGGGGCAAGGGGGAATTGCGCGCGGATGGCGCGGACTTCGGCAACGGCGGCGCAAACTTGCATGACAACGTTCGTAGATGACAAATTCGTAAATGACGGAAGCTAGAGAATCTGAGCCGCATCGGCCGAATGGCAAAGGTGAAGGCTATAGCGCTCGGCCTGCTGTGGATGAGCGACCGGATAGCGCTCGTGGACGGCGTCGATGATTTCGTCGCGAGCGGCGGGATCGATGAGGGCGACGCAGCTGCCGCGGAAGCCGGCCCCGCTAAAGCGTGCGCCGTAGACGCCCGTCTGCTGCGACAGAATTTCATAGAGCGTAATGAGCTGTGGGCTGCCGCACTCGTACTGGTGCACCGAGCTCGCGCCCGATTGGTTCATCAGCGCCCCAAATTTTGCCAGGTCACCCGTCCGCCACGTCTGCACGCCCTCCGCTACGCGCTGCATCTCGCCAAAGTAGTGAGCGGCCCGACGGCGCGGTTCGGTAGGCAACGCGTCGCCCCGTGCCGCAAACGTTTCCGGTGCAATGCGTCGCAAACGCGGATCGTCGGACGGGTCGCCGAGCTGTCGCGCCGCCGTCTGGCACTCCGCCACGCGGCTGTTGTAGCCCGTGCCAACCAGCCCCTCGCTGCGGCTGAGTCCCGAATAGACGACCAAGATGTCGAACGGCGGCGCATCGTCCGCCGCAGGAATCTGCGTGATTTCGCGCGACTCGCAGTCAATATGTGTGAGATGATTTTCTTGGCCAAAGAGAATGGTCGTTTGGTCCAAAATACCGTTGCGCAGGCCTATGTAGCCGTGCTCGACGCGCGTCACGAGGTCGACGTTGTCCAGCGGGGTGATGGCGAGATCGTTAACCGCCTCCAGCGCCAGCAGGTAGGCGACCGTGACCGCCGCCGAGGAGCTGAGGCCGCCAATGGGTAGGCTGCCGTCGATTGCGCCGATGAGGCCGCGCCCGATGTTGTGCGTTTTACACAGAGCCTGGGCCGCACCGCGCAGGTAGTTGCCCCAATCGCTCGGCGCAGAAGAGGGAATGTCGCCCAGCGAGAACGAAGTCGCGCGCTCGAAATTAAGGCTTTCGACGCAGACGTTGCCTTGGCGGGGGCCGTCGCCGGCTGGCGCAAAAGCCAGCAGCACCGATTGGTCAATCGTCATGCCGGTGACGCAGCCGAGCTGGTGATCGATGTGTGCGCCAAGCGGGCTGATGCGCAGCGGCGCGCGCACCACGCGCACGTCCACCGCGGGCACGTTATGCTGGCGCTGAAGACGGTCAACGAGGCGGTCGATGCGGTCGGCTTCGGAGATGATGGGTGGGGGAGCGGGCAGATTCGGGTTGCGCATGGCACTATTTTACACGGAATTGATTTTCGTGTGAAACCAGCTCTAACAAAGAACAAACAGTTCTAGATTGACGGCCCCCCGTGCATCTGATATAGTTTAACATTGAACTATTGAGCAAATTACTCAACAACAAAGGGAACGAAATATGACTGCCACCTACGACACCGACTCGACCAGCAGCGTCAAGCCAACGCTTGGCCAAATCGCCAAAGCCACGGGCCTCGCCATTGCCGTGGCCGCAATTGTCAACATCGTGCTCTACTTCATCAGCGCCGCGGCGGGCTGGCTGCCCGCAGAATCGACACAGGGCACAATCACGCTGCCGATTCTCTTGACCGCCAGCATCGTGCCGCCGATTGCCGGAGCCGTACTTTACTACATCCTGACCCGCTTCCTCAGCTACGCGCGCGCCAATCTTGTCTTCGTGGTCATTTCGTCGATTGTGCTGATTGCCATGGCGTTTACGCCGATTGTCAATACGATTGATCCCACAGTGGGCACGGTGATGATTCTGCAAATTACGCACTTGGTCGTGGGTTTGCCGACGATGTATTTCCTCACCAACTCGGCTGGCTAAGCGCGTTCGCCTGCGTTTTCTAAATTCAGTAGTTCACGATTTGTCATCCTGAGGCGATGTTTGCCGAAGAATCTCATCTGCCACCAGGAAATTCTTCGCAAACTGCCGCTCAGAATGACATCTGACGATCTGAATTCGTGAACTACTGAAACTGTTTGCTACCAACAAGAAAGCCCACCGACCGCGGTCGATGGGCTTTTTACTGTGCAAAAATGTTTACTGTACAAAGATGTCGCCGAACAGAACAGCAAGCAAATGTAGATTGGCCGTTCCATCCGCAACAGGTTTGGCGTGCTACGGCGTCACAACGTCGGTATCCGTGATGATGCCCGCGTCGTCTACCGCGGGGTCAACGGTGTCGACGTCGCCTCCATCACCGCCGCCGCAGGCGCTCAACACAAGCGTGGCCAGCATCAGAGACAAAAATAGGGAGCAAAGCTTCTTCATTGACTTGGGCATGGGTGACTTGGACATGGGTCTCTCCTCAGTTGTTGAAATCACCAAGGGCTATCAGTTTACCTTGGTGTGTACGTCAAATATAGTACGGCGTCGGTATGTTTGGCGTAAGAAAACAAGCAAAGTTGAGAATTCGTCCAGTTGAACGTTGGAAAAAAGCATGGATACTCGTTGAGAAAAAACCCGGTAAAAAGGTACGTTGGTTACGGTTTAAGCGCACAATTTGCTTGCTCACGTTCCTGCATCCCCGCCCACAGAAAAATGCTCCTCAATTTGCTATTGTTGCAAACAACGAATTTGGTTCCCCCCAATGGCTTTACCGTAATAAGGAGCCGTCCCATGGCGACTGCAACCCACTCTGGAAGTGCCCAAAAACTTGATCCGACAAAAATTTTAGAGTCCGCCCGCGGCGCGCATCTCACGCCCGACGAGCTCGCCCAGCGCGCCATCGATCTAGCCCAGGCGCTGCTCGCCAACGCGCGCGGCGAGCAAACCGCCGACGAACGCCAGCAGGCCCAGAAAATCGCCCGCATGATGGAAGACCCCGCGGGCAAGAATCTGACCATCGCCCTCAGCGACCAGGCCTTCCGCAGCCACAAGCCCGCGCGCATTGCCAACCAGCTCCAGCACCTGCTGGAAGGCTACGGCGTGCCCCGCTACATGGAGTGGTGGGAGCGGGCGGCGCTGACGCTTGGCGGCTACATGTCGGACGTGATGCCGGCCCTGGTCGTGCCGCCCTTCACCGCGCGGCTGCGCCAGGAGACGCAAAACGTGATCCTGCCCGGCGAAGAGGATGCCCTGCGCAAGTATCTTAAAAAGCGGCGCAAGGGGGGCACGCGCCTCAATCTCAACCACCTCGGTGAGGCGATCCTTGGCGAAGAGGAAGCGACGCACCGCATGGAGGCGTACCTGGCGCTGCTCGCGCGCAAGGATGTCGAGTACATTTCGGTGAAGATTTCGTCGGTCTTTAGCCAGATCAACCTCGTCGCCTTTGACTGGACGGTCGAGCAGATCAAGGAGCGGCTGCGCACCCTCTATCGACAGGCGATGCGCCACGAGTACCGCCACCCGGACGGCAGCATGACGCCCAAGTTTATCAATCTCGACATGGAGGAGTACCGCGATCTGCACCTGACCGTTGCCGCCTTCCAGCAGCTGCTCGACGAGCCGGAATTCCAGAACTACCGTGCGGGCATCGTCCTGCAAGCCTACCTGCCCGATTCGCACGCCGTGCAGCAGGAGCTGACGCACTGGGCCATGCAGCGGGTCTCGCCAGATGGCGAGCAGGACATGGGGCGGGGCGGCGCGCCGATCAAGGTGCGTATCGTCAAGGGGGCCAACATGGCGATGGAGCGGGTCGAGGCCTCGATCCACGGTTGGGAACAAGCGCCCTACCGCACCAAGCTCGAAACCGACGCCAACTTCAAGCGCATGATCGAATACGGGATGCAGCCGGAACACGCGCAGGCCGTGCACCTCGGCGTCGCCAGCCACAATTTGTTTGATGTCGCCTACGCGCTGCTGCTGCGCGCCCACTTTGGCGTGGAGCAAGAGGTGGAATTTGAGATGCTGGAGGGGATGGCCAACCACCAGTCGAGAGCCGTGCAGCGGGCCGCGGAGGGAATGCTGCTTTACGCACCGGTGGTCAAGCGCGACGATTTTCACAGCGCGATTGCCTATCTCGTGCGGCGGCTGGACGAGAACACGGCGGAGGAGAATTTCCTCCACGACCTCTTTGGTCTGGAGCCGGGCACGCCGCAGTGGGAAAAGCAGCGCGACCAGTTCCTGCGCTCGTTTGAGATGCGGGATGAGGTGGCGGTGGGGCCGCAGCGAACGCAGCGTAGGGGCACGCCACGGCGTGCCTCTACTGCTCAAGGTGGCGGCTTCACCAACGCCCCCGACACCGACTGGTCGCTCCCCCAAAATGTCGAGTGGATTCACGACAAGCTCGCCGCCTGGCGCGAGCGCGATCCCGTAACCATCCCGCTGCAAATCGACGGCAAAGAAATCAGCAGCGACGATCTCGCCGACGGTGTCGACCCCTCGCGCCACGACAGGACGCCCTACCGCTACGCACGCGCCAGCCGCGAGCAGGTGAACGCCGCGCTGGATGTGGCCGTGGCGGCGCAGCGCGACTGGGCGGCGCGCTCGGTGGCCGAGCGGCGGCAGCTGCTGCTCGACGTGGGCGCGGAAATCGAGCGCCGGCGCGGTGACCTGATTGGTGCAATGGCCGTCGACGCCGCTAAGACCGTCACCGAGGCCGACCCGGAAGTAAGCGAGGCGGTGGACTTTGCCAACTACTACGCGTGCTCGCTGGATCAGTTGGAAGGGGCCCAGACCCCATCCCCAAACCCCTTCCCCTCTAGAGGGGAAGGGGCTTCACCCGTCTCGTTGTCAACGGGAGAGTCAACGGGAGATCCTGGAGGGGATGGGGTCCTCGCCGATATCGAAATGACGCCCCTTGGCGTTGTCGTGGTGACGCCGCCGTGGAATTTTCCGCTGGCGATTCCGGCGGGCGGCGTGCTGGCCGCGCTGATGGCGGGCAACAGCGTGATCCTCAAGCCCGCGCCGGAGGCGACGCTTGTCGGCTGGGAACTGGCGCAGTGCTTTTGGAATGCGGGCGTCCCGCACGACGTGCTCCAATTTTTGCCCACGCCCGACAACGAGGTCGGCCAGGCGCTGGTGACGGACGAGCGCACCAGCGCCGTCATCCTAACGGGCAGCGGCGAGACGGCGCGGCTCTTCCAGGGCTGGAAGCCGTCGCTAAAGCTGTTTGCGGAGACGAGCGGCAAAAACAGCTTAATCATCACCGCCCTAGCCGATCACGACCAGGCGATCAAGGATTTGGTGCGCTCGGCTTTTGGCCACAACGGGCAGAAGTGCTCCGCCGCCTCGCTGGGCATTTTGGAGGCCGAGGTCTACGACAACCCCGCCTTTCGCCGCCAGCTGCGGGATGCCGTGCAGTCGCTCCCTGTCGGCTCCGCGTGGGAGCCGCAAAATCAGATCACCCCGCTCACGCAGCCGCCCAGCGACAAGCTTCGGCGCGCGCTGACAACCTTGGAGGAAGGCGAGGAGTGGCTGCTGGAGCCGCAGCCGATCGGCGACAACCCCCGGCTCTGGTCACCCGGCATCAAGCTCGGCGTAAAACAGGGCTCGTTTTTTCACCAGAATGAATGCTTTGGCCCCGTGCTGGGGCTGATGCGCGCGAAAAATTTGGCGCACGCCGTCGAGCTGGCAAACGACGTGCACTTTGGGCTCACTAGCGGTATTCACTCGCTGGACAGCCGCGAAGTAAAATACTGGCGCGAGCACATCGAGGCGGGCAACGCCTACATCAACCGCCAGACCACGGGCGCAGTCGTGCAGCGCCAGCCCTTTGGCGGTTGGAAGCAATCGACCGTTGGCCCCGGTGCAAAAGCGGGCGGGCCAGATTACGTCTTCCAACTGGCGACGTGGCGACAGGTCGATCCGCCGACGGCGCAGGCCCACCCCGCTGCGCCGATAGCTCAACTGCTCGACTTCCTGCTGCCGCTGGTCGACGACGCAGAGCGGAGTTGGCTGCGCGCGGCGGCGGGCAGCTACGCCTACTGGTGGCAAAGGTACTTCAGCCAAGAGCACGATCCATCGCAGCTGCTGGGTGAAAACAACATCTTGCGCTATCGGCCGCTTGATGCGGAAAGCGGCGGCGTGCTCGTGCGCGTGGGGGCGGGGGCGGAGGCCGCGTCGCTGGCGCAGGTGGTGCTCGCCGCGCGCACGGTTGGCGCAGCGCTCACGGTGAGCCTGGACGAGGCGGCGGATTTTCCTTGGGTGGCGGACGTGCCGGGGGTGGAGGCGGTGGTCGAGAGCGAGGATGGGCTGATCGCGCGGCTGTCGCGGGCGGGCGCGTCGCCGTACGCACGGGCGCGGCTAGTGGGAGCCGCGTCGGATGATTTGCGGCGGGCGCTCAACGAGGCGTGGATCGGCGTGGTCAGTGGAGAAGTGCTGGCGAATGGTCGGCTGGAATTGCGCCATTATTTGCGCGAGCAGGCCATCTCGCACACGACGCATCGCTATGGAAATATCTTGGAGGCGGCGTAGCGGAAGAAATTTGGACGCGGAGGTACGCAGAAGGACGCGGAGCAGAAGATTCGCGTTCTCTTCTGCTTGAAGCGTAAATCATCTACAGCGCCCGCTCCAAAATTTCTCGAACTTCTTCGTCCGTCAGCGCAATGGGGTTGCCCTTCATGCTGCTGGATCGTGCCGCCTTTTCCACAACCGCGTCGAAATCGGCCTTGCGCAGAGTCCAGTGCGACAGCCCCAGAATCGACAGCCGCTGTCCCAGCCGCTCCACATAGTCGATGCCGCGCTCCAGCATTTTCTTGTTGGGCGTGATGTCGTCGCTGGTGAGGATGCGGAAAATTTGGGTGTAGCGCCCCAGCCTCGGCGATTTCGGCTCGCGTTCGCGCAACGTTCGCACGTTCACCGCCAACGCGGGCGGCAGCAGCGCGGCGCAAATGGCCCCGTGTGGCGCATCGATCAGGCCGCCCAGCGGCCCGGCCAGCCCGTGTACCGCGCCCAGCTTGGCGTTGGCCAGCGCCAGCCCGCCGCATAAGCTCGCCAGCGCCATCCCCTCGCGCGCTTCAGCATCGGTAGTTTTTGGATTTTGCGCATCCGCATACGCCCGCTCCAGCGACTGCGCCGCCTGCCGCAGCCCCTCCCAAGCGATGCCGTCCGTCAGCGGGTTGGCGTGGATGGAGACGAGCGGCTCCAGACACTGAATCAGCGCATCCAGCCCGCTGTGGGCCGTTACATCCGGCGGCAGGCCGTGCGTCAGTTCCGGATCGACCAGCGCCACGTCCGGCAGCATCTGCGCGCTGCGCAGGCTGACCTTGACGCGGTGCTCCGGCGAGGCAAGCACCGCATTGCGCGTGACTTCGCTGCCCGTGCCCGCCGTCGTCGGGACGGCGAGGCAGGGCGCCGGGTCGTGGACGAGCGGCTGGCCTTGGCCGATGACTTCGAGGTAGTCGTAGATATTGCCGTCGTTGGTGAGCAGCGCGGCAGTCGCCTTGGCGCTGTCCAGCGCGCTGCCGCCGCCAATGCCGATTACAAAGTTACAGTGGGCTGCGCGCGCCGCCACCGCACCCCGTTGCGCCACGTCTACCGTCGGCTCCGTGGCGACTGAGAAGGTCACGTACTCGACGCCGCTGGCGCCGAGTCGATCCAGCAGCGGGCGGGCGCGCTCGGCGTTGGCCCCCGTTACCACCAGGGCGCGCGTGCCGAGCGAAGCGGCGATGTCGCCCGCCTGGACAATCACGCCGCTGCCGAAGATGATGCGGTTCGCCGTGGCAAATTCAAAGGGCATGACTGCTTTCTAAACTGGGCAGGTTGGTAGGCAACGAATTTACTGCAGAGACGCGGAGGCGCACAGTGTTTATTTGTCAACAAAGAATCCCTTTGTGTTTTTGCGCCCTTGCGTTAAAAACTCTTGCCAGATGAGACGATTTTGCCTACCCAAACAGCCCACCCTGCTCGCTGCGACCGTTATACGGAACGTCCATGTGCTCATACGCCGCACGGGTGGCGACGCGACCGCGCGGGGTGCGATCCAGGAAGCCGAGCTGAAGCAGGTACGGTTCGACGACATCCATGATCGTGTCGCCCTCTTCGCTGATCGAGGCGGCGAGCGTGTCCAGGCCGACGGGGCCGCCGTCGAATTTGGTGAGCAGCGACTCGAGCACGCGACGATCCAGATCGTCCAGGCCGAGCTCGTCGATCTCCTGCAGGGCCAGCGCGCGGCGGGCGACGTCGAGGGTGATTTGGCCATCGGCGCGGGTGGTGGCGTAGTCGCGGACGCGGCGCAGCAAGCGCAGGGCGACTCTCGGCGTGCCCCGCGAGCGACGGGCGATTTCGTGGGCGGCGTCGGCGTCCAGCGGCACGGCGAGCAGCTCGGCGGCGCGGGTAATAATCTCCACTAGCGCCGGAATACCGTAAAAATCAAAGCGCTCGACCACGCCAAAGCGCGCCCGCAGCGGCGAAGTCAGCAGCGCCAGCCGCGTCGTTGCGCCGACGACGGTGAAGGGGGGCAGCTTGAGCCGGATGTTGCGCGCGCCCGGCCCGCTGCCGACGACAATGTCCAGCGCAAAATCCTCCATTGCGGGATAGAGAATCTCCTCCACCGCGCGACCGAGGCGGTGGATTTCGTCGATAAAGAGCACGTCATCCTTGCGCAGGTTGGTCAAGATCGCGGCCAAATCACCCGCTTTGGTGATGGCGGGGCCAGCGGTGACTTTGAGATTGGCGTTCATCTCGGCGGCGAGGATGTGGCTGAGCGTGGTTTTGCCCAGGCCGGGCGGGCCGTAGAGCAGCACGTGATCGAGCGAATCGCCGCGCAGCCGCGCCGCCTCGACGAGAATACGAATTTTCTCGCGCAGGTGGTCCTGCCCGATCATCGCGTCCAGCGAGCGGGGGCGCAAGGCGCGGTCCACCCGCTGATCGCCCGGCTGCTCTTCGGGAGAAACGGCGCGATCCGGTTTGACGCGTTTGGAATTGTCGTTGGGCTTGCGGTTGCCGCTTGGCCCGCTTGGCCCGCTCATGCTGCGTTCGTCCGCCATCAAAATCACCTGGGTTGCACGTTTGTTCTACGGTTAATTATAGCAGATTGGTTGAACAAACAAAAGCCTCTAACGCTAAGGAATTTAACGCGGAGAGCGCGGAGAAAGAGGCGCGGAGGGCCGCAGAGAGAAAAACTGCCGTTTTGGTACGGTGTCGCAGAGGTGGCCGTTATGGAAAGCAGCGACAACCCTCCCCTTTCTCCGCGGCCCTCCGCGTCTTCTCTGCGCCCTCCGCGTTGAAATCTTCTTCACAAACGAGCGATGAAAATCCCTTCAATAAGCCGAAATGTCAGCTTCCCATTCTCGACGCGCGGCTGCCAGTAATCCTGCACTTCCCCCGCCGCCCCCTCGATCAGCGTGCGCACGTCCACGCGCACCTCATCCGCCACGTTCATGTTGTCGCACCAGCGCGTAAAGTCCATCTGTTTGCCCATCGTCTCGACGTACGTCACGCGGAAGCCCGCGGCGGTGATGGCCGCCTCCCACTCGCCGAGCGAAAGGGCACGTGCATGGCTGGGATCGCGCCGCTTCTCCGTGGCGTTGATGTATGCCGCTGCCGCCTCATTGTCCGGCACGATGTTGTCCACCACGGCCAGCGTGCCGTTTGCGCGCAGCACGCGCGCCGCCTCGCGCAAAAAGGCCATCACGTTGGAAAAGTGGTGGGGCGCAATGCGGCAGGTCACGAGGTCGAAGGTGTTGTCCTCGAAGGGTAAATCCTCCGCGTCCGCCAGCTCGACCGTCACGTTGTCCAGGCCGCGTTCACGCACTAGGTCAGCGGTTACGGTCAGCATCTGCGGCGTCAAGTCGCTGGCGACGACGGCTGCCACGTGCGGCGCGACGGCCAGCGCCATGTGGCCGCCACCGGTCGCCACGTCCAGCGCGCGCCACGTCGCCCGCGGCTGCACGAGATCGACTACACGCGCCAGGCTCGCGCCCTTGGCGTGGACGGGGCTGTCGCCGTACATGGCGGCGTTGGAACCAAACTGCGCTTGGACGCGTGCCTTCTCCTGCTCTATCTCGCTTGAATTCATTGGTGGGTTCATTGACCGTTCTCCTGGCTGGGGGTACAATCTGACTTAGCTGAAGATACCACAGAATCGAGACGAACATGACATCCGAGGCCAGCACGACATTGGATTTTGAAGCATCGCGCCGCTACCACCAGCAGCGCGAGCAGCGGCGACGCGCCCAGCAGGAGGCCGAGCGCCAGCAGTGGCTGAACCGCACCCGCGCCGCCATCCGCGAAATTGCGCCGCGCCACCCAACCATCGAGCGCGTTTACCTCTTTGGCTCGCTCACACAGCCGGGCCGCTTCCGCCCCACCACCGACCGCTGGGGCTCGGATATCGACGTGGCGATTGAGGGGCCGATTGAGGCGGAGACGCCCTTCTGTCGGGATTTAGAAAATGTTTTGGAGCGATTTGTCGATGTGCGTCCATTTGTACACCCAATAACTTTAGCCGTCGAACTGTATGGAGAGCAAGTATATGAACGAGAAAATGTTGCTGCTTAAACGTAACATTGGCGAAGATTTGCAAGTAATCGGCGAGCTTTATACAAAGCTACCCTCACCGCCGCTAACAGAATCAACCAGTTCCTCGAATTCCTCGATACCCGAATCGACAGCTAACGCATGACCTCGCCCTCCAACATCCACAGCAACACCCTCATCGGCATCGACGTGGGCGGCACCTTCACCGACTTCGTCCTCCTACGCGACGGTCATCTCACCGTACACAAAGTGCCCACCACGCCGGACAACCAGAGCCGCGCCATCCTCGACGGCCTGCGCCAGCTCAACCTTGACGCAAAAGTTAGCCTCGACATCGTCCACGGCATGACGGTTGCCACCAACGCGCTGCTGGAACGGCAGGGCGCGCGCACGGCGCTGATCACCACCGAGGGCTTTGCCGACGTGCTGGTGATCGGGCGGCAGAACCGACCGCATCTGTACAAGCTGCACCAGTCGCGCCCCGAGCCGCTCGTGGCCGACGCGTGGCGGCTGGAGGCTCCCGAACGGCTCGACCACGCGGGTCGCGTGCTGCAAGCGCTGGACGAGGAGGCCGTGCGTAAGCTGGTCGACAAGCTCGCCCAGTCCGACGTGGAAAGCGTGGCCGTGGCGCTGCTCTTTGCCTTTCGCCACCCCGACCACGAGCGCCGCATCGCCGCGCTCATCCGCGAGCGGCTGCCGAGCCTGCCCGTCTCGCTCAGCAGTGACGTGCTGCCCGAATACCGCGAATACGAGCGCACCGCCACCACCGTGATCCACGCCTATGTGCAGCCGCTCGTCGACCGCTACTTGGCTCGCCTCGCCGACGCGCTGAACAAACATTACACGGATTCTCGCGTCCGCATCATGCAGTCCCACGGCGGCATCATCGGGCTGGCGCAGGCGGCGAGCCAGGCGGGCCGGCTGGTGTTGAGCGGGCCGGCGGGTGGAGTGGTCGGTGCGTTTGAGGTTGCCCGGCAGGCGGTTGAGCAGGGGAGCAGGGGAGCGGGGGAGCAAGGGAGCGAAGAGGTTGGCCCGCGAATTTTGACGCTTGACATGGGCGGCACGAGCACCGATGTCGCCCTCTGCCCCGGCGCGATTCCGACGACGGCGGAGAGCACCATCACCGATTTGCCGCTGCGTTTGCCCGTGATCGACATTCACACGGTTGGCGCGGGCGGCGGCAGCATTGCGTTGGTGGATGCAGCGGGCGGGCTGCGCGTGGGGCCGCACAGCGCGGGGGCCGTGCCGGGGCCGATTGCCTACGGGCGCGGCGGCACGGAGCCGACCGTCACCGACGCCAACCTCGTGCTTGGTCGGCTGGATGTGCGCGGCTTTCTCCGCAGGGGCACGCCATGGCGTGCCCCTGCGGAGAAAGCCAGTTTGACGCTCGACGCCGCCGCGGCCCACTCCGCCTTTGAGAGGCTGGGAACCTCGCTAAATTTGTCCCCGCAAGCCGCGGCGCTGGGCGTGATTCGCGTCGCCAACGCCACGATGGAGCGGGCGCTGCGGGCCGTCTCCGTCGAGCGCGGCCACGATCCGGCGGACTTTGTGCTCGTGCCCTTTGGCGGCGCGGGGCCGCTCCACGCCTGCGATCTCGCCGACGCGCTGGGCGTGCGGCAAATCCTCGTGCCCACCGCGCCCGGCGTGCTCAGCGCCTACGGCATGTTGGTCGCCGATGTCGCCGCCGATGCCTCGCAGTCGATCCTGAGCGAGGCCGCTGCGCTTGCTGAAAATCCTCAGCCGCTGCGTGATGCGTTTGCCACCCTGCGCGACCAAACCACCCATCTGCTGCACGACGAAGGCGTCGCCGATCCCACCGTCGCGGCATCGCTCGACTTGCGCTATTGCGGGCAAAGCTACGAGTTGACCGTGCCGCTGTCGACGAACGACCGCGAGCTCAACGGCCGCCACGTGGCCGACGCCATTGCCGCCTTTCACGAGGCCCACGACCAGCGCTACGGCTACGCCGCGCCCAACGAGGCCGTTGAAGCAGTGACGCTGCGCGTGCGCGCCCACGCGCCGGGTGCGCGCACGCCGCTGCCCCGCCAGCCGCTCGGCGATGCCGATGCGAGCGCTGCCCGGCTCGACGACGCGACCGTCTGGTTTAGCGCGGACGACGGCGAGGCGCAGCCGCTCGTCACCGCCTGCTATGCGCGCGAGCGTTTGCAGCCGGGCAATCGCTTTGATGGGCCGGCGCTCGTCCTGCAGTACGACACGACGATTGTGGTCGCGCCGGGCTGGTCGGCGCTGGTGGATGGGATGGGAAATTTACAGTTGGAAACGGTTGCGCAATTCAGGCAGTAGCGTTATCCAACTAAGCCAGCGCTTTGCGTCTCCGCGCCTCCGCGTTAAACTTTCCCCATGCGATTAGCATTTCTCGGCGACATCCACGGCAACCTGCCCGCGCTCGACGCCGCGCTGGCCGATCTTGATCGCCAAGCGCCCGATGCCGTCTACCTCACCGGCGATCTCGTCAACCGCTGCCCGTGGAGCAACGAGGTCATGGCCCGGCTGGACGAGCGCGGCTGGCCCTCGATTCTGGGCAACCACGAGCTGGTGCTGCTGCGGGTGGCGCAGATTGTGGCCGAGCAGGGGACGGAGTCAGCGGACGCCGTGGCCGGGCAGCGCAAATTCCCCAGCATCTTCTGGACGTATCAGCAGCTGCATCCACGCCACCTGCACGCGTTCGAGCACTTCCCCGCCCAGCGGCGCATCAAGCTCGACGGTGCGCCCGCCATTCGCCTTTTTCACGGCATTCCCAGCAACGCCTTTGTCGGCGTGATGCCGGAGATGGCGAACGACGACATTGCGACCACCCTGGTGGACATCGACGAGCCGACAGTGGTCTGCGGGCACACCCATCGCCCGCTGGATCGCGAAGTCAACGGCCAGCAGATTCTGAACGCCAGCAGCGTGGGCATGCCCTACAACGGCGATCCGCGCGCCCAATACCTGCTGCTCGACCTCGTGCAAGGGGCCAGCGGCGCGCGCTGGCGGCCCACCTTTCGGCAGGTCGACTACGACCGCAGCGGCATCGAAGCGGCTTTCGTCGAATCTGGAATGCGTTCCGCGGTGGGCCCGATGGCGGATTTGTATCTGCGCACCGTGCTCACGGGCGAACCCTGGGCCAGCGATTTTGGCCACTGGCTCAAATCGCAGCCGCTGGCCGTGCGCGAGGATTGGAAGAATGCGGTGGAGCTTTACCTGGCGCAGCACGGGCCGGGTCGGTGGGCCTTTGTGTAGAAGAAATTTGAACGCGGAGCCGCACGGAAGCACGCGGATTTTTAAGGAGTCGGCTTTCATCCATGCACCTCTACGCTTCCGTGTTCTAATTTTTATCTAGGGTCTTATATGATTCGACTGCTGACCAAGGCCGACCGCACCGCCGCCGCCGAGCTGCTGGCGCGCGATGTAGCGCACAACCTTTACGCGATGGGCAATCTAGAGGCGCTTGGCTTCAGCGAGCCATACTGCCAGTTTTGGGGGAATTTTGCTGACGAATCAGCGAGCGCTGAGCTGCGCGGCGTGCTCAACCGCTACCGCAGCGGGTGGGTGCTCTTTGGCGAGGCCGACGCCGACTGGGCCGGGCTGGCGCGGGTGGTCGACAACCATCCAGTCCAGGCCGAGCGCCTGCAGGACAACCCGGGCGGCACCGAGAGCCTGCTGCCCTTTTTACAAAACTACGTGGCGCAAAGCGTTCACGTCGAGCAGTTGATGAGGCTGTCCGCGCAAAATTTCTCGCCGCCCCCGCCGGATGGGGGCGGCGTCGCCGTGCGTCGGGCCACGCTGGCGGACCTGGACGCGCTGAGCGAATTTTTTGCCGAGGCCGGCAACATGTCGCGCACGCGGGCGACGGTGGAGGAGCCGCTGCGCCAGCGCCACGTGTGGCTGGCCGAGCAGGGCGGCGAGGTGCTGGCGGCGGCGCTGACCAACGCCGAACTCGGCGGCGGCCAATTCGGCGGCGCGGCGATGATCGGCGGCGTCTTCACGCGGCCCGATGCGCGCGGTCGCGGCTTGAGCAAGGCCGTCTGCGGCGGGCTCTGTGCGGAGCTGCTGGCGCTGGGGGAAACGCCGTTTTTGTACTGGGACAATCCCGCTGCGGGCGCGGTCTATCGGTCGCTGGGCTTTGAGCCGGTGGGCGCGTGGCGGGCGGTGCGGCTGAGGCGGGTGTAAAGGGGCGAAGCGCAAAAAGAGCCGGTGGGTCGTTGAAGACCCACCGGCTCTTTTGCGCTGTTTGGCTGTTTACTGCAAACGTGCGGGAATCAAATTTTCCTCCACCAGCCGATTGCGCAGGGCAGCGCGACCGCGGCTAAGGCGGGATTTGACCGTGCCCAGCGGTAGGTCCAGCGTGTCGGCGGCTTCGGCATAGTCGCAGCCGTGCACGTCCACCAGCAGCACGACATTGCGGTGCCAGCTGGGCAGATCGGCGATGGCGGCCAGGATGCGCTGCATGGTTTCGCGGTGCACGGTAATCTGTTCGGGATTGTCGCTGAGGGGCGGGCCGTCGAGGGTGCGTGCGGTGGAAAACTCGGTGGTGGGCTGCTCCAGCAGCTCATCCAGGCTGAGCGCGGGGCGGCGGCGCTGGCGGCGCAGGTGATCGTAGCAGGTGTTGGTCACGATGCGCAGCAGCCACGAGCGAAAATTGCCGTCCTGAAAGCGCGGCATGGCGCGGTAGACTTTGATAAAGGAGTCCTGAAGCGCATCGGCAGCGGCCTCGTCCGTGCGCATGATGTGGCGGGCCACGCGCTCCGCCGCGCCGTGGTGGGCGCGGATCAGCGCGCAGAAGGCGGCTTGGTCGCCCGTGCGCGCACCCTGGATCATGGCGTCCTCCGTTTTGGCCGCCGCGTGGGCGGGGCGAATCGGGGCGGGGAGCGGCGTTTGAAAGCGGCGGGTGTGGGGAGCGCTAACGCTTTGTTCCATGTGAACCTCATCCAACAAGTTTATGCAGCAAGTTTGTACAGCCAGGCACGGGAGCGCCGGAAGTGGCAGGTGAGCCAGATAATTTACTACGGATAATTCGGCCGATACGCGGTCACGCTGAATCGACGGAGCCCGCTGGATTTCGCAGCAAAGGGGGGCCGACGGTATTGGCGTGTCGATCAGGTGAGTGGGCCACGAACCGCGGCCAAGTGTAGTGGCCGAATGCCAGGGCGAGCACACCGCGACGGGCCGAATTTGGCTGTATTGTACGAAGTTCTAGCAAGGACAATTTGACTGCTTTGCCACCAAAGCCGGACCGTTGTCCTACGATCTGGCAAGCTGGCAAGCTGGCGGGTTGCCAGGAGGCGAAGCGAGAGACGAGAAGCTCGCGGGGGACGCAAGCAGGAATCAAGCGCGGGGAACAGAAAGGGGGAAGCGCCCCGCAACAGTCGTTGGATTTGTGGGCTGAAGGTGCACAAAAAGCGCCGGGCAGCAGGTGGCTGTTCGCCTCTACTGCGGACGGGCTACTGCTCGTGGCCGCTGCGCCGACGCAGTAAAATCAGCGGTGGCATCTTGAAGAAATCGCGCTACACTAAGCCAAGGCAACCCGCGACGGCTACATGGCGACGGCCTACATGTCGAAGTGGCCTAGGGTCTTGTCAAGGCTAAAATGATGACCATCTCGCGGAGGGAGCATCCTCAGATGCGACCGGGCCAACGAGAAAAGATGGTCGTGTCAACGTCATCAAATCACGCTTGACGAGACACTAGTACAGCTGGGCGGAAATAAGCAGACGGTTCGTGTGCGCGCCCGCTGGTGGCTAAAGCCCGCCAGCTTGCTTGAAGAAAACCGGCTGAAAGCCGGTTGGCTTGATGGGGATGCGCGCTGGCAATCGCCTGGACACTTACGCCGCTCTGTACTAGATGTCGAGCTTGTAGCCGTAGCCGCGGATGGTGGAGATAAAGCGCGGCTCGTCGCCCTCCGGTTCGATGCGGCTGCGCACGCGGCTCACCATGCGATCAATGTTGGCATCGTAGACATCGCCGTCCGCTTCGGGCCAGACGGCCTGGGCAATCTCATCTTTGCTGACGACGCGCCCGCGGTTCTGGTGCAGAAACCAGATCAGATCAAACTGCTTGACGCTCAGGGGAGGGTCCAGCAGTTGACCGTCCACAAAGACCTGGCGCGTGGCGATTTCCACGCGCAGGGGCGGCTCCTGGATGGCGACGAGCGAGGGCGCGGTGACGGTGGCCGTGGGATCGTAGAAGCGAAAGCGGGTGGAGGCAAACTGCACCTCATCGCTGTCCGTGAGCCAAGCCGTCGCGCCGCTGGGCAGGCGGCGACCGTTGATGCTCGTGCCGTTCTTGCTGCGCAGATCGTGCACCTGATAGCCGTCGTTGATGCGCCGCACTTCGGCGTGGTGGCGCGAGGCGAACTGATCGTCCAGCGGGATGTGGGATTCCAGCGCGCGGCCTACGGTGGAGATCTGCGCCGTGAGCAGATACTCTGTACCGGCGGCAGAGCCGCTCAAGCAAACAACTTTCCCTGGCTGACTCACGCTAAATTCCTTTGATAAAGAGAAATGGATATGCTAAAATGGGGCCACAGAAATAGACAGCCAACGTTTGCTGAACGCCATTTCTACTGGAGACGTACCTGGCGATTCTAAACGAAAAGGATTATCTATACAACTATGCGGTTCCATTATGAGAGCGTCGCGCAATACACAGCCATTCCGTAGCGTAATCGTATGCCGGGGGGATTTATCAATTTTAGCGACATGCGCTTTAATAAGAACAACTTTGTGTGCAGCGTCGCGCGCGCCCCAGCCCTAGAGGTTTGGAGATTGGCAACAATCGAGTAAAGCAGGAAAGACGTGGCGCAGATGTTGTTGGCGCTGCTTGTCATTTTAGGGACAAATTTGGCAGCGCGTCGTTAATATGCAGCCATTCCTGGTCGCCTCCCGAAGATCGGGCCTGCAAACCAATGCCGACGTGTCCAATTGCGTAACGCCTAAGCGTTGTAATACAGTGTCGTAAACAGTGTCGGAAAGCAACATCTTTTTGGGGCCGGAGACGTCATCTTGAGTGCCGTGAAGCGTGCACTGAGCCTTTGTCTACAGAGCCTTTGTCGTAGAGAGACCGTGCTATAGAAAACCCACCCAGCGTGCCGTGACGGAAGATTCACAGTTCAACACAAGTTTGAAAAACGAGCAGCCAACTGCTGCGCGCAGAAGCTATGGCGATTTAGTGGGCCAAGTCGTGGGCCACTATCTGGTCGATCAGCGGCTGGGCGGCGGGGCCACGGCCAGCGTCTACCGTGCGACCGATCAGATTCTTGATCGCACGGTGGCGCTGAAAGTGCTGCTGCCCAACGCAGACGACACGGCGCGCCTGCGCTTTCGGCGCGAGGCGCGCACCGTGAGCAAGCTGATCCACCCGCACATTGTGCGCACGCTGCAGGTGGGCCAGATGGCCGAGGACGGGCTGGCCTACATCGCTATGGATTTGGTGGAGGGCGAAAGCTTTGCCTCGCTGCTGGAACGGGTGCGCCAGCTCAATCTACAGGAGGCCGCCCAGCTGCTGGCTCCCATGGCGCAGGCGCTGGCTTACGCCCACAAACAGGGAGTGATTCACCGCGACGTCAAGCCGAGCAACATTCTGCTGCGCCGGGTGGAGAAGAATGCGCCGCACAGCGTCTACCTTTCTGCCGTCAACGCCAGCTACGTGCCGCTGCTCTCGGATTTTGGCATTGCGCGCGCGCTCGATGCCCCGGAACTGACCAACATTGGTCGCACCATCGGCACGCCCGCGTACATGTCGCCCGAACAGTGCGCCGGCAGCCGCGAAGTCGATGGCCGCGCGGACATCTATTCGCTGGGCGCAGTGCTCTACCGCGCCCTGGTCGGCCGCCCCCCCTTCACCGGCACGACAACGCAAATCCTGCACGCCCACGTCTACGAGCCGTTGACAATCCCCGAAGACATTGTCAACGATCTCTCGCCCAACGCGCTGGACATTCTGCGCCGCTCGCTGATCAAGGAGCCCAATCAGCGCTACAGCCACGTCGAGCTGATGGTGCACGATCTCGTCAACGTGGCCGGTACGCCCGAACGAGCGCCCACCACGACGGGGCTGGAAGCAGTCAAGCCGCCCAATCGCTTTGTGAACGCGGGCGCGGCCAGCCCCTATGCGCCACCCAGCAGTCAGCTGAGTAATCAACCGAGTAACTCACCGGATAATCTGCCCAGTGGCCTGCCGGGTAGCCTGCCCGCACGCGGCGAGCGCACGACCAGCCAGCAGACGATTTATCCCAGCGCGCCCACTCCCTTCGGGCGGCCCACCACGGACAACGTGCCGTCGGTTCGGCCACTGAACCAACCACCGACCCGACCACCGGCTGGGCGACGCAGCCCGCGGACCGTGCGCGGCGCCTCGGCTTCCCAGCGCGTTCGGCTGGGCTGGCTGGTTGGCGGGGCCGTCTCCGCGCTGCTGCTCCTGATTTTGTTTGCCATGGCCAGCGACCTGCTGCCGTTGGGCAACAGGCAGTTGGAAGGCGCAGCTGAAACGGTCGTGGCGGAGCAGCCGGACGGTGGAACGTCCGCCGCCCTGGCGCCGCCGCTTGCCCAGGATACACCCACGCCGACCCTGTCGCCGGATGATCCGGCGTCCAGCGACGACGGCGGTTCGCAGTCCGTTGGGCCTGCCGTGGCGGCGTCAACCAGCACGGTTGCCGGGGCATCCTCCGCGGGCGATCCGCCGACCGAATCCCCCACCGAAACGCCCGCCCCCACCTTGACGGCGACGCCCACGCTGTCGCCCACGCCCACGCCCAACGCGACGCCGGAGCAGCCGCTGCGGGAATCGCTCGCGCTGGCGCAGGAGAGCTACGCCGCGCACAACTGGAGCAGCACGCGCACCAATGCGCAACTGGCTCTGCGCCGCACCGAGGAATACGAAGCGCTGCCGAGCGATGAGCAGGCGTTGCTTCAGGAGATGCTCTTCGTGGCCAACGTGGGGCGCGCGGCCCAGCTCAACGCCGGGGGCGAGCAGCCGCTTGCCGCCGCCCGGCTGCGCGAGGCCCTGGCTTTGCGCTCGAATGAGCCGCTGGTTACCAACCTGCTTTCGGCGACCGTCAATTTAGCGGAGGCTCCCGTGCTGGTTGTGGCCGACGGCGATGGCGCGCCCGACGAGCAGCCTGGATCAGGTGAGACGAACCGGGATGAAAACGGGGACGGCGCTGAAAGCGACGCCGCGGAGGAGGCGGAATCTCCCGCCGAGATCATCGCCGAGCGTCGCCAGGCGCTGCAGGTGGCTTACGTCGACTACGCCACGGCGCTGGCGGAAGCGGAAGTCTACTGCCTCGCCGCCGAGCAGATGACCACGGCGCTGGCGCTCTCGCCCGATTCGTCCACCGCGGATGACGTGCCCGTTACCGTTAGCCTGCCGCTGACGGAGGAGGCAACGCGCTACGAGCTACGCTGTGCCGAAGCGGACCAAGTCACCGACTTGGACAATTTGCTGGCCGACATGCGCGGCACGCTGATTTATTCCACGCAGGAGCTCAACCGTGGAGCGTACAACATTTACACGCTGCCCGCTGCGCAAAACGCGCCGTCGACGCTGGTCGTCCGCAACGGTACACAGCCCGCGGCTTCACCCAACGGCCAGTACGTGGCCTTTCACTCCACGGCTCCCGGCGAGGCCGGCGTATACAGCTTCGATTTAACCGATCCAGCGCTCAATCCCAACAGCCGCAGCCGTCAATTCTCGGACAATCCGCAAGATGGCGCGAGCGGTCGCATTGCTTGGGACAACAGCGGCAGTCTAATTTTAGCTTATACAACCGTAGTCCGCAGCGACACGCCCCAAATTGACCGCGCCTTTATTTTGAGCGAAGAGACGCAGCGCTTCCGCTACTACAACATCGCCGTGGGCAAAGACCCGGCCTGGCATCCCGCCCTGCCGCAGCTTGTCTACAGCGGCGACTACGGCTCGCAGGGGCAAGGGCTCTTCCTGCGTCCCGCGGACGTTGGCCAGCGCGGCGCTCAACTGACCAGCAGCGTCACCGACCAGCGCCCGGACTGGACGCCAGACGGGCGCTACGTTGTCTTTATGCGCCAAGTCAACAGCAATTGGGACATCTGGCGGGTAGACGTTCAAAATCCGCGCAACGTCCTGCAGCTGACGGATGCCGCCGCCAAGGATGGCCTGCCCGCCGTGAGCCCGGACGGCCAGCTCGTGGCCTTTGCCAGCGACCGCGGCGGCGAGTGGCGCATCTGGGTGATGACCATCGACGGCGAAATCGTCGACAGCGAAGCGCGTCCGCTCGCCAACGTTCAGGGTGTGCTCTACAACTGGCTCGAGCACCACCTCGATTGGTACACATCCCCTTAACCACAACCGTTTTTGGGGTCTTCGCGTGAAAGTGTACCTGAGACAGTTTTGGGTAATTCGTCGTGCGTGGTGCGTGTACCGATACACGCACCACGCACGACGAACAAACCTGTTGGTACACTTTCTGATAAAGACTCCGCTTTTGTTACGAACATTACGACTATGAATACACAACTCCGCCTGCGGCGCTGGCTGCTTCTACTTTGGGTGACGCTGTTGCTCGCGGGCTGCGGTGGCCAGCGTAATCCTACACCCACGGCCACGCCCACCCCGCTGCCCACGGCCACGCCTACCCCGGTTCCCACGGCCAGCGCAGACGCCATCCCCACGCCCCAAGTCACCATTCCCAGCGGCTTCCGCGAGCAGGTGGACGATGTGCGCGGCTACTCGCTCGCCACGCCACGGGGCTGGACGGTGATCGACCTGCGCGGCCAGCAGGTGCGCAACCTCGCCGGTACGCTCGGCGTAGATGAGCAGATGGAGCCGCTCTACGAATTTTTGGATAGCGAAGCGGGGCAGGGCGTCGGCGTCGTTGCCGCCACGGATTTGGCGGGCGCGATCTTCGGCGGCCTGCCCACCGTGCTCAACGTCTCCGTGATCGACGCGCCGGGCTACACGCCGGAAACCGCCGTTGCTCTAATCGAGGCGACGCTGGCCGAAAACGCTGGCCTGCTCGATGGCGTCGAGATCGAATCCGTTGAGCCGACCATGGTCAACAACCTCCCCGCCGTTACCGGCGACGCCACCCTCGATCTCGCCGACTTTGGCTACGACACCCAGCTCTACGCCCGCCTCGTCGGCCTCCTCGCCAACGACCAAATTTATCTGCTCACGCTGGCAACGAACGTGAACAATCGCGCCGAGGAACAGGCGGAATTTGGGGAGATTGTGGGAACGTTTCGGCCGGAGTAAGATAGCCAGAGTAAGATAGTGCGTGGTGCGTGGTGCGTGAACTGGTAAACGCTGCTGACACGCATAGGATTTATCCCAGCAGCAAGTCGACATCAGCCAACACGCACACCACGTAAGAAAGTCGAACTACAGTTCACGCATTACGCATTACGCACCACGCACCACGCACCACGTTCCCCATGCCCATCGACCTCGCCCCCCACCACAAGCGCGGCCTGCCCGTCGCCAATCCCGTGCTGCTTGCGGGCGGCACGATTGGTGCAGGGGAAGCGCTGTTGGGCGGGGCGGACGAAGGGGTGCAGACGGCGCGACTGGGCGCGGTCGTTGTTGGGCCGATTTTGCGACACAGCCGAGCCGGGAGCGAACCGCCGCGGTTGGGCGAGACGGTGGGGGGCTTTGTATTGGGCACGGGGCTGCAAAATCGCGGCGTCAGCGCCGCCGTGCGCAAGTTGAGCGCGGGCTGGGCGCGGCTCGGCTGCCCGGTGGTGGCCCAGGTGGCGGATTCGCAGCCGGACGCGCTGGCGGAGACGGTCGAGCGGCTGGGGCGGGTGGAGTCGCTGGCGGGGCTGGAATTGCTGGTGTCGCCGCACCAGGAGCTGTGGCAGGTAACGGAGCTGGTGGAGACGGCGACGAGCGCTAGCGACCTGCCGCTGTGGGTCAAGCTGCCGCTGGATTACGCAGCGGATTGGGCGGAAGATGTTTACGGGGCGGGCGCGGTGGGGTTGGTCGTGGGCCAGCCGCTGCCCGGCGCGGCGCTTCACGCGTCAACGGGTCAGCCCGTTACCGGCGCGCTCCACGGCCCGGCGGCCTTTGCGCCGATGCTGCGCGCGCTGCTCGCCGTCGCCAAGCTAAGGCTGCCCTGTGCCTTGATTGCCTGCGGCGGTATTTACACCATCGAGCAAGCGCGGCAGGCGCTCAACGCGGGCGCCGATGCGCTGCAAATCGACAGCGCAATTTGGGCCGAGCCGGGATTGGCGGCGGTCATTGCGGAGTCGTTAAAGCAAGAAATTTAACGCGGAGGCGCGTACGAATCAAACCCTTTGTGCCTCTGCTTCTTTGCGTTAAAATTTATAGGATCAAAAGAGCGATAGCTGCTGCTCGACTTGGCGACCGTTGAGCAGCAGGTAAGGCAGCGCCTGCTCCGGCGTGCGCAGGCCAAGCCGCTTGAGATGGGCGATTTCGCTGATGACGCCGCGCTGGCGGGCGGCGAGCAGCGCGTCAGCTGTTTTGGGGCCAATGCCGGGGATGCGCAGCAGATCGCCCCGCGCGGCGCGGTTGATTTCCACGGGCGCGTTGCGCAGATGTTCCTCGGCCCAGGCGCGCTTGGGGTCGATGTCCAGCCGCAGATTCGTGTCGGCCAGAAAAGGCATCTCCTCGACGCTCCAGCCGTAGTCGCGCAGGAGGAAGCTGGCCTGGTAGAGGCGATGCTGCCGCTGCAGCGGCGTCGGCGCGATCTCCTCGAACGGAGTTTGGCTGATGGGGTGAAAGGCCGAAAAGTAGGTGCGCTTGAGGCCAAGCTGCGTGTACAGTTTCTCGCCCAGCGAGAGCAGCTCCAGGTCCGTATCGCCCACGGCGCCGACCACAAACTGCGTCACCACGCTGGCGCGCAGCCCCTCGTTTTGCCGTAGCTCGCTGGCCCACTGCAGCCGCTGCACCATCTCCTCCCAGAAGAATTTCTTGGGCGCGAGCGCGTTGAGCCGCTGCTCCGTTGGCCCCTCCAGGTTGATCGACACCCGATCCGCCAGCTGCATGGCGCGGCGAATCTGCTCGCGCTCGGCACTGGGCATAATTTTGAGGTGGACGTAGCCGCGGTAGCCGTGCTGGTTGCGAATAATCTCCGCCGTTTCAATGATTTTGTCCTGCGTCGTCACGCTGCCCTTGATGATGCCGGACGACAGAAAGAGCCCGTCGACGTGACCGGCGCGCTGCATCGAATCAAAGGTCGTCGCCATTTCGTCCGGCGAGAAGGTGACGCGCTTGGTTTTGCTGCGCCCGGCGCGGAAGGGGCAGTAGAAGCAGTCACGCTCGCAGGCCGTCGTCATCATCGATTTGAGCACCGGCTTGGCCCCCGTTGGCGTCGCCACGTGCGACACACAGGGCAGCGCCTTGAGATTGCGCTGCTTGCGCGCAAGATCCTCGCTCGTCTGCGGCGCAGCGCTTGCTTCGGGGGGCAGCGCTTCCTGCTGCGGCGAACCGCCCGCCGGCTCAAAGCGCATGGCATCGCGGATTGTATCCGAGCCGGTCGCTTCCTGGAGCAGCAAGAGCTTTTGAGTGAGGTCGGGCGCAACGCTAAAGTTCATAGGGAAAGTATACGAACTTTTGTTCGGTTTGTCAATCAAAGAAATAAACGCAGAGGCGCAAAAACGCAAAGAGATTGGTTTGTTAACCACATTATTGGGGCAAACCATTGTGTTGGAGCGTCGATGGGTTGGGGCGTCGATGATCACCACCCAACCAAATTGTCGACGAGATCTCCCCCCGCGCCTCCGCGTCTTTGCGTTAAATTTTTTGCCTTCGGAGAATCTATGCGAATTGTGTTACAGCGCGTTGCCAGTGCCCGCGTCGAAGTCGACGGCGAGACGATCGGCGCAATTGAGCGCGGGGTTTTGCTGCTTTTGGGTGTAACTCACGGTGACGGCGAGGCCGAGGCCATATACTTGGCGCGCAAGGTCGCCGGGCTGCGGCTCTTTGAGGACGAGGCGGGCAAGATGAATCTGGCGCTCGCCGAAGTCGATGCTGCTGGAAAGGGAGGCGCGGCGCTGGTCGTGAGCCAGTTTACCCTTTACGGCAGCACGCGCAAAGGGCGCCGACCGAGCTTTACCAACGCGGCGCGACCGGAGCACGCCGAGCCGCTTTACGAACGCTTCTGCGAGCTGCTGGCTGATCAGGGCGTGCCCGTGGCGCGCGGTCGCTTTGGCGCACAGATGGCGGTGTCGCTCGTCAACGACGGGCCGGTGACGTTGTGGTTGGATACGGATGAGCTGGTGCGTGGTGCGTGAACTGATATTCAATCCGAATGGGAATTGGATAAAGGCTTGGGTGAGGTTCCAGTTCATGCACCACGCACTACGCATCCAAGAAACTTCAGTAGATTCAAAAGCAAGGCTAGAAAGCACCAGGAACAATGAACTACCGATCACTTGGCAGCACTGACCTCTCCGTCTCAGAAGTGAGCTTTGGCGCGTGGGCAATCGGCGGCTCGTGGGGCGACGTGGACGACGATGAATCGCTGGCGGCGCTGCACCACGCGATTGATCTCGGCGTCAACTTTATTGACACGGCGGATGTCTACGGCGGCGGGCGCAGCGAGCGGCTAATCGCCCAGGCGCTGGCCGAGCGGTCGGAGGAGGTCTACGTGGCCACCAAGGCGGGGCGTCGGCTGAGCCCGCATAAGGCGGCGGGCTACACCAAGGAAAACTTAACGGCTTTTGTCGAGGAGAGCCTGCAAAATTTACAGGTGGAGGCGCTCGACCTGGTTCAGCTTCACTGCCCGCCGACTGCTGTCTATTACCAGCCGGAAACCTTTGCCGCGCTCGACGATCTCAAGCGGACGGGCAAAATTCGGCACTACGGCGTCAGCGTGGAGAAAGTCGAGCAGGCGCTCAAGGCCATCGAATACCCCGGCGTCGAGACGGTGCAGATTATCTTCAACATCTTTCGCCAGCGCCCCCTGGAGCTCTTCTTTGAGCAGGCGCAGAAGCGCAACATCGGCGTAATCGTGCGTGTGCCGCTGGCGAGCGGGCTGCTTACGGGCAAAATGTCCCGCGAGACCAAATTTGCAGACGACGACCACCGGCAGTTCAACCGCCACAGCGAATCGTTCGACCAGGGCGAGACCTTTGCTGGCGTCGACTACGAAACGGGGCTGGGGGCAGTGGAGGCGCTAAAGCCGCTCGTGCCGGAGGGCGCAACCATGGCCCAGCTTGCCCTGCGCTGGATTTTGATGCACGGGGCCGTCTCCTGTACGATCCCCGGTGCAAAACGACCGGCGCAGGTGGAGGAGAACGTCGCCGCCGCCGAGCTGCAGCCGCTGAGCGAGGCACAGATGCAGCGCGTGCACGAAATTTACGAAGACAAAATTTATGAGCAGGTGCACTACCGCTGGTGAGCAAGCGGGCGGTCGCTGACGGCGAATCGCCACATCCTCAACCACGGCTGCTTATCTTAAACAGAAAACAAAAGGAAACATCATGGCCAACAGCAGCAAAGTCATTGCCGAAGAGCCTGCCGTCGATCTAGCGATTGCGCAAACGATGGCCGAGGAGTTGGAGGCCTACATTTTTAGCGACGAGCTCTACCGCACCGTCATCGCCGACACGCCGCGCGGCCAGGAGCGGCTGCAAATGACGGGCGGCGACTTGCTCACGCGGCTGCATCGGCTGCACGCCACGCGCGACGAGCTAAACGAGACGCAGCAGTACCAGCTCGACCAGGTGCAGCAGCAGGTGAAGGAGGCCATCTACAGCCTGCGCACGCGCTTTCACGAGCGGCTGCGGCGCGAAATCAAGACGCGGCTGGATTCGCTCAAGTGGTTCCTGGACGACTGTCGCGGACCGGATGCAAGCTGCCGCAGCGAATATCCCTTCGAGATTCGCAATCGCCAGCGCATCGAAGAGGTGCTCAAGGAGCTGGGCGACAATCTACCCGATGAACTGCGCCAGCAGATCATCGCCACCGACCGGCGCATCCGCGGCATGGCGCAGGCCAGCGATTTTGTGTGGAGCGACGCGCTGCGGCCCGTCTTCCCGCGCGAGCCATACTGGTATCTCTACCTGCTGCCCAGCAAATAAGAGCCGCGGCAAAAATTACGCCTCGTCTCGGCGCGATGGCCTCTCCAACTCATCGATTTTGCCCACCATGCGCTCCAGGATGTCAAACGGCGTGACGATACCCTGGACGCCGCCGTGCTCGTCGACCGCGAAGATGATGTGGACGCCGGTGTTGCGGAAGTGCGCCAGCGCCTGCATGGGGTTGGCCGTCATGGGCAGAAAAATGGGCTCAACGGCCACGGCCAGCAGCTCCTCCGCCCTGTCCAGCCTGCCGCCATCGGTTACGTAACCCAGCAGATCGCGCGCGCGCGCCACCGCGCGGACGCGATCCAGCGACCCTTCGCACAGCGGCAGATAGTTGTGTCCAGCCTCCGTGATTTGGTGGACAATTGCTTCGTGCGAATCGCCGAGATCGAGCCAATCCACATTGAGCCGGTGCGTCAACAGCGAGCGCAGCGTGATATCGTCCAGATCGAGGGCGTGCTTGACAAGCTGGCGCTCCTCCGGCTCCAGCGCCCCCGATTCCGCCCCCTCCTCCAAAATTAGCTTGATTTCCTCCTCGGTTACTTCCGGCTCATCCGAAGGTTCAATGCCCAGCAGACGCAGCGCGCCGTTGGTGGAGACGCTCAGCAGCCGCACCAGCGGCAGCGTCACCCGCGCGAGCTGACGCACGGGCGGGGTGACGAGCATGGCCCAGCGCTCTGGGTTGTTGAGCGCAATCGCTTTGGGGATCAGCTCGCCCACTGTCAGCGATAGGTAGGTGATAACGGCAACGACAATGACGTAGCCAAGCGCGCCGCTGTAGGGAGCGAGCGGCCCCACGCGCGCAATCAGCCCGGCCACGTCGTCGGCCAGGGTTGCGCCGCCAAATGCGCCCGCCCCAATACCGACAAGGGTAATGCCAATTTGAACGGTTGCTAGAAAGTCCGTGGGCTCTTCCGTCACCCTCAGCACCGTCTCGGCGCTGCGGCTGCCCTCGCGCGCCCGCTGCTGGAGGCGCGCCCGCTTGGAGGAAACCACCGCCAGCTCGGACAGCGCAAAAATGCCGTTGAGCAGTGCGAGCAGCACAATGATCACGATGTTGGTAAGGGGGCTGTTTAGCAACTCAGTCATGCAGCCAATTGTGTCACGGTGCGCCGGGGACTTCTGTGGGCGCTGCGGGGTTTGTGGGGTGGCGTGTCGAGGTCGTGCAGGTTGCTCGCTCGCCGCTGGGCAAGCGATTAGCTTCTCCCGCGAATCACGGGTTGAGCAGCCGAATGACTTCCTCGTGTAGATCGCCCGCCGTAGCGACGGCGCCGTTTGCGCCCGGCTCGTCGCCGGCAAGAATCGGGTCGCCGCGCCAGTCCGTGATGCGCCCGCCCGCGCCCTCGATGATGGGGATTAGCGCCATCAAATCCCACTGCGCCAGGATGGGGTCGGTCATGATGTCGATGCCGCCGGTAGCGAGGAGGTAATAGCCGTAGCAGTCGCCCCAGGTGCGGTAGAGTTTGGCGCGCTTGGCCAATGCCTCAAAGGCGCGCCCGCTGTGATACTGGTTGACGTTCCAATGGTCGGTCGTCGTCAGCACCGCATCTTCAATCGACGCACATCGGCGCACGGAGACAGGCTCGCCATTGAGCCACGCCCGCTGGCCGTTGCCCAGCAGCAGGTCGCCGAGGATGGGCTGGTGGATCGCGCCAAGAATGGGCCGCCCGTTGTGCAGGAGGGCGATGAGCGTGCCAAAGAGATGGCAGTTGGCCACAAAGGTTTTCGTGCCGTCGATGGGGTCAAGCACCCACTGGTACTCGGCGTCCGGCTGGTGGTCGCCAAACTCCTCGCCGAGGATGCCGTGGTTGGGGAAGCGTGCTTGGATGTGCTCGCGCATCGCTCGCTCCGCCTCGCGGTCGGCGGCGGTCACGGGCGTATCGTCGGCTTTGGTTTCCACGCGGGCGCGGCGAAAGTAGGGCCGGATGATCTCGCCGCTGAGATGGGCGAGCTCGCGGGCGAAATCGAGAAAGTCTGTCATGGCGAGGGCTGAACAGCTGCGATGGCGGGTTGACTACGCGTGATTCTATATAAAACTGACGACGACGTTGGCATCATCCAGATTCGCGACGGGCTCGGCAACGAAAACGCAAAGCCTTTGTTACAAAAGACGACCGGCATGGTTAATTTGCTCTGTTCTTCGATTGACACTTGCACTTAGATTATGTACGATGCCGCCGCTGGTGACAAGTCTTCGTTTATCACGGCGGGAAAGCAACCCTTGACCAATCAACCTGCTCTGCTCGAAAAAATCCAAACCATCAACCAGGCCCTCGACCAGCGCTTCCGCGACGGCAACGATCCGTTCCAGATTATCACGCGGCTGGCCGAAGAGTGTGGTGAACTGGCGGCGCAGGTCAACCACTTCGAGGGCCGCGGCGTTAAGCGGGAGAAGCACGGCGAGCCGGATCGGATGAAGCTGGCCAAGGAGGTGCAGGACGTGATTCGCTGTGCGCTGCAGGTGGCCAATCACTACGCAATCCAGGACGAGTTGGGGGCATCTGTGGAGCGCGATTATCGGCGGGCGGTGGAGGAATTGCGAGATAATCAGGCGAGGGCAAACTCCGTTTGCGCCCGCAGCCACGGCGACTGAAACGCGAGCACAATGTCCTCCCGCGGCACGCCCGCTTCCAGCAAATGTGTGGCAAAGCCATCCTGCGAACCATCGTACTCAATCCAAATTTTACCTTCTTTGAGCCGAACGTGAATAACCGCGCCATGTGTGCGTCCACTCCGCTCCCAGCCGATGTACATCAGTTGATAACTACCGCGTTCGTCATCGAAAACAAGATGTGGCTCGATTTCGCCAAAGGCAGGTTGGACGCTGCCTTCTTCTTCCAGCAGAGTCTTGATTAGCGATTTGTAATGCTCTAGCTTATCCATCGTTGAATACTCCTCGTTTCGGTATTAACTGTTACCACACTGAGCGCCGAGCCTGCCAGCAGCGCCTCCCCATCTGCATCCAGAAACATCTCTTCGAATACGAGATCGTCCATGGCAAGATAAACTGTGTACTCTGGATTTTTGTCTGCCAGCAAAATTTTGTACATCGTGAACTGACCTAGCGCCTGCTGAAGATCTGCCATGCGCGATAGGCCCACAAAACTTTTTATCTCGACGACAATTTTCTCCTCGCGCTTTTCAGCAACAAGCATTCGCTCTGCACCCAAATCTGCGTAAACTTTGCGACGCCCAAATGGAATCACAAATGGATCATGTGTGATCGTCCAGCCATCTTTAATCAAGGCGTCTCGGACAACATCGTGTAAAATATCTCGTGCTGCATGAACAAATTATAACATAGATTCTTCCGTTTGAGCATGGATTTTTTGGATTTCTACGCCAACCGCCCCGTCCTCGTCACCGGCGGGCTCGGCTTTGTTGGTGCGACCCTCGCCCGACGGCTCGTCGACCTCGGCGCGCGGGTCACCATCGTCGATTCGATGATTCCCGATTACGGCGGCAACCGCTTTAATCTGTCGGGCTACGCCGATCGCGTCCAAATCAACATCGCCGACGTGCGCGATCCGCACTCGATGCGCGCGCTCGTGCCGGGGCACGACGTGCTCTTCAACCTCGCCGGTCAGGTCAGCCACCTTGATTCGATGGAAGATCCCTTTACCGACCTCGACATCAATACGCGCAGCCAACTGTCGATCCTGGAAGCCTGTCGCCACGAGAATCCCGACGTCAAAATCGTTTACGCGGGGACGCGTCAGCAGTACGGCAAGCCCAACTACCTGCCGCTCGACGAAGAGCACCGCCAGCAGCCAACCGACGTTAACGGCGTCAACAAGCTGGCGGGGGAGTGGTATCACATTGTTTATCACAATGCCTACGGCCTGCGCACCGCTTCGCTGCGGATGACGAACACCTACGGCCCGCGCCAGCTCGTCAAGCACAAGCGGCAGGGCTTTATCGGCTGGTTTGTGCGGCTGGCCGTGCTCGGCGAAACGATCCAGCTCTACGGCGACGGCCAGCAGCTGCGCGATCTCTGCTACGTCGACGACGCCGTCGATGCCTTTTTGCGCGTGGGCGCAACGGACGCCAGCAACGGCGAAATCTACAACCTCGGCGGGCTGCGGCCCATTTCGCTGCTGGAAATTGCCGAGATGCTGGTCGAGATCGCGGGCAGCGGCCGCGTGGAACTCGTGCCCTGGCCCACAGCCCGCCAGCGCATCGACATCGGCGACGTCTACTCCAGCTACGACAAAATCCAGACCGCGCTGGGCTGGCAGCCGACGGTTGACGCACGCGAGGGGTTAACCCAAATGGTTTGGTTTTATCAAGAACATGGACATCATTACTGGCAATGACGCGTTTGTTCGTTACTATAGAACGATTCGCTTAAACAAGGTGATGTTTACGCTGCATTTTAGGTGCGCAAAGGCACGAAGAATTGCGAATGATTCTTCGTGCCTTTGTGTCTTGTGGTAAATTCAGTGGTGAATTCAGAGAACAACGTCAACCCGATGAACCTGGGTGATCGCGACGATAGCAGAGGTCGCCCGTCAAGAAAGAACCGCTCATGCAACCGATTCGTATTGCCGTGGTCGGCATTGGCAACTGCGCCAGCTCGCTGATTCAGGGCATCTACTACTACCGCAACCAAAAGCCCGAAGAGGCCATCGGCCTCATGCACTGGCAAATTGGCGGCTACACGCCGGGCGACATCGAGGTCGTCGCCGCCTTTGACATCGATCGGCGCAAGATTGGTCAGGAGGTCAACGAGGCAATTTTTGCCGCTCCCAACTGCACCACCGTCTTTGCCGAAGATTTGCCGCTGACGGGCGTCACCGTGCAGATGGGCCGCGTGCTCGATGGCTTTTCGGAGCACATGCACAACTACGAGGACGACCATACCTTCCTGCTGGCGGACGCCGAACAGCCGGATAAGGCAAAGGTCGTGCAGACGCTGCGGGAGACGGGCGTAGACATTCTGATGAACTACCTGCCCGTTGGCTCGGAGGAGGCAACGCAATTTTACGCCGAATGCGCGCTGGAGGCGGGCGTGGCCTTTATCAACAACATTCCCGTTTTTATCGCCAGCAAGCCCGAATGGGCACAGCGCTTTGCGGAGGCCAACCTCCCCATTATCGGCGACGACATCAAGGCCCAGCTCGGCGCGACGATTACGCACCGCACGCTAACGGATTTGTTCCACAAGCGCGGCGTCAAGCTGGAGCGGACGTATCAGCTCAACACCGGCGGCAACACCGATTTTCTCAACATGCTCAATCAGAGCCGCCTCGCCTCCAAGAAGGAGTCCAAGACGGAAGCCGTGCAGTCCGTCACCGCGCAGCGGCTCGATCCGGACGACATCCACGTCGGCCCCAGCGACTACGTGCCGTGGCAGAAGGACAACAAGGTCTGCTTTATCCGCATGGAGGGCAAGCTCTTTGGCGACGTGCCGATGAATCTGGAGCTGCGCCTCTCCGTCGAGGATTCGCCCAACTCCGCCGGCGTCTCGATCGACGCCATCCGCTGCGCCAAGCTCGCGCTCGAACGCGGCCAGGGCGGCGTGCTCGAAGGGCCCTCGTCCTACTTCTGCAAGCACCCGCTGCATCAAGTGACGGACGATCAAGCCTACCAGATGACCGAAGCATTTATCAACGGCGACCGCTAATCCGTCATTTCGAGCGAAGCGAGAAATCTTTTCGCGGCCAGCAAGCGCACTATCGGAATTCCCAAACCGTATCCGCTAACAACGTCCAGATTTCTCGCTTCGCTCGAAATGACAACTCAATCTCTCCTCCGCGGCCCTCCGCGCCTCCTCTGCGTTCTCCGCGTTGAATCTGTTTGCCATTCCACATTTCCATGCAAATCCCCTTCAACAACCTCCGCGCCCACTACCTCGCCCACCGCCCCGAAATCGACGACGCCGTCGCCCGCGTCCTCGACAGCGGCTGGTACGTGCTCGGCCAAGAAGTGACTGCCTTCGAGCAGGAATTTGCGGAGTACCTGCAAGCCAAAATCCAAAATCCAAAATCCAAAATCCAAGCCGTGGGCGTCAACTCCGGCACGGACGCCCTCCACCTCGCCCTGCGCGCCTGCGATGTTCGCTCCGGCGATGAGGTGATCACCGTCTCGCACACCGCCGTCGCCACCGTGGCTGCGATCCGGCTGACCGGGGCCACCCCCGTGCTGGTCGACGTCGACCCGCGCACCTATACTCTCGATCCCACGGCCCTAGACGCCGCCACCACGCCGCGCACGCGGGCCGTCGTCCCCGTGCATCTCTACGGCCATCCCGCGGCGATGTGCAAAATCCTGGACGTTGCCGAACAAGCGTCAAATCGCTTCGGCCACAAAATTTACGTGATTGAGGATTGCGCACAGGCCCACGGCGCGATGTACTACCGGCAGACAGTCGGCACGCTGGGCGATTTGGCCTGCTTTTCGTTCTATCCTACCAAAAATCTCGGCGCGCTGGGCGACGGCGGTGCGGTGGTGGGTTCGGCTGGCCCGCTGCTCGAGCGCGTGCGGGCGCTGCGCGAGTACGGCTGGTCGCCACGGAATCGCTACGTTTCCGAAAGCGAGGGCCTCAACAGCCGACTCGACGAATTGCAGGCCGCCGTTCTGCGCGTCAAGCTGCGCCACCTAGAGGCCGATAACCAGCATCGGCGCGACCTTGCCGCCGCCTATGCCGAGCATCTGTCGGATGAAGTTGTCATCCCAGTAGAAGTTGAGGGCTGCACGCACGTCTACCACCTCTACGTGATTCGCACTTCGCAGCGCGACGCCCTGCGCGCTCACCTCGCTGAGCAGGGCATTGGCAGCGGCATCCACTACCCGGTTCCGGTTCACCAGCAGCCTGCTTACGTCGATAGCGATGTCATTGTCGTGCACGATCTCACTCAAACGGAGCGGCTCGCGGGCGAAATCCTCTCTCTCCCGCTGCACCCCACGCTTACGGTCGAACAAGCCGAACACGTTGCCCACGCCGCTGACCATTGACAATTCCTTGGTCGACATCCCCCTCAACCGTTGCTCAACAGCGGCCAATACGGTGTTTTTCCCTACAAAAGGCACATTTCCGTTTAAGGGTAAGGCAATTCCAGGAAATTAACTATACCGGGATAAGCCATGTTGGATGTGCGACGCACCTCGGAAGCCGTGCGTCGCACGGTCGACTCTCTCTCTGGTGCGGCCAACACAGCCTACGGTGCGTTGCACTTTCCCAAGTGCGACGCACCTCCATCACAATCAGCCGTGGTATATTTGTAATCTTGGATTAGCCTAAGAGGAAGTACCCTCGCTGAGGGGGAGAGGTCGGACGCCCCGCCAGTACAGCTTGTCCTCTACCCGAAGTGTACGCCCTACACCGTTGATAATTGACAATTCACCGTCGACCATTGACAATTTGCGGGCCACATTTGAATGGTCACTGGTCAGCGGCCAATAGTTAATAGACATTATACCGATTAAATAATTCTCTCTGAGGCGTCAAAATCTCCCACCAGAGAGCGAAAATCAAAACGATATAATGTCTAATAGTCAATTTTTTGGATGTCTCGTCTACTCCGCCGTCTTATTGCGCCCTACTCCCTCGCGCTGCTCGCGCTCGCTTCGCTCTACACATTCACCTTCGCGCGCCTCGCCTTTGCCCAGCATGCGGCCATGCGCACCCACCGCTCTGATCTCGGCCAAATTGCCCAGGCCGTCTGGAACAGCAGCCGCGGTCGTTTCGTGGAGATGACGGACAACGGCTACCTCGCCACCCGCCTCAGCGACCACGTCGAGCCCATCCTTGCGCTAATTAGCCCAACGCTCTGGCTCTGGCGCGACGTGCGCGCGCTGCTCCTGCTCCAGGTGCTGGCCGCCGCGGTCGGTGCATTCTTCGTCTACGCTCTTGCCCTGCGCCGCTTCGATACGCTGCTGACCGCGCGCGAGCGCACCCACGTCTGGCAGGTCGAGCCGCTACGGGCGCTGACTCAGCCGCTGGCGCTGACTTTGTCTGTCGCCTACCTGCTCGCGCCGCAGCTCCAATCCGCCCTGCTCACCGAATTCCACGCCGCTCCCCTCGCCGCCCCGCTGATTCTGTGGGCCTTCTGGACCGTGGACACTCGGCGCTGGGTGCAGTTTACCATCGCCGCCGTGCTCGTCGCGCTGGTCAAGGAGGAGATGGCGCTGCTGGCGGCGGGATTGGGCGCGTGGGCGATGTGGCGAATTCTGTTGAGCAGGGAAGCAAGGGAGCAAGGGAGCGCGGTGGCAGGGGGGCAGGGGGGCAGGAGAGCAGGAGAGGGTACTTCTGTTTCTCCCTTGCTCCTCCGCGCCTCCGCTCCCCTGCTTGCCGCTGCCGCCGTCACCGTCGCCTCGCTAATCTGGTTCTACGTGACTACCTTCGTCATCGTTCCCGGCTACGCCGAGCCCGTTTACGGCGTGGCCGAGAGCGGCTACTTTGCCCGCTACGGCGCGCTCGGCGATTCGCCGGTGGACATCCTACGCAGCGTGGCAACGCGGCCCGATCTCGTCTGGCAAATTGCCAGCGAGCCCGCCCGCGCCGCCTATCTGCGCGATCTGCTGCTGGCTTTTGGCTTTCTAAGCCTGCTCGCGCCCGAAATTTTGCTGCTGGCGCTGCCCGTGCTGCTGGCCAACCTGCTCAGCGCCTACCCGGCCCAATACTACGGCGACTTCCACTACAGCGCCCCTCTCGTGCCCTACTTCGCCGTCAGCGCCATCTACGGCGGCGCGCGACTCTGGCGCTGGGTGGGTCGCCGCGCCAACCGCTCCTCCGCCAGCTTTCAGCACATGCCCGCCGCCAGCACGGGCACGATGGCGCTCGTCTCGCTCTTTCACAACTCGCGCACCGCTCTGCGTCCGCTGCTCGCCTTTGCCCTCGTCGCCTGGCTGCTCATCTTCGCCGTCGCGCTCTACGCCCAAGACGGTCGCGGCCCCCTCGGTGGTCGCTTCGATCCAACGCCCGTCACCGCGCACCACGAGCTGCTCCCCCGCTTCGTAAGCCAAATCCCGCCGGACGCCGCCGTGACCGCCACCGCCGCCGTGCACCCGCATGTGGCCCTGCGTCGCTTTGTCTACCAGTTTCCGCTTGGCCTCCCCAATCCCGATGGCGACCCGCGCCTGCTCGGCAACGCCGACTGGGCGCTGCTCGACGTGACCACCAACACCGACATGGCCCCCGGCGACCTGCACGACAGCGTCCAGCAGATGCTCGCCGCCGACTGGGGCGTCGTCGACGGCGCGGATGGCTTTCTGCTGCTGCGCCGCTACGAGGCAAACAGCGGCGAAGCGCGCAAAGAGATTCCCGCTGCGTTTTATGACTTTGCCCGCAGCCAAGGGCAGCCGTTGCCAGATGCCCCGCCGCTGCGGGCCGTCGACGTTGCGCTTGAAGATTGGCCCCGCTGGCGGCAGACCAAAGTGACAACGGTCTGGCAGGTCGGCGACGATTTTGACGCGGCTACCGCGGCGCCGCGCCTGAGCATTCGCACGCCCGGCGGCGACAGCGTCTACAGCTTCGCGCAGTCGACGCCGCCCGCGCTGGTCTGGTATCCGCCCTCGCAGTGGCGGCCCGGCGACACCGTTTACGCGACAACGCTCTGGCTGTGGCTACCCAAAACTTGGGGCGTTTTTGCAGGTATCGGTAGTAACGAGGAGTTGCTGGCGATCTACGCGCGCAAGGATGGCGCACTAACCGAGCGGGAAGCGCTTGTCGTGGCTGAAGAAAGCGAGCCGCTCGTGCCGGACCAAGCGTGCGCGCTGATTGAGACGTCTTGTGCGAGCCAGTAGCGGGCCGCAAGCAGCTGCCCCACCGCTTGCCCAATCAACCTACGCCTCGTAGTAGACCCAGCGCCTTTGCAGCCGCGTCTGCAAGAAGGTAAAGAGGAAGATGAAGATAAACAAAAACCACGCCATCGCCGAGGCCTTGCCCATGCGCCCAAAGTCAAAGGCGTTTTGGTAGATATAGTAGACAACGGTCAGCGTGGAGTTGGCGGGGCCGCCGCGCGTCATCACGTAGGCTTCGGTGAAGAGCTGGAAGGCGCCGATCATCTGAATGATAAAGAGGAAGAAGGTGGTGGGGCTGACGAGCGGCAGGGTGATGGAGCGAAAGCGCTGCCGCGCGCTCGCGCCGTCGACGTTGGCCGCGTCGTAGAGCGCCTGCGGCACGCCCTGCAGCGCGGCCAGGTAGATTACCATCGTGAAGCCGACGTTTTTCCAGAGCGTCAGCAGCACCACCGCCGGTTTGGACCACGCGGTGTCGTTGAGAAAATCGGGCGGCTGGATGGGCAAGCCCGTGAGATCACCCAGCGCCCAGATGGCCTGGCTGATGAGGCCGTAGTTGCGATTGAGCAGAAATTGGAAGACGATCGCGCCCGCGACCACGGTCGTCACCACCGGCATGAAGTAGATGACGCGGTAGACGAGCAGCCCGCGGATGGCCTGGTTGAGCGCGACGGCAATCAGCAGCCCGACAGCCAGCTGGAGCGGCACAATCGCCACCATCAGGTAAAGCGTATTGCCCAGCACCTGCCAGAAGAGCGGGTCGCGCCGCAGGAGCTGCTGAAAGTTGCGCAGGCCCACCCACTCCGGCGTGCCCAGCAGCCCCCACTCGGTAAAGCTAATCCCCAGCGACGCCCCCACCGGCAGCACCACGAAAACCAAAAAGCCCAGCAGGCTGGGCAAGAGGAAAAGGTAGGCTTCCCACTGCTGATCGGGCCGCCAGCGGAAGCGGCGTTGGCTGGATTGCATGGTGTGTTAGAGAGACAAGAGGACAAAAAGAGTGGAAGACAAGAGGAATGTGTACGAAGTGTCATTTCGAGCGAATGCGAGAAATCTGAGCGTGACCGACAAACTTGCTCGGTTGCTGATGAGCCTGGTTCGTCAACGACATTAAGATTTCTCGCTGCGCTCGAAATGACAGGGCAGCGTCCTCTTGTTCTCCGGTTATCCTACTGCGGGTAACCGTTATCCGTCAGGAACGCGTCCACCTGCTCGCACAGCTCCGGCAGCACTTCGTCGACCGTGGCTTCGCCCGTCCAGATGCGCTGCAGCTGCGGGTCGATGATCGAGCTGCTCAGCTCGCCCCATTCGGGGAAGTAGCCAAAGCGACCGACTTTGGCGTTTTCGCCCTCGATCAAAAAGGCCTCGCGGTTGACGGGCGGCTCTTCGCTCTGCAGGAAGGCTTCGGAGCGCGCCGTCGATTCGAGGGCGGGGAAGATTTCACCGGAGTTGGTGTAGAGGGCCTGGCCGCCGTCCGTGCTTTGCAGCCACGACAGGAAGGTCCACGCCGCATCCTTGTTGTCGCTCTGCTCGCTCATAACCCAGGCCGCACCGCCCGCACTGGCCGAGCGTTGACCGTCTTCCGGCGTCGGCACGGGGGCGACATCGTAATTCAGCTCGGCTTCATTAAACTGCGAAACGCGGCTGGCGTTCTGGATGATCATCGCCGCCTCGCCGTTGGCAAAGACGCCCGCGTCGCCGCCCGCCTGGCTGAGGTTGGCGTCGCGCATGGCGACTTCGTCGTTCATCAGGTTGGCAAAGAACTGGATGCCCTCCTCCGCTTCCGGCTCGGTCAGCGTGCAGCGCGAGGGGTTGCGCATGTCGTCCAGAATGCTGCCGCCCGCTTGACCGCTCCACAGCTGATACTTGACGCCCTCCATTGCCAGGCCATACTGCGTCACGCGGCCGTTCTCCTCGGTCACGGTCAGCTGCTCGGCGGCGCTGCGCAAGTCGTCCCACGTCCACGACTCATCGGGATAGTCCAGACCGGCGGCGTCAAACAAATCCTTGTTGTAGTAGAGCACCTCCACGCTGATGTCGCGCGGGAAGCCGTAGACGCTGCCGTCGTAGGAGGCCGATTCGAGCAGCGCGGGCCAGTAGTCATCCAAGTTGTAATCGGAGGCCTCGATGTAGGGATCGAGATTTTCGAGCACGCCCTCGGCGGCATAGCGCGGCGTCGGCCACAGGAAGAGCACGTCGGGGATCGATTCGCTGTCGCCGCTGGCCCAGAGCGTCTGCATGCGCGTGAAGTAGTCCGCCCACGGCTCGCTGTAGATTTCGACGTCGATATCCGGGTGTTCTTCCATGAAGGCATCGGCCACCGCCTGGTGCGTGGCGACTTCCTCCGAGCTGCCCCACATGGCCCAGGTGAGGGTCACGGGGCCATCGCCGGCGGCGGCGTCGCTGGCGGTGTCGCCCGCCGGGGCGGGGGCGGTGCAGGCGGCGGCCAGCAGGAGTGCCAGCAGCAGCGTGGTGAATAGCGCGAGTTTGCGTTTCATTGTGTGCTCCTTTGTTGAAAAATCTTGCTGTTATGTATTGCTGTCATACAACAGCATAGCTGTCATACAACAGCATAGCTGTGGGCGTAGCGGGAGGGCGCGCCCTCCCGCTACGCCCGCTTCGTCTTGTCAGCCAGTTACACTTGTACGAGCGCGGAGCAAGATCGTAAACTAGATGCAACCAAAAGTCAATGCATTCGCGCCGACCCAAAATTTGCACCATTCGGCAGAATATGAATAAATGAAAAGTCGTGATGTAAGCTTTCGACGGTTGATCTCGTGCCTTTTGCCACAGCGCAGTCCACAAAAATCCATTATGAATGGCGACGCCGCGATGTATCGGAAAGTGCGTCCGCCAACCTGCCGCTGCTGCTGATCATGGGTCTGGGCGGCAGTCGGCTGGCCTGGGGCGAGACGCTGCTCGACCCGCTCTTGCAGCGGTTCGACCTATTGCTGCTCGACAACCGAGGCGCGGGCCGCAGCGACAGGCCGGACGGCCCCTATTCGCTGCCGCAGATGGCGGGCGATGCCGTCGCCGTGCTGGATGCGGCGGGCGTCGAGCGGGCGCACGTTTTCGGCGTGAGCATGGGCGGCATGATTGCGCAGCACGTGGCGCTCAACCATCCGTCACGCGTGGCCAAGCTGGTGCTCGGCTGCACCTTCAGCGGCGGCTACGAGGCCATCCGCGCCAGCGATGAGGTGCTCGAATACCTGTCGCCGCCGCCGCAGATGGCGCCGCTGGAGGCCGCAATGTGGGGGCTACCCGCGGGCTACACGCCGGAATTTATCGAACGCAAGCGTTCTTTTCTGGAAGAGCGCATGAAGATATTGATCACCGAGCCAACACCGCGCGCGTGTGTCGACGCGCAGGCCAGGGCCATCCGCAAAACGCACCGCACCTTTGCGCGCCTGCCGGAGATCCGTACCGAAACGCTCGTTCTCACCGGCGACCGCGACCTGCTCGTGCCGCCCCAGAATAGCAACGTTCTGGCCGAGCGAATTCCAAATGCGCGGCTGGAGATCATCGAGGGCGCGGCGCACTCGTTTTGGGTGAGCCATTCGAAGGAAACACAAAAGGCGGTAACAGGATTCTTGGAGGTTTAGTTGTTATGCACGTTTTTTCTTTTTGGTGGCGCAAGCTGCGATTATGGTGGGATGTTTGGTTTTTTGTCATCATGTTCCCCATATGTTTTATCTTATTTCTTTTGGGATGGTACTACTTTGCGTCATGGTCGCCTTACAAATTTTTAGACATAGTTATCGCAATCTTTTTTCTGTTTGGTTCCCTCGTAATGGGCATTTCAACGTTAATTGCAATTAGTGAAGACAACTATTTTGTCTCAGCTTTTCTGCTGCTTCTCATTGGCGTTGTAGTGGGGGTGATAGGGTATGCGGCCTCCGTTTCAACTTTTCAATTGAATTTTGAAAGATTAACAAACGATTTTTACGCTAACATTAGTACAGAGCTAGTTAGCGTCGTGATTACAGTCTTAGCCATAGATAGTCTGAAGGGACGTATATCATGGCGCAAAGTACAGCGCGAGAATTCGAACGAACAAGCTCGGAGTAGTCCTGAAATTCAGTTTGACAAAAATAGCGAAAGTACAGCAGACGCAGGAGCAGATAGACAATCGCAGCCGATATTGAGAAAAACCGGTAGAAATTTTGTGTCGTTGACAACTTATATCGTCATTGCCTTTTTGCTTGGCATAATTGTTGCGAAAGAACGACGTTCAAAGTAAATGGATATTTTTATGACTAAACTAGTTATTGTCGAATCGCCAACCAAAGCCAAAACGATCCGCAACTTTTTGCCCAAGGAGTACCGCGTCGAGGCCTCGATGGGCCACATTCGTGACCTACCGGCCTCCGCCGCGGAAATTCCGGCCAAGTTTAAGGGCGAATCATGGGCGCGGCTGGGCGTGAACGTAGCGGATGATTTTGATCCGCTCTACGTCATCCCTAGCGAGAAGAAGAAGCACGTCTCACAGCTGCGCAAGCTGCTCAAGGAGGCCGACGAGCTGATCCTCGCCACCGATGAAGACCGCGAGGGCGAATCGATTGGCTGGCATCTCTACGAGGTGCTCAACCCCAAGGTGCCGGTGCGCCGCATGGTCTTCCACGAGATCACGCAGGAGGCGATCCAGCAGGCGCTGAGCGACACGCGCGACCTCAACGACGACCTCGTGCGCGCCCAGGAGACGCGGCGCATCCTGGATCGGCTGGTCGGCTACACGGTGTCGCCGCTGCTGTGGAAGAAGATTGCGCCCAAGCTGAGCGCCGGTCGCGTGCAGAGCGCGGCGGTGCGGCTGCTCGTGATCCGCGAGCGGGAGCGGCGCGCCTTTCGCTCCGGCGCGTATTGGGACCTGAAGGCGCTGCTCAACAAGCGGCCCGATCAGCCGGACCACCGCTTCGAGGCGCAGCTCGTCTCGGTCGACGGCACGCGCGTTGCCACCGGGCGCGACTTTGACGAGGCGACGGGCAAGGTCGCCGAGGGCAAGGAGGTGCTGCTGCTCAATCAGCAGGAGGCCGAAACTTTGCGCGAGCGCCTGCTCAAGAGCACGTGGACGATCAGCGACGTGGAGAGCCGCGAGTCGACGCGCTCGCCCGCGCCGCCCTTTACCACGAGCACGCTGCAGCAGGAGGCCAACCGCAAGCTCAACATGGGCGCGCGCGAGACGATGCGCACGGCGCAGAAGCTCTACGAAAATGGCTACATCACCTACATGCGCACCGATTCGGTACACCTGAGCGACCAGGCCGTCAACGCCGCGCGCCGCCGCATCAGCGAGCTCTACGGCGAGCAATATCTACACGGCAAGCCACGCCGCTACAAGACCAAATCCAAGGGCGCGCAGGAGGCACACGAGGCGATTCGCCCCGCCGGCGATCAGATGCGCCCGGCGGAGCAGCTGCCGATCAGCGGCCAAGAGCGCAAGCTTTACGACCTGATCTGGAAGCGCACCGTCGCCACGCAGATGGCGAACGCGCGCCTCAAGTTCACGACGGTGATGATTCGCGTCGACAACGCCGAATTTCGGGCCAGCGGGCGTGAGGTCTTATTCCCCGGCTTCTTCCGCGCCTACGTCGAGGGCAGCGACGATCCCGACGCAGCCCTCGAAAATCAGGAGTCGCCCCTGCCCGCACTGGCCGTGGATGAGGAGGTGGACGCGCGCGAGCTGGAGGCCATCGGCCACGAGACGCGCCCGCCCGCCCGCTATACCGAGGCCACGCTGGTCAAGGCGCTGGAGTCCGAGGGCATTGGTCGGCCCAGCACCTACGCCACGATCATCGACACGATTCAGCGGAGAGGCTACGTCTTTAAGCAGCGCAAGGAGCTTGTGCCCACCTTCACCGCCTTTGCGGTGACGGCGCTGCTCGAAAACCATTTTGACGAGCTGGTCGATTTTCAGTTTACCGCCGAAATGGAGCAGAAGCTGGACGATATCGCCGCGGGCGAGATGAACTGGCTCGAATATCTGCGCAGCTTCTACCTCGGCGACGCGGGGCTGGAGACGCAGGTGCGCGAGAAGGAGGCGGGCATCGACCCGCGCATTACCAGCGGCATCGATTTGGAGGGCTTGCCCGCCGAGGTGCGCATCGGCCAGTTTGGGCCCTTCCTGGCGCGCGAAGAAAACGGCGACCGCATCACCGCGGGCCTGCCCGCCGAAATGGCCCCCGCCGATCTGACGCCGGAGATGGTCGAGGAGCTGCTGACGCAGAAGGCCGAGGGGCCGGAGACGCTGGGCGTTGATCCGGAAACCGAGAAGCCGATTTACCTCAAGAGCGGCCCCTACGGCCCCTACGTCCAGCTTGGCGACGAGGGCGAGCCCAAGAAAACCGGCAAGGGCAACAAAAAGCCCAAGCGCGTCAGCCTGCTCAAGGGCATGGCGCCGGAGGATGTGGATTTGGCGCTGGCGCAGCGGCTGTTGAGCCTGCCGCGCAAGCTGGGCGAGCACCCGGAAACGGGCAAGCAGGTCAGCGCCAGCGTGGGCCGCTTTGGGCCTTACGTGCTCTACGATGGCACGTATGCCAGCATCAAGGAGCCGGATCAGGTGCTGGAGATCGAGCTGCCGCGGGCGCTGGAGCTGATTGAGGAGAAGAAGGCCAAGGGCGGGCGCAGCGCCAAAAAGGTCATTAAGGAATTGGGCGAACATCCCGATGGCGGCAAGATGGAGGTGCTGGACGGTCGCTACGGGCCGTACGTCAAATACAAGCGCACCAACGCCACCATCCCGAAGGAGATGAAGCCGGAGGAGGTGACGGTGGAGCAGGCGATTCAGCTAATCGCGGAGAAGAAGGGGTCGAAGAAGGGCGGGCGGAAGAAGAAGTAGGGTTTGCTCACAAACGTGTCCGGTGCGAAAATGCGCCGGGCACGTTTGCGTTTTGGGGAATCGAAGACAACGCGGCGAGTGCATTGCACGGTCGCAGGCCTGATGGCTCTCCTTGTCCGGTGGCCGACCGTGCGCTGCACTTACAGCTCAACCAACTTGGTCGGATCATGAGTGCAGCGCACGGCGTGGGCGATGGTTCGTTTGCTTGCTTGACGGACGCCGTGCAGTGCACTCGACCGACGTGCCTCGACCGGCGCACTTCGGTGGTCACGAGTGGGGATTCTTCGCCAACGACCGCTTAGCAGGACGGCTGACCGCCTGATTTTATCAGCTTCTGGACTTTGTGAACTCGACCATGTTTTTCAAAAATAGATGGATCCATTCTCATCGCGCAAGCGTTTGCGGCTTCGTGCTAATTTTGCTGCTGGGGACAATCGGCAGCACGAGCTTTGCCCCCGCCGCTGCGCAGAGCGACCCAGTGCGCATCCTGCCGCTGGGCGATTCGATCACGCAGGGGGAGGGGCGCGACCGCAGCGTCTACCCCAACGACACGCCGCGCGACAGCTACCGCCGACCGCTGTGGCAGAAGCTGGCGGCGGAGGGCTGCGCCGTCGATTTTGTCGGCTCGTCCACAACCAATTTCAAAGGCCCCGTCCCCAATCCCGATTTTGACTTGGACCACGAGGGGCACTGGGGCTGGCGGACGGATGAAATCCTCGACGGCAACCCCGATGCGGAAGCCGGCTCGGGCAGCGGTCGGCTGAGCGAATGGCTGGATGGCTACACGCCCGACGTTGTGCTGCTGCATCTGGGATCGAACGACGTGTTTCAGGGGCAGGGCAACGCCAGCACCATTGATGAACTCAACGATGTCATCAACCAGCTGCGCGTCGATAATCCGAGCGTGACCATCCTGCTCGCGCAGTTGATCCCGGCAGACAGCCCCTTCAACGATGAAATTACCGCGCTCAATCGCGAGATCGCGACGCTGGCGAATGACAAATCAATTGAGTCCTCGCCCGCGATTATGGTTGACCAAAATACAGGCTTTAACGCCATCACGGACACCTACGACAACGTGCATCCCAACGCAACGGGCGAGGAGAAGATGGCACAGAAGTGGTTCGAGGCGCTGCTGCCGCTGCTGCCCTGTGGCGCAGCCGAGACGCCGACGCCGGTTTCAACCAACACGCCAATTCCAACCAACACGCCGCTTCCGCCGACCCAGACGCCACCGACCGCAACCCCAACACCACCCACCAACACGCCCGCTGCGGAGACGCCAACTGCCGGGCCTCCCGATCCCACAGCGACCATGCCGCCCGCCTCCGCCACCCCGACGCAGACGCCCTCGCCTGCCGCCACCAACACGCCGATGGCGACCACATCTGCCGAGCCGACCAGCACTCCCTTCCCGTCGCTAACGGAAACGCCCGGAGCTACGATTCCGCCTGCCCCATCGCCGACGCCGGTCGTGCTGTCGCAGCGGGTATTTTTGCCGATTGTGGAGCGGTAGCAAAGCCATCCACACAGAGCGTGCGGGCACGCCATGGCGTGCCCGTACGCTCTGTGTAGGTTTAGTAAACTCTGCAAAATTAGCGGGGAGCGACTTCGGGTGGCTGCTCGGCCAGGCCCATCTCCTGCAGCAGGCCGACCAGGCCAAAGTTGGCGGCGAGCGAGAGCAGCGCGGGCGTTAGTAGAAGAATCGGCAAGGCAAGGGCGGCGCTGAGCGCAAGCAGCGCAATCTGAAAGAGCAGCATCAGCACCGTGTAAATGGGGTGGCGCAGCGCGAGAATTAGCGCGTTGCGCAGGATCAGCAGAAGGCTCGGCTCGTCCTGCTGCCAGAAGAGGGGGAAGACGTACTGCACAGAAAGCATGATCAGCAGCAGCACCCACAGCCACACCAGTCCTACAAAGCGCAGCCAGGAGGCGCTGTTGAGGTAGAAAAAGATGTTGAAGGTAACGGCCAGCGGCATCAGCATTGAGACGAAGTAGAGCACCCAGCCGCGTCGAACGTCCGTGCGCGCACCCTGCCAGAAGAAGCTGTTGTCGACGCGCCTGTAGTTGGCGATGCGGTTGGTCACGCGGTTCATGCCGAGCATGGCGGGCGCCGCCGTCACCACCAGCAGCGTGCCCACCCACCAAAGTACGCTCATAAAGACGCAGAGGAAGAGTTCGTCGTAGGCGGCGCGCAGCGTGCGGCCCATTACCAGGAAAGCTTTCATAGTTGGGAATTATAGAGGGAAACCGTATGGGCAGCAAACGTTCAGCCGCTAAAGGATGGATTGCAATATCCCCGTAAGCACAATCCCCAATTGACAGCCTCTAAAAAACGCGGTAATATCCACCAATCAGCGGGCAATGACGCGCCATCTCCTGCGTCGGACGCCTCGCTTTTCCCAAAGCAACGCTGCTTGCCCCTGTTTGACTAGCCAAATTACCGCCATTCTCCATTCAACTTTGGCGAACTTGTCAACTATTTGGCTAACATTTCTGTTTTTAATCAACTTTTAATTTCCCCAGAACATAGGAGAACCCCCACATGAATTGGAAGAAGACTTACATTCTTCGCATCCTGAGTCTGTTGCTCATCCTGGTGTTGGCGGCGTGTACCGCCACCCCCACCGGCGATGTCGCCCCGGACGCGGATGCCGACGCGGCCGACAGCGACACCGCCGACGCCAGCGAAGACGCCGATGCCGCCGACGCCGACACCACGGTGCGCATCATCTACTGGCAGGCCGCCTCCATCCCAAACCCGTACCTCTCGACCGGCACAAAGGATATCGACGCCGCGAGCGTTACGCTGGAGCCGCTGGCCATCTTTAACGAAGTCGGCGATCTGGAGCCGCGCCTGGCCACGGAGATTCCCACCGTCGAAAACGGCGGCATCCCGGAAGATCTGACGTCGATCACGTGGACGCTGCGCGACGACGTGCTCTGGAGCGACGGCTCGCCCTTCACGGCGGAGGACGTCGTCTTTACCTACAACTACTGCGTCAACCCGGACACGGGCTGTGGTTCGCTGAGCCGCTTTGAAGGCGTCGAGAGCGTCGAGGCCGTGGACGACTACACGGTGCTCGTTACCTTTGCGGAGCCCAAGGCGTACCCCTACGATCCCTTCACCAGCGGGCAGGGCGTCATCCTGAACGCCACCCAGTTTGCGGAGTGCATTGGCGCGGCGGCCCAGAGCTGCAGCGATGAGAATCTGAACCCGCTCGGCACCGGCGCCTTTGCGATTGAGGAGTTCGTCGTCGATGACGTGGTGACCTACGTCAAAAACGAGAACTACCGCAACGCGGACGATGTCTACTTCGACCGCGTAATCTTCGAGGGTGGCGGGGATGCCGCTGCCGCCGCACGTGCCGTGCTCGAAACCGGTGAGGCTGACTATGCCTGGAATCTCCAGCTCGAGCCGGAAATTCTGGAAGAGATGTCCGCCGGTGGCCAAGGGCAGGTCGTCTCGGCCTTTGCTGCCAGCGTCGAGCGTATTCTGATTAACCTGACCAATCCCGATCCGTCGCTGGGCGAGAATCGCGCCGTTTACACCGAAGATGGGGAATTTGCTCACCCCTTCCTGACGAATCCCGTGATTCGCCACGCCATGTTCATGGCCGTGGACCGCAACATCATCGCCGAGCAGCTCTATGGCGCGGGCGGCCTGCCCACCTGCTACATCCTGCCGGCGCTGCCCGATTCGTACGAGTACGAAGTCGAGGAAGATTGCCTGGAGCCGGACATCGAGGGCGCGAACGCCATGCTCGATGAGGCCGGCATCGTGGACAGCGACGGCGACGGCATCCGCGAGTACGAAGGCGAACCGCTGTCGATCCTCTATCAAACCTCCACCAACTCGGTGCGCCAGAAGACGCAGGCGCTGGTCAAGCAGGCCTGGAGCGAAATTGGCATTGAGACGGAGCTGCGCAATGTCGATGCGTCCGTCTTCTTTGGCGGCAACCCGGACAGCCCGGACACCTTCCAGAAGTTCTTTGCCGACGTTGAGATGTACACGAGCAGCCCCAGCGGTGCCGATCCGCAGCTCTACTTCTCGAACTTCCTCTGCAACCAGATTCCGACGCCGGACAGCGGCTGGCTGGGCAGCAACATTCCCCGCTTCTGCAACCCCGAGTTTGACGAGCTCTTCACGGAGCTGGCCTCCACGGCAGACTTTGTCGAGCGCGGCAACATTGCGGAAGAGCTAAACGCCATGTTGACCGAAGAGTGGAACTACATCCCGCTGACTTACCGCGGCGGCGTTTCGGCCTACAGCAACGACCTCACCGGCGTCAAGATGAACGACTACGACACCGAGATGTGGAACATCCACGAGTGGGCGCGACCGTAGAAGAATGGGTAAAGATTGAAGATTGGGTACTTGCCCAATCTTCAATTCCCCCTCGCGACTTACCGTAGGTCGCATATGCTTTGCTACGTGACAGGCTTGGCCGTCCCCACATCTTGGTGAACACACATAGATGTGGGGACGGCAACAAATGTCACATTGCAGAGCGAATGTGAGCTACGTTTTTACAACCACCCACCGTCCATGACCCAATACTTCGTCCGCCAAACGCTAACCGCGCTGCTGACTTTGGTGCTAATCAGCTTTATTATTTTTGCCGTGCTCGATCTCGCGCCGGGCGACCCCACCGCGGGGCTGGCCGAAACCGTACGCCCGGAGGTGTTGGAGCAGATGCGCGCCGCCCTGGGGCTGGACGAGCCCTTTCACAAGCGCTATCTGGGCTGGATCCATCAATTTTTTGTCAACGAGCCGCTGCAGCTGTGGGAAGAGCGCTCGCAGCAGGCCATCGATATCGACCTGGGATTTTACGAAAACTACTCCGCCGATCGCGTGCGCGTTACCTCCTGGAACAGCCGCGGCAAGCCCGTCACCGAACTGATCTTCGAGCGCCTGCCGCAGACGCTGTGGGTGGTGGGGCTGGCCTACGTGTTCGCTATCCTGATCGCCATTCCCCTGGGCGTGATTTCCGCCGTGCGCCAGAACTCCATCTTTGATCAGCTCAGCACGGTTTTCTCCGTCATCGGCTACTCGATGCCCACCTTTGTGACGGGGTTGCTGCTAATTGTGATTTTCTCCGTGCAGCTCCCATGGCTTCCCTCGCGCTACGACACCACGCTCGACGTGACCAGCTGGAGCACCTTTTTGCAGCAGGTCAAGCAGATGATCATGCCCGTGGGCGTGCTCGCCTTCTTTCAAACGGCGACGCTCAGCCGCTTTACGCGCTCGTCCATGCTGGATAATTTGAACATGGACTACGTGCGCACCGCCCGCGCCAAGGGCTTCCAGGAGCGCTACGTCATCACCGCCCACGTGCTGCGCAACAGCCTGATCCCCGTGGTGACGCTGATCGCGCTCGGCATTCCACAGATTTTTGCGGGCGCAATTATCACCGAGCAAATTTTTAGCGTTAACGGGCTGGGGGAGCTGCTCGTCCGCTCCGTTCAAAATTATGATATTCCCACGCTGCAAACGCTAACCTTTATGTTTGCCGTGCTGATTGTACTCTTTAACCTGATTGCCGATTTTGTTTACGCCTTCCTCGACCCAAGAATTAGTTATCAGTAGTCAGTATCAGTAGGTAGTAGGTCGGCTGATTAGTCGCCATCTAATTACTGTTTACTGAGAACTGGTCTACTTGTCACTGGATGCTGAATATATGACTGTACAAGCTGCCCCCGCTCCACCACCCCTGATCGCCGCCGAGAATCTGGCCGAGCGCCCGCAGCGCACGCTGTGGGGAGACGCCTGGGCCAAGTTTCGCAAAAATCGCCTGGCGATTTTTGGCTTGATAACGCTCTCCATCATTGTGCTCGGCGTGCTGCTCGGCCCCGTTTTCTACCGGGTCGACCCGCGCTTTGTGGGCATCACGCAGGATTTGGGCTTGTCCAATCTCGCGCCCACGCGCGATCATCCCTTTGGCACGGACGATGTGGGGCGGGACATGCTGGCGAATAATCTGCACGGCGGGCGTATTTCGCTGGCGGTAGGCATTTCGGCGATGTTGGTCTCAATTATTCTGGGCACGCTTGTCGGCCTGCTGGCGGGCTTCTTTAAGCGGCTGGACACGCCGCTGATGCGCATCACGGACATTGCGCTGGCCCTGCCCCGCCTGCCGCTGCTGCTCGTCATCACCCTGCTCTTCCGCGATACGTTGCGCAACGCCTTTGGCCCGGAGCGCGGCATCTTCCTGCTCATCGTCTTCGTGATTGGCATCCTGGGTTGGATGCCCACGGCGCGCATTGTGCGCGGCTCCGTGCTCGGCGTCAAGGAGAAAGAGTTCGTCGAAGCGGCCCACAACATCGGCACGCGCGACTTAACCATTTTGTCGCGCCACATTTTGCCCAACGTGCTCAGCCCGATTATCGTCTCGGCCACGCTCACCGTCGCCGCTTCGATCCTCACCGAATCGGCGCTCTCCTTCCTCGGCCTCGGCTTCCCGCCGGATGTGCCCACCTGGGGCAGCCTGCTCTTTGCCAACCAAAATTACATCTCGAACAACCCCTGGCTGCTCTTCTTTCCCGGCCTGCTGATCTCGCTTACGATTCTGAGCATCAACTTCATGGGGGATGGCCTGCGCGATGCGCTGGACCCCAAGTCGCTGAAGTAAAGATTTAGCACAGCAGAAAAAGAAAGGGCGCGGCCAAATTTGGCCGCGCCCTTTCTTTTTCTGCTGTGCTGGAAATTACCCCGCGTTGGCGTAATTCTCGTTTACCTGATCCCAGTTCACCACGTCCCACCAGTTGCTGATGTAGTCCGGGCGCTTGTTCTGGTACTTGAGGTAGTACGCGTGCTCCCACACGTCCAGGCCGAGCAGCGGCGTATCGCCCTGCATGTAGGGGCTGTCCTGGTTGGGCAAGCCGTACACGTCCAGGCTGCCGTCGCTCTTGGCAACGAGCCAGGCCCAACCGCTGCCAAACTGGCCGGCGCCAGCGCTGCTAAATTTCTCCTTAAAGGCATCAAAGCTGCCAAAGGCGCTGTTGATCGCATCGGCCAGTTCACCGCTCGGCTGGCCGCCGCCGTCGGGCGACATCACCTTCCAGAAGAGCGAGTGGTTGGCGTAGCCACCACCATTGTTGCGCACGGCCGTCTGGATGTTGCTCGGCACGCTGTCAAAATTGCGCAGAATTTCCTCAATGTCCTGATTCTCAAGGTTGGTGCCCTGCACGGCGTCGTTCAGCTTGCTGGTGTAGCCGGCGTGGTGCTTGTCGTGGTGAATCTCCATCGTTTGTGCATCGATGCTCGGCTCGAGCGCGTCAAAGGCGTAGGGGAGGTCGGGTAGTTGAAAAGCCATGGGTATCTCCTTGTCGTTTTGATTCGGCTTTGTTTTTTATCCTGCAAAAGCTGCAATTTCAACTTAGCACGGTTGCCCCATTCGTGCCGTGATGGGCTATACAAATTGTAGTAGACCAACCATTTGAGCAACGCGTGAGCCTGTAATTTAAGCGACCGTCAACCAACTAACCAGCCGCCGCACAACTCGGCGCGACGACGAGCACCACCGGAAAAGCCACCGGCCACGACGAGAGGTAGGCCGACAGCTACGTGCTGCCGAAGCCGCCAAAGTCAGCCAGCGCTGCCGCGGGGCCAAGCACGCGCAGCAGCGCAATGCCCGAAATCAGGAAGGTCATGAAGCCGGAGAGCAGAAAGCCGAAGAGCAGGCCAGCTGAAGCGTCGGGGAATTTTCATATCACAGCGTACTCATCCCCCCATCCACCACCAGTTCGACACCGAGAATATACGACGCATCGTCCGAAGCCAGGAAGCTAACGGCCTTGGCAATCTCCTCCGGCTGGCCGAAGCGACCCATCGGCACGTTCTGTAGAATCATCTCGCCAAAGCCTTGCTGCTGCTCCGCGGACATGCCCGTGCGTGAGGTGAAGGGCGTGGCGATCGGCCCGGGGCTGACGGCGTTGACGCGAATTCCCTGGCCGACAACTTCCGCCGAAATCGTGCGCACCAGCGTCTCCAGCGCCGCCTTGGCCGCGGCGTAAGCGCTCATTGTCGCCATGCCCAGGCTGTTGACAATGGAGGTGTTGAGCACAATCGCGCCGCCCCGGCCCATGAGCGGCAGCGCCTTCTGCACCGTGAAGTATGCCCCCTTGAAGTTGACATTCATAATGTTGTCGAGCTGCTGCTCACTCATCTCGCTGATCGGGTTGGTCGTGGTGCCGCCCGCGTTGACGAAGAGCACGTCGATGTGGCCGTGTCGATTGCGCACTTCGTCGAAGAGTTTGTCGAGATCGTCCATCCGCGTCACGTCCGCCTGCACGGCCGTGGCGCCGTTGTGGATCTCGCTCAGCGCGCTGTTGAGCGTTTCCGGTTGCGCCCGGAAATAATAACCGTTGCGCCTTCGTTGGCGAATTCCTTGGCCGAAGCCAAGCCAATGCCGCTGTTGCCGCCGGTGACGACGACGATTTTATTGTCAAACTTGCCCATGGTGTTGCTCCTGTTTTGGTTGAAAAAGTGGTTGAAAACTTGATTAGCTGAAGTACATTTTACTCGCTAAATTCGCCGTATCCCTTCACCAACTGAAGAAATGAAATTTCCAGCGGTTCCGCAAGCATCGGCTTTAGCTCGGCCATAAACGCTTGTAGGTGATCCGTGTGCTGGTGTGCGCCTTCGAAATAGACGCGGCTGGCCCAGCGCTCGTACATCAAGAACCGCTCGCCATCGCGATTGATCTGTACGCCGCCGTAGTGCGGCTCCGTGGCAACCGCATCGTTGAGTTGGATCAGCCGCGCTTCCAACCGGTCGGCCTGCTCCGCTTTTGCCCGCAAACGAATCACCACGGTAGTTGGCCTATGTTGCATATAGCCCTTTCTTGAATGTTCGTTACAGAATTTTGGTAAAAATTTTTGTCTGGCTTAAAGCCGCGCAGCGACCAGGCAAAAAATGCTACTAAAATAAATCCCGCACGCTTTGCACGATGTGCAAAATCATTTCGCGGCGCGGCGCAGCGCGCGCAAGCGTGCGAATGCCCAACACGTGGCTCACCAGCACATGTGCCGATGCTCGCGGCGATTTAGCCACGGGGAAATCGCCAGCCGCTTGCGCATTCTGCAGCGCGCGCTCAAACATGGCCTCCATGCCGTCCAGCGACTCCATAAATTGCTGAGTCACCTGTTCATCGCAGTACGCCCGTTCCGTGGCGGATTGAACGGCAAAGCAGCCGCGATGTTCAGCCTTTCCCAGTGCATTGTCAGCCAGCTCTTCAAAGAGCCGCACAATCTCCGCCGCGCCCGCATCAGGCTCCGTCAACGGCAGGAAATCGCTGCTGCCACAGGTGTCTCGATAGTGCGCCAGCGCTTCGTGATAGAGCTGCTCTTTGCTGCCAAAGGTGTCGTACAGGCTGCCGCGGCCAATGCCCATGCCGTTCACCAGCTCCTGCATGGAGGTGGCGGCATAACCCTGCTGCCAGAAAATGCGCATGGCTTTTTCGAGGGCCTGCGTGCGGTCGAACTCTTTCTGTCTTGCCATGTTGGTACTCTATCACGTTCTGTAACAATCGTTCAAGAATGCGCGCTTCCAATTGGCGAGTAGCCTGCGTTCCGCCTGGGATTCCCCAACTTGCACCCACCTCGAAAATAAGCGATGATTCCCCCATGAGTCAGACAGAACGCTCACCCATAGACCTTTCCATCCTGATCGTTTCGTGGAACGTGTGGAACCCGCTGCGCGCCTGCCTGCGCTCTATCGAAGCAAGCAGCACGCCGTTCGGCGAACAAAATTTGCGCACTTTCACCATTAACGGCCGCGCGCTTACGCTGGAGACCATTGTCATCGACAGCGCCAGCGAGGATGCGACGGTAAGCCTGCTGCCCTCGCAGTTTCCGTGGGTGCAGCTTATTGCCTGCGATGAAAATATCGGCTTTGGGCGCGCCAGCAACCGCGGCTATGCAGCAAGCCGCGGACGGCTGATCTACTTCCTCAACCCCGATACGGAGCTGACGCGCAACAGCTTGGCCACGCTTGTCGCCGCGCTGGAAGGGAGCCCTGAGCGGGGCGCGGAAAAGGTGGCCATTGTCGGCCCGCGGCTGCGCTATGCGGACGGCGCATGGCAGAACAATCGCCGACGCTTTCCCACGCGGCTGAGCGGCTTCTGGGAGAGCACGTGGCTGGGCCGCACGTGGCCGCAGAATCCGTGGGCGCGCCGTCTGCACATGGCCGATTGGCCCGCCGAAGCGCGGCACGATGTCGACTGGCTGGTGGGCGCGGCGCTGCTCTGCCGGCGCGCGGCGCTGAATGCGGCAGAACCCCACCCCAGCCCTCCCCCGTACGGGGGAGAGAGCCGTTTAAGGGTTGATGTTGTTGAGGGAGTAAGACAAGCTAATCCCAACGCGACAACATCGGGTACAAGTCACCCTTCCCCCACTCGTGGGGGAAGGGCCGGGGATGGGGGCGGCCCCTTCGACGAGCGCTTCTTCCTCTACAGCGAGGAGACCGACCTCTGCCGCCGCGTGAAACAGGCTGGCTGGCGCGTTGTCTATGTCCCAGAGGCAACGGTGATTCACTACGAGGCGCGCAGCAGCGACCAAGCGTCGACGGCGCGGCACGTTTACTTTAACACAAGCAAGGTGCGCTACGCCGAGCGCTGGTTTGGCCCGCGCTGGGCCAATCTGCTGCGGCGCTATCTGCTGCTCGAATTTCGGGCGCAGCTCGCCCTGGAACGCGCCAAGTGGCTGCTCGGCCACAAGCGTGCTCTGCGCGCGGAACGGATTGCGGCCTACCGCCAGGTGTTGGCGAGCGGGCTGAAGTAGGTTGTGCAAATAAGCCTTAATTTTCATAACTATTCAGGCTCTGCCCCAGCCCCTCCGCCTCCGCGGAGAGCACGGCTCCCCTCTCCCACCCTGGGAGAGGGGTTGGGGGTGAGGGCTGAACAGTTACTAATTTTTCTAGCAACAAACCATTCCTTATTTGGAGACTTCCCCATGCCTCGATTGCGCCCTTGGCTCGTTTTCCTCGTCAGCACCGCCCTCCTGCTCGCGCTCGCCGCGTGCAACATGACCGTCACCCCGCCCATTGATCCCGACGGAACCCTGCCCGGTACAACGCCGGGAACCCTGCCCGGCACGATGCCGGGAACCCTGCCCGGTAAACCCTGCCCGGTACGACGCCAGGGAAACCCTGCCAGAAACCCTTCCACCCACCGCCGATCATCCTGCCCGCGCCGCTCTACTTCCTGAGCAGCACCGGCCAAATCATGCGCGTGGAGCGCGACGGCAAGACGCTGACCCAGCTTACCAACGAGCCGCAGCCCATCACTGATTTTGACGTGTCGCCGACGGATGGGCACTTGGTCTACGTGAGCAACAACAACTTGATCGAGCTGGCTACGGACGGCACGCGCACCGATCAAACTCATGGGGGATTTTCTGCTGGAGGGCGACTACGTGGGCCAGATCGTCAATGCGATTCGCAGCCCGCGCTTTGCGCCGAGCGGCGGGCTGATCGCCTTTGCGCTCAACGGCATCAACCTGGCCGAAGTCGGCCCGACGCCCGTCTACGAGGTGCTGCGCCCCAGCGATCCCCATCCCGATCTCACGGGCAGACAGCCCGAAGGTCGCATCCGCTTTTACCTGAGCGCCGAGTGGGGGCCAAACGGGGAACGGCTCATCGAGGAGTTTGGCTACTACCCCGAAGCGGGCGGCCTCGCCATCGACGCCATCACCAATGAGCCAACCGACACGCCCGTCTTTCTCGTCTCCGCCAACGGGGATGCGCCGTTAATCGGCGATTGGGCCTGGAGCCGAGACGGGCTGCGCGGCTACGTCGCCAGCGACCTGCAGGTCTACGGAATTCCTGGCCTGGCCGAGGTGGACGTGCAAACGGGCTTTGTGACGCTGCTTGCCTCCGGAACGCCGCAGATTGAGACCCCCGATGCGCCGGTGGGCCTCTTCCGCGCACCGCACGAAAGCGTGGACGGTCGGCTGCTCGTCTGGGTCGCCGTCCAGGATGAGGTGAACGCGCCGCGGCTGTACACGCCGCACGAATTTGTCGACGGCGAGCTGATGTCGCTAAACGATACCAGCCTTGAGCTGTGGGGAGACGTGCTCTGGAGCGACTCTAGCGACGGCGCGGTGATCACGCTGGGCGATGAGTATGTGGATACGCGACCGGTTGGTGCGCTGGCGTGGGTGCCGCTGGCAGGCGAGGCCGTGGCGCTCTCCGGCATCGGCAGCGACCTGCGCTGGGGGCCGGTCGACCTCGCGCTGGGGGAGATCGCGCTGCCCAGCACCGGCGGCATGAGCCAAGCTGCTGCCGAAATCGCGCTTCAGATGGTCCAAGATTTTGAAATAGAGGTGGGGACGGAGGACGGCTTCGACGGCGTCATCGCGCGGCGGCTGGACGGCGCGGCGCTGACGGGTGGCCCGTTCTGGGTGGCCCACACCACGGGCTTTCGCCCCTTTGATCCGCTGCGCAGCCACCTCGTCGCCATCTACACGGAAGCCAGCAATGGCTACGCACTCGTGGCCAGGCTGGAGCTGGACGGGGCGGAAGCCAATGCGCCGGTTGGCCCCGACTATCTCTTCGAGGAGACGGTCAATCAGGTGGCGCTGGAGCTGGCCGAGCCGACGTCGCGGGCGTGGCTCAACGTGGACGGCGGCGCGGGCGCGCACAGCGGCACGTACCACCTGCTCAGCTTTGATGGCGAAGCGCTGGCCATCGAAGTCACGGGCTTTAGCGCCAGCCCCGGCGCCGGTCGGCTCATCGATTTGGGCAACGACGACACCACCGAAGTCGCGCTGGACGCCACGGATTACTACGTCTTCTGCTACGCCTGCGCCGTGCGCGAAGTCGCTTACGTAGTGCTGGGCTGGGACGGCGAGGCGTTCGTGCCCATCGAGCTGACGACGCTGAGTGAGAGCGCGGCGGATGAGGAGGTCGTCGCCGCCAACAACGAGCTGGTCACGCTGGCGGAGGCCAACCTGTGGCGCGACGCGTTGACTCTGGTAGAAAGGGGCAACGCTGCCCTGCGCGAGAACGAAACCTACCGGCAAAATGCCGACCTCGTGCGCTTTCTGGGCGAAGCGCGCCGCGAATTAACCCGCAGCGAGCCGCTCGATTTTACCCTGCTGCACAACGTCTTCTACGGTGATTACGCCGCCGCCGTCGATGAACTGCGCCCCTACGAGATTGCCGATCTGCTCGACCCTGTACCGGCGTCGCCGCTCTTCGCGGGCACGGTCGGCGAGGGCTTTGACGAGACCATCGCCACCTACGCCGCGGCCTACGCGACGGAGGCGCTGGCCGTGCAGCCCGACAACGCCGCCGCCCACTACCTGCTCGGCTGGGCCCAAAATCTGCTCGACCGCACGGACCCCGCCGCGCTGGAAAACATCAAACGTGCGGCGGCGCTTGCGCCGAGCGATGAGCTGTACAGCAAGAGCTTGGAATTCTTGCGCAACTAGCTTCCGCTTTGGCCTGCTCCAGCACACGCGACAAGCACGAATGACCACTACCGCCCCGCTCACGGGTCAAACCGCTTCCACCCGCACCGATCCCAACCGGCAGCTTTCGCTGCCGGGTCGGCTGGTGCTGCACGGCGCGCTGCTGCTCGGCAGCGCGCTGATGCTGCTGCCCTTTGCGCTGATGCTGGTCGCCTCGCTCGTGCCGGAAGAATTGCTGCTCAGCCGCAGTTTTGGCGTGGGCGACTTCACGCTTGCCAACTATGCCGAGACCTTCCGCGCCGTCCCCTTTGGCCGCTTCTACCTCAACAGCTTTATCGTCGCCGCGGCGACCACCGTCATCCAAATCCTCACCGCCTCGCTGGCTGCCTTTGCCTTTGCGCGGCTGCGCTTTCGCGGTCGCGAGCCGCTCTTCCTGCTCTATCTCGCCACGCTGATGATTCCCTTCCCGGTGACCATCATCCCCAACTTTATCCTCGCCACCCGCTACCTCGGCTGGTTCGATAGTTATCAGGGGCTCATTTTGCCCACGGCCTTTAGCGTCTTCAGCGTCTTCCTGCTGCGCCAGTACTTCCTCGGCCTGCCCCTTGATCTCGACGAGGCCGCGCGCATGGATGGCGCCGCAAGCTGGCGCATCTGGGCGCAGGTGATCATGCCGCTGAGCGGGCCGGTGATCGCCACGCTGGCGATCTTCAACTTCCAGGCCTCGTGGAACGATTTTCTGTGGCCGCTCGTGATCACGCGCAGCGAGACGATGCGCACGCTGCCCATTGGCCTCGCCTCCTTCCAGGGGCAGTTCAGCACCGAGTGGCACCTGCTGATGGCTGGCTCGGTGATCGCGCTGCTGCCGGTGCTCATCCTCTACATCTTCGGCCAAAACTGGTTCATCCGCGGCATCGCCATGACGGGCATGGGCGGGCGGTAAGGAACGAGGATTGTAGAAAACCGAGAAGTTGTCATTCCCGCGCAGGTGCAATGGCGTTAAGTTAAGGCCTCCTCGTTCCACGCGGAGCGTGGAATGCGCTGCGGGAGGCTCCGCCTCCCCTCTGCAGGCAGAGCCTCCGGATTGAGTTCCCAGACTCTGCGTGGGAACCAGCTTGCTTAACTTAACGCCATTGCGCGCAGGTGGGAATCCATGGTTGGCACACGATAGATTTCCGTCTGCGGAAACATAACAGCCACCGAAGTTTATGCTCTTGTTTTACCCTCTTGCCTAAGTAGAGTAGGTTGGAGAATCCGCAAAATTGATTGGCTAATACCATAGGTGTAACTTTCAGCCACACGATTGCGGGCCTCCTCTTCTAATGATAACCAGGTAGAAAAGGTCACGCTTGCGCAGCTGGAAGCAACGGAAAACTGGCGCTAAGCAAAAGCAAAGGAATGATCTGGCAGGATTTTTGCGTACTTGATTTGTTGGCGAAGCATGGATTCCCGCCTTCGCGCAATGGCGTTAAGTTAAGGGGAAGCATGATAAAATAGGCAAGAAAAACGGTAAAGAGCGATTGAACAACAAAGCGAATATAGCGGTGCAAAAGAGCCGAGAGATGATTGGGAGCCGGGAATTGAAAGAGAGATATCGAACGGCCCAGAAGTACTTCAGTCGGGATAGGGTCTTGACCTTTCCGCTGGTGTTAGCAATTCTGCTCCAGAAGAGCGCCAAGTCCATGCAAAACGTGCTCAACGAGTTGTTTGAGAAGATGGGTCAAGTTGGGGTGAGCAGCAGTGCCTTTACCCAAGCGCGCAGCCATCTGCGACACGAAGTCTTCATCGAGTTGAACCGAGCGGCCATCGTCGAGGTCTGCTATGGTGACGGCGACTACAAGCGCTACAAAGGGTATCGGCTTCTGGCCGTCGATGGCTCCAAGATAGAGCTGCCTCGAGAAGCAGCGATTCTGGCCGAGTTTGGCGGCAACGCCGCCAATCAGTATGTCAAAGAGATTTACCCCTTTGCGCTGAGTTCAGTGCTCTATGACGTGCTCAATCACATTGCGGTCGATAGCCAGTTGGCTGCGGCGGCTGCGTACGAGGTCGACCTGGCCATTGCGCATCTGGCGCAGACCACTCAAGAAGACCTGCTGCTCTTCGACCGTGGCTATCCCGCCTATCGGCTACTGGCAACGCTGAGCCAGCGCCAGCGCGCCTTTGTCGTGCGCTGCCCCAGAAGCTCCTTCAGCGCCGTGCGGCGGATGTTTCGGGGGCAGGGTCCGGATAGTCAGCTTGTGACCATCTCTGTGCCAGCCCATCAAAGTCTAGAGATTCGAGCGCAAACGCTACCGCCAGAAATTCACGTTCGTCTGGTTCGGGTCATGCTGGAGACGGGCGAGATGGAAGTGCTGCTCACCTCGCTCCTGGATGAGGTTGAGCACCCAACCGCCGACTTCAAGCAGCTGTACTTCTTGCGCTGGGGCGCGGAGACCTTCTATGACCTGCTCAAAAACAGACTCCAACTCGAGCATTTCACGGGCAAAACCGTTGAGTCAGTCAAACAGGACTTCTTTGCCGCTATCTATCTCTCCGGCTTGGAAACGCTGCTAATTGGTCGAGCCCAAGCACGCTTGCAAGCGCGTTCTGAGTTCAGCAAGCATCCGCTGCAGGTCAATCATGCCAGCTCCTTCAACGCCCTCAAACACCATGTCGTTGCGTTACTCACCCAGCCCGACCTGGACGAGCAGGCGCTCTTGGACAAGTTGACCCGCCTGTTCCAGCAAAAACCGACCGCCGTGCGCAAACAGCGTGCGGTTCCCAGGCCCAAACGCTCTATCGCCAAAGCGCTTCGCTTCCACAAATGCACCAAGAAAGTCTGCTTCTGATGCCGCTTTCTCGCTAACTTAACGCCATTGCGCGAAGGCGGGAATGACAAGACTGCCTTGCCTCTGATTTGGCTTCTCATTTGAGGCTGGATTGTAGAGAATAAAGGATTATGAAGAATCAGAATTTTAACCTGGAAGATGATTTGAGACCCGAGTACGATCTCTCAGAGCTGCTGGAAGGGGCTGAACGGGGAAAGTATGTGCAGCGCTACCGAGCGGGCGTTAATGTTGTCCTACTCGATCCCGACGTAAATGAGTACATGGGGAAATTGGCAGAACGACGCGGAACCGACGCGCAAGCCATTGTGAACGAGTGGCTGCGAAGTAACATCCGTTTGGTCGAAGGGGCGCGCTGAAGAATATAGGCGTAGTGGCTGGGCGCGCCTAGCCACTACGCTATGCCTACTCCACCCGCACCACCTGCACCGGCTGCTTGGTGCGCACCTCGTACAGATCGGGGCGGCGATCGTAGAGCGGGCGCACGCTGCCGAGATCGCGCTGCTGGGCCAGGCTCGTCAAATCCAGCTCGGCAATGGCGACGGCCTCGACGTTGGGGTCGGCTTCGGCCAGGGTGGCCTGGGGCGCAAAGGAGAAGTCGCTGGGCGTGAAGACGGCGGCCTGCCCGTAGTTGATCAGATAGGCCTTCGACGTGGGGAAGTTGCCCACGTTGCCGGCAATCACGGTGTAGATGTAATTTTCCACGGCCCGCGCCTGCGCCGTGATGCGCACGCGCTGAAAGGCCTTCTTCTCGTCGGTGCTAAAGGGCACAAAGATCGTCTCCACGCCCGCCAGCGTCAGCGCGCGCGCGACTTCGGGGAACTCGATGTCGTAGCAGATTTGGATGGCGATGCGCGCCAGCGGCGTCTCGAAAATTTTGATGCCGACACCCGGTCGCACGCCCCACAGCTCGCGCTCGAAGGGCGTCACGTGCAGCTTGTCCTGGGTGTAGACGTTGCCGCTGGGCGAGAAGAGGTGCGCCACGTTGTAGAGCACGCCGTCGCGCAGGGTCGGCGTGGAGCCGCCGATGATGTAGAGGCGGCTTTCGCGGGCAAAGCGCTGGAACATCTCGACGTAGCGCTCCGTCTGCTCGGCGAGGCGCAGCGCGGCATCCTGCGGCGCAATGTCGCGCGGCATGGTGCTGAGCAGCTGCACGGTGAACAATTCGGGCAGCACGAGAAAGTGGCAGTGGTAGGAATCCGCCGTGTTGACGAAGAACTCCACGCCGCGCTCAAACTCTTCCCAGGTGGCGATGTCGCGCATCTGGTACTGCGCCGCGCAGACGCGCACCTTGCGCACCGGTCGCCGCAGCGCCGCCGCCGCAATTTTGCGCCGCTCCGGGCGAAAGTCGAGGTTGGGCATCTCCAGCAGCGCGGCGGGATCAAGGCTCGCGCCGTTGCCGCGCAAATCCAGCAGCACGCGGCGCGCCGTGTAGCCCGCGCGCAGGTGCTCGCTCAGCACCGGATCCTCAATTTCGCCCAGCACCACCTTGTCCACATACTCGCGCGCCGTGAGGCGACCGGCATAGTCGGCATAGCTATCGAGCTGCTCATAAGCCACGATACGCCGCAGATTGTAGCGCTTGAGCAGCCGACGCCGCTGTTTGTGCAGCGCCGCCGCGATGCTCTGCCTCCCGTTGCGGTCGCGAAAATCGGGGTGCACAACCGTATCCGCTTCAAACAGCGTATCGCCGCTGGGCAGGTGGGTGCGGAAGGTGCCGTCGCCGGTAATTTCGGCGTAGGTGTACGCCTCCTCATCGTCGTTGAGCTGCACGATCAGCGAAGAGGCGTAGCCAACGACCTCGCCGTTGATCTCAGCCAAAAACTGGCCTTCGGAAAAGGCGTCCAGCTGGAGGCCAAAGGTTCGTTCGTCCTCTTGGTCGCGCGTCTGCGGGTATGCGGCTTTTTGGCAGGCAACGAGGGAGGGAATATCCTCCACCGTCCAGCGTCGCGTTTTAAGGGTTTTGGTGGTTCTGGTCGATTTTTGTTGAGTGGTCAATTTTGCTCTCTCTGTATCTGTATAATCTTCGAAGGATCGCCGCGAGTGCGCTGCACGGTCAAAGACGCGATGACCCGCCCAATTGGATAGCTGACCGTGCATTGCACTTGTGATCCGGCCAAAAATGTTGGTTGGACCACGAGTGCAGCGCACGGCGCACACAAGGACTCGTGAGCGACGCCGGTCTGCGCCGTGCAATGCACTCGACCTGCTTGGTGTACCAGCCCGCTACCCCACCAGCAGCCGCACGTCCCCCGGCTGCCAGGCAACCCGCGCCGCGTCACCCACGGCCAGCGCGTGCCCGGCATGGCCGCCCACGTTGGGCTGGCGCACGGTTAGCCCCTCGCCGGAGGGCAGCTCGACAAGGTAGCGCGTGTCCGTGCCCAGGTAGACAATGTCGCGCACGGTGCCGGTGGCGGACTGGAGATTTGCGTTGCCAACCGCCTCGTCAACTGGGAATAGCGTCAGCTTTTCGGGGCGCACCGTCAGCGTCACGTCTTGGCCGCTGCTCAGCGAGTGACCGTTGACCGGCAGCATCATCGGCTCCGCCACGCCGTCGACCCAAACCGTCGCCTCGTTACTTTCCACCCCATCAACCTGACCGAGCAAAAAGTTGCTCTCGCCGATAAAGTCCGCCACAAAGCGGTTGGCCGGCTGCTCATAGAGCGTCACCGGATCGGCGACCTGCTGCACCACGCCGCCGCGCATGACAGCGATGCGGTCGGACATCGTCAGCGCCTCCTCCTGGTCGTGGGTGACGTAGATAAAGGTGATGCCGAGCTCCTGCTGCATCCGCTTTAGCTCGCTCTGCATCTCCTTGCGCAGCTTGAGATCGAGCGCACCTAGCGGCTCGTCCAGCAGCAGCACAACGGGGCGGTTGACGACGGCGCGCGCCAGGGCGATGCGCTGCTGCTGACCGCCCGAAAGCTGCGACGGCTTGCGCTCGCCCACGTCCGGCAGCCGCACCAGCTCCAGCGCATCGGCCACGCGCCGCCTGCGTTCGGCTTTGTCGACGCGCTTGACGTTGAGGCCAAAGGCCACGTTTTCGGCCACCGTCAGGTGGGGAAAGAGCGCGTAATTTTGAAAGACGGTGTTGACCGGTCGCCGATTGGGCGCAACGTGCTGCATTGGCTCGCCCTGAATGCGCACCTCGCCCGATGTGGGCTGTTCGAAGCCGGCGATCAGGCGCAGGGTAGTCGTCTTGCCACAGCCGCTGGGCCCGAGCAGCGTGAAGAACTCGCCGGTCGCAATGTCGAGATTGACCTCTTGAACGGCGAGCACGCCCTCTTCGTCCGTCCCCTTTTGTTGATTGCGCTTCCCGCTACGAGCGGCTGAGTAGACTTTGCTTAGGTCGCACAGTTGAACGGCTTGGCTCATATTCTTCCTCCTCTGCTGGTGGCGGTGTCTGGCCCAACTGCCGCAGCCACTCTACCAATAAAATCATTAAGACGGAGCCGACAACGATGAGCGACGCCACAGCGACCACCAGCGGCAAGCGTCGTGGAAAACGCAGCTGCGAGTAGAGATAGATTGGCAGCGTCGGTTCGGGGCCGATGAGAAAAAAGGTTAGCGCGAACTCGTCAAACGAGGTGGTGAAGGCGGTGAGAAAGGCGGCGACGATGGCGGGGAAAGCCAGCGGCAGCGTGACGCGCCACTGCGCGCCCCAGAAGCTCGTGCCCAAATCCATGGCCGCCTCTTCGAGCGTGCGGCTGAGGCCCAGCAGCCGCGCCGCCACGATCAAAATCACCACGGGCAGGCTGATCACCACGTGGCTGACGCCGACCGTCCACAGCGAAAGGGGAATGCCGAGCTGCACCGTACCAATTAGAATCGCCACGGCCAGCACGACGGTCGGAATCACCAGCGGCAGGGCGGCGATGGCGAGAAAGAGATTGCGCCCCGGAAAGCGAAAGCGCACGATGCCAATCGCGGCCATTGTGCCCAGGAGCGTCGCCACCACGGAAGAGCTGATGCCCACCACGAGGCTGTTGCGCAGCGCCGTCAGCAGCTCCGGCGTGCGCCAGAGGTCGGCGTACCAGCGAAGGGTAAAGCCCTTGAGCGGGAAGATGAGGTTGGTCGAATCGTTGAAGGAAAAGATCAGCAGCAGCAGCAGCGGCAGATACAAGAAGGCGATAATTAGCGCAAAGTAAATGGCGCCAAGCGGGATGCGCGGGCGACCGCGCGGAACGTCGTCCATCTATTGAATTCTCCACTAATGTTCAACAAAGCGTTCGAGCCGTGCGAAGCGGGCAAACACGAGCATGATCGGCAGCGCCACCAGCAGCATCACAAAGCTGAGCAGCGAGCCCAGCGGCCAGTTGAGCGAACGCCCAAACTGGCTCTGCACCACGTTGCCGTACATCAGTCCATCCACACCGCCAACGAGCATTGGCGTCACATACTCGCCCAGCGTGGGGATGAAGACGAGAAAGAAGGCCGCCAGCGTGCCGGGCAGGCTCAGCGGCAGGGTGACGCGGCGAAAGGTTTCCCCGGCGCTGCTGCCCAGGTCCGCCGCGGCCTCGAAGAGCGAACGATCAATGCGCTGGAGCGCGGCAAAGATCGGCAGCGCGGCAAAGGGAATCCAGACGTAGACGAGCACCACGATCACGGCCAGGCGGCTGTAGAGCAGCAGCGGCGACGGCTCATCGACCACGCCAAGCCAGAGAAGAAAGCTGCTCAACACGCCGCTGGAGCCGAGCACGAGCCGCCACGCAAAGATGCGCAGCAGAAAGCTAATCCAGCCCGGCACGAGCAGGATCAGCAGCAGCGTGACGGTGCGCGCGCCGGCGCGAAAAGCCAGGTAGTAGGCCACGGGATAGGCCACGATCACCGAAAGCACACCAACGACCAGCGACGTGATGGTCGTCTCCCAGAGCAGCCGGTGGTAGGACGAATTGGCGAGAAATTCGCGGTAGTGGAGCAGCGTGAAGGTATTGCGTGCGTCGCCAAAGCTGCCCTCGCGGAAGGTAAAGAGCGCCATCGCCCCCACCGGCAGCACAAAGAGCAGCAGCAGCCACACAATGGGTGGCCCCATTAAAATAGCAATCCAGCGGCGTTGTTGCATGGTTTGAATTGGAAAGGAGCGGTACGGCACGCCACGGCGTGCCCGTGCCGCCGCAACTGCTTATTGACTCGCCTTCACTTCTTCCCACGTATCCACAATCTCCTGACGCTCCTCGTCCGAAATGGGATCATAGAAGACGGTTTGTTCGAGCACTTCGGGCCGATCCAGCGAAAGCAGTTCGGTCACTTCCGGATCGATCATCGGAAATGAGTCGGCGTTGGCGCCGCCATACCACTGCGAATTGGTCAAGTTCGCCATCGACTGGGGTGCGATCAGCGCGTCCATTAATTCGTAGGCCGCATCGACATTCTCCGCGTCGGCGCTGAGGCCGTAGCCACAGACCCAGCCGAGCCGTCCCTCCGCTGGTTCGATGTACTCGACGGGAATGCCTTCGTCGCGCAGTGCGCCGTAGGTTTCCGGCCACACGTTCGCCGCCACCCACACGTCGCCGGAGGCCATCTGCTGCGCCAGGCTCGATGGATCGACCCAGTAGGTCAGCACGTTCTCCTTCAGCTCAACCAGCTCCTGCTTGACGGCCTCGTTCTGCTCCGGCGTCAGCTTCCACGGATCGTCGTAGCCGAGCACCAGCGAAGCCAGCGCGCGGTTGGATTCGGGCACGTCCGCCAGCGCCAGGTGACCGGCGTACTCGGCGTTCCACAGATCGGCCCATGAAGTGGGCACGTTGTCGACCAGATCGGTGCGCACCAGGATCGAGTCGTAGCCCCAATCCCAGGGCACGAAATACTGTTCGCCGTCGAAGACGCCCATCTCAGCCATCTGCGGCAGAATACCGTCCCAATTCTCCAGGCGCGACGTGTCGATGGGCTGAACCAGCCCGGCGTCGACAAACATGCCCCACCAGTTGCTGCACGGATGCACCAGGTCGACCTCGAAGCCGCTGCGCAGTTTGGAGAAGGCATCGGCGTCCTGCTCCATAAAGGAATAATCGATGTCGGTGTCGGGGTTGCTCGCCGCAAAAGGCTCGCGGAATTCGGGCAGCTCGTAGCCCGCCCACTCCATGACGATGACGCGGTCGGATGTGCCGCTGTCCGTGCCCGGCACCGCGACATCACACCCAGACAGCATGAACAGCAGCAGGGCAGATGCAATTTGCCCCAGAGTTTGCCCCAGAGTGCGTGACCAGTTGTTCATTGACTTGTTGATTTCCTTTTAAGTAACTGATTTACCTATATTGTGGCGGTACGGGCACGCCATGGCGTGCCCGTACGCCGCAACCGCTTACGATTTCTACTGGCTCGCCTTGACTGCATCCCACATGCGAGTGACGGCTTGGCGCTGCTCATCCGTCATGGGGCGGAAGAAGTTGGTCTCTTCCAGCACGCCCGGCTGATCAAAATCAAAGATGTCGACCACCGTCTCGTCGAGCAGGGGAATTGCCTCCTGGTTGGCGACGCCGTACCAATACATGTTGCCCATGTTGGCGATGGACTGGGGCGCAATGAGCGCGTCGAGGAAATCCTGGGCCAGCTCAACGTTGCGCGCGTTCTGGCTGATGGCATAGCCGCAGAGCCAGCCGATGCGCCCCTCCTCCGGCTGCACGTACTCGACCGGGACGCCCTCCTCTTCTAGCGTGCCGAAAATGTCCGGCCACGCGTTGCTCGCGATCCACACGTCGCCCGACGCCATGAGTTGGCTCAACTCCGTCGAATCCACCCAGTAGGTGAGCACGTTTTGCTTGAGCTCGATCAGCTTCTCCTGCACCTGCTCCGTCTGCTCCGGTGTGAGATTCCACGGATCCTCGAAGCCGAGGGCCAGCGACGCCATCAGGCGGTTCGATTCGGGCAGATCGGCAATTGCCAGGTGGCCGGCATACTCGGGATTCCACAGGTCGGCCCACGAGGTGGGCAGCTCGTCCACTTTGTCCGTGCGCACGAGAATCGATTCGTAACCCCATTCCCACGGCACAAAATAGGTTTCGCCGTCAAACTCGGCAAGCTCGGCCATCTCCGGCACGAGATCGTCCCAATTCTCCAGCTGCGACGTGTCGATGGGCTGCACGAGCTCGTTCTCGACGTAAACGCCCCACCAGCTATCGCAGACGTGGACGATGTCCACCTCGAAGCCGCTCTGCATCTTGGCAAAGGCATCCGAATCCTGCTCCATGTAGGTGTAGTTGACCGTGGCGTCCGGGTGTTCGGCGGTGAAGGGCTCGAAGAATTCTTTCAGGTCATAGCCCGCCCAGTCCATCACGGTGAGTTCGTTGGGCGCGGCGCTATCAGAGGTGGCTTCGTCGTTTGTGCCGGTCGAAGTCACGCTGGCGCAGGCGGAGAGGAGCACCAGCAGCAGGAGAGTGCACGGGGTTAGGTAGATTTTCTTCATGGACATTTCCTTTCATGGAGACAAGTAGCCTTGCGGCAAAAAGATCGGGAAACCAAATATCGCTACAGCAAAAAAAAGAGGTTTATACATGGCAAGCACTACGCAATGCTTGCCATGTATAAACCTTCGGTCTGATGCGAAGAACGTTTCTGATCCTGGTTTGGCCAGCGCAACTGATCAAATAAGGAGCTAACTTAATCGATATCTAATTCCTTGACAATTAGGGGGGCAATCGTTTGTATATATTACTGTAAATAAATCTGTTGTCAAGTAGCAAAATGTCGATTTAATTATTCGCGTGCCTCATCATTTACCTTCGGCAGCGGATGCGCCGGAATCGTTGCCGTTAGCGGGCGACCGCGCTCGTCGTAGCGGATGTGCCACGCAGGCTTCCAGGCAAGCGCCACCAAGCGCACATCCACGTCCGTCCGGCGCGGCTTGAGCTCCTCGGTGGTTACGTCCGCCAGCGCGTCGGCCCAGCGCTTGGTGATGTCGTCGGTTTGCTCCTTAAGCTCCGTTTCCAGCTCTTCCTTGTCCTCTTCCAAATCCTTGATCTCCGCCTCGGCTTCCTCGATATCCATGCGCGCTTTGTTCGTCATGCGGCGCTTGGTGGCGGCGCGGCTGAAGCCGCGCGTGGTCTTGCGGCCGACAAAGTAGCCCAGTACGCTTTCGCCAATGCCGATCAGCTCCTCGTTGCGGCGCGACTTGAGCTCCATCTCGTCCTCGGCCAGATCGTGCTGCTTTTTGCGCAGCCGCTCCTGCACGCGCTCGATCTTTGTCGCGTAGCTTTCTTCCAGCTTGTCCACTTCGAGATCGCGCCGCTCGCGGGCGGCCTCCTGCAGGCGGCGCTGGAAGGCACGCTCCGGCTCGCCCGGATTTTCGTGAACCTCCAAGTCTTCGTGGACGCGAATCGGCAAGCGCTTGTTGTAGTAGAGCCAGTCCGACAAATCTTTCTCGATGGACTTGAGCTTGGAGGACGAGTTGGCCTCTTTGGGCGGCGGCGCGAAAAAGGGCCCCTGGTCGACATCGACGCGCTCCGGCTGCTTGAGCAGATCGCGCACGTCGAGCGGCAGCCGATCCGTGTCGGCCCAGTCGACGCCGCCGAGACCGCGCGGCGGGTCGGTCAGCAAAATCAGCGCCTCCTGCTCGTCGATCTCGCGCTTGCGATCGACAAAGCGCACGGTCGATGCAGTGACGACGGCGGGTTCGTAAAGCAGCTGCACCGCCTGTGCCTCAATCTCGCCAACTTCCTGCATCAGGTAGCGCACCGCTTCCCGTTCACCCATGGCCAGCGGCAGGTAAATCTGCTCGACGCTGGGCTCGAGCGCGGGCGGGGTAGCGGAAAAGCCGGAGGGAGCGCTTGGCTGTTTTTCGTTTTCTGTTTTCTGTTTTCCGTTTTTTGTTGGCTGTGGTGACGCCGCAACTGCATCGCCCGATGGAGCCGCATACTGCTGCGGAACGCCGAGATCGCCAGCGGGCGTCGCGCCGACGGGGACGGGTTGCTTCGCCTCGGTTGGCCCTGCTGACGTGTTGACGGGAGCCGTGGGGCGTTCGCGCACAAGCTGTTTGACCTGCGGCCGCGTCAGCGGGCCGCGCAGGTAGCTCTGCGCCCAGCGCGTGTGGAAAACGACCGGCTCATCTTCGTGGACGTTGTGCATGAGGAAGACGCGGCTGTCGAGCTGCGAGATGGCCTGGTCGTAGTCCATCGGCTCCTCGCTCATGGCGCGGTGGCCCGCCTCGGCGATAGCCCCCTCCAGCCCCTGAAGGACGCGCGCCTTGTCGCGCTCGGCCTGCAGTTTGCCAATCAGCCACGTGCCCGCGTTGGTCAAGCCCTTGTAGTCAATATCTACCGGGTTCTGCGTCACCAGAATGCAGCCGACGCCGTAGGCGCGCGCCTGCTTGAGCAGCGTCAGCAGCGGGCGCTTGCTCGGTGGCTCGGCCACGGGCGGGAAAAAGCCAAAGACTTCGTCGAAATAGAGCAGCGCGCGCAGGCTCGTCGTGCCCGATTGGCGGCGCATCCACGTGATCAGATTTTCCAGCAGCAGCGTGACGAAGAACATGCGCTCGCGCTCGCTGAGGTGGGCGATGTAGAAAATTGAGTGGCGAGGCTGGCCGTCGTCGGTGTAGAAGAGCGTCTCCACGTCCAGCGGTTCGCCCTGCAGCCAGCCCTGAAAGCTGGGCGCGGCCATCAAGTTGTTAAACTGCATCGCCAACTCGAAGCGATCCTTCTGCGGGAAAAAGGTGTCGACATCGAAGACGCCAATCTGGCGCAGCGGCGGCTCCTGCAGCGCGGTGATCAGCTTGGCTAAATCAAGGTCTTCGTTCCGCTGCCAGTAGTGCTCAAAAATGTTGGCGAGCAAAATCGCCTCGCGGCTTTGCATCGGATCGGCCTTAATGTCGAGCAGCCCCAGCAGCGCCGCCACCGTGCCGCTGATCCGCTCGCGGATCGCCTCGGCTTCCGTCTCAAAATCAAGCTGGGGCGCGGCCAGGCTGCCGAGAATATTGATCGGCAGCCCCGCATCCGAGCCGGGCGTGAAGACCGTGTACTTGGTCGTCTCCATCAGCCGCTGGATGCGGTCGGCGGGGTCGATGCCCCACTCTTCAAGGCCATCACGCCACGTCTCGGCGATCTGGCCCGCGTATTCCTCCACGGATTGGCCCTTGCGCGCCGCATCGTCGGCGTTGATCCACGGCTCGAAGTCAACAGGCTGCATCTCCGGAAATTGCAGCAGCAGGTTGACCATGTCGCCCTTGGGGTCGATCAGGATGGCGGGGACTTTGTCCAGCGCGGCCTCTTCGAGCAGGCCGATGCAGAGACCCGTTTTGCCGCTGCCCGTCATGCCCACGCAAACGGCGTGGGTGGTCAGGTCGCGCGCGTCGTAGCTGATGGGCTCGTCGCGGCGCTTACCGGTTTTGAGATCGTAGCGTGCGCCGAGGTAGAAGGAGCCGAGCTGTTCGGGGGGTGCGTTCATGGGAAGCGTGATGCGTGAGCAGTTGGTTACGTGAAAAGTTAAAGAATTTCGACCGCCAAGATGTTGCGGTCATTGGCGATGATAAAGTCGCTGTCGGTTGTCAACGCCAGCTGGCAGCCGCTTTCAAGAAAGGTGGCGAGAATGATCGAGTCAACGGTAGCAAGGCCGATGCCAGCGCGATAGCGAGCGGAATTGGTGGCGATTTGTACCGATACGGGAGCGAGCGTGATATTGGAAAGCTCTTGCATCAGTGCAACAGTTGTTGATGCTACATCGGCCTTGGCACGCGGATAATAGTAGTTGTAAAGTTCGGCGACTGTTAAAGTCGAGACAACAAGATCGTGGGCGCCTACCAACGCTTGGTTCCAAATGTTGATTGCACGAGCGTTACCCTCGCCGTACTGTATAAAAAATCCAGTATCAAGCCCCAAAATCACGATCCGCCCGCCCCTCGTGGATTTCGTCCCAGTTCGCTCCCTTCAGGTGCTTGAATAGCTCACCTAGTTGACGCATCTTCTCCTGATCGGCTTCGCTCAACGGCGTGCCCGGCCTCCAGGCCTCGCTGGAGGCTGAATCATTAACTGATACATCATTTTTGTAAACTACCTGTTCTTCACGGAGGACTTGCTCACTCTGTGCTGTTCCATTCGCTCGCGGCTGCACGACCAGCACCACATCCGCCTCGCCGGGCGGCAGCGAGCTGTGGGGGATGTCGATGTGCAGGGAGCCGTCGGTGGCAATGGTGGTTTGGGTCGTTAGGGTTTGCATGGGTGGCCTTTTCATTCAGCACAAGCGGTGCGGTTGGGCGCTGGTCATTTTACCGGGAAAGCCCGTGCCGAACAAATGAGCGCAACCGACAAGAAAGTTTGTCAACACGGATAAGGGGGAACGCGGATAGAGTTTTTGTCCGCGTTCCCCCTTATCCGTGTTTATCCATGCGCGAAAGGGCCCGTCTTGGTGACCGGCCCTTCGTCGGGTGAGCGCGAAATTGGCTTCTCGGAATGAGTGCGGTGGTTCGATGTGAGCATCGGCGACTGTGTGCGGTGACAAGCTTTCGGGCTCGGCTTGAGTGTAGCGCGTCCGGGCAGGGCGTGCGGCGCGCTGGGGCACAGAGTTGGTGTGTTCTGCTTCACACATTTACGTTCTGCCTCCCGTTTTCGCACCTTTGTTCTACGCTTTGTGATATTTCCGTTCTTTCGCTATACTGTGTTCCGTGGTAGACGACAAAATTTACTGCTCGCTCAACAAGGGTTATCATGAACAATGCGCAGCTTGCCAGCCAGCTTTCTGCCTTCGACGTACCGCATCTGCGGGTGCCAAGTGCCGTTGCGGATGTCGAGCCGCTCTCCAGCGAGCAGCTCATTCGCCAGCTTGCCCAGCACGCCGACGCGCGCTATCACGAGGCGCTGATTCCGTTCTTCCTGCGCCACCCCGAACGCAGCGCGCTGGTTCCCGACCTTGTTGCTTCGCTGGATGGGGAGTCGGCGGAGACGTTGCGGCACATGTATACTGCCGCCGTTTACTTGCAGCGGCTTTGGCGTAGCCAGCTGCGAATGTATTTGGACGCAGCGGAGCGACTGCCCAACGGTCTGGGGTTCAGCGGCGCGCGGCGTGGCCTACCACCACCGCTGCCGAAGCCAAAAGGTGCGCCGATTAGAGCCGCGTGACCGCAGGGAGCACGTCCGCTGCAAACCCTTGTTGGGCGCGTAATACAGAATGCGTAGGTACGCCTACCCGCTGTTACGCCGCGCCATGCGTGGTTTGGATAGACATGTCTCTCCATCCCAAGTGTGATCTGCGACTTCGCTGCTTCCGGGTTTGTGATCAGGTCCAAGTAGTAGGTTTGATTGCTGTTACTTCCCAATCTCCCAGATATGACCGCCAGGATCCATGAAGCTGGCGGTGCGTACGCCCCAAGGCCGATCCATTGGACCATTCAGCAGCTCCACTCCGCGTGCGGTTAGCTCTGCGCACATTGCATCTACGTCATCCACTTCGATGGTGAACACAAAGCGAGACCCGGCCTCACGCCTTGCCACTGTTGCAGGCTCAATAAGCTCTCTCGCCGCCGTGGTCTTTAGCAGGTTGACGAGCGTGTTGCCGAACTTGAACACGATTGAGTCGTCGTCCTCAAACACCACCGGCAGGCTGAAGGCTGCTTGATAGAACTGCTTCGCGGCCTTCAGATCTTCGACGAACAGCGTGATGGCAGCAACACCCTTTGGCCAAGAACTCACTTCTGTACCTTCTTCTGTAAATTGGTCCACTAACGATCTCCTGTGGTGGCATTATGATATTTGTCGCGGCCCCGCAGGCAGCGGCACAAATGCTATCGCTGAGCGGCCCTACTATTAATTATACGGAAATTTCCCCGTATGACGAAGTCTCTCCGCTCTGTATTTAACTATACGGCGTCTTCCAGATAAAGACAATACATGGCAATACATCAATACATGGAAATTTTCCACACATTTCCTTCAGTCAGCGGCTTATCTAGCACCTTCCACCTAATTCTGTCAGCGCGACGTTTGAGCGGAGGGCCACCTGCAAGCGCATTGCAGCCGCGCTGAATTCTTCTGGTAGCCCCGGTACTTCCCCTAAAAGGCAGTTATTTCCTCAACCACTTGACACCTCCCTCGCTCTCCCGTCCTTTCGCACCTTTGTTCTACGCTTTGTTTTATTTCCGTTCTTTCGCTATACTGTGTTCCGTGGTAGGCGACAAAATTTACCGCTCGCTCAACAAGGGTTATCATGAACAATGCGCAGCTTGCCAGCCAGCTTTCTGCCTTCGACGTACTGCACCTGCGGGTGCCAAGTGCCGTTGCGGATGTCGAGCCGCTCTCCAGCGAGCAGCTCATTCGCCAGCTTGCCCAGCACGCCGACGCGCGCTATCACGAGGCGCTGATTCCGTTCTTCCTGTGCCACCCCGAACGCAGCGCGCTCGTGCCCGACCTCGTCGCCTCGCTCGACGCGGAGTCGGCGGAGGTGTTTTCGGTGAGTTATATAATGAAAATAAGGATACGAAAGTAAATGAACCTCGCTGATGTGCCAGTCGAAAAGCTAAAGAAGACACCCTGGTTTCATTTGATAGATCCGAATAGATTGGAGAATTTCGAGGATCTCGTTGCTTGGCTCGAAGCGCTTCTACATAATCCATGCGAAATATGGGAAGAAGATGGCAAGCTATCTATAATTGAAATTCGACAGCTTGTAGCAAGGGTAAAGGGTCTAAGAATCGAAGTATATTCGAATGAGCATCCGCCGCCTCACTTTCATGTGAAATCACCCAATGTAGATGCTAGTTTTGATATTGAACATTGCGAACTGCTCCATGGCAATGTTGGAAATCAAGACAAGAAGAAAATAAAGTATTGGCACAAATATTCAAAACAAGAATTGATTGACGCGTGGAATTCGACTAGGCCAACTGATTGCACAGTTGGTTTGTATGCAGGCACATAACTAAATGCAAGCGCTTTGCTGCATTTTTGCTTCACTTGTCACGCATGATCAGCTACGATAAATCGCCATGACTTCTCCGAACGGAACCCCCGACCTCGCCGAGTCGACGCCCTTCGGCACGATCCGCGCGACCAGCATCACCAGCGAGATGCAGGAGGCCTACCTCGACTACGCCATGAGCGTGATCGTGAGCCGCGCGCTGCCCGATGTGCGCGACGGGCTCAAGCCGGTGCATCGGCGCATTTTGTACGCCATGTACCGCGACCTGCACCTGACGTCCGACAAGCCGCACAAGAAGAGCGCGCGCATCGTCGGCGAGGTGCTCGGTAAGTACCATCCCCACGGCGACAGCGCCGTCTACGACGCGATGGTGCGCATGGCGCAGCCCTTTTCGCTGCGCTACCCGCTGGTGGACGGGCAGGGCAACTTTGGCTCGGTCGACGGCGACGGGGCGGCGGCCATGCGCTACACCGAGGCGCGGCTGGCCGAAATCGCCAACCTGATCGTGCAGGACCTGGATAAGGACACCGTCGACTGGCACGAGAATTTTGACAACTCGCTGCGCGAGCCGGACATCCTGCCCGCGGCGCTGCCCAACCTGCTGATCAACGGCTCCAACGGCATCGCCGTCGGTATGTCCACGAACATCCCGCCGCACAATCTCAACGAAATTATCGACGCGCTGGCCTTCCTCATCGACAATTTTGACGCGGTCGACGACATCACCGTCGAGCAGCTGATGCACTTTGTGAAAGGGCCGGACTTTCCGACGGGCGGCATCCTGTACCGCTACCGCCAGAACAAAAAGGGCGAGGAGGATTCCGACGCCGTGTCGCTCGGTTACGCGACCGGGCGCGCGCGCTTGATTTTGCAGGCCAAGGCCCACTTCGAGGAGATGAGCCGCAACCGCAGCCGCATCGTCGTGACGGAGCTGCCCTACCAGACCAACAAGACGACGCTGATCGAGCGCATTGCCTCGCTGGTGCGCGACGGCAAAATCGAGGGCATCGTCGACCTGCGCGACGAGAGCGACCGCACGGGGATGCGCATCGTGATCGAGCTGACGCGCAACGTGCAGCCCAAATCGATCCTGGAGGCGCTCTTCAAGTACACGCCGCTGCAGCAGACCTTTGGCATGCAGATGCTTTCCCTGGTCGACGGCGAGCCGCGCACGCTGCCGCTCAAGCGAATGCTCCAGTTGTTCGTCCAGCACCGCCAGGTGATCGTGCGCCGCCGCTCGGAGTATGACTTGGCGCGGGCGCGGGCGAGAGAGCACATCCTGGCCGGTCTGCTCAAGGCGCTCGACATTCTGGACGAGGTGATCGCCACCATTCGCAAGTCGCAGCGCGTCGATACGGCGCGCACCAACCTGATGAAGAATTTTGGCTTCACCGAAATTCAGGCGCAGGCCATTTTGGACATGCAGCTGCGTCGGCTCGCCGCGCTGGAGCGCAAGCGGCTGCAGGACGAGTATAAAGAGGTCGTCAAGCAGATTGCCTATCTAGAAGATTTGCTGGCGCACCCCGAAAAGATGCTGGCGGTGATTAAGGAGGAGCTGCTCGACATCAAGGAGAAGTACGGCGACGCGCGGCGCACGCAGATCGTCGAGCGCACCAAGGGCACGCTGACCAGCACCGACCTCTTGCCGGACGAGCAGGTCTGGGTCACCGTGGGCGCGAGCGGCAACCTGCACCGGCAGAGCATGGCCGAGGGGACGGACTCGCTCTCCCTCACCACACTGAAGCAGATTGGGCGCGGCAGCGAGCTCGGCATCTTCGAGGCCAACACGCGCGACCTGCTCTACTTGTTCCGCAAGGATGGCCGCGTTGAGCGGCTCTCAATTCACGAATTGCCGCAAAATGGAACCAATCGCCACTACGCCGACGTAACGCAGTTTAGCCGCCGCGACGAAATCACCGCCGCCATCGCCCTGCCGCGCCTCGACTCCGCGACGGCGCTGGGCTACCTCTTTTGCATCACCGAGCAGGGAGCCGTCAAGCGCGTGGCGCTGGCGGACTTCGCGAGCGCGCTGCCAAATGATCTGAGCGTGATGAATGTCGACGTCAAAGACAAGCTCGCGCAGGTGCTGTGGACGGACGGCAACCAAGAAATCATGCTGGTGACGGCGCGCGGGCAGGCGATCCGCTTCCAGGAGGAGAGCGTGCGCAGCATGGGTCTCGCCGCAGGCGGCATGGGCGGCATGAAGGTCAAAAAGGCCGACCGCATTGTCTGCGCCATGGTGGTCGACCCGGACAGCCAAACTGGGAGCGAAATTTTGACGATGACGGCGCAGGGCTACGCCAAGCGCACCGATCTGTCCGAATACAGCGTGCAGGGCCGCAACGGCAGCGGCATCACCACCCACAAGCCCAACACTCGCACCGGCGACGTGGTCGACGCGCTGATCGTCTCGCCGCCGGAAGACGACGCCGCGCCGCAGCTGGCGATTGTCGTGCCCAGCAAGGGCAAAGTCAAGCCCCTGAGCGTCGTCGACGTGCCGCAGATGGGGCGCAGCGTGATGGGCAAGCAGATTGTGGCGCTCGATTTGGGGGAGACGGTCGTCGCCGTGGAGCAGGTGACGGCGCGGCCGCAGGTGTCGCCGCCGCCGCCGGTCAATGGTGCGGGGCCGGATGGGGGATCAAATGGGACGGGGCCAAAGGGGAATAAGGCGAGCAGCAGCGGGGCGTCGAGCAACGGGCGGGCGAAGAAGTCGGCGTCGAAGGGCTCGGCCAAGTCGACGAAATCGACGGCCAAGCAATCGTCCGACCCAGCCTCTACCAAGTCGGCGCCCAAAAAGCCGGCCTCCTCTAAAACTTCGACCAAGTCCACAAAGCGCGACAGGCAAACCGCGAAGTCAACAACCGCCAAGGACACAGCCACCAAAGCTGCAACAACGAAGGCGGCGGCCAAGCCCGAGCAGCGCGCCGCAGCAAAGCCGAGTCGCGCCGGCACCAATCGCACAGCCAGGTCAAGCTCGACAGAGAAATCAACGGGGACGACCAAAGCGAGCACGGCTAAGCGCGCGTCGACTGCCGCGGCCGAATCCAACCCTACCAGCACCAACGGCGCGGCAACCACGAAGACGCCCAAGCATTCGACGGCTAAGCGTACCGGCGCATCGAGTGCAAAGAGCACGCCCAAACCCAAGCAGCCGACTGCGCGTACCAAGCCGCGCAAGGTGGCGGCGGTCGCCAGCGTGCCGCAGAGCCAGGTTAAGCGAGCGAAGGGGAAATCGAAGTAGCTACGAAACCAGCGCGTCCAGCCCGTGTTTTTCGACGATGTTGAGCAACCGCAGCGCCGGGCCTCCCGGCTTTTTGACGCCGCGTTCCCAATCCGACACTAAATTTCTGGAGACGTTTAAGTAGAGCGCAAAAATGGGCTGCGAGACATTTTCGCGCTCGCGCAACCCTTTAATTTCGTCTGGGGCCAGCACCGCCGCTGGCTCCAGGCAGGTTGCGTCAAAATCGCGCATGGTCTGCTTGTCAATCGCGCCGATTTGGTGCAGCGCGTCCATCGTTTCGTGGATGGCGGCAAAAGCTTCTGATTTGTATCGCTGTGTTTTGTTCATGATGGAACCTCGGTTAACGCGTTGTTTGCAATTAACAGCCCTATTTGCTCATCCGATAAACTCAGCAGCTCGATGGCCGCACGTTTGAATGCCTTTAGCTCGTCCTTTGTGATGTTGTCTTGAGCGCTTTTGGCAAAGCCGTAAACGAAGAACGCTTTATCACCTTTCCGAAAGATGATAATCGTTCTGTAGCCACCGGACTTTCCCTGACCAGTTCGAGCAATCCGCTGCTTGATTACGTTGCCGCCAAGCGCAGCATCAACCGTTCCTTGTTCCGCCCTGCCAACTGCTTCCTGTAATGCTGCATCGCTAATTCTTTCGCGTTTGGCATAGCGCCTAAACCAAGCGTTTTTGAAAATTCGCATAAAGTTGTTGCCGCTGTGCAGGAGATAGTTTACCGCAAAAAATATCACGCTTAGTGTAAGAATACAACTCTTCTGACCGAGAGATTTTAGTTGACTTCCCAGAAGTCGAAGTGACGAGGGGCTTGATGACTGAGGAAACTGTTCAAGAACGTTTTGGTGAGAATTTTCCGCATCTCGTCCAGGAGTACGGCGTGGAGCGGATCGGTCTGCTTGGCTCGTTCGCCAACGGCACGGCCAGCGACGATAGCGATATCGACGTTGTGGTCGAGCTTCGGCAGCCAATTGGCTTTCGCTTCATGGATTTGGTCGAGGAGTTGGAGCAACTGTTGGAGCGGAAGGTGGATGTACCAACGCCCGACGGAATCAAGAGCATCCGCGTGGAGCGGATTCGGCGTAGCATTGTGGAAAGCGTTGTGTATGCCTAACCGGTAGGACAAACACAACTCTAACGAACCGTTAGCGCTTTGCTAGTGGGATTGGGCGAAAATAGGGCAAAAAGCCACACTAAAAAATTTGATCGATTGCCAACATTACGGTATGATGAGGCCAGTTAGCACTCTCGATGGTTGAGTGCTAACTGGCTTTTTGCACAGCAAAACGTTACCGCAAAAATTTTTACTCAACCCAAATTTAGGAGGATTTTTATGAACCTCAAGCCCCTCGGCGACCGCCTGGTCGTCAAGCCCAATGAGCAGGACGAGCAGACCTCGTCCGGTATTTTCCTGCCGGAAACCGCCAAGGAAAAGCCGCAGCAGGGCAAAGTGATTGCCGCCGGCCCCGGCGCACGCAAGGAGGATGGCGAGCGCGCCAAGATGGAAGTGGCCGTGGACGACACCGTCATGTACGCCAAGTATGCGGGCACGAGCATCAAGCTCGACGGCACGGAATACCTGATCCTCAAGGAGACGGATATTCTGGCGATTGTGGAAAACAGCAACGGCAACAAATAAGCAGTTAGCAGTACGTACTACTTATTGCGTATTGCATAAATCGAATCAAAACTCTCCCCCCAAAATTTTCTAAAGGAGAAGACAACATATGGCAAAGCAAATTATTTTTGAAGAGCAGGCTCGCGCCAAGCTCAAGATGGGCGTGGACAAGATGGCGAACGCCGTCAAGACGACGCTGGGGCCGAAGGGCCGCAACGTGGCGCTGGACAAGAAGTGGGGCAGCCCGAACGTAACCCACGACGGCGTGACGGTCGCCAAGGAGATCGAGCTGGAAGACCCATTTGAGAACATGGGCGCCCAGCTGCTCAAGGAAGCCGCCACCAAGACTAACGACGTGGCGGGCGACGGCACGACCACGGCCACGGTGCTGGCCCAGGGCATCGTGACGCAGGGGCTCAAGAACGTGGCGGCGGGCGCAAACCCGATGCTGCTGCGCCGCGGCATCGAGCTGGCGCGCGACGCAGTCGTCCAAGAGTTGCGCAACATGGCAACGGAAGTTTCCGGCAAGGAAGAGATCGCCCAGGTGGCGAGCAACTCCGCCGCGGATCGCCAGATCGGCGACCTGATTTCCGAGGTGATGGACCGCGTCGGCAAGGATGGCGTGATCACCGTTGAGGAGAGCAAGGGGCTCGAATTTGAGACCGAGTACGTCGAAGGTATGCAGCTGGACCGCGGCTACCTCAGCCCCTACTTCGTCACCAACTCCGAGCGCATGGAAGCGCAGATCAACGATCCGTACATCCTGATTACGGACAAGAAGATCAGCTCCGCGCAGGACATCGTCCCCGTGCTGGAGAAGATGGTGCAGATTGGCAAGCGCGACGTGGTAATCATCGCCGAGGATGTTGACGGCGAGGCGCTGGCGACGCTGGTGCTCAACAAGCTGCGCGGCATGGTCAATGCGCTGGCAATCAAGGCCCCCGGCTTTGGCGACCGCCGCAAGGCCATGCTCCGCGACATTGCGGTGCTGACCGGTGGCCAGGTGATTACCGAAGAGCTGGGCCGCACGCTGGACAGCGTGCAGCTGGACGATCTGGGTCGCGCCGCGCGCCTGATCAGCACCAAGGACACCACCACGATCGTGGACGGTGCGGGCGAAAGCAGCGAGATCCAGGGGCGCGTCGAGCAGATTCGCGCCGAGATCGAGGCGAGCACGAGCGATTACGACCGTGAGAAGCTGCAGGAGCGCCTGGCCAAGCTGGCCGGTGGCGTCGCCATCCTGCGCGTCGGTGCGGCGACGGAGACCGAGCTCAAGTACCGCAAGACGCGCGTCGAGGATGCGCTGAGCGCGACCCGCGCGGCGGTGGAAGAGGGCGTGGTTCCCGGCGGCGGCGTGGCGCTGATCAACGCCATTCCGGCCATTGATAAGCTGACGCTTGAGGGCGACATGCAGACCGGCGCGAACATTCTGCGCCGCGCGCTCGAAGACCCGATGCGCATGATTGCCGAGAACGCTGGCCTGGACGGCGCGGTTGTTGTCGAGAAGGTGCGCGGTCTGCACAGCGACGGCAAGAGCAACATCGGCTACGACGTGCTGCAGAACGACTACGTCAACATGATGGAGGCTGGCCTGGCCGACCCGGTGAAGGTTACGCGCAGCGCCGTTGAGAATGCGTCGTCGATTGCGGCGATGATTCTGACGACCGCGGCGCTCGTCACGGACATTCCGGAGCCGGAGCCTGCGATGGCTGGCGGCGGCGACATGGGCGGCATGGGCGGCATGATGTAAGCCCGGTTGCTTGTAATCGAAAAAGTTTGTAAAATGGGGACGCCACTTGGCGTCTCCATTTTTGTTTCAGATGAGGAGGAGAAAAAATGATTATCAAAAAATTAGCCGTAACTTTCATGGTTTTGGCAGTTTTTACCATTTCTGTTACAGGTTGTTCTGGGTTCGGCTCCAACGAGATGTCCTACAGCACGATTGTAGTTCCGCCCAATATGGCGGAGGAGATGGAGCAGGATTTGATTGCCGCAATTGAGCCATATATGTCGCCCGATGTGATTGTCAAAGGAACGGTGGAGGTAGGAGTTGTGGAGTTTGATCAATCGACCTCCGCGGAAATTAAAGGACGGGAGTCATTTACAACAACGGCTAAAGGTCAAGAACCGGTGATGGAGACATTCGTGACGTTTAGATATCCGAACAACACAAGGCATCAAGCCGAAATTCGACGCGCTCTTGGTATGGAGCCTTTAGGATTGATTAACAGATTGCTCTCCCCTCTCGACAGAATTCAAATAACAGTTCAGGAATAACTATGACACTCCCCACCCGCGACGAGGCCGTCGCGCTGCTCCACGACTGGGTCAACTCGGAAAGTCTGCGGCGGCACATGCTGGCCGTGGAGGCGGCGATGCGTTCGTATGCGCAGCATTACGGCGAGGACGAAGAGCTGTGGGGCCTGACGGGCCTGCTGCACGACCTCGACTACGAGCGCCACCCCGATATGGACGACACCACCCACGGCCACCCGCGCACGGCGCTGCGCCTCTTCGAGGAGCGCAATTATCCGCAGCCGCTGATCCACGCGGTAGAGGCCCATGCCACCTTTCTGGGTGTCCCTGCCGAGAGCCTGCTCGACAAAACGCTGCTCGCCTGCGACGAAATCACCGGGCTGATCCTGGCCTGTGCTTACGTGCGGCCGGATCGCGACATCCGCAGCGTGAAGCTCAAGTCGGTAAAGAAGAAGTGGAAGGACAAAAGCTTCACCGCCGCCATCGATCGGCAGGAGGCAATGGAACATATTGAGGCGCTGGGCGAGCCCTTTGAGGAGCACGTGACGCGCGTGCTGGCGGCCATGCAGGGCGAGGCGGAAGCGTTGGGGGTGGCGGGGGAGGAGACGCAATAGTCAATGGTCAACGGTAGATTGTCAATTGTCAATGGAGACTTCGCCGCATACGATGCGACTTTATTGACCATTCACCGTTGACTATTAAAAGTCCATCCACCAATCCTTGCGCGAGCGCGGGTCCATAAACATGCCGGTGTCGCGGATGGCGATGAGGACTTCGTCGCTGGCTGCGCTGCCGAGGCGCTCGCCGTTGCGCAAGGCTGGCAATTCCGCGCGACCGGCGGCGTCGAGCTGGCGATAGCGCTGGAGCAGCGCCCCATCGACGCGGATATCTTCCAGGTGTATCAAGTAGCCCACCGCCGCCGAATCCTCGCGCGTGTAGGCCAGCGTGAGGCGCGTTGGCTCGGCATAGAGGACGAGCGCAACGTAGCCGCCGCTGTAGATTTGCGGCCCGCGACGCGGCGGGTAGAGCGGCTCGCCCGCCGTTGCCGCCAGCCCGACCAGCGTCACCGGCGGCTCCTCTAGCTCCATCCCACGACAGCCACTTTCTCCACAATTCCAATCCCAATCATAAACGCGATACGCGCTGGCAAACTTTGGTGTACGTTCGTGCCCAAAGAGGGCGGCGAGCTGTGGTGCGTCGGGGTCCGTCGGCCCGCCCACATCGATCAGGGTGAGCGCGGCGGTGGCGGGCAAATAGCCCCGCAGAGCGAAGTTAATGTCGCCGTGCTCGGCGGCGGGGCGCGCCGTGGAGGGGGCGATGACGGGAACGCTGGTAAAGGGATTCAGCCCTTGATTTGTAACCAGCGGCAGAAAAAGTTTGGGCGCATCGGGAGGGAGCGTGCCGTTGGGCAGGGTGTCCGTTTGGGCGCGGGCGGGCGTATACGTTTGCGCAAGCAGCAGAAAACACAGCGCCGCCAGCAGCGAGCATAGAAGTCGATTCATTTAAGTCTGTTGGTAGAAGATTTATTAGCGGAATTTTGAAGATGCCAAAGTCTATTGGCTAGACGTTGACGACGGGAAATTGGTTACGGCCCGCAAGCTCCCCACCTCGAACACCGCCACGAGCAGCCCCACTGCGCCCAGCAGCACGTCGCGCACGCGGATCAGCAGGCTGAGGCTGATGCCGGCGGCGGGCGGCAGGCCCAGCGTGATCATCGCCCATACGAGCGTGGCCTCCAGCGAGCCGATGGCGGCGGGCATGGGCAGCAGATAGGCTGCCCGCATCATGATCAGCGCCAGCACGGCCTCGCCCGGCGAAAGCTCGAAGCCCAGCAGCCACGTAGAAAACCAGAATTCGCCGATCATCAGCGCCCAGCCCGCCAGCGAGACGGCCACGGCCCCGGCCACGGCGCTGGGTCGCTCGTGGGCCACGGCCAGCGCCTGCCGCTCGACGCGCTCGACGCCATTTCGCCACAGGCGCACACGTGCGTTGTTCCAGCGCGCGGGCAAGCGGTCGGCGAGCTGGGCCAGCAGCGCGGAAAGGGCGAGCCGCCCCCGGCTCAAGCGCCAAAGAATGATCAGCAGCCCGGCGAAGAGCGTCGCGTACAGCCCCACCTGAATCAATGCCCCGGCAGACGTTTGCCCGCCCCACGCTCCGCTTGCCTGTCGCTGCAGCAGGAAGATTGCACCAATTAGAAGCAGTGCAAAGTTGGTGGAGAATTCCAGCAGCTTGTCCAGCGTGATCGAGGCCGTGGCGGTGGCGAGCGGAACGGGGGGATGGGCGGCCTGTTTGCGGGCAAGCAGATAAATTTGCAGCGGCTCGCCGCCGATCTGCGGGCCGGGGGTAAAGTAGCTGATGGCAAAGCCGGCCAGCCGATAGCTCAGCAGCCGCAGCTGGGAAATCCGCACGCCCTGCGCGCGCAGAAAGAGCCACCAGCGCAGCATCAGCGTCCACAGCACCAGCGCGTTGAGCGCGATCAGTGCGGCCACGGCCCGCCACGAGAGCCGCCGCAGCAGCGCCCACGCTTCGCCCCACGCCCCGCTCGCGTCCATTGTCCGCAGCGTCCACCAGAGCAGCGCCACGGCGCCCGCTACCAGCCCGAATTGGAGCAGAAGGTGGCGGAGGCGGGGGGTGAGGGTCATGGGTGGGTTGAGGGGTCTCGTGGCAGCAGTGAGCTTTTTTCAAAAGCTCGGCTTTTACGTTGCGAGGTTTCTACGTGTGTGCAGCCGCAGCGCGCCGCCGCCCAGGTGCAGCACCCAGAGAGCGCAGACAAGCAGGATAGCATTGGCGGGCGTTAACCCGTAATTGAGGGCGCGCAGCAGCGTAAACGCGAGCACGGGAAAGGCCGCCGCCCTGGCCTGCCAGCCGAGCAGAAAGGAAACGCCGCTGATAGGCAACGTCGCCGCGAGCAGGGCAAAGAGCCACGCGACGGCTGGCTCGCTCTGTGCGGATGCCCCGCGCCAAAGGGCGAAGGGCGAAGGCTGAGTCGCCAGCAGCCAAATCACCAAAGCGCTGCCCACCACGCGCGCGACGAGCGGCAGGGCGCGCCAACAGGTGGCGTGCAGCCAGCGGTTGGCGCGTTCGTAGTGCGGCGAATTTACATCGAGCTGACCGCTCACCACGAGCCAGTCGCGGGCGAAGCTGAAGGCGAGCGGCAGGGCAAAGACCCAGGCGGCCACGACGGTGACGGGCGCGCCGGGGGCGGGCCAGAGGGCGACGCTGAGAAAGCTCATTTGGTAGCCGGCGATCAGGCGGCGCAGGTCGCTGGGCGGCAGATCGTAGACCGGCAAATTTTGACGGCGTCGCCAGCGCAGGCCGAGCAGGAAGAGCGGGCGGGCAAAGCCGAGCGGCAGGTAGAAGAGCGGCAGGTGGCCGTAGCCGATGGCGAGCAGCACGGCGACGGCAAAGCTTAGCGTGTCGAACTCCATGTCCAGAATTTCGCCGAGGATGGTGGTGTGGTTGGTGCGGCGAGCGACGTAACCATCGAGAAAATCCAGGAGGATGGCAACGGTGTAGAGGGCAGCGGGCGCCCAGCGCCAGGGGCCAGCGGGCAGGGGAAGGAAAAGAAAGCCCGCCAGCAGACCCGTCGCGCCGCCGCGCGCCAGCGTGAGCGCGTTGCCGTAGCCGAGGCCGCTTAGGAGCTGGCCGTCGCGCCGTCGACGGTTGAGCGGCAGGTAGCGCCAAAATATTCCCAGCTCCAGCATCAACGTACCGACGACGACCGCGGCCCAGCGCGTGGCGTAGCGCGGCCACGCCTGCCGCAACAGCAGGTAAGCGGCGAGCAGGGCGAGCAGGTAGCAGGTGGCCGTCAGCAGCCAGCGCTGGCGCAGGGGGGTAAGCGGCGGTTGGTTGGTGGACAAAACAGGTGGAATGGGTCGGCGAATAGAGAAACAATGTTCTGAAATTTTGAAGATAATCCACGAAGAGCACGAAGGCACACGAAGGGTTGCTCGCCAACGATCTTCCTTCGTGCTCTTCGTGTCCTTCGTAGATTGCTTTCTATTTGTGCGCCTCCAGCGACGAGCCGCCAAGTTCGATCAGGATGGCCCCGATTTGACGCAGGCAGCTGTTCAAGTCGCGCTCGATTTCGCCGGGCGAGAAGGTGAGCAGTCGCCAACGTTCGTGAACCGGCGGCGCGAAGGGGCGTTCGTGCAGGCTGTCGTCCGCCTCGGCGCAGCGGATGCCGAGGTGGCCGCCGCGGGCGCGCAGCGAGATGTCCATCGGCCAATCGTCGACGATGCGATTTTTGAGCGGGCGCAAGCGATGTTCGCGCAGGGCCTGCCAGAGCGTCTCAAAAGGATCGCTCTTGGGAAAGAGATCGCGCACGTCCTGGGCGGCGAGCAGGTGGGCGAGCGTGGTGTGGATAAAGGTGAGCCGGCGCAGCGTGGCGGAGGGAATCGGCGGGTCGAGCCGCTGGAGCGGGCCGATGTCAATGCGAAAGTAATAGTCGTCGGCGCGCGGGTGATCGGCGGCGTTGGGCATCAGCTCGGCGCGGGTCAGCAGACGGTAGCGACGGGTTGGCGCGTAGTAGGTGACGGTTTGCGCTTCGGGCGCGGGGGCAAACTTGCCGGTCTGGTAAAAGGCGAGGTAGTCGGCGGCGATGCGCTTGGGCGCGCGGCGCTGCGGAATCCGATACCAGCCTTCGGAGGCGGCGCGACGCAGGTCGTCGGCGTTGTTCATTACGGCCACGAGCACCGAGCGGCGGCGCGACTCGGCATCGGGGTAGGTCGAACGATCGGGGTTGGTGTCAGGGGTGGACATGAAGAAACTATAATGCAGGAGAGGAGAGTATACAAATCGCTTGACGACGGTGCAGGGGCAAAAGATTTTGAGGCGCGATCTACGCGGAGTTTAGGGCGAATACTTGGTGGTAAGGCTGCCAACGGCGCTGCTGCATCGGAGGTGATAGATTGGCTATAGAATTTGAATGTATTGGGGAGGCAGAAGGTGTTCACTCGAAAATTGCCAGCCAGACCGATCTTTCACCGGCACAATCTGCTGGCTGTGTTTGCCGCCATTGTCGTGCCGCCCTTTGTGCTGGCGCTGGCGGTGACGTTTTTGCTGGGGTAAGCTGCCTCACGGCGTCGGCGCGAGCAGCGCCTCGACGGTGGCGTCGAGATCAACATCCAGCTCCAGCTCGTCCCTCTCAATTGGCTCCATCGCTTCGGCAATCAGTGTGGCAATGGAGCCCGGCCCTTCCGCTCGCTCGACCACCGTCAGATCGTCTGCCCCAAAAAGCCGCAAATTCCCTGCGGCGACCCACCCGGCCACCGCGGCTTCCGTGTACGCCGCCAGCCAATTCCCATCCGCCGAACGCCCCGTTACGGTGACGGTTGCGCCCGCGGGCAGCGACTGCAGCGCCGCGCCGCCGGGCGCGTCCAGCAGCGTCGCGCCGCCGGTGGCGATGCCCAGCGCCGTGGGCGGGCGCGGCGTAGCCAGCAGCCCCGTGATCAGGTCGAGCCGCGGGGCCGAGGTCGCACTGTCGGTCACACCATCCCCGCTGGGCAGCGCGCCGCCCGACGCATCCGGCGTGAGCGTGGCGGCGGCGGGGAGGGGCGTGGCATCGGCGAAGACGGGCGTTGGCTGATCGGGGCGGGCCACATCCGCGGGGATCGCCGTCGCCGCGGATGGCGGGCCCCCGCAGGCGGCAAGAGTAAGCAGCGCGACGGCTAAGGCGATGAAACGGATGGGGGTACTGCTTAATCCATATTGCTTATGGGAGGCTTTGTTGGCAACGACCTCTTGCAGTACGCAGCAAACATTAGGCAATCCTTTACTCATAGCGCAATGCGTCGATGGGGTTGAGCCGGCTCGCCTGAAACGCCGGGTAGATGCCGAAAAAGAGGCCGACCGCCATGGAAAAGAGCACGGCGATCAGAACGGCATCCACGCCGACGCCGGCATTGAAATTTTCCGAGAACTGGCTGGCCGCAAAGGAGCCGGCCCAGCCCAGCCCCACGCCAATCAGCCCGCCGACGAGCGAGAGCGTAATCGCTTCGATCAGGAATTGGAGCAGAACATCGCGCCGCTTGGCGCCCACGGCTTTGCGCAGGCCGATTTCGCGCGTGCGCTCCGTCACGCTCACGAGCATGATGTTCATGATGCCAATGCCGCCCACCAGCAGGCTGATGCCGGCAATCGCGCCGAGAAAGAGCGTGAGCAGGCCGAGGATGTCGCCAAAGACGGAAATGACATCCGTCTGGCTGATAATCGTAAAGTTGTCGTTGTCCAGATAGGCGACGTTGCGTCGATCGCGCAGGACTTCGGCGATTTGGTCGCGGGCGGCGTCCATGCGGTCGGCATCGAGAACCGAGGCGTAGATAATGCTGACGATGTAGTCGCCGCTGAGGGTTTGCGCGCGGAAGATGCGCTCCTGCCCGGTGCTAAGTGGCACGAGCACCGTGTTGTCCTGATCGCCGCCCAGGCCACCAATTCCCTCCATCACGCCGATCACGCGGAAGTTGAGGTTGTTGATGCGAATGGTCTGGTCGATGGCGTACTCATTGGGCTCGAAGAGGTCACGGTAGACGGTCTGCCCCAGCACGGCAACGCGGGCGCGCTCCTCAAAGTCGGCCTGGGTGAAAAATTCGCCCTCGGCAATCTCCCAGCTGCGCACGTCGCGGTAGTTGGGCATAACCGCCTGCACCTGAGCGTTCTTGCTTTCCGTGCCGTGGTCGACAACGCCGCCGCCCGTATACTCGGCCGTTACGGCGCGCACGTCCGGCACGCGTGAGGGATCGCTGAGCGCGGTCGCGTCGTCCAGCGTGATTGGCTTGGGCGCGCTGCCGGTCGGCTGGCCGTCCAGCCCGCCGCCGGCGACGAAGAGCAGGTTGCTGCCCAGCCCCGCAAACGAGTCCGTCACAAAGCGCTCGACGCCGCGCCCCAGCGAGATCAGCACGATCACCGCGCCGACGCCGATGATGATGCCCAACATAGTCAGCACGCTGCGCAGCTTGTTGGCGGCCAGGGCGCGCAGGGCGATACGAATGGATTCGAGTAGTTGCATATTCTTCTGTAGAAGAAACATCATAAGAAAGAACAAAATTTCGGATTGACAACTAGCAAAAATGTGTTACGATCTGTGTAGAAAGCCCTGCTTTTCGCGAAGTCTCAAGTTCCACTTGGGAAACGGTGCTGGCTAGTCCAGCTCCATAGCGAGAGCGGGGCTTGATCGTTTACGGCTTATTTTGTGCGTTGTCTACGACATAGTTTTGAGGCTGAAAAAGCCAGTGTCGATACGGATGATGCCAAAAATTGGCGCGGCTACTTCCTTTGCCCGTCGATATTCCAATATTGAAGCGAGGGTAAATTCCACCAATACGCTTCAGAATATGCTTGTACAGTTTTTCTTTGGCAATCGTTTTCTTTCCACGCCGATTTGAACCGGGCAGCTTGACAAGATGTTGATTGTTTAGACGAAACTGCATAGAACCGAGAACCACGTCTAGACACTGCAATACGTCATGCTGATGCGAGTTAATCTCTGCAATTTGGTCTTCTCGAATATGAATTGCAGCGCGGCGTAACTGAGGGTCTCGATTAAGGCCAATCAAAAATGAGCGAAACTGCGCTACTTTTTCTTTTTGATCTGGAAATCGGTCAAAATATAAACGCAAATTTATATGTGATTGACCAGAATTTGTTGAGTCTCATTAAGTTGTGTCACAGATTCGTCTCATAAAGTCGTGCGCAATTGTTTACATAATCAATTCAAGAGCCTTTCTTCGGCCATCTGCGCAATCAAAATTGCCCAAAATCGCTAGCGATGTGCTTTTACAGACCTGTACTCTGAGTGTGTGGACTCGATTTGGAGGCTAATTGATCTAGCCACCGGTATTTCTCTGAGGAACGCGCACGACTTTATGAGACTCTTTTCGTACACAACTTAATGAGATCCGACAAATTTGAGTACTGTAAACCAAATGCGTGTTTGATGAACTGGTAGTAGAGCAGAAAGTATTCGTGCTCTCGATGATACGGCTCCAAGCCTTGGGGCACATAGCGATTCTGCGTGAACATAATACGCACTTTGATCGCGTCTTCTGCTACAAGATCGAAAAAACAGTCAATGAGGGCCATATATTTTGTAAGATACTGGGCAGTTACCTTGGACCACTTGATCTCGTTGTACAGGTTTTGCTCGGCTTTTACAGCCGCTAACTGAGCACGTATCCGATCAATATCGGAGGAGCGAATCAATACGCCTCCATAAAAATTGGAGTAGTAAGGGCCGCGCTTAATGGATTCGTCTGCGTAGATTATGTATTCGGTAGCCATACACAATTCTAAAATACTTTGTGCAGCTACCCAAGTGAAGAAAAGTTCTGTCTACTTCCGCTCATCCCGCTCGATCACCCCATCGCGAATGTGGATGACGCGCTGGCAGTATTCTGCCGTCTCGACATCGTGGGTGACGAAGACGACGGTGATGCCCTGCTCTCGGTTCAGCCGCTGAAAGAGCTCCATGATTTCGGTGCTGGTGCGGGTGTCCAGGTTGCCGGTGGGCTCGTCGGCCAAAATCATCTTGGGTTGGTTAATCAGCGCCCGCGCGATGGCGACGCGCTGCTGCTGGCCGCCGCTGAGCTCGTTGGGCTTGTGGTCGAGCCTGTCCCCCAGGCCGACCAGCCCCAGCGATTCCGCTGCCCGCTTGCGCCGCTGCCCCGCGCGACCGCCCGCGTAAATCAGCGGCAGCTCCACGTTGGCAATTGCCGTGGTGCGCGAGAGCAGATTGAAGCTCTGGAAGACAAAGCCCAGCTTGCGGCCGCGAATGTCTGCCAGCTGGTTGTCGTTGAGCTTGCGCACGTCCGTGCCGTCGAGCAGGTAGGTGCCGCCGGTGGGCACATCCAGGCAGCCGAGCATATTCATCAGCGTCGACTTGCCGCTGCCGCTCGGCCCCATGATCGCGATCATCTCGCCGGGCAGAATATCCAAATCCACGCCGTTGAGCGCGCGCACCTCCATATCCCCCATTGTGTAGACCTTCGTCATCTCGCGGATGGAGATGACGGGCGTCTGATCCGCGTTGGGGCGCGTCGCCGCCACGCGGGTAACGGGGACGCCCTCGTCTGTCGGCTCCAGCGCGTGCGGTTTACCCTGCACCGGTATCGTTGGCGTGGACGCGCTAACAGACGCAGCCGCGGGCACGCCATCATCCACCGCCACATCTTGGGGACTAGTAACTCGAGGGCTCGTGCCGTTGCGATGGCCTGCGCCATGATTTGTGCCGTTAGTGGATACGGCTGGCTCCACGACTGGCTGCACGACTGGCTGTACGGCTGTCTGCACAACTGGCGCATCATCCGTCTCGGTTAGCTCGTAAACGCCGACGCGCTGTGTATCGTTGATGACCTTGGTCGCGCGCGGCTTGCTTGCCTCCTTGATGGACGCACCGTCGGCGTCGAGCAGATCGTAGGCATCGGGCTTGGGTTTGCGCTTGAAAAGATTGAACATAAATTTTTAGAATTAGAAACCGAGGAGTAGGCACGCCCTCGTGCCAGGTCGATCTCGATAGAAAGTCGAGTGCTCGTCCCCCACCATTCGCACGAGGGCGTACTCACTCCGCACCGCGATTACCTACCCACCAAAGAACGCGTCCCGCAGCTCTTCCTCGCTGCTGCGCGTGATCAGCGCAACATCGTCGCCCTCGTTGACGCCCGCGACAATCTGGCTCTGCGATTCGTTGCGTAGCCCCAGCTCAATCTCCTGCAGGGCCGGTGCGCCGTTGACGACGCGGTAGACGAAGGCCTGATCCGTCTCGCGGTCGAGCTGAATGTAGCGGTTGGAGATCAGCAGCACGTCGTTGACTTCCGCCGTGGTGATGATGGCGGTGGCGCTCATGCCGGAGCGCAGCGGCGCGTCCGTCTCGTCCGGCACAATTTCCACCTCGTAGGCAATCACGCCGTTTACGTCCGAAGCCGTCGACGAAATGGAGGCGATGCGACCCGTCAGGTCGCGCTCCGGCAGCGCGTCTACGCTGATGCGGGCGGGCTGCCCCTCGGCGAGCTGGCGCACGTCGATCTCGTCCACGAGCACGGTCATGTGAAAGCGATTCAGGTCGGTGAGCTGAATGGGCGGCAGCAGCGCGCCCCCGGCGTACAGCTCCCCCTGCCGAATGTTGACCTGGCTCGCGACGCCGTCAAACGGTGCGGTGATCTGCGCATTCTGCAAGGCGCGCTCGGCCTGGAGCACGCTCAACTCGGCCTGCTGCACCTGCGCGCGCGCAATGTCGACATCCTCCTGCGCCGGGCCGTCCACCAAGGTCTGCAAATTATCCTGGGCGGTAATCAGCTGGCTCTGCGCCTGCCGCACGCCCAGCTCGGCGGCGGCGATCTGGCTCTGCGCCCCGACGACGGCGGCGTTGGTCGGCCCCTGATCGGTGAGCGCGGCCTGGGCGCGGGCGGCCTCTAGGGCTACCGTCGCCTGCTCAAGCTGAGCGGCCTGGGGCAACATGCCCACGTTGGGCTGATCGCGCACCTGGTTATAGGCCTGCTGCGCCTGCTTGACGCTGGCCTCGGCCTGGCGCACGTTGGCCTCGTTCACCGTCTGCTGGTCCGCCGTCGCGCCGACGAAGAGCTGGTTGTAGCTCGCCTGCGCGCTTGTCAAGGCCGCCTCGGCGTTGGCAACGCCCGCCTGCGCCACCTCGATCGCCGCCTGCGACGAGACGACGTCGTTACGCTCGACGGGCTTCTCCAGCTTCGCCAGCTGCGCGCGGCTGATGTCCAGCGTCACGTTGGCCTGGGCCAGCGCCAGCGCCAGGTCGTCGGCGTCAAGCGTCGCCAGCAGCTGGCCCTCGGCCACGCGCTCGCCCGCCGAAACGAGCACGCTCTCCACGCGCCCGGCCCCGCTAAACGAAAGCGTGACCTCCGCCTCCGGCTCGATGCTGCCCGTGGCGCTGACGGTGTTGGCAATCGAGCCGCGCTCGACGGTAACGGTCTCGTAGGTAGGTTCGTCATCCTCGGCCTGCGCCGCGGCGTACTGCTGGTAGCCAAACCAGCCGCCCACGGCCAGCACGGCCACGATGACTAAAATAATGATGGTTCTCATAGACAATTGATTTGTGAAAATTTTAACTCACTCTACGCCAGATCACGTGGAAACGCAGTAATCCTACTCCGCCAGCCACGGGTAGATAACGATTAGGTTCCGTCGACATGTGGCTGAGCGGGCTTGAAAGGTAAGTCGAGCGCGCCCTCATCCCCAGCCCTTCTCCCATCCTGGGAGAAGGGCGCCAGCCTCTCCCCTCCCCCTCGCACCTGAGCCGTGATTGTCACTTGCCAACCTCTCCCCTCTCCCACCGTGGGAGAGGGGCCGGAGGTGAGGGCCACTTTCCCACGGTCAACGGAACCTCCTAACAGACGCTCTTTACCCAAAACTTTGTTAGCTGTCCAATCGTTGTCCAATGCTTGTGGCGTACTGTACAATAGTGGAATCATGATAAACCAGTGAATGCTAAACCAAAGTGAATATCTTCATAAACCAACATGAAAATCTATACAAAGACCGGCGATGAAGGCAAAACCTCGCTCTTTGGCGGGCGACGCGTCTCCAAGGCCCACGCACGCATCGAGGCCTACGGACTAGCCGATCACCTCAACGCCCAGCTCGGCGTCGTCTGTCTACACGTCCCGCCCGGCGATCTGCTTGATCGCCTTCAGCGCGTCCAGGCCGAGCTCTTTAACCTTGGCGCTGATCTCGCCACGCCGCTGGACGTACAAAATGACTACATCGTGCGGCTGGAAGCGCACGGAGTCGAGCAGCTTGAGCGCGAAATCGACGAAATGGAGGAGTCGCTCTCGCCGCTGGTCACCTTCATCCTGCCCGGTGGGACGCCCGCCGCCGCCCATCTCCACGTCGCTCGCACCACCTGTCGCCAAGTCGAGCGCGCCGTGGTGGCTCTGGCCGATATGGAGCCGATCAACCAGCAGGTCGCCACCTACCTCAATCGGCTGTCGGACTGGCTCTTTGTGCTGGCGCGCGTTGCCAACGCGCGAGCGGGCGTCGCCGATGTGCCGTGGGTCTCGCCGCGAGCGCAGCCTGCGAATGGCCGCGCGGTTTGATGTCCACTGTGCCGGGGCAGAGGTTGAAATGGCTGACGCACGCGGGTAAGCACACATTTGTCCGCGTTAGCGCGTTGCAGATCAGTACGTAGAACGGGGAGAAATGTTGCGTAGAACGAGGAAAAAGCACGGGCTGCTGCTCGGCCAAATCGCCGTGCTCGGCCTGTTGGTGATGCTGCGGCCACACGGATCAGCGGCGCGGGGGGCAAGCGATGTGCGCGTTGCACTCCATCCGCTGCTGCACGGCGGTGTAACCATCGACGCGGGCTATACCGAGACTTACGAATGGCTCGTTGCGCTGGGGCCGTATCCCGTCATCAGCGGCGAGGCCATCGTCACGCTCAACGTGTTTGACGTGGATACGGCAGAGCCCGTCACCGATCTCGACGTGTCGATCCTGCTCGCGCCGCCCGGCAGCGCGCCCTGCTGCGATCCGTCGCAGCACCGCGGCCCGATTCCGCTCACCACCGACCCAATCGTCTTCCCCGGCGACTACTCCGCCACGGTTCCGTTCGATGCAGCGGGTACGTGGGCCATCGAGTTTACGGCGTCACCCGCCGGTGGCGAAGCCGACAAAATGGGCGACGAAACGCTGAAAGTCCTGGTAATGTTCAACGTGGAAGCCGCCAGCGCGACCGCCGCCGACGCGCCCTTGTCCACTGTACCCTTATCCCTGGAGTGGGCCGTCACCGAGCCATTTACGGTGGTGGCAGGCAGCGATGCGCCCGCTGGTGCGGTTCTCCCCGGTGATGCACCTGTCGATGAAGCGTCGACCGCGCTCGCTTCGCCGCTGCAAGCGCCATCGCCGTTGAGCCGTGCCGTCGCTGGCGGGGCTGGCGGGGCTGCTGAGTCGCAGCCGCGGCGCTGGGTGTTGTGGGGCGTGCTGTTGCTGCTGCCGCTTGTAGTCGTGGGCGGGTGGATGTTGCGCGAGCCGCCGGGCGAGGGCGAATGACGGGACGAGTTTGCACGGGTGGGTGTAAGTAAACCAAGCGGCCACTGACATCGCCCGGCGCTAAAGCTACCGGGCTGAAAAGCCAAAACCCGCTCAAAGCGGGTTGCAGCACTCTTTCAACCCGCTTTGAGCAGATCAGCTAAATAAAACGGGTAGTGAGGAGTGCGCACGCCCTCGTGCGCACGGGCCGATGAGATTACCCAATTTAGGGTCCGTTGACAGTTGGCTGAGCGGGCTTGAAGGGTAAATCGAGCGCGCCCTCATCCCCAGCCCTTCTCCTATTCTGGGAGAAGGGAGCCAAACTCGCCCCTCTCCCACGGTGGGAGAGGGGCCGGGGGTGAGGGCCAGTTTCCAAATGTCAACGGAACCTAGTTCCTTAATCTGCTTCAAGTAGGTTTGAGCCAGCAAGGTGGCGGGCTTTAGCCACCAGCGGACACGGGTAACCACCTGGGCGCAACTAAGCAGAGGCTTCTCTGCTTCCAACCATCGCGTTTCAACTATCGAGATCGTCGCTACTGCACTTCCGACTCAATCGCGTGCGCCTCCAAATCACGCATATTCACGAACTCCAGAGCCGAGATGTGCGTGGAATCGAGGACAACAGGCGGCGCGACGCCCGCCTCCAGCGCCTCCTGCCAGCGCGTGGCGCAGAGACACCACTGGTCGCCGTCTTTGAGGCCGGGGAACATAAATTCGGGCCGCGGCGTAATTAAGTCGTTGCCGCGCGACTTGGAAAATTCGAGGAACTCCTGCGTCATGCGGGCGCAGATGACGTGCACGCCCGCGTCGTCCGGCCCGGTGCGGCAGTCACCGTCGCGGTAGAAGCCGGTCAGCGGGTCGACGCTGCAGGGCTGGAGCGCTTGACCGAGTATGTTTTGGGGTTGCGATTGGTCGCTCATGCGATTCTCCTTGGGCTGATTTCGTTTGAGATCAGCCTAACCCAAGTCCATGCGGCAGACTGTGCGGGCGGTTCCGAATCAAATTAGGCGTCGATGAGCGTGGCGGTTGACGGTTTGGCTGTAGTGCCCACGGAAAACAAAATAAAAGTCTCGCTGTGGAATTAGTCTATATGCGATGAATCCATATAGAATTGGGGTTCGTTGACAGCTGCGATGGAATCTACTCTATCGCCACTGGTGAAGAGGGTTGTGATTGGAGAGGTAACTTTTGTCGCGCTACATCAAGCTGCTGATTGGCATTGTTATCAGCGCCGTCTTTCTCTACTTTGCCCTGCGCGGGCTACACCTGCCGGATGTGTGGCAGACGCTCAAAGAGGCCAACTACTGGTGGCTGCTGCCCGGCATCGGCGTCTACTTTCTGGGGTTGTGGGGGCGGGCGTGGCGCTGGCACTACACCCTGCGCCACCTCAAGCCCATTCCCACCCGGCGACTTTTTCCCCTCGTCTGCATCGGCTACTTTGGCAACAATGTCTATCCGCTGCGCGCGGGCGAGGTAATTCGCTCCTACGTACTCAAGCGCAAGGAGAACGTGGCAATTTCATCCAGCCTTGCCACCGTGCTGATCGAGCGCGTCTTTGATGGGCTGACGATGCTGCTCTTCGTCTTCCTCGCGCTGCCCTTTGCGCCGCTGCCGGAAAACTACCAAAACGTCGTTATCGGGCTGACGACGGCGCTGCTGCTGGCGACGGCGGTCTTTGTGTGGATGGCGGTGCAGCCGCAGCGGGTGGCGCGCGTCTACCTGTGGCTGGCCGATCTCGCGCTGCCCACGCGCTTTCGGGCGCGCACGGACGATCTCTACGCGCGCTTTATGAGCGGGCTGCACAGCCTGGCCCGTCCCAGCGACGTGCTGATGATCTTTGGCACTAGCGTCGTCGTCTGGCTGATGGAGACGGTGAAGTATTGGTTTGTCATGCACGCCTTTGATTTTAGCGTGAGTTTTCTCGTGCTGATGCTGATGAATGGATTGGTCAATTTGGCGACGTCGCTGCCCGCTGCGCCCGGTTACGTGGGCACCTTTGACGCGCCGGGCATCGCAACGCTGGAAGCCTTTGGCGTACCCGGCGATATGGCCGCGGGCTACACCTTTACGCTCCACGCTGCGCTCTGGCTGCCGGTAACGCTCGTGGGCGCATACTTCTTCTGGCGCGAGCAACTAAGCTGGGGCGATTTCCAAACGGCCGCCCAGCAGGTGGAGCAGGTGGAGCAGGTGGAGCAGGTGGAGCAGGTGGAGCAGGTGGAGCAGGTGGAGCAGGTGGAGCAGGTGGAGCAGTCGAAGCAATCGGAGCAGGTGGAGCAGACAGAACAGGTGAAACAGGCCGCAGATTGACCGTAATCCAAATCGTAATGAAATTGAAAGGCGCGCCATTGGCAAAATGTCTTACAATAAGTTGGTCAAACGGTTAGCAAGTTTGCAGGATTCGCAAAATTGCCGGTCGGCAAATTTGTAAGGCAGGAGGATTTTGATGGAGTGGCTGCTTGTTTTGCTGGTGGTGGCGATCGTGGTCTGGTTCGCCGTAGAGCGATTTGGGCTGCTTCGCGCTTCACAAATGGCGCAAGCCGAACGGGAAAGCACCGGAAGTTTCGCTTATGAACAGCGGGGGCCGCTCTTTTCGCCCGCGGAGCGTTCGTTTTACGGCGTGCTGCAGTGGGCGTTGGGCGAGCAGTATGCCGTGCTGGGCAAAGTGCGCGTAGCCGATGTGCTGGCCCCGCAGCGTGGATTATCCAACTCGGCGCGGCAAACTGCACTGGGCGAAATTCAGGCCGAGCACTTCGATTTCGTGCTCTGTCGACGTGACAATTTCAACGTGGAGATCGTCATCGATCTGGACGAAAGCCCCTATCACCAGCCTAACCGCCAGGCGCGCGGCCGCTTGCTGGAGCAGGTGTCGGCCTCGGCTGGGCTGCGGCTGATTCGCTTCCCCGCCCAGGAAACGTACTCCGTTCGCGAAATTCGCGAAGCAATTTCCCAGCCAGCGCAATCGGTGGCGGCACGGGCTACCGCTGCCGCCACGCCGCTAAACTTTATTGGGCTCAACAACGCATTCAGCACGGGTGATCAGTACGCCACCGAGCACGAACACAGCTGGCGACTGTGAGTTGACCGCTGTGCCCTCGCGCGGAACGTCAGAAGAATTATAAGGGAGAAAATAGCATGAAAAACATTGCAGTCGTCGGCACGGGTTACGTGGGGCTCTCCTGCGGTACATGTTTTGCCGATATGGGCAACCGCGTCAGCTTTATTGACATCAGCGAAGAAAAGATCGCCATGCTCAAGCGCGGCGAAGTGCCGATCTTTGAGCCGGGGTTGAGCGAAATGGTGCAGCGCAACAATCGCGCGGGTCGCCTTAGCTTTACAACGGACTACGCCAAGGGCCTCGCCGACGCCGAGTTTGCCTTTATCTGCGTGGGCACGCCCAGCGGCGTCGACGGCGAGGCCGACTTGCGCTACGTGCGCATGGCCGCCGAATCGATTGCCCAGCACATGACGGAGCCGCTGATCATCATCAACAAGAGCACCGTCCCCGTGGGCACGGGCGATTGGGTAGCGGATGTAATCTCACGCAGCTTGAGCGAACCCGTCGACTTTGCGGTGGTGAGCTGCCCCGAATTCACGCGCGAAGGTTCGGCCATCTACGACTTTATGAACCCGCACCGCGTCGTCCTCGGCAGCCGCGACCGCGACGCCGCGGAGAAGGTCGCTCAGCTGCATCTTTCGCTGCGCGCCCCTATTCTCGTTACGGATTTGCGCACGGCGGAGATGATCAAATATGCAAGCAATGCCTTTCTGGCGACGAAGATCAGCTTTATCAACGAAATCGCCTCGATTTGCGAACGCCTTGGCGCGGACGTGCAGGAGGTGGCCGTCGGCATGGGCTACGACCAGCGCATCGGGCCGGCTTTCCTCAACGCCGGCCTGGGCTACGGCGGCTCCTGCTTCCCCAAGGACGTCAAAGCGCTGGAGCACATGGCGCTCGTTCACGGCTCGCACCCGGCGCTGCTGCGCGCGGTGGTGGATATCAACCGCGATGCGCGTCGCTGGGCGGTGCTCACGCTGCGCAGTCTGCTGGGCAAGCTGGACGACAAGCGCATCGCCATTCTCGGCCTCGCCTTTAAGCCCAACACGGACGACATCCGCGAAGCACCCGCGCTGGAAATCGCGCGCATGTTGCAAAGCGAAGGCGCAACCGTTGTCGGCTATGATCCCGTGGCCATGGAGGTGGTGGCGCGCTCGAACAGCGACATCGAATTGGCCGATGACGCCTACGCCGCGGCCAAGGATGCCGACGCCATTTTGCTCTGCACCGAGTGGAATGAATTCAAGCATCTTGATTTGACACGGGTCAAGCGCGAGATGGCACAGCCCATTATTGTGGATGGTCGCAACCTGTATGAGCCGGAGTCAATGCGTCAGCTTGGCTTTCGCTACCGCGCCGTGGGTCGCCCCACCAAGAGCGCCTTCGAGCGCGAGGTGATGGAAGAGATCACGGTCGGCCAGAACGGCAGCGCGGAGCCGGGCCGCGAACTGATAATGGAAGCGGCGGATTAAGGTTCTCTACAGGTAAACTCTTGCACACAAGTTTCATCGAGGATTCACCATGCCCACATTGCAAGGCGTCTTTGCGCCCGCCCTCACTCCGTTCCGCGCCGATCTCTCGCCCGATGTCGCCCGCTGGGTCGATCACGGCCGCCGCCTGCTAAACGACGGCTGCCACGGCCTCTGCCCCTTTGGCACCACCAGCGAGGCCACCTCGCTCAGCCCGCTCGAACGGGCCGAAATGCTGGAACAGCTCATCGGCGCGGGCATCGGTCCCGCGCAGCTGATGCCGGGCACGGGGCTCAGCTCGATTCCTGAAACCGTGCAGTTGACCCGTCACGCCGTAGAGCAGGGCGTGGCGGGCGTGCTGATGCTGCCGCCTTTCTTCTACAAGGGCGTGAGCGATGACGGGCTGTTCCGTCACTTTGCCGAGGTGATCGAGCGCGTGGGCGACGAGCGGCTGCGGATTTATCTGTACCACATTCCACAGGTAACGCACGTCGGCTTTGGCTACGACTTGATTGGGCGGCTGATTGATGCATACCCGCAGACAATTGTTGGCATCAAGGATTCATCCGGCGACTGGGAAAATCTAAGCGGCGTGATCGAGCGCTTCCCCAACTTCACCGCCTTTGCGGGAACGGAGATGCTGCTGCTCAACACGCTGCGCGCGGGCGGCGCAGGCACGATTTCGGCGGTGGCCAACGTGGCCGCGGTGAAAATCCGCACGCTCTACGATGCGTATCGGGGTGGCGCAAGCGACAAAGAGTTGGAGTCGCTCAATGAAGAGGCAACCGCAACGCGACGCGTGGTGAAGGATTACGCAGCCGTGCCCGCACTCAAGCAAATTATGGCGCGGCAGACGGGTGACGCGACGTGGAAAACCGTGCGCCCGCCGCTGGTACAGATGGGGGATGGAGAGGCGGAGAAGATGATGGCGAAGTTAGACGCAAGCATCATGTAGGCGCCGCAGCCATTCCAAATTTGAAGAATCTCAAGTGGATTTTGTGGATGCAGCGAATTCAAACGGATTTGATTGGGTCGTTCCACGGCTAAAATCCGTCCGAATCTGCTAATCCGCTGCATCCGCTAGCTAAATGTGGAATGGCTGTAGGCGCTGCTTGCTTCGGCAAGTTCCGCAGAACTTCAGCTGCGCAATTGTTGGCTATTCCTTCGCATCGATAAACCGAAGGGGCAACCGCCGCCGTGCGGTCACAATCGACCAAAAATGAGCGTTAAGCAAACGTCAAGAATCGGCAAATCAGAGCCGAGATAGTCTTGTCATTCCCATTTCTACGGGAATGACAAATTTTGACGGCTCCGCTGACCTGCGCGACCTTTGAGGGTTTCTTATAACAACCGAAAACAGTGCTCAACGCGACATGGCCTCGCGTATCTCCCGAAAGCCAATCACCTGCACGCCTTGTTGGCGCATAAAATTGCGCAGTTCGCGGCTGATTAGCGCCTCGTAATTTGCCGTGCGGCTGGCCCAATCCGGCGCGAGGGCGCGCAGCTCCGGGGTGTCGACGGCGGGGTGGGCGATAACGAGCGAGAGGCCGCTTGGCAGTTCGGTAAAGATTTGCTTGGCAAGCGCAAGCTGGTCATGCGGCTGGTCGAGCGGCAGGCCAAAGTGCGCGTCAAAGAGCGGCTGGCCCTGCGATGCGGCATTTAGCAGTATCGCCCGTCGACGGATTTGCCGCTCGGTCTCGTCGGCGCGTGGGGCGGGCGGATTTAATTCGCGCCACGGCAATCTATACTGCTGCGCGACCTCCACCAGCAGCGACAGCAAATGTGGCTCGCCCAGCACCCCCATGTGGTGGTCGATATGTGTCGCCTCGATGCCAGCGGCCAGCGCGCGCCCGATCTGGGCGACGCTCTCCGCCCGCACCCCTTCCACGCTGGCCTCCTCCCGGATCGGCTTTGTGCCACGCGGAAAATATCCCTCATCGTCCAGCAGGCTTGCAGTTTCATTCCCCGTCGAAATTGGCCCCCAGCGATACGCATTCCACTCGCTCGTCAAGGTCAAGTGCACCCCCATGTCCGCGCTCGGATGGGTGCGGCAGTAGGCGGCGACCGCCGGGAACCAGGCGCACGAGACCATTGCCGAGGCCGAGGAGAGCAGCCCGGCATCAAGTAGATTGTCGTAGGCCGGCAGCGTGGCTTGGCACATGCCGATGTCGTCGGCGTGAATGACAACAACGCGGTCGGTGGGCGCATAGCCCAGCTTTTGCAACGCGGGATTCACGGGAATTGCTCCACGTACAATGGTTCATCCAGCGGGTGCACGCGCGACCAGAAATTGTCGGGCGGATTGCCGATTGATTTCATTACCGAGGAAAAGAGAGCCAGCATTAGGTGGATGCGCGAATGACGAGTTTGGTGGGCAGTACGGTTTGCTGCGCTTTCTGCACTTCGCCATGGCACCCATCAGACGTGTCATCCAGCAGGCGCAGAAGCGTCTGCACGGCCTGTTCGCCCAGCTCGGCCACCGGCTGCCGCACCGTCGTCAACGGCGGGCTGGTGGTGGCGGCGGTGATTTGGTCGTCGAAGCCCACCACGGCCACGTCCTGCGGGATGCGCAGACCGCGCCGCTGCAGAAGCTGCATCACGCTAATTGCGTAGGAATCCGAAGCGGCAAATACGCCATCTGGCGGCTCGGTTTGATCAAACAGCTGGTCAACCTGCTGCAGGTAGTGATCCGTGTAGCCATGTGTGGCAACCACGTAGCGCTCGTTCAGCGGCAGGCCCCGCTGAGCGAGCGCGTGTTTGTAGCCATCCAGCCGCGCTTGGGAGGCGGCTCCGCCCGGCGGCAGCGCAATGTGGACGATGCGCCGCTTGCCGCGCTCGATCAAGTGGGTGACGGCGCTGGCGGCGCTTTGGAAATTGTCCACATCCACAAAACTGGCGCTTGGAAAGTGGGGATTGCGCCCTATCAACACCAACGGTACGTCGGAGGCCAACAGGTCGGGCACAAGCGGCTCGTCGTTGAGCGTGCTCGCGATCAAGCCGTCGATGTAGCCAGCGCGCAGCACATCCCGCACAAAATTGTTGCGCTGTTCGTCCGTCAAGGTCGCCAGCAGCAGGTAGTGACCGTGGCGCTGGCAGGCGTCGGATGCGCTTTGGATAATGACGGAGAAGAAGTTCATCACGCCGCCGTAGTCGCCGACGGAGATGCTGGGGATCAGCAGGCCCAGAATCTTGGTTCGCTTTGTCACCATGGCGCGGGCGGCCGCGTTGGGCGCGTAGCCGTGCTCATCGATCACCACCTGCACGCGCGCGCGCATGGCGTGGCTAACGTAAGGGTGATCGTTGATTACGCGCGAAACCGTCGCGCGGGAGACGCCGGCCCGCTTGGCAATCTCGTCCAGCGTTCGCAACGGCATGGCCTAAACCAAATTCTGTGGCTACGGCAGTTGATCGCCGCAGCTCTGTGAGTTGTAGGAAGGTTGTAAAAAAGGTCTCTTTTGGATGTCCAGGGGCTGCACAATACGAGCTAGACTAGCGGTGGCTGAGCCCGCCGAAGCCAGAGCGATCAATCCCCTAAATTTCCAAAGAACCGAAAGAAGGAAGGGTGAAAGAACTTTCAATATAGCGACTCCCCAAGCGGATGTCAAGCTTGGAAAGTTTGATCCAATTTGATGGGAAAAATGTCAACAGGAATGTGGCCCTTTCTCGGCTCCCTTCCCAACGCGGACAAATCGTGATGGTGAATGGTAAATAACGAGCCTAATACTCCCCATCGTCCACCTCGCCTGCTGGCATTTCAATATCCACCACCTGGCCTCGCTCGTCGATGACGATGCGAAAGCCGAGCATGCCCATCCACTGGCGCGCCTGCTCCGGCAGCGGCTGGCCAACGTTCTCCTCCATGTTGTTGATGTTTGTCTCCAGCGCGGCTTTGGTAAAGAGATCGTCTTTGCCCATCATCTCCATCATGGTGCTAACGGCCACGTCGCGCTGGCCTTCGACCTGTTCGCGCATAAAGCGCAGCACCTGTCGATCCACCGTCTCGGCGTCGATGTGGCGCTTGAAACCGTCGTCGTCCACGATGTAGCAGGCGTTTGCGCCCACGTGGCCCAGCCCGGCGGGCTCGCCCGTCTCGTCGAAGACCAGCCCCTCAAACATGGCGGATGCTGCCATGGTTTCCTCCTGCGCTTTCTACAGAGCACTCAGCTGTGTGCGTAAAAATTCGATGCTGTTCTGCACGCTGGTGAACGGTTCGCTGGGCATATCGTGTTCAACAATCAGCCACTCGGCCCCCGCCTCGATGGCGGCGGGCAGCAGCGCCTCCCAATCCAGCGTGCCGTGGCCCACATCGGCGACGCCTTTTTGATCGACATTCTGGCCGGACGGCGCCAAGTCTTTGGCGTGCACGCGCGGGCAGCGACCGCTATACTGCCGCAGCAGCGCCAGCGGATCAGCCCCGCCCGCGGCAATCCACGCCAGGTCCGGCTCAAAGCCTACGTGCTCGTGCCCCTCCAGCAGCAGGTCGATCACGAGCTGGCCGTCCACCCGCTCCATCTCCATCTGATGATTGTGATAGTGCAGCGACATGCCCTCGTCCGCCACGCGTTTGCCCAATGTATTGAGACCGCGACCGGCCTCGCGCCAGCTGGCGGCGTCGTGGCCCCGCTCGCGCTCCATCAGGATGGGAATCACGAGCGTTTGGTTGCCGATGGCGCGGTGAAAGGCAACGGTTTCCTCAAACTTGGTCAGCAGCGCCTGCATCATCACGTGGGCGGAGGAAACGCGCAGCCCGTGCGTTTCCAGCAGCGCGCGCAGGTCGTCCGCCGATTGGCCCTGATCGCCAACCGTTTCCACGCCGGCATAGCCCATTTCGGCCACGCGTGCCAAAACTTCATCCAGCGGCTGCTCGAGGTGGCGCAGGCTGTACATTTGCACGCCCAAAGCGGGCATTTGCGGTGAAGACATGATAAACTCCTGTTGGGTTAATGCTCGCCGCGCAGCTGTCGCCACAGCAGCGGCAGCAGCATGGCGACGAAGACAACCGGGGCAATTGCCACCGGCTGTAAATTTTGCTGCATCCAGATAGCGCCCGGCAGCAGGCCGATGCCGTAGATGATGTAGGCTGCCAGCCCGGCGGCAATTGCCCACAGCACCTGGCTAACCAGCGTGGGGCGCGCCACAATTCTCACCTGTAAGATTAACACTACAAAGACGGTGACCATAATCGTCAGCAGCGCAATCGCAAACGAGGCGGATGTGGTGCGTCTAGCCATTGTGCTGTTGGGTGTATCGGGTGCACTGGACGCACCGTCGGACGCACTGTTCGTCGCGCCGCTAATCTCTTCGACAGCCGCCAGCGGCGCGGTCCCGGTCAGCCCCTCCGCGGCGACGTTGCTGATCGCGTCTGTGCCCGTAAGCGCCGGCGACACAGCGGTTTCCCCGCTACCAGTCGCGGTGCTGAGCGGCTGCGTCGCGGCAAGGCCAGCCGTGGACGATGCTTCCCCCGTTACGGTTGCCGATGAATTGTCTCCATCGCCAGCGCCTTCGACCACCGCGGGGGCGCTGGCATTTTGGAGGTTGAGCAGGTACTGCGCGCTAGTCGCCCCGCCGCTCTGGGCTTGGATGCGCAAAGCCCCGTCGCGTTTGAGCACAACATTGCGCGTGGCGTAACCGTCCACCGTGCCCACCGGCTCAATGGGAAGAGGCGCCTCATTTTCATAGCGCAGTTGAAAATTCACCGGCGTCTGATCTGGCACGGGGTGGCCGTTTAGGTCTTGGATGGGGCCAACAACTAGGCTCAACGCCTCGTCAGCTTCAAAAAGAGTTGCCTGTGCGTTATTCACGGGCGAATCGGCGCCACCAATTTCGATCAGGGCAGTGGGTTCGTTGCGTAGGACGGCTGCCAAGGGCAGCGTTTGATTCGGGGCAACCGACAGCCGCTCGGCCAAATCTGCAAACGGCGTGCCCGGCACGCTAACGGGCGGTGCGCCCGTTGGCGAAGCGCTGGAGTTGAAGAGCGTTTGAATCGCGTTCTCCAAGAAGGGCTCCGTCTTGCTGTAGACGCCGTAGTAGGCGTCCGTCAGCCCGACTTCGGTGGCGTCCAAAAAGTAGGGGGCGTTGAGCGCAAGCACGACGATTGTCTTGTTCTGGTATTCGTCGCCCAGCTCGTTGAGGAAACGCTTGACCACGTTGCTGCTGGGATGCTGGGCTGGCTCCACGTCCAGCATGGCAAAGATGATCCAATCCGCCCTTTGCAGCTGCTCGGCTAACTCTTCGCTACGCGTCTTGGGGTCACCGCCGCTTTCCAAAGCGGATGCAGCCAAGTCGTCGACGGCGGGCTCGCTCAACATATCGGCGGCGCCGGCCGTGGGCGTTTGCACCGCATCCGTCGATCCATCGATTTCTTCGGCGGCCGTTTCCGCCGCCTCGTCCTGCCGCCGTCTCGTCTGGCTCCGCGCCGCTCGCCGGCCCCGGTTCAGCGACGGTTGCTGCCTCGGCAGCCGTGCTTGCGCCGGCTGTACTTTCGGCAGAAGCCGCAGCGGACCCATCCGCTCCCGGCGTGTTCAGCTCGGCCACGCCCAGCTCGGCCATGCCCAGCTCGACTGTGCCCAGCTCGACTGTGCCCGCCGCGTACTGATCGAGAACACTCGCCAGCTCCAGAAAGGTCCAGTCGCTAAAATTATTGATGTTGACCTGCCCCGTAGCCGTCTCGTCTCCTTGAGAATCGGGCTGGCCAAAGAGCCGCTCAATGATGCGCACAATGCCGTTGGGGCCCAGGGCAAACAGGCTGCCCGATCCCGTCTCCAGCAGGTCGGTTGCCCCGGCGGACTCGTTTTCGGGGGCACTTGTGGCTCCGCCAGCCCCGCCGAGGGAATCCCCCTTGCCGTCCAAGCGCTCCATGTAGTGGCGCGCATCGCCGATGACAAGCACGGTATCTTCCGCCGTGGGCGCGTTGAGCAGGGCCAATTCTCCACCCACGGGCTCGCCGTCCGGGCGGGGCGGCAGCGAACGCAGCGCCGTAATCGATTCGCTGGCGACTTGGTTGATGACGGTCAGGTGCGTGCCCGCATTGGCCAGCAGCGTCTCGCGTGCGCTTGCCGGCGTCAACACCGTGCCGAGGGGAACGCCGACCACCTCGTTTGGCGTGCGATTACTTGGCGTACTGCTTGAGTCGTCAACATCCAATTCGGGCCCAGCCCCAAGCGGCGTAACAATTTCGGTGAGCGTCAGCGAATCCGCCGTGCTAAGCGATGTCGTGCCGGTAATCGGCTCCCCAGCGGGCGTTGGTTCCGCAGGTGGCTCGTCATCCGCCAGCAGGCCGTAGAGCTCGAGCTTGAGCCGCAGAATGCGCCGCACGCGCTCATCCACCTGCGCGCTAAAGTTGGTGTTGGGGTCGGCGTAGCGGGCGCGAAACAGATTGATCACGTCCTCAATGTTATCGTGCTGGCTGGCCCATTCGCCATCGGCGCTAAACTGCGCCAGGTAGAGCAGATCGTGGCCCGCCGTAAAGGCCGCCGCCGCTACCTGGCGCTGCGGAAACGTCTGCAGCGTGGGGTCGTAGAAGCGGCGAATAGCGGGCAGGCCCAACGCATCGCTCATGACAAGGCCCTGCTCGCGCCACGGCGCAATCTCCGAACTCTGCAGCAGCGTGGACAAGCCGGGCGAAACGCTAAACGGCTCGCGTGAGGCAGCCGAAGTCTGCACGCCCACGTAGCGCGAGTTAGCCGTCATCACGCCATCCGTCACGCCGTCCGGCACGCTGCTTGCTTCCGGCACGCCGTTTGCAGCTGGGCTGGGGGCAACGCTGCTTGCCGGCAGCTGCGTGACGGCGAAGAAGGGCTGCAAGGAGGTGGCGCGCAGCGCTTCCATGCTTTTCTGAATGGTGGCAACCTCCTGGCCCGGCGGGCGGTCGCTGCCGCCCTGGCCGGGGAAGCTGCGCGCAATCGTCGCCACGCGTCCGCCGCTGCCGCCGTGCACGCCCGCAATATACGCCCGGCTCATCTGTGACACCCAGTAGGGGTTGCCGCCAAAGGATTGCACACCGATGCCGTTGGCGTTGGCCACCGGCTGTTCGATCATGTCCAAATTGGGCCCCAGCAGCAGGTTGACGCCCACCGCCCGCAGCTGCTCACCCGCAATCGCGCCCACCTGGGTTGCATAGTTTGGATTCCATGTTGCGCCAATCGCCATCTGCGAGGGCAGCGGCACAAAGGCGTCCTCCAGCCCAACGCCGGGGCCGCTGCGCAGAGCGGTGGCGGGCCAGTCGTCGCCGGCTTGGCGAATGCCGATCAGCAGCGGAATGCCCAGCGGGGGCGAAACGGGCCCGCTTGCTGTAATAAGTACCGGTACGGTCTCCGTAAACGTTTCCGTGCTCGTTATGACCAGAGTGGGCGCAGGGGGCGGCAGGGGAGAGGCGGGCTGTGCCTCGCTGGCGCTTGTCCCGGTGACTGTCCCGGTGGTCGGCTCGGTGGTCGGCTCGCCAGTCGTCGGCTCGCTGGAGGAAGCCGGTGTCGCTTCAGCGGTAACGACCCGCGTCGCCGTGACCGTGTCCGTGGCCACAACGATGGGAGGCAGCGTCGCAAAGAACGAGGATTCATCCAGCAGATCGTTCGCCGCAGCATCGGGTGGAGCAGCATCCGGCTCGGCAGCATTTGGCTCGGCAGCGTTTGGCAGCGGCGGGGCCAGGGCCTGCTCCGGCGAGAGCAGCCTGTCGTAGGCCAACGCCTGCAGCTGGTTGGTCAGCGCCGCCACCTGCGCAGACGTTTGCACAGCGCGGTCGTTTGAGAAATTTTCGTGGCGCGGGTCCAACACCACGCCACCCACCCGCAGCCTCACGATGAGGTCGGCAATGTCGCTCTGCAAGTCCACTTCGTCGCCCTTAAAGGTAACGACGAAGAGCTGCCCCACGCGATCCGCCGGAGACATGGCGGCCAGCAGCCGCTCCACCTGCTCGTCCGCCGCCGAGGGCGCGACTTCAGCGGTCGAATCGCCGCTTCCCTGCTGCGCCGCATCCGAGGCCGCCTCTACGGCCGCATCCAGGGCTGCATCGAGATCGTCCAGCGTCTCGGTTGTCGAGAGGGCCTCGCGTACGGTAAAGGGTTCGCCGTTCTGATTCAGCGCGTGGGCATCCAAATGCTGAACGGGCGTTTGGCCAAGGGCTGTCTGGATCGATGGAGCTTGGGTCGATGAAATCTGAAGTGGCGTGGCGTAGAGGGTGGCGGGCAGCGCGGCGGGGAGAACGATGGAGCAGAGCAAAACAATGGCAAGCAGCACCCGGCCCGACGCTTGGCGAGCCGAAGTCAAGCGTGTGTGTCGATAGGGCTTACGAGAACTGTGGGCAGGCAGAAACATACGGGATAAAGGTTGTAAACAAAGCAGGATGGATGGCGTGCATGGCAAGCGACTGCGGGCCGCACCAGGAGCATTTTCGATAGAAGTTACCCTAGTATAGTCTCGCCAGGCGCGCGCGTCAACTGAAAAAAGGTGCTGTATGGCAGTTTCATCTTCCCGCACCTTACACCCTCGAAGCGCTCTCCCTCTCCGGCGCTGCGGCGCGCTCCACCATAACGCGCAGCCCATCAATGCTGAGATCGCCCACAATTTGGGCCATGTACTCCGGCGAGTGCGGCATGTCGTGCGTTACCCACCAGCTGAGGAGCGCGTAGAGCGCGCCCGCGGCGTGGCGCGAGACAACGTTCACAGGCAGCGCCGCTTCGTCGAGGCCGGGCAGGCAGTCGTGCAGCTCCTGCTCGTACTGCTCGGCGATGTAGTCGATAATGCGGTGGACGATGTAAGCCGTGCCGCGCGCGCTGAGCAGCACCCGGTAGAGCGGGGCGTGTTCGGCCACGTAGCGGAAGGTCAGCAGCTCGACGCCGCGGTCTTCCCAAAAGGGCACGTCGCTTGGCGCGTGCTCCATGCGCGCCACCAGCTCGTCAAACTCCGTTTCCAGCGCGTCGATCAGCAGCGCCTCTTTGCTGTCATAGTGCAGGTAGAAGGTGGCGCGGTTTAGGTCCGCGCGGTCGGCCACGTCCTGAATGGTAATGGTGTCGTACTCATGGGTCAGCAGCAGATCGAGCAGCGCCTGGCCCAACGCCCGGCGCGTGCGCCGCACGCGCCGATCCAACTTTTTGGGGGTGTTCATAGGGGTTCCGGTTTAGGCCAACAGTCGCGGTGATCTTCAAGCTGTCGACATAGATTGCCGTCGACATAGACAGTTATTGTAGCTTACGGGCAATTCTTGCTCAAATTGGGGATTGACAGCTAGCTAAATGAGGAGTAAAATATAGACAAAATGTTGCTTTATAAACAAAAAGACAATTTTCTTTTGCTTTTGACTTGTTCAAATAGGAGAACAGAATTATGAACCCTTCCACCCTGCCCAGCCCCAAGGGGCTGCCGATTTTTGGCAACATGTTTGACATTCAGGCCGACACGTTGAGCTACTATGTCCAGTCGATCCAAGAACACGGCGATCTGGTGCGGCTGCACGCGCTGGGCTCAACTTACGTGCTGGTGGCCGAGCCGTCGGTTATTCAGGAGGTGCTCGTCAAGCGCGTGCAGGATTTTCCCAAAGAGCAGGCCGATGTCGATCACCTCAAGCGCATTATCGGCGACGGCCTGGTGACGGCCAACGGGGAGGCCCACCGCCAGCAGCGGCGGCTGGCCCAGCCCGCCTTTCACGCCCGCCGCATCGAGGCCTACGCCGACACCATGGTGCGCTACACGGAGCTGATGCTGGACGACTGGCAGCCGGGCCAGGTGCGCGACATCGCCGAGGAGATGGTCGAGTTGACCATGTTTATCGTCGTTAAGACGCTCTTTGATGTGGACCGCGGCGGCTTGCTCGAACGGGCGCAGCAGATTGGCCACGCCGTGCACAACATGCAGCGGCTGGAGGAGAACGACTCGATCAAGACGCTGCCCGCCTGGGTTCCCACCCGCTACAATCGCCAGCTGCGCCAGTTGCGCAACCTGCTGGACGACACGATCTTCTCCATGATCGAGGAGCGCCGCGCTGAGCTGGTCGACGGCGAATTCCGGGATCGCGGGGATTTGCTCTCCATGCTGCTGCTGGCCGAGGACGAAAACGGTCAGCGCATGAGCGACCGCGAGCTGGTCGAGCAGTCGTTGACCATTTTTATGGCGGGCCACGAAACCACGGCCTACGCCCTGGCGTGGACCTTCTACCTGCTCTCGCAGCACCCCGCCGTGCGTGACAAGCTGCACGCCGAGCTGGAGCGCGTGCTGGCTGGCCGTACACCGACGCTGGCCGATTTGCCGCAGCTTCCCTACACGGAAAAGGTGCTCAAGGAGTCGATGCGGCTTTACCCGCCCGCGTGGCATCTCAACGTCCGCGTCGCCGCGCGAGACAGCACCCTTGGTGGGCACGCGATTCAGCGCGGCACCAAGATTCTGGTCTCGCCGTGGACCGTCCACCGCAACCCGCGCCTTTGGCCCGACCCGGAGCGCTTTGATCCCGAACGCTTCACGCCCGAGCGCGAAGCTGCTCGCCACCGCTACGCCTACCTGCCCTTTGGCGGCGGGCCACGCATCTGCATCGGCAACGCCTTTGCCACGATGGAGGCGCAGCTCATTTTGGCCACCGTTGCGCAGCGCTTCTCCCTCGATCTTTTACCGGGCCAAACGGTGGAGCCCAACCCCCAAATTACCATTTCGCCCCGCCACGGGCTCAAGATGAAGCTGCTGTCTCGCGGGGCAAAATTGGAAGGCGAAACCGAGCGCGAGCTGGCGCTGGCGTAAACTGTTCAACCATACGCTTGCAAGAGAGAGGCCCCCGCGATTTATGCGGGGGCCTCTTGCTTGTGCAAGCATACCTACTGACTAAAAATGTCGCTTGTGATAAATTTTACAAAGTGATAAACTGTACAAAAGCGGACACACTTTTCTAATCAATAGTGTATAGTGTTTGTTCAGGCTTTAAGGCAAAATGATTGAACACTGTTGAGACAAAGCGAAAACGTGGTTCAAACGTTTTCGCGGTATTATGCTAATTGACACCCACTGCCACTTAGATTTAGCCCAATTCGACGGTGAGCGTTCTCAAGTGCTGGCCCGCGCCCGCGCCGCCGACGTGCAAATTATTGTCAATCCTGGGATCGATCTGACGCACAGCCAGCGGGCTATTGAACTCGCCGAGCGCTTCCCCAACGTCTACGCTGCCGTGGGCGTGCACCCCACCAGCAGCGGCGACTTTGCGGACGCGACGGTCGAGCGGCTGCGCGATTTGGCGCAACATCCGAAAGTGGTGGCGATTGGCGAAATTGGTTTGGATTACTACTGGGAAACCGTCGAGCCGATGCGTCAAAAAGCGGCCTTTCACGCACAGCTTGCGCTGGCGGCGTCGCTGGGTCTCCCGGTGATCATCCACTCGCGCAACGCCAAGCAGGCGGCAGAGGGCCAGCCGACCTGCGACGACGACGTGGCCGATGTTCTGGGCGCTTGGACGCAAAGCGCAGTTTTTCGCCAGTCGCCGCTGGCAGCGCGTAAATTCGCCGGCGTGCTGCACGCCTTTGGTGGCGATGTCGCGCTGGCGGAGATGGCCTACAGCTGGAATTTTGTGTTGAGCCTTGGCGGACCCGTCACCTTTAAGAACGCCAAGCGTCTGCAATCTACCGTGCCGCAGCTGCGTTTGGATCGGCTGATGCTTGAAACGGATGCCCCTTACCTGACGCCGCATCCCCATCGTGGGGAGCGCAACGAGCCCGCTTACGTGGGCCTGGTTAGCCAACAGCTGGCCGCTCTGTACCGGCAGCCGATTGCGGAAATTGCGCGCGCAACGACGCGTACTGCGCAGCTATTTTTTCAAATCCCGTCCCCCAACGGGGACGCGATTCCGGATTGAAGGAGACTCTCGTGTTGACGACCGCCCCCCCAATGAAGAAGGTGCGCGAACAACCGTTTACGATTCGGCTCACCCTCAACGTCGCACCCGACGCCCAGCGCCAGCTGCTGCCCACCGAGGTGCTGCCGCCCAGCCTGCTGGCGAGCCGCCTGCTGCAGCCCGAAACGGTGAGCATCGGCGAGCTGCTGCGCCCGGTGCAGGCCGATTTGCGGCGCGTGGAAGAAAAGATGTTGAGCATGCGCGCCTCGCTCTTTGCCCCGCTGGCCGAAGCCTTTATCGATCTCATCGGCAGCGGCGGCAAGCGGCTGCGCCCGGCCCTGGCGCTGCTAACAGCCGCGGCCTACGCCAGCCGCCAGCATCCGCTCGACCACGAGCGCGTGCTGGCGCTGGCCGCGGCGGTGGAAATGCTGCACACGGCTTCGCTTGTCCACGACGATGTCGTCGACGGGGCGCTGCTGCGGCGCGGCGCGCCCACGCTCAACGCCGAGTGGAGCCCCGGCTCAACGGTGCTGGCGGGCAACTACCTCTTTGGCCGCGCGGCGGGCTTTGCCGCCGAAACCAACAACATGCGCGTCATCGACATCTTTAGCGATACGCTCAACATCATTGTCAACGGGGAGCTGGAGCAGCTTTCGGCGCGCTTTGAGCTGGAGCAGAAAAAATCCCGCTACTACCGGCGCATCTACGCCAAGACGGCCAGCCTCTTCTCCGCCGCCACGGAAGGCGCGGCGGTGCTGGTCGGCGCGGGCGAGGAGGATGTGCAGCGGCTCAAGAATTACGGCTACAACTTTGGGATGGCCTTTCAGATAGTCGATGATGTACTGGATTTTACGGGCGACGAAGGCTCCCTGGGCAAGCCCGCCGGCGCCAGGGCATGGAGACCTGCGCCAGGGCATGTTGACGCTGCCCTTCTTCTACTACCTGGAGCAGCATCCCCAGCCGGACGCCCTGCTGGACGAGATGCGCACCAAGCGAGCGCAGGCCGAGAGCGGCAACCCCGCACCCTGGAACGCCCTGGTCGATCAGCTGGTGGCCGACGTTCGCGGCAGCGACGCCGTCGAATCTGCCCAGCAGGAAGCCTTTGATTTCCTCAAGCGCGCGCAAGAAAACATCGCGCCGCTGCCGGACAGCGTCTACAAGCACTCCCTGAGCGGGCTCTGCATGTTTGTCGTGCAGCGAACGTATTAAATTTTGTAGCTTACCTTATAACAAATGTAGCGCAGTAAATAAGGGGCCGACTTCTTGTAAGAAGTCGGCCCCTTTTTATTATATCTTGATTACGTCAGTTTGACGGCGTCAATCGTCCTGAACGCGATTTCGCCAGCGCCAAACCGCAGCGCCGCGCTACAGCCCGCGCGGCAGCGCGGCTTCCAGGTTGGTGGGGCGTTCAATCTCCACCTCGTCGCTCTGCTCCGTCAGCCACGCCTGAAAGGCCTGCTGTTGCTCCTGCTGCAGCTGCCCCTCATCCTTGGCGCGATCCTCATCGCGCTCCACCACCTCGATCAGGTGCACGCCAAAGTCGGTGACCACCGGCTCGCTAAGCTCGCCCGGCTCCAGCGAGAAGGCAGCTTCCTCAAACGGCGCGACCATCTGGCCCGCGCCAAAGAAGCCTAGTTCGCCGCCTTGAGCGGCGCTGCCGGGATCGTCGCTGTACTCCGCGGCCAGCGTGGCAAAGTCAGCCCCGTCCAGAAGCTGCTGCCGCAAATCCTGGGCCAGCGCCAGCGCTTCATCCAGCGTGTAGCTCGTCGGCTCCTCAACGGTGTCGGTCAGGTTGGCGGTATCGGTAAGAGCCGCCGCGTCGGTAACGGCAGCCGTTGCCGATTCACTGTCGGTGGCAACCGCCGTATCGGTCAGGCTACCCGCGCTGGTGACCGTCTCCGTCACGTCGGCTTCGGTAGCAACCAGCGTGTCAGTTGTCGCCGCAGACTCGGTTAGCTCACCGGTTGCTGTGGGAAGCGTCGTCGTCAGCGCATCGCTCAGCACGACGTCAGCCGTTACCACAGCGCTCTCCACCGTCTCCAGCGCCGGGGTGACATCGTTGACATCGGTGACAACAACGGTGTCGGTTAGCAGCGCCGTATCCGTTGTCGGCAGCGTCTGATCCACGCTCAGCAAAATATGGCGCGCGTTCACCTGCGTTTCTGTCGTCGGAATGTCGGCCCCAATTTCATCGACCATCTTCTCCTGGAGAATTTGGTAGCGCAGCACGTTGCGGTAATCCGCAATGGACATGCCGGCAATCCGGTCGATGTTGTCCTCGAACTCCTCCAGCCCCGTAGTGTAGCTGACGGGCTCCAGCAGGGGCGGCGGCGCCGGCGGCTCCGCCGTGGGCAGCGGCTCGACGGTGGCTGTAATTGTCGAGCTGAGATCGATGGTCGGCGAGGGGGTGGGGGTAAAGAGCTCGGCGGTAGCGGTGGCGTCGATCCCGGCTGCGGCGGTGCTGGTCGCCTGTGCTTCGGTCACCGCGCTCTGGCCCGCGGCGATCTCCTCGCGCAGCCGCTCGTCGATCTCTTCGTCACTGACCGTGATGTCGCGCTCGGCGGCGGTCTGCGCCACCACGCGCTCGTTGATCATCTGGTTGAGCACGGAAATGCCCAGCGAGAGATCGTCGCTCAGCGTATTCTGAATTTGGGTGATTTGGCTGGTGAAGAAGCCGCCCCCGCCAAACTGCTGCTCCAGGTTCGTCAACTGGACGAGCTGATTTTCAAGGCTGGCCTGCTCCAGCAGCGTGCGCTGGCGAAACTCGCGCACGGCGATCGTGTCGTCGCCCACCTGGGCAAAGGCGCTGCGCGGCTCGAAGACAAATTCAGCGAGTGCGCCGATCAAAACCAGCAGCAGCACCACGCCGAAGATCAGGCCAAATGCGCCGTAGAGCCGCTGGTTGCGCTGGCGATCACGTGCGCGCTGACGCACCTGCCTGCGCGTGGCCGGGCGCTGTTCGGGGCGCGGCTCCGGCTGCCGTTGTCGATTTCTTTGTGCCATAACAATTTTCCAAGAAGTAATGGGTCGGGGAAAGGGAAACAGAAAGGCACAGACTGCGGAAGGGGTCACCCCGTTCGACGTTCTGTGCCTGGGTTCATGTGCGCTGATTCCGCTCGGCTCTGCTTAACGATTCTTTCGCGAAAGGCGATTGTGCTCGTTGGTGTAGGGCAGCAGCGAAAGCTCGCGCGCAAGCTTGACGGACTGCACCACGCGCCGCTGCATCTTGGCGCTGACGCCCGTGCGCCGCCGCGAGAGGATGCGCCCGTAGGTGTCCAGGAAGCGGACGAGCATGGGAATGTTCTTGTAGTGAATATCCTCAATTTTGGCGTCGTAGATGCGGCGGTTGCGCGCCATGCGCTCCGGCAGCTCAAACATGGCCGGGCCGCTCGTGCGCTCCACCCGCACTTCGCGTGAGTCGCCGCTGGCGTCGCCAGCCGCTGCACCGCCGGTTGCGCCGGTTGGCTGTTCGCCATCCGTACCGGCTAGCGGGTCGGCCACCGTTTGCGCAACGGAATCATCCGCTGGCTGCGCGACCGTCTCCGATTCGGGGCCGGGGGCAAAGGTGTTGGCCTCCCCCACCGTCTCGCCCTGCTCGGCAAACGATTCGGCCATGGCTTCCTCTGCCTCTGAAGTTGTCTCTGTGGTTACCTCTGCGGTAACAACGTTTTCCTCGTCGCTCGGCTCGTCGCTCACCTCTGAATTGGCTGCCGCCTCTGCGGCTGTCTGAACGGGGCGGCCGTTGCTCGGCTCAAATTCGCCCTCGCGCGGCGCGTCGACCGTCTCGCCCTGCTCGGCGAATTCCGTCTCCAGCGCCTCTTCGCTCTGCACGGTTTCTACGGGCGCTTGCGCGTTTTCCGCCGCCACTTCTGTGTTTTCTTCTGTGTTCTCTATGGGGTTCGCTTGATCTGACATGGTATTCTCCTCAAATTCGCTGGTTAATCCGTCCGCATCACCTTGTAGCGCAGCACATCTTCGTTAAAGCGCAGCAGCCGATCAATTAGCGCCGGCCCCTCCGCGTCGATCTCGAAGTTGTGCACCACGTAGTAACCCTTCCAGTGATCGCGAATTTCGTAGGCCAGCGTGCGCTGCCCCCACAGCTCGGTGGAGACGTCCGCGCCACCGCTGTCAAAGATCGCGTCCGTCACGCGCTGATTCAGCGCCTCAATTTCTCGGTCCGTCAACTCCGGCTGGAGGATGTAGACCAACTCGTACTGCCGCCGACCCTCTGCTTTGACATTGGCCTGGGCATTGGATTGGGCATCGGCCTGACTATCAGCCGTTGGCGCAACTGGTGTGCTCACGTGAATTCTCCTTTACGTGCTTTCTCTGGTGTATCGCCCGCGGGACTCTCCCACGAGCAGAAAGAGGCAGGGAACGCTTGACGAATCTTCCTGCCGCAAACGTCTACTTTACCACAACCTCTTTTCCCCATCAAAAAATTTCTCACCCAATTCTCCATCAACCCCCATTGACAATTGACAATTCACCGTCAACCATTGACCATTCCCTTCACTATGCACATCTGGCTTCTCTCCCCCTACCACACCGGCAGCCACCGCGCCTGGGCCCGCGGCCTCGCCCGCCACAGCCGCCACGAGATCACGCTGCTGACGATGGCCGGGCGCTTTTGGAAGTGGCGCATGCAGGGCGGCGCAATCGAGCTGGCCGCCCAGGCGCGCGAGCTGCTTGCGCAGGCGCCCGCCCCCGATCTCGTCCTCGCCACAGACATGGTCAACCTGCCCGCCTGGCTGGCCCTGCTGCGCCAAGCGCTGCCCGCGAACGTGCCCACCGTGCTCTACATGCACGAAAATCAGCTCACCTACCCGCCGCGCCCCGGCGAAAAGCCGGATTACACCTACGCCATGCTCAACTGGCTCAGCCAGCTTGCCGCCGATGCCGTTCTCTTCAACAGCGACTACCACCGGCGGAGCTGGTTTGACGCCCTACCCAATCTGCTCAAACACTTCCCGGATTACAATCACCTGGCTTTGGTTGATTCCGTTCAAAGCACGGCCCACGTGCTGCCCGTGGGCATCAATGCCGCGGCGCTGGCAACCGGCGCACGCGACGAAATCTCCGCGGCCCAAGCCGAGCGAGAGGTTCCCCTAATCGTCTGGAACCAGCGCTGGGAGTACGACAAGCGCCCCGCCGACTTTTTCGCGCTGCTCTACCAGTTGCGCGAGGCGGGCGTCGATTTTCGACTGGCGGTAGCGGGGGAGAACTTTCGCAACGTGCCGGAGGAGTTTGAGGAAGCGCGGCACGAGCTGGCCGAGCAGATTGTGCACTGGGGCTATGTTGAATCGCGCGCCGACTACGTGGCGCTGCTGCGGTGCGCGTCGCTGGTGGTGAGCACGGCGGCCCACGAATTTTTTGGCATCAGCGTGCTGGAGGCGATCGCCGCGGGCGCGTTCCCGCTGCTGCCGGATCGCCTCAGCTACCCGGAGCTGATTCCGCCAGCTCTCCACCCCGCCTGCCTCTACGCGGACGGGGCCGACCTGTACCAAAAAGCCACGCAGCGGCTCCAGTTGCCGCGCCCCGCGCCGCCGTCGCTGCGGCAGCACGTGGTGGCGCACTACGATTGGGCTGCGGTGGCAAAGTTGTACGATGCGTTTTTTGAGGGGATTTGAGGTTTACTCAATATCGAGGATGCGGACAATGTAGCGCTCGTCGATAATTTCAAAGATGACGACGTAATCGTAAAGGCGCATAGCCTTACGAACGCTTATCAAGCGGACATTTTCATTGCACTTGATCTTCAGCAGCCTGCAAAATCCGCACCGCCTCCGCCTGCGGCCCCCGCTCGCTTTCGACCACGGCAAATTCCACCAAATCCCCCTCCAGCAGCCGACGACGTCCTGCTGCGGGCCCCGCCTCCGCGCGCTGCACCTGCGAGCCGTGTACAAAAATCTCCTCGCCGTCCCCACGCGTGATGAAGCCGTAGCGGCGGCGCGCGTTGAACCACCTGACCAGGCCCCGCTCGCGCGCCGTGCCCGGCAGCAGCCGTCGACAGCCCGCACAGCGCGCCGGTCGCTCCGCCTCCGAGGCCTGCTCCTCGCGCGGCCACAGAAATTCGACGCCGCAGCGCGCGCAGTGCAGGGTGCGGTCGGCGCGCGGTGGGCCAGGTGGGGTGGCTTGTTTGCGTGCCGCTTGTTGAGATGTAGAAGTGGAACTTGACATTTTAGTGGCCTGCTGATAGGATACGCGTCACTCGCATTGTAGAGCGTGGCGGCGCAAAAAATCAATTTGCGATGGAGCCGTTGCTGCCCCATTCAATATTATGAGCAGTACGCGAGCAGTGCACAAGCGGGGCGACGTAGCCAAGTGGTAAGGCAGGGGTCTGCAAAACCCCGATCGCCGGTTCGAATCCGGCCGTCGCCTTCTCTCCCCCTTCCGCAACAGCGACCCTTCTCAGCCATCCGCTGAGGAAAATTGACCAAATAGAATATGCGCGCCGGGTGCGTAACCTTTGCGATCAGGTTGTCGTCTTGGTATTTGCATCCACCTACCGCCCCGCAGCGATAGTCGGTTCTGATGCTTCAGTCCGGCGGCTTGCCATTTCTAATACACTGACGTCCACTTTATCCTACTTGATTGGCTCTTGAGAATGGGGTTTTCAATGCACCACCACACCCGACGGCGCGGCCCCGCTCTACGTCGCCTGGCCCTGCTTTTGCTTGGTCTCCTGCTGCTCGTCGCCTGTCGCTCCAGCAACCTGACCGGCCCCAAGCCAGACGGCGTCAACACGCTGACCGCCGTGGAAAGCTATCTGCGCGAATTCCAGCCGGGCCCCCTGCCGCGCGTTTTTCAGACCACCTACCTCTACGACCGCAACGGCACGCCGCTCACCGAGCTCGTCGGCGAGGGCCGCCGCACGTGGATTGCGCTGGACGCCGTCTCGCCCCACCTGCTGGACGCCACCATCGCCACCGAAGACCACACCTTTTACATCAACAGCGGCATCGACGCCTCGCGCGTGGCCGCTGCCGCCTGGCGCAACATGCGTCAGCGCCAGGTTACCTCCGGTGCGAGCACGATCACGATGCAGCTGGCGCGCAACCTCTTCCTCGGCCCCGATCAGCGCTACGACCAGACGATGGACCGCAAGATGCTCGAAGCGGGCATCGCCCAGGAGCTAACGCTGCTCTACGACAAGGATGAGCTGCTTGAGATGTACCTCAACCTGCTCAACTACGGCCACCGCGCCTATGGGCCGGAAGCCGCGGCGCAGGTCTATTTCAACAAACCCGCCGCCGAGCTGAGCCTGGCCGAGGCCTCGCTGCTGGCGGGTCTACCCCAACAGCCCGCCTATCTCGATCCCTACCGCAACCTCGAAGGGGCCAAGCAGCGCCAGCGCATCGTGCTGGATTTGATGGTGCGCCACGGCTTCATCAGCCAGGCCGAAGCCGACGCCGTCTTTGCCCAGCCGCTCGTGCTGGCGGGCGAGCCGCGTCGACCGCGCAACCCCGCGCCCCACTTCACCGAGCAGGCCGTGCGCGCGCTCAACGCCCGCTTTGGCGAGGGCTATGTCGAACGCTCCGGCCTGCACGTCTACACCTCGCTTGATCTGCCCATGCAGCAGCTGGCCGAAGAGATCCTGCGCGACCAGGTGGCCACGCTGGGGCCGCGCTTGGGCATGAGCAACGCCGCCCTGGTCGCCATGCAGCCGGGCACGGCGCAGGTGATGGTGATGGTCGGCGGGCTGGACTACAGCGACCCCCGAGACGGCCAAGTCAACGTCGCGGTGATGCCGCGGCAGCCCGGCAGCGCCATCAAGCCCGTGCTCTACGCCCTGGCGCTGGATGCGGGCCAGATCAGCCCGGCGACGGTGCTGTGGGATACGCCCATCGAGTATCGGCTGGGTGACAATCGCGTCTATGAACCGCGCAACTACGACAACCGCTTCCACGGGCTGGTGACCACGCGCACGGCGCTGGCCAACAGCTACAACATCCCCGCCGTCAAGGTGCTGGACGGGCTGGGCGTGGAGACGCTGATCGAGGGCGCGGCGCAGCTTGGCATCCGCAGCTGGGGGCGCAGCGGCGTTAGCTACGGCCTGAGCCTGGCGCTGGGCGCTGGCGAAGTCCGCCTGCTCGACCTCACCACGGCTTACCACGTGATGGCGAACGGCGGGCAGTTTTTAGAGCCGAACTACGTCCACCAGCTATCCGACAGCTACGGCGAGCGCGTGGAGATTTTCGATTTGTACAGGCGCGATTCGCTGGCGGCGCAGGCGGGCCTGCCCGTGCCGCCGGGCCTGGTGCAGCCGGTGCAGCGGCTCTCCAGCGCCACGGCCTTTCAACTCACGGACATGCTCAGCGACGAGCGCGCGCGCCAGCCTTCGTTCGGCGCCAACAACCAGCTGGAGCTGGAGGTGCCCGCCGCGGCCAAAACCGGCACCACCAACGACTGGCGCGACAACTGGACCGTCGGCTACACGCGCTACCTTGTGGCTGGCGTGTGGACGGGCAATAACAGTGGCGCGCCGCTGCGCGAAAGCCCCGGCTCGCGCGGGGCCGCCCCCATGTGGAACGCCTTCATGGATGCCGTGCTCGCCGATCCCGCAATGTTGAGCAAGCTGGGCGCGCCCGCCGCGCCCGCCAGCGGCGGCGACCTCACCGCGTGGGTCTTCGCGCCACCGGAGAGCGTGCGCCTGCTGGATGAGTGCCCGCCGCAAGCGAGCTGCCGCAGCGGCGGCGGCGAATACTTTAGCGAGGCCTGGCTCAACGTGCGCAGGTCGCCGCTGGCGGATACGGTGGAGCGCGAGGAGACGGTCTACGTCCACCCCTACAGCGGCGTTCCGCTCTACTGCGCCAGCGCCAGCGGCAGCGAGCGCGCGATCCTGCGGCTGGCCCCCGCACCGAGCATCCTGGCGGCCAAGCGGGGCCTGGCGCCCATCAGCGCGAGCACGGGCGTGGGGCGCGCGGCCAACACGCTCTCTTCGCTGGCTGCACCGCCGCGCGCGCCGAGCCCCGACGCTGAAGTTATCATGTTCTACCCGGACGCCGAACTCAAGCGCTTCCGCGACGTGGCGTGGACGCTGCGGCGCGGCATTCCGCTGAGCGTGGGCGAGTGTGATGATTTAAGCTTTTACGAGGTGCGGTCCGGCGACCACTGGGCGCGCATTGCCGACCGCTTCGACGTGGACACCGGCGATTTGCAGGCCGTCAACGCGCACGTGCTGCGCAGCGGGGGCGTGCTGCGCGTGGGGGATCGGCTGCTCGTGCCCACGGGGCTGCCCCTCGTCCTGGAGCCGGATGCGCAGCGCTACATCGTGCAGCCCAGCGATTCGTGGTATCTAATTGCCGAGAAGTTCGATGTCGATCTGCGGCTGCTGCAGGCAGCCAACCCCAGCGCCATGCGCATCTACGAACTGCTCAAGCCCGGCGACGAACTCTTTATTCCCGGCCTCAACAGCTTCCGCAGCGAGCCCTAGCTTTCTCTGTTCAAACCTTCTCCACCACCAGCAGGTGGCTCAGCCCAAACGCCGTCAGCGGCGACCCCTCCAGTGCATACGTTGCGCGGCGCAGCGCGCCGCCAACGACCGGTCGCCGGGCGGCGAGATTGTCGTAGCCGGGGTAAATTTGCGTGTGGTGAACGACGCGCACCGGCTGGCCGATAAACAAATCGCGCAGGCCGCGCGCCGTGTAGACGCGCACGTGCGGCGCGAGCCGATTGCGCAGGACGCTGGGCAGGTAGTTGATCAGCGGCGTGTTGCCAAAGCGGTAGCGACCGCGCCAGTAGTGGCCGTGCGTCTCGAAGGGCCAGAGCCGATTGGGCACAAAGACAACGGCGCGCCCGCCCGGCCGCAGCACGCGCACCATCTCGGCCACCGCCCGGCGGTCGTCCTGCACGTGCTCCAGCACTTCGTGGCTGAGCACGAGATCAAAGGCGCCATTGGCATAGGGCAGCTGTTCGCCGCGCGCCAGCTGCAGCAGGGCATCTGGCGTATTCTGCGCCGCCAATTCCAGATGCTCGCCCTCGATGTCCATGCCCACCACGCGTGTCGCATAGGGCGACAGCGCGCGCACGTAGAGGCCAATGCCGCAGCCGTCCACCAGCACATCGCCCAGCGCCGGCTCTTCCCCGCTTCCCGCCTCTGCCTGCGCGGCCTGACCTGTCTCTCCCCAGCGCAAAATCATGGCCAGCCGGCGGTTCTGCCCAGCGCGCCAAACGAGCGAGGGAACGCCGCGCGCGGCGGCGCGGTCGCCGTGGAGATCGGTTAAGGTAGAAGACATTTTGTGCTCCTCGTATTAAAGTGTTGTGTCCGGTCTCTGATAAGCGTTGGACGGCTACCAAAAGATTTCCCGCTAATCCGATTTCGCCCGCTGCCCTTTGGGATAGACCCGCTCGAAATGACAACTCGTCCCGGAGCGAAATGCACCAATCCTCGCACCGCGGTTGCGGTCTGCCGATGATTGACAGTATATCAAATTTCTTCCAAACTTCGACATGGACTCGTCACAGAGTTGCCAATGCTTCCGCTTGACAGCATTCACTCCTGCACCGCTTGGCGATTGAGGAGACGAGGAGCCGCTCTAAAAACTGCCGATCAGGTCAAGCCATCCAAAAAGCGATCCGCGAAGGGCACGAAGGAAGAGAGTCGACCCTCTTCCTTCGTGCCCTTCGTGGATCATCTTGTTTTCAGTTGCTCGCCTGAACAAGCCCGACACAAATAGGACAAATTTTCACGACTCTCCCATTCCGCGCGTGATAGAATCGAGCCGACCGTTCGCCATTTCAGCGGTGGCTGGTGGGCGTCCCCCGCGTGATCAGGTTATGTACCGCATCAACTTTAGGAGAATCATGGATCTCGGTATCAAAGGCAAAGTGGCGCTCATCACGGGCGGCGATTCGGGCATTGGCCGCGAAACGGCGAAAATTCTGGCGAGCGAAGGCGTGAAGATCGCGCTGTTGGACAAAACAACGGACGATTTGAAGGAGACAGCGGAAGAACTCAGCAAGCTCGGCGAAGTCATCTCCGTCTCGGCGGATTTGACCAAGCTGGACGAAGTCCAATCCGCCCGCGACCAGATCGTTGATCACTACGGTACGGTCGACATTATCGTCAACGCCGCGGGCATCACTGGCGCGACGGGCGATTTTCTGGAGATCACGGACGACGAATGGATGCAGGCCATCCAGGTCGACCTGATGGCGGCGGTGCGCGTGGCCCGCGTCTTTATCCCGGTGATGCAGAAGTCGGGCTGGGGCCGCATCGTCTTTATCACCTCCGAAGATGCCGTGCAGCCCTACGTGGACGAGATGCCTTACTGCGCGGCCAAGGCGGGGCTGCTCAATTTTACGAAAAATCTTTCCAAGCAGTACGCCAAAGATGGCATCCTGGTCAACTCCGTCTCGCCCGCCTACATCGAAACGCCGATGACGGACGCCATGATGGAGAAGCGCGCCGACGAAAACGACACCAGCTTTGATGAGGCCGTAAAATCGTTTCTCAAAGAGGAGCGCCCCCACCTCGTGCTCGAACGGCGCGGCAAGCCCGAAGAGGTCGCGGCGGTCATTGCTTTCCTCTGCTCGGAGTTGGCAAGCTTCGTCGTCGGCTCCAACTACCGCGTCGACGGCGGCTCGGTGGCGGGGATCAGTTTGTAGCCAATTGAAGGTGACCGTCACGGCCCAACTCAATCTCGACCTAACCCATCGCGTCCGGGCCGTGATTGTCACGTTCCTCGACCAGGAACGCTTGTACCAGTCACCATCACGGCCCGCTAATCTGTTTGGTAAGCAGCATCTACTTAGGCCGTGACGGTCGCTTCGACTCCCCACTTTGTCACACCCCCCACAGTCAAATCGACCTGCTTTGCAGTACACTGCCCAGAGATTGTGCAATTTTTCTCAAACGGGTGGCAATATGGCAGTTTATCAGGTCGACGAAGAGCGAGCGCTCGAAAACAACGGCGCGGCGAGCCACGCCGACGGGTTGAGCCAACGCAGGGCAGCCGCGCGGCCTTCGCTGATCCAGCTTCAGGGCTTGAGCAAAAGCTACCGCGAGTCGGGCCAAGATCGCCTGATTTTGGACGAGCTCAACCGCGAGTTCTACGAAGGTGAATTTGTCTGTCTGCTGGGCAAATCGGGCAGCGGTAAGTCCACGCTGCTCAACCTCATCTCCGGCATCGATGCACCCACCTCCGGCGGCGTCCTCATCCGCGAGGGGGAGCAGCTCGTCAACATCACCGGCTTGAGCGAGCACAAGCGCACCCTTTTCCGCCGCCGCCACATCGGCATTGTCTTTCAGTTCTTTAATCTTATTCCCACGCTGACCGTGCTCGAAAATGTCGCGCTGCCGCTGGAGCTGGCGGGCGCAGCGGATATTCGCCCGCGCGCCCAGCTGCTGCTGGATCGCGTCGGCCTGGGCGACAGGCTGGATACGTATCCGGATCGGCTCAGCGGCGGCGAGCAGCAGCGGGTGGCGATTGCGCGCGCCCTCTCGCACGATCCCCTGCTGATCCTGGCCGACGAGCCCACCGGCAACCTCGACGAAGAGACCGGCGACACCGTGCTCGATCTCCTGCTCGAGCTCACGCGCGACGCGGGCAAGACGCTCGTCATGGCCACGCACGCGCCCGAAGTCGCGGCGCAGGCGGATCGCGTGCTGCACCTGGTGCATGGGAAGCTGACGCGTGAACGGGTTGCCTAACTTGCTCGTTCCCACGCTCCGCGTGGGAATGCCTACCGGGACGCTCCCGCGTCCCACCGCGACCAACGAACCGACTGTCGCCGATGCAGGCGATCCAGCCGTGCTTGATTGGCATTAATTGGTAGATTGACTTGAGACGCAGAGCGTCTCGACTAGCATTCCCACGCGGAGCGTGGGAACGAGTATCCGCAAGTATTCCATGAACCGCTCCATCTTCCGCCTCGCCTGGCGACACACGCGCCGCCGCCCGCTGCAAAGCCTCTTCTTTGTCGTTGGCGTCGCCATCGGCGTGGCCATGATCATCGCCATTGACCTGGCCAACGGCTCGGCGTCGCGCGCTTTTGCGCTGGGCACGGAGAGCGTGGCCGGGCGGGCCACGCACCAAATTGTCGGCGGGCCAAGCGGATTGGATGAGGCCGTCTACGTGGATTTGCGCCGCGAGCTGGGCTACCGCGACAGCGCGCCCGTCGTCGAGAGCTACGTTACCGCCGTCGAGCTGGACGCCCAGCCGATGCGTCTGCTCGGCATCGATCCCTTTGCCGAAGCGCCCTTCCGCTCCTACCTCGGCACCAACCCCACCAGCCCGCTCAATCCCAGCGCCGACTTTCTCGCCGATCTGATGACGCGACCCAACTCGACGCTGCTCAGCACGGAAGTTGCCGAGCAGTACGGCTTCGTCACCGGTGATGAGCTGACCATCCGCATCGGCAGCGAGACGACCGCGCTCGAAATTGTCGGCCTGCTCGAACCGTCCGATGACCTGAGCCAGCGCGCGCTCAGCGGCCTGCTCATTATCGATATCGCGACCGCGCAGGAGGTGCTCGACCGCGTCGGCACGCTCAACCGCGTCGACCTGATCCTGCCGGAAAATGATGAAGCCGCCGCCGCGGCCACGGCGCGCATCGAGTCGATTCTGCCCGAAAATGCAAGAGTCGAGCGCTCGTCCGCCCGCAGCGGCACGATCGATTCGATGACGGAGGCCTTTAGCCTCAACCTCACCGCGCTGAGCCTGCTGGCGCTCGTGGTGGGCATGTTCCTAATTTACAACACCGTCACCTTTAGCGTGATCCAGCGGCGGCCCGTGCTGGGCAGCCTGCGCGCGCTGGGCATGACGCGCCGCGAAATTTTTGGCATGATTCTGCTCGAAGCGGGCATTTTGGGCGCAATTGGCACGGCGCTAGGCCTCGGCCTCGGCATCCTGCTCGGTCGCGGCGCGGTGCAGGCCGTGACGCAGACGGTCAACGATCTCTTCTTCGTCGTCGCCGTGCGCGACACGGGCATTCCGACTTTCACGCTGGTCAAGGGCGCGGTGATCGGCATCAGCGCGGCCCTGCTGGCTGCGGTGATTCCCGCCGTCGAAGCGACCGGCGTGGCCCCCGCCGGCGCCTTTCGACGCAGCCACATCGAAGACCGCGCGCGCCAGCTTTTGCCCTGGCTCACCGGCGCGGGCGCGCTGCTGGCAACCGCTGGCGCGCTGATCATGCTGCCCGAATGGCCCCTCTCCATCGCCTTTGCCGGGCTCTTTGGTATCGTAATCGGCGCGGCGCTGATGACGCCCGCCGTGACGCTGGGGCTGATGTGGCTGGCCGAAATGGCGGCCAAACGCGGCGGCGTCATCGAGCGCATGGCGCCGCGCACGGTGGTGCGCTCGCTCAGCCGCACCACCGTGGCCGTCGCCGCGCTGATGGTCGCCGTGAGCGTGATCATCGGTGTCGGCATCATGGTCGGCAGCTTCCGGCAGACGGTTGTGCTCTGGCTGGACGACGTGCTCCAGGCCGACATCTTTGTGACGCCGCCAACGCAGGGCGCAAACGCCAGCGCTTCACGCATCGACAGCAGCGTCGTGGGGACGCTGGCTAATTTTGACGGCGTCGCCCGCTACGCCACCACGCGCGGGGCGAGCGTTGCTGCTTTTGTTGACGGTGAGGAGGAGCCGCCGAGCACCGTCAATTTCGTCTCGTTTAGCGAAGACCTGGCGGGCGCGGATCGGCGCTACCGCGCGGCGATTGGCGATTGGGAGCAGACGTGGCAGGCCGTGCTCAACGGCGGCATCGTCATCAACGAGCCGATGGCGAACCGCACGGGGCTGGGCGTTGGCGATCAGCTGCCGGTGCAGACGGACCGCGGGCTGCGCAACTTCGAGATTGTCGGCGTCAGCATTGATTTTGACGTGAACATGACGGCCTTTACCGCCGCCGAGGTGTTTGGCGAATTTTTCGACGACAGCGATCCATCGGCGGTGGCGATCTTTGTCGAGCCGGGCGTGAGCGTGGACGAGACGGTTGACGCCATGCGCGCGCAATTTGCTGGCGAGCAGGAGCTGCTGATCAGCTCCAACCGCGGCCTGCGCGCCAACGCGATCGCCATCTTTGATCGCACCTTTGCCATCACCGTCGCGCTGCAGCTGCTGGCGACCATCGTCGCCTTTATCGGCATCCTCAGCACGCTGATGAGCCTTCAGCTGGAGCGCACGCGTGAAATCGGCGTCCTGCGCGCCAACGGCATGACGCGCCGCCAGCTCTGGCGGCTGTCGCTGCTGGAGACGGGGCTGATCGGCTCGACGGCGGGGCTGATCGCGCTGCCCGTCGGCTTTGTGCTGGCGCTGGTGCTGATCTACATCATCAACCTGCGCTCGTTTGGGTGGACGCTGGAGATGCAGCTGCTGCCGGGAGAATTTGTGCAGGCCTTCTTGGTCGCGCTGGTGGCGGCGCTGCTGGCGGGGATTTACCCGGCGTGGCGCATGGGGCAGGTGCAGCCGGCGGAGGCGGTGCGCGCGGAGTGAGTTGGGGCACGCCGTTTGTAAGCCGGGCACGTGATCGGGCGGCGGCGGCGTGGTAAAATATAGCCCGATTTGGGCCTTTTGCGATTTATTCGGTCGAGCAGGGCGGGCCGCGCCGACAGCGGCTGAACGCTCGGCTTTGTCTGGTGCACGTGCTTGCAACTTTTTATCAGATGAAACAGCGAACGATTCAACTCCTTTTTCTCGTGCTCGCGGCCGCGCTTTGCCCCGCGGCCGTTTTGGCCCACGGCGGCGGCACGCCCCGTTTAACCAACGTTGAAGCGGGGCCCTATCGGCTCTACGTTTGGTCGTCGCCGGCGACGCCGCGCGTGGGGGAAACCCACATCAGCGTCAGCGTGACGGAAGTGGGGGCCGACGGGAGGGAAAGGGCAGCCGCGGCCAACGTTGTGGTAACGCTGACTTCGGACGCCGCCGATGCCGCCGTTGTGCGCGAGGCGACGCGCGGCAGCAGCGCCGCCGACGTCTACTACGAGGCCGATGTCGACGTGCCGGCGGCGGGCACGTGGCAGATTATCGTACGAGCCGAGGGAGAAGCGGGCGCGGGCGAAGCGAGCTACCAGCAGCAGGTGCTGCCCGCTCGCCGCGTCAACTGGTGGCTGGTGGGGGGCGTGGCGGTGGTGCTGCTGCTTGTTGTCGGGTTGGGCCGGCTTACCGGTCAACGCCAAACGCCAGCAGCGGTGGGCGGGGCAGCGTGAGCGGGGAAGGGAAGAATTGGTGTAACTATTCAGGGTGGGCAAGCGTTTGCCTCCCGCATAAATCCTCCCTCCACGCGTGGAGGGAGGACTTCAGTCTCTTCGTTGACGAAGCGATTTGGCCAAAGCCGAGTCGCTTCGTCAACGAGGGATCAAACTCCCCTTTCCATTGGTGGAGCTTACCTTTACCCACAAGTAGGAGGAGGGGTGGCGAAGAGGGGGATGGCGGAGAAGAACCCCCATCCCCGGCCCTTCCCCCGCGAGCAGGGGAAGGGTGACTGGTTGATGAAACGGTCGCGATGGATGATCTCTTTGTTGTCGAGCGGGCGATGTCACAGAAAAGCCGCAAAGTTAACGAGTCGACAGAAGCCCCCTCCTTGCTGGCGGGGAGGGGGTTGGGGGTGGGGTTTTGCTTGGCCCGCAGTGCGCTGAGCCTCAGCGGCGACTTGTGGGTAAAGCTAAGATCGGTGGAGAGGGGCTGGGGGTGAGGCTGAATAGTTACGAATTGGTTTTGGGCAAGAAGAGCGCGCAGGCCATTTGGCCTGCGCGCTCTTCTTGCCGATTTTACACGGCTCCAGATAGATTAACAACCCAACTCTGTGAACAAGGCAACATACATCTTTCGTAAAGAGTGTTACAATGACACAGGCTATAGAAACCCCTGGTCTGCAACCGCTGCATAACCACAATCCTCGCAGGCCACAAAATTATACAATCAAGCAACAAACACAAAACAAAAGGAGACCCCATGGCAAAACGAATTACTGCTTTGTCGTTCATTGCGGCGCTGCTGCTAACGGCCCTTGTGCTGGCCGTGCCGCAGATGACGCTGGCTGCGCCCGCCGGGCCCAGCAACATCGCCCAGGACGACGATCCCATCACCGACACCGAGGAGTTGACGGATACGATGGAGTTGACGGAGACCCAGGATCCGACCGACACGGACGACGTGACGGACACCGAAGATATGACGGATACGGACGACATGACCGACACCGATGACGTGACGGACATGGAGGAGATGACCGACACCGACATGATGACGGACACGGACATGATGACGGACATGGAGGAAATGACCGACACCGACATGATGACGGATACGGACGATATGACCGATACCGGCGACATGGACGACGAGGAGATGGACGACGAGGACGAAGATATGGACGACGAGGATATGTCCGATGAGGATATGGACTCGGATGAGATGGACGAGATGGACGAGATGGACGACATGGCCGAGATGATGGAAAACGGCCTCGTCGTGATCGAAAGCGCCAACAACTTTGACGACACCGTCGCCGCGCTGCAGAGCCGCGCTGGAAGAGGCGGGGCTGCTGATCGTCGCCGTTGTCGACCACAGCGCCAACGCCGCCAGCGTCGATCTCGATCTGCCGCCGACGACGCTGATCCTCACCGGCAACCCCACCCTGGGCACCGAGCTGATGCAGTCGCAGCGCACCGTCGCCATTGACCTGCCGCAAAAATTCCTCGTCTATGAAAACGACGAGGGCGTTTTCGTGGCTTACAACTCAGCGGAGTACCTGCAAGAGCGCCACGATATCGAGGGCGAAATGCAGACGCTGGAGCAGATTGCCGGCGCGCTGAGCAACTTTGCCGACGCCGCCACCGCCGAAATTCCCGGCGTGCAGGCCGGTGACGTGACCGTCTACGAGGTGACCGTTACCAACCTGATGCTGGCTGGCCAGCCCCTTTCCCCGCCCGTAGCCACCACCCACTCCGCCGATGTGGTCATGTTCCGCCTGGGCGAGACGGCGAGCGAGGCCCTTAACGCAATCGCTCAATCCGGCGATCCCATGCCGATGGTCGAACTGCTGGAGGGCTTAGAGACGGGCATCACCGACGTGGTCAACGTGGGCCGCCCCTTGACGCCCGCCGGTACCGCCGTGGAGGTGGAGGGCAACGAGGTCACCGACAGCGCGACCTTTACCATTACCGCTGCGTCAGGCGATTTCCTTTCGCTGGCGACCATGCTGATCTGCACCAACGATGGCTTCACCGGTCTCGATTCGGCGGAGCTGCCCACCGAGGGCGCGGTGACCTTTGAACTGAACGCCTACGATTCGGGCGTCGAAGAGAACACGGAGCTGAGCGAAGACATCGTCGACCCCTGCTCCGCACTCGGCCCCATTACGCTGGACGGCGACCCCAACGGCAACGTTAACGACGGCGACGTGTTGACCGATCCGGTGGGCGTGATTGCCCCGCACGAGAACATCCAGGGCGTGGGCGACCTCGACGTCGAGGGCCACGGCTGGACGGATCCCGTTGTTAGCGTCACGATCACCAACACCGGTGAAGTGATGGACGGGGACATGATGATGTCCGACGACATGACGAGCACCGTCAGCATGACCGACTCCATGATGGCGACGGATACGGACACGATGACCGACAGCGAGATGATGACCGATAGCGAAACGATGATGACGCCGAGCGTCGCCGTCGAGGAGCAGGCCGTCGAGAACGGCACGGTCACCGTGCCGGAAGTTGTCGCCGCTGAGGCGGGCTGGATCGTGATCCACGCCGACAACGGCAGCGGCGCGCCCGGCCCCGTGATCGGGCAGACGGCGGTCGAGGTTGGCATCAACAGCGACGTGGTCGTGGAAATCGACGCGGACGCCGCCACCGACACGCTGCACGCCATGCTGCACGTGGATGCGGGCGAGGCCGGCGTCTACGAGTTCCCCGGCGACGACGTGCCGGTGAGGGTCGACGGCACGGTCGTCAACGAGCCCTTTAACGCCGCGATGGATGAGGCCATGATCGACGGCAACATCACGGAGATCGACATCATTACGCCCAGCATCACGGTCGAAAACCAGCCGCTGACGGACGACGTTGTTGTCGTACCCACTGCCTACAGCGCAGTGGACGGCTGGCTCGTGATCCACGCCTCTGCGGATGGTGCGCCCGGCCCGGTGATTGGCCAGACGGCCGTCATCGAGGGCGTGAATAGCGACGTCGAGATCGAAATCGACACGGAGGGCGCGACCGAGCAGCTCTTTGCCATGCTGCACGTGGACGAAGGCGAAATCGGCACCTACGAATTCCCCGGCGCCGACGTGCCCGTCACGCTTGATGGCGAAGTCGTGGTTGAAGCGTTTACCGTCTCGATGGAAGGGATGATGGATGATGAGATGATGGAGATGGACGATATGACCGACACCATGGAGATGACCGACTCCATGGAGATGACGGATGCTGAAGCGATGGACGACGAGGCGATGGACGAGGCGATGACCGCCGAAGTCACGATGGCCGGCTTTGCCTACGATCCGGTGGAGTTGACCGTCGACGCGGGCACAACTGTAACGTGGGTCAACGGCGAAAGCGTGCGCCACACCGTTACCGCCGACGATGATTCGTTCGACTCCGGCGACATGCAGGAGGGCGACACCTTTAGCATGACCTTTGACGAGCCGGGCGAATACCCCTACTACTGCGTCTACCACGGCGGCCCCGATGGCGTCGGCATGGCCGGCGTGATTGTGGTGGAGTAACTGCTGATCGAGGTGACCGTCACCGTCCAGGGCAAGCTGATTTGATTCACAACCTTCGGACGGTGACTGGCACCGGTCCACAGTCGAATTGAGTACCCAGGCGAGTCGCTCCGGCGGCTCGCCTTTTTTGCTGCTTGATTCCGTAGTTTGGTACGGGGCTTGTAATAAGGATCGGAACGTTAGCAACGACCGTAGACGCTTCCTCGCAAACAGCAAAAAAATGAATTCGCTGCGGCTGCGGCGGCTTTCGCTGGGCAGCGAACATGCTTAATGCAGAAGGCGCGAAGAGCGCAGAGAATCCGAGTGATCGCTCTGCGCTCTTCGCGCCCTTGCACTGCATCTGGTTTTGCGCTTAAAGGTATTCCGTAAACTCCACTAAATTCCCGCTGTTGTCGCGGACAAAGGCGTTTTTGCGCGGCGGGCCGCCAAATTTCTCCCGTAGGTCGACCGGCTCCAGAAAGGTCTCGACGCCCTGTTTGTTGAGCGCCGCCAGCACGTCATCCACGCTCTCGACGCGGAAGCAGAGGTGGTGATAGCCCTCGATCTTCATGCTCTCCTCCAACTCGTTGATCTCCGGCTTGTAGTCCTTTACCTCGCCATCGCCGACGACTTCCAGCGAAAAGTCGCCGAGCCGCAAGTAGCAGAGGTGACGGTCTTCCTCGCGCCAGTCCACCTCCATCTCGAAGCCGAGCTTGTCCTGATACCAGCGCACGGTTTCGTCGTAGTTGGGCACGCGCAGCGCCACGTGGTGGGCGCGCAGGTTGCTCAGCGCGTTGTTGGGCATGGGTCTTCCTCCTTGAACAGAAATCCAGGTTGACGCCACTCAGCCTAGCGCCGACCTCGCCGCGTTGACGTAAGCCCAGAAGCCAAGCGTGACCAACTTGTGCCCGTAACTGTATCGGGTTGTGAAGAGGTGCGGTGCTTAATCCGCGGCAACTGGTTGTGCCGCAACCGTATCGCTGGGCAAGCCGTCGATGCTAACGCTGTTCTTCTCGCGGCGATAATCCTCCATCTTTGCCTCGCCCTGCTGCGCCGCCCACTTGGGCAGCGTCTCCCGCTGCTCGACAAATTTGTAGCGCGGCACGCCAAAGCCACACGACGTCTGCACCGCTTCCACGTCGAGCAGCACAATCTGGCGCTCGCCGGGCAGCGTGGGAAAGTGCCCGTGCAGCGTCGCCCACTCCGCATCACGCGGGAAGACGAGGCGACCGCGCCCGTAAAGCCGCAAAATCATGGCCGCTTTACCAAAGCTGCACACCATGATCGTCAGCCGCCCATCGGCCTTGAGATGCGCCGCGGTCTCGTTGCCACTGCCCGTCAAATCGAGGTAGGCGACGGTGGCGTCGTCGAGAATGCGCAGCGTGTCGATGCCCTTGGGCGAGAGGTTGACGCGGCTCTCCGTCGTTGCTGAGGCGGTGAAAAACATCTGCTGCGCCTCGATAAAGTCGCGCAGAGCGGGCGTGATCACGTTGTAGAATTTTGCCACATTGGCTCCTAACAAATTTAAGAAAGCGATCAACGAAGGACACGAAGAGCACGAAGGAAGAGGGTAAACGATCTTTCTTCGTGTCCTTCGTGCCCTTCGTTGATCGCTCTGCTGTTGATTTTTTCTAATCGTTAAAGAAAATTAGATTGTAGCAAAAGGGGTTGCCGCTGCGACCGCCGTAGCGAAAGCCGACGTCCTCCAGCCAGCGACGCAGCACGAACTCCGGCACGTAGGCCGGATCGAGCAGCTCTTCGCTGACGGCAAGGCGACCACCCGGCTTGAGCACGCGCTGAATGTCCAGCAGAGCCAGCGTGCGCCGGGCCATTTGGGGTACGCTCGCGATGGCGACAGCGAGGTCGATGCTGGCGTCGGGCAGGGGCAGGTTGTCCGCGGCGGCGAGGTGCAGCTCGGTGCGGTCGACGAGCGCATCGCTGGCGCGCGCGGCGGGTTGTCGATTGCCAACCAGGACAACGTCCGAATCGCTGTTTGCCTCGTTGACGGCGGCGAGCCGTTCACGCGTGCGCGCAATCATCGCGGGCTGCACGTCCACGGCGTGGACTTTGCCGTTTGGCCCGACCATGCGCGCCATTTCGGTGGTGTAGAGGCCCGTGCCGCAGCCCACGTCCAGCACCGTCATCCCCGGCGCGACGCCAAAGAGGCCGAGCGTTTCGACGGGGTTGCGGTAGCGGGCGCGCAGCTGGTGATCGAGCAGCGCGCCGAGCTGGTGCGGCAGCGGATGCGGATTGCGCAGATGCGATGCGCGCAGCACCGCCTGCGAGCCGACGACCGTGCCGAGCGTAAAGGAGAGAATGTTGGCGAGTCCCATGAGTTTATTGCTTATTGCGTATTGCTTGATTTTCTTTTTCTATTCCAACAAGATTAACGCGGAGGCGCGGAGGCGCAAAGAGTTGTTCTGAACAAAAAATTTTCCGCGCCTTCGCGTTAAACGACTCTGTTTTGACAAAGTGTCTCCGTCTCGTTGCAGCTAACATCGTAACGCAGGCAATAAACAATAAGCAGTAAGCACTATCTCTACGTCGCCTGCGCTTCGCCTGCCAGCGGCGGAAAGTTAATGTGCAAAATCCCGTCGCGGAAGGTTGCGTTGCTGGCGTTGCGGTGAGCGAGCATGGTGGGCAGCAGCAGCTCGCGCTTGAAATTGCCCACGGTGACGAAGAGCTCGTCGCCGCGCTTGGTGAGGCGCACCTTCTCCATCTCCATGTGCGGCAGCGTCAGCTTGAGCACATAGTCCTCGCCCTCCTCGACAATCTCCTGCACGTGGCCCTGGTAGAAAATCTCGCCGGGGTCGCGCTCGCCGTACAGCTCATTCGCTAGGCCGCGCAATGCCTCCAGCCCGACCATCTCGCTGTCGCTCCAGCGGGCGCGCAGCAGCGGTAGCGGGTAAAAGTCGCGCTCCAGGTTACCAAGATATTTGGCCTGCGTCTCCTGCAGGCCGCGCAGATACGAGTCATCGCTTGGCTCGGCGACATGGGCGTTGCCCTCGCCGTCGCTCTCGATGCCGGGCAGAATGCGGTTGACGACCACGGCGTCGACGGGGTAGTTGAAGAGCGACAGGTAGGTAATCGCGCGCGCGCCCTCCTTAATTACCATCTTCTCCGGGTTGACCACCACGCGGTAGCTGGTGATCTCCGGATTGGTCAACGTCTTTTGCAATTCCTTCACGCCCTCGACGAGGCCGGGCAGCTTGTCCAGCGCCTGCGTTTCGGGCAGGAAGCGGGTAATGAGGCCGCCGGTGAACTTTTTCGCCGTGTCGCCCCAGCTGAGGAAGCGCTGCGTGTACCACTGGAAGCTTTCGGGCATGGTAAGCAGGCGCATCGTCTCGCCCGTGGGCGCGGCGTCCACGATCACGCGGTCGAAGTTGCCCTCGCTGGCCTGCTTGTTGATGTGCAGCAGGCTCACGACCTCCTCCATGCCGGGGATTACAGCCAGCTCTTCGGCGATGGCCTTGCTCATGCCCTGCTTGCGCAACGCCTTGCCCACGTAGCCCTGCAGCTCGCCCCAGTGCCCCTTGATTTCCTCGAGCACGTTAATTTCCTGAGCAAAGAGATTGGGCGCAATCTCTTGCACTTCGTTTGTCAACGCCACGTCCAGGCTGTCCGCCAGGCTGTGCGCAATGTCGGTGCTCACCACGAGCGTGCGCTGGCCCAAATCCGCACAGCGCAGGGCGGTGGCCGCCGCGGTCGTCGTCTTGCCGACGCCGCCTTTTCCAAGATATAAGATAATTCGCATGTTTTCCTTTGACGAGGAATGAATGAAGAATGAGGAATGGGTAGGTCACGATTCCGGATCAATCCCAGCGGTAGTCGTTGGCCTGCAGTCATTTTTCTTTATTCATTTCTTCCTTCGCATCCAATTCATCACAATCAACCCAACCATCGCCACCCCCGAACTTGCCCAAATCAACCCGCTTCTTCCCATCCCAAACCAGCCGCGGATTTGCCACCAGTAGCGGGGCAACTGCAGCCAGTAGCCCGCGCGCCACGACCAGCGGTGGCCGACCTGCAGCACATATTTGCCGCTGCGATTTTGCGGGCTCCACACCACGAGGTAGCAGCGTCCGCCGACGAGCGGTCGCGTATCCAGCGTGGGGCCGGGGTAGAAGCGGACGCGCGTCAGCAGATCCTGCACGGGCGCTTCCAGCTCGCCCGGCGGCGGCGCGACCATCGTGCTGTAGCCAGCCGGCACGTCCACTGGCGGCGCGAGATTATCCGTCGGCTTGCTTTCCGCCTTGGCGGCGGTGCGCTCTCTGCCTTTGGTTTTGCCCGTGCTGTAGGGCAAGCTCTGTGCAACGATGGCAAAGGCGGGCGCAACGGCCCCGCCGCTGGGCAGCACGGGCACATACATCTGCACGCGCAGCCGCTGCCCGGCGCCGCACTCCGCGCTGTAGACGTGCACCTGGCCCGGCATCGTCAGCCGGTTGAAGAGCAGACGCTTGCGGCGGATATTGGGAACGTGCTGGCTGGCGGCCAAATCCTCGCCGGGCAGCGGCGGAAAGGCCGGCAGGCTGCCCGCTAGATCGGTGCTAGATATGGCCTGCACCGCGCCCTTTGGCGTGCGGCCAGGCAAGTTCATCGCGGTTGACATAGCCCGCTGTGTTCTCCCTTGTTTAATACGCAAACTGTTGATTTGAGTTGCAAAGTCTAACATCCGCTGCGAGGGTCGTCAATTGAGCGCAAAAATCAGTAGAGGCCGGCGTTTTGAACAAATATTTGCCAGGCCTTAAATATCCGTTAACATAAGAATGATAGGTTGAGAACATTTGTGTGAAAGATCCACGTGAGGAATCAAGATGAAATTTTTTCGAGGGCAGCTCAACTCATCCACTCGATCCAAAGCCGATCTCCACCTGCACACCACCTACAGCGACGGCTTTCTCTCGCCCCAGGCCACGGTTGATCTGATTGCCGCGCGCACGGACTTGCGCGTCATTGCCATTACCGACCACGACACGGCGGCGGGCGCATTGGTGGCCCGCGATTACGCCCAGCGCCACTATCTCCAGCTTGACGTGATCATCGGGCAGGAAATCACCACGGGCGATGGCGATGTGCTGGGGCTCTTCTTAAACAGCACAATTGCCTACTGTCATACGGCAGCAGCCGCCATTGAGGCGATTCACGCCCAGGGTGGGTTGGCCGTGGCGGCCCATCCCTTTGTGCGCCATTTTGGGCTTGCCAGCGTGGGGGAGCTCATTCGCACGCTGCCCTTTGATGCGGTGGAGGTGCGCCACGGCGTGCCCTTTAGCCTGCTCCACAACTGGCAGGCAGGCCGCATCAACGCCGCGGCGCAGCGGCTGCCCGCCCTGGGCAGCAGCGATTCGCACATTCCCTACACCGCGGGCCAGGCCTTTACCTGGTTCCCCGGCCACAGCGCCGCCGATCTACGCCGCGCCATTGTCGAGAACAGGGTGCAGCCGGGCGGCTCGCTCTGGTCGCTGGGCAACATGGCGCGCAAGGTGCCGCTGCTGCTGGGGCGGAAGTCGCAGCCGTCCTGCGAACCGGCAGCCTACAAGAGAGAGCTGCGCGTCTGAACATCGTTACGCGCTCGCCCGCTCCGGCTGGAGCTGCTCCGCCCCGTTCCGATATTCCCCGTTGCTGCGCTCCCACTCCGCAATGTGCGGCTTGGCCAGCGAGCGCCACTGCGGAACCATCCGATCTCGGCGCATCTGCGTGGCCAACTGACGCGCGGCGAGGCCGACGATGGCCGTGTACGTTGGGTAGGCCAGCTCCAGCCCGGCCAGCTGATCGACCGTCGCGTCGGCGACCATCGATGCCGCGACCAGCTGCGCCACTTCCGTCGCCTGCTCGCCAACCACGTGCGCGGCCAGCACCTTGCCGTCGCGGCGGGCGGCGATCAGCTTGCAGAAGCCAGCCCGTCGCCCGTCGATCAGCGCCCGATCCAGGTCGGCGTAGGGAATGGTGACGACGGCCACGTCCTGCTCCCGGCGCGCCTGCTCCTCCGTGGGGCCGACGCAGCCGTATTCCGGATCGGTAAAGCCGCCGTGGGGCACAATGCCGTGCGACAGGCGCAGCGGCGTGTCCAACACGGCGTTTTCGGCGGCGATGCGCGCTTCGTAGGTGGCGCTTTGCACCAGCATCATCTGTCCGTTGATGTCGCCCGCCGCAAAGATGTGCGGCTGCGAAGTGCGCAGGTAGTCGTCTACCTGGATGTAGCTGCGCTCGTGATCGACGCCCGCCGCCTCCAGCCCCAGCCCCTCCACGTTGCCCGGCCAGCCGACGGCCAAAATCACCGCGTCCGCGTCGAGCGTCTGCGTTTGCCCGCCGACGTCGGTGAAGCTGAGCGTGTAGGCTTCGCCGCTGCGCTCGATTTGGTCCGTGCCGCCGATGCCCGTCATCACCTCGATGCCGCGCTGCTCGAAGCCGTGCGCGATGGCCTCCGAGACGGCAATATCCTCGCCCGGCAAAACACGCGGCGCCAGGTCCATCAACGTTACGCGTGCGCCAAAATCATCAAAGACCGAAGCAAGCTGACAGCCCGTGGCCGCCGCACCGACAATGGCAACCGAACGGGGCAGCGTTTCCATCGCCCAGACGCTGCTGTGCGTCAGCGCCAACTCCGCGCCGGGGAAGGGCAGCTTGCGCGCGTGGCCGCCCACGCAAATGATAATTTTCTCCCCCCCAAGACGCGTGCCGTCCTCAAGCTCGACGGTGTGGGCGTCGACAAATTTTGCTGCTCCCCGCTCGGTAAACGTCTCCACGCCGCTTTCGCGCAGCAGATCAAGCAGCCCCTTCTTCTCGTGTACCTGCTCGACAATTTCCTGCACCCTGCGGCCCAACTTGCCAAAGTTCAGCGTTGGCACTTCGCCCTCGATGCCGTAATCGTTGAGCTGGTGGGCGTCGCGCAGCAGGCGGGCCGCTTTGGCCAGCGCGCGCGTGGGCACGCAGCCGTCGTTGGTGCAGGTGCCGCCCATGCGATCGCGCTCGATCATGGCCACGTTTGCGCCCAACTCGCTGGCCCGCAGCGCCGCCGTCGCCCCGGCTGGCCCCCCACCGATGACCAGTACATCGTACATAAAATTCTCCATTTTTAGCAGCCAATGGTCTCCAATAATCAGTGGCCGAAGTCAATAATCAATGGAGGCTAGTCTGATGGAGCGGAGCTGGGATGTCAGTAAGTTGGGGGGTAGAACGCAAAGAGTCCAGGGGGTTAACCCCCTGGACTCTTTGCACTGCAAAACAGAAGCCTACGCCTTGCTCACTTCCGAATGGGATTTAAGCACCTCGTCGCCGTCGTCCTGCTCGATGAGGTAGGCGGGCTCATCATCGCTGGCCTTGCGGGTAATCTCGCTGCCATCGATGGTGCGCGTCACCTTTTCCGTAAAGACATCGGTAATCTTACCCGTGCCTTTGCCGTTGCCCCACTCCCACTCGACCTTTGTGCCTTTGTCGTAGCCAGATGCCATGGAGATGCTCCTTTGATGATAGATGTCGTGTCGGGTTGGCCCGACTTTAACGTCCACCCGGCGCAGGAACAGTGAGATTTTGTCCGGATTAACGGCGCGTCGCGCAGCTGTATCACGTAGCGCTACTCCACCGGGAAGGCAACCACGACCACGCGGTGCGTGTTGCTCCACTCCGGCCAGCACGAGACGAGCGTCAGCCGATTGTCGTCAAGGTCGCCGATCCAGCGGGCATTCTCCGCCATCACGTCCGGCCCTTGGCCCCGCTCGGAGAGCAGCATCACTTCGTCCACTTCGTAGACAAAGGGCTGCCCATTTTGGTAGAGCAAAATCTGCTCGCCGACCTGCATCTTGTACAGCTCGCGGAAGACGGAGCCCAGGATGTTGTTGTGCCCGCTAATCACCACGTTCCCCGCATCGTCCGGCAGCGCCGTGTTGCTGTGCCAGCCCGCGGCGTATTCGGCGACCTGCCATTCCTTGTAGCGCACGCCAAACGCATCCACTGATGGCGTGTACCCCACGCTCTCCACCGACGTTTCAACATCGATGCTCGGAATCACCAGATGGTTGGGCACAATGCCGCTGCTCACGGCGGCATTAGCCGCCGGCACATTCGCAACATCCGCGCTCAAATCCGCGCCGGTGTCGGGCATCCGGTCATCGCCATTGTCATCATCGTGATCACCGTTGTCATCGTCGTCGCCGTTGTCATCGTCGTCGTGATCGCCGTTGCCGTTGCCGTTGCCGTCGTCCGTGCCGCCGCCGAGCATCACGCCGGTCAAATCCGCGCCGGTGTCGGGCATGCGGTCATCGCCGTTGTCGTCATCGTGATCACCGTTGTCATCGTCGTCGCCGTTGTCGTCATCGTCGTGATCGCCGTTGCCGTTGCCGCCGTCCGTGCCGCCGCCCAGCATCACGCCGCTCAAATCCGCGCCGGTGTCGGGCATCCGGTCGTCGCCGTTGTCATCATCGTGATCACCATTGTCGTCATCGTCGCCGTTGTCATCGTCGTCGTGATCGCCGTTGCCGTTGCCGCCGTCCGTGCCGCCGCCGAGCATCGCGCCGCTCAAATCCGCGCCGGTGTCGGGCATCCGGTCGTCGCCGTTGTCATCATCGTGATCGCCATTGTCGTCATCGTCGCCGTTGTCGTCATCGTCGTGATCGCCGTTGCCGTTGCCGTTGCCGTTGCCGTTGCCGCCGTCCGTGCCGCCGCCGAGCATCGCGTCGCTCAAGTCCGCGCCGGTGTCGGGCATCCGGTCATCGCCGTTGTCATCATCGTGATCACCATTGTCGTCATCGTCGCCGTTGTCGTCATCGTCGTGATCACCGTTGCCGTTGCCGTCGTCCGTGCCGCCGCCGAGCATCGTGTCGCTCAGGTCCGCGCCGGTGTCGGGCATCCGGTCATCGCCGTTGTCATCATCGTGATCACCATTGTCGTCATCGTCGCCGTTGTCGTCATCGTCGTCGTGATCGCCGTTGCCGTTGCCGTCGTCCGTGCCGCCGCCGAGCATCACACCGGTCAAATCCGCGCCGGTGTCGGGGATGCGGTCATGAGGGGTCGGTGTCGGGGTTGGTGCGGCGGTTGGCATCATCGTCGGTGTCGGCGTTGGCGCGGGCTGCTCCTCTTCTTCCACGGCGTAGGCAACGATGTCCTGCTGCGTGTCATCGCCCGCGCGGAAGACAATGCCCAGCGAGAAGAAGATGGTGATATCCTCGCTGGTTGTATTGCGCAGAATCAGCGTGCCGCTTCCCTTGTACGGCTCTTCATCGGGCCGCACGGTATCGGTTGCGACAAATTCAAAATTTTCGCTAACGGCCTCGATCAGCCCGTCGGCAACGGCCTGATCCAGCGCCACGCCTTCGCCTTCGATGGGCGAGATGTCTGCGTTCGCCGAGCGTTCAATTAGCGCCTGAGCCGTTGCCGGATCAATTTCGTCCGCCGAATAGGGAAACTCCCCTTCGACGAGCCGCCAGATCGCCAACTGCGTTTGCAGGGGTTCGCTATCCACCAGCCCCTCTTGGACGGCCGTCTTCAACACGCGCAGCACGTCGTCCGGGGCGCGCCCGTCTGGCGTGCCCAGCGTGCTGGGAAAGTCTTTGCCAAATTCGAGACAGAACGTCTCATAGTTGATGGTCGCTTCGCCGCCAGCGGGAACGACAACGCTGGTTTCGCCAAGGCTGGCCTCTTGTGCCTGCACGGTCGCTTGGCCGCGGGCCAGCACGCCAAAGAGCGCCAGCGCGGCCAAGGCAAGCGCCAGACAAATGGAGCTGCTCTTGAGAATAAATTTGCGATGGGTCATATATCCCTCCTAATGATGTTGATGAGGAGCTCACCAACTGAATGCAGGTGAAGATGCGCGGGCAAAATACCTGCGCTGCAGTGGTGAACCACAAAAAATTGGTGTAAACATCCATCAGGTGCGCTGTTGAGTAGATGTCTACTGCCGACAGTATAGCAGGGTTTACTACAATTGTATAGGTATAAGAATTTACATGCGTGCATCCCAGAATTGGGGGAAAGCGCGAGGGTTGGTCGAGACGCCTTGGGGGGTACGCCCGCCTGACCCCAACCCCCTCTCCACGCGTGGAGAGGGGGCTTTACCCGTCTCGTTATCAACGAATCAACGCTGAGGGGGTGAGGCCGAATGCCTCGTCAACGAGATTCTCCCCAAATTTTAGGACGCACCCAAATTTACATGGATTCGGCCCTGCTGCACGAAGGTTTTAATTCGACATTGCCACCTGCTGCGCTCCCGCCACGGCAAACGGCGTTCGCCCCACGCCCGGCCAAATGCGCACCACGCCCAGCACGCCGCGCAGCACGATCCACCCCGTCTGCACCACGCCGATCCAGACGAGCAGGTTGGGCAGCGCCGGATCGAGCAGAAAAAGCGCGGCGCTGCTGACGCCCGTCGCCGCGAGCATGGCGTTGCGCAGGTAGCGGTAGTCGCCCGTGCCCCAGTGCACGCCGTCGGTGACAAAGGCGAAAGTGTTGAGCGGCTGCGCCACGGCCGCCACGATCCAGGCGGGCGCAAAAATGGCGACCGCGGCTTCCGGCACAAACAGCCGCTCGACCCACGCCTGCCCGCCCAACATCAACACCGCCATCACCACGCCCGCGCCCAGCCCCCAGCCCAGGCTCAGCCGCACTACCTGCTTGCGACTTCGACCAGGCGTGCGCCCAGAAAGTAGCCAACGAGACTCTGCGACGTGGTCGCAAAGCCCTCTAGCACAAAGGCCGTGAATATAAAAATTGTGCGAATCGCCTGGTGGGCCGCGCCGACTTCCGCCCCGCCTTGATTGGCGACGCGCGTCGCCAGCGCCACGAAGAAGAGCAGCAGCCCCGTGCGCAAAAACAAATCGCGCCCTACGATAAAGAGGTGCAGCGCCTCGCCGAAACGCAGGTCGCGCGCAAAGCCGAGGCGGCGCAGCACGAGCGCGAGCGCGACGGTTGCGCCGACGTACTGGCTGATGGTGCTCGCCCACGCCGCGCCCGCAATCCCCAACGCCGGAATTGAGAGCATCGCAAAGTCAACCCCAAAGACCAGCAGCGCATCCAGCCCAATGTTGAGCACGTTGACGCCGACGGCAATCAACATGGTCGTGCGCATGTCCTGCCAGCCGCGCATGGCCCCCAGCGTCGCCATCATGATGAGAATCGCGGGCGCGCCGAGGATGCGGATGCGCGTGTAGGTGACGGCGGCGGGCAGCACCTCGCCCGCCGCGCCGAGCAGCTGCGAGAGCCACACCGCCGACAGCGTCACCCCCAGCATAAGCGCCAGCCCAATGAGCACGCAGAGCACGAGCGCCACGCTCACCGTGCGCCGCGTGACGTCGCTGCGCCCTTCGCCCAGCGCTTGGGCCACGGTGGTCTGCACGCCGATGCCGAGAAAGTTGAAGACCCAGTAGGTGCTGGTCAACGTCGTGGTGCCGACGCCGAGCGCGGCCAGCGCCACTGCATCGATCTGCGCCACAAAGGCCGTGTCGACCAGCCCGGTCAGCGGCTCGGCGATCAGCGAGAGCATCACCGGGAACGAGAGAGTCAGCAGCGTGCGGTGGGGCTTACGGCGGAAGGGGTGGTCGACGGCGGTGGGGTTGTTCATGTCGCTTATTCTCGCAGTGATTCTGCTTCGTGAAAAATTTCGGTGTATTGTAGATGGCTGGAAGGCGCGCTATAGTTTGACGAAACACAAAACGATTGACATAGGAGAATTATTTTTGAAAATCAGCATATTCGATAGCGCAGCAGACATGCCTCAAGCACTCTATTACCAAGCAGAGACCTTTGTGCGAATCACTTGGGCGGATGATCCTGAATATGATGTAGATGAAGGGCTAGACGAACCGGCCGTGCATGTTGCACTTCATCATGGTAATACGCTGTACAGTTACGCCTCAATTATCCGGCAAGACGTCATCCTTGAAGATGCGTCTTTCTCGTGCTGTGGGGTGCGGAGCGTCTTCACGTTTCCCGCTTCCAGGCGCAATGGGTACGCTCGCCAAATTCTCAGCGCCTGCGAACAATCAATACGCAACATGCTAGATGCCGATGTGGCGTTGCTGTGGACCGAAGATGAAAATCGACATCTTTATGAGAAAGCTGGCTGGACGGCACTGCCCGATATGATCACGTTATACGGCGAAGTAGACAGCCCTGATGTTCACCACGACGAGACCGCGATGATGATGTTTCTCAGTCAACGAGCAATGCAGGCAAGACATTTATTTGAGCATGGAAAATTGTTTGTTGGTGAAGAACCCTGGTAGCACATCGCCTCGCGTTTGCTCTTTCAAATATGACACAGGTTGTCAGCTATTGCTCGGTACAATGGAGGCGGGATGACCGATACAGTAAGGAACAGCGTAACTATTCAGAGTATTGACGAAATAAGCTGTCAACGGATTAAAAAGAGCGGATTACGGATGACAAGACTATCTTTCCGCTTTTCGACCATCGAACCGGCCCTGTTCAGAACGGAACCAATGAATACAAGTGAATCCGTTCAATCCGCTCCCCCAATCCGCTGACAGCTGAGTAAATACGGAATCGCAACCATGAAAACGCAATACTACACCGCCACCAGCCTCGACGGCTACATCGCCGACGCGCAAAATTCGCTCGATTGGCTCTTCCAGCTCGGCCAGCCTGACAGCATGGCGGACAACTATCCGCGATTTGTTGCGAAGGTCGGGGCCGTGGCGATGGGATCGACGACGTATGAGTGGGTGCTTGAACAGGAAAACATGCTGGCCGAGCCGAGACGGTGGCCGTACAAGATGCCGACGTGGGTCTTCAGCAGCCGCGAGCTGCCGATGGTCGACGGGGCGGATATTCGCTTTGTGCGAGGCGATGTCGCACCTGTGCACGCGGAAATGGTCGAGGCGGCGGCGGGCAAAAACGTGTGGCTCGTCGGCGGGGGCGATTTGGTCGGGCAGTTCTACGATGCGGGCCTGCTCGACGAACTCATTCTCAGCGTCGCCTCCGTGACGCTGGGGGGCGGGGCGCCGCTGCTGCCGCGCCGGATCGCGTCGCCGCCGCTGAGGCTGGTCGATGTGCAGCAGCATGGGGATGCGTTTGCGGTGTTGATGTATGAAGTGCGGAAGGACTTGTAGTGGCTGGGCGCGCCCAGCCACATGTGTATCAAGTTAAGCAGAAATGAGCGAAATGGGGGCAGATTGTCTGCAAACTCCACCCCAGCCCTCCCCAAATTGGGGAGGGGGCTGCGACTGGGCAGACGAAGAATCGGCTCCTCCCCCATGATGGGGGAGGCTGGGAGGGGGTTGTTGGTCAGGTTGCCCAGTGTCGCGCCAGCCACAATGGTCGTAGCAAATCCGCGTTCATCCGCGGTTAAAATCCAAGCTTCGCAGCGAAAGGAGCCAATCGATGTTATACAAAGTAGTCACTGTCGGATCTCATTAAGTTGTGTACGAAAAGAGTCTCATAAAGTCCGCGTTCCTCAGAGAAATACCGGTGGCTAGATCAATTAGCCTCCAAATCCCACACACTCAGAGTACAAAAAGCACTCGCTAGCGATTTTGGGCAATTTTGATTGCGCAATGGCCGAAGAAAGGCTCTTGAATTGATTATGTAAACGACGACTTTATGAGACGAATCTGTGACACAACTTAATGAGTCAACACCGACTACGTCTCCTCCAACCTCAACCCAATCTCGTTTCGACCGGGCGAGGTGGTGACCATGGGCCAGGAGGATACGACCGACCCAGCGTGGCCGGACTGGGTCTGGTGCGAGGACGCGACCGGTCGCGGCGGGTGGACGCCGAAGCAGTATCTGCGCCCGCTGGCCGGAGCAGCGCGTGACGAAGAGCAGGCACGCGCCGAAGCGCTGGCGAGCTATACCGCCGCCGAATTGACCGTGCCCGCCGGCGCCAATCTAAAGGTGGTCAGATTTGTCAACGGCTGGGCTTGGGGTCACAATGAGCGCGGCGCGTGGGGGTGGATTCCGGCGCGAAATTTGGCGGCGTAGCCCCTCGCCGCCGTGCTCTGCGCGGGGACGCATGTCGGGAGGCTCTGCCTCTCACGCGAGGCAGAGCCTCGCTGTAGGCATTGCGACGCAGAGCGCCGCAACGAGCAAATCGACAACTAGGAGAACCCCTATGGCCGTCGCCGTCCCGACATCGGCAACTTCCCCCATCACCGGCAAGCGCGAATTTAGCGTGGCCGATGAATATCGCTACAACCAGTCCGGCCCGGTGCGCTGGCTTTGGTCGCACCTGCGGCGCTATCCGCTGCTGATTGCGTCGTTCCTCATCACCGCCACGTTGACCAACGTGCTCTTTGCGTCGGTGCCGCGCATTACCGGCCTTGCCTTTGACGAAATCCTGCAGGATGAGCCGTCGCGCGCGCGGCTGACGACGATTGCGCTGGGGCTGCTGGCGATTGTCGTCGTGCGCGGCGTCATCGATTTGACCAACGCCTTTTCCATCGAAACGCTCGGCCAGCGGCTGGAGCGCGACAGCCGCGACGAGCTCTACATCAACCTGCTGGGCAAGAGCCAAACCTTCCACAACCGCCAGCGCGTGGGGGACATCATGGCGCGCGCGGCCAACGACGTGCGCCAGCTCAACCCGATGATGAACCCCGGCGTGGCGCTGATCTTTGAATCGATGACGGCGATTGTCTCGCCGCTGGTCTTCATCGCCTTTTTGCGCGTGGAATTGCTGCTGGCGCCCGTGCTGTGGGCCGTGGCCTACTACTTTGCGCTGCGGCGCTACATGCGCCAGCTCAACCCCGTTTCAACGGCGCAGCGCCGGCAGTTTGGCGAGATGAACGCCGGGCTCAACGAAACGATTAGCGGCATCGAAGTCGTCAAGTCGACGGTGCAGGAGGCGCAGGCGAAGCGCAACTTTGTGCAGAATGCTTCGCGCTTCCGCGACCACTTTGTCGAGCAGGGTAAGGTGCAGGCGCGCTATCTGCCGCTGCTGCTGCTCGGCTTTGCCACGACGGGCGCATTTGTCCACGGGCTGGTCTTGTTTCAGCGGGACGCGCTCACCGTGGGTGAATTTGTCGCCTACATGGGGCTGATGGGCATTCTGCGCTTCCCGGCCTTTATCTCGATCTTTACCTTCTCGCTGGTGCAGCTGGGCTTGGCCGGCTCCGAGCGCATCCTCTCGCTGATGCAGGAGGAGACGGAGCTGGATGAAAACGTGAGCGGCCACGCGGCAACCATGCGCGGCGAAGTTGAATTCGAGAACGTCACCTTCTACTTCAACCCCGAAACCGATGAATCGCCCGTGTTGCGCAAGCTCTCGTTTCGCGCCGCGCCGGGCCAATCCGTCGCCATTGTGGGGCAGACGGGCTCCGGCAAGTCGACGTTGACCAAGCTGATCAACCGCACCTACGACGTTACCGAGGGGCGCATCCTGGTCGACGGCGTGGACGTGCGCGAGTGGAATCTGGAATCGCTGCGCTCGCAGATTTCGACGATCGAGCAGGACATTTTTCTATTTAGCCGCAAAGTCAGTGAAAATATCGGCTTTGGCTTGGGGCCAAGCGCGGACGAATCGCAGATTCACGAGGCGGCGCGCGCAGCCCAGGCGGACGAGTTCATCCGCCACTTTTCGGACGGCTACGACACCGTGATCGGCGAGCGCGGCGTGACGCTGAGCGGCGGCCAGCGCCAGCGGCTCGCCATCGCCCGCGCTCTGCTCACCGACCCGCGCATCCTGATCCTGGACGACTCCACCAGCGCCATCGACAGCGCCACCGAAGACCGCATCCAGCGCGCCATCGACGCCGTGATGGAGGGCCGCACGAGCTTTCTGATTACGCACCGGCTGTCGCAGATTCGGCGGGCGGATACGATTTTGGTGCTGCACCAGGGCGAGGTGATCGATCAGGGGTCGCACGAGGAATTGATGGGGCGGTGCTCGCTGTACCAGCGGATTTTTGCGCGGTACGAGTAGTGCCTACTGCTTACTGCTTATTGCTGGATTCGTAGGCCGTGGTGGTCGCATTGATTAACGAGACAAGCAATAAGCAGTAAGCAAAAGTAATTTCAATCAACAACCCGAAAGGTAACCTCTCCCATGGGCTTCATCATGGACGGCATCGGCGCCGAAGCGTACGACCGTTCCTATTCCGACCGCGAATTGCTTAACCGCATTCTCGGCTACTTTCGACCGTTCCTCGGCACGATGAGCTTTGTGGCGCTGATGATTGCGCTGGATTCGATTGTGAGTGCGCTGCTGCCGATCCTGGTGGCGCGGGGCATCAACGTGGTGGCCGACGCGCGCGGCACGGGCAGCTTTGATTGGGGCACGGCGATTTTGCTCACGCTGGGCATTTTGCTCTCCGGCGCGCTGGCGTGGACCTTTAACTTCTTTCGCCAGTCGCGCACGGCAGAGGCGGTGGGCAGCGTGGTGCTCAACCTGCGCAAAGATGCGTTCGACGCCGTGCTCGCCCGCGACATGTCCTTCTACGACGAATTCGCCACCGGCAAAATTGTCTCCCGCGTGACGAGCGACACGCAGGATTTTTCCAACACCGTAACGCTGACGCTCAACCTGATGAGCCAGCTGCTGCTGATTGGTATCATCACGATTGTGCTCTTCAACATCAACGCGCGGCTCACGCTGATCATGCTGGCGGTTGCCCCCGTTGTCGTGATCACGGCGCTGGCTTTCCGCCGCATCGCGCGGCAGACGACGCAGCAGGCGCGGAGAGTGCTGGCGCAGGTCAACTCCACGGTGCAGGAATCGGTGACGGGGATCAGCGTCGCCAAAAATTTTCGCCGCGAGCAGACGATCTACGACGAGTTCCAGGATGTGAATAAGCAATCCTACGCGCTCAACCTGCGCCAGGGCTTTGTCTTTAGCGGCATTTTTCCCGTGCTCGGCATTTTGGAAGGGCTGGGCACGGCGCTGATTGTCTACTTTGGCGGGCTCTTCGTCCTGGGCGATTCCATCTCGCCCGGCGAGTGGTTTCTCTTTGTAGAAGCGGGGCGGCTCTTCTGGTTCCCGCTCACCAGCATCGCCTCTTTTTGGAGCCAGTTTCAGCTGGGCCTTTCCGCCTCCGAGCGCGTCTTTGCCCTGGTGGACGCCGAGCCGAGAGTCACGCAGATCGCGGACGAGCCGGTCGAGCGGGTGGACGGGCGCATTGAATTTCGCGGCGTCGACTTTCGCTACACCGAGCAGGAGCAGGTGCTGGCAGATTTTGACCTGGTGATCGAGGCGGGCGAGACGGTCGCGCTGGTTGGCCACACGGGGGCGGGCAAGTCGAGCTTGGGCAAGCTGGTGGCGCGCTTCTACGAATTTCAGGGCGGCCAAATCCTGATCGACGACCGCGACATCCGCACGCTCGACCTGGACGACTACCGCCGCCACCTCGGCATCGTGCAGCAGTCGCCCTTTCTCTTCACCGGCTCCGTGCGCGACAACATCCGCTACGGCTCGCTCTCGTCCCAATCAGACGGGGCGACGGACGAGCAGGTCATCCAGGTGGCCGAGCGCATCGGCGGCGGCGACTGGCTGAGCGCGCTGGCGGACGGGCTGGAGACGCCCGTCGGCGAGGAGGGGCGCGGCATCTCGATGGGCCAGCGCCAGCTCGTCGCGCTCGCTCGCGTGCTGCTGCAGGAGCCGAGCATCGTCATTTTGGACGAAGCGACGGCTTCGGTCGACCCGCTAACGGAGGCGCAAATCCAGGAGGGGCTGGACGTGGTGCTGAAGGATCGCACGGCCATTGTGATCGCCCATCGTCTCAGCACGATCAAGGCGGCGGATCGCATCATCGTGCTGCGGCAGGGCGAGATCATCGAGACGGGCAACCACGACGCGTTGATGGCGCAGGGGGGGCACTATGCGGAGTTGTACACAACCTACTTTCGCCACCAGTCGCTCAGCTACGAGCCGGAGCCTTTGGGTGGGAACGGAACCGCGCCGGAGCGGGCGCTGGCACACCCGGCTTGATAGCCACCAATAATGGGTAGTCAAGCAAGTGTAAAGAAACGGCGCGGCAGATTCGAGACCGGACGATCTTGTCATTCCCGCGAAGGCGCAATGGCGTTAAGTTAGCGAGAAAGCGGCATCAGAAGCAGACTTTCTTGGTGCATTTGTGGAAGCGAAGCGCTTTGGCGATAGAGCGTTTGGGCCTGGGAACCGCACGCTGTTTGCGCACGGCGGTCGGTTTTTGCTGGAACAGGCGGGTCAACTTGTCCAAGAGCGCCTGCTCGTCCAGGTCGGGCTGGGTGAGTAACGCAACGACATGGTGTTTGAGGGCGTTGAAGGAGCTGGCATGATTGACCTGCAGCGGATGCTTGCTGAACTCAGAACGCGCTTGCAAGCGTGCTTGGGCTCGACCAATTAGCAGCGTTTCCAAGCCGGAGAGATAGATAGCGGCAAAGAAGTCCTGTTTGACTGACTCAACGGTTTTGCCCGTGAAATGCTCGAGTTGGAGTCTGTTTTTGAGCAGGTCATAGAAGGTCTCCGCGCCCCAGCGCAAGAAGTACAGCTGCTTGAAGTCGGCGGTTGGGTGCTCAACCTCATCCAGGAGCGAGGTGAGCAGCACTTCCATCTCGCCCGTCTCCAGCATGACCCGAACCAGACGAACGTGAATTTCTGGCGGTAGCGTTTGCGCTCGAATCTCTAGACTTTGATGGGCTGGCACAGAGATGGTCACAAGCTGACTATCCGGACCCTGCCCCCGAAACATCCGCCGCACGGCGCTGAAGGAGCTTCTGGGGCAGCGCACGACAAAGGCGCGCTGGCGCTGGCTCAGCGTTGCCAGTAGCCGATAGGCGGGATAGCCACGGTCGAAGAGCAGCAGGTCTTCTTGAGTGGTCTGCGCCAGATGCGCAATGGCCAGGTCGACCTCGTACGCAGCCGCCGCAGCCAACTGGCTATCGACCGCAATGTGATTGAGCACGTCATAGAGCACTGAACTCAGCGCAAAGGGGTAAATCTCTTTGACATACTGATTGGCGGCGTTGCCGCCAAACTCGGCCAGAATCGCTGCTTCTCGAGGCAGCTCTATCTTGGAGCCATCGACGGCCAGAAGCCGATACCCTTTGTAGCGCTTGTAGTCGCCGTCACCATAGCAGACCTCGACGATGGCCGCTCGGTTCAACTCGATGAAGACTTCGTGTCGCAGATGGCTGCGCGCTTGGGTAAAGGCACTGCTGCTCACCCCAACTTGACCCATCTTCTCAAACAACTCGTTGAGCACGTTTTGCATGGACTTGGCGCTCTTCTGGAGCAGAATTGCTAACACCAGCGGAAAGGTCAAGACCCTATCCCGACTGAAGTACTTCTGGGCCGTTCGATATCTCTCTTTCAATTCCCGGCTCCCAATCATCTCTCGGCTCTTTTGCACCGCTATATTCGCTTTGTTGTTCAATCGCTCTTTACCGTTTTTCTTGCCTATTTTATCATGCTTCCCCTTAACTTAACGCCATTGTGCCTTCGCAGGAATCCATGCTTAACCTATGAACCAAGTGCCAAAAATCCTGCCAGCCCGTTCTCTACCTTTTTGCTGCACCTCAGTGTTCGGGTGCTACCAAGAAGCGCTCTTGGGTCGCACGGTCGCGAAGTCGTCAAACTTTATTATTCCCGCGTTCGCGTGAATCCGCTCGGTAAGTCGAGCATGGATTCCCGCGTTCGCGCAATGGCGTTAAGTTAAGGCCTCCTCGTTCCACGCGGAGCGTGGAATGCGCTGCGGGAGGCTCCGCCTCCCCTCTGCAGGCAGAGCCTCCGGATTGAGTTCCCAGACTCTGCGTGGGAACCAGCTTGCTTAACTTAACGCCATTGTGCGAAGGCAGGAATGACAAATTACGCCCCCTTCACGATCTTCTGCTGTTGAGCCGGGATGCCTATTTTTACCGGAATGACAAAATCCGACAGCGCTCACCCATCCGCGGCCAACACGGCCCGCGCCGCCTGCTCGTCCGTGACCAGCACGTCCAGATAGCGACCGCGCAGCGCGCCCAGGATCGCGCCGGTTTTGATTGTCGAGCCGGCGACGGCAATCACCGTTTCGATGTCGTGCAGCGCTTTAATGCCAATGCCGATGACGCGCCGATTAAGGTCAATATCGAGCATTCGACCGTCGGCGTCGTAGTGCTGGGCGCACATGTGGCCGACAGCGCCCCGGCTGCGCAGGTAGGCCAGCTCCTTCTTGTTCAGATACCCCGTCCAAATTAGCCCCGATGTCCCAACGGCGTGCGCGCCAATGCCCACAATCACGGCATCTGCGTTGCGCCCAACCTCCAGCGTGCGCTGCACCGTTGGCTCCTGCAGCAGCGAATTGCGCGTGCGCACATTCTCCACAATCATCGGCACGTAGAGATACTGGTAGGTCACCCCGTACTTGTTTCCAAGCTCACGCACCAAATCCGGCCCCTCGATCAGCGGGTTGCCCGAATTGAGCGCGCCCAAAATCTGCACAAAGGTCATGTCCACCGAGCGCGCGGGCTGCAGGTGGCGCACGGTCGCGCCAATCGAGCGGCCGTAGGAGACGCCCAGCACCATGCCGGTTTTGACGAACTCGTCGAGGTAGATGGCGTTGAGTGCACCGATGCCCGCAAACTCGTCGCGCTCGTTGGTCTCGTGATCGGCGAGCACGCGGGCGTCGCGCAGGGCAAAGCGCTCGCAGAGCTGCGCCTCCAGCTCCGGGCTGCGCTTCCACGGGTAGTTGATTTGAATCGTGACCACGCCCGTATCGCGCGCGCTTTGCAGCAGGCGGGAGACGGTCGAGCGCGAGATATTGAGCTGGCGGCCAATGTCGGCCTGCGTTAAGTTCTGCTCGTAGTAGAGACGCGCCGCCTGGACGAGAAGTTGACCGTTGTCCATGAGTGCCCTAGGGCTGACTAGGCTAATCCAAGATTATAAATATGCCACGGCTGATTGTGATGGAGGTGCGTCGCACTTGGGAAAGTGCAACGCACCGTAGGCTGTGTTGGCCGCACCGGAGAGACAGTCGACCGTGCGTCGCACCTTCTGAGGTGCGTCGCACATCCAACATGGCTTATCCCGGTATAGTTAATTTCCTGGAATAGCCTTAAAGGTTTGATGAAGATGAGTTGATTGTATACCAAAGCGAGCGGGCTCACAATGGCCGCGGGCCGTGTGCACATTTGTGCAAGTTTGCGGGAATCTGCTTGACGGGCTGGTCGACATCTGCTATGCTCAAATCAACTCCAAAGCTACCTACCCTTTCCACAGCCGATTGTCACCCAGTCGAACGCGCCGCGCCCCCTGCGCCAGGCCATTGACGTGTGCAAGGCTGGCTTGCTGCGACGGACAAGCTGCCGTCGGCGCGAGCGAATCCCACGAGCGAATCCCAAAAGAGAACGCCATGAGTCTAGTCAATGAAATCACGCGTGAATCGTGGATCCTCAGCACCTTCCCCGAATGGGGGACGTGGCTCAACGAGGAGATCGAGCAGGAGACGGTGAAGCCAAAGACCTTTGCCATGTGGTGGCTGGGCTGTACGGGCGTCTGGATCAAGACGGCGGGCAGCGCCAACCTCTGCTTCGATTTGTGGGTGAGCACGGGCAAGCGCACCCAGAAGACCAAATACATGCGCGACCAGCACCAGCACCAGCGGGCCATCGGTGCGCGGCTGCTCCAGCCCAACCGCCGCAGCTCCGTCTGCGTGCTCGATCCCTTCGCCATCCGCGAATTGGACGCCCTGCTCGCCACCCACGAGCACAGCGACCACATCGACGTCAACGTAGCCGCCGCCGTGCTGCAAAATTGCGGCGACAACGTCCCCTTTATCGGCCCCAAGACGAGCGTTGAAAAGTGGATCAAGTGGGGCGTGCCCGCCGAGCGCTGCATCACCGTGAAGCCGGGCGATACGGTCGAGATCAAGGATGTGCAAATCACCGCGCTCGAATCGTTTGACCGCACGATTCTCGTCACCGCGCCGGAGGGCACGACGCTGGCGGGCAAGATGCCGCTGGAGATGGATGAGCGCTCGGTCAACTATCTGGTGCAGACCAGCGGCGGCAACCTCTACCACGCCGGCGATTCGCACTTCTCCAACTGGTTCACCAAGCACGGCAACGACTACGATGTACACGTCGCGCTCGGCGCCTTTGGCGACAACCCGCGCGGCATGACGGACAAAATGACCTCCAGCGACATCTTGCGCATGGCCGAAGGGCTGCAAACCGAGGTCGTCATCCCCGTGCACCACGACATTTGGACCAACTTCCAGGCCGATCCCGCAGAGATCATCGAGCTGTGGAAGATGCGCAAGGAGCGCCACCAGTACGGCTTCAAGCCCTTTGTTTGGCAGGTGGGCGGCAAATTTATCTTCCCCGCGGACAAAGACAAAATCATCTACAACTACCCGCGCGGCTTTGAGGACGCCTTTGCCATCGAACCCGACCTGCCCTTCCGCGCGATGCTGTAGCATAGGGCAAGCTGTTAGTTTGTCCCAGTCAACGCCTCCCCACCATCTGAAACCGCTAAACCGCATTCTTTTCTTTACCTGAAGGAGACTCCCATGACCAGTTCTTTTCATCGAATGATCGGCTTGACGTCGCTCGTTCTCCTGCTGCTGCTCGTTGCCTCGTGCAGCGGCGACAGCGCGCCCGCTGAACCAGCCGAGGATGCCGCCGGCGCCGAGGCCGATACCGATACCTCGCTCGCGGGCCAGACCATCGTCGTCAGCTGGCCGGCGCTTTCGCACTTTGAGAAGGCGCAGACGCTGATTCCGCAGTTTGAAGAGGAAACCGGTATCAACGTCGAAGTTGATTCGATCCAGTATCTGCAGATGCGCGACAAGCAGGTGCTCGAAATGTCCAAGGAAGGCACGGGCGAGTACGACGTGGTCGCCTGGGTTATCTTTAACAAAACCGACTACGTCAACAAGGGCTACCTAACCGAGCTTGCGCCCTTCTTTACGGACGCGGAATTGGCCGATCCCAACTACGACCCGGACGACATCGTCGACGCCTACCTGACCTCGACCTCGGCGGTCGGCGGACGGCGGGGCTACCTGCCGGGACCGACGCAGTCGCTCTACGGCATCCCCTTTGGTGCGGAGACGAGCCTGCTCGCCTACCGCACGGACATCTTCGAGGAGTACGACCTCGAAGTGCCGACGACCTACGACGAGCTGCTGGAGACGGCGACCTTTATCACCGAGAACGTGCCGGACATGTACGGCTTCACCAGCCGCGGCTCGAGCGACCACCAGATCGTCCACTCCTGGCTCAATGGCGCCAGCCCCTTTGGCGCGGGCATCCTGGATGACGAATTCCGCCCGACCGTCGAATCCGACGAAGCCAAGGCGGCCACGGAGATGCTGAAGGCATTGATTGAGCAGTCGCCGCCGGGGGTAACGAGCTGGGGCGCGGGCGAGATGGCGAACGCCTTCCTGCAGGGCGAATCCGCCATGTATCTCGACGCGATGACGATTGCCGCCAAGGTGCGCGACCCGGAGCAGTCGCTGGTCGAGGGCAACGTGGGCTACGCGCTGCACCCGGCTGGCCCCGCCGGCATCAGCACCGAAACCGGTGGCTTTGCCATGGGCATTCCCAACAACGCGGACAACAAGGAAGCGGCCTTTACCTTCATCCAGTGGATGACGAGCAAAGAGCAAGATCGCGCGATTGTTGAGGCGGGCGGCGACCCAATTCGCAAGTCCACGCTGGCCGACCCGGCGCTGCAGGAGCGCTTCCCGGAGTACGAGATCATTCTGGAAGGGCTGGAATACGCCAACCCGGACTGGCGTCCGCTCGTCGCCGAATGGGGCGCGCTGAATGCGCCGATCATGGGCGTGAAGCTGGGTGAGTACGTCAGCGGGCAGAAGGATTTGGATACGGCGATGGCCGAAGCCGCCGACGAAATCGAAGCGACCATGGAGCGCGCGGGCTACTACACCACCAACGCCGAGCGCTATGCCGGTCACGAAGGCGAGACGATTGTGGTTAGCTGGCCGGCGCTTTCGCACTTTGAGAAGGCACAGACGCTCGTCGCTCAATTTGAAGAGGAAACGGGCATCAACGTCGAGGTCGATTCGATCCAGTACCTACAGATGCGCGACAAGCAGGTGCTCGAAATGTCCAAGGAAGGCACGGGCGAGTACGATGTTGTCGCCTGGGTTATCTTTAACAAGACCGACTTTGTGAACAAAGGCTACCTCGCCGAGCTGTCCCAGTTCTTTACCAATCCAACGCTGGCCGATCCCAGCTATGACCCAGAGGATATTGTCGATGCCTATTTGACCTCGACCTCGGCGGTCGGCGGTCGGCGCGGCTACCTGCCGGGGCCGACGCAGTCGCTCTACGGCATCCCCTTTGGTGCGGAGACGAGCCTGCTCGCCTACCGCACGGACATCTTCGAGGAGTACGACCTCGAAGTGCCGACGACCTACGACGAGCTGCTGGAGACGGCGACCTTTATCACCGAGAACGTGCTGGACATGTACGGCTTCACCAGCCGCGGCTCGAGCGACCACCAGATCGTCCACTCCTGGCTCAATGGCGCCAGCCCCTTTGGCGCGGGGATCATCAACGATAACTACGAGCCAATTGTCGAGCAGGAGGAGGCGAAAGCGGCCACGGAGATGCTGAAGGCTTTGATCGAGCAGTCGCCGCCGGGGGTAACAAGCTGGGGCGCGGGCGAGATGGCGAACGCCTTCCTGCAGGGCGAATCCGCCATGTATCTGGACGCCATGACCATCGCCGCCAAGGTGCGCGACCCGGAGCAGTCGCTGGTCGAGGGCAACGTCGGCTACGCGATGCACCCCGCTGGTCCCGCCGGCATCAGCACCGAAACCGGTGGCTTTGCCATGGGCATCCCCAACAATGCCTCGAATCCAGAGGCAGCCTTCCTCTTCATCCAGTGGATGACGAGCAAAGAGCAGGACATGGCGATTGTTGAGGCGGGTGGCGACCCGATTCGCAAGTCCACGCTGGCCGATCCGGCGCTGCAGGAGCGCTTCCCGGAGTACGAGATCATTCTGGAAGGGCTGGAGTACGCAAACCCGGACTGGCGTCCGCTGCTGCCGGAGTGGGGTGCGATCAATGCGCCGATCATGGGCGTCAACCTGGGTGAGTACGTGAGCGGCCAGGCGACGCTGGAGGAAGCGATGGCGAACGCCGCTGACGAAATCCGCGACGTGCTGGAGCGCGCGGGTTACTACTCGCAGCAGGCGGAGTAATAATTATCCTCGGTCGTACGGGCACGCCATGGCGTGCCCGTACGACCAAGTGGAAGAAGCACCCCATGCCCCGCAAATACTTCCGTTCCCAATACCTCGTCCCCTATCTCTTTATCCTGCCTGCGGCAATCGTGCTCGTGCTGGGGCTGATTGTGCCGCTCTACAACGCGGTTTACCTGAGCTTCTTTGATTGGCAGCTCGGCACGCCGTGGGCGTCGCGCGAGTGGCTGGGGTTGGACAACTTTGCCCGGCTGCTGCAGGACGACAACGTGCGCCAGTCCGTCAGCGTCACGCTCCAATACACCTTCTGGACGACGGCGCTGGAAATGATTATCGGCATTGGCCTGGCATTGGCGCTCGAAGCGCCCATCCGCGGCGCGGCGATCTTTCGTACGATTCTGATTATGCCGCTGATGGTGTCGCCCGTGGTCGTCGGCCTGATGTGGCGCTACATGCTCGACGCGCGCACCGGCGTCATCAACTACTACATCGACGCCATCGGCGACGCGCTGCCCTTTCTGCAGCAGCTCGGCTTCGAGAGCCGCTCGTGGCTGGGCGAGCCGGAGCTGGCGCTCGGCGCGCTAATCGTCACAGACATCTGGCAGTGGACACCCTTTATCTTTATCATTATTTTAGCAGGGCTACAAGCGCTGCCCAGCGACGTGGTCAACGCCGCTTATATGGACGGCGCAAGCTGGTGGCAGATGACGACGCGCGTCAAGCTGCCGATGCTGACTTCGCTGATCGTTATCGCCCTGCTGCTGCGCATTATCGACGTCTTCCGCGCGCTTGAAGTGATTTACATTATGACCTTTGGCGGGCCCGGTCGCACGACTGAGGTGCTCTCTTTGATGATTTACAAAACGGCCTTCACCTCCCAAGATTTGGGCTACGCGTCGACCGTATCGGTGCTGCTGATTGCGATTACGCTCGTGCTCAGCCTGGGCATTATTTTTTACAGCAATCCGCTGGGAGAGCAGGGGGACAGCTAATGCAAGGTCAACAGGCGCTCGCCAATCCAGTCGCCACGCCCAACACCCGCCAGCGCTTCCGCTTCCGCCGCTGGACGGTCGCGCATTACGCGCTGCTGATTGTGCTGGCCGCGATTACGCTCTTCCCGATTTACCTGATGGTGATCACCTCCTTCAAGCAGCAGGTCGTCATCATGTCGAGCGAGCCGGTCTGGTTCTTTACGCCTACGACGACCAACTACCAGTACATCATTGAACAAGAGAGCTTCTTTCGCCACCTGTGGAGCTCGGTCTACGTCGGCGTCAGCTCGACGATTCTGACGCTCTTTGTTTCGGGGCTGGCGGCGTACGCGCTGGCCCGGCTGCGCTTTGTGGGCCGCGGGCTGATGGCGCAGACGACTTTGCTCGTGCGCATGGTTCCGCCCGCCGTGCTCGCCGTGCCGATCTTCGCGCTCTGGCGGCAGTGGTCGGTGGCGCTGGGCATCGAGGACGGGCGCGTGGGGCTGATTTTGTTTTACACCGCGCTCAACATCCCCTTTGCCGTCTGGCTGCTGATTGGCTTTGTGCGCCAAATCCCCATCGAGCTGGAGGAAGCCGCCATCGTCGACGGCGCGGGGCTCTTCCAGGTTTTCTTCCGCGTGCTCTTCCCGCTCATGCGATCGGGCTACGCCGTCGCCGCCATCTTTACCTTCCGCATCGCCTGGAACGAACTGATTCTCGGTCTGATCCTCACCGGTCGCACCACCTACACGCTGCCCGTGAAGACCACGCTTTTCCTCACCAACCAGGGCGTCCAGTGGGGCCGCGTCATGGCTATGGGCACGCTGATCGTGATTCCGCCGCTTCTGTTGACCTTCTTCGCCGCCCGCCAAATCATCGCCGGGTTGACGGCGGGGGCGGTCAAGGGGTAACGATATTTCTTGTTACAATTATGATTCAACCCAAGCTCCAGCTCGCCCTCGATACCTTTGACCTGCCCTCGGCGCTCGCACCCCTCCAGCGCGCCGCCCAGCACATCGACGTGGTCGAATGCGGTACGATCCTCTGCCTTTCGGAAGGGATGCACGCCGTGCGCGCCCTGCGCAGCCTCTTCCCGGACAAAATTTTGCTGGCGGACGTGCGCATTGCTGAGGCGGGCAGCATTATCGCCAAGCTGGCCTTTGAGGCGGGCGCGGATTGGGTGTCGGTCGTGAGCGGGGCCGCGCCGGATTCGGTGGCGGTGGTGCTCAAGGAATCTCAGGCGCGGGGGCGGGAGATGCAGATCGAGCTGAGCGACGGCTGGACGTGGCCGCAGGCGGAGCGCTGGGCGGAGATGGGCGTGCCGCGGGTAATCTTCAAGCGCAGCCGCGACGCCGAAGCGCAGGGCAAGCTCGACTGGGGCGACGAGGACATCGCGCAGATTCAGCGGCTGAGCGCGCTCGGCTTCAAGGTGAGCGTGGCGGGCAGCGTCAAGGTGGCCGACATTCCGCACTTTGCTCAAGCGCCGGTCTATGCGTTTATCGTCGGTCGGGCGATCTGCCAGGCGAATGATCCGGCAGCCGTCGCGGCGGCATTTCAAAAAACCATCGCGTCGACCTACGCCGCGGCGTGAGCATTTTTAGATGCGAACGGCTTTAAGCGATGCTGCTGGCGAACTCGGTAAGCGTCCCCGGCACGGCCCAAAAGCAAGTAGGTATTCCAGCTCGCGTGCGGGCCGTGCCGGGGACGCGATGAGCGAATTTCTAGTTCGCCACCAACGGCTTCACACGAGGAAACCCACCATGCCACGCTTCGATCTCACCACCATCGGCGAGGGGCAGCTCCGCTATTCCGTGCCCGCGGGCATGAGGTTGGAGCGCGCCAAGCAGTTTGATGTCAACGTCTCCGGCACGGAGGCCAACGTGAGCTGTCTGCTCTCGACGCTCGGCTGGCAGTGCGGCTGGGTTAGCAGTCTGCCCAATTCGCCGCTGGGGCGGCGCGTCGCCAGCGAGTATTCTTTGTCCGGCGTCGATCTCTCCGCCGTCTGCTGGTCGCGCGATGATCGGCTGGCCACCTACTACGTCGAATACGCCCGCCCCCCGCGCGCGACCCAGGTCTACTACGACCGCGGCCACACCTGCTTCACCCACTGCACCGTCGACGATATCGACTGGGAGTACCTGCTCGACACGCGGCTGCTCCACCTCTCCGGCCTGACCATCGCGCTCTCGCCCTCGGTTCACGAGATTGTCTTTGAAGCAGTGCGCCGCGCCAAAGCACGCGGCATCCCCATCAGCTTCGATATGAACTACCGCTCGCGGCTGTGGACGCCCGCCCAAGCCGCCGAGGCCATCCGCCCCCTCCTGCGCGACATCGACGTGCTCTTCTTTAGCCGCGGCGACGCGCGCACCGTCTTCGGCATCGACGGCACGCCGAAGCAGATCGTCGAGAAGCTGCACGGTCTGTCCGAAGCGCGCTACGTCGTGACCTCGCTCTCCAGCGAGGGGCTGATTGGCTGGGACGGCCACATCTTCCACACCGAGCTGGCGCGACCCGTCGAGATCGTCGACCGCATTGGCGCGGGCGATGCAATGGTGGCGGGCGTGCTCCACGGCTATTTGCAGGACGATTTTGTGCTCGGCCTGCGCACCGGCGCGCTGACGGCGGCGCTCTGCCTCAGCCAGCACGGCGATCAAGTGGTGACCTCGCAGCGCGAGCTGGATGAACTGCTGGACCAGGTGTCGCTGGATATTTGTCGCTAAACGGTGCAGAAAGAGGATTTGCAGGGTTGAGTGAGGAACCAACACCAGCGGCGGCTGAGACTTCGGCGTGAGCTCGGTCAACGCTCGCCGAAGCGAGAGCGGTTCATCACATGAAAGCCCAGAGAAGCGAAATTCTTTCCTGTGCTGCCAAAAAATTTCTCGCTGGTCTGCTCTCGTCTGCTATCTTTTGGGGTTGCACCCGCTCGAAACGACAGCTCGCTCCCCAAACCAAAACGTGCCCAAGCAAGCGCCCCGCTTTTAGCGAAGTTGCCCCTGTAGTAGAATAGCGGCAGTGCTTACGCAAATTCTTTACAAGGGAGAGCTATTTTGATTCAACGTTTTTGCCGCTACGCATCGCTAATCGGCGTTCTGCTGATTGCGCTGGTCGCCTGCAACCCGCCCGCCGTGGACGAAGCGCCCGCCGAGGCGGATGCCCCCAACGTGGAAGCCAACGTGGAAGCCAACGTGACCACGCTGGACGCGCGCGCCGCCGTGCAGGCCGTCTACACGCGGCCCCAGATTGGGCTGGAGGGCCTGCCCGATCTCGAAGGCCGCACCGTCGTCGCCGTGACGGGCAACGATTACGTGCCCTTCAACTACGTCGACCCGCTGACGGGCGAGGCCGAGGGCTGGGAGTACGACGCGATCAACGAGGCCTGCCGCCGGCTCAACTGCGAAGTGCAGTGGGAAGTCACCGCGTGGGAGACCATGATCCAGGCGGTTGCCGACGGCCAGTACGACATCGGCATGGACGGTATCACCATCACCGAGGAGCGCGCCGAGCAGGTCGATTTCTCGATTCCCTACATCCGCAGCCAGCAGTTTATGCTGGTGCGGGCCGATGAAGAGCGCTTTGCCACGCCCGAAGAATTTGCGGCGGACGAAGCGCTGCGCGTGGGCGCGCAGGCGGGTACGACCGGCTTCTTCACCGCGATCTACGAAATTCTGGACGGTGACGAGAGCAACGAGCGCGTCCAGCTCTTTGACAACTTTGGCGCTTCCGTGCAGGCGCTGATTTCGGGCGACGTCGACCTGGTGCTGGTGGATGCTGCAAGCGGCGAGGGCTACATCGGCGCCAACCCGGATGCGCTCAAGCTCGTCGGCGATCCGCTGGCAACCGAAGATTTTGGCTTTATCTTTACCCCCGGCAGCGACCTTGTCGACCCCTTTGACGCCGCCATCACCACCATGCAGCGCGACGGCTTTTTCTCGCACCTCAGCACCAAGTGGTTCTTCCTCAACGATCCCAACGGCGAAGATTTGTACGACCAACTGCCGGACCTGGATGGTCAAGTCGTCGCCGCGGTGACGGCCAACGACTACATTCCGCTCAACTTTATTGACCCGCAAACCGGCGCGGCCATGGGCTGGGAGTACGACGCCGTCAACGAAGTCTGCCGCCGCCTCAACTGCGTCGTCGATTGGAATGCGGCGGCGTGGGAGACGATGATCCAGGCCGTCAACGCCGGTCAATTTGACGTGGGCATGGATGGCATCACCATCACGGAGGAGCGCGCCGAGCAGGTGGGCTTTTCGATGCCGTACATGACGATGCAGCAGTTTATGCTGACGCGGGCGGACGAGGATCGCTTTGCCGACGCCGCGGAATTTGCGGCGGACGAGAATCTACGCATTGGTGCGCAAGCGGGCACGACCGGCTTCTTCACCGCCGTCTACGACATTCTGGACGGCGACGAGAATAACGAGCGCATCATCCTCTTCGACAGCTTTGGCGCGGCGGTGCAGGCGCTGATCCAGGGCGACGTGGACATGGTGCTGGTCGACACGGCCAGCGGCAAGGGCTATATCGGCGCCAACCCGGACGCGCTCAAGCTCGTGGGCGCGGCGCAGAGCACCGAGGAGTTCGGCTTTATCTACCCGCTGGAGAGCGAGCTGGTCGCGCCGTTTGATACCGCGATTGCTTCGATGATCCGCGACAACTACACGACGTACCTGAGCAACAAGTGGTTCTATCTGTACGACTTTAATCAGGAGTAGGCCAAGTTTAGCAGAGCCAATCAACGAAGGGCGCGAAGGAGCACGAAGGAAGATGGTTACCCTTCTTTCTTCGCGTCTCTTCGTGCCCTTCGTTGATCATTTTTCTTTGCTTTGGAGAATCGTATGGCTGTTCAATCAACGGCACAGCGCCCTTCCACCCAGCGCGTTGCTCCCCGGCGACACGTCGCGAAGGATATCTTTGCGCGCACGCCCTACTGGCTGCTGGCGGCGACGCTGCTGGGCGCGTGGCTGCTCTACACCATTCTTACCAATCCCGACTACCGGCTGATCTTCAACGCCCTCTCCAGCGGCATCGGCATCACCGTCTACGTGACGCTCGTGGCCTATGCGGGCGCGATGGCGCTGGGGCTGCTGGTGGGGTTGCTGCGGCTGTCGCACAACCGCGTGGTGCAGGAAATCACCTCGTTTTACGTGGAGATTATTCGCGGCGTGCCGATGCTGGTGCTGCTGCTCTACATTGTTTTCGTGGGGGCGCCGGGGCTGGTGGACGGGATCAACTGGGGCGGGCGGCTGCTGGCGGGAGTGGGGCTGGTGGGCGTGGGCGAGGCGCTCGCCAGCTTTAGCGTGCGCGACCTCGACTTTCAGGTGCGCGCCATCCTGGCCCTGGTAATCGGCTACAGCGCCTTTCTGAGCGAAGTCTTCCGCGCGGGCATCGAAAGCATTAGCCACGGTCAGCACGAAGCGTCGATGAGCCTGGGCATGAGCCGCTGGCAGACGATGCGCCACATTGTGCTGCCGCAGGCCGTGCGCCGCGTGCTGCCGCCGCTGGGCAACAACTTTATCGCCATGCTCAAGGATTCGGCGCTCGTCTCGTTTGTCGGCGTGCAGGACATTACGCGGCTGGGCAATACCTACGCCGCCAGCACCTTCCGCTACATGGAGACGCTCTCCATCGTCGCCTTTCTCTACCTGGCAATGACGATTGTCCTATCGCTGCTAGTGCGCACCATGGAGAGGCGCATTCCGAATACGTAAAGTGCGCGCAAAACGAAAGCAGGAGATCATCGTCTAAGTGACTGTCACTGTCCACAGCTGGAGAGCTTCCCCCATTTTGTCTGGACAGTGACTGTCACTGGCTCCTCAAACTCTTATTCTCAACGTGACTTTACTTTAGAAAGAGACGCAATGACGCGCAAAATTTTGCCATTTCTGTCAGCCTGCCTATTGTTGACCTCTTGCGCCATGCAGTTTCCCGTCGAAGCCAAAATTGTGCAGGTCGTCCACACGCCGCTTGCGCTGCCGCCGGTGGCGACGTCTATCTCAACGCCGCAGCCGCAGGCAGCCGCATCGCAAATTTCATTAACGCAAGAAGAAGTGTTATCACTTCGTGGTCTTGGCTATCAGCTTGCTCGAATGACCTTTACTGCGACGGCGAGAGAGCCATTGTTAGCAGAATATGGTTATTCGGGTTATTTTCGTAAGCGCATTGCAGAAGAAGGTGAAACCCTCGGACTTGAGCTGGACCCCAAGCGTATTGCCAACACAGAAGATTTCGAGTCGGTTTTTGAATTCGCTGATTACGTTACGAATCAGGTAGAGAGGTCGGAACTAGTAGTTCATCAGCAAGATATTGACGGATAGTCAAAAGAGAGGCAAGCTTACCTGAAAGCATAGATTCAGGAGGAAGCGATGCCAGCCAAACTATACAGAGTGCGATTAGAGAACGCCGAACGAGACCGTCTGACGGCGTTGGTTAATAAAGGAACCGGCAATGCCGGGCGCTTGAAACGGGCACGAATTCTGCTGATGGCCGATGAGGCGCAGGCGGGCGGCGGCAGCAAGGATGCAGAGATTATCAACGCCTTGCAGACCTCCAGACGCACGGTCGAGCGCACGCGGGAGAAGTGTGTAGAACAGGGCATTGACGCGGCCATCAACCACAAGCATCCACGCCAAACGCGGAGCAAGGTGCTGGATGGCGAAGGCGAAGCGCGACTGGTGCAGATAGCGTGTAGCGCACCGCCAGATGGTCGCGACTCGTGGACGCTACAGATGCTGGCAGACAAGCTGATTGAACTCGAAGTGGTCGAGACCATTTCGGGCGAGACTGTGCGCCAGACGTTAAAAAAAACGAGATCAAACCCTGGCTGAACGAACAATGGTGCATCCCGCCAGAGCAAAACGCGGATTTCGTCTGTGCCATGGAAGATGTGCTGGAGGTCTACCATCGACCACATGACCCGCAGCGCCCGCTGGTCTGCTTTGATGAAACGAGCAAGCAACTGACCAAAGAGACCCGTCTGCCCTTACCCGCTAGAGCGGGAGAGGTGGCCAAGTACGATTATGAGTACGAGCGCAACGGCACGAGCAATCTCTTTCTCTTCTTCGCCCCGCTTGAGGGCTGGCGACACGTCAAGGTAACCGACCGCCGCACCAAAGTGGACTTTGCGCACTGTATGCGCGACCTGGTCGACGTCCATTTCCCCCAGGCGGAGCGCATCGTGCTGGTCATGGACAACTTGAATACCCATAAGCTTGCCTCGCTTTACGAAGCCTTCCCGCCCGAAGAAGCGCGGCGCCTCATCGAAAAGCTCGAAATTCACTATACACCCAAACACGGCAGTTGGCTCAACATGGCTGAAATTGAGTTCAGCGTCTTGCAGCGTCAGTCCCTCAAGGCGCGCATCCCTGACCAGAAAGCACTTGTTGAGCGAGTCGCCGCCTGGGAAACACCGCGCAACGCTGCTGAAACAAAGGCGCTCTGGCGCTTCTCTGTGGAGGATGCACGCATCAAACTCCACAAACTCTATCCGTCATTTGATGTCTGCTAGTCTACTAGAAAGTCCCACAGCTCTTGTCGTATTTACTTTCAGTTACTTCAATACATTTGCCGAGCTTCTGCTCGATGAATTTGCAAACTCACCGCCCACCAACGACGAAGTCACTCGTGGATGGGTGAGTGCGCTAGCAGAGAGAACCAACACGATAGTACTTTTTGCGCCCACACTTGGGATCGACCGTGAGCAAGCGCGAGCAGGATTGCAGATAGCTCAATCTTTACAAGCGCTGTCGCAGCAGGAAAACTTTTCGAGCGAAGAGCTAGCTGACGTAGCGGCTGAATTTAAGAGGTGGTCACGTTCTGTAGGGAACGAGTCCAGCTATGCCCTACGAGGACTCCCTACTCCTTCACCGACACCAACGGTAGCAAACCAGGTCGGCACGAATATTCAGATAGCACTTCCCCAGGGCGATGCAGTGCGCGGAGAAGAACTCCACGAGGCATCTGGGTGCTCTGCTTGCCACCTCGCTGATCCATCTATTCCTGCGTCAGGACCAAGCTATGGAGCGAGCGACTATGAGTATAGTCAAAATCAAATGCTCATTGAACGTGCTCAAGCCACTTGGCAAAGCGAAAGCTATACAGGTAAAGCGGTGAGTACAGAACAATATCTTCTTGAATCAATTGTCCTTCCCGCTGCGTCTATCGTTACTGGCTATCAGTCATTTATACATCCGCAAACCTACGGCCAAAGCCTATCCAAACAAGACGCCGCCGACCTCATTGCTTACCTCAAAACCTTTGACTAATTCCACCAACCTATGCAACCCATGCCAACCCGACGCTCCCCCCTCCACGACTACCACCTGCGCCACGCAGGCAACCTGCTGCGCGGCGGCGGCGACTACCTCTTCCCGGACGCCTACACCTCGGCGCGGGACGAGCACGTGAACACGCGCACCAACGTGGGGATGCAGGATTTGTCGTCGATGGGCGAAGTGGACGTAAAGGGGCCGGGGGCGGAGCGGCTGCTCAACCGGCTCGTGGTCAACGAGCTGCAAAATATGGAGCCGGGGCAGGTGCGCTACACGACGATGTGCAACGAGGAGGGCGGCATCGTCGACGACGTGACCGTCTACAAATTTAACGACGAGCACTTCATGGTGACGCTCTCCTCTGCGCCGCGCAAGGAGGCCGCGCAGTGGATCCGCGACCACAGCATCGGCAGCAGCACCTACGTCACCGAAATTTCATCCGGGATTGCGCTGCCGGTGGTGCAGGGGCCGCGCTCGCGCGACCTGCTCAAGTCGATTGTGCGCGAGGCGGACGTGGAGCGGCTGCGCTTTTTCCGCTTCACCCCTGCCGTGGTCGACACGGACGAGGACACCATCAGCGTCGTGCTGTCGCGCTCCGGCTACACGGGCGAGCTGGGCTACGAGCTCTACACGCCCGCCGAGGAGGCGATTGCGCTGTGGGAATTTTTGCTGAGTGCGGGCCGCGAATATGGTTTGCAGCCCTACGGCGTGGGCGCGATGCAGTCGCTGCGCATCGAAAAGGCGCTGCCGCTCTACGGCAAGGATATCAATCAAAACTACACGCCCTTCCATGTGGGCCTCGACCGCTGGATTCGCTTCAAAAAGCGCGACTTCATTGGCCGCGAGGCGCTGCTGCAGGTGCAGGAGCGCGGCATCGACGAGCGCTGGGTCGGCCTCACGCTCGACGCGCCCGCGCCCGCCAGCGCGGACGATCCAGTTTACAGCATTGGCGACGTGTCGAGCTTCCAGCCGCAGCGCTTTAGCGGCCCGGAGACGGGCGAGCCGGTCGACGCCGAAAGTCTGGGCGAGCCGGTCGGCCACATCACCGCCAGCGCCAAGGGCCACTCCGTGGGCAAGATGCTCGCCTTGGCCTACGTGCGCACGACCCACGCCTGGCCCGGCGCCAAGCTGCTCGTGCAGTCCGCCGGTCGGCAGGTGGTGGCGACGGTCGCACAGACGCCGTTCTTTGACCCGGCGGGCAATCGACTGCGGGCGAAGTATCAAGGGTAGGTGACTGTCACTGTCCACGACCAACTGGCCCACCCAACTTTGTTTGGGCAGTGACGGTCACCGGATCGAGCAATTGTCAGGCTTGACCGTGTTTGGCGGGCGTGCCCAAGTGACAGTCACTACCCGCGCGTTTAAGGGCACGTTGCGTTTTGTTTGGGCAGTGACGGTCACTTTACAGGAAGGCATCAATGATTCATCCTCAAGCGCTAATCAAACTATTTGGCTACAACGCCGAACTGGTTGAAAAGCAAATCGTGAGCCTTAGCCATGAGGAAAGTCTACGCCAGCTGCCGGTCGAGGCGAACTCCATCAATTGGGTGCTGGGGCACGTCGTTTCGGCGCGCACGTTTGCGATGCGTCTTGTCGACGAAGAGCCGGTCTGGACGGATGAGCAGCGGGCACGCTATCGGCACACGTCCGCCAACGTGGTGGATGACGACGAGGGCGTCGTTAAGCTAGACGATCTGGTGGCGGCGTTTCGCCAATCGCAGACGCGACTGGTACATGGCCTGGGCCGCATGAGCTATGAGGAGATGTGTCAGCCATCGGGATACGAAGACAACACGATCGGCGACAGCCTGGCGTACTTTCACTTCCACGAAGCGCACCACGTGGGTCAGCTCCTCTATTTGGCGCAGGCTATTGGCAAGCAGGGCGTGTGGCTGGGCTGACCGTTCACTTAAAAGAGAAATCATGGCAAATCAGAACTTCCCCCCCCGACAAAGCACCCAATACGCAACAAGCAGTAAGCAATCCCATCCCCAAGCTACCAGCCACCAGCCACCAACAACCACCTACCCCTCCAACCGCTTCGACACCATCGTGATCGGCGTGGGCGGCATGGGCAGCGCGACCTGCTACCAGCTCGCCAGGCGCGGCCAGCGCGTGCTCGGCCTGGAGCGCTTTGACATCCCGCACGACCGGGGCTCGTCTCACGGCTACACGCGGATTATTCGGCTGCCCTACTACGAGGATTCGTCCTACGTGATGCTGCTGCTGCGCGCCTATGAACTGTGGCGCGACATCGAGCGGCGCTACGGCCAACATCACGCGAGCGAGCAATTGCTGCACCTGCACGGCTCGATCGACGCCGGGCCAGCCGAGAGCTGGGTCTTCAAGGGCGCGCTGCAGTCAGCCATCGAATTCGACCTGCCGCACGAGGTGCTAACCGGGCTGGAGCTGGCGCAGCGCTTCCCCGGCTACGGTTTGCCCCAGGATCAGCTGGCGCTCTACCAGCCGCAGGGCGGTTTTCTGGTGCCGGAGCGCTGCATCGTCGCCTTTGCCTTTGAGGCGATGCGGCTGGGCGCGCAGATTCACGGGAGGGAGGCCGTGCTGGGCTGGGAGCCGCTGGGCAACCACGAGGGCGTGCGCGTCCACACCGAGCGCGCCGTCTACGAGGCCGACAGCCTGGTGATCAGCGCTGGCTCGTGGAACGACCAGATGCTCGGCTTTCTGCAGGGCTTGGCCGTGCCGGAGCGCCAGGTGCTCGCCTGGTTCCAGCCGGAGCGACCGGAGCTATTCCAGCCGGACAACTTCCCGGTCTTCAATTTACTGGTGGATGAAGGGCGCTTCTACGGCTTCCCGATCCACGGCGTGCCCGGCTTCAAGATCGGCAAGTACCACCACTTCGAGGAGCACGGTCGCCCCGATGAGCTCGACCGCGAGCTGACGTGGGCGGACGAGCAGGTGCTGCGCGACGCCACGGCCAAATACTTCCCGCAGGCGGCGGGCGCAACCATGTCACTCTCGACCTGCCTCTTTACCAACTCGCCCGACGGCCACTTCCTGATCGACCTGCACCCGGAGTATCCGCAGGTCAGCTACGCCTCGGCTTGCACGGGCCACGGCTACAAATTCGCCAGCGTCATCGGCGAAATCCTAGCCGACTTGGCCCAGCGTCGCCAGAGCCGCCACGCGATTGATCTGTTCACGGCCAATCGTTTCACGAGTTCCCACACGGGTGCTTCGCGCACGGGCGACTTTGGCCCCGGCGTCGCCGACTCAAACGCGATTCGCCACGCCCGTAACGAGCGCCAGCGCACACATAAGCCGCATGTGGGCTACGGTGCAGGGATGCCGGGCCAGCAGGGCAGACAGCAGAGTCAGCAGAATGGATATCGACCCGCGTTCAAGCCGAGCGAGGTGCGGTCGCGGGAGCAGGATTGGTCGGTGCGGTCGCCGTGGTAGAGAAGCAAATCCCCCAGATTTTCGCCCCTTGACAACCGACCGTCTGGACGGTATTATCCTTGCATGTCAGCCAAACGTGATGCCGAAGCTACCCGCCAGCAAATTCTTGACGCACTTAAAGAGATGGTCGCCAGCGGGGGCTACTTTACCAAGTTTACGCTGAGCGCCGTGGCCGAGGCAGCGGGCGTGAGCAAGGGCGGCCTGCTGCATCATTTCCCTTCGAAGAAGGCGTTGATGCGCGGGCTGACGGAGCACCTGCTGGAGGGCTTTGAAGAACGGCTACACGCCGAACTCGAACGCCAGGGGTCAAACGACGTGCCCGGTCGCTGGGCACGGGCGTATGTGGGGGCCATGTTGGGCAATCGCGCCAGCAGCGAGGCGCATTTGAGCGCGTCGCTGCTGGCCTTTGTCGGCCTGCGCGAGGAGGCCAAGGCGCTGGCCAAGGCCCAGTTTGACTACTGGCAGGAGCTGGCGGCCCAGGACGGCCTGCCGCGCGTGGATGCCTCGCTGGTGCTGCTGGCGACCAACGGCATCCTCTACACCGAAATCCTCAACCAGGGCCGCATCGAGCCCACGCTGCGCCAGCAGTTGATCGACCGGCTGATCCAGATGACGTGTGAACCGCGTCGCGCCGATTGACGGACCAGAGAATGGACACGGATGAACACGGATTTTTCTTCTGCTTCCGGACTCAAGTAGAGGGCTGCGATCGGGCCACGTAAATTGACGTAGAGACTTCTGACTAAAAATCTGCGTTCACCTGTAAAAATCTGCGTACAATTTCCATCTGACAGATTTCTTCTGCAATCCGTGTGCGCAGCCCGTGTTCATCCGTGTCCCAAAATTCCCAATGGAATTCCTCTCATGAAAGAAGCACGACGCGCGCCGGGCAGCGAGTGGCTTAAGAACCACCCCAAGTTTCTGGAAATCACCTATGCCGCCTCCAAGCGCGTGCTGGCGCGGCTCTATCCGCTGCTCAAGCGCGTGAACCCTAAAATGACCGAGCGCGCCCTGATCAAAAGCGAGGAGGTCGCCAAAGGTTACCTCTTCAACTGCCAGATGTGCGGCCAGTGCATCCTCCACAGCACGGGCATGACCTGCCCGATGACCTGCCCCAAAAATTTGCGCAACGGCCCCTGCGGCGGCGTGCGCGCCAACGGCCACTGCGAGGTGATCCCGGAGATGCCCTGCGTGTGGGTGCAGGCGTGGGAGCGCAGCGGAGAGATGCTGCTGTACGGCGACGAGCTCGCGCTGCTGCAGCCGCCGGTGAATCGACAACTGCAGGATACGTCGTCGTGGATCAACTTGCTCGAAGGCGTCGATCAGCAGACGCCGCCGGGGTGGGTTCCGCTTTCGGAGATAAGATAGGACACGGATAGACACGGGCTGCGCACACGGATTTCTAGAAATTAGGTAAGTGGAGGTCATAGGTGATTCACAAACATGAGGAATTAACCGGTCAAGTCATTGAAATCTTTTACAACGTCTACAATGAGTTGGGGTATGGCTTCCTCGAGAATGTCTACGCTCGTGCCATGGTGATGGAGTTGGCGCGCAGCGGCCTGACGGTCGAGTCGGAGAAAGCGATTCCCGTTTACTTTCGCGGTCAAGAAGTCGGTGAGTACTTTGCCGACATTGTCGTGGAGGGTAAGGTCATCCTCGAACTAAAAGCGGCCAAAATCCTTGGACCTGAACACACAGCTCAAATCCTCAACTATCTGAAAGCCACCGAAATCGAAGTGGGCCTGCTCTTGAACTTCGGCCCCCAACCCAAACTCAAGCGCTACACCTACGACAACCACCGCAAAGGCCACCTCCGCTGGACGCGCCCATAAATTTCTAATCCGTGAGCGCAGCCCGTGTTCATCCGTGTCCCATCCCATCTTTGCCATGTCCCTCAACTCCCCGCCCCGCGCCGACAGCCGACTCGAACGCGTCCTCCGCTCCGGGCGCTTTGCCGTCACCGCCGAGCTCAACGCGCCCGACAGCGCCAATCCGCAGGACGTCTACGCCAACGCTGTCGTGCTCAGCGAAGTCTGCGACGGCATCAACGCCACGGATGGCTCCGGGGCGAACTGCCACATGAGCAGCCTCGCCTGCTGTGCGCTGCTGACCAGGGCGGGCTACGAGCCGGTGCTGCAAATGGGCTGCCGCGATCGCAACCGCATCGCCCTCCAGGGCGATCTGCTCGGCGCCGCGGCGCTCGGCGTCCAAAACGTGCTCTGCCTCACGGGCGACGACGTGACGGCGGGCGACCAGCCACAGGCCAAGCGCGTCTTTGATTTCGACTGCATGCACCTGCTGCGCACCGCCAAAATCATGCGCGACGAGGGCGTCTTCCTCAGCGGGCGCAAGCTGTCGACGCGCCCCCAATTTTTTCTGGGCGCGGCGGCCAACCCCTTTGTGCCCCCCTTCGAGTGGCGACCGCTGCGCCTCCAGAAGAAAATCGAGGCCGGGGCCGATTTTATTCAAACGCAGTACTGCTTTGACGTGCCGCGGCTAAAGGTGTACATGCAGCGCGTCGTCGATTTGGGGCTGCACGAGCGGGCGTTTATGCTGGTGGGCGTGGGGCCGCTGCGCTCGGAGCAGGCGGCGGAGTTTACGCGCACGCAGGTGCCCGGCGTCTGGATTCCGGACGCCGTGGTCGAGCGGCTGCGGCAGACGCCGAAGGCGAAGAAGCGCGAGGTCGGCAAGCAGATTTGCGTGGAGATTATCGAGCAGGTGCGCGAGCTGGAGGGGGTTCACGGCGTCCACATCATGGCCTATCGCCAGGAGGAGACGGTGGCGGAGATTGTCGAGCGCGCGGGGCTGCTGACGCGACACCGGGGGGGTGAGGCGCTCGGCGCAGCGGCGGGCGCGAGCGCTGGCGACTTAGGCGACGGCGTAATCCGTATACTTGCGAACCGACGGCGGGTGGAAGGCCAACACAATGTCCTCGCGCGGGATGCCCGCCTCGACCAACTCCTCGGCTACGCCGCCTTCAATGCCGTCGTGCTGGATGTAGACTTTGCCGTTGCGGATGTCGATGTGGAGGACGGAGCCGTGGATGCGATATTCCCGATTCCAACCCGTGTACATCATTTCGTAATGGTCACCAGCTTCATCATAGACCGTTTCGATATCAATATCTCCCACTGGTGGGCGAATCGATGCATAGTGGTCGATGATACCTTTAACAACGGTGCGATACTGATTTAATTTATCCATCGTTGAATCCTCGCTTCATCGGCTTGAAATACAACCAGTTTCAGCGCATAGTCTTCAATTGCAACGCGCCCAAGAGGCGAACTGAGGATGCCTGCGTAGACACCAGTCGTTACAGCGAGGTATAGCTGCCTCTCCGAGTCGGTTCGTTGCAAAATGCTGCGATAGAGCAAATACTGCCCCAGTGCATTCTCAAGATCATCAATCTGTGAGCGACCAAGAAAGCTTTTGATCTCGACAGCAATCTGGCTACCGCTGCGTTCGGCAGCAAGTATACGTTCAGCACCCAGATCGACATACAGGTTTTGACCACTGAACGGCAATGTAATCGAATATGGATCATGTGTGATCGTCCAACCGTCGGCTTCGAGTGCCTGCCGCACGGTGTTGTGGTAAATGTCGCGTGCCATTGATCTCAACTATTTCTGATTGTAAATCAACCGTGAATTGAACAGGCTCCGTCTGCTCCCAGAAGTTGCCCGCGTCGTGTGAATCCCAAAATTTGCTGATTTGAATGTAGCTGCTGGCCTGTGAGATTAAGCTTTTCGCTTCGTTCATACAAACATCATAAATCAAACAGAATAAAATCTCAAGGAGACCGCTACATGCCCACCCAACCCCAAGTCCCCGCCGACATCGACATTGCGCAGGCCGCGACGCTAGAACCGATTGAAGCTATTGCTGAAAAGATGGGTCTCGCGCGGGGCGACATCGAGCTGTACGGCGACGACATGGCCAAGATCAAGCTGACCGCCATCGACAAGCTGAGCGACCGCCCCAACGCCAAATATGTCGTTGTCACCGCCGTGACGCCGACGCCGCTGGGCGAGGGCAAATCGACGACAACCGTGGGCCTGGGGCAAGCGCTCAACCAGATTGGGCAGGCGGCGACCATCGCCATCCGCCAGCCCTCGCAGGGCCCCACCTTTGGCATCAAGGGCGGCGCGGCAGGCGGCGGCTATAGCCAGGTCGTACCCATGGAGCAGTTCAACCTGCACATGACGGGCGACATCCACGCCGTGACCGCGGCCAACAACCTGCTGGCCGCGATGATCGACAACCACATCTACCAGGGCAACGACCTCGGCATCAATCCCTACTCGATCACCTGGCGCAGGGTGCTGGACGTGAGCGACCGCGATTTGCGCAACATCGTGGCCGGGCTGGGCAGCAAGGGCGACGGTCGCCCGCGCCAGACGGGCTTTGACATTGCGGTGGCGAGCGAAGTGATGGCGATCCTCGCGCTGACGACGAGCCTGGCCGACATGCGCGAACGCATGAGCCGCATCGTGATTGGCGAGAGCTTTGATAAACAGCCCATCACCGCCGAAGAGCTGCGCGCGGCGGGCGCGATGACGGTGCTGATGAAGGAGGCCATCAAGCCCAATCTGTTCCAGACGTTGGAGAACACCCCCGCCCTCGTCCATGCCGGCCCTTTCGCCAACATCGCCCACGGCAACTCCTCGATCCTGGCCGATCTCATCGGCATCAAAGCCGGTAATTTCCTGGTGACGGAGGCGGGCTTTGGCGCGGACATTGGCGCGGAGAAGTTCTTCAACATCAAGAGCCGCTACAGCGGCTTGACGCCCGACGCCGCGGTCGTCGTCTGCACGGTGCGCGCGATGAAGCTGCACACGGGCAAGTACCGCGTCGTGCCGGGCAGGCCGCTGCCGGAGGCGATGCTCAAGGAGAACCCGGACGACGTCGCCGAGGGCGCGGCGAATCTGTGCAAGCAGGTGGAGAACATGCGCAAGCACGGCGTCAGTCCGGTGGTCTGCGTCAACCACTTTGCGACGGATTTTGACAGCGAAGTGCAGGCCATTTTCGACGTCGCCAGCGAGCTGGGCGTGCGCTGTGCGCTGGCCAACCACTGGGCCGAGGGCGGTGCGGGCGCGACCGATCTGGCGCGCGCCGTGGTCGAAGCGGCCAACGAGCCGAGCGATTTCCACTTCTTGTACGAACTGGAGCAGCCAATCAAGGCCAAGATCGAGACGATTGCGAAGGAAATCTACGGCGCGGGTGATGTAGTCTATGAAAGCCAGGCCGAAGCGCAGATCAAGCGCTACGAGCGCAGCGGCTTTGGCGACCTGCCGATCTGCATGGCCAAGACCCACCTCAGCATCTCCGGCGACCCTTCGCTCAAGGGCGCGCCGACGGGCTTCACGCTACCGATCCGCGAAGTGCGCGCGAGCGTGGGCGCGGGCTTTATCTACCCGCTCGTCGGCGAAATGCGCACGATGCCCGGTCTGCCCAAACACCCCGCCGCAGAGAATGTCGACATTGACCTGGAAACTGGTCGAGTGGTAGGATTATTCTAATGGAACGTGATGCGTGATGCGTAATGCATGATATTGAGTGTGCGCCCCAGAATTTGGTGTGAGAGATCAAGTATTCTGTGGAGCCATCGAAATTTGTCATGCCCGCCTTCGCGCAATGGCGTTAAGTTAAGGGGAAGCATGATAAAATAGGCAAGAAAAACGGTAAAGAGCGATTGAACAACAAAGCGAATATAGCGGTGCAAAAGAGCCGAGAGATGATTGGGAGCCGGGAATTGAAAGAGAGATATCGAACGGCCCAGAAGTACTTCAGTCGGGATAGGGTCTTGACCTTTCCGCTGGTGTTAGCAATTCTGCTCCAGAAGAGCGCCAAGTCCATGCAAAACGTGCTCAACGAGTTGTTTGAGAAGATGGGTCAAGTTGGGGTGAGCAGCAGTGCCTTTACCCAAGCGCGCAGCCATCTGCGACACGAAGTCTTCATCGAGTTGAACCGAGCGGCCATCGTCGAGGTCTGCTATGGTGACGGCGACTACAAGCGCTACAAAGGGTATCGGCTTCTGGCCGTCGATGGCTCCAAGATAGAGCTGCCTCGAGAAGCAGCGATTCTGGCCGAGTTTGGCGGCAACGCCGCCAATCAGTATGTCAAAGAGATTTACCCCTTTGCGCTGAGTTCAGTGCTCTATGACGTGCTCAATCACATTGCGGTCGATAGCCAGTTGGCTGCGGCGGCTGCGTACGAGGTCGACCTGGCCATTGCGCATCTGGCGCAGACCACTCAAGAAGACCTGCTGCTCTTCGACCGTGGCTATCCCGCCTATCGGCTACTGGCAACGCTGAGCCAGCGCCAGCGCGCCTTTGTCGTGCGCTGCCCCAGAAGCTCCTTCAGCGCCGTGCGGCGGATGTTTCGGGGGCAGGGTCCGGATAGTCAGCTTGTGACCATCTCTGTGCCAGCCCATCAAAGTCTAGAGATTCGAGCGCAAACGCTACCGCCAGAAATTCACGTTCGTCTGGTTCGGGTCATGCTGGAGACGGGCGAGATGGAAGTGCTGCTCACCTCGCTCCTGGATGAGGTTGAGCACCCAACCGCCGACTTCAAGCAGCTGTACTTCTTGCGCTGGGGCGCGGAGACCTTCTATGACCTGCTCAAAAACAGACTCCAACTCGAGCATTTCACGGGCAAAACCGTTGAGTCAGTCAAACAGGACTTCTTTGCCGCTATCTATCTCTCCGGCTTGGAAACGCTGCTAATTGGTCGAGCCCAAGCACGCTTGCAAGCGCGTTCTGAGTTCAGCAAGCATCCGCTGCAGGTCAATCATGCCAGCTCCTTCAACGCCCTCAAACACCATGTCGTTGCGTTACTCACCCAGCCCGACCTGGACGAGCAGGCGCTCTTGGACAAGTTGACCCGCCTGTTCCAGCAAAAACCGACCGCCGTGCGCAAACAGCGTGCGGTTCCCAGGCCCAAACGCTCTATCGCCAAAGCGCTTCGCTTCCACAAATGCACCAAGAAAGTCTGCTTCTGATGCCGCTTTCTCGCTAACTTAACGCCATTGCGCGCAGGCGGGAATCCATGCTCGACCTACGAGGCGAGGCAGCCACGCCCAGGTCCGCCAATCCGTCCAAACCCGTTGCAACCCGTGCATGGTTCAACTCACAGTCACACGCGCTACACGTCGAAATTAACGGCGCGGCGTCAAGCATCGACTTTGGTCGAATTCACGAGGACGATTTTGACTCTCGTGCTCCCGTTACGCGAATCGAGATAGGCAACGAGGGAACTGTTGTCGTCTGCCGCCACCACGACGGCGCAGAAACCTGGTTGCCAGTGGACATGTGGTTGCCGGGTGGTTTTACCCCATAAGCATCAAAATGTTGCTCCCCATTTTTTAACGGAGATTTTTGCTAATGTCTGAATACGCTGAACTTTCGCTAGAAGATTTATATTTACAGATGCAGGACGATCTGTATGATGGCTTGAAGGAAGAAATTCCGCAGCAAGTGCGGGAGGCGCTGGCCCGCGGGCAGTCGCCGCAGGAGGTGCTGGATGAGGGGCTCGTCGCGGGCATGGACATTGTCGGCATCGACTTTCGGGACGGCATCCTCTTTGTGCCCGAAGTGCTGATGGCGGCCAGCTCGATGAAGGCGGGCATGGAAATTCTGCGTCCGCTGCTCACCGAGACGGGTGCGCCACAGGTGGGCAAGGCCGTTGTCGGCACGGTGAAGGGCGATATCCACGACATCGGCAAAAATCTCGTCGCCATGATGTTTGAGGGCGCGGGCTTCGAGGTGATCAACCTCGGCATCAACGTCGACGCCGAGCAGTTTGTGGCCGCCATCCGCGAGCACAAGCCGGACATCATTGGCATGAGCGCGCTGCTCACCACGACGATGCCCTACATGAAGGTGGTGGTGGACACGCTGGGCGAGGAGGATTTGCGCGACGAGGTCTACGTGATGGTCGGCGGCGCGCCGGTGACGGAAAACTTCGCGCGCGAAGTCGGCGCGGACGCCTATGGGCGCGACGCGGCGGTGAGCGTCGAGATTGCGAAGTCGTTCATGGCGCGTAAAAATGCGGCGCAGGTGGCGGTGGTAGCTTAAACACACTGTATTTCTGGGGCAAATCTATACATAAGAGAAGTGCGGCGCAGTGGTGTCGCACTTTTTTGCGTGGTGCCCGCTTGGGTTAGCGTTGTAAAAAAACAGCGCGGGCGTCCATTAACCTGGAGAAAAGTCTGGTATAATGACACAGTCTTTTCTTGATCCGGTCTTTGATTTATCGCTTCAAAAGGTTTCTATGCATATCCTGTCCCTCTTATTCCGCCGCCCCTTCCTTTGGGCCAGCTTGCTTGCTTTGGCAACGCTCTTCGCCGCGTCGCTCGTTGTCGCGCCAACGCCATCTGCCCAAGCCAACACGCTGCTGGCCGACGATTCGCCCACGAGCCAAGACAGCACGCCCGTCGATGACGACGACGATGGCGATGATGACGGCGATGATGACGACGATGATGACGACGATGATGACGACGATGACGAGGCAAAGTGCTCAAAGAAATTGCGGGTCGAAGCCGAGGACGGAGAGCGCTTTGGTGATTTTGAAATCGGGTACGACCGCGGGGCGAGTAATGAGGCCTATGTTACTGTGCCCAATGGGTTAAGTAACTATTACGCGCAACCCAATACCAATCACCGCGTGGAATTCTGCGTCCAAATCAAAGAGCCGCAAATCTACAAAATTCTTGCCGACGTGCGCGGTGGCGGCGAGGACGACTCCTTTTTTGTCCAGGTCGACGATGGAGAAGTGTATTTGTGGGACACCACAATGAGCGAGGAATTTGTGTTGGACCAGGTGTCGCAGCGAGATGGCGACGACCCCATTCAATTTCCCTTGGCTGCTGGCGAGCACAAAATTGTCTTTTACCAACGAGAGACCGGCACGGACCTGGACTGGTTTGAACTGGTCGAGGTGACGGATGCGACGCCCTTGGAAGGCGTTAGCTACAAATACTACGAGTTTGAGGAACCACTCTCCGAGCTGCCTTCGCTGGCGGGCCGTGAACCGGATGCGTCGGGGAATGCGGCCCGGTTCAACAACCTACCTACTCAGCGCGGCACGCTCTACGTGCTTCAGTTTGCGGCGCGTCTGCGCGTGCCGAGGGCTGGTCAGTATACCTTTTATCTGACGTCGGACGATGGGAGCCAACTGTATATTAATGAGAGGCTCGTTATCGACAACGATGGGGCACACGGCGCCACCACGGTTGCGGCGCAGGTGGAATTTCCGGAGGCGGGCAACTACGCCATCGACCTGCCGTACTTTCAGAACCAAGGCAGCCGAACGCTAAAGCTGGAGATAGAGGGGCCGGGCATCGAGCGCCAGGAAATTCCGCCCACCCTGCTGTCGCCGCGCGCGGGCGGTGTCTTCGTGCCGCCTCCCACACCCACATCTGTTCCACCGACCGCAACGCCCACCGCAACGCCCACCGCAACGCCCACCGCAACGCCCACCGCAACGCCCACCGCAACGCCCACCGCAACGCCCACCGTTACCTCGTCAGCGGGTACACCGACGGAGACGCCAACCGACGCGCCAAAGTCAACGCCTGGAGCCAGCGCCACGCCCGTTCCCACCGAGGGGGACGTGCCCCCCGGCTCGACATCAACCCCAGCGCCAACCGACACGCCCGCTGGCGGGCCAACCAGCACGCCGACGAGCAACCCCGCCGAGACCGTCCTCCCCGGCGACACGCCCCCCCCACCGGCGACGCCAGCGCCAACGACGGTTGCCAATGGCGCGACGATCGAGGGCTACGTCTGGTACGATTGGAATCGGGATGGGCTTGTAAACGACAACGAACTGCGCCCAGCGGGCGTAGAGCTGCTGCTGACGTGGGCGGGAAGCGACGGCGAACTCGATACGGCGGACGACGAGGTGATGCGTCGACTCAGCGGCGAGGGGGGGACGTTTACCTTTGCTGGATTGCCCGGCGGCCTCTTCCGGCTGGTGGCTACCGGCAATGTCGAGCTCATCGGCACCAACGGTGCGCTGGCGCTCAACAACATCGACAGCCGCGAAGAGCTGCTGGTGCTGGCCGAGGGTCAATATTCTTACGTTCTGTTCGGGCTAACGGGCAGCGATCTCGACGGCGATGGCCTCGATGACCTTGCCGAGGGCGATGGCGACTTTGACGGCGACGGCGCGCCCAACTACGCCGATATCGACGCCGACGGCGACGGCGCCCCCGACGCCAGCGAGGGCACGGACGACCGCAACGACAATGGCGAGCCCGATTTTGTGGATGTGGAACCGGTGGCAAATACGCCGCGCCTCATTCTGATCAAGCGCGATCTGCTCTTTGCGGATCTGGATGAGGACGGCGCTGTTGATCCGGGGGATATCGTGCTTTACGAAGTGGTTGCGCGCAACGAGGGCGATGTCGACGTTCAGGAGCTGGTGCTGCTCGACGAGCCCGACGCCAGCACGCAGCTGATCGTGGAGTCGCTCGTGACCTCGATGGGCGAGGTGCGCGCCGTGAGCAGCGCCGACGCCGCCGGGCGCATGGCGTTCGAGGCCACAATTCCTCTGCTCGCGCCGGGGCAGGAGGCGTCGGTGGTCTTCCAAGTGCGCGTCAACGAAGGGGCGGCGGTGCGGCGGCTGCGCAATCAAGCATCGCTGCGCTATACAACGCTGACGCGTTCGGAAAGCACAACGCTGCTCTCGGACGATCCCGACACCCAAGCCGCCAACGATGCGACCCTCACGCCCACGGGCATTGTCCTGCGCGAGCGGGCTGTCTTTCTGCCGCTCGTTGGGAATTAAGCCCAATACCTTTCAAACAGCGGGCGGCGTCTTCCCAAGTGAATGAATGGAGCGGATTGGCGACGATCAATCCATCGACTCTTTTCCACTGCCTGCGCCGGCTAAATTTGGGACTGCTGCTTTGCAACATTTTGCGATATAAAGAGAGGGGCGGCGCTGATGCTACATCAGCGCCGCCCCTCTCTTTGATTAAGGTGACAGTTCCGTTTTCTACTCCACTGCCGTAAACGCCACCTCGATGATAAAGGGGTCTTCCACCTCCAGCGTGCCCGCAAAGGCCGGAGGGTTAATGCCCCAATCGGACAGCAGCGAGGGCGCGGCGGCCGTGCCGGTAATTGTGTCTCCCTCCAGCGTTGCCACCACGTCAAACGTCAGCGGCTGTGTAACGTCGCGAATGGTCATGTCGCCCGTCATCTGAAAGCTGATGGATTCGCCTTCGGTGTAATCTTCGGGCGTCGCACTGATTTCGGTGGCGACAAACTCGGCCGTGGTAAACTGGCCAAACTGCGGCCCGTCGGGGTTTTCGAGCACCCAGCGGTCGCGCCGCGTCTGGTCCGTCGCCAGCGAGGAGAGGTCGACCGTGAAGCGATTTTCGCCCAGCGCCGCCGCGGGGTCGTCAAAATTTAGCTGGAGCTGGCCCTCGATCTGACCCGTCGTGCCGCGGATGTCGTAATCGCCGGGGGTGACGCCAAGGCGATCCAGCGCGCCGGACAGGAACGTTTCGTCCACGAGATAGGCAGCACTCGATTCTTCGGGAATGATGGTGAAGGTTCGTAGACCGGCGTCGCTGGCTTCGTCGCTGGCCGCTTCGTCTGCCGGTTCGGTTGTCGCTTCCACGCCGGGCTCTTCCGGTGCTTCCTCGGTCGCCTCCGCTGCTTCCGGCGCTGGCTCCTCGGGCGCCTCCTCGGTCGCTTCAGCTGGCTCCGTCGCCGTCTCTGTCGCCGTGTCCGCCGCCGTGTCCGCCTGCGTAGATGCTGTCCCATCGGGCGCACAGGCTGCCAGCGCCAGCGCGGCGATCACCATTATCAGTAGCCATGCTCGTTTCATCAAAAGTCTCCTTGTCGTGTGAAATGGATTGATACAAACCATGCTGCCCACGTAGAGCGCTTGGTCGGCCCTGGTTATCCTATCAGAAAGAGAATGCTATTACATTAAACGAATCTAAAGAGTTCGAGCCTATTGCTCAACGCCGTTTGGCAAGTAAGGCGGCAGCTCGTGGGTAGGCACATCAGATTGGGCCAGCAGCGCGCGCGAGAGAAGCGAGGGGAAGCCCTCGTGGCGAAAGAAGGCGATGTTTGCATCCACTACGTTCGCGTCCACCACATTTTCAGGCGCTGAACTCGCGAGCGCTAGCTCCTCAAGCGCCGCCTCACCGGCAACCATCTCATCAATAGCCAGGCCGCGCCCGAAGCCGTGGGCCTCAAATTGCTCCAGCAGCGCCGGCTCGCGGCTGATCACGTGCAGGGGCACGCGCAGGCTGTCGTCCCGCCGCGAGATGCGCGGCGGCTGGTGATCGCCCACCAGCACAAACAGATCATCCGCCGTGCCCTGCTCGCGGATAAAGCGCGTCAGCAGCCGCAGCTCATAATTGATGGCGAGCCAGTAGTTGGCCCGCAGCGTGTCGTGGTCGGTATTATCTTCTTCTGCTTCCCCTTTCCCCAAGCTCGTTGAAGAAGGCGGGAAAGCAGGCGCAGGCAGCGGGGAGGCCGTGTTGAGCGAGCGCCACTCCTCTACCAGCGGCGGCGTCGACCAGGGGTAGTGCGAGTTTTGGGTAATAAAGAAAAAGACGAAGGGCTGCTCTGCTGCCCGCGGCGCACGCAAACGCTCCGCCGCAAACCAGAGCGCGTACTGATCGGGCGGCGCGGGACCCCAGCCATAGAGCGTGCCCTCGTAGGCTAAATCATCAAAACGAAGCCACTCGTCCACGCCGTAGAAGTTGGTGTACTTCGTCCATTCAGCTGCGGGCAGCGGCTTGGCCAGCGTGGAAAGCTGCACGTGTCGATAGCCCTGCCCGCGCAGGAAGGTAACTAGACCCGGCAGCGGTTCGGCCTGATAGCGATTGAGAAGCGCGAGATAGTGCGGGTGCGAATCCACGCGCAGCCCGCCCAGCAGCGTCGTGTACGAAAGCCAGGAGCCGCCGCCCCAGGTGGGCGCTTCGCTGGCGACAGAGGCGGCGTGCCAGCCCGCGGCGTCAAGCTCGTGGGACAGCTCGTGCAGCAGCGTCGCGTAGTCCCGCTGCCAGTCCGCCCGCTCCAGCAGCACCGAGCCGTAGGATTCGATAAAAATCAGCCAGACGTTGGGTCGGTTGGTTAGCGCGTGGGCCTGCGCGCCGTAGGCATAGGCGCGCGCGAGCCCTTCTGCATCAAACTGCCCCATCAGGCGGGCAGCCGCGCGCGAATCGGCGGCGTTCTGCATTAGCTTGAGCGATACGCTGCTGACGACGGCGCGCGGGTGGCTGGCCTGCGCGCCCCGCCACCCCAGCCCCATCAGCAACACCGGCAGCACCGCGGCAGAGAGTGCCGCCGTCCGCATCCAGCTTCGCAGCTGCACCGCTTCAAGCCGCGCAAAAAAGCTGGCCGCCAGCCAAAGCAGCATGCTAAATGCCGCCAGCGCGCCTGCCGCCAGCGCGATACTAGCGGCGTTGATGGACGGCAGCAGGCCGAGAAAGTCGCCGCGGAATGATTGGGCCACGCCCAGCAGCAGCGACAGTTGATTATAGGCATTTGGCTCCAGCCCAAACACGTCGCGCGCGAGGCTTTCGTAGAGGTAGTAGACAAAGATGGTGAGGTAGAGCAGGAGCGCGCCCCCCGCACGCAGGCGGCGCGTGCGGGGCCGCCGCGCGGGGAGCCACAGCAACAGCAGCAGCCCCAGCAGCACCAGTTCGACGTTGATGCGCCACGGATCAAGGTTGCGTCGCCAAAGCAGCGACGCGGGCAGGTTAGTGAGCGTCAGGTGGGCGGGCAGCAGGCGTGCCGTTTCGCGGTTGGTAAAATAAAGCGGCGCAAAGAGCAGCACGTTGAACAGGGCGCCGAGCAGCCAAAGGCGAGCGCCGCTACGAATTGTTCGCATCGGACCCAAGCGGTGGTGAATTTGCCTTGCCCAATGCGCGCCGCACCGTGCTAATCAACTCGTCGGCAACGTAAGGCTTGGGTAAAAATTCCACGTCGCGTGCCCCGTCTAAGCGGGCAATTTGTTCACTGCTGCTGTAGCCGGAGGAGATAATGACCTTGAGCGCGGGGTCAATTTCGCGTAAGAGTTCGAGCGTCTGTGTGCCATCGAGGCCGGGCATGCGCATGTCCAGCAGCACGAGATCGATTTCGCCCGCCCGTTCGCGCAGCACGTCAACGCCCGCCCGGCCACTGGGTGCAGTCAGCACGGTCATCTTTACGCTTTCCAAAATATCGCGCACGGTTTGGCGCAGGGTCGCTTCGTCGTCGATGACTAGAACGGTTCCCGTTGCGCTCGCTTGAGTCGCCGGAAGGGGTTGAGGCCCGGGCGACGCTTCTTCAGCGATGGGCAGCAAAATCTCAAAGGTGGAGCCGCGGTTGAGCTGGCTGCTCACGTTGAGGCCGCCGCGGTGGCGCTTGATAATGCCCATGGCGACCGATAGCCCCAAGCCCGTGCCTTCCGGTTTGGTGCTAAAGAAGGGATCAAAGACGCGCATTAGCGTGGTGGGGCTCATGCCGTGGCCGTTGTCGCGGATGCGGAGCATGATGTAGCGCCCCGGCGCCAGCGGCTCTTCGCTCAAATAGAGATTGGTTTCCGGCTCATCAATCTGGCGCACGGTGGTTTTGAGCAGTATGCGCCCGCTCTCTTCGCTTGAATTCGCGGCTCGTTCGCCATTTGTCTCCATCGACGCGTGGGCATTTGTGATCGCGTCGGCGGCGTTTAATACCAGGTTGACGATGAGTTGCTGCATCTGCCCGGCGTCGGCGTTGGCGGCTGGCAGGGCCTCGTCCAGCTGGGTTTCGACAAAAATGGTGGTGGGCAGCGACGTTTCAAAGAGCTGCACGCTTTCCTGGATAATGTCGTTTAGGTTCACCCGCTGCACGTTGGCTTGGCCGCGCCCGGCGTAGGCCAGCATCTGCTGGATAAGCGTGCGGGCGCGCAGACCCGCCGCCGTGGCACGCTCCATGTTGGTGCGCGCGGGGTGCTCGACCGTTAACCTGTGTTGAGCGAGCGAGGTTTGGCCCAGGATGCCGGTGAGCAAGTTGTTAAAATCGTGGGCAATGCCGCCCGCCAGCAGCCCCAAGCTCTCTAGCTTTTGCGATTGCTGCAGGCGCTCTTCGCGCTGCCGCCGCTCGGTAATATCCACAATGCTGTGGCGCACGAGCCAGCGGTTGCGATCCGGCAGCGTAACGGCGCGCACCTCGGCCAGCAAATCCTGGCCCTCCACGTGGTACAGCCATTCATAAGTTAAATGACCCTGTTCTTCAAGCTTGCGCCGAATGTTGGCGATTTCCGCCTTGCGATTACCGCCACTTGGCTGAATTTCGGCGCTCAGCGCCGTGCCGCCTATTTTACGCAGCTCCTCGCTTGAGAGCTTGAAGAGCTTGAGGACGTTGTCGTTTGCCTCGACGACGCGATGTTCGTCCATATCGTAGAGCACAATGGCTTCGGCGGCGCTCTGCACCATGGCGCGAAAGCGGGCTTCGCTCTCCTGCAGGGCAATCTCGGCCTCTTTGCGCTCGCTGATGTCGCGGTTGACGCCCAAAAAGCCCGTGGGATTCCCTTCGTGATCGCACATCAGCGAAATGGAGGAAAGGATGGTAAGCTTTTTGCCGTCTCGACAGTGCTGTACCTGTTCGCCTTGCCAGGCGTTGTCCTGCATCAGCTTGGCCACGGCCTGTTCGCGTGATCCGCTGGGATATTCTAATTTTAATAGCTCACCAAAGCGCTGGCCCACCACTTCCGCTTCGCACCAGCCGTACATTTCTTCGGCGGCGTGGTTCCAGCTAACAATCCGCATCTCCATATCCGTAGAGACAACGGCGTCGGAGACATTCTGCAAAAGCTCGGCCTGAAAGCGAAGCTGCTCTTCGGCCCGCCGCCGCTCCGTCACGTTGCGCGCAATAGCCAGCACTTCATCGGCACCGCTTTTGACCATGCGCGCTTCGATGTAGACTTCTTCTTCGCGGTTGGGCAGGCGAAACTCCTCATCGTACACTACATCGTGCTCAAGTACCTGGTCGATTATCCGCAGCGCCTCCTCCGTGATTTCGGGCTTTACCAGCTCACCGACGCGCCGCCCAATCAGCTGCTCCGCGCTTACGCCTAGGTTGACATTCTGCTGCAGCTTCATGCTGAGGTAAACGCCATCGCGGCTAATTATGCCAAACGAATCGGGAATCGCGGCCAGGATGGCGCGCTGGCGCGCTTCGCTCTCGCGCAGGGCACGCTCGGCCTGCTTTTGTTCGGTAATATCGCGGCTAACGACGAGCATCCCCGTCGGCTGGCCGTTAGTATCGTGAATTATATCGCAGGAAGAGAGCGTGTCGATTTTGCTGCCGTCGCGGTGGCGCTTGGTGACTTCACCAGACCAAGTGCCCTCTGCGGCCATCGCCTGGGCAAACTCCTCCATCGTTCCGCCGACGATTTCGGGAAAGGTAACATCCGTGAAGATCTTGCCCCGCACCTCCTCTTTGCGCCAGCCGTACAGCGCTTCCGCAGCCCGATTCCAGCTGAGAATGCGCGATTCGTTGTCGACGGAAAAGACCACGTCGGACATGCTGGCAAGCAGCTGGGCCTGGTAGCGCAGCTGCTCTTCCGTACGGTGGCGCTCCGTCACGTCGCGCGAGATAATGAGCGCTTCGTTCGGTCCGCTTTGGACGAGGCGCGCCTCGATAAAGCACTGTTGTCCTTCTATCTCGATTGGATATTCCACCTCTTCCGCCTGGCCGCTCTCGATCACCCGCCGCACCGTTTCCAGCGCGCCGTCGACCGTCTCCGGCGGCATCACGTCCCGCATGTGCTTGCCCACCATCTCTTCTTCGCTCATAAACGAGGGCATATCGGGCGGTATTTTCACGTAGAGATAGCGGCCCTCTGCGTTCACCCGCGCCAGCGAATCCGGAATCACGTTGATCAACGCCTGGTTGAGCGCTTCGCTTTTGCGCAGGGCTTGCTCAGCCCGCTTTTGCTCCGTTACATCGCGGCTAACGGTCAGCACGCCCGTGCGCTGCCCGTTGGCATCGTAGAGCACATCGCACGCGGAGAGCACGTGCCGTTGTGTACCGTCGCGGTGGCGCTTGATGACTTCGCCCCGCCAGGCTCCCTCTTCCTCCAGCGCCCGATCAAACTCCGCCTGCGTACTGCCGACGAGTTCGGGGGCCATGATCTCCATAAAGACCTTGCCCAGGGCTTCGTCCTTCCGCCAGCCGTATATCGTTTCTGCGGCTTTGTTCCAAACCAGAATGTGATCCTCGGTATCGACGGAGAAAACCGCATCGGACATGGAAGTCAGCAGCTTTGCCTGGTAGCGCAGCTGCTCTTCCTGCTGGCGACGTTCTGTTATGTCACGCGAAATCATCACCGCTTCGTTATCAGCGCTCCTTATCAAACGCGTTTCAATATAGAGCGTCCCTGTTGACGTGGGCAATTCATACTCTACCCGACGCAGTTCTCCGCTCTCGATCACCTGCCGGATGGCGATAAGCCCGCGCTCGGCTTGCTCAACCGGTGCCAAATCAAAGAGAGATTTTCCAGCAATCTCCTCTGCGCCGAGCGGCCACTTCAAGTCCTGGGGAATATTTATATCTAGGAAGATGCCGTCGCGGTTTACGCGCGCCAGCGAATCGGGGATTACTTCAATAAGGGCGCTGTTGCGACTTTCGCTTTCTCGCAGCGCCGATTCGGCCCGTCGCAGTTCCGTTACATCGCGATTGATGGAGACTGCTCCGGTAACTTCGCCCTCTGCGTTGCGAAAGAGGCTCGTCGAGCCAACAACGTTTAGCAGACGCCCGTCCTGGTGGGATTGCACCACTTCACCGCGCCAAAATCCCTCCTCCATCAGCGCCTTTTTGGAGGTCGCTTCCTCTTCCTCCGACCAGTGACAGGGAATCACGTCATCAATTAGCCCGCCGATAGCTTCATCTGCCGACCAGCCATAAATCTTCTCCGCCGCTGGGTTCCAGCTGAGAATACAGAAATCGGTATTAACTGAAATTACGGCGTCCAGCATGTTTTCAACGAGCGCGGCCTGGTAGCGCACCTGCTCCTCGGCGCGACGGTGTTCCGTTACGTCGCGCGAGATCATAAAGGCTTCGCGTGGGCCGCTCTTCACCAAACGCGCTTCCATAAAGAGCGGCTCGTCTTCCGCCTTGAGCTCATATTCAATTTTGCGTGCTTGACCATCCTCTATCACTTGGCGAACAAGGCTTAATGCACGCTCCGCAACAACTGGTGGCAGCGTATCCGACAAATGCCTACCAGCCATCTCGCCCTCGCCCCGTTGCTGAGCCAACTCCTGCGAAACCTTTGCGTCCAGGTAAACGCCTTCGTTGTTGACGCGCCCCAGCGAATCCGGAATGATTTGGATTAGCGCGCTGTTGCGGGTTTCGCTTTCCTGCAGGGCGGATTCCGCCTGCTTCAGCTCTGTAACGTTGCGGTTAACGGAGACCGCGCCCATAACCGCGCCCGCCTCGTCGTAAACCATGCGGCTTGCCGCGAAGATGTTGAGCGGGTGACCATCGCGATGAGAATGAACAACCTGGCCCCGCCAAAACCCGTTTTCGCGCAGCTGCGTCAAGGCCGCTTGCTCCGCTGCTGGAGACCAATCAGCAGGAATCACCTCGCTCAACAGTTTTCCAATTACCTCTTCCGCCGTCCAGCCGTAAATTTCTTCTGCGGCCCGGTTCCAACTGGCAATGCGAAAATCTGTACCCACCGAAACGACAGCATCCAGCAGGTTTTCGAGCAGCACCGCCTGGTGGCGCACCCGCTCCTCTGCTGCGCGACGCTTGGTTATATCGCGCAGGATGGCGACGACGCTGTCCGCGCTGTAGCGTCGGTTGTGGATTTCAAAGTGGAAGGTTTTGTCGCCAAAGGTGCGTGCATATTCGAGCGTTTGCGGCTCATTGGTTTCCAGCGCCCGGCGAACGTTCTCCAGCGCACGTTGAGCGAGTTCCGGTGGCAGAATATCTCTTACATTTTTGCCCACCATTTCTGAAGCGGGTCGGGGCAGCCCAGAGTCTTGCGCTGCGTGAGCATCCAGGTAGGTGCCATCGCGGTGCATGAGGATAAAGGCATCGGGGATAGATTCCAACAGCATGCGCACGTGGGCTTCGCTCTGGGTCATGCGCATCAACGGCAGCACGGTACACCGAAAAAGTGAAATTAAATGGCCAATCCCCAGCAGCAGCACCAGCGTTAGAGCAACGTACCGATAGCGAATTATGCGCTCGCCGACGACGGCAGTCGCCACATCGGCCCCTGCCCATTCCGCCAGCAGAAATAGCGAGATCAGCAACATGCCCAATAGCGGAAAGACAAATAAAAATAACCGCTGCCATACGCTTAGTGTTTGATATAAGTTCGGTTTCACCCTATTACCCATTTCTATCCGTTTTTAATCTACCCCGTTTGTGGATTCATGCTGCGCAACACATGCTCCCGCGGAAAGGATCACCTTGGGGCAGTGGCCAAGCGCGGGTTCCGCTAAGGCAATTCCAGGAAATTAACTATACCGGGATAAGCCACGTTGGATGTGCGACGCACCTTCTGAGGTGCGTCGCACGGTCGACTCTCTCTCTGGTGCGGCCAACACAGCCTACGGTGCGCTGCACTTTCCCAAGTGCGACGCACCTCCATCACAATCAGCCGTAGTATATTTATAATCTTGGATTAGCCTAAGGGAACCGGTAAGTCACCGCCCAAAGGTCGAGTCGCAGTGAACACGATGTCCAACACCAGCCGTTATTCAGTCGCTACTCATCCGTCACACAGCCTGCGGAGGCGGGCGAGACGGTTTTGATATACTTGTAAAGCACGCCCTTGCTGTATTTGTAAGCCGGTGCCTGCCACGATTCGCGCCGCTGTGCAAGCGCTTCGTCGCTCACCTCCACGTTCAGCGTGTTGTTCTCCGCATCAATCGTGATTCGGTCGCCATCCTGCACGAGCGCCAGGTTGCCGCCGGCCTGCGCCTCCGGCGTAATGTGGCCGACGACAAAGCCGTGCGTGCCGCCGGAAAAGCGTCCGTCCGTGATCAGCGCCACGGATTTGCCCAAGCCCTTGCCCATGATCGCCGACGTCACCGAGAGCATCTCTCGCATGCCGGGCCCGCCCGTTGGCCCTTCGTAACGAATAACGACCACATCGCCCGCTTGGACTGCACCGCTTTGGATGCCTTCCAGACAGGCCTCTTCGGAGTCAAAGACGCGCGCCGTCCCCTCGAAGCGCGTCCCCTCCTTGCCCGTAATTTTGGCGACCGCGCCCTGCTCGGCCAGGTTGCCGTACAAAATTTGCAGGTGGCCGGTCGGCTTAATGGGGTTGTCCAGCGGGAAGATGATTGTCTGCCCGTCGTCGAGGTCGCGCGCTTCCTCCAGATTTTCAGCCAGCGAGCGACCCGTCACGGTCAGGCAACTGCCGTCCAGCAGCCCCTCGCGCAGCAGCAGCTTCTGCACGCCGGGCACGCCGCCCACCTGGTACAAATCCTCCATCACGTACTTCCCGCTCGGCTTCAAATCCGCCAGCAGCGGCGTCCGATCCGAGACGCGCTGGAAGTCATCAATCGTCAAATCCACTTCGGCGGCGCGCGCCATGGCCAGCAGGTGCAGCACCGCGTTCGTCGACCCACCGAGCGCGGTGATCACCGTGATGGCGTTCTCGAAGGAACTCTTCGTCAAAACATCCAGCGGCTTGATCTCCTGCTCCAGCAGGTTGAGCATGGCCGCGCCAACGCGGGCACATTCGTCGCGCTTCTCCGCACTGTTGGCGGGCAAGGAGGACGAATAAGGCAGGCTCAAGCCCAGCGTCTCAATCGCGGAGCCCATGGTGTTGGCCGTGTACATGCCGCCGCACGCGCCCTCGCCGGGGCAGGCGTGGCGGATCACCTGCTTGAGCTCGGCCTCCGCGATGTCGCCCGCCAGCCACGCGCCGTAGGCCTCGAAGGCCGAGACGAGATCGAGCTTGCGCCCCGGTTCTCCGTTTTCGCTGGGCAGGTGGCCCGCGCGAATCGTGCCGCCGTAGAGCATGAGGCTCGGTCGATTGAGCCGCGCCATCGCCATCACCGTGCCGGGCATGTTTTTGTCGCAGCCGGGCAGGGCCACCAGCGCATCGTACCACTGCGCGCGCATCACCGCCTCGATGGAATCGGCAATCAAATCGCGCGAGAGCAGCGAGCACTTCATGCCCTCCGTGCCCATCGAAATGCCGTCGCTGACGCCGATGGTGTGAAAAATCAGGCCGACCAGCCCCGCGGCCTGCACGCCCTGCTTCACGTCGCGCGCGAGGCTGTTGAGGTGCATGTTGCAGGGGTTGCCCTCCCAGCCCATGCTGGCGATGCCCACCTGCCCCTTGTCCATATCCTCATCCGTCATGCCCGTGGCGTAAAGCATCGCCTGCGAGCCAACCTGCGAGCGCGTCTGCGTCAGGATGCTGCTGTATTTGTTCAGCGTGCCGTTCATGGTGGTCACGCCGTTGTGTGTGCCGTTTGTCGTCGACATGGGGGAGTCTCCGTAGTGCTTATTGCTTGTTGCTTAATTGTGGTATGATACCCGTTGAGTACGGATGATTCAAGGAGTTATAGTTATGGCCGTGCAAACGCTAACCCAAGCACCACCGCGCCTCTATACGGCAGAAGATTTGCTCGAAATTTCTGCCCGGGATGAAAATCGATATGAATTGATTCGAGGAGAACTGATTCAAGTGCCTCCCGCAGGATTTCAGCACGGCAGTGCTGCCATAAAGCTTGGTTCACGAATTCAGGTTTATGTAGAAGACAATGATCTTGGCGTTGCGTTTGCTGCCGAAACAGGTTTCTACTTGGAACGCAATCCTGACACAGTACGTGCGCCAGATGCCGGTTTTGTTCGCAAAGAAAATTTACCGAATGGCCCATTGCCAAGTTCCTACTTTGAAGGTGCTCCTGATCTTGCTGTTGAAATCGTTTCACCCAACGATCGCATGAGTCAGGTGCAAGATAAAATACAGGAATGGCTCTTGCATGGAACAAAACTTGTTTGGGTCGTTGATTCAAAAACGAGAACGCTAACGGTCTATCGCGCAGACGGTACGGCCCAGGTGCTGAAATCAGGCGATATGCTAGATGGTGGAGATGCAATGCCGGGATTTCGGCTCGCTGTCGAAAAGGCGTTTGCGTGATGCGAGGTGAAGCGCCGCTCCGCCCTACTTGTCCGTCAGCAGAAAATACTCCACCGAATCCGAGAGCGCCGTCCAGCTCGCCTCAATGATATTTGCGCTGGCGCCAACGGTCGTCCACGTGCGTTCGCCGTCCGTAAAGTCGATCAGCACGCGCACCACCGCCGCCGTGCCGCCGTCGCTGTTGAGGATGCGGACCTTGTAGTCCGTCAGATGCACGGCTTCCAGACGCGGATAAAATTGCAGGGTGGCCTTGCGCAGCGCGCGGTTGAGCGCATTGACGGGGCCGTTGCCCTCGGCGACCTCGTGGAAAATTCGCTCGCCAATTTTTACCTTGACCGTTGCCTCCGAGAAGAGGCCGCGCCCGCGGCGGTGCTCGACGTTGGTGGTGTAGTCGATTAGCTCGAAGGGGGCTTCATATTCTTCAAAGGCCCGCCGCAGCAGCAAATCCACCGAGGCTTCGGCGCTCTCAAAGGCAAAGCCCGCATTCTCCATCTCCTTGATCGTCGTCAGCACGCGCCGCTCCTCTTCGCGCGTCAACCCATCCAGCCCAAATTCCTCGCGCTTGACGGCAATGTTGTCCTTGCCGCTCAGCTCGCTCACCAGCACCCGCATCTCGTTGCCCACCAGGGCCGGATCAACGTGCTGGTAGCTCATGGCGTGCTTGACCACGGCGTTGACGTGCGTTCCGCCCTTGTGTGCAAAGGCGCTGGCCCCGACAAATGGCTGATGCGAATCGGGCTTCAGATTCGCCAATTCACTTACATAACGGCTCAACTCCGCCAATTGCGGCAGCTTTTCCACGGCAACCACGGTTTGCCCCATCTTGAGCTGCAAATCGGGGATAATGCTAACGAGGTTGGCGTTGCCGCAGCGCTCGCCGTAGCCGTTGACCGTGCCCTGCACGTGCGTCGCCCCGTGGCGCACGGCCTCCAGCGTATTGGCGACGCCGGTTTCGCTGTCGTTGTGCGCATGGATGCCAAGCGTCACCTGACTGGCCGCCGTCCGTTTTCCGTTTTCCGTTTTCCGTTGGCTGTTTTCTGTTCTCTGGATGTTTGCCGGCAGGCCCATCACTTCCTCCCGCACCGCGTCCACGGCCTCGGCGATCTCCCAGGGAAGGCAGCCGCCGTTGGTATCGCAGAGGACGACGCTCGTCGCGCCGCCGATGATGGCGGCTTTGAGCGTGGAGAGCGCATACTCCGGGTTGGCCTTGTAGCCGTCGAAGAAGTGCTCGGCGTCATAGATGACTTCGCGCCCCTGGTCGACAAGGTAGCGCACGGAGTCGCGGATCATGCGCAGATTTTCTTCGAGGTCGGTGCGCAACACTTCGGTCACGTGCAGGTCCCACGTCTTGCCAAAGATGGTGATCACCGGCGCGTTCGATTCGACGAGCAGCCCAATCTGCGGATCATCCGCCGGATCAACGCCCGCGCGGCAGGTCGAGCCAAAGGCGGCGACGCGGGCCTGCTTGAGCTTGAGTTCCGTCTGTGCGCGCTCGAAAAACTCCATATCCTTGGGGTTGGAGCCGGGCCAGCCGCCCTCGATGTAGGCGATGCCAAACTCGTCCAGCCGCCGCGCAATCCGCAGCTTGTCGTCGCAGCTGAGGTTGACGCCCTCGGCCTGCGTGCCGTCGCGCAGGGTGGTGTCGTAGAGTTGGATGGGGGAGAGAGTAATGGTTGTCATGATTATTTTTCTTGGTTGCCTTGAAAAGTGAGTAGTTGAAACGTGAGGTCGAGTTACCCATCCTCACGTTTCAACTACTCACTCCTCACGTACTGTCTCCGGAGCGGGTTCGTGTTGCGGCTTCAGCAATACCGCCGTCCACGCCGCATCGTCTACGCTCAGCGGCCCTTCCGGCATTTTTGTGTAGTCGATCTGCAAATCGTAGCGCGCCCGCTCGTAAAGCGTCGCCAGCGCTGCGCCCAAGTCGAGCGCGACCGGCTCATCGGGCGGGCGCAGCGGCACGGGAACCTCCGGCAGCTTGTCGCGCACGCTAATCGGCCAGAGCGTGCACTTGGGCCGTTCATCGCCATTGGCCAGCAGCACGCGGTAGTCGCTCGGCGGCGTGTCGCCCTCCACCGGCATCGGTCGCCAGCGACGCAGCAGATCAACTTCGATCAAATGCAGGCACGAATCGAGGATGAGTGCGCGCTTGGCCAGGTGATTTTCGCGTCCCTGACCGGGTCGCTTGTTGACGGGCGAGAGAATTTCGATGGCAACAACGGGCTGCTTTGTCTCTCGATGCACAATGCGCACGGAGCGTAACCGACGCGGCGTGTCGAGCGCGACATGTCGGCGAATCGGCGTGGGCGTGGTTGGCTCATTCGCCGTCTGCATCGGTGATCCAACTTCATACTTGACAGCAGCCTCTCGAATTGAAACGCCCACGTTGGGAATCCCATCGCGACGGTCTGAATCATCGTTATCCCAGTCCACCGTCTCCCAGTTCTCCAGAGCCAGATACATTTCTACTTCGGCGTAATACTTGGGGACAAGCTGGGGCTGAAGTAGCTCCACGAACAAAGTTGTCAATCCAATATGAACCTGGTGCCAAATTCCTGACGCCTCCAAATACGGGTCCATTCCCGGAAAAGGCGATTTACTCATGCCGCGCCTCCCACCAGTTCTCCAATATCCTCAAATATTTGATTGGGCCAGATGCCGCGGCCCAAATCGCCCTTGCGGAAGCGCCCCGTCTTGACGAGCCAGCCCTGCATCTCCATCATCTGCGCGCCGCGGATGTCGATTTCGATGTCGTCGCCAAGCAGGGCCACGCGGTTGGCGGGCAGGCCGAGCGTTTCCAGCGCCAGGTTGAAGTAGCGCTCGCTCGGCTTGCCCACGACCGTGGCGTTGCGCTCGGCGGCGTACTCCAGCGCCACCACGAATGGCCCCGCATCCAAAAAGAGCCCGTCCTCCGTGCGCCACATGCGCTTTTTGTGCAGCGCCACCAGCTTGGCCCCGTTGAGCAAGGCGCGAAAGGCCGTGTTGAGCCGCGCAAAATTAAACGAGGCGCCGATGTCGCCAATAACGACAAATTCGGGATTGGTTTCGTTGATTTCGAGATCGTCAAACTCTAGCTGGGCATCGGGCAGCAGCAGCGGCAAGTAGCTCGTCGCCTCCTGCTCGCGCAGATACTGCGCCGCGGCGTAAGTCGCCGTCAGCAGCTGATCCATCTCCATGGCGAAGCCCAGCGTGCGCAGCCGATCCAGCAGCGTGTAGCGACAGTAGATGGTCGTGTTGGCCAAAAAAGAGTGCGGCACGCCACGCGTGCGCAGGGTAGCCATGGCTTCAATCGCGCCCGGAATCACCGCGCTGCCGTGCATCAACACCCCGTCGATATCGATCAGCAGGCCGTCGACGGTGGAAAGTAAATCAGTCAAAATAGTATCCTTGTCGAACAGTCAATTTAACGCAAGGGCGCAAAGGCGCAAAGGGAATGTCTCGTGGAGACGAGATAACACGTCATTTCGACCGAACGGGAGAAATTTGGTTGTCGTAGACGAAGTGGCTTCGTCAATGGTATACATCGCCTTTTTGCCATCAGAAGATTTCTCCCTTCGCTCGAAATGACAACGCTCTTTTCTCCGCGCCCCTCTGCGCCTCTGCGCTCTCCGCGTTAAAAATTTCTTCTTTACCCAATGTTCTGCACCCCAGCCGCCACGCCGTTGACGGAGAGCAGCACAAGATTGCGCCACGTCTCCACCTCTTCGTGATCCGGCTGAGCGCGCAGCCGCTGCAGGAGCGCGACCTGCAAATAGTTCAGCGGGTCGACATACGGATTGCGAACGCGAATCGAGCGCTGGAGCCACGGCTCGTTTTCGAGCAGCTCACCGTGCCCCGTCACCGCCAGCACCACGCGGCGCGTGCGTTCATACTCGTCGACGATGTCGTCGAAGATGGCGGCGCGCGTGGCGTCGTCCGTCAGCGTGGCGTAGCGGCGCGCAATCGAGATATCCGCCTTGGCCAGGCCAACCTGCACGTTTTGCAGCATCGTGCGGAAGAAGGGCCACTCGGCGTACATCTCCTTTAGCCGCGACAGATTCGTCTCGTCCGCCTCGGCCCATGCGCCCAGGCCCGTCCCCACACCATACCACACCGGCAGGTTCACGCGCGACTGAATCCAGGCAAAGACCCACGGAATGGCGCGCATATCTTCGATGGCGCGCGTCTGCCGCCGCTTGGAAGGGCGCGAGCCAATGTTGAGCAGATCGATGTGCTCGATCGGCGTCGCCTCTTGGAAGTAGGTGATAAACTCCGGCTTGTCCACCAGCGAGCGGTACTTCTGCTGCGAGCGCGCGCTGAGATCGTCCATCAGCTCCGCCCATTCTTGCGCGTGCAAATTTTCGGGCCGCTTGCCGCTCGTCAGCAGCACGGCGTTGACCAGTTGCTCCAAATGGCGATGGGCAATATTGAGGTTGGCGTAGCGCCCGCTGATCACTTCCCCCTGCTCGGTGACCTTGATCCGCCCGCGCACCGACTCTGGCGGCTGGGCCAAAATCGCCCGGTTGGCCGGCCCGCCGCCGCGGCTGAGCGAGCCGCCGCGCCCGTGAAAGAGCGTCAGCTTGACGTCGTGCTCGTCGCACGTCTGCGCCAGCGCACGCTGCGCCTGGAAGAGCATCCAGTTGGCGCGCAAATAGCCGCCATCCTTATTGGAGTCGCTGTAGCCGATCATGATTTGCTGTGCCTGCCCGCGCCGTTCCAGGTGCTGCCGGTAGACCGGGTTCTCAAACAGCTCGCTCATGATGCGCGGCGCGTTGCGCAAATCCTCGACCGTCTCGAACAGGGGGACGATATCAATCTCGCCAAAGAGGCCGGCATCCTTGGCAAAGAGCAGCACCTCCAGCATATTGCTCACGCTCTCCGTCATGCTGATGATGTAGGACTGCACCGCGCGCCGGTTGATTTCTCCGTGCGCGCGGCGAATTAGCCGAAACAGGCGCACCACGTTGTTGGTCTCGTCGCTAAAGCCAAGCTGCGCCGTCAGCGGGCGCAGACCGCCAATTTCGCGCGTCAGCAGGGCGACTTTGTCCCGCTCGGACATGACCTTGTACTCGTGGACAATTTCGTAGCTTGCCAGAATTTCCGCCATGGCTTCGCGCTGGCGCTCGGCGTGCTGGCGAATGTCGAGCGTGGCGAGGTGGAAGCCAAAGACTTCGACGGCGCGAATCAGCCGCGACAAGCGACCGGCGGCCACGCGTTCACCCTGGTTTTGCAGCAGGCTGTCGCGAATCAGATACAGGTCATCCAGCAGCTCGGTCGGGTGGTGGTAGGCCAGCGGCGAGCGCAGGCGATCCGCCCACGGCTGCTGATTTTCCTCGCGCGTCGCCCGGATTCGCCGCAGCATGGCCACCAGCTTCTGGCGGTAAGGCTCGGATTTGAAGCGGTCAAAGAGGTCGCTCTCCTCTGGCCCCACCATGCCAAGATCGCTCTCCACGCTCGCCAGCAGCTCCTGGCTGACCTCGACGCGCGTAGTGGCCGAAGTCAACTCGTTGTAGAGCGCCTCAATCTCGTAGCCGTAGTGGCGTACGATGGCTTCCTTGTGCGTGCGCAGCGTCTCCTCCGTCACGTCGACCGTCACGAACGGGTTGCCGTCGCGGTCGCCGCCGATCCACGAGCCGTAGCGCAGCACGGGCGGAATACTAAACGTCGCATTCGGGTAATTTTCGGCCAGCGCGCGCTCGATCTCCTCGTAAATCTGCGGCACGAGCGCAAAGAGCGTGTTCTCAAAAAAGTAGAGCCCGTTGCGCACCTCGTCGAGCACCGTCGGGCGGCGGTCGCGTGTCTCGTCGCTCTGCCACAGCGCCTCGATAATTTCGCGGATGGCGCGCACGGCATCGGCCTGCTCCTGCGGCAGCGCGTCGCCGCGATCGTGCTTGCGCAGCGCGCGGGCGATGGCCTCCAGCTTGAGCAAAATCGCCCGCCGCTTGGATTCCGTCGGGTGCGCTGTGAAGACGGGCATAATCACCACGTCCTGCAGCATCGCGTTGACTTCGTCCGCGTTCAGCCCCTCCTCCTTCAGGCGACCCACCGCTTCCTCGATGGTCTCGCGCATGGCCGTGCCCTGCTCGGCCGCCCGCCGCATCCGCTCGCGCAGGATGTAGACGCGCTGCCGCTCCTCGGCGAGGTTGATGAGCTGGAAGTAAGTCGTAAAGGCCTTGAGCACGGCCAGCGCCCAGGCGGGCTCGTCCACGAGATTGTCCGCCAGCGTCGCAAGATGGCTTTCTGCTTCTTTGGTGTTGGCCGGATCATCATCGCGCCGCTGCTTGGTTTGTGCACGAATCTCTTCGACCAAATCAAAGAGTGCGCGCCCTTCCTGCTCGATCAGCGTCTCGCCCAGCAGGTTGCCAAGCAGGCGGATCGTGTCGCGCAGCCGCTGGTCGAGCTCGGTGTTGGCGTCAAGGCCAGGTTCGGCTCGACCGTTGGTGGTGCTAGTGATGGTCATGTTGGGGGCTTGGGTGGTGGGTTGCATTGGTTGACTTTCTGTACGCCCGGAGATTCTCAGTAGAGTGATTGATGTTCTGGCAATTAAAAATGCGCAACGCTTCTCTATTTGCTGCGTACCGTTACGTGCAATGCTAAATTTTCACCTTGGAGTGAATTATGTTGCGACAGATATTACACCGTGGACCATCTCGCTCCATCCTACACGAGCAATATGCCAAGAATGGGCGAATCGACGAGGAAGCCCCTATCACGACATCCAGCGACATCAGGATTGAAGCGCCGGTTGAGCACGTCTGGAATTTGTTGACCGACCTTCCCGCTTGGCCGGTAATCACCCCTGCTATTCGCGACGTGCAGATCAGAACGGCACTCGCCGTCGACGCGTATTTTACGTTTCGGCTATACAACTTTCCCATTCGTGCACAAGTTGCCGTGGTGGAGCCGCTGCGCGAGTTGACGTGGACGGGCGCGTCGCTCTGGTTCACCTCCGTTGACCGTCATCTCGTGGAAGCAGTCCAGGGCGTTACGCGCCTCACCATTGCTGAATCCTTTGCTGGCGTTCTCGCAGTTCCCTTGATGAGCCGCTCGCGCTTGAAGACGCAGCATGAACAGTGGCTGCGTGCTTTCAAGCGCGCGGCAGAGCGCAGGTAGGCGCTCGATCAGGGCACTTTTGACGGGCGTCGCAGAACCCCTTCCCCAACCGCTTTCCCTCTAGGGGGAAAGGGGCTACAAGGCTTCAACGACAACGAACCAACAGCGAGGGGATGCGGTTCTGCCAGCCGTGCCGTGCCTACCCGTCAGAAGGTGTTTGCTGCTCTACTAGGCGCTCGACGACAGCAAGGCGATGTCGGCCCGGTCGGACGCAGAGCGTCCGGGGCCGCATTCCACGCAGAGCATGGAACGAGCAGCATTAGCCCCGCAACAGCTGCTCCACCACCAAATCCCCCATCACCCCCGTCCCCACCGTCTCGCTGCCGGTGTCCGCAATGTCGGGCGTGCGCACGCCCTCGTTGAGCACGGCGTCCACCGCCCGCTCGACGGCGCTCGCCTCCTGCTCCAAGCCGAGGCTGTGGCGCAGCAGCATGGCGGCGCTGAGAATGGCGGCCAGTGGATTGGCGATGCCCTGGCCCGCAATGTCCGGCGCGCTGCCGTGGATCGGCTCGTAGACGCCGCGCGGGCAGCCGTGGCTATTTTGCTCGTTGCCAATGCTGGCCGAGGGCAACATCCCCATCGACCCCGCCAGCATCGACGCCTCATCGGTGACGATGTCGCCAAACATGTTGCCGGCCACGATCACGTCAAAGCTGGCCGGGCGGCGGATCAGGTGCATCGTCATCGCGTCGACCAGCACGTGCTCGACCTCCAACTCCGGAAAATCGGCCAGCACCTCGTTGGTCACGCGCCGCCAGAGACGGCTGGAGGCGAGCACGTTGGCCTTGTCCACGCTGGCGAGCCGCTTGCCGCGCGACATCGCCGCCTCCGCCGCCAGCCGCACCACGCGCTCGACTTCGGGGCGCGTGTAAATCATCGTGTCGTAGGCCGAGAAGCCCTCCTCGCCCGCCTCCTGCCGCTCGCCAAAATAAATGCCGCCCGTCAGCTCGCGGATCACCAGCAGGTCGACGCCCTCCAGCACCTCCGGCTTGAGCGTGCTGGCCTGGACGAGCTGCGGGTGCAGCTTGAGGGGCCGCAGGTTGGCAAACAAATCGAGCTCGCGGCGCAGCGCCAGCAGCCCGCGCTCCGGTCGATCCGCCGCGTTTGGGTCGTCCCACTTTGGCCCGCCCACAGCGCCGAGCAGGATGGCGTCCGCCTTTTTGGCGGCAGCCAGCGTTTCTTCGGGCAGGCTGGAGCCCGCCTCGTCGATGGCGACGCCGCCCATGAGATGGTCGGTAAAGGAAAAGGTGTGGTCAAATTTTTGAGCAACGGCTTGCAGCGTCTTTTGTGCTTCACGCGTCACTTCGGGGCCGATGCCGTCGCCGGGAAGGGTGACGATATTTGCAGTTGTCATTTAGCGTTTTCCGTTGACTGTTTTCCGTTGACTGTTTTTTGTTTTGTTGTGAAGTAAGCATTCTCAGACGCGAACGGGTCGACGAGGCAGTATAAGTTGCTAGCTTGTTTTAATCGACTCCAGATGGATTCCCGCGTTCGCACAATGGCGTTAAGTTAAGCAAGCTGATGCCCAGACAGAGTCTGGGCACTCAATCCGGAGGCTCTGCCTCCAGAGGGGAGGCGGAGCCTCCCGCAGCGCATTCCACGCGGAGCGTGGAACAAGAAAGCCCTAACTTAACGCCATTGCGCGTTCGCAGGAATGACAAAATGAGCCGGTTGATTAGTCAACAGCCTCCAGCGGCGACGCCCACTCGAAGAAGCCGGTGACGCCGAGCGTGGACTGCATCATTTCGCGGGCAATGGCGATTTGCTTGGCAACGCTCGGCGCGGCGTCAAAATTGCGCATCTGCTGAGCCAGTGGCGCATCGAGATCGGCGAGCGCGGAGAGCAACTCCTTGTCGCGCGGGCGGTTGCGGTTGGCGGCGAGGAAGCGATAGCCCAGCAGCGCGAGCACGGCGTTGTACAGCAGCAGCTGCGCCGTGATCGGGTCGCGCGCGTGCAGGTCGACGGCGTTCTCGAAGCGGTCGGCAATAAAGTAGCGGCGCTGGGTCAGCGTCGCCTCGTTGGGATTGGGCGGCTTGGCGAGCCACTCGTGCGCCTCGGCGATCAGTTCGTCCACCACCGGCGCGCGCTTGAGCACGACAAAGCCCGTCGCCAGCATGTGCGCCGTCGAGGGGCCACCGTCGCGCTGACCTTCTGCAAAATAATTGCGAATTGCCTGCGGCGGGTTGACGAAGAGCTCGGTGGGCACGCCGTGAAAAAAGCGCTGAAGGCGCTGCCGCTGCGGTCGCACGTGGACGACGTAAATGTCGAAATCACTGCCCGGATCGGGATTGCCGCGGATGATCGAGCCGCTGGCGATAATGCCAGCAACATCGAAACTCGCAAGCACGTACTCCACCGCCAGCCGCAGCGCCGTCGCGTACGGCTCATCCAGTTCCGGCCAGCGACATTCTTCGAGCACCTCACGTCTCACGTTTCACTCAGCACTTTCTGCATACACCACTCGCCATCTCGGTCGTACCCTGCTACATGGATAAAGCCGCGCCGCTGATAAAATGCCTTGCCAACTTCATTCTTGCCGTGGACGAAGCAAAAGTAGCCGCCGACGCCGCGTTCGGCAAGCGCCTCATCCACCGCACCCAGCAGCAGTGTCCCCAGCCCTCGCCGCCACTGCGATGGATCGACATAGAGGCGGTAGAGTTCGGCGCGGCAGTCGCCCTCCCACTCACGGCGAAAGGTCTGCGGCGACGCGTGCGCAAAGCCTGCCGCTTGCCCCGCCACCCACGCGACAAAGAAGATCTCCGCATCGCGCTCAATGGCGTGCGCCAGATTTGCCTCGCTGTAGGCCGTGCTCAGAAATTGCTCGATAAAGCTCGGCGCGAAGATGTCGGCGTAGGTGGCTTGCCAGCTTGCCGCGGTGACGGCCCGGATGGCGGTGATATCTTTGCACGCTGCACGAGCGATCTCGATGGGTATTAGCATAGCCTGTCATTATCTACGTTTTTGTGGAAATTACAAGCATATAGAAGCTTGACAAGAGGCGCTTTTGCCGAGCAGCCGTCAACGCAGTTGCCCTTCGAAAGCATAAACAAATGCCGCTGATTGCTCAGCGGCGTTGGCAAAACATATTAGCGAGAGCGGCGCACTACTGGCTAAGCCAGCGCGCCACCACGCCGTCCGTCACCGCCCGGCGCGACTGCACCACGCGCCGCTTGCGCAGCTGGCCGGACAGCCCCAGCAGCCCAGCCAGCTGACCGCGCAGCCGGGCGCGCGCCGCCTCGCCGCGCCAGTGCCGCAGCGCGTCCACGGCAATGCCGAGCTGTGCGCCCACAATTTTGGCCCAGTGGCGACGCAGCAGCGAGGCGGGCATGTTCTTGGCGATTAGCCAAATTGTATTGCGGCCCGTGTAGAAGCTGGCCGTTGCGCCGCCGCCCGTCGCGCTCAGGTGATGATGCACGCGGGCCTCCGGTGCGTAGGCAACCTGCCAGCCCGCTAGCCGCGCCCGAAAGCCGTAGTCGACATCCTCGACGTACATCCAGAACTCTTCGTCAAAGCCGCCCAGCGCCCGCCACGCGTCGCGGCGAAAGGCGCTTGCCCCGCCGCAGCCGCTAAACACATCCAGCTGCATATCATACTGGCCCGCATCCTGCTCCCAGACGCCGCGGTTGCGCGGCAGGCCGTTTGCGCCCAGCAGATCGCCCGTCGTGTGCAGCCGACCGGAGCCGTCGTGCAGCAAAATTTTGCTGGTGACGACCGCCGCATTTGGCTGCTCGCAGACGGCGCGCACCAGCGAAGCCAGCCACTCCGGTTCCGGCTCGGTGTCGTTGTTGAGCAGCACGAGCACGCGCCCGCTGGCCGCTTCCGCCCCGGCGTTGCAGCTTGCCGCAAAGCCCAGATTTCTACGGTTCACAATCACGCGCACGTTCGGGTAGTGCTCCTCTACAAAGGCGACGGACTCATCGCTGCTGGCGTCATCCACCAGCAGAATCTCGAAGTCCTGGAAAGCCTGCTTGGCGAGCGCGTCGAGCAGCGTGGGCAGAAAGCGCGCGCCGTTGTAGTTGGGAATAACTATTGAAGCAAAGGGCGCAGCGGCGAGACGCAGCGGCGGGTACTTGCGCACGGCCTGCTGCCGAACGTCGCCAAGAAAATCGTCCGTCGCCGCGCGGAAGCTATCGATGTTGAGCGCGATCTGGTGACGCATCACCACGCGATTTTGCTCGCGCAGATCGCCGTAGGTTGCGTCGTCCACAATCGGGTTGGCGTTCGCGCCGAGCGACGAGCTGTCGGCCAGCCGCGCCTTGGCCTGCTCGGCCTGTGCGCGCCGCTCGGCAGCACTTTTCTTCTGCTCGGACTTTGAGGGGTCGGGGGTGGGGGTTAGGTTGTCGGACATGGAGTTAGGGGTCTGTGGCTAATTCTTCTAGAAAGTCGGCGAAATTATGAAGTTCAGTTTTGACGCGCAGCAGCATCTGATCTAGCGGCTCAACCAAATCTTTCATTTTGGACGGTATCAGGTTGTGAGCATAAACGTTGCGAATTACGTGATGAAATTTGCGATGTTCATCCAGCACGTCAAGCGATGCCGTGCTGATCACGGCTGGTCGCACATCCTCAAAACTGTGCACCATCTGCTTCAGCAACGATTCGTGCCAGTGTTCGTCATCAGGAAGCGTGCCATCAACGCTCTTGGCAATGGCGACAAAGATATGCTCAAGGCCGTTGTAAATTCCGTGCAAATTTAGCGCAACCGAATCGATATAGGCGTCATCGACGACGTTTGCGCTTTTTTCCAAGCACGCTGGACGCGAACCGCCACGCGGTCAATCTCTTCCAGCTCTTCGTAAATGCGGCGGGTGATTCTTAGCTTGGCGTTCAAAGGTCGATCCCATCTCGCTCAATGGATTGCAGCACGCTGGGTCGTGCGTGCTCCACATCAATCAGGTGAAAACTGGAAGTGTGCAGCACATCCTCAACTCGCCCCCACGCTTTGAAATATACCTCCGGCGACAATTCCCAAACGGCCAAGTCAATATCCGAGGTTTCCGTAAACCACTCGCCATGCGCCGCCGACCCAAACACGACCACCCGCGTCGCGCCAAACTCCTCCTTGAGCACCGCCGCCGCCCGCTTGGCCGCGGCCAGCGCCCGCTGGCGCCGCGCCTCGGCCTCCGGCGACAGCCCCTGCTGCGCCCGCCGCCGCGCCGCCGTCCGGTAAATTTCCATCTGCTCCGGCGTCACCTGCGATGCGGGCGAGATGTGCGCTTTCTCTGCTTTCTTCTGGGGAGAAACGATGTTACTCGACATGATGGCCTCGCTCAAATCGGTGCGCCTCGACTTCGACGTACTCGGCCGGGGGTTTACGAACGTCCATACACCTGTTCGTGGGTTCCAACTCTCAAAAAAATAATTTGCTCATCATTTTCTCGATAGACTACTCTGTAGTCGCCCGTGATGGAAAAGGCTTTGTAACCTGCTAACTGACGCTCCAAGGCATGGTCTCGAACCGCCTCCGGATCAACCTCGAAAATGCTTACAGCTTCAAAGTACTCTCTTCGCAACTCACTGTTTTTACTTAGGCGCGCTCGATACTGACGTTGAAATTCAGCGCTCAGGACAATTGGTTTCATGCCTCATTCTATCTTTGTTGGGGGCTAGAATCAATCCGGTAGCACCAAAGGTCAATCGTTAGAAGATCAATCGTTCTCCAAAACTTCCATCATCTCTTGAACAGAACCAACCTGAACCGCACCAGATTTCTCAGAGCCTGACTTTAAATCTTCTACAATCTCGTTATACTCCTCATCAAGCTGACCTTTCGCTTCCGGCGACAACTCAGCCGGGTAAACGTCAAGATAGCGCCGTTGGCTCTGTCGCTCAGCCAACTTACGCAGGTAAGCCGTCACGCTCAAGCCTGTTGCGTTGGCCTGCTGTTGAAACGTCTGATAGGTGAAATCGTCAACTGGCACTTGTAATGTTTGAGCCATTTTATTCCCTCCTGGTCCTGCTCAGGTTACCGCTCACTACTGAGATTGTTGCCTCGCTCAAACCGGTGCGCCTCGGCTTCGATGTACTCGGCCAGCGCCGCCCGCCACGGGCGCAGCGTGATGTCCAAAGCAGCCGCCGCTTGATTGATCAGCACGGCGTGCGGCGGCGGCGGCGCTGGGCGCGGCCACTCGTCCAGCCCAATCGGCGCGATCTCGACGCGGTCGCGCCCCGTCAGCGCCATGACCTCCTGCGCCAGCTCGAAGCGGCTGGCGTGCCCTTCGTTGACGAGGTGATATGTGCCAAAGCGCTCGCTCGCCGCCAGCTTTGCCAGCGCCTCCGCCACGTCGACCGTGTACGTGGGATTGCCCCATTCATCGGCGACAACGCGCAGCGCGTCGTGCGTATCGGCGGTGGCGGCAATCTTCACGGGAAAGTTGTTGCCGCCCGGCCCAAAGAGCCACGCCACGCGCACGACAAATACCTGATTCCACGTTTGCAAGGCCGCGATCTCGCCCGCCCGCTTGCTGCGCGCGTAGACGCTCCACGGCTGCGGCTGGTCGTACTCGCGGTAAAAAACGCCCTCATCACCGGCGAAGATCTCATTGGTGCTGATCTGCACCAGCGTCGCCCCGCAGCGGCGGCAGCCTTCAGCGAGGTACTTCGGCCCCAGCGCGTTGGCGGCAAAGGCCGCAGCGGGCGCCGCCTCCGCGCCGTCGACGTTCGTCCACGCCGCGGCGTTGATCACCACGTCCGGCGCGGCGTCGGCCACGGCGTCGGCCATCGACGGTTGCGACACGTCGTATTGCGGGCGGCTCCAGCCGGTAACGTCGTGCTCATGCGCAAAGCGATCGCACAGTGCCTGCCCCAATTGGCCTTGACTGCCCATCACCAAAACATTCACGGCGTTTCCTTCAGCTTACGTGTCGAATTCAGTGGGTCGATTGTATCATAGAAGCCATGGGGGTACAGAACGCAGCGTAGTGGGAGGGCGCGCCCTCCCACTACGCTGCGTTCTGTACCCTTACTGTTCCTACAGCGCCCCCAAAATCATCTCGGACATCAGTTGGCGTAGCGGGAAGAGGTCGACAAAGCCGCAGTGGCCGCCCGTCTCGTGGATTTGCAGCGTGAGCAGCGGATGTGGCTCGATCTCGTAAAAGTCGGCCACGGGCACAACAGCATCATCCTTGGACGTGATAATGCGGGTGGGCACGGCCAAATCCTGGAAGGCGTCGCCGTGCAGGGTGTAGCCGTCGAAGTAGGTTTGCGCATCTGGAAATAGTCCCGTCTCGCGCACGAGATGCTCCGTCATCGACCAAACGTCCGGCAGCGCGGCCAGCGGCTCGGCGTCGTACAAATCCGGAAAGAGTGCCGCCTTGCGCCGCAGCGAGGCCAGCCACAGCCGCCGGTAGAAGCGGCGATAGAGCGGCTTCTCATCCAGTGCGCGCGTGGAGGCGGCTGGGTCCAGCACGGGGCAGATGGCGACGACGCTGACTAAATTGTGAAAGCCGTCGTTGGGTCGACTTTGGCTGTGGGCCAGCGCCAGCCGCAGCGCAAAGCTGCCGCCGAGCGACGCGCCCACAATGTGAAAGGGTCGCTCGCCCGCCAGCCGCGCGACCTGCTGCGTCGCCGCGGCCACCTCTTCGATCAGCGTGCCCACGAAGACGCCGGGGTTGAGCGCCACCGCGTCGGCGTGGAGGCCGGGGCCGTGGTCGCGCAGGTTGAGGCGAAAAACGTCGTAGCCCGCACAGAGCAGGTCGTTGGTGAGCGAGAGCACCTGCTTGGCGTGGCTGCACCCCTGCCAGCCGTGCAGCATCAGAATTAGCCCGCGCGATGCTTCGGCTGCCGCACCCGCGTCGCCCGCGAGCTGCTCGCGATAGCGCTGCCCATTGGTATAGTAGCCCAGCAGCCGCACGGCGTGCTCCGGGGCAAAACCCGTGTGATCGCGGCCGCCATCCAGCAAAAGCGGCTGCTCCACCGCCACCATGTCACCTATGGGCAACGGGTGGATGCGCCCCAGCATAGTCTGTTTAAGGCCACCACGCGCGAGCACGTGTGGCTCGAAAGGTGCGAGGATCAGCGGCCCACTGGAACGGGACTGTTCAACGACCGGCGAAACGGGTGTCATGGTGAAAACTCCTTTTCTACGATGCAAATCACAATCGATTTGCTGGGCATTATCGGCTCGGCTTTGCCACAGCCATTTCCAGTTTGCAAATTTAACCGCGAAAGAGCGCAGATTCACGCAGGTTTTTCAGAAGAAAACAGATTCACTCTACCTTGCCCGCGTTTACCGGCGGTTCCCTTTCTGTTGGGAGTGCTGCTTTGATCAGGGCGGACTTTGCCCAAATACATGATTGCACTACAATGCACGGCGTCAGCCAAAGCGTACAAAATTTGACGGCGCGCGTCCGTTGGAATTGCTACGAAAAGTGCCGCGTAGTGCGTGGTGCGTGAACTGGTAGTTTTGCTTGGTTCATCGGAAGCAACCTGAATGAGGATGAACGAGTTCACGCACCACGCACCACGCCCTATCTCTTATGTCTACACTCCTCATCCAAAACGCCCGCACCCTCGCCACCATGAACGACGCGGGTGACGAAATTGTCGACGGTGCGCTCTTCATCCGCGACAACGTGATCGAATGGATCGGCGCGACCGGTGACCTGCCACCCGAATTCAGCGAAGCTGAACAGACGCTCGACGCCCGCGACCGCGTGGTGCTGCCGGGGCTCGTCAACACGCACCACCACTTTTACCAGACGCTCACCCGCGCCATCCCCGGCGCGCGCGACCAGGTGCTCTTCGACTGGCTCCAGACGCTCTACCCCATCTGGGCCGGGCTGACGCCGGAGATGGTGCGCGCCAGCACGCAAATCGCGCTGACGGAGCTGCTGCTCTCCGGCTGCACCACCTCCAGCGACCACCACTACCTCTGGCCCAACGGCTCGCGGCTGGACGATCAGTTTGAGGCGGCGTCCGAGATCGGCCTGCGCTTCCACGGCGCGCGCGGCTCGATGAGCCTGAGCGAAAAGGACGGCGGCCTGCCGCCCGATTCCGTAGTGCAGGACGAAGCGACGATCCTGCGCGACTGTCGACGCGTGGTGGAGGAATTCCACGATCCGTCGTGCTACGCCATGCGCCGCGTCGTGATCGCGCCGTGCAGCCCCTTTAGCGTGACGCCGGAGCTGATGCGCGAGAGCGCCGATCTCGCCCGCTCGTTTGGTGCAGAAATGAACGTCCACCTGCATACCCATCTCGCCGAAACGCAGGACGAGGAAGCCTTCTGCCTCGAACGTTTTGGCCAGCGACCGGTCGACCTGATCGAGTCGCTGGGCTGGACGGGCGACGACGTCTGGCACGCCCACTGCGTTCATGTTAGCGACGAGGACATTGCGCTCTTCGCCCGCACGCGCACCGGCGCGGCCCACTGCCCCACGAGCAACATGCTGCTCGCCAGCGGCGTCGCGCCCGGGCGCAAAATGCTGGATGCAAATGTGCCCCTCGGCCTCGGCGTGGACGGCAGCGCCAGCAACGACGGCAACCACCTGCTCGGCGAGGTGCGCCAGGCCATGCTGCTCCAGCGCGTCGGCACCATGGACCCGACGAGTCTGAAGGCGCGCGAAGCCCTGCGTGTGGCCACCCGCGGCGGCGCCGAAGTCCTGGGCCGGGACGACATTGGCCAGCTCGCGCCGGGCATGGCCGCGGACGTCGTCGCCTGGCGCGTGGACGATCTGGCTCACGCGGGCGCGTCCGTCCACGATCCCGTTGCCGCGCTGGTCTACTGCCAGCCGACCAACGTCGACTTCGCCGTAGTCAACGGTCGCCTGCTCGTGCGCGATGGGCAGCCGACGCTTTTGGATGTGCCGCGCTTGGTCGAGGCGCACAATGCGGCGACGCATAAGCTGCTGTCGCGGGCGGGGGTTATGTAACGCGGAGCGCTGCTCCGCGTCGCTTCGCAGCGCTTCATAGCCTATTAGAAAATGATGGACCACGAGTTACGAACCAACCTGCTCCAGGCCTACGACGGCCAAGCCGAACGCCGCAATCTCTCTCCCAAGCAAGCGTGGAAGCTCAAAGAGCGCCAGGGATTCTTGTCCTTGCTTCAGCAGGAAGGTAGGCAGACGCTGCTCGAACTAGGCGCGGGCACGGGACAGGACGCGGCGTTTTTCCAGGCCAAGGGGCTGGCCGTCACCTGTGTCGACCTGTCGCCGAAGATGGTGAGCTTTTGTCGAGAGAAGGAATTGACGGCTCACGTGATGGACTTTGGCGCGCTGGACTTCCCAGCAGAATCATTTGACGCCGTCTACGCGCTCAACTCGCTGCTGCACCTGCCCAAAGCCGAGCTGCCGGGCGTGCTGCGTAATGTCCACACGGTTTTAGCTGCGGATGGACTATTTTTTCTCGGCGTCTACGGCGGCTTTGATCACGAGGGCGTGTGGGCGGACGATTTACACGAGCCCAAGCGCTTCTTCTCGTTCTTTACCGATGCGCACCTGGCGCGGACGGTTCGCAAAGTATTCGATATTGTTGAGTCTCATTAAGTTGTGTCACAGATTCGTCTCATAAAGTCGTGCGCAATTGTTTACATAATCAATTCAAGAGCCTTTCTTCGGCCATCTGCGCAATCAAAATTGCCCAAAATCGCTAGCGATGTGCTTTTACAGACCTGTACTCTGAGTGTGTGGACTCGATTTGGAGGCTAATTGATCTAGCCACCGGTATTTCTCTGAGGAACGCGCACGACTTTATGAGACTCTTTTCGTACACAACTTAATGAGATCCGACAATATCGTCTCTTTTACACCCGTTCAGGTGAGTGGGGGAGCGGGCAACTTACACTTCCAGGCGGTCGTCCTCCGAAAGTGACAGCGCAGCCCGGCGTGCTAATCGCCGGATCGCAACACTTCGTAGCGCTCGCCGCTGCCCGCTTCGGCCAGGGGCACGCGCAGCGGGTCGACGCCGTAGCCGCTGACGAGATCGTGGGGGCGGATGAAGATTTCGTCCACGCCCTCACCGAGAGTCACGTCGCTGAGGCTGCGGGTGAAGGGCTGCTCGTCGACGTGGGGATGCAGCAAAATGCGCGTGCCCAGGATCGCCCCATCCGCCGCTTCGACGTGCCAACCGTCAACGTAATCATCCCATCCCGTATCCGGGTGCGAGAGGGTGACGGCGAAGGTCCACGTGCCGTTGCTGGCCTGCTGAGCGCGCACGAAGTCGACAGCGACGTCGGGCGGGGGCGTTTGGGTCAGCGGCATCTCCAAGTCAACCAGCGTTTGGGCAAAGCCTGTGTTGTACGTTTGCGGGTCAAAGCCAGGGCAGGTGGTCGTGTCAATCATAACTGCCGCGCCGCTCTGAGCTGGCTGCAGCAGCACGCGTTCAATGCACATGCTTTCTTCGTAGCTCAAAATTTGCCCCTGCAGCAGCAACTTGCTGCCCGGTTCACGGAATTCGATGTAGCGCCTCTGCTCCGCCGGGCCTAGCTCCGCGATCTCGGCGTCAACAGCGTTGAGAAAGGTTTCGTCCTCCCCTAATATAATGTAATCGGTGGTGGTGTCCATGCAGCACTGGAACGCCGCGGGCTCAGCCGTTGGCTCGGTCGCAACGGTGGCTGTCGATGCAGCGGGTACACCGGATGATGTGGCACGGGACGATGGGACGACGGTACAGCCGGATAGCAAGAGCGTCGCCAGCAGAATTGTTGTTTTCATGCGTTCTCCATTTCCAGCAGGGCCAGCGCCAGCGCCGTCGAGTGGGAGAGCACGGGAAACTGATTTTCCCGCAGCGCCCGCCGAACGTCAGCGCGGCTCAGCTTTAGCAGCTCCTGCTCCTCCAAATCATCGGCGTTGATCGGCTGCTGCCAGCGCGCGCCCGCTGCGAGAAAGAGGTGGGCGCGACCGCAGCCGCGGTTGGCGTCGACCACGTAGTCGCCCAGCGGCGTCCAGGAATCGGCTACGTGGCCCGTCTCCTCCAGCAGTTCGCGCTGCGCCGCAGCCAGCGCCGCCTCGCCCGCCTCGATGTAGCCGCCGACCACCGCCAGCGCGACCCGATTGAGCGCGTATTTGGTTTGGCGAAAGCAGAGAAAGTCGCCGCCCGCCGTCACCGCCACCACGTTGACAAAGTCCGGCGTGATCACCCACGGCCACTCGTCGATTTGCTGCCCGTCCGGCAGCTCCACGCGATGCTGCTCCACCGTCAGGAAGCGGCCTCCCTGCGGCTGATAAACCGTTTCCGTCGCCAGCGTTTTCCACGTCTGCATGGTTGAATCTCGCTGCGTTTTCCAACTATCAAAAAGATAATCCACAAAGGACACGAAGTTGCACGAAGGAAGAGGGTTATACGGTCTTCCTTCGTGCTCTTCGTGCCCTTCGTGGATAGTCTTTCTTGCGCCACCAACTTCTCCACCACCGTAAACACCAACGCCCCACCCACCACATTGACCTGCACGCGCTCGCCGTTCTCGCTGCGACCGTCCAGCATCTGCCCAGCCAGCGGGTCGGCGGATTGTGTGGTATAATCAAACAAAATGCGAAAAACAGTTCGGTAGCCATGCGTATTATCATCGACACGAACGTCATCTTTGAAGGGCTTACACAGCGAGGCTCAGCATCAGGCTTAATCGTTCTCGCCGGGCTGGCCGGACGTCACGACGTTTGCGTATCAAACGCGCTGATGTACGAGTACGAAAGTGTCTTGTCCCGTGAGCTTGCTCCGCAAAGATGGAGGACGTTGCAACCGGTTCTAGATGACTTGCTTGACATTGCGCAATTCGTGTCAAATCATTACACTTAGCGACCCCTATCTTCCGACCCAGGAGACGAACACGTTATCGAATGTGCGCTCAATGCGGGCGCAGCAGTCATTACGCATAATTTACGAGATTTTCGTCAAGCACAGATAGAAGTTGGATTAACTGTGTTTTCGCCTGCGCACTTTGTCATTGACTATTTGGAGGGGTAACGTGAATCAGCTGACTTTGGAATTACCCGAAGCGCTCTATCAAGAGTTGGAGAACCTCGCACAGGAAAGCGGCATTTCCCTATCTCGGTATATCCTACACGCGTTGGAGCAAGCGGTGGCCTGGGAGAAGCTCGCCAAGCGAGGCGTACCACTTTCGCAGTTTGAGCATGTACCGCTCGCAAAGGTGATCCAACAGCACCAGGAGTTCCTGCAAAGAAAAAATCAGTGCGGCAGAAAGCCAACTGATGAGGAGATGGAGGCATTCCTGGCATCGCGGGAACAGGTTGAGCCGGAACCTGAACTCGACCCCAAAGCGGTAGCGGCGCTGGAAGAACAGCTGATTCGAGAATGGAAGCGTCGGCGTGCAGGGGCAGAATCGCCAGTAGTGGAGGAAGCAGAAGCCGTTCGTATCTGAGGATGCGCTCTCCGTGGTCGCGATTCGCAAACAAAAAGGGCCGGATAGCGCTGTCCGGCCCTTTTTGTTGCGCCACCAACTCCCCCCTCACTGCATCGACCTGCACGCGCTCGCCGTTCTCGATGCGACCGTCTAGAATCTGCACGGCCAGTGGGTCGGCGATGCGCTGCTGGAGCATTTAGAGAAAGGCTTACTCGGGCTGATAGAGGCAACCCCAGATACCCCGCTCCTGCATAGGCGTGAGAAAATCGTTGCCCGTCCAGTTGCTCAACGCCGTCAGCAACTGGTAGCCACGCACGTCTGGCGTGTCGCGGCCGAATTCGAGATCGAGTTCCACGATGGTGGGGTCGGAGGCGATTTTGTAGCCCCAGAGGCAGCCGGTATATTCCGTGCTTTGGTAGCTATCGACGGAGAAGGAGGATTCGCTCCTAATAAGCAGAACGTACCAATGGTCGTTTAGGAAGGGGCTGGGCGGTAGATCTGTGCGCTCGAGCAGCGGTGCGGTAAATTCTTCAAGCGGCGTGCCCTCGGTGGGAATTTCAAAGAGCGTAATCTCCCGATTTTCCACCTGCCAGGGAATTGGGCCATCGGGCCGCTGCAGATAAATCATCAGTACGCCTTTGCTGCCTTGCAGGGGCGATTCACTACTCGTTATAAACATGTAGTCCGGCGGGTTACTGCGCACCGATACATGGGCCACGTAAAAATTGCCCGTCGCATCAAAAGCGGTCGCCGATTTGTCTGGATCGTTGGTGTTGAGTATGGAATCGAAGAACGTGGCGGTAATTTGAACAGGACGCACCCGATTCCCATAGAGCACGCGCCCCGAAAGCATGAAGTGGTACTCATAGAGGTAGAGCGTATCTATGTAGAGCGTCGCGCTGGTGAAGGGCGTTTCTCTGGGCCAGCTGGGCGGCACATCGAGGTAGGTGACGCCGGGGTACTTGAGGTCGAGGCCTGTGTAGACGAGGGGTTCGCCCGGAACGGTGTTATCTTGAGCATGGGCGGGGGATGTCGTTGCCAGAGTGCATAGGAGCACAAACACAGTTAGCAGTAAATTTCGCTTTGTTGTGGTTGAGGTCATTTCTAATATCTATCTCCTCTAAACAATTCCCAACCAAACCAAAGTAAGATTACCGGTACAAGGCAAAATCCACCCTGGAGAAACCACGCAATTCTGTACATCGATAAATCAAAGAGACCAACATCAATGCTAGTCAATCTGCTAGTAGTTCCTTGACCCATTATTATCAGCCCGCCTGATAGCATGGCAAAGAAAAGAAATAGCAGTAGGACAAGAAGAATTTTAGCACGTGTAGACATAATTCAGCCAAATTTCGTATCGAGGATACTGTGTAATTTCTAATTATACCATAAGAACCAGTTGGATCAGGCAGTCATAAAAAAGCTGGGAGAGCACACCTGCTCTCCCAGCTTTTTCATCCTTACACCATCAACCGCTCCATCACCGTAAACACCAACTCCCCACCCACGGCATCGACCTGCACGCGCTCCCCGTTCTCAATGCGACCATCGAGAATCTGCACGGCCAGCGGGTCGGCGATGCGCTGCTGCAGCACGCGCTTGAGCGGGCGTGCGCCAAAGGCCGGGTCGTAGCCCTCCTCGACCAGCAGCGTCTTGGCCGCGTCGGTCAGGTCGAGGGTAATGTTGCGATTCAGCAGCTATCATCTAAGCAGTACACGACTATTTCATTGGGCGTGCGCATCGCCAGATACTTGCTATTTGGCGACCATGCAAATTCTTGAACATGTCTCGATTCAAATGGACGGTCATCTAATCGGAAGTATCCTTCACTGTTAAGCAACATAGGCAAACCATCTGCATTCCAATAAAGTAATACCCGCCCATTTGGAGACCAGTCAGGGCGGGGTGTATCACACCCAGTCGAATTGTCCAGAAATCGGTCAATGTCGGTAACTTGACCAATTTCTATGATGCGCTCTGGCTTTAGGCTGGCAGTATCTGCTACGACCAGAAACAACTTAAAAGGTTGGTTTATGCGGAAATCAGTGCCAACAATCTGTTGCTGCTCATTTTGAATGGGCGAACCTAAAAGTTGAAATGCTACTTCTCCTTGAGTTGACCAATCTGCCCCCCATGCATTAGGAACTAACTCACGATTCTGCCGTGTAGCTAAATTCCACAAGTAGAGAGTAGGTGCGGCTGAACGCAAAGGATCATCAACACCTGTCCACTTCTCATATAAAAACTGGACACCGTCCGGAGACCAGGATTCAAACTTTTGATAAGTCGATTCTTCTCCAGTAAGAGGGGTATCTTGCTGTGTTGCCACGTCAAGGAGAGAAATCTGACGAAAAGGTGACGGACGCTCTATCAACAAGAACGATTGATCCGGCGACCAGTAATACCGACCACCCAAGATCGTTGTACTCAACTTTCCATCTTCAACTGCAACAAGCGGCGCGAATGTGCCCTGCTTCGTATCTATTTCATAGAGTGCTTCAACAGAGATGCCTCGATGCCAAACAATTGCAACTCGTTCTTCATCTAGCCACTGCAACATCGACATTGTTTTATCATCAGCTAATTCAATTGGTTCTGTAGCCGCAGTGGACTCATCAAAAATTTGCAGAAACCAACCATCTTCACTATCAGCAAGGACAGCTAGACGCCCCTTTGGAGACCACTTAGGTTGAATCCCTCTTCGGACTTCTATCGGAGATGTAAAATTAGACTCAGAGGTAATCCAAACGCTGCCCTTCGAGGTGTATGCTAAGGTAGTGCTATCCGGCGACCATTCAATACTTGGCTGACACTGCCATGGAAGAACATGCGGTTTAATAGACCACCGAGCTACTTCTGGCAATCGAACGCTTGGTTTTGATTGTCTTGTCGCTTTTGTGAGCGTTATTTTAGGTAGCTGAACAGAAGGCTCGTCGAGCGATTTACATGCAACTGTCAAGTAAAGCAGCAACAAAAGACCAAAGGTAAGGAGAAACAAATTTCCTCGCTTTGTTGTTTTCGTTAGCACAGTAAAGTCCTTGAGTCGTTCATGCCGTTACTAGGCGCGCTCCATGTAGGTTGTGGAGCGCGCCTAGTAACTAACCCCGCCCGTATCATGCTTCTAGTGCATTGTCAACGCTAAAAATTCGGGTAACCAGCACGAAATAACCCGAAAATTAAGACTTGATGATGCATTAGATCGTATAGAAGCAATTTTCGTAGCCACCGTTGGCACACTTCTTGTCTGGATTCTTAGCGCAAGGCGATGATGGTGTAGTTGGAGAACAGTTTCCAGATGTTGCTAACATGAAGAGGTAACCATCACTCCGCCCACCAGACACCCATTGATCACTTCCTTGAGTACAACGACACGTGACGGGATTGCAAACATTGCAGTCATCAGTGACAAAGAAGGGTGGGTTTCTTGGACACCACTTTGTTTTAGGCTCAGGTGTGCGTCCATAATATACATCTGACGCAGCCTGGTTTGAAGCAGTGGTGGTATCAAAAATATTGTCACCATTCCGGTCACGTCCCCTACAGAAGCCTCCGTTAATTGCTGAAATGTATTTGTCACAAGTGGAAGAACCACTAAGCAGAAAATTTCGGCACGGGTTTGATGTAGTATGTACGAACACCCTATTGCGAATTGTCCACCCAACGGTGCGTTTGGCTCCATCGTTCTCTGATTCTGCCTCGCAGTGGATACATTGTGAGATGTTTGTCAGACAAGTTTGCTGAATAGCCAGAGGCTCTTTTGCAGCTGCATCACTTTCAAATCGAATAGAGTTTTGAGTCAGCGGATTCTCTGTCTTAAAGCGCTGTGGGGCCGCGAAGAGCTTGCTAAATGGCGCGTGCTTCTCATATGACTGTTCAGCAAGTTCTACCTTTTCTAACCGTTCCAAAGCAAATCCTCGGTACAGGTGCAGGGATTCGTAGGGACTATCCTCGGAAAGATACTGCAAAGCTTGCTCAAACTGCTGATTGTCCAGAAGCCATTCCACATACGGAATCAACACTTCCAAATCCGTCGGATCAGAAAGTAAGGCCTTTTGAAACCACTTACCTGCTGCTGGGTTACCCAGTTTTACCAAACCTTGCGCGTAGTGCAAATAAAATCTGGTTGGGCGGTAGGGTGACTCCATATGCTTGGAGAAAAATTCGTGGAGTTGGTCTTCCTCACCCAGGTCAGCAAGTCGATGAGCGATATTGCTGGTATAGGCCAATCGACTATATTGCGCACCTACTTCCGACGCTTCAATGAATTTTTGAGCCGCCGCGCGCAGATCGTCTTCGTTATTTGTTTGGTGGTACTTCGCAGTTAAGGCCCGTCCCACCCCGGCCAGCGCGTGACGACTGTCCGGCTGAAATTCAACTGCTTGTTCAAAAATCGTAAGTGCTTCTTCCACCTGTTCTTCCAGAAGAAGATTATTGCCCTCCATGTAGAGGCGCAAAACTTCTACAGTTTCATTGGGGTCTGGAAATTCAGCTGCGTGAGCCATAAATGTGTTGGCAATAAGCTCTGGCACCCCGGGCTGAAGATCGAGGCCTTGGCCGCTCTGTATCAGAGGCAGGTAAACCGAACCTTCTTGTGCCGAACCTTGTTTAAATCTAGTCCCAGCAAGAAACAAACTCGTCAACAGTCCACCTGCGCCCTGAAGAAGGCGTCGACGATCTGTGTTAATATTCACACCCAGCAGGGGCGCGCCTGTCCCTCGCACCAGCCATGCAATCTTCCACGCGCGGCGAACTCCGAGCTTTTGCACCAGGCGAAATGCCATTTTCGGCCCAGAGAACACCTTCATATTCTCGGAGCTGGCTTCCAACAGCATAGGCTCCCATTGCCAATTGGGTCGGGCAGTATTGAGCATCTCTTGAACAGACGTTTCTCGTAAACTGCGCGCTTCCAGCTTGGAGTCGGATTCCTGTACAATCTTCTCCGCAAGCTGTGTACACAGACTACAGCCGGAGTCGAAAAGCAAATAGCGTTTCATGAGGTATTTCTCCTTGAAGGCGACAATGAAAGCTGAATTTACTACATGTATTTATGGTGTTCGTTCCAGTGACTGTCGAGTGCATGACTTCACCGACAGAGCATCTGCTTTAAGGAGCAGTAACAACCAGCGTTTCTTTTCCGCTACCTACCTGTCGAGCAATTAAATATTCGCCATTGGACGACCACATCAATGATGAAGGAAGCACTTCACCTGCTGCACTTACACCTAGATCACTTTGAGTACCATCAGGAATAGAGACAAAAGCAGCTTTTTGCGGAAAAGCTACTGCAACTCCGGACAAATCTGGTTTCCACACTACCGCTTCGGGAGCTTTCTCTCCATTAAAAAGAAGTTTCGCTTCACTTTCTGGATTCACTTCTCGAAGATATACACCAGACGAACGTTCTGTGCTTGTTGATCCAGATAAAATTAGCCACTTCCCATCAGGTGACCAGGATAGCAACCGTTGAAAGGGTAGTTCCTCGGTTTCTTCTAATTTTGAATGATACAGCGTCAATGTTGCGCCAACATTGACGAAAGCAATCGAGTATGATTCTGATCCGGAAATATTTCTCGCTACAGTTTGCACATTTGACAGATCTGATACATCCTTATCGTCGAACACGTCTGGTATCAACTGTTGAACTTCTTCTCCAGTGGTAACTAGCAAAGGGCCCTGATCCAATGTGTTCTGAATGAGAAACTGTTTCTCTCCCAACCAGACAGGGCCTTCAAAGCTTCCTTCTGCATCAAATGCTCTCCATTCAACACTATCCTCCACCAAACCTGTTTGCGTGTTAACAACATACGTAACCATTTCGAAATAGGAAGGCATCGCGACTACATCTGAAATGGCTAAAAGTTCATTTGACGGAGACCAAGAGTAACCGGCACGCTGAGACCCCTGCACAGCCTCATCGATTTGAATATTTGATTGAGTGTCGTAGTTGTAGAGCAGAATCCCCCGTGAACTGTTCAGTACAATCTGAGTATAACTGGCGTTGTGAGCAGCTATGCCCGTTATCGGTACAGGGAATTGCTCAGTAAGCATCTCGAAATCGTCATTACAGAGTGTGCTGATTCTGACTTGACCATCACCCACAGCCACATCACCTGTAATAGCTATGATTTTACCGTCTGGCAACCAAACAATAGGCGAGTTGTCGTAGCTGTAATCAACTTGCTCGGGATAGGCACAAGTTTGACCAGTATTTATATCGAAGAAATGTAGTGTCCCTGGAGGGTAGGTAAATTGCTCGCTCTCTTCTTCGCTAAATGTCCAGTAGGCTAACGCTTCACTCCCTGGTGACCAATTGTGGGGAAATATCCGAGAGGCAGTTGCTATTGAGGCAAAGCGGTCCTCTATACCCATTCTAGGTACAGTGACAGAATCTTCGTGCGTTGCTTCTGTAGTAGATATCTCTTGTTGAGGTGTATCCTCTACCTTCCCTGCATCGCTCATATATATACAAGCAGAGAGTGAAGCTCCAACAATTAGAATGAAAATTACTCGAAGCATAATGGCCTACCTATCACGAATTAGTACGTCCACCAATAAATAGGAGAGGTGGATGCAGCAAGATTTGTTTCACATGCAGCGCTAGTACGCGACTTGCTTACGCCTGATTCTGCAAAGATGGAAAAATGTGTGTGCGTACCTCGATAACAGGCGTTATTGGGTAAATCAGGAACCTTACCAATTGTTACAGACCAAGTCCCCGGTGTCTGAGTAGGATGGTTGATAATGGCCCCATCGTTATAAGTTCGATTTGCAGTGTGTGCGTAAAGCAGTCGACCTAATTTTTTCCCTGTTGCGTTAAGACCAACATATGCCTCGACCCAGACGCCGTTGTTGACATCTCCTGTGAAAGTTGCACACACACCGGTCATATGAATATATTTAATGCTGCCAATAGTTGCACCCAAATATGCGTAGATGAATGCATTATATGGAGCGGAAATATCCAGCGGCAATGAGAAACCGAGACCTTCACCCACGACCGTATGCTTACAGCAATTACTACATGGGGTGCAACCGCTACAGTTATAGCAATTCATATTATCCTTACAGCGAGGCAGGGTCGACAGTGGATCATCAGTACAGGAGGCACACGCAGCACTGTACTTTCTAGAGCAGTAACAGTTAGAAGAAAGCAATTTCCCATTGAACGGAGAGTAAATTGTATATTGAGCCATGGTATTTTCCTTTCTTTAGACCACTAATCTCCAAAGATCCTCGGAAAGCGCTAGGGCGAGACTTTTATCAAAATGTTGGCGATCTGTTGAGGAGTTACATCTGGCAGATGGTCGATTGATAGCTTGTAATAAACCTGTTCGTCGATCCAGCGAAGCGTAAAGCCCACTGGTGTTTCAACAAGTATCCCCTCTTCTGTTGGTAGGAAGTTTACTTTCTGCAGAACAAGTGAGGGAGCACCTTCCTCAACTGCATCGCTCAACCAAAGTGGAAGTGGTTGTGGGAAGGCGTACTGAGCGTGAATGCTGATAGAGGTGTACATGGTGTCAAACTCCAAGTTGTACGATTCGTACAATATCCAACTGCCCCACGCCTCGCCTGTTGTATGCTTTACAACACTCACACTTGTCGGATCTCATTAAGTTGTGTACGAAAAGAGTCTCATAAAGTCGTGCGCGTTCCTCAGAGAAATACCGGTGGCTAGATCAATTAGCCTCCAAATCGAGTCCACACACTCAGAGTACAGGTCTGTAAAAGCACATCGCTAGCGATTTTGGGCAATTTTGATTGCGCAGATGGCCGAAGAAAGGCTCTTGAATTGATTATGTAAACAATTGCGCACGACTTTATGAGACGAATCTGTGACACAACTTAATGAGACTCAACACACTTGAGAATTCAACAATCCCATCCGGATTGTTCAGTATATAAGCAGGCGCATTAGTGTCGTTTGCAAGTGTTTCCACGTCTGGAAGATTAACTTGAACTGCTCCTCCTTGACCAATCTCACCAGATTCACCTGTCGTTTCGTCGTACACTCCGCACATCGCTGGGAAACCAAACTCTTCAGGTATTACTTCACGTGGAACAGGCGCACCTTCGGAGAGGAGCAGAAAACCACCATATAGCTCGCCAGCAGAGGGAGACTGAACCAATGGCAGAAAAACCGTATCTCCTTCTTGAGCCGCACTCTTACCGTATTGTGTGCCACCCAACAAAAGCCCGGTCAATAACCCTCCCGCGCCTTTGAGCATTTGACGACGTCCAGAACCCCGATGAGAGGGTGAAACATTAAGCTGTCGTACCATGCGAGCAACGCGTAAAGCTCGACCTACGCCTAGCATTCGGGTCAGTTGCAAAGCCATCGTGACACCCGAAAACTTTTTCGTACGCTTAGGGCCAACTTCTAGAATCATTGGCTCCCAACGCCAACCGGGGTAGGCGTCATCTAACAGGCCCCTGATCTCTGCATCGCGGAGACTGCGTGCTTCCAATTTGCCTTGAGCCTCTTGCTCAATGTCGCGAGCTAACTGAGTGCAAAGACTACACCCAGAATCAAACAGCAAGTAGTGTTTCATAGTGGCATCCTTTTCAGGCAAATCTCTAAACGCTTCTCAACTCACACAGAGAGTGTAGGAAGTCATGACAAAAGGGACAGTTAGCAGAAGGAAACGAAGTGGAAGAGAGATGTGGTGAAGTGTGTAATCTTCTGATGTAAAGATTAAAGAAGATGTCATGTATGCGCAACGTCATTTGCGGCAGACTTTTTCGCCGGATGCGGCAGTGGAAGATTTATCGGTGCGTTGTTTAAGAGTACCTCTATTCAATCAGTCCCAGCCGTACCGCACGAACCGCAGCTTCTACCCTTGACCCAACTTCCAGTTTGTCGTAAACATTACGCAGCCGATCGCGCACGGTGCGCTCGCCCATGTGGAGCGTGCGCGCGATTTGTCTGTCGCTTTTTCCTGCCGCCATCAAACGCAGCACCTCTTCTTCGCGTTCTGTAAGTTCTGATTTTAAGGGGGGGGGGCGCAACTTTTTTGGCTTCCTGCACCAACTGCTTGACCACGGCCTGATCCAGCCAGACACCGCCGCGGGCAACAACCTGAATTGCCTGCACCAGCGTCTGTGGCGATTCCTGTAAATAAACAAGCCCCACGGCTCCGTTCAGCAGAATTGCACGTGCATCCACAGCGGCATCTGCCAACACCAACAAATTAACACTTGGACACGCTTTGGCAATACGTGACAACACCTGCGCTGGGTCCAGGTCGACTCGGTGGAACTCAAAGAGCAGCAGGTTGGGTTCATGTCGACGGCAAACTCTCTGCGCCTGGTCCAGCGAGCCGCTGCCAATGACTTGTATGGTCTTCTCGCGCTCCAACAAGCTTTGGAGCGCACACCGCGTGAGCAAATGGTCGCTGATCATCAAAACGTTGACAGAATTCATTGAAGACCCAACTTTCTGCGGTAGAAAAGTGCCGCTCGCAACGCTTCACACCTTATCTTGATCAATTGTATCACAAAAGTAAAAAAGCTGGGGAGCACGTGTGCTCCCCAGCTTTTTCAACGCTATGCCACCAACTTCCCCACCACCGTAAACATCAACTCCCCACCCACGGCATCGACCTGCACATCCTCGCCGTTCTCGATACGACCGTCCAGAATCTGCACGGCCAGCGGGTCGGCGATGCGCTGCTGCAGGACGCGCTTGAGCGGGCGCGCGCCAAAGGCCGGGTCGTAGCCCTCCTCGACGAGCAGCGTCTTGGCTGCGTCGGTCAGCTCGAGCGTGATCTGGCGAGCCGCTAGCAGGCTGCGCAGCCGTTCAAGCTGAATCTCGATGATCGACTTGAGCTGCGCCATCTGCAGCGCGCGGAAGATCACGATGTCGTCCACGCGATTGAGGAATTCCGGGCGGAAGTGGTCGCGCAGCGCCAGCTTGACGCGCCGCTCCATCTCTTCGTCGTCGCCGGAAACATCCAGGATGTACTGCGAGCCCAGGTTGCTCGTCATAATGATGACGGTGTTGCGGAAATCGACGGTGCGCCCCTGCGCGTCGGTCAGCCGACCGTCGTCCAGCACCTGCAGTAGCACGTTGAAGATTTCCGGATGCGCCTTTTCGATTTCGTCGAAGAGCACCACCGAATAGGGGCGGCGACGCACCGCCTCGGTCAACTGGCCGCCCTCGTCGTAGCCGACGTAGCCGGGGGGCGCCCCAATCAGCCGGGCCACGGTGTGGCGCTCCTGGTACTCGCTCATGTCAATGCGCACCATGTTCTGCTCGTCGTCAAACAGGAACTGCGCCAGCGTGCGCGCCAGCTCCGTCTTGCCGACGCCCGTGGGGCCGAGGAAGATGAAGGAGCCGATGGGTCGATCCGGGTCCTGCAGGCCCGCACGGCTGCGGCGAATCGCCGAGGCCACGGACTTCACCGCCTCCTCCTGGCCGACGACGCGGCGGTGCAGCTCTTCCTCCATGCGGATCAGCTTGGCGCGCTCGCCCTCCATCAGCTTGCTGATGGGGATGCCCGTCCACTTGCTGACCACGTTGGCAATCTCGTCACCGTCGACCTCCTCCTTGAGCAGCGCGCCATCTTCCTGAAGCTGCTCCACTCTCGCTTCGGCCTCGACCAGTTCGCTGGTCAATTCGTTCATGTTGCCGTAGCGCAGCTCGGCGGCCTTTTGCAGATCGTAGGCGCGCTCGGCCTGCTCGATCTGCGTGCGCACGGAGTCCATCTCCTCTTTGAGCCCCTGCACGCGCACGATGGCCTCCTTTTCGGACTGCCAGCGCGTGGCCAATTCGCTGCTCGTCTCGCGCAGGTTCGCCAGCTCTTCCTCCAGCGCTTCGAGCCGCTCCTTACTCGCGACATCATCCTCCTTGCGCAGCGCCTCGCGCTCGATTTCGAGCTGCATGATGTCGCGGTCGATCTCGTCCAAGCGCTGCGGCTTGGAATCAATTTGCATCCGCAGCCGCGACCCGGCCTCGTCGATCAGGTCGATGGCCTTGTCCGGCAGGAAGCGGTCGGTGATGTAGCGGTGGCTCAGCGTCGCCGCCGCAATCGCCGCGCCGTCGGTGATGCGCACGCCGTGGTGCACCTCGTAGCGCTCCTTCAGCCCGCGCAAAATGCTGATCGTATCCTCGACGCTCGGCTCGTCCACAAAGACGGGCTGGAAGCGCCGCTCCAGCGCCGCGTCCTTCTCGATGTACTTGCGGTACTCGTCGAGCGTGGTCGCGCCGATGGCGTGGAGCTCGCCGCGCGCCAGCATCGGCTTGAGCATGTTGCTCGCGTCCATGCTGCCCTCGGCCGCGCCCGCGCCAACCAGCGTGTGCATCTCGTCGATAAACAAGATGACCTCGCCCTCGGACGACGACACCTCCTGCAAGACGGCCTTGAGCCGCTCCTCAAATTCGCCGCGGTATTTGGCCCCGGCCACGAGCGCGCCCAGATCGAGCGAGACGAGCCGCTTGTTGCGCAGCCCCGTCGGCACGTCGCCGTTGACGATGCGCGAGGACAGCCCTTCGGCAATCGCCGTCTTGCCCGTGCCCGGCTCGCCGATCAGCACCGGGTTGTTCTTGGTGCGGCGGCTCAAAATCTGGATGACGCGCCGAATCTCTTCGTCGCGCCCGATCACCGGGTCGAGCTTACCCTTGCGCGCATCCTCGGTGAGATCGCGGCCATATTTCGCCAGCGCCTCGTACTGCGCTTCCGGGCTGTCGCTGGTGACGCGCTGCGAGCCGCGCACCGAAGCCAGCGCCTGCAAAATCGCGTTGTAGTCGACGCCGTGCTGCTCCAGCAGGTTGCGCACCTTCGAGCGGCTGGAGGCCATTGCCATCAGCACGTGCTCGGTGGAGGTAAAGTCGTCCTTCATGTTGCGCGCAATCTCCTGCGCCTCGTTCAAAATCGTCTGCGTCTCGCGGCCGTAGCCCGTGCTCGTGCTCGCGCCCTGTGCCCGCGGCTTCGCGTCAATCGCCCGTTCGGTGGCGTTCAGCAGCGCGCTCCCATTCGCGCCAATTTTGTTGACCGTCGCCGGGATGACGCCGTCCTCCTGGGTCAGCAGGGCGTGGAGCAGGTGCTCGGGGTCGATGGTTGCCTGGCCGCGCTGCTCGGCCAGCGACTGCGCTTCGAGCACGGCCTCCTGCGCCTTGCGCGTAAATTTATCGAATCTCATGGTTAATCTTTCCTCGTTTTATTTTCAATCGCTAGCGGATTAGGCGGATTGAGCTGATAAAAGCGGATCAGAAAAATCCGTTGACATCCGCCTAATCCGCCAAATCCGCTAGCAATTCTTCATTCGTATCGTTGCTTCCACTCTACTCAATCCACGTCACAATCACGCAAGCGTTTGGTTAGTGCTGTGTTAGCATTCTTCCCAAAATTGTGTACGAATCGGGTGGAAGGCGGTATAATTTGGGTGGGGTAACGAAGTAGATTGAAGGTTAATGGCGACAAGTGATGAAACCATAGAGGTTACTGGGGTAACATGAGAGGGCGTAATTTGTCATTCCCGCAAAGGCGCAATGGCGTTAAGTTAAGGCCTCCTCGTTCCACGCGGAGCGTGGAATGCGCTGCGGGAGGCTCCGCCTCCCCTCTGCAGGCAGAGCCTCCGGATTGAGTTCCCACGCTCTGCGTGGAAACCAGCTTGCTTAACTTAACGCCATTGCGCAAAGGCGGGAATCCATGCTTGGGCCAGCCCCCAACAACGCAAGTTAGGCGAGAAATTGGTTACCTAATCCATGGGTTCCCGCCTCCGCGAGAATGACACCCGACCTTGATTCTGTTGCCCATTTATTTTCTGCACTTCCATAAGCGCATTTAACGCAACCAACCCAACGCGCTTCAGCGCGTTTCGCAATGTAGGCTGGCAATTCATCGCCTGCCGATCGCCGCCTCCGTCTATACGCAAATCCTTGAAGCCACGGAGAAGTAAAATGCAAACGGGCGCAACCCTTAAGGGTCAAACCAGCCAGGGTAACGCAACTACCCGGCCCCAGCGTGCGGCCACCTACCTCGCCGCCCTCTTCGCCCCCGTCGACCTGGCCTCGCTCGTCTTCTTTCGCGCGGCGTTTGGGCTGATTATGTTCTGGGAGGTGTGGCGCTATTTTGACAACGACTGGATTCGTCTCTACTACATCAGCCCGGACTTTCTCTTCACCTACCCCGGCTTTGGCTGGGTTCGACCGTGGCCGGGCGAGGCGATGTACGTCCACTTCTTGGCGATGGGCGTGCTCGCGCTCTGCATTGCCGTCGGCTACCGCTACCGCTTCTGCGCGACGCTGCTGGCCGTCATGTTCACCTACGTCTTCCTGCTCGACCAGACGCGCTACCTCAACCACTTCTACCTGATCTCGCTGATCGCGTTTGCGATGATCTTCGTCCCGGCCCACCAATCGCTCTCGTTTGACGTGAGCCAGGGACGCACCCGGCGCGCGGACGACGCGCCGCGCTGGTCGCTGTGGCTGCTGCGCTTTTTAATTGGCATCCCCTACTTCTTCGGCAGCGTCGCCAAGCTCAACGGCGACTGGCTGCGCGGCGAGCCGATGCGCATGTGGCTCGCCAACCGCACCGATTTTCCCCTTATCGGGCGCTTTTTTACCGAGGAGTGGATGGTCCAAGGCTTCACCTACGGCGGCCTGCTGCTCGACCTCTTCGCCGTGCCCCTGCTCCTGTGGCGACCGACGCGTCTCTACGCCTACTTCGCCATCGTCGCCTTCCACCTGCTCAACGCCAAGATGTTCCAAATTGGCATCTTTCCCTGGTTCATGATCGTGGCGACGACGATCTTCTTCGCGCCGGCTTGGCCGCGCCTGAGCGGCGAGCTGTGGCCCCGCCGCGACGAGGGCAAGGAGACAAGGTTAAAAAAAGCCAAACCGATGCAGCGACCCGCGCGCTTAAATCGGCAGCAACAACTGATCGTCGCCGCGCTGGGGCTCTTCGTCGCCGTGCAGATGATGCTCCCCTTCCGCCACCACCTCTACCCCGGCGACGTCAACTGGACGGAGGAGGGCCACCGCTGGGCCTGGCACATGAAGCTGCGCAGCAAAAGCGGCGACGTGATCTTCCACGTTTATCATCCAGCCAGCGGTCAGACGTGGCAAGTCGACCCGCGCGACTATCTCACGAGCAATCAGACGCGCAAAATGGCGACCCGACCCAGCATGATTTTGGAGTTCGCCCATTTCCTGGCGGCGGATTTTGCGCGCGCGGGGTACGACAACGTCGAGGTGCGGGCCGAGGCGTTTGCCGGGCTCAACGGGCGCGCCTACCAACTTTTCATCGATCCCAACGTCGATCTCGCGGCGGAGCGGCGGACAGTGGGCGCGCTTTCGTGGATCGTGCCGCTAAAGACGCCGCTGCGTTGAATGGTCATCCAATCTGTTCAATCCGTTCCCCGAATCCGTTGACAGCCACCGGCGTGAGTACACGGTGCGAAGGATTGGCGGAGCCAGCACGCCCCCGTGCGCCCGATTGGCTTTAGCACGTCACGTTCATCTCAGTAAAGCGTTGCTAAATTTCAATGGGTAGACCGTAGTGGCTGGGCGCGCCCAGCCACTACGGTCTACCCATTGTGACATAAAACACACGCTCCCCATATCGCACCACACTTCGCCAGCTTCTCCTCGCTGTTAGAATCGAGACACAGAGCCGACCCGCGGCTTGACTGTCCACCAATTCTATTCCAAACGAGGAGACTCTCATGCGACGACACAACCCCCTCCGGCGAGCGCTCTCGACGCTCCTGCTGCTGGCCATGGTGTTGAGTCTGCTGCCGCCGCGCGCGCTGCAGGCCGCCCCGCCCGGCAGCGACCCACTCTCTTGGCCCGCCCAGGCGGACGCCGCGATCGGCACGCAGGCCCTCTATCTCTACAACGAAGACGACGATACGGCCAACGCCGTCGGCGCCCTGCTGGGTGACAACGGCGTCGCGCTCTCGACGCTGCGCCTGCGCGAGCCGACCGACTCCACGCCCGCCCCCACGGACGAGCCGACGGCGGAACCGACCGCACAACCCACCACCCCGCCGACCGGCGACAACGTCTTCCTGCCCCTCGTTGCCAGTGGCGCGAGCGGCGTCCGCACAGCGTCGCAGCCAGCGGCGCCACAGGTGACGCGCCAGGCAATGGAGCTGTCGCGCTTTGACGTGATCCTGCTGGCCGATGACCTCTACACCGACGGCGTGTGGCGGGTCGACGAAGAATTGACGCGGCAGCTGCTGGCAAGCGAGCGCCCGGTGATCGGCTTTGGCCGCGGCGGCGCGCACTTCTTCGATCTGGCGGGCACGGGCATCGGCCTGAGCAACGCCGTCGAGGCGAGCGGCGCGCAGGTCGAGAACGCGGAGGGCAACGCGAACCTCGCCTTCTTTGGCCAGCCCAACGCGCTGGACAGCGACGGCCCGCTGGCGCTCTACGAGAGCGAGCAAGCGGCGCTGGTCGTGCCGCTGAGCGAACGCCAACCCGACGTGCGGCGGCTGGCGCAGTTGGCCGGGCAGGCGGACCAAATCGCCATCCTGACGCAGGGCGAACGCTTTGCGCTCTGGGGCTTCTACGGCGGGCCGGACGCCATGACCGAAACCGGTCGCGCGCTGCTGGTCAATCTGGTGAATTTGCTGACCGCCGAGCAGGTGGAGATTCCGCTGGCCGGCGTCACGCTGAAGCCGGAGCCGGGCATTGAGCCGGCGCTGGTCGAGGCGCTGCGCACGGGCGAGCCGCAGTACGCGCTCGTTCAGCTCTACGATTTGCCCGAACTCGAAGAGCGCGAGCTGCTGGCGCGCCTGGGCGTCGACCTGTTGAGCTACCTCACGGGCAACGTCTACAGCGCGCAGCTGCGCCCCGAACTCGACCTCAACAGCGAAGCGCTGCTCGATCTGCTGCGCTTTGCGGGCAGCTACCAGCCGAGCTACAAAATCGACCCGGACCTGCAGGCGGAGCCGCAGGAGGGCGAGGTTGTCTTCGAGGAGGCGCACGTCATCTTCTTCGACAACGTCTCCGCCGAAACCATCCAGGAGGTGTTCGAGCGCATCGTCGGCGAGGGTTACCGGCAGGCCGCCGTGCCCACCGAGTGGTTTGTGCCCAACCGACCGGAGATCGTCAACGCGCTGGCACAGGAGCCGAGCGTGCGCTTCATCGCGCCGCTGACGCCGCCCGCCGACATCAACGATACGACGCATCCCTTTGTCAACACGGACAACGTGCAGGGCATGATTGTCAACGGCGGGGCCAGCCAGTATCTGGGCCTCAGCGGCCAGGGCGTCACCGTCTCGCAGTTTGAGCGCCGCCCGGACACCACCCACACCGACCTGAGCGGACGCATTATTATCGGCGGCCAGGCGCACGCGAACACGAGCAGCCACGGCACACACGTCGCGGGCATTATCCTCGGCAACGGCACGGACAGCAGCAACAACAGCGGCGGTGACTTCCAGTGGCGCGGCCACGCACCGGAAGCGCGGCTGGTCAGCGAATCGTATGGTACGGACCAGGGCACACAGGCCTATTCCGACAACTGGTACGACGCCATTGTGAGCAACGGTGCGGAAGCGAGCAACCACTCCTACGTGCAGACCGTCGGCACATACGACGGCTCCGCCAGCGCCGTCGACCAGATTGTGCGCGGCGATGCCGTGGACAGCAGCGGCAACCCGGTGCCCGCCCGCACGGCCATCTTCGCCGTTGCCAACCAGGGCGTCGGCGCGCAGTACGACAACGAAGAGGGCTTCTACAGCATCTACGCCCCCGCCAAAAACTCCATCGGCGTCGGCTCCACCGACACGACGGACGGCGCGCCCAGCGACTTCAGCAGCCGCGGCCCCACCTTCGACGGCCGCATCAAGCCCGATGTCGTTGCGCCGGGCTGCCGCGACAGCATCAACGGCGGCGGCATCCAGTCGTCCGAGAACGGCGGCGGCTACACGACCAAGTGCGGCACCTCGATGGCCGCGCCCGTCGTCACCGGCATCACGGCGCTGATGTTTGAGCAGTTTGGCTACACCTTCACGAGCTTCGACCCACTGCCCAGCACGGTCAAGGCGCTGCTGGTCAACACCGCCGTCGACCAGACGGGCACGACGGCTTTCAACGACCCGGACTGCAACTGCACCTTCGAGTACGAAGCCGGGCCGGACTGGACCACGGGCTACGGCATGGTCGACGCCGAGGCCGCGGTGGCCGCGGTGCGCAGCAAATCCTTCTTGGAGGACGAGGTCTCGCCGACCAACACGCAGGACGAGTTCACCATCGAGGTGACGGCGGGCCTGCCCCAGCTGCGCTTCACCCTGGCCTGGGACGACGAGGCGGGCGACACCAGCACCAGCGAGACAACGGCCAAGCTCGTCAACGACCTCGACCTCGTGCTGATTGCGCCCAACAGCGCACAAACCCTGCCCTGGGTGCTTGACCCGCTGCCGCTGACGGCCACGCCCGGCAACGGCGCGCAAGACCCCATCAGCCAGAACGACATCAACGACAACCCGGCCTATCGCGCGGTTAACACGCGCGACAACGTCGAGCAGGTGCTGGTGCAGAACCCAATGGCGGGCACGTGGACGATCCGCGTGACGGCCAGCGCGCTGCCCAACGCCAACGCCCAGCCCTACAGCCTCGTTGGCGACTTCCGCACCGTCAACATCGTCGACCCGCAGACGGGCGACGTGGCCGAGGCGGGCGATCCGAGCAACCCCAACGTCGTGCTCGTCAAAGTTGAAGCCGCGCAGCTCTACGCGGCGGACACGAGCAGCTCGCTGGTCGATGCGGTGGCGGGTGATTTCGAGGTTGACATCGAAGGCACGAGCGCCAGCATCATCAACGGCCTGCCTGTCGGCGACCAGTTCTGGCTCAACGTGCTGCCGCAGAGCGGCGTCTACAGCGCGGGCAGCAAGTACGATTTGACCGTGCGCTGGCTCGGCCACGGCCAGGATAGCGAGACCAACGCCGTGCTCTTCACCGAACGCGAGCAGACCGACCGCGCCATTGTGCTCGACCACTCCGGCAGCATGAGCGACTACGACAAGATGGCCGCCGCCCAGAACGCCGCGCGCCTCTTTATCGACCAGTCGCTGGTGGACGACCGCATCGCCGTCGTCGGCTTTAGCACCAACGCGTCGACGCCCTACCCCAGCACGGCCGTCTCGGCCAACCCGGGCAACCCGGAGCTGGAAGCGGCCAAGGACGAGGTCGACGCCTTCTCGCCGACCAACCGCACGGCCATTGGCAAGGGCCTGCTGGCCGGGCAGACCGAAGTCACGGCCAACGCCAGCGAGGTCGACGTGATCGTGCTGCTCTCGGACGGGATGGAGAATGAAGACCCGCGCTACGACACGCCCGCCGTCAAGGGCGTGATCGAGCCGACGGACACGATTGTGCATACCGTCTCGGTGGGTCCGCCCAGCGCCGGCCACCACGGGCTCATGGAGGAGATTGCGGACGACAACGGCGGCGAGGACTACGTCGTCACCGAGGATGCAAGCGTGGCCGCGGCCAGCCTGACCGCCGCTGCCGCCGCGCAAACGGGCATCGACGCCTGGCCGCAGCGCTTGCCCAACCACATGGGCGATTCGTACAAGCAGATCGCCGAGGAGATTCTGGATGAGCACCGCCTCTTCCAGGCCAGCGGTCTGGCCGACCCCAAGGCGGGGGCCGAGCGCTGGGAAATCAACGTGCCGGACGGCCTGGAGCGCATCACCTTCGCCGTCAACTGGTCGGTCTACGGCCACCAGCTGCGGCTCACGGCCACCAGCCCCGACGGCAAAACCTACGCCTACGACCAGGAGAACCCGCTCTGCCGCACGGACCCGACGCACGAGACCTGCATCATCGAGAAGCCGCTGCCGGGCAGGTGGCTGCTGGTTGTGCAGTTTGTCGAGACCAACCCGGAGAACGAGTTTATCGTCTGGGCCAGCGCCCGCACGAGCGTCCACTTCGAGCTGGAGGTGGCGACATCGCCTGCCCCGATGGGCGAGCCGGTGCATCTGCTCGGCTTCCTCAGCCAGCGCGAGCGGCCGCTGCCGGGCCAGAAGGTCGTGGTCAACGTCTACAATATGAGCTACAGCGGCTTGACGCAGCTTGAGCTGCTCGACGACGGCCAGCACGGCGACGGCCAGCCGGAGGACGGCATCTACGGCGGCTACTACACCGCTGGCGAAGCCGCGGGCGGCTACGCGGTGCGCGGCGTGGCGGCGGGGAATGACGCCACGGGCGCGCCGTTTGAGCTCTACGTCAACACCAACTTCCGCCTCCAGCCGCGCGTGCTCTACGTCCACGAGGACGACCGCGAGACGGCGCAGAGCTACGAGCGCCTGATCGAAGTCAACGGCGCGGCAGTCGATCTCGTGCCGGTGCGCGACGTGCCGAGCGTGAACCTGCGTCAGTACGGGCTCGTGCTGATCGGCCCGGACACGGGTCGGCTGGACGAGTGGGGCACGGACGAGGCGCTGCGCCACATCGTCGGCTTCGAGCGACCGGTGCTCGGCCTGGGCGAGGGCGGCTACGCCTTCTTGGGTCGGCTCGGCCTCAACATCGGCTGGGGCAACGGCGCCCACGGCACGGGCACGTCGATCCAAACGGCGAACCTCCAGGACAGCATCTGGACGTATCCCTACGACATCGACCTGACCGAGCGCAAGGTCGTGCAGCTCTACGAAGAAGAGACCGGCGTCGTCGGCATCTTCCTCGGCGACGCGCCCAACAACGTGCAGGTCTTCGGTTGTGATCCGCAGGACGAACGCTACGCCGACGTGATCATGGAGAGCAACTTCTGGACGCTCTGGAGCTTCCAGGACGGCCCGGAGCGCATGACGCAGGATGGGCGCGACTTCTTCATCAACACGGTCTACCGCACCATGCCATAGCGCATCTGTTTACATCCGCCATTCAAACGTCGCGTCACCGGCAGGAAGATAGCCGGTACAGCAAAGCGCTGACGGCCCCGCATGTGTTTCGTCGCGGGGCCGTCAGCGCTTTGCTGTATTTCCGCCGTACCGTCGAAGGATTGCCCGCCACTGGTCGATTGCGGGAGTAGGTGCATCTCGCGCCTGCTGCAGCTCGACACTGCTTCCCCATCACGCCTACCTCGCCCCACGCCAAATCCTGTAGCCCATTCACCATTGCCGCATCGCCTCGAATTATCGCGGCGCGGCACACTGCGTCACCTGGCGCAAAAGGAGTCTGTTTATGAAAAAGTATTGTTTGTCCGTTGTTTTACTCTATTGTGTGTATGCCGTCTTGGGCTTTACCCACGCCGCCGCCGCCGCCGACCCAACGGTGACGCCCGGCGGCGCGGCCTTCGACGAAGCGCTAATTGAGGCGCGCGGTCGCTCGTTTGGCAACACGGGCGGTCAGGAGCTTTATCTTGGCGTACAGGACGCGGGCGATCCCGCCAACCGCACGGCGCAGGATATTGCGTGGGCAACCGGCGACAACAGCGTCACCGTTACCTTCGATTCCGTTGCCGACAAGCTCGTGCTGACCGTCGACAACGCCAACGGCAGCTACGTGCTTGAGTATCCCAATTTGAGCGCGGAAGTCGCCGCGCGCAAGGCCAACGGCACGGCCCAGCTCAACCTGATGCAGATCGACGTGGTGAGCCGCGATGATGGATCAAGCGTGGCCTTCAACGACGTGATGCTCGACGGCAGCGCGCTGGGCAGCTTTGGCGGCAGCGGCTTCAACAGCTGGACAATCGCCGATTATGACTTTAGCCAGGGCTTTGCGCTGGCGGGCACGCTTGAATTGGCTGGCCCGTTTAGCAACAGCCAGGAACAGAGCAAAGTTGGCGTGACGGTTGGCTACCAGGCCCCGCCGCCGCCCCAGCCCTCGTTTGGCAGCTGCTACAGCCCGATCAACGACACCTTCACGCTCACGGTTGTCAACAGCGGCGGCGCTGGGTTTGTGGGCTACGACGTCGCGGGCGAGCAGCCGCTGCAAAAGCTGGGCTTCTTTGCCGAGGGCGAAGCGCGCACCTTCGAGAACATCCCGCTCCAAAACGGCAACCCGGACACGCTGCGTAAGTTTGTCAGCACCGACGATGTGAGCTACAACCAGAAGGGCGGCACGCACGGCTTCAACCCCGAAAATGCCAACCGCTGCACCGGCACGCTTACGATTGTCAAGAACGCCGTGCCCGATGCCAAAAATCTGGACTGGGCCTTTGACGGCGATCTCGGCCCCTTCACCCTCGACACCGACGAGGCCGACGCCACCCACCCCAGCCGGCAGACGTTCGACGTTGCGCCCGGCAGCTATGCGATCAGCGAGACCAACGCGCCCGCCAACTGGGACGTGAGCATCTCCTGTGAAGGCGGGAACGGCGCAGCAATCGTCGACGGCGCGTCCGTCACCGTGCCCGTCGAGCGTGGCGAAGCGGTGACCTGCACCTTCCTCAACCAGCGCCGCCCGCAGATTCAGATCACCAAGTACAGCGACGACAGCGAAAACGGCGAGCGCGACGAGGGCGAGCGCGGTCTCGAAGGCTGGCAGATGTTCCTCTACGTCAGCGACGGTGCTGGCGGCTACACGCAGATTCAAACGCGCGAAGTCCGCACCAACGGCAGCGGCGTCGCCAACTACACAAGCCTGTCGCCGGATTTGGAGTACCTCGTCTGCGAGGAAGATCGCGACGGCTGGATCAATACGCAGCCGGGCGACAGCGCCATCGTGCAGGACGGTCGCGTTTGCCAGGCGGTAAGCGGCTTGAGCTATGGCGAAACCCGCCCCGTGCTCTTTGGCAACTACGACAACCGCGCCACGCTGACGATTGTTAAAAATGCTTTGCCGAGCGCGGCCAACCTGGACTGGACGTTTGACGGTGATCTCGGCCCGTTCACGCTCGACAACGATGCCGCCGACGCCACCCATCCCAGCGAGCAGCTCTTTAACGTCGAGGCCGGCACGTTTACGGTTACCGAAACGAACAAGCCCGCCAACTGGGACGTCAGCATTTCCTGCGAGGGTGGTGCAAACGAGCCGAGCGTCGACGGCACATCCGTCACCGTTCAGGTGGCGCGTCTGGAAAGTGTGACCTGCACCTTCCTCAACCAGCGCCGCCCGCAGATTCAGATCACCAAATACAGCGACGACAGCGAAAACGGCGCGCGCGACGAGGGCGAGCCGTTTCTTGAAGGCTGGCAGATGTTCCTCTACGTCAGCGACGGCGCGGGGAGCTACACGCAGATTCAGCCGCGCGAGGTGCGCACCAACGGCAACGGCGTCGCCAACTACACCAGCTTGGCGCCGGGGCGGGACCATCTCGTCTGCGAGGAAGATCGCGACGGCTGGATCAACAGCGAGCCGGGCGACAGCGCCATTGCGCAGGACGGGCGCATCTGCCAGCTGCTGAGCGACCTGCGCTACGGCGAGGTTCGTCCGGTTCAGTTTGGCAACTATGAAGAGCCGGTTGTGATAGAAATGGGCGGCGTGATCATCAAGGAGTCGTCCGGCGTGAGCAACGTGACCGAGGGCAACGGCAGCAGGGCGGGCTACAGCGTGCGCCTCAGCAGTCGGCCCAACGCCGACGTCACGGTCGCGATTCAGCCCGATGCACAGGTCGCCGCGGACAAAGCGTCGCTGATCTTCACACCCGCTAACTGGGACCAGCCCCAGCCCGTGCTCATTACCGCCGTGGACGACGGCGATATCGAGGGGCCACACGTCGGCTTTGTCAACCACGTCGTCAGCAGCGGCGACCCGGCCTACAGCGATCCCGGCGTCGGCTTCCAGCGCAACGGCGCGGGCCCCGATCCGCGCAACATCCAGCTCTTCATCGACGACAACGACGGCGACGGCAGCACGATTCTCGTCAGCAGCAACGGCAACGGCAGCGTCGGCGGCGTCGCCTTCCGCGACGAGGATATCCTGGCCTACGACCCCGACACCGACACCTGGCGCATGATCTTTGACGGCTCGGACGTGGGCATCTATGCTGACGTCAACGCCTTCACCTTCCTGCCCGACGGCAGCCTGCTGCTCAGCTCCGATGCGCGGCCTCGCGTTCCCGGCGTCGGCGTCGTGGATGATTCGGATATCGTCCGGTTCACGCCCGCCTCGTTGGGGGCCAACACCAGCGGCAGCTTCGCGCTCTACCTCGACGGCTCGGACGTGGGCCTCAGCACAAACGGCGAAGACATCGACGCGCTGCACGTGCTGCCCAACGGCGACGTTGTGCTGAGCACGCTTGGCTCGTTCCGCGTGCCCGGCGTGCGCGGCAACGACGAAGACCTGCTGCGCTTCACGCCGACCAGCCTGGGCGGCAACACGGCTGGCGCGTGGTCGCTCTACTTCGACGGCTCCGACGTGGAGCTGACGCGCAGCGCCGAGGACGTTTGGGGCACGTGGGTCGATGAGAATGGGGAAATCTACCTCACCACACAGGGCAACTTCCGCATTCGCGAAAGCCAGCCCGACAACATCCGCGGCGACGGCGACGACATCTTTATCTGCGCCCCCACCAGCTTGGGCGACACCACCGCCTGCAACTTCAGCCTCTACTGGAGCGGCGGCGACCGCGGCCTGCCCAAGCGCGTCGACGGCATTCACATTGGCAACCCGGCCAGCGTCAGCGCCAGCAGCCTGTTGGCGGCGGAACTGAATGATGCGGCTCACGCAGGCGAGCCAGCGGACGCCGAGGACGAGGATATCGACGACGGCGCACCCGAAGGGGAGCTGATCGACGATGAAGCAAGCGATGGAGTCGACGAATTGATGATGACGCCGCGCATTCATCTGCCGCTGGTTCAGCGCTAAGGAATGGCAATTGATTAACTTGAGCAAGAAGGCTACGTTCCACCCCTCCCCAGCCCTCCCCAGGGTGGGGAGGGAGCTGCGACTGGGCAGACGAAGGATCGGCTCCTCCCCCAAGTTGGGGGAGGCTGGGAGGGGGGTAAAGACTGAGTCCTTCTCTGAAGCTGGCTACGCCGCCTGCCGATCCCACTTGTTCAACTTTTAACTGCCGTTTCTAACGATAGACGGGTTGCGCTTGCGGCAAGCGGCAACCAAAAAGAAAAGGCGGGCTTCTTCAAAGAAGTCCGCCTTTTCTTGTACAACCCACCCTTGCCAACCAAAGCAGGCACATCGCAAAGCGCGGCAGCCAAGCCCCTTCATTCTCACGCATCGACCTTGAGCGAGCGCTTCGGAAAGGTGACCAGCGCGCGCGTGCCCGTGGCGGCATGCTCGCCCGCAATCGATTCCAAGTGCAGCGTGCCCTTGAGGTCGTCCGTCACCAGCGTGTGGACGATTTGCAGGCCGAGGCTGCGGCTCTGGCTGGCGTCGAAGCCTGCGGGCAGGCCGTCGCCGTCGTCGCAGACTTCGATTTGGACGGCGTCGCCCAGGTCGCGCAGGTGAATATCGATGCAGCCCTGCGTGCGGCCGTGCAGCCCGTGCTCGACGGCGTTGAGCAGCAGCTCGTTCATCACGAGCGCCGTCGGCGTGGCTTGGCCGGCGCGCAGGTGAATGCTGGGGCCGTGCACCTCGATCCGCACCTGCTGCTCCGGCCCCACGGCGACCTGCGCCACCTGTTCCGCAATCCGCTGGCAAACCTTGTGCACGTTGATGGGCCGGTGCTCGTCCTGGCTCAAAAATTCGTGGATCACGGACATGCTAAAGATGCGGTTGACGGCGTCCGTCAGCTGCTGGCGCGCCTCGTCGGAGTCGCTGCGGCGGGCCTGGATGCGCAACATGGCGGCAATCGTCTGCAGATTGTTCTTAACGCGGTGATGCACCTCCTGGATGATGGCCGACTTGACGTTGAGCTCGCGCTCCTTCTGCACGGCCTCCGTCGCGTTGTGGACGAGCACCAGCGCGGCGTCCACCTTCTGCAGCTTGCGATTTTTACCCTTTAGCTCGACAAAGGGCAGGTGCAGCGGCGACGGGCTAAAGACGCGGCGCGGCGCACGCAACGGCAGCGCCGTGCGCACCCACACGCGCCCCTCCGCCGTCTCCTGCCGCACCTCGACGCAGCAGTGCGCATCAAAGGCCTGATCGACAATCTGTGCGTCCGCCGCCTCCAGCGCCCTGGCCGGCTTGCCGCGCATGTCCGCAATGTGGCCAATTGAGCGAAAGAGGTTGATCGCAATGCCGCTCAGGTAGACCAACCGGCGATTGTAGTCCACCACGTAGATGCCATCGTAGGCGTTGAAGCGGCTGAGCGACTCGGCATTTTCGATTTCGCCGCGCCGCGCCATCTGCTGCAGCCAATCGACCGCGCGCCGAAAGCTTGCCGCGCGCCGCCGGTGGCGCTCGTACTCGATCATGTTGGATTCGATCACCATCGCGCCAATCACGTCGCCCGCGGCGTTGCGAATCGGGTCGACATCCTGGATGGCGGGCGCGCCGCTGCTGAGGATTTGCTTACGCCGCACGCCGCCACTGCCCCCGCGCAGCGTGCGAAAGAGCAGCGGCTGCTCGTCCGCGGTAAAGATGCGCCCCACGGCCTCCTGCCGATAGAGCGACGAGATCGAGCGCGGCACGGCGTGGCTCACGACAAGCGCTTTGCTGTCCGAGAGCAGGCAGCAGAGCAGCACGTCCGCGCGGCTCACGTCCGCCACGATTGGCAAGCCCTGCTCGATTTGGTACATCAGGTCGATGTCGCGATCGGTAAGGCCGCGGCAGTTTTTGATTTGGTTGTCCATACCCTCAAGTATAGAAGTAGTTTGAGGTGCAGTCAACACAAAAGCCGGAACCGTCGGGTTCCGGCTTTTGTGTCGACTGCGTCCAGCTGGACACTACCAGTTTAGCGATTTTCCATCGCGGAAGAAGCCACCCGTCGGCCCATCGTCCGGAATCGTAACGCCCCAGACGACGCTGGCCGCGCCGTCGCGAACGGGCCGCCCGCCGCTGCCGCCCATCTCCGTGGCGACCCAGCCGGGGCAGATTGAGTTGACCAAAATGCCGTCCGGTTTCAGTTCGGCGGCGAGCATCCGCGTCAGCGCGTTGAGCGCGGCCTTGGAGGTGCTGTAGGCGGGCGTGCCCCCGCCCATGCTCGCCAGCGATCCGCCCTCGCTGGAGACGTTGACGATGCGCTGGTGCGTGCCTTTGCGCAGCAGCGGCAGGAAGGCCTGCACCATGCGCCACGGGCCAAAGGTGTTGGTCTCCAGCGCTTCCTTCACCACGTCAAGGTCGGCATCGACGGCGCTCTGAAAAGTATCGTAGAGAATCGCCGCGTTGTTGACCAGCACATCGAGCCGACCAAATTCATCGTCGACCTGCCGCACAGCACGCTCGATGCTCCCGATGTCGGCCACGTCGACCTCGATGGCGCGCACGTCCAGGTCTTCGTTCTTCAACGACTCTGCGGCATCTTTCCCTTTTGCGAGATCGCGCGCGCCAAGCAGCACGGTGTAGCCCTGCTGCGCGAGCTGTCGACAAACTTCGAGGCCAATGCCGCGATTGGCTCCGGTGACGAGGGCAAGTTGGGTCATGCTAAATGCTCCTCTATATTGTTACCTGTTGGCAGCGGCTCGACGCGGCCCGACGCAGCCGGGCGCGTAGCGTAGCGCTCCGGGTGCGCGCCGTCGAGCAGTTGGGCTTGGACACGAACTCGGGCAACCTGAGACGTTTTGTTGGACACTCGCTTGCTAATTTATTTCCTCGCCAACGTGCGACGCGCTGTACTCGACGGATGCTTCTCGCATAACTTTACGAAGCAACTGATTAATTTGGCTGCCATATGAAACATCGCTTGATTCAGCGACCCGCTCCTGAAGAAAGTCGAAGACGTCCTTATCCAGCTCAACCGAAAGGTGAACTTTAGCCACTTCATCTACATGCTCGCCTGTTAAGTTGTGGCGCTCTAAGAAACCACCGCGTCGAAACGTATGGCGTCCCGGACGCAAAACTTCGTCGTCATTAAGTCCACGCGCCAAATCAGCTTGATATTCCTCTTCGGTTACATCCACAATAAATTCTTTAGCCAAATCTTTGTCGTTCATAGCTTCTCTGATGCTTTCGCTCCGCTTTCCGCGCCGAGATGATGCGAATGACATCTTCTTCTGGTTCAGAATAGACAATAAATAGCAACTCTCTGCTTGACATCCCAATCAGATTATAACGCGCCTCTTCCACGAGTGGCCCTCATCGTAAATTTCAACAGCTTGCCGGTCAAAAATGCTTCCTGCGCTTCTTCGAAAGCCACGTGATGTCGTTGCCAATTCAGCCGCGCTTTTGAGGATCCCACTCAAATTCTATCATGACGCCGCTATCTTTGTCAGAATTCGCTCTGCTTCACTATACAAATTGAAGCGACCTTCTCGCAAAAACCCCACCAGCGTCACCCCAAAGCGCTCTGCCGTCTCGACCGCGAGGCTGCTCGCCGCGGAGACGGCACAGAGCACCGGCGCGCGCGCGACCACGCACTTTTGCACCAGTTCATAGCTCGCCCGGCTGCTCATCAGGATGATTTTGTCCTCGAAGGGCAGCTGCTTTTGGAGCAGGCCCCAGCCGAGCAGCTTGTCCAGCGCGTTGTGGCGACCGATGTCCTCGCGGGCGGCGAGCAGCGCGCCGTGGCGGTCGAAGAGAGCGGCGGCGTGGAGGCCGCCGGTATCGGCGAAGAGGCGCTGGCTCTCGCGCAGGGCGGCGGGCAGCGACAGGATCGTTTGCGGGTCAACGGTGAGCGTCGACGAAACGGGCTGTTGACGCGCGGCGAGGTCATCCAGCATGGCGCTGCCGCAGAGGCCACAGGCGGAGTTGGTGACAAAGTGGCGGTCGAGCGTCGCGAGGTCGGGCAAGGAGGGGCGGGCGAGCGACACCTGCAGCGAGTTGTACTGCTGCTGGTCGCGCTCGCTGCCCACGCAGTAGGTCATCTGCGTGATGTCGCGCTTCTCGGCGACGATGCCCTCGGCGAAGAGAAAGCCCGCGGCCAGCTCGTAATCATTGCCCGGCGTGCGCATGGTGATGGCGACGGTGCGCTGCTCGCCATTTTGAGCGCGCAGCACAATCTCCAGCGGCTCCTCCCCGGCGAGGATATCCGTCTTGCGGCGGAGCGTGCCGCTGGCGGCGTCGAAGGTGGGATGCGTTGCTTGACGCGGTTGGGTTGGCGCATGGTGTGGCTTCGTGGAATCTTGATTGTCTAGCTTGTACACAATTAGAGGTAGAAGAGCTTTAACGCGGAGAGCCACAGAGAAGACGCAGAGGACCGCGGAGACTAAAGCCAATCCAAGAAAATAGGTGCTCGATTGGGCAGCGTCCCCGGCACGCGCCAGAAGCGACTGGAACGACGAAGCTACGTGTGGCGCGTGCCGGGGACGCGGTATACTTAACTTTCTGGAATGGTCTAAAGAGACGATTTCGCTTGCGCGACACTGCGTCCAGCCTGATCGCAAAATCGCTTCTCATCTGTCTCTGCGGCTCTCCGCGCCTCTGTCTCGGCGCTCTCCGCGTTAAAATCCCCCAACCCGCCAAGTCGATTCATCAATCGCCCGGCACAAAATCCACCATCCGCCCATCCTCGGTAAACCAGCCGCAGGGACAGTCGGCGCCGGGCTCGTCCGGCTCGACATCGACGGGCGGGCCAACGATCAGCGGCAGGTAGACGGGTTGTCGCGCTGGGCGGGGATCGTCTGCTGCACGGGCGCGGCGCTCGCGACCGCGCGCCCAAAGCCGTCGCCAACCGCCCGCAGCGGCACCTGGTTCAGCCCCGTTGCCACGCGGCGAACGCTGTAGTAGTAGAGCGTCATCTCCATCTCGGCGCTGAAGATTTCGTCCAGCAGGCTGCCGGGGCAGCTGCCGCTTTGCATACACGGATCGTAATTCACGCCAACGGGGACAAAGTATTCGGGCGCAGCCAGTCGATTGGCATTGCCGAAAAAGTTGAGGTATTCGCCACCGCCCTGGTCCACATCCTGGTACTGGCCGTAGAGCGGCAGCAGCATCGAGTTGACGTGATCGACCGAGAGCGTGTTGTCGCCGACGCGGCCAAAGCGGTACGTTCCGCTGCCGCCGCTGCTGATGTTCTCCGCCGTGCGCGGCGAAGCGTACGGATCAACGGGCGTGGGCGGGTAGTTGAGCAGCACAAACTCCGTGCCGCCCGGCGGCGAGAGCTCAAACTTGTCGTGGCGCTCGCCAAAGCGGCGCACGAGCTGGCTGCGCAGCGGGTCGATCGCGCCCGCGTCGCCGACGCCGATGTAGGAGCGGAAGGCGAAGCTCTCGCTG
>CBDBZO010000001.1:0-805509 GCA_965213595.1 Caldilineaceae bacterium | reverse complement strand
ACGACCAAATCACCGCCGCCACCACCAGCCCGCCGTTGACGACGGTGCGGCAGCCGGTGGCCGAGCTGGGCGAACAGGCCGTGCAGACGCTTCTGCGCCTGCTGGATGACACGTCTGATGGGTGCCATGGCGAAGTGCAGAAAGCGCAGCAAACCGTACTGCCCACCAAACTCGTCATTCGCGCATCCACCTAATGCTGGCTCTCTTTTCCTCGGTAATGAAATCAATCGGCAATCCGCCCGACAATTTCTGGTCGCGCGTGCACCCGCTGGATGAACCATTGTACGTGGAGCAATTCCCGTGAATCCCGCGTTGCAAAAGCTGGGCTATGCGCCCACCGACCGCGTTGTTGTCATTCACGCCGACGACATCGGCATGTGCCAAGCCACGCTGCCGGCCTACGACAATCTACTTGATGCCGGGCTGCTCTCCTCGGCCTCGGCAATGGTCTCGTGCGCCTGGTTCCCGGCGGTCGCCGCCTACTGCCGCACCCATCCGAGCGCGGACATGGGGGTGCACTTGACCTTGACGAGCGAGTGGAATGCGTATCGCTGGGGGCCAATTTCGACGGGGAATGAAACTGCAAGCCTGCTGGACGATGAGGGATATTTTCCGCGTGGCACAAAGCCGATCCGGGAGGAGGCCAGCGTGGAAGGGGTGCGGGCGGAGAGCGTCGCCCAGATCGGGCGCGCGCTGGCCGCTGGCATCGAGGCGACACATATCGACCACCACATGGGGGTGCTGGGCGAGCCACATTTGCTGTCGCTGCTGGTGGAGGTCGCGCAGCAGTATAGATTGCCGTGGCGCGAATTAAATCCGCCCGCCCCACGCGCCGACGAGACCGAGCGGCAAATCCGTCGGCGGGCGATACTGCTAAATGCCGCATCGCAGGGCCAGCCGCTCTTTGACGCGCACTTTGGCCTGCCGCTCGACCAGCCGCATGACCAGCTTGCGCTTGCCAAGCAAATCTTTACCGAACTGCCAAGCGGCCTCTCGCTCGTTATCGCCCACCCCGCCGTCGACACCCCGGAGCTGCGCGCCCTCGCGCCGGATTGGGCCAGCCGCACGGCAAATTACGAGGCGCTAATCAGCCGCGAACTGCGCAATTTTGTGCGCCAACAAGGCGTGCAGGTGATTGGCTTTCGGGAGATACGCGAGGCCATGTCGCGTTGAGCACTGTTTTCGGTTGTTATAAGAAACCCTCAAAGGTCGCGCAGGTCAGCGGAGCCGTCAAAATTTGTCATTCCCGTAGAAATGGGAATGACAAGACTATCTCGGCTCTGATTTGCCGATTCTTGACGTTTGCTTAACGCTCATTTTTGGTCGATTGTGACCGCACGGCGGCGGTTGCCCCTTCGGTTTATCGATGCGAAGGAATAGCCAACAATTGCGCAGCTGAAGTTCTGCGGAACTTGCCGAAGCAAGCAGCGCCTACAGCCATTCCACATTTAGCTAGCGGATGCAGCGGATTAGCAGATTCGGACGGATTTTAGCCGTGGAACGACCCAATCAAATCCGTTTGAATTCGCTGCATCCACAAAATCCACTTGAGATTCTTCAAATTTGGAATGGCTGCGGCGCCTACATGATGCTTGCGTCTAACTTCGCCATCATCTTCTCCGCCTCTCCATCCCCCATCTGTACCAGCGGCGGGCGCACGGTTTTCCACGTCGCGTCACCCGTCTGCCGCGCCATAATTTGCTTGAGTGCGGGCACGGCTGCGTAATCCTTCACCACGCGTCGCGTTGCGGTTGCCTCTTCATTGAGCGACTCCAACTCTTTGTCGCTTGCGCCACCCCGATACGCATCGTAGAGCGTGCGGATTTTCACCGCGGCCACGTTGGCCACCGCCGAAATCGTGCCTGCGCCGCCCGCGCGCAGCGTGTTGAGCAGCAGCATCTCCGTTCCCGCAAAGGCGGTGAAGTTGGGGAAGCGCTCGATCACGCCGCTTAGATTTTCCCAGTCGCCGGATGAATCCTTGATGCCAACAATTGTCTGCGGGTATGCATCAATCAGCCGCCCAATCAAGTCGTAGCCAAAGCCGACGTGCGTTACCTGTGGAATGTGGTACAGATAAATCCGCAGCCGCTCGTCGCCCACGCGCTCGATCACCTCGGCAAAGTGACGGAACAGCCCGTCATCGCTCACGCCCTTGTAGAAGAAAGGCGGCAGCATCAGCACGCCCGCCACGCCCTGCTCTACGGCGTGACGGGTCAACTGCACGGTTTCAGGAATCGAACTGAGCCCCGTGCCCGGCATCAGCTGCGCGGGATCGATGCCCGCGCCGATGAGCTGTTCCAGCATTTCGGCCCGTTCGAGCGGGCTGAGCGAGGTGGCCTCGCTGGTGGTGCCAAAGGGGCAGAGGCCGTGGCAGCCGTCGTTTAGCAGGCGGCGGCAATGATCGACCCAGCGGGCGACATCGGGCGAGAGATCGGCGCGGAACGGAGTGAGGGCGGGCGCAAAGACGCCTTGCAATGTGGGCATGGTGAATCCTCGATGAAACTTGTGTGCAAGAGTTTACCTGTAGGGAACCTTAATCCGCCGCTTCCATTATCAGTTCGCGGCCCGGCTCCGCGCTGCCGTTCTGGCCGACCGTGATCTCCTCCATCACCTCGCGCTCGAAGGCGCTCTTGGTGGGGCGACCCACGGCGCGGTAGCGAAAGCCAAGCTGACGCATTGACTCCGGCTCATACAGGTTGCGACCATCCACAATAATGGGCTGTGCCATCTCGCGCTTGACCCGTGTCAAATCAAGATGCTTGAATTCATTCCACTCGGTGCAGAGCAAAATGGCGTCGGCATCCTTGGCCGCGGCGTAGGCGTCATCGGCCAATTCGATGTCGCTGTTCGAGCGCGCCACCACCTCCATGGCCACGGGATCATAGCCGACAACGGTTGCGCCTTCGCTTTGCAACATGCGCGCGATTTCCAGCGCGGGTGCTTCGCGGATGTCGTCCGTGTTGGGCTTAAAGGCGAGGCCGAGAATGGCGATGCGCTTGTCGTCCAGCTTGCCCAGCAGACTGCGCAGCGTGAGCACCGCCCAGCGACGCGCATCGCGGTTGATATCCACCACCGCGCGCAGCAGCGCCGGGTGCGAGCCGTGAACGAGCGCCATGTGCTCCAGCGCTTTGACGTCCTTGGGGAAGCAGGAGCCGCCGTAGCCCAGCCCGGCGTTGAGGAAAGCCGGCCCGATGCGCTGGTCGTAGCCCATGCCGACGGCCACCTCCTGCACATCCGCGCCAAGGCGTTCGCAAATCGAGGCGATTTCGTTGATAAAGCTGATCTTCGTCGCCAGAAAGGCATTGCTTGCATATTTGATCATCTCCGCCGTGCGCAAATCCGTAACGAGAATAGGGGCGCGCAGCGAAAGATGCAGCTGAGCGACCTTCTCCGCGGCGTCGCGGTCGCGGCTGCCGAGGACGACGCGGTGCGGGTTCATAAAGTCGTAGATGGCCGAACCTTCGCGCGTGAATTCGGGGCAGCTCACCACCGCAAAGTCGACGGGTTCGCTCAAGCTGCGTGAGATTACATCCGCTACCCAATCGCCCGTGCCCACGGGGACGGTGCTCTTGTTGATGATGATCAGCGGCTCCGTCATGTGCTGGGCAATCGATTCGGCGGCCATGCGCACGTAGCGCAAGTCGGCCTCGCCGTCGACGCCGCTGGGCGTGCCCACGCAGATAAAGGCAAACTCGGCGTCGGCGAGGCCCTTGGCGTAGTCCGTTGTAAAGCTAAGGCGACCCGCGCGATTGTTGCGCTGCACCATTTCGCTCAACCCCGGCTCAAAGATCGGCACTTCGCCGCGCTTGAGCATGGCGATTTTTTCTTCGCTGATGTCAATAAAGCTGACGCGGTTGCCCATATCGGCAAAACATGTACCGCAGGAGAGCCCCACGTAACCCGTGCCGACGACTGCAATGTTTTTCATGCTATTTTCTCCCTTATAATTCTTCTGACGTTCCGCGCGAGGGCACAGCGGTCAACTCACAGTCGCCAGCTGTGTTCGTGCTCGGTGGCGTACTGATCACCCGTGCTGAATGCGTTGTTGAGCCCAATAAAGTTTAGCGGCGTGGCGGCAGCGGTAGCCCGTGCCGCCACCGATTGCGCTGGCTGGGAAATTGCTTCGCGAATTTCGCGAACGGAGTACGTTTCCTGGGCGGGGAAGCGAATCAGCCGCAGCCCAGCCGAGGCCGACACCTGCTCCAGCAAGCGGCCGCGCGCCTGGCGGTTAGGCTGGTGATAGGGGCTTTCGTCCAGATCGATGACGATCTCCACGTTGAAATTGTCACGTCGACAGAGCACGAAATCGAAGTGCTCGGCCTGAATTTCGCCCAGTGCAGTTTGCCGCGCCGAGTTGGATAATCCACGCTGCGGGGCCAGCACATCGGCTACGCGCACTTTGCCCAGCACGGCATACTGCTCGCCCAACGCCCACTGCAGCACGCCGTAAAACGAACGCTCCGCGGGCGAAAAGAGCGGCCCCCGCTGTTCATAAGCGAAACTTCCGGTGCTTTCCCGTTCGGCTTGCGCCATTTGTGAAGCGCGAAGCAGCCCAAATCGCTCTACGGCGAACCAGACCACGATCGCCACCACCAGCAAAACAAGCAGCCACTCCATCAAAATCCTCCTGCCTTACAAATTTGCCGACCGGCAATTTTGCGAATCCTGCAAACTTGCTAACCGTTTGACCAACTTATTGTAAGACATTTTGCCAATGGCGCGCCTTTCAATTTCATTACGATTTGGATTACGGTCAATCTGCGGCCTGTTTCACCTGTTCTGTCTGCTCCACCTGCTCCGATTGCTTCGACTGCTCCACCTGCTCCACCTGCTCCACCTGCTCCACCTGCTCCACCTGCTGGGCGGCCGTTTGGAAATCGCCCCAGCTTAGTTGCTCGCGCCAGAAGAAGTATGCGCCCACGAGCGTTACCGGCAGCCAGAGCGCAGCGTGGAGCGTAAAGGTGTAGCCCGCGGCCATATCGCCGGGTACGCCAAAGGCTTCCAGCGTTGCGATGCCCGGCGCGTCAAAGGTGCCCACGTAACCGGGCGCAGCGGGCAGCGACGTCGCCAAATTGACCAATCCATTCATCAGCATCAGCACGAGAAAACTCACGCTAAAATCAAAGGCGTGCATGACAAACCAATACTTCACCGTCTCCATCAGCCAGACGACGACGCTAGTGCCAAAGATCATCAGCACGTCGCTGGGACGGGCCAGGCTGTGCAGCCCGCTCATAAAGCGCGCGTAGAGATCGTCCGTGCGCGCCCGAAAGCGCGTGGGCAGCGCGAGATCGGCCAGCCACAGGTAGACGCGCGCCACCCGCTGCGGCTGCACCGCCATCCACACAAAGACCGCCGTCGCCAGCAGCAGCGCCGTCGTCAGCCCGATAACGACGTTTTGGTAGTTTTCCGGCAGCGGCGCAAAGGGCAGCGCGAGGAAGACGAAGAGCAGCATCGTCAGCCCATCAAAGACGCGCTCGATCAGCACGGTGGCAAGGCTGGATGAAATTGCCACGTTCTCCTTGCGCTTGAGTACGTAGGAGCGAATTACCTCGCCCGCGCGCAGCGGATAGACATTGTTGCCAAAGTAGCCGATGCAGACGAGGGGAAAAAGTCGCCGGGTGGGAATGGGCTTGAGGTGGCGCAGGGTGTAGTGCCAGCGCCACGCCCGCCCCCACAACCCCAGAAAGTAGACGCCGATGCCGGGCAGCAGCCACCAGTAGTTGGCCTCTTTGAGCGTCTGCCACACATCCGGCAGGTGTAGCCCGCGCAGGGCAAAGTAGAGAAAGACGGCGCTGATAACAATGCCAATCAGCAGCTTGATGTAGCGCGACAAAAGTTACCTCTCCAATCACAACCCTCTTCACCAGTGGCGATAGAGTAGATTCCATCGCAGCTGTCAACGAACCCCAATTCTATATGGATTCATCGCATATAGACTAATTCCACAGCGAGACTTTTATTTTGTTTTCCGTGGGCACTACAGCCAAACCGTCAACCGCCACGCTCATCGACGCCTAATTTGATTCGGAACCGCCCGCACAGTCTGCCGCATGGACTTGGGTTAGGCTGATCTCAAACGAAATCAGCCCAAGGAGAATCGCATGAGCGACCAATCGCAACCCCAAAACATACTCGGTCAAGCGCTCCAGCCCTGCAGCATCGACCCGCTGACCGGCTTCTACCGCGACGGCGACTGCCGCACCGGGCCGGACGACGCGGGCGTACACGTTATCTGCGCCCGCATGACGCAGGAGTTTCTCGAATTTTCCAAGTCGCGCGGCAACGACCTGATCACGCCGCGGCCCGAATTTATGTTCCCCGGCCTCAAAGACGGCGACCAGTGGTGTCTCTGCGCCACGCGCTGGCAGGAGGCGCTGGAGGCGGGCGTCGCGCCGCCAGTTGTCCTCGATTCCACGCACATCTCGGCCCTGGAGTTCGTGAATATGCGTGATTTGGAGGCGCACGCGATTGAGTCGGAAGTGCAGTAGCGACGGCCGTGATGGTTGGAACGCGATGGTTGAAAGTAGAGAAGCCTCTGCTTAATTGCGCCCAGGTGGCTACCCGTGTCCGCTGGTGGCTGAAGCCCACCAGCTTGCTGGCTCAAACCCGCCTGAGGCAGATTAAGGAACTAATTGGGTAATCTCGTCGGCCCGTGCGCACGAGGGCGTGCGCACTCCTCACTACCCGTTTTATTTAGCTGATCTGCTCAAAGCGGGTTGAAAGAGTGCTGCGACCCGCTTTGAGCGGGTTTTGGCTTTTCAGCCCGGTGGCTTTAGCGCCGGGCGATGTCTAAGTGGCCGCTTGGTTTACTTACACCCACCCGTGCAAACTCGTCCCGTCATTCGCCCTTGCCCGGCGGCTCGCGCAACATCCACCCGCCCACGACTACAAGCGGCAGCAGCAACAGCACGCCCCACAACACCCAGCGCCGCGGCTGCGACTCAGCAGCCCCATCGCCAGCGACGGCACGGCTCAACGGCGATGGCGCTTGCAGCGGCGAAGCGAGCGCGGTCGACGCTTCATCGACAACCGCACCGTCGATCACTGCACCAACGGGCGCGTCGCTGCCTGCCACCGGCGTAAATGGCTCGGTGACGGCCCAGTCCAGGGCCAAGGGTACAGTGGACAAGGGCGTGTCGGCGGCGGTCGCGCTGGCGGCTTCCACGTTGAACGTTACCAGGACTTTTAGCGTTTCGTCGCCCATTTTGTCGGCTTCGCCACCGGCGGGTGATGCCGTGAACTCGATGGTCCACGTACCCGCCACATCGAACGGAACCGTGGCGGAGTAGTCGCCGGGGAAGATAATTGGGTCGGTGGTGAGCGGAATCGGGCCGCGGTGCTGCGACGGATCACAGCAGGGCGCGCTGCCGGGCGGCGCGAGCAGAATCGACACGTCGAGATCGGTGACGGGCTCTGCCGTATCCACGTCAAACACGTTGAGCGTGACGATGGCCTCGCCGCTGATGACGGGATACGGCCCCAGCGCAACGAGCCATTCGTAAGTCTCGGTATAGCCCGCGTCGATGGTCACGCCGCCGTGCAGCAGCGGATGGAGGGCAACGCGCACATCGCTTGCCCCCCGCGCCGCTGATCCGTGTGGCCGCAGCATCACCAACAGGCCGAGCACGGCGATTTGGCCGAGCAGCAGCCCGTGCTTTTTCCTCGTTCTACGCAACATTTCTCCCCGTTCTACGTACTGATCTGCAACGCGCTAACGCGGACAAATGTGTGCTTATCCGCGCGCGTCAGCCATTTCAACCTCTGCCCCGGCACAGTGGACATCAAACCGCGCGGCCATTCGCAGGCTGCGCTCGCGGCGAGATCCACGGCACATCGGCGACGCCCGCTCGCGCGTTGGCAATGCGCGCCAGCACAAAGAGCCAGTCCGACAGCCGATTGAGGTAGGTGGCGACCTGCTGGTTGATCGGCTCCATATCGGCCAGAGCCACCACGGCGCGCTCGACTTGGCGACAGGTGGTGCGGGCGACGTGGAGGTGGGCGGCGGCGGGCGTCCCACCGGGCAGGATGAAGGTGACCAGCGGCGAGAGCGACTCCTCCATTTCGTCGATTTCGCGCTCAAGTTGCTCGACTCCGTGCGCTTCCAGCCGCACGATGTAGTCATTTTGTACGTCCAGCGGCGTGGCGAGATCAGCGCCAAGGTTAAAGAGCTCGGCCTGGACGCGCTGAAGGCGATCAAGCAGATCGCCGGGCGGGACGTGTAGACAGACGACGCCGAGCTGGGCGTTGAGGTGATCGGCTAGTCCGTAGGCCTCGATGCGTGCGTGGGCCTTGGAGACGCGTCGCCCGCCAAAGAGCGAGGTTTTGCCTTCATCGCCGGTCTTTGTATAGATTTTCATGTTGGTTTATGAAGATATTCACTTTGGTTTAGCATTCACTGGTTTATCATGATTCCACTATTGTACAGTACGCCACAAGCATTGGACAACGATTGGACAGCTAACAAAGTTTTGGGTAAAGAGCGTCTGTTAGGAGGTTCCGTTGACCGTGGGAAAGTGGCCCTCACCTCCGGCCCCTCTCCCACGGTGGGAGAGGGGAGAGGTTGGCAAGTGACAATCACGGCTCAGGTGCGAGGGGGAGGGGAGAGGCTGGCGCCCTTCTCCCAGGATGGGAGAAGGGCTGGGGATGAGGGCGCGCTCGACTTACCTTTCAAGCCCGCTCAGCCACATGTCGACGGAACCTAATCGTTATCTACCCGTGGCTGGCGGAGTAGGATTACTGCGTTTCCACGTGATCTGGCGTAGAGTGAGTTAAAATTTTCACAAATCAAAGTTGTCTATGCGAACCATTATCATCTTAGTCATCGTGGCCGTGCTGGCCGTGGGCGGCTGGTTTGGCTACCAGCAGTACGCCGCGGCGCAGGCCGAGGATGACGAACCTACCTACGAGACCGTTACCGTCGAGCGCGGCTCGATTGCCAACACCGTCAGCGCCACGGGCAGCATCGAGCCGGAGGCGGAGGTCACGCTTTCGTTTAGCGGGGCCGGGCGCGTGGAGAGCGTGCTCGTTTCGGCGGGCGAGCGCGTGGCCGAGGGCCAGCTGCTGGCGACGCTTGACGCCGACGACCTGGCGCTGGCGCTGGCCCAGGCCAACGTGACGCTGGACATCAGCCGCGCGCAGCTGGCGAAGCTGGAGAAGCCGGTCGAGCGCAACGATGTCGTGTCGGCCCAGGCGGCGATCGAGGTGGCGCAGGCGGGCGTTGCCAACGCCGAGGCGGCCTTGACAAGCGCGCAGGCGAGCTACAACCAGCTCTTCGTCGGCGCGACGGCGGACCAGCAGACGGTGAACGAGGCCAACGTGCGCCAGGCCGAGGCCAGCGTCAAGCAGGCGCAGCAGGCCTATAACCAGGTGCGCGATCAGCCCAACGTGGGCATGTTGCCCCAGGCCGCTCAGCTTGAGCAGGCGACGGTAGCCCTAGAGGCCGCCCGCGCCCAGGCCGCGCTCACCGATCAGGGGCCGACCAACGCCGCCGTCGTCGGGGCGCAGAGCCAGATCGCCGCCGCCGAGCTGGGCGTGCGGCAGGCGCAGAGCCAGCTGATTACCGCCCAGGATAATTTGCAGACCTTGGTGGACGGCCCGGCGCAGGAGGATGTCGACATTGCGCGCGCGCAGGTGCAGCAGGCCGAGTTGAGCGTGCTCCAGGCCGAGCGCGCCCTGCAGAATGCGCAGATCACCGCGCCGTTTGACGGCGTCGTGAGCCAGGTCAACATTCGGCAGGGCGAGCTGTACGCGGGCGGCGCGCTGCTGCCGCCCATCCAGCTCACTGACCTGGAGCGCTTCCACATGACCGTGCTGGTGGACGAGATCGACGTGCGCCAGCTCGCCGAGGGCCAGCCCGCCCGCATCAGCGTAGACGCGCTGCCGGAGCGCGACCTGACGGGTCGCATCGCCTCCATTTCGTCGACGGCTTCGGACGTAAACGGCGTGATTGCCTACGAGGTGGAAATTGTGCCGGACGAGACGGACGCGCCGCTGCGCTCCGGCATGAGCGCCACCGCCATCATCACCACGGCGGAAGTCAACGACGTGCTGCTAATTTCCAACCGCTACATTCAGCTCGACCGCGAGACGGATCAGGCCTTCGTCTACCGCGTCGTCAACGGCGCACCGGCCCTGCAGGAGATTGAGCTGGGGCTACGCAACGAATCGCAGAGCCAAATTGTGGCGGGCGTCAATGAGGGGGATGAGATTGCGCTGGTTACCCGCAGCAGCGAGGAGGAGCTGCGGAACGCGATCTTTGGCGGGTAGGAAACCTTGTCGCGGAATGAGCACGTCCCCGTGCAAACGGCGGGGGACGAGCACTCGACTTTCTATCGGAATCGATCCGTCACAAGGGCGTCCTACTCCTCGATTTCTAATTCTAAAAATATATGTTCAATCTCTTCAAGCGCAAACCAAAACCCGACGCCTACGATTTGCTCGATGCCAACGGCTCATCCATTAAGGAGGCAAGCGATCTGCGCGCGGCTAACGTGAGCGACGATACGCAGCGCGTGGGCGTTTATGAGTTGACCGAGACGGACGATGCGCCAGCCGTGCAGCCAGCCGTATCAACTAATGGCACAAGTAACGGTGCCGTGCGTCGTAACGGCACGAGCCAGCAAGTTATCAGTCACCAAGATGTGGCGGTGGGTGATGACGCGGTGGTGGATGCGTCTGTTAGCGCGTCCACGCTAACGATACCGGTGCAGGGTAAACCGCACGCGCTGGAGCCGACAGACGAGGGCGTCCCCGTTACCCGCGTGGCGGCGACGCGCCCCCATGCCGATCAAACGCCCGTGATCTCCATCCGCGGGATGACGAAGGTCTACACAATGGGGGATATGGAGGTGCGCGCGCTCAACGGCGTGGATTTGGATATTCTGCCCGGCGAGATGATCGCGATCATGGGGCCGAGCGGCAGCGGCAAGTCGACGCTGATGAATATGCTCGGCTGCCTGGATGTGCCCACCGGCGGCACCTACCTGCTCGACGGCACGGACGTGCGCAAGCTCAACGACAACCAGCTGGCAGACATTCGCGGGCGCAAGTTGGGCTTTGTCTTTCAGAGCTTCAACCTGCTCTCGCGCACCACGGCAATTGCCAACGTGGAGCTGCCGCTGATTTACGCGGGCGGTCGCGCGGGGCAGCGGCGCAAGCGGGCAGCGGAATCGCTGGGGCTGGTCGGCCTGGGGGACAGGCTCGACCACAAGCCCAACGAGCTCAGCGGCGGCCAGCAGCAGCGCGTCGCCATCGCGCGGGCGCTGATTAACCAACCCAAGATGATTTTGGCCGACGAGCCCACCGGCAACCTGGACACCCGCACCAGCACCGAAATCATGGAGCTCTTTCAGCGGCTGAACCGAGAGCAGGGCATCACCGTCGTCTTCGTGACGCACGATGTGGAAACGGCGGACTACTGCCGGCGCGTCATCCACATTCGCGATGGGGTAATCGAGCGGGATGAGCGGAAGTAGACAAAACTTTTCTTCACTTGGGTAGCTGCACAAAGTATTTTAGAATTGTGTATGGCTACCGAATACATAATCTACGCAGACGAATCCATTAAGCGCGGCCCTTACTACTCCAATTTCTACGGGGGCGTATTGATTCGCTCCTCCGATATTAATCGAATACGTGCTCAGCTCGACTTTGTACAATAGGAAGCTATCATTGTGGGAAAAGCGATGTTGCCAAAGGGAACGGCGGACGCAGAAGAGCAAGTCGTGAAAGGTCGGCTCGGACTTTGGATACCAGGCGGCTTTCTGGAGCCACTACCCGGGTTGGATAATCACCATTCGGGTCGCGCACCAGGACCCAACGAATCCACCCGTCGAATACCAAAGGGCCGTGCCCGTTGTCCAGTCCATTGGTGGTCGATGCGCCGTACTTGACGCGACTGCGCTGCCACTGGGTGGTGGGCGATGTGATGACCTCGGGGGCGTATTGCGCTCCTCCGATATTAATCGAATACGTGCTCAGTTAGGGGCTGCGAAAATCGAGCAAAACCTGTACAACGAGATTAAGTGGTCCAAAGTAACTGCCCAGTATCTTACAAAATACATGGCCCTCATTGACTGTTTTTTCGATCTTGTAGCAGAAGACGCGAGCAAAGTGCGTATTATGTTCACGCAGAATCGCTATGTGCCCCAAGGCTTGGACCCGTATCATCGAGAGCACGAGTACTTTCTGCTCTACTACCAGTTCATCAAACATGCATTTGGTTTACAATATTCAAATTCTAGTCAATCACCTGTAAATCTACGTTTGTATTTTGACCGATTTCCAGATCAAAAAGAAAAAGTAGCGCAGTTTCGCTCATTTTTGATTGGCCTTAATCGAGACCCTCAGTTACGCCGCGCTGCAATTCATATTCGAGAAGACCAAATTGCAGAGGTTGACTCGCATCAGCATGACGTATTGCAGTGTCTAGACGTGGTTCTCGGTTCTATGCAGTTTCGTCTAAACAATCAACATCTTGTCAAGCTGCCCAGTTCAAATCGGCGTGGAAAGAAAACGATTGCCAAAGAGAAACTGTACAAGCATATTCTGAAGCGTATTGGTGGAATTTACCCTCGCTTCAATATTGGAATATCGACGGGCAAAGGAAGTAGCCGCGCCAATTTTTGGCATCATCCGTATCGACACTGGCTTTTTCAGCCTCAAAACTATGTCGTAGACAACGCACAAAATAAGCCGTAAACGATCAAGCCCCGCTCTCGCTATGGAGCTGGACTAGCCAGCACCGTTTCCCAAGTGGAACTTGAGACTTCGCGAAAAGCAGGGCTTTCTACACAGATCGTAACACATTTTTGCTAGTTGTCAATCCGAAATTTTGTTCTTTCTTATGATGTTTCTTCTACAGAAGAATATGCAACTACTCGAATCCATTCGTATCGCCCTGCGCGCCCTGGCCGCCAACAAGCTGCGCAGCGTGCTGACTATGTTGGGCATCATCATCGGCGTCGGCGCGGTGATCGTGCTGATCTCGCTCGGTCGCGGCGTCGAGCGCTTTGTGACGGACTCGTTTGCGGGGCTGGGCAGCAACCTGCTCTTCGTCGCCGGCGGCGGGCTGGACGGCCAGCCGACCGGCAGCGCGCCCAAGCCAATCACGCTGGACGACGCGACCGCGCTCAGCGATCCCTCACGCGTGCCGGACGTGCGCGCCGTGACGGCCGAGTATACGGGCGGCGGCGTTGTCGACCACGGCACGGAAAGCAAGAACGCTCAGGTGCAGGCGGTTATGCCCAACTACCGCGACGTGCGCAGCTGGGAGATTGCCGAGGGCGAATTTTTTACCCAAGCCGACTTTGAGGAACGTGCCCGCGTCGCCGTGCTGGGGCAGACCGTCTACCGCGATCTCTTTGAGCCCAACGAGTACGCCATCGATCAGACCATTCGCATCAACAACCTCAACTTCCGCGTGATCGGCGTGATGGAGGGAATTGGTGGCCTGGGCGGCGATCAGGACAACACGGTGCTCGTGCCGCTTAGCACCGGGCAGGAGCGCATCTTCCGCGCGCAAACCCTCAGCGGCGACTACATCGTCAGCATTATCTACGCCTCGGTTCTCGATGCCGACCGCATGGACGCCGCCCGCGACCAAATCGCCGAAGTCCTGCGTGATCGACGCAACGTCGCCTATCTGGACAACGACAACTTTACGATTATCAGCCAGACAGATGTCATTTCCGTCTTTGGCGACATCCTCGGCCTGCTCACGCTCTTTCTCGGCGCGATTGCCGGCATCAGCCTGCTGGTGGGCGGCATTGGCATCATGAACATCATGCTCGTGAGCGTGACGGAGCGCACGCGCGAAATCGGCCTGCGCAAAGCCGTGGGCGCCAAGCGGCGCGATGTTCTGCTCCAATTCCTGATCGAAGCGATTACGCTCTCGCTCGTCGGCGGGCTGATTGGGGTGGGGCTGGGCTGGGCCGGCTCCTTCGCGGCCAGCCAGTTCTCGGAAAATTTTAATGCCGGCGTCGGCGTGGATGCCGTTCTGATCGCCGTGCTCTTTTCCATGGCGGTCGGCCTCTTTTTCGGTATCTACCCAGCGTTTCAAGCGAGCCGGCTCAATCCGATTGATGCGTTGCGCTATGAGTAAAGGATTGCCTAGTGCTTGCTGCGTATTGCAAGAGGTCGTTGCCAACAAAGCCTCCCATAAGCAATATGGATTAAGCAGTACCCCCATCCGTTTCATCGCCTTAGCCGTCGCGCTGCTTACTCTTACCGCCTGCGGGGGCCCGCCATCCGCGGCGACGGCGATCCCCGCGGATGTGGCCCGCCCCGATCAGCCAACGCCCGTCTTCGCCGATGCCACGCCCCTCCCCGCCGCCGCCACGCTCACGCCGGATGCGTCGGGCGGCGCGCTGCCCAGCGGGGATGGTGTGACCGACAGTGCGACCTCGGCCCCGCGGCTCGACCTGATCACGGGGCTGCTGGCTACGCCGCGCCCGCCCACGGCGCTGGGCATCGCCACCGGCGGCGCGACGCTGCTGGACGCGCCCGGCGGCGCGGCGCTGCAGTCGCTGCCCGCGGGCACAACCGTCACCGTAACGGGGCGTTCGGCGGATGGGAATTGGCTGGCGGCGTATACGGAAGCCGCGGTGGCGGGGTGGGTCGCCGCGGGGAATTTGCGGCTCTTCGGGGCAGACGATCTAACGGTGGTCGAGCGGGCGGAAGGGCCGGGCCCCATTGCCACGCTGATTGCCGAAGCGATGGAGCCAATTGAGAGGGACGAGCTGGAGCTGGATGTTGATCTCGACGCTGAAGTGGAGGCGCTGCTCACGCCGACGCCGTGAGGCAGCTTACCCCAGCAAAAACGTCACCGCCAGCGCCAGCACAAAGGGCGGCACGACAACGGCGGCAAACACAGCCAGCAGATTGTGCCGGTGAAAGATCGGTCTGGCTGGCAATTTTCGAGTGAACACCTTCTGCCTCCCCAATACATTTAAATTCTATAGCCAATCTATCACCTCCGATGCAGCAGCGCCGTTGGCAGCCTTACCACCAAGTATTCGCCCTAAACTCCGCGTAGATCGCGCCTCAAAATCTTTTGCCCCTGCACCGTCGTCAAGCGATTTGTATACTCTCCTCTCCTGCATTATAGTTTCTTCATGTCCACCCCTGACACCAGCCCCGATCGTTCGACCTACCCCGACGCCGAGTCGCGCCGCCGCTCGGTGCTCGTGGCCGTAATGAACAACGCCGACGACCTGCGTCGCGCCGCCTCCGAAGGCTGGTATCGGATTCCGCAGCGCCGCGCGCCCAAGCGCATCGCCGCCGACTACCTTGCCTTCTACCAGACCGGCAAGTTCGCGCCCGCGCCCGAAGCGCAAACCGTCACCTACTACGCACCGACCCGTCGCTACCGTCTGCTGACCCGCGCCGAGCTGATGCCCGACGCCGCCGACCATCCGCGCGCGGACGACTACTACTTTCGCATCGACATCGGCCCGCTCCAGCGGCTCGACCCGCCGATTCCCTCCGCCACGCTGCGCCGGCTCACCTTTATCCACACCACGCTCGCCCACCTGCTCGCCGCCCAGGACGTGCGCGATCTCTTTCCCAAGAGCGATCCTTTTGAGACGCTCTGGCAGGCCCTGCGCGAACATCGCTTGCGCCCGCTCAAAAATCGCATCGTCGACGATTGGCCGATGGACATCTCGCTGCGCGCCCGCGGCGGCCACCTCGGCATCCGCTGCGCCGAGGCGGACGACAGCCTGCGCGAACGCCCCTTCGCGCCGCCGGTTCACGAACGTTGGCGACTGCTCACCTTCTCGTCCGGCGAAATCGAGCGCGACTTGAACAGCTGTCTGCGTCAAATCGGGGCCATCCTGATCGAACTTGGCGGCTCGTCGCTGGAGGCACACAAATAGAAAGCAATCTGCGAAGGACACGAAGAGCACGAAGGAAGATCGTTGGCGAGCAACCCTTCGTGTGCCTTCGTGCTCTTCGTGGATTATCTTCAAAATTTCAGAACATTGTTTCTCTATTCGCCGACCCATTCCACCTGTTTTGTCCACCAACCAACCGCCGCTTACCCCCCTGCGCCAGCGCTGGCTGCTGACGGCCACCTGCTACCTGCTCGCCCTGCTCGCCGCTTACCTGCTGTTGCGGCAGGCGTGGCCGCGCTACGCCACGCGCTGGGCCGCGGTCGTCGTCGGTACGTTGATGCTGGAGCTGGGAATATTTTGGCGCTACCTGCCGCTCAACCGTCGACGGCGCGACGGCCAGCTCCTAAGCGGCCTCGGCTACGGCAACGCGCTCACGCTGGCGCGCGGCGGCGCGACGGGTCTGCTGGCGGGCTTTCTCTTCCTGCCGCTGCCCGCTGGCCCCTGGCGCTGGGCGCCCGCTGCCCTCTACACCGTTGCCATCCTCCTGGATTTTCTCGATGGTTACGTCGCTCGCCGCACCAACCACACCACCATCCTCGGCGAAATTCTGGACATGGAGTTCGACACGCTGAGCTTTGCCGTCGCCGTGCTGCTCGCCATCGGCTACGGCCACCTGCCGCTCTTCTACCTGCCGCTCGGCTTTGCCCGCCCGCTCTTCCTGCTCGGCCTGCGCTGGCGACGCCGTCAAAATTTGCCGGTCTACGACCTGCCGCCCAGCGACCTGCGCCGCCTGATCGCCGGCTACCAAATGGGCTTTCTCAGCGTCGCCCTCTGGCCCGCCCCCGGCGCACCCGTCACCGTCGTGGCCGCCTGGGTCTTTGCCCTGCCGCTCGCCTTCAGCTTCGCCCGCGACTGGCTCGTGGTGAGCGGTCAGCTCGAGGTGAATTCGCCGCACTACGAACGCGCCAACCGCTGGCTGCACGCCACCTGTTGGCGCGCCCTGCCGCTCGTCGCGCGCGTGGTGGGCAGCGCTTTGGTGATTTGGCTGCTGGCGACCCAGCCTTCGCCCTTCGCCCTTTGGCGCGGGGCATCCGCACAGAGCGAGCCAGCCGTCGCGTGGCTCTTTGCCCTGCTCGCAGCGACGTTGCCGATCAGCGGCCTTTCCTTTCTGCTCGGCTGGCAGGCCAGGGCGGCGGCCTTCCCCGTACTCGCGTTTGCGCTGCTGCACGCCCTCAATTACGGTTTAACGCCCGCCAATGCTATCCTGCTCGTCTGTGCCCTCTGGGTGCTGCACCTGGGCGGCGGCGCGCTGCGGCTGCACACACGTAGAAACCTCGCAACGTAAAAGCCGAGCTTTTGAAAAAAGCTCACTGCTGCCACGAGACCCCTCAACCCACCCATGACCCTCACCCCCCGCCTCCGCCACCTTCTGCTCCAATTTGGGCTGGTAGCGGGCGCCGTGGCGCTGCTCTGGTGGACGCTGCGGGCAATGGACGCGAGCGGGGCGTGGGGTGAAGCGTGGGCGCTGCTGCGGCGGCTCTCGTGGCGGGCCGTGGCCGCACTGATCGCGCTCAACGCGCTGGTGCTGTGGACGCTGATGCTGCGCTGGTGGCTCTTTCTGCGCGCGCAGGGCGTGCGGATTTCCCAGCTGCGGCTGCTGAGCTATCGGCTGGCCGGCTTTGCCGTCAGCTACTTTACCCCCGGCCCGCAGATCGGCGGCGAGCCGCTGCAAATTTATCTGCTTGCCCGCAAACAGGCCGCCCATCCCCCCGTTCCGCTCGCCACCGCCACGGCCTCGATCACGCTGGACAAGCTGCTGGAATTCTCCACCAACTTTGCGCTGCTTCTAATTGGTGCAATCTTCCTGCTGCAGCGACAGGCAAGCGGAGCGTGGGGCGGGCAAACGTCTGCTGGGGCATTGATTCAGGTGGGGCTGTACGCGACGCTCTTCGCCGGGCTGCTGATCATTCTTTGGCGCTTGAGCCGGGGGCGGCTCGCCCTTTCCGCGCTGCTGGCCCAGCTCGCCGACCGCTTGCCCGCGCGCTGGAACAACGCACGTGTGCGCCTGTGGCGAAATGGCGTCGAGCGCGTCGAGCGGCAGGCGCTGGCCGTGGCCCACGAGCGACCCAGCGCCGTGGCCGGGGCCGTGGCCGTCTCGCTGGCGGGCTGGGCGCTGATGATCGGCGAATTCTGGTTTTCTACGTGGCTGCTGGGCTTCGAGCTTTCGCCGGGCGAGGCCGTGCTGGCGCTGATCATGATGCGGGCAGCCTATCTGCTGCCCATGCCCGCCGCCATCGGCTCGCTGGAGGCCACGCTCGTATGGGCGATGATCACGCTGGGCCTGCCGCCCGCCGCTGGCATCAGCCTCAGCCTGCTGATCCGCGTGCGCGACGTGCTGCTGGGCGCAGTGGGGCTGCTCGTGGCGGTGTTCGAGGTGGGGAGCTTGCGGGCCGTAACCAATTTCCCGTCGTCAACGTCTAGCCAATAGACTTTGGCATCTTCAAAATTCCGCTGATAAATCTTCTACCAACAGACTTAAATGAATCGACTTCTATGCTCGCTGCTGGCGGCGCTGTGTTTTCTGCTGCTTGCGCAAACGTATACGCCCGCCCGCGCCCAAACGGACACCCTGCCCAACGGCACGCTCCCTCCCGATGCGCCCAAACTTTTTCTGCCGCTGGTTACAAATCAAGGGCCGAATCCCTTTACCAGCGTTCCCGTCATCGCCCCCTCCACGGCGCGCCCCGCCGCCGAGCACGGCGACATTAACTTCGCTCTGCGGGGCTATTTGCCCGCCACTGCCGCGCTCACCCTGATCGATGTGGGCGGGCCGACGGACCCCGACGCACCACAGCTCGCCGCCCTCTTTGGGCACGAACGTACACCAAAGTTTGCCAGCGCGTATCGCGTTTATGATTGGGATTGGAATTGTGGAGAAAGTGGCTGTCGTGGGATGGAGCTAGAGGAGCCGCCGGTGACGCTGGTCGGGCTGGCGGCAACGGCGGGCGAGCCGCTCTACCCGCCGCGTCGCGGGCCGCAAATCTACAGCGGCGGCTACGTTGCGCTCGTTCTCTATGCCGAGCCAACGCGCCTCACGCTGGCCTACACGCGCGAGGATTCGGCGGCGGTGGGCTACTTGATACACCTGGAAGATATCCGCATCGATGGGGCGCTGCTCCAGCGCTATCGCCAGCTTGACGCCGCCGGTCGCGCGGAATTGCCAGCCTTGCGCAACGGCGAGCGCCTCGGCAGCGCAGCCAGCGACGAAGTCCTCATCGCCATCCGCGACACCGGCATGTTTATGGACCCGCGCTCGCGCAAGGATTGGTGGATGGACTTTTAATAGTCAACGGTGAATGGTCAATAAAGTCGCATCGTATGCGGCGAAGTCTCCATTGACAATTGACAATCTACCGTTGACCATTGACTATTGCGTCTCCTCCCCCGCCACCCCCAACGCTTCCGCCTCGCCCTGCATGGCCGCCAGCACGCGCGTCACGTGCTCCTCAAAGGGCTCGCCCAGCGCCTCAATATGTTCCATTGCCTCCTGCCGATCGATGGCGGCGGTGAAGCTTTTGTCCTTCCACTTCTTCTTTACCGACTTGAGCTTCACGCTGCGGATGTCGCGATCCGGCCGCACGTAAGCACAGGCCAGGATCAGCCCGGTGATTTCGTCGCAGGCGAGCAGCGTTTTGTCGAGCAGGCTCTCGGCAGGGACACCCAGAAAGGTGGCATGGGCCTCTACCGCGTGGATCAGCGGCTGCGGATAATTGCGCTCCTCGAAGAGGCGCAGCGCCGTGCGCGGGTGGCCGTGGGTGGTGTCGTCCATATCGGGGTGGCGCTCGTAGTCGAGGTCGTGCAGCAGGCCCGTCAGGCCCCACAGCTCTTCGTCCTCGCCGTAATGCTGCGCATACGAACGCATCGCCGCCTCCACGGCCAGCATGTGCCGCCGCAGGCTCTCGGAATCGACCCAGTCGTGCAGGAGAGCGACGGCCTCGTCGCGGGTGGGGAGTGTCATGGTTATTTTGTAATGGAGTGGAAGAGCGAGCGAATCACACGCCCAAATGTTCTGGGTGGGTGATGGTTTAAAGCCCGTTGAATTTCTGCATCATACTTTGTGCCGGTCGGATATTTGAATGTCACAAATGTCTCAGGCGTAAACTGATCATGGATTTGAATGGATTCTCTTGGGGTAGGTTCTGTGGAGAAAGGTTCATCAACTCGTAGAACATCTACCTCCACCGTTCCTTTGACAATCACATCGGGCGACATATATGGCTCAATCGCGGCAATCAGATCCTGCTCCATCTCCTCCGCCATATTGGGCGGAACTACAATTGTGCTGTAGGACATCTCGTTGGAGCCGAACCCAGAACAACCTATAACAGAAATGGTAAAAATTGCCAAAACCATGAAAGTTACGGCTAATTTTTTGATAATCATTTTTTCTCCTCCTCATCTGAAACAAAAATGGAGACGCCAAGTGGCGTCCCCATTTTACAAACTTTTTCGATTACAAGCAACCGGGCTTACATCATGCCGCCCATGCCGCCCATGTCGCCGCCGCCAGCCATCGCAGGCTCCGGCTCCGGAATGTCCGTGACGAGCGCCGCGGTCGTCAGAATCATCGCCGCAATCGACGACGCATTCTCAACGGCGCTGCGCGTAACCTTCACCGGGTCGGCCAGGCCAGCCTCCATCATGTTGACGTAGTCGTTCTGCAGCACGTCGTAGCCGATGTTGCTCTTGCCGTCGCTGTGCAGACCGCGCACCTTCTCGACAACAACCGCGCCGTCCAGTCCAGCGTTCTCGGCAATCATGCGCATCGGGTCTTCGAGCGCGCGGCGCAGAATGTTCGCGCCGGTCTGCATGTCGCCCTCAAGCGTCAGTTTATCAATGGCCGGAATGGCGTTGATCAGCGCCACGCCGCCGCCGGGAACCACGCCCTCTTCCACCGCCGCGCGGGTCGCGCTTAGCGCATCCTCGACGCGCGTCTTGCGGTACTTGAGCTCGGTCTCCGTCGCCGCACCGACGCGCAGGATAGCGACGCCACCGGCCAGCTTGGCCAGGCGCTCCTGCAGCTTCTCGCGGTCGTAATCGCTCGTGCTCGCCTCGATCTCGGCGCGAATCTGCTCGACGCGCCCCTGGATCTCGCTGCTTTCGCCCGCACCGTCCACAATCGTGGTCGTGTCCTTGGTGCTGATCAGGCGCGCGGCGCGACCCAGATCGTCCAGCTGCACGCTGTCCAGCGTGCGGCCCAGCTCTTCGGTGATCACCTGGCCACCGGTCAGCACCGCAATGTCGCGGAGCATGGCCTTGCGGCGGTCGCCAAAGCCGGGGGCCTTGATCGCCAGCGCGTTGACCATGCCGCGCAGCTTGTTGAGCACCAGCGTCGCCAGCGCCTCGCCGTCTACATCCTCGGCGATAATCACCACGTCGCGCTTGCCAATCTGCACCATCTTCTCCAGCACGGGGACGATGTCCTGCGCGGAGCTAATCTTCTTGTCCGTAATCAGGATGTACGGATCGTTGATCTGCGCTTCCATGCGCTCGGAGTTGGTGACGAAGTAGGGGCTGAGGTAGCCGCGGTCCAGCTGCATACCCTCGACGTACTCGGTCTCAAATTCGAGCCCCTTGCTCTCCTCAACGGTGATCACGCCATCCTTGCCGACGCGGTCCATCACCTCGGAAATCAGGTCGCCGATCTGGCGATCCGCGGCGGAGTTGCTCGCCACCTGGGCGATCTCTTCCTTGCCGGAAACTTCCGTTGCCATGTTGCGCAACTCTTGGACGACTGCGTCGCGCGCCAGCTCGATGCCGCGGCGCAGCAGCATCGGGTTTGCGCCCGCCGCCACGTTCTTGAGCCCCTGCGTCACGATGCCCTGGGCCAGCACCGTGGCCGTGGTCGTGCCGTCGCCCGCCACGTCGTTGGTCTTGGTGGCGGCTTCCTTGAGCAGCTGGGCGCCCATATTCTCAAACGGGTCTTCCAGCTCGATCTCCTTGGCGACCGTCACGCCGTCGTGGGTTACGTTCGGGCTGCCCCACTTCTTGTCCAGCGCCACGTTGCGGCCCTTCGGCCCCAGCGTCGTCTTGACGGCGTTCGCCATCTTGTCCACGCCCATCTTGAGCTTGGCGCGAGCCTGCTCTTCAAAAATAATTTGCTTTGCCATATGTTGTCTTCTCCTTTAGAAAATTTTGGGGGGAGAGTTTTGATTCGATTTATGCAATACGCAACAAGTAGTACGTACTGCTAACTGCTTATTTGTTGCCGTTGCTGTTTTCCACAATCGCCAGAATATCCGTCTCCTTGAGGATCAGGTATTCCGTGCCGTCGAGCTTGATGCTCGTGCCCGCATACTTGGCGTACATGACGGTGTCGTCCACGGCCACTTCCATCTTGGCGCGCTCGCCATCCTCCTTGCGTGCGCCGGGGCCGGCGGCAATCACTTTGCCCTGCTGCGGCTTTTCCTTGGCAGTTTCCGGCAGGAAAATACCGGACGAGGTCTGCTCGTCCTGCTCGTTGGGCTTGACGACCAAGCGGTCGCCGAGGGGCTTGAGGTTCATAAAAATCCTCCTAAATTTGGGTTGAGTAAAAATTTTTGCGGTAAAGTTTTGCTGTGCAAAAAAGCCAGTTAGCACTCAACCATCGAGAGTGCTAACTGGCCTTATCATACCGTAATGTTGGCATTCAATCAAATTTTCCCATACGGCTTTTGCCCCATTTTCGCCCCATTGCACTAGCAAAGCGCTAATGGTTCGTTAGAATTGTGTTTGTCCTACCGGTTAGACATACACAACGCTTTCCACAATGCTACGCCGAATCCGCTCCACGCGGATGCTCTTGATTCCGTCGGGCTTGGTACATCCACCTTCCGCTCCAGCAGTTGCTCCAACTCCTCGACCAAATCCATGAAGCGGAAGCCAATTGGCTGTTGAAATTCGACCACAACGTCGATTTCGCTATCGTCGCTGGCCGTGCCGTTGGCGAACGAGCCAAGCAGACCGATCCGCTCCACGCCGTACTCCTGGACGAGATGCGGAAAATTCTCACGCAAACGTTCTTGAACAGTTTCCTCAGTCATCAAGCCCCTCGTCACTTCGACTTCTGGGAAGTCAACTAAAATCTCTCCGTCAGAAGAGTTGTATTCTTACACTAAGTGTGATATTTTGTGCGGTAAACTATCTCCTGCACAGCGGCAACAACTTTATGCGAATTTTCAAAACGCTTGGTTTAGGCGCTATGCCAAACGCGAAAGAATTAGCGATGCAGCATTACAGGAAGCAGTTGGCAGGGCGGAACAAGGAACGGTTGATGCTGCGCTTGGCGGCAACGTAATCAAGCAGCGGATTGCTCGAACTGGTCAGGGAAAGTCCGGTGGCTACAGAACGATTATTATCTTTCGGAAAGGTGATAAAGCGTTCTTCGTTTACGGCTTTGCCAAAAGCGCTCAAGACAACATCACAAAGGACGAGCTAAAGGCATTCATAAAGGCATTCAAACGTGCGGCCATCGAGCTGCTGAGTTTATCGGATGAGCAAATAGAGCTGTTAATTACAAACAACGCGTTAACCGAGGTTCCATCATGAACAAAACACAGCGATACAAATCAGAAGCTTTTGCCGCCATCCACGAAACGATGGACGCGCTGCACCAAATCGGCGCGATTGACAAGCAGACCATGCGCGATTTTGACGCAACCTGCCTGGAGCCAGCGGCGGTGCTGGCCCCAGACGAAATTAAAGGGTTGCGCGAGCGCGAAAATGTCTCGCAGCCCATTTTTGCGCTCTACTTAAACGTCTCCAGAAATTTAGTGTCGGATTGGGAACGCGGCGTCAAAAAGCCGGGAGGCCCGGCGCTGCGGTTGCTCAACATCGTCGAAAAACACGGGCTGGACGCGCTGGTTTCGTAGCTACTTCGATTTCCCCTTCGCTCGCTTAACCTGGCTCTGCGGCACGCTGGCGACCGCCGCCACCTTGCGCGGCTTGGTACGCGCAGTCGGCTGCTTGGGTTTGGGCGTGCTCTTTGCACTCGATGCGCCGGTACGCTTAGCCGTCGAATGCTTGGGCGTCGCTGTGGTTGCCGCGCCGTTGGTGCTGGTAGGGTTGGATTCGGCCGCGGCAGTCGACGCGCGCTTAGCCGTGCTCGCTTTGGTCGTCCCCGTTGATTTCTCCGCCGAGCTTCGCCTGGCTGTGCGATTGGTGCCGGCGCGACTCGGCTTTGCTGCGGCGCGCTGCTTGGGCTTGGCCGCTGCCTTCGTCGTTGCAGCTTTGGTGGCTGTGTTCTTGGCGGTTGTTGACTTCGCGGTTTGCCTGCCGCGCGTCGTAGACTTGGTCAAAGTTTTAGGGGAGGCCGGCTTTTTGGGCGCCGACTTGGTAGAGGCCGGGTCGGACGATTGCTTGGCCGTCGATTTCGTCGACTTGGCCGAGCCGCTTCGACGCCGACTTCTTCGCCCGCCCGTTGCTCGACGCCCCGCTGCTGCTCGCCTTATTCCCCTTTGGCCCCGTCCCATTTGATCGCCCATCCGGCCCCGCACCGTTGACCGGCGCGGGCGGCGACACCTGTGGCCGCGCCGTCACCTGCTGCACGGCGGCGACCGTCTCCCCCAAATCGAGCGCCACAATCTGCTTGCCCATCACGCTGCGCCCCATCTGCGGCACGTCGGCGACGCTCAGGGGCTTGACTTTGCCCTTGCTGGGCACGACAATCGCCAGCTGCGGCGCGGCGTCCTCCTCCGGCGGCGAGACGATCAGCGCGTCGACCACGTCGCCGGTGCGAGTGTTGGGCTTGTGGGTGGTGATGCCGCTGCCGTTGCGCCCCTGCACGCTGTATTCGGCACATGATCGGTGCGCTTGGCGTAGCCCTGCGCCGTCATCGTCAAAATTTCGCGGCCCAGTTTGGCTCGTCCGGGTCGACCACCATGGCGCAGACAATGCGGTCGGCCTTTTTGACCTTCATGCCGCCCACGCCGCCAGCGGCCAGCCCCATGCTGCGCACGCTATCCTCCTGCAAAGCGAATCGCCTGCCCGCGCGCCGTCACCAGCATGATCTCCTGCTCGCCCGTCCGTGTGCAGCACCTGCGCAGCAGCTTGTCCCTGGCGTCGACATTCATCACGCTAAGATCATTCGGCAGCGCGCTCGCAAAGTCAGCCAGCGCCACACGCTTGACGGCTCCCTGTTCGGTGACGCAAAACAAGTAGCCCAGCGCCGTTGCGGAGTCGAGGCGCGGCAGGGCAAGGGCCGCGGTGACTTCGTCGCGGCGGCTAAACTGCGTTACGTCGGCGTAGTGGCGATTGGTTCCATTTTGCGGCAATTCGTGAATTGAGAGCCGCTCAACGCGGCCATCCTTGCGGAACAAGTAGAGCAGGTCGCGCGTGTTGGCCTCGAAGATGCCGAGCTCGCTGCCGCGCCCGATCTGGCGCAGCGTCGTCACCGAGAGCGAGTCCGTCCCCTCGGCCATGCTCTGCCGATGCAGGTTGCCGCTCGCGCCCACGGTGACCCAGACCTGCTCGTCCGGCAAGCAGATCGGTGCTGGTCAGCGTGCCCTTGGTGCGCTCGACGATCTGTGTGCGGCGCGCGTCGCCGTACTTTTCCTTGATGGCGAGCAGCTCCTCCTTAATCACCGCCAGCATCTTTTCGGGATGCGCCAGCAAATCTTCTAGATAGGCAATCTGCTTGACGACCTCTTTATACTCGTCCTGCAGCCGCTTGCGCTCCAGCGCGGCGAGCCGACGCAGCTGCATATCCAAAATGGCCTGCGCCTGAATTTCGGTGAAGCCAAAATTCTTCATCAGGTTGGTGCGCGCCGTATCGACGCGCTGCGACTTGCGAATGGTGGCGATCACCTCGTCGAGAATGTCGAGCGCCTTGAGCAGGCCGGCCAGGATGTGCTCTCTCGCCCGCGCCCGCGCCAAATCGTACTCCGAGCGGCGGCGCACAATCACCTGCCGGTGCTGGACAAAGAGCTGGAGCATCCGCTTGAGCGGCAGCGTGCGCGGCTCGCCGTCGACCAGCGAGAGCATCTGCATCCCAAAGGTCTGCTGGAGCGGCGTGTACTTGAAGAGCGCCTCCAGGATCGACTTGGGCTGCACGTTGCGCGTCAGCTCGATCACGATGCGCATCCCCGTGCGGTCGCTCTCGTCGCGCAGGTCGACGATGCCCTCGATTTTACCGTCGCGCACCAGCGAGGCAATGCGCTCGATCAGCGTCGTCTTGTTGGTCTGGTAGGGCAGCTCCGTCACGACGATGCGGCTGCGGTTGCGGCTCATCTCCTCGAAGTGGGCCTTGGCCTGCAAAATCAAGCGCGCGCGCCCTGTGGCGTAGCCGAGCGACACGGCGTCGGAGTCCTCCTCGCCCTTCTTGTTCTGGCGGTAGCGGTACAAGATGCCGCCCGTCGGAAAGTCCGGCCCCTTCACAAATTGCATCAGCTGCTCGACGGTAATGTCGTCGACCGCGTCAAAGTGGTCGATCAAGAAGGCCAGCGCGTCGATAATCTCGTTAAGGTTGTGCGGCGGAATGTTGGTCGACATGCCGACGGCGATGCCGTTGGAGCCGTTGATCAGCAGGTTGGGCAGCGCCGCGGGCAGGATGTCCGGCTCGCGCAGCGAGTTATCGAAGTTCTCGTGCCAGTCGACGGTGTCCTTATCCAGGTCCTGCACGATCAGGTTGCTGATTTCGGCCAGCCGCGCCTCGGTGTAGCGCATGGCCGCCGCGCCGTCGCCATCGACCGAGCCAAAGTTGCCCTGCCCATCGACGAGCGGATAGCGCAGCGAAAAGGGCTGCGCCATGCGCACCATCGCGTCGTAGACGGCGCTGTCGCCGTGGGGGTGGTACTTACCGAGCACCTCGCCGACGATGCGCGCGCTCTTCTTGTGCGGCTTGTCGGACGTCAGATGCAGGTCGCGGTACATGGCGTACAAAATGCGCCGATGCACCGGCTTGAGCCCGTCGCGCACATCGGGCAGCGCGCGGCTCACGATCACGCTCATGGCGTAGTCGAGATAGGCCTCCTGCATCTCGCTGGTGATGCTGGTCGGGCGGATGGTGCCGAATTGGGTATTTTCTTCGAGGACGGGGGTTCCGTTTGTCGAAATTGGGGAAGTCATGCGTAACGTCTCAGATTAAACTTAGCTCTACAGTTTGTGTTTGGTTTGGATACTCGTCGTATGTCCGACCGTTTAGCGTTCTACCGGTGCTCTTTTTCCTGACGCCGCCCCACTGTTTGAAAAAGAAGGCAACATCTTGCTCTCGACACTGGCTCAAAATAGTATCGACCCATTCGCGTTTCATCGGCCTTGCACCTGGGCCGGATTCACCGCCCACAATCACCCAGTGGATTGCAGACAAATCCAATTCGTCTAATGGGCCAATCAGAGGCTCGCAGGAAAGAAAGCGTGTGAAAGATGGTACTTGTCGCAGGTGCTCGATTCGCTGCAACACGTTTTCGTCTTCAACACTGACCCCCATCCAGATGTTCCGACTCCACGGGAGCTCATTCGCCAACTCCAACAGTCGTTCGCTGCGCTTCGTTAAAATTTGAAACGTATGTTGAGGGCATTCACGCATTGTATGAAAGACGCGCTGAATGAAATCCAGCGGTACTTTTTCGTGGAATAAATCGCTCATAGAGTTGACAAAAACCACGCGAGGTTTCACCCATTTCCGCGGCGCATCAACTAAATCTTCTTGCAACGTTACTTCAAATCCGTTGCGGTATCTCTCCATGCCCATTGCTTCAAGGCGCTTTGCCATGCGCTCCGCGTAACAGAACTTACAGCCCTGGCTAACTTTGTTGCAGCCCGTCACCGGGTTCCAGGTGACTTCTGTCCATTCGATGTGCGAGTTGGTAGCCATGTTATTTACCTAAAATATCGCCAGCAATGTTAACAGCAGTCGGTGCGCCTCTGGGGTTTGAAGCGGCAAAGTAAAGTATGAAAAGAGGAACGTTACGAGAATTGAGAAGGGCAAGCGAGTTATCTGCAACCTTCTCAAAAATTGTTTCCAGACGCGCAACGAAAAAGTTGCTTATGCTCTCAAAGTTCGCCTTCTTCTCAAACTCTTCCTCCTCTTGAAACAGAGAAATTTGTCCACTTGGCGCGTAGAAGGCGTCTTTCCAATCTTCAGTACCAAAGAACCTTATTAGTTTGTCCGCCCATGCACCGGGAGGGATTCTATCGCGAGTTAAAAGCCGATTGATGGCTTGACCAACTGGCAAAAGAATCCATAAATCGATTGCTTTGGTCTCTGCAATTGCTTCTAACGTAGTCCAATCCACTGCCATTCCGTATGGGTCGAGGAACACAACTGCCCGATTTGCATCCCAATCCATCGACTGACACCAAGTCTGTAAAAACGCGTTGGCATCGTTGTGTTCAACAACGATTCTATCCGCTTTGTGCGAGTATTCGTGTCGAAGCTGCTCAAGTTCGTCCACGTGTTGTCGATTCTGTTCGACAAAGATAAAATTATCGAAGGATGGTTCTATCTCCAAAGCAATTCTCGCGCTTCCTCTATAGAACCGCTCGACATCGGTTGCATCATCTTTGCCAAGCAACGACAGCGTAGACGTTGAGTCCCTTTCTTGTCTTTCCGCTCGGCTACCAGTCCCTGCAAATGCATCCACATAATGAGTCGTATACCGTGCTGCCCAGACATTCTTCGTAAAAATCTGCATGTAAGCGGATAGGTACTTACGCAGTCGCTCTAACTTCTCTTCTGTCCAATCGCCACCGAACTGATGCAAAGTTGCCATAACTCACTTCCAATTATGAGAGATATTGATAAAGTTCTTGATTCTTCTCCAGCACATACTCCAGCGCCATCACAAAATCCGCATTGCGCTGCGCTACCATGCGCTCAACGCCGTCGCGCACCAGCTCCTCCGGTGAACTATCTTGGTCGCTGGCCAGTGTCGTCAGTTTTTTCATCACGTCGTCGGGCAACGATGTAGATAAGATTGCCATGTCAATTCTCCAAAATCATTTGTCATGAAACGACGACAACTGCTTTTGCAACAACGTCATATTTCTCCGAAAGACATCTGGCCTCGCCGTCAAATACGTATCCAGCTCTGGAAAAATTTCATCAAAATACTGCTCCAGCGCGGCTTGCTTGATCAAGCCCGATCGCAGCATCGCCATCACATCTGAAAAATCCTTTTCATTGCCGCGATGCAGCTTGCTCAACGCAATCGAGTAAAAATCAAAGTGAAACACCTCAAGCTGCTCAAAGCGACCAACATAGCGATGGCGCGTTTCGTAGCCAGCGGGCAGCGGAATAAATTGCGCGGGCGACACCTGCTCGACCGGCACTTTAAGCTCGCGCCCCACTTGGCGCAAGCAACGCACAAATTCGCCGTAGTTGCCATCTTCCACGCTAAACTGCAAGTCAATGTCGCGAGTGACTTCCTTGCTTGCAACCAACAGCAGCGATGTGCCACCAACCAAATAAACCTTGCCGGGGCGTCGATAGCAGCGGGCCAACCGTTGCAAGAATAAATCAACGCCCTCGGCGTCCACGAAGGATTCACCAGACATCGCCTGCCTCAAGATAAAGCTGATCCAGCAGTAGCGACATCGCCGACTTGTAAACGGTAATCCATGTGTAGCCAGTTTTCTCCTCAAATAAGTCGGCTAGCGCGTACAGTCCAGCTTCTCCGAAATGGACATCTGGCGCAGGCAGGTTGAAATCGGTCTGCCCAAAATAGTTCGGCAAATGCTTCAATGTGCCCAAATAGAGTTGGATCTGATTGCCCCAGAGCTGCTGCAAATAGACCGCCGCGGTGTACATGTGCCGCAACGTCTCCGCCGACTCCTCATCCAACGACGCGGCAATGTCGAGGACCAGCGCGCTGCGTTCGGGGTGGCGCAGAAAGAACGGAATCAGCGCTTCGTGATAGCGCGCGTCGGCGTGCTGGGCAAGCTGGCGAATGAGCTGCTCGCTGGAGAGCGGCTCGACATCCGCAACGGCACTTGGCACCCGCAGATGCGGTACGTCGAAGGCAGAAAGCTGGCTGGCGAGCTGCGCATTGTTCATGATAACCTTTGTTGAGCGAGCGGTAAATTTTGTCGTCTACCACGGAACACAGTATAGCGAAAGAACGGAAATAAAACAAAGCGTAGAACAAAGGTGCGAAAGGACGAGAGAGCGAGGGAGGTGTCAAATGGTTGAGGAAATAACTGCCTTTTAGGGGAAGTACCGGGGCTACCAGAAGAATTCAGCGCGGCTGCAATGCGCTTGCAGGTGGCCCTCCGCTCAAACGTCGCGCTGACAGAATTAGGTGGAAGGTGCTAGATAAGCCGCTGACTGAAGGAAATGTGTGGAAAATTTCCATGTATTGATATATTGCCATGTATTGTCTTTATCTGGAAGACGCCGTATAGTTAAATACAGAGCGGAGAGACTTCGTCATACGGGGGAAATTTCCGTATAATTAATAGTAGGGCCGCTCAGCGATAGCATTTGTGCCGCTGCCTGCGGGGCCGCGACAAATATCATAATGCCACCACAGGAGATCGTTAGTGGACCAATTTACAGAAGAAGGTACAGAAGTGAGTTCTTGGCCAAAGGGTGTTGCTGCCATCACGCTGTTCGTCGAAGATCTGAAGGCCGCGAAGCAGTTCTATCAAGCAGCCTTCAGCCTGCCGGTGGTGTTTGAGGACGACGACTCAATCGTGTTCAAGTTCGGCAACACGCTCGTCAACCTGCTAAAGACCACGGCGGCGAGAGAGCTTATTGAGCCTGCAACAGTGGCAAGGCGTGAGGCCGGGTCTCGCTTTGTGTTCACCATCGAAGTGGATGACGTAGATGCAATGTGCGCAGAGCTAACCGCACGCGGAGTGGAGCTGCTGAATGGTCCAATGGATCGGCCTTGGGGCGTACGCACCGCCAGCTTCATGGATCCTGGCGGTCATATCTGGGAGATTGGGAAGTAACAGCAATCAAACCTACTACTTGGACCTGATCACAAACCCGGAAGCAGCGAAGTCGCAGATCACACTTGGGATGGAGAGACATGTCTATCCAAACCACGCATGGCGCGGCGTAACAGCGGGTAGGCGTACCTACGCATTCTGTATTACGCGCCCAACAAGGGGTTTCAGCGGACGTGCTCCCTGCGGTCACGCGGCTCTAATCGGCGCACCTTTTGGCTTCGGCAGCGGTGGTGGTAGACCGCGCCGCGCGCCGCTGAACCCCAGACCGTTGGGCAGTCGCTCCGCTGCGTCCAAATACATTCGCAACTGGCTACGCCAAAGCCGCTGCAAGTAAACGGCGGCAGTATACATGTGCCGCAACACCTCCGCCGACTCCGCATCCAGCGACGCGATGATGTTGGGAACCAGCGCGCTGCATCCGGGGTGGCGCAGGAAGAACGGGATCAGCGCTTCGTGGTAGCGCGCGTCGTCGTGCTGGGCGAGCTGGCGAATGAGCTGCTCGCTCGACAGCGGCTCGACATCCGCAGCGGCACTTGGCACCCGCAGGTGCGGTACGTCGAAGGCGGAAAGCTGGCTGGCGAGCTGCGCATTGTTCATGATAACCTTTGTTGAGCGAGCGGTAAGTTTTTGCGTCCACTACAATCTACAGTATAGCCAAAGAGTAGAGATATCACAAAGCGTAGAACAAAGGTGCGAAAAGAAGGGCGAGGAAATTTTGAGGTGTGAAGCAGAACACACCAAATCTGTGCCCCAGCGCGCCGCACGCCCTGCCCGAACGCGCTACACTCAAGCCGAGCCCGAAAGCTTGTCACCGCACACAGTCGCCGATGCTCACATCGAACCACCGCACTCATTCCGAGAAGCCAATTTCGCGCTCACCCGACGAAGGGCCGGTCACCAAGACGGGCCCTTTCGCGCATGGATAAACACGGATAAGGGGGAACGCGGATAGAGTTTTTGTCCGCGTTCCCCCTTATCCGTGTTGACAAACTTTCTTGTCGGTTGCGCTCATTTGTTCGGCACGGGCTTTCCCGGTAAAATGACCAGCGCCCAACCGCACCGCTTGTGCTGAATGAAAAGGCCACCCATGCAAACCCTAACGACCCAAACCACCATTGCCACCGACGGCTCCCTGCACATCGACATCCCCCACAGCTCGCTGCCGCCCGGCGAGGCGGATGTGGTGCTGGTCGTGCAGCCGCGAGCGAATGGAACAGCACAGAGTGAGCAAGTCCTCCGTAAAGAACAGGTAGTTTACAAAAACGATGTATCAGTTAATGATTCAGCCTCCAGCGAGGCCTGGAGGCCGGGCACGCCGTTGAGCGAAGCCGATCAGGAGAAGATGCGTCAACTAGGTGAGCTATTCAAGCACCTGAAGGGAGCGAACTGGGACGAAATCCACGAGGGGCGGGCGGATCGTGATTTTGAGGCTTGATACTGGATTTTTTATACAGTACGGCGAGGGTAACGCTCGTGCAATCAACATTTGGAACCAAGCGTTGGTAGGCGCCCACGATCTTGTTGTCTCGACTTTAACAGTCGCCGAACTTTACAACTACTATTATCCGCGTGCCAAGGCCGATGTAGCATCAACAACTGTTGCACTGATGCAAGAGCTTTCCAATATCACGCTCGCTCCCGTATCGGTACAAATCGCCACCAATTCCGCTCGCTATCGCGCTGGCATCGGCCTTGCTACCGTTGACTCGATCATTCTCGCCACCTTTCTTGAAAGCGGCTGCCAGCTGGCGTTGACAACCGACAGCGACTTCACCATCGCCAATGACCGCAACATCTTGGCGGTCGAAATTCTTTAACTTTTCACGTAACCAACTGCTCACGCATCACGCTTCCCATGAATGCACCCCCCGAACAGCTCGGCTCCTTCTACCTCGGCGCACGCTACGATCTCAAAACCGGTGAGCGCCGCGACGAGCCCATCAGCTACGACGCGCGCGACCTGACCACCCACGCCGTCTGTGTCGGCATGACGGGCAGCGGCAAAACGGGTCTCTGCATCGGCCTGCTCGAAGAGGCCGCGCTGGACAAAGTCCCCGCCATCCTGATCGACCCCAAGGGCGACATGGTCAACCTGCTGCTGCAATTTCCGGAGATGCAGCCTGTTGACTTCGAGCCGTGGATCAACGCCGACGATGCGGCGCGCAAGGGCCAATCCGTGGAGGAATATGCGGGCCAGATCGCCGAGACGTGGCGCAACGGCCTCGAAGAGTGGGGCATCGACCCCGCCGACCGCATCCAGCGGCTGATGGAGACGACCAAGTACACGGTCTTCACGCCCGGCTCGGATGCGGGGCTGCCGATCAATATTCTCGGCAGCCTGGCCGCGCCCCAGCTTGATTTTGAGACGGAAGCCGAGGCGATCCGCGAGCGGATCAGCGGCACGGTGGCGGCGCTGCTGGGGCTGCTCGACATTAAGGCCGATCCGATGCAGAGCCGCGAGGCGATTTTGCTCGCCAACATTTTTGAGCACTACTGGCAGCGGAACGAAGACCTTGATTTAGCCAAGCTGATCACCGCGCTGCAGGAGCCGCCGCTGCGCCAGATTGGTGTCTTTGACGTGGACACCTTTTTCCCGCAGAAGGATCGCTTCGAGTTGGCGATGCAGTTTAACAACTTGATGGCCGCGCCCAGCTTTCAGGGCTGGCTGCAGGGCGAACCGCTGGACGTGGAGACGCTCTTCTACACCGACGACGGCCAGCCGCGCCACTCGATTTTCTACATCGCCCACCTCAGCGAGCGCGAGCGCATGTTCTTCGTCACGCTGCTGCTGGAAAATTTGATCACGTGGATGCGCCGCCAATCGGGCACGACGAGCCTGCGCGCGCTGCTCTATTTCGACGAAGTCTTTGGCTTTTTCCCGCCCGTGGCCGAGCCGCCCTCCAAGCGCCCGCTGCTCACGCTGCTCAAGCAGGCGCGCGCCTATGGCGTCGGCTGCATTTTGGTGACGCAGAACCCGGTCGACATTGACTACAAGGGCTTGACCAACGCGGGCACGTGGTTGATTGGCAAACTACAGGCCGAGCGCGACAAGGCGCGCGTCCTCCAGGGGCTGGAGGGGGCTATCGCCGAGGCGGGCCACCGCGCCATGAGCGAAGAGCCCATGGACTACGACCAAGCCATCTCGCAGCTCGACAGCCGCGTCTTCCTCATGCACAACGTCCACGAGGACGAGCCGGTGATTTTTCACACGCGCTGGGCACAAAGCTACCTGCGCGGCCCGCTGACGAGGCCACAGGTCAAACAGCTTGTGCGCGAACGCCCCACGGCTCCCGTCAACACGTCAGCAGGGCCAACCGAGGCGAAGCAACCCGTCCCCGTCGGCGCGACGCCCGCTGGCGATCTCGGCGTTCCGCAGCAGTATGCGGCTCCATCGGGCGATGCAGTCGCGGCGTCACCACAGCCAACAAAAAACGGAAAACAGAAAACAGAAAACGGAAAACAGCCAAGCGCTCCCTCCGGCTTTTCCGCTACCCCGCCTGCGCTCGATCCCAGCGTCGAGCAGATTTACCTGCCGCTGGCCATGGGTGAACGGGAAGCGGTGCGCTACCTGATGCAGGAGGTCGGCGAGATCGAGGCGCAGGCGGTGCAGCTGCTCTACGAACCCGCCGTCGTCACTGCATCGACCGTGCGCTTTGTCGATCGCAAGCGCGAGATCGACGAGCAGGAGGCGCTGATTCTGCTGACCGACCCGCCGCGCGGTCTCGGCGGCGTCGACTGGGCCGACGCGGATCGGCTGCCGCTCGACGTGCGCGACTTGCTCAAGCAGCCGGAGCGGGTCGACGTGGACCAGGGGCCGTTTTTTGCGCCGCCGCCCAAAGAGGCCAACTCGTCCTCCAAGCTCAAATCGATTGAAAAAGATTTGTCGGATTGGCTCTATTACAACAAGCGGCTACCCATTCGCGTGCACGAGGACTTGGGCGTTCACGAGCAGCCGGGCGAGCCGGAGCGCGCCTTCCAGCGCCGTCTGCAGGAGGCGGCCCGCGAACGGCGCGACGCCGAAGTGGACAAGCTGGAAGAAAGCTACGCGACAAAGATCGAGCGCGTGCAGGAGCGGCTGCGCAAAAAGCAGCACGATCTGGCCGAGGACGAGATGGAGCTCAAGTCGCGCCGCAACGAGGAGCTGATCGGCATTGGCGAAAGCGTACTGGGCTACTTTGTCGGCCGCAAGACCACGCGCGGCTTCAGCCGCGCCGCCACCAAGCGCCGCATGACGAACAAAGCGCGCATGGATATCGAGGAAGCCGAGGCGGAGATCAAGGATTTGGAAGAGGACAAGGAAGAGCTGGAAACGGAGCTTAAGGAGCAAACCGACGACATCACCAAGCGCTGGGCCGACGCGCTGGCGGACGTAACCACCGAGGAGCTCAAGCCGCGCCGGACGGACGTGGATGTGCGCTTGGTGGCGCTTGCCTGGAAGCCTGCGTGGCACATCCGCTACGACGAGCGCGGTCGCCCGCTAACGGCAACGATTCCGGCGCATCCGCTGCCGAAGGTAAATGATGAGGCACGCGAATAATTAAATCGACATTTTGCTACTTGACAACAGATTTATTTACAGTAATATATACAAACGATTGCCCCCCTAATTGTCAAGGAATTAGATATCGATTAAGTTAGCTCCTTATTTGATCAGTTGCGCTGGCCAAACCAGGATCAGAAACGTTCTTCGCATCAGACCGAAGGTTTATACATGGCAAGCATTGCGTAGTGCTTGCCATGTATAAACCTCTTTTTTTTGCTGTAGCGATATTTGGTTTCCCGATCTTTTTGCCGCAAGGCTACTTGTCTCCATGAAAGGAAATGTCCATGAAGAAAATCTACCTAACCCCGTGCACTCTCCTGCTGCTGGTGCTCCTCTCCGCCTGCGCCAGCGTGACTTCGACCGGCACAAACGACGAAGCCACCTCTGATAGCGCCGCGCCCAACGAACTCACCGTGATGGACTGGGCGGGCTATGACCTGAAAGAATTCTTCGAGCCCTTCACCGCCGAACACCCGGACGCCACGGTCAACTACACCTACATGGAGCAGGATTCGGATGCCTTTGCCAAGATGCAGAGCGGCTTCGAGGTGGACATCGTCCACGTCTGCGATAGCTGGTGGGGCGTTTACGTCGAGAACGAGCTCGTGCAGCCCATCGACACGTCGCAGCTGGAGAATTGGGACGATCTCGTGCCGGAGATGGCCGAGCTTGCCGAGTTTGACGGCGAAACCTATTTTGTGCCGTGGGAATGGGGTTACGAATCGATTCTCGTGCGCACGGACAAAGTGGACGAGCTGCCCACCTCGTGGGCCGACCTGTGGAATCCCGAGTATGCCGGCCACCTGGCAATTGCCGATCTGCCCGAATCGAACCGCCTGATGGCGTCGCTGGCCCTCGGCTTCGAGGATCCGTGGAATCTCACACCGGAGCAGACGGAGCAGGTGCAGGAGAAGCTGATCGAGCTCAAGCAAAACGTGCTCACCTACTGGGTGGATTCGACGGAGCTGAGCCAACTCATGGCGTCGGGCGACGTGTGGATCGCGAGCAACGCGTGGCCGGACATTTTCGGCACGCTAGAAGAGGAGGGCGTCCCGGTCGAGTACGTGCAGCCGGAGGAGGGGCGCATCGGCTGGCTCTGCGGCTATGCCATCAGCCAGAACGCGCGCAACGTTGAGCTGGCCCAGGATTTCCTCGACGCGCTCATTGCGCCCCAGTCCATCGCCAACATGGGCAACATGTATTGGTACGGCGTCGCCAACCAGGAGGCAATTCCCCTGCTCGACGAGACGGTGGTCGACATCTTTGATTTTGATCAGCCGGGCGTGCTGGAAGAGACCAACTTCTTCCGCCCCATGACGGATGAGCAGCGCCAAGCCGTCACTCGCATGTGGGATGCAGTCAAGGCGAGCCAGTAGAAATCGTAAGCGGTTGCGGCGTACGGGCACGCCATGGCGTGCCCGTACCGCCACAATATAGGTAAATCAGTTACTTAAAAGGAAATCAACAAGTCAATGAACAACTGGTCACGCACTCTGGGGCAAACTCTGGGGCAAATTGCATCTGCCCTGCTGCTGTTCATGCTGTCTGGGTGTGATGTCGCGGTGCCGGGCACGGACAGCGGCACATCCGACCGCGTCATCGTCATGGAGTGGGCGGGCTACGAGCTGCCCGAATTCCGCGAGCCTTTTGCGGCGAGCAACCCCGACACCGACATCGATTATTCCTTTATGGAGCAGGACGCCGATGCCTTCTCCAAACTGCGCAGCGGCTTCGAGGTCGACCTGGTGCATCCGTGCAGCAACTGGTGGGGCATGTTTGTCGACGCCGGGCTGGTTCAGCCCATCGACACGTCGCGCCTGGAGAATTGGGACGGTATTCTGCCGCAGATGGCTGAGATGGGCGTCTTCGACGGCGAACAGTATTTCGTGCCCTGGGATTGGGGCTACGACTCGATCCTGGTGCGCACCGACTTGGTGGACAACGTGCCCACTTCATGGGCCGATCTGTGGAACGCCGAGTACGCCGGTCACCTGGCGCTGGCGGACGTGCCCGAATCCAACCGCGCGCTGGCTTCGCTGGTGCTCGGCTACGACGATCCGTGGAAGCTGACGCCGGAGCAGAACGAGGCCGTCAAGCAGGAGCTGGTTGAGCTGAAGGAGAACGTGCTGACCTACTGGGTCGATCCATCGAGCCTGGCCCAGCAGATGGCCTCCGGCGACGTGTGGGTGGCGGCCAACGTGTGGCCGGAAACCTACGGCACGCTGCGCGACGAAGGCGTCCCGGTCGAGTACATCGAGCCGGAGGAAGGGCGGCTGGGCTGGATCTGCGGCTACGGGCTCAGTGCCGACGCCCAGAATGTCGATGCGGCCTACGCGCTGCTGGACGCGCTGATCGCGCCGCAGTCGATGGCGAATTTGACCAACGAGCAGTGGTACGGCGGCGCTAACGCCGATTCGTTCCCGATGATTGATCCGGAAGTGACCGAGCTGCTTTCGCTGGATCGGCCCGAAGTGCTCGAACAAACCGTCTTCTATGATCCCATTTCGGACGAGGAGCGTCAGGAGATTGTGGATACGTGGGAAGAAGTAAAGGCGAGTCAATAAGCAGTTGCGGCAGTACGGGCACGCCATGGCGTGCCGTACCGCTCCTTTCCAATTCAAACCATGCAACAACGCCGCTGGATTGCTATTTTAATGGGGCCACCCATCGTGTGGCTGCTGCTGCTCTTTGTGCTGCCGGTGGGGGCGATGGCGCTCTTTACCTTCCGCGAAGGCAGCTTTGGCGACGCGCGCAACGTCTTCACGCTGCTCCACTACCGCGAATTTCTCGCCAATTCGTCCTACCATCGCCTGCTGTGGGAGACGACCATCACGTCGCTGGTCGTTGGGGTGCTTTCGGTGATCGTGGCCTATCCCGTGGCCTACTACCTGGCTTTTCGCGCCGGCGCGCGCACCGTCACGCTGCTGCTGATCCTGCTCGTGCCGGGCTGGATTAGCTTTCTGCTGCGCATCTTTGCGTGGCGGCTCGTGCTCGGCTCCAGCGGCGTGTTGAGCAGCTTTCTTCTCTGGCTTGGCGTGGTCGATGAGCCGTCGCCGCTGCTGCTCTACAGCCGCCTGGCCGTGATCGTGGTGCTCGTCTACGTCTGGATTCCCTTTGCCGCGCTGCCGATCTTTGCCGCGCTCCAGCGCATTGATCGTTCGCTCTTCGAGGCCGCGGCGGACCTGGGCAGCAGCGCCGGGGAAACCTTTCGCCGCGTCACCCTGCCGCTGAGCCTGCCCGGTACGCTGGCGGCCTTCTTTCTCGTCTTCATCCCCACGCTGGGCGAATACGTGACGCCAATGCTCGTTGGCGGCGTGGAGGGACTGATGTACGGCAACGTGGTGCAGAGCCAGTTTGGGCGTTCGCTCAACTGGCCGCTGGGCTCGCTGCTCAGCTTTGTGATGCTGCTGGTGGCGCTGCCGATCATGCTCGTGTTTGCCCGCTTCGCGCGGCTCGAACGCTTTGTTGAACATTAGTGGAGAATTCAATAGATGGACGACGTTCCGCGCGGTCGCCCGCGCATCCCGCTTGGCGCCATTTACTTTGCGCTAATTATCGCCTTCTTGTATCTGCCGCTGCTGCTGCTGCTGATCTTTTCCTTCAACGATTCAACCAACCTCATCTTCCCGCTTAAGGGCTTTACCCTGCGCTGGTACGCCGACCTCTGGCGCACGCCGGAGCTGCTGACGGCGCTGCGCAACAGCCTCGTGGTGGGCATCAGCTCTTCCGTGGTGGCGACTCTCCTGGGCACAATGGCCGCGATTGGCATCGTGCGCTTTCGCTTTCCGGGGCGCAATCTCTTTCTCGCCATCGCCGCCCTGCCGCTGGTGATTCCGACCGTCGTGCTGGCCGTGGCGATTCTAATTGGTACGGTGCAGCTCGGCATTCCCCTTTCGCTGTGGACGGTCGGCGTCAGCCACGTGGTGATCAGCCTGCCCGTGGTGATTTTGATCGTGGCGGCGCGGCTGCTGGGCCTCAGCCGCACGCTCGAAGAGGCGGCCATGGATTTGGGCACGAGCTTCTGGGGCGCACAGTGGCGGGTGACGCTGCCGCTGGCTTTCCCCGCGATCGTCGCCGCTTTCCTCACCGCCTTTACGACTTCGTTCGACGAATTCGCCCTGACATTTTTTCTGATTGGGCCCGAGCCCACGCTGCCCATCTATCTCTACTCGCAGCTGCGCTTCCCGCGGCGGCTGCCGCTGGTGGTGGCCGTGGCCGCGCTGATCGTGGTCGGCTCGGTGGTGATGATCGTGTTGATTGAGTGGCTGCGGCAGCTGGGCCAATCGCCGCAGGCAGAGCCAGAGGAGGAGGAACATGAACGAAGCCGTTCAGCTTTGCGACCTAAGCAAAGTCTACTCAGCCGCTCGTAGCGGCACGCTCAGCAACAAGCAAAAGGGGACGGACGAAGCGGGCGTGCTCGCCGTCCAAAACGTTAATCTCGACATCGCGACCGGCGAATTCTTCACCCTGCTCGGCCCCAGCGGCTGCGGCAAGACGACCACGCTGCGCCTGATCGCCGGCTTCGAGCAGCCCACGTCGGGCGAGGTGCGCATTCGGGGCGAGCCGATGCAGCACGTCGCCCCCAACCGGCGACCGGTTAACACCGTCTTCCAAAACTACGCGCTCTTTCCCCACCTAACGGTGGCCGAAAACGTGGCCTTTGGCCTCAACGTCAAGCGCGTCGACAAAGCCGAACGCAGGCGGCGCGTGGCCGATGCGCTGGAGCTGGTGCGGCTGCCGGACGTGGGCGAGCGCAAGCCGTCGCAGCTTTCGGGCGGGCAGCAGCAGCGCATCGCCCTGGCGCGCGCCGTCGTCAACCGCCCGGTCGTGCTGCTGCTGGACGAGCCGCTGGGTGCGCTCGATCTCAAGCTGCGCAAGGAGATGCAGAGCGAGCTGAAGCGGATGCAGCAGGAGCTCGGCATCACCTTTATCTACGTCACCCACGACCAGGAGGAGGCGCTGACGATGTCCGACCGCATCGCGGTGATGCGCGGCGGCGTGGTGCAGCAGGTCGCCGATCCGGTGACGCTCTATGAGGAGCCAGCCAACCGCTTTGTGGCGGACTTTATCGGCGAGAGCAACTTTTTACTTGGTCAGGTCGACGGGGTGGAAAATAGCGAGGCGACGGTTTGGGTCGACGGCGTGGCGGAGCCAGTGGTGCTGCCCGTCAACGGTCATTCGCTGAGCAGCGGCCAAGACGTGACGCTGACGGTGCGCCCCGAAAAGCTGACGCTCGCCCCGCTAAATCAAGCGGCTGGCAGCGCAAATGTCCAGTCCGCCACCGGCACCGTGCGCGACATTGTCTACCTGGGCACGGATACGCGCTACCTTGTCGAGCTGCCCTCCGGCGAGGGGCTGACCGTGCGCCAGCCCAACGTAGGTGGCCGTGCGGCACACGCGCTGGCCGTGGGTGATGCGGCGCAGGTTGCCTGGCAGCCAGGGGACGTGCGGCTGCTGGTGGGGTAGCGGGCTGGTACACCAAGCAGGTCGAGTGCATTGCACGGCGCAGACCGGCGTCGCTCACGAGTCCTTGTGTGCGCCGTGCGCTGCACTCGTGGTCCAACCAACATTTTTGGTCGGATCACAAGTGCAATGCACGGTCAGCTATCCGATTGGGCGGGTCATCGCGCCTTTGACCGTGCAGCGCACTCGCGGCGATCCTTCAAAGATTATACAGATACAGAAAGAGCAAAATTGACCACTCAACAAAAATCGACCAGAACCACCAAAACCCTTAAAACGCGACGCTGGACGGTGGAGGATATCCCCTCCCTCGTCGCCTGCCAAAAAGCCGCATACCCGCAGACGCGCGACCAAGAGGACGAACGAACCTTTGGCCTCCAGCTGGACGCCTTTTCCGAAGGCCAGTTTTTGGCTGAGATCAACGGCGAGGTGGTGGGCTACGCCTCTTCGCTGATCGTGCAGCTCAACGATGATGAGGAGGCGTACACCTACGCCGAAATCACCGGCGACGGAACCTTCCGCACCCACCTGCCCAGCGGCGACACGCTGTTTGAGGCGGATACGGTTGTGCATCCCGATTTTCGCGGACGCAGTGGAACGCAGAGCGTCGCGGCGGCGCTGCACAAACAGCGGCGTCGGCTGCTCAAGCGCTACAATCTGCGGCGCATCGTAGCCTATGAGCAGCTCGATAGCTATGCCGACTACGCCGGTCGCCTAACGGCGCGCGAGTATGTGGACAAGGTGGTGCTGGGCGAAATTGAGGATCCGGTGCTGAGCGAGCACCTGCGCGCGGGCTACACGGCGCGTCGCGTGCTGCTGGATTTGCGCGGCAACGGCGCGAGCCTTGATCCCGCCGCGCTGCTGGAGATGCCCAACCTCGACTTTCGCCCGGAGCGGCGCAAAATTGCGGCGGCGGCGCTGCGGCGACCGGTGCGCAAGGTGCGCGTCTGTGCGGCGCAGTATCAGATGCGCGACATCGCCACCTGGGAAGAGTTTGAGCGCGGCGTGGAGTTCTTCGTCAACACGGCGGATTCCTACCACTGCCACTTTCTCGTGCTGCCCGAATTGTTCACCGTGCAGCTGCTCAGCACCATGCCGCGCGACATTGCGCCGCAGGATGCCGCGCTGCGCCTCGCCGAGCAGACGGAGCGCTACGTCGAGATGTTCCAGCGTTTTGCCCGCGAAAGCCGCCTCTACATCATCGGCGGCTCCACGCCGACCCTGCGCGACGGCGTGCTTTATAACGTGGCGCACCTCTTCTCGCCCAGCGGCAACGTCTACACGCAGGACAAGCTGCACGTGACGCCCTTCGAGCGCGAGCTGTGGGGCGTGCGACCAGGGCAGGGCATCAAAATTTTCGAGACGCCGCTGGCGCGCATCGCCATCCAAATCTGCTACGACATCGAGTTCCCCGAAGTCGCGCGCGCGCTGACGCTGGCGGGCGTGGAGACGATCTTTGTGCCCTTTAGCACCGACGAGAAGAAGGCCTTTCAGCGCGTGCGCATCACCTCGCAGGCGCGGGCCGTCGAAAACTACATCTACACCGTGATTGCCGGCAACGTGGGCAACTTCCCCACGTCGAAGGCCTATCTGATCAACTACGGGCAGGCCGCCGTCTTCACGCCCAGCGACTTCTCCTTTGCGCCCCAGGCCACCCTGGCCGAAGCCGACCCCAACGTCGAGGCCGTCGCCATTGCCGAGCTGGATTTGACGAGCCTGGCCCAGCAGCGCGATCTCGGCAGCGTGCGCCCGCTCTACGATCGCCGCCCCGATCTGTACGAGGTGCGCACCAAGCAGCCGGTGCAGGTGGTGCGGGTGGAGTAGGCATAGCGTAGTGGCTGGGCGCGCCCAGCCACTACGCCTATATTCTTCAGCGCGCCCCTTCGACCAAACGGATGTTACTTCGCAGCCACTCGTTCACAATGGCTTGCGCGTCGGTTCCGCGTCGTTCTGCCAATTTCCCCATGTACTCATTTACGTCGGGATCGAGTAGGACAACATTAACGCCCGCTCGGTAGCGCTGCACATACTTTCCCCGTTCAGCCCCTTCCAGCAGCTCTGAGAGATCGTACTCGGGTCTCAAATCATCTTCCAGGTTAAAATTCTGATTCTTCATAATCCTTTATTCTCTATAATCCAGCCTCAAATGAGAAGCCAAATCAGAGGCAAGGCAGTCTTGTCATTCCCGCCTGCGCGCAATGGCGTTAAGTTAGCGAGAAAGCGGCATCAGAAGCAGACTTTCTTGGTGCATTTGTGGAAGCGAAGCGCTTTGGCGATAGAGCGTTTGGGCCTGGGAACCGCACGCTGTTTGCGCACGGCGGTCGGTTTTTGCTGGAACAGGCGGGTCAACTTGTCCAAGAGCGCCTGCTCGTCCAGGTCGGGCTGGGTGAGTAACGCAACGACATGGTGTTTGAGGGCGTTGAAGGAGCTGGCATGATTGACCTGCAGCGGATGCTTGCTGAACTCAGAACGCGCTTGCAAGCGTGCTTGGGCTCGACCAATTAGCAGCGTTTCCAAGCCGGAGAGATAGATAGCGGCAAAGAAGTCCTGTTTGACTGACTCAACGGTTTTGCCCGTGAAATGCTCGAGTTGGAGTCTGTTTTTGAGCAGGTCATAGAAGGTCTCCGCGCCCCAGCGCAAGAAGTACAGCTGCTTGAAGTCGGCGGTTGGGTGCTCAACCTCATCCAGGAGCGAGGTGAGCAGCACTTCCATCTCGCCCGTCTCCAGCATGACCCGAACCAGACGAACGTGAATTTCTGACGGTAGCGTTTGCGCTCGAATCTCTAGACTTTGATGGGCTGGCACAGAGATGGTCACAAGCTGACTATCCGGACCCTGCCCCCGAAACATCCGCCGCACGGCGCTGAAGGAGCTTCTGGGGCAGCGCACGACAAAGGCGCGCTGGCGCTAGCTCAGCGTTGCCAGTAGCCGATAGGCGGGATAGCCACGGTCGAAGAGCAGCAGGTCTTCTTGAGTGGTCTGCGCCAGATGCGCAATGGCCAGGTCGACCTCGTACGCAGCCGCCGCAGCCAACTGGCTATCGACCGCAATGTGATTGAGCACGTCATAGAGCACTGAACTCAGCGCAAAGGGGTAAATCTCTTTGACATACTGATTGGCGGCGTTGCCGCCAAACTCGGCCAGAATCGCTGCTTCTCGAGGCAGCTCTATCTTGGAGCCATCGACGGCCAGAAGCCGATACCCTTTGTAGCGCTTGTAGTCGCCGTCACCATAGCAGACCTCGACGATGGCCGCTCGGTTCAACTCGATGAAGACTTCGTGTCGCAGATGGCTGCGCGCTTGGGTAAAGGCACTGCTGCTCACCCCAACTTGACCCATCTTCTCAAACAACTCGTTGAGCACGTTTTGCATGGACTTGGCGCTCTTCTGGAGCAGAATTGCTAACACCAGCGGAAAGGTCAAGACCCTATCCCGACTGAAGTACTTCTGGGCCGTTCGATCTCTCTCTTTCAATTCCCGGCTCCCAATCATCTCTCGGCTCTTTTGCACCGCTATATTCGCTTTGTTGTTCAATCGCTCTTTACCGTTTTTCTTGCCTATTTTATCATGCTTCCCCTTAACTTAACGCCATTGCGCGAACGCGGGAATCCATGCTCGACTTACCGAGCGGATTCACGCGAACGCGGGAATAATAAAGTTTGACGACTTCGCGACCGTGCGACCCAAGAGCGCTTCTTGGTAGCACCCGAACACTGAGGTGCAGCAAAAAGGTAGAGAACGGGCTGGCAGGATTTTTGGCACTTGGTTCGTAGGTTAAGCATGGATTCCTGCCTTCGCAGGAATGACAAATTACGCCCCCTTCACGATCTTCTGCTGTTGAGCCGGGATGCCTATTTTTACCGGAATGACAAAATCCGACAGCGCTCACCCATCCGCGGCCAACACGGCCCGCGCCGCCTGCTCGTCCGTGACCAGCACGTCCAGATAGCGACCGCGCAGCGCGCCCAGGATCGCGCCGGTTTTGATCGTCGAGCCGGCGACGGCAATTACCGTTTCGATGTCGTGCAGCGCTTTAATGCCAATGCCGATGACGCGCCGATTAAGGTCGATATCGAGCATTCGACCGTCGGCGTCGTAGTGCTGGGCGCACATGTGGCCGACAGCGCCCCGGCTGCGCAGGTAGGCCAGCTCCTTCTTGTTCAGATACCCCGTCCAAATTAGCCCCGATGTCCCAACGGCGTGCGCGCCAATGCCCACGATCACGGCATCTGCGTTGCGCCCAACCTCCAGCGTGCGCTGCACCGTTGGCTCCTGCAGCAGCGAATTGCGCGTGCGCACATTCTCCACAATCATCGGCACGTAGAGATACTGGTAGGTCGCCCCGTACTTGTTTCCAAGCTCACGCACCAAATCCGGCCCCTCGATCAGCGGGTTGCCCGAATTGAGCGCGCCCAAAATCTGCACAAAGGTCATGTCCACCGAGCGCGCGGGCTGCAGGTGGCGCACGGTCGCGCCAATCGAGCGGCCGTAGGAGACGCCCAGCACCATGCCGGTTTTGACGAACTCGTCGAGGTAGATGGCGTTGAGTGCACCGATGCCCGCAAACTCGTCGCGCTCGTTGGTCTCGTGATCGGCGAGCACGCGGGCGTCGCGCAGGGCAAAGCGCTCGCAGAGCTGCGCCTCCAGCTCCGGGCTGCGCTTCCACGGGTAGTTGATTTGAATCGTGACCACGCCCGTATCGCGCGCGCTTTGCAGCAGGCGGGAGACGGTCGAGCGCGAGATATTGAGGTGGCGGCCAATGTCGGCCTGCGTTAAGTTCTGCTCGTAGTAGAGACGCGCCGCCTGGACGAGAAGTTGACCGTTGTCCATGAGTGCCCTAGGGCTGACTAGGCTAATCCAAGATTATAAATATGCCACGGCTGATTGTGATGGAGGTGCGTCGCACTTGGGAAAGTGCAACGCACCGTAGGCTGTGTTGGCCGCACCAGAGAGAGAGTCGACCGTGCGACGCACCTTCTGAGATTCTCTCATGAAAGTCAAGGGGGAGAAGCTTAAAGATTTGGGTCAGCGCGAGCCAGTCGCCGCGCGGGCCGGGTCAAAATCTTGTTCGGAAGAAAAGACGGCCCAGGCCCAGTGCAAAATCTTGCGCGCGGCAGCAACCAGTGCTTTTTTCTTGGGTTTACCGCGCGAAACGAGGCGTTGGTAGAAATCGCGCAAGGCGTTGTGGCCGCGCACGCCGCCGAGGGCACACAGATAAAGACGCGCCCTAAGTTGACCATCGCCTTGCTTGGAGATGGCTGGGTCGCCGCGCACCGAGCTGCCGCTTTGTCGAATCTGCGAATCGAGACCGACAAAGGCAGTCAGCTTCTTCTTGTTGCCCTGCCCGTTGGTCAGCGCCTCGAAGCGGTAGAGCAGCACGAGCAGCGGCAGGACGGTCTTGGGGCCGATGCCGTGGATGGCCAGCAATTGGCGCTTGCGCTTCTTCAAGTCGGGATGGCGTCGCACGTGCGCGTTGACCTGCTTTTCGAGCGCCGCGCGCTGGTCTTGTAAAAGGTTGATAGTCTGCTCGATGTCGGCGATGACGAGCGGCGACATGTCGGGCTTGTCCTGGGCGATGTCGAGGCGATTCTCCTCCATGCGGATGAGCTTGTCCAGCTCGTCCAACCGCCGTAGCAGGTAGTCCAGTTCGCGCACTTCTTCGGCGAGTAAGGCTTGGGCGGGTGGTTGCATGCGGGCGCCGTACTCGGCCAGCATGCGCGCATCCACGGGGTCGGTCTTGACCCGGTAGCCCGCCCCTTTGGCCCACTGATGTAGCTTCCACGGGTCGGGCTTGCTCACCAGCCAGCCCTGGGCGTAGGCGTAAAGCGCCAGCCCCAACTCGTAGCCACTGGTCGGCTCGAGCACCAAGTGGACTTGCTCGGCCCCTTGCTCGGCTCTTTGCCTCTCAACGGCTTGGCCGAAGGCTTCGTATCCTTCAGCTTGATTGGGGTACTTGCCCAGATTGAGGCTGCGGTCAGCCCAATACGCACCGTCAAAGCTGCTTTTGGCGATGTCGGCGGCTACATAGAAAATTCGCATAGCTCTCTTCCTTTCTAGGCAGACGCCTCTTGGCTGAACCTGAGGGCACTTAACTCACTAGTATGCGGGCTCTTGGCCCTTAATTCTCTTCGTCATCTCAGGCTGGGGCTTCTGCCCCACTTGGACCTGTCTCAATCCGAACGCTTGTTCTGCTGCGATGTCGGTCTCTTGGGCGTCTCGTCCCGGTCGCGCTTTATTCTACCAAATGGAGGCAAGGACGGCGACCTATCTCAGAATCGGGCTTTTCGCCACTTGTGCGACGTCAGTCTCTCGTCCTTGCCCCCTTCTCATGATACTAGGTGCGACGCACATCCAACATGGCTTATCCCGGTATAGTTAATTTCCTGGAATAGCCTTAAAGGTTTGATGAAGATGAGTTGATTGTATACCAAAGCGAGCGGGCTCACAATGGCCGCGGGCCGTGTGCACATTTGTGCAAGTTTGCGGGAATCTGCTTGACGGGCTGGTCGACATCTGCTATGCTCAAATCAACTCCAAAGCTACCTGCCCTTTCCACAGCCGATTGTCACTCAGTCGAACGCGCCGCGCCCGCTGCGCCAGGCCATTGACGTGTGCAAGGCTGGCTTGCTGCGACGGACAAGCTGCCGTCGGCGCGAGCGAATCCCACGAGCGAATCCCAAAAGAGAACGCCATGAGTCTAGTCAATGAAATCACGCGCGAATCGTGGATCCTCAGCACCTTTCCCGAATGGGGGACTTGGCTCAACGAGGAGATCGAGCAGGAGACGGTGAAGCCAAAGACCTTTGCCATGTGGTGGCTGGGCTGTACGGGCGTCTGGATCAAGACGGCGGGCAGCGCTAACCTCTGCTTCGATTTGTGGGTGAGCACGGGCAAGCGCACCCAGAAGACCAAATACATGCGCGACCAGCACCAGCACCAGCGGGCCATCGGTGCGCGGCTGCTCCAGCCCAACCGCCGCAGCTCCGTCTGCGTGCTCGATCCCTTCGCCATCCGCGAATTGGACGCCCTGCTCGCCACCCACGAGCACAGCGACCACATCGACGTCAACGTCGCCGCCGCCGTGCTGCAAAATTGCGGCGACGACGTGCCCTTTATCGGCCCTAAAACGAGCGTCGAAAAGTGGATCAAGTGGGGCGTGCCCGCCGAGCGCTGCATCACCGTCAAGCCGGGCGATACGGTTGAGATCAAGGATGTGCAAATCACCGCGCTCGAATCGTTTGACCGCACGATTCTCGTCACCGCGCCGGAGGGTACGACGCTGGCGGGCAAGCTGCCGCTGGAGATGGATGAGCGCTCGGTCAATTACTTGGTGCAGACCAGCGGCGGCAACCTCTACCACGCCGGCGATTCGCACTTCTCCAACTGGTTTACCAAACACGGCAACGACTACGATGTACACGTCGCGCTCGGCGCCTTCGGCGACAACCCGCGCGGCATGACGGACAAAATGACCTCCAGCGACATCTTGCGCATGGCCGAAGGGCTGCAAACCGAGGTCGTCATCCCCGTGCACCACGACATTTGGACCAACTTCCAGGCCGATCCCGCAGAGATTATCGAGCTGTGGAAGATGCGCAAGGAGCGCCACCAGTACGGCTTCAAGCCCTTTGTTTGGCAGGTGGGCGGCAAATTTATCTTCCCCGCGGACAAAGACAAAATCATCTACAACTACCCGCGCGGCTTTGAGGACGCCTTTGCCATCGAACCCGACCTGCCCTTCCGCGCGATGCTGTAGCATAGGGCAAGCTGTTAGTTTGTCCCAGTCAACGCCTCCCACCCTCTGAAACCGCTAAACCGCATTCTTTTCTTTACCTGAAGGAGACTCCCATGACCAGTTCTTTTCATCGAATGATCGGCTTGACGTCGCTCGTTCTCCTGCTGCTGCTCGTTGCCTCGTGCAGCGGCGACAGCGCACCCGCTGAACCAGCCGAGGATGCCGCCGGCGCCGAAGCCGACACCGATACCTCGCTCGCGGGCCAGACCATCGTCGTCAGCTGGCCGGCGCTTTCGCACTTTGAGAAGGCGCAGACGCTCGTCGCTCAATTTGAAGAGGAAACGGGCATCAACGTCGAGGTCGATTCGATCCAGTACCTGCAGATGCGCGACAAGCAGGTGCTCGAAATGTCCAAGGAAGGCACGGGCGAGTACGACGTGGTCGCCTGGGTCATCTTTAACAAAACCGACTACGTCAACAAGGGCTACCTAACCGAGCTGGCGCCCTTCTTTACGGACGCGGAATTGGCCGATCCCAACTACGACCCGGACGACATCGTCGACGCCTACCTGACCTCGACCTCGGCGGTCGGCGGTCGGCGCGGCTACCTGCCGGGGCCGACGCAATCGCTCTACGGCATCCCCTTTGGCGCGGAGACGAGCCTGCTCGCCTACCGCACGGACATCTTCGAGGAGTATGACCTCGAAGTGCCGACGACCTACGACGAGCTGTTGGAAACGGCGACCTTTATCACCGAGAACGTGCCGGACATGTACGGCTTCACCAGCCGCGGCTCGAGCGACCACCAGATCGTCCATTCCTGGCTCAACGGGGCCAGCCCCTTTGGCGCGGGCATCCTGGATGACGAATTCCGCCCGACCGTTGAATCGGACGAAGCCAAGGCCGCCACGGAGATGCTGAAGGCTTTGATTGAACAGTCGCCGCCGGGGGTAACAAGCTGGGGCGCGGGCGAGATGGCAAACGCCTTTTTGCAGGGCGAATCCGCCATGTATCTCGACGCGATGACCATCGCGGCCAAGGTGCGCGACCCGGAGCAGTCGCTGGTCGAGGGCAACGTGGGCTATGCGATGCACCCTGCTGGCCCCGCCGGCATCAGCACCGAGACCGGTGGCTTTGCCATGGGCATTCCCAACAACGCCTCGAACCCAGAAGCCGCCTTCCTCTTTATTCAGTGGATGACGAGCAAAGAGCAGGACGTGGCGATTGTCGAGGCGGGCGGCGACCCGATTCGCAAGTCCACGCTGGCCGATCCGGCGCTGCAGGAGCGCTTCCCGGAGTACGAGGTCATCCTCGAAGGGCTGGAGTATGCCAACCCGGACTGGCGTCCGCTCGTCGCCGAGTGGGGTGCGCTGAATGCGCCGATCATGGGCGTGAAGCTGGGTGAGTACGTCAGCGGGCAGAAGGATTTGGACACGGCAATGGCCGAAGCCGCCGCCGAAATCGAAGCAACGATGGAGCGCGCGGGCTACTACACGACCAACGCCGAGCGCTATGCCGGTCACGAAGGCGAGACGATTGTGGTGAGCTGGCCGGCGCTTTCGCACTTTGAGAAGGCGCAGACGCTCGTCGCTCAATTTGAAGAGGAAACGGGCATCAACGTCGAGGTCGATTCGATCCAGTACCTGCAGATGCGCGACAAGCAGGTGCTCGAAATGTCCAAGGAAGGCACGGGCGAGTACGATGTTGTCGCCTGGGTTATCTTTAACAAGACCGACTTTGTGAACAAAGGCTACCTCGCCGAGCTGTCTCAGTTCTTTACCAATCCAACGCTGGCCGATCCCAGCTATGACCCAGAGGATATTGTTGACGCCTATTTGACCTCGACCTCGGCGGTCGGCGGTCGGCGCGGCTACCTGCCGGGGCCGACGCAGTCGCTCTACGGCATCCCCTTTGGCGCGGAGACAAGCCTGCTTGCCTACCGCACGGACATCTTCGAGGAGTATGACCTCGAAGTGCCGACGACCTACGACGAGCTGTTGGAAACGGCGACCTTTATCACCGAGAACGTGCCGGACATGTACGGCTTCACCAGCCGCGGCTCGAGCGACCACCAGATCGTCCATTCCTGGCTCAACGGGGCCAGCCCCTTTGGCGCGGGGATCATCAACGATAACTACGAGCCAATTGTCGAGCAGGAGGAGGCGAAAGCGGCCACGGAGATGCTGAAGGCATTGATTGAGCAGTCGCCGCCGGGCGTAACGAGCTGGGGCGCGGGCGAGATGGCGAACGCCTTTTTGCAGGGCGAATCGGCCATGTACGTCGACGCCATGACCATCGCCGCCAAGGTGCGCGACCCGGAGCAGTCGCTGGTCGAGGGGAACGTGGGCTACGCGATGCACCCCGCTGGCCCCGCCGGGATCAGCACCGAAACCGGCGGCTTTGCCATGGGCATTCCCAACAATGCCTCGAATCCAGAAGCCGCCTTCCTCTTTATCCAGTGGATGACGAGCAAGGCGCAGGACGTGGCGATTGTCGAGGCGGGCGGCGACCCGATTCGCAAATCCACGCTGGCCGATCCGACGCTGCAGGAGCGCTTCCCGGAGTACGAGGTCATCCTCGAAGGGCTGGAGTACGCCAATCCCGACTGGCGACCGCTGCTGCCGGAGTGGGGAGCCATTAATGCGCCGATTATGGGCGTCAACCTGGGCGAATACGTCAGCGGACAGGCGACGCTGGAAGAGGCTATGTCCACCGCCGCCGCCGAAATCCGCGACGTGCTGGAGCGCGCGGGCTACTATTCGCAGCAGGCGGAGTAATGTCCATGCTCATCCGTACGGGCACGCCATGGCGTGCCCGTACGGATGAGCAAAAGAACCAAACTCATGCCCCGCAAATACTTCCGTTCCCAATACCTCGTCCCCTATCTCTTTATCCTGCCCGCGGCGATTGTGCTCGTGCTGGGGTTGATCGTGCCGCTCTACAACGCCATTTACTTGAGCTTCTTTGATTGGCAGCTCGGCACGCCGTGGGCGTCGCGCGAGTGGCTGGGCTTGGACAATTTTGCCCGGCTGCTGCAGGACGACAACGTGCGCCAGTCCGTCAGCGTCACGCTCCAGTACACCTTTTGGACGACGGCGCTCGAAATGATTATCGGCATTGGGCTGGCGCTCGCGCTTGAAGCGCCGATCCGCGGCGCGGCCGTCTTCCGCACGATTCTGATCATGCCGCTGATGGTCTCGCCCGTGGTGGTGGGGCTGATGTGGCGCTACATGCTCGACGCGCGCACCGGCGTCATCAACTACTACATCGACGACATCGGCGACGCGCTGCCCTTTTTGCAGCAGCTCGGCTTCCAAAGCCGCTCGTGGTTGGGCGAGCCGGAGCTGGCGCTCGGCGCGCTGATCGTCACCGACATCTGGCAGTGGACGCCCTTTATCTTTATCATTATTCTCGCCGGGCTGCAGGCGCTCCCCAGCGACGTGGTCAACGCGGCCTACATGGACGGCGCAAGCTGGTGGCAGATGACGACGCGCGTCAAGCTGCCGATGCTGACTTCACTGATCATCATCGCCCTGCTGCTGCGCATTATCGACGTCTTCCGCGCGCTCGAAGTGATTTACATTATGACCTTTGGCGGCCCCGGTCGCACGACGGAGGTGCTCTCCTTAATGATTTATAAAACGGCCTTTACCTCCCAAGATTTGGGCTACGCGTCGACCGTATCGGTGCTGCTGATTGCGATTACGCTCGTGCTCAGCCTGGGCATCATTTTTTACAGCAATCCGCTGGGAGAGCAGGGGGACAGCTAATGCAAGGTCAACAGGCGCTCGCCAATCCAGTCGCCACGCCCAACACCCGCCAGCGCTTCCGCTTCCGCCGCTGGACGGTCGCGCACTACGCGCTGCTGATCGTGCTGGCCGCGATTACGCTCTTCCCGATTTACCTGATGGTGATTACCTCCTTCAAGCAGCAGGTGGTGATCATGTCGCGCGAACCGGTCTGGTTCTTTACGCCCACGGCGACCAACTACGAATACATCATCGAGCAGGAAAGCTTTTTCCGCCACCTCTGGAGCTCGGTCTATGTCGGCCTCAGCTCGACGATTTTGACGCTCTTCGTCTCCGGGCTGGCGGCCTATGCGCTGGCGCGGCTGCGCTTCGTGGGGCGCGGGCTGATGGCGCAGACGACCTTGCTCGTGCGCATGGTTCCGCCCGCCGTGCTCGCCGTGCCGATTTTTGCGCTCTGGCGGCAGTGGTCGGTGGCGCTGGGCATCGAGGATGGGCGCGTGGGGCTGATTCTGTTTTACACCGCGCTCAACATTCCCTTTGCCGTCTGGCTGCTGATCGGCTTTGTGCGCCAAATCCCGATTGAGCTGGAGGAAGCCGCCATTGTCGACGGCGCGGGGCTCTTCCAGGTTTTCTTCCGCGTGCTCTTCCCGCTCATGCGATCGGGCTACGCCGTCGCCGCCATCTTCACCTTTCGCATCGCCTGGAACGAGCTAATTCTCGGCCTGATCCTCACCGGTCGCACCACCTACACGCTGCCCGTGAAGACAACGCTCTTTCTCACCAATCAGGGCGTGCAGTGGGGCCGCGTCATGGCGATGGGCACGCTCATCGTCATCCCGCCGCTCCTGTTGACCTTCTTCGCCGCCCGCCAAATCATCGCGGGGTTGACGGCTGGGGCGGTCAAGGGGTAGTGGGAGAGAATGGTAACTGGCAACTGGTAACTGACAACTGGTAACTGGTAACTGGTAGTTGTTTGGTCGCAGAAATCTAGATCGATGACAGATTTGTCTTGATGGGAAGATACCGAGAAACAGCTTCTGAGAAGTTGTACCGTCCTGTATTCTCGCTGAAAAAAGTAAAGTTGTCTATCGAGAATACCCAATTACAAATTACAAATTACCGCTGATCACAATGTCTCGACCCAAACTCCAGCTCGCTCTCGACGCCTTTGACCTGCCCTCGGCGCTTGCGCCCGTTCAGCGCGCCGCCCAGCACATCGACGTCGTCGAGTGCGGCACGATCCTCTGCCTCTCGGAGGGGATGCACGCCGTGCGCGCCCTGCGCAGCCTTTTCCCCAACAAGATTTTGCTGGCGGACGTGCGCATTGCCGAGGCGGGCAGCATTATCTCCAAGCTGGCCTTTGAGGCGGGCGCGGATTGGGTGTCGGTGGTGAGCGGGGCCGCGCCGGATTCGGTGGCGGTGGTGCTGCAGGAATCTCAGGCGCGGGGGCGCGAGATGCAGATCGAGCTGAGCGACGGCTGGACGTGGCCGATGGTCGAGCGCTGGGCGGAGATGGGCGTGCCGCAGGTGATCTTCAAGCGCAGCCGCGACGCCGAAGCGCAGGGCAAGCTCGACTGGGGCGACGAAGACATCGCGCAGATTCAGCGGCTGAGCGGGCTCGGCTTCAAGGTGAGCGTGGCGGGCAGCGTCAAGGTGGCCGACATTCCGCGCTTTGCCCAAGCGCCGGTCTATGCGTTTATCGTCGGTCGGGCGATCTGCCAGGCGAATGATCCGGCAGCCGTCGCGGCGGCATTTCAAGAAACCATCGCGTCGACCTACACAGCGGCCTGAGCATCCTCAAATACAGCGATTTCAAGTTTGAAGAATTGTGAGCGGCACCCAAGGGACACCGGCGGATGCAGCGAATTCAAGCGGATTTGATTGGTTGTTCCAATCGTTAAATCCGTCTTAATCTGCCTAATCCGCAAAATCCGCTAGCTAAATTTGGAATCGCTGCCTCAGATACAAACGGCTTCACACGAGGAAACCCACCATGCCACGCTTCGATCTCACCACCATTGGCGAGGGGCAGCTCCGCTATTCCGTGCCCGCGGGCATGAGGCTGGAGCGCGCCAAGCAGTTTGACGTCAACGTCTCCGGCACGGAGGCCAACGTGAGCTGTCTGCTCTCGACGCTTGGCTGGCAGTGCGGCTGGGTCAGCAGCTTGCCCAATTCGCCGCTGGGACGGCGCGTCGCCAGCGAATACACACTCTCCGGCGTCGATCTCTCCGCCGTCTGCTGGTCGCGCGATGATCGGCTGGCGACTTACTACGTCGAATACGCCCGCCCCCCGCGCGTGACCCAGGTCTACTACGACCGCGGCCACACCTGCTTCACCCACTGCACCGTCGACGATATCGACTGGGAGTACCTGCTCGACACGCGGCTGCTCCACCTCTCCGGCCTGACCATCGCGCTCTCGCCCTCGGTTCACGAGATTGTCTTTGAAGCAGTGCGCCGCGCCAAAGCACGCGGCGTTCCCATCAGTTTCGATATGAACTACCGCTCGCGCTTGTGGACGCCCACCCAAGCCGCCGCGGCCATTCGCCCCCTCCTGCGCGACATCGACGTGCTCTTCTTTAGCCGCGGCGACGCGCGCACCGTCTTCGGCATCGACGGCACGCCGGAGCAGATCGTCGAGAAGCTGCACGGTCTGTCCGAAGCGCGCTACGTCGTGACCTCGCTCTCCAGCGAGGGATTAATCGGCTGGGACGGCCACATCTTCCACACCGAGCTGGCGCGACCCGTCGAGATCGTCGACCGCATTGGCGCGGGCGATGCAATGGTGGCGGGCGTGCTCCACGGCTATCTGCAGGACGATTTTGTGCTCGGCCTGCGCACCGGCGCGCTGACGGCGGCGCTCTGCCTCAGCCAGCACGGCGATCAAGTGGTGACCTCGCAGCGCGAGCTGGATGAACTGCTGGACCAGGTGTCGCTGGATATTTGTCGCTAAACGGTGCAGAAAGAGGATTTGCAGGGTTGAGCGAGGACCCAACACCAGCGGCGGCTGAGACTTCGGCGTGAGCTCGGTCAACGCTCGCCGAAGCGAGAGCGGTTCATCACATGAAAGCCCAGAGAAGCGAAATTCTTTCCTGTGCTGCCAAAAAATTTCTCGCTGGTCTGCGCTCGTCTGCTATCTTTTGGGGTTGCACCCGCTCGAAACGACAGCTCGCCCCCCAAACCAAAATGTGCCCAAGCAAGCGCCCCGCTTTTAGCGAAGTTGCCCCTGTAGTAGAATAGCGGCAGTGCTTACGCAAATTCTTTACAAGGGAGAGCTATTTTGATTCAACGTTTTTGCCGCTACGCATCGCTAATCGGCGTTCTGCTGATCGCGCTGGTCGCCTGCAACCCGCCCGCCGTGGACGAAGCGCCCGCCGAGGCGGATGCCCCCAACGTGGAAGCCAACGTGACCACGCTGGACATGCGCGCCGCCGTGGAGGCCGTCTACACGCGGCCCCAAATTGGGCTGGAGGGGCTGCCCGATCTTGAGGGCCGCACCGTCGTCGCCGTGACGGGCAACGATTACGTGCCTTTCAACTACGTCGACCCGCTGACGGGCGAGGCCGAGGGCTGGGAGTACGACGCGATCAACGAGGCCTGCCGCCGGCTCAACTGCGAAGTGCAGTGGGAAGTCACCGCGCGGGAGACGATGATCCAGGCGGTTGCCGACGGCCAGTACGACATCGGCATGGACGGTATCACCATCACCGAGGAGCGCGCCGAGCAGGTCGATTTCTCGATTCCCTACATCCGCAGCCAGCAGTTTATGCTGGTGCGGGCCGATGAAGAGCGCTTTGCCACGCCCGAAGAGTTTGCGGCGGACGAAGCGCTGCGCGTGGGCGCGCAGGCGGGTACGACCGGCTTCTTCACCGCGATCTACGAAATTCTGGACGGCGACGAGAGCAACGAGCGCGTCCAGCTCTTTGACAACTTTGGCGCTTCCGTGCAGGCGCTGATTTCGGGCGACGTCGACCTGGTGCTGGTGGATGCTGCAAGCGGCGAGGGCTACATCGGCGCCAACCCGGATGCGCTCAAGCTCGTCGGCGACCCGCTGGCAACCGAAGATTTTGGCTTTATCTTTACCCCCGGCAGCGACCTTGTCGAGCCCTTTGACGCCGCCATTACCACCATGCAGCGCGACGGCTTTTTCTCGCACCTCAGCACCAAGTGGTTCTTCCTCAACGATCCCAACGGCGAAGATTTGTACGACCAACTGCCGGACCTGGATGGTCAAGTCGTCGCCGCGGTGACGGCCAACGACTACATTCCGCTCAACTTTATTGACCCGCAAACCGGCGCGGCCATGGGCTGGGAGTACGACGCCGTCAACGAAGTCTGCCGCCGCCTCAACTGCGTCGTCGATTGGAATGCGGCGGCGTGGGAGACGATGATCCAGGCCGTCAACGCCGGTCAATTTGACGTGGGCATGGATGGCATCACCATCACGGAGGAGCGCGCCGAGCAGGTGGGCTTTTCGATACCGTACATGACGATGCAGCAGTTTATGCTGACGCGGGCAGACGAGGATCGCTTTACCAACGCCGCGGAATTCAAGGAAAATCCTGAACTGCTGATTGGCGCGCAGGCGGGGACAACCGGCTTCTTCACCGCCGTCTACGACATTCTGGACGGCGACGAGAATAATGAGCGCATCATCCTCTTCGACAGCTTTGGCGCGGCGGTGCAGGCGCTGATCCAGGGCGACGTGGACATGGTGCTGGTCGATACGGCCAGCGGCAAGGGCTATATCGGCGCCAACCCGGACGCGCTCAAGCTCGTCGGCGCGGCGCAAAGCACCGAGGAGTTTGGCTTTATCTACCCGCTGGAGAGCGAGCTGGTCGCGCCGTTTGATGCCGCGATTGCTTCGATGATCCGCGACAACTACACGACGTACCTGAGCAACAAGTGGTTCTATCTGTACGACTTTAATCAGGAGTAGGCCAAGTTTAGCAGAGCCAATCAACGAAGGGCGCGAAGGAGCACGAAGGAAGATGGTTACCCTTCTTTCTTCGCGTCTCTTCGTGCCCTTCGTTGATCATTTTTCTTTGCTTTGGAGAATCGTATGGCTGTTCAATCAACGGCACAGCGCCCTTCCACCCAGCGCGTTGCTCCCCGGCGACACGTCGCGAAGGATATCTTTGCGCGCGCGCCCTACTGGCTGCTGGCGGCGACGCTGCTGGGCGCGTGGCTGCTCTACACCATTCTTACCAATCCCGACTACCGGCTGATCTTCAACGCCCTCTCCAGCGGCATCGGCATCACCGTCTACGTGACGCTCGTGGCCTATGCGGGCGCGATGGCGCTGGGGCTGCTGGTGGGGTTGCTGCGGCTGTCGCACAACCGCGTGGTGCAGGAAATCACCTCGTTTTACGTGGAGATTATTCGCGGCGTGCCGATGCTGGTGCTGCTGCTCTACATTGTTTTCGTGGGTGCGCCGGGGCTGGTGGACGGGATCAACTGGGGCGGGCGGCTGCTGGCGGGAGTGGGGCTGGCGGGCGTGGGCGAGGCGCTCGCCAGCTTTAGCGTGCGCGACCTCGACTTTCAGGTGCGCGCCATCCTGGCCCTGGTAATCGGCTACAGCGCCTTTCTGAGCGAAGTCTTCCGCGCGGGCATCGAAAGCATTAGCCACGGTCAGCACGAAGCGTCGATGAGCCTGGGCATGAGCCGCTGGCAGACGATGCGCCACATTGTGTTGCCGCAGGCCGTGCGCCGCGTGCTGCCGCCGCTGGGCAACAACTTTATCGCCATGCTCAAGGATTCGGCGCTCGTCTCGTTTGTCGGCGTGCAGGACATTACGCGGCTGGGCAACACCTACGCCGCCAGCACCTTCCGCTACATGGAGACGCTCTCCATCGTCGCCTTTCTCTATCTGGCGATGACCATTGTCCTATCGCTGCTGGTGCGCACCATGGAGCGGCGCATTCCGAATACGTAAAGTGCGCGCAAAACGAAAGCAGGAGATCGTCGTCTAAGTGACTATCACTGTCCACAGCTGGAGAGCTTCCCCCATTTTGTCTGGACAGTGACTGTCACTGGCTCCTCAAACTCTTATTCTCAACGTGACTTTACTTTAGAAAGAGACGCAATGACGCGCAAAATTTTGCCATTTCTGTCAGCCTGCCTATTGTTGACCTCTTGCGCCATGCAGTTTCCCGTCGAAGCCAAAATTGTGCAGGTCGTCCACACGCCGCTTGCGCTGCCGCCGGTGGCGACGTCTACCTCAACGCCGCAGCCGCAGGCAGCCGCATCGCAAATTTCATTAACGCAAGAAGAAGTGTTATCACTTCGTGGTCTTGGCTATCAGCTTGCTCGAATGACCTTTACTGCGACGGCGAGAGAGCCATTGTTAGCAGAATATGGTTATTCGGGTTATTTTCGTAAGCGCATTGCAGAAGAAGGTGAAACCCTCGGACTTGAGCTGGACCCCAAGCGTATTGCCAACACAGAAGATTTCGAGTCGGTTTTTGAATTCGCTGATTACGTTACGAATCAGGTAGAGAGGTCGGAACTAGAAAGTCCCACAGCTCTTGTCGTATTTACTTTCAGTTACTTCAATACATTTGCCGAGCTTCTGCTCGATGAATTTGCAAACTCACCGCCCACCAACGACGAAGTCACTCGTGGATGGGTGAGTGCGCTAGCAGAGAGAACCAACACGATAGTACTTTTTGCGCCCACACTTGGGATCGACCGTGAGCAAGCGCGAGCAGGATTGCAGATAGCTCAATCTTTACAAGCGCTGTCGCAGCAGGAAAACTTTTCGAGCGAAGAGCTAGCTGACGTAGCGGCTGAATTTAAGAGGTGGTCACGTTCTGTAGGGAACGAGTCCAGCTATGCCCTACGAGGACTCCCTACTCCTTCACCGACACCAACGGTAGCAAACCAGGTCGGCACGAATATTCAGATAGCACTTCCCCAGGGCGATGCAGTGCGCGGAGAAGAACTCCACGAGGCATCTGGGTGCTCTGCTTGCCACCTCGCTGATCCATCTATTCCTGCGTCAGGACCAAGCTATGGAGCGAGCGACTATGAGTATAGTCAAAATCAAATGCTCATTGAACGTGCTCAAGCCACTTGGCAAAGCGAAAGCTATACAGGTAAAGCGGTGAGTACAGAACAATATCTTCTTGAATCAATTGTCCTTCCCGCTGCGTCTATCGTTACTGGCTATCAGTCATTTATACATCCGCAAACCTATGGCCAAAGCCTATCCAAACAAGACGCCGCCGACCTCATTGCTTACCTCAAAACCTTTGACTAATTCCACCAACCTATGCAACCCATGCCAACCCGACGCTCCCCCCTCCACGACTACCACCTGCGCCACGCAGGCAACCTGCTGCGCGGCGGCGGCGACTACCTCTTCCCGGACGCCTACACCTCGGCGCGCGATGAGCACGTGAACACGCGCACCAACGTGGGGATGCAGGATTTGTCGTCGATGGGCGAAGTGGACGTGAAGGGGCCGGGGGCGGAGCGGCTGCTCAACCGGCTCGTGGTCAACGAGCTGCAAAATATGGAGCCGGGGCAGGTGCGCTACACGACGATGTGCAACGAAGAGGGCGGCATCGTCGACGACGTGACCGTCTACAAATTTAACGATGAGCACTTTATGATGACGCTCTCCTCCGCGCCGCGCAAGGAGGCCGCGCAGTGGATCCGCGACCACAGCATCGGCAGCAGCACCTACGTCACCGAAATTTCATCCGGCACTGCGCTGCCGGTGGTGCAGGGGCCGCGCTCGCGCGACCTGCTCAAGTCGATTGTGCGCGAGGCGGACGTGGAGCGGCTGCGCTTTTTCCGCTTCACCCCTGCCGTGGTCGACACGGGCGAGGACACCATCAGCGTTATCCTATCGCGCTCCGGCTACACGGGCGAGCTGGGCTACGAGCTCTACACGCCCGCCGAGGAGGCGATTGCGCTGTGGGAATTTTTACTGAGTGCGGGCCGCGAATATGGTTTGCAGCCCTACGGCGTGGGTGCGATGCAGTCGCTGCGCATCGAAAAGGCGCTGCCGCTCTACGGCAAGGATATCAACCAGAATTACACGCCCTTCCACGTGGGCCTCGACCGCTGGATTCGCTTCAAAAAGCGCGACTTCATTGGCCGCGAGGCGCTGCTCCAGGTGCAGGAGCGCGGCATCGACGAGCGCTGGGTCGGCCTCACGCTCGACGCGCCCGCGCCCGCCAGCGCGGATGATCTAGTCTACAGCATCGGCGACGTGTCGAGCTTCCAGCCGCAGCGCTTTAGCGGCCCGGAGACGGGCGAGCCGGTCGACGCCGAAAGTCTGGGCGAGCCGGTCGGCCACATCACCGCCAGCGCCAAGGGCCACTCCGTGGGCAAGATGCTCGCCTTGGCCTACGTGCGCACGACCCACGCCTGGCCCGGTGCCAAGCTGCTCGTGCAGTCCGCCGGTCGGCAGGTGGTGGCGACGGTCGCACAGACGCCGTTCTTTGACCCGGCGGGCAATCGACTGCGGGCGAAGTATCAAGGGTAGGTGACCGTCACTGTCCACGACCAACTGGCCCACCCAACTTTGTTTGGGCAGTGACTGTCACCGGATCGAGCAATTGTCAGGCTTGACCGTGTTTGGCGGGCGTGCCCAAGTGACAGTCACTACCCGCGCGTTTAAGGGCACGTTGCGTTTTGTTTGGGCAGTGACGGTCACTTTACAGGAAGGCATCAATGATTCATCCTCAAGCGCTAATCAAACTATTTGGCTACAACGCCGAACTGGTTGAAAAGCAAATCGTGAGCCTTAGCCATGAGGAAAGTCTACGCCAGCTGCCGGTCGAGGCGAACTCCATCAATTGGGTGCTGGGGCACGTCGTTTCGGCGCGCACGTTTGCGATGCGTCTTGTCGACGAAGAGCCGGTCTGGACGGATGAGCAGCGGGCACGCTATCGGCACACGTCCGCCAACGTGGTGGATGACGACGAGGGCGTCGTTAAGCTAGACGATCTGGTGGCGGCGTTTCGCCAATCGCAGACGCGACTGGTACATGGCCTGGGCCGCATGAGCTATGAGGAGATGTGTCAGCCATCGGGATACGAAGACAACACGATCGGCGACAGCCTGGCGTACTTTCACTTTCACGAAGCGCACCACGTGGGTCAGCTCCTCTATTTGGCGCAGGCTATTGGCAAGCAGGGCGTGTGGCTGGGCTGACCGTTCACTTAAAAGAGAAATCATGGCAAATCAGAACTTCCCCCCCCGACAAAGCGCCCAATACGCAACAAGCAGTAAGCAATCCCATCCCCAAGCTACCAGCCACCAGCCACCAACAACCACCTACCCCTCCAACCGCTTCGACACCATCGTGATCGGCGTGGGTGGCATGGGCAGCGCGACTTGCTACCAGCTCGCCAGGCGCGGTCAGCGCGTGCTCGGCCTGGAGCGCTTTGACATTCCGCACGACCGGGGCTCGTCGCATGGGTACACGCGGATTATTCGGCTGCCCTACTACGAGGATTCGTCCTACGTGATGCTGCTGCTGCGCGCCTATGAACTGTGGCGCGACATCGAGCGGCGCTACGGCCAACATCACGCGAGCGAGCAATTGCTGCACCTGCACGGCTCGATCGACGCCGGGCCAGCCGAGAGCTGGGTCTTCAAGGGCGCGCTGCAGTCAGCCATCGAATTCGACCTGCCGCACGAGGTGCTGACCGGGCTGGAGCTGGCGCAGCGCTTCCCCGGCTACGGTTTGCCCCAGGATCAGCTGGCGCTCTACCAGCCGCAGGGCGGTTTTCTGGTGCCGGAGCGCTGCATCGTCGCCTTTGCCTTTGAGGCGATGCGGCTGGGCGCGCAGATTCACGGGAGGGAGGCCGTGCTGGGCTGGGAGCCGCTGGGCAACCACGAGGGCGTGCGCGTCCACACCGAGCGCGCCGTCTACGAGGCCGACAGCCTCGTGATCAGCGCCGGCTCGTGGAACGACCAGATGCTCGGCTTTTTGCAGGGCTTGGCCGTGCCGGAGCGCCAGGTGCTCGCCTGGTTCCAGCCGGAGCGACCGGAGCTATTCCAGCCAGACAACTTCCCGGTCTTCAATTTACTGGTGGATGAAGGGCGCTTCTACGGCTTCCCGATCCACGGCGTGCCCGGCTTCAAGATCGGCAAGTACCACCACTTTGAGGAGCACGGTCGCCCCGATAAGCTCGACCGCGAGCGTGACGTGGGCGGACGAGCAGGTGCTGCGCGACGCCACGGCCAAATACTTCCCGCAGGCGGCGGGCGCAACCCTATCGCTCTCGACCTGCCTCTTTACCAACTCGCCCGACGGCCACTTCCTGATCGACCTGCACCCAGAGTATCCGCAGGTCAGCTACGCCTCAGCCTGCACGGGCCACGGCTACAAATTCGCCAGCGTCATCGGCGAAATCCTAGCCGACTTGGCCCAGCGTCGCCAGAGCCGCCACGCGATTGATCTGTTCACGGCCAACCGCTTTATGGCTTCACGCACGGGCGCTTCACGTGCTAGCGACTTCGGCCCCGGCGTCGCCGACTCGAACGCGATTCGCCACGCGCGCGACGAGCGGCGGCGCGAGGCCAAGCCGCCGCTCGTTGGCGGACAGGGCGGGTACGGGGCGGGGATGCCGGGTCAGCAGCGATATGGACAGTACGGTCAGCAGGATGGTTATCGACAGGCAGTGAAGCCGAGCGAGGTTAGGTCGCGGGCGCAGGATGGGTCGGTGTGGGCGTTGTGGTAGAGAAGCAAATTTCCCCAGATTTTTGCCCCTTGACAACCGACCGTCTGGACGGTATTATCCTTGCATGTCAGCCAAACGTGATGCCGAAGCTACCCGCCAGCAAATTCTTGACGCACTTAAAGAGATGGTCGCCAGCGGGGGCTACTTTACCAAGTTTACGCTGAGCGCCGTGGCCAAGGCAGCGGGCGTGAGCAAGGGCGGCCTGCTGCATCATTTCCCTTCGAAGAAAGCGCTGATGCGCGGGCTGACGGAGCACCTGCTGGAGGGCTTTGAAGAACGGCTACACGCCGAACTCGAACGCCAGGGGGCAAACGACGTGCCCGGTCGTTGGGCACGGGCGTATGTGGGGGCCATGTTGGGCAATCGCGCCAGCAGCGAGGCGCATTTGAGCGCGTCGCTGCTGGCCTTTGTCGGCCTGCGCGAGGAGGCCAAGGCGCTGGCCAAGGCCCAGTTTGACTACTGGCAGGAGCTGGCGGCCCAGGACGGCCTGCCGCGCGTGGATGCCTCGCTGGTGCTGCTGGCGACCAACGGCATCCTCTACACCGAAATCCTCAACCAGGGCCGCATCGAGCCCACGCTGCGCCAGCAGCTGATCGACCGGCTGATCCAGATGACGTGTGAACCGCGTCGCGCCGATTGACGGACCAGAGAATGGACACGGATGAACACGGATTTTTCTTCTGCTTCCGGACTCAAGTAGAGGGCTGCGATCGGGCCACGTAAATTGACGTAGAGACTTCCGACTAAAAATCTGCGTTCATCTGTGAAAATCTGCGTACAATTTCCATTTGACAGATTTCTTCTGCAATCCGTGTGCGCAGCCCGTGTTCATCCGTGTCCCAAAATTTCCCATGGAATTCCCCTCATGAAAGAAGCACGACGCGCGCCGGGCAGCGAGTGGCTCAAGAACCACCCCAAGTTTCTAGAAATCACCTATGCCGCCTCCAAATGCGTGCTGGCGCGGCTCTACCCGCTGCTCAAGCGCGTGAACCCGAAGCTGACCGAGCGCGCGCTGGTCAAAAGCGAGGAGGTCGCCAAAGGTTACCTCTTCAACTGCCAAATGTGCGGCCAGTGCATCCTCCACAGCACGGGCATGACGTGCCCGATGACCTGCCCCAAAAATTTGCGCAACGGCCCCTGCGGCGGCGTGCGCGCCAACGGCCGTTGTGAGGTGATCCCGGAGATGCCCTGCGTGTGGGTGCAGGCGTGGGAGCGCAGCGGAGAGATGCTGCTGTACGGCGACGAGATCGCGCTGCTGCAGCCGCCGGTGAATCGACAACTGCAGGGTACGTCGTCGTGGATCAACTTGCTCGAAGGCGTCGATCAGCAGACGCCGCCGGGGTAGGTTCCGCTTTCGGAGATAAGATAGGACACGGATAGACACGGGCTGCGCACACGGATTTTTAGAAATTAGGTAAGTGGAGGTCACAGGTGATTCACAAACATGAGGAATTAACCGGTCAAGTCATTGAAATCTTTTACAACGTCTACAGTGAGTTGGGGTGTGGCTTCCTCGAGAATGTCTACGCTCGTGCCATGGTTATCGAATTGGAGCGTGCCGGTTTGAATGTGGAGGCGGAGAAAGCGATTCCCGTCTACTTTCGCGGTCAAGAAGTCGGTGAGTACTTTGCCGACATTGTCGTGGAGGGCAAGGTCATCCTCGAACTAAAAGCGGCCAAAATCCTTGGACCTGAACACACAGCTCAAATCCTCAACTATCTGAAAGCCACCGAAATCGAAGTGGGCCTGCTCTTAAACTTCGGCCCCCAACCCAAACTCAAGCGCTACACCTACGACAACCACCGCAAAGGCCACCTCCGCTGGACGCACCCATAAATTTCTAATCCGTGTGCGCAGCCCGTGTTTATCCGTGTCCCATTCCATCCTTGCCATGTCCCTCAACTCCCCTCCCCGTGCCAACAGCCGGCTCGAGCGCGTTCTGCGCTCCGGGCGCTTTGCCGTCACCGCCGAGCTCAACGCGCCCGACAGCGCCAATCCGCAGGACGTCTACGCCAACGCCGTGGTGCTCAGCGAAGTCTGCGACGGCATCAACGCCACGGATGGCTCCGGGGCGAACTGCCACATGAGCAGCCTCGCCTGCTGTGCGCTGCTGACCAGGGCGGGCTACGAGCCGGTGCTGCAAATGGGCTGCCGCGATCGCAACCGCATCGCCCTCCAGGGCGATCTGCTCGGCGCCGCGGCGCTCGGCGTCCAAAACGTGCTCTGCCTCACGGGCGACGACGTGACGGCGGGCGACCAGCCACAGGCCAAGCGCGTCTTTGATTTCGACTGCATGCACCTGCTGCGCACCGCCAAAATCATGCGCGACGAGGGCGTCTTCCTCAGCGGGCGCAAGCTGTCGACGCGCCCCCAATTTTTCCTGGGCGCGGCGGCCAACCCCTTTGTGCCCCCCTTCGAGTGGCGACCGCTGCGCCTCCAGAAGAAAATCGAGGCCGGGGCCGATTTTATTCAAACGCAATACTGCTTTGACGTGCCGCGGCTAAAGGTGTACATGCAGCGCGTCGTCGATTTGGGGCTGCATGAGCGGGCGTTTATGCTGGTGGGCGTGGGGCCGCTGCGCTCGGAGCGGGCGGCGGAGTTTATGCGCACGCAGGTGCCCGGCGTCTGGATTCCGGACGCCGTGGTCGAGCGGCTGCGGCAGACGCCGAAGGCGAAGAAGCGCGAGGTCGGCAAGCAGATTTGCGTGGAGATTATCGAGCAGGTGCGCGAGCTGGAGGGGGTTCACGGCGTCCACATCATGGCCTATCGCCAGGAGGAGACGGTGGCGGAGATTGTCGAGCGCGCGGGGCTGCTGACGCGACACCGGGGGGGTGAGGCGCTCGGCGCAGCGGCGGGCGCGAGCGCTGGCGACTTAGGCGACGGCGTAATCCGTATACTTGCGAACCGACGGCGGGTGGAAGGCCAACACAATGTCCTCGCGCGGGATGCCCGCCTCGACCAACTCCTCGGCTACGCCGCCTTCAATGCCGTCGTGCTGGATGTAGACTTTGCCGTTGCGGATGTCGATGTGGAGGACGGAGCCGTGGATGCGATATTCCCGATTCCAACCCGTGTACATCATTTCGTAATGGTCACCAGCTTCATCATAGACCGTTTCGACATCAATATCTCCCACTGGTGGGCGAATCGATGCATAGTGGTCGATGATACCTTTAACAACGGTGCGATACTGATTTAATTTATCCATCGTTGAATCCTCGCTTCATCGGCTTGAAATACAACCAATTTCAGTGCATAGTCTTCGATGGCAACACGTCCAAGTGGAGAGCTGAGAATGCCTGCATAGATACCAGTTGTTGCGGCAAGATACAGCTGCCTCTCCGAGTCGATTCGTTGTAGAATGCTACGATACAGCAGATATTGACCCAGCGCATTCTCAAGGTCATCTCGGCCTCAAGCGCTTGGCGGACAACATCGTGGTAAATATCGCGTGCCATAGAGCAAACTTACGCTGCCAGTTTTACCATGTACTCGGGCCGGGGAATCGAAGGAGCATCGGAGCGGGCTTGCTTCGCAGCATCGACAAGCTGCCGAATCGTGGCAATCAACTCATCGAGCATGCCCGGCTCGATCACCGAATCGTCGCTGTCGCAAGGGCAGATCCAGGCAGGAATGTGGCGAACAACAACTTCGACCCCATCTTCACGGTAGGTAAATTCTGTCTCGCCCCACTGCATCAATTCGTTGTGGTCAGAACATGTGGGCGGCGGCAGTTTAGGTGTCGTATTGGTCATCTTCTCGATTTGCGCCGGTAGGGAGGCGTTTCCCACTCTTTCGTGCTTGGAATATACGCTGTCACAATAATGATTTGGTTCGACGGATTGAACTCGCAGACCGTGTGCAGGTACATCGCGAAGCTGTCTTGCAAAAATTTGCCGCAAATCAAAACGCGGTCCCTCGACGGATACCGCTCAATGATGCGACCATCCACTATCGAAGCGACAATATCTCGCTCATAAAAGCCTTCTTGCAGCGCGTGCTGCGTCACGTGAAGTCGGATCGCAAACCGACCCGCTCTGAGGAGCCGACGTATTTCTTCGATGTCCATAACGGTGCCGTATCAAATTCTTAGCTGTGGACATTATATCACATCAAAACATAAAGCTGAGTCACGTAAAGGAACTGTTTCATGCCCACCCAAACCAAAGTCCCCAGCGACATCGACATCGCGCAGGCCGCGACGCTCGAACCGATTGAGGCCGTCGCCGAAAAGATGGGTCTCGCGCGGGGCGACATCGAGCTGTACGGCAACAACATGGCCAAGATCAAGCTGACCGCCATCGACAAGCTGAGCGACCGCCCCAACGCCAAATATGTCGTTGTCACCGCCGTGACGCCGACGCCGCTGGGCGAGGGCAAATCGACGACAACCGTGGGCCTGGGGCAAGCGCTCAACCAGATTGGGCAGGCGGCGACCATCGCCATCCGCCAGCCCTCGCAGGGCCCCACCTTTGGCATCAAGGGCGGCGCGGCAGGCGGCGGCTATAGCCAGGTCGTACCCATGGAGCAGTTCAACCTGCACATGACGGGCGACATCCACGCCGTGACCGCGGCCAACAACCTGCTGGCCGCGATGATCGACAACCACATCTACCAGGGCAACGACCTCGGCATCAATCCCTACTCGATCACCTGGCGCAGGGTGCTGGACGTGAGCGACCGCGACCTGCGCAACATCGTGGCCGGGCTGGGCAGCAAGGGCGACGGTCGCCCGCGCCAGACGGGCTTTGACATTGCGGTGGCGAGCGAAGTGATGGCGATCCTCGCGCTGACGACGAGCCTGGCCGACATGCGCGAACGCATGAGCCGCATCGTGATTGGCGAGAGCTTTGATAAACAGCCCATCACCGCCGAAGAGCTGCGCGCGGCGGGCGCGATGACGGTGCTGATGAAGGAGGCCATCAAGCCCAATCTGTTCCAGACGTTGGAGAACACCCCCGCCCTCGTCCACGCCGGCCCTTTCGCCAACATCGCCCACGGCAACTCCTCGATCCTGGCCGATCTCATCGGCATCAAAGCCGGTAATTTCCTGGTGACGGAGGCGGGCTTTGGCGCGGACATTGGCGCGGAGAAGTTCTTCAACATCAAGAGCCGCTACAGCGGCTTGACGCCCGACGCCGCGGTCGTCGTCTGCACGGTGCGCGCGATGAAGCTGCACACGGGCAAGTACCGCGTCGTGCCGGGCAGGCCGCTGCCGGAGGCGATGCTCAAGGAGAACCCGGACGACGTCGCCGAGGGCGCGGCGAATCTGTGCAAGCAGGTGGAGAACATGCGCAAGCACGGCGTCAGTCCGGTGGTCTGCGTCAACCACTTTGCGACGGATTTTGACAGCGAAGTGCAGGCCATTTTCGACGTCGCCAGCGAGCTGGGCGTGCGCTGTGCGCTGGCCAACCACTGGGCCGAGGGCGGTGCGGGCGCGACCGATCTGGCGCGCGCCGTGGTCGAAGCGGCCAACGAGCCGAGCGATTTCCACTTCTTGTACGAACTGGAGCAGCCAATCAAGGCCAAGATCGAGACGATTGCGAAGGAAATCTACGGCGCGGGTGATGTAGTCTATGAAAGCCAGGCCGAAGCGCAGATCAAGCGCTACGAGCGCAGCGGCTTTGGCGACCTGCCGATCTGCATGGCCAAGACCCACCTCAGCATCTCCGGCGACCCTTCGCTCAAGGGCGCGCCGACGGGCTTCACGCTACCGATCCGCGAAGTGCGCGCGAGCGTGGGCGCGGGCTTTATCTACCCGCTCGTCGGCGAAATGCGCACGATGCCCGGTCTGCCCAAACACCCCGCCGCAGAGAATGTCGACATTGACCTGGAAACTGGTCGAGTGGTAGGATTATTCTAATGGAACGTGATGCGTGATGCGTAATGCATGATATTGAGTGTGCGCCCCAGAATTTGGTGTGAGAGATCAAGTATTCTGTGGAGCCATCGAAATTTGTCATTCCCGCGCAGGCGGGAATCCATGCTCGACCTACGAGGCGAGGCAGCCATGCCCAGGTCCGCCAATCCGTCCAAACCCGTTGCAACCCGTGCATGGTTCAACTCACAGTCACACGCGCTATACGTCGAAATTAACGGCGCGGCGTCAAGCATCGACTTTGGTCGAATTCACGAGGACGATTTTGACTCTCGTGCCCCCGTTACGCGAATCGAGATAGGCAACGAGGGAACTGTTGTCGTCTGCCGCCACCACGACGGCGCAGAAACCTGGTTGCCAGTGGACATGTGGTTGCCGGGTGGTTTTACCCCATAAGCATCAAAATGTTGCTCCCCATTTTTTAACGGAGATTTTTGCTAATGTCTGAATACGCTGAACTTTCGCTGGAAGATTTATATTTACAGATGCAGGACGATCTGTATGATGGCTTGAAGGAAGAAATTCCGCAGCAAGTGCGGGAGGCGCTGGCCCGCGGGCAGTCGCCGCAGGAGGTGCTGGATGAGGGGCTCGTCGCGGGCATGGACATTGTCGGCGTCGACTTTCGGGACGGCATCCTCTTTGTGCCCGAAGTGCTGATGGCGGCCAACTCGATGAAGGCGGGCATGGAAATTCTGCGTCCGCTGCTCACCGAGACGGGTGCGCCACAGGTGGGCAAGGCCGTTGTCGGCACGGTGAAGGGCGATATCCACGACATCGGCAAAAATCTCGTCGCCATGATGTTTGAGGGCGCGGGCTTCGAGGTGATCAACCTCGGCATCAACGTCGACGCCGAGCAGTTTGTGGCCGCCATCCGCGAGCACAAGCCGGACATCATTGGCATGAGCGCGCTGCTCACCACGACGATGCCCTACATGAAGGTGGTGGTGGACACGCTGGGCGAGGAGGATTTGCGCGACGAGGTCTACGTGATGGTCGGCGGCGCGCCGGTGACGGAAAACTTCGCGCGCGAAGTCGGCGCGGACGCCTATGGGCGCGACGCGGCGGTGAGCGTCGAGATTGCGAAGTCGTTCATGGCGCGTAAAAATGCGGCGCAGGTGGCGGTGGTAGCTTAAACACACTGTATTTCTGGGGCAAATCTATACATAAGAGAAGTGCGGCGCAGTGGTGTCGCACTTTTTTGCGTGGTGCCCGCTTGGGTTAGCGTTGTAAAAAAACAGCGCGGGCGTCCATTAACCTGGAGAAAAGTCTGGTATAATGACACAGTCTTTTCTTGATCCGGTCTTTGATTTATCGCTTCAAAAGGTTTCTATGCATATCCTGTCCCTCTTATTCCGCCGCCCCTTCCTTTGGGCCAGCTTGCTTGCTTTGGCAACGCTCTTCGCCGCGTCGCTCGTTGTTGCGCCGACGCCATCTGCCCAAGCCAACACGCTGCTGGCCGACGATTCGCCCACGAGCCAAGACAGCACGCCCGTCGATGACGACGACGATGGCGATGATGACGACGATGATGACGACGATGATGACGACGATGACGAGGCAAAGTGCTCAAAGAAATTGCGGGTCGAAGCCGAGGATGGAGAGCGCTTTGGTGATTTTGAAATCGGGTACGACCGCGGGGCGAGTAATGAGGCCTATGTTACTGTGCCCAATGGGTTAAGTAACTATTACGCGCAACCCAATACCAATCACCGCGTGGAATTCTGCGTCCAAATCAAAGAGCCGCAAATCTACAAAATTCTTGCCGACGTGCGCGGTGGCGGCGAGGACGACTCCTTTTTTGTCCAGGTCGACGATGGAGAAGTGTATTTGTGGGACACCACAATGAGCGAGGAATTTGTGTTGGACCAGGTGTCGCAGCGAGATGGCGACGACCCCATTCAATTTCCCTTGGCCGCTGGCAAGCACAAAATTGTCTTTTACCAACGAGAGACCGGCACGGACCTGGACTGGTTTGAACTGGTCGAGGTGACGGATGCGACGCCCTTGGAAGGCGTTAGCTACAAATACTACGAGTTTGAGGAACCACTCTCCGAGCTGCCTTCGCTGGCGGGCCGTGAACCGGATGCGTCGGGGAATGCGGCCCGGTTCAACAACCTACCTACTCAGCGCGGCACGCTCTACGTGCTTCAGTTTGCGGCGCGTCTGCGCGTGCCAAAGGCCGGTCAGTATACCTTTTATCTGACGTCGGACGATGGGAGCCAACTGTATATTAATGAGAGGCTCGTTATCGACAACGATGGGGCACACGGCGCCACCACAGTTGCGGCGCAGGTGGAATTTCCGGAGGCGGGCGACTACGCCATCGACCTGCCGTACTTTCAGAACCACGGCAGCCGGACGCTAAAGCTGGAGATAGAGGGGCCGGGCATCGAGCGCCAGGAAATTCCGCCCACCCTGCTGTCGCCGCGCGCGGGCGGTGTCTTCGTGCCACCCCCCGCGCCCACGGCTGTTCCGCCCACGGCTGTTCCGCCCACGGCTGTTCCGCCCACGGCTGTTCCGCCCACGGCTGTTCCGCCCACCGCTGTTCCGCCTACCGCTGTTCCGCCTACCGCTGTTCCGCCTACCGTTCCGCCCACTGCTGCCTTGCCAACGGATGCACCGCCCGACGCGCCAACGTCGACGCCAAAATCCAGCGCCACACCCGCCTCCACCGGGACCGCCGTGCCCCCCGGTTCGACATCAACGCCAGCGCCAACCAACACGCCCGCTGGCGAGCCAACCAGCACGCCAACGAGCAACCCCGCCGAGACCGTCCTCCCCGGCGACACGCCCACCCCGCCGGCGACGCCAGCGCCAACGCCGGTTGCCAATGGCGCGACGATCGAGGGCTACGTCTGGTACGATTGGAATCGGGATGGGCTTGTAAACGACAACGAACTGCGCCCAGCGGGCGTAGAGCTGCTGCTGACGTGGGCGGGGAGCGACGGCGAACTCGATACGGCGGACGACGAGACAATGCGTCGACTCAGCGGCGAGGGGGGGACGTTTACCTTTGCTGGATTGCCCGGCGGCCTCTTCCGGCTGGTGGCTACCGGCAATGTCGAGCTCATCGGCACCAACGGTGCGCTGGCGCTCAACAACATCAACAGCCGCGAAGAGCTGCTGGTGCTGGCCGAGGGTCAATATTCTTACGTTCTGTTCGGGCTAACGGGCAGCGATCTCGACGGCGATGGCCTCGATGACCTTGCCGAGGGCGATGGCGACTTTGACGGCGACGGCGCGCCCAACTACGCCGATATCGACGCCGACGGCGACGGCGCCCCCGACGCCAGCGAGGGCACGGACGACCGCAACGACAATGGCGAGCCCGATTTTGTGGACGTGGAACCGGTGGCAAATACGCCGCGCCTCACTCTGATCAAGCGCGATCTGCTCTTTGCGGATGTGGATGAGGACGGCGCTGTTGATCCGGGGGATATCGTGCTTTACGAAGTGGTTGCGCGCAACGAGGGCGATGTCAACGTTCAGGAGCTGGTGCTGCTCGACGAGCCCGACGCCAGCACGCAGCTGATCGTGGAGTCGCTCGTGACCTCGATGGGCGAGGTGCGCGCCGTGAGCAGCGCCGACGCCGCCGGGCGCATGGCGTTCGAGGCCACAATTCCTCTGCTCGCGCCGGGGCAGGAGGCGTCGGTGGTCTTCCAAGTGCGCGTCAACGAAGGGGCGGCGGTGCGGCGGCTGCGCAATCAAGCATTGCTGCGCTATACAACGCTGACGCGTTCGGAAAGCACAACGCTGCTCTCGGACGATCCCGACACCCAAGCCGCCAACGATGCGACCCTCACGCCCACGGGCATTGTCCTGCGCGAGCGGGCTGTCTTTCTGCCGCTCGTTGGGAATTAAGCCCAATACCTTTCAAACAGCGGGCGGCGTCTTCCCAAGTGAATGAATGGAGCGGATTGGCGACGATCAATCCATCGACTCTTTTCCACTGCCTGCGCCGGCTAAATTTGGGACTGCTGCTTTGCAACATTTTGCGATATAAAGAGAGGGGCGGCGCTGATGCTACATCAGCGCCGCCCCTCTCTTTGATTAAGGTGACAGTTCCGTTTTCTACTCCACTGCCGTAAACGCCACCTCGATGATAAAGGGGTCTTCCACCTCCAGCGTGCCCGCAAAGGCCGGAGGGTTAATGCCCCAATCGGACAGCAGCGAGGGCGCGGCGGCCGTGCCGGTAATTGTGTCTCCCTCCAGCGTTGCCACCACGTCAAACGTCAGCGGCTGTGTAACGTCGCGAATGGTCATGTCGCCCGTCATCTGAAAGCTGATGGATTCGCCTTCGGTATAATCTTCGGGCGTCGCGCTGATTTCGGTGGCGACAAACTCGGCCGTGGTAAACTGGCCAAACTGCGGCCCGTCGGGGTTTTCGAGCACCCAGCGGTCGCGCCGCGTCTGGTCCGTCGCCAGCGAGGAGAGGTCGACCGTGAAGCGATTTTCGCCCAGCGCCGCCGCGGGGTCGTCAAAATTTAGCTGGAGCTGGCCCTCGATCTGACCCGTCGTGCCGCGGATGTCGTAATCGCCGGGGGTGACGCCAAGGCGATCCAGCGCGCCGGACAGGAACGTTTCGTCCACGAGATAGGCAGCACTCGATTCTTCGGGAATGATGGTGAAGGTTCGTAGACCGGCGTCGCTGGCTTCGTCGCTGGCCGCTTCGTCTGCCGGTTCGGTTGTCGCTTCCACGCCGGGCTCTTCCGGTGCTTCCTCGGTCGCCTCCGCTGCTTCCGGCGCTGGCTCCTCGGGCGCCTCCTCGGTCGCTTCAGCTGGCTCCGTCGCCGTCTCTGCCGCCGTGTCCGCCGCCGTGTCCGCCGCCGTCTCCGCCTGCGTAGATGCTGTCCCATCGGGCGCACAGGCTGCCAGCGCCAGCGCGGCGATCACCATTATCAGTAGCCATGCTCGTTTCATCAAAAGTCTCCTTGTCGTGTGAAATGGATTGATACAAACCATGCTGCCCACGTAGAGCGCTTGGTCGGCCCTGGTTATCCTATCAGAAAGAGAATGCTACTACATTAAACGAATCTAAAGAGATCGAGCCTATTGCTCAACGCCGTTTGGCAAGTAAGGCGGCAGCTCGTGGGTAGGCACATCAGATTGGGCCAGCAGCGCGCGCGAGAGAAGCGAGGGGAAGCCCTCGTGGCGAAAGAAGGCGATGTTTGCATCCACTACGTTCGCGTCCACCACATTTTCAGGCGCTGAACTCGCGAGCGCTAGCTTCTCAAGCGCCGCCTCACCGGCAACCATCTCATCAATAGCCAGGCCGCGCCCGAAGCCGTGGGCCTCGAATTGCTCCAGCAGCGCCGGCTCGCGGCTGATCACGTGCAGGGGCACGCGCAGGCTGTCGTCCCGCCGCGAGATGCGCGGCGGCTGGTGATCGCCCACCAGCACAAACAGATCATCCGCCGTGCCCTGCTCGCGGATAAAGCGCGTCAGCAGCCGCAGCTCATAATTGATGGCGAGCCAGTAGTTGGCCCGCAGCGTGTCGTGGTCGGTATTATCTTCTTCTGCTTCCCCTTTCCCCAAGCTCGTTGAAGAAGGCGGAAAAGCAGGCGCAGGCAGCGGGGAGGCCGTGTTGAGCGAGCGCCACTCCTCTACCAGCGGCGGCGTCGACCAGGGGTAGTGCGAGTTTTGGGTAATAAAGAAAAAGACGAAGGGCTGCTCTGCTGCCCGCGGCGCACGCAAACGCTCCGCCGCAAACCAGAGCGCGTACTGATCGGGCGGCGCGGGACCCCAGCCATAGAGCGTGCCCTCGTAGGCTAAATCATCAAAACGAAGCCACTCATCCACGCCGTAGAAGTTGGTGTACTTCGTCCATTCAGCTGCGGGCAGCGGCTTGGCCAGCGTGGAAAGCTGCACGTGTCGATAGCCCTGCCCGCGCAGGAAGGTGACTAGACCCGGCAGCGGTTCGGCCTGATAGCGATTGAGAAGCGCGAGATAGTGCGGGTGCGAATCCACGTGCAGCCCGCCCAGCAGCGTTGTGTACGAAAGCCACGAGCCGCCGCCCCAGGTGGGCGCTTCGCTGGCGACAGAGGCGGCGTGCCAGCCCGCGGCGTCCAGCTCGTGGGACAGCTCGTGCAGCAGCGTCGCGTAGTCCCGCTGCCAGTCCGCCCGCTCCAGCAGCACCGAGCCGTAGGATTCGATAAAAATCAGCCAGACGTTGGGTCGGTTGGTTAGCGCGTGGGCCTGCGCGCCGTAGTCATAGGCGCGCGCGAGCCCTTCTGCATCAAACTGCCCCATCAGGCGGGCAGCCGCGCGCGAATCGGCGGCGTTCTGCATTAGCTTGAGCGATACGCTGCTGACGACGGCGCGCGGGTGGCTGGCCTGCGCGCCCCGCCACCCCAGCCCCATCAGCAACACCGGCAGCACCGCGGCAGAGAGTGCCGCCGTCCGCATCCAGCTTCGCAGCTGCACCGCTTCAAGCCGCGCAAAAAAGCTGGCCGCCAGCCAAAGCAGCATGCTAAATGCCGCCAGCGCGCCTGCCGCCAGCGCGATGCTAGCGGCGTTGATGGACGGCAGCAGGCCGAGAAAGTCGCCGCGGAATGATTGGGCCACGCCCAGCAGCAGCGACAGTTGATTATAGGCATTTGGCTCCAGCCCAAACACGTCGCGCGCGAGGCTTTCATAGAGGTAGTAGACAAAGATAGTGAGGTAGAGCAGGAGCGCGCCCCCCGCACGCAGGCGGCGCGTGCGGGGCCGCCGCGCGGGGAGCCACAGCAACAGCAGCAGCCCCAGCAGCACCAGTTCGACGTTGATGCGCCACGGATCAAGGTTGCGTCGCCAAAGCAGCGATGCGGGCAGGTTAGTGAGCGTCAGGTGGGCGGGCAGCAGGCGTGCCGTTTCGCGGTTGGTAAAATAAAGCGGCGCAAAGAGCAGCACGTTGAACAGAACGCCGAGCAGCCAAAGGCGAGCGCCGCTACGAATTGTTCGCATCGGACCCAAGCGGTGGTGAATTTGCCTTGCCCAATGCGCGCCGCACCGTGCTAATCAACTCGTCGGCAACGTAAGGCTTGGGTAAAAATTCCACGTCGCGTGCCCCGTCTAAGCGGGCAATTTGTTCACTGCTGCTGTAGCCGGAGGAGATAATGACCCTGGGCGCGGGATCAATTTCGCGTAAGAGTTCGAGCGTCTGTGTGCCATCGAGGCCGGGCATGCGCATGTCCAGCAGCACGAGATCGATCTTGCCCGCCCGTTCGCGCAGCACGTCAACGCCCGCCCGGCCACTGGGTGCGGTCAGCACGGTCATCTTTACGCTTTCCAAAATATCGCGCACGGTTTGGCGCAGGGTCGCTTCGTCGTCGATGACCAGAACGGTTCCCGTTGTGCTCGCTTGGGTCGCCGGAAGGGGTTGAGGCCCGGGCGACGCTTCTTCAGCGATGGGCAGCAAAATCTCAAAGGTGGAGCCGCGGTTGAGCTGGCTGCTCACGTTGAGGCCGCCGCGGTGGCGCTTGATAATGCCCATGGCGACCGATAGCCCCAAGCCCGTGCCTTCCGGTTTGGTGCTAAAGAAGGGATCAAAGACGCGCATCAGCGTGGTGGGGCTCATGCCGTGGCCGTTGTCGCGGATGCGGAGCATGATGTAGCGCCCCGGCGCCAGCGGCTCTTCGCTCAAATAGAGATTGGTTTCCGGCTCATCAATCTGGCGCACGGTGGTTTTGAGCAGTATGCGCCCGCTCTCTTCGCTTGAATTCGCGGCTCGTTCGCCATTTGTCTCCATCGACGTGTGGTTATTTGTGATCGCGTCGGCGGCGTTTAATACTAGGTTGACGATGAGTTGCTGCATCTGCCCGGCGTCGGCGTTGGCGGCTGGCAGGGCCTCGTCCAGCTGGGTTTCGACAAAAACGGTGGTGGGCAGCGACGTTTCAAAGAGCTGCACGCTTTCCTGGATAATGTCGTTTAGGTTCACCCGCTGCACGTTGGCTTGGCCGCGCCCGGCGTAGGCCAGCATCTGCTGGATAAGCGTGCGGGCGCGCAGACCCGCCGCCGTGGCACGCTCCATGTTGGTGCGCGCGGGGTGCTCGACCGTTAACCTGTGTTGAGCGAGCGAGGTTTGGCCCAGGATGCCGGTGAGCAAGTTGTTAAAATCGTGGGCAATGCCGCCCGCCAGCAGCCCCAGGCTCTCTAGCTTTTGCGATTGCTGCAGGCGCTCTTCGCGCTGCCGCCGCTCGGTAATATCCACGATGCTGTGGCGCACGAGCCAGCGGTTGCGATCCGGCAGCGTAACGGCGCGCACCTCGGCCAGCAAATCCTGGCCCTCCACGTGGTACAGCCATTCATAAGTTAAATGACCCTGTTCTTCAAGTTTGCGCCGAATGTTGGCGATTTCCGCCTTGCGATTACCGCCACTTGGCTGAATTTCGGCGCTCAGCGCCGTGCCGCCTATTTTACGCAGCTCCTCGCTTGAGAGCTTGAAGAGCTTGAGGACGTTGTCGTTTGCCTCGACGACGCGATGTTCGTCCATATCGTAGAGCACAATGGCTTCGGCGGCGCTCTGCACCATGGCGCGAAAGCGGGCTTCGCTCTCCTGCAGGGCAATCTCGGCCTCTTTGCGCTCGCTGATGTCGCGGTTGACGCCCAAAAAGCCCGTGGGATTCCCCTCGTGATCGCACATCAGCGAAATGGAGGAAAGGATGGTAAGCTTTTTGCCGTCTCGACAGTGCTGTACCTGTTCGCCTTGCCAGGCGTTGTCCTGCATCAGCTTGGCCACGGCCTGTTCGCGTGATCCGCTGGGATATTCTAATTTTAATAGCTCACCAAAGCGCTGGCCCACCACTTCCGCTTCGCACCAGCCGTACATTTCTTCGGCGGCGTGGTTCCAGCTAACAATCCGCATCTCCATATCCGTAGAGACAACGGCGTCGGAGACATTCTGCAAAAGCTCGGCCTGAAAGCGAAGCTGCTCTTCGGCCCGCCGCCGCTCCGTCACGTTGCGCGCAATAGCCAGCACTTCATCGGCACCGCTTTTGACCATGCGCGCTTCGATGTAGACTTCTTCTTCGCGGTTGGGCAGGCGAAACTCCTCATCGTACACTACATCGTGCTCAAGTACCTGGTCGATTATCCGCAGCGCCTCCTCCGTGATTTCGGGCTTTACCAGCTCACCGACGCGCCGCCCAATCAGCTGCTCCGCGCTTACGCCTAGGTTGACATTCTGCTGCAGCTTCATGCTGAGGTAAACGCCATCGCGGCTAATTGTGCCAAACGAATCGGGAATCGCGGCCAGGATGGCGCGCTGGCGCGCTTCGCTCTCGCGCAGGGCACGCTCGGCCTGCTTTTGTTCGGTAATATCGCGGCTAACGACGAGCATCCCCGTCGGCTGGCCGTTAGTATCGTGAATTATATCGCAGGAAGAGAGCGTGTCGATTTTGCTGCCGTCGCGGTGGCGCTTGGTGACTTCACCAGACCAAGTGCCCTCTGCGGCCATCGCCTGGGCAAACTCCTCCATCGTTCCGCCGACGATTTCGGGAAAGGTAACATCCGTGAAGATCTTGCCCCGCACCTCCTCTTTGCGCCAGCCGTACAGCGCTTCCGCAGCCCGATTCCAGCTGAGAATGCGCGATTCGTTGTCGACGGAAAAGACCACGTCGGACATGCTGGCAAGCAGTTGGGCCTGGTAGCGCAGCTGCTCTTCCGTGCGGTGGCGCTCCGTCACGTCGCGCGAGATAATGAGCGCTTCGTTCGGCCCGCTTTGGACGAGGCGCGCCTCGATAAAGCACTGTTGTCCTTCTATCTCGATTGGATATTCCACCTCTTCCGCCTGGCCGCTCTCGATCACCCGCCGCACCGTTTCCAGCGCGCCATCGACCGTCTCCGGCGGCATCACGTCCCGCATGTGTTTGCCCACCATCTCTTCTTCGCTCATAAACGAGGGCATATCGGGCGGTATTTTCACGTATAGATAGCGGCCCTCTGCGTTCACCCGCGCCAGCGAATCCGGAATCACGTTGATCAACGCCTGGTTGAGCGCTTCGCTTTTGCGCAGGGCTTGCTCAGCCCGCTTTTGCTCCGTTACATCGCGGCTAACGGTCAGCACGCCCGTGCGCTGCCCGTTGGCATCGTAGAGCACATCGCACGCGGAGAGCACGTGCCGTTGTGTACCGTCGCGGTGGCGCTTGATGACTTCGCCCCGCCAGGCTCCCTCTTCCTCCAGCGCCCGATCAAACTCCGCCTGCGTACTGCCGACGAGTTCGGGGGCCATGATCTCCATAAAGACCTTGCCCAGGACTTCGTCCCCTTGCCAGCCGTATATCGTTTCTGCGGCTTTGTTCCAAACCAGAATGTGATCCTCGGTATCGACGGAGAAAACTGCATCGGACATGGAAGTCAGCAGCTTTGCCTGGTAGCGCAGCTGCTCTTCCTGCTGGCGACGTTCTGTTATGTCACGCGAAATCATCACCGCTTCGTTATCAGCGCTCCTTATCAAACGTGTTTCAATGTAGAGCGTCCCTGTTGACGTGGGCAATTCGTACTCTACCCGACGCAGTTCTCCGCTCTCGATCACCTGCCGGATGGCGATAAGCCCGCGCTCGGCTTGCTCAACCGGTGCCAAATCAAAGAGAGATTTTCCAGCAATCTCCTCTGCGCCGAGCGGCCACTTCAAGTCCTGGGGAATATTTATATCTAGGAAGATGCCGTCGCGGTTTACGCGCGCCAGCGAATCGGGGATTACTTCAATAAGGGCGCTGTTGCGACTTTCGCTTTCTCGCAGCGCCGATTCGGCCCGTCGCAGTTCCGTTACATCGCGATTGATGGAGACTGCTCCGGTAACTTCGCCCTCTGCGTTGCGAAAGAGGCTCGTCGAGCCAACAACGTTTAGCAGACGCCCGTCCTGGTGGGATTGCACCACTTCACCGCGCCAAAATCCCTCCTCCATCAGCGCCTTTTTGGAGGTCGCTTCCTCTTCCTCCGACCAGTGACAGGGAATCACGTCATCAATTAGCCCGCCGATAGCTTCATCTGCCGACCAGCCATAAATCTTCTCCGCCGCTGGGTTCCAGCTGAGAATACAGAAATCGGTATTAACTGAAATTACGGCGTCCAGCATGTTTTCAACGAGCGCGGCCTGGTAGCGCACCTGCTCCTCGGCGCGACGGCGTTCCGTTACGTCGCGCGAGATCATAAAGGCTTCGCGTGGGCCGCTCTTCACCAAACGCGCTTCCATAAAGAGCGGCTCGTCTTCCGCCTTGAGCTCATATTCAATTTTGCGTGCTTGGCCATCCTCTATCACTTGGCGAACAAGGCTTAATGCACGCTCCGCAACAACTGGTGGCAGCGTATCCGACAAATGCCTATCGGCCATCTCGCCCTCGCCCCGTTGCTGAGCCAACTCCTGCGAAACCTTTGCGTCCAGGTAAACGCCCTCGTTGTTGACGCGCCCCAGCGAATCCGGAATGATTTGGATTAGCGCGCTGTTGCGGGTTTCGCTTTCCTGCAGGGCGGATTCCGCCTGCTTCAGCTCTGTAGCGTTGCGGTTAACGGAGACTGCGCCCATAACCGCGCCCGCCTCGTCGTAAACCACGCGGCTTGCCGCGAAGATGTTGAGCGGGTGACCATCGCGATGAGAATGAACAACCTGGCCCCGCCAAAACCCGTTTTCGCGCAGCTGCGTCAAGGCCGCTTGCTCCGCTGCTGGAGACCAATCAGCAGGAATCACCTCGCTCAACAGTTTTCCAATTACCTCTTCCGCCGTCCAGCCGTAAATTTCTTCTGCGGCCCGGTTCCAACTGGCAATGCGAAAATCTGTACCCACCGAAACGACAGCATCCAGCAGGTTTTCGAGCAGCACCGCCTGGTGGCGCACCCGCTCCTCCGCTGCGCGACGCTTGGTTATATCGCGCAGGATGGCGACGACGCTGTCCGCGCTGTAGCGTCGGTTGTGGATTTCAAAGTGGAAGGTTTTGTCGCCAAAGGTGCGTGCATATTCGAGCGTTTGCGGCTCATTGGTTTCCAGCGCCCGGCGAACGTTCTCCAGCGCACGTTGAGCGAGTTCCGGTGGCAGAATATCTCTTACATTTTTGCCCACCATTTCTGAAGCGGGTCGGGGCAGCCCAGAGTCTTGCGCTGCGTGAGCATCCAGGTAGGTGCCATCGCGGTGCATGAGGATAAAGGCATCGGGGATAGATTCCAACAGCATGCGCACGTGGGCTTCGCTCTGGGTCATGCGCATCAACGGCAGCACGGTACACCGAAAAAGTGAAATTAAATGGCCAATCCCCAGCAGCAGCACCAGCGTTAGAGCAACGTACCGATAGCGAATTATGCGCTCGCCGACGACGGCAGTCGCCACATCGGCCCCTGCCCATTCCGCCAGCAGAAATAGCGAGATCAGCAACATGCCCAATAGCGGAAAGACAAATAAAAATAACCGCTGCCATACGCTTAGTGTTTGATATAAGTTCGGTTTCACCCTATTACCCATTTCTATCCGTTTTTAATCTACCCCGTTTGTGGATTCATGCTGCGCAACACATGCTCCCGCGGAAAGGATCACCTTGGGGCAGTGGCCAAGCGCGGGTTCCGCTAAGGCAATTCCAGGAAATTAACTATACCGGGATAAGCCACGTTGGATGTGCGACGCACCTCAGAAGGTGCGTCGCACGGTCGACTCTCTCTCTGGTGCGGCCAACACAGCCTACGGTGCGTTGCACTTTCCCAAGTGCGACGCACCTCCATCACAATCAGCCGTAGTATATTAGACATTATATCGATTAAATGGACAAGAAATAGAAGGGCGGGTAAACTGAAGGCATTCCAGAAAAAAGAGGAGATGCCCAATGAGCCACTACCAAAAGTATGCTGAAAAGCCAATTGACTTTCTGGCCTTGACCGGCTACACACGCGAAGAGTTCGACGCCTTGCTTCCCCACTTTGCGGACTGTTTTTATGAGCGGATGCGCACCCATCAGCTGGACGGCAAGCCTAGGGGGAAGCGGCGCTATGTTGACTACCAGAATAGTCCGTTAGCCACGGTAGAAGAGAAACTGTTCTTCATTTTGAACTACTTGAAGAGCAACAATCTGCAAACGGTGCAGGGGTCACTCTTCAACCTTAGCCAACCCAAAGCCAACCAGTGGATTCACACCTTGCACCCCGTCCTGAATCAGGCGCTTGCCCAAGCGGAGGCGTTGCCTGCCCGCGAGATGGACGCGGTCTCCTTTGCCGAAGAGGAGACGCTGTACTTCCATGACGGAACGGAGCGCCCGATTCCCCGCCCCAGCGACCCGGACAAGCAGCGCTTTTTCTACAGCGGCAAAAAAAACGGCACGCCGTAAAGAACAATGTCGTCATCGACTCGCAAGGGCAAGTGCTGTTTGTCTCCGACACGGTCGAGGGCAAGCGGCACGACAAACGGCTGGCGGAGGAAGTAGACTACACGCTGCCACAGGGGAGTCGACTGGCTCAGGATACCGGCTTTCAGGGCTTCAGCTTGGAGCAGGTGACGATTTTGCAGCCCAAAAAGAAGCCGCGCAACCAAGAGCTGTCTGAGTTTGACAAGCACAAGAACAGCTGGCTTTCCTCGTTGCGCACCCGGATTGAACATGCCATTGGCGGTGTCAAACGCTATCGGATTGTGAAAGACAAAATTCGCAACTGGAAGCCGGGCTTTCGCGACGCGGTCTTTGAAACCTGTTGTGGCCTGCATAATTTTCGACTCAATTTCCGCCCTTGGTCCTATGGCCCCCTTCAGCTTCATCTCTTTATCGAATTCTAATCGATATAATGTCTATTTATAATCTTGGATTAGCCTAAGGGAACCGGTAAGTCACCGCCCAAAGGTCGAGTTGCAGTGAACACGATGTCCAACACCAGCCGTTATTCAGTCGCTACTCATCCGTCACACAGCCTGCGGAGGCGGGCGAGACGGTTTTGATATACTTGTAAAGCACGCCCTTGCTGTATTTGTAAGCCGGTGCCTGCCACGATTCGCGCCGCTGTGCAAGCGCTTCGTCGCTCACCTCCACGTTCAGCGTGTTGTTCTCCGCATCAATCGTGATTCGGTCGCCATCCTGCACGAGCGCCAGGTTGCCGCCGGCCTGCGCCTCCGGCGTAATGTGGCCGACGACAAAGCCGTGCGTGCCGCCGGAAAAGCGTCCATCCGTGATCAGCGCCACGGATTTGCCCAAGCCCTTGCCCATGATCGCCGACGTCACCGAGAGCATCTCGCGCATGCCGGGCCCGCCCGTTGGCCCTTCGTAACGAATAACGACCACATCGCCCGCTTGGACTGCACCGCTTTGGATGCCTTCCAGACAGGCCTCTTCGGAGTCAAAGACGCGCGCCGTGCCCTCGAAGCGCGTCCCCTCCTTGCCCGTAATTTTGGCGACCGCGCCCTGCTCGGCCAGGTTGCCGTAGAGAATTTGCAGGTGACCGGTTGGCTTGATGGGGTTGTCCAGCGGGAAGATGATCTTCTGCCCGTCGTCAAGGTCGCGCGCCTGCTCCAGATTCTCAGCCAGCGAGCGACCCGTCACGGTCAGGCAACTGCCGTCCAGCAGCCCCTCGCGCAGCAGCAGCTTTTGCACGCCCGGCACGCCACCCACCTCGTACAAATCCTCCATTACGTATTGGCCGCTCGGCTTCAAATCCGCCAGCAGCGGCGTCCGATCCGAGACGCGCTGAAAATCGTCGATGGTCAAATCCACTTCGGCGGCGCGCGCCATGGCCAGCAGGTGCAGCACTGCGTTCGTCGATCCACCGAGCGCGGTGATCACCGTGATGGCGTTCTCGAAGGAACTCTTTGTCAAAACATCCAGCGGCTTGATCTCCTCTTTCAGCAGGTTGAGCATGGCCGCGCCAACGCGGGCACATTCGTCGCGCTTCTCCGCACTGTTGGCGGGCAAGGAGGACGAATAAGGCAGGCTCAAGCCCAGCGTCTCAATCGCGGAGCCCATGGTGTTGGCCGTGTACATGCCGCCGCACGCGCCCTCGCCGGGGCAGGCGTGGCGGATCACCTGCTTGAGCTCGGCCTCCGCGATGTCGCCCGCCAGCCACGCGCCGTAGGCCTCGAAGGCCGAGACGAGATCGAGCTTGCGCCCCGGTTCTCCGTTTTCGCTGGGCAGGTGGCCCGCGCGAATCGTGCCGCCGTAGAGCATGAGGCTCGGTCGATTGAGCCGCGCCATCGCCATCACCGTGCCGGGCATGTTTTTGTCGCAGCCGGGCAGGGCCACGAGCGCATCGTACCACTGCGCGCGCATTACCGCCTCGATGGAATCGGCAATCAAATCGCGCGAGAGCAGCGAGCACTTCATGCCCTCCGTGCCCATCGAAATGCCGTCGCTGACGCCGATGGTGTGAAAAATCAGGCCGACCAGCCCCGCGGCCTGCACGCCCTGCTTCACGTCGCGCGCGAGGCTGTTGAGGTGCATGTTGCAGGGATTGCCCTCCCAGCCCATGCTGGCGATGCCCACCTGCCCCTTGTCCATATCCTCATCCGTCATGCCCGTGGCGTAAAGCATCGCCTGCGAGCCGACCTGCGAGCGCGTCTGCGTCAGAATGCTGCTGTATTTGTTCAGCGTGCCGTTCATGGTGGTCACGCCGTTGTGTGTGCCGTTTGTCGTCGACATGGGGGAGTCTCCGTAGTGCTTATTGCTTGTTGCTTAATTGTGGTATGATACCCGTTGAGTACGGATGATTCAAGGAGTTACAGTTATGGCCGTGCAAACGCTAACCCAAGCACCACCGCGCCTCTATACGGCAGAAGATTTGCTCGAAATTTCTGCCCGGGATGAAAATCGATATGAATTGATTCGAGGAGAACTGATTCAAGTGCCTCCCGCAGGATTTCAGCACGGCAGTGCTGCCATAAAGCTTGGTTCACGAATTCAGGTTTATGTAGAAGACAATGATCTTGGCGTTGCGTTTGCTGCCGAAACAGGTTTCTACTTGGAACGCAATCCTGACACGGTACGTGCGCCAGATGCCGGTTTTGCTTGCAAAGAAAATTTACCGAATGGCCCATTGCCAAGTTCCTACTTTGAAGGTGCTCCTGATCTTGCTGTTGAAATCGTTTCACCCAACGATCGCATGAGTCAGGTGCAAGATAAAATACAGGAATGGCTCTTGCATGGAACAAAACTTGTTTGGGTCGTTGATTCAAAAACGAGAACGCTAACCGTCTATCGCGCAGACGGTACGGCCCAGGTGCTGAAATCAGGCGATATGCTAGATGGTGGAGATGCAATGCCGGGATTTCGGCTCGCTGTCGAAAAGGCGTTTGCGTGATGCGAGGTGAAGCGCCGCTCCGCCCTACTTGTCCGTCAGCAGAAAATACTCCACCGAATCCGAGAGCGCCGTCCAGCTCGCCTCAATGATATTTGCGCTGGCGCCAACGGTCGTCCACGTGCGTTCGCCGTCCGTAAAGTCGATCAGCACGCGCACCACCGCCGCCGTGCCGCCGTCGCTGTTGAGGATGCGGACCTTGTAGTCCGTCAGATGCACGGCTTCCAGACGCGGATAAAATTGCAGGGTGGCCTTGCGCAGCGCGCGGTTGAGCGCATTGACGGGGCCGTTGCCCTCGGCGACCTCGTGGAAAATTCGCTCGCCAATTTTTACCTTGACCGTTGCCTCCGAGAAGAGGCCGCGCCCGCGGCGGTGCTCGACGTTGGTGGTGTAGTCGATTAGCTCGAAGGGGGCTTCATATTCTTCAAAGGCCCGCCGCAGCAGCAAATCGACCGAGGCCTCGGCGCTCTCAAAGGCAAAGCCCGCATTCTCCATCTCCTTGATCGTCGTCAGCACGCGCCGTTCCTCCTCGCGCGTCAGCCCGTCCAGCCCAAATTCCTCACGCTTGACGGCGATGTTGTCCTTGCCGCTCAGCTCGCTCACCAGCACCCGCATCTCGTTGCCCACCAGGGCCGGGTCGACGTGCTGGTAGCTCATGGCGTGCTTGACCACGGCGTTGACGTGCGTTCCGCCCTTGTGTGCAAAGGCGCTGGCCCCGACAAATGGCTGATGCGAATCGGGCTTCAGATTCGCCAATTCACTTACATAACGGCTCAACTCCGCCAATTGCGGCAGCTTTTCCACGGCAACCACGGTTTGCCCCATCTTGAGCTGCAAATCGGGGATAATGCTAACGAGGTTGGCGTTGCCGCAGCGCTCGCCGTAGCCGTTGACCGTGCCCTGCACGTGCGTCGCCCCGTGGCGCACGGCCTCCAGCGTATTGGCGACGCCGGTTTCGCTGTCGTTGTGCGCGTGGATGCCAAGCGTCACCTGACTGGCCGCCGTCCGTTTTCCGTTTTCCGTTTTCCGTTGGCTGTTTTCTGTTCTCTGGATGTTTGCTGGCAGGCCCATCACTTCCTCCCGCACCGCGTCCACGGCCTCGGCGATCTCCCAGGGAAGGCAGCCGCCGTTGGTATCGCAGAGGACGACGCTCGTCGCGCCGCCGATGATGGCGGCTTTGAGCGTGGAGAGCGCATACTCCGGGTTGGCCTTGTAGCCGTCGAAGAAGTGCTCGGCGTCATAGATGACTTCGCGCCCGTGGTCGACAAGGTAGCGCACGGAGTCGCGGATCATGCGCAGATTTTCTTCGAGGTCGGTGCGCAACACTTCGGTCACGTGCAGGTCCCACGTCTTGCCAAAGATGGTGATCACCGGCGCGTTCGATTCGACGAGCAGCCCAATCTGCGGATCATCCGCCGGATCAACGCCCGCGCGGCAGGTCGAGCCAAAGGCGGCGACGCGGGCCTGCTTGAGCTTGAGTTCCGTCTGTGCGCGCTCGAAAAACTCCATGTCCTTGGGGTTGGAGCCGGGCCAGCCGCCCTCGATGTAGGCGATGCCAAACTCGTCCAGCCGCCGCGCAATCCGCAGCTTGTCGTCGCAGCTGAGGTTGACGCCCTCGGCCTGCGTGCCGTCGCGCAGGGTGGTGTCGTAGAGTTGGATGGGGGAGAGAGTAATGGTTGTCATGATTATTTTTCTTGGTTGCCTTGAAAAGTGAGTAGTTGAAACGTGAGGTCGAGTTACCCATCCTCACGTTTCAACTACTTACTCCTCACGTACTGTCTCCGGAGCGGGTTCGTGTTGCGGCTTCAGCAATGCCGCCGTCCACGCCGCATCGTCTACGCTCAGCGGCCCTTCCGGCATTTTTGTGTAGTCAATTTGCAAATCGTAGCGCGCCCGCTCGTAAAGCGTCGCCAGCGCTGCGCCCAAGTCGAGCGCGACCGGCTCATCGGGCGGGCGCAGCGGCACGGGAACCTCCGGCAGCTTGTCGCGCACGCTAATCGGCCAGAGCAGGCACTTGGGCCGTTCATCGCCATTGGCCAGCAGCACGCGGTAGTCGCTCGGCGGCGTGTCGCCCTCCACCGGCATCGGTCGCCAGCGACGCAGCAGATCAACTTCGATCAAATGCAGGCGCGAATCGAGGATGAGTGCGCGCTTGGCCAGGTAATTTTCGCGTCCCTGACCGGGTCGCTTGTTGACGGGCGAGAGAATTTCGATGGCAACAACGGGCTGCTTTGTCTCTCGATGCACAATGCGCACGGAGCGTAACCGACGCGGCGTGTCGAGCGGGACATGTCGGCGAATCGGCGTGGGCGTGGTTGGCTCATTCGCCGTCTGCATCGGTGATCCAACTTCATACTTGACAGCAGCCTCTCGAATTGAAACGCCCACGTTGGGAATCCCATCGCGACGGTCTGAATCATCGTCATCCCAGTCCACCGTCTCCCAGTTCTCCAGAGCCAGATACATTTCTACTTCGGCGTAATACTTGGGGACAAGCTGGGGCTGAAGTAGCTCCACGAACAAAGTTGTCAATCCAATATGAACCTGGTGCCAAATTCCTTGACGCCTCCAAATACGGGTCCATTCCCGGAAAAGGCGACTTACTCATGCCGCGCCTCCCACCAGTTCTCCAATATCCTCAAACACTTGATTGGGCCAGATGCCGCGGCCCAAATCGCCCTTGCGGAAGCGCCCCGTCTTGACGAGCCAGCCCTGCATCTCCATCATCTGCGCGCCGCGGATGTCGATTTCGATGTCGTCGCCAAGCAGGGCCACGCGGTTGGCGGGCAGGCCGAGCGTTTCCAGCGCCAGGTTGAAGTAGCGCTCGCTCGGCTTGCCCACGACCGTGGCGTTGCGCTCGGCGGCGTACTCCAGCGCCACCACGAATGGCCCCGCATCCAAAAAGAGCCCGTCCTCCGTGCGCCACATGCGCTTTTTGTGCAGCGCCACCAGCTTGGCCCCGTTGAGCAAGGCGCGAAAGGCCGTGTTGAGCCGCGCGAAATTAAACGAGGCGCCGATGTCGCCAATAACGACAAATTCGGGATTGGTTTCGTTGATTTCGAGATCGTCAAACTCTAGCTGGGCATCGGGCAGCAGCAGCGGCAAGTAGCTCGTCGCCTCCTGCTCGCGCAGATACTGCGCCGCGGCGTAAGTCGCCGTCAGCAGCTGATCCATCTCCATGGCGAAGCCCAGCGTGCGCAGCCGATCCAGCAGCGTGTAGCGACAGTAGATGGTCGTGTTGGCCAAAAAAGAGTGCGGCACGCCACGCGTGCGCAGGGTAGCCATGGCTTCAATCGCGCCCGGAATCACCGCGCTGCCGTGCATCAACACCCCGTCGATATCGATCAGCAGGCCGTCGACGGTGGAAAGTAAATCAGTCAAAATAGTATCCTTGTCGAACAGTCAATTTAACGCAAGGGCGCAAAGGGAATGTCTCGTGGAGACGAGATAACACGTCATTTCGACCGAATGGGAGAAATTTGGTTGTCGTAGACGAAGTGGCTTCGTCAATGGCATACATCGCCTTTTTGCCATCAGAAGATTTCTCTCTTCGCTCGAAATGACAACGCTCTTTTCTCCGCGCCCCTCTGCGCCTCCTCTGCGCTCTCCGCGTTAAAAATTTCTTCTCTACCCAATGTTCTGCACCCCAGCCGCCACGCCGTTGACGGAGAGCAGCACAAGATTGCGCCACGTCTCCACCTCTTCGTGATCCGGCTGAGCGCGCAGCCGCTGCAGGAGCGCGACCTGCAAATAGTTCAGCGGGTCGACATACGGATTGCGAACGCGAATCGAGCGCTGGAGCCACGGCTCGTTTTCGAGCAGCTCACCGTGCCCCGTCACCGCCAGCACCACGCGGCGCGTGCGTTCATACTCGTCGACGATGTCGTCGAAGATGGCGGCGCGCGTGGCGTCGTCCGTCAGCGTGGCGTAGCGGCGCGCAATCGAGATATCCGCCTTGGCCAGGCCAACCTGCACGTTTTGCAGCATCGTGCGGAAGAAGGGCCACTCGGCGTACATCTCCTTTAGCCGCGACAGATTCGTCTCATCCGCCTCGGCCCACGCGCCCAGGCCCGTCCCCACACCATACCACACCGGCAGGTTCACGCGCGACTGAATCCAGGCAAAGACCCACGGAATCGCGCGCATATCTTCGATGCCGCGCGTCTGCCGCCGCTTGGAGGGGCGCGAGCCAATGTTGAGCAGATCGATGTGCTCGATCGGCGTCGCCTCTTGGAAGTAGGTGATAAACTCCGGCTTGTCCACCAGCGAGCGGTACTTCTGCTGCGAGCGCGCGCTGAGATCGTCCATCAGCTCCGCCCATTCTTGCGCGTGCAAATTTTCGGGCCGTTTGCCGCTCGTCAGCAGCACGGCGTTGACCAGTTGCTCCAAATGGCGATGGGCGATATTGATGTTGGCGTAGCGCCCGCTGATCACTTCCCCCTGCTCGGTGACCTTGATCCGCCCGCGCACCGACTCTGGCGGCTGGGCCAAAATCGCCCGGTTGGCCGGCCCGCCGCCGCGGCTGAGCGAGCCGCCGCGCCCGTGAAAGAGTGTCAGCTTGACGTCGTGCTCGTCGCACGTCTCCGCCAGCGCACGCTGCGCCTGGAAGAGCATCCAGTTGGCGCGCAGATAGCCGCCATCCTTATTCGAGTCGCTGTAGCCGATCATGATTTGCTGTGCCTGCCCGCGCCGTTCCAGGTGCTGCCGGTAGACCGGGTTCTCAAACAGCTCGCTCATGATGCGCGGCGCGTTGCGCAAATCCTCGACCGTCTCGAACAGGGGGACGATATCAATCTCGCCAAAGAGGCCGGCATCCTTGGCAAAGAGCAGCACCTCCAGCATATTGCTCACGCTCTCCGTCATGCTGATGATGTAGGACTGCACCGCGCGCCGGTTGATTTCTCCGTGCGCGCGGCGAATTAGCCGAAACAGGCGCACCACGTTGTTGGTCTCGTCGCTAAAGCCAAGCTGCGCCGTCAGCGGGCGCAGACCGCCAATTTCGCGCGTCAGCAGGGCGACTTTGTCCCGCTCGGACATGACCTTGTACTCGTGGACAATTTCGTAGCTTGCCAGAATTTCCGCCATGGCCTCGCGCTGGCGCTCGGCGTGCTGGCGAATGTCGAGCGTGGCAAGGTGGAAGCCAAAGACTTCGACGGCGCGAATCAGCCGCGACAAGCGACCGGCGGCCACGCGTTCACCCTGGTTTTGCAGCAGGCTGTCGCGAATCAGATACAGGTCATCCAGCAGCTCGGTCGGGTGGTGGTAGGCCAGCGGCGAGCGCAGGCGATCCGCCCACGGCTGCTGATTTTCCTCGCGCGTCGCCCGGATTCGCCGCAGCATGGCCACCAGCTTCTGGCGGTAAGGCTCGGATTTGAAGCGGTCAAAGAGGTCGCTCTCCTCTGGCCCCATCATGCCAAGATCGCTCTCCACGCTCGCCAGCAGCTCCTGGCTGACCTCGACGCGCGTAGTGGCCGAAGTCAACTCGTTGTAGAGCGCCTCAATCTCGTAGCCGTAGTGGCGTACGATGGCTTCCTTGTGCGTGCGCAGCGTCTCCTCCGTCACGTCGACCGTCACGAACGGGTTGCCGTCGCGGTCGCCGCCGATCCACGAGCCGTAGCGCAGCACGGGCGGAATACTAAACGTCGCATTCGGGTAATTTTCGGCCAGCGCGCGCTCGATCTCCTCGTAAATCTGCGGCACGAGCGCAAAGAGCGTGTTCTCAAAAAAGTAGAGCCCGTTGCGCACCTCGTCGAGCACCGTTGGGCGGCGGTCACGTGTCTCGTCGCTCTGCCACAGCGCCTCGATAATTTCGCGGATGGCGCGCACGGCATCGGCCTGCTCCTGCGGCAGCGCGTCGCCGCGATCGTGCTTGCGCAGCGCGCGGGCGATGGCCTCCAGCTTGAGCAAAATCGCCCGCCGCTTGGATTCCGTCGGGTGCGCCGTGAAGACGGGCATAATCACCACGTCCTGCAGCATCGCGTTGACTTCGTCCGCGTTCAGCCCCTCCTCCTTCAGGCGACCCACCGCTTCCTCGATGGTCTCGCGCATGGCCGTGCCCTGCTCGGCCGCCCGCCGCATCCGCTCGCGCAGGATGTAGACGCGCTGCCGCTCCTCGGCGAGGTTGATGAGCTGGAAGTAAGTCGTAAAGGCCTTGAGCACGGCCAGCGCCCAGGCGGGCTCGTCCACGAGATTGTCCGCCAGCATCGCAAGATGGCTTTCTGCTTCTTTGGTGTTGGCCGGGTCATCATCGCGCCGCTGCTTGGTTTGTGCACGAATCTCTTCGACCAAATCAAAGAGCGCGCGCCCTTCCTGCTCGATCAGCGTCTCGCCCAGCAGGTTGCCAAGCAGGCGGATCGTGTCGCGCAGCCGCTGGTCGAGCTCGGTGTTGGCATCAAGGCCAGGTTCGGCTCGACCGTTGGAGGTGCTAGTGATGGTCATGTTGGGGGCTTGGGTGGTGGGTTGCATTGGTTGACTTTCTGTACGCCCGGAGATTCTCAGTAGAGTGATTGATGTTCTGGCAATTAAAAATGCGCAACGCTTCTCTATTTGCTGCGTACCGTTACGTGCAATGCTAAATTTTCACCTTGGAGTGAATTACGTTGCGACAGATATTACACCGTGGACCATCTCGCTCCATCCTACACGAGCAATATGCCAAGAATGGGCGAATCGACGAGGAAGCCCCTATCACGACATCCAGCGACATCAGGATTGAAGCGCCGGTTGAGCACGTCTGGAATTTGTTGACCGACCTTCCCGCTTGGCCGGTAATCACCCCTGCTATTCGCGACGTGCAGATTAGAACGGCACTCGCCGTCGACGCGTATTTTACGTTTCGGCTATACAACTTTCCGATTCGTGCACAAGTTGCCGTAGTGGAGCCGCTGCGCGAGTTGACGTGGACGGGCGCGTCGCTCTGGTTCACCTCCGTTGACCGTCATCTCGTGGAAGCAGTCCAGGGCGGTACGCGCCTCACCATTGCTGAATCCTTTGCTGGCGTTCTCGCAGTTCCCTTGATGAGCCGCTCGCGCTTGAAGACGCAGCATGAACAGTGGCTGCGTGCTTTCAAGCGCGCGGCAGAGCGCAGGTAGGCGCTCGATCAGGACACTTTTGACGGGCGTCGCAGAACCCCTTCCCCAACCTCTTCCCCTCTAGAGGGGAAGGGGCTACAAGGCTTCAACGACAACGAACCAACAGCGAGGGGATGCGGTTCTGCCAGCCGTGCCGTGCCTACCCGTCAGAAGGTGTTTGCTGCTCTACTAGGCGCTCGACGACAGCAAGGCGACGTCGGCCCGGTCGGACGCAGAGCGTCTGGGGCCGCATTCTACGCAGTAGCAGATTAAACAAATAAACGGGTAACGCGGAGTGGGCATCCTCAGATGCGAACGACCCGACGAGATTACCTGGTTAATTCCCTAATTTGCTGGAGCGTGGAACGAGCAGCGTTAGCCCCGCAGCAGCTTCTCCACCACCAAATCCCCCATTACCCCCGTCTCGACGGTTTCGCTGCCCGTGTCGGCGATGTCGACGGTGCGCACGCCCTCGTTGAGTACGGCGTCCACCGCCCGCTCGACGGCGGCAGCTTCGCGCTCCAGGCCGAGGCTGTGGCGCAGCAGCATGGCGGCGCTGAGGATGGCGGCCAGCGGGTTGGCGATGCCCTGGCCCGCAATGTCCGGCGCGCTGCCGTGGATCGGCTCGTAGACGCCGCGCGGGCAGCCGTGTGAATTTTGCTCGTTGCCAATGCTGGCCGAGGGCAACATGCCCATCGACCCCGCCAGCATCGACGCTTCGTCGGTGACGATGTCGCCAAACATGTTGCCGGCCACGATCACGTCAAAGCTGGCCGGGCGGCGGATCAGGTGCATCGTCATCGCGTCGACCAGCACGTGCTCGACCTCCAACTCCGGAAAATCGGCCAGCACCTCGTTGGTCACGCGCCGCCAGAGCCGGCTGGAGGCGAGCACGTTGGCCTTGTCCACGCTGGCGAGCTTTTTGCTGCGCGACATCGCGGCCTCGGCGGCCAGCCGCACCACGCGCTCGATTTCAGGGCGGGTGTAAATCATCGTGTCGTAGGCCGAAAAGCCCTCTTCGCCCGCCTCCTGCCGCTCACCAAAGTAGATGCCGCCGGTCAATTCGCGGATCACCAACAGGTCGACGCCCTCCAGCACTTCGGGCTTGAGCGTGCTGGCCTGGACGAGCTGCGGGTGCAGCTTGAGGGGCCGCAGGTTGGCGAACAAATCCAGCCCCCGGCGCAGGGCCAGCAGCCCGCGCTCCGGTCGATCCGCTGCGTTCGGGTCGTCCCACTTGGGCCCGCCAACCGCGCCCAGCAGAATCGCATCGGCCTCTTTGGCGGCGGCCAGCGTCTCGTCCGGCAGGCTGGAGCCCGCCTCGTCGAGGGCGATGCCGCCCATGAGGTGGTCGGTAAAGGAAAAGGTGTGGTCAAATTTTTGAGCAACGGCTTGCAGCGTCTTTTGTGCTTCACGCGTCACTTCGGGGCCGATGCCGTCGCCGGGAAGGGTGACGATATTTGCAGTTGTCATTTAGCGTTTTCCGTTGACTGTTTTCCGTTGACTGTTTTCCGTTGACTGTTTTCCGTTGACTGTTTTTTGTTGACTGTTTTTTGTTTTGTTGTGAAGTAAGCATTCTCAGACGCGAACGGGTCGACGAGGCAGTATAAGTTACTAGCTTGTTTTAATCGACTCCAGATGGATTCCCGCGTTCGCAGGAATGACAAAATGAGCCGGTTGATTAGTCAACAGCCTCCAGCGGCGACGCCCACTCGAAGAAGCCGGTGACGCCGAGCGTGGACTGCATCATTTCGCGGGCAATGGCAATTTGCTTGGCAACGCTCGGCGCGGCGTCAAAATTGCGCATCTGCTGAGCCAGTGGCGCATCGAGATCGGCGAGCGCGGAGAGCAACTCCTTGTCGCGCGGGCGGTTGCGGTGGGCGGCGAGGAAGCGATAGCCCAGCAGCGCGAGCACGGCGTTGTACAGCAGCAGCCGCGCCGTGATCGGGTCGCGCTCGTGCAGGTCGACGGCATTCTCGAAGCGGTCGGCAATAAAGTAGCGGCGCTGGGTCAGCGTCGCCTCGTTGGGATTGGGCGTCTTGGCGAGCCACTCGTGCGCCTCGGCGATCAGTTCGTCCACCACCGGCGCGCGCTTGAGCACGACAAAGCCCGTCGCCAGCATGTGCGCCGTCGAGGGGCCACCGTCGCGCTGCTCTTCGGCAAAGTAGCCGCGAATCGTCTGCGGCGGGTTGACGAAGAGCTCGGTGGGCACGCCGTGAAAAAAGCGCTGAAGGCGCTGCCGCTGCGGTCGCACGTGGACGACGTAAATGTCGAAATCACTGCCCGGATCGGGATTGCCGCGGATGATCGAGCCGCTGGCGATAATGCCAGCAACATCGAAATTCGCAAGCACGTACTCCACCGCCAGCCGCAGCGCCGTCGCGTACGGCTCATCCAGTTCCGGCCAGCGACATTTTTCGAGCACCTCACGTCTCACGTTTCACTCAGCACTTTCTGCATACACCACTCGCCATCTCGGTCGTACCCTGCTACATGGATAAAGCCGCACCGCTGATAAAATGCCTTGCCAACTTCATTCTTGCCGTGGACGAAGCAAAAGTAGCCGCCGACGCCGCGTTCGGCAAGCGCCTCATCCACCGCACCCAGCAGCAGTGTCCCCAGCCCTCGCCGCCACTGCGATGGATCGACATAGAGGCGGTAGAGTTCGGCGCGGCAGTCGCCCTCCCACTCACGGCGAAAGGTCTGCGGCGACGCGTGCGCAAAGCCTGCCGCTTGCCCCGCCACCCACGCGACAAAGAAGATCTCCGCATCGCGCTCAATGGCGTGCGCCAGATTTGCCTCGCTGTAGGCCGTGCTCAGAAATTGCTCGATAAAGCTCGGCGCGAAGATGTCGGCGTAGGTGGCTTGCCAGCTTGCCGCGGCGACGGCCCGGATGGCGGTGATATCTTTGCGCGCTGCACGAGCGATCTCGATGGATATTAGCATAGCCTGTCATTATCTACGTTTTTGTGGAAATTACAAGCATATAGAAGCTTGACAAGAGGCGCTTTTGCCGAGCAGCCGTCAACGCAGTTGCCCTTCGAAAGCATAAACAAATGCCGCTGATTGCTCAGCGGCGTTGGCAAAATATATTAGCGAGAGCGGCGCACTACTGGCTAAGCCAGCGCGCCACCACGCCGTCCGTCACCGCCCGGCGCGACTGCACCACGCGCCGCTTGCGCAGCTGGCCGGACAGCCCCAGCAGACCAGCCAGCTGACCGCGCAGCCGGGCGCGCGCCGCCTCGCCGCGCCAGTGCCGCAGCGCGTCCACGGCAATGCCGAGCTGTGCGCCCACAATTTTGGCCCAGTGGCGACGCAGCAGCGAGGCGGGCATGTTCTTGGCGATTAGCCAAATTGTATTGCGGCCCGTGTAGAAGCTGGCCGTTGCGCCGCCGCCCGTCGCGCTCAGGTGATGATGCACGCGGGCCTCCGGTGCGTAGGCAACCTGCCAGCCCGCCAGCCGCGCCCGAAAGCCGTAGTCGACATCCTCGACGTACATCCAGAACTCTTCGTCAAAGCCGCCCAGCGCCCGCCACGCGTCGCGGCGAAAGGCGCTTGCCCCGCCGCACCCGCTAAACACATCCAGCTGCATATCATACTGGCCCGCATCCTGCTCCCAGACGCCGCGGTTGCGCGGCAGGCCGTTTGCGCCCAGCAGATCGCCCGTCGTGTGCAGCCGACCGGAGCCGTCGTGCAGCAAAATTTTGCTGGTGACGACCGCCGCATTTGGCTGCTCGCAGACGGCGCGCACCAGCGAAGCCAGCCACTCCGGTTCCGGCTCGGTGTCGTTGTTGAGCAGCACGAGCACGCGCCCGCTGGCCGCTTCCGCCCCGGCGTTGCAGCTTGCCGCAAAGCCCAGATTTCTACGGTTCACAATCACGCGCACGTTCGGGTAGTGCTCCTCTACAAAGGCGACGGACTCATCGCTGCTGGCGTCATCCACCAGCAGAATCTCGAAGTCCTGGAAAGCCTGCTTGGCGAGCGCGTCGAGCAGCGTGGGCAGAAAGCGCGCGCCGTTGTAGTTGGGAATAACTATTGAAGCAAAGGGCGCAGCGGCGAGACGCAGCGGCGGGTACTTGCGCACGGCCTGCTGCCGAACGTCGCCAAGAAAATCGTCCGTCGCCGCGCGGAAGCTATCGATGTTGAGCGCGATCTGGTGACGCATCACCACGCGATTTTGCTCGCGCAGATCGCCGTAGGTTGCGTCGTCCACAATCGGGTTGGCGTTCGCGCCGAGCGACGAGCTGTCGGCCAGCCGCGCTTTGGCCTGCTCGGCCTGTGCGCGCCGCTCGGCGGCACTTTTCTTCTGCTCGGATTTCGAGGGGTCGGGGGTGGGGGTTAGGTTATCTGGCATGGGCTTAGGGGTCTGTGGCTAATTCTTCCAGAAAGTCGGCGAAATTATGAAGTTCAGTTTTGACGCGCAGCAGCATCTGATCTAGCGGCTCAACCAAATCTTTCATTTTGGACGGTATCAGGTTGTGAGCATAAACGTTGCGAATTACGTGACGAAATTTGCGATATTCATCCAGCGCATCAAGCGATGCCGTGCTAATCACGGGTGGTCGCACATCCTCAAAACTGTGCGCCATCTGCTTCAGCAACGATTCGTGCCAGTGCTCGTCATCAGGAAGCGTGCCATCAACGCTCTTGGCAATGGCGACAAAGATGTGCTCAAGCCCATTGTATACGCTATGCAAATTTGCACCGGCAGCATCTATGTACAAATCGTCAGAAGCGCGCTTTGCTTTTTGACGAGCATCGCGTGAACGAGCAATGGCCCGCTCAATTTGGCGCCATTCAATTTCGATCCCTTCAGCGATATCTAAGTATTCACTGCTCAAAGTTCGATTCCATGCTTCTCGATTGACCGCTGAACGCCTGCGACAGCATCTTCTATATCGACTAAATCTACCCCGAAATCGGAAGTTGTCGTTTCAATCTGATTCCAAGCGCGAAAGAAGTCTGACCACGCCACGCCGGAAACCGCCAAATCAATATCAGACGTTTCGGTAAACCAGTGCCCATGCGCCGCCGACCCAAACACGACCACCCGCGTCGCGCCAAACTCCTCCTTGAGCACCGCCGCCGCCCGCCTGGCCGCAGCCAGCGCCCGCTGGCGACGCGCCTCGGCCTCTGGCGACAGCCCCTGCTGCGCCCGCCGCCGCGCCGCCGCCCGGTAAATTTCCATCTGCTCCGGCGTCACCTGCGATGCGGGCGAGATGTGCGCTTTCTCTGCTTTCTTCTGGGGAGAAACGATGCTACTCGACATGATGGCCTCGCTCAAATCGGTGCGCCTCGACTTCGACGTACTCGGCTGGGGGTTTACGAACGTTCATACACCTGTTCGTGGGTTCCAACTCTCAAAAAAATAATTTGCTCATCATTTTCTCGATAGACTACTCTGTAGTCGCCCGTGATGGAAAAGGCTTTGTAACCTGCTAACTGACGCTCCAAGGCATGGTCTCGAACCGCCTCCGGATCAACCTCGAAAACGCTTACAGCTTCGAAGTACTCTCTTCGCAACTCACTGTTTTTACTTAGGCGCGCTCGATACTGACGTTGAAATTCAGCGCTCAGGACAATTGGTTTCATGCCTTATTCTATCTTTGTTGGGGGCTAGAATCAATCCGGTAGCACCAAAGGTCAATCGTTAGAAGATCAATCGTTCTCCAAAACTTCCATCATCTCTTGAACAGAACCAACCTGAACCGCACCAGATTTCTCAGAGCCTGACTTTAAATCTTCTACAATCTCGTTATACTCCTCATCAAGCTGACCTTTCGCTTCCGGCGACAACTCAGCCGGGTAAACGTCAAGATAGCGCCGTTGGCTCTGTCGCTCAGCCAACTTACGCAGGTAAGCCGTCACGCTCAAGCCTGTTGCGTTGGCCTGCTGTTGAAACGTCTGATAGGTGAAATCGTCAACTGGCACTTGTAATGTTTGAGCCATTTTATTCCCTCCTGGTCCTGCTCAGGTTACCGCTCACTACTGAAGATTGTTGCCTCGCTCAAACCGGTGCGCCTCGGCTTCGATGTACTCGGCCAGCGCCTGCTGCCACGGTCGCAGCGCAATCCCCAGTGATGCCGCCGCCTGGTTGACCAGCACGGCGTGCGGCGGGGGCGGTGCGGCGCGCGGCCACTCGTCCAGCCCAATCGGCGCGATCTCGACGCGGTCGCGCCCCGTCAGCGCCATGACCTCCTGCGCCAGCTCGAAGCGGCTGGCGTGCCCTTCGTTGACGAGGTGATATGTGCCAAAGCGCTCGCTCGCCGCCAGCTTTGCCAGCGCCTCCGCCACGTCGACCGTGTACGTGGGATTGCCCCATTCATCGGCGACGACGCGCAGCGCGTCGTGCGTATCGGCGGTGGCGGCAATCTTCACGGGAAAGTTGTTGCCGCCCGGCCCAAAGAGCCACGCCACGCGCACGACAAATACCTGATTCCACGTTTGCAAGGCCGCGATCTCGCCCGCCCGCTTGCTGCGCGCGTAGACGTTCCACGGCTGCGGCTGGTCGTACTCGCGGTAAAAAACGCCCTCATCACCGGCGAAGATCTCATTGGTGCTGATCTGCACCAGCGTCGCCCCGCAACGGCGGCAGCCTTCAGCGAGGTACTTCGGCCCCAGCGCGTTGGCGGCAAAGGCCGCAGCGGGCGCCGCCTCCGCGCCGTCGACGTTCGTCCACGCCGCGGCGTTGATCACCACGTCCGGCGCGGCGTCGGCCACGGCGTCGGCCATCGACGGCTGCGACACGTCGTAGTCCGGGCGGCTCCAGCCCGTCACGTCGTGCTCGCGCGCGAAACGCTCGCACACGGCCTGCCCCAATTGGCCTTGACTGCCCATCACCAAAACGTTCACGGCGTTTCCTTCAGCTTACGTGTCGAATTCAGTGGGTCGATTGTATCATAGAAGCCATGGGGGTACAGAACGCAGCGTAGTGGGAGGGCGCGCCCTCCCACTACGCTGCGTTCTGTACCCTTACTGTTCCTACAGCGCCCCCAAAATCATCTCGGACATCAGTTGGCGTAGCGGGAAGAGGTCGACAAAGCCGCAGTGGCCGCCCGTCTCGTGGATTTGCAGCGTGAGCAGCGGATGTGGCTCGATCTCGTAAAAGTCGGCCACGGGCACAACAGCATCATCCTTAGACGTGATGATGCGGGTGGGCACGGCCAAATCCTGGAAGGCGTCGCCGTGCAGGGTGTAGCCGTCGAAGTAGGTTTGCGCATCTGGAAATAGTCCCGTCTCGCGCACGAGATGCTCCGTCATCGACCAAACGTCCGGCAGCGCGGCCAGCGGCTCGGCGTCGTACAAATCCGGAAAGAGTGCCGCCTTGCGCCGCAGCGAGGCCAGCCACAGCCGCCGGTAGAAGCGGCGATAGAGCGGCTTCTCATCCAGTGCGCGCGTGGAGGCGGCTGGGTCCAGCACGGGGCAGATGGCGACGACGCTGGCTAAATTGTGAAAGCCGTCGTTGGGTCGACTTTGGCTGTGGGCCAGCGCCAGCCGCAGCGCAAAGCTGCCGCCGAGCGACGCGCCCACAATGTGAAAGGGTCGCTCGCCCGCCAGCCGCGCGACCTGCTGCGTCGCCGCGGCCACCTCTTCGATCAGCGTGCCCACGAAGACGCCGGGGTTGAGCGCCACCGCGTCGGCGTGGAGGCCGGGGCCGTGGTCGCGCAGGTTGAGGCGAAAAACGTCGTAGCCCGCACAGAGCAGGTCGTTGGTGAGCGAGAGCACCTGCTTGGCGTGGCTGCACCCCTGCCAGCCGTGCAGCATCAAAATCAGCCCGCGCGATGCTTCGGCTGCCGCACCCGCGTCGCCCGCGAGCTGCTCGCGATAGCGCTGCCCATTGGTATAATAGCCCAGCAGCCGCACGGCGTGCTCCGGGGCAAAACCCGTGTGATCGCGGCCGCCATCCAGCAAAAGCGGCTGCTCCACCGCCACCATGTCACCTATGGGCAACGGGTGGATGCGCCCCAGCATAGTCTGTTTAAGGCCACCACGCGCGAGCACGTGTGGCTCGAAAGGTGCGAGGATCAGCGGCCCGCTGGAAGGGGACTGTTCAACGACCGGCGAAACGGGTGTCATGGTGAAAACTCCTTTTCTACGATGCAAATCACAACCGATTTGCTGGGCATTATCGGCTCGGCTTTGCCACAGCCATTTCCAGTTTGCAAATTTAACTGCAAAAGGGCGCAGATTCACGCAGGTTCTTCAGAAGAAAACAGATTCACTCTACCTTGCCCGCGTTTACCGGCGGTTCCCTTTCTGTTGGGAGTGCTGCTTTGATCAGGGCGGACTTTGCCCAAATACATGATTGCACTACAATGCACGGCATTCGCCAAAGCGTACAAAATTTGACGGCGCGCGTCCGTTGGAATTGCTACGAAAAGTGCCGCGTAGTGCGTGGTGCGTGAACTGGTAGTTTTGCTTGGTTCATCGGAAGCAACCTGAATGAGGATGAACGAGTTCACGCACCACGCACCACACTCTATCTCTTATGTCTACACTCCTCATCCAAAACGCCCGCACCCTCGCCACCATGAACGACGCGGGTGACGAAATTGCCGACGGTGCGCTCTTCATCCGCGACAACGTGATCGAATGGATCGGCGCGACCGGTGACCTGCCACCCGAATTCAGCGAAGCTGAACAGACGCTCGACGCCCGCGACCGCGTGGTGCTGCCGGGGCTCGTCAACACGCACCACCACTTTTACCAGACGCTCACCCGCGCCATCCCCGGCGCGCGCGACCAGGTGCTCTTCGACTGGCTCCAGACGCTCTACCCCATCTGGGCCGGGCTGACGCCGGCGGCCGTGCGCGCCAGCACAAAAGTCGCGCTGACGGAGCTGCTGCTCTCCGGCTGCACCACCTCCAGCGACCACCACTACCTCTGGCCCAACGGCTCGCGGCTGGACGATCAGTTTGAGGCGGCGTCCGAAATTGGCGTGCGCTTTCACGGCGCGCGCGGCTCGATGAGCCTGGGCGAGAGCGACGGCGGCCTGCCGCCCGATTCCGTAGTACAGGACGAAGCGACGATCCTGCGCGACTGTCGGCGCGTGGTGGAGGAATTCCATGATCCGTCGCGCTACGCCATGCGCCGCGTCGTGATCGCGCCGTGCAGCCCCTTTAGCGTGACGCCGGAGCTGATGCGCGAGAGCGCCGATCTCGCCCGCTCGTTTGGTGCAGAAATGAACGTCCACCTGCATACCCATCTCGCCGAAACGCAGGACGAGGAGGAATTTTGTCTCGAACGCTTTGGCCAGCGACCGGTCGACCTGATCGAATCGCTGGGCTGGACGGGCGGCGACGTCTGGCACGCCCACTGCGTTCATGTTAGCGACGAGGACATTGCGCTCTTCGCCCGCACGCGCACCGGCGCGGCCCACTGCCCCACCAGCAACATGCTGCTTGCCAGCGGCGTCGCGCCCGTGCGCAAAATGCTGGATGCAAACGTGCCCCTCGGCCTCGGCGTGGACGGCAGCGCCAGCAACGACGGCAACCACCTGCTCGGCGAGGTGCGCCAGGCCATGCTGCTCCAGCGCGTCGGCACCATGGACCCGACGAGTCTGAAGGCGCGCGAAGCCCTGCGTCTGGCCACCCGCGGCGGCGCCGAAGTCCTGGGCCGGGACGACATTGGCCAGCTCGCGCCGGGCATGGCCGCGGACGTCGTCGCCTGGCGCGTGGACGATCTGGCTCACACGGGCGCGTCCGTCCACGATCCCGTTGCCGCGCTGGTCTACTGCCAGCCGACCAACGTCGACTTCGCCATAGTCAACGGTCGCCTGCTCGTGCGCGATGGGCAGCCGACGCAGATCGACGTGCCGCGCCTGGTCGAGGCGCACAATGCGGCGACGCACAAGCTGCTATTGCGGGCGGGGCTGATGTAGCACAAAGCCATGAACAACGAATTGCGAAGCGCCCTGCGCCAAGCTTACGACGGCCAGGCCGCACGACGCAATGCCTCCCCCAAGCAAGCGTGGAAGCAAAGTGAGCGTCAAGCGTTTCTCTCGCTGCTCCAGCAGGAGGGCAAGCAGACGCTGCTGGAGCTGGGTTCGGGCACGGGGCAGGATGCGGCGTTTTTTCAGGACGAGGGGCTGGCCGTCACCTGCATCGATCTGTCGCCGGAGATGGTGCGATTTTGCCAAGAGAAGGGGTTGACGGCCCACGTCATGGATTTTGGGGCGCTGGATTTTCCAGCGGATTCATTCGACGCTGTTTACGCGCTCAACTCGCTGCTGCACCTGCCCAAAGCCGAGCTGCCGGGCGTGCTGCGTAATGTCCACACGGTTTTAGCTGCGGATGGACTATTTTTTCTCGGCGTCTACGGCGGCTTTGATCACGAGGGCGTGTGGGCGGACGATTCACACGAGCCCAAGCGCTTCTTCTCGTTCTTTACCGATGCGCACCTGGCGCGGACGGTTCGCAAAGTGTTCGATATCGTCTCTTTTACACCCGTTCAGGTGAGTGGGGGAGCGGGCAACTTACACTTCCAGGCGGTCGTCCTGCAAAAGCGACAGCGCAGCCCGGCGTGCTAATCGCCAGATCGCAACACTTCGTAGCGCTCGCCGCTGCCCGCTTCGGCCAGGGGCACGCGCAGCGGGTCGACGCCGTAGCCGCTGACGAGATCGTGGGGGCGGATGAAGATTTCGTCCACGCCCTCACCGAGAGTCACGTCGCTGAGGCTGCGGGTGAAGGGCTGCTCGTCGACGTGGGGATGCAGCAAAATGCGCGTGCCCAGGATCGCCCCATCCGCCGCTTCGACGTGCCAACCGTCAACGTAATCATCCCATCCCGTATCCGGGTGCGAGAGGGTGACGGCGAAGGTCCACGTGCCGTTGCTGGCCTGCTGAGCGCGCACGAAGTCGACAGCGACGTCGGGCGGGGGCGTTTGGGTCAGCGGCATCTCCAAGTCAACGAGCGTTTGGGCAAAGCCTGTGTTGTACGTTTGCGGGTCAAAGCCAGGGCAGGTGGTCGTGTCAATCATAACTGCCGCGCCGCTCTGAGCTGGCTGCAGCAGCACGCGTTCAATGCACATGCTTTCTTCGTAGCTCAAAATTTGCCCCTGCAGCAGCAACTTGCTGCCCGGTTCACGGAATTCGATGTAGCGCCTCTGCTCCGCCGGGCCTAGCTCCGCGATCTCGGCGTCAACAGCGTTGAGAAAGGTTTCGTCCTCCCCTAATATAATGTAATCGGTGGTGGTGTCCATGCAGCACTGGAACGCCGCGGGCTCAGCCGTTGGCTCGGTCGCAACGGTGGCTGTCGATGCAGCGGGTACACCGGATGATGTGGCACGGGACGATGGGACGACGGTACAGCCGGATAGCAAGAGCGTCGCCAGCAGAATTGTTGTTTTCATGCGTTCTCCATTTCCAGCAGGGCCAGCGCCAGCGCCGTCGAGTGGGAGAGCACGGGAAACTGATTTTCCCGCAGCGCCCGCCGAACGTCAGCGCGGCTCAGCTTTAGCAGCTCCTGCTCCTCCAAATCATCGGCGTTGATCGGCTGCTGCCAGCGCGCGCCCGCTGCGAGAAAGAGGTGGGCGCGACCGCAGCCGCGGTTGGCGTCGACCACGTAGTCGCCCAGCGGCGTCCAGGAATCGGCTACGTGGCCCGTCTCCTCCAGCAGTTCGCGCTGCGCCGCAGCCAGCGCCGCCTCGCCCGCCTCGATGTAGCCGCCGACCACCGCCAGCGCGACCCGATTGAGCGCGTATTTGGTTTGGCGAAAGCAGAGAAAGTCGCCGCCCGCCGTCACCGCCACCACGTTGACAAAGTCCGGCGTGATCACCCACGGCCACTCGTCGATTTGCTGCCCGTCCGGCAGCTCCACGCGATGCTGCTCCACCGTCAGGAAGCGGCCTCCCTGCGGCTGATAAACCGTTTCCGTCGCCAGCGTTTTCCACGTCTGCATGGTTGAATCTCCCTGCGTTTTCCAACTATCAAAAAGATAATCCACAAAGGACACGAAGTTGCACGAAGGAAGAGGGTTATACGGTCTTCCTTCGTGCTCTTCGTGCCCTTCGTGGATAGTCTTTCTTGCGCCACCAACTTCTCCACCACCGTAAACACCAACGCCCCACCCACCACATTGACCTGCACGCGCTCGCCGTTCTCGCTGCGACCGTCCAGCATCTGCCCAGCCAGCGGGTCGGCGGATTGTGTGGTATAATCAAACAAAATGCGAAAAACAGTTCGGTAGCCATGCGTATTATCATCGACACGAATGTCATCTTTGAAGGGCTTACACAGCGAGGCTCAGCATCAGGCTTAATCGTTCTCGCCGGGCTGGCCGGACGTCACGACGTTTGCGTATCAAACGCGCTGATGTACGAGTACGAAAGTGTCTTGTCCCGTGAGCTTGCTCCGCAAAGATGGAGGACGTTGCAACCGGTTCTAGATGACTTGCTTGACATTGCGCAATTCGTGTCAAATCATTACACTTGGCGACCCCTATCTTCCGACCCAGGAGACGAACACGTTATCGAATGTGCGCTCAATGCGGGCGCAGCAGTCATTACGCATAATTTACGAGATTTTCGTCAAGCACAGATAGAAGTTGGATTAACTGTGTTTTCGTCAAGCACAGATAGAAGTTGGATTAACTGTGTTTTCGCCTGCGCACTTTGTCATTGACTATTTGGAGGGGTAACGTGAATCAGCTGACTTTGGAATTACCCGAAGCGCTCTATCAAGAGTTGGAGAACCTCGCACAGGAAAGCGGCATTTCCCTATCTCGGTATATCCTACACGCGTTGGAGCAAGCGGTGGCCTGGGAGAAGCTCACCAAGCGAGGCGTGCCACTTTCGCAGTTTGAGCATGTACCGCTCGCAAAGGTGATCCAACAGCACCAGGAGTTCCTGCAAAGAAAAAATCAGTGGGGCAGAAAGCCAACTGATGAGGAGATGGAGGCATTCGTGGCATCGCGGGAACAGGTTGAGCCGGAACCTGAACTCGACCCCAAAGCGGTAGCGGCGCTGGAAGAACAGCTGATTCGAGAATGGAAGCGTCGGCGTGCAGGGGCAGAATCGCCAGTAGTGGAGGAAGCAGAAGCCGTTCGTATCTGAGGATGCGCTCTCCGTGGTCGCGATTCGCAAACAAAAAGGGCCGGATAGCGCTGTCCGGCCCTTTTTGTTGCGCCACCAACTCCCCCCTCACTGCATCGACCTGCACGCGCTCGCCGTTCTCGATGCGACCGTCTAGAATCTGCACGGCCAGTGGGTCGGCGATGCGCTGCTGGAGCATTTAGAGAAAGGCTTACTCGGGCTGATAGAGGCAACCCCAGATACCCCGCTCCTGCATAGGCGTGAGAAAATCGTTGCCCGTCCAGTTGCTCAACGCCGTCAGCAACTGGTAGCCACGCACGTCTGGCGTGTCGCGGCCGAATTCGAGATCGAGTTCCACGATGGTGGGGTCGGAGGCGATTTTGTAGCCCCAGAGGCAGCCGGTATATTCCGTGCTTTGGTAGCTATCGACGGAGAAGGAGGATTCGCTCCTAATAAGCAGAACGTACCAATGGTCGTTTAGGAAGGGGCTGGGCGGTAGATCTGTGCGCTCGAGCAGCGGTGCGGTAAATTCTTCAAGCGGCGTGCCCTCGGTGGGAATTTCAAAGAGCGTAATCTCCCGATTTTCCACCTGCCAGGGAATTGGGCCATCGGGCCGCTGCAGATAAATCATCAGTACGCCTTTGCTGCCTTGCAGGGGCGATTCACTACTCGTTATAAACATGTAGTCCGGCGGGTTACTGCGCACCGATACATGGGCCACGTAAAAATTGCCCGTTGCATCAAAAGCGGTCGCCGATTTGTCTGGATCGTTGGTGTTGAGTATGGAATCGAAGAACGTGGCGGTAATTTGAACAGGACGCACCCGATTCCCATAGAGCACGCGCCCCGAAAGCATGAAGAGGTACTCATAGAGGTAGAGCGTATCTATGTAGAGCGTCGCGCTGGTGAAGGGCGTTTCTCTGGGCCAGCTGGGCGGCACATCGAGGTAGGTGACGCCGGGGTACTTGAGGTCGAGGCCTGTGTAGACGAGGGGTTCGCCCGGAACGGTGTTATCTTGAGCATGGGCGGGGGATGTCGTTGCCAGAGTGCATAGGAGCACAAACACAGTTAGCAGTAAATTTCGCTTTGTTGTGGTTGAGGTCATTTCTAATATCTATCTCCTCTAAACAATTCCCAACCAAACCAAAGTAAGATTACCGGTACAAGGCAAAATCCACCCTGGAGAAACCACGCAATTCTGTACATCGATAAATCAAAGAGACCAACATCAATGCTAGTCAATCTGCTAGTAGTTCCTTGACCCATTATTATCAGCCCGCCTGATAGCATGGCAAAGAAAAGAAATAGCAGTAGGACAAGAAGAATTTTAGCACGTGTAGACATAATTCAGCCAAATTTCGTATCGAGGATACTGTGTAATTTCTAATTATACCATAAGAACCAGTTGGATCAGGCAGTCATAAAAAAGCTGGGAGAGCACACCTGCTCTCCCAGCTTTTTCATCCTTACACCATCAACCGCTCCATCACCGTAAACACCAACTCCCCACCCACGGCATCGACCTGCACGCGCTCCCCGTTCTCAATGCGACCATCGAGAATCTGCACGGCCAGCGGGTCGGCGATGCGCTGCTGCAGCACGCGCTTGAGCGGGCGTGCGCCAAAGGCCGGGTCGTAGCCCTCCTCGACCAGCAGCGTCTTGGCTGCGTCGGTCAGCTCGAGCGTGATCTGGCGAGCCGCTAGCAGGCTGCGCAGCCGTTCAAGCTGAATCTCGATGATCGACTTGAGCTGCGCCATCTGCAGCGCGCGGAAGATCACGATGTCGTCCACGCGATTGAGGAATTCCGGGCGGAAGTGGTCGCGCAGCGCCAGCTTGACGCGCCGCTCCATCTCTTCGTCGTCGCCGGAAACATCCAGGATGTACTGCGAGCCCAGGTTGCTCGTCATAATGATGACGGTGTTGCGGAAATCGACGGTGCGCCCCTGCGCATCGGTCAGCCGACCGTCGTCCAGCACCTGCAGTAGCACGTTGAAGATTTCCGGATGCGCCTTTTCGATTTCGTCGAAGAGCACCACCGAATAGGGGCGGCGACGCACCGCCTCGGTCAACTGGCCGCCCTCGTCGTAGCCGACGTAGCCGGGGGGCGCCCCAATCAGCCGGGCCACGGTGTGGCGCTCCTGGTACTCGCTCATGTCAATGCGCACCATGTTCTGCTCGTCGTCGAAGAGAAACTGCGCGAGCGTACGCGCCAGCTCGGTCTTACCGACGCCCGTGGGGCCGAGGAAGATAAAGGAGCCGATGGGTCGATCCGGGTCCTGCAGCCCCGCGCGGCTGCGGCGAATCGCCGAGGCGACGGACTTCACCGCCTCCTCCTGGCCGACCACGCGATGATGCAGCTCCTCCTCCATGCGGATCAGCTTGGCGCGCTCGCCCTCCATCAGCTTGCTGATCGGGATGCCCGTCCACTTGCTGACGACGTTGGCAATCTCGTCGCCGTCGACCTCCTCCTTGAGCAGCGCGCCATCCTGCTGCAGCTGCTCAACTCGCGCTTCGGCTTCACTCAATTCCTGCGTCAGCTCGTTCATGCGACCGTAGCGCAGCTCGGCGGCCTTTTGCAGATCGTAGGCGCGCTCGGCCTGCTCGATCTGCGTGCGCACCGAGTCCATCTCCTCTTTCAACTGCTGCACGCGCACGATGGCCTCCTTCTCGGACTGCCAGCGCGTGGCCAGCTCGCTGCTCGTCTCGCGCAGGTTCGCCAGCTCTTCCTCCAGCACTTCGAGACGCTCCTTGCTCGCGGCATCGTCCTCCTTGCGCAGCGCCTCGCGCTCGATTTCGAGCTGCATGATGTCGCGGTCGATCTCGTCCAAGCGCTGCGGCTTGGAATCGATCTGCATGCGCAGTCGCGACCCGGCCTCGTCGATCAGGTCAATGGCCTTGTCCGGCAGGAAGCGGTCGGTGATGTAGCGGTGGCTCAAGGTCGCCGCCGCAATCGCCGCGCCGTCGGTGATGCGCACGCCGTGGTGGACTTCGTAGCGCTCCTTGAGCCCGCGCAAAATGCTGATCGTGTCCTCGACGCTCGGCTCGTCGACAAAGACGGGCTGGAAGCGCCGCTCCAGGGCCGCATCCTTTTCGATGTACTTGCGGTACTCGTCGAGCGTCGTCGCGCCGATGGCGTGCAGCTCGCCACGCGCCAGCATTGGCTTGAGCATGTTGGAGGCGTCCATGCTGCCCTCCGCCGCGCCCGCGCCGACCAGCGTGTGCATCTCGTCGATAAAGAGGATGACCTCGCCCTCGGACGACGACACCTCCTGCAAAACGGCCTTGAGCCGCTCCTCAAACTCGCCGCGGTATTTGGCCCCGGCCACGAGCGCGCCCAGATCGAGCGAGACGAGCCGCTTGTTGCGCAGCCCCGTCGGCACGTCGCCGTTGACGATGCGCGAGGCCAGCCCTTCGGCGATGGCCGTCTTGCCCGTGCCCGGCTCGCCGATCAGCACCGGGTTGTTCTTGGTGCGGCGGCTCAGAATCTGCACCACGCGCCGAATCTCTTCGTCGCGCCCAATCACCGGGTCAAGCTTGCCCTTGCGTGCATCCTCGGTGAGATCGCGGCCGTACTTGGCCAGCGCCTCGTACTGCGATTCCGGGCTGTCGCTGGTGACGCGCTGCGAGCCGCGCACCGAAGCCAGCGCCTGCAAAATCGCGTTGTAATCGACGCCGTGCTGCTCCAGCAGGTTGCGCACCCGGCTGCGGCTGGAGGCCATCGCCATCAGCACGTGCTCGGTGGAGGTAAAATCGTCCTTCATGTTGCGCGCAATCTCCTGCGCCTCGTTCAAAATCGTCTGCGTCTCGCGGCCGTAGCCCGTGCTCGTGCTCGCGCCCTGCGCCCGCGGCTTGGCGTCAATCGCCCGTTCGGTGGCGTTCAGCAGCGCGCTCCCATTCGCACCAATTTTGTTGACCGTCGCCGGGATGACGCCGTCCTCCTGGGTCAGCAGGGCGTGGAGCAGGTGCTCGGGGTCGATGGTTGCCTGGCCGCGCTGCTCGGCCAGCGACTGCGCTTCGAGCACGGCCTCCTGCGCCTTGCGCGTAAATTTATCGAATCTCATGGTTAATCTTTCCTCGTTTTATTTTCAATCGCTAGCGGATTAGGCGGATTGAGCTGATAAAAGCGGATCAGAAAAATCCGTTGACATCCGCCTAATCCGCCAAATCCGCTAGCAATTCTTCATTCGTATCGTTGCTTCCACTCTACTCAATCCACGTCACAATCACGCAAGCGTTTGGTTAGTGCTGTGTTAGCATTCTTCCCAAAATTGTGTACGAATCGGGTGGAAGGCGGTATAATTTGGGTGGAGTAACGAAGTAGATTGAAGATTAATGGCGACAAGTGATGAAACCATAGAGGCTACTGGGGTAACATGAGAGGGCGTAATTTTTCATTCCCGCGAAGGTGGGAATCCATGCTTGGGCCAGCCCTCAACAACGCAAGTTAGGCGAGAAATTGGTTACCTAATCCATGGGTTCCCGCCTCCGCGAGAATGACACCCGACCTTGATTCTGTTGCCCATTTATTTTCTGCACTTCCATAAGCGCATTCAACGCAACCAACCCAACGCGCTTCAGCGCGTTTCGCAATGTAGGCTGGCAATTCATCGCCTGCCGATCGCCGCCTCCGTCTATACGCAAATCCTTGAAGCCACGGAGAAGTAAAATGCAAACGGGCGCAACCCTTAAGGGTCGAACCAGCCAGGATAACACAACTACCCGGCCCCAGCGTGCGGCCACTTACCTCGCCGCCCTCTTCGCCCCCGTCGACCTGGCCTCGCTCGTCTTCTTTCGCGCGGCGTTTGGTCTGATTATGTTCTGGGAGGTCTGGCGCTACTTTGATAATGACTGGATTCGTCTCTGTTACATCAGCCCGGACTTTCTCTTCACCTACCCCGGCTTTGGCTGGGTTCGACCGTGGCCGGGCGAGGCGATGTACGTCCACTTCTTGGCGATGGGCGTGCTCGCGCTCTGCATTGCCGTCGGCTACCGCTACCGCTTCTGCGCGACGCTGCTGGCCGTCATGTTCACCTACGTCTTCTTGCTCGACCAGACGCGCTACCTCAACCACTTCTACCTGATCTCGCTGATCGCGTTTGCGATGATCTTCGTCCCGGCCCACCAATCGCTCTCGTTTGACGTGAGCCAGGGACGCACCCGGCGCGCGGACGACGCGCCGCGCTGGTCGCTGTGGCTGCTGCGCTTTTTAATTGGCATCCCCTACTTCTTCGGCGGCGTCGCCAAGCTCAACGGCGACTGGCTGCGCGGCGAGCCGATGCGCATGTGGCTCGCCAACCGCACCGATTTTCCTCTTATCGGGCGCTTTTTTACCGAGGAGTGGGTGGTCCAAGGCTTCACCTACGGCGGCCTGCTGCTCGACCTCTTCGCCGTGCCCCTCCTGCTCTGGCGACCAACGCGCCTCTACGCCTACTTCGCCATCGTCGCCTTCCACCTGCTCAACGCCAAGATGTTCCAAATTGGCATCTTTCCCTGGTTCATGATCGTGGCGACGACGATCTTCTTCGCGCCGGCTTGGCCGCGCCTGAGCGGCGAGCTGTGGCCCCGCCGCGACGAGGGCAAGGAGACAAGGTTAAAAAAAGCCAAACCGATGCAGCGGCCCGCGCGCTTAAATCGGCAGCAACAACTGATCGTCGCCGCGCTGGGGCTCTTCGTCGCCGTGCAAATTCTGCTCCCCTTCCGCCACCACCTCTACCCCGGCGACGTCAACTGGACGGAGGAGGGCCACCGCTGGGCCTGGCACATGAAGCTGCGCAGCAAAAGCGGCGATGTCGATCTTCCACGTTTATCGACCCCGCCGGCGGTCAGACGTGGCAGGTCGACCCGCGCGACTATCTCACGAGCAACCAGACGCGAAAAATGTCCACGCGACCCAGCATGATTTTGGAGTTTGCCCATTTTTTGGTGGAGGATTTTGCGCGCGTCGGGCTACGTGGATGTCGAGGTGCGCGCCGAGTCCTGGGCTGGACTAAACGGACGCGCGTGTCAGCCGCTGATCGATCCCAACGTCGACCTTGCGGCGGAGCAGCCAACGGCGGGTGCGCTCTCGTGGATCGTGCCGCTAGAGACGCCGCTGCGTTAAATGGTCATCCAATCTGTTCAATCCGTTCCCCGAATCCGTTGACAGCCACCGGCGTGAGTACACGGTGCGAAGGATTGGCGGAGCCAGCACGCCCCCGTGCGCCCGATTGGCTTTAGCACGTCACGTTCATCTCAGTAAAGCGTTGCTAAATTTCAATGGGTAGACCGTAGTGGCTGGGCGCGCCCAGCCACTACGGTCTACCCATTGTGACATAAAACACACGCTCCCCATATCGCACCACACTTCGCCAGCTTCTCCTCGCTGTTAGAATCGGGACACAGAGCCGACCCGCGGCTTGGCTGTCCACCAATTCTATTCCAAACGAGGAGACCCCCATGCGACGACACAATCCCCTCCGGCGAGCGCTTTCGGCGCTCCTGCTGCTGGCGCATGGTGTTGAGTCTGCTGCCGCCGCGCGCGCTGCAGGCCGCCCCGCCCGGCAGCGACCCACTCTCGTGGCCCGCCCAGGCGGACGCCGCGATCGGCACGCAGGCCCTCTATCTCTACAACGAAGACGACGATACGGCCAACGCCGTCGGCGCCCTGCTGGGCGACAACGGCGTTGCGCTCTCGACGCTGCGACTGCGCGAGCCGACCGACTCCACGCCCGCCCCCACGGACGAGCCGACGGCGGAACCGACCGCACAACCCACCACCCCGCCGACCGGCGACAACGTCTTCCTGCCCCTCGTTGCCAGTGGCGCGAGCGGCGTCCGCACAGCGTCGCAGCCAGCGGCGCCACAGGTGACGCGCCAGGCAATGGAGCTGTCGCGCTTTGACGTGATCCTGCTGGCCGATGACCTCTACACCGACGGCGCGTGGCGGGTCGACGAAGAATTGACGCGGCAGCTGCTGGCAAGCGAGCGCCCGGTGATCGGCTTTGGCCGCGGCGGCGCGCACTTCTTCGATCTGGCGGGCACGGGCATCGGCCTGAGCAACGCCGTCGAGGCGAGCGGCGCGCAGGTCGAGAACGCGGAGGGCAACGCGAACCTCGCCTTCTTTGGCCAGCCCAACGCGCTGGACAGCGACGGCCCGCTGGCGCTCTACGAGAGCGAGCAAGCGGCGCTGGTCGTGCCGCTGAGCGAACGGCAACCCGACGTGCGGCGGCTAGCGCAGTTGGCCGGGCAGGACGGTCAAATCGCCATCCTGACGCAGGGCGAACGCTTTGCGCTCTGGGGCTTCTACGGCGGGCCGGACGCCATGACCGAAACCGGTCGCGCGCTGCTGGTCAATCTGGTGAATTTGCTGACCGCCGAGCAGGTGGAGATTCCGCTGGCTGGCGTCACGCTGAAGCCGGAGCCGGGCATTGAGCCGGCGCTGGTCGAGGCGCTGCGCACGGGCGAGCCGCAGTACGCGCTCGTTCAGCTCTACGATTTGCCCGAACTCGAAGAGCGCGAGCTGCTGGCGCGCCTGGGCGTCGACCTGTTGAGCTACCTCACGGGCAACGTCTACAGCGCGCAGCTGCGCCCCGAACTCGACCCCAACAGCGAAGCGCTGCTCGATCTGCTGCGCTTTGCGGGAGGCTACCAGCCGAGCTATAAAATCGACCCCGACCTGCAGGCGGAGCCGCAGGAGGGCGAGGTTGTCTTCGAGGAGGCGCACGTCATCTTCTTCGACAACGTCTCCGCCGAGACCATCCGGGAAGTGCTCAACCGCGTGGCTGGCGAACGCTATCGCCAGGCCGCCGTGCCGACCGAGTGGTTTGTCCCCAACGAACCCGCAATCGTCGACGCGCTGGCGCAGGAGCCGAGCGTGCGCTTCATCGCGCCCCTCGCGCCGCCCTCGCTTTTGAACGACACGGCGCATCCCTTTGTCAATACCGACAGCGTGCAGAACGTGGTGATGAACGGCGGCTCCGCCCAATACCTGGGGTTGAGCGGCCAGGGCGTGACGGTGGCCCAGTTTGAGGATCAGCCCGACAATGCGCACCCCGATTTGAGCGGACGCATCGTGCTCGGCGGGCAGGCCAGCGGTGCCAACAGCAGCCACGCCACCCACGTGGCGGGCATCATCGTCGGCAACGGTGCAGACAGCGCGAACAACAGCGGCTCCGCCTTTCAGTGGCGCGGTCACGCGCCCGAGGCGCGGCTCGTCAGCGAAGATTTTGGCAACGATTTCCCATCGTTCACCACGGCCTACGCCGACAACTGGTACGACGCCATCGTCACCAACGGCGCGGAGGCCAGCAACCATTCCTACGTGCAGACGTATGGCACGTATGTCGCCAGCGCCAGCATTGTCGACCAGATCGTGCGCGGCGATGCCGTGGACAGCAACGGCAATCCCGTACCGGCCCGCTCGGCCATGTGGGCCGTGGGCAACAACGGTACGACTGCGCAAAACGGCGGCAACGAGGAGGGCTTCTACTCCATCTACTCGCCCTCCAAAAACTCCATCAACGTCGGCTCCACCGACACCACGGACGGCGCGCCCAGCGACTTCAGCAGCCGCGGCCCCACCTTCGACGGCCGCATCAAGCCCGATGTCGTGGCGCCCGGCTGCCAGGACAGCCTCGTCTCCCCCTCCGATGGCATCCAGTCGCCCGAAAATGGCGGCGGCTACACCACCAAGTGCGGCACCTCGATGGCCGCGCCCGTCGTCACCGGCATCACGGCGCTGATGTTTGAGCAGTTTGGCTACACCTTCACGAGCTTCGACCCACTGCCCAGCACGGTCAAGGCGCTGCTGGTCAACACCGCCGTCGACCAGACGGGCACGTCGGCCTTTACCGACCCGGACTGCAACTGCACCTTCGAGTACGAAGCCGGGCCGGACTGGACGACGGGCTACGGCATGGTCGACGCCGAGGCCGCCGTGGCCGCCGTGCGCAGTAAATCCTTCCTGGAGGACGAGGTTTCGCCGACCAACACGGTAGACGAGTTCACCATCGAGGTGACGGCGGACCTGCCCCAGCTGCGCTTCACTCTGGCCTGGGACGACGAGGCGGGCGACACCAGCACCAGCGAGACGACGGCCAAGCTCGTCAACGACCTCGACCTCGTGCTAATTGCGCCCAACAGCGCGCAAACCCTGCCCTGGGTGCTGGATGCGCTGCCGCTGACGGCCACGCCCGGCAACGGCGCACTTGATCCCATCAGCCAGAGCGACATCAACGATAACCCGGCCTACCGCGCCGTCAACACGCGCGACAACGTCGAGCAGGTGCTGGTCAACAACCCGATGGCGGGCACGTGGACGATCCGCGTGACGGCCAGCGCGCTGCCCAACGCCAACACCCAGCCCTACAGCCTGGCGGGCGACTTCCGCACCGTCAACATCGTCGATCCACAGACGGGCGATGTGGCCGAGGCGGGCGATCCGAGCAACCCCAACGTCGTGCTCGTCAAAGTTGAGGCCACGCAGCCCTACGCGGCGGATACGAGCAGCTCGCTGGTCGATGCGGTGGCGGCGGACTTCGAGGTTGAGATTGAGGGCACGAGTGCCAGCGTCATCAACGGCCTGCCCGTGGGCGACCAGTTCTGGCTCAACGTGCTGCCGCAGAGCGGCGTCTACAGCGCGGGCAGCAAGTACGATTTGACGGTGCGCTGGCTCGGCCACGGCCAGGACAGCGAGACCAACGCCGTGCTCTTCACCGAGCGCGAGCAGACCGACCGCGCCATTGTGCTCGACCACTCCGGCAGCATGAGCGACTACGACAAGATGGCCGCCGTCCAGAACGCCGCGCGCCTCTTTATCGACCAGTCGCTGGTGGACGACCGCATCGCCGTCGTCGGCTTTAGCACCAACGCCTCCACGCCCTATCCCAGCACGGCCGTCTCGGCCAATCCGGGCAATCCGGAGCTGGAAGCGGCCAAGGACGAAGTCGACGCCTTCTCGCCGACCAACCGCACGGCCATCGGCAAGGGCTTGCTGGCCGGGCAGACCGAAGTCACGGCCAACGCCAGCGAGGTCGACGTGATCGTGCTGCTCTCGGACGGGATGGAGAATGAAGACCCGCGCTACGACACGCCCGCCGTCAAGGGCGTGATCGAGCCGACGGACACGATTGTGCATACGGTTTCCGTGGGCCCGCCCAGCGCCGGCCACCACGGGCTCATGGAGGAGATTGCGGACGACAACGGCGGCGAGGATTACGTCGTGACCGAGGATGCAAGCGTGGCCGCGGCCAGCCTGACCGCCGCTGCCGCCGCGCAAACGGGCATCGACGCCTGGCCGCAGCGCTTGCCCAACCGCATGGGCGATTCCTACAAGCAGATCGCCGAGGAGATTCTGGACGAGCACCGCCTCTTCCAGGCCAGCGGCCTGGCCGACCCCAAGGCGGGGGCCGAGCGCTGGGAGATCAACGTGCCGGACGGCCTGGAGCGCATCACCTTCGCCGTCAACTGGTCGGTCTACGGCCACCAGCTGCGGCTAATCGCCGTGAGCCCGGACGGCAAGGAGTATGCCTACGACCAGTCCAACCCGCTCTGCCGCACGGACCCGACGCACGAGACCTGCATCATCGAGAAGCCGCTGCCGGGCAGGTGGCTGCTGGTTGTGCAGTTTGTCGAGACCAACCCGGAGAACGAGTTCATCGTCTGGGCCAGCGCCCGCACCAGCGTTCACTTCGAGCTGGAGGTGGCGACATCGCCTGCCCCGATGGGTGAGCCTGTGCATCTGCTCGGCTTCCTCAGCCAGCGCGAGCGGCCGCTGCCGGGCCAGAAGGTCGTGGTCAACGTCTACAATATGAGCTACAGCGGCTTGACGCAGCTTGAACTGCTCGACGACGGCCAGCACGGCGACGGCCAGCCGGAGGACGGCATCTACGGCGGCTACTACACCGCTGGCGAAGCCGCGGGCGGCTACGCGGTGCGCGGCGTGGCGGCGGGGAATGACGCCACGGGCGCGCCGTTTGAGCTCTACGTCAACACCAACTTCCGCCTCCAGCCGCGCGTGCTCTACGTCCACGCAGACGACCGCGAGACGGCGCAGAGCTACGAGCGCCTGATCGAAGTCAACGGCGCGGCAGTCGATCTCGTGCCGGTGCGCGACGTGCCGAGCGTGAACCTGCGCCAGTACGGGCTCGTGCTGATCGGCCCGGACACGGGTCGGCTGGACGAGTGGGGCACGGACGAAGCGGTGCGTCACATCGTCGAGTTCGAGCGACCGGTGCTCGGCCTGGGCGAGGGCGGCTACGCCTTCTTTGGTCGTCTCGGCCTCAACATCGGCTGGGGCAACGGGGCCCACGGCACGGGCACGTCGATTCAAACGGCGAACCTCCAGGACAGCATCTGGACGTATCCCTACGACATCGACCTGACCGAACGCAAGGTCGTGCAGCTCTACGAAGAAGAGACCGGCGTCGTCGGCATCTTTCTCGGCGACGCGCCCAACAACGTGCAGGTCTTCGGTTATGATCCGCAGGACGAACGCTACGCCGAGGTGATCATGGAGAGCAACTTCTGGACGCTCTGGAGCTTCCAGGACGGCCCGGAGCGCATGACGCAGGATGGGCGCGACTTCTTCATCAACACGGTCTACCGCACCATGCCATAGCGCATCTGTTTACATCCGCCATTCAAACGTCGCGCCACCGGCAGGAAGATAGCCGGTACAGCAAAGCGCTGACGGCCCCGCATGTGTTTCGTCGCGGGGCCGTCAGCGCTTTGCTGTATTTCCGCCGTACCGTCGAAGGATTGCCCGCCACTGGTCGATTGCGGGAGTAGGTGCATCTCGCGCCTGCTGCAGCTCGACACTGCTTCCCCATCACGCCTACCTCGCCCCACGCCAAATCCTGTAGCCCATTCACCATTGCCGCATCGCCTCGAATCATCGCGGCGCGGCACACTGCGTCATCTGGCGCAAAAGGAGTCTGTTTATGAAAAAGTATTGTTTGTCCGTTGTTTTACTCTATTGTGTGTATGCCGTCTTGGGCTTTAGCCACGCCGCTGCCGCCGCCGGCCCAACGGTAACGCCCGGCGGCGCGACCTTTGACGAAGCGCTAATTGAGGCGCGCGGTCGCTCGTTTGGCAACACGGGCGGTCAGGAGCTTTACCTTGGCGTACAGGACGCGGGCGATCCCGCCAACCGCACGGCGCAGGATATTGCGTGGGCAACCGGCGACAACAGCGTCACCGTCACCTTCGATTCCGTTGCCGACAAGCTCGTGCTGACCGTCGACAACGCCAACGGCAGCTACGTGCTTGAGTATCCCAATTTGAGCGCGGAAGTCGCCGCGCGCAAGGCCAACGGCACGGCCCAGCTCAACCTGATGCAGATCGACGTGGTGAGCCGCGATGATGGATCAAGCGTGGCCTTTAACGACGTGATGCTCGACGGCAGCGCGCTGGGCAGCTTTGGCGGCAGCGGCTTCAACAGCTGGACAATCGCCGATTATGACTTTAGCCAGGGCTTTGCGCTGGCGGGCACGCTTGAATTGGCTGGCCCGTTTAGCAACAGCCAGGAACAGAGCAAAGTTGGCGTGACGGTTGGCTACCAGGCCCCGCCGCCGCCCCAGCCCTCGTTTGGCAGCTGCTACAGCCCGATCAACGACACCTTCACGCTCACGGTTGTCAACAGCGGCGGCGCTGGGTTTGTGGGCTACGACGTCGCGGGCGAGCAGCCGCTGCAAAAGCTGGGCTTCTTTGCCGAGGGCGAAGCGCGCACCTTCGAGAACATCCCGCTCCAAAACGGCAACCCGGACACGCTGCGCAAGTTTGTCAGCACCGACGATGTGAGCTACAACCAGAAGGGCGGCACGCACGGCTTCAACCCCGAAAATGCCAACCGCTGCACCGGCACGCTTACGATTGTCAAGAACGCCGTGCCCGATGCCAAAAATCTGGACTGGGCCTTTGACGGCGATCTCGGCCCCTTCACCCTCGACACCGACGAGGCCGACGCCACCCACCCCAGCCGGCAGACGTTCGACGTTGCGCCCGGCAGCTATGCGATCAGCGAGACCAACGCGCCCGCCAACTGGGACGTGAGCATCTCCTGTGAAGGCGGGAACGGCGCAGCAATCGTCGACGGCGCGTCCGTCACCGTGCCCGTCGAGCGTGGCGAAGCGGTGACCTGCACCTTCCTCAACCAGCGCCGCCCGCAGATTCAGATCACCAAGTACAGCGACGACAGCGAAAACGGCGAGCGCGACGAGGGCGAGCGCGGTCTCGAAGGCTGGCAGATGTTCCTCTACGTCAGCGACGGTGCTGGCGGCTACACGCAGATTCAAACGCGCGAAGTCCGCACCAACGGCAGCGGCATCGCCAACTACACAAGCCTGTCGCCGGATTTGGAGTACCTCGTCTGCGAGGAAGATCGCGACGGCTGGATCAATACGCAGCCGGGCGACAGCGCCATCGTGCAGGACGGTCGCGTTTGCCAGGCGGTAAGCGGCTTGAGCTATGGCGAAACCCGCCCCGTGCTCTTTGGCAACTACGACAACCGCGCCACGCTGACGATTGTTAAAAATGCTTTGCCGAGCGCGGCCAACCTGGACTGGACGTTTGACGGTGATCTCGGCCCGTTCACGCTCGACAACGATGCCGCCGACGCCACCCATCCCAGCGAGCAGCTCTTTAACGTCGAGGCCGGCACGTTTACGGTTACCGAAACGAACAAGCCCGCCAACTGGGACGTCAGCATTTCCTGCGAGGGTGGTGCAAACGAGCCGAGCGTCGACGGCACATCCGTCACCGTTCAGGTGGCGCGTCTGGAAAGTGTGACCTGCACCTTCCTCAACCAGCGCCGCCCGCAGATTCAGATCACCAAATACAGCGACGACAGCGAAAACGGCGCGCGCGACGAGGGCGAGCCGTCTCTTGAAGGCTGGCAGATGTTCCTCTACGTCAGCGACGGCGCGGGGAGCTACACGCAGATTCAGCCGCGCGAGGTGCGCACCAACGGCAACGGCGTCGCCAACTACACCAGCTTGGCGCCGGGGCGGGACCATCTCGTCTGCGAGGAAGATCGCGACGGCTGGATCAACAGCGAGCCGGGTGACAGCGCCATTGCGCAGGACGGGCGCATCTGCCAGCTGCTGAGCGACCTGCGCTACGGCGAGGTTCGTCCGGTTCAGTTTGGCAACTATGAAGAGCCGGTTGTGGTAGAAATGGGCGGCGTGATCATCAAGGAGTCGTCCGGCGTGAGCAACGTGACCGAGGGCAACGGCAGCAGGGCGGGCTACAGCGTGCGCCTCAGCAGTCGACCCAACGCCGACGTCACGGTCGCGATTCAGCCCGATGCACAGGTCGCCGCGGACAAAGCGTCGCTGATCTTCACGCCCGCCAACTGGGACCAGCCCCAGCCCGTGCTCATTACCGCCGTGGACGACGGCGACATTGAGGGGCCACACGTCGGCTTTGTCAACCACGTCGTCAGCAGCGGCGACCCAGCCTACAGCGATCCAGGCGTCGAGTTCCAGCGCAACGGCGCGGGCCCCGATCCGCGCAACATCCAGCTCTTCATCGACGACAACGACGGTGATGGCAGCACGATTCTCGTCAGCAGCAACGGCAACGGCAGCGTCGGCGGCGTCGCCTTCCGCGACGAGGATATCCTGGCCTACGACCCCGACACCGACACCTGGCGCATGATCTTTGACGGCTCGGACGTGGGCATCTATGCCGACGTCAACGCCTTCACCTTCCTGCCCGACGGCAGCCTGCTGCTCAGCTCCGATGCGCGGCCTCGCGTTCCCGGCGTCGGCGTCGTGGATGATTCGGATATCGTCCGGTTCACGCCCGCCTCGTTGGGGGCCAACACCAGCGGCAGCTTCGCGCTCTACTTCGACGGCTCGGACGTGGGCCTCAGCACAAACGGCGAAGACATCGACGCGCTGCACGCGCTGCCCAACGGCGACGTCGTACTGAGCACGCTTGGCTCGTTCCGCGTGCCCGGCGTGCGCGGCATGGACGAAGACCTGCTGCGCTTCACGCCGACCAGCCTGGGCGGCAACACGGCTGGCGCGTGGTCGCTCTACTTCGACGGCTCCGACGTGGAGCTGACGCGCAGCGCCGAGGACGTTTGGGGCACGTGGGTCGATGAGAATGGGGAAATCTACCTCACCACGCAGGGCAACTTCCGCATTCGCGAAAGCCAGCCCGACAACATTCGCGGCGACGGCGACGACATCTTTATCTGCGCCCCCACCAGCCTGGGCGACACCACCGCCTGCAACTTCAGCCTCTACTGGAGCGGCGGCGACCGCGGCCTGCCCAAGCGCGTCGACGGCATTCACATTGGCAACCCGGCCAGCGTCAGCGCCAGCAGCCTGTTGGCGGCGGAGCTAGATGATGCGGCTCACGCAGGCGAGCCGGCGGACGCCGAGGACGAGGATATCGACGACGGCGCACCCGAAGGGGAGCTGATCGACGATGAAGCAAGCGATGGAGTCGACGAATCGATGATGACGCCGCGCATTCATCTGCCGCTGGTTCAGCGCTAAGGAATGGCAATTGATTAACTTGAGCAAGAAGGCTACGTTCCACCCCTCCCCAGCCCTCTCCAGGGTGGGGAGGGAGCTGCGACTGGGCAGACGAAGGATCGGCTCCTCCCCCAAGTTGGGGGAGGCTGGGAGGGGGTAAAGACTGAGTCCTTCTCTGAAGCTGGCTACGCCGCCTGCCGATCCCACTTGTTCAACTTGTTTAACTGCCGTTCCTAAACGATAGACGGGTTGCGCTTGCGGCAAGCGGCAACCAAAAAGAAAAGGCGGGCTTCTTCAAAGAAGCCCGCCTTTTCTTGTACAACCCGCCCTTGCCAACCAAAGCAGGCACATCGCAAAGCGTGGCAGCCAAGCCCCTTCATTCTCACGCATCGACCTTGAGCGAGCGCTTCGGAAAGGTGACCAGCGCGCGCGTGCCCGTGGCGGCATGCTCGCCCGCAATCGATTCCAAGTGCAGCGTGCCCTTGAGGTCGTCCGTCACCAGCGTGTGGACGATTTGCAGGCCGAGGCTGCGGCTCTGGCTGGCGTCGAAGCCTGCGGGCAGGCCGTCGCCGTCGTCGCAGACTTCGATTTGGACGGCGTCGCCCAGGTCGCGCAGGTGAATATCGATGCAGCCCTGCGTGCGGCCGTGCAGCCCGTGCTCGACGGCGTTGAGCAGCAGCTCGTTCATCACGAGCGCCGTCGGCGTGGCCTGCCCGGCGCGCAGGTGAATGCTGGGGCCGTGCACCTCGATCCGCACCTGCTGCTCCGGTCCCACGGCGACCTGCGCCACCTGTTCCGCAATCCGCTGGCAAACCTTGTGCACGTTGATGGGCCGGTGCTCGTCCTGGCTCAAAAATTCGTGGATCACGGACATGCTAAAGATGCGGTTGACGGCGTCCGTCAGCTGCTGGCGCGCCTCGTCGGAGTCGCTGCGGCGGGCCTGGATGCGCAACATGGCGGCAATCGTCTGCAGATTGTTCTTAACGCGGTGATGCACCTCCTGGATGATGGCCGACTTGACGTTGAGCTCGCGCTCCTTCTGCACGGCCTCCGTCGCGTTGTGGACGAGCACCAGCGCGGCGTCCACCTTCTGCAGCTTGCGATTTTTACCCTTTAGCTCGACAAAGGGCAGGTGCAGCGGCGACGGGCTAAAGACGCGGCGCGGCGCACGCAACGGCAGCGCCGTGCGCACCCACACGCGCCCCTCCGCCGTCTCCTGCCGCACCTCGACGCAGCAGTGCGCATCAAAGGCCTGATCGACAATCTGTGCGTCCGCCGCCTCCAGCGCCCTGGCCGGCTTGCCGCGCATGTCCGCAATGTGGCCAATTGAGCGAAAGAGGTTGATCGCGATGCCGCTCAGGTAGACCAACCGGCGATTGTAGTCCACCACGTAGATGCCATCGTAGGCGTTGAAGCGGCTGAGCGACTCGGCATTTTCGATTTCGCCGCGCCGCGCCATCTGCTGCAGCCAATCGACCGCGCGCCGAAAGCTTGCCGCGCGCCGCCGGTGGCGCTCGTACTCGATCATGTTGGATTCGATCACCATCGCGCCGATCACGTCGCCCGCGGCGTTGCGAATGGGGTCGACATCCTGGATGGCGGGCGCGCCGCTGCTGAGGATTTGCTTGCGCCGCACGCCGCCGCTGCCCCCGCGCAGCGTGCGAAAGAGCAGCGGCTGCTCGTCTGCCGTAAAGATGCGCCCCACGGCCTCCTGCCGGTAGAGCGACGAGATCGAGCGCGGCACGGCGTGGCTCACGACAAGCGCTTTGCTGTCCGAGAGCAGGCAGCAGAGCAGCACGTCCGCGCGGCTCACGTCCGCCACAATGGGCAAGCCCTGCTCGATTTGGTACATCAGGTCGATGTCGCGGTCGGTGAGGCCGCGGCAGTTTTTGATTTGGTTGTCCATACCCTCAAGTATAGAAGTAGTTTGAGGTGTAGTCAACACAAAAGCCGGGGTCGGGTGCACTTCAATTTGCGGGGGCAAAATGTCATTTCGAGCGGTTCGCCGAGGAGAGGCGGCAAACGAATCCACAGCAGCGAGAAATCTGGGCGTCAGTGATGGCAGATTCGTTGCTGCAGGGCGCTCGGTCTGTCTGCCGTCTCCAGATTTCTCGCTAATCTACTATCGTCTGCTATCTTTCGGGGTAGACCCGGCGTCGAAGCGACCGCTACGCGAGCGAAATGACAACTTGCCCCCAATTCTGGGATGCACCCGCCGGGGTCCGACAGCCCCGGCTTTTGTGTTGACTGCGTCCAGCTGGACACTACCAGTTTAGCGATTTTCCATCGCGGAAGAAGCCACCCGTCGGCCCATCGTCCGGAATCGTAACGCCCCAGACGACGCTGGCCGCGCCGTCGCGAACGGGCCGCCCGCCGCTGCCGCCCATCTCCGTGGCGACCCAGCCGGGGCAGATTGAGTTGACCAAAATGCCGTCCGGTTTCAGCTCGGCGGCGAGCATCCGCGTCAGCGCGTTGAGCGCGGCCTTGGAGGTGCTGTAGGCGGGCGTGCCCCCGCCCATGCTCGCCAGCGATCCGCCCTCGCTGGAGACGTTGACGATGCGCTGGTGCGTGCCTTTGCGCAGCAGCGGCAGGAAGGCCTGCACCATGCGCCACGGGCCAAAGGTGTTGGTCTCCAGCGCTTCCTTCACCACGTCAAGGTCGGCATCGACGGCGCTCTGAAAAGTATCGTAGAGAATCGCCGCGTTGTTGACCAGCACATCGAGCCGACCAAATTCATCGTCGACCTGCCGCACAGCACGCTCGATGCTCCCGATGTCGGCCACGTCGACCTCGATGGCGCGCACGTCCAGGTCTTCGTTCTTCAACGACTCTGCGGCATCTTTCCCTTTTGCGAGATCGCGCGCGCCAAGCAGCACGGTGTAGCCCTGCTGCGCGAGCTGTCGACAAACTTCGAGGCCAATGCCGCGATTGGCTCCAGTGACGAGGGCAAGTTGGGTCACGTAAGCTTCTCCTTTACACAAATCCGCTCCATCCCACTGTACAAGTTAAACCGATTCTCCCGCAAAAACCCCACCAGCGTCACCCCAAAGCGCTCTGCCGTCTCGACCGCGAGGCTGCTCGCCGCGGAGACGGCACAGAGCACCGGCGCGCGCGCAACCACGCACTTCTGCACCAGTTCATAGCTCGCCCGGCTGCTCATCAGGATGATTTTGTCCTCGAAGGGCAGCTGCTTTTGGAGCAGGCCCCAGCCGAGCAGCTTGTCCAGCGCGTTGTGGCGACCGATGTCCTCGCGGGCGGCGAGCAGCGCGCCGTGGCGGTCGAAGAGGGCGGCGGCGTGGAGGCCGCCGGTATCGGCGAAGAGGCGCTGGCTCTCGCGCAGGGCGGCGGGCAGCGACAGGATCGTTTGCGGGTCAACGGTGAGCGTCGACGAAACGGGCTGTTGACGCGCGGCGAGGTCATCCAGCATGGCGCTGCCGCAGAGGCCACAGGCGGAGTTGGTGACAAAGTGGCGGTCGAGCGTCGCGAGGTCGGGCAGGGCGGGGCGGGCGAGCGACACCTGCAGCGAGTTGTACTGCTGCTGGTCGCGCTCGCTGCCCACGCAGTAGGTCATCTGCGTGATGTCGCGCTTCTCGGCGACGATGCCCTCGGCGAAGAGAAAGCCCGCGGCCAGCTCGTAATCATTGCCCGGCGTGCGCATGGTGATGGCGACGGTGCGCTGCTCGCCATTTTGAGCGCGCAGCACAATCTCCAGCGGCTCCTCCCCGGCGAGGATGTCCGTCTTGCGGCGGAGCGTGCCGCTGGCGGCGTCGAAGGTGTGGATGCGTTGCTTGACGCGGTTGGGTTGGCGCATGGTGTGGCTTCGTGGAATCTTGATTGTCTAGCTTGTACACAATTAGAGGTAGAAGAGCTTTAACGCGGAGAGCCACAGAGAAGACGCAGAGGACCGCGGAGACTAAAGCCAATCCAAGAAAATAGGTGCTCGATTGGGCAGCGTCCCCGGCACGCGCCAGAAGCGACTGGAACGACGAAGCTACGTGTGGCGCGTGCCGGGGACGCGGTATACTTAACTTTCTGGAATGGTCTAAAGAGACGATTTCGCTTGCGCGACACTGCGTCCAGCCTGATCGCAAAATCGCTTCTCATCTGTCTCTGCGGCTCTCCGCGCCTCTGTCTCGGCGCTCTCCGCGTTAAAATCCCCCAACCCCGCCAAGTCGATTCATCAATCGCCCGGCACAAAATCCACCATCCGCCCATCCTCGGTAAACCAGCCGCAGGGACAGTCGGCGCCGGGCTCGTCCGGCTCGACATCGACGGGCGGGCCAACGATCAGCGGCAGGTAGACGGGGTTGTCGCGCTGGGCGGGGATCGTCTGCTGCACGGGCGCGGCGCTCGCGACCGCGCGCCCAAAGCCGTCGCCAACCGCCCGCAGCGGCACCTGGTTCAGCCCCGTTGCCACGCGGCGAACGCTGTAGTAGTAGAGCGTCATCTCCATCTCGGCGCTGAGGATTTCGTCCAGCAGGCTGCCGGGGCAGCTGCCGCTTTGCATACACGGATCGTAATTCACGCCAACGGGGACAAAGTATTCGGGCGCAGCCAGTCGATTGGCATTGCCGAAGAAGTTGAGGTATTCGCCACCGCCCTGGTCTACATCCTGGTACTGGCCGTAGAGCGGCAGCAGCATCGAGTTGACGTGATCGACCGAGAGCGTGTTGTCGCCGACGCGGCCAAAGCGGTAGGTTCCGCTGCCGCCGCTGCTGATGTTCTCCGCCGTGCGCGGCGAAGCGTACGGATCAACGGGCGTGGGCGGGTAGTTGAGCAGCACAAACTCCGTGCCGCCCGGCGGCGAGAGCTCAAACTTGTCGTGGCGCTCGCCAAAGCGGCGCACGAGCTGGCTGCGCAGCGGGTCGATCGCGCCCGCGTCGCCGACGCCGATGTAGGAGCGGAAGGCGAAGCTCTCGCTGCCCAGCACGTCGATCTCGATCAGCTTTGGCGCGTTGAAGACAAAGGTGGCGCGCAGATTCTCAAACTTGCCCTGCAGGTTGAGCACGCAGCCCATGTTGGCGGGGATGATGAGCGCGCCGTCGTCGTCAAAGCGCGCCGCGCGGTCGTCGCCCACGGGGTAGCGATCAAACGCGCGGGGCGGGGCGACGGGCTGCCGCTGCCCCGCGGGGTTGTAGCGCACCACGTAGGCGCTCTCCGTCACGTCGCGGTCGCCGTTGAAGAAGCGGGCCGTGCCCGCGGGCATCACGGTCGTCTGCTGATCAAAAAAGCCGTGCATGCCGAGGCAGGCGGTGCGCGTGCCCAGGCCGCCGCTCACCTCGAAAAAGCGCGGCGTGATGCGCGTGTTGATCATGACGACGTCGCCCTCGCGCGTGCCCGATTCGTACTGCACGTAGCCCGCCATGTAGGAGAGAATTGCCCCTTGCAGGTGTGCTTCGGGCACTTCGCCCACCAGGTCGACGATGTTGATGCCGCGCGGCTCCAGCCAGTTGGGCTGGGTCGGCGCGTCGGCTTCGGCGATGTTGGCGGCTTGGGTGGGCGAGGCTAGAGTCAGCAGGGCGAAGGTAGACAGCAGGACGAAAGCGCGAAGGGTATGCGTAAACATCGGTCGTTGGATTTCCTCGTGTGGTGTGAAAGGTTTGGGCGGTATTATACACGGAGCGAAGAAAATCGACGAGGCAGAGACGCCGCGAGACCCCATCCCCAAACCCCTTCCCCTCTAGAGGGGAAGGGGCTTCCGAGGCTTCATCGGCGTAGAACCAGCGCGTAGGGGATGGGGTCACTCCACCACCACCCGATCCGTCCCGCTGCGGCCAAAGACCTCCGGCGAATACATCTCCTCCGCCTTCGCCGGCGGCACGACAAACGTCCCCGGCGTGGTCGCACGGGCGACATAGGTGTAGTCGTAGACGCCTTCCCAGAGCAGCGTGGTAAAGGCCTCGGCGCGCTGGTCGCGCAGATTTTGGTGCTCGTACCACGTGCCGTACCACCACCACTGGCTGCGCGATGGGTCGTTCGGATCGGCGGGCACGGGCTCCGACGTCGCCAGCGCCGGGTTGATTGCCTCCAGCCCGGCGGGCAGCGGATCGACGAGCGCCACGTGGTAGCGGCGATTCTCCGCGACCATCTGCACGCGCACGCGCACCCGTGCGCCAGCCTTGATGCGCCACGTGCCGTCGGCGTCCAGCATCACGTCGGCGGGATCGTCCACGGCTTCGTAGACGCGCTGCACGGTGAAGCCCATGTCGAGCGGGTCGAGATCGAGATCGTCCGGCGCATACTGGAGGCCGAGGCGGTAGTAGAGGCGACCGTCGCCTTCTTTGGCAATGGTTAGTGGTAATTGGTTAGTGGTAATTGGGGGTTCGTCGGCCAGCAAAATCTCCATAGGAATGGTTGTCTCGCGCGTTTCTGTTGTGCGGCCCTCGAATTCGTGCTGCGCGGCGTAGGTGTCGCCCAGCCAGACGCGGGCGACGAAGTCGGGCGTGGTGGCCTCGAAGGTGTTGAAGTAGCTGTCCAGTGCGAGCAGGATGAAGACGTTCTCCTGCGTGTTCGTCCAGCGGCCGCGCGTGCGGTTGGCCAGCAGACCGTTGACAATTTTGGGAATCAAGTCGCTTTCCGGCTGATCGGCGATCAGCGCATCCAAGATGACGCCGTCGGTGCGGCGGTTGGAGTGCAGCATCAGGTAATCGTCGTCGCCGTAGTCCGTCGTAAAGTTGGCCGCGCCCGCCGTTTCGACGGCGCGGTTGTTGAAGTGGCGACGAATCTCGTCCGCCTGCGTGCTAGAGGCCGGGTCGTCGCCCAGGATGTGCAGCAGCCAGGCCAGCCCCTCCAGCGACGTGCCGTCCAGCCCGGCCTCGTTGAAGAGCGCGCGGGCCGCCGGCGCGTCGACATCGCCCGCCAGCGAGCGCACGTAGAGCGCGTAGGCCGCAAGCGTGTTGCGCGTAAATTCACTGTACCAGCTTGGGAAGTGCGACTCGATTTCGCGCAGGTGTTCAATGGCGCGGTCGAGCGTCTCCTGCGGCACGGCAAAGTCTTCATCGAGCGCGCGGACGAGCGAATACGCGGCGTGGATCGAGTAGAAGGGCACCGAATCGCGCCCGCGCTGCCAAATGGGCCAGCCGCCGTCCGGGTTCTGCATCTGCACCAGCCGCTCGACATCGCGCGCGACCGACGCCTCGATTTCCGCCGGCGCGGGCAGCCCCTCGGCCTCAAAGGCGCTGAGCACGTCGCGCAGGGCGGAAATGGCGAGGATGCGCGAAGCCATCTGCTCGGAGCACTCGTAGGGGTAGCTTACGAGGTAAAGCACCGCGTCCGTCAGCGACTGCAGGGCCGTCGACGAGGTGCTGACCGTCAAGCCGCCAAACTGCGGGAAGACATTTTCGGGCGTTTGCAGCGGCTGCGCGACGGCGCCCTCGTCGATCACGCCATAGACGGCGAAGGCCTCGCTGGTGGCGGGCGTGTAGACGGGCAGATCGATTGTCGCCGCGTCGGCGCTCGCGCCGGAGACGGCGGCCACCTGGAAGCGCGCCGTGCCCGCGCTGCTGGTCGAGGCGGGGAAGCGGACTTCGACGCGGTCGTTGGCGGGGACGGTGATGGTCTGCCCGGCACTGACGACCGACGACTGACCATCGACGACCGTTGTCGGTCGTCCGTCGTCGGTCGTCACTAAATTCGTCGCCTCCAGCGCGACCTGCACCTCCATCGGCTCATCCGTCTGGTTTTGCACGACGACGGGCAGCTCAAACGCGTCGCCGAAGTTGAGGAAGCGCGGCGCGGAGGGGCGCACCATTAGCGGCAGGCGCGCGGTGAGGTTGGCTTCGGCGCTGCCAAAGAATTGGCGCCCGGCCACGGCCACAACCATGATGCGGTAGCGGGTGAGGTTGTCCGGCAGCTCGACCTCGATCGTGGCGCGACCGTCGGCGTCCGTGCGCACGTCGGGCGCGAAGGTTGCTAGCGGGTTGAAGTTGCTGCGCACGGCGATGGCGGCATCCGCGCCGGCCGATTCATCCGTCATCATTTCTGCATCCATCATCGCCGTATCCGTTATCATCGCCGACTCTTCCATCTGCATCTCGACCATCGGCGGGGCGGCGGGAGCGATTGCGCCTGCGGCGTCGTCGCTGAAGCTGCGCAGCATCGGCGCGCTGTCCTCGGCGGGCACGGCCTGCTGCGCCTGCTCGACGAGCGACTGCGGGTCTTCGAGCACGAGCGTGTCGCGCGAGTGGTAGCGGCTCACGTACGACGGGCGGCTCTGGTAGAAGACGGCCAGCGGGTCGGTGAGCTGATAGTTTGTCAGCGCGAGCACCGCCTCATCGACGACGATCACGGCCAGTTCCGCATCGGCGACGGGATCACCCGCGGCGTCGGTCAGCGCCACGTCGATTTCGGTCGACGCGCCGGGTTCGAGGGCGGTGGCGGCGGGCTCGATGGCGAGATAAAGCGTGCGACTGAGCGGCGGGATCGAGAGCTCGACGCCGCCGCTGGCGTAGGCGGGGCGCGGCGGCAGGTCGGGCAGCGTTTCGCCCGCGTCGTCGATGCGTGGGGCGTTGCCGACCAGATCGACCGCGACGTGGAGATTCGGAATGTAGCCATCCTCAATCGGAATGTCGAGCGTCGTCGAGCCATCCTCAATCGTGAAGCGCTCGGTGGAGATGATGCCGTTGCGCGAGAGGGTGAGCAGCCCCTCGGCGGGCGAGAAGGGCGACTGCACGAGCAGCCGCGCCGTGTCGCCGGGCTGGTACGCCTCCTTGTCCGGCACGAGCACCACTTCCTCCTGCTCGACGCCGCGCGCCGGTGGCCGCGCCCCGCCGCTGACCCAGCGCGTGAGCGTGCTCTCGTTGGGCCGCTCCAAATCGTCGAGCACGCGGGCAGCGATCCGGTACTGCCCGCCCTTCTCCGTCTCAAATTCACAGCTCACCGGCTCTGCCGCCGAGGTGACCTCGCAGCTTTGCGCGTCGACGGCCTCTTCGCTCCACTCGCCGTCGGCGTAGCGCCATTCGAGCCGCGACGCCTCCAACGTCACCCCGCGCCCCGCGACGGCGTTCCCGTCCACGTCGGTCACAATCGCGTCGACGGTCAGCGGGTCGCCGGCGTCAACAAAAACCCGCTCGCCACGCAGGCCAACGTACAGCTCCGCCGGGTGCACCAGCAGGCTGGTCGTCGCGGCGTAGGCCTGGCGGTTGACGTCGAGCACGGTGGCGTTGGCCAGAAGGCTGTACGGCTGCGGCTGTTCGTTCTGCGCGGTGGCGTCGAAGCCGATGCGCAGGTAGTGCGTACCCGACGGGTCGGTCGTGCTGCTAAACTGCTGGAAGATTTCGTTGGCGTAGGCGTAATCATCGTGGTAGCGCCACCAGGGCGTCCACGTGCCAAAGCTAAAGTCGCGCCAGCCGGGCGGCGTGTAGTCCGTCGGCGTGGCGGTGACGCTCCAGTTGGTCTCCGCGCTCGGCAGCGGGCCACCGGCGAAGTAGGTTGCCTCCACGGCGACCACGGCCTCGTCGCCGACAAAGTAGGGCCCGGTCGTCTCGTTGCGGGCCGAGACCTCGAATTCGGGGGGGCGGAACTCCTGAATCTGGAAGGCGTGGCTGTAGGCAGCCTGGCCCACCGCGCTGGCGGGCAGCCGCAGCTCGACATAGGCGTAGCCGAGGTTGGCGCTTTCGGGCACGTCGAAGCTGAAATCGAAGCCGCCCAGCTCGGTCAATGTCGTCTCGCCGCTGGCGATTTCGTTGCCCTGCGGTTCGTAGACCGTGTAATTGACGAGCTCGCCCCGCTCCAGCAGGCCGACATCGCCGCCCTGCGTGCCGCCGATTTGGCGCACAAAGCCCTTGAGGTGCACCGCCTCGCCCGGTCGGTAGAGCGCGCGGTCGTCGATCACGTACCAGCGCACTTCGTCGTTGATGGGCTGCTTGCGCCAGAAGCCCTCATCGTAGTAGTAGGGGCTGCCCGCCAGCAGCGCGACGTCGACGCCCGCCTCGGTTTCGCGCTGGGCAATCAGCAGCGCATCGCCGCTGGCGGAGAGATTGAAGCGCGCCGTGCCGTCGTCACTCGTGGTGGCCGCGGCGTCGCTGGGAAAGAGGCGCAGGTCGACGTTGCCCAGGGGTGCGCCGTCGTCGAGCCGATTGGCCCAGGCGACGAGCTCGCTGTGGTCGTGGAAGAGATCGAGCCCCATCTCGGTGATCTGCACCCAGGCGTGGACGACGGGGCGGTTGCCGCCAAACATATTGTTCAACGGCGTGCGCTCCAGCAGCCCGGCGGGCGGCTCGACCGTGACGACGAAGTGGCCGTAGGCGCTGTCGCCGAGGACGTCGCTCAGATCAATGTCGGTGGCGGTGAGTGCGTCGTCGGCGCTGTTAACGGTGAGGGTCTCGTCGCGCAAATTTTCACCGGGCGGCGAGAGCGAGTCGCGCTGCTCACGGTTGCGATTGTAGACGTCGCGGAACTGTAGAAACTGCGGCCAATCCTCCGGCGCGACGCGGTGGACGCGCACGCGCAGCGAACTGTAATTCACCGAGTAAACGGTCAGCGACGGCTGCTCGTCCGCCGGGTCGAGCGTGACAAGGGGCTGGTTGGGGCCAAAGAGCGCCTCGCCAGCGGGGCCAACGCGAAAGGTCACCTCGGCGTCGCTGCCCAGCGTTTGGCCAAAGGCGTCCAATAGCTCGCCGCTGAGGGTGACGGTGTAGGTCGTGCGGCCCTGCGTCGCGCCGCGGATGCGCAGGGTGCTGCCGATGGCCTCGATGACGGCGTCGGGCAGTTCGGGCTCGATTTGCACCTGAGACGGATCGAAGGCGGACTCGTCGAGCGGGTTGTTGAAGAAGATGGTCAGCGGCGAGAAGGGGGCGCAGTCGCCGTACTCGCGCGTGCCGCAGCTTTGGTCGTCCACGCGCAGGGCGCTGTACGTCTCAAAGGTAAAGGACTGGGCGTCTTCGGTGGTTAGCGGCCCTTCGGCGGAGGGCGTGCCGGGGCCGACGTTCACGGCGACGGTCGTGCCCGCCGATAGCGGCGCTTCCGCGCGGAAGGCGAGCCACGTCTCGTCGTTTGCCCGCTTCAGCAGCGACTTCACGGTCGCGTCGGCGTCGATTTCGGCTTGCGTTGCCAAGCGCAGGGCGAACTCCTCGCCGCCCGCGCGCACCGAGATGGTGTCGAGCACGGCGGCGGGGTCGACGCGCTGGTTGAAGCTGACGAAGAAGAGCGGCTCCAGCGGCTGCGGGCCAAAGTTGGGGGACGATGTTTCAAGTTGGGGCGGCGGCGTGCGAAAGCTCCACGACACCGGCTCGCTCAGCGCGTTCCCCGTGGCCGACACGGTGTCGGCGGGAACGGTGGCCGTGAAAACTGTGGCCATCGGAAAGCGAGAATTCTCCGAATTGGCATCGTCGTATTCAAAGGTCAACGTCCTTGTGCCGAGCCAGCGCCACGTGCCCGGCACATCGGGCGAGAGCGTGACGGGCACGTCCTGTTCGCTCAATTCCTCGACCGTCGCCAGCGGGACCATCGGCTGGTTAAAGGTGACGTTGAGGAAGGGGGCCAGCGGAATCTCGCCTTCGGGCGAGAAGCGCAGCACCGCCAGCGGGCCATCCACAACCTCGGCGGTTTGGGTAACGGTTTCGGTGGGCGGAAAGGTTTCGCTGATCGTTTCGCCCGTGCGCGGCGGCGGCAGCGATTCGGCGGGCAGGCGGAACGCCTGCTGGTCGCTGGCGGGGGCGTCGAGGGTGGGCAGGCGGTCGAGGATGGCTTGGGTTTCGGCCCCGCTCAAGGGCGTGCCCTGGGTGACTGGGCGCGCGGCGACGGCGTCCGGTCGCTCGGCCCCCTCGCTCAGGGTGAGGGCGAGCGCGCCGTTTTGGCCGTCGACCGGTTGGTCGATCGGCTCGATTTGGGACGACTGGCTAGGCTGGGGCGCGAGCGGCTGAGCCGCGCTGATGGGCATCATGGGTAGCTCCGCGAATAGCAGAGCCGTGATGATACCAGCAAAGAGGGCGCGCCGTCCATACAGCGAAAGGCGATGAGGCAAACGCTTGAGACGAGGAATCATGAGAGTGGCTCCGTAGTAGTTTGGACACAGAGCATGGCGTGGAAAGTGACGGTCGCTGCCTGGCGATGTCGGTTAAGTCATCTACTGGCAGGCAGCGACCGTCACTTGAGCGCGAAGCTTCGTATCCCGTCTCCGCTAAGGGTACAGCGGGTTGGTGAAGTGGACAAGTTGTTCTTGGGACGGAGCAAGGGGGAGTTTTGTTCCACTCGAATGAGCAGGCGGGAGGGCGTAGGGGTCGAGCGGGCAGTGGGGCCCGGCGGGTCGCCGATCTCGACATCGAGGGTGGCGTTGAGTTGGGCGCGAGTTAGACCATTCCAGAGCATTAAGTATACCGGCCATCCGCGTCCCCGGCACGCACCGGAACCGAGGCCGATGACCAAGAGGCGTGTGGCGCGTGCCGGGGACGCTACCGTAGCGGGATATTTATTTCCTTGGAATAGCCTTAGACTCTTCCACAAATCAATGCTTGGCGTCCTCTGCGTCAAAATTCTCACTTCTGCGCCACGACCCCAAAGGCCTGCGGCACTCGCTGAATGCGCTGAAAGCCCGCCTGCTCCAGCCGCTGCAGCACGCCGCGGGTCGTCGTCCTGCCGCTTTTGCTGTCGGGATCGCCAATGTAGTGAAACAGGCGACCGCGCGACCGCAGCACGCGGTGCAGCTCGCGGTAGAACTGAGTCGAATAGAGATGGCCGGCCAGCCCAAACATGGGCGGATCGTGGATGATTTGGGTGAAGGCGGCGTCGTCGAAGGCGGGAACCACGTCGCCGCTGTCGCCCACGCGCTGCTCGATGCGCGGGTTGTCAAATAATTCCCGAGACCACGGGTTGAGGCGGCAGACCGCCAGCGCGGCTGGATCAAGCTCGATGGTGATGACGCGGGCGTCTGGCGGCAGGCCATTTTGCTCGGCCACGCGGGCGGCGGCTATGGCCGTGTAGCCGAGGCCGGTGGCCGTATCCAGCACGAGGGGCGGCTGGTCGGCGCCCTTTTGCTTAAAGGCAAAGGGGCGGGCGGCGCGGATTTTGCTCTGCGTGTCGCGCTGCGGATCCGTGCCTTTGATGCGGTGCATGGGAATCCCCGAAATCAACATCGTGGGCGCGCCCGCCGTGGGCATCAGGCTGTAGAGCCGGTTGTACGCCTCGGAAAAGCGCTGGACTTTGTCGAGCGCCCCCTCTTCGTTTTCCCCAGAAACAATTTGATAACAGGCCGCGTCGGCTTGGGCGACTTTTTCTAGCAGCGCCCACCCAACCAGGTATTTTTTTGCACTGTCGTCGTATATATTTGCTGGCAGCAGGACGCCGTCGGGCGTGAGGGTGACGCGCTGCTGCGTTTGGTTGAGGTCGAGCGAGACATCGACCTGCGCGTGCCCGTCGGCCCGCGCTTGAAGCAGGTCAGCCGCTTGGTAGTGGGAGAGCAGGGGGTGAAAAGTTGTAGGCTGTTCCATTTGTTAGCGCAACGTACTCAGATTGTTAACCTGGAATTGATTGAATGGCTCTACGCCACGTCCCAAGCAACGGGCAGGCGCTTGAGGCCGCGCAGAATGGGGCGCGTGCGCCAGCGCAATGCTTCGACGGGCACGGCGAGGCGCAGGTTGGGCAGCCGCTCAAAGAGCACGCGCAGCGCCTCCTGCCCCTCGACGCGGGCCAGCGGTGCGCCGAGGCAGTAGTGCGGCCCCAGCCCAAAGCCGAGGTGGCGCACATCCTCGCGCGCGAGATCGAGCCGGTTGGGGCAGGCGTGGCGCGCGGCGTCCCGGTTGGCGCTGGCGAGCGCCACGTGCACCACATCGCCGCGCCGAATTTGCTCGCCGCCCAGCACCACATCCGCCGCGGCGTAGCGCGTGGTGGCGCGCTCGATGGGGCCGTCAAAGCGCAGCAGCTCCTCCACGGCGCGCGGCAGCTGCGACCAGTCGCTCCGCAGCCGCGCCAGCTGGTCGGGATGCTGAAGCAGCGCCAGCACGGCGTTGCCGATCTGGTGAGCGGACGTTTCGTGGCCGGCCTTGATCAGCAAAATGACCATGCTGCACAGCTCGTCCTCGCTCAAAAAGCGGCCCGCTTCTTCAACGTTGACCAATGCCGAAAGCAGGTCATCGCGCGGCGTTTGGCGTCGCTCGTGGAAGAGCGCGCGCAGGAAGACGAGAAATTCTTCCAGCAGCGGCGCTTTGCGGCCCAAATCGGCTGCGCCCATGTGGGGGGAGACAAATGCCGAAGACCAATTTCGGATTTTTCCATAATTTGCCGAAGGAATCCCTAGCAAATCCGCGATTAAGTAAATAGGCAGCGGGTAAGCAAAGGCCTGAATCAGGTCGATCTGCCCACGCGCGGCAAATTTGTCCACCAGCGCATTGGCCGTTTGCTGGACGTGCCCACGCATCTGCTCGGCCCTTTGTACCGTAAAGGCCTTGTTGACGAGGGTGCGCAACCGTGCGTGCTCCGCCCCATCGGCGTTGAGCATGTGGTGGCTAAAGAGCCGAACCGCTGGCGGCTCCGGCGGCAGGGTTCGCTGTTCAGCCGGCAGCAACGTATTGCGCAGGTCCTTGACGAAGAGCTGGTGGTCGCGCAGCACGGCTTCGGCTTCCGCCCCGCCGGTAATCAGCCACGTTCCCTGATAAATGTCGGGAGCGCTGGAATCCTCGGTGGAGGGCTTGGTCGCCAGCCGGTAGACGGGCACAGTTTTGCGCAGCTTGGCGTAGGTCGCATACGGATCACGCTTAAAGCGCGCGCCATACAAGTTGAGGGCAGAGTCGCTCATGGTAGATAGCAGGTTTGTCAGGCCAACCGGTCACTCCGTCAGCTGGTGGAGTATCGGTAGCGTAAATGACACCGGACTGCTTTAGAAGCAGCACTTAATCTTACCGCCTTTGTAAGCCAAATGTAAAGCTTGCGCCTCCATCTGTATGCTAAGATAAAGTTGGGCTTTTGAAGTAAGGTGATCGAAATAAGGTGCTTGAAGTAAGGTGCTCCACGATAGCTAAGTCGTTTTGGTAGCTAAGTCATTTATAAGAGGCCACCGTTGTTTCCACTAACGCGCAACCCTGCAAAGCAGCCACCGCCGCTCACTCTCAAGTCAATAGAAACAGTTAATCAGATAGGTGAAGGGGAAAGTGACATGGGTGTTTTGGTAAAAATCGAGCGAGCCTCGGCGGAAGCGCCGGCCAAAGCGATGGGGCGCGGGCAAGCCGCCATCAAGCGAATGATGGACATTTCCTTGTGTCTCCTAACTTTGCCCTTTGCGCTGATCGTGGGGCTGCTGGCGGCCTTGGCCATCCGCCTGGAATCTCCCGGCCCCGTTATCTTTGTCCAGGAGCGGATCGGTCGCAACGGGCAGCCGTTCAAAATGTACAAGTTCCGCACCATGCACCACAATGTGGATCGGGCAGCGCACCGTGAATTTATGCAGGCCTTTGTACGCGGCTCCTCCAAGAAGCTGGTGGGCAAGAGCGTCTACAAGCCCTTCGAGAACACGCAGCTTACGCGCACCGGGGCCCTTCTGCGCAAGACGAGCCTGGATGAACTCCCGCAGCTCGTCAACATTCTTAGCGGAGAGATGAGCCTGGTTGGCCCGCGGCCCAACGTGCCGTGGGAGGTGGAAGCCTACAAGAGCTGGCACACCGAACGGCTCAACGCGCTGCCCGGCATCACCGGTCTGGCGCAGGTGCGGGGCCGCAGCGGCATCTCGTTTGATGAAATTGTCCAGCACGACATCGAGTACATCGAGCGCCAGAGCATCTGGCTGGACCTGCGTATCCTGTGGATGACCGTCTCCTCCGTGCTGTTGAGCACGGGCGCAGAATAATTTGGCACGCCGCACAGCACAGTTGATTTTTAGCCAAAGATGTGTTTTTGTATAACCCCGGCACGCCGAATGGGTGTCGGGGTTTACTGTGGCCCGCGGGTCAATGGCTCCAATAAACTTGGTGCAATAAATTTAGGCGTAACGTCGAACAGCAAGAGAAAGTGTAAAACGGAGAGCGAATCAATGAATATGTCCACCGCCCGGCTCAGTTTACGATTGTTTGTACTCTGCGGGCTCCTAACGCTTTTAATTGCTTGGCAGGGGACAACGGTTGCCCTGGCGCAAGCGGATACCAACGACGCGGATACCAACGGCATCACCCAGCCCGCCGCGGGTGAAACGATCAGCGGGACGGTCGAGCTGCGCGGCATTGCCAGCTCGCCCAACTTTGAGAAGTGGCAGATTGACCTGCTGCTCTTTGGCGAAGCAGAAAATGCAACGTACATTGACTTTCTCAGAGCGCCGCGGCGCAGCGCAGCGCCCTTCACCACGCTGGACACCACGCGCTACCCCGATGGCGATCACACGCTGCGGCTGCGCGTTGTGCAGGATGATTACAACTACGACGAGTATTTTACGCCCGTTACCATCGACAACAGCGGCGCGCAGGCCGGGCTAGCAAGCGGCATTACCATGCCCGAAGCGGGCGAAACCGTGAGCCGCGAAGTTCGCGTCCGGGGCGTGGCCTTTGATCCCGGCACCCAGGGCTGGCAGCTTGATCTGCTGCTCTTTGGCGCGGAGGAGGACGCAACCTTTATCAGCAGGCGCGGCGGTCGCCAATTCCCGCGCGAGCGCCTCTTTGCCCGCCTGGATACGACGCAGTATCCCGACGGCGAGCACGTGCTGCGGCTGCGCACAATTTTTGGCGACACAAGCTACAACGAATACTTCACGCCCATCACCATCGACAACAGCGAGCAGCCAACGAACGCCAACAACGGCATTCTCGATCCCGAGGAGGGCGCTACCGTTAGCGGTACGGTGCGCGTGCGCGGCATCGCGGACGATCCCAACTTCCTTAAGTGGCAGCTTGATCTGTTGCTCTTTGGCGTGGAGGAAGATGCTACGTCGCTCAACGTAAACCGCAACCCGCGCCCGCAGCGCCGCCAGTTTGAGCGGCTAAACACCACCAACTACCCGGACGGTGAGCACGTCCTTCGTTTACGCGTGGTGACGGACGACTACAACTATACGGAATACTTCACCACCATTGTGATCGATAACTCCGCGCTGGAAAGTTCGGGTAACGCGTCGAATGGGGATTCTGATGCAGATGACACAGGTCAATCGGACGATGACGAAGCGGACGACGAATAGCATGGCAGCATTATGACCAATACCAAGAAGCGCGGGGCCGCTGCTGGCCGGCGACAGCAATCGATTGCCAAAACGGCGCGCGATGTCGCAACGCGGGCGTGGGTGCGTTCGATGGTGCAGCTGTCGGATTATGTGCCGGGGACGATGCGGCTGGCCGAGTGGGGCTTCCGCTCGTACAAGGACAAACGCCGAATGCGGCGCTTTCTGGGCGAGCGCTCCTACATTTCGTCCCGCGCCCAAGTGGATTGTCCCGGTTTCACACTTGGCCCACGCTGCTTTATCGACGACTACGTCACCATTTATGCAGACCCCAAAGCCGAAGGGCGGGTGGAGTTTGCCGACCGGGTACACGTTTATCGCTGGAGCATCATCGAGCTGGGGGCGGGGCCGGGCAGCCTGTTTGTCGACTCGCAGACCGCTATCCAGTCGAGCTGCGTGATCAACCCTCTGGTAAGCGACATCATCATCGGCAAGCACTGCATGATTGCCGCCAAGTGCGCCTTTGTCTCCTACCAGCACGAAGCTGGCAGCATCGAGCGCCCCATGCGCGAGCAACCGCTCACCAGCCGCGGCGACATCGTGCTGGAGGATGACGTGTGGCTGGGTCTTCAAGTCTGCGTGATGGACGGCGTGACGATTGGGAAGGGGGCCGTGGTGGGCGCGGGCTCCGTGGTGACCAAAGATATTCCGGCCTACACCGTCGCGGCGGGCGTCCCGGCCCGCGTGATCCGCGAGCGCCGGAACGAGGCATCTGCCGATCTGGCAGCGGTTGCGGTCAGCAATAGAAACGAGCTGGGTGATTGAGCTTAGTCGTTTATAGAAGTTGTGCCAAGCGCCGGGTGAGCGTGCCCATGTCGAGTACTCTACAAGTGCGTTTGCCCGAACGTCAGTTTGAATTTAGCAGGTAAATCGAGCAACTTTAGAAATCATTATGGCTACCAACAGTGCAACTCAGCAGCCTACCACAGGCGCAGACTACTATACTCGGATCGAGGCAACTCAGGGCTGGGCGCTTTCCAAATTGAGCGACCTGTGGGCGTTTCGGGAACTCCTCTTCTTTCTCACGTGGCGCGACATCAAGGTGCGCTACAAGCAGACGATTCTGGGCGCATCGTGGGCCATTTTGCAGCCGCTGCTGACGATGGTCGTCTTTAACGTCTTCTTCAAGCGCGGCGCGGGCATCGGCTCCGGGACGGAGCTGCCTTATGCCGTGTGGAGTTACTCCGCGCTCATCGGGTGGACGTTTTTCTCGTCGGGCGTGTCGCAGGCGTCGAACAGCTTGGTCTCCAACGCCAACATGATCAAGAAGATTTACTTCCCGCGCATCACCATGCCGCTGGCGACGATCTTCTCGGCGCTGGTCGATTTTGCGCTGGCGTTTTTGGTGCTGATTGGCATGATGTTCTGGTTTGGCATTGCGCCCAGCGCCAATCTTTTTGTGCTGCCCTTCTTTATCCTGCTGGCGGTGGTGGCGGCGCTGGGCATCTCGCTCTGGCTCTCGGCCATGAACGTTCAGTTTCGCGACGTGCGCTACACCATCCCCTTTCTGCTGCAGCTGTGGCTCTTTATCTCGCCGCTGCCCTACCCGCTCTCGCGCATTCCCGAAGAGTGGCGCTTGCTTTACAGCCTCAACCCCATGGTCAGCGTAGCCGAAGGCTTCCGCTGGTCGATCCTGGGTGGACAGGCTGAGACGTCACTGACCATCTCCATGGTCGCCATTTCTACGGTGGTGGCATTAGTGATATTCATCGGCGGCATATTCTACTTCAGCCGCATGGAGAAGACCTTTGCCGACGTCGTGTAGTCAATACCCGACAGGTCAATTCTTCCCGATCACAGCGATAACCGCACAGTAGACGACCGCGTCTATCATCTGCACGACGATTCTGAGAAGCATTATGAGCGAGTTTGCAATTCAAGCACACAACATCGGTAAGCACTACCACATTGGCAGTGTAAAGAGCAAGGGCTACCGCACGCTGCGCGAGACGATCAACGATGCGGCCGCCGCGCCGTTTCGGCGAGCGGGCAGCCTGCTGCGCGGCAATGCCACCGGCGCGGCCGAACTGCACGAAGAAATTTGGGCGCTCAAAGATATCTCGTTTGATATCAAGCACGGCGAGACGGTTGGCATCATTGGGCGCAATGGCGCGGGCAAGAGCACGCTGCTCAAGGTGCTTTCGCGCATCACCGAGCCATCCACGGGCTACGTGGATTTGTACGGGCGCGTCGGTTCGCTGCTCGAAGTGGGCACGGGCTTTCACCCGGAGCTAACCGGGCGCGAAAATGTCTTCCTCAACGGCGCCATCCTCGGCATGACGCGGCGCGAAATCGACGCCAAGTTTGACGAAATCGTCGAATTTTCCGAAGTGCCCAAGTTTATCGATACGCCCGTCAAGCACTACTCCAGCGGCATGAAGCTGCGCTTGGCCTTCTCCGTCGCGGCCCACCTGGAGCCGGAAATCCTGATTATCGACGAAGTGCTGGCCGTGGGCGATTCCTCCTTCCAGAAGAAGTGCCTGAGCAAAATGCAGGACGTGGGGCAGGAGGGGCGCACCGTGCTCTTTGTCTCGCACAACATGCCCGCGGTAACGCGCCTCTGCGACCGCACTATCCTGCTGGATCAGGGCCAAGTCCTGCGCGATGGCCCCTCGCACAAAGTCGTCAGCGCTTACCTCAATTCTGGGGTGGGCACGACGGCCGAACGCATCTGGGACGATCCCCAGCGCGCGCCCGGCGACGATGTCGTGCGCATTCGGGCCGTGCGCGCCCTCAACGACAACGGCGATGTCTCCGACGCCATGGACATCCGGCGGCCAATTGGCTTGCAGATGGACTACGACGTTCTGGATGCGGGCCATGTGTTTATGCTCTATTTCCGTCTCTTCAACGAGGAGGGCACGGAGATTTTTACCACTATTGATAGCGATGCGGCCTGGCGCAAGCGCCCGCGCCCGGCTGGCTCTTACACGAGCACGGCTTGGGTGCCGGGCAACTTGCTGGCCGAGGGCACGGTCTTTGTCTGGGCCACGGCCCGTACGCTCAACCCGTCCCAGGTGCGCGCCAAGGAGCAGGATGCCGTGGCCTTCCAGGTGATCGACAGCACGGACGGCGATTCGGCGCGTATCGATCACGCCGGGCCCATGGCGGGCATCGTGCGCCCGCTGCTGGAGTGGAACACGCAGTTTGACGGCAGCACCACCAACGGTCACGTTTCCGTTCACGATGTGGCAGAGCTCGCGGCGTTAGCGCCAGAGTTAAACCTGTAGATGTAGCCTGAACTGTTGAAGATCTGTTTATAGGCTGATGGACAAGCTGAATTGCGTTGAGCACAATGCGTTTTCGCCATTTCCTTTTGATTTTGGCGCTCGCCGCCGCCGGAATCATAGCATACGGCACGCTGATTGAGCCGCGGCGCGTGGTAGTAGAGCACGTGCAGGTTGTGCTGGATGATCTGCCAGCCGAGCTGGACGGGTTCCGCCTTGTCCAGCTTTCGGATTTGGAATTCCAAGATGACGAGTTAGATAGTCATGCCCAGCGCGTTCTGGCACAGGCCAATGCGCTGCAAGCCGACTTGATTGCTATCACCGGCGACTTGATTGGCACTGAGTCGGATTATGTAAAAGCGGTTGACGGGGCCGCCGCCTTTACGCATAGCTTACGTGCCCGCTACGGCGTCTGGGTTGTGCGCGGCGAAAACGATTTTGTGCAGTCGATGCGCGCCAACGAACGCTTCACTCAAGAAATTCCCGCTTCCAACGTTCGGGTTCTCGTCAACGAAGCGGCCCAAATCAATGGCTACAATCTGTATGTGGCCGGAGCGGAGTACCAAAATTTCCGCCCCAACTGGGTGACAGACTTTGTTGTCGAGCAGCAGCAGACGGAGCGCGTGCTCGTGGGGCGCTGGTCGCAAAGGCAATCATTTAATCACTACAGCGGCGGCGATGGTCAGGACTGGCAGAACTATGAGTTTAGCGGACGCTTTTACCACACACAAGCAGGTGGAAACGTTGGCGTTGTGGCCTACTCACAAATACCGCAGGGGCTGTCCCGCTATTATTTGCTGGGCCACGAGGGCCGCGAGTACTTTGTGCTGCGCGACAGCGAGGGTACTCGCAGCGCATCGACCGGGGTCGCGGCCACGCCGCGCACGTGGTACTCATTTCGCCTCCGCGTAAAGGGCGCGGCGGGCTTCACCGATGTGCGCGCCAAGCTGTGGCCCTCGCGCGAAGCAGAGCCGCTGACGTGGCAGGCCATTATCCAGGATGATGACCCGATGCGCTCTACACGCGGTACGGTCGGCCTGTGGACAAACGGCACGGCGCGCAAGCTGTTCGATGATTTGCTGGTGACAGCGCTGCCTGCCAATTTGTCAGCTGGCACCGAAAATTTGGACGGCGAGATTTATCTCGATGAAGATTTTAGCGGCTATATGCTCGGCCAAAATCTGAGCGATTGGGTGGAGTACGGCGACGATCGGGAAGCCCTGCGCGCCGCCGTGCAGGGCTTGCCGCCAGAGGCAACGGTAGTTTTGCTCATGCACTCCGTTGACTTTGCTAAACAGGCTGCTGCGGAGAAGGTCGATCTCATGCTGGCTGGCGGTACGCACGGCGGGCAAGTCCGCCTGCCACTGCTGGGTGCGCTCTATACGGGAACTGAGTTGGGCCCCAGGTTTAGTGCGGGCCTCTTCCGATTTGGGGGCACACAGCTCTACGTCAACCGCGGCATCGGCACCAGCATCGTCCCGTTGCGCTTTTTAGCTCCGCCAGAAATTACCGTGCTGGAGTTGCGCTCAGCCAGCACCGGCGGCGACTGAGTTTGCCGAAGCCAGAGCGGATCAGCCACGTGAAATTTACTGGAGCCACCAGCGCTTGACCTGCCCTACAAATGTGGTGACAAGCGAAGGTCCCGATACCCAGTTCTGATACCAGTACCGATAGCAGTAAGAGAGGTAAATTATGAAAGCAGTCATTTTAGCGGGCGGGTTTGGCACGCGCATCAGCGAAGAGAGCGCCGTGCGCCCCAAGCCCATGGTCGAAATCGGCGGGAAGCCGATTCTCTGGCACATTATGAAGCTCTATTCCGCACACGGCATCACAGACTTTGTGATCTGCTGCGGCTACAAAAGCTACGTAATCAAAGAGTACTTCGCCAATTATTTCTTGCACATGGCGGACGTCACCTTTGACATGCAGCAGAACAAGATGCACGTCCACCGCAGCCAGGCCGAGCCCTGGTGTGTCACGGTCGTGGAGACGGGCGACAGCACGTTGACGGGGGGGCGGCTCAAGCGCGTGGCGCACCACATCGACGGCACCTTTTGCTTCACCTACGGTGACGGCGTCAGCAACGTCAACCTCAGCGAGCTGGTGGACTTTCACCGCCAGCAGGGTAAGCTGGCTACCCTGACCGCCGTGCAGCCGCCCGGTCGCTTTGGTACGTTTATGTTGGAAGCGGGCAAGTCGCAGGTGTCCGGCTTCCACGAGAAGCCCACGGGGAACGGTGCTTGGATCAACGGCGGCTTCTTTGTGCTGGAGCCGGAGGCGATCGACTACGTTGAGGGGGACGCAACCACCTGGGAGCGCGAGCCGCTGGAGCGACTGGCGGACGAAGGCCAACTCAGCGCTTACCGTCACCGAGATTTCTGGCATCCGATGGATACGCTCAAGGACAAGATGACGCTGGAAGCGCTGTGGGAAAGCGGCGACGCGCCGTGGAAAATTTGGTAAGCGCTCCAAGGGGGTGACGCATGGCAAAATCATCGATGAGACGGGTGCTCAACACCAATCCGCTGCTCGTGCGCGCGCGCTGGCGCTGGCAGTGCTTTGTGGCCGAGCGGCAGGGGCAGCAGCCGGTGATTGTCTATCAAACGGGCAAAGTTGGCTCGACCGCCATTGCCGCCTCGCTGCGGGCTGCGTCGGCTAACCTAAACATTTACCACGTGCATACGCTGACCCAAGCGGGCATCGACGCCCGCGAGGCGATCTATCAAAACATCGTCCGCCACTCGGATTCGACCTATTTTCCAAGAGCCAAGCACCTGCTTGCCAGCCGCTACCTACATCGCCAGCTTGCCCATCGGCGCAACCACGCCACACCCGCCGACGCTCTGCGCTGGAAGGTGATCACGCTGGTACGCGATCCGGTGGCCCGCCACATTTCGAGCTTTTTCCAGACTATCGACAACGAGATTCCCAACTTTACGCAGCGCTACCAAGAGGATCCCACCCTGCTGGAGCAGGCGGTGACACGCTTTGAGCAAGACCCGCCGCCGGACGAGGCGCTAACCTGGTTTGACGAGGAAATTCTGCCAGCCTTGGGTATCAACGTGTATGCCCAGCCTTTCCCTTGGGCGCAGGGCTATGCCGTTCACCAGACGGAGCTCGTCGATTTGTTGATTTTGCGGCTGGAAGACTTGCCGCGCGTGGGCAGCGAAGCGCTCGGACACGTCCTGGGGGTAGAAGTCCCGATTGTAAAGGCCAATGAGGCCGCGGCGAAAGATTATGCGGAGGCCTACCACGCCTTTCGAGAGCGGCTAGTGCTGCCTGCTTCGTACCTGCAGCAGATGTATTCGTCAAAGCTGGCCCAGCACTTTTACAGCCCAGCGGAACTTGAGACATTTCGAGAAACATGGCAAACCCAACCAACAGTCAACCGCTCGTTAGCGTAGTCACGCCCGTTTACAACGGCGGGGCCTACCTGGCGCAGTGCATCGAGAGCGTGCTCGCCCAGACGTATGCAAATTGGGAATACGTCCTCGTCAACAACGGCAGCACGGATGACTCGCTGACCATTGCGCAGGCGTACGCCGAGCGCGATTCGCGCATCCGCATCTGCGACAACGCTGAATTTCTGGACATGATTCCGAACTGGAATCACGCGCTGCGCCAGATGTCGCCGCACAGCGTTTACTGCAAAGTGCTGCACGCCGACGATTGGCTCTTCCCAGAGTGCTTGGCGCGGATGGTCACGCTGGCCGAGGCCAATCCCTCGGTGGGTCTCGTCAGCGCGTATCGGCTGGAGGAGACGCGCGTGGGGCTGGGCGGCCTGGCGGCGGACGAGACGATCGTCGACGGCAAGCGCGCGGGCTGGTTGACGCTCAAGCGCAAACCGCTGCACCTGTTGGGATCGGCCAGCTCACTGCTGGTTCGCGCCGAGATCGTGCGGCAGCGGCCCGCTTTCTACGACGAAACCATCCTGCACGCTGACAAAGAGGTCTGCCTGCGCATCCTGCAAACGTGGGATTTGGGCTTTGTTCACCAGGTGCTCACCTTTACGCGTCGTCACAACGAATCCGTCACCTCCTTTGCGCGGCGCTTTCACACGCACTTTCGGGACAGCGTGCTTATGCTTCAGCGCTATGGGCCGCACTTTCTCAGCGAGGCCGAGTACCGCGAGCGGATGTCCCAAAAGACGCTGCGCTATTACAAGCTCATGGCGCGCGCCGTTCTCGATCGCAGCGAGGCCGATTTCTGGCGGTATCACCGCCAGTCGATGGCGGAATTTGGTCTGCCGTTCTCGTGGCGCAGGCTGCTGCGACCGCTTGCCGCGGAGTCGGTCCGGCTGCTGGTACGTCTGCGCAAGCAGCGACGAAGGCGGCGGGCTCAAGCCCGCCGCCAGCCGTCCGCGGCCAAGCTCAATTTGTCGTCTCGTGATGCTGGCGCTGTTTCCAGTTAACGAGCGCAGAGAAACCGTCTATGCTGCAAAACCACTCGCTGATTTACTTTGCCAAGGGGCAGTGGGATGACATCTGGCGCAATCGGCAACAGCTGATGTCGCTCTTTGCCACTCAGAATCGTGTGCTGTACGTAGAGAACCGCGCGCATTTTCCCCACGTCGTGCGCGACCTGCGGCGGGGTGACCTGCACTGGCGCGACTTTTTCGTGCCCGCCGTGCGCCGCGCGCGCAACGTCGATGGCGAACTGTACGTCTTTCGCTTTCCGCTGTGGATGCCCGTCAGCGGGCGTACGCCCCTGCGCCAAATTACCGAACGGCTGCGGCGCTGGCTGCTGCGGCGCGCGCTACGGCGACGTGGCTTTACGCAACCCATCGTCTGGTACTCGCACCCCTCCATGCTGGATTTGGTGGACGAAATGCCGCAGCAGTCCATGAAAATCTATCACGCCGTGGACGAGTACCAGGCGTATGCTGGCAATCGAACGGAAGCGCAGCGAGAGGTTGTTCGCCAGCAGGAGGAGGCGCTGATTCAGCGGGTGGACGCGGTAGTTGTGGTGTCGGAGAATTTGTACCGCACCAAGCAGCCGCTGCATCCCAACACGCACATCGTGCCCAACGGCGTTAATTTCGAGGCCTACGCCGCGGCGCTGGCGGACGAGGCCCTGCCCGCGCCGCTCTCTTCAATCGCGCTGCCGCGCATCGGCTACATCGGCCTGATTGGGGATAAGCTGGACCTGTCGATGCTGCTGACCACCATGCAGCAGCGGCCCCAGTGGTCGCTGATTTTGCTGGGTCAGGTGCTGATCGAGCAGCAGCAGGCGGTGTGGCAGGCGCTGCGGGCGCTGCCCAATGTGCACTACCTGGGCGCCGTTTCTGCAGCGGAAGTGCCGCATTACGTCAAAGGGTTTCAGGTGGGGTTGATGCCCTACCGCCAAAATCGACACGCGCAAAATATCAGCCCGCTCAAGCTTTACGACTACCTGGCCGCGGGGATTCCGGTGGCTTCGCTGGACATTCCCGCCGTGCACAAGTTTCCTGGCTTTGTCCACATCGCCGCCGAGCCGGACAACTTTGCAGAGGCGGTTGCGCGCGCGCTCGACGACTGGTCGCCGGGGCGCGCCGAAGCGCGTCGCGCCGCCGCTGCGCAGCATACGTGGGCACGGCGCACCGAACAGATTTCGCAAATTATCGAAGCGCACCTGTCGACACCCGCGGCGTCCGCGCCTGTTTCGGCAAGCCCCGCTTTGCCGGCTCCTGCTTTCTCCACATCCGCTCTATCAACATCGAAGGAGCAGCCGCGATGAGCAAGCACAAAATTTTATATGTAGAGGTAGCTGCTACGGCGGGTGGCTCTTTGTTTAGCCTGCTGGAGCTGCTGCACGCGCTCGATCCGGAACGCTACGAGCCGCTGGTTCTCTTTCTGCACGACAATCCGATGATCGGCGAATTTCAGGAGCAGGGAATTCGCACGCTTCGGCTCAATTCCGCACCCGCACCGGCGGCAGCGCCAAGCGCCACCCCCATACAGACGCCCCAGCGCGACATTGCGGCGCAGCTGGACCAATACCACAGTTACTTAGGCAATTCTTACAGAATCGCGAAGGATTTCTACAATCTAGCACGATTGGATCAGAAAAGGGCGCGGCGCATTGCAAAAATTGCGCAGGCAGAGCAGGTGTCGCTGGTGCACCACAACAATTCGCTGCACGGCAACCGCGTCTCCATTTTGGCCGCGCGGCTGGCGGGCCTGCCGCAGGTCTGCCACGCGCGCATGTTCACCGACTGCTCCTGGCTGGACCGCCAGTCGGGTCGCTTTGTGGATTCGTTTATCTACATTTCACGCGCCGTGGAGCAGTATTACCAGTCGCTGGGCATTCCCGCCGCGAAGGGGCGCGTTATCTACAATCCCGTGGGCGCGCAGGCCTTCGAGACGCTAACGCCGCGTGCAGAGGTGCGGCGGGAACTGGGACTGGCCGACGACGATTTTATTGCCTGCAACGTGGGGCGCATCGTGCCGTGGAAAGGGCAGGACGTTTTTCTACGCGCCATGGCCCAGGTCGTCAAGCAGCAGCCGCGGGCCAAGGCGCTGATCGTTGGCCGACCACCGCCCACGCCCGATGCGGTGCAGTTTGAAGCGCAACTTCAGCAGATGGTGGTAGATTTGGACTTGCGGGATCACGTGGTCTTTACCGGCTTTCGCCGCGACATTCCTTCGCTCATGAGCGCGTCCGACGTGAACGTGCACAGCTCGTCCGAGCCGGAGCCCTTTGGGCGCGTCATTGTGGAGGCCATGTTGAGCGGCGCGCCCGTGATCGCCACCAAAGCCGGTGGCCCATTGGATATCATCGACGAAGAGCGAACGGGGCTGCTTGTCCCCCCGCAAGATGCAGAAGCGATGGCGAACGCCATTTTACGGCTGGCACAACAGCCGGAACAATCCGCCGCCATGGGGCGTTTTGCCAGCCAAACGGCACGTCAACGATTTTCTGCCCAGCAGCACGCTGAACAGGTGCAGGGCGTGTATGGACAACTTTTGTAACTGTTCAGGGTGAGCAAGCGTTCGCCTCCCGCCTAAATCCTCCCTCCACGCGTGGAGGGAGGACTCCAGTCTCTACGTTGACGAGGCGATTTTGCCAAAGCCGCGTTGCTTCGTCAACGCAGAAACAAACTCCCCTCTCCATCGATGGAAAGGGGATGGGGGTGAGGCTGAATAGTTACCAACTTTTAAGCTAAAACGGTTAAGTGAATTTTTGCCAGCGACTGTCGAGGCAGCCGACTTTTTTCGGAGCACACAATGCAGACCAATACGTTTGTTGATTTTCTTAAAATTATTTACCGCTGGAAGTGGGTAATTTTCCTGGTGTCGTTGAGCACGGCCTTGGCGTTGGCCGTTGTGGCCGTGCGCAGCGAGGAGATGTATCGCGCCTCGGTTACCATTCAATTTAGCGCTCCGCCGCCGCAGGAAAATCCCCTTTTCGGCGAATATGGACGCGAAGCGGCTTCGTCGCAAATCGACCAAACGCGCGAAAGCTTTGCCCAGTTTGTCCAGAGCGGCGACACGCGCTTTCGCGTGTTGGAAGTGTTGCCCGATGTAAACATGGGTCCGCGTGAGCTGCGCGACCGCATTTCCGTCGAGGTGCCGCAGGATTCGCAGCTTGTTTATCTTGATGTAACGGCAAGCGATCCCGAGCTCGCCGCACTCTTGGCCAACACCACGGCCGAGGTGGGGCTAGACGGTTACGCGCAGCGACTAGCGGCTCCCACAGCCAGCAACCGCAGCTTTATTGAGCAAGAGCTAACCGATGCGCAAACTAGATTGAGCGATGCGCAGAGCCAACTTGAGCAGTTTCGACGCGCCAACAACGTGGCCTCGCTGGATGAAGAAATCGATAAGGAGTACAGACTGGCACAAGCGCTCGAACTGTCGTTGGACGAAGCTGTAGTGAATCAGGAGAGCGCGCGAGCCGATTTGTTGAGTGCGGCCATTGAAGAGCGCAAGGAAAATATCCAGGCCTTGGTTTCGCTGCAGCCCACCTATGCCAACCTTCAAGAGCGCGAGCAGCGCACCCGCCAAAGCGCCAGCGAATTGGCAGAACGCAGCAGCGAGGCCGAGATTAAAGAGAACCAAATTTTAGCGCGGGGCTACATGCAGCCCATCGGCGTTGCGCGGGCGCCGAGCCAGGCTGAAGCGGCGCTCTCTTCGCGCATCATTGCGTTGAGTCTGGTTGCCAGCTTGCTCGCCGGCATCATGCTGGCCGTGCTGCTGGAGTTGCTGACCAAGAATAGCCCGCTGGGTCGCAATGAAGACAATAATCCCATTGCCATTTCACAAAATTTGCAGGATCGCATCGTTCAGTAACGCGCTGAGATTTCGCTGTTTCTCACCATGATCTTCAACGTCGCCACCAATCTACGCACCGTCTCCGTCGCGCTGCTGCGGAACCTGCTCATCGCCTGCGCAGCCGCCGCCGTGGGTGTGACGGTAGCCGTGCTGTCGTTTGGCTCGGTAGAGGCCGCGCAAGGCGTGCTCTCGTTCTTTGCGCTTGCCCTGCTCTTCTACCTAATTATCCGCAGGCCTCTCAACGGATTGCTGCTGTGGATATTTTTCATGCCCATTGTGGAAACCTATGTCAAGGTCGATCTGGGCAGGGGCATCCCCGATCTGTCATTCAGCCGCTTTGCCATTCTGCTCATGCTGCTGGTGATGCTGCTGCTGGCGATTCAGGGGCGCTTTATCTTTCGCCCCTTGGGGTTGACGGACCTGCTGATCGTGCTGGTGCCATTGAGCATTATGCTGTCGGCGCCGCTCTCGAACGATCCGGTGAGCGTTCTGCAGAAGTCCATCTCGGATTACTTCACCCCGCTTGCCGTCTACTTTTTCTGCAAGCAACTAATCCGCAGCGAGCGTGATCTCAACTTTGTGCTGTGGACAATGGTGGCCTTTGGCTTTATGGCCGGCAGCGCAGCGCTCTTTGAATTCTTTACGGGCCAAGCCATTCTGATCCCGGCACAGCGCGAGTTAACGCGCTTCTACCGCGGCGACACGGACCTGCGCCTGATTGTCAGCATTCTGGGCAGCACCGGCGCTATGGGGCGCGTGTTGAGCGGTCTGCTTCCGGTGGCGCTCTACCTCGCCCTGGAAGCACGGGAGAGCACAACTCGGATTCTGCTCTTTGTCATCCTAACCGTCATGCTCGGTGGCTTGGCCGTCACCCTCAGCCGCACGCCCATTCTTGCCGGTCTGATGGCTGTCTTTATCCTTCAGTTTGCCTACCCGCGCTTTCGTCAGCTTTTCCTCGTGGCGGGGGTGGTGGCGGCGCTGGTGCTGGGAACAAACTGGAGCCGGATTCAGGATTCAGAGGTGGCGGAAGATCGTCTCAGCGATGTGGAGGACTTTAACGGGCGCACGCCACGCTGGGAGGCGGGCCTCAATATGTGGCGGGCTGAACCCCTTCGCGGCTGGGGAGTCGATGGCTACGCCGAGCAGTCCGGCAACTTTCGCGTTGACGGCAGCCGCGAAGATTTTGATGCTGTGGAAAGCGAGTACGTGTACCTTCTGGTCTCTTCGGGTCTGATTGGTTTTCTTCCGTTCATGAGCTTCCTGCTGCTGCCCGCGCTGATTAGCTTGCGGCTCTTTCGCCGCGCGCGCGCGCCGGATTGGCCCGGCTTTATCACGCCGCGTGCCGTTGTCCTGCACTGGTCAGTCCTGCTGACGCTGTTGCTGGCCATGGCCACGGCCAACACATCGAGCAGCATTGTCAAGCTGATGCCTTTTGTGGTGGCGGGCGCTATTGTGGGCAGCCACGAACACTGGCTGCGGCGCGGCTCGTCTACCGCTAAGCCGGACAACCCAACCACTCTATCAACGGCCCAGATAGCAGGTTGATGCAATGATTCAGCCCAATACGTTAACCCGCCGCGCATCCAGCTTGGTGCGCCGCCTTCAGCAAACGGTTATTGAACCAGCCAAGCGCCCGTTCTTTATTGACACCAACAGCGACTATCGGAACTCAATTTTTCTAGCGGGCGCGGAGCGCAGCGGTACGACTTGGCTCTCCGAGTTGATCAACTACGACCGCAGCTACCGCTATATCTTTGAACCCTTCTGGGCTCTTCGCGTCCCGCAAAGCCAAGCGTTCCGCTGGCAGCAGTATCTGCGTCCAGAGAATGATGACCCGGAGCGGCTGCGGGCGGCAACGGCCATTTTGTCCGGCCACGTACGCAATGCGTGGGCGGACAAATACCACCGGCGCTTCGTGGCTTCGCAGCGGCTCATCAAGGACATCCGCACGAATTTGATGCTCAAGTGGCTGCGCGTTCATTTCCCCGAAATGCCGCTGATTTTTCTGCTGCGCCACCCCATGGCGGTCACGGTGTCGCTGATGCGGCGGGAGATTCGCTGGGGGCTGGATTTGCAGCGGGATTTTCTAGATCAGCCGCTGCTGGTGGAGGACTTTCTGCTGCCGGTTCAGGACAAAATTGAGCGGGCCGAAAGCGATTTTGAGCGCTTTATCTTCCGCTGGTGTATTCAAAACTACGTGCCGCTGCGCCAGCTGGCGCCCGACATCCAGCGCGGCGAGGTTCACGTTGTGTTTTACGAGAACCTCTGCGACGATCCGGCGCGCGAGATGCAGAAGCTCTTCGCCTTTCTGGGCAAGCCGTACGACGACCGGGTGCTGGCCCAGGTGGACGTGCCCTCGCCTGTGAGCCGCTTGCAGAGCGCCGTCGTCTCCGGCGACGATCTGCTGACCAAGTGGCAGCGCACGGTTCCCCCAGCCGACATCGCGCGTGCGGAAGAGATTCTTGCCCTCTTTGGGCTGGACGCGCTGTACACGGGGGCACCGCGACCCCATTCGCTGGACTCGACGCAGTGGCCGATTAATGACTTTTTAATTTGAGCAAAAAATTCACTCCCGTGTAAAAAACTTGCGCAACCTTGGTACTGGGTACTTCTCCTAGACTAATTCTGTAGGTACTGAAGATGTCAACCAGAAAACATACAACTCTGTCGGTCAGGGCAGGAAATTCCTACGTGTTGGTTCGAACCACGAGCTTTTCCGGCGCGACGCTGCTGGCCTCTTTGCTCAGCGCACACCCCGATGTTGCAACCGTAGCAGAAGCAAATGGGTTGCCACCTCACGTCGACGCCAACGGCTACCGTTGCTCATGTGGTGAGCTTTTGGGCGACTGCCGCTTCTGGCGGTCGGTGGCAGAGGCCATGCAGACGCGGGGGGTCGAGTTTGATGCGGCTCGGCATTTCGACACCAACTTTCACTCGTACGGATCAAAGTTGCGCCAGAAGATGCGTCGGACATCATTTGGTAGCAACAAAATGGATACACTTCGCGATTGGGTTATGCGGCTAGACCCCGGTGAGCGTCGTTTTGTCACAGCGGTGGTCGAGCGCAATGAAGCGTTGGTCGATTCCATATTAGACGTGACTCAATCCAAGGTGTTTATCGATACCGCAAAAGGGCAAGTTCGATTCCGCACGCTACACGCGTTGAGCAACCTCGACCTTCGCGTTATCCATCTCATCCGAGATGCGCGAGGCGTTGTCGCGTCCAGATTTCGCCGTGAGCGGACAAAACAAGCAAAAAGCGCTGCAAAGGATTGGGTAAAAATTCACGGTCGGATTGAACGCGATTTGGCGCTGCTGGATAAGAGCCAGTGGCTGCGGGTGCGGTATGAAGACCTCTGCCGTGAACCTGAAGCGACGCTATTGGTAATCTACAAATTTCTACAGCTCGATCCCACTTTAGCCCTTGATGACTACAGTAATTTTTCACTACATTTAATTGGCAACTCCATGCGCATGAAAACCCTTTCCGAAATTCGGCTCGATGAACGCTGGCGCGAGATGCTATCCATGCCGCAGCTAGAGGAAATTGAAGCGGAAGCGGGCAAGCTGCGTCGCCGCTACGGCTACGGGGAGCAACGCTGATGCACGTGGTTATGGTGGGCAACTATCCCGCACAGCCAAACGAAATCCACGGCGGCGTGGAGGCCGTGACGCGCTACCTGAGCCAGGCGCTCCAGGCAATTGACGGCATCGAGCTGGACGTGGTCACGCTGCTGCCGCCGGGGCAGCCCGACCGCACCGCCACCCACGGGCGCGTGCGCGTTCACTACCTGGAGCGCAGCACGCTGCCCAGCTACCTCTCCATTGCGCGCGACACGCAGCGCATGCGCGACCGCATTCGCACGCTGCAGCCGGACATCGTTCACGCCCACGTGGCCAATGAATTTGCGCTGGCCGCGCGCGCTTCGGGCCTCCCCTGGCTGGTGACGCTGCACGGTATGAAATTTCGTGAAGCGCAGCTGGAGCGGGGTCTCGTCAACCGCTGGCGCGAGTGGGTCGTGCGCCGCACGGAGCTGAGCGTCGTGCGCAGCGCTAAACATCTGATTGCAATTAGCTCCTACGTTCGAGATGTGTTTAGCACGTTGACGAGCGCCCGCCTTTACGACGTTTCCAATCCCGTATCGCAGCCGTTTTTCGAGCTAAACTCGCGGCCAGTTCCGGGGCGGCTGCTGTACGTGGGCGGGTTGATGGCCAGAAAAGATGCCGCGACGCTGCTGCGCGCCATGCCCCACCTGCGCCAGGTCGCGCCCCATGCTCACCTGCACCTCGGCGGCGGCCCGCTGGATGATGCGCCGAATAGCTACTATGGTGAACTGCGCGAGATTGTTGAACGGCATAACCTGGCCGACTGCGTGACCTTTTTGGGGCAAATTAGCGAAGAGAGCGTGCTCGCAGAATATGCCGCCTGTGAAGTTTTTGTGCTGCCCTCGCGTGAAGAAATGGCCCCAATGGTCATCCTACAGGCGATGGCTGCTGGCAGGCCCACCGTGGCCACGGACAACGGTGGCTCTGCCGCCGTCGTGCATGAAGGCGAGACGGGTCTGCTTACGCCCATCGGCGACGAGGAGGCGCTGGCCGAGGCGCTGGGGCGCTTGCTCGCCCAGCCGTCGCTCGCGGCGCAGGTGGGCTGTTGCGCACGCGACGTAGCGCGGCAGCAGTGTCACGCCGATGCTGTGGCCGCACGGACGGCCGCCATCTACCAAGAAATTTTAAGCAGCTAACCACACCAACCCATGGCTATTTCCCTTTCCAACTTTTTCGACGAACTCTTTGAATATCGCGTGCGCCGCATTGCCAAGCGTATTTACCAGCCGCTTTACCTGTCCAACGTGGAAAAGCGGCTCATCTTCATTATCGGCTGTCAGCGCTCCGGCACGACCATGCTAACGCAGTCGTTCGAGCGCGACTGGCGCGTTCGCTACTATGGTGAGCGTGGCTTTTCGCCGCCGCACGTCGGCTACATGCTGGAGCCAGCCCAAATCGAGCAAATCATCGGGCGCTACCACGCGCCGATCAACGTGATCAAGCCGCTGGTGGACAGCCAGAACGTTGGACGCTACCTGGCGTACTTTCCCACGTCGCGCGCCATTTGGGTTTACCGCCACTACCAAAATGTCGCGCGCTCCAACCTCGTGCGCTGGGGTTTTGAGAACGTCAAGAATCACCTGCGCCGCCTGGTTGATGGCAACCCAGAGGCCCACTGGGCTTCGCAGTACGCCAGCGCGGAGACGGCGCAGGTGGTGCGCCGCTTCTACGACGAGCAGATGTCGCCCAACGATGCGTCGGTGCTCTTCTGGTACGTGCGCAACAAACTTTATTTTGATTTGGGATTGGACAACCACTCACAGGTCACAATTTGTCGCTACAAGGAGCTGGTCGAGCAGCCGAGCGTCGTGCTGCGCGATCTGTACGCCTTTGCCAATATCCGCTACCCTGGCGACTACGTTACCAGCCACGTCCACACCGAAGCGGCCAAAGTCGCGCGCAGCTTCGAGATCAGCAGCGGCGTTGCACAAATTTGCGATGACCTGCTGGCACGGTTAGACGACGCCTTTGAACGGCGGCAGCCGCGCTCCCAATCTATCGCCATGGGTAATGGTCATGAAGTAATGGTCACTAGGTAAGCGGAAAGCGCGGGTCGATGTACAACAGGCGGCGGCAACTTTGTTTGCAATCGGCGTAATCAAGCCGTCGGCTTATCATACTTGTGACAGCGCTGTTTTGCGGCAGCACTGTACTGATAGCGGCCACAGCCTGGCGCCGCTTGTCAAGCGGATTTGTAAGCGAATTGCAAGCAGTTAAATTGATTGCTCAGGCGATAATGATACAGTAAGACGGCACGGTTACAACTGCCCCAGTTATATCTGGTTATAACGGAGACAGCAGTAGCCAACCCAATTTTTATAAGCGAGATACTTTTTGTGACTTCATTGACCAAGGAATTACGCCAGGAACTCACGTCTGTTTTGGTGCAGGCCGAGGAACCGCAAGCCGAGGCACAAAGTGACTGGCGAGCATCAAGCCCGCCTCAACTTCCCAAGGTTGGCTACCTAGCGCAGGTCTTTCCCCATTTGACTATGACCTTCGTCTACCGTGAGGTGATGGCACTGCGAGGGGCTGGGTTGTCCGTGCCCACGTTTTCTGTGTGGCAACCGGAGGGGGGCAAGCTTTCGCCGGAAGCCGAGCCGCTGATAGACGATACCTACTACATCTTCCCGCTGCGGCTGCGGCAATTTGTCGCCGCCCATTTGCGCTATGCGCTAGGGCGACCGCGACGCTATTGGGGGGCTTTGGGCTTTGGCTTCGCCGCGCCACATGCGTCGTGGCGCAACCGCTGGCGCACGCTAATGCACTTCGCCCAGTCGATCCCGCTGGCGGCGGAGAGCGAGCGCCAGCAAATCGATCACTTACACGTTCATTTTGCGCTGAACGCTACTACGCTGGCAATGTTTGTCTCGCGGCTAACGGGCATAACGTACAGCTTTACGGCACATGCCAACGACATCTTTTGCAATCCCATTTTGCTGCCCGAAAAAATTCGGGGCGCGGAGTTTATCGTCGCAATTTCTGAATTTAACCGGCGCTTTCTACACGACCTTGTGCCCGGCAATGAAACATTGAACAAAATCCACGTTGTCCACTGCGGGATTGATACGGAGCGCTTTGCCCCGGCTGCTTCCCTTTCTGGCAAACAACCGGATGACAATCATTTGCCAACCATCGTCGCCGTGGGAAGATTGGTGGAAAAGAAGGGCTTTCCTTACCTAGTCGAGGCATGTCAACGGCTGGTAGAGCGCGGATATCACTTTCGTTGTCTTATCATTGGGCCAGCTGGCCCCGAACAGCCGCGGGTGGCGCACCTAATCCAATCATACGGCCTGAGCGATCAAGTCAAGCTGATGGGCGTTGTTTTCCAGGAACAGATGAGCGAGTTGCTTAGCCGCGCTACGGTGGTGACACTGCCCTGTGTCGTGGCGCAGGACAACGATATGGACGGCATTCCCTACTCGCTGATGGAGAGCATGGCAATGGGCATTCCCGTGGTGTCGACTTGTGTATCGGGCATTCCAGAGCTGGTGGACGGCGAGCAGACGGGCCTGCTTGTGCCGCCACACGACGCCGATGCGCTGGCGGATGCCCTGGGCCGGTTGCTTGACGACGCACCGCTGCGGCAGCGACTGGGGGAGGCTGGTCGCCAACATGTGCTGAATAAATTTGAGTTGGAGCAGAACTCGCGCGAGCTGTTGTCCCTCTTTGCGCACTATCTTCCACAATACGTTGCCACATCATCTGAGAAACGGCCACGAGCTTAGCCATGCCCAAGCCAGCCGCGTCGCACCGGTGCCCGATCCAGTTGTTAAGTGCCAGAGCAACTAGCGACTGTCAGCACAGCGCTTGCTGGTTGTTAACGACCATTTGGCGAGCAAACCGCTTTACTTCTGGCAGCCTGACCGTCTTTCCTTTGCCACGAAGAAGAAATTGCTGGTTGCCATGGCGAACGCTACACTAACGCTTATGCGGACACTCGACGAGCACTATCAAGCGTTTGCCGATCATTCATCGTTAATTTGCACGCTGGCAACTTTTGCCGTGGGCTATCATACTTCACCAGAAGTGGCGTGCTGGCCTGCCCCACAGAGGCGCAACCATTAGTCTAAGGAATGCTGATCCGTGATACGCGACCGAGTAAGCGAAATCTCTCAAACCGACGCTGATCCCAAACTCGTCTTCATTGCGTGGATTGCGCACAACCGGCGCAGCCAGCTGCTGGCGCAGAAACTGGGAATGCAGCTTTACCAAATTCAGATGCTCAAGCGCTCCTATGCGCTGGCTCCGCTGCGCTATATTGTGCAGACGTGGCGCACGCTGCGCATTCTTTTTCGGGAGCGGCCCAGCGTCACCTTTGTGCAAAATCCGCCGATCTTTGCAGTGTTGCCCGTTTGGCTCTACGCGCTGCTCACGCGCACCCGCTTTGTGATCGATTCACACACGGGAGCGCTGCTGGCCTGGTGGTGGCGGTGGACGCTGCCGCTGCACGGCTGGCTTTCGCGCCGCGCGCTGACCACGGTTGTCACCAATACCCACCTGCAAAAGATCGTCCAGCAGTGGGATGCGGAGACCTTTATCATTGGCGATATCCCAATGGACTTTCCGCAGGGCACGCCGCGCACGATGGACAAGCCCTTTAACGTGGCGGTGATCAACACCTTCTCGCCGGACGAGCCGGTGGGCGAGGTGCTGGCGGCGGCGGCGGCGCTGCCCAACGTGGATTTTTACATTACCGGCAACCCCCAGCGCGCCAACAAAGAGCATTTGGAAAACCATCCGGCGAACGTGTACTTCACCGGCTTTATTCCCGACGACGAGTACTTTGGGCTGCTGCGCTCGGTACAGGCCATCATGGTGCTGACCACCGACAATTACACGATGCAGCGCGGCGCCTGCGAGGCCGTCTCGCTCGGCAAGCCCATCATCACCTCGGATTGGCCGGTGCTGCGCGAGTATTTCCACAAGGGCACAATCTACGTGGACAATACGAGCCGCGACATCGTCGCGGGCGTGGGGGCCATGCGCGAGCAGTGGCGAGCAATGGAGGACGAAATTCAGATTCTCCAGCGCGAACGCCGCGCAGAGTGGATCGAAAAACAGGCGACGCTGCAGCAGCTGATTGACAACGCTTCTGGGTGATACGCTTCTAGCTGCAATACCTATCAAATAAGCGAGTTGATTCGTCGACCACCACCGGCGACGAATGAATTCGCCGCCTGAATTGCAAAGTGCGCTGAAGCGCACTACTGACGGCGCGTCCAACGCGCTTCAGCGCGTTTGGCAAAAATAGGCGGGCAATTCATTGCTCGCCGGTCGGCATCGACGAATCAACGCTTACTTGAACAGTATTGCTTCTAGCTGACAACGCTTCTAGATAAGGACAACGCTATGGCTGACCGAGTTTGTATCATTCGACAGCGCGATTACTATGAGCTACCCGTGCGGCGCGAGGCCGAATCCCTGCGCGATGCGGGCTTCGAGGTGGACATTATCTGCCTGCAGCAGGAGGGTCACCCCCCTGTTGAAGAGGACAACGGCGTGCGCCTCTATCGCCTGCCGCTGCACAAAAAGAAGGCGAGCATCCTGCGCTATTTCTACGACTACTTCTCGTTTCTCTTTCTCGCCTTTTTTAAGGTAACCCAGCTGCACCTGCGCCACCGCTACCGCGTGATCCAGGTCAATACGATGCCGGACTTCCTGGTCTTTGCGACGCTTATCCCGCGCCTGCTGGGGGCCAAAATCATCGTCTTTATGAAGGAGCCGACGCCGGAGCTGGCCGCTACGCTGTATAATTCGTCGCTGCTGCCGCGCCTGCTGCGGGTGATGGAGCAGACGGTGCTCAAGTATGTACATTTGGCCTTTACCGTGACCCAGCAGCAAAAGGAGCTGTACGTTGCACGCGGGGCGAACTCAAGCAAAATTCACGTCGTGCTCAACGGGCCGGACGCCAGCCATCTGCTCCAGTACAAAAACGGCCTCGCGCCCGACCCCAACTACTTCACGCTCATTTGCCACGGAGCCGTGGAAGATCGCTACGGGCAGGACATCATTCTCGAAGCCGTAAAGCTGGCGAAGCAGGCAGTGCCCAACCTGCGGCTGCGCTTGGTCGGCACCGGCGCCGCCGCCGACCGGGTGCAGGAGTTGATCCGCGAGCTGGGGGTGGGCGACTACGTTGACTATCTGGGGTGGGTCTCCATGCAAAGGCTGGTCGATGAACTGAGCCAGGCCGATGTGGGAATCGTGGCGCAGAAATCGTCGCCCTATTCCAATCTGGTACACACTAACAAGATGTACGAGTACATCATCTTCGGCAAGCCTGCTATTCTGTCCCGGCTGGATTCCGTCTCCCGCTACTTTGACGATCAGAGCATGTACTACTTTGAGCCGAGCAACCCCCGCAGCCTGGCCGATGCCATCGTCGATTTGTATCGCCATCCCGAAAAGGGCGAATCTCGCCTGCACAAGGCGCGCACTTTGTACAAACAGTACAGCTGGGATGCACAAAAGCAAACCTATCTGGGCGGCTACCACCAGCTTGTGGGCAAAGCCGACCAGCGCACGTCGCGTGCGCAGCGAGTCGCCCCGTAGCGCGAGATGGGTTCAGTCTATTTCGTCATAAATTAGCCGGAGTTTTCCACATGAAAATCGTCGTATTTGGGTTGGGCTATGTAGGCACGGTCTCCGCGGCCTGCCTGGCCGATGCTGGCCACCACGTAGTGGGTGTCGACATCAACCCGACAAAAGTCAACTTAATTAACGAGGGGCAAAGCCCCATCGTGGAGCAGGACGTGCCGGAGCTGCTGGCTCGCGTTGTGCGCGAGGGTCGCCTGCGCGCGACGACCGATGCCGCCGAGGCGATGGTCGATGCGCAGCTGTCGCTCGTCTGCGTGGGCACGCCCGACCGGCCCAACGGCAGCCCCGAAATGCGCGCCGTGATCAGCGCCTGCGAGGACATTGGTCGCCAGCTCGCGCACGCCGCACCCGATCACGTCGTCGTAATGCGCAGCACCATCCTGCCCGGCACCATGGCGGAGACCGTTGTGCCCACCCTGGAAACACACGCGAACACGACACTGGAGCAGGGGCTCCACGTCTGCTTTAACCCCGAATTTCTGCGCGAAGGCTCCTCCATCGTCGATTTTTACAGCCCGCCCTTTACCCTAATTGGCGCGAGCGACGACGTGGCCTTCGAGACGGCGGCGGAGCTGTACGGCCACCTCGACGCGCCGCTGCTGCGCACCTCCGTGGCAACGGCGGAAATGGTCAAGTTTGTCTCCAACGCCTATCATGCGCTCAAGGTGACTTTCGCCAACGAGATCGGTAGCCTGTGCAAGGAGCGCGACATCGACAGCCACGAGGTGATGGAGATTTTTAGCCGCGACACCAAGCTCAACATTTCGTCCGCCTATCTGCGACCCGGCTTCGCCTTTGGTGGCTCGTGCTTGCCCAAAGATTTGAAAGCCCTGCTCTATATGGGTCGCCACCTGGACCTGAATTTGCCCGTGCTGGAGGCGATCCTGCCCAGCAACGAGCAGCAGATTCAGAACGCGCTCGACATGGTGGTGCAGACGGGCAAGCGCAAGGTGGGCGTGCTCGGCTTCAGCTTCAAAGCGGGGACGGACGATCTGCGCCACAGCGCGCAAGTCGAGCTGATCGAGCGGCTGATCGGCAAGGGCTTCGACGTCAGCCTCTACGACCGCAACGTCTCGCTGGCGCGGCTGCACGGCGCCAACAAAGCCTACATCGAGCGCGAAATCCCCCACATTGCCACGCTGATGCGCGACAGCATGGAGGAGGTGCTGGCCGAGGGCGAGGTGATTGTCGTGGGCAACGGCGATCCGCAATTTAACGAGGCCGTCGGCCAGCTGCGCAACGACCAAGTGCTCATCGATCTGGTGCGGCTCAAGGCCGACGTGCAGGCACTCAACGGGCAGTATCAAGGCATTGCCTGGTAGCAGAGAAAGCAGTTGTTTACGCTATGTCAACTTGCAGCCACATTTTTATCGTGGGGTTAAGCCGCACCGGCACCAACCTCGTGCGCAAATTCCTCAATCAATCGCCGCGCGTGGCGCTGTGCGACGAGACGCACTACCTCCCGCACTGGCTTGGCTACCGCGGCTACGGCCACGAGCTGGCCGGGGTGGCGGACGTTCGCAGCGATGCCGGCGTGCACGCCATCACCGACTACGTCTACCAGGTGGAGGCGACGACGCGGCGCAGCCGTGGCTTTTGGGGCTGGGTGCAGCGCAACGTGCCGCCCGCCCGCTTCGAGCAGAAGCTGCTGGCCAGCGATCGCTCCGAGCACGCGATCCTCGACGTGATCATGGATTTGTACGCCGAGGAGCACGGCAACGCGCCCATTCGCGGCGAAAAAACGCCGGCCAATCTGCACAGCGTGCCGACCCTGCTGCGCTGGTATCCCAACGCCAAAATCATCCACACCTTCCGCGATCCGCGTGCGATCTACGTCTCGCAGCGGCAGTGGAATCTGAAGCGCGAGCAGGTACACGGCCCCTACAAGCTGCTGCGCCACGCCGGCCCCGCCATGGATGTGATGCTGAGCGCGCACCTGACGACCTACTGGCTGCGCGCAGCCCGTCTGCATCAGCAATACGCCCGGCACTACCCCGACCGCTACTTCCTCTCGCGCTTCGAGGATTTGCTCGCGGATCAGGAGGGACAAGTGCAGCGCATCTGCGATTTTGTCGGCGTGGAGCTAACACCAGCCATGCTGGATTTTTCGCACAGCTCGTTCCAAAATTCCAGCGTCACCGCGCCCCACAGCGTGCAGGGCGTGGACGCGCAGGCGGCGGAGCGCTGGAAGCAGCACATTCACCCGCTGGCCGAGCAGTGGATCACCTTCTGGGGCAAGCGGCATCTGCAGACGATGGGCTACTCCGCCTGAGACGACGGCGAGCGCTTCGGGGAATTTGATAAGATTGACGCAATGGTTGGGTGACAGGGTGACGCGGTGACAGGGTGACGCGGATTGGGAAAAGTTTACGGACCACTATGATTATTAGCCACGAACATCAGTACCTTTTTATTGAAATTCCCCATACCGGGTCAACGGCCATTTCCGCTGAACTGCGCGATTTGTACGGCGGCGAATCGATCCTCAAAAAACACGCCATGTATCAGGAGTTTCTCCAAATCGCCAGCCCTGCCGAGCGCGGCTACTTCACCTTTGCCGGCATTCGCAACCCGCTCGACGAAGCGGTAACGCTTTACGCCAAATACAAATCCAACCACGACGGGCGCTATACCAACGCCAAAAAGGTAGCCAGTTCGTTGACGGGACGCTCGCTTGAACACTTTCAGATGGTGCACGAGGAGGGCGCAGACTTTGCCTCCTACTTTCGGCGCGTCTACCGCTTGCCCTACAGCTCGATTGGCGCGCTGGCCTATCCCCACTGCGATTACCTCATTCGCTTTGAAAACTTGGCCGATGACTTTGCCGCAGCGCTCCAACAAATTGGACTGACGCCGCTGCGACCGCTGCCCCAGCGCAACAAAACTCGGCGCGACGCCGACTTCCGCACCTTCTACACGCCGGAGATCATTCCCCACGCCCAGCGGATCTTTGGCCCCTACATGCAGCAGTGGCGCTACAATTTCCCCCCCGATTGGCCGGTGCGCGAACCTTCCACAGCCGATCGGCTTCGCTTTCAGCTCACCAACTTGATACGCAACTTCTACTGGAAGCACATTCGCTGGAGCCCGCGCTTTTACGGCAAGCTGGCTCGTCGTTTCCGTTAAAGGACGCTGCTTCTGGAACGCCGTTGAATCGTCGTTGAGCTCCTGCCGACACCGTTTCGGGCGGGATTCTTCCCCATGCTCTTTAACTCGCTTGAGTTTCTGCTCTTCTTCCCCGTCGTTGTGGGCCTCTACTTTGTGCTGCCGACGCGCGTGCGCTGGGCGTGGCTGCTGGGCACAAGCTACCTCTTCTACATGGCCTGGCGCATCGACTACGTGGTGCTGCTGCTGATTTCCACAGCCGTCGACTACGTGGCCGGGCGGCGCATGGGGCAGCTGCCGACCAAACGGCAGCGGCGACCCTACCTTGCCGCGAGTTTGCTCGTCAACTTGAGCCTGCTCTTTGGTTTTAAGTATTTTAATTTTCTCAATGAATCGATGCGCGCGCTGCTGGGGACGGCAGGATTTGCTTACGGCATTCCCGCGCTGGACGTGCTGCTGCCGGTGGGCATCTCGTTCTATACCTTCCAGACGCTAAGCTACAGCATCGATGTCTACAACGGGAAGACGGAGCCCGAAGCGCACCTGGGTCGCTTTGCCCTTTACGTTGCCTTCTGGCCGCAGCTTGTGGCCGGGCCCATCGAGCGACCGGGCCACCTGCTGCCCCAGTTTCGTCAGCACTTCAACTTTGACTACGCGCGCGTGCGGGCCGGACTGGTGCGCATGGCGTGGGGCTTCTTCAAGAAGGTGGCGATTGCGGATCGGCTGGCTGCCTATGTGGATGACGTGTACGGCGCGCCGGGCGAATTTTCGGGCGCGGGCGTCCTGTTGGCGACCTACTTCTTCGCCTTTCAAATTTACTGCGATTTTTCCGGCTACTCGGATATTGCCATCGGCGCGGCGCGCGTGATGGGCTTCGACCTGATGGAGAATTTTCGACGGCCCTACACCTCGCGCTCCATCGCCGAATTTTGGCGGCGCTGGCACATCTCGCTCTCGACGTGGTTCCGCGACTACGTCTACATCCCGCTCGGCGGCAATCGCGTGGTGCGCTGGCGCTGGTATTACAACTTGATGATCACCTTTGTCGTCAGCGGCCTCTGGCACGGCGCGGCGTGGACGTTTGCCATCTGGGGCGCGCTGCACGGCGGGCTCTTGATTTTGGGGCTTACCACCTCCGGCTGGTGGCAGCGCCCCGCCAATGGCTCAGCGCCGCGCAGCCGCCTGCTGGGCTGGCTACAAATTTTGGCAACCTTTCACCTCGTCGCGCTGGGCTGGATTTTCTTCCGCGCTGAAAGCGTGCGCGATGCCTTCCACTTTATCGGTGAGATTGCCCGCCTTCCCTGGACGCTAAACTGGGCGACGGGCGGATTGGCCGATCTGCCCCTGCCGCGCGGCCCGCTCGATCTCGCCGTCAGCGCGGCGCTGATTGCGCTGCTGCTGGCGGTGGAATCTTGGGTGCGCGACGGCGTGATCGAGGGCAAGCTGACGGCCCAGCCAACGCCTGTGCGCTGGGCAAGCTATGTCGCGCTGCTGTTGGGGCTGCTCTGGTTTGCCGTGCCCACCAATCAGCAGTTTATCTACTTTCAGTTCTAACTCATGAAACGTTCCGCCGCGCTGCTCCTAATCAAAATCGTGCTGCTGCTGCTGATCATTGTTGGCATCAACGCCGCGCTCACGGCGACGCTGCCGCTGACGTGGGGCGAGCCCATTATCCATGCCAAGTACAAAGCGTATCAGGCGCAGGCGGAGGAGATCAACACCCTGCTAATTGGCACGAGCCGCACCTACCGCCACCTTGATCCAGCGCTGCTGGACGCGCTCGTGGGCGAGCCGTTCGACATCCGCGCCTTCAATCTGGGAGCGCCCGCCTACTACTATCCCAAGAGCGGCCAGCTCTACCGCGCCATCCTGACCGACAAGCCGCCCGCGCTGGAGTACGCCCTCTTCGAGTTTGGGCGCATCGACGTGCCGCGCCCGCCCAATCTGCACACCAAAGAGCACATTTACTGGTACGACTTCCGCGAAACCATCTTCCTGCTGCGGCACACCTGGTCGCTGGCCATTCCCCCACGCCGCAAGCTGACATTTTCGCAGCGTCACGTAATAAGCTGGCTGGAGAAGGAGGCCAATCTGGGACTGGGCGTTTCGCTGCTGAACTATGCACTAAACGGTGTGACCAGCGAACCGCGCTGGCTGGGGCCACGCGGGGATGGCTTCTACGCTTTGGACAACGCCTTGGCCGATGGCGCGCGGGACGTGCGCGCCCGACGCGACGAGTACCTGGCCACGCCCAGCGAAGCCGACGAGCGGCGCGTCGAAAGCCAGGCCGCCTATGAAGCGGGGCTCGCCAGCGACGCGTACAGCAGCGCGCTGCTGGAGCGCTACTTGGCGCTGATCGAGCTTTCCGAGCGCGAGGGCGTGTACCTTGTCTTCTATCTGCCGCCGCGCTTGGGTGCGGATTACCGCGAACTCGTGCCCGTCTTTGAGCAGCTGCCGCCCGCACACCGCATCGATCTCGCGCCGCCGAGCGAGCATCCCCTTTACTATGCCCAGGCCTACACCTTTGATGTCGGACATCTCAACAGCGAGGGAGCGCGGCTGTTTACGCAAGATGTCGCCGCTGAATGGACCCAACGCTTGGCTGCGACAAAAGAGCGTGCGGGATATTGAGATTTCAACCGATAAATAGAGTAGAGATAGATTAATTTAGCAGTGCAAATTCTATATGGCAACCATTATTCACAGTACAGCGGAAGTTTCACCGGCGGCCATTCTTGGCGAAAACGTGAAAATTTGGCACCAGGCCCAGGTGCGCGAACGCGCTCGGCTGGGCGACAACTGCATCGTCGGCAAGGGCGCATATATCGATATGGACGTGACCCTCGGCGACAACTGCAAGCTCCAAAACGGCGTCTTTCTGTTCCACGGCGTTTCGGCGGAGGACGGCGTTTTCTTTGGCCCCGGCGCAATTTTGACCAACGATCGCGTACCCCGCGCCATCACCCCCGACGGCAAGCTAAAGACGGATGACGACTGGGACGAGGGCAAAATTCTCGTGCGCCGCGGCGCGTCCGTCGGCGCGCGCGCCGTGATTTTGCCGGGCGTAGAAATTGGGGAATTTGCGCTTATCGGTGCGGGCAGCGTGGTGACGCGCAACGTACCCGCCCACGGGCTGGTCTACGGCAACCCGGCGCGGCTGCGTGGGTACGCTTGCGCGTGCGGGCAGCGCCTGGTTCAGCGCGGTGGCACGTGGTGCTGCGAGCATTGCGGTCGCGAATTTGACCTGCCAGCTCGAAGCTTTAGCGAGTAGCTTTTGTACATACGAATGAAAATTTACTCATGTGGGCGGAAAAGTGAAGCTGCGCTCTTTTTTATGGAAAAAAAGATAGCAATTTCACTCGCATATCCACATGAGCCTAAAACTTAATGCAGAGCGCGGAGAGCATGGAGCACAAAGAAGTCTTCAGGCACGCTCCGCGCATTTCGTGTTGAAAGCTAAGGCTAATCCAAGATTATAAATATATCACGGCTGATTGTGATGGAGGTGCGTCGCACTAGTATCACAAGGACGAGAGACTGATCGCACAAGTGGCGAAAAGCCCGATTCTGAGATGGTCGCCGTCCTTGCCTCCAGGTAGAATAAAGCGCTACCGGGACGACTTTCGGATTGAACAGGTGCAGAAGCGCCTGAGATGACGAAGAGAATTAAGGGCCAAGAGCCCGCATACTAGTGAGCCCTCAGGTGCCAAGAGGCGTCTGCCTAGAAAGGAAGAGAGCTATGCGAATTTTCTATGTAGCCGCCGACATCGCCAAAAGCAGCTTTGACGGTGCGTATTGGGCTGACCGCAGCCTCAATCTGGGCAAGTACCCCAATCAAGCTGAAGGATACGAAGCCTTCGGCCAAGCCGTTGAGAGGCAAAGAGCCGAGCAAGGGGCCGAGCAAGTCCACTTGGTGCTCGAGCCGACCAGTGGCTACGAGTTGGGGCTGGCGCTTTACGCCTACGCCCAGGGCTGGCTGGTGAGCAAGCCCGACCCGTGGAAGCTACATCAGTGGGCCAAAGGGGCGGGCTACCGGGTCAAGACCGACCCCGTGGATGCGCGCATGCTGGCCGAGTACGGCGCCCGCATGCAACCACCCGCCCAAGCCTTACTCGCCGAAGAAGTGCGCGAACTGGACTACCTGCTACGGCTGGACGAGCTGGACAAGCTCATCCGCATGGAGGAGAATCGCCTCGACATCGCCCAGGACAAGCCCGACATGTCGCCGCTGGTGGTCGCCGACCTCGAACAGACCATTGCCCTGTTACAACAGCAGCGCGCGGCGCTCGAAAAGCAGGTCAACGCGCACGTGCGACGCCACCCCGACTTGAAGAAGCGCAAGCGCCAATTGCTGGCCATCCACGATCGGCCCCAAGACCGTCCTGCCGCTGCTCGTGCTGCTCTACCGCTTCGAGGCGCTTGACTGCCCGGTCTCGATTCGCAGATTCGACAAAGCGGCAGTTCGGTGCGCGGCGACCCAGCCATCTCCAAGAAAGGCGATGGTCAACTTAGGGCCGTCTTTATCTGTGTGCCCTCGGCGGCGTGCGCGGCCACAACGCCTTGCGCGATTTCTACCAACGCCTCGTTTCGCGCGGTAAACCCAAGAAAAAAGCACTGGTTGCTGCCGCGCGCAAGATTTTGCACTGGGCCTGGGCCGTCTTTTCTTCCGAACAAGATTTTGACCCGGCCCGCGCGGCGACTGGCTCGCGCTGACCCAAATCTTTAAGCTTCTCCCCCTTGACTTTCATGAGAGAATCTTGGGAAAGTGCAACGCACCGTGGGCTGTGTTGGCCGCACCAGAGAGAGAGTCGACCGTGCGTCGCACCTTCGAGGTGCGTCGCACATCCAACATGACTTATCCCGGTATAGTTAATTTCCTGGAATTGCCTAAGTTCCGTTGACGTTTTGCTGAGAGGGCTTAAAGGGTAAGTCGAGCGCGCCCTCATCCCCAGCCCTTCTCCCAGGATGGGAGAAGGGAGCCAAACTCTCCCCTCTTCCACTGTGGGAGAGAGGCCGGGGGTGAGGGCCAGTTTTCAAATGGTTAGTTGGTTTAACTGTACTAACCCCAAGAACAGCGTGATTTATAGACAAACGGCACAAAACCGTTAGGAGACGTTACATGAATAAAATTTCTGTGTCCAAGCCGCTGGTTGGCGAGGAGGAGAAGGCCGAAGTGATGGCCGTGCTCGAATCGGGCTACATTGTGCAGGGGCCGCGCGTGGCGGCGCTGGAGGAGGCGTTTGCGCAGGTGTGCAACGTTCGCCACGCCGTGGCCTGCTCCAACGGAACCACGGCGCTGCACCTGGCGCTGCTGGCCCACGACATCGGCCCCGGCGACGAGGTGATCACCACGCCATTTACCTTTATCGCCACGGCCAACAGCATCCTGATGGCGGGTGCAACGCCCGTGCTGGTGGACGTGCGCGCGGACACCTTCAACCTCGACCCCGAAGCCGTTGCCCGCGCGGTGACGCCGCGCACCAAAGCCATCATGCCCGTACACCTTTACGGCCAGATGTGCGAGATGGACGCCCTGCAGGCAATTGCTGACGCGCACAACTTGGTGATCATCGAGGACGCGGCCCAGGCGGTGGGGGCGTCTGACCACGGGCGCAAGGCGGGCAGCTTTGGTACGGGTGCGTTTAGCCTTTACGCCACCAAAAATATCATGTCCGCCGAGGGCGGCATGGTTACGACGAACGACGAGGAGGTGGCCGAGCGGCTGCGTCTGCTGCGCAACCACGGGCAGAGCGCGCGTTACCACTACGAAATGCTCGGCTACAACTACCGCCTGAGCGATCTGCACGCGGCCGTTGGCCTGTGCCAAATCAAGCGGCTGCCCGAATTTACGCAGCGGCGGCAGGCCAACGCAACCTTCTTGACCCAGCACATCGAATCGGTGCAGACGCCCAGCGTGCGTGATCATTGCGAACACGTTTGGCACCAGTACACCGTGCGCATCAACAGCGGTCGCAGCCGCGACGAAGCCGTGCGCCAACTCGATGAAGCGGGCGTGGGCACGGGTATCTTCTACCCCATCCCCGCCCACCAGCACGAGTACATGCGCAACATCGTGGGCGATGTGCAGCTACCCGTGGCCGAGATGCTCTCGCGCGAGGTTTTCTCGCTGCCGGTGCATCCCCAGCTCACGCAGGACGAACTGAACGTCATTGTGGACGAAGTTAACAAATTGTAGCGGAACCGCAGCGCCCGCCTCGAACAGCGTGCGGTCAACCTTTTAATATGTAGACCGTTTGACAAAGGAGAAACGAAAACGTTATGAATAAAATTTCTGTGGGCGTCGTCGGCGCCGGGCGCATGGGCCAGCGGCACTGCCGCGTCTACTCCTCGCTGCGCCACGTAAATTTTGTAGGCGTTTGCGATTTGAACGCCGAGGCAGGCCAGCGCGTGGCCGCCACCTATGAAACGCGCTACTTCGCCGATTTCGACGAACTGTTGGCGCAGGTCGATGCCGTGACCATCGCCACGACCACGCCGGCGCACTACCCGCTGGCTAAGCGCGCCATTGAGCACGGCGTACACGTGCTGGTGGAAAAACCCATTGCGGAGACGATTGAGCAGGGTCAAGCGCTGGTGGCGCTGGCCGCGCGGCACGACGTCGTGCTGCAGGTCGGTCACATCGAGCGCTTTAACCCAACGGTTTTGGAGTTGCGCAAGCTGCTCGCCAATAAGCACATCATTTCTGTCAACATGCAGCGCCTAAGTTCGTTCGACGCCAGCAACACCGATGTCGACGTGATTTACGATTTGATGATTCACGACTTGGATTTGATGGCGAGCCTGCTCGGCCACGACTTTGAGACGACGCAGGCGTGGGGCCGCTCGCTCTCGACAAATACGGTGGACCACGCCGTAGCCGTCTTCTCGTACCGAAACGGGCCCATTGCCACCCTATGCGCCTCGCGCATCACCGAGCAAAAAGTGCGGGCCATTGAGGTGATTGCCGACGGCGCGTACATCGAGGCCGACCTGCTGGGCAAGCGCCTCGTTGTGCACCAGCACACCTTCCCGCGCTACGTCGACAGCGATGACGTAAACGCCTATCGACAGGAGAGCCTGATCGAGCGCATCCACGTGCCGATGAACGAGCCGCTGGCGCTGGAGTTGAGCCACTTTATCAGCTGCGTAAGCGAAGGTCGCAGCAGCGATGTGCCTGGAGAAGATGGCGTGCGCGCCCTTGAGCTGGCCGATCTGCTTCACGTGCAGCTTGCGCCATCTCGGCCCGCGGTGAATGGTCACCTGAGCGCCGTCGCCGCTTGATTGTTTGAAGGGGCTGTAGGTCGCCGATATGACTTCTTGAATAGACGTTATACCGATTAAATATCTCTCTCTGAGCGTCGAAGTGCGTTCTAGAAGGTAGAAATCAAAACGATATAATGTCTAATAACTTTTGAGTGCTTGTAAAAGAATAACTCCGACATCTTAGCGTACTTCACTCGACTAGAGTTGAAGTTTACGCCAATCAGATGCCGGAGTCATCCTTTAGTGGCGCTTGGCACGCCAAGGCCATCCCAAACGGTAAATGCGCTGTTCGGGATAGCCTCTGCAGTCTACGCGACCGCTCAGTTTGCAAACGACGGCTTGCGGCTCTCCTTTTTGCTCAAGCTGCGCCGCCACGAGATGATGCGCTTGCGCACCGGCGGCACGCGAATCAGCAGCAGCACGCTCAGAATCGTTGCGTAAATCAGCGGCTCGGTGCGATCAATTTTAACGAGCCATAGAAAGTGCAGCACGGCCAAACCCGCCGCCACGTAGACCAAGCGATGCAGTCGCTTCCAGTTTTTACCCAGCCGCTTCATGGCCGCCTTGGTCGAAGTCAACGCCAGCGGGATGAGCAGCAGCAGCGCCGTAAAGCCGACAAAGACATAGCGCTTCTGGAGCAGCGAGTCCTGCACAATCGACTGCCAGTTGAATCCATAGTCCAGCCCGATGTAGGTGGAAAAGTGCAGCGCAGCGTAGCCAAAGGCCCACAGCCCCAGCGACTTACGCAGCTTGAGCACCGGTCGCCAGCCCGTGACGATATTGGTGGGCGTTACCGCCAGCGAGAGGATTAGGATAATCAGCGCGGAACTGCCCGTGAGGTCGGTCACGGTATCGATGGGATTAAAGCCTAAATCGCCCGTGGCGGCCTTGAAGGCCAGCATCAGCAGCGGAATCGCCGCGCCGAGGTTGCCGAGCACGAAGACCCAGTTTTTACGAAAGTAAGTCATGAGTAGTTCCTGTGGTTGATTGCTTACTGCTTATTGCTTGTTGCTTGTTGTCCTCACATGAGGTGGAGCAATCATTCGCATTGCCCTTCCTTTAGCAACGAGCAATAAGCAGAAGACAGTGAGCAATCCTAAAAATTCGCCCGCAAGTCCATCCCCTCGTAGAGGCTCGCCACTTCCTCGGCGTAGCCGTTGAAGGGCAGCGTCTCGATGCGGTCGCGCCCGCCGCCAATCACGCGCTCCGTGGCCTGCGACCAGCGCGGGTGATCCACTGCCGGGTTAACGTTGGCGTAGAAGCCGTACTCGCGCGAATTGGCCTCCTGCCACGTGTTAAGCGGCTGCTCCGCCACCAACTCGATCTTGACGATGGACTTGATGCTCTTAAAGCCGTACTTCCAGGGCACGACGAGGCGGATGGGTGCACCGTTGGCCGGGACAAGCGGTTTGCCGTAGACGCCCGTGGCTAAAATGGCCAGCGGGTGCATGGCCTCGTCCAAGCGCAGCCCTTCGACGTAGGGCCAGTCGAGCGTGTTGCGCTTTTGGCCTTCCATCTGCTCGGGGCGCACCACCGTTTCAAAGCGCACAAACTGCGCCTCGGACGTTGGCTCGACCTGCGCCAGCAGCGAGGAGAGCGGGAAGCCCACCCACGGAATCACCATCGACCACGCTTCGACGCAGCGCAGGCGATAGATGCGCTCTTCCTGCTCAAAGCCATACAAGTCATCCAAATCAAAGACGCTGGGATTGTTGACCAGCCCGCCGACTTCGATCTGCCAAGGGGCCGTCACAAAGTCCTCCGCCAGCCGCGCGACCGCTTCCTTGTCCGTGGAAAATTCGTAGAAGTTGTTGTAGTTGGTAATGGCCTCAAACGAGTTGAGCTCGCGGCCTAGCGCATCGGTTGCGGCGCTGGCGAAGGGCTCTTCGTGGGCCAGCGGGGCCGGCAGTTCGCCAACGACCTCCTCCACGGCGACGGCTGCTTCCTGCGCCTGCTGCAGCGCGTCCTCCGGCATCGAGCAGGCGGCCAGGGCTGCGCCAGCGGCCAGCGTGCCCGCCGCGGCCATAAACTTGCGGCGATTGAGAAAAACGTGCTCCGGCGTGATTTCTGATGAGCGTATCGGTTGCATAAAAATTTTCCCTTGTTGTTGCGACTGTATTGTTGCGACTGTTTCGCTATAAATTTTATAGTTCAATTGTGAAGCCACCAGATAAATCTGCAATGAGCGCTGGCTGACAGCCAGATTACAAATTTTGCGGCGCGGCTGGTATCATGCAGCTGGTGTTAGATTATCCTAAGCCGATGCCTTTATTTTAGCGTTAGCCACGGGCGAGCTTCTGTGATCCCTGGTACGCAGACCAGATGACTCTATCCATTCCCACGCTTCACGCCGCCACCGTTCACTTCCCGATTGCGTTCCTGCTGGCCAGCAGCGCCGCGGGCCTGCTCTACCTTGCGCACGCCCCCATTCCGCATCGCGCCACGCTGCGTCGACTCACCTGGTGGAGCATGGTGGCGGGCTGGGTTGCAACGGGCGTGGCCGTGCTCAGCGGGCTGCTTGCGCAGGCGGGGCTGCCGCCGCAGGCCGCCTATCGGGGCGTGCTCAACTGGCATATTGGCACGGGGCTGGGGCTGCTCGTCGTATACGGCGCGCTGCTCTATGCCCGCTGGCTGCGGCGGCCGGGCCGTGCCGCCACGCGCTCGCGCCATCACCCGCTTGACGTGCACGCCAACGCCCCAGATCACGTTGACCTGCTGGACGCGGCGGACGCGCGCTGGTGGGTGGTGGGGCTGTTGGTGGCGGGGGCGCTGCTCGTGATCGCCAGCGGCTGGAACGGGGGGCGGTTGGTCTACGAGTGGGGCGTGAACGTGGCGAAGTGATGGGCAAATGGAACGGGTAAGCGAAACGGGGAGCAGTAGTTCCAAGTTTGGGAACGTTGGTGAAGCGTGGCGAATCTTCTTCGCCACGAATTACATGAATGACACAAAGCAGAAAGGGTTACCCGCAAAAATTTGTGCAATTCGCGTAATTCGTGGCTCAACCTCTTTAGAATTTTTGCACGGGAAGTGCCGCCCTTTACACGTTAAACCGGAAGTGCATCACGTCCCCATCCTGCACCACGTACTCCTTGCCTTCGGTGCGCATAACGCCCGCGCTTTTGGCCGCGCTTTCGGAGCCGTGCTTGAGCAGCTCCTCAAAGGGAATCACCTCGGCGCGGATAAAGCCGCGCTCAAAGTCGGTGTGGATAACGCCGGCCGCCTGCGGTGCTTTCGCTCCCTTCGGCGTGGTCCACGCGCGAACTTCTTTGGGGCCCGCCGTAAAGAAGTTGATCAGCCCCAGCGCGCGAAAGCCTTTGCGAATTACCTGGTCAAGCCCGCTCTCCTGTGCGCCCGCGTCGTGCAGAAACTCGGCGCGCTCTTCATCCGTTAGCCCCGCCATATCCTCCTCCAGCTTGGCGCTCAGCTTGACAACCTCCGCCCCCGTCTCGGCGGCGTACTCGCGCACGGCCTGCACGTAGCGATTGTCCTCCTCCAGATCATCCTCGCTGACGTTGGCCGCAAAGATGACGGGCTTGCTGGTAATAAAGCGCATCTCGTCGTTGAGGGTTCGGAAGGCGTCGCTGTCGCGTTCGGGGAAGGTGGAGGCCGGTTCGCCCGCGCCCAAGTGGTCGCGCAGCTTCACGGCTGCATCCATCACGGGCTGCAGCGACTTGTCCCCCTTGACCTGGCGCGTGAGCCGCTCGATTTTGCGCTCGAGCTGTTCGAGATCGGCCAGGCCCAGCTCGGTGTTGATCACCTCGATATCGTCGCGCGGATCGGGCGTGGCGGAGACGTGGATTACGTTCTCGTCCTCGAAGCAGCGGACGACGTGGACGATAGCGGACGTTTCGCGGATGTTGCCGAGAAACTGGTTGCCTAGCCCCTCGCCCTGGCTCGCCCCCTTGACGAGCCCGGCAATATCCACAAATTCGACGGTGGCGTAGATAGTGCGCGCTGGCTTCACCAGCTTCTCGATCTGATCCACACGCTCGTCCGGCACGGCAACAATGGCCTTGTTGGGCTCGATGGTGCAGAAGGGGTAGTTGGCGGCTTCGGCGTTTTGTTCTTTGGTCAGCGCGTTAAAGGTGGTGCTTTTGCCCACGTTCGGCAGGCCGACAATTCCAATGCTAAGAGACATGTGATTTTATAAATGTTGGATTGGTTGCGTGAAAAGTCCGGCTTCTGCGAGAAGCCGGACTTTCATTTTCTCTATGGTAAAGGGCGATGGGGAAATCGTCTAATTTTTCTTGGCCTCTGCGGCGTCGGCTGGTTGTTCAGCCGGTTCTGCTGGCGGGGAGCCCGCCGACGAGTGCGGGCAGCCCAACCGGCGGCAGCGGGACACGCCCTAACTAGCGCGTCGAAGGTCGCTCGATTCCATCGATTTACGGTGGGTTCCCGCTGCGTGGCGCTGCCTGCCCCCGCGGTCTTTGCCGCAGGGCACGCCGGATCGATTCGGCCAGCTGGCGAATTGAGTCGTCGCCCGCCGTGCGCCGCTCGCCCATGATGGGACCCGTGATCGAGGAGACCAACGCCTTCACTTGAGCGGGTGCGTACGGCGTCAACGCGATTGCGTGATCGTATTCCACCAGCCGAATGCCGGACGGCAGCAGCGAACGACTGGCTTTCGCGTTTAGCCAATTGTCGGAATCGGCCGTGACAATAAGCAGAGCAGGCGCATGGGTCGTGACCCGAAGCTGCTCTTGCAGCATAAGCAGCCGCTCGGGCGTTTGCAGCACGTCGGCGCGCACCATCACGAAATCCAGGTGAGTGCGGTGCAAATCCACGATAGCCAGCCCCTCATCCAGCGTGGAGGTCCACGTCATTTGGGCGTTGAGCAGCTGCAGCGCATCCAGCAGCCGATCGGTCCACTGCGGCTCCGGCTCAATTAGCAAGCCCGTTTCCCGCACGACGGATATCTGCTGTTTGTCGTGGATCGCCAAAACCGTCGGGTTCCGCGAGGACTCTGCCCCCCGCTGTTCACTGGAAACTCCACCCGGCGTGTCGGGTGATTCTGGCGACGCGGCGGGCAGCAGCACGAAGAAGCGGCTGCCCTCGCCCAGTTGGCTCTGAACCTGCAGCGCACGCCGTGGGCGCGCAAGACACCCAGCACCGCCGAAAGCCCCAGCCCGCGACCGCCGTTGCGCGTGGAGTAGAAGGGCTCGAAGATGCGCTCTTGCAGCACATCGGACATGCCGATGCCGTTATCCCTCACCTCGATCAGCGCATAGGGGCCCGGCTCCGGCACCTGGTAGACGGGGAGCCATCGCTCCACGTCAAACGCAATTTCTGTTGTGCGCTCGTCGGCGCTGTTCTGTTCGGGTCCGTTGTTGCTGGAGTAGCCGCGGCTCTGTTGATCAAACCTGTCGCCGTAGCCGCTTTGCCCCCGCTTTGCCGTGTGGCTTCCGCTCGGCTCGCCGCCGTTGCGATTAGTTTCTCCCATCCGATCCCCGTTGGGAAAGTAACTGTTCGTTCCGATTTGACGACTAGCAGACTTACTCAAATCCATTTCATCGGCGCTGGGCTCGGCCAAGTTTCCCAAGCGCGTGGCGTCTTTCGCCGCTGGCATTTCGGGCGGCGCAATGTGGTAGGGGTACACGCTGATTTCAATGTGGCTTTCGGCCTGCTGCGTGGAACCGGTCGCTTCGATTGTGCTCAGTTCACGGTCGAGCTGCACGGCGTCCGAGGCGTTCATCAGCAGGTTGAGCAAAATTTGCTGGACCTGTACGAAATCCCCCAACACGAGCGGCGTGTGGGCGTTAAGATCGATATCCAGCTTGCTGCCCGCTGGCACGATCGATTCAAACAGCTCGCGGCTTTCTATCACCACCTTGTTGATGTCGACGTACTCCACGCTGGCGTGGCTGCTGCCCGCGTAGGCCAGCAGTTGATTAACCAGCTCCATAGCGCGGTGGGTGTCGTGTAGCGAAGTGCGGAGGTAGCGCGCCGCGGGATGCTTGTAGGAAAGGCTTTGAAGCGCGCTGCTTAATTGGCCGTTGACGCTATCGAGCAGGCTGCCAAAATCGCGCGCGACTTCGCCTGCCAGATGGCCCACGCTTTCCACGCGCTGCACGGCACGTAGGCTGGCTTCGCTTTCCCACAGCTCGCGCTCGGCCCGCCGCTGCTGCGTCTGATCGCGCAGCACCATCAAGCGCCCCCGCAAGCCCTGATTGCGATCGTGGAGCGGCGAGACGTGCACCTCTAAATCGAGCGTCTCCTCCTCTTCGCCCCACGGAGTGATGCGCGTCCACTGCAGCTCCAAGAGCTGCGCTTGTCTCTGATCATCCTCCAGCTCAAAGCTGGACCAGCCAACAAGTTCCCATGGGTGTAAACCGTAAATTTCCTCTTCCTCGCGGCCGAGCAGACGGCTGGCCGCCCGATTACAGCCCATGATATGGTTCCGCTTATCTAGCACGAGGACGCCGTCGTGCGTGTTGCGCAAGATTTCGCGCCCCGAAAATGGCAGGATGTCCCACACGTCGCGGTGAATTGCCGTGATCACGAGGAAGGCGCCGATGGTGATGAGCACCAGCGGCGAGGCATCAAAATTAGGCGCAAGGCGCGGGCTTATCATCGTCAGCGCATCAAACGCCAGCGCGACAATGCAGCTAACGATAAAATAGCGCGAAACGCGGCGGTACACGTAGAGCGAGCGCGAAAACTTCCGTATAAAGAGAAGAATACCGGCCAGGATCGCGCCGTAGCCATAAAGCAGGATCGACAGGCGACCCACGCCCCACTCATAGTTCAAATAGGGCAGCGCGCGCATTACCTCCAGGCGTGGGTTGTGCAGCACCCAGCCGTGCCAGGGATTTGTCCACACCAGCAGAACAAGAACGAGGGCGGGCAGGTAGACCGCAACCACTACTCGGCGCGACATCCACCCGTTGCGCGGCGAGTAGTTGGCGGCAAAGAGAAACCATGTTGGACCCATCAAATTCATCGCAATCAACTGCACATTGAGCCAGAGCAGCTTGATCTCGAACGTGTTGCTCAGCAGCATCATGGCGTTGCTGCCCGCCCACAGCGCACCCAACAGCAGCAGCACCATCAGCGCCCGTGCGCCAATCGCCGGTCGTCGCCGCCACGCAATTGCGGCAAAAGCAAGCGCGGCGGCCGTGCCCACCAGCAGGACAAAGCTCGCGAATCCGTTACTCAACTGTTCCTCCTTTTACAGCGGAGCACTCACGCACCCGCCCCTAACCAATTCCACCGCCAATTGTAACCTATGATTTACAAAACAACAGGTGTGACCTCCTGTTGTCCGTACCCGCCATCTAAATCCATCGTCTAGATAGGGTGTATTTCGGTTTGGGGGCAGCTTCGGCATAGGGCAACATGGCAGGGTGTGGCCCACCAGACCTCTCCCCCAAACCCCCTCTCCTCAAATGAGAGGGGCTTCACCCGACTCGTTACCCACGAACCAACAGCGAGGGGAAGAGGTCGAACGCCCCGGCGACGCGGGTTCGCCCCCAAACTGAAACGCACCCGTCTAAATCCATCGTCTAAGCGAAATGCTTCATCCATGGTATACTGCTGCTCGCGTGCGACGGCGCTCAACGGCGCTTCCGAGCGCTCGCTTCTTACACCGCTGACCTATGAAACTCGTTGCCGATCTCCACATTCATTCGCACTACTCGCGCGCCACCAGCAAAACGCTCGACTTTGAGCACCTCGCCCGCTGGGCCCAGCTCAAAGGCGTCGACCTCGTGGGCACGGGCGATATTGCCCACCCCGGCTGGCTCCAGGAAATGCGCGACAAGCTGGAGCCCATCGAGGGCAACCTCTTCCGCCTCAAGCCGGAGCTTGCAAAAATGGTGGCCGAAACGTTGGAGGATGGCGTGCCGCCGAGCTGTCGACGCGAGGTGCGCTTTTTGCTGGCGGGCGAAATCAGCAACATCTACAAAAAGGTCGATGCCGCGGGCGAGAATCGGACGCGCAAAGTCCACAACGTCATCTTTGCGCCGACGCTGGAAGTAGTCCAGCGAATCCAGATCGAGCTGGAAAAAATCGGCAACATCCGCTCGGATGGTCGACCCATCCTCGGCCTGGATTCGCGCGATTTGTTCGAGATCATCCTCGACGTCGACCCGCGCTGCCAGCTCATCCCCGCCCACATCTGGACGCCCTGGTTCTCGCTGCTCGGCTCCAAATCCGGCTTCGAGCGCGTGCGGGATTGCTTCGACGATCTCACTCCTCAGCTTGCCGCCATGGAGACCGGGCTGTCGTCCGACCCACCAATGAACTGGCGCGTCTCGCAGCTTGATCCCTGGACGCTCGTCTCCAGCTCGGACGCCCACTCGCCGCAGAAGCTCGCCCGCGAAGCCACCACCTTTGACATCGAGCCCGGCTATGACGCGATGTTCCACGCCCTGCGCCATGCGCCGGAGCAGGTGCTCAACACCCTCGAATTTTTTCCAGAAGAGGGGAAGTACCACTACGACGGCCACCGCAAGTGCAACATCTGCTGGCATCCACAGACGACCATCGAGCACGACGGCCTCTGCCCGGGCTGCGGCAAGCCCGTTACCGTGGGCGTTATGCACCGCGTCGAAGTGCTGGCGGACGAGCCGGAGGGTCGCCGCGCGCCGCGCTCGCGCCCCTTTCACGGGCTGATCCCGCTGCCCGAAATTTTGAGCGAGGTGCTGGGCGTCGGCGCGAGCTCCAAGCGGGTGCAGCGGGCGTACATGGCGCTGCTCGCCCAGCTCGGCAGCGAACTGCACATCCTGCTCGACGCGCCGCTGGAGGAGGTGGCGCAGGCGGGCGGCGCGCCCTTGGCCGAGGGCATCGGTCACATGCGGCGGGGCCAGGTCGAAGCGCAGCCGGGCTACGACGGTGAATTTGGCGTGATCAAGGTGCTATCGGAGAACGCCGCGCCGCAAATGGCGATGTTTGAGGTGGAGCCGGTCGAGCTGTCGACGGATTCGGGAGCGGATTTAACGGATTTTCGTAGTACGCCCCATCGTGCGACAGAAATCCGTTCCTAGCCAGATATATCCGGCAACGGATGGAACAGCTTTGATTGCTGACCACGAAGAATCTGCTCAATCCGTTCCCCCAAAATCCGTTGACAGCTCAACGGACAGCCCGCCCAATCTCAATCCCCAGCAGCAGCTCGCCGTCCACACCGTCGACCGCCCGCTGATCATCACCGCCGGGCCGGGCACGGGCAAAACGCGCACGCTCACCCACCGCATTGCTCACCTGATAAATCCCGCTGTCAGCAACGGCACAAATGCCCAGTCAATAAACGCAGCGCCGGAAGAAATTCTGGCAATCACCTTTACCAATAAAGCCGCCGAGGAGATGCGTGAGCGGCTGGCCGCCCTCGTCGGCGAGGCGACCGCCGCGCGCATGACCATCGCCACCTTCCACGCTTTTGGCGCCATGCTGCTGCGCGACTTTGCTAAGCAAGCGGGTCTCGACGAAAATTTTACCATCCTCGACGACAACGACCGCCGCGCCCTGCTCCACACCCTCCTAACCGACGCCAGCGACGCCCAACTCGGCGCGCACCTCGATGCGATCAGCGCCGCCAAAAATGCCCTGCGTTCGCCCACCGCGCCGGAGCACGACGCCGATTTTACCCAGATTTTCACCCGCTACGAAGCCGCCCTGCGAGACAGCCAAGCGCTCGATTTTGACGACCTCGTCGCGCGCCCGGTCGCGCTGCTTGAACAAAACGAAGCGGTGCGCGACGCCGTCCACGCCCGCTACCGCTGGATCTCGGTCGACGAGTATCAGGATGTCAACGCCGCGCAATATCGGCTGCTGCAGCTGCTGACCGAAGGGGAAGCGAATCTCTGCGTGATCGGCGATCCCGATCAGGCCATCTACGGCTTTCGCGGCGCGGACCGCAACTACTTCTTGCGCTTCGCCGAGGATTACCCCAGCGCCGTCACGCTCAACCTGTCGCAGAATTACCGCTCGACGCAGAATATCCTCAACGCTGCACAGCAGGTCATCAGCCAAGAGCCGGATCGCGAGGCCGTCGACATCTGGTCGGATTTTGTGCAGCAGACGAAGCTGGACATTCACGACGCGCCCACGGACAAGGCCGAAGCCGAGTACGTCGTCCACCAGATCGAGCAGCTTGTCGGCGGCACGAGCTACTTCTCCATCGACAGCGGGCGCGTCGATGATGACGGCCTGTCCGCCGACTATACTTTCGGCGATTTCGCCGTGCTCTACCGCCTCAACAGCCAAAGCCGCGCCCTCGTCGAGGCCTTGGACCGCTCCGGCATTCCCTACCAAGTCGTCGGCGAGCGCCCGCTCTTTGCGTACAAGGACGTGAAGTCGCTGCTCGCGCTGCTGGGGCTGCTGCAAAATCCGACGTCGCGTCCACACTGGTCGAGCGTGCTCAGCGCCGGGGCCTCATTTACGCCGCGGCAGATTACGCAGCTACACGCGGCTTTGGTTGATGCCGACGCCTCGCTGCTTACCCTGCTCGCGGATGGCGACGTCAGAGGGTTGACCAAAGCGCAGCGGCAATGGCTTGTCGAAGTTGCCATGTTTCTGCAAAATCACAATGCGGCCACGCCCGTGCCTACGCTGATCGACGATGCTATCAACTTTATGCGCCAACGTGTTGGCATTGACGCCGAACGTGCCACCCAGTTCACCCATTACGCATCACGCATCACGCGCTCCACCACGCTCACCAACTTCCTCGACAGCGTCGCCCTCCGCGCCTCCGCCCACAATCCCGACGACTACGATGCCCGCGCCGACCGCGTCGCGCTGCTGACGCTGCACGCGGCCAAGGGGCTCGAATTCCCCGTCGTTTTCCTCGCCGGCTGCGAAGAGGGGCTGCTCCCCTACGTGCGACCGGGCGAGACGCCGGACATCGACGAAGAGCGCCGCCTCTTCTACGTCGGCATGACGCGCGCCCAGCACAAGCTGGTGCTGAGCCACGCGCGACGGCGCTTCCTCTTCGGGCGCACGATGGAGAATGCCCCGTCGCGCTTTGTCGACGATATTGAGCGGGCGCTGCTGCAGGTGCGTCGCATGGCCCCGCGCAAGGCGAAGAAGGAGCGGGCAGAGAACCATCAACTGAGTTTATTCACGTAAGGCGAAGCGCTGCTTCGCACACCGGAGGCGAAGCAGCGCTTCGCGATACATTATGCACGGAACCCACAACGCGCTCCCAGACGAGCGCAACGACAACGTCCTCATCTACATCAACGGCGACCTCGTACAGCGCGCCGAGGCCAAAATCTCCGTCTTCGACAGCGGCTACCTCGTTGGAGACGGCGTCTGGGAGGGCGTGCGCCTGCACCACGGCGTCTTCGTCTTCCTGGGTGAGCATCTGGATCGCCTCTTCCAGGGCGCCAAGGCGATTCACATGAACATCGGCCAAACGCGCGACGAACTCACCCAAGCGCTCCATGCCACCGTGCGCGCCAACGACATGCACGACGGCGTCCACGTGCGGCTGATGGTGACGCGCGGCGTCAAAAAGACGCCCTCGCAGGACCCGCGCCTCACCATTGGCCCGCCCACCATCGTGATCACCGCCGAGCACAAAGTCGCCGATCCGGGGACGACGCGCCAGGGCGTGCGCCTCTTTACCAGCACCGTGCGCCGCGGCTCGCCCGATTATCTCGACCCGCGGCTCAACTGCCACAGCAAGCTCCACGAGGTGATCGCGCTCGCGCAGGCCATCGAGGCGGGCGCGGATGAAGCGCTCATGCTCGATATCCACGGCTTCGTCAGCACCTGCAACGCCACCAACTTTTTTATTGTGCGGCGCGATGAAGTTTGGACGTCGACCGGCCAGTACTGCATGAACGGCATCACGCGCGGCAAGGTAATCGAGGCCTGTGCGCGCCACGGCATTCCGTGCCATCAGAAAAACTTCTCGCTTTACGATGTCTACGACGCCGACGAGTCATTTGTGACGGGCACATTTGGTGGGTTGACGCCCGTCATCGATATTGACGGTCGCACAATCGGCAACGGCGCGGAGGGGTCGATGACGCGGCGACTGCGGGACTTGTATGAAGGGTTGATCGGGGAAGCGGTACAGGCGAAGAGAGATTAGCCACAAATTGCACGAATTGCACGAATGGATTCGGGTTGACGAAGTGGCTAGATAGTGATTTGCTTATCTTTTAGCGCAAGTTGGCTTCAACCCAGTCGCTGGCTCGACAGGGCAAAATTCGTGCAATCCGTGCAATGCGTGGCAAAAATTTTACAGGAGAACCCATGACCAACCCACGCTGCGCCTGGGTCAGCGACGACCCGCTTTACGTCGACTACCACGATTGCGAGTGGGGCATCCCCCTTCACGACGACCGACATTTATTCGAGATGCTCAACCTGGAGGGCGCGCAGGCAGGCCTCAGCTGGATTACGATTCTGCGCAAGCGCGACAACTACCGCCGCGCCTTTGACAACTTCGACGCCAAGAAAATCGTCCGCTACGACGACGCCAAAATCGCCGCGCTGCTGCGGGACGAGGGCATTGTGCGCAACCGGCTCAAAGTTAATGGCGTTGTCAAGAATGCGCGGGCGTTTCTGGCCGTGCAGGAGGAGGTCGGCAGCTTTGATCAGTACATTTGGTCGTTTGTAGGCGGCGAACCGGTGCTCAATCACTTCACCACGCTGGCCGACGTGCCCGCGCAGACACCGCAGTCACAGGCGATGAGCAAGGCGCTGAAAAAGCGCGGCTTCACCTTTGTTGGGCCGACGATCTGCTACGCGTTTATGCAGGCCGTGGGGATGGTCAACGACCATACGACGGATTGTTTCCGTCACCCGGGCGATGCCCAGCTATAGAGAATTATCTTGTACCGCAATTTATACCCAAAGTTGTATTGATTCTGCCACAGGTCGCCACGTTTCTTCTTTAGGCTATAAATAGATTGGATAGCTTGTGTAACAAAGGAGAAGGCAGATGATTTCACGCAGAATGGTTACCTGGGGCGGGGCAGGTTGTCTTGCCCTGGTTATTCTGTTGGCAGTTGGCGGGGCGTTGGTAGGTAACGTCTTCAACGCGACACTGTTTCGCACACCGACAGCTGGCGAAGCCACGGAAGTCGAATCGGCACAGGTGATGGCCCAGGAGGAGGAGCTGGCGCAGGTGCAGCCCACGTTCACCGCCGCGGCGGCTGCCGATCGCGATGCGGATGCTTCGTCTGCTGCCAATTCATCTAGCCGCGAACAGGCGAACGCAGCCGTTCCTTCATCCACCAGCAGTGCGCTGGCGCTCAATTCTGACCTGTTGAGCAATCTCTACACCGATCTCAACCCCGGCGTGGTTAGCATTCAGGTGCTGGCGCAAAATCAGCTGGGGCAGGTTGGCGAGGGCGCGGGATCGGGCTGGATATTGGACGATGAGGGGCACGTCGTCACCAACAACCACGTGGTGGCTGGGGCGCAGCAGGTCATTGTCGTCTTCTACAACGGCATTCAGCGCGAAGCGGAAGTGATTGGGCTGGACGACGACAGCGATCTCGCCATCCTGCGGGTTGACGACCTGCCGGAGGGCACGCATCCGCTGCCGCTCGCTGATTCGGACGACGTGAGCGTGGGTGAACTTGTCGTTGCCATCGGCAATCCCTTCGGCCTCGGCACCAGCATGACCACCGGCATCGTCAGCGCCGTTGGCCGCGCGATCGAGTCGGGCGCAACGCCGTTTAACATTCCGCAAGCCATCCAGACCGACGCCGCCATCAACCCCGGCAACTCCGGTGGCCCGCTGCTCAATCTACAAGGCGAGGTGATCGGCGTCAACGCGCAGATTCGCAGCGCCACGCGCAGCAACTCCGGCGTCGGCTTTGCGATTCCCAGCAACGTCGTGCGGCTGATCGCGCCGTCGCTGATCGGGGAGGGTCGCTACCGCTGGCCCTACTTGGGCGTGGAAGGCGGTGATATTGGGTTGCAGGTGGCGGCGCTGGAAAATTTAGACTCGCAGAGCGGTGCATTCATTGCAAGCATCGAACCACGCGGCCCCGCGGCTCAAGCTGGCCTGCGCCAGGGCGATGTTGTGGTTGCCGCCAACGGCGAACCCATCGAAAATTTTAACGAGCTGCTCGAAATCATCGCCTTTAGCCAACCCGGCGATCCGCTGGATTTGGCCGTCCTGCGCAACGGTCGCGAACGGGAAATTCGCGTCGAGCTGGGTGCGCGCCCAGATAACTTTGGCGAGGATCGGGGTGGGTAAGGTAGGATAGGGAAAACTTGGAGTTTCCCCTCATGGCTCTGCGACGACGCAACGCGACCATTACCCCAACCGAAGTCCGCCTGCTGCTGGAAGGCGGCGAGCGCGAGCGCGTGGCCCTGGCCACTGCGCGCACCGCCAGCCGCAAGCTGGCCGAAACGCTGGCCGCGCTCGCCAACGCCAACGGCGGCACGCTCATCCTCGGCGCAAGCAGGCGCGGCGTGCCCCAAGCTGGGGTCGATGTCGACGCGCTGCGCGACAAGGCATCGGAGGCGGCGCTGCTGACGGAGCCGCCGCTCATCCTGCCCAACCCCCAGACGGTGACGCTGCACCCCGCGCCCAACGAACTGGCGGTCGTCGTCGTGCAGATTCCGCCGGGGCTGCCCCATCTTTATAGCCTGGGCGGCCGCTACCTCACGCGCACCGGCCCGCGCAACCGCACCTTGACCACGCCCGAGTTGCGTCGCCTGCTGCTGGATCGGGGCGATGCGGGCTTCGAGAGCCAGCCCGCCGCCGACGCCACGCTCGGCGATTTGGACGGCGTGCGCGTCAACCGCTACCTCGACCAAATTGGCATCCCGCCGGACGAGGAAGCCGTGCAGGTGCTGCTCAGCCGCGGCTGCGTCACGCAGGGCGAGCTTGTGCCGGGGCAGAGCGGCGAGGCATATGCACCGACCCACGCGGGCATCCTGCTCTTTGGCCGCGAGCCGCAGCGCTTTGTGCGCAGCGCCGAAATCATCTGCGTCCGCTACGCCAGCGCCAGCATGAGCGACGAATTTGCGCGCCAGGACTTTAGCGGCACGCTGGCCGATCAGGTGCGCCAGGCCGAGGCCTTTGTGACGGGCAACATGCGGCGCGGCATGAAGATCAGCGGCATGGCGAGAGAAGAGACCACCGAATACCCGCTGGCGGTGGTGCGCGAGGCGATTGTCAACGCCGTGGCGCACCGCGACTACAGCATTCGCGGCGAGGGCATCCGCCTGCTTATGTTTAGCGACAGGCTCGAACTCTACAGCCCCGGTCGCCTGCCCGGCCACGTCACGCTTGATAATTTGAAGGACGAGCGCTACAGCCGCAACGAGGCCATCGTCGCCGTGCTCAGCGACATGGGCTACATCGAGCGCCTCGGCTACGGCATCGACCGCATGATCGCCACCATGCGCGAAGCGGGCCTGCCCGAACCCACCTTCGAGGAGACGGCGGCGGGCTTCCAGGTGACGCTCTACTCCACGGGCGAGGAGTTGGTGAGCCTCCAGCCGCAGGCGCAGCCCTGGCAGCACGTCCACCTCAACGAGCGGCAGGAGCAGGCGCTGGCCCACGTCGCCACCCAGGGGCGCATCACCAACAGCGACTACCAATCCCTGGTTCCGGACGTGAGCGCGGAGACCATCCGGCGCGATCTGGTCGATTTGGTGGATAAAAATTTGCTAATTCGGATCGGGGAGAAGCGGGCGACGTACTACATTCTGAAGTAAGCGCGCCAGTTGGTTGTTGAGCAATCGGCTTTTGCTACCGTGCCGTCCATCCGCCATCAATCGTAATCCCCGCGCCCGTGATAAATGACGCCGCATCGCTCGCCAGAAAGACGGCCAGCCCCCCAATCTCCTCGACTTCGCCCCAGCGACCCATCGGTATATTCGAGACGAACGCCTGGTACTTTTCCGGATCGTCGAGCAGCGAGCGGTTCATCTCCGTGCCAAAGGGGCCGGGCAAAATCGCGTTGACGGTGATGCCCAGCGACGCCCACTCCAGCGCCAACGCGCGCGTCATCTGCAGGATGGCGCCCTTGCTGGTGGCATAGGGCGTGCGCGCCGGCATGGCGATGACGGAGAGAATCGAGCCGAGCATGATCACGCGCCCGGCTTGGCTCCGCTTGAGGTGCGGCGCGGCGGCGCGCGTCAGCAGCCACGGCCCGGTGACGTTGGTGGCCTGCACCTGCAAAAATTCGTCGGGCGACAACTCGTCGATGGCCCCGCGAATGTTGATGCCCGCGTTGTTGATCAAAATATCCAGCCCGCCGAAGTCGTGCACCACGTCGTCCACCAGCGCCTGCACCTGCGCGGCCTCGGTGACTTCGCAGCCATAGCCGCGCACTTGGTCACGGTTTACGCTTGCTGCATCGGCGATTTCAGCGGCGGCAGTCTGCGCGCGCGCCAGGTCGCGGCTGCTGATAGCGACTTGAGCGCCCGCTTCGGCTAGCGCCAGCGCCATCGCACGGCCCAGGCCGCGGTTGCCGCCCGTAACGAGGGCAGTGCGGTCAGTGAGCTGGAAGGCGTTGAGGATAGACATGATGCGTGAGTAGTTAATGCGTGAGTAGTTGATCGTTCCCACGCTCTGCGTGGGAATGCAGACTGGACGCTCTGCGTCCCAAAAACATGATTTGAGCTCAACGACCTATACGCTCGGTACGCCCACATCCAGCTCCCCCGCCAGCGCGACCAGCTGCCCCCACGTTCCGTCGTCGATGGGAATGCCGTCTGCCCGCCGTGCAGCCGCCGCGCGCTGCTCCGGCTCGCCGGGGACGAGAATTTCTTCTGCACCCGGCGCCACGGCAGCCGTTTTGACTTCGTCGGCCAGCCGGGCGCTGTCGTGCAGCACCTCCGTCAGCGGGCGGAAGGCGTCGGCCCGCAGCACGATAAAGAGGACGCCGTTGCCGGGGCCGATATCGTCGAACGGAGTGCAGCCGCGCCCGGTGAGCGCGCCCGCCAGCAGCTCCATCATCAGCGAGAGCGCGTAGCCCTTGTGCTCGGCGGCGGTGCGCAACATGCCGCCGTCGTAGAGCGCTTCCGGATCCGTGCTCGGCGCGCCGTCGCCGTCCAGAATCCAGCCCTCCGGCAGCGTTTTGCCCGCATTCCGCGCCACCCGCACCTTGCCCTCGGCCACGGCGCTCGTGGCAAAATCTAGGACGAAGGGCGTGCGCTCTTCGTCTGGTTCGCCAACGGGGAAGGCACACGCAATCGGGTTGGTGCCTAGCCGCCGCGACGCGCCGCCGTGGGGCGCAACCAAGCCCCCCTTCGAGCCCGCGTTGCAAAAGCCCATGCCCACCATTTGCTCGCGCGCCGCCATCTCCACCCATTCGCCCAGCCGCCCCACGTGGTTGCAGTTGGTCAGCCCCACGGTGGCCAGGCCCTGCTCGCGCGCCTTTGCGATGCACAGCGCCATCGCAAAGTGCGCGGCGACCTGGCCAAAGCTGCGGCACGCATCTACCCGCGCCAGCACCGCCGTCTCGTGGGCAACGCTGGGCTCGGCGTCAACATCGATTTCGCCGCGCCGAATCATGTCGACGTACTGGATAACGCGCATCACGCCGTGCGAATCGTGCCCCGTCAGGTTGGTGGAGACGAGCGAATGGGTAACGAGGGCGGCATTATTCTCGGATGCCCCGGCGGCGCAGAAGATGTGGTGGACAAAGTCGGTAAGGGCGTTTGATTGAATGGTGATCATGGGTTTTGTGGCGTGGGGAACAAGCCAACGGCTTGTCCCGTGGTGGCTCAATTGAGTGGGAGCGGGCAGGGAGCGGCAGGCAAGAATGGCCGTAAAAATAGCACGGGGCGGTTGGCCTGTCAATCGTCGGAAATCTATCTTCCCTCCCCTTGCTTGACAGCTTTCCTTCTGACTTTCATAATACGCCGTGACAATCCCGTACACAGATGGGCAACCGCACGCCGCTTAGGCTGGATGAGACGCGCTTCGCGTTTCGGCTCGGCTCGTAGCAGTTAAAGCCAACTGCCCATTTCAACAAACCCCCATCCAAGCAATCATGTTAATTCTCACCCACGCCGACATCGAAAATTTGCTGACCATGTCCGAAACCATCAACGCCGTCGAGGCGGGCTTTCGACAGCTCGCGCTCGGCAACGTCACGATGCCACAGCGCGCGGCGACCTACGTGGCCCGCCACGAAGGGCTGCATCTTTCGATGCCGGCTTACGTGGGCACGGGCCGAGACAACGGCGACGACGGCGACCCAAAGGCCGATGAGAGCGACCGGGCGTCAGATGTGTTGGCCGTCAAAAACTTGGCCGTTTACGGCGACAACCCCGCGCGCCACGGGCTGCCGATGGTGCAGGGCGTGGTGCTGCTGCACGATGCGCGCACGGGCGAGCTGCTGGCGCTGATGGATGCCGAACATCTCACGGCCATGCGCACGGGCGCGGTCAGCGGCGTCGCCACGCGACACCTGGCGCGCGCCGATGCCCGCACGCTGACGCTCTTTGGGGCGGGCGCGCTGGGGCCCGGCCAGCTCGCGGCCGTCTGCGCGGAGCGGCCCATCGAGCAGATTGCCGTCGTTACCCGCAGCGGAGAGAAGGACGAAGCCTTTTGCGCACGGATGAGCGAGCGGCTGGGGCTGCCCGTGCGCCCCACGCGCAACGTGCGCGCCGCGGTAGAGGGCGCGCACATCATCTGCACGGCGACCACCTCGCGAACCCCGCTCTTTGATGGCGAATGGCTACGGCCCGGCACGCACGTCAACGCCGTTGGTTCGTACCACACGGGCATGCGCGAACTGGACGCCACCACCATGGAGCGCGGCCGCGTCTTTGTCGATCAGCGGCAGGCGGCGCAGGCTGAAGCGGGCGAAGTCGTGCTGCCCGTGGAGCGCGGCGAATTGGAAAATGATCCCGTCGACGGTGAGCTGGGCGAGGTAATTATCGGCAAAATCAGCGGGCGGATCAGCCGCGACGACATCACGATCTTCAAATCTGTTGGCCTGGCGCTACAGGATGCCGTCACGGCGGCGCGCGTCTACCAAGCCGCCATTGCGCAGAGGGTTGGGCAAGAGATCAATCTCATCTAGCCGAAAATCAGCGAACCCTACTGCGTTTATGCGTTGAATAAGCGTTGTGTAAAGCAAAGTTTATGTGTAAAGCGTTGCGCTCACGTGTGCTCATTTTGTAAGGGAATATTCTTTACTTCTGTGAATGGCTATCTGCTTTTGCGCAAAGCAAGCGTATTGTTACAGTTAGATTCATTTTAGATTAAGGAGAAGATTCTATCCTCAATCACTGTGCCCACAGTTGAGGAGGCGCAAACAAGCAGTACATCCATACACTACTAACTTCCTGCTGCGCGTCTCGTCTGCGACGCGCTGCTGTACGCTGAGAAGCAAACGAGCGTAGCCCGCCAAATCGACTTTTTCTGTACTCTGGTGAACAAGTTCTGATTGAACCCCTTCGTTGCCCCGTTCCCAAGTGCGCGAAGCTCTGTCCAACTCAACCTGTTCACGAGGGTCTTCCATGCAATTTACTTGTCCGCAACTTACCCGTCCACTCATGTTACGAACGCTCTGTCTAATCTTGATTGCCGCTTACCTGGCAAGCTGTACGCAGAATGGCCGTGCACAGGAGACGCCGCCGCCGCAGGATGTACCCGTCGCCCCCTTCTCCGAACCGGTGATTGCGCTGCCGATTGTGCAATCGGCTTCCGGTTCCGCAGCCGTTCCCCTCAATCAGCGTCACCCCGATGCGGGCATTTGGATGGCCTACCGCGGGCGCAGCTCGGTGGCTGATTTGCAAAAGCCCTATATTCGGGGGGCAATGGCTTACGCGCCGTGGAACAAAATTTATTTGGGCGAGGACCGATACGACTGGGGCACGCTCCGGACGGACCTTGATTTTTCCATTAACCAGGCGGGCAAAAAAGCGTTTGTCGTCACCACCGTGGGCTATTGCCCAGCGCTGGATTGGCCTTTATTCTTGCGCGAGCGCGTGGCCAGCCACCGCACGCCCAACGAGAAGGGCTGCCCCTCGCTGCAGTTTTGGGATCCGGAATATATCCGGCTTCACAAGGAATATATTTTTGCGCTGGCCGATTTCCTCGCCGAGTTTGACGCCACGGATCGCTTCCCCGAGCGCACGGACATTCTCTTTGTCCGCGCGCAGGTCATGGCCGACACCATGGAAAATCTGCCCAGCGACTATGAAAATTGGACGTGGCGCAGCTTTAACCAAGCGGCCAACGGACGCATTCACCAGGTCGATTTGACCGAAGAAATTGCTTACGCTTATCAGCGGGAAATTGTGCTGACGTACAAAAGAGCGCTGTCGGAAGCCTACGCTCGCCGCGGGTTGCGCGTGGCGCCCGTGCCCGCGACAAAGGGCGGCGGCAACTGGGAGGAATTTCCCACGCGCGACTTTTTTGCCGCCGAGGGCATCTGGTTCGACAAGCACAGCGGTGCGCCCAACCCGCCCGGCTGGCAGTGGGACATGGTTGACGTGGTGCGCAAGGGAAACACGCGCGGCGCACACGAGGCGGGGCGCTTCCCGCCAACCGCGCTGCTTGCCCAGTACACCTACTGGGAGATATTGATGGCCCTGCACGCGGGGGTGGAGTTCCTGGGTATATACGGCAGCAACCCAGCCGCACCCGCCGCACAGCCCGGCGGCGCCATGGGTTTCGTCGAGAATCGCGAGGTGCTGCTGTTTGGCGATCGCTATGCAGGGGCGATGCGCAACCCGGCCAGCAGCCCCGGCGCGTGGGTTGCGCTCCGCGGGGGCTACCCAGAAGAGCGCTTTGGGAGCAACCTGCACCAGGTGCGCATCTGGACAAATTTCAGCAACCTCATGCGTCAGCACAGGCCGCAGGATTCGGTGGCGCTCTTTGGTCTCAGCCATACGGTGGAGCAGAATTCGCCAATGTCCATTACGCCAGTCGTCAACCGCAGCAGCAGACATCCGCTGGCGGAAGACTTGGCGCTTTGTCGGCAGCTTTACGCGGACAGCGAATGCGAGTTTATCGAGCAACAGCCCGATCTGCTGCTCAATTCATCCGGGCGGCTCGAATACACCTTCCGCGAAACCGATTTGGGTCAGGTGCTCTACTGTGGAACCGACGCCTTTTGCGAAGACCGCGGTGCGGCCACGCGCAGCGAGCCCATGTTCTACGCGCGCCGCACGGATAGCGCAAACGGTCATCCCGCCATGCGCTTTGATCTCGACGACCGCTACGCCCTCAGCCTGGGCAATCGCGCAGCCGTGCGCGTTGTCTACCTGGATCGGGGCAACGACACGTGGGCGCTCCAGTACGACAGCCAGGGCGCGCGTGACAAACAGGCGCGCGTCGTGCAGAAAACCAACAGCAACCTGTGGAAGGAGGTCGTCATTCAACTCGACGACGTTCGATTTGAGAATCGCCAGGAGGGCGACACCGATCTTGCGCTTGACAGCCTGGGCGACGGCGACGACATCTTTCACCTGATCGAAGTTGTGCGCGAGGGCATACCGCAAGCGGAGCCGGGAGACCCTAGCGGCGGCGACAACGGCACGCTGCCCAAAGCGCCCGCGCCCAAGCCAGAGCCCCTGCCGGGAACCAACGTCTTTCAGGAGCAAGCGGGCGAAGTCGTCATCGAAGCGGAGCGCTTTAGCACGCGCCGAGCGGGCAGCGAGGCCGACCAGACGTGGGAACGGTCGTCCGCCTTGGCTGGCGCTTCCGGCGAGGGCGTTCTGCGCGCCCTGCCGGATCGCGGCGTGATGACGGAGGAGCGTCTGACCGGCCCCATGGTGGCGTACCGAATCGATTTTGCGCATCCGGGCCGCTATCAAGTTGCCGTTCGCGGGCTGGGGCCGGATGCCGGGGGCAACAGCATTCACGTTGGCCTCAATGGCGAGCGCGTCACCGATCCAAGGGGACTGAGCTGGCCCGTCGGCGATCTCCTGCTGACGTGGCGACACAGCTACGCGCAGGGCGAAGCGGGTGCGCTCGTCCCGGTTGTGGTCGACGTGCCCACGGCTGGCGTGCACACGCTCAATCTGTGGATGCGCGAAGATGGCGTCGTGGTGGACAAAGTTTGGCTAACGCGCATCGCCGCCTCGGAGCAGCCACCAAACGAAGGCGATCCCAACCCCGGCGACCCCGACCCCGATCCCAGCGATCCCGCGGATGCTCCCATTAAGAGCCCAATCGACGAAGGCTCACCGGAATTAGGCCCTGGCGAAAGCCCCGTGGAAGCCGCCCCGCTCACGCGCATTCAGCTGCCCATCGTGCTGAGCAACTAAGCTTGCAGTAGTGCCCAAAAGAAAAAGCAACTGCCCAAGACAGTTGCTTTTTCTTTTGGGCATCGAAATTTGAAGGTTGAGTAAGCGTGCTTCGACGTGGTGGGTTGCCGAAACACAGCCGTTTGCCATCATGAGACTGGTCAAATTTTTTTGGATCGCGCGTACTTCCACAGCTCAAACTTTTTGCTATACTTGACCAAAAACAATAGGAGCCATCATGAATCCCCTCAAAAGTCTACTCAGCAAAATCCTTCGCTTCGTTATCGAGCGCTCCGCGCGCAGCAGCACCTTCGACGACGCCACCCAGCGCCTAACCGACGCCGCCGAGCGCGTCGAGCAGCGCATAGCGCAGGCGGCGGAGAGCGAGCGCAACCGCGAAGTCGCCGCCCACATTACCGGCCTGGAGCGCTGGGGCCAGCGTCGATTGCGCACCGCGCTCGGCGAGCCCTTCGTCCGCGACGAGCACGATAGCTACAAGCCCGACGCCCCTTCAATGTCCGGCCAGCTCGACGCCTTCCGCGACACGCGCCGCGAAACCGTTGCCCTGGTGGAGCAGATGGCCGCTGCCAACGTGCCCCTCACGCAGACGGTGCTGCACAACGATGCGGGCGACATCAGCGTGCGCGGCTGGCTGCGCTATCTGGAGCAGCACGCGTCGCGCGAAGCGTCGCGGCTGAAATAAAAAACAAAGGCGTCCTTGCTGTACAACAAGGACGCCTTTGTTCCCCACAACTTTACTCGTGCTTACAGCCGACTAAAGCGCACGTCAATCACCGCGCCGCCGCTTTCTTCGTAATACTCCACCTTCAGCGTGTGCGTGCCGCCGGAAAGATAGACGTCCACGTAGTAGCTCGTCGGCGGCTGCACGCGAAAGGCGTCCAGCACCAGGTGGTCGCCAATGAAGAGGCGCGCGCCGTCGTCGGTGGTGACGTAGAAGCGGTACGTGCCCTGCTCGAAGTACTGGTCGCGCGTCCAGCGGACGCTAAAGCCGTCGTTGGGCACGCCGCCGCCGGGCCCCCCTTCGCCCCAGTTAAAGCTGATTTGCGGATCGCGCCGGGTGAAGACGGGATTGCCCTCGAAGTTTTTGTTGGCGTAGTAGGCCGCGTGCCAGTCTCCGCTGGGCTGGGGCACGGGCGGTTGGGGTTGGGGCTTGGGCGGTTGGGGCTTGGGCTGCGGTGGCGGGGCCGGCTGCTGATACGACGGAATCTTAAGCACCTGGCCGATGTAGATGTGGTTGGCGTCGCGCAGGCCGTTGAGCTGCACCAGCGTGTGGCTGCTCACGCCGTAGTCGCGGGCGATGAGATCAAGCTTGTCGCCGCGGCGCACGGTGTAGTAGACGTAGCTGGCGGCGGGCGGCTGCGGCTTGGGCTGCGGCGCGGGCGCATTGTAGCCCGTGGGAATGCAGAGGCGCTGGCCGGTGTAGATGTGGTTGAGATCGTATAGTCCGTTCGCGCGCGCAATCGCGTAGGCGTTGACGCCGTAGCGACGCGCAATTTTTAGCAGGCCGTCGCCGTGGCGCACGGTATAGTAGGTGCAGCCGCTGGTCGAGTGGCTGGGCCGGTAGCCGTCGTGCTTGGCCGCGGGGCGTTCGGTCGGCGCTGGCGACGATGCCGCCAGGGGCGCGGCAAACGACGACGACGGCCACGCGGCGATCGTCGCCAGCAGCGCGATGACCAGGGCGAAAAGCAGCCGGCGGACGGGCGGGCGCTGGGTTGCCCAGCGGGGCCAGCATTGAAATGGGAAAGCGTGTGACATCAGATTCCTCCTGTGGGGTGTATAACTCGACAAGCAGCTTACGGGCGACCAAACGCTGTTAAAACGACCGCGCGCAAACAAAAAGCGCCTGCCAAGCAGAGTTGAGCGGCTCAAGTGAGCCTTTCTCTTCAAGACGCAGACAACCTGTCAAAAGTTTCGCCGTATTGTAGACATAAACAGGCTATTTTGCCAACCGACTATTGTATTAACATGAGCTTCACCCGTCTATTTGATATTCCACAGCATCAACTGCAACATTATCCCCAAAACAAGGCACTCGTCTATCGCGAAGCGGGCGCTTGGCGAGCGTACAGCACCCAGGAATTTTGCGAGCAAATCAACCGCGTCAGCAACGGCCTGCGCCAGCTTGGCATCGGGCGGGGGGAGACGGTCGCCATTATTTCCGGCAATCGACCGCAGTGGAACTTTGTCGATTTGGGGGTGCAACAGATCGGCGCAATTCCCGTGCCCGTTTACCCCGATGTAAATGAGCGCACGATTCGGCACATTCTCGAGCAGGCCGAAATCAAGCTGGCCTTTGTGGAAGGGGCGGACGCCGCGCAGAAGGTGCGGGCCGTTTGGCGCGACGTGCCGGGGCTGAAGGCGGTGTACAGCTTTAAGCCGGTCGACGATCTGCCGCTGTGGGAAGAGATGCTGGGCTCAACCAACGCTGTTGAGATACCCGGTAGATCGCCCGGTGAAACGCCCATAGAGCCGGATGATGTCGCCACCATCCTCTTTACCAGCGGGACAAGCGGTCGGCCCAAGGGGGTGCGGCTGTCTCACCGCAACCTCATCAGCAACGTCCACGCCTGCGAGGAGGTGCTGTTTCCGCTCAATGCAGAGCATCGCGCACTCAGCCTGCTGCCGTTGAGCCACGCCTTTGAACGGCTGGGCGTCTACTTTTACATGGCGGCGGGGCTTTCCGTTTACTATGCCGAGAACGTCAGCACCATTGCGCGCGATTTACAGGAGGTTAGACCGCACATTTTTACCACCGTGCCGCGGCTGCTGGAAAAGGTCTACGAGCGGCTGCTGGCGCGGCGCGAGGAGCTGAGCCGCCCGCAACGCGTCATCTTTGATTGGGCGCTGGATTTGGCCGAACGCTATGAGTACAGCGGCAACGGCCCGTGGTACACCCTGCAGCAGCGCCTTGCCGACCGTCTGGTCTACCGTCAAATTCGCAACAACCTTGGCGGCGAGATCATCGCACTCATTTCGGGCGGTGCGGCGCTAAAGCCCAAGCTGGCGCGCATCTTCACCGCGGCGGGGGTCGACGTGCTGGAGGGCTACGGCCTGACGGAAACGTCGCCCATTCTGGCGGCCAACGGCTATCGCAAGCGCGACCGGCGTTTTGGCGCGGCGGGCAAGGCAGTCAAGGGAGTCGAGCTGAAGATTGGGGAAGACGAGGAGATTCTGGGGCGCGGACCCAACGTGATGCAGGGCTACCTCCACGACGAGGCAGCGACGCGGCAGGTGCTGGAGACGGACGGCTGGTTCCACACGGGCGATCTCGGTCACCTCGATGCGGACGGCTTTCTGTTTATCACCGGTCGCCGCAGCAGCCAGTTTAAAACGTCCGGCGGCAAGTACGTGGCGCCGGGGCCGATTGAAGATCGGCTCGACGATGCGCCGCTGATCAGCAGCGCTGTTTTAGTCGGCGAGGGGCGCAAAATGGTGACGGCGATTATTCAACCGGACTGGGAAAATCTACGGGAGTGGTGCGCCAAGCAAGGCATCTCCTGGGAAAGCCGTGAAGTGGCAATTGCGCAGGAGGCAGTGCGTGAACGCTACAGCGAGGTGGTACAAAGCGTCAATCGGGAGTTGGACAACGCGGAGCAGATCAAGCGGTTCCGGCTTGTGGCGGACGAGTGGTCGGTGGCATCCGGCGAGTTAACGCCGACGCTCAAGCTCAAGCGGCGCGTGGTGCAAGAGCAGTATGCAACGCTGATCGAGGAAATGTATCGGTCGTAAATTTAGCAGTTTCAGTAGATCAGGAATTGTTATTCTGAGGCGCTGTTTGCCGAAGAATCTTGTGTGCCACCAGAAGATTCTTCGCAAACTGCCGCTCGGAATGACAGCAAATGATTTGAATTCGTAAGCAACTTAGATTAGCTGTTGCCTTGCTCCGCTGACTGCGACGGCGACAGGCCGCTTTGGGCGCGCTCGGCCAACTGCTCCGCCGCCTCGGCCGGGCGCGGTTCGGACGCCGCATCCAGTCGCTGATCCGCGCGCACGAGGGCCAGCGATTCCTCCCGAATCCAGCCGTTGGCCAGCGCGTGTTCCGCGGCCGCGAACGTATTGGGCACGAGCAACAAATCCACATTGGCCTCGCGGGCCTTTTCTACCAGCGCCTGCACGTCGCGGTCCCGTTCGTCCAGGGATTTCTCTGGATGAATGTCGCGGATGTAAATCGCTAGGATGCGATTGGGATACTTCTCCAAAATTGTGCTGTAAATTTCAGGGTCTGCTTGGCCGCTGTCGCCGATTAGGATAAAGGGTAAGTACGGGTAGAGATCAAGCAGCCGCTCGATGCGGGCAATCTTGTGCTCGTCGTGGTCGGCGCTGATGAATTTGTTGCGATCCAGGCCGTAGTCCTGCAAGAAGAGCGGCCCGGCAGGGATGGCGTGTACGTCCATAAAGTCGGTGAGCAGGTCATACAGATTCCAGGGACTGCTGGAAACGTAGAAGATGGGGTTAAAGCGTTGGCCCGTGCCACCCAGCTGGAGCGCTTGATAAAATGCCGCCACGCCCTCAAAGGGCAAGCGGGAGCGGGCGTTGTTAAAGAAGGTAACCTGCGCCATGCGCAGCAGGTTAGTGGCGTTGGTGCGCACGATGGTATCGTCGATGTCGCTGATGACGCCAAACTGTGCATCCTGATTGGGAACGAGCACCGTACCCACCGCCTCGGTCGGCACGCCGTTCAGCGAGACATCAAGCTCGCCCTCGTCGTCGATGTGTACATCCTTGGCCCCACCGGGCACGTCCAGCAGGTGAACGGTTATGCTGTGCCACACTTCCCCTTCGGGCAGGGCAGTAGGTCTCAGCGTCAACTCGAAATAGCCTTCGCCGTCGGTCAGCACTTCCTCTTCGGCATCGCCCACCTGCCCACGCACCCGCGCGCCGCCAATCTCGGCGCTGTTAAAGCGTTTGTACATGGCGACGATGTTGTCCCACGTGGAATCTTCATCCGTGGAGAGCGGGATATTTTTGTCTTTGAGCACGCGCCCCTGCAAACGCAGCACCTCGCGCGTGCCGTAGCCGCGGTAGAGCAAAATCAGCGCCTGGCCGTGGCGGCTCAAGCGGCTGTGCCAGCGTGCCCAGATGCGGTCGAAGCGATCATCGAGTTTGTAGCCTACTTTGGCCAGCGCGCGTTTTAAGGTTGACACAATAGAATCCGTTTGGGGAAGAGAGGTTAAATCCAGTAGCCGGGTAGATCGTAGGCGTTGTACAGCTCAATCTCAAATTCGCGGCTGATGGGATTGCGCGCGCTATAGACCGGGCTGTTTTCCACCTGAGCCCTCGTGATGGCTACCTCTACGGCCGATTCAATCCACTTCACCTGGCGCACCCATTCCGTTGCCACCAGCACCTGCTTGCCCGGTAGCCAATTGCGCGTATCTACCACCAAATAGCGCAGTTCATAGCTCTCTTCGTCAAACAGCATATCTTCTACGTGGCCGATCTCGTTGTCCGTGGCGTGGATGTTGTAGCCCATTACCTCGCGGGCGCTGCGCAGGTGGCTGTCCGGCTCCTGACGATTCGATTCCATAGGATTTGGCGCATCCGTCGCGGCGGGTGAATCATCGGTTTCAGGTGTCTCGGCGTCTGCCAGTTCGCTACGATTGGCCGCGAGCTGTTCGCTCATGGGCACGTAGGGCGTGGCCCCCATTGGCGCAGCGAGCGGATCAACCTGCCAGTAGCCGAGCCAGCCGTAATAACCGTGCAGCTCCACTTCGTGCTGCCGCGAAACCGGCTGGTTTAAATTAATATCCGGGCTGTTTTCGATCTGCTCCTGGGTCAACGCCAGATGAATGGCATCGGGCGGGCGATCGGGTTGCTCCGGGTTGGTATTTAACTGGGTGGCTTGGGGCGAAATGAGCACGCGCCGCCCAAACAGCCACGGCCCCGTGTCGGCCACCAAATAGCGCACCGTCCACGTTTGATCGTCAAAATATAGGTCGTGCAGGCGGCCCGCTTCGCCATCGCTCGCCATGAGGGAAAGACCGAGCAGATCATCTACTTTTCGCAACATAAAAAACCTCCGAGTGGCGGGTTAGGATAGCGCATCGCGGTTGGATGTGCCGTTGGTCGAGAAGGTGGCCGAAATTTTTACGGGCTGTGTGCCATTGCGGGATAATCGTGTATACTCGGCATTGCCCCAGCGCCCGTTTAACATACCGATCAGCTTGTAGCGCAAGATGAGCGTAAAGGTTGTTAGCGAAATTTGCTGGAGCGTATAGTTTAAATCACTTTCCCCTTCGGTGTTCATCCCAATCCGCAGTCGGCTCCCGTCGCGGGCAATGCCTACGACGGCGGTGGAAGGATGCTGGGGCAGCAGCGCGCGGATCGGCTGCGGCACGCGCTCTTGACTATCCAGCGATGCGATGATCCAATCGGGGTTGGCGGTGTACAAAATGCGAGACAGCGGCTGTAGGTCGTCGAGCTCCGCGATAACGGAAAGCGAAGAGCAACCGTCCAGTGCGCGCCTCAGCATTTGGCGGAGAACAAGCGGCTGCACAGCCAACACAATGAGCCGCAGCGATTTTCTAGAGTTCGTCATAACCTTTCGTCACCTACAGAGCAAGTTTGTCACCTAGCAAAAGCTTGTCACCTCTCAGCGTAGACGAGTCTGTATTCTCTATCTATGGGCTCCGATACAGAATATGGACAGAAATAAGTGCACATGCGCGCGCAGATTGCGGTGGCAAGCCTTCCCAGCACGCGCCACACGCTGCTTCCTTCCCACTGGTGGCTTTGTTGCACACCGGAGATGTGGATTGACCGATTCCGTACATTCACCTTCTGCAACAGCCTCAATATCCACGCACTGGATCAACCCGGTAAGGCAAAGGTTCATTGGCGGCGGCGGCGTTTAGAAGTTCGGCGAGGCAGGTCATGCGCAACGTCTCGGCAGCGCTTAGCCAGCCGGCCCGGTGGGGGCTCATCACGACGTTCTCCAGCTCCTCAAAGGGGAACCGCGAAGGCGGCGTTTGGCTGCGGCTGGCTTCATCAGCAGGATAGCTGTACCAGACATCGATGCCCGCGGCGAGAATTTGCCCGCGCTGAAGTGCATGAAAGAACGCCTCCTCGTTCACCACCTCGCCACGCCCCACGTTGACTACCACGGCGTGAGCGGGCAGGCGCGACAGCGCATTCTCGTCGATTAAGTCTTTGGTTTCCGGCGTAAGCGGGAGGGCAATTAGCAGCGCATCGGCGCGCGACAGCAGGCTCGGCAGCGCATCTACAGCGTAGCGCTGAACGGCGTCTTGGGCATCTCCATCGCGGCGGGTTGGGTCGAGCGTGCGGGAGACGCCGACCACCGTCATGCCCAACGCGCGACAGATGGTGGCCATGTGTTGGCCCACGCGCCCATATCCAAGAATAAGCGCTGTTTTGCCGTAAAGAATTTGTGCCGAGGTGTCGCCGTAGCGCGCCGTCCAGTTGTGCCGGCGCAGTTCGCGGTCAAGCGGCAGCACAAACTTGGCCGCCGACAGCAGCAGGGTGATGCCCATTTCGGCAGTGGGGATGGCGTTGTAGGGCAGATTGTGCAGGGACAGGTGGGGAAACGCTTGAAGCAGCGTGCTCGTTGCCATCGGCACGCCCGCAAAGGGCACCACAACGGCACGCAGTTGGTCACGTAGTAAATCTTCTCGCTCTGGCTGTCCGCTAACGAGAATTTCGCATTCATCGGGAACGGCGGTATCATCCACGGTGATGTGAACGCCCGGCTGTGTCTTTTCGCGCAGCAGGGCAAGCAGGGCCTCGGGAACTTCCCTTTGCAGATGAACGTTGAGTGGCATGGTCAAGCAGCACGGTGTCTGAGTATTAGTCTGTACGCTGCTATCTTACTCAATTTTTCCTTGCTATACAATTTTGGCTTGTCCACCAACCGGGCTCAGTCGTTGCGTCCTGAGCAGCTAACCAAACAAACCGATGAATCTTCGACGTATCTTGCTGTTGCTAATGGTGATTGTATTTATCGCGCTGCTGCGCCCCAGCGCCATTCCCATAGAGCTGCGACGCATCTGGATGCGCCGCAATTTAATCCTGGGTACGCTGGCCGTGGTAATCTGTATTTACCTTTTCTACGGATTTTTTATGCTGTACCGCGAGGGCGCGCTCGCCTGGTAGCGCTGCTAAGCTTTGGCAGATGGTAGAGCCAAGAAGGGGAAAGCAACGGCTTACACAAAACGGGTAAGCTTGACTCAGGTGAACGGACCGCTGCACTTGCGCAGTTTAGAGGGCCTCGGCACTGTCGTTTCTTGCTTCACCTCTTTTGGCTAAGAAGCGGTAGCCAAATTTGCGAATGGTTTTCAAGTAGCGTGGATTCGACGAATTTTCCTCGATTTTTGAGCGTAGCCGACTAATTGTAACGCGGATTAGATTGAGATCGGGGACGCTATCATATTCCCAAACTGCGTTTAGTAACTCCTGCATGCTGATGGGCCGGTCCGGGTTTTCAATGAAGTATTTAAGTAAACGGAACTCCGTCGCGGTTAGATGAATTAACTTGTCGCTTACGCGCACCTCTTGCCGATCTTCATCCAGTAGAATCTGATCGTGGTGTAACAGCGTGGTACGTCGTGGAGGCGAATACCCCATTGTACGCCGGATCAGCGCGTGGATACGCGCTCGAAGCTCCCGCATGGTAAACGGTTTAGCCACGTAGCCGTCTGCACCGTAGTTGAGCGCCTGCACAACGCGATCGGCGCTGGGCACGGCATCCAGGAAAATAATGGGGACGCTGCTGCGCTTTCGCAACTCTCTACACAAGTTGTATCCGCTTATATCCGGCAGTTGCGAATCAAGAATTACCAAATCGTACAGCGAGGGAGCAAATCGACGCAGCGCGATTTCACCACTGAGCGCTAACGTGACGCTGTAATTTTGTTTAGTTAATTCACAGCGGACTGACTCGCTAATGACCGAGTCACCATCGACCAGTAAAACTCGCGCGAATGGTTCATGCTTTTCTTCATATTCCACTGGGCTTTTCGGGGTAGCCATAAATAGACGAACTTTGAAGTGTTAAATTAGACAACAACATAAGTTTTACGGTAGAGAGACGAAGAACGCGACCGCTTAGCATAGCTTCTTCTTTTTTATCGGTATGGCGAAGAAAATCCTTCTTTTGATTCCGAAACGCTTGTCGCCAACGTTAAAGCATCTCGCACAAGCGAACCCGCGTTGATTGGTGCACCGCCTGGGGCACTGCTTCACTAGCACAACCACGTTAGATAAGCATCTGCCAAGCAAGCACGGGGCAAAACAAAATCACCCTCGTGGATGAGGGTGATTTTGGCGGGAATGAGTTGAGCCGTTGATCGGATTTGAACCGATGACCTACGCATTACGAGTGCGTCGCTCTACCAGCTGAGCTACAACGGCGGGTTGAGGCAAAATTTTACCAAATTCTACCGGACAAAGCAAGTTTTTACCCTTTGCTAACGCGCGTCACGTACTCGCCGCTGCGGGTATCGATCCGGATCACATCGCCTTCCTGAACGAACATGGGCGCCTGCAGACGGTAACCTGTTTCCACCTCGACCTGCTTGCTGGGAACGTTGGCCGTATCACCAGCCACGGCGGCTTCTGCCCACGTCACGTCTAAATCAACCGTGGTGGGTAGCTCCACGCTGATTGGCTCCGTGCCGTACCGTTCGAGCGTGACGGTTTGATTGTCCTTCAAATAGTTCGTAACCTCCTCCAGCGTTGCTGGCGAGAGAGGGATTTGCTCGTATGTCTCCGTGTCCATGAAGTAATAAAACTGCCCGTCATTGTACAAATACTGCACTTCGTCGCTATCGAGCCGAACGTCGGTAACGCGGGCGCCGCTGTTGTATGTTCTTTCAACGGTTGAACCGGTGCGGACATTGCGAACCTTTAGGCGAATTGTTGCCCCGCCGCGTGCGACTTTGATGTGTTGGTATTCTAAAACGCGCCACAGATTATTATCTTCTTCAAAGATATTGCCTTTGCGCAGTGATTGGACGTCAGCCATGCTTTGCTTTTATACCTTGGTTGCAAGTTTAAGTACCTGCCTTGGAAGAGGCAGCAGCAGATAATTATAGGGGCAATCCCCCGCGCTGTCAAAGATCTGTCGATTTCGCTGCGCTTCAACTACTGCTGCGAAAATTGGCTCAGCGCCAGCCGCAGGCGCTCCTCGATGCCGACCGCATCGGCGGGGAGCTGCTGAACGGCACGCTGGGCTTCCACCACGCTCCAGCCCAGCCCGACCAGGGCATCGATCACTTCGGCGTCGTTGTCCATGGCATCGGCCAGGGCCGTGAGCGCCGAATCTGGCGGACTTACTTTGTCTTTGAGCTCGATCACAATTTTCTGGGCCGTTCGCTTACCGATGCCGGGTACGCGGGCAATAACGGCTGGTTCATCGTTAGCCAGCGCCAGCCGCAGCGCATCGGGGCTCAGCGTGCTGAGCGTAGCCAACGCCACTTTAGGCCCCACGCCGCTTACGCCAAGCAGCAGATTGAAAAAGATGAGCTCTTCTTCGGTTTCAAAACCAAACAGGGCCAGTACGTCCTCGCGCACCTGCAGGTGGGTGTGCAGCGTCACCAAGTCCTGAACGCGAAGCTGCGCCAGCGTGGTCTCCGGCACGGAAACCAGAACGCCAACAGCGCCGGAGTTTGCCGCTCCGGCGCTGAGATCCACAACAATGTAATCTTTGCCCAGCGCGGCAACCGTGCCGCGCACAAATCGAATCATTAGTTCACTCGCATCGCCTCCAACGCCAGGCTCGATTCGGCTCGAATCGGTGAAGCCACATCTGCCTTGTGGGAGGTCAATTTGTAGCCAGCGCCCCGAACGGTAACCAGATATTTTGGCGTTGACGGGTTAAGCTCAATCTTTTCACGCAGACGGCGCACGGCAACCTCAACCAAATTCGTGCCGCCCACTACATCGTACCCCCACACGTTGCGGAACAAATCCGTCTTGCTAACCGGGCGATCTTTCTCGGTAATTAAATAGCGCAACAGTTGGTATTCGATGTTTGTGAGATGCACGTGCTGGCCACCAACGCGAACCTCGTGCAGGTCCTCGTCCATCTCGATATCGCCGCACATCATCACGCGGAACGACGGGCGCTCGTTGATCCAGGCAATGCGGCGCATGATGGCCTGCAGCCGTACTTCCAGTTCCCGAAAGGCAAACGGCTTGGTAATGTAGTCATCCGCGCCGAGCGCAAACCCGTTCACGATGTCGTCCGGACGATTGAGCGCCGTTAGCATCACAATGGGCGTATCGGAGCGCTTGCGCAACTCTGCACAGAGGGCAAAACCGTCCATCTTTGGCATCATTGCATCCAAGATGACTAGATCGACCTTCTGCTGAGTAAACAAATCAAGCGCTTGCTCGCCATCCTTGGCCAGTATAACGTGATGCCCCGCTCGCTGCAAAGTTGCCTGCAACAGTTGGCGAAGTTGCTCATCATCATCGGCAATCAGGATGCGAATGCGGCGCGACATGCTGTCGTAACGAGCCTGCATCTGGCTGTGCCCGTTAAAATTGAGGCTGCTGTTGCGATGTTGTGGATACTGACTATTCATTGGATTGGACCTAACGATTGTAAAGTCTGTCAAAGATTGGACGGCTGTTGAAACGTGTGGCAGCTCCAGCATTTGCAAAAGTTGCTGCTTGCGCGCTGCTGAGTCAACGACCGCTACACTAAGTTAATCGTAGCTCCAACAAAAATCCTTCACTGAATTTAAATTAAAACAAAAGACTCCTTTCTTTGGGGTAAACACTGCTAAATTAGTCTGCTAACAAAGCCGCGCCGCCGGCATACCGGCAGCGTAGTCAAGTATATTCAAGGGAACCCCGTCCATTACGAGTGGAGCAGTTCGCCGTACTGAATGCGCTGCAGGTGGCAGAGCGCAATAGCTATGCCGTCCGCTGCATCATCTGGGCGGGGAATCTCATCCAGGCTGAGAATTCGCTGAACCATCTCCTGAATTTGCGGCTTGTCCGCATTGCCGTAACCCGTCACCGCCTGCTTAACTTCCGCTGGTGTGTATTCGATGAGCGAACATTCCTTAAGCGCGGCGGTCAGCAGCACGATACCGCGCGCCTGCCCCACCGAGATGGCGGTGGTGACGTTGCGTCCGAAAAAGAGCTTTTCCACGGCAACGGCGTCGGGCGCAAATTCGTCAATTAGCGCTGATAAGTCGCGAAACAGTTCGAGCAGCCGCAGGTGCATGGCGTCCTCTGGCTGCGTGCTGATTACGCCGCAGGCCAGCAGCACCAGTTCGTCGCGCTCCGTCTGCGCAACAACGCCGTAGCCCGTCGTTGCCGTCCCCGGGTCGATGCCGATGACGATGCGCTCAAATGCTTCGTGGCTCATTTGTATCCAGAGATAACCGCGTCGACTCGGTCCCGTCTGAGCCTGCCAGCAGGAGCAGGCCAAGCTGTCGTCGATTCAAAAATTAAGCAAACTGCGCAACCATTTCGTCCGTAAGCTCGAGGTTGTGATAAACGTGGCTCACGTCGTCCAACTCTTCCATGTTTTCCACAATGCTTAGCACGCTCTGCGCCTCGTCCGGCCCCAGCTCAATCGTAACGTTTGGCTGCATGGTCAGCTCGGATTCGGAAGGGGGAAAGCCTGCCCGCCTCAATCCATCGACAACGCTGGCTAAATCGGTGCGGCTGGTGTAAATTTCCACGGCGTCGTGGCTGATTTCCACATCCTCTGCCCCGCTGTCCAGCGCAGCCATAAACACCTCTTCGGGGTCCGTATCCAAAGCAGCACCGTTCTCATCCTCCAGTGCCACAACTACGTAGCCCTTGGAGGCAAATTGCCACGCCACCGAGCCCGGCTCGCCCATGTTGCCGTTGCCGCGGGTAAAGACGCGCCGCACTTCGGCGATGGTTCGGTTACGGTTGTCGGTAAGGCACTCCACCAGCATGGCGACGCCGTTCGGGCCATAGCCCTCATAGGTGACTTCTTCAATCTCCGCCGCATCCTTATCCAGCCCCGCGCCGCGCCGAATCGCCCGTTCGATGTTGTCCTTGGGCATATTTTCGGCCCGCGCCCGGTCGACAGCCAGCCGCAGCGTAAAGTTCATTTCGGGGTCGGCCCCATCGCGCGCGGCAATTTGAATTTCACGCGCCAGCTTGGTGAACACTTTGCCTCGTGCCGCGTCGTTCGCGCCCTTCTTGCGCTTAATGGTCGACCATTTAGAATGTCCAGACATCTTCTTTCCTTTCTTCTCTCGCAATTCTCTATAATTGCGCTCTTGCTCCAGTGTGACAAACGTTCACGACGCGCTCCCTGCCGAAGTGGGTTCCCTCGCAGCCAGCGTGTCAGACTGCGCCTCTTTTGCCAGCACGCCGTTTTGACCTGCCGCCACGTGTGCTTTGGCTGCTTCAACAAGACCAAGAAACAGGGGGTGCGGTCGGTTGGGGCGACTTTTAAATTCGGGGTGAAACTGGCTCCCGACCATAAAAGGATGATCGGCCAGCTCCGCTACTTCCACAAGCCGTCCATCCGGCGAAAGCCCGCTAAAGGCCATGCCACCTTTGGTCATCTGCTCGCGGTAGTGGTTGTTGAATTCAAAGCGATGGCGGTGGCGCTCGTGAACGATCTGCCCATGTCCCAGCGCTTGGTAGGCCGCTGCGGCGCGTGAACCCTCGGCCAGGCGGCAGGGATAGGTGCCCAGCCGCATGGTGCCGCCCATTTCGGAGAGGTCGCGTTGATCGGGCATGAGGCTGATCACGGGGTACTCTGTGCTAACGTCAAATTCTGTGCTGTTGGGTTCGTCGCTTTCTTCCAGGTAGCGAGCCAGCTCGATACACATTACCTGCATCCCCAAACAAAGGCCAAGGTAGGGCACTTCGTGTACGCGTGCGTAGCGCGCGGCTATAATTTTGCCCTCGATGCCGCGGTAGCCAAAGCCACCCGGCACGACAATCCCGGCTACGCCGGCCAATCGCTCCAACTCGCGCCCCTTCTCCAAATCCTCGGAGTTGACCCACTCAATTTCCACATCAACCCCGGCAGCCAGCCCCGCATGAAACAGGGATTCTTTTACGCTTAGGTATGCATCCTCCAGCTCCACGTACTTACCTACCAGGGCGATGCGCACCATTGGCTTTTCGCGGCGCGTCTCTTCGACAAAGCGCGTCCATTCAGCCAGCCCCTCTTGCGCATCACGCGTGGTGGTGAGACCCAGCTGCTGCACGAGCCAATCGCCCATGCCCGCCTCTTCCAAGCTCAGCGGCACGGTGTAGATCGAGTCCAGCGTCACCAGTGGGATAACCGCCTCGGATTCGACATCGCAGAAGAGCGCGATCTTTTCCTGCACGCTCGCTTCAACGGGGTGATCGCTGCGTACGACGATGGCGTCCGGCTGGATGCCAATGCTGCGCAGTTCGCGGACGCTGTGCTGCGTGGGCTTGGTCTTGAGCTCTTTGCTTGCACCAAGATACGGCAGCCACGTTAGGTGAATAAAAAGCGTGTTGCTGCGCCCAACGTCTTTGCGCATCTGCCGAATCGCTTCGAGAAAGGGCAGCCCCTCAATGTCACCTACCGTGCCGCCAATCTCGACCAGCACAACATCGGCCTGTGTGGTGCGGGCCACGCGACCAATGCGGCGCTTGATTTCGTTGGTGACGTGGGGAATTACCTGGATTGTGCCGCCTAGGTAGTCGCCGCGGCGCTCCATCTCAATCACGTAGTTGTAGATTTGCCCGCTGGTAACGTTGCTCAACTGGCTCAGATTCTCATCGACAAAGCGCTCGTAGTGGCCCAAATCCAAATCGGTTTCGGCCCCGTCGTTGGTCACAAATACTTCGCCGTGCTGATAGGGGGACATGGTTCCCGGATCAACGTTGAGGTAAGGGTCGAGCTTCATCGTGGTCACACGAATGCCCCGCGCCTTGAGAATTCGCCCGATCGAGGCCACGGAAACGCCCTTGCCTAATCCGGATAGAACGCCGCCCGTTACAAAAATATATTTGGTCATATTCTCTCCTTGCTCGCTGCCCATCTCCTAATTCTAACAATTTTCTGCAAGTTAACCAACTCCTGCTTCTAATGAACGTAAGCATCAACTGTCCTTGGCCAAGTCTCTTCAGCAAAAGAAAAGCTGGGGCAAGCACGCTTGCCCCAGCTTTTCTTTTATCGAATCGCCGCTCAACTTTCCGTCTTGCTGGTAAAGAAGACGCGGCTTGGTTGTTTACTCACCAGACGAATCGGGGATTGTCCCCATCTGGTCCGAATCGCTGGCCGCCTCGACAGCCGTGGCCACATCAACCGGCTCTTCGGCCTCCGGATTCGGTGTGGACGTCACGGTTGGCAGCGGCGTCCACGTGGCCGTTGGCGTTCGCGTCGGCGGGCTTGTCGGCGTTCGCGTTGGCGGGCTGGTCGGCGGGCTTGTCGGCGTCGGCAGCGGCGATGTCGGGTTGCGGGTCGGCAGCACGACGATTACCGGTGAAGTTGGCTGCGGCGGCGGCGTGTGCGTCGCTGCCGGTGGCGGCGTCGCGGTAAACGTATTTGTTGGCAGCGGTGTCAGTGTCGCCGTCGGCACAACAACTGCGGCGGTGGATGTCGATGTGGGCAGCGGCGTCGGCGTTAGGGTCAACGTTGGGGCCACAATTGGCGGCGTAGTCGCCGTAGCTGTCGGGCCGGGTTTGATTTGCTCGACCTGCTCGCCCACGCTGCTTGCTGTTGGCTCAGGCGTAGCGCTTTCATCCTCCACAGGCGCTTCGTCGACCTGCGTGGCGCTGGGCGTTACGCGCTCTCCACTACCCGGCGTGCGGCTGCCGTCCTCGTCCGAGGTAGACGGCGGGGCAGGCGAATCGGCCGTCGGGGTGCTGGTGGGCGCGGCTATCGGCACGCCGGGCGTTGGCGGCGTCTGCGCAATGACGGTGCTGGGCGAGTCGTCGGGCTCCGGCGCTTCAACGTCATCCACATCGACATAGCCCACATCCCCATCGGGGTTGACGACAATCTCGAATTCGCCATCTTCCGTTACGTCGACAACCTCCCACGCTTCCTCGTTTACCGCAATCTCGGTTGGCTCTGCGTCCTGACTTGGCTCGGGACGCACTTGAATAATTGCCTTCTCCGACTTCAGGATGGGCAACTCTTTCTCCGCCGCCACAACTTCGGGCACAACGCTGGCCAGCTCCTCATAGATTTGGTCTTCCGTCACTTCTTCCAGCACCGGCTCCCGATTGCTGGCGACGGTTAGCTTCCAATTCTGCGCCACCGCAAACGTTTCCAAGGAAGATGCTTCACTGCTGGCGTCTGCTGCGTCGGCATTGGCAGAGACCACGGCAGCAACCTGCCCTTCGCGCACGGTAAGGCTGGTCGTGCTCTCGGCTGCGTTTGCCTCGCTGCCCACGCTCTGTACGTCGACGCGCACGAGAAACTCCGTGCCCACGGCAGAATAAACGCCGTTGGGCGTCTGAATTTGAAACTGGTCAAGCTCGGGCACGAGCTTGCTGTTGATGTCTACAAAGATTTTACCGCGGTCGATAGAGGCCTCGAACTGTGTGCCTTCGTTGCGGGTATCCAGTTCGTTAAACGCGACGCGCGTATTGGGGCCAGCTGAAACCTGCTGATCGTCCTGCCACTGCATAAAGGCGCGACCAGTTTGCGTGACTAAAATATCACCCTCAAAAAGCAACAAATCTTCGCCGTGGCGCACGCGAATCTGCCGCCCGTTCTCGCGCAGAACCTCCACGTTGCCACCCTGCGCCACCATCAGCACGCTGGGCTCCAGCATTGTAAATCGCGTAATGACAACAAACGCCAGCACCGCTGCCGCGGCGGCGGCTGTCGATAGCGGGACGATCCAGCGATTCTGGAATAGCCCGGCTAACCAGCCCCATCCGCGCTGATGCAGCGGAATTGGCTCGGCGTAGACCTGCTCAACTTCGAGTAGTATAGTATTTAGCAAGCGATCCGATAAATCTGCCGGAAGCGTTTCCTCCGGCAGGTTCTCGGCAAAGAGCGCCTGCATATTCTGTTCGTCGAACTGAAAATCGTTCTGGTGACTGTTCATGTGTTCTACTTTCAGTCGTTCCCGCCCGTTTGGCCCCAATGTTTTTCAAAATTCTTGCGGGCACGACTTAACCGCGACTCTGCGGCTTTATAAGAGGTTCCAAGTGAATCGGCAACTTCTTGGACACTTAGGCCTTCCCGATAGCGCATCAGCAATATCTGACGCTCTTCCAGTTTCAGCCTCTTCAGCACCTCCTCGAACTCAAGGCGGGCGCTGCTGGGACCAGGGGTAGTCACCGTCGTCATTGACGGTGAAAGTTCGACCGTTTGCGCTCTTCCTTTCTTTCTCCAGAAATCTGCCACGCGACGGTTCGTAATTGTGTAAACAAAGGTAGATAACTTGACCTTGCCGTCAAAATTCTTCACGGATCGAACAAGCGACGTCATTACTTCGCTGGTCACGTCTTCAATATCTTCGACGGGAACGTTTTTACGCAGGTAGTTGTACAGCCGCGGCGTCCACTCTGTGTGGAACGTCATCCAGGCCTGCTGATCGCCATTCTGTAGCCGGTGGAGGAATTCCAAGTCGCTGCCGCTCTCATTGCTTGCGTGCACAGCGCCCTCCTACCCATATTAATCGCTGCTGGCGGAAGATTCCTTCACCAATTATTCGTTGAATCTTTCGCCATTTGCCTTCGCAGAGAAAGCGTATGACAAACGTATAATTTTTTGTCTTGAACAAAAGGAACGCCAAGAATTTGGCGATGGAGGCGACGGGAGCGCGAGCGACAAAGCGCCAGCTGGTGTTCTGCCGAGTTGCTATGAGGGAGGGGAGGGCAGTGGGACAGAACACAACGCGGAACCAATTCTCGGATACGGGTAAAGTATAAATGATGCTGTACAATTGAAGAAATCGAGATTTTGCGTAACAATGCAGCTGGGCGTGCAGCCACTGCCAGCACGGCCAAGTTGATGGATAATTCGCATGTGAGCCGTGCGCTAATCTTTGCGGCCGGGCAATCTAGTGTACACGGTTCTTGCGCAGAGAGCAATTGCGCAACCAACGTGGGGTGCATCCTGAGTCGAATACACTCTTATTGCTACAACGAGACTTTAACGTAGAGACGCAGAGTTAGACAGATAAGATCGACCCGGCGAGCCACCCATACCGCTACATGACAAGAGTTTATACGCGTCAACCGTGAAGAACTTTACGCCCGCATCTTCCCATATGTCTTTCCGCATGTCTTCCCCTATGTCTTCCCCCACCACGCGCTCTGCCCTCGCCGCGCTGCCCGTGCAAGATGAACGAGCGATGCGTCCCACCTGGCTTGAAATTGACTTGAGCGCCGTTGAGACCAACGTTCGTCTGCTCCGGCAACTGGTAGGGCCCTCCTGCCAGTTGATGGCCGTCGTTAAGGCCAACGCCTACGGCCACGGCGACGGTTTGTCGGCGACGCCGATTGCGCGCGCCGTTTTGGCCGCCGGGGCCGATCAGCTGGCTGTGGCCACGGTCTTAGAAGGCACGGCGCTGCGGCAGGGGGGCATTCGCGCACCGATTCTGGTATTGGGCTACACGCCCGCTTGGCAAGCTAGCCAGCTGCTGCACCATCGCCTTACGGCCACGATCTACGATTTGGCGTTGGCGCAAGCGCTGGCGCAGCTTGCCACCCCTGAGCATCCCGCTCGCGTCCACGTAAAAGTCAATACCGGCATGAACCGCCTCGGTATTGCTCCAGAGCAGGCCGTAGACTTTGTCACGGCGCTGCAAACGTTTGCCCACGTCGAAGTTGAAGGTATCTTCACCCACTTTAGCACGGCGGACGAAGCGGACAAAGCCTTCACGCTGATGCAGTTTGCCTGCTTTCAACAGGTGCTTGCCGTACTGGAACAGCACGGTTTGCGACCGCCGCTTGCCCACGCCGCCAACTCGGCGGCCACGCTGGCCCTGCCGCAAACCCATTTCCAAATGGTGCGCCCCGGCATTGCCCTCTACGGCCTTCACCCCGATCCCGTTCATGCACGCTTGCCTAGTACATTTCAACCCGCCCTCTCCTGGAAGGCTCACATCGCACAGGTGATGCGCCTTGCGCCGGGCGATGCAGTGGGCTACGGGCGCGAATTTGTGGCCGAGCGGCCCATGCGCGCCGCCGTTATTCCCGTGGGATACGCAGACGGTTTTCCGCGCAAGCCCCACCATTGGGGCCACGTGCTCGTTCACGGCCAGCCCGCGCCGATTCTGGGGCGCGTCTGCATGGACCAAACCGTCGTCGACGTTACGCAAATCGACGCCGCAGCTGGAGATTTTGCCGCTGGGCAAAACGGAGCCGCACCGTCCAGCCCCGTGCGCCAGGGCGACGAGGCCGTGCTGCTCGGCCAGCAGGGCACGGCCCACATCTCAGTCGACGCAGCCGCCGCTCGCATCGGCACAAACAACTACGATGTAGTCAGCCGCATTCTGCCGCGCGTGCCTCGCCTCTACAAAACCAATCGCTAAGCGGTGGCCGAGCCGCCCAGGGCGCAAGGGATCGAAGCACCAGCAGGCGGAATCACAAAAAACCACCGGACGCAGCGAACGGTGGCTTTATGTGATTTGGATGTGTGCTGCGCCAAGCCCTTATGCAGCGACCGGCGCGAGCGATTTGTGCAGCGCTGCCTTGAGCCGACCTTTGCGCCGCGAGGCGTTGTTGTCGTGGATGGCGCCTTTGCTTGCGGCCTTGTCCAGGGCGCGCTCCGCAATGCGGACCGCTTCCGAGGCCGCCCCATCGCCGCTATCGATGGCGACGCGCGCCTTTTTGACTGCCGTGCGAGCAGCCGCGCGCAGCTCGCGATTGCGCATGTAGCGCTTTTCGTTCTGCCGGGCTCGCTTCTGTGCCGATTTAATGTTTGCCATAATTCCTTAACTTACTTGTCTGTTGTTCTGCGAAAATCTGTTCAACAATGCTTTGGCCCAACGCCAAAAATCTTTTCAATTAGATTAGTATATCACTGGGCCCCGCCACCTGTCGAATTTGCGACGAGCCGCTCGCGATTGCTTTCCGACGAACGGCTGGTTGCGCGCAGTTCGTCCATCGCCTCATCCACGTAAGGGTAGGCGAGCCACACGCAGGCCGCGCCAAACAGCGCCCCCGTTACGCTGCGCAGCCACCAGTTGCTCTCGTGCAGCCCCACCATCTGCGTCACCCCGTCGATGCCAATCGGGATGAGGAAGAGCAGAAAATACTTCCACGACAGCCCAGGCACGTGGCCCTTGGGCGACAGCCGCCGCAGCCCGCCGTAGGCCAGCCCGGCAAGGAAAATTGAGCCGTAAATCGCCACGTCGCGCTGGCAGATGGCTGCTTTGTAGCCGAGCGTCTCGTTACCAACAAAGCTGCGCTGCTGAAAGAGCCCCAGCCCCGGCGCCAGGCCGTTGGCCTCCAGCGTCGCCAGCGAGGGAGCGTGGCTGTGCCCCGCCTCGCCGAAGAGAAAGTAGCTGTGATCGGGCAGCTGGTGGCAGACAAAGGAATAAAAGGCGTAAATTACCCTGCCGGGCATTACCCAACCTATCTCCATGAGCAGGGGCGCGAGCAGCGGCAGCAGCACGTATAGACCCGCCGCGGCGCTGAAGATCACCAGCCAATGGCGCGCGATGCCGTCGATCAGCACATTCGCCCCCCGCACAAGAGCCGAGCTCGACCCTGTTTGTGTGGACGGCGTGGGCGGGGTGGGTGTAGAGTTAGCCATGAGCAGATACCTTGTGCAGCGCGGACGCCAACTCGCGCGGGGCGATGGGCGCGTTCAGCACCCGCCGCCCATCGATGTCGACCACGGGAATCTGGTGGTGAAAGCGCTCAAAGTCCGCCGCGTCCCGCTCAATATCACGCAGCACGAGATCAAAGGCGATCTCGTGCTGTAAAATTTCCAACTGCTCGTGTACGGCGTCGCACAGCGAACAGTTTTCCTTGGTGTAAAGCGTCACCCGCATCAGTGTTCTCACCTCTGTTGAAGCTCACCGAGTTGTGCTAAAAATCAAACAGTGATCAGCTGCTCAAGCGTCAGCGGCGCGATTCACCGTCGCGCCGCTGAGGTAGCCGATGTAGGCCGGGATCAGCGGCAGCACGCAGGGACTAATAAAGCTGATTATGCCCGCGGCAAAGGCCAGCGGCGCGGCGGCGATCAGGCTGGCGTTGATCACATCATTCATGCCAAAGAGGGCCAGCGCACCATCGTCCAGCGCCTCCACCCAATAATTCAGGAAATAAAACCGCGCATTCAGCATTGACAGCCGATTGGTCCACAGCAGGTAGGCCACGTAGAGCAGAAACGCGCCGCTGATGAGGCTGATCACGTTGGCATGGCGGTTGAGCCGCCGCAACAGGCCCGTTGCGCGGCCAAAGGCGGCGCCGGTGAGCAGAAAAGGCAGGCCCAGCCCGAAGCTGTAAATCGCCAGCAAAATTGCGCCCTGGCCCGGCGTCGGGCTGTAGGCGGAGGAGAGAGAGAGGATGCTGGCCAAAATGGGGCCGATGCAGGGCGTCCACCCCGCGCTAAAGGTCATCCCCATGAGCGTGCTGCTTAAATAGCCCCAGCCGCGAGTAACGTTGTGCATGCCAACGCGCCGCTCGGTGTAGAGCAGCCCGTTAAAAAAGTCCAGCACGCTTACCAGCGCCGCTGCCGCCGGGTTGGCTTCTAGATCGGTGCGCGCACCAATTTGCCGCGACGCCCAGCGAAAGACCCCCAGCGTCACCAGCGCAAAGAGCACGAGCAGAACGGCCCCGATGCGCTGCATGGCGGGAATATATTGATTGAGGCTCTGCCCCAGCAGCCCCGCCGCCGACCCCAGCAGCGTAAAAACCAGCGTGAAGCCAACCACAAAGGCCAGCGCATGGCCAAAGACGGAGGCGCGGCTCGGCTGCGCTGGCTGTGGCTTGTGGCTCGTGGACACGCGCGGCTCGGTTAATGTTTGTGCCATAATGTTTCCTCTAGCCTTTCAGGACGAATCAAAGAGTTTGGTTTCACTGTAGGCTGCTTTTTTCCAGCAGCCAGTAACTGCGCCTACGCAGAGGGCAGCGCGACCGCCTCAATCTATCAATTGTCGCAGCGCCCGCTTACGTCGCCTGCTCGCGCGACCCCGGTTGCTCGTTCACCAACGCTTCCAACTCCCGAATCTCCGCCGCCAGCTGCCGCTGGCGCACGCCCATAAAGACGACGTACACCGTCACCAGCAGCCATACGGCAATAAACGCTCCGGCCAAGTACCACATCAGCGCACCTCCCCGTAAAGCACATCCTCGCGCAGCGCCTCCACCCGATCCACCAGCCGCAGCTGTCGCCAGCGCTGGATCATCAGCGCGCTAAAGAGCACGCAGAAGCCTATTAGCGCCACGAAAAGAGCCTGTTCCATGCTGGCGCCAAGGCCGCCAAAATCGCCTTGGGCCTCAACGTTTTCCCCGTCCCAAATGATGGGGTGAATCGAGCGAAACCAGCGTGCGCTGTAGTAGGTAAAGGGCACGCTCAGAAACGCAAGCAGCGCATAAATGCTGCTGAAGCGCGCGCGCGCCACGCGGTCATCGATGCCGTTGCGGAAGAGCAGGTAGGCCGTGTAAATCAAAACCGTGATCGTCGACGACGTAAGCCGCGGGTCCCACGTCCACCACGTATTCCAGGCGATTTTTGCCCAGATCGAGCCCGTGATGATAATGCCCAAGCCAAAGACCAGGCCGGATTCAATGCTGGCCGTGGTTACGCGATCCCAATCGAGATTGCGCGTGGTCAAGTAGACAATGCTGCCGACCAGCGACATCAAAAAGGCGGCCAGCGCAGCAAAGGCGCTGCCGATGTGAATGTAAATTGTACGCTGCACCAGCTGCTCCACGCCGGAGATGTTTGTGGCGGGCAAGGCATAAACTAGCGCTGCATACATCACCCCCACCATGGACACAGCCGCCGCCACGTTAAGCGCGATCTGCATCCAATCGCCAAAGCCAGTCGACGGGCGTCGCGTCACAGCCGAGCGTGAAGTCGCTACCGAAGTGGTCATGCAAAATCCTCCCAAATCAAATCAAAGGTCAAAATCGCTACCGTCACGAAAATCAAATCCATTGCCACCAACACCGTCAACTGACCGGCTACCTCGTCCCAGCCCCCGCCCGTGATCACGCTGCTGGTGAGGCTGACGCCTGCCATGAAGAGCGGCACGAGCACGGGCAGCAACAGCACGGGCAGCAGCGTCTCCCGCGCCCGCAGCGAAGCCGTGAGCGCGGCAAAGAGCGTGCCCGCCGCGCCGTAGCCCAGCGCCCCCAGGCCCAGCGCCACCACCACGGCGGGCCGCAGCGCGTTTACGTCGAAAAAGACCGTCATCAGCGGAAGCAGCAGCAGCGCCGTCACCAGCAGGAAAAGAACGTTGGCCGCCAGCTTGCCCAGGTAAATCGCGCTGCGATCCACCGGCGCCAGCAGCAGCGCGCCCAGGCTACCCCGCTCCACCTCCGCGCCAAAGCTGCGGTGCAGCCCCAGCGTGCCGCTAAAAAAGAGCGCCACCCACAGCACGCCGGGCACCACCGCCTCGCTGTACTCGCGCGACAGCCGTAAATCAAACGCCAGCCCAAAGACCACCACGGCCAGCACGGCAAAGGCCACCATCGTCGCCAGCACCTCGCGCGCGCGCCACTCCACGCGCAGTTCCTTCGCCGCAATCGCCCCCACCTTGCGCCAGTAGCTTGTCAACTTTGTCATTCGCGCGTCATAGATTCAAAGCGAAACAGATTGTAAAAGATACCTTGCAAAGGATACCATGCGGCGAAGCAGGCGCGATCTACGTTGCCCGCGTTCTTTCCCCACGACCAAGAAACTCCCAGCAGCCCGTCAGCGGGGTGACGCTGTCGCCTCGTCCGCCGCGACGGTTTTGTAGAACGTTCGCAGCCCGTCTGCCCCCAGCCCGCGGGTGGACGCCCGCGCCGCGACCCGACCGCCCCGGAGCACGCAGACTGCATCCGCCCACGCCGCCGCACGCGCCAAATTGTGCGTCGTGAGCAGAATCGCGCGGCGGCTGGCGCGCAGCCCCTGCACCAGCTCGTCCAGCACCGCTGCGCTGGCCTGATCCAGCCCCGTGTCCGGCTCGTCCAGCAGGAGCACGGGCGGGTTGTGCAGCAGCGCCCGCGCAATCGCCAGCCGCTGCACCATGCCCCGGCTGTACGTGCGCACGGCATCGCGCCGCCGCGGCCACAGCCCCACCGTGCGCAGCAAATTTTCCGCCCGCGCGTCGGCCTCCGCCACCTCGTAAAGGCGGGCGAAAAATTGCAGATTCTCCCAAGCCGTCAAATCCGGATAGAGCAGCGGCTGATGCGCCACCACGCCGACGTAGCGCCGCAGGGCCGCGCCCGCCTGCTGCATCGTCGCGCCGCCGAGCCGCACCTCGCCGCGATCGGGCCGGCTCAGCCCGGCGACGATGCGCACGAGCGTGCTCTTGCCCGCGCCGTTGCCGCCTAGCAGCGCCACCACCTCGCCCTCGGCCACGCGCAAATCCACGCCGCGCAACACCGGCTTGCGCCCGTAACGCTTGTGCACGCCCTCAATTTCGATCAGCGGCTTCACCGCTTCCGGCTCACTCATGCACGACCCCTTGCCTGCCGTTTCCAAATTTGACCAACGAAGGGCACGAAGAAGGGGGTCGACCGTGCGTGGCACTTTCCCAAGTGCCTCGCACATCCAGGGCAGTTATCCCCCGCTCCGAAATTTGCCAGCACTATCTTTCCCAAGTACGTCGCACGGTGGGCCGCCTTGCTTGTTGCACCCCACAATCCCTCAATCAACCAATAAACCTTCGTGATTCTTCGTGACCTTCGTGGTTTGCCTCTGCTTCTCAATGACCTGCCTGCTTCTCCGCCACGTCCTCCGCCACCTCCTCCGCCACGTCCTCCCCTTGATCAAGCTGGCCCGCCACTGCCAGCAGCCGACGCTTGAGCCGCGCGCGCTCGCGTGCCCAGCGCTCGTCCGCCAGCGCGCCAATGGCGTGCTGATCGTCCAAGCGGGCGATGCGCTGCACGAGAGCCTCGCGCTCGGCGGCGAGCGTTTGCTGTGTCGAGCCGCCGTTCGCTGGCTGCTGACGCAGCCCCCACAGCAGCGCACCGGCTAGTCCAGCGGCCAGCGCGCCGCCCAGCAGCCACGGCGCAGACACGGGGATGCCCGGTGCGGCGGACGCCGCTTGCTCGCGCGGATCGCGGCCGCCGGTGGAAACGAGCCCGTTGAAGTCGAGCACAACGGTCTGCGGCGCAAGATCAGCGCCCGTCCACAGCAAAAAGCGATTGCCCTGCACCTCCTCCGTCCCGGCAAAGCTAAAGGCGTCCGGAGCATCGGGCGTGATCACCGCCAACTCAACGGCGCTGTCGTCCGGCAGCACCGTTGCCAGAAGGTTGGCCGCGGCCATGTCGTACAGAAAAGGCTGCTCGATGCGCGCGGCGCTGCCCTCGTAGGGCACGACAAAGCTCACAAATGTCTGCTGGCTTTCTTCGCCCGGCGGCACGGCGGCCACGTCGTAGATGCGATCGCCGACCTGCGTGTAGCGCCCGCCGAGAATGCCGCCCTGGAAGCTGATCTCCTCCGCACCCGCTGGCAGCACCAGCGCCGTCGTCGCGGGGCGCGCCACGCCCTCTACCGGCTGGCCAACGTATGCGCGATCCAACGCGTTGCCAAACGTTACGATCTGGCCAAAGCGCAGCTGGCCCGGTTCATAATCCACGATCCAGTTGAGGCGGCTGATGTAGAGCCCGCTCGGATCGTCCGTCGGCTCATAAATGGCGACTTCGATATCGGGCAGCGCGCCATCGACGGGCGCAACCGGCTCGCTGCGGTAGGGCACGCCGCCGTAGACCGTTTCGACAATGTACGCGCGCGCCGGGTCGGTGCTCAAGCCTTCGGCCCGAAACTCACCCTGGGCATCGGTCGTCAACTCAAAGGACTCGACGGGCTGAAAGTCCACCAGCGCCGTCAGCGTCAGCGGCTGCTCGGTTGGCGGCGGCGCGTTCGCCGTCCCCTGCACAAGCCGACCGTTTATGGTGGCGAGCGCTTCGCTGTTCGCGGCGGCGGCGGCGGGCGTCGTCTCCTGCGCGGCCACGCGCGCATTGGCCACGAAGGGCGCGATCAGCAAGAGCACCACCAGCAACAAAAACGATAAAAACCGGCGTCCACAGCGGACAGCCGGTTTGTTCACAAGCAAGGCGCGGCGCCGCACCACGGTATGGGAATTAGTTAAGCGTATGCCTGGCTCGCGGGCAAAATCGACGGCAGCAGCGCGACAACCGTTAACCGTAAGTCGCATCCTCTTCATCCGGTTGCCCAATCTCTGTCAGATTCGCATCCGCCAAGCTCGGCGCTTCATTGAGCAGCGCCAGCGCCTTTTCGGCCAGCGGGGCGGGCACGAGCACATCCGCTTGGGCCAACCCACCAAAGGTCAACCCGTAGATGCCGCCCACGGCGTCGCGCCGAATGTAGCTCGGAATGTCTTCGCTCTCCAGCCGACCCTGCACGATCTCGGCCTCCATCAGGTTGGCCGCTTCCCACACGACCACGGGCTCCTGCACGGAACCGCTCGCGGTGCTGCCGGTGCGTTCAATGCTGTCGACGGTGCTTGCCTCCGGTTCAGCACGCCGACCGAGCCAATTCGGGAAGTTGTTCGCATCTGCAACCATTAGTATACCTCTATCCACACGGTTTGTTTAAATTTTCACGAACTGCTGGGTAAATAATACCAAACTTAGCAAACGTTGATAAAAAGCACCGATCCCTCAACCTTGCCACCCCAGCGGCATCAAAAACTCTCCATCTTCGCCGCGCGGCAGCGATACGCTATGTACAATGGCGTCTAGATTTAGCGGGCCGTAGATGTGGGGAAAGCGGTGGCCGTCCGCCAGCTCCCAGCGGATTTCTGATGAGACGCGAGTCTCGTTGATCACCAGCGCCACCCATTCGCCGGGCTCGTCGCCATAAAAGCGGTTGGCCACTCGCAGCAGCCAATCGCGCTCGGCCGTGCAGTGAATAAAGCCTTCATCCACCAGCGAGGCAGCGGTGTAAGGTTCATTGGGCGGCTGGCGCTCCCAGCGCGCCCGCGGCAGCAGGTGGTAAATCACGACGCTACGAACCAGCCTCGGTTACGTCGTCCGTCTCGGTCACGCCGTCCGTCCCAGTCAAGCCGTCCGTCTCGGTGGTCGTGCTCGTCGAGGTTGTTTCCGTACCCGTCAGCAGTTCGCTCACCGTTTCCGTCAGCGTCTCACCCTCGGTGGTCGTCTCGCTTTCAGTGGCAACATCGCTGTCGCTCAGCCCATCCGTGTCGGTCGCACTCTCCGTTGTGGTGATGTCGTCCCCGGTTGTCACGCCTTCGGTGCCGGTCAGCACATCCATATCGGTGACGGCTTCTTCCGCCAGCAAATCCCGCACGGTAATGCCGAGCCCTTCCGTGGAGACAACCGTTGTGGTGGGCGACTCGCCATCGATCAACGCATCGGTTTCCGTTGTGGCCGCCGTCTCCGTCAGCACTCCCTCTTCCGTCAGCCCTTCGCTGCTGGTCAATCCACCTACCTCGGTTAGCTCCGTCGTTTGCGTAATGCCCTCCGTTGCGATCTCGCCGCTTGTCTCCTCGGTTGCCACCTCTTCGATCGGCTCTTCAACGTCGGGCGCGGCTTCCTCCACAACTTCCGCCACGGTGGGTTCTGGCGTGGGTGTGGGGTCTGGCTCGTTGCGCCCACAGGCTACAAGCAGGACGATGGTTAGCGCCAGGGCAAGATAAATTCGCGGGTGATTCATATGTTTCCTTTATAGTTTGTTTCGGTAAATTTCGGGGGCGTTAAGCGAGCGTGGCTTCCAGGCCGACAAAGGGATTGTGGATGCGCTCTTCGCCAATGGTCGTCGCCTCGCCGTGGCCGGGGTAGACGATGTAGTCGTCCGGCAGGGTGAGCAACTGCTCGCGGATGCTGCGCAGCAGGGTCGGGCCATCCGCACCGGGCAGATCGAAGCGGCCGATGCTGCCCTGAAAGAGCGTGTCGCCGCCGAAAAGCTGCTCGTTTTTATGGTCGACAAAGACGACGTGGCCCGGCGCGTGACCGGGGGTAAAGCGCACCTCCAGCGATTCTTTGCCAAAAGCAATCGTCTGCCCCGCCTCGAGAAACTCGTCGGGGTCTTTGATGGGCTCGACGCTGCTGCCGAGCCAGAGCGAAACGCGCTCGGGCACGTCGCGCAGAACAGGCAGGTCGTCGCGGTGCAGGTGAAAGGTGGCGTCGGTGGCCGCGCGAATTTCGTCCACGGCCATCACGTGGTCGAAGTGGGCGTGCGTGTTGATGATTTTCTCAATCGTCAACCCCTCGCGCCGCACGACCTGCAGAATCGCCCGCGCGCTGTCGCCCGGATCGATGATGACGCCGCGCTTGGTGGCTTCGCAGCCGAGCACGTAGCAATTCTCCTGCAGCAGTCCCACCGTCAGTCCTTTGACAATCATGGTTGCCTCGTCGTGCAGCTTGATAAAAAAACCTCAGAAACCGCTCGCCGCAGTGGGCAAAAGCTTCCGAGGTCAGTATATCAAAAGTAGGTTGAGTTTGGTGTAAAGCTGATTCCGCCGCACATGTTTTCGAGTGTATTTGGCGGGTATACCTATTGCGCTTACCGATCGCCGCAGCCGACGCTGCGACGCGTTGAGCGCGGGGCGGGCGTTGTGGACACGGTTTCGCCGCAGTCGCCCGTTTCACACAGCCACTGGCTGCTCCAGCGGCAAACTTCGTGGAGCACGCCGTCCAGTTCGCGCCCCATGCTGGTGAGGCTGTACTCGACGTGCGGCGGAATGTCGCTAATCTGCACGCGCTCGACCATGCCCACCTCCTCCAGCATCTTCAAGCGGCTGCTCAACGTGCTGGGGTTTACCCCGCCGAGCGACTCCTGCAGCTCACAGAAGCGCAGCGATGGGGTGTGCAGCAGGTGGTGAACAATTTGCAGCGTCCACTTCTGGCCAATGATGCGCGCCGCCGCCTCTACGGGACAGGGCATCTGACCCGGCCGTGTGCTGTACCGCCTGCCAGAAGCCGCGGCAACCGTTGCCGAATTAGGTATTTGCAGGATGGATGTTCCAAAGTGACTCATAAAAATCTCGCCAGACAATCTTTCAGAATTTAGTTCATACTACACTAAATATAGTGCCATGTCAATAAAAACCGCGATTTTGAAAGCTGCTTCAATTTGATGGCGAGTTCTCATTTCTTCATTGCTGCCCAACAATAAGCGGAAGAAATACGCTTCTATCTACGGTTGGCTCTGCAACTGGCTCTACAACTGGCCCTGCAACTGGCTGAGCAACGGGAGTGGTCAGGTCGGCGGTCTCGGAGAGCGATTGCGTGTCGGTGATGGTGGTGATTGGTGCGTCATCCGCCGCTTCGGTTAGCGCTTCGGTTGGCGAAAGGCTGGGCAAGGGCGTAATCGACGTCGTGTCTGCAATGGGCGCGCCGACCAGCGACGGCGCTTCGTCGCTGTTGCTCAACGGCTGGCCGCTGGTGCACGGCGTTGACGCCGCGTCGGCGAGGCAAGCGCGAATCCACGGCACAAAGTCGATCACGCTGGTGTAGACGCCATAGCGCTGGGGACGCGCGCAGCCGTCGCCCCAGCTGACGATGCCAATTTGCGACCAGCCCACGGCGGCCTCGGCTGCGGGTAGAGCCAGCGGGCCGCCGCTGTCGCCAAAGCAGGCGTCGCGCCCGCCCTGCACCCAGCCCGCGCAGAGCATCTGCTCGCCGATCGCGCCGTTGTAGACTTCGGCGGCGTTGCAAACGCTGCGGGCGACCAGCGCCACTTCCGCGCGCCGCAGCACATCATCCGGCGCCATGACGAACTCCTCCACCATGCCCCAGCCCGCCACGCTGGCCACGCTGTCCGCCACTTCGTCTAGCAGCGTGGCGGGTGCGCCTCTGGGCAGGGCCACGGGCGTGACGATTGAAGCCCTGCTCAGCCGCAGCAGGGCGATGTCCTGCTCTAGATTCCAATACTGAAAATTAGGTTGGATGACAATCACCTCAACGGGCAACCGCTCGCCGTAGCTGGCCGTCAACTCGTTGCGGCCCACGATCACGTCGATCTGCTCCGCTCCGCGGTGGGCAACGCAGTGGGCGGCGGTCAGCACCCAGCGCGGCGCAATCAGCGAGCCGCCGCAAAATTGGCGCGGCGTCCGCGTGCTGGTCACCGAGTCTCGCTCGACCAGCGCCGCCACCCACGTCATCTCCTCCGCAGCCACCGCTTCGCCGCCCACCACCTGGGGCACGCCGTCGTCCAGCGGCGTAGGCGCTTGGGCCCGCGCCGTCGACACGTGAGCCAGCAGCAACAGCAGGCCCGTTAAACAAAGCGCCGTTCCGCTCGGCAGCCCAAGCAGCAGCCAGCGGCGCCGGCTGCGGAACAAGCCAAATTCTGAGGTAAAGGGGCTCGCCGTCGGCTGAGCTGATCTGCTGTTCACGTTTCTACCGCTTTCGTTAAAGGGAGACAAACTTCGCGCGCTGCTGCGTCATTTGGCTAAAGCGCGGGTCGCTCTACTCTAACAGAAGTTGTAGGCTTTGTTTCTTTCAACTGCCTGACTTTTCTTGCAGATAGCTGACATCAAATCGAGTCAACAGCGGGGTTTAACTCGAAGTTTTGACACGGACGCGGAGACGCGGAGACGCGGAGAAAGGTTGTATTGCACAAAGGCACGAAGCAGAACCAAGAGTGTTTAGTACCTTTGTGTCTTTGTGGTTGAACAGACAATTTACGCCAGTGAGCGCACGCCGGGCAGCGCCAGCAGCTCGCTCAACATCATGGCCGTTGCGCCCCAGACGGTCTGGCCTTGCACGGCGAAGAAGGGCACATCCGCCTCGCGCCCGCGCAGGTGCCAGCGCTCGCGGCGGTAGCTGCGCTCGTCCAGCAGTTCGGCGAGCGGCGCTTTCACGAGCGCGGCCACCTCGTATGGGTCGCGGCGAAAGTCCGGTTGGGTCGTTGCCCAGCCCACAACGGGCTGAATCAGGTAGTTGCTGGCGAAAACGTAAAGCGGCGACAGCGCCCCCAGCACGCTCACATTGCCGGGAAGGATGCCGACCTCTTCGTGCGCTTCGCGTAGCGCAGTGGCAACGAAATCGGCGTCGCCCGGCTCGCGGCCGCCGCCGGGCAGCGCCACTTGGCCGCTGTGGACGCCGTCGTAGGTGGGGCGCACGATGAGGGGAAGGTGGAGTTGGTTTTGATGGGGATAGAGCAGCATCAGCACCGCCCCGCGCCGGGCATCGTCGCGCGCGGCGCGGTCAAAGGCGCGGCCATCGGCATCGCGCGCGGCCATGCGCAACTGGGCGTCGCGCCCCGGCAGCGGCTCACGCAGCTCGCGTTGGAGTTGGTCGAGGAAGGGTTGGAATGGATCGGTCACGGGGAGAATTTGGATTGATTATTTTGCTTTAAAGAACCGTTTTATTTTTACTCCACTCGGCAAATCAACCCCTTCAAATACTCGCCCTCCGGAAAGGTCAGCGCGACGGGGTAGTCGCCGCCCTGCGTCAGCCGCTCGATGATCTGTACGTCGCGGTTCGCATCCAGCGCGGCGCCAAAGAGCACCTTTTGGAATAAATCGGCGCCAACGAGGCCGGAGCAGGAGAAGGTCGCCAGCACGCCGCCGCGTCGCAGCAGGCCGAGCGCCAGCCGGTTGATCTCCTTGTAGCCGCGCAGCGCCCGCTCCACCCCCCCGCGCGATTGGGCAAACTTCGGCGGGTCGAGCACAATCACGTCGAACGGTTCGCCGCTCGGCGGGCCGGTCTCGTGCCAATCGCGCAGCACCTCGAAGACGTCGCCCACCCAGCTTTCGCTCTGCGTTTCCGGATCAAAGCCGTTGCGCCGCAGGTTTTGCTCGCCCAATTCCAGCGCCTCCACGCTCGCATCGACGAAGGTGACGTGTGCGGCCCCCGCTTCCAGCGCGTTGACGCCAAACGCACCGCTGTAGGCAAAGGCATCGAGCACGCGCGCGCCGCGATTCTCCCCTGCCTGATTCGCGCGGCAGTAGGCCGCCACGCGCTGGCGGTTGCGGCGCTGGTCCGTGTAGAAACCGGTCTTTTGCCCGCCCAGCAGGTCCACGTCAAAATGCAGGCCGTTCTCAAGGATTTCCAGCGGCGCAGGTGGCGCATCGCCCACCAGCACGCCCGTCGCCTCGCTCAGCCCTTCGCGCCCCCTCAGCGCCAGTTCGCTGCGCTCGACCACGCCCGCACAGACGGTGAGCTCGCGCAGCAGCTCGGCCAGCAGCGTTTTGCGCTGGTCGATGGCGAGCGTGCCCACCTGCACCGCGAGCCAGTCGCCGCAGCGGTCGACCACGAGGCCGGGCAGGCCGTCGCTCTCCGCGTGGACGAGGCGGTAGGCGTTGGTGTTAGCGAGCGAGGGGAGTTGAGCGCGCCGCGCAATCGACGCCGCGAGCCGGCTGTGCCAGAAGGCCTCGTCCACGGCTTCATCGCGATCCCACGTGAGCAGGCGCACCTGAATCTGGCTCTGTCGATTAAGGTAGCCCCGCGCCAGCCACCCGCCGGACGCATCGGTCACGTCGACGATGTCGCCGTTGGCCAGCGCGCTGGGGATTTCGGCAATCGCGCCGCTAAAGAGCCAGGGATGTCGCTGGCGCACGGGCTTGGCTCGCTTGGGTTTGAGAGTGATATTGTGCATAAATTTTAAGATTTAACGCGGAGACGCGGAGGCGCAAGAAATTGGGGCGAGGCCCGCTGGCTCCGCAGGGCGATGTTTTGGTGTGAATTTAGGCTATTCCAGGAAAATAAATAGATGGGTCAGGTTGGTCTGCGTCCCCGGCACGCGCCAGAGCCAATGGGTCAGACGAAGAAGCGTGTGGCGCGTGCCGGGGACGCTGGAAACGCTTGCGCAACCTGCGAAAATCCCCCTGCGCCTCTGCATCCCCGCATTAATGTCCACCCATCATCCGCTTTGTGTCTATGTTCCCCGCCTCATCCAGCTCCCAACCGTGGTCGTTGATGCGCACGCTTTCGTGCGGCAGGTGGATCGTCTGCGTGGGCGGTTCGTAGCGAAAGGTGATTTCGCCGTCGGGCGTTCGCAGCACGCCGGTGACCTGCTGCGGCGTGCGCTCGCGGAAGCGGACGGTATACTTGCGGAAGATGGCCCAGTGGACGAGGGGCTTGACGTTGGCGCGCATGGAGGAAGAAAGAATGAAGATTGATGAATGAAGATTGGACGGTTCGTCGCGCTGACGCTACGGATGTCCAGCTTGGTTTGTCGAGTGCCAGGACAAGCGAAGAATAGCGATGGTTTCCGGCTGGATGCGGGCGGGGTGCGATGGGGCGAAGCCGCCGACCCACAAAATTTCGCCGTTTCCATCAACCACGAGCGGCCAGCCGGCGCGCAGCGCAGCGGGCACTTTGGCATCCGTAAAAAAGTCGCCCAGCGTCTTGTGCCGACCATCCATCCCCAGCGGCGCGACGCGCATCCCGGCCCGCGGCGTCACCAGCGATGGCGTTTGCACGCGTTCGGCGTCGAGAAAGGCCCGCCACGCGAGGCCGTCGACGGGTGCGTCCCAGCCGGTAGGCAGGCCGGTGCGCTCAAGCAGCGTTGCGCGGAGCGACCAGTCGCCTGCGTCGACGGCGTGGCCCGGCTGGACGGGCAGGCCCGCGGTCGGCCATGTGGCGGGGTCGAGGTGGGGCTGGCGCGGCGCGAACGGCGGCGCACCCTCGCAGTGCAGGCCGAGGCGCGGCGAACCGGTTTCATCTGCAAAAACAGTCCACGCCACGCCCTGGCCCAGCGGATGGGGACCGCTCGCCGCCCGCTGGGCCAGCGCCAAACGCAGCGTTTTAATTTGCGCAAAGGTGGCGTCGTCACCGTCAACACCGTCGGTCTTCGCCAGCGCCTCGACGGCCAGCTTCAGCAGCCCACGCTGCGTTGCCACGTCAAATTTGTTTGCAGCGGTGACGTTTAGCACAATGCGGGCCGCTGTCTGCTCGACAAGCACGGTATCCAAAGCCTGCCGATTGGCGTGCGCGGCGCGGTCGGCTTCATCCGCTAAAATTTGGGCGCTGCGGGCCAGCGTTTCCACCACGCTGGGATTGATGTCGGCCAGCAGCGGCACGACGCGGTGACGCAGGCGATTGCGCACGCGCAACTCGTCGGCGTTGGTCGGGTCGTCGCGCCAGGGCAGGCGATGGGCGTGGAGGTAAGCCAAAATTTGCGCGCGGCTGATGTTTAACAGCGGGCGAATCAGAAGCGGAGCTTGGTTGTCCCCGCTGCCGTCAAAATCACCAATGGGCCAATCCGACACGGGACGCATCCCCGCCAGTCCGTACAAGCCGCTGCCGCGCAGCAGGTGAAGCAGCAGCGTCTCGGCTTGGTCGTCGGCATGATGGCCGGTAGCAACGGTTTTCCGTTTTCTGTTTTCCGTTTTCCGTTTTCCGTTTTCCGTTTCCTGAGCAATATCGTACAGAAAGCTGTAGCGAGCGCGGCGGGCATTGGCTTCGAGATTGCCCGTCTGAGCCTGCAGAAAATCGTCCGGCAGGCGGCGGCTGTGGAACGGCAGGCCCCAGCGGGCGGCAAGCTCGGCGACAAAGGCGGCGTCGTCCGCGGAGTCGGGGCGCAGGGCGTGATCGAGGTGGGCGACGTGTAAATCGGCGGGCTGTAGGGAAAGCGCCGGATCATGGTCTGCCTGGGCAAGCGTCCACAGCGCGTGCAGCAGGCAGATGCTGTCCGCGCCGCCGCTCACGGCCACGACGAGTGGGCCACCGGCAAACAGGTTGTGAGTCGCCTGGGCGTGGCGGATGGCGCGGTGGATGGTGTTTGCCTCCGGGCGGGCACAGGTGGTGGACATGGAGAGATTATACCACAGCAGAGTTCCTAAATTTGCCCATTACGTTTCGGCGACGCTTTTTTGACAGCTTGGCGGGTGTGGTATACTTTGAAGACTTCTCTGCAAGCTTCGCTACAGGCTTCTGGAGAGAAGAAGTTTGGGCTAGAAACGCGCTGACCGTTTGGTTCAGCTTTCGATAAATATGCGTCGCCACGGCGGCGTAGAGGAACGCAACGTGATCAATCCACTCGACTGGCTGTTGGGTCTGTTTTCGTTAGACGTTGGCATCGACCTGGGCACGGCCAACACCCTTGTCCACGTCAAAAATCGCGGCATCGTGATCGATGAGCCCTCCGTCGTTGCCATCGACAAATCGTCGCGCACGCGGATGAAGGCCAAGGCCATCGGCAGCGAGGCCAAGGAGATGGTGGGGCGCACGCCCGCGCACATCGTCGCCATCCGCCCGCTGCAGGACGGCGTAATCTCGGACTTCGACGTGACCGAGCAGATGATCCATCACTTTATCGGCAAGGTGCACGGCAGCCGCGCCTTTGGCACGGCCCGGCCGCGCGTCGTCGTCGGGATTCCGTCGGGGGTGACGGAGGTGGAGAAGCGAGCCGTGCGCGATGCGACGGTGAGCGCGGGCGCGAGGGAGGCGGGTCTCGTCGAGGAGCCGATGGCTGCGGCGATTGGCGCGGGCCTGCCCGTGACGGAATCCGTCGGCTCGATGATTGTCGACATCGGCGGCGGCACGACCGAAGTCGCCGTGATTTCGCTGGGCGGCATCGTCGTCTCGCGCTCGATTCGCGTGGCGGGCGACGAAATGAACGAGGACATCATCAACTACGCGCGCCAGAAGTACAACCTGCTGATTGGCGAGCGCAACGCCGAGCGCACCAAGATGGAGATCGGCTCGGCCTACCCGATGGAGCGCGAGCGCACGATGATTTTGCGCGGGCGCAACCTCGTCTCCGGCCTGCCCGAGGCCGTGGAGGTCAGCTCGGTGGAGGTGCGCGAGGCGCTGGCCAATTCGGTGCAGGTGATTGTCGACGCGGTCAAGAGCACGCTGGATGAGACGCCGCCGGAGCTGGTGGCGGACCTGATGGAGTATGGCATCGTGCTGGCGGGCGGTGGCGCGCTGCTGCAGGGCTTGGCCCAGCGCCTGCAGGACGAAACGCGCATGCACGTTTACGTAGCGGACAACCCGCTGACGGCGGTGGTAATGGGCACGGGCATGATTCTGGAAAAGCCCGAATTCTACCGCGAGACGTTGACCAGCATGCGCCGCAAGACGACGATTCAGTAGGCAATAAGCAGTAAGTAGTAAGCAATAGTTGCTTACTGCTTATTGCTCACCTTCTTCCCCATGCGCGATCTCCAACCCCAATCCCGCGGTGCTGGCACGCTTGGCCTGCGGCTGGCGATTCTGATTTTGCTGGCGCTGCTGCTCTTTGCGCTGCAAATCAGCGGGCAGCTGCGCGGCGTGCAGGGCTTTATCGTCCAGCTGACGTCGCCCGCGCAGGTGAGCACGACGGGCGTCACCGATTGGGCCGTCGAGAACGCGCAGTTTGTGCTCGACCTGCGCACGCTGCGCCAGCGCGTCGCCGAGCTGGAGGAGCGCAACGCCGCGCTGGAGGCGGAAATTTTCCGCCTGAGCGAGGTGGAGACGCGCAACGTGCAGCTGCTCGAACTGCTAGACTTTGCGCAAACGCGACCGGCGCTCAACCTGCGCGGCGGTGAAATTCGCGCCCGGGTGATTGGTTTTGAAGGCAACAACTTCTTGGACTACCTGCGCATTGATCTGGGCAGCGCAGACGGCATTGAGGTGGGAATGCCGGTCGTTACGGAGCAGGGGCTCGTGGGCCGCATCGACAGCGTCACCAGCGACACGGCCAACGTTCTGCTGATTCGCGACCCGGAGAGCTCGGTCAACGCGATCACGCTCAACAACCGCGTGACGGGCCTGATGCGTGGCGCGCCCAGCGGCAACCTCGTGCTCGACCTGGTGAGGCAGGGCGCGCCGCTCGCGGTGGGGGACAGGGTGCTGACCTCCGGCATCGCCAGCGGCGAGACGCCGCGCTTCCCGCGCGGCATTCCGATTGGCCAAATCGTGAGCGTGGACCGCAGCGACAACGAGACCTTCCAGCGCGCTGTCGTGCAGCCCATCGTCAACTTTGACCGGCTCGAAATCGTGGCCGTAATCACCAACTTTGACCCACTGGAGCCCGTGCCGCAGCTGGAGGAGCCCCCCGCTGAGAACCCGGTGGATGTGGGCGAGGACATTACCAGCACGCAGGGGTTGACGGCAACGGGCACAATCAGCGAGGTGGTGGGTGAGTAACGCCCGTGACTGGCTCTTCCTGCTGACGATTCCGCTGCTGCTGGTGATGGGCGTGGTGCAGACGTCGGCGGCGACGCGCTTTGAGGTGGGCGCGGTAAAGCCCAATTTGGTGCTGCTGGTTGTTTTGGTCGGCGCCATGCTTTTTGGCGCAAACTGGGGCGTCGTGTGGGCCTTTGTGGGCGGCGTGTGGCTGGACGTATTTAGCGGCGGGCCGATGGGCAGCTCCAGCTTGGCCATGATGGCGGCGGCGCTGGTCGCCAGCCTGGGCCACCGCCCGCTGGACCGGCGCAACCCGCTCGTGCCCGGCGTCGTTGCCCTGCTCGGCTCGCTGACCTACGGCGCGGGCTACCTGGCGGCGCTGACGCTGCTGACGGGGCTGCACGGCTTTTTGTCTGCGGCTGGCCTGAGCAATCTGCAAACGCCGCACAGCCCGCTACCCTTTCTGCCCGCCCTCCAGCAGATTGTTGTGCCCGAAACGCTTTACAACACGGCGCTGATGATTTTGGTGATTCCCCTGCTCAACCGCCTGCCGCAGACGCAAGACGTGCCGTCGCTGCAGGGGTAAGGAGTTAACTGTAGATGATGTATGACCGCGCCCCGCGCGATACTTCCCAGGTGGCCGCCCTGCTCTTTCGGCTCGGCGTGCTGCTCGCCTTTGTGGTGATTGTGAGCCGGCTTTACGTGCTGCAAATTGTACAGGCCGATGCTTATCAGGAGGCGGCGGACGAAAACAGCCGCCGCGCTGAAGTGATTCCCACAAATCGCGGCGTGATTTACGACGCGCAGACGCCCCCGCTGATTCTGGCGCAAAATCGGCCCACGTTTGAGATTGCGCTGATCCCGGAGCAAATCCCCACGGACGATTTGGAAACCGATGTGGATGAGGAGGCCGTGCGTCTGCTGGAAATTTTGGAGGTGCTCGGCATCGAGCGCGATCCAGAGGTCGCCGTGCGCATTGCCGAGATGATGTTTAAGCGGCTGGGCCACCAAGATTACATCGCAACGGTAGAGGGAGCGGGGATTAAGCTGGAACTGCTCGAAGTCCCGGTGCGCGGCGTGGAAGTTTACACGCCCACCATCACGGCGAGAGGCGAGGTCATCGTCCAGGACGAAGACGATGTGGTGACGCAGGACCCGGAGACCAACGAGATCATTGCTCAGCGCACCATCACCACGACCGTAACCGTTCCCAATCTCGAAGAGCCGCTGCCCAGCGAAGGGGTGGTGGCGCTGCTCAAGTTTCTGCTAGACATACGGCGCGGCGGCAGCGCCTCAACGCCCGAACCCATCCTGGATTTGGCGGATATTGCCCAGGCGAGCGAAATCGAAGAGGAGAGCTATCGACTGGAGGGCGTCAAAGTTTCGGAAGTGGCCGTGCGCGAATATCCACAGCAAGACTTGTTTAGTCACCTGCTTGGCTTTATGGGTCCCATTCCCGAAGAGGCGACGCAGGCCTACTCTTTGGATGAATTTCCCAACCGCAACGAGAAAATCGGCCTCAACGGGCTGGAGTTTAGCTACCAGGATGATCTGCGCGGGCGGCCCGGCGTCCAGTGGGTGGAGGTGGATATTTCGGGGAGCCTCAACCGCGATTTGGAGCAGCGCGTCGAGCCCGTGGACGGTCAGAATCTGTACCTCAACGTTGACGGTCGGCTGCAGCAGGATACGCAGCCGGCGCTGCAAAGCATGATGGAGCAGGCGGAAGCCCCCTGGGGCGTGGCGATTGCGATGAATCCGCAGACCGGCGCGGTGCTGAGCATGGTTAGCCTGCCAAGCTACGACAACAACATCTTTACGGAAGGGCTGGGCGAGGGGTACCTTGCCGTGCAGAACAACGAGCGCCGCCCGCTGACAAACTACGCCATTGGCGGCCTGTATCCACCTGGCTCCACCTTCAAAATCGTGACCAGCGCTGCTGCCCTGGCGGAAGGAACGATTGGTGCGGAGACAACTTACGTCGACGCTGGGCCGCTTTATTTGCCCAACCGCTTCGCGCCGGACAATCCCGCCGCGGCTCAGAAGTTTGTCAGCTGGAACCACCAGTATGGTATCAACCACGGGCCGCTTAACGTGGTGGGCGCGCTGGCCTACTCCAACGACATCTTTTTCTATTTGGTCGGCGGCGGCTGGCCACCCGAGAATGTAAATGGTGTGGGCAACGAGAACATCGCCAACTGGGCCGAGTTCATGGGCTACGGCGTGCGCACGCAGATCGATCTGCCCGGCGAAGTCAGCGGGCTCGTGGCGCGCAACCGCTGGAAGCGAAACAGATACGCTCAAAGCTGGACGACAGGCGATACCTACAACACCTCCATCGGACAAGGCTTTACGCTGTCGACGCCGCTGCAGGTGCTGGTGAGCACGGCGGCGATTGCCAACGGCGGCACGGTCTACCAGCCGCAGGTCGTCCACCATTTGACCGACAGCCGCGGCAACGTGACGCGGGACTTTGCGCCCAACCCGCTGGTGCGCCTGCAGGAGCACGGGCTCACCGACTATGAAGTCGAAGTGGTGCGGCAGGGCATGTTGGCCGCCGTCGAGCTCGATACGGGCACGGCGAAGACAAGCCGCGTCGAGGGCGTATCGGTGGCGGGCAAGACGGGAACCGCCGAGTACTGCGACGCCGTTGAACTGGAGCCGGACGTGTGGGACTGCCGCTACGTGACGCTGAACGACGGGCGCGAGGTGCTGCCCACCCACGCCTGGTATGCGGCCTTTGCGCCCTACGAGAATCCCGAAATCGCCGTGGTCGCCTTTCTCTACGACGGCGGCGAGGGCTCGGCCACGGCGATTCCCGTGGTGAAATCCATTTTGGAAAGCTATTTTTACGATGTGCAACCGCAGGCGGTAGTCAGTAGTCAGTAGTTAGTGACCAGTAGTCAGTAGTCAGTAACCGGTGATCAGCAGCAGTGCATCGCCTTGAGCAAACAGTGACCGGGTACTGATCACCGGCTCCTGATTCGTGCCGACTGACTACCGAAAAGCGAGGAAGCGAGCAAGTTTTGAGCGATCAATCTTCACCCAACGGCAGCCCACAACACGATCCCAGCGAAGAGCGCCCACCCACCGGGCCGGATCGCGACGCGACGCGCCCGGCCAATCCGGACGACGCCTTCTTCGCCTACTCGCGCCAGCGACGCGAAGGGCGTCCGCCTGCCTTTGAGCAGCTGTCCAACTACCCGCCGCTGGAGCCGCCGCGGATCGACGATGTGGCGAGCGGCGACAGCGCGCGCGCCGCCGCCGAGGATGCCGTGCGCCGCCTGCGCGAAAGTCGCCGCTGGCGCGAAAGCGCTGCGGATGATGTGAACGCAAACGGGCCGCTCAACAGGCAGCCAGATGAGGCACGGATCGATGAGCGGCAGGAGAGCCAAAGCGCCGCTGCGGAACAACCGCCCTCGCCCTTCGACGGCCTGCCGTTTGAGCGCTCGGCCAGTGCCCCGCCGCCCAACGATCCAGCCCCCGTGCAGTCACCCGCGCGATCGCAAGATGAACGCGCTCGGCCCGACAGCAGTCGGCTGGCTGAGCTGCTGGATGGCTCAACCGTGGGCAACCCAGGCAGCAACACGGGAAGCAGCACCGGGGCGCAGCGCAACGGCAGCAACAGCACGCTGCCCCCATCAACGTTGCCCCCTTCTCCATCGTTGCCGCCTCCCACCCGCGGCTCAGCGTCCGGTGAAGCGGTGGCGGATGGCATCACGCGCAAGCCGCAGCGCGACGCAGCCGAAATCGCCGAGCGGATTGCCAACCGAATGCGCCACGAGCGCGCCGACGGCGGCGAGGCCGCGCCCAGCCAGCGCGCACCGCTGCACGCGATCAACATCCGTGGGCGCGCCGACGGCGTTTCGGTTGAGCTGGGCAAGGGCGAGTGGTCGCAGATGATGCGGGCGCTGACGGCGCGGCTAGAGGAAGCTGCCGACTTTTTCCGCGGCGGGCGCGTCTCGCTGGACGTGGGCGGGCGGCCCATGCTGGAGGAGGAGCTGCTCCAGGTGCGCAGCCTGCTGGCGCAGCACGGCATGGTGCTGGGTAACGTGCGCTCCACCTCCGAGCGCACCTGCCAATCGGCGCTGACGCTGGGCATGGCGACGGTGCTCGAATCGCCCAACGGCGGCGCGGACGACGTGCTGGCTCAGCCCGCCGAATCCAACTTCAGCGGCGTCTCGCACTACGTCTACCGCGGCAACCTGCGCTCCGGCCAGGTGCTCCAGCTCACCGATTCGATTTTCCTGCTGGGCGACGTCAACCCCGGCGCGCAGGTCGTGAGCGCGGGCGACATTTTTATCTGGGGCCGGCTCCGCGGCATCGCCCACGCCGGCGTCACGGGCGATGAGCAGTCGGTCGTCGCCGCGCTGGATTTGGACCCAACGCAGTTGCGCATCGCCAGCCACATAGCGATTGCACCCGAGCCGCAGCCCGAGCACACGGGTCGCTGGCTGTGGAAGCAGCGCGTCCACAAGCGCCCCGAAGTCGCGCGCGTGGCGGAGGGCGGCGTGGTGGTGGAGCCGTGGGATATGCTAAGACGAGGCGGCTTGGCGGCGACGAGAAGATAGTGCTTATTGCTTGTTGCGTATTGCTTGATCTCGTAACTCCCGCGGTCGGTGATTGGAATTAAATATCGTGTTAGTTACCCTTAAGCAATAAGCAATAAGCAGTCATATTCAACCTCACCATGCTGACACACTCCCCATGCCCGCCACCATCGTAACCTTTACCTCCGGCAAGGGCGGCGTGGGCAAGACGACCACGGTGACCAACGTCTCGACCGCGCTGGCTATGATGGGCAAGCGCGTGATCGTGATGGACGCCGACATTGGCCTGCGCAACCTGGACATTGTGATGGGGCTGGAGAATCGCATCGTCTACGACCTGCTGGACGTGGCGACCGGGCGCTGCCAGCTAACGCAGGCGCTGGTGCGCAGCCCGCGGCTGGAGACGCTGCTGCTCTTGCCCGCCGCCCAAACCAGCGACAAGGCCGACATCACGCCGGATCAGATGGTCGCCATCTGCAACGACCTGCGCCCGCTGGCGGACTACGTGATCATCGATTCGCCCGCGGGCATCGAGCACGGCTTCCAGAACGCCGTCGCCCCCGCCGACCGCATCCTCGTCGTCACCACCTCGGACGTGAGCGCGCTGCGCGATGCGGACAAGGTGATCTATCTGCTCGAGCGCAACTGGCAGCAGTCACCGGCGCTGGTGCTCAACCGCTACAACGTCGACCTCGTGCGCCGCGAGCAGATGCGCGACATCGACGACGTGCTCGACATCCTCGCCATCGACCTGATCGGCGTCGTACCGGAGGATCAGCGCATTACGCTCTCGACGGATCGCGGCTCGCCGATCGTCTTCAAGCGGCGTCTGCAGGCGAGCCGCGCCTACACCAACATTGCCCGGCGCATCACCGGCGACAACGTGCCGCTGCTCAACTTCCGCCCGCGCGGCTTCTGGTCGCGGCTCTTTGGGTAAATGTTAGTGATCCACGAAGGGCACGAAGACACACGAAGGAAGAAGGTCGACGCTCTTCCTTCGTGAAACTTCGTGCCCTTCGTGGATCGATTCTGGAATTTTCGGGAGTCCGTCAATTTTGATTTGTTCGTTGAAGTGATCGATTATGCGAGAATCACTATCCTGGCGCTATTTTGATTGGCCGCTCTTTGCCGCCATGCTTGCGCTCTGTTTTATCGGCGTGGCGATGATCTACAGCGCCGGCTACACCGATACCGAACTGGAAACGGTTTGGGTAAATCAGACCGTGTTTATTGGCATTGGTCTGGTCGCGCTCTTCATCATGGCGTTTCTAGATTATCGACAGCTAGAAATTTTTGCGCCGCCCAGCTTGCTCATCCTCGTTGGATTGCTGCTAATTGTCAATCAATTTGGCAGAACTTTGGGCACGGATGCTCAGCGCTGGCTGGGTATCGGCAGTGTAGAGGAGCCCCTTCTTGTTTTTCAGCCAACCGAGCCCGGCAAGTTTCTGCTGATTCTCTACATGGCCTGGTATCTCAGCCGCTTCCGCGGGACGCTTAATCAGCTTATCCACTTGCTGGGCGCGTTTGCCATCTCGGTCGGGCCGCTGATTCTTATCTACTTGCAGCCCGATCTGGGCATGGCCATCACGTTTGCCTTTATTAGCGGCGCGCTGATTCTCGTCAGCGGCGTGCGCTATCGGCTGCTGATTACGCTAACGGTGGCGGGGATGGTTGGCGTGGTGATTCTGTTTGCCAGCGGCTTTACGCTTGAGCCATACATGTTTGAGCGACTCTGCATTTTTCTGCCGCCGTGGGCCATTGATGGACTGGGCCGCTTGATTGAGCTGCCCGCGGGCTGTTTTGATCCCAGCCAGCTGCAATCGACCGATAGCTACAATGTGGAGCAAGCCCTAATCGCCGTGGGCGCGGGCGGCTGGTTTGGGGAAGGCTGGACGCAGGGCACGCAGAATCAGCTGCGCTTCCTGCGCGTGCGACACAGCGACTTTATCTTCAGCGTAATTGCCGAGGAGATGGGCTTTGTGGGCACGGTAATTGTGCTAAGCTTGCTCTTCTTCGTCGTGTGGCGGCTGCTGCGCATTGCGGACAGCGCCCGCGACGGCTTTGGTCGCCTGCTGGCTTATGGGGTGGCATCGATTGTCTTTTTTCAAATTTTTATCAACGCGGGCATGAACATGCGAATCATGCCCGTCACGGGGTTGACGCTGCCTTTTGTCAGCTACGGCGGCAGCAGCCTCGTTTCGCTGATGGCGGCGGTGGGGCTGGCGCAGAGCGTCGCCATGCGCCACCGCAAGATGGACTTTTCGTGAGACGAGGATCAAAAAGAGCCCAAGGGTTTTCAAAACCCTTGGGCTCTTTTTGATCCTCGTCTCAGTCCGCTAATTCTGCACGTTAATGGTCACGGTACAGGGCGTTTGGAAATTACCCGTATTGTCCACCACGGTAAGGCGCAGGTCAATGGCCTGAGGGGGCACGGCCGCGCTGTCGAAATAGCCCAGCACGTCGCTCTCGACGGGAACCGACGCGCCGGTGAACCAGTTAAAGCTTCCCGTTCCCGCCGGGGCCCACTCCAGCTTGTACTCCTGGAAAATCGGGCTGGTCGCAACGCCGGTGATTTCGACCGTGCCCGCGACTGCTTGGTTGACGCCGGGGCTAAAAATCTGCGTGCCCGGATCGGCGCACGCCGCAGCGGCAGCGGGCGCAGCGGCGACTACGGGAGCAGGCTCCGGCGTCGGTGGTTCCGGCGTTGCCGTGGGGGGGTCGGGCGTAAAGGTGGCGGTAGGCGGCAGCGCCGTGAAGGTAGGCGTTGCCGCTGGCTCAGCGGCCTGTTCGCCGGGCGACTCTGTGGGCAGGCCCTCAGCCGCGTCGGTCTCCCCTGCGGCCGTCTCACCGTCGACAGCAGTTTCCTCGCCTTCAGCGCCGTCACCGCCGTTTGTGTCCTCTGCGGCTGTCTCGCCGTCGACAGCAGTTTCCTCACCTCCAGCGTCCTCCCCAGTGTCCTCCACAGCGACAGCGGCGGGATCGCTACCGCCCGCGTCGCCGTTGGCCGCATCGTCGCCGCTGCCGTCGCCGCCTGGTTCGGCGGCAGCGGTATCGGCGCTGCGCTCGGCGTCGACGGCCGCCTGAGCGGCTTCGCCCACATCCGAGCGTTCGCTGTTGGCTTGAACATCGCTGCTCGGCGGTAGGTTCGCCAGCGGCCCGGCCGAACGCGCCGTGTTCACGTCGCCCGCCGCGGGCACAATGGGCGTGACGCTCGGCTCTTGGAGGGGGGCAGCTTCCTGGGCGCTGGCGACGGCTTCCGCCAAGCGCGCCGGCAAGCCAGCCACGCCCCGCGCCAAATCGTCGCCAAAATTAACGACGCCCCAGAGCAGCAGCAGCGTCACGGCCAGCACGCCTAGCCCCGTTAAAATGGGGCGCAGCCGGAGATTGCGCCCTTGAATTGCGTCCGGCTCGTCCTTGATATCGACGTTCATCGGACGGTAGTCGATGGCGCGCTCGGGCGGCAGCGTTGCGCCCACGCTGATGTTGACGAGCGAGGCAGCCAGGCGCGGGTCGGCAGCGGCCCGACGCCGCTCCATCATCTCCGTCGTGTCCAGGCCGAGGTAGCTGGAGTAGTTGCGTAAAAAGCCGCGCCCCACCACCTCGCCCGGCAGCACGGCCCACTCGTTGTTTTCAAGTGCGGACACATATTTCTGGCGGATGCGCGTGGCGGCTTCAGCCTCGGCCAGCGAGATGCCCATTGCTTCGCGCCGCTCGCGCAGGATCGTGCCCATGTCCTGCAGGACGTGGGCTCCCCCGCGCGTCGCACGCGCTTGCTCGGCTTCCTCGCCCGCGCCGATCATGGTGCGGCGGAGATTAAATACGCTTGCCATTCAGTGTGTTTATCAATCCTTGAGCGGTGCGCTCGTTAAACTCTTGACTGCCATGCCGTGCCAATCATCTACCTGCTCAATTATAAACCAGCCGGGAGAAATCGACGAGGCAGTTAAAAGCTAGAAATAGACCAACTTGCAGTGTAGCCTGCGCCTCTATCTTTGTCAATTTTGCTTTGTCAATTCGAGGCGAATGTGTTATCAATGCGGCATCGACTCTTTTGCGCCGTCCGAGCTCTTCAGCCAGCCACCATGCGCACCAATGCCCTCCACCGTCTACAGCGCCTCACGGCGCTCATCGCGCTGCTCTGCCTGCTGGGCATCGGCTGGATGGTGGCGCGCGCCGCCGGCGTTGATCTCGACGAGGCCAGCCTTGCGCTATCGCCCAGACAGCCCACTACGCAGATCGCGCTCATCAGCGGCCACGCGGGTTATGATGCGGGCGCGGTCTGCCAAGATGCCGCGGGCCAAGCAGTGCTGACCGAGGCCGAAGTCAACGCGCGCGTTGCGGAACGGGTGGCCGCCCTGCTGCGCAGCCGGGGCAGCCGCGTGCTCGTGCTAAATGAATTTGACGACCGCCTCACCGGTCTGCGCGCCGACGTGCTCCTGAGCCTGCACGCCGACAGCTGCATCGCCCTCAGCGGCTACAAAGCGGCCCACCGCCTCAACAGCCCCATTGTCGAGGAGGAAGCGCGCCTCCTCGCCTGCATCGACACGCACTACGCCGAAACCACCGGCCTCGCCTCCCACCCCAACACCATCACCCACGACATGACGGACAACCACGCCTTCCGCCGCATCGACCCGCAGACGCCCGCCGCCATCCTCGAAATGGGCTTCCTCGGCGGCGACCAAACGTTGCTCACGAGTCAGCCGGATCGCGTGGCCCAGGGCATTGCCGAAAGCATTCGCTGCTTTCTGGCTGGCTCAACAGAGCCGAGTGAGTAGCCGACATTACTCACAAGGGTTTCTCCAGCTTCCAATACGCTCGATACTTTTCAAAGCCAAACTTTCCGTAGAAATCTACAATTGTTGTCCAATCGATCACGCAGCCGTTGACGCCGTTGTTATGCAGGCGACGGAGCCCCGCATCCACCAGCGCCGCTCCGTAGCCGCGACCGCGCACGTCCGCGCTGATGCCAACGGAGCCGAGCTGTGCCCAGGGCCGCGGCAGAGCATAGGGGTAGAAGCACTCGATGGGGCGAACCGAATCCTCAAAGGTGAGACGGCAACAGCCGTCGACGCCGCGCGCCGTCCACAGCAGCATAAAATCCGAGGGGCGACCGCCCTGGCGCAGGAATTGCTCGCACTCCCAGCGCCAGCGGCCAGGAAATTCACGGCGCAAAAAATCCAGCAGCGCGCCCACCTGGCTGGGCTGGGCGGGATGAACGGCGGCGTCGACCTCGCGCAGGCTGGTGGGCGGCGCGTAATCGGCGAGCGAGCGGGCCACGTCCCAGGTGAAGCCGTCGCCGTCGAGGGGGTGGTAGCCGCGTTCCATAAAGAAAGCGCCCTGGTCGAGCTCATCAAAAACGCCCGGCGCAAAGTGGCGGAGGCTGCCGCCCACGCGCACCGAGCGACAGCCCCGCTCGCGCAGCCAGCCCTCGGCCCAAGCAAGCAGGGACGAACGAATTTTATCGGTCTCGGCCTGCCCCGAAACGGTCACCGCATCCAGCCAGCCCGTGCCCGCTGCAACAAAGTCAAGCGCAGGCGCACAGCTGGCAATGGCAACGCCAACGGGCTGATTGCCGCGCGTGGCAATTTGGCCAGCCAGGATGCGCCCCTCCAGCGGCTGGAGATTGTAACGCGCCAGGTTGAGGGTAATGTTGAGATCGGGCGGGTGCGCCTCGTTCCAGATTTTGACAAAGGCGTCGAGATGGTCAGGACTGGCGGGGTTGAAGTCGAGGTAGGGCATGGGAGAACCTGGATATAAGAAAGGCGTGTTGACTAATGCTGGCTTAAGAACCAGCGCCGGTCAACACGCCTCTTTTTCTTTATCGAACACCTTATTAATCGCCGTGAAAGTGACTGGATGAGCCTAATCCGCGGCGGCGGGCGCCGCGCCCGCTTCTTCGCCCTGCACGAGCTTGAGAAAGTCTTCGCGGTCGAGCACTTCTTGATCGAGCAGCGTCTCGGCCAGGAGGCGCAGCTTGTCCATGTTGTCGGTCAAAATTTGCTTGGCGCGTCCGTAAGCCTTCTCGACAATGCGCCGCACCTCGCCATCGATGATGCGGGCAACTTCTTCGCTATAGGTGCGCTGCTCGCCGATGTCCATGCCCAAGAAGGGGTTGGATTCGCTCTGCTGGAGCTGCATGGGGCCAATGGCCTCGCTCATGCCGTAGCGGGTGACCATTGCCTTGGCAATCTTGGTCACGCGTTCAATGTCGTTGGTCGCGCCGGTGCTCGGTTCGGTGAAGATCAGCTCTTCCGCCGCGCGCCCGCCCAGCAGGCCGACCAGCTCATCCTCGTACTCGGCGCGGCTCTTCATCGAGCGCTCCTCGTTGGGCAGCGGCATCACGTAGCCCAGCGCCTGCCCGCGGCTCACAATGGTAATTTTGCCAACGCCGTCCGCGTGCTCCAAGTTTTCCATCACCAGCGCGTGACCGGCTTCGTGAAAGGCCACAATTTGGCGATCAATATCGTCCAGCACGCGGCTGCGTCGCGCGGGGCCCGCCATGACGCGCTCGATGGATTCGACCAGTTCGTCCATACTGATGGCGCGCTTGTTGCGGCGCGCGGAGAGAATCGCGGCTTCGTTGATCAAATTCTCCAAATCCGCGCCGACCATGCCGGGCGTCTGCGCGGCGATCTGCTCCAGATCAACGTTGGGCGCCATTGGCTTGCCGCGCGAGTGTACCTGGAGAATCGCGTGGCGGCCCTTGCGGTCCGGGCGCTCGACAATCACCTTGCGGTCAAAGCGACCGGGACGCAGCAGCGCCGGATCGAGAATGTCGGGCCGGTTGGTGGCGGCGATGATGACGATATTGGTGTCGCTGTCAAAGCCGTCCATCTCGACGAGGATTTGGTTGAGCGTCTGCTCGCGCTCGTCGTTGCCGCCGCCCATGCCCGCGCCGCGGTGGCGACCCACGGCGTCGATCTCGTCTACAAAGATGATGCAGGGGGAATTTTTCTTGGCCTGCTCGAACAGATCGCGCACGCGGCTCGCGCCCACGCCGACAAACATCTCTACAAATTCGGAGCCGGAGGCGCTAAAGAAGGGTACGCCCGCCTCGCCCGCAACGGCTTTGGCCAGCAGCGTCTTGCCCGTGCCCGGCGCGCCGATCATGAGCACGCCCTTGGGAATACGCGCACCCAGGGCCGCGAACTTTTGCGGCTCTTTTAGAAATTCCACCACCTCTTCCAATTCCTGCTTGGCCTCTTCCGAACCGGCCACGTCGTCAAAGGTCACCGTGGGGCGGTCGGCGGTGTCCAGCTTGCGGGCGCGGCTGCGGCCAAACTGCATGGCGCGATTTTGGCCCGCGCCGCCGGATTGGCGCATGATAAAAATCAGGAAGCCAAAGATCAGGATCATCGGCAGCAGGTAAATCAGCCAGTTAAAAATGGCGGCCCCGTTGGGCGCGCGATCGATGGTGACAATGTCATCAAACTGCTGCTGCTCCACGCCGAGCGCCGCCAGCGAGGTGAGCAGGCTCTGGCCTTCCTCTTTGCGCGTGCGAAACTCGCGCCCGTCGTCCAGCACCACGTCGACGACTTCGCCGCGCACGGTCAGCGTCGCCACGTCGCCACCGATGATGTATTCGGCAACTTGGGTGAGCGAGGTATCTTCCGCCGTGGAGCCGGTGCCGCTAAAGAGCAGCCGCGAGCCAAAGAGCATGATGATGACGAGCGCAATCCAGAACCAGCCGCGCGAAAGAACTGCCGCGCCCCGGTTGCGGGGCCCTTCCCCGTTGTTTTGGCCGCCTTCACTGCCCTGCTTATTATTGCGGTTGTTGCCGCGCTGTGGTTTTTGATTATCTGCCATGGTAAACTTTAGAAAAAATTGGGCCGACGACACAGCTGTCGTCGGCCCTCAATTATCGCTCAATTTTGGTGGTAACTCAGTAAGCCCACCACGGGTTGCCGCCGAGCCAGCACTGTTCTCATGTGGAGTTAAGCAATCGATGCCAAATCGGCGCGGATGCTGGTGCCGACGAGGTGCGTTTCCACCTGGTGCAGCGGCAGCAGATCGGAGGACGCTCGCTCGCTGGGCAGCGCGGATTCGTCCGGCTTGTCGCTGAGGCAGAGCAGCAGGCAGCCGCGCTCGCTGAGCCACTGCGCCAGTTCGCGCATCTCGTTGGTAAAGGTGATTTCCTCGGCCAGCATGGTTTCGCAGTCGCTATCGTCCGGCAGGCAGCCCATTTGGCTCACGGTGCAGACAAATTCCTGGCGACGGAAGCGCTTGAAGGGGGTCGGGTCGCCCTGGCGCACGGCCATGCTCACGGTTTCGCGGGCCTGGCGCAGCGCCTCGCTCTGCACGGGCTGGATCATCGCGCGCGAATCCACCCAGCGCACAAACTGCTCAAAATTGTCCAGCGCGCCGCGCTTTACCTCATCCACCACTTCGTCAAATTGAATGAGCCCGGCGTTGGTCACCAGGCAGATGTAGCCCAGGTAGTCCTGGTTATCGGTGGTGACGCAGTGGTAGAGGGGGCGGTTGAGTTCGGTGTAGTGGCGCTTGAAGGCGTCGCGATCAAAATTTTCGCCCAGCACGGAAACCATCGTGCGGTCAATACCCTGTAGCCGAGCACGATCAATGGCGTGATCGTTGCGTCCCTTGGCGCCGAAAATCGTTTTGTCAATGTCCATGATCACGGCCGTGCCCTCGTCCAGCACAAAGCCGCCGTTGCGCAGCCACGCCATCCACGCCCCCAACATCGACCAGCGGTTGGCGATGTAGATGTTGTCTTCCTCGCGCAAATTCACGCAGCCGGACTTTTCCTGCTCTTCCGTGCCGATAAAGCAGGCGCTGCGCCAGTCGACCAGCTTGCGCAAGTTCTGGTAGCACTGGCCGTCGGTGTAGAGCGAATCGCCGACGAAGAGCAGCTCGCGAATTTCAGCGTCTTGCTGGCGAACTGCCTGCGCCTGTTTGGTGATCCACAAGGCTGCTTTGGCGTAGTTCATCTCCTGCTTGCGCGGCACGCGGCGTTCGGTGAGGCCCATCTGATAGTGTGCCCGCCGCAGCCCGCCCAATCGTTCATCGAGCGGCTCCAAATTGCGATACACCACAAAATCTCCAACCAAATCAGAAAGTTTGGCGCGCCCAAAGGTGGACATGTGTTCAGCCGTTGCGTGCTTTGTCCTCCCCGCTTCCTCCGTCAATTCTGCTCCAGCTTCTGCGTTGTATGCACCGTTTTGATAGTGCGTGCTCGAATGTGACGTACCGTTTTGGTATGTGGTTGTCTGCCCGAAAGCCGTTGTGCTCGATGCGTTCACTTGATTGCTCCTATTCTCCATGCACGGATTTGCGCAGCTTCGCTTCACTCGCGACGGATCGCCACAAGTTTGAATGGTGAGCGTTTCAGTTTATGTTGCAGTTCAAATCCATTCGCAAACGCGACGCTCACTCAACGTTGTCTTTCTCCATTGTAGACTTATCCACAGTGTTATACCAAATATCTATATACTTGTCTATGCCATTTTGTCTACTCAGCGTTTTCGATTGGTACATATAGTCGTAAGCAATTGAACGGCTGCGCAGTCGGCGACCGCCCAGCGCTAAAGCCGCCGGGCTGAAAAGCGCAAACCCGGTGAACCGGGTTCACGAGCTTGCAACCCGATTCACCGGGTTTGCGCCAGCAAGCTGGTGGGCTGTAGCCATCAGCGGCAGCGCAAGCCAACTGTCTACTGACTTCAGCAATTCCAAATTTAGCGTGTGTCGCCAAGAAAATTTGCCACGAATTACACCAATTACACGAATGATCGATGGGTCGTTCTCCAAAATTTGTGCAATTCGTGCAGTTCGTGGCCGGTCTTCTTCCGTAAATGCTCAAATTTGGAACTGCTGTACTGACTTGCGCCTGCTGTACTAGGCCAAAACGCGCCCGTTGGCCAACGCCGCCGCTTCCTCCCCCAGGTAGCCCTGCGTCACCAGCAGCTCGGCGTTGAGCAGGCTGCCGCCCGCTGCGCCGCGCACGGTGTTGTGGCCAAGCACCAGGAATTTCCAATCAAAGAGCGGATCGGGGCGCAGGCGACCAACCACGTTGGCCATACCCGGCACGCTGCCCGCCATGCGATCCAGGCGCGGCTGTGGTCGATCCGGCGCGTCGGTGTAAATGATGGGAGTTTCGGGCGCGCTGGGCAGCCCCAGCTGCTGCGGCAGCGGGTGATAATCCGACCACGCCTGTAAAATTTCATCGCGCGTCGGCGCCTCCACAAATTCAACGCTTAGCGCGGCGAGGTGACCGTTGCGCACGGGAACGCGGTTGCAGTGGGCCGAAATGCGGAAGTCGGCGTCGCGCACGCGCTCGCCATCAAAGGTACCGAGCAGCTTCTGCGGCTCCTTCTGCTCGATTTTCTCCTCCTCGCCGCCAATGTAGGGCACGACGTTGTCGATGAAGTCCATGCTGCTCAAGCCGGGGTAGCCCGCGCCGCTTACGGCCTGCATGGTAGAGACGAACATGCGCGCAATGCCAAAGCGCTGGTGCAGCGGATGCAGCGCGCCGACAAGGTGGGTGGTGCTGCAGTTGGGGTTGGTCAAAATCGCGCCGTCCCAGCCGCGATTGCGCTGCTGAATCGGCAGCAGCCCCAGGTGGTCGGGGTTGACTTCGGGGATTAGCAGCGGCACGTCCGCCTCGTAGCGGTGGGAGCGCGCGTTGCTGCACACAAAGTAGCCCGATTCGGCAAAGGCCTTCTCCACGCTCGTCGCTACATCGCCGGGCAGCGCGCTGAAGACGATGTCGCACTCGGGGCCGGGCACGCAGGGCTCCAGCACCCAGTCGCGCAGGTGGGCGGGCATGTCGCCGCGCAGAATCCAGCGGCAGGCTTCGGCGTAGGGCTTGCCCGCGCTGCGTTCGGAGGCGCAGAGCGCCGCAATCTCAAACCAGGGATGGCCCTGCAGCATCTGCACAAAGCGCTGGCCCACGGCCCCCGTCGCCCCCAGTACGCCGACTCGAATTTTCTCGTTCATGGTGTTTCTCTCGAATTTTAGTCGTTTATGATTTTGAAATGGGCTTGGGTCGCTACTCCGGCAGGAACCACGCTGGCCCAAGATGCATTCCCGCGTTCGCGCAATGGCGTTAAGTTAAGCAAGCTGGTTCCCACGCAGAGCGTGGGAACTCAATCCGGAGGCTCTGCCTCTAAAGGGGAGGCGGAGCCTCCCGCAGCGCATTCCACGCTCCGCGTGGAACGAGGAGGCCCTAACTTAACGCCATTGCGCGTTCGCGGGAATGACAACACGCAACGTTCAATTTTGTAACAGCTTGACAAAGCCCGCCTGTGCAAAGTGCTGGTCGGAGGTAAAGGCACGCGCCATGCTTTCGCGCCGCATGGTGACAAAGCTGATGCAGTCGGTGAGGCCCCAGTCTTTGTCGGGGCGCTGTTTGTAGAGCGACCAGCCGTCGCTCCACAAAGACTGAGAGGCGGGGATGATTTCCAGCAACGGATCGGCTCGCAGTCGTTCAATGAATTCCACTGTTTCATTTCGATTGCGTGCAGAGGCAAATGCGTCAGCCACCTCAAGCAACACAAACTCGGTCGTCACAAAGTTTGTTTTGACGCGACGCATGTCGGCATACAGTGAAATAGCCGCTGCATGTAAGCTATCCTTGGGCACAAAGATAGCAATCCAAGCCGCAGCATCTACAAATACCTTATCCATTGCTAACCCTACCCATTGCTAACCCTGTTTGGGCGTGCCATAAAGATAGTGCTCATGCTCGTGCGCGAAATCCGGCGGTAGGCTGGGATCATCAATCCCGTTTTCTTTAATCCATTCAAGCAAAGAATCGGTGTACTCCTCGGTTTTTTCCGCCGTTGATTCTTCTGTATTCAAGACGACTGCTGATGCGCTGCTGGCAACGCCATTCGCCGCACCGTTGACCGACACCCCCTCGATCGTAATCATCACTCGTTGCCCCTCCAACTCATCGAGGGACGCATCCGTCTTCACGACTCCGTTTTCGATGATACCGTAAATTGTAGCCATTTTATATTCCTTTCATCAATGCTACCCGCCCACAAATGCCAGCTCCACCACATCGCTCAACACCCCCGCCGCCGTGGCCTCGACGCCCGCGCCGCGGCCCTGGATCACAAGCGGGTTGGGGCTGTACCAGCGCGTGGTAAATTCCACGAGATTGTCCGTGCCCGTCAGCCGACCAAGCGGGCTGTCGGCGTCGACGGCCTGTGGGCCAACGCTGCACGCGCCGTCTGCGACTGTCGCCGCATAGCGCAGGACTTTCCCCGCCGCTGCCGCCTGCTCGACCTGCTCGGCGAAGCGCTCGTCGAGCTTGGGCAGGGCCTGCATGAATTCGTCCACCGACAAATCGTTCATCTCGCTGGGGTACAGCCCCTCGACCGCCACGTCGCGCAAATTTAGCGGCCAGCCCAGGCCGCGCGCCAAAATCAGCGCCTTGCGCGCCACGTCGATACCGCCTAGATCGTCGCGCGGGTCGGGCTCGGTGTAGCCCTGCTCAAACGCGTCGCGCACGATGGCGCTAAAGGCCTGGCCTTCCTGCAGGCCCGTCATCACATAGCCGAGCGTGCCGCTAAAGGTTCCCGCAATATGCGAGACCTCATCGCCGCTGGCGATCAGCCGGTTGAGCGTGGCGATCACCGGCAGCCCCGCACCGACGGTTGTTTCCCAGCGCGCGCGGTGGAGCACGCGCGGCGCGTCGTCGATGGCGTCGACGGCGGGTGGGTCGCCGCTGCGGGTGAGCGCGTTGTACGCTTCCAGCCCCACCGTGAGCGGGACTTTGTTGGCAAGCACGATCCGGTAGCCCCGCTCCAGCGCAAAGCGCAGCGCCGAGACGGTCTGCTCGCTGGCCGTGCAGTCCACCACCACCGCTCCCGCGCGACCGGCTAAGTCGACGATCGCCGCGAGGTCACGCTGCGCCGCGCCCGCCCCGTGCTCGGCCAGGCGCCCGCCCCGCGCCTTGTGCGACAGCAAGTCGCGCAGCAGGGCGTCGGCCAGCGCGCCCGTCGATTCGCCTCGTGCGCCACCCCCCGCGACGATTGCGCCATTGCTGTCGCAGAGAGCCGTAAAATCGAGGCGCAGGCCGTGCTCGCGCCCGTGAAAGTCGCGCAGATCGAGAACTTGCTGGACAAAAGCCCGTCCGACGCCGCCGAGGCCAAATAGAATTACGGGAACTTCACGCATTAAATCGTCCGCTAAGTGTTGAAGAAAGTGGCCTATGAAGGGCACGAAGAAACGCGAAGATTTTTTCGTCGACGTTCTTCCTTCGTGTAACTTCGTGCCCTTCGTGGATCGCTCTTCTGCTTGATTTCGTACACAGCATCTATGGGTACAGAGTATAGCATAGGCGTGGTGGCGCATGAAACAAGTGGTTTACGCCACCTCCGCTGTGAGCAGGCGGATGCGGGGGCTGCGTTCGGCGGTGGGCTTGTGCAGCTCAAAGGCGTCGTGGATCGCCTGCACGGCTTCGACGACGCGGGCTTCTTCGAGCACAAAGCTGATGTTGGCTTCGCTTGAACCCTGGGCAATGGCGATGACGTTGATCTCGTGGGTGGCCACGGCGCTAAAGATGCCCGCGGCCAGGCCCGGCGTGCCGCGCATGGTGCTGCCGACCACGGCGACAATTACGATGTCCGGCTGGTTGAGGATGCCGTCGATTTCGCCGCGGGCCAGCTCGCGCGCAAATTCCTGCCGCAGCGCCAGCTGCACGATCTCCGCCGACGCAGCGGGGATGACCATGCAGATGCCCTGCTCGCTGCTGCTCTGGCTGATCATCATCACGTTGGCATTTGCGCCCGCCACGGCCTGGAAGGTGCGCGCCGCCGTGCCGGGCACGCCCATAAAGCCGCGCCCGGCCACGGTGATCAAGTTCATGGCGCGAATCGCCGTCACGGCCTTGACGCCGCGCCCCTGGTAATCATCGCCCTCCATTTCTGCGCGCTCGACGATGCGCGTGCCGGGGTGCTCCGGCTCGAAGGTATTGAGCACGCGCAGGGGAATGCGCTTCTCGATCACGGGGCGCACCGTCTTGGGGTGCAGCACCTTTGCGCCGTAGTAGGCCAGCTCGGCCACCTCTTCGTACGTGAGCCGGTTGATGCTGCGCGCGTTGGGGACGACGCGCGGATCGGCCGTCATCACGCCGTTGACGTCCGTCCAGATTTGCACTTCGTTCGCGTCGATGGCCGCGCCGACGATGGCCGCGGAGTAATCCGTGCCGCCGCGACCGAGCGTCGTCTGCACGCCCTCGACGGTCGCACCGATGAAGCCCGTTACCACCGGCACAACGCCGTCGCGCACGAGCGGCAGCAGCAGCTCGCGGCAGCGCGGCTCGGTCTGCGCCATCAGCGGCTCGGCCCCGCCGTGGACGTGATCGGTGATGATCAGCTCGCGGGCGTCCACGCTCTGGGCGGGCACGCCGCGGGCGCGCAGCACGGCAGCCAGCAGCGGCGCGCTCATCTGCTCGCCCAGCCCGCTGATCACGTCTAGTCCGCGCTGCGTCAGTTCGCCAAGCACGGCCAGGCTGCTGCAGAAGCGGCTCAGATCGTGCAGCCGCTCGTCGATCTGCGCCAGCACGCGCTCGCGCTGGGTGGCGTCGGTGATAAAGTGCTGGGCCACGGCTTCGTGCTTGGCGCGCAACGCCACCACGGCCGCTTGGTAGACGCTTTCGTCGCCGCCCGCCGCTCGCCGCGCCGCCTCGATCAGCGTGTTGGTCACCCCGCTCATGGCGCTGGTCACGACGACCGCGCCGGGACGGGCCGCGCGGTGCTCGTCCGCGACCGTATGGATGACGATGTTGATTACCTGTTCAAACGCCTCGATATTGCCGACGGACGTGCCGCCAAATTTTAGGACAACCATGTGTAGATGCTTTTCAATTCTTTAAGAGGTTAGTGGTTTTTGGAAGGTTGATGGCTTGCCGGAGTCGACGTATTCAGCCGAAGGTTGACGTATTCAAAGGCGCACAGAAATCGCGCGCCCCTCTGGCGACGCGACCAAACGGCAAAATCCGGTCAGCTCTATTTTATTTTGCGGGGCATTATAGCGAGGAGGGGAAGGAAAGGGAAACTTGGCGGCGCGGGGCGTGGGGAATCAACACGTCTCGTCCGCAAGCGGCAGCGTAAAGAGGAAGCGGCTGCCCTGGGACGGCGCTTGTTCAACCCAGATGCGGCCGCCGTGGGCCTCTACGGCCAGCCGACAAAAGGTCAGCCCCAGGCCGGTGCCGCGGCGGGCAAAGGCGCTTTCCACCTGGGCAAATTTATCAAAGATTCGCTCGCGCTGGTCGGCGGGAATGCCGGGGCCATTGTCGGTTACTGCAATTTGCAGCATTTGCTCGTGGAGGGTTACGTCAATGTCAATCTGCCCGTTGCGCTTGGTAAATTTCAAAGCGTTGTGAACCAAGTTGTCCAACGTGCGCTCAATCAGCTTTGCATCCAAGCAGACAAGCGGCAGCGAATCCGCTATTTGGATCGTTAAGCAGCGCTCCTCCGCCGCGGCCTGCTCCCAGTAAAGGTCAGCGTGCTCGCGGATCAGCGCACGCATATCCGTGGGCGTTTGATGAAGCGTCATTTTACCCGCTTCGAGCTTGCTAACGTCGAGCATGGTGTTGATCATGCTGCCGATTTGCTCGCTGGCGCTGTTGGCTCGCTCGAAGAGCGAAGGCGGCACCGGCCCCCCGCGATCGATCATGCGCTGGGCTAAATTTAGCGAACCGACAACGGCCGTCAACGGGCTGCGCAGATCGTGGACGATCATGTTGGTGAAGTCGTCGCGCATCCGCTCGGCGCGGCGCAGCTCCTTGTACGTGCGCTGGAGCTCGGCGTAGAGTCTGTTTACCTCGGCAAAGCGCTGGGCGTTGCCAAGCGCCACCGCCACCTGCTGGGCCATCAGCCCCGCAATGCGAACATCCTGGTGGCCATATGCCTGGGGAGCGCGCGCCGCAAAAATTAGCGCGCCCAACACCCGCCCACCATCGACCAGGGGAACGACCACCATGGAGCGATAAGTTAAATCTTCGCCAGGCGTTTGTAGTTCAGCCACCAGTTGAGGTTGGCGCAGCGCCAAGGCGCGGCGAATGGGGTGGCCGTCGTGCTTTGCGGCGCCAAGCGCTGTTGAATCGAACGGCGAGAAGCCGGCGAAGCGCTCGCCGTGCAGCACGGTGTAGTTTAGTTTGTCATCGGCCTCGACACAGAGAGCGCACTGGTCGAAATCGAGCAGCCACCTGGCATATTTGCCGACAAATGCGAGAATTTCGTCGCGATCCAGAATCTGGTTGATGGCCGCCGCCATTTCGTTGACGGCGTTGATGCGGCTGGATGAGGCTTGGGCATAAGCCAGTGTCTGCCGCTCCGTGCTGCCGAGCAGTTTGGCGAAGGGTGGATTGGTGAAGGGTGGGTTGGCGTTGGTGGGGGCTTCAGTAAAATGGTTGGAGATCAGTGAATCGCTCACAAAGTACCTTAGTTTTCTAGACACATGCATCTACAGCGCGTCGATTTCCAGCGCAATGCAGTCCGTGTACTGATTGACGCTGGTAAAGAGGTTGGCCGTTGCGATTACCTCGAAAATTTCGGCGGGCGAGAGATCGAGCTCGTGCAGGCGGCAAAAGTCCTCCTCGCCCAAGGCAGAGGGAGCCGTGGCCGCGCGCAGGGCAAAGCGAATCACCTCTTTTTGCAGGCGCGGCAGCGGGCACGCGTCAAAGTCCGTCACCAGCAGGCCAAGCACCGTTTCGCTGATGCCGAGCACGGTGAGGCTGTGGAGGTGCACCTGAAGCGCGTAATTGCTGCCGTTCTTCTGCGAGATGGCGACGCCGATCATCTCCTTGAGCGTGCGCGGCAGCTCGCCCGCCAGCACGGTGGAGCGGAAATGTTTCCAATTTGCTTCCAAAAAGGCGGGGCGGGTCGCCATCGATTTGAACAGATTGGGCACGATGCCAAAGCCCAATTCCGCCACAATTTCATCGTAAACGGCGCGCACGGCTGGGTCCGTCGCCTCGTCATAGTCAACCAACGCTACATGAGCCACAGAAAATCTCCACTCTAATAGAAACTGCCGAAAACCGGACTGCCTGTTGACCGAGCCTTTCCCTACAGCTCAGCCACGCGTTCACTCAGCCAACCCGCCACCGCGTCGCGCGCGATTTCGACCTGCTCGCCGCTCTCCAGATCCTTAATGGCCACGGCGTTCTGCTCGATTTCACTGGGCCCCAGCAGCAGCGCATAGCGGATGCCGCGCGCCTCGGCGTACTGAAACTGTCGCCCGTAGCGGTCGGTGTCGGGGTAGAGATCGACACGGAAATTCGCTTGGCGCAGTTCGTGGGCCAGGGCCAAGCTGGCGGCGACGGTCGACTCGTCAAACTGCGTCACCAGCAGCTGGGGCTGGCCAGCGAGCCTGTCGGGAAAGAGACCGCGCTCTTCCATGATCAGCAGCACGCGCTCCAGCCCCAGGCTAAAGCCACACGCGGGCAGCGCCTGCCCGCTAAACATGCCGATCAACTCGTCGTAGCGCCCGCCAGCGCCCACCGAGCTGCCAAAGCCGGTTAGCTCGACTTCGAAGATAGCGCCGGTGTAGTAGCTGAGGCCGCGGGCAATGAAGGGATCGATGCGGAGGGAGCGGGCGGCAGACGTGTGTTCGCTAAAGCGGAGCACATCGCGCAGTTGAGTTACGCCCTGCACACCGCGTTCGGAGCCGCCCAGCAGATTCGTCAGCCAGTCCAGCTTGTCGACGTTGTTGGCCTCGTCGGCGGGTGCGCTGTGCATTGCGTCCAGCAGCCCGTCGACGATCTCGCTTGACAGGCCACGCGCCAGCAGCTCGCGGCGCACGCCATCCACGCCAATCTTGTCCAGCTTGTCAATTGCGACAAGCGCCGCGCCCTCTAAGCCATTGGGCACGCCCGCCGTCTCCATCAAACCGCGCAGGATGCCTCTGTGGTTTAAACGAATGGCAAAGCTGTTTTCCGCTGCGCCGTCAATCTGCGTAGGGGAAAAGCCCAATGCCTCAAAGACATCGGCCGCCGCCGCCAGCACCTCCGCCTCCACCGTCTGCGACGCCGAGCCGACAATGTCCAGATCGCACTGGTAGAATTCGCGGTAGCGACCGCGCGCGGGCCTGTCCGCGCGGAAGACGGGCTGAATTTGGTAGCGCTTGAAGAAGCGCGGCAGCTCGCTGCGGTATTCGGCGGCCACGCGCGCCAGCGGCACGGTCAAGTCGTAGCGCAGCCCAGCATCGCCGATGGATGTCTCGGTGGGTTGGTGGCGCAGGGCTTTGTCCAGCTTGTCGCCGCGCTTCATCACGCGGAAAATCAGCTGATCACCCTCGTCGCCGTATTTGCCAAGCAGCGTGTCGAGCCGCTCCATGGCTGGCGTCTCCAGCGGCTCGAAACCGTAGCGCTGGTAGACGGTCTCGACGATATTCAGGACGTAGCTGCGGCGCAGCACGTCCAGCGGCAGGAAATCTCTCATGCCGCTGAGGGGTTTGGTGTTGGTTTTGGCCATGGAAGAGTCTTTCTTTTTGGAGAAATTGTAGCACAGGATGAGCAGCAGAGAGGAATTTGCACAATATGGGGCGGAGTTAGTTCGCCAGCAGGTGCATCTCGGATTGGGTCATCTGCGCGCGAACCCAGCCTCCGCAGCGATTCTCAATTCAGAATTTGGAACCGCGGATGAACGCAGATAGACGCAGATGTTTACCCGCTTTTGCGCACAATCAATACGCTTATCCGCGTTTATCTGCGTCTATCTGCGGTTGATTTCCCTTTGAATTGAGAGTTGCTGCAATCTCCGGCAATCGCCTTGACTTTTCGCTGTTTCCTGTTTACCATGCCTCGACCTTACCCTCCTTGAACGTGCCCACCCCAATAGGAATTGCCCCATGGCCACAACTTCCCCGCCGACCGCCGCCAGTCGCCGTGCGAACCGGCGTCAAAATCGACGCGCCGAGCGCGGTGCGCGGGCCAACGGCGCTTCTGCGGCGCGCCCCCCGCAGATTGAGTATCAGCTTGCGCCGCTCGCTCTGCTGCGGGAGGATGCCGTGCAGCAGGTTCACGACGCCTCGATGCACATTCTCTCCCAGTTGGGCATTGCGTTTTACGACGAAGAGTGCCGCGAGATTTTGGCCGCACACGGCGCGCGCACCGAAGGGGATCTGGTCTTTTTGGAGGAGGCGACGGTGATGGAGCACGTCGCCAAAGCGCCCGCCGAATTTATCCAGCTGGCGCGTAATCCCGCTCGCTGCGTCACGGTTGGCGGGCCGCGTTCGATCTTCGCGCCCGTCTACGGCCCGCCCTTTGTCTACGACCGCGAGCGCGGTCGGCGCGAGGGGACGCTGGACGATTTCGAGAACTTCGTCAAACTGGCCTATCTCAGCCCCTATTTGCATCATTCCGGCGGCACCGTCTGCGAGCCAAACGACGAGCCCGTGCCCACCCGTCACCTGGACATGCTGCTCGCGCACATCCGCCTCAGCGACAAGCCTTTTATGGGCTCCGTAACCGAGCCGCAGAACGCGGCGGACAGCGTCGCCATGGCCCAAATTTTGTTTGGCGACGAAGAGATGCGAGCGCAGACAGCGCTGCTCTCGCTGATCAACGTCAGCAGCCCGCGCCGCTACGACGAGCGCATGTTGGGCTGCATCAAAGTCTACGCCCGCGCGCGGCAGGCGATGATCATCACGCCCTTTTTGATGGCCGGCGCGATGTCGCCCGCGGCGGTGGGCGGGACGCTGGCGCTGCAGAACGCCGAGGCGCTGGCGGGCATTGCGCTGGTGCAGATGATCGAGCCGGGCTGCCCCGTTGTCTACGGCTCGTTTATGACGAACCTCGATCTGCAAAGCGGCGCAACCGTCTTTGGCTCGCCGGAAAGCCAGCTCACGATTTTTGCCGTCTCGCAGCTGGCGCGGCGCTATGGCCTGCCCTTTCGCACGGGCGGCATGTTTACCAGCAGCAAGCTCGACGACGCGCAATCCGGCTACGAATCGGTGCAGACGATGCTGCCCGCCGTACAGGCGCAGACCAACTTCGTGCTGCACAGCGCGGGCTGGCTGGAGAGCGGCCTCGCGAGCGGCTATGAAAAGTTCGTGCTCGACTGCGAACTGCTCGGCATGTACCACACCTGGGCCAAGGGGCTGGACCTGAGCGCGGAAGGGCTGGCGCTGGACGCGCTGGCCGAGGTCGAGGCGGGCGGCCACTTTTTGGGGACGGCGCACACCATGCGCCACTTCCGCACCGCCTTCCACCGCCCGGACACGAGCGTGCTAAATTACGACGCCTTTGAGCAGTGGACGATCGACGGCGCGGAGGATGCGGCGAGCCGCGCCACGAAGAAGTGGCAGGCGCTGCTGAGCGAGTACGAAGCGCCGGCGCTGGATGCAGGCGTGGAAGCGGAGCTGCGGGCGTTTGTCGCGGGGCGGAAGAAGGAGCTGGGCTTTTAGGTGGAGAGCAGATGTCCACGCGGCAGCACTGACAATTGCTGCGGAGATGGTGCGACAATGCCTTTTTCTGCTTGTGAAACATTGAACAAAGCTTGAAGATTCGCACGCGAAGTGATAAACTGAGGAAATCAAAAGCAAGAACCAGTGCGGTTTATTTCATACTTTACGAGGTGCAAAGATGAGTGACTATCAGAATGGCAGCAACAGCAAAAATGGCAGCAGCCCGCAAACCGGCACCTTTGCCGTCAAGGCGGGAATGGCGCAGATGCTCAAGGGCGGTGTGATCATGGATGTGGTGACGCCGGAGCAGGCGCGGATTGCCGAGGAGGCGGGCGCGTGCGCGGTGATGGCGCTGGAGAGAGTGCCGGCAGACATCCGCCGCGACGGCGGCGTGGCCCGCATGAGCGACCCGGACATGATCCGGGGCATCGTCGAAGCGGTGACGATTCCGGTGATGGCCAAGGCGCGCATCGGCCACTTTGTCGAGGCGCAAATTCTGGAGGCGCTCGGCGTCGACTACATCGACGAGAGCGAGGTGCTGACCCCGGCAGACGAGGCGCACCACATCAACAAGCACAACTTTACCGTGCCCTTTGTCTGCGGCTGCCGCAACCTGGGCGAGGCCCTGCGCCGCGTGGCCGAAGGCGCAGCCATGATCCGCACCAAGGGCGAGGCGGGCACGGGCAACGTCGTCGAAGCCGTGCGCCACGCCCGCGCGGTGATGGGCGCGATCCGGCAGATTCAGTGCATGGACGAGAACGAATTGTTTGCCTACGCCAAGGAGATTCAAGCGCCCTACGACTTGGTCAAGCAGACGGCGGAGCTGGGGCGCTTGCCCGTGGTCAACTTTGCGGCGGGCGGCGTCGCCACCCCGGCGGATGCGGCGCTGATGATGCAGCTGGGGCTGGACGGCGTCTTCGTCGGCTCCGGCGTTTTCAAGAGCGGCGATCCCGTGGCGCGCGGCAAGGCCATCGTGCAGGCGGTGACGCACTACAGCGACCCGCAGGTGCTGGCCGACGTCAGCACCGGGCTGGGCGAGGCGATGGTCGGCATCAATATTGACACGCTGCCGGAGCAGGAGCGGATGGCGCAACGGGGGTGGTAGGGCGTGACAAGGTGACGGGGTGACAGGGGTTGCCCCGTCGATGAATTTGGGAGGAGAAAATTATGGCAAGCGTTAGCGTAAAAGCAGAATACAAAAATGGTGTTGTTACGTTTAAGGAGCCGCCGCCCGATTATGAACAAGCGGAAGTTTTAGTGATTTTTCCCAGATCAAGAGTCGCGCGCCCCCTTTGCCATGCTGAGTTCAGTGTTTGAAAAGCTTGAAAGCGAGTATCCTGAGGTGTTATCAATGACGCCAGAGGAAAAGCGGCAGGAGTTTGATCAAATTTCAGCGAGCGGCAGCTGAACAGATGCCGTATAAGACGCTATGAAGAATTTGATCAAGCGATGAGAGGAGACGAATTTGGTCTTACTTGACACAGGCGTTTTTGTTATGGATCGATTCTTCACGCGCGATGACGGCACTATCGATAGCCAAGCACTGCTTGAATTATCTCTCGGCAGAAACGGCTGGCTTCTACGAGTTCTCCCTTCTGGAGCTATGCGGCATTTCGTCTTTCAACCTATCGGATGAAGAACTGGCAAAGTGGCTGCTTCACTTTGAGAAGGTGTACGATGTTTCGCTGCTCCCGCTCCCAGGCTTTGGGACACGAACGTTTACATGTCGTGGATTCAAGATTTTCGCAACTGAGTTTACATGATAAAATTAAGCGGAAAATGAAGATAGGTGATGCCTTTGTCCTTCAAGCTGCTGAAGAATATGCTGTCGAGGCCATCATTACGTGGAACCTCAAAGGACTTCGTTGACCGCACCACCCTCCCCGTCCTCACCCCGACCGAATACCTCGCCCAGCAGGAAGCCAACAATGCCAAATAACCCCCGCATCGGCGTGCTCGCCCTCCAGGGCGCGTTTGCCGAGCACGTCAAAATTCTGCGCGGCCTCGGCGCGGACGCGCTCGAAGTGCGCAAGCCCGCTCAACTCGACAACTTGGACGGCCTGGTCATTCCCGGCGGCGAGAGCACGAGCATGGCGCTGATCGCCGAGCGCTGGGGCATGGTGCAGCCGCTGCGCGAGTGGGTGCACGGCGGCCAGCCGACGTGGGGAACCTGTGCCGGCATGATTCTGGTCGCCGACCGGGCGACGGGCCAGAAGCAGGGGGGGCAAACGCTGATCGGCGGGCTGGACGTGACCGTCGACCGCAACTATTTCGGGCGGCAGGTCAACAGCTTCGTGACGGATTTGGACGTGTCGGCGTTCGGCACAGAGCTTGGGGATGTGCCCTTCCACGGCGTCTTTATTCGCGCGCCCGCCGTTATTGAAGCGGGCGACGGGGTCGAGACGCTGGCGGCGCTGCCCGCTGTGCAGCGCTTGATAGACGACGAGGATAGCGGCCAAACGGTCGCCGTTGCCGTGCGGCAGGGGCCGATCCTCGCCACGGCTTTTCACCCCGAACTGACGAATGACCATCGCTTCCACGAGCTGTTTTTGCAGATGGCGCAAAAAATCGGCTAACGCGCCGTACGGGCACGCCATGGCGTGCCCGTACGGCGCGTTAGCCGATCAAATATCGTAAACGCTGCCGTCCGCCGCATAAGCACCCCGCGGCGTGCGCTGCAGCCGCGCCGGGCTGGCGAGCAGCGCCTCCTCGTCCAATTCCACGCCGAGGCCGGGGCGATCCGGCACGTGCAGCAGGCCATCCGACACGGTCCATGTGTCGCTCAACGCATTGTCCCGATATGGCTCCTGGCGCACGTACTCCAAAATGTGGAAGTTGGGAATTGCCATCGCTAAGTGAGCCGCTGCCGCCGTCGAGACGGGCCCCTGCGGGTTGTGCGGCGCGACCTGCACGTAGTACGCTTCGGCCATCGCCGCGATTTTCTTGCACTCGCTGAGGCCGCCCGCGTGGCAGAGATCGGGCTGGATCACATCGACGAGCCGCTGCTCCAGCAGTTGGCGAAATTCCCACTTGGAATAAAGTCGCTCGCCCGTCGCCAAATCCATTTTAGGGTTGGCGTCACGCACGCGCTGAATGCCGGTGAGATCGTCCGGTTGGGTTGGCTCTTCGAGGAAAAAGAGATTAAACGGCTCCAGCGCGCGCAGCAGCCGCACCGCGCTTGATGGGCGACCGCGCCCGTGGTCGTCGACCATGATGTCAACGGACGGGCCGACGGCGTCGCGCAGCTGGCCGATGCGCTCGGCAAAGGCGGCGATGCGCTCGGCTTCGGGCAGGCGCGAATCGCCGCTCCACGCGCCGGTCTTCATGGCGCTGAAGCCATCGGCCACGTCACGCTGGGCGTCTTCGATCATCTCGTGCGGCTTGTAGATGCCGACGTGGGTGTAGAGGCGCAGGTGGTCGCGCGTGGGGCCGCCAAGCAGGCGGTAGACGGGCACGCCCCAGGCTTTGCCACGGATGTCCCACAGCGCGTGGTCGAGCGCGGCCAGCGCCGAGTTGGCGACGGGGCCGCCGCGCCAGAAGTGGTGGCGGTAGAGGCGCTGCCAGTGGTGCTCCACGCTCAGCGGGTCTTCGTCAATCAGCAGCTCGGCAAACTGCTGCACACAGGCCTCGACCGTCGGCTCGCGCCCCTCCAGCGTCGCCTCGCCCCAGCCGTGCAGCCCACCGTCCGTCAGCACCTTGACCAGCACCCAGTTGCGCAGCCCGGCCCAGGAGATCGTCGTGCGGATTTCGGTGATTTTCATAAGAGAAAAAGTTTGGACACAGAGCGAACGGAGGAGACACAGAGCTTCACAGAGAGAAACAGTTCAAGTCTCTGTGTGTCTCTGTGCAATCTCTGTGCGCTCTGTATCCCGTTGGTTGCTTATATCAACTGCGTGTATAAATGCGCATTTGCATGAGCAAAGTGATAGGGCGTTCGGCCTCACCCCCTCAGCGCTGGTTCTAGGCCAACGAGACGGGTGAAGCCCCCTCTCCACACATGGAGAGGGGGTTTGGGGGTGAGGCGCGCATGCCCTACTTTTCGCGCAGTTTCGCTGCGCAATTGGTATTATCTTCGCCCGTGGCACTGCTTAAATTTGCGACCGCTGCCGCACGGGCACGGCGCGTTGCGATTTGCGTTGGCAAATACCTGCTCGCGCTGCTGATCCTGCCCCCGCAAAATCTGCATCACGTTGGCCGGCGGGCGACCCACCCTCAGCTCGCTCGCCATGATCTCCATGGCCGGGCGCACGTGGTTGAAAAAGCTGCGGTAGCCCGCACAGAGATAATTTAGCCCCGCCTCGCCGTCCGGCGTCTCGATAAAGCGGTTCTTGGGGCAGCCGCCGTTGCAGACAAAGCGCACCTCGCACTCGCGGCAGTACTGGGGCAGCGTGTCGCGCTTGTCCAGCCCAAACTGCATCTGCTCGGCGGCGGCGACCATGTCGAGCAGCGGGATTTCCTGGATGTTGCCCAGCCGATAGTCCGGCTCGACGTAGTGGTCGCACGAGAACAAATCGCCGTTGTGCTCCATGGCGAGCGCCGTGCCGCACGTCTCCTCGAAGATACACAAGCCCGGTCGGTTGCCCGTCCACGCCGCCAGCGCCACATCGAAAATCTGCACAAAGACGCGCCCCACGTCGCGCCGCACCCACTCGTCGAAAATCGACATCAGGAACTGACCGTACTGCTCGGCGGTCACGGCCCGCTCGGTGACGTCGCTGCCCTCCTGAAAGCCCGTCTCGTTGTCGCGCTCGACAATCGGGATAAACTGCATAAACTGGGTGCGCACCTCATCGCGGAAGAAGCGATAGGTCTCGACGCCGTGCTCGGCGTTGGCGGCGTGGACGGTGCAGAGGATGTTGTACTCGACGCGATGCTTTTGCAGCAGATGCAAGCCCGCCATCACCCGCTCAAAGGTCGGCTTGCCGCCCTTGTCGACGCGGTAAGCGTCGTGCAGGTGCTTGGGGCCGTCGACGCTGAGGCCGATCAGGAAGTTGTGCTGGCGGAAGAAGCGCGCCCAGTCGTCGTCGAGCGTGGTGCCGTTGGTCTGCAGCGCGTTGTGGATTTTCATCCCCGGCTTTCGGTACTTCTGCTGAAGCTCCACGGCGCGCTTGAAAAAGTCCAGCCCCATCAGCGTCGGCTCGCCCCCCTGCCAGGCAAAGGTAACTTCCGGAACCTGCTGCGCTTCGATGTACTGCTGGGTGTAGCGCTCCAGCAGCTCGTCCGCCATGCGGAAGCGGCTGCCGGGGTAGAGCAGCTCCTTGCTCAGGAAGTAGCAGTACTCGCAGTCGAGGTTGCAGATGGCCCCGCGCGGCTTGAGCATCACGTGAAAAGCGGGTGGCGGCGCGACCGTCTCGCCGGAGAGCGGGCTGGCGCTGGGGAAGGTGTTGGTGGCGGGCATGGTTGGGTGCGAAAAAGTTGGGTTTCCAGGAAGGGACGAATCTGCTATGATTGTACCGCATATCTCGATCCTCATCAATCTATAAAATGATAGAACGCGGATTGGGCGGATCAGGTGGTATATGCTGATTTAAACAAATGCGCCCAATCCGCGTTCCATTCCGAAGACGCTCTCCATGAAAACCATCGTCATCCTCACCGATTCGCTCAATCGACACTACCTCAACTGCTACACCGACGGCGACTCCTGGGTGCAAACGCCCAATATCGACCGGCTCGCGCGCCGCTCCGTCACCTTTGACAACCACTGGCTCGGCTCGGCGCCCTGCATGCCCGCCCGCCGCGACATGCTGACCGGGCGCATGCACTTCTTGGAGCGGGGCTGGGGCGGCATCGAGCCGTTCGATCGTCCGCTGACCCACCGCCTGCGTGATGCCGACGTCTACTGTCACCAGGAGACGGATCACTACCACTACTTCCACGGCGGCGGCGAAAATTACTACCTGGCCTTTGATTCGTGGCAATTTCACCGCGGCCAGGAAAACGACATCTACGGCAACCGCGTCACGCCGCCGGAGGAGCCGGAGCATCTGGGCAAGTGGACGGCGCAGCACGAGATGAATCTGCAATCATTTGAATCCGAGGTCGATTATCCCACGCCCGCGACATTTCAAGGCGCGATCGACTGGCTTGACGCCAACGAGGGCGAGGACGACTACCTGCTCTGGGTCGAGTGCTTCGATCCACACGAGCCATTCGTCTGCCCGCAAAAATACCTCGACCTGTATGATGACGACTGGCAGGGGCCGCGCTACGACTGGAGCGGCTACGAGCACGTGGACGCGGAGAATGGAGACGACCCCGAGGCAATCGAGCACCTGCGCAAGCAGTACGCGGCCACGGTCACGATGATGGACGCGTGGCTGGGCAAGCTGCTGGACAAGCTGGAATCGCAGGGCATTTTCGAGGAGACGCTGATCATCTTCACCACCGACCACGGCCACTTCTTGGGCGAGCGCGGCCTGACGGGCAAAAACAAGTGGCACTGCTGGAACGAGCTGGCCCACATCCCGCTGATCGTGCATCTGCCCGGCGACGCGCACGCGGGCGAGCGGCGCAGCCAGCTCACGCAGAATGTGGACGTGCTGCCGACGGTGATGGATTACTTTGGTCTCGACCCCGTGCCCAACCTCCACGGCGAATCGTGGCGACCGGCGCTGGAGGACGACGCGCTGCTGAACCGGCGGGCCGCGCTCTACGGCTGGCACGGGCAGACGGTCAACGTGACGGACGGTCGCTACACCTACTTGCGTGCGCCCGCCAGCGCCGACAATCAGCCGCTCTACCACTACTTCCTGATGCCGGGCGGCTACAGCATGCGCAACCCCACGCCGCTCTCCTTCTTCGAGGAGGCTACGCTGGATCACTTCCTGCCGTGGACGGATTACCCGGTCATTCGCGCACGGGTCGAGCAGCCAACCAGCGACGAGTGGAAGGAGACCCTGCTCTTTAACATCGAGGAAGATTACGGGCAGACGCACAATCTCGCGGGCCAGGAAGCCGAGACGCGCTACGAGGGGCTGATGGTCGAGACGATGCAAAAGCTGGATGCACCCGCCGAGCAGTACGAGCGCTTGGGGTTGTCTGTCGATGATTAACGGGCGCTGATAGAGCCCCCTACTTCTCAAACCGTCCAATCACAGCATCTACCCAATGAGCCACCAACGCGACCCCCGCCACATCGTCAACGGCCGCGAAATCCCCACCGAAACGTACAGCGATCAGCCCTACATCGTCCAGACCAACGACGGCGCTTGGCTCTGCGTAATGACCACCGGAGGCGGGCGCGAAGGGGAACGCGGCCAGCATATCGTCTCCCTGCGCAGCCCGGATCAGGGGCGCAGCTGGAGCGAACCGGTCGACGTGGAAGCGGCGGACGGGCCGGAATCCTCCTACGCTGTGGTGCTCAAGGCGCCGGACGGGCGCCTCTACTGCTTCTACAACTACAACGCCGACAATCGGCGCTGGGTGAAGGCCGATGACCCGCCCTATCAGGGCGGCAAGTGCTACCGCGTGGATACACAGGGCAGCTTTGTCTTCAAAAGCAGCGACGACGGCGGGCGCAGCTGGTCCACCGAACGCACGCGCATTCCCATTCGCAACTTTGAGATCGACCGGCAAAATCCCTACGGGGGTGAGATTCAGTATTTCTGGAACGTGGGCCGCGCCTTTATCCACAACGGTGCAGCTTATGTGCCGCTGCACAAAGTGGGCGGCTTTGGCGAAGGCTTTATGACCAGCTCGCAGGGTGTGCTGCTCAAGAGCGATAACCTGCTGAACGAGCTAGAGCCAGAGCGGGCCACGTGGCAGACGCTGCCCGATGGCGACGTCGGCCTGCGCACGCCGCCGGGCGGGGGCCCCGTCTCCGACGAGCAGAGTTTTTGCGTGCTCAGCGACGGCTCCTTCTACTGCGTCTACCGCACGATCGACGGCCACCCCGTGGAATGCTACAGCCGCGACGGCGGCCACACGTGGAGCGAGCCGCAGTACAAGCGCTACGCCAACGGCCGCTTGATGAAGCATCCGCGCGCCGCCAACTTTGCCTGGCGCTGTGAAAATGGCCGCTTTCTCTACTGGTTCCACAACCACGGCGGTCGCTTTATCCGCGAGCACCCGCAGCGGCGCACAATGGCCTACCAGGATCGAAATCCTGTTTGGTTTAGCGGCGGCGTGGAGACGGACGGGCCAGACGGTCGCGTCATTCAGTGGTCGCAGCCGGAGATTGCGCTCTACGACGACGACCCGATCATCCGCATGAGCTACCCCGATTTGGTGGAGGAAGAGGGGCGCTACTTCATGACCGAAACGCAGAAGGATGTGGCGCGCGTCCACGAGCTGGATTCGGCATTGCTGCAAGGAATGTGGAATCAGTTTGACAAGGGCGCAGCGGTGGCGCGTGAGGGTCTGCTGCTCGAATTGATTGCCGAGGAGGAGGCGCTGCCCGCGCAGGTGTCGCTGCCTGAACTGCCCGTTTTTGTGCGCCGCAGCACCAAGCGAGCCGACCACGGCACGGAGGATTTGCGCGCGGGCTTTAGCATCGAACTGTGGCTGCGCTTTGATACGCTTGATGAAGATCAAGTCGTGCTCGACAATCGCACGGAGAGTGGGCAGGGCATCTGCCTGCGGACGACCAAACGCGGCACGCTGGAGATTGTGCTCCACGACGGACGCAGCGAGAGCCGCTGGGCTTGCGATCCGGGCCTGCTCACAACGGATCAACCCCATCACGTGGTCGCCACGGTCGACGGCGGGCCGAAGATTATCAGCTTCGTGGTGGACGGTGCGCTCTGCGACGGCGGCGACGATCGCCAGTTTGGCTGGGGACGCTTCACGCCCCACTATCGCGGCCCAGCGGGGGGCGACACCCTGCACATCGGCCCGAGCCTGCGCGGCGAGATCACAACGCTGCGTCTCTACGCTCGCGCCCTGCGCACGGCGGAGGCCGTCGGTAATTTTCAGGCGGGAAGGCAGTCGGGCGCGTGAACAGAGAATGTTGACGTGACTGGAGATTGGGAGATTGGGGGGTTCGAGCGCCTCCAATCTCGAATCTCCCAATCTCTAGTCGCTAACTTTCAACGTTGTGTTGTTATATCAACAAAGCCGTGAACCACGAACAGATTGGAACGCACATGACTCGACCCAATATCCTCCTCATCACCGCCGACGACCACCGCCACGATGCGATGAGCGCAGCAAACGCGCCGACGACCGATGCAACCGTGCAGACGCCCGTGCTCGATGGGCTGATGGCGCGCGGCGTTCACTTTCGGCGCAACCACCACCTAGGCGGCTTCAGCGGCGCGGTCTGCATCCCCACGCGCGCCTGCCTGCACACGGGGGCCAACGTTTTGCGCGCCACGCTCTCGCCCACGCAGCCGGGGGCGGGTCTGGCAACGCTCGATCCGGCGCTGCCTACCCTGGGCGAAACGTTGCGCAGCCACGGCTACCAAACTTTTGCCAGCGGCAAATGGCACAACGACAAAGCCTCCTTTGCCCGCTCATTTGGCGACGGCGCGAAGATTTTCTTCGGCGGCATGAGCGACCACGACGCCGTGCCGCTCCACGATTTTGACCCAAGCGGCGAATATCCTGATGCGGCCCGCTACACGGGCGACGGCTTCTCCACCGACCTCTTCACCGGCGCCGCCGTCAGTTTCCTGAACGCGCGCGGCCAGAATCAAAACAAGGAGGGCGACGAGCAGCCCTTCTTTCTCTACCTTGCCTACACCGCGCCCCACGATCCGCGCACGCCGCCGCCCGAGTACGCCGCGCTTTACGATGCCGACTCCATTGAGCTGCCGCCCAACTTCCTGCCCGCCCACCCCTTCGACAACGGCGAACTGCGCAACCGCGATGAGGATTTGGCGGGCTTCTCCCGCACCGAGGCGGAAATTCGGCAGCACATCGCCGACTACTACGGCATGATTTCGCACATGGACGCCGCGATTGGTCGCGTGCTGGCGGCGCTGGCGGACAATGGATTGGCGGAGAACACGATCGTTGTCTACACCGCCGATCACGGGCTGGCGGTGGGGCAGCACGGGCTGCTGGGCAAGCAAAATCTGTACGATCACAGCATCCGCGTGCCGCTGATTTTGAGCGGGCCCAGCCTGCCGAGCGGACAGCGCATTGATGCGCTCACCTACACGTTTGATTTGTACCCAACGCTCTGCGAACTGACCGGTGTCGCCGTGCCGCCGACGGTGGAGGGCCGTAGCCTGCTGCCTCTTGTACGCGGCGAAGTCGACCACACGCGCGATTTTGTTGGCACTGTCTACAAAGGGCTGATGCGCTCGATCAGCGACGGCGAATGGAAGTTAATTCGCTATTACCGCCAAGGCGACAAAGGGACGGATCACGTGCAGCTCTTTCACCTGGCGGACGATCCGTGGGAGCAGCACAACCTGGCGGACGATGTGGCGCAGCAGACGCGCGTCGAGCAGATGCTGGCGCGGCTGGAGGGCTGGATGCGGGAAGTCGATGGTCCGCTGGTGCAGCAGATGTAAAATTCCAAACAAAAAGCCCGGCTTCGTGAAAGAAGCCGGGCTTTTTGTTTGCCTGAATTGCAGAATGTGGATCGCTACGGTCGCACGTGCCAATCTCCCATCAAAATCCACTTGTAGGTCGTCAACTCCTCCAGCCCCATGGGGCCGCGGGCGTGGAGCTTTTGCGTGCTGATGGCGACCTCCGCGCCGAGGCCAAACTGCGCGCCGTCGTTAAAGCGCGTGCTGGCGTTGACCATGATCGCCGCCGAGTTCAGCGCATCGACAAAGCGGTTAGCGTGGGCAAAATTGTTGGTGAGAATGGCGTCGGTGTGCTCGGAGTAGTGGGCAAAGATGTGGTCGAGCGCCGCGTCCAGCCCGTTGACGACCTTGACGCCGAGAACCATGCCCAGCCACTCCTGGTCAAAATCCTCCGCCCCCGCCTCGACGACCGTTGCGCCATCGCTGTGCTCGCGCAGCAGGTTCAGCGCCGCGCCGGTGGCCCGCAGCTCGACGTTGCTCTGCGCCAGCCGCGCGGCAACCCTCGGCAGCAACGCGCCCGCCACCGCCTCGTGCACCAGCAGCGTGTCCAGCGCGTTGCAGGCGCTCGGCTTCTGAATTTTTGAGTTCTCGATGATGTCGACGGCTTTGTCGAGATCGGCGCTCTCGTCGACGAAGAGATGCACGACGCCGATGCCGCCGGTGATAACGGGGATGCTGCTCTGCTCCTTGCAGAGCTTGTGCAGCCCGGCCCCGCCGCGCGGAATAATCATGTCGACATAGCCATCGAGCCGCAGCAGCTCGGCCACGTACTTGCGATCCGGGTTGTCGATGTACTGCACGGCCTCCCGCGGCAGGCCGACGCTTTCCAGCGCGCCGTGGATAATCTCCACCAGCGCCACGTTCGAGCGCAGCGTTTCGCTGCCGCCGCGCAGGATCACGGCGTTGCCCGTCTTGAGCGCCAGCGTGGCAATGTCGATGGTGACGTTGGGGCGCGCTTCGTAGATCACGCCGAGGACGCCGATGGGGATGCGGCGACGGCTGAGGCGCATCCCGCTGGGCAGCAGCCGGCTCTCGATTTCCGCGCCCACGGGGTCGGCCAGCGTGGCGACGGCGCGCGTGTCCGCGGCCAGCCCCGTCATGCGCTTTTCGTTGAGCAGCAGCCGATCCAGGATCGCCTCGCTCAAGCCCTTGGCGCGCCCGTCCTCGATGTCGAGCGCGTTGGCGGCGAGCACCGCGTCGGCATTTTCCTCCAGCGCCTCGGCGATGGCGAGCAGCGCTTGATTTTTCCGCTCCGTGGTCAGCGTGGCGAGCGTGCGCGCGGCTGCTTTGGCCGCACGGCCCATCGCTGGTAAGTCGACGCGTGTGTGGTCGGGCGTCGCGCCGTTGGTGGGGTGGCCGTTAGTGGATTGGCCGCTGGTGGATTGTGCAGGTTGGGTCAAGACGGCTTGCATGGTGATCTCCGCGTGAACTGATAGAATTTGCTCCTACTTTACCACAAAGTTGCTGCGGACATCCAAACAAATCAGGGAGCCGCAGATACACACAGATAAACGCAGGTATTCTGAAAATCCGTCTTCATCCGCCCAATCCGCCCAATCCGCGTTCTATCCTCTCCCCCACTCGCGCCGCAGCAGCCCAAAGCAGCGCATGTCGTGAAACGCCTCCTTGAAAAAGTCGTGCTCGCGCAGCAGCCCCTCTTCGGTAAAGCCGAGCGCGTGCAGCAGCCCCGCCGAAGCAGCGTTGTCGCGCATGACCAACGCCTCAATGCGGTTGAGCGCCAGCACCCCAAAGCCAAAATCGAGCACGGCCCCCAGCGCTTCCGTCATAATGCCCCGTCGCCAGTGCGACCGCGCCAAATCGTAGCCAATCTCCGCCCGGTGCTCGCGCAGCCAGACATAGCCACACGTCCCGATCACGCGACCGGCGTCCTCGCCAACTTTTGGCACAATTCCCCAGCGAATCATCCGCTCGACCTCGAAGCTCTCGGCAAAAAAGTCGATCAGCTCCGCCGCCTCGTCGACATCGGCGACTGTCTCCAGCTCGTAGTGCCGGGTGACTTGCGGATCGCCGAGGATGTGGAATAGATCGTCGGCGTCGTCGAGCGTGAGGGCGCGCAGGTGGAGATTGGGCGTGTCGAGGGTGGGGAAGTGGCGGAAGGCGTCGTCGATGGGGGACATTAGGCACGTGCCTGTCGCGGGCGGTTCTTCGTAGCTTGTCAAACAAGGGGGGCTGGGTACGCCGCCGAGACCAACGATGGTCAGCCCATCGGCAACGGCTTGGGCAATCGATCATGCGGTCAAACGGATCGCGGTGGTGCAGCGGCAGATCGGCGAGCGACCACACGTGGCGCTTCATACCACGGGTAGCGTCCTGACAGCGAAACATTTTTCGATTTGCTGCAATGTACCTTTGTAGCGGTCGACCGAGCTCCAGCTTGTTGACGCCGATTTTTATCTGCATTTCCCATACGCTAGCCGTGCTCAAATACAATCTGACATCACTTCGCAGCAGCGTTAGATATACATCGGTTTTAATGCGCTTTGAGTTTGCAACCAACCAAATGAAGACATGAGTATCGAGTAAAAACTTCATTGGTTAGAAGCCAAGCTAATTCCATATTCATCACTTTCAGAGCCATAAAAGAGATCTTCGATCTCTTTGGGTAGCGGAGCATCAAAATCGTCCGCAACATATACTAACCCCGCGAACGGGTCCACGGGAGGCGGCTCGCCCGGCTTGCGACCGCACAGCAAGATTTCGCGCGTGCGGATAAATGCCTTCTTTTTCTCCTCACTAAAATGACTGGTGTCCGTAGCAAGGATACCGGCGACAGCCTCCCAATACTCAGCATCACTAACCAGACCACCGCCTAACTTGTCGTCCCCCTCGTCATTCAATTCGTCTATGAATTCACCATTTGGTGGAGTTGCCGAACCGTTTGCAGAAGTCGCCTCTGCCCCGGCGGGCAGCACAATGACCTCGACTTCATCGACGTCAAAGTCCGGGGGCAGCTGTATGGTAACGCTGCCGTTTTGCACTTTGTGAATTTGGCGCACTGCGTTCATGGTTCACTCCTTTGCTCTCTCGTGCTTGCTCCAATTATACCACATATCATCCCTCCTCACGCACGCAAAAATTGGCGCAGCGGCGCGTGCGCATACAGCCACTGAAAGAGCCGCACACACGCCAAATCATAGCGCCGACGCAGCCCCGCCAAGCTCGCGGGCGGCGCGTCGTAGTCGCGGATCAGGAAGTGCAGGGCGTCCGGCGGTTCGAGATCGGCGAGCGAGGGCGTAGCCCGCAGGCGCGCGAGATGGTTGGCGGGCAGGACGGTTGACTGCTCGGCGGCCTGTAGAATTTTGCCGAGGTACTCCGGCTGTGGGGATCAGCTTTTCGCGCGGCCAGGTGGCCTGGTAGAAGAAAAAGCCGTGGCCGTCCTGCGACGCCGTCACGGTGCGGTGCTTGTGCAGAAAGGGAACCAGCTCAAAGTAGTTCATCCGAATCGCATCCACCCGGCGCAGCGTGAGCAGCCGCCCAAAGGTCAGCTCGCCCGGCGCGTGCTCGAACGGAGGCAAAGCCAAAGCCCCTGTACGGCCCGGCCTGGTTAAAGCGCAGGGCGTGGTCGCGCAGCAGAAAATCCTGCTGCGCCAGCGGCTGCACCCGGCGCCGCGCCAGCACCGCCGGATCGAGATTGGCACCGAAGGCAAAGTTGACAACCGGCTCTGCCCAGCGCGCCAGCAGTCGCCCGGCGGGTGTCTGCATCACGAGCGCGACACCGTCCCAAAAGGTCAGGCCGAGCCACCATAGAATTAGTCGAAGCATTTCTCATTTGCCAAGAAATTTTAACGCGGAGGCGCAGAGACGCGAAGAGTTTTTCGTTAACAAAATCGTTTCCTTGTGCCTTTGCGTCTTCGCGTTAAATCGCATGAGTTATCCGATTTGCTGTTCCTGATACATTCCGCTGTGACAGTCATACAGCCCCCACGTTGGCTCGCTGACTCTGCCCATGATCTCGCCGGGGTTGACCAGCCGGCAGCGGCCCACCTGCTCGGCGTGCTTTTGGTGATCGTGGCCGTAGCAGACCAGATCGAGCGCGCCGGATTGAGCGATGCGGCGCGCTGGTTCCGGGTAATGAATTAGCGCAATTTGCCGACCCGCCCACTCGATTTCAGCGTAAACATCGTGCAGCGTGACGTGGTTGTACTGGCTGGCAATCGTCTGCAGCAGCCGACCGTCGCCGTCGTTGTTGCCGAGCACGACGTGGATCGGGCCGCTAAAATTCTGCGCAAGCTGCGCCATCGCAAAGGGCGCGACGAGGTCGCCGCAGTGCAGCAGCATCTCCGCCCCGCTGGCGTTGGCCTGTGACAGCGCCTTCTCGAGATTCCAGACGTTGTCGTGGCTGTCCGCAAAAATCGCGATTTTGGACATGAGGGAATCCTTTCTTGGTTGGATGCTGATTGCGGAGCTTCGTAGTACGTGATGCGTGATGCGTGATGCGTGATGCGTGAACTGTTACCCTGCCTGAACAGGAATCCTAAACCCATCCAGGTAAATACGCCCGTTACGCACTATGCACTACGCACTACGCACTACATCCCGTTTCACCCATCACGCCCCATAATGGTATACTTCCGCCCATGAATTCTAGCGCGAATTCGCGATCCGCGTCCACCCACATTGACCTGCGTTCCAACATCTTCTGGCTCGCCGCGATACTTTGTTGTTTGCCCGTCGTCATCATTGGCTGTGGGCAGGTGATGACGTTGGAGCCGACGCCCACGCCCGCGCCCACGGCGACCGTGGCGCTCGAAGTCGCGCTGGCGACGCCGCTACCGACCGCCACGCCCGCACCCTACACGCCAGCGCCCACGCCGACCTTTACCGCCACGCCCACGCCGATTTTCTACACGATCCAGTCCGGCGACAACTTGCTCGTCATTGCTAGCCAGTACGGCGTTAGCGCCAGCGCGCTGCAGGAGGCCAACGGCATTCTCGACCCCGGCGCGCTTCAGGTGGGCCAGGAGCTGATCGTGCCGCCGCCGCAGGCCCAGGACGACGGCGCGACCGGCGTCGGTACGCCCACGCCCACGCCGCTGCCCGTAGCCGTTCAAAACGTGCAGTTTGATGAAACAAGCATTGGCGGCCTCTGGGTGCTGGGCGAGGTGCTCAACGATACCGAGACGCCGCTGGAGCAGGTGCGCGTCGCCGTTTCGCTGCTGGACGAGAACGGGGAGGAGATCACGCGCGAAGGCTCGCTGGTCGCGCTGGATTTGGTCGACGTGGGCGAGCGTGCGCCCTTTAGCGTGCTCTTTGGCGAAGCGCCCGATTTTGCCAACTACCAGGCCTTTGCGCTTAGCGCCGTGCCCGCCTACCTCGGCAGCTACTACCGCGATCTCGAAGTGAGCGCCATCGAGACGACAAGCGAGCGCTACACCAGCTACACCGTGAGCGGCGTGGTGTGGAACGTGGGGCCGGAGGAGGCCGTCAGCGTACAGGTGGTGGTCACCGCCTACGATGCGCTGGACCGCGTGATCGCCGTGCGCAAGCTCGACCCCGACTACAACGTCATCCCGCCCGGTGGGGAGACAAGCTTTAGCGGCACGCTCGCGCCGATTGGTGGCCCGATTGTGCGCGTGGAGGCCGAAGCGCAAGGCCGTCGACTCAGCGCCGTGCAGACGCGCGAGGCGGGGCAGTAACGCAAGGCTGGTGACTTTGATATGGGGCCGGTGACCTTGTTCATTGGTTGGCCCTGCTACATTGTTCCGTCTACGCTCGTGGTAAAACGTCTTTACGAGAATGTCCAGCGTGCCGTGCCCGTTGGTTTGATGATTTCTGTTGGAGCAGACCGTGAAACTTTTCTTTCCCCCTCTACTGACCCTGTTGCTGTTGACGGCCGCTTGCGCGGAAAACGCCGCACCACCACCTCCACTTGACTATGCCAACGGTGCCGCGCCAACGGCCGTTGATGGCGCGAACGACGCCGGCGCAGATGAGGATGCCGCGCCGCCCGTTGTCGCCGTTTCGGAGCCCACGCTCAGCGGAATGCCGGAGCGGCTGGTGATCCCACAGCTTGGCTTGGATACGCCGGTCACCGAACTGGGCTGGAGCACCGGCACGGGCGTCGATGGCTACGTGTTTAGCCAGTGGGAAGTCGCCAACAATGCGGCGGGCTGGCACAAAAACAGCGCCCAGCCTGGCGAAGCGGGCAACGTGGTGATGAGCGGCCACAACAACATCCTCGGCGCGGTCTTCCGCGAGCTTGATCAGCTGCGCAAGGACGACGAGATCACCGTCTACGCCGATGACGAGTCGTTTGATTACACCGTCGAGCAGGTGCTGATCGTGCCGGAAAAGCGCGCCACCGTCGAGCAGCGCGAAGCCAACGCCCAGTGGATTACCCAAACGGATGACGACCGCCTCACCCTCGTCTCCTGCTGGCCGCGGGACAACAACACCCACCGCATCATCGTCGTCGCCAAGCCCACGCTGCAGTCCATGAGCAGTCAGTAGATTGGTAGGTGGTACTTAGAAACTGGTAATTGGTAAATTGGACGGTCGAGCTGCAAGGATAGAAACAGTTACCAATCGCTGATTACCAGTCACCTCTCCTCAACCGCCGCCCGCAGCCGTCGCCACACCGCGCCGTCGTCCAGCCCGTGCAGCGTTAACAGACGCGCATCCTCCCCGTTATCGCGGTAGTAGCCCCGCCGCACGCCCACCTCCGCAAAGCCGAGCCGTTGATAGAGCGCCAGCGCGGCAACGTTGCCTGCGCGCACTTCCAGCGTTGCGGCCAGCGCGCCCGCTTTGCGCGCCTGCCCCAACATGCGCACCAGCAGCCCCTGCCCCAATCCCCGCCGTCGCCAAGCTCCGTGCACCGCAATGGTGGTGATGTGCGCTTCGTTGTCCAGTAGCCAATAGCCGCCGTAAGCTAATAGGGGTAGCGCATGTTGTCCCACGTCGTCGATTGGGGCAGCGGGCCGAATCACCCAGTAGGCGCTCAAGCGCTTGCGCCGCAGCTCTTGAGCGTAGGTGCTGCGCGGCCAAGGAGCGGAAAAGCTGGCGCACTCAATCGCCATCACCGCATCGAGATCGGCGGCGCGCATCGGCTCGAAAATTACGTCCATCGATTGTCGTCCAGTGCCGTCCCTCAAATTGCCTTGCCGCTCCAGCTCAGGATGACCTGCGTGCCCAAACGGCAAGTCCCCCGCTAGCGACTTGTCGCTGGCTGATGTCTAACAATCGGCAGGTGGCTGACCGTCTCCGGCGCGTAGACGCGCGCGCGGGTGAGCGGATCGCCGAGGAGCACAAAGGTGCGCAGCGGGTCGAGGCCGTAGCCGTTGCTGGACGAAGTGAAGAGCGAGGTGTAGCCCGCCTGCGTCAGCTCGCCCAGGGGCGCTTGCAGGGGGCCGCGCACCTGTTCGAGCTGCCACAGCGCTTCGTGAAAGCCGCGCTGCAGCCGATCGTGCCCCTGCACCACGCTCAGCCCCGTGGGCCCCCACACGGCAACCGCGCCGCCGTCCGGGTTGAGGAAGAGCCGTTCATCAAAGACCGTGCCGGAGGCAGCGGGTTTGGCAAACTGCGCGGTGAGGCAGGTCATCTGCAGGGCGATGAAGAGTTCATCGCGGTTGCGAAAGCGGTCGGTGTCAAACATACCGAGGATGTGCGAGGGCTCGGCCACGCTGTAGTCCAGCCGCGCAATCTGCCACGTGTTGGCGTGGCCCTGAAAGGTAAAGAGACCGGCCCCTTGGCTGGCCGCCTCGATGGTGCGTTCGCGAATGGCGCGCGCCAGGCTCGTTCGCCCGCGCTCGCTGCAGTCGCTGGTGGGCGTGTAGTAAAGGCGTTCGGTGCGCACATTTTCCGGCAGCAGATCAATCACCTCCTCGGAGAGGCGCACAAAATCGCCCGCCAGATCAAACGTGCCGTCGCAGCGTTCGTAATCGTCCGCCACAAAAATCGTGCGGTAGCGCCACGGCGACAGCGTATCCGTCGCCGTCTCGTACCGGATGATCTTGTCCACGGTCGAGGTCAATTCTTCGGCGCTCTTTACCGGCAGGCGTCCGCCCCAAATGTCGACCAGGAAATCGGGGTCGTCCTCGCTGCTCGTCGGGTCGCTGCCGTCGAGTTGGAAATAGCAGTTATCGCAGGGGACGGCGTTGACAAAGGGATCGACTTCGGCCATGTAGGGCGGAATAAAGTTGTCGTTGCGGTGCTCGTCGCTGATAAAGTTCTTGGGGTCCCACGTGCCGTCGCCCACGAGCACCACGGAGATGGGGGCAGGGCTCCAGTTGGCAACGGCAAACTGCAGAAACTGGCGAATTGCTGCTGGCGAAACATAGCCATCGCCCCACGCATCGTAGACCGCCTGCACGTCCACGGCGGTGGTGGTGTAGCGCTGGGCGCGTCGGTGCGCCAGCAGCGGCTCCAGCGCGGGCATAAATTCGGCGGGCGCAATGTAGAGCGCGTGCGCCCCCTGATCAGCAGGAAAGGCGACGGGCACGTGGCGCGCCACGGCGGGTGTGTGCAGCGTCCCCGGCCCGGCAACGAGATAGTCGCGCGCCTCCGGGCCGTCCTGGAACTGCGTCTCCGAGCCGGGCGGCAGCGGCAGGATTTGCGGGCGCGCGGGCTCCGTCACGTCGTAAAGCGTGCGACCGGCGGGTGTGCCGCTCAGCCCGTAAGCCCAATCGCCCGCCACGCCGCGAAAGGCCGCACCGCGCTCGCCAAAGTTGAGCGCCACGGGCAGCGTCCACTCGACCTGTTCGAGCAGCAGGTGGCTGGCCCGTTCGCTGGGCAGCAGCGCAACGGTCAGCGCGTCCGCGGGCGCGTCCACCGTGATGTCGTGAGCCCAGCGCGTGCTGCCGCGCGTGCTGCTTTGCCAGGGCACATCGACGCGGCTGTCGCCCGCCCGCAGGCGCAGCGTATGCTGCGGCGAGGCCGCGCGCACGGGGAAGGCCGTGCCGCGCACGGTAAAAGCAGCCTCCACCTCGCTGTCGGCCAGCGGTAGGCGCACGTTGAATTGAGCCGTGGCGCTGGGCGTGACGATGTCGTCCGCACCCGTGCTGCCAACTGCTGGCGTTTTCATGTCAGCGGCAAAGAAATAATCGCCGTCGACGCCTGCATCCAGCGAGACAAACTGCTGGCGCTCCTGCCACAGGCCGCGCTCCACGGCGGTGCGTCGCGCGGGCGCATCGGCCACCGCGACGCTGCGTGTTTCCATGCGCAGGCCCGCCTCGCGCGCGACGGCTATCCAGTACACGTCGACTGTATTCCAGCGGTCGCCGGTCTCGCCCGCGAGCAAGTCGCCCGCCAGGAAGCGCACTTCTTCCTCGGCGTCGAGTTGACCGTTATGGTTGGCATCGCGCACCTCCAGCGCAACTTCCTGGCCGCGGTGCAGCAGGCGCAGCTTGTCCGGCGCATCCGTGCGCAGCCCCGCCTCGGCCAGCATTGCCCCTGTAACGCGCTGAATGCCAACGTCGCTCACGGTGATTTTGGCCGCGGGAACGGCGGCGTAGGGGTTGGTCGGCGGCGTCGCGTCCAGCGCAATGTTGCTCTCCCCGCTTTGTGCTGCGGCGACCACGTCATCGCTCAACATCTGCGCGCCGGGAATGGTTGCGCTAAAGGTCGTCGCCAGCCGCAGCGGGCGCTCGACGCCGCTGTCGTCGACGGGCCGGTAGAGCGGGCTGATGGCGTAGACGGCCATGCGTTCGCCGCGCATCCGCCCTTCGCGCAGCAGGAAGACGGGGGCGGTCGGCAGCGTGGGCTCGACCGTCCACAGCGCGGCCAAATCGTCGGCGTTGGGCAGCTCCTCGTAAAGCGCCTCCGGCGGCACGCGCGGCGACGGCGTCACAAAGCGCGACCAGTCCACGCCGTCGACATCGATGCTGGCCGCGGCCACGTCGGGCGTTTCGCCGAGCACGACCTCGGCAGCCGCTCCATCCGGCAGCCGCACGGCAATGGTTTGCAGCGGCAGCGCGTAGCCCTGGTAGACGCCGCGCGGCATAACGTCCAGCCAAGAAAGGGTCGCCCCATTCACTTCTCCATTTTCGGCGGCGACAACGGCATCAGTGGCTATCGCTTCATCTAGCTGCCACGCAATCTGCACCTCTCCGCCGACGTTGGTAATGGTAAGCGGAGAGGGCGGGGCGTGGGGATCGGCCTGGCTGCGTGGAGCGGCGTTGACCGTGGGCACGGGCGCGCTGGCCAGCAGCAGAGTCAAGATCAAGCTCAGCCCCAGCAGGCGTTGGGCGAGGCAGCCTTGGGTAAGGCGGCGTGTATTCATGTTGGCTCTTTTCATACAAATCTCTTGAAATCGCTCGGTTGGTTTGCAGCTGTTTTTTGGGCTCGCACCGTTTTAACGAGCGGGTTGCCGAGCGGGTTCCGAGCAGGGCGGGGGGCTTCTTCGGACAAATTTTACATTTTAATCCCCAATACTTTTGAAATTGTCATTCTGCTCGCGCAGAAAAAGTGCTCAGTAGTGGGCCTCGCAACAGGAGATACTCCGGCAAAGCAAAAAACTGGCTGCGAGAATCCTCGCGGCCAGTTTGAAGTTAACAGATAAAAACGGCTGTGAGGCCGCTTACCGGGGATAGCGTAAAGGCAACTTACTCTTGCTGCTTGCGACGTGCAACAGCGGCGGACAGGGCAGCCAGGCCCGTGCCAAAGAGCACAACCGTAATGGGCTCCGGAATTACCTGGGGCGGGGCGGGCGCTTCGGCCGTGGGTGACGGCTCCGGCCCGGGCTCCGGCGTCAGGGTTGCCGTCGCATCCGGCGCGACCGTGTTGGTCGCGGTGGCGGGCGCAGTGGGCTCGACCGTGTTGGTGGGCGTGGGCGTGGGCGGCTCAGGCGTCTCGGTGTCAACGACGGGGGCCGTGTCCTGAGCGGCGACATCCGCCGCAAACGTGGGCATGAAGAGCGTTGTCAGCGCCAGCAGCACAGCAGCAAAGAGCATCCCCGTGGAATTGCGCTTGTTCATTGGATAACTTCTCCTTGTAGGGTTGGATAATTCAACGTCGCGATGAATGAGGAAAATGAAGCTTGCTTCAGCAGATTGTAACAGCTGCTGTTGCGGATACGCAATCAAGTCAGCTCCCCGTGGCGAAAATATGCTGGGGAATATATGTCAGGCACATCTTGTGCAGAATATCACACTCACCGCTATCGGTCAAGCCTTTTAACCCGCCGTTTGTCCAGATTTCTACAACTATCTCCCGCCAAAGCCTACGTCATTTGACTGATGTTTGGGATGACTGATGTTTGGGAACACTTAAGGAGGCAACAGAGCGGATGGCTACAAAAGCGACTGGGCCAGCTCCCACAGGCCAAAGAAGCGCACGATGGCAATCACCACCACCGCAATCAGCAGCCGGCGCACCCATACGTTGGCGTTTTCGTAGCGCGTGGCAAAGCGCGCCGCCAGCCACGCCCCAATGCTTTGGCCCACGGCCATCAGCAGCCCAATCGGCCAGTTGACCTGCCCACTCGCGGCAAAGATCGCCAGCGCCACCAGCGTAAAGGCTAGGATGATGACCAGCTTGATTGCGTTGGCGTGGGTGAGGCTGTAGCCCTCCACCAGCACCATGGCTGCCAGCAGAAAGACGCCCACGCCCGCCTGAATAAAGCCACCGTAGACGCCAATCACAAAGAAAACGGCGAGCGTCAGCCAGCCCGGTCGCCCCGGCTGGACGTTGGATTCTTTGCGCAGCCACTTCTTGGGCTCGATTAGAATCACGACCAGCATCAGCACCATTACCACGCCGATGGCCGTTTCCATCTGGTCGGCATCCAAGATGGTGGCGATCCAGGTGCCGAGCAGCGCGCCGGGGATGGCTGGAATCGTCAGCCAGAGCGCCCCGCCGGTTTCCAGCGCGCCCGCCCGCTGAAAGGTGGCGATGCCCACGACGTTTTGGAAGATCACGCCGACGCGATTTGTGCCGTTGGCCACTGTCGCGGGCAGGCCCAGGAAGACGAGCATCGGCAGCGTGACGAGCGAGCCGCTGCCCGCCAGGGTGTTGATCACGCCCGCGAGCGCGCCGGCGAGAATGGCAAGAATGTAAATCATTTTGGATTTTAGATTTTGAATTTTGGATTGAAGAAATTCGTCCACCCTGCGGCGCAGTTTGCCCCACATCCAATCGTCAATCTAAAATCCAAAATCGTAAATTTATGAGCGTACATCAGAGGGTGGGTACAAATTTTGCCAGTCGCTCGACCATCTTCTCCAGCTCGCCCATGGCCGTGGCGATGCTAAAGCGGATGTGCCCTTCGCCCGCCCGCCCAAAGGCGCTGCCGGGCGTGCCGGCGATGCCCGTCTCGTCGAGCAGGCGGCTGCCGATGGTCAAGCTGTCCAGCCCGTTGGCGATGGCCTGGGGGAAGCGGGGGAAGACGTAGAACGCGCCCTGCACCGGTGGGCAATCGACGCCCGGAATTTCCTCAAACGCATCGAGCACAAAGCGACGGCGCGCATCGTAGGCGTCGGTCATCTCGCGCACGCAGGCCTGCGGTCCGTTAAGCGCGGCCACCGCCGCCGTCTGCGTAAAGCTCGCCGCACAGGTGACGCTCTGCGTCTGGTACGTGCGCGCCAGCTTGGTGATGGCGGCGGGCGCGGCGAGCCAGCCCAGTCGCCAGCCCGTCATCGCATAGCCCTTGCTCATGCCGTTGACGGTGAGCGTGCGTTCAGCCATGCCGGGCAGCGCGGCCAGCGAGATGTGCGTCATCCCGTCGAAGATGATGTGCTCGTAGATTTCGTCGCTGAGCACGTACAAATCGTGTTCGAGGGCGACTTCGACAATCGCGTCCGCCTCGTCGGCGGTGAGCACGCGGCCCGTGGGATTGTTGGGCGTCGTCACCATGATCAGCTTGGTGCGCTCGGTTACGTGCGCGCGCAGGCCGTCGGCGGTAATGCGAAAATCGTCCGGCGCATCGAGCGAGACGGCCACGGGCACGGCCCCGTGCAGCTGCACCATCGGCACGTAGGAGACCCACGCCGGCTCAAGCACCAGCACCTCGTCCCCCGGATTGAGCACGGCGGCCAGCCCCGCGTAGAGCGCCCACTTGGCGCCGGGCGTCACCAGCAAATTCTCACGCGCGACGGCGACGCTGTTCTCGCGCTGCATCTTGCCCACGATGGCGTCGAGCAGTTCGGGCTGGCCGTGGGAAATGGGGTAGTGCGTGTCGCCGCGGCGGATGGCCTCGAAGGCGGCGGCCTGAATGTGCTGCGGCGTGTCAAAATCCGGCTCGCCCCCCGCCAGGTTGACGATGTCGCGGCCCGCGGCCTGGAGCTGCTTGGCGTGCGCCATCATCATCGCCGTGGGCGAGGGCTCGATCGATTGGACGAGATGGGAAAGGGGTTGCATGGACGGAGAAAGATGGAAGATGGAAGATTGAGAGGGGCAGTATACTACGAGGGGCGGGGAGGGAGAAATGTCGATATTTGTGTGGGTATGTCGAATGGGTAGACAGCGAACGCCTCACCTCCCCCTCGCAGCCGCTTCGTCAACAAAGCGACTGGTAGCCCCCTCCTCTCCACGCGTGGAGAGGAGGGGGTTGGGGGAGGTGAGGCGTTGACCTTGCTCGGCACGCTTTGTTTTTGGAGCGATCTAACACCCATTCGCCCGGCGACAGCCAACGTACCAGACGCGGCCATCCCGCTTGAGCAATTCGTCCGCCGCTTCCGGCCCCCACGTGCCCTGGTCGTAGCCAACCAGCGGCGGCGCGCCGTCCGTGCCGTCGGCCCAGCCCTGCAGAATCGGATCGATCAAGCGCCACGAGGCTTCGATGTCGTCGCTGCGGGCAAAGAGGGTGGCATCGCCCTTGATGGCGTCCAGGATCAGCCGCTCGTAGGCTTCGGGCAACTCGTCGCCAAAGAATTGGTCGTAGCGGAAATCCATTTCCACGGAGCGCGTCTCCTGCACCGAATCGGGCACTTTGACCTCAAACTTGAGGTCCGTGCCCTCGTCCGGCTGGATGCGGATGGCGAGCACGTTGGGAGTCAGGTCGTCTGCGTCCATGTTGAACATGCTGTGGGGCGGGCGCTGAAAGCGGATCACGATTTCGCTGATTTTGTCCGCCAGCGCCTTGCCGGAGCGCAGGTAGAAGGGCACGCCCTGCCAGCGCCAGTTGTCGACGAAGAGCTTGAGCGCGGCGTAGGTGGCCGTTTGCGAATCGCTGGCCACATCCTCGGTTTCACAGTAGCCATCGTACTGCGCACGCACGGTATCGTCCAGCTCGACGGGGCGAATCGCCGAGAGCACCTTGACCTTCTCATTGCGAATGGCCGCGGCGTCAAACGAAGCGGGCGGCTCCATGGCGACAAGCGAGAGCAGCTGCATCAGGTGGTTCTGAATCATGTCGCGCACCACGCCCGCACCGTCGTAGTAGCCCGCGCGCCGCCCCACGTCCACATCCTCAGCCACGGTGATCTGCACGCTGTCGACGTAGTTGCGGTTCCACAGCGGCTCGAAAATCGTGTTGGCAAAGCGGAAGAAGAGAATGTTCTGCGCCGTCTCCTTGCCCAAATAGTGGTCGATGCGGTAGACCTGAGACTCGTCGAAAACGGCGTGGATATCCTGGTTGAGTCGCTGCGCCGTCTCCAAGTCCGTGCCAAAGGGCTTCTCCACAATCAGCCGCGACCAACCCTCCCCACGCTTGACCATTTCGGCCTCGCCCAAATTGTGGACGGCTTGGCTGTAGAGCTTGGGCGAAATCGAGAGGTAGTAGAGGCGATTGGCGTCGCCCTGGCCAGATTGGCCTTCGTACTCGCGCAGCTTGTCGTCGAGCTGTCGCATCTCGTCGAGCTCGGCCAGGCTGCCGGGCACGTAATGAATCGACTGCGAGAATTTTTGCCAGGCGTCGTCGTCAAAGCCCTGGCTCGCGTACTCCTCCACCCCTTCGCGCAGCCGCTCGCGAAACTCTTCGTCGCTGTACTCGGTGCGCGAATTGCCCACGATGTGGAAGGCCTCCGGCAGCCGATCCTTGCAAAATTGGCTGTAGAGCGCGGGCACCAGCTTGCGCTGCGTCAAATCGCCGGACGCGCCGAAGATGACGATGGTGGTGGGGAGATTGTTTTGATCGCTCATTGATTTTCTTTCCTCGTGGATAGTGCTTATTGCTTATTGCTTATTGGAGGTCTCGTCACCGACGAAGCTTCCAATAAGCAATAAGTAGTAAGCGCTACACTAACCCATCAGCTTTTCAATCCCACCCACCACATCCTCCCCCAAATCAAACCGAATCACGCGCCGGTCGTTGTCCAGCAGCGCCTGGCGATCACCGAGGGCCTGGGCGGCGATGAGAACGCCAAAGGTCATGGACGAGGCGTCATCGCCCGCTGTGTCGTTGCCTGCTGTGTCGGGGATATCGACGGTCTGGGCGGGGTCGCTGGTGAACTGGATAAAGAGGCCGTTGCCGCCGTCGCCCTTGTGCAGCTGGCCGGTGGAGTGGAGGAAGCGCGGGCCGTAGCCGACGGTCGTCGCCATCTTGCCCTGCTCCTGAATCTGCGTGCGCAGCGTTTGAAGCGCGCGCTCGGTCTCCTCGGTCGGCGTTACGTAAGCCTGGAGCGCCACGTAGGAGCGGCTGCCATCGCGTCCATCTGTGCTGCCGCCGGCATCGGCCTGCTGGAGAAAATCGACAAGCAGGTCGCGGGCGCTGCTGCCGTTGAGACCATCGTCGGCGTAAACGGTAATGCCCTCCGCTTCGAGCGTCGGCTCGAGCGCGGGCAGCTGGCCCGATTCCTGGTACGCGTTCGTCATTTCGCGCGCGCGGTTCTTGGCGGATTCGACGTTGGGCTGGTCAAAGGGGTTGATGTCGAGCACGTGGCCGGCTACGGCGGTGGCAAATTCCCAGCGGAAGTATTCGCCGCCGAGGTCGTAAGGGCCATCGAGGTGAAGCTGCACCACTGCCTGGCCCGCCTGCTTGAGCGCGTGGACGGCTGGGCCGTGGCTGTTTTCCCCGCCCACGTGAAGCTGGACAAAGAGACGGTCGTCGCCGTAGCCTTCGGGCGCAAGCAGCCGCTCGCCGTCGACGGGCAGAATGCCTTTGCCTTCCTTGCCCGTGCTCTCGGCGATCAGCTGCTCGGCCCACGCGCCAAAGGCATCGAACGCGGGCGAGGTAATCAGCGTGAGCTTGTCGCGCCCGTGCTGGGCCAGCTCGCCCATAATTGCGCCGAGATGCGCGCCGGGATTTTCGGCGGCATCTGTATTGCGGCAGCGCAGGGCCATGTTCATGGCGTTCTCCAACAGCCGCGGCACGTCGATGCCGATCAGCGCCGCGGGCACGAGGCCAAAGTACGAGAGCGCCGAGTAGCGCCCGCCGATCTCGGAATCGTTGAGAAAGGTGGCGCGGAAACTGTACTGCTCGCCCAAATCCTTTAGCTTGCTGCCGGGGTCGGTGATGCCGACAAAGTGGTCGCCCGCCTGCTCGCGCCCGACGGCCTCCACGGTCTGGTTGTAGAAATACTTAAAGAACGAGAGCGTCTCCGTTGTGCCGCCGGATTTGGTGGCGACAATGTAGAGCGTCGTCGACGGGTTGAGCTCTTGGGCGTAGCGCTCAACGGCGGCGGGGTCGGTGCTGTCCAGCACGTGCAGATCAAGGTAGCCGTTGTGCGTGCCAAAGATTTTGGCAAAGGTTTCCGGGGCCAGGCTGGAGCCGCCCATGCCGAGCAGCAGCGCGTGGGTGTAGCCCGCCTTGCGCACATCGTGCACCAGCTCGTCGATGCAGCCGAGCTCCTCGTTCATGCGCTGGGCAATATTCAGCCAGCCCAGCCGGTTGCTGATCTCGTCGGGATCGGGCTTCCACACCGTGTGGTCGCGATCCCAGATGTGCTGCACGATTTGGTCGTCCGTCAGCTGCTGCACGCGCTCGTCGACGGCGGGCAGCAGGCTTCCGAGTTCGGTGGTCATGTCCAGCATGATTCGTCCTCCCAAAATTTTTAACGCGGAATTTTAACGCGGAGGCGCAAAGGCGCAACGGTGTTTGTTGGTAAGGGTCTGTCCAAGAATAAAGTATCCGACTTTTGCGCTTACACACCGAGATACTTGGGTAGGTTATTTCTGGACAGACCCTAAGGCAATTCCAGGAAATTAACTTTACCGGGATAAGCCATGTTGGATGTGCGTCGCACCTCCATCACAATCAGCCGTGGTATATTTATAATCTTGGATTAGCCTAAGTTGCGCTGCTTGGGCAAGTCGATGTTTGAGACAACGACGGTTGCCGCCCAACCAGCGTAACCGACGAGACATCGCCCGGCGCCTCCGCGCCTCCGCGCCTCCGCGTCGACTTTATTTTTCCACCGTTACCTGTGGATAAAAGGCAACGTGGTCTTTGATCTGCTTGGCCGCGTCCTTTGGCCGCGGATATGTCCACGCGCCGTTGGGCAGCGCGTCGCCGTTGACGCGAATCGTGTAGTAGCTGGCCTCGCCCTTCCAGGGGCAGGTCGTGTGGTGATCGGTTGCCTCAAAGTAATCGCGGTTGATTGAATCGGGCGGGAAGTAGTAGTTGCCTTCCACAACGACGCCGTCGTCGCTCTCGGCCAGGACGGTCTCGTTCCACACTGCTTTTGCCATCTTGATTTCCTTTCACTAAGGCCAATTCTCTGCCGTTAGTGTACATGATTTCTAGTGCCGTGTTCGTAACATTTCCACGAAGATCGCGGAAGTTGATCCAAACAAAGAGCACGCGGAAGCAGGCGCAACCCGCTTCCTTCGTGCTCTTCATGTCTTCGTGGATCAATTCTGCCCTTGAGATGGCTACGTGTGGATCACGCCGTTGCGGCTGCCGTGTTCGTTCTCGGTAAATTCGTCGGCCTGCTCATCGTCCATCCACTCGCCGTCGGCGGTGTAGTAGCGGAAGGCATAGCTCTGGCCCTCGTCCAGCGTGGCGGCGACGCTATACGTGCCGTTGTTGCGCTTCTGCATCACGTGGGCGTCGGGCCGCCACTCGTTAAAATCCCCCACAACTGACGTCTTGGACTCGATCCGATTGCCGGGCAGGGTAAAGGTGACGCGAACTTTGCTGGCATCCTTGAGTTTTTTGCGTTTAATCATGACGGTCTCCTCTGTACGTGGGATAATGGCTAGTTGAGGCGGCACGTGTGCCGCGGGCAGAGCATATCAAACAGTGGGGGTAAGCTTCAAATTTGCGGTGCAGCGCGTGGTGAAGCGCCGAGGGCGTGGTCGCGCGAGAAAGCGGAGGAGGTGGGGCGGGCTGAGATGGGTTTGGGGGAAACGGTCGCTTTACGCAGCCCGCAACTCCGGCAGCGGCGGCCACTGTGGGGAAAGCAACAAATTGACTGACAAATAATCGCTAACGGGCGCGGTCGTCACGACGGTCAACACGGCTTGCCATATCTCTTCGGAGAGATGCCGCAAGTTCGAGAGCGACACGACAACGGGCGATTCTTTATGCGCCTCCATCATTCGCTCAAAGCTGATAAATGTTAACCCAACTGCACGGGGAGGCTGATTCGACTCTTTGCCAGTATCGAGTCGCAGTAGAACATTATCGGCCAATTCAATGCCCATTACGTGTGAGCTTTGCCCAAACGAAACGTATAGCACGTCCGCCTCGGCGTCGTAGTTGATTTTTGTGTCTTGCATGTCAATCGGTTTGTTTAGAAGAATTGGAAATAGGCGGTTGTCACAAACTTTTCCTCTCGCACGGTTCCATCCGGATTGGACGGCCAGCGGAAGCGGACGCACACGACTAAATGTGAATTTCCGCTCGGCAGATCGGGATAGGCCCGATTGTACTGATAGCCGTTTGGGTCGTACTTGTCCTGCCGCCGTCGACCATGACGAATCGTCTCCGCCACGTAGTCAAAATACGGCTCGACTTCGAGATGATTGTCCGGCGCGATAATGTGCGCCCAGCGCTCCCACGTCAAGTATACTTGGTTACCGTATCGATCAGTGACCGTCCATGCCTTGCCATCCATGAGGAATTATATCACGACTGCCGCGCATCGGCGACGCGCTCAATTTGATGTTAGTAGGGCCGGATGAAGGTGACTTGTTTGGACATGGTTGCGTTTGCGAAATGACCATTGGTTAGCAACACGTTACTATTGTAGCAAAAAGGTCAGGTATTGGCTACCCGACCTTTTTGTCTTGATTATGAAGCATTACCTACTGAGGTCTGACACTAATGCCACTACCAAAATCGACGCGGACGCCGCTGCGTTAGAGAAATAGGCTCTGGCACTCCCGCTTCTCTACAAACTTCACCGAAAATTTCCAACACTTGGTTTCGTGTCTGATCCATCCAGTCAGCTAGTTCAGGATCACGAAAGTCGTAGAAGCTATCACCATCGCGAAGATCATGTGTATGAATTGTCCCCGTTTTCACCGCGTGGTCGTACCGTGAACGGATTGCACGAAGTATGTCGACGATTGAATCCATACCTCGACGCCAATCCGTATGCCTGAGGTAGGATTTCCCTTTGGATTGTGAAAGTACAGTGCCATCTCTCGACCGTAAGCAACCTGTATTAATGGCAGTAATTGTGTCCTCAATGGCGCGGTCAAAAGCTTCCATTGACATTTCTTGATGAAAGCGATCCTGGAAGACAGGTCGATCAAAGCATTGGGTATAGAAGCGGATGAGATCAACATCTGTAACATGTTTAACACGACCACCATTTGCGGGGTTCTCTATGTCTAAGCGCGCAGCTTCCTCCGAGAGGCTACGCCAACGGTTCAGCAAGTCGATGGGATAATGCATCGGATCATTATCAATCAATTTTGCACACGTTTGACAAAGCCAAATTCCGTTAGCCTCCGAACTTCGCTCTTCAGTGGACATATTCTGCTCAAAGCGTGGACCACCCTCTGATGCAGCGGTAATGTGCGCTGCTACACCAATATTTACAACTTTATTAGGGTCTTCCTGAGGGCCACTTGTCGACCTACGGCAGTTTGGATTTGAGCACTTCATGCCAACGCGTTTCGCGAGTAGGTCTTTCGTTTTTGCATTAAACTCGTCTCTCAAGCCATCACCTCCTCCATCTCCCCACCCGACTGCACCACCGGCTCCAATTCCGACAGCGTCTCCAGCGGCACGTGGCAGAAAATCCGGTGGCCCTCGCCCGCGTCGCGCCAGGGCGGGACCTCGGTTTCGCAAATGGTGGGGTCATCCAGCAGGTTGCGGCGCGGGCAGCGGGTGTGGAAGCGGCAGCCGCTGGGCGGGTTGATCGCGCTGGGGACGCTGCCTTCGAGGCGGATGCGCTTCTGCACGGCGTCCGGATCGGCGATGGGGACGGCGCTGAGCAGCGCTTCGGTATAGGGGTGCGAGGGCATGGCGTAGATGTTCTTGGCCGGGCCAATCTCCATGATTTGGCCCAGATACATCACCGCCACGTAGTCCGAGAAGAAGCGCACGACGCTGAGATCGTGGGCGATAAAGAGCAGCGTGGTGTTGTATTTCTGCTGGATTTCCAGCAGCAGGTTGAGCACCGCCGCCTGCACCGACACGTCGAGCGCGCTCACCGGCTCGTCGCAGAGCACGAGGTCCGGTCGGCTGGCGAGGGCGCGGGCGATGCCGACTCTCTGCTTTTCGCCGCCAGAGAGCTGGCGCGGCAGCCGGTCAAAATAATTTTCGCCCAGCCGCACCGCCTGCAAAAGCTCGATTACGCGCTCTCGCTCTTCACTGCGTTTGGCCTTATTAAAGCGACGCAGCGGGCGCGCAATCTGCTGGCCCACCGTATACGACGGGTTCATGGTCGAATCCGGGTTCTGGAAGACCATCTGCAATTCTTCAATCAAATCGCCGTCGCGCTCGCTGAGGTCGGCGGTCACGTCGAAGCCCATAAAGTCGGCGCGGCCGCCCGTGGCGTTCTCCAGCCCGATGATCGTCTTCACCAGCGTCGACTTGCCACAGCCCGATTCGCCGACGATGCCCAGCGTCATCCCGCGCGGCACGTTAAAGGTCACGTCGTCCACGGCCTTGACCTGCTTGGGCTTCTCCAGACCCAGCGTCTCGCGCAGGGAGCCACCGCGCGCTTCGTAATACTTCTTCAGCCCGTCCACATCGAGAATGGTGGCGTGCTGGCCGTTGGTGGCGGGCGCAGCGGGCGTCAAATCCAAAATTTCCTGCGGCGGCGTCCAGGCGCTGGCGTCGATCTCCTCAGAGAAGTGACAGGCGACGCCGTGGACTTGCGGGCTGTGGTTGTAGGAGGCGGGCAGTTCGCGCAATGTCGGTCGCTCGTCCCAACATGTCTGCTCGACGTAATTGCAGCGGGGGGCGAAGACGCAGCCGCTGGGCCGCTGATCCGGCGGCGGCACGCGACCGGGAATCGGGTAGAGCACGCTGCTCGCCTTGTCCGCGCCCAGCTTGGGCACGCAGCGAATCAAGCCTTGCGTATACGGGTGGCGCGGGTTCTTAAAAATTTCGCGCATCGTCGCCTGCTCGACCATCTCACCCGCGTACATCACGCCGATGCGCTTGCACACCCGCGAAACGACGCCGAGATTGTGGCTGATGTAGAGAATCGCCGTGTCAAATTCGTCGCGCAGCTCGGCGATCAGGTCGAGCACGGCGGCTTCGACGGTCACGTCGAGCGCCGTCGTCGGCTCGTCCATAATCAGCAGCGCCGGGTTGTTGAGCAGCGCCATCGCAATCACCACGCGCTGCTGCTGGCCACCTGAAATCTGGTGCGGAAAGCGGCGCATCACGTTGGCCGCATCCGGCATGTGGACGCGTTCCAGCATCTCCAGCGAGCGCTGGGTGGCCTCTTGGTCGCTGGCCCCCTTGTGAACGGTCAGCACCTCTTTGAGCTGGTCGCCCAGATTCATCGAGGGGTTGAGCGCGCGCATCGGGTCCTGAAAGACCATGGTGATGTTGTTGCCGCGCAGCCGCCGCAGCTCCTCCGGCGAGCGACCCGTCAACTCTTCGCCCATAAATTTGATGCTGCCGCGCTTGACGTAGCCGTTGCGCCCCAAAAAGTTGACGAGCGACCAGGCCACCGTGCTCTTGCCGCAGCCCGATTCGCCCACCAGGCCAAAGCTCTGGCCGCGATCCAGCGTAAACGAGACGTTTTGCACGGCCTCGATCTCGCCGCCGCGCACCTTGTAGGCCACGGCCAGATTTTGCACGTCGAGGATGGGGGCGGTTGTAAAATCAGTCACGGGGAAATCCAATCTAGTTTTGTGATGCGTGGTGCGTGGTGCGTGGTGCGTGGTGCGTGAACTAAAACTAACAAAGGTTCTTCAATTCACGGAACCCCTGTCAGTCACAGTTTACGCACCACGTACCACGCACTACTTCTGGTAGCGCGACAGCTCCTCGCTCAGCCCATCCGCAAACAGGTTCAGCCCCACCACCAGGCTTGAAATCGCCAGCGAGGGCCAGAGCACGGCCCAGGGGTTGGCGTAAATAAAGCGGCGCGCTTCGTTGACCATGTTGCCCCAATCCGGATCGGGCGGCGGCAGGCCGATGCCGAGAAAGCCGAGCGTGCTGATCGCAAAAATCGCGTAGCCGACGCGCAGCATGGCGTCCACCAGGATCGGGCCGCGTGCGTTGGGCAAAATTTCGCGCAGCATGACAAACCACTTGCTCTCGCCCCGCGTCTCCGCAGCGTGGACGTAGTCGCGCGTCTTGATGTCGATGGCGAGGCTGCGCACCAGCCGCGCGACCCCCGGCGCGCCCGTCACGGCAATCGCGAGGATCACCACCATGTCGCCCTGGCCCAGCGCCGCGATCACGACGAGGTAAAGGATGATGCGCGGGAAGGCGATCAGCGCATCCAGAATCTGCATGATGATCTGGTCCGCCCAGCCGCCACGGTAGCCCGCGTTCAGCCCCAGCGAGATGCCCAGCGCCAGCGACCCCAGCACGCCCCACACGGCCACCCCAATCGGCAGAATCCAGCCGTTGGGCAGCCGCGTTTTGATCAGAATCACCTGCGTGCCCGTCATCAGCCGCGAAAGCAGATCGCGGCCCAGGTGGTCGGTGCCCAGCAGGTTGGTGGCGTTGGGGCCAAGATTTTGCGTGAAGAGGCTGGCGTTGGGCGGGTGGGGCGTCCACGCCAGCGAGACAAGCGCGGTGATCACCCAAAAGAGCACGAGCGCCAGGCCCACCGTGCCCACGCCCGAATTGAAGATAATGGAGAGCCCGCGCCACGCACGGCTCAGCGCCGAGGGTCGGCGGCGGGTGACGCTCCCGATGGTTTCTTGTGCGACGGCCATTCCGTGCTCCGGTTTCTGGTATATGCTGCCCTCTCTGGGCGGCAACCTCCAGCATCGAACAAATTCGACGCCTATTTTTGCAAAACGCGCTAAAGCGCTTAAACGATACCGCCCCAACGCGTTTCAACGCGTTTTGCAATCCAGGCGATGAATTCATTCATCGCCGTTCGCGGCAGGCAAGAGCTGTCGGTCAAAACGGGTACGGCGCAGTTTACGCGTGTAATACAGACGCAGGGTATGCCGCCAACAGATTTCTCGCTCCGCTCGAAATGACAGATTAGCTATCCGCCACCCGACCAAACGTCCAGCGCGCCACGTTGTCCAGCACGGGCTGCGGGCGGTCGAGCTGCTCGACGAGCAGCTTGTGGTAAAAACACTCCTCGGCGGATTTGAGCCGGTCGTCGGGATATTGAGCGCGGTAGGCCTCGACATCCAAATCCGCCGTTGCCCGCGCGATCACTTCGTCCAGCGCGTCGACCGTGCCGCTGCCCTCGTCGAACTGCTCTTTGCTGCGCCAGACAATCTGCTTCGGCAACAAGTCTTCACACGCCTTGCGCAGAATCCACTTTTCCACCGGCGCATCGCCCAAGTCCCGCCACAGCTTAAGCGCTGGCGGAATCGTCTGCGCCAGCGCAATCATCGACGTATCCAAAAAGGGCACGCGACCCTCCAGGCCGTGGGCCATCGTCAATCGGTCCACGCGCTGCAAATTCATGTTGTGCAGCGCCGTGATCGAGCGGCGCAGCTCGGCGTGCAGGCGGGCGTCGTTCGTGAATTCCTTGTGGTAGGTGTAGCCCGCAAAGAGCTCGTCCGCCCCTTCGCCCGTCAGAATGACTTTGACGTGCTGGGCGGCCAGCCGCGCGCAGAAAAAGGTTGGGATTGCGCTGCGCACCAGGTCTTGATCAAACGATTCGAGGTGATAAATTACCTGCGGCAGCGCGGCCAAAATGTCATCCGCCGTGTAGAGATATTCGTGATGCACCGAGCCGATGTGCCGCGACACGAGTCGTGCGGCCTCGATGTCCCGCGAGCCAGCCAGCCCGACGGAAAAGGTGTGCAGGTTCTCGATGTGCTGCGCCGTCACGGCGGCGATAAGGCTGCTGTCCAACCCGCCGGAGAGAAAGGCGCCCAGCGGCACGTCGCTCATCAGCCGCTTGACAATTGCCGCTTCGAGCGTGCTGCGCAGCTCGGCCATCAGCGCGTCGATTGTTGCCGCATCCGGCACGTCCGGCGCGGGCACGTCGGGCACGCTGTAGTAGGGGACGAAGCCGCGTCGACTGTCGTAAAACGTACCGGGCGGGAACTCGCGCACGTCGTCAAAGTGAGCGGCCAGCGATTTGAGCTCCGAGGCAAAGTAGAATGGCCCGCCGTTGCTGGCTGCGTCTGCTGCTGACTCTGTCGCATAGTAAAGCGGCTTGATGCCAATCGGGTCGCGCGCCAGCGTAAACGACGTGCCGTCGCCGATGGCAAAGGCGTACATCCCATCCAGCGTCCGCACGACCTCCGGTCCGCGCTCCTCCCACCCGTGCAGGATGACTTCGCTGTCGGTGTAGGTGGAGAATTTGTGGCGTGCCGACAGCTCGCTCCGCAGGGCGCGAAAGTTGTAGATTTCGCCGTTGGCCACCAGCGCCGCCGCGCCGTCTTCGCTGTAAAGCGGCTGCTGCCCGTGCGCCGGGTCCATGATCGCCAAGCGACAGTGGCCGAGCGCAAAGCGCCCGTCGCCGTCCACGTGCAGCTGCTCGCCGTCCGGCCCGCGGTGGGCCAGGGCGTTGAGCATGGTTTGGATTGTATCGCTGTCTGCCTGGCCGAAGCTGCCGACAATTCCACACATTGGATGGCTCCTACTCGTCCCGACGCTCTGCGTCGGGATGCCTCCTCGACGCAGAGCGTCGCCGCTAGACCAGCGAGGCATCGTGATGGAATACGAAGACTCGTCAAATTACGCGAGGACGCGGAGCGTCCGGGCTGCGTCCCGACGCAGAGCGTCGGGACGAGGTTACGCGTAGCGAATGCGCGGGTTCAGGTACATATACGCCACGTCGCCGATGATGCGCGTGGCCACGGCGATGACGACCGTGATCATGGCGGCGGCTTCGATGGCGTTGAAGTCGCCGAAGATGGCGGACTCGAAAACGTAGGTGCCCAAGCCGGGGTAGCCAAAGACGGCCTCGACGACCACAATGCCGCCGATCAGCCAGTTGACGTGCAGCATGATCACCGTGATTGGCGCGAGCAGGGCGTTGCGCACGGCGTGGCGCAGCACGATGCGGCGGTAGGGCATGCCCTTGATAATGGCCGTGCGGATGTAGGGCGAATTCATCACGTCCACCATGCTGGCGCGCGTCATGCGGATGATGTAGCCCAGCTCGACGGCGGTCAGCGTGAGAATGGGCAGAATTAGAATGCGGAAATCCTGCCAGAAGACGTCGGGCCGGGTAAAGAGATCGCGAAAGGTGAGAAACTCGCTGGCGTCCTTCATCAAAAACGAGGCGGCGGGCAGCCACTGAAGCCAAATCGCAAAAATTAAGATGAGCACGATGCCCGTCACAAATTCGGGCGTTGCCGTCAGCGCGAGGCTGCTCACGGAAATGACGCGGTCGGACAAGCGCCCTTCCGTTACCCCCGCAATGATGCCAAAGAGCAGGGCCAGCGGCATGATAAAGAGAAAGGCCAGCCCGGCCAGGATCGCCGTGTTGCGCACGCGGGGAAAGAGCGACACCGCGACCGGTCGCCCCGTGCGCAGCGACTGGCCGGGATCGCCGCGCAGCAGGCCGCTGGCGAGCGGGATGTAGTCCACCGGCCCGTCCGATTCCTCGCGGAAGCCGGCAAAGGTGCGCACCATGACGGTGGCTCCATCGCCGCGCACCCAGCGCACGGCCCGGTTGTCGACGTTGACGCCCCAAAATTCGTCAATCGGTTCACCCACCTCGCTTTCAGTTGTCGACCACAGCTCTTCCGCGGAGCGGGCCAGCGTGTTGCCGTCTGCCTGTCGCTCCAGCGCGACCAGCTCGCCCTCGTCCAAGCGAAAGCGCGTCAGCGTACCGTCGACATCTTGCCACCATTCAGCTTCACCCGTCTGCGGATTTTCTGCCTTGGCCAGCGGATGATCGAGCCGATTCTGCACCCACCAATCGTTGCCGAGCAGCCACGTGCTGTAGCGCAGCCACACGGGCTGATCGAGCCCCAACTGCTGCCGGTACGATTCGCGCTGCGCCTGCGTCGATTCGATGCCGAGAATTTTAATCGTCACGTCGCCGCTGCCGACTTCGAGCAGCAGGAAGAGCGCAATCGAGACGAGCAGCATCGTCACGATTGAAGAGAGGATGGTGCGGAGGAGGAAGCGAGCCATTTTGATTTGTATGTGAAACAAAGGGATTTGGACAAGCGGGACGCGGGGACACGGGCACACGGTAAAGTCACAGATCACCGCGTCCCCGCGTCGCTCACTCGCCGCGTCGATTAACCGTCCAGATACGTCTCGTAGTAGAGATCATAGCTCGTCGGATGCACCGGCGCGTTCTTGACGTTGGTGGTCGTGATCTTCCAGACGTTGCGCCAGTAGGGGTTGGCGATGGGGCCACGCTCCTGCATGATGTCCTGAATCTGCGACATGATCTCGCGGCGCGCTTCGACATCGAGCGTGCGCTCGGCCTCGGCCAGCAGCGTCTCAAACTCCTCGTCGATCCAGCGCGTTTCGTTCCATTCGCCAATGGCGGCTTCGGAATAGGCCAGCGGCAGCACCATCGTATCCAGCGGGCGGTGTGTCCAGGTGGTGATTCCCAAATCAACTTCGGTCCAGCGAGACCAGTAGCCATCGGGTTCGGTGATGTCGAGCGTGATCTCGAAGCCGGATTCGGCGGCCTGCTGCTGCAGTGCCTGCGCAATTTCCGGCTCGCCTTCGTTGTTCTTGGTGGCGAGCGTCACCTGCAGCGGCAGCGTGTTGCCCGTCTCCTCGGCCCATTCCTCCAGCAGAGCGCGCGCGCCTTCGGGATCATATTCTGGGATGGGCTTCTCGGCGTAGGCGGGGTGGATCGGCGCGACGTGGGCGTCGATCGAGAGCTCGCCTTCGCCAAAGTAGGAGAGCTGCAAAATCTGCGCGCGATCCTGGCTCATCTTGAGCGCGTTGCGCACGCGCACGTCGTTCCAGGGCTCCAAATCCACGCGCATCTTGGTGACGTAGCACTGGGCCGTGCTCACGGACTGTACGGCAAACTGTGGGTTGTCCTTCATCTGCTGCCAATCCGACGGACGCGGCTGGTAGAAGGTGTCGAGCTGACCGCCTAGCATGGCGGCGACGGAGTTGTCCTTGTCCGAGTTGACGTAGATGATCTCGTCCAGGTAGGGCAAAGCTTCCCCATCTTCGCCGTTGCGCCAGTAGCCCTCGCGCCGGCGCAGCACCGCGCGCTCGTCCTGGTTGTACTCCTCCAGCGTAAAGGCGCCCGTGCCAATCGGCTGCGTCACAAAGTCACCCTCGAAGCTGCGGTGCATGATGGCGGCGGGGTAGTGGAAGAGATGCTCCGGCACGCCGATCTGCGGCACATCCAGATGCAGCACGATGGTGTAATCGTCCACCTGCTCGATATTTTGCATCCCGCCAATGTAGCTGATCAGGCTGAACATGGATGAGCCAAGGTCTTCCGTCAACCACTCGTTGAAGTTAAACATGACGTCTTCCGCAGTGAACTCATCGCCGTTGTTAAAGGTGATGCCCTGGCGCAGGTTGAGCGTCCACTCCGTCACGTCGTCGTTGGCCTCCCAGCTTTCGAGCAGGTAGGGGCGAGTAATGTTGTCCGAGCCGGTTTCGGTGAGGTATTCGGCCACGTTGCGCACGATGTTGGCCCCCTCGACCCACGAAAGGCGCGCGGGGTGATCGAGCAGCTGCAGCTGGACGCCGGAGCGCAGCGTGCCGCCGCGCACGATGCTGCCCGTTGCCGCTGCTGCCGGGACTGCTTCGGCTTCGGTGGGTGCGTTGGTGCCGGGCGCGGCGCCCGGCGCACAGCCGGCCAGCACGTAGGCCCCGGTGACGCTCGTGCCGAGCAGCGTGGCAAAGCGCAAAAATTCGCGCCGGTTGATCTTGCCCTTGCGCATGTCGCTGGCGGCGTCCAGCACGGCGGGGTGAACGCGTCGGTTAGACTGGTTCATAGGTGTTGATCTCCTTTTTTGTAGAATGTACAGCCAATTTGACAGATTGAGGTAAAAATCGAGTTCGTTAGGGTGTCGAGGCAGGGGCAACTCACTGCTCGCAGCGGAGAGGCCAAGCGCAGGGCGGACGACGGGCGACCACTTGACGAACGCTCAATCACTCTCCGTGAAATTTCACGAGATGTATAGCTAGATATACAGCGAGAGGTGTGGCGTGTGGTGTGTGGTGTATGCCAACAACAGCAGCGTGGGGCGTACGCCAACAACAGTTGAGAAGCACTGCCTGTGGGATTCATTCCAGAATCTAGCACAACTGTACCTTTTGTGCAAAATGCTCATTGAGCCATTCCCCCACACGTGCTACAATGTGGAAACGAACCTCTGTTTTTGTGCAAAAGGACCTCTCCATGGCTCAACCCCAAATTCAGGAAAGCGAAATGCTGGCGATGTCGCCCGATATTTCACACATCGAAACGGAGAACGACGACCCCGTGGATAATATCTTCTCCGAAAAGCAGCAGCGTTTGCTCACGCGCAGCCTCTATGCCTCGTAGCGGGGCGGCGCGGAAGAGCGTTCGTTTGTTGCCATGGCCAACGTGGGGCTCTTTTACGCTATCCACCAACCGGCTATTGTGCCGGACGTGCTCGTTAGCCTGGATGTGGAGCTGCCGGAGGACGTGTGGGAAAAGGCTCACCGCTCCTACATGGTGTGGGTCTACGGCAAGACGCCGGAGGTGGTGGTGGAAGTTGTCTCGAATCGCAAAGGGGGCGAGGCGGATGACAAGGTGGCGCTCTACGCGCGGATCGGGATTCCCTACTACGTCATCTTCGATCCAGATGAGCAGTTGGGCGGCGAGAAGCTGCGTTTGCTCGAGCTGCACGGCAGAAACTACAGCGAACGCGAGGACTCGTGGCTGCCGGAGCTAGAGCTGGGCTTGATGCTGTGGAACGGTGATTTTGAAGAGATGGGGGCCACGTGGCTGCGCTGGTGTGATGAAGAAGGCCGCCCGCTGTTGACGGGCATCGAACGCGCCGAACGGGAGCAGAGCCGCGCCGAGGAGTCGCAGCGCCGGGCCGACGAAGAGCGGCAGCGGGCCGACGAAGAGCAGCAGCGGGCCGACGAAGAGCGGCAGCGGGCCGATCAGCTGGCGGCACGGCTGCGCGCGGCGGGAATCGATCCGGATTCGCTGTAGCAGATTAAACAAATAATCGAGTGCGCGGAGTGAGCATCCTCAAATGCGAACGGCTCAACGAGATTACCTGATTAAATTCTTGAACTGCTAGAGTAAATCCTCTTACAGCTCCATCAGCAGCGCGACCAGCAGCGCTGCCCGCCCCGGCATCTCGGCGACTTCGATGTGCTCGTGGTCGGCGTGGGCGCCGTGGCCGGGGACGCCGAGGCCGTCCAGCGTAGGCACGCCCAGCGCACCGGTGATGTTGCCGTCGCTGCCGCCGCCCGTGGCCCCCTCTTCCAGCGCCAGCCCCAGCTTGGCCCCGATTGTGCGGGCGCGTGCAAACAGGTCGCCCGTCACCGTGCGCTCCAGCGGCAGCCGATTAAAGCCGCCGCTGATCTCCACCTGAGCGCCGGGCGTCACCGGCTCCAGCGCGCGCACCGCGGCGGCGAGCCGCTCCGCCTCCTCCTGCGTCCACGCGCGCACGTCGACGAGGCCGCGGGCGTGCGCGGCCACCGAATTGCCCACTGTCCCCCCTTCGATCACGCCCACGTTGACGGTGCTGCCGCGCGCCAAATCCGTCAGCGCGTGCAGTGCCAGAATTTGATGCGCCAGCTCCTGGATGGCGCTGATGCCCTTCTCCGGCTCCACCCCCGCATGGGCCGCGCGGCCCGTCACGTCAACCGTGAAGTGGCCGCCGCCCTTGCGCGCCGTCTTGAGCACGCCGCCCGGCAGCGGCGACTCCATCACGAGCGCATAGTCCGCCGCGCGCGCCTCGTCCTCGATCAGCTCGCGCGAGGTTGGGCTGCCGACTTCCTCGTCCGACGTCATCAAAATGGTGACGGGTCTCGGCAGGGTCAGCGACAGATCGCGCACGGCATGGATGGCGTACTCGGTCAGCACGAGGCTCGTTTGCATGTCGAAGATGCCGGGACCGTAGGCGCGGCCGTCGCCATCAATGCGGAAGGGGTGCGTGGCCAGCGCACCAACGGGCCAGACGGTGTCGAAGTGGCAGAGGACGAGCGCGGGCGCTTCGCCATTGGGCGGGCCAAAGCGCGCGCGCACGTGGTTGCCCGCCGTGTGTCCGCGCGTTGGCACGCTGGGCACAATCTCGGTTTCGGCCCCGGCGTCGCGCAGGCGGGCGGCCAGCTGCTCCGCAAAAGCATCCAGCCGCGCCTTGTCGCTGCTGGGCGTTTCCTGCACCACCAATTGCTCAACGACGGTGAGCATCTCGGCCTGTTTTTCTTCAAAATACGCTTGCAGACTTTCGTAGTTCATGGGAATCCTCTACATGGTGATGACGCGAGAACGTAAGCATAGCGCACTTTCCCAGAATCGAATAGCGCTTCTGCTTCATTAGGTTCCGTTGACATTTTGCTGAGCGGGCTTGAAAGGTAAGTCGAGCGCGCCCTCATCCCCAGCCCTTCTCCCAGGATGGGAGAAGGGAGCCAACCTCTCCCTCTCCCACTGTGGGAGAGGGGCCGGGGGTGAGGGCCAGTTTCCAACTGTCAACGGAACCTAGCAGAACGACGACTTGCTCCAACTAAAACAACTCTCCCTGCCTTGTGGCCCCTGCACCAAGTGAAATGCAGCAGGTCGTACAACGCACGGCGAACCCTTCGGTTATGCTACGGAATCTACGATTGCTGCGTCAGATAAAAACGATTTGCCTTTCGCGACGTAGGTAAGATAAGATGATTAGTTGAAGATGTAAAAGGGAGCTATCAATCACATGCAAAAAGATGTAACGGAAGCATTCGTACCAGCTATACAACACTTACAAGCGTTAGTTGACGAGCACCCCCAGGCGCGGGCGTTTCTGCGCGAGTTTGCCCGGGGGCTGCTGGTGCTGACGGCAGAAGCAGAGGAGCACGTTCAGCCCAGTTCGGTCTCTAATACTGAGATAGATAGTTCAGTAGACAACCGTGAATCTGCCTCTCCGCCGATTTTAGACACAAATGGTCATCTTTCCCCGCAGCCGTTGGACGAACCCCAGCCGCGCGTACCCGAAACAGTGCCCGAACAGCCCCCCATGCGCCAGCAGATTCAGGAAATGCTGTCGGCGCGGGAGGAAGCGATTGAGAACCACCTGCCGACCAACGGTCGCCAGCTGGCGGAAGCGATGGCGGCCGCGCCCGAAGAGCCCGAACCTAGCTATAGTCGCTACGCCGCCACCATCGATGATGAACTGCCGCTGATTCGACAGCGCTGCCGGCTTAAAGCCGAAGGGGCGCGCTGGGTGTTGGAGCGCCAGCGGCGGCTGGAGGCTGGGGCGGACTATCGCACGGAGATCGCACCGGAACAGTACGATCTAATTGGACGCGCCAAGGCGCTGCCCGATTGCTACCTGTGGATGCTGCACCACCATTCGCCCCCACCCGAAAGCTGGCCGCGCTACGTGGAGTTGGCGGGCTGCTTTGACGCTGCTGCCGAATCCGTTGAACTGCTGGATAAACTGCTGGACTGCGAAGCCGATACGGGCGCAACAATCGACCTCGCGCCCATCATGGCGCTGCTGGCCGAAGCGCAGTCGGCGCTCTACAGCGCCATTGTCGCCGTCAACGAGCAGGGCGATACCGACCAGGCCAAAATTTTTTCCTGGCTGCGCGAAGCCAGCGCCTCGCGCCAAATTTTGATCCACCGCCACATGCGCCGCGATGATCTGGCCACGCCGGACGTGGCGGAATCGCTGCGCGAACGCATCCGCGGGTTGGGCGATGAGTACGAGCAGCGCGAGGAGCGAACGGCGCTCTTTCAGCAGCTCTTCAACAAACTGCGCTATCACCTGGGGCAAATTGACAAATATCCCAAGCGCGATCACGGCCACAACTGGGCCAAAGCCGTGGAGGCGGTGGAGTCGCTGGTGGAAAACGGGCTGCCGCCAAGCAACATCGAGCTGCGCGAGCTGCTGCTGCCCGTGGTGGACGAAATCCCCGAAGCGCTGGCGCTGCCCAAGCATTTTGATCTGGTCCTGCGCGAGATCGACAACGCGCTGGCCGTGGCCGAACATGCGCTCGCCCAAAAAGCCGAAAAGCCCGTCATGCCCACGACAGAAGTCCGGGAGGTGACGCAGCACCTGCGCGGTCGCAAAGTGGTGCTGATTGGCGGTGAATTGCGCCCCCACGCCCAGCAGGCGCTGGAGGAAGCGTTTGAGCTAAACGAACTGGTGTGGATCGAGGGGCAGGACCAGAGCTACACCGAGTTCGAGCCACAGGTCGCCAACGCCGAGGTGGACGTGGTGCTGTTGGCCATCCGCTGGTCCCGCCACGGCTTTAGCGATGTAAAGACCTTCTGTGAGAAATACGACAAGCTGCTCGTGCGCCTGCCCGGCGGCTACAGTCCCAACATCGTCGCCCACCACATTGTGGATCAGGTGGGCAAGCGGCTGGAAACGCGACAAGCGGAATAAAGCCAGTGGTTAGTCTTCAATAAGCAGTTTTTCAGTGCGAGCGGTGACACAACCAATCAGTTCATCCACTGCTTACTGACCTACTGCTTACTGTCTCCCCGCCGCCACCACCGCATCGATGATTTTGCGGTAGCCCGTGCAGCGACAGAGATTACCCGTCAGCGCCTCCTGCGCCTCGGTGCGCGTGGGGTGCGGGCGCTCCGCCAGCAGCTTGGCCGCGCTCATCACAAAGCCGGGCGTGCAGTAGCCACACTGCACGCCGCCACTCTGCACCAGCGCCGCCTGCACCGGGTGCAGCGGCTCGCCATCACTGGCTAAACCCGCCGCCAGCCCCTCCACCGTGGTGACTCTGCTGCCGCGCGCGCGCTCCGCCGGAACCATGCACGCCATCACCGCCATGCCGTCCAAAAAGACGGTACACGATCCACACTCCCCCTCCGCACACCCCGACTTTACCCCCACATAGCCCGCCGCCCGCAGCGCATCCAAGAGCGTCCGCTCCCCCGTCAGCGCCACTTCCTCCCCATTAACCATTGACAATTCACCGTTGACCATTGACCATTTGCCATCTGCCACCGGCCACCGCCCCTCCGTCTCCCCCCACAGCATCACCGGCCGCTCCAGCCACCCCAAGCGCTCGCGACCATCCCGCAGCTGCCGCAGCGCTCGCCCCACCAGCGCCTCGACCATCCCGCTGCGGTACGCCGCCGACCCGCGCACGTCATCGATCGGCGAGACGCTCTCCGTCGCCAGCCGCGCCGCCTCGTCAACCACATCGTCGGTCAGCGTTTTGCCCTCCAAAAAATCCTCCACCGCCGCCACACGCACCACCGTCGCCGCGACAGCGCCCAGGCTAATGGCGATTTCATCGACGCGCATCGCTTCGCCTTCGCCGTCAAATTGCCCTACAGCGGCCGCGCTCACGACGCTGATCGCCTGCGCCCGCCGCAGCCCCAGCTTGATAAAGGTGCCGCGCTGACCTTTCCCAAATCGGGATCGACACGCGCACCAAAATTTCATCCGGCGCGAGATCGACCTGCCGAAAGCCCGTCAGGAATTCGCCCAGCGCAACCGTGCGCTCGCCCCGCGTCGCGCTGGCGAGCGTCACCGTCGCCTTCAGCGCCAGCAGCGGCACGAGGGAATCGTTGGCCGGGCTGGCGGTGATGATATTGCCGGCAATCGTCGCCCGGTTGCGAATCTGCGGCGCGCCGACTTCCCAGCAGGCCCTCGCCAGCGGAAAGGCGTGCTCGACGATCAAATCGCTGGCGACACACTGGTTGTGCGTCACCAGCGGGCCGAGGTGCAGCCGGCCGTCGCTTTCGGTGATGTCGGCCAAGCCGGGCACTCTTGTCAGGTCGATCACGCCGGGCGCGACCAGCGAGCCGTCCGCCGCATTCTCCACGCGCCGCCCGCCGCGCTGAAGCTCGATCAGCAAATCCGTGCCGCCCGCAAGGATGCGCGCGGCCTCCCGATGTTGGGACTTGAGCGCCAGGGCCTCGTCGAGCGTGGTGGGAGAGAGGTAGAAGGAATACATATAAGCAAAATTAGCGTGCGTATTCTGACGAGTAAGTTCTGATGGAAAAAGTCAACAAAAAGAAATGCGGATAACTTCAGCCTTAAAGCAGTGCGACAAATTCATCGACGCTCGTCTCCGTTTGGCGAATGATGCCGCGCAGTGTTCCTCTATCAATTTGTTTGTGATCGGGAACCACGACTTGAGCATAGGTACCTGTCACACAACTTTCCTTTCTAGGAATCTGCTCCACAAACACCCTGCGACCACCCTTTTCGCGTACAAAGGCGTTCCCCATTCACGCATACTGCCGCGCGTATTGATCCACAAGCTGCCGGATCATCCGTTGATACGATACGTTGTTTCTTTTGGCTTCCTCCTTGAAAAACTCGACGCTCTCCTTGCTCAACGTCAGCGTCACCTTTACTGTTTCTTCCCTTGGAACCAGCTGCGAAGGGGGCGGCAGGAAGTCTGCCACGCGCGTAACCTCTCCAATTGGCTCATCCCCGTAATCCATTTTCTTGTTCATAATATCGCCTCCATTTTCGCCACTCCGCTGCGCCAAAGATACGAATCCTGCCCGATCTGAGCGTAAAGCGTACCGTCAAAATTTGACCGTCGACTTCACCAATGCAAAACCAACGCTCTTCCTCTTCGCTGTGTTTCTCATCGTGAATGATGATGCGCCTTTCGTCAAAGAAAACATGCTGTGCCACTTCAAACGTAATGCCGTGGGTCGCTTTGTTGTTGATGTTCTTTTCGTTATCCCACTCAAACGTTGTCATGATTATACCATGCGTTTTGCCATACTTCCAACCATAAATCTTTATGGTAATGCTGTTCTGCCGAAAAACTTTACATACGTCACGCCATCGATCCCCTCGTCGTAATACTTGCTCATCGTGTAATCGTGCTCATACCCCATCGACTCGTAAAATGCCCGCCCCGTCACATTGTTGACCGGCGTATCTACATACACCCCGCGACCGTCCCGCTCGCGTGCAAATGCCTCCGCCGCTCTCACCAGCAACCGCGCCACTCCGTGCCGCCGCCAGTCGGGGTTAACGGCGAGGCCGTGGAGTTGGGCCAGGCGATGCCAGGGAGCGAACTGCATGGAGACGTAGCCAATAAGCATTCCCTCAACACTGGCAACAAAAATGCAGCTGTTTTCCATGTTGCGGTTGAAAACGGCCAAACCGTCAATTTGGCCATCGATAAACTGTGTGGCCCAGCCGATGCGTGTGAGCAGGTCGCGGATGGCGGGGCTGTCGGCTGGGGCATAGGGTTGGATGGTCATCTCTTCTCTACCCCTCAAAACGATACCCAATTCCCCGCACCGTAATAATCCGCGTGGGATTGGCCGGGTCGCGCTCGATCTTTTCGCGCAGCCAGCGCACGTGCACATCGACGGTGCGGCTGCCGCCGTCGTAGTCCCACCCCCACACGCGTTCCAGCACCAGATCGCGGCTGAGAACGATGCCGCGGTTGCGCGCGAGAAAGATCAGCAGGTCGAACTCCTTGGGCTTGAGGTGCAGCAGGTTGCCGTCGACGCTGACCTCGCGGCGGCGTGCGTCGATGATCAGGTTCTCGAAGACCATGCGCTCGTGCTGCGCGAGCTGGCCTGCGCCGTTGCCCTGCGTCTCCATCTCCTCGCGCAGCAACCGCACCCGCCGCAGATGTGCCTTGATGCGCGCCATCAGCTCCCTCATGCTAAAGGGCTTGGTTAGGTAATCGTCCGCGCCCACCTCCAGCCCCACCACCTTATCGACCTCCTCAGCGCGCGCCGTCAGCATCAGGATCGGCACGTTCATCTCCTGGCGCAGCGTGCGGCAGACCTCGAAGCCGTCCATCTCCGGCAGCATGATGTCGAGCACGATCAGGTCCGGCTGCTGCTCGCGCGCGACGCTCAGCGCCTTGGCCCCATCGCGCGCGGTGTCGACGTGGTAGCCCTGGCGCACCAGATTGTACTCCAGCGTTTCCAGCAGCGTCGCTTCATCTTCGACGACGAGAATTTTGGCGCTCATGGTTTGAGGGAACCCCTTCAAGTTTGGTAAACCAGCCGCAGCGGTTTCGGTTCGTGTTGGTAAACTATATCGACCCTGTCCGCATACTAGGCGGCACGCAGGGAAGCGTCAAGTTGATGAAGGGGTTTGCGAGCGTTTAGTGCGGGAGAAGCGACGCTGCACCGACCGCCGCAAGCGCAGCAGGCGCTTCGCACGACCGTCTGCGCACTACCGCTTGCGCACGACATCGCCCGCGCGAATCGTGCCCGGCTGCACTACTTTGGCGCAGAGGCCGCGCAGCCGCAGCCCCTTGCCCACCGGCGAGTTGACAAACTTCATCGCATCCAGCCCAAAGCGCTGGACAAACTTTTGGCAGCCCGTGTGCGGCACCGGCGTGATCTCAATCACCGCCCCGCCCAGCGACAGCCGCGTGCCCGGCGGCAGGTTCTCCTCGCTCAGATCGAGATCGACAAAGAGCTGGTCGCCCGCCAGGGGCCAGCGCGACTCGTCGCCCGCAATCAGCGCAATGGTGCGCGTGTTCATCACGTTGAGCTGCATCTCCGGGTGGGCCGATCCGTCGGCGGTGCGTGAGCTGCCGCGCGCCAGCCAGTTGTCGCCGATGAGGCCAACGGTCGCATCCAGCTCGGCCTCGGCCAGCACCTCGCGCTCGCCCTGGGCCGGCCGCCGCACGATGAGTGCCAGCGTGCCGCCGTCCTTGGGCGATTGGCGGACGGCATCCAGCCCCGACTCAAGTTGGGCCATCGTTTGGTGCTGCTCCATTACGCTCGCCATGGGTTCCTCGCTTTGCTGTGAAGGTTGATGGGCTATAGGTTTAGGTCAATCCCACTCTACTCAATCTTACCGACGTACCACGCCGACGCAATCGTGAGCCCCAGCGCGTCGAGCGCCTCCTGCTTGGGCTGATCGGACGCGCTGCAAATGACCACGTACTGGACGGCGTCCTGCTTGGTGGCTTCCGCGGCCGCGCGGGTCAAAAGCGCCTGGCCGACCGTGCCCCAGCGCCCCGGCGATGCCACTGCTGATTCCAACACCAAGCCCGTTGAGCCACCGGGATCGTAGACGGGTGGCGTCGAGATAACGATGGCCGAGACGTAGCCATCGATCTTGCCCGCCTCTTCGTGGACGAGCACGATGGCGCCCCCGCGCTCAGTTTCGGAGATATTCGCGCCCCGGCTGCCCGGCGACTTGGGCCATCTGCGCTGCATCGGCAGCGGTAGCGGCGCGAACGTGGGGGGCGTTGATGCTTGAAGAGGCAGCGAGCGCCGCCGTGTACCAGTAGCGGTCAAGCGTCAGGCCGAAGTTGTCGAGCATCGCACGCTTGGGCTGATCGAGATGGCCGCAGATCACGACGTACTGTTCGACGCCGCGCGCCTTGGCGGCCTCGCCCGCCGCGCGCAAAAGCGTCGCGCCGACGCTCTCCCAGGCGTCTTCGTCTGCCAGCGCAAAATCGTCGATGGTGCATTCGTGGCCGCCGCGCAGGCTGGCGATGAGAAAGCCGTCGAGTTTTCCGGCCTCTTCGTGCACCAGGGCCACGATGTCTTCATTCGCGAGCTGATCCTCAAAAAAGGGAAGCTGCCGCTCGCGCGAGTCCGCGGCCTTGCGCCAGAAGAGCGGCTGGAAGTCCTGGTACTGCGTCCGCTTCTTCTCGGACAGGTCCACCATTTGTGGTGTGTCGGATGCTGCTGCGTTGCGGATACTCATCTTTCCACTCCTTGTGAAATATGGAACAAGTGCTGGTTAGAATAACCTATTGTTCTAAAATGCACAAGCAGTGGAAAAATGTATGGTGCTGAAGCTTATTTACTTCACCATATCCGTTTCTGTCGGTTCCGTCAATCCCCGCACCGCTCCCCCCTCCACGTGCAGCCGCTGCGCCTGCGACTGAAAGTCCTCGCTAAAGTCCGCCCAGTCGGTTGTCGTGATCACCGCCTGGTGCACGTCCGCCAGCGCCGTCAGCAGCGTGGCCCGGCGCGACGCGTCGAGCTCGCTCATCACGTCGTCCAGCAGAAGCAGCGGCGGCTCGCCGGTGGCCTCCGTCATGGCCTGAACTTCGGCCAGCTTGGTGGCGAGGGCGGCGGTGCGCTGCTGGCCGCGGCTGCCGTAGGTGCGCAGATTGCGCGGCTCATTTTCTTGGACGGCAGCCAGAAAGCGAAAGTCGTCGCGGTGGGGGCCGTAGAGGGTGTTGCCGGCGGCGATTTCGCGCGCGCGGCGCTCGTGCAGCTTGGCGGCAAAGTGCTGGGTGACTTCCTCCGCGCGCAGCGGCGCGTGCAGCGGCGTGAATTCGTCCGCGCGCAGCCGATCTTCTTTGAGCGCGGCGTACTCGAAATCCGTCAGCGTGCCGGGGTTGAAGCTGGGCAGGTAGTGCAGCGCCAGCGACTCGCGCCCGTCGCTCAATTCCCGGTGGCGCCGGCAGGCGATGTGCTCCAGCGTTTGCAGGAAGTTCCAGCGCCGCGTCAAAATCGCCGCGCCGTGAGCGATCAGCTTTTCGTCCCAAAAGCCAAGCTGTGCGTCGACGTTGGCGCTGCGCGGCGAGGCGTTCTGTTCGCGCAGCGTCTTGAGCAAGCCGTTGCGCTGCGTCACCACCTTTTGGTAGCGGGCCAAGTGGCGGGTGTACTCGCGGTCGATCTGGCAGAGCGCCACGTCGAGATAGCGGCGGCGCTCGCTGGGCCCGCCCGCCACCAGCACCGTATCCTCCGGCAGAAAAAGCACGGCCCGCATCAGGCCGATCAGGTCGAGATTGCGCTTGGCCACGCCGTTGATCTTGACCTGCTTCTTGTACGAGGGCCGAGCGGGCGAGCCGCCCTCGCGCTGCGTCAGCACGATTTCGAGGTCGAGCGGGCGCGCGCTCTCGCGCTCGCCGGGTCGTACGCGCGCCGCCACGCGGCTGTACGGAATCGGCTCGTGCTCCGCCCCCCAGCCCACGACCTCGCGCTCGCTGCCGGCGTGGGCCGCCTTGCTCGTCGCCAAAAAATAAATCGCCTCCAGCAGGTTCGTCTTCCCCTGTGCATTCTGCCCCTGGATCAGCGTCAACGGGCGCGTAAAGTCCAGGTCGAGGTGTGCGTAATTGCGGAAGTGGGTGAGGGATGAAGAGGTGGGATAGAAACATATGAAAAAGATTAAAGATTGAGTATACCAGCAATGTGTGGATACTCAATCTTTAATCTTTATTCTTCAATCTTTATTTACTTGTCAACTCGGCAATTAGCACGTCGAGCTCCGTCTCCGCATCGGCCCCCGTCTTCATCGCGTGATCGGCTTCCAGCAGCTGCTGGAGAATGCCGTTGAGCTCGCCGGGGCTGTAGCGACGCGTCTGCTGCATGGCCTTTTTGACGGGGTAGGCGCTCTCCTTCACGACTTTGGCAATGTCGTATTCGTTGCCGCGCGTAAAGGTCATTGCCTCCTGGACTTTGATCATGATGCGGTACTGGCGCGCCATCATCGTGAGCAGGTAGAAGGGGTTGGCGTCGCCGCGGCGCAGCTCGGCCAGGGCACGCATGGCCGAACGACCGTTGCGCTGGCTGAGCGCATCGGTCAAGTCCCAGATCAGCCCCTCGCTGGCGTCACTCACCAGCAGCTTCACATCCTCGGTCGCGACGCGGCGACCGGACGCGTAGGCCGCTAGCTTGTCCAGCTCGTTGTCGAGCTGGCGCAGGTTGGGGCCGACGAAGTTGGCGAGCATGGCGATCGCGCGCCCGTCAATCTCGATTTGCTTGGCGTCCGCCCGGCGCTTGATGTAGCCGGAGAGCGTCTTGGCCTCCGGCGTCTCCAGCGTTACCAGCTCAATGCGGCCGCCCTTGATCTGTGCCGCCAGCCCGTCGACTTTACGGCTGGGTCGACTGTTCGTTTCGGGCGCGGTAAAGCCCTTCCAGAGATGGCGGCGCTTGTCGAGGCTGTCGTCCACAAAGACGACGTCGGACGCATCGGGCAGATCGGCCAGCCCGGTGAGCAGCGTCGCGGCTTCGGTGTGGGCAGCGCTTTCGGGGCCGCTGCTCTGCGCCATGCGCTTGTCCAGGTGCGACAGATAGTCACGCGCGATCAGCAGCCGTCGCGCCGCCAGAAAGGGCATCATCGACGCCTGGCTAAGCAGGTTGGCCGCGTCCGTCTGGTTCGCCGCCAGCTCGCTGATGTTGAGGTCCGCCAGCTCGGCGTTGCCCAGCGCGGCCTTGAGATCGCGCAGCCGCTGGGCAGCGAGGTATTCGTCGCAGTTGAGGAAGAGGTAGATCAAGGGGAAAACTTATTCCTACACCGCTATGTACCAACTGCTGCCGCATGGGGCGTAATCGCATCCAACGCATCGCCGGCTTGCGCTGACGCGACCTCCAGTTCATACAACTTTTGCAGATTGAGCCAAAGTTCAGGGCCCGTTCCAAAGAATTTACCAAAGCGAAGGGCTGTGTCGGCTGTGATGCTTCGTTTTCCGTCCAGAATCTGGTAGATGCGATTTTTAGGCACGCCCAAAGCAGTCGCCAAGTCAGAGCCGTTCAATTTAAGCTCCTCTAACTCTTCAGCCAAAATTTCTCCGGGGTGGATCGGGTCTCGCCAATGATTCATTACTTGCCCTTAGTGATAATCTATAATCTCCACGTCCCAGGGCGCATCCTCCCATCTAAAGCAGATGCGCCACTGGTCGTTGATGCGAATGCTGTATTGTGCCTGTCTATCGCCCTTCAATGCTTCAAAGCGATTGCTGCGCAGTGCGGCCAGGACAGACAGCTATTCGGCGCTTTCCAAAATTCGCAAGCGACGAATCGCTTGTCGCTCAACACCAGAAAACCGCTTGATAAATTGCCGCTCGTAAAGCGCTTGTGTGTGCTTGTCTTTGAAGCTCTTTATCATTTGCAATTATACGGTCGGTTACGAGATACGTCAAACGGTAAATCTACTCAAATGCCACGCGAAAAACCCGCGCCCGCCCCAGCGACAGGGGCACCTCCTGCACGTCGGCCACCCAGCGATCGCTGACTTCGGCCAGCGTCGTGTAGCGCTGCAGGCGGTTGCCCAGCCGCTGGCCGAGCAGCAGCAGCGGCAGCACCAGCAGCATCGTCCACATGAGGCGATCCGCCGGGTGGCGACGCGTGCTGTTGGCGGCAACTGCGCCCAGCGAGACGAGCAGCGCACTCGTGGCAAAGTTGGTGCCGCAGTTGGGGTGGATCGCCAGGTGCGCTTCGCCCGCCTGTAGGCGCATCAGCCCGTCGCCGACGGCGCGGCGAATGTCTTCGTCGATAAGCACGGCGGTTGAGGCCGAGGAAGGCTTGGTCGAGGGCGGCAGGTAGACGGTGAAGCCGAGCGGGTCGCTGTAGCCCGCAAAGGATTGGCCGGGAAACTCGCGCGCCAGCGCGTGGATGGTCGCGTGTTCGATGGCGTGGTGCTGCCGCGTGCGGCGGATTGTGTCGGTAAGGAGGTTGAGCATGATTGGTGTAAATTTAGTGAACTGACAACTTTGGAAAAAGCTGGTAAAATGCGTCAAACAATCAGGAGCTGGCATGCACGAGCGTATTTTACAACAGATTCGCGAAAAGGTGCGCAGTCGTCAGTATGTGATGACGCTCACGCAGAAGAGGAGATGAACGATGATGAATTATCAATTTCTGATGTAGAAGAGGTAATTCTATCAGGAAGAATTGTTGCAAGGCAGAAAGAGCAGGTGACCGGAGATTCAAAATATCCAGTTCAAGGAGAATCATTGAAAGGCGAGATTGCGACAACTGTGTGCAAATTTAGCGCAACGAACAAGCTGGTAATCATTACCGTTTATTTCGGAATCTAACACATGGCTGAACAACAGCAAGTAGCGCTGATTTGTGAGAACTGTGGCACGCTTGGTGCAAAACTTCGATACGTTTCCCGCAGCTACGGCAAAGGCCAATCGCTGCTCGTGATTGAGAACGTGCCTATCATTAGCTGCCCACACTGTGGCGAAAGCTATTTGACCGCGGACACGCTCCACGAAATTGAACGTATCAAGCAGCATCGCGGCTCATTTGCCGTGGAGCGTCTCGTCCCCGTTGCCGAATTTGCATAACGCTCGCCAGCGAGACAGTTGAGTGCGCTGCACGGCGCGAGACAAGACGGCACACAAATCTTTGCCTGTGCCGTGCATTGCCCTCACGTTCCAACGAACGTCACGTACGGTACATTCTACCAGGCTGCTCCGGCCAGAGCCAAAGGGGGTTCCGAACCCCTTCGGCTCTTTCTTGCCACCTACCCCAACAGCCCCCGCGCCACCTCGGCGACGTTCTCCGCGTTAAAGCCATACTCCTTCAGGACGCGAGCGCCCGGCGCGCTGTGGCCAAATTTGTCCACCGTCACCAGCGCGCCCTTGGCCGGGTCGTTGCCGATCCAGCGGTGCCAGCCAAACGACGCGCCCGCCTCGACGGCGACCTTGGGCACGTCGAGCGGCAGCACATCGCTGCGGTACGACTCGTCCTGCTCGCCAAAGATTTCCCACGAGGGCAGGCTGACGACGCGAGCGTTGGTGCCGCCGTCCGCCAGCGTTTGCGCCGCTTCATAGGCGACGCTTACTTCGCTGCCGGTGGCAATCAGGATCACGTCGGGCGTGCCGCTGCCGCTCTGCCAGAAGGTGTAGCCGCCGCGCCGCGCGCCCGATGCGGGGGCGATACCGTTGCTGCGGTCAAAAATCGGCAGCTTCTGGCGCGACAGAATCAGCAGCGTGGGGCCGTCGTCGTGCTCGATGGCGATGCGCCAGGCTTCGCTGGTCTCGTTGGCGTCCGCCGGGCGCACGGTGACGGTCTTCGGAATCGCGCGCACCGAGGCCAGCTGCTCGACGGGCTGGTGCGTCGGCCCGTCCTCACCCACGCCGATGCTGTCGTGGGTGAAGATGAAAATCGAACGCGCGTTGGACATGGCGGCCAGCCGAATCGTGGGGCGCATGTAGTCGCTAAAGGTAAAGAAAGTCGCGCCAAAGGGGATGACGCCGCCGTGCAGCGCCATGCCGTTGACGGCGGAGGCCATTGCGTGTTCGCGCACGCCGAAGTGCATGTTGTCGCCGTCATAGCTGCCCGCCTGGAAGTCACCACCCTCTTTGATTCGGTTCTTGGTGCTGGATGCCAGGTCGGCGCTGCCGCCAATCAGGTTGGGGATGACTTTGTGCAGTGCGTTGATGACCTCGCCGCCGGCGTTGCGCGTGGCCACGGGATCGCCTGGCTCGAAGGTGGGCAGCGCATCCTGCCAGCCGTCGGGCAGCTCGCCGCGCATGGCGCGCTGGAAGTCGGCGGCAAGATCGGGATATTCTTGGCTGTACCCCTCCAGCAGGTCGCTGTACTCGCTCGTCAACTTCTGCCCCTGCTGCACCGCGCGACCAAAAAAGTCGCTCACCTCGCTGGGAATGTGGAAGGCCTCGGCGTCGGCAAAGCCTAAATTTTGCCGCGTCTGCTCGTACTCGTCCTCCGGCAGCGCATCGCTGTGGATGCTGGACGTGCCCTCCGTGGGCGCGCCCTTGCCGATGATCGTGCGGCAGCCAATGAGGCTCGGTCGCGGATCGTTCTGCGCCGCCTCGATGGCGTTGCCCACGGCCTCGACGTCCATGCCGTCTTCCAAATCCTGGACGTGCCAGCCGTAGGCCTCGAAGCGCTTGGCCCAATCCTCGGTGTAGGCAATGTCCGTCTGCCCGTCGATGGTGACGCTGTTGTTGTCGTAGAAGTAGATGAGCTTGCCCAGCTGGAGGTGGCCCGCCAGGCTCGCCGCCTCGCTGGCGACGCCCTCCATCAGGTCGCCATCGGAGACGATGGCGTAGGTGTAGTGGTCGACCACCGGGTAGTCTGGGCGGTTGTAGTGTGCGGCCAGCCACGCCTCGGCCATCGCCATGCCGACGCCGTTGCCAAAGCCCTGGCCCAGCGGCCCCGTCGTCGTCTCGATGCCGGGCGCGTGCCAGTATTCCGGATGACCCGCCGTCACGCCGCCCCACTGGCGGAAGTCCTTGATTTGCTCCAGCGGCAGGTCAAAGCCCGTGAGATGCAGCAGCGAGTACAATAGCATCGAGCCGTGGCCCGCGCTGAGCACGAAGCGGTCGCGGTTGGCCCACTTGGGATCTTTAGGATTGTAGCGCAGGTAGCGCGTCCACAGCGCCGTGGCGGCGGGGGCCATGCCCATCGGCATCCCGGCGTGGCCGGAATCGGCGTTTTGCACGGCGTCGATGGCGAGCAGGCGAATGGTGTTGATCGCTTTCTGTTCAAGATCGCTGTCGACGGGCTGGCTGTCGTTCAGCAGCGGGAAGGGATTGGGTAGGGCCATGTTGGTTTTCCTCTGATGTTAATACTATAACGAGACTTCACACAGAGACGTAGGGACGCAAAGAGCACTTTGTCGATGAATAACGCTTTGCGCCTCTGCGTCTCCACGTTAATTTTGCTTGTTTTCCCAAAGTCTCGTTGTAGTATTAGGTTTATGAGCTTTGGTGATTTTGTTTTAGGATACGCCTTCCCGCCGCAAAAATCAGGTATATTCTTTACACCCTTGCGGACAATCTTGGCGCGTGCGCGACTTTTCGAGTAGGATGAATCAATTGCTTCGTGAGGAGATTGTCAGGTGCAGATAAAGGCAGTTGTGCGATAACTGATAGTGGAGAACTGATATGAAGCCGTGTTCCTAACCAATGGCGCTCTGGAAGATTTTATTTGTAGATAATTCAATATGACTATCAATCAAGACAAGTTGGCAAAAAACACCGCTGTGAAAAGCGGTGCGGTGAAAAATGGCGTGGCAACCAACGGTGCTACCAAGAACGGGGCTGCCCCGCTCTGGCAGAGCCTCGGCGCACTGACCGGGCTGGGCCTTGGCGCGGCGGGCTATGCCGTCCTGCACGAGCCGCTTCAGGTGCGGCTGGACAAGCTCGACATCACGCTGCCGCACGCGGCGGGTCGTCTGCCGAGCCAGGGGTTGCGCATCCTTCACCTGTCGGATACGCACTTTCAGGGGCTGGAGTGGCGCGAGCGGGCCAAGATCGGGCGCATTCGCGCGCTTACCCAAACTCTCGACTACGACCTGCTCATCCACACCGGTGACTTCTGGCACAACGAGGCGGGCCTCGCCAACACGCTGCGCCTGCTCGATGCGCTGCCCAAGCCGCGGCTGGGCGCGTTTGGCGTGCTGGGCAATCACGACTACGCCTGCTACAGCCACGGCGACATGCTCTCGCGCAACTGGCAGAGCTACCGGGAGCACGCGCCAGCGGACGGCGCGAACGGTAGTGAAACAGGGGGCAACGGCACGAACGGGCAGAACGGAATGCCGCTTGTGGATCGGCTCGTGGGCGGGGCGCTGGACGTGTGGCGCTTTGGCCGCTACTTTATGAACGTGCCCTTCGAGCTGGAGCGCGTCTACTTCAACGACACGGCGCTGCTCGAAGCCAAGCTGGCCGAGCGCGGGATGACGCTGCTTCACAATGGCGCGCAACGCCTCAACCAAGGCGGGGTTGATCTCTTCCTCGCGGGCGTCGACGACATTTCCGAAGGCAAGCCCAGCGTCGCCGCCGCGATCGGCGACGTGCCCGATGACGCGCCGCTGATTCTCCTCAGCCACAACCCCGACATCATGTGCGATCCCGCTACCCGCCGCGCCGACCTCGTGCTCGCGGGCCACACCCACGGCGGCCAAATCGTCATGCCCGGCGTTGGTCCCCTCCACACCCATTCGCAATACCTCTCGCGCAAGAACGCCTCCGGCTACCAGAAAATCCAGGGCAGCCCGCAGGATAAAGGGGAGCGCCCCACCCACGTTTACGTCTCGCGCGGCATCGGCGAGGGCATTCCGCTACGCTTCGCCGCTACGCCGCAGATCACGCTGGTGACGGTGAGGGGGGAGTAGGGGGATATTGCTTATTACTTACTGCGTATCGCGGATTCGTTGGCTATGATCCTTCCGATCATCAACCACCCAAGCAATAAGCAGTAAGCAATAACCACTATGCTAAATTTCTTCAACTGGCGCGCCCGTCTCGTCCGCGATCTCACCGGCAACATCCTCGAAATCGGCGTCGGGACGGGCGAGAATTTTCCCTTCTACCGCGCGGCGACACACGTTTTCGGTATCGAACCCGACGTGGAGCGGGCGGCGGAGGCGAGACGCGAGGCGCAGGAGGCCGCCGTCCCGATCACGGTCGACGTCGCGCCCGCCGAAGCGCTGCCCTACGCCGACCACCGCTTCGACCACGTCGTCAGCAGCCTCGTCTTCTGCTCCGTCGCCGACCAGCGGCTCGCCCTGGCCGAGATCGCGCGCGTGCTCAAGCCGGGCGGCACGCTGCACATGGTCGAGCACGTGCGGCCGCACACGCCGCCGCTGGCCTGGCTGTTTGATCGGCTCACTCCGTGGTGGAGCCGCGTCGAAAACAACTGCCACCTCAACCGGCGCACGGTCGAGACGCTGCGCTCGGCGGGCTGGCAAGTGGCGGTGCACCGGCGGATCGCGATGGTCGTGCGTATGAGCGCACAGCTGGGCACGGCCTGATCCAGTCGTCTTAAACGACTGAAGCCCAAACACCCCCCAGCAATTCCAAATTTGGACCGCTTGCTGCCTAGTTGAAGAGAGTTTCGCTGCGGATTGCGCGGATTACGCGGATTTTTGTCTCTGGCTCCGCGCAAATCTGCGCAATCCGCGGCGAAAAATTCTTCCGGTAAGTTAAATTTGGAATTGCTGAACACCTCCCCACCAACCTACTCCGACAGCGCCCAGTCCCACGCAAAGACTTCAGCTAGCCGCGCGTGGATCGGCGGCGCATCCACCAGCACGACCACCTCGCGGTTGATCTTGTGGCTGACTTCGCTGCCGTTGAGGCTGCCCACCGCCGACCACCTTTCCTCCCCTCTTTCCCCGCTCACCCGCACCAACACAAGCTTGGCATGGATGCCGCCGCTGGTGGGATTGCCAGCGCGGGCTTGCAGGTCCAGCCCCTCGCTTTGGGCGACTTCGCTGAGGTAGGCCACCGTCGCGCGGTTGCTGCGCAGCGCTTGGCCGTCGTCGAAAAAGGAATCGAGCAGCACGCGGACCGTGGCCCCGCGGCGGGCGGCGTCGACAACGGCCTGCAGGCGCGGGTTGGGATCGGCGACGGGATTGCTGGTGCTGTCGCCCCAGTGTTTGTGCTCGTAGAGCTGGGTGAGCAAAATTTCGTCGCCCGCCCCCGCGCGATGGAAAAGCGCGAGCAGGCCACCGTCCGGGTGCAGCGCATTCTCCGGCGCGCTGATCACGCTGAAGCGGGTGGAGCCGCTGTGTTCGACAGCGTCCCCAAAGGGCGCGGCCGCGGCGTCCCACAGGAAGCGCTCGGCGATTTCGGTGTCGATGTTGAAGTCGACTGGCGGGCCGTCGCCATCGGGGTGGGGCGTGGGGTCGAAGGGGCGCAGGTCGAGAAATTGATCGGGCTGCCAGTCGGCGGCGAACAGATCGATCAGCGCATCGATGACGGGCGCAGCATCGGTGAAGAGGTAGACGCCGCGTCGCCCGCCGATGGCCTCGTCTTCGTCCTCATCTTCGCGGTTGGCCTCCATGCCGGTGGGCAGCGGGACGGAATCGTAATTGAAGTTGTCCGTGCCGACAAAGGCGTGCGCCCCCTCCGTTCCCCCATCGATCACGGCGTATTTGCTGTGCAGGTAGCGGTAGCGGACGCGGTAGCCGTTCGGGACATCCGCAGCCGCATCATCGACCACATCCATAAAGCGCACCTCGCCGCCCGCCGCCGCAATCTGCGCCAGCGCCCAGCGTTCGAGCTCGTCGATGCCGCCGGGCGGCGCGCCTTCGAGCAGCAGCCGCACGCGCACGCCGCGATTGAGCGCCTCGACGAGCACCCCCGCGAGTTCGCGATGCTCAAAGGTGTAGAGGCTGAGGTCGATCGTCGTCGACGCGCTGGCGAGGGCGTCGGCCAGCGGCTCGTAAAGCCCTTCGGGGCCCACGGCGACGCGCGTGGTGGCGTTCGCCTCAGCCGTAACCGGGAGCAGCGGCACGCGCCGCATCTCAGCCGGCAGCCAAACCTGCCAGCCCGGATAGCTGACGCGGCGTCCCCACGTTACGTCGGCAAGATCGCCGCTCCAGTCGCGGGCCGTGTTGGTATCCAGCAGGCCGTTGACCGCGGCCTTGCGCTGCCAGATTTGCCCGGCAACGGGCACGACGCCGCGTCGATAGGGCTGCATTGCCGCACCGGACCAGCCGTTGGCCGTGCGCTCTTCGTTGCCATAGACGAGCGTGTCGACGGATTGGCCCTGGCCGTTCAGCAGGTGAACCGTGCCGCCGCTGTTGGAGAAGGTGGGCGCGCCGCCGGAAACAAGATCGAGGTTGGGGACGGCGGGGTCGCTCTCCTCCCACTCGCAGGCGGGGGGAAAGCCAAAGGTGGCTTGGAAGGCGCTGGCCTGTTTGGCACACCAGAGGCTGCCGCCCGGCGACAGCGTCAACCCGGCGGGGAAGGTCGCGCGCCGCGTGCCGGTGGCAAGCTGCCAGCCGTCGAGGCGCTGGGGAAACGCGCCGTCGTTTTGCAGCAGAATCGCTTCGTCTGGCTCGCCGCTGAGGGCGCTGTCGACGTGGGCGGCGGCGATCAGGACACGCGTCGCCGGGCCGAAGAGCAGGGGGAGGAAGGTGGCGGATGGGTCGCCGTCGGCTTGGGCGCGGGCGGGCGGCGCAGTGGGGTTGGTGAGTGACAGACCGATCAACATCAGCAGGACAAGGGAGACTAGGCGAGGGGTTAGATCACGCAAATGAGGCATGGGGCGGCTCCTGAATGGCAGTGGTGGATGGCAGTGTTGGATAGCAGCGGACAAAGCCTGGTGATTTCTACACAAGCGTACGCGACGCTTGCCCCGCTGTCATCGGCCATTCGACGAAGATCACGTATGCACCCTTTTGTACCCGGTAGCTGTACACCGGTCAATCGACCACTCTGGCTCCGTCGTCTACAATAAAGGGGAACAGCCCCATTCCCTATTTCCCGATATAGGTTTCCCAGATGTTCAAGTCGTAAAATTTGTTTTTAAGGAGCCCCCATGTTTTTTCACTCACGAGAATTGCAGTTTGAGGTGCGCGTCGAGAAGCCCAATCCCCAGTACGCTATGATGTTGCAGCAGGCCATCGGCGGCATCGAAGGGGAGATTCGGGTGATGCTGCAGTATATGTTCCAGGGATTTGGCGCGCGTGGCCCGGCCAAGTACCGCGACATGCTGCTGGAGACCGCCACCGAAGAGATCGGCCACGTCGAGATGTTGGCGACGGCGGTGGCGCTCAACCTTCAGGATGCACCCCTGGAATTGCAGGAGCAGACGGCCAACGGCGATCCAGTGGTCAACGCGGTGATGAGCGGTATGAACCCGCGCCATATTCTATCTTCTGGCCTGTCGGCGATGCCCGTCAACTCGAATGGCGTCCCGTTTGATTGCTCGCACGTCTACGCCACGGGCAACCTGGCGGCGGATATGTACGCCAACGTGACCGCTGAATCGGGCGGACGCACGCTGGCCGTACGCCTCTACAACATGACGGACGATCCCGGCATGAAGCACATGCTCAGCTACATGATCGCGCGCGACACCATGCACCAGGAGCAGTGGCTGGCGGTGCTGGAGGAGATTGGCGGCGCCAACGTGCACCCCATTCCCAACAGCTTCCCCCAATCCGAGGAGAATCAGCAGTACTCCTACGCCTTCATGTCCACGTGGCGTGACCCCAACGAGCAGCCGCCCCAGGGCCGCTGGACGCAAGGCCCCTCGATCGACGGCAACGGCGAGTTCTCCACCACGCGGCAGCCCAGCGGCCAGGTGCCCAATCTCGGCCCGGCGCGGCCCGGCTCCGGTGCGCAGAGCGAGCAGATTGGGCAAGGGAGCACGAACGGCGTGGTTAGCAAAGTAAAGAGCGCGCTGTCGTAATACCGCTGTCTCAACGTCAGCGAATCCAAAGTGCAGGTAGACAAAGCGGGCGAGCCCAAGGCTCGCCCGCTTTGTCTACCTGCACCAAATTTTTCAAGGATTGACAGAACCTCCCGTTCCATGTATGATGCGTCTATCCCTTCCCGACAGCCCTATCTCCGCAGGCGGCAATTCGTCTGTGCCCTGTTTATTTACCCAACAAAATATAAGGAGACGCCCATGTTCCGCAACCGGATCATCCTCACCTCATTGCTGCTGCTTGGCCTGCTGTTGTCGGCCTGTGTGGCGCCCACTACGACCGCGCCAGCACAGGACGGGGCGGAAATTTCCGAGGAGGTGCTGGCCGATACGGCCAGTGCGCTCGACTCATCCGTCTCCGGCGAGGCGGAGATTTGGCACTTCTGGGGCTCGCCCGACCGGCGCACGGCGCTGCGGCGCGTGATCGCCATCTGCCAGCAGGAGTTGCCCAATATCGAGATCACCGAAACCTTTAAGCCCTGGGGCGATATTTGGACGGCCAACGTCGCCGCCGTGGCCGCTGGCTCCGGCATGCCCGGCATCATCGTCGAGGATCGGCCGCAGCTGCCGCAGCGCGCGCGCGACCAGATCGCGACAGACCTGCAGCCCTACATCGACCGCGACAATTTCGACACCTCGGTCTTCTGGGATTTCACCTGGAACGAGACGCTCTACGAGGGCGACTCCTACGGCATTCCCTTTGAGACGGACGTGCGCATGTTGATTTGGAACAAGAATGCCTTTGCCGCAGCGGGGCTTGATCCGGAATCGCCGCCCGAAACGTGGGAGGAGCTGGAGCAGTACGCCGAGCAGCTCACCGTTCAGAATGATGACGGCTCGTACGAGCAGATTGGCTTCTTCCCCCTGTGGAGCGCCGGCCCCGATTTCTGGGCGCGCACCAACGGCTGGCAGCAGGTGCAGGACGGCCGGCCCGTCTACAATACGCCTGAATATATTGAGACGGTCGAGTGGATCACCGATTGGATCGACCGCTACGGCGGCTGGGACCAGGTACAAAGCTTTAAGGCCAGCTACGGCTCTCCACCCAATGATATCTTCATGTCCGGCGCCGTGCCCATGGTGGTGGAAACCGCGGGCTACCTGGCGCAGCTGAGCTTCTACCGTCCGCGCACGGCGGACGGCGAGGCCATCGAGTGGGGCGCGAGCTTTATCCCCTACAGCACGCAGAAGGCCAACTGGAGCGGCGGCTTCGCGCTCTCGATTCCCTACGGCGCGGAGTATCCCGACGCGGCGTGGGAGGTGATCAAGTGCATGGCCGGCCCCGCCGGGCAGGCCTCGTGGTCACGCGATACCTACGCCATCCCGACCAGCCGCGAGGTGGTCGACGATCCCGTGCTGAATGCCGATCCGGACTGGGCCACGGTCATGGAGGTGATGGAGGACAGCCAGGGCAGCACCTACGTGCCCGAGTATCCGAACTTCAACCAGGAGATCAACAGCCGCATGGATCAGGTCTGGAGCGGCGACATGACGCCGGAGGAGGCGCTCAACGAGGCGCAGGATGCCATTGACGAAGTGATGGCGGAGAACGCGAGCGAGTAATTGGTAATGCTCGTTCCCACGCTCTGCGTGGGAACGCCTTCTTCGACGCTCCGCGTCGCCGCGTGGCAAACGAAGGTTCACCGTCGGTTATGCGAGGACGCAGGAGCGTCCCGGTCGGCATCCCGACGCGGAGCGTCGGGACAAGCACAAATCCGAATGCTCGTTCCCACGCTCTGCGTGGGAATGCCATCCTCGACGCTCTGCGTCGCCTCGTGGCCTGCAAAGAAATTCCGTTGGTCACGAGAAGACGCAGAGCGTCCCGTTCTGCATTCCGACGCGGAGCGTCGGAACGAGTAATAATTTCTTATGGCTGCCCTCTCGCCCCCTCACCCCACGCCCCGCGCCGCGCCCAAGCGCTTTTGGACGCCCGCACGCAAAGACACGCTCACTGGCTGGTTGTTTGCGCTGCCTTGGGCCATCGGCCTGATCGTCTTCACGGCGGGGCCGATGTTCTTTTCGATGTACGCGGGCTTTACCCGCTACAACATCACCACCGCACCGATCTGGATCGGGCTGGAAAACTACGCGGACATCTTCCAGGATCGCTTCTTCTTCAAGTCGCTCTACAACACCTTCTGGATGGTCGTCGTCAAGACGCCCATTGTGATCGTCTTCTCGATTGCCGTTGCCCTGCTGCTCAATATCGACATGCGCGGGGCCAAGTTCTTCCGCTCGGTCATCTACCTGCCCAACGTGCTTTCCGGCATCGCCGCCATCTTTCTCTGGAAGTGGATTCTCGCGCCCAACGGTCTGCTCAATCGCGGGTTGGCCTACCTGAGCATCAACGGCCCCGGCTGGTTTATCGACCCGGACTGGATGAAGCCGGGGCTGGTGGTAATGGGCATGTGGTGGGTCGGCGGCAACGTGCTCATTTATCTCGCCGCGCTCAAGGGCATTCCGCGCACGCTCTACGAAGCGGCGGAGATCGACGGCGCGGGCGGCTGGGCCAAAACGCTGCGCATCACCCTGCCGCTGATTACGCCCGCCATCTTTTTTCAGGTCGTCACCAGCATCATCGGCACCTTTCAAATTTTTACCACGGCCTACGTGCTGGTCGGCATCGAATCCAACGCCGCAACGGGCGGCCCGCAGCAGGCGCTGCTCTTCTATGTGCTCTATCTCTACAACCGTGCCTTTGGCCGCGTCGGCCCGGCTGGCTTTCAGATGGGCTACGCCTCGGCGCTGGCCTGGATTCTCTTCCTAATCATCCTGGCGGTCACGCTCGTTCAGCTGACGCTCTCGCGGCGCTGGGTTTACTACGAAAGCGGGGAGTAAAATTATGGCAACGGCTGATTCCAGCATCACCGGTGGTGCGGCACGCACCGGCGCAGCCACCACGGCGGTCGCGACGCCCAAGCGGCCCAGTCGCTTTCGGCTGCGCTTTGCGCCGCTGCGCTTCCTGGCGTGGCTCGCGCTCGCGGGGCTTTCCACGCTCTGGTTAATTCCGCTCTTTTGGATGCTCTCCACCTCGCTCAAAACGCCGCAGGGTTTGTTTGGCACGCAGTGGATTCCGCAGCCCATCGCGTGGTACAACTACGTGGACGCCTTTCGCTTTGGCATGTGGGATCGCTGGTGGCTCAACACCATCATCATCACCGTGGTCAGCGTCGTCGGCATTGTGATCTCCTCGGCGCTGGTTGGCTATTCGTTTGCGCGCCTGCGCTGGTGGGGCCGCGAGACGGTCTTCAAGCTGGTGCTGGCGACGATGATGCTGCCTAGCGTGGTCACGCTGATTCCCCAGTTCATTCTTTTCGCCAACCTGCCCGCCTTTGGCCTGCAAGGGTCGGAGGTGTGGGTCAACACCTTCCTGCCGCTGACCGTGCCCGCCTTCACCGCCAACGCTTTCTACATCTTTCTCATGCGCCAGTTTATGCGCGGCATTCCCATGGAATTGAGCGAAGCCGCCAAGATCGACGGTGCGTCCGAACTGCGCGTCTGGTGGAGCATCGTCATGCCGCTCTCCAAGGCGGCCCTGGCAGCCATCTCGATCTTCGCCTTCCAGGGCGCGTGGCAAGATTTCATGGGCCCGCTGATCTACCTGCAGGCTGAGCGGCTTTACACGCTGCAAATCGGCCTGCGTCAGTACGAGTTTGCCTTTGGCGGCTCGCCCGCCTGGAACTGGCTGATGGCCGCCAGCCTGCTCGTCATGCTGCCCGTGCTGATTATCTTCCTGCTCTTCCAGCGCTACTTCATCGAAGGCGTTACGCTGACGGGTATGAAAGGGTAACGAATTACGGCTCTTTAGGATTTTGAGGGATTACGCAACACGAGCTAGACTAGCGGCGGCTGAGCCCGTCGAAGCCAGAGCGGGTCAATCTCCTGAATTTCCAAAGAGCCCAAATTATTTAGCAGGTTCAAATCTGCTCATCATTTCTGGCACTTCCATTCTAGACTAATTGCCGTTACAATAGCGACAGTTGCCCATTCCCCGTCATCTGGAAGCAAGCCATGAACTACCCAATTGCCATCCTGCGCTTTATCGCCGTCGTGCTCGTCATCCTGGCGGGCATGATTGCCATCCCTATTCTGGACCTGCTGCCCTTTAAGGTGCGCGGCATTCGGCTGCCTATTTGGGCCGTGGTGTTTATGGCGCGCCTCTACATTCGCATCTCGAACGTGCAAGTCAATTGCGCGGACATCGTGCGGCTGCGCGCCCACCGCGGCATCATCTTTCCCAACCACAGCTCCCACCTGGATATCGTGGCGCTGATGGCGCTGACGCCGCTGCGCTTCCTGGGCGCCATTGAAGTGAAGCGGCGGCCCTTTATCGGCTACTTTGCCACCGCCATCGGCTGCATCTTCGTCGACAGACAGAGCAATTCCTCGCGGCGGCAGGCGCGCGACCACATCATCGCCGCCCTGCGCAACGAGCCGGACCCGCCGCTGGTGATCTACCCCGAAGGCCGGCTGGGGCCGGGCAATTTGGTCTACCCCTTTCGGCGCGGCTCGTTCAAAATCGCCGTGCAGAACAGCGTCCCCTTTATGCCGCTGGCCCTGCGCTACGCCGACCCGGAATTGACGACCTGGTACGGCCCGCGCGGCGAGAGCATTGTGGGTGCGGCGTGGCGCATGGCCAAGTACGAGGGCCCCATCGAGATGGAGATTGTGCCGCTGGAGCCCGTCTACCCCCATCCCACAGACGACGCCGAGGCGCTGATGGTGCAGGTCCGGCGCGATGTCGCCCACGCATTGGGCATGCCGCTGGAGGAGGAGACGCCCCACGCCGAAACGCCCGAACAAAAGGCGCTGGCCGAGCGCATGCCGGCGTATGAGTTCTAGATCTGTTTGTGACCGCCACGGCCCGCTACCGGCGGACATACACTTATGTTCCGTTGACATTTGGAAATTGGCCCTCACCCCCAGCCCCTCTCCCACTGTGCGAGAGGGGAGAGGTTGGCTCCCTTCTCCCAGGATGGGAGAAGAGAGCCGACCTCTCCCCTCTCCCACTGTGGGAGAGGGGCTGGGGGTGAGGGCCACTTTCCCACTGTCAACGGAATCTAGGCTGGTTCAAGAAAACAAGTACGCCACAGGGTAGCGTCCCCGGCACGCGCCAGAAGCGACTGAGTCGGCGAAAACAAGTGCGGCGCGTGCCGGGGACGCGAATCGGCAGTGTATCTCATTCCTTGGCATAGTCTTATGCGGCTGAGGCGTAAGCCAGTTTCCTGGCAGGTACGCCATTGCTCGCAATTACGGTTTTGTACCAGGCCGCGCTGTCTTTGGGCAGGCGGTCTAGCGAATCCAAATCGGTGTAGAAGAGGCCAAACCGCGGGTCGTAGCCCTCGTCTAGCTCGAAGGTGTCGAGAAGCGTCCACATAAAGTAGCCGTGGACGTTGCAGCCTTCTCGCATGGCGCGGTGAATTTGACGAAGATAGCCGTCGTGGTAGGCGATGCGTCGCTCGTCGCGCACGCGCCAGCGACCGTTCTCCCACAGGGGACGGTCGTTCAGCGCCACGCCGTTCTCGGTAATGAGCACGGGCGGATTGCCGTATTCGCGCTGGATGCGCATCAGCACTTCGTAGATGCCCTCTGGATAAATTTCCCATCCCAGCGACGAGTGTGCCGCGCCTGGTGTGCGGTAATCTGTTGCGGGCCGGATACCCATGGGGCTGGCGGGGTCATAGGCGACCCAAGTGCGCGCAAAGTGGTTGATGCCCAGGTAATCGATGGGTTGGTGGATGGTGGCGAGGTCGTCCGGCTGCACGGTGACGCCGAGCGTTTGCATGAGGGAGAGCGCCGCTTCGGGGTAGCGACCCCGCAGCATCGGTTCTAGAAAAATTTGTGAGTAGACGTTGTCCGTCGCGGCGGCGGCTTCCTGATCGCGAGCCGAGCGGCTCACGCCCTGAAACTGGGGAAGCGACAGCACGGGGCCAATTTTGGCGCTGGGGCTGTTGGCCCGCAGCGCCTGTACCGCTTGCCCGTGCGCCAAATTTTGAACGTGTACGACGCGCGCATATGCGCTCGGCGAGGTGAGGCCGGGCGCGTGATTTCCGCTCAGGTAGCCGTGGAAGGCGTGCGCGTTTGGCTCGTTGAGGGTGAACCAGTGCTGTACGCGATCACCCAGCGCCTGCGTCACGATGTCCGCATATTCGCCAAAGGCCTGGGCCGTGTCGCGGTTGAGCCAGCCGCCACTTTCCTGCAGCGACTGGGGCAAGTCCCAGTGGTAGAGCGTTACGTAGGGCGTGATAGACGCTTCGAGCAGACCGTCCACCAGCTCCTTGTAGAAGTCCAGCCCTTTTTGGTTGACGCCGCAGATGCCGTAGGGCAGGATGCGCGTCCACGCCAGGCTAAAGCGGTAGGCGTTCAGCCCCACCTCCTGCATCAGCGCAATGTCTTCGCGCCAGCGGTGAAAGTGGTCCACCGCCACATCGCCCGTCGTGCCGTCTTTGATGCGGCCCGGCTCCCCGGCAAAGCGATCCCACATGGATTCGCCCCGGCCCCAAGCTCCTTCAATCTGGAGCGCCGACGTGGCCGTTCCCCAAATAAATTCATCGGGAAATTTCACCGCTTCCATTGCTGTTCCTCCCCCGGAATGCAACTTCAAAAAGTATTTCGTTGCGAACGATCCAGCTGTTTCTAGCGAATTTTGGCTTACACAGCTTGCGTTTGGTGGGTGAGTTTGCCGCATACTTCTATTGGGGGATAGAAGTTTAACCGCGGCAGAACTGCGTTGCCTAACTCTAGCGCAATCGTGTTCCCAATTTGTCACCAACCCATTGCGCCACCCACCTATCCGTGGCGCTACTTGGGCGCTACTTGGGCGCTACTTGCAAATACCCACTTAAGTGTACACGCTTGATGTAAGATGGAGAAAACTGAAGCTGCCCAGAGAGCAATAGGAGAAAGCAGTGTGGCAGCAACCGAACCCGATTTCGAGTTTGACTATTGAAATCATAGCAGGAGTGTGTTATTCTGTCAACCATCAATTAAAAATGCCTTCTCCTCCTGCATTTGCCGTATATACTTTACTTCTCATTCGTTTTGCCTATTGATCTACTACTTGCGGTAAGCGAGACCATGCCCATGAGCGATCCCCTCTTCGCGGATGACCAGACCCTGCTTAATGAAATTTTTGCTGGCGAAGAATTCCCGCGTGAGCCGCAGCAGGCGCGCGGCCACGCCACGCGCGGCGCCATCTTCGAGGCCGCCGCCGAGCTGTTCGAGCGCAAGGGCTATTCCGGCACCAACACCAAAGAGATTGCCGAACGGGCCGAAATCGGCGTGGGCACGCTCTACTTCTACTTCCGCGACAAGCGACAGATTCTTGTTGCCATGTTGGCCGAGAAAATTGCCGAATACCCGCGGCTGGGCACGGTGGAGACCGAAGCGTTAAAGCGCGATCCGCGTGGCTACCTCCACAAGCAGCTGCGCGATGGCTTCCCCTACAGCCGCGTCTACTACGGCTTAAAGGATGCCGTGACTGAGCTTTCTATTCAGGATGACGAGTTTAACCAAATCTCTGACCGCATCATCGAGCGTATTTACCAGCAAATTATGGGTTGGATAAGAGTGGGGGCAGAGGCCAATTTAATTTGGCCCGCGCTGGATGCCGAAGCAACGGCGCGCTCGCTGGCCGCGCTTGTCTATGGCTTCTACAACCTGCTGCCCAGCCCCTCCCACAGCAGCGAGGCAGAATACTGGCAGTCCCACACCGCCGCTGGCGACATCGTCTACCGTTCACTATTTCGAGAGGACGTATGAGGTAGGGAGGGGTAACGCTCACCAGCGTCCGTTGGCAGTTGATAAGTTGGCGCTTAGCCCCCGGCTCATCAGCGAAATGCCAACGAAAGTTAATGCAGCACAGTGCGAACCGCTGAATCTCTACCTTTTTGAGAAAATCTAACTATGCAAACAACACAACGGGCGGAATCTGCTTTGTCGCCGCCAGCCAGCGGTCGCCGCTTGGCCGAGGTGATCCTGCTCTGGGGATTGCCCACCGTCGGCTTGGCGCTGGCGGCGTGGGCGTGGGGCGCGCTGGGCGTGGGCGGGGCGCTCCGGCTCTACCTGCTGCTCGTCCCGGCGCTAACGGCCTATCTGGTTGTGATTGTCGGCGCGGGGTGGCTGGGCTACTGGCGCTTTCCGCTGCCCTACGCCGTGCGCGGCGTGCCCCCGCAGATCGGCTTGATCTACTCCGGCACGTACAGCCTGGCCTTCACGGGCGTCGCCGCCCTGCTGGGGCCGCAGACGCTGCTGCTCAATCCGCTTGCGGGCCCGCTGCTCGGCGCCATCACCGGCGCGCTGGTTGGCACGGCTTACGATCTCGTCGCCACCCACTACCGCCTGCTTGATCCACCGCTTCGGATGAGATACCCGGAGGCGGGCACGTGGCAGACGGTGCGTCGCTACAGCTTTGTCTTCTTTGGCGGCATGGGGCTGGTCAACGTGATCGCCTTCCAGGTGGGCGCGCGCGTGCTGGCCGGCGATGCCGAACCCGCCACGCTGATCGCGCTGGTGATCGGCGCCAGCGCGCTGGCCGCGCTGCCCTTTCTCGCCTCCCTGCTGCGCACCCGCCACCGCCTGCGCCAACAGCAAGTTTGAATGGAACGATTCAGGCTCCTGCCCAAATCTCTGTATAACTTCGAAGAGAACGGCTCCCCTCTCCCATCCTGAGAGAGGGGTTGGGGGTGAGGGCTGAACAGTTACATTCAGAGTAAAAGGGAACCGCAGAATGACACACGCTTCTCCCGCCTCCCTCGGCGACAGCGTTACGCTGGCCGATCTCGAAGGCGACGTGCATCCCCTGCTGCATGAGCTGCGCGACGCCGAGCCCGTCGCCTGGCTGCCCGTGCTCGATGCGTGGCTGGTGACGCGACGCGACCTGTGCATCGAGGTCATGCGTGACGCGGCGACTTTTACCGTCGACCACCCCGGCTTTTCCACGGCGCAGGTTGTGGGGCCGAGCATGTTGTCGCTGGACGGCGACGCCCACCGGCAGCACCGCGCGCCCTTCGAGCAGCCCTTTCGCCGCCGCGAGGTCGAAGCGCGTTTTGGCGGAGCCGTGGCCGACTCCATCGACCGGCTGCTGGACGAGCTTGCCCCGCTCGGCGAGGCCGAGCTGCGGCGCGACTATGCGGGGCCGATTGCCGTGCAGGCGATGGTGGCGGCGCTGGGGCTGGGGAGCACGCCCGTTGCCGACGTGCTGGGGTGGTACGATTCCATTGTGGCAGCGGTGACGCGCGTCACGGCGGGCGAGCCGGTGGGGGAAGCCGGGCGCGCGGCGTTTGCGGCGCTGCGCCAGAGCCTGCTGCCCGCCGTGCGCGGCGAGGCCGAGGCGAGCTTGCTGGCAGCGGCCAGCGGCGCGGCGACGGGCCTGAGCGAGGATGAAATTGTCTCCAACGCCGCGGTGCTGCTCTTTGGCGGCATTGAAACCACGGAGGGTATGATCGCCAACGCCTTTTACTTTTTGCTGACCCATCCAACCGTGCTGAGCCACGTCCTGCGCGATCCGTCCCGCATGTCGACGGTGGTGGAGGAGACGCTGCGGCTGGAGCCCGCAGCCAGCGTAGTGGATCGCTACGCCACGCGCGAGGTCTCGCTGGGCGGGGCCACGATTTGCGCGGGCGATCTCGTACGCGTCTCGCTCGCCGCCGCCAACCGCGACCCCGCCGTCTTCCCTCTGCCGGACGCCTTTGACCCGCAGCGCGACAATCTCTCGTCGCACGTGACCTTTGCTCAGGGGCCGCACGTCTGCCTTGGCCTGCACCTCGCGCGGCTGGAAGCGGTGGCGGCGGTGACGCAGGCGGTGGCGCGGCTGCCCCGGCTGCGGCTGGTCAACGTCGCGGAATCGGCCCCGGTGGGCTTGGTCTTCCGCAAGCCGCTCTCGCTGCGGGCAAGGTGGGGCAGCCTTTAGTCTATTCCAAGAAGCAAAGTTGACTATCGATGCCTCACCTTCCCCAACCCCCTCCTCTCCACGCGTGGAGAGGAGGGGGCTATCCTGTCGCTTCGTTGACGAGGCGACGGCGAGGGGGAGGTGAGGCCGAGCGCGCCTCGCCTGGCCCACTTTATCTCTGAGATAGCCCTACTCCGCATCGATCAATTCGTAGATCGCGCCGCCGTAGTCCACGACGTAGAGGGTGCCGGCTGCGTCCTCGCCAAAGCTGCTGATGCGGGGCCCGCTTTCGCGCAGCAGCTCGCTCTCCCAGCCGTTCTCGGCGCTGGGGTTGCGGCGCAGCCCCCAAACGTTGCCGCTGACAAAGTCGGCGTAGAAGTAGATGCCCCGCAGCGCCGGGTGCGCCTCGCCGCGGTAGACGTAGCCGCCGGTGATCGAGCGCCCACCGTCGCGGTCGTATTCGGCCACGGGCAGCGTCAAGCCCTCAAAGCTGCACTCGTCGGGGTTGAAGCAGTGCGCGCCTTCGGTGATGCGCCAGCCGTAATTTTCCCCGCCGTCGCTGTCGGCGGGCTGAAAGCTCACCTCCTCCCACTCACCCTGTCCAACATCCCCGATGTAGAGGTCACCCGTGTCGCGATCAAACGAGAAGCGCCACGGGTTGCGCAGGCCGTAGCTCCAGATTTCCGGCGCGACATCGCTGTTACCCACAAAGGGATTGTCGGCGGGAATGGCGTAGCCCGTCTCCACGCTCTCGACATCGAGCCGCAGCAGCTTGCCCAGCAGCGTCGACATCGCCTGCGCGCGATTCTCCGGATCGCCACCGTCGCCGCCGTCGCCCGTGCCGACGTAGAGGTAGCCATCCGGGCCAAACTGGATTTGGCCACCGTTGTGGTTGGGATAGGGCTGGTCGATGGAGAGCAGCGGCTCATCGCCCAGCAGCGAGGCCGTCTGCCCGCCGTCTGTGGAAATGGCGCGATGAATTTGTGTTTTTAACTGACCGTTTGTCTGCACGGTGCGGTAAAGATAGAAGACACCATCGTCGTTCGGCGTGCCAAACTCCTCCGGGAAGGCAATGCTTAACAGGCCGCTCTCGCCGCCGAGCTGGGTAGTGCGCTCCACATCCAGGAAGACTGAACGCGCGCCCGTCTGCACCTCGTAGCGCTGCACCACCCCCCGCTGCTCAACAACATAAAGCACCTCTGCTTCACCTGCGCTCGTCACAAAGACGGGTTGGTTAAAGCCGGTGGCAACTTCGCGGAGGCCGATCTCCGGCCACGTGGTGGCGTCCGGCGGCGGTGTCGGCTCGCCGGGAAGGGTTTCTGCACCGCCCGCGCCGTCGGCGATGAGGGGCAGATAAATCGGCGAGGGGTCGCCCTCCTGTGCCCAGACGGTGGTGGCCGCCAGCAGGCCCAGGGCGGCGAGCACGAGCGCGAGCAGTCGATGAGCGTTGGGTGTTTGCTTGAAGGGTTGCATGGATAGCTCCGGAAAGTAAGGCTGCCGATGGCGACTTGGTCGCGGGCAGCACACAATCTAAATAAAAACTGGGTCTTCACGGCAAAGTGTACCAGTGAGATAATTCGTGGTGCGTAGTGCGTGTACCGGTACACGCACTACGCACCACGAATTATCAAAGATCGCCGTCAGTACACTATCCCGCGAAGAGCCTGAAAACTCTGCCGCGTATTGTAGCAGACCTTTGGCCCAGCGCCGGATACTCCCGCACTACGATTGCCAATCGGGCGAGCGCTTTTTGGGCAGCATTAATCCTCGCTCAGCTTGTCAAAGAGCGTGCGGCGCATAATTTGCTCAACGGGGCCGGGCGCAAGGCGGCTGGCCGCGGCAAAGAGGCGGTTGCCCAGGCCGGGAATCAGCACGCGCTGCTCTTTCGCCACGGCGTCGCCGATGCGGCGGGCCAAATCGTCCGGGGCCATGCGGCGATTCTCGCGCGAGTTGTCCGGGCTGTAGCGGCGGGCGTGAGCCGTGCGCGTGGGGCCGGGAAAGACGGTGAGCACGTGGAGGCCGTCGCTGGCGAGTGCGCTGCCGAGGCTGCGCGCGTACGAGGCCAGCCCGTCCTTGCTCGCGGCGTAGACAGATGCGCCGGGGTAGCTGGCATAGTGCGAAAGCGATGAGAGAAAGACGAGCGTGCCCCCCTCGCGCAGCCGACCCTGCCGCAGCAAATCCGTCGTCAACGCCAGCGGCGCGCGCAGGTTCACATCGAGCACGGCGCGCTGTCGATCCAGATCGGCGTGGGCAAAGGGGCCGACGTCGTTGATGCCGGCGTTGTGGATCAGCACGTCGACGGGGGGGCGCTTGGCGAGCTGCCGGGCGACGTTGTCCAGCGCGCCCGCGTCGCCGAGGTTGGCGACGATGAATGTTGCGTCGGCCCCGGATTGGAGAAGTTGCGCCTGCGTGGCGTCCGCGCGCATCGCATCCACATCGATGCCGGTGATCGCGTCTCCCCGCGCCGCAAATTCGCGCGCCAGCGCCTTGCCGATGCCGTCCGCCGCGCCGGTAATGACAATGTGGCGCGAATCGCTTTGGCTTTCGCGGGCAAAGAGGCCGTGGGCCGCCTGCGCCTGCCGCCGCGCAGCAAAGTCAAAGAGCGCGGGCAGGTGGCGGCCCGCCGCGTGCAGCAGCTTGTTTGCGCCGCCGATGGTGGTCGAGCGCCCGCCGCGGTCGAGGGCATCGATGAGCTGGTGGGCCGTCTTTTCCGCCGAGGGGTAGCGGCTTTTGGCGAGGTGGGGCGCGCCGCTTTTTTTGAACATGGCCGTGCGCGTCGCGCCGGGGTGGAGCGCGTGAGCGGTGGCCGGACTGTTCATGGCGCGCAGCTCGATTTGCAGGTTGCGCACAAAGCCGTCGAGCGCTGCCTTGGTGGCGGCGTACACGGCAAAGTTGGGCGCGGGCAGGGTCGACACGACGGAGCTGACAAAGGCAATTTTGCCGCTCGCCCGTTCGACGCGGGGCAGCAGCGCGTGGGTCAGCATGACCGGCGCGTAAAGGTTGACGCGGAGCAGTTCGTCGATCTCCGCCGCCGTCTGCCCCGCCAGCGAGCCGACGTAACCCAGGCCCGCGTTGTGGATCAGCGCGTCGAGCTGCGGCACGTTGTGGGCATCCAGCCAGCGGTGCACCCGCTCGTGGCAGTCGAGCTGGGAGAGATCGGCCCGGCAGTAGGTCGCCTCCGAGAAGAGCGCGTCATCAAGCGCAGCCAGCGGGCGACGGCCCACGAGGATCAGCCGCGCGCCGCGCTCGGCGTAAAGACGAGCCATGGCGAGGCCAATGCCGTCCGTCGCGCCGGTGATGAGGATGTGGGGGGTGGGCATAGGTGTGGGTGTGAGAAATGTTGGCTAAAGTAAAGCCAATTTGGAAAGCAGAGTTTAACCCCTCCCCAATTTGGGGAGGGAGCTGCGACTGGGCAGACGAAGCATCGGCTCCTCCCCCAGAATGGGAAAGGCTGGGAGGGGGTAAAAACGCGGGCTTTCATCTTGACTTCATTTTAGTTCAAGAATTCTAAAGTTAAGCATCGGTGGGTTTGTTGCGTCCCCGGCACGCGCCAGACTCAGCAAGGAAGACGAAGAGGCGCGCGCCGCGTGCCGGGGACGCTGGTTGTCGCATTAAATTTCCGGCCAGCCCGACGTGACGCCCGGCTGCAGCATCTGTACGCGCGCCGTCGGCTGCCCCTCCTCGCCTACGACAAAGGCGGTGAGCAGGACATTGCCCGCCGCGTCTTCGTCGCCGCTGACGGTGACGCGGTCGCTGGCGTGGTCGTAGGTGGCGGCCACGTCGCCATCGAGGGCGAGCAGGCGCAGGCGGCGCTGGGCCAGCGTCGCCAGCAGGGCGCGCAAGTCCGGCACGGCCTGCACGTCGGGCACGACAACGGTGCGCGGCAGCAGGTTGAGGCCAGCGGTTGCGCCATCGAGCAGGAACGCGCCAATTACGCTCATGGGCTCGCCGACAAACGCAATCGTCAGTTCCTCCTCGGCCAGGCGACCGAGCGCATCGAGCAGCCGCCGCCCGGCGCTGCCCGTGAGCACGTCCAGCGGCAGGTCGATAATGGCCTGCTGCACCACATCAAAATTGAGGCGGCTGAGGCGCGGCCCGCCGATGTCGATTTCGAGGATTTGGTCGATGACGTCGCTGGAGAAGTCGCTGGCGAGGGCGTCCTGCACGGGCGGCAGCAGCGCGCTCTCGCCCACCGTGAGCAGCGCGATCAGCATATCGTCGCGCGGGGGCGCAAGTTGGGTGAGCAGGGCCTGCTCGCTGGAGAAGAGTTGGATCGGCATGGCGGCTATTGTAACGCAGGGTGACGCCAGCGCGCGAGTTGGCAACTTGAGCAGCCGCGGGTAAGATGTTGGATACTGGCTTTCTCAGGAGATTTAAGATCAACAGATCAAGTTATGCTCGAAAAAACCTACCTCTTTGAAGCGCGCACGAACGGCTACCACAACTACCGCGTGCCCGGCATCCTCTGCACGCAGCGCGGCGTAATCCTCGCCACTGCCGAGGCGCGCCGCGACACGGGCGGCGACTGGGGCGATAACGACATTCTCCTGCGCCGCAGCCTCGATGGTGGCCAAAACTGGGAGCCGCCGCAGCGGGTGGTGAGTCACGAATCGTATGGCCCCGGCCCCATCAGCAACTTCGTGATGATTGCCGACCGCTCGTCAACTAAACAGAGCGGCACGGTGCACGCGCTCTACTGCCGCGCCTACGCTCGCGTTTTCTACCTGCGCAGCTTCGACGACGGCGCGAGTTTTTCTGAACCAGTCGAAATCACCCAAAGCCTGGAGACGTTCCGCGAGCGCTATGCCTGGCGCGTGATCGCGACGGGGCCGGGCCACGGCATTCAGCTTGCGAGCGGGCGGCTGCTCGTGCCGGTCTGGATGTCGACGGGCGAAGGCGCGGAATTTGGTGCGGGCAAGCTTGGCCACCGCCCGTCTGACGTGGCCTCGATCTACAGCGACGACGGTGGAAACACGTGGCTGTGCGGCGAGACGGTTGTCTACCACGGCGAGCGCATCAAGAATCCCAGCGAGAGCGTAGCCGTGGAGCTGAGCGACGGTCGCGTGCTCTTTAACATACGTACTGAATCCACCACCAACCGCCGCCTGATCGCCACCAGCCCCGACGGCGCGCGTGAGTGGCGAATCGAGAAGTGGGACGAGTCGCTGCGGGAGCCGGTCTGTATGGGCAGCATTCTGAGGCTGTCGCAGCCGTCGGCGCAGGGTATACCGCTCATTATTTTTGCCAACCCGGACAATCTCGAAAACGAGCTGACGCCGCCCGGTCGCGCGCTGGCGCACGACCGCAAGCGGCTCACGGTCAAGCTTAGCCCCGACGATTGCGAGTCGTGGGCCGTGTCGCGCGTGCTGGAGCCGGGGCCGTCGGGCTACTCGGATTTGGCGCAGGCGCAGGATGGGACAATTCTGTGTATTTATGAAGACGGCATGGTCGACCGCATGACGGATACGCGCTACGTGACCGTGGCGCGCTTTGATATGGATTGGTTGCGCGATGGGGAAACGTGATCCTGCTGCGCCACCTCTTTGGGCAGGATTTGGCTATCAGGGCGGTGATAAGTTTGTTCGATGTCGGCTGCGGGCCGCTGCGCCTGTCGCAGGTTAGATTGAATACAGAAGAGATCGGAGCGCTGCGGCGCGATTGGGAGGCCGTTGGCTTCTTTACACGGGGGCGATTATGAAACGACGTTTTGATTTTACTCACATCAACTGGCGAATTGCTTTGATTTTCTTGCTGCTGGTGCTCTCCGGCTGCACGCAGCTTTCCATCTCATCCAGCCAGCCAAGCGACGCGGCTTCCCTCCCACCCGCCGCCGACCAAAACGTCGACGCCGGGATTGAGGCGCGCATCGACGAGCTGCTGGCCGAGATGACGTTGGCCGAAAAAATCGGGCAGATGACGCAGGTCGAAAAGGGGAGCATCCAACCGGAGCAGGTGACCCAATACTTTATCGGCTCGGTGTTGAGCGGCGGCGGCGGTGGCCCCGCCGCCAACACGCCCGCGGCGTGGCTGGAGATGACAAATGCCTACCACGAGGCCGCGCGCCAGACGCGGCTCGGCATCCCGCTGATCTACGGCGTGGACGCCGTGCACGGCCACAACAACGTCCTGGGCGCGACGATCTTCCCGCACCAGATCGGTCTGGGCGCGACGCGCAACGCCGATCTCGTCGAACGCATCGGGCGCGCGACGGCGCTGGAGGTGGCGGCGACCGGCATCAACTGGGACTTTGCGCCGGTGGTGGCCGTGCCGCAGGATATCCGCTGGGGGCGCACCTACGAAGGCTACGGCGAAGAGACGACGCTGGTCTCCACGCTGGGCACGGCCTTTCTGCGCGGCCTGCAGGGCGACTCGCTGAGCGCGCCGCAGACCGTTCTCGGCACGCCCAAACATTACGTGGCCGACGGCGCCGCCGCGTGGGGCACGTCGACCAGCGGCGCTTACCAAATCGATCAGGGCGACGCCGTGCTGGACGAAGCCACGCTGCGCGCCGTCCACCTGCCGCCCTACATCGAGGCCATCGAAAACGGCGCACGCAGCATCATGGTCTCCTTTAGCAGCTGGAACGGGACCAAGCTGCACGCGGATGGCTACCTGCTGAGCGACGTGCTCAAGGGCGAGCTGGGCTTCGACGGCTTCCTCGTTTCCGATTGGCAGGCCATCGACCAGATTCCCGGCTCCTACGAGAGCGACGTCATCACCTCGATCAATGCGGGCCTCGACATGGTGATGGTTCCCTACGAATACGAAACGTTTATCGAAACGCTGACGCGCGCGGTGGAAAATGGCGATGTCCCCGTCGAGCGGATCGACGACGCCGTGCGCCGCATCCTGCGCGTCAAATTCGAGCTGGGTCTGTTCGAGCCGACGGAACCCGACGCGAACGCGCTGTCGGCTGTCGGCTCGGAAGATCACCGGGCGCTGGCGCGGGAGGCGGTGCAGCAGTCGCTGGTGCTGCTGCAAAATCAGGAGTCCGCGCTGCCCATCAACAAAGCGACGCCGCTGATTCACGTTGGTGGGGCGGCGGCGGACGACATCGGCATCCAATCCGGCGGCTGGACGATTGTGTGGCAGGGGCGCGCGGGCGACATCACGCCGGGCACGACGATTTTGGCGGGCATCGAGCAGACGGTTGGGCCGGAAGCGCAGGTCGTTTACAGCCGCGCTGGCGATTTTGATGAGCGGGCTGCGGTGGGGATCGCCGTAGTCGGCGAGCGCCCGTACGCCGAGGGGCAGGGCGACCGGGCCGACCTCGCGCTGAGCGACGCGGACGCGTCGCTGATCGAGGCCATGCACGACAGCAGCGAAACGCTCATCGTCGTGTTGGTGACGGGCCGCCCGCTCATCATCACTGAGCAGTTGGGCGACGCCGATGCGTGGGTGGTGGCGTGGCTGCCGGGCACGGAAGGGCAGGGCGTCGCCGACGTGCTCTTTGGCGACGTCGAGTTTGTCGGCAAGCTGCCCTTTACGTGGCCGCGCAGCATGGAACAAATCCCCATCCAGGCCAGCGACTTCGACGGCTGCGACGGCCCGCTTTTTCCCTTTAGCTACGGCTTGACAATGAATGGAACCGGCAGTGATGTTGACCCGCTCGACTGTCCCTGATGTCTCGTCAAGCGTGATTTAGTGGGAATCGTAGGCGCTGCTTCTAGCTGCGCAAGCATGACCTGCCCCTTCGCTAGACCAAGGCGAAGGGTGGGTGTGCCCATGCAGTTGAAAACCGCACCTACAGTTCTTATCGCTTTAGCATTACACGACACCAGCGTGTCCAAAGCAATTGCAAAACCGAGCGGCGAAATAGCGATTGGCCTACTTTACAAAAGCTCAGATTCTTTTACACTGCTTTTTGCTTAGCCGGCTAATTATTAGTCAGCAAAACAATTTTGAAAGTTTGGGAGTGAATTGGAAAACTATACGCCTCAAAACATCAGTCACCTGCTGGCGCGCATTGGCAAGGCGCACCGTGGGTTGGCGAATCAGTACTTTGGCGAGATTGGCCTGCACGTGGGCCAGGATGCGATCCTGCGTCAGCTTTGGCGCGAGGACGGCCTCACGCAGAGCGAAGTGGCTGGGCGGCTCTGCATTCAGCCCGCCACGGTTACCAAGATGCTGCAGCGCATGGCGCAGTCCGGCTTTATCGAGCGCCGGGCGGATACGCGCGACCAGCGGGTGTCGCGGGTCTATTTGACGGCAGGCGGACGCGAGCTGGAGACACGGGTTTGCGCCGTGTGGCAGCAGCTGGAGCAGGAGCTGACGGCTGCGTTGAGCGCAGAAGAAATCGAGACGCTGCGCACGCTGTTGAGGTGCGTGCATGGAAGCCTGTACGCGAATGGTGAACGCAGCGAGGAAAAACAGCCGGAAAGTGTATGAGGATTTTCACAATGGCAGTCCCAAACGCACGAAAAACGATCAACCAAACCCTTCTCACCTGGGAGGGCGTCAGCGCGCACCCGCACCGCTTTGGCGGCACGGAATATCGGCTGGGCAAGCGCGAAATCGGCCACATCCACGGCGACCACCTCGTGGATATTCCTTTTCCGAAAAAGGTGCGCAACGCAGTCGTCGAGTCGGGCCGCGCCGAAGCACACCACATCCTGCCCGAAAGCGGCTGGGTCAGCTTTTATTTGCGGGAGCCAGAGGACGTGGGCCGGGCAGTCGAACTGCTGCGCGAATCGCTGGAGCTGGCGGTGGCGCAGCGAGCGCGGCGAAATGAGTAGTGCTTATTGCGTATTGCTTATTGGTAAATTTGTGGGCAACGAAGCCACATAATTCAATAAACAAGGGTCAGCGCAAACGAACAACAAGCAATAAGCAGTAAGCAATAAGGAATAATTCCCCATGAACAACGCCAAACGCGCCCGCCTCACCGACGGCCCCATCGCCTCGACGCTGGCGCGGCTAACCGGCCCCATGATTATCGGCATTTTGGGCATGGTCGCCTTTAATTTGGTCGACACCTTTTTTGTCGGCCAGCTGGGCACGAGCCAACTGGCGGCGCTGAGCTTTACCTTCCCCGTCGTCTTTATGATCAGCAGCATCGCGATCGGCATCGGCATCGGCGCGGCGGCGGTCATCTCGCGCGCCATCGGCCACGGCGACCAAGACCAGGTGCAGCGCTTTACCACCGATAGCCTCTTCCTGGCCGTGGTGCTGGTCGGCGTGGCGCTGATCATTGGTTTGCTCACCATCGAGCCCGTCTTCCGCCTGCTGGGCGCAACGGAGCAGACGCTGCCCTACATCCGCGAGTACATGACCATCTGGTACGGCGGCATCATCTTCCTGGTGATTCCGATGGTGGGCAACAGCGCCATCCGCGCCACGGGCGACACCAAAACGCCCAGCCTGGTGATGCTGGTGGCCGTGGGCGTCAACATTATTTTGGATCCGCTGCTGATTTTCGGCATTGGCCCCTTCCCGCAAATGGGCGTTGCCGGGGCCGCCACCGCCACCGTCATCTCGCGCGCCGTAACATTTTTGGTTGCCGCATGGGTGTTGTACTATCGAGACCAGATGATCACGCTCGTTGTGCCGCCGCTGCGGACGCTGCTAAATTCGTGGCGGCGCATTCTCTACATCGGCGTTCCCGCCGCGGGGACGAAGATGATCGTGCCGCTGGGCACGGCGGTGATCACGCGGCTGGTCTCCGGCTACGGCGAGGAGGCCGTGGCGGCTTATGGCGTTTCCGCCCGCGTGGAGATTTTCTCGCTGGTGCTGGTGCTCGCGCTGTCGACGGCGCTGGCGCCCTTTGTGGGCCAAAATTTTGGGGCCGGGCGCATGGAGCGCGTGCGCACGGGCGTGGGCTACGCCCAGCAGTTTGCCGTCGCCAGCGGCATTGTCGCCGCCCTGCTGCTGGCCGTGATTGCGCGCCCGCTGGCCTCGCTTTTTAATAGCGATCCAGCCGTCATTGACTTAATCGTGCTCTACCTGCGCATCGTGCCGATTGGCTACGCGCTGCAGGGTGTGCTCCAGCTGAGCAACGACACGCTCAACGTGCTCAACAAGCCGCTGCACGCTTCGGCGCTGATGGTCGTGCAGATGTTTGCGCTCTACATCCGCTGGCGCTGCTCGGCTCGTCGCTCGTCGGCGTGGCGGGGATTTTTGTGGCCGCGGCCACGGCCAACGTGCTGGCCGGGCTGGCGGCGTATCTGTGGCTGCGCGCGTGCTGGGGATCGAGAAGCGCGCGGCGATGGCGGCGCTGGGGGTTCCGGCGGGGGATTGATTTATGCCAGTGCGGGAACGAGCGGGCGCTCCACTGTTGTCGCGGGCACTGCCTGACCCAGTGAAGGCGTGAAGGTTTGCAGCTTCAATATCTGCCTAACTGGCGGTCGAGAGACAATGTCGAGCACCATCTCCCGCCAATCGTCGTCTAAATCGTTTAGACCGGTCAACGGAAAGCTACGCGGCCCTGTATTGGTCATCTCGACCAGTATGGAGAAATCCATCAACGTCAAGCCTACCGCCCGTTTCTCTTGAAGATTCAAACGCAGCAGAATGTTCTCGTTTAGTTCGACAGCGCTGGTTGCGCGTTCGCTTGGTGAGAAGGAGATGTATAGGACATCGACTTCTTTGTCGTAGGAGTAAACTGGTTCTTGCATGTAAATTTATCTCTTGCGTCGAATATACTTGAAGAAAGCTGTGGCCACGTAGTTGTTGGAAATTGTTTGTCCGCGTTCGTCGACGTAGTTTACAAATTACGGTTCTCTGAGGGCTTGTGGGGTGCAACGAGCAACGCGGCCCAGCGTGCGTTGCACCTTCCGAGGTGCATCGCACATCTGGCTTGTCTATTACCCGAAATGGGTGGGACTTCCCCCAAACGTGCGACGCACTTCGGAAAGTGCGACGCACCGTCGGTCGGGCCTTGTGCGTCTACCCCATAAAAGCTCAGAGAACCAGAATTACCTAGACATTTTACCAGATTAAATCCGCAGCTCAATTGCTCCCTGAAACTTCAAATATCCATGTCCACCATCCGCCGCATTCTCGCCTACCTCCGTCCCTATCTGCCGCTGGCTACCGGCGCGCTGGTCGGCAGCCTGATCGTGACCGCGGCCAATCTCTACACGCCGCAGCTGCTGCGGCAGCTGATCGACAACGGCATCACTGCCCAAAGCTGGAACGGCATCCTCATTGCCACCGCTGGCCTGCTGGGCGTGGCGGTGGTGCGCGGCATCTTTAGCTTTGTGCAAACCTTTGGCTCAGAGAAGGTCTCGCAGGATGTGGCCTACGACATTCGTGGAGAAACCTTCCAAAAAATCGAGACGCTCTCCTTCTCCTACCACGACCAAAACCAGACCGGCCAGCTGATGACGCGCGCCACCTCGGACGTGGAGGCCGTGCGCGGCTTCTTCTCGCAGGGGCTGCTGCAGCTAATTTCCGCGCTGGTGACCTTTGTCGGCGCGATGGTGCTGCTCTTTGTCATGGATTGGCGATTAGCGCTCGCCTCGCTCGCCACCATTCCCGCCATCGGCGTGATTCTGGGCTTTCTCTTCGCGCGGTTGGCCCCGCGCTTTCGCAAAGTCCAGCAAAAGCTGGGCGATCTGAACACGGTGCTGCAGGAAAACATCGCCGGCGTGCGCGTGGTCAAGGCCTTTGCCGCCGAGCCGTACGAGGCCGGCCGCTACCGCCAGCGCAACGAGAGCCTCTACCAGGAATTCCTCGGCGTGATCGACCTCTTCTCGCTTGGCTTCCCAACCGTTTTCTTCCTGGCCAACATCGGCACGCTGATCGTTATCTGGTACGGCGGCAACCGCGTGATCGCCGACGACATCTCGCTGGGCACGCTGATCGCCTTCAACACCTACCTCACCTTTTTGCTCTTTCCAATTTTCCAGCTCGGCTTTGTCTCGCAGCTGCTCTCGCGCGCCACGGCCTCCGGCGAGCGGCTGTTCGAGGTGCTGGACGCGCCCAACGACGTCGAGGAGAAGCCCAACGCCGTGCCGCTGGCCCACGGCTTTTCGACCAACGGCGCGAGCGATGACGAAGAGCACGTGCGCGGGCGCGTCGAATTCCGCGACGTGCATTTCCGCTACATCGGGGCGGAGGAGGACGTGCTCAAGGGCATTTCGTTTGCCGTCGAGCCGGGGCAAACGGTTGCCATCCTGGGCGCGACGGGCAGCGGCAAGAGCACGATCATCAACCTGCTGCCCCGCTTCTACGACGTGACCGACGGCGCGGTGCTGATCGACGGCCAGGACGTGCGCGACGTGCAGATCGATTCGCTGCGCCACCAGATCGGCATCGTGCTGCAGGAGGTCAACCTGATTGGCGGCACGATCCGCGAGAACATTGCCTTTGGCCGGCCCGACGCCTCGCAGGCGGAAATCGAGGAGGCCGCGCGCATGGCGCAGGCGCACGACTTTATCGCCGCCATGCCGGACGGCTACGACACGCTGATCGGCGAGCGCGGCGTGGGTCTCAGCGGTGGGCAGAAGCAGCGCGTCGCCATCGCCCGCGCCCTGCTGATCGACCCGGCGATCCTGATTTTCGACGACTCGACCAGCGCCGTCGACGCCGAGACGGAGTACAAATTGCAGCAGGCGCTGGAAACGCTGCTCGCCGAGCGCACCGCCTTCATCATCGCCCAGCGCATCTCGACGGTGCGCAACGCCGACTTGATTCTCGTGCTGGAAGATGGCCAGGTTGCCGACAGCGGCACGCACGCCGAGCTGCTGGAGACGAGCGCGCTCTACGCCGAGATTTTGGATTCGCAGCTCGAAGCGGACGAGCGGGTGGCGGCGTAAGAACCCCCATCCCCGGCCCTTCCCCCGCCGCGGGGGAAGGGGGTCTGTACGGAATCTTGGTCGCATTGAGATAATCAAAAACCGACCAACAGAATCAACGAGACAACGGCTCCCTCCCCACGGTGGGGAGGGCTGGGGAGGGGTCTGCGCGACCAACTCTACAAACCAACCCTACATCTTATGCTAGACCGAATCGCCTCCACCCCTCAAGAACGCGCGACCAACGACTGGGCCGTGATCCGCCGCCTCTGGACCTACATGCGCGACGACTGGCGCGACCTGCTCATCATGCTGGTCTTCTTAATTTTGTCCGCCGGCTCCCAAGCGGGCGGCCCCGCGCTGATCGGCATCGCCATCGACCGCTTTATCACCGAGGGCAACAGCGTCGGCCTGCGCAACGCCATGCTGTGGCTGCTGGTGGTCTACGTGCTCGGCTTCGTCGGCTTTGTGGGGCAGGTGCGCATTCTGGGGACGCGTGGCCCAGCGCCTGCTCAAACGGCTGCGCACGGACATTTTCGAGCACGTGCAGCGGCTGTCGCTCAAATACTTTAGCGGCGGCCAGGCGGGTGATTTGATGAGCCGCCTCGTCAACGACACCGACGTGATCGGCAACCTCTTTTCGCAGTCGCTCACCCAGTCGCTCGGCGCGATCTTCGCGCTGATCGGCATCGTGGTGGCCATGTTTGTCTACAACTGGATTCTGGCCCTTGCCACGTTGACGGTCATTCCGATCATGTTTTTGGTGACGGCCTTCTTCTCGCGCCGCGCCCGTTCGGCCTTCCGCGAAACGCGCGAAACGCTGGGCCAGCTCTCGACCAACCTGGAGGAGGGCATTTCGAGCGTGCGCGAATCGCAGGCCTTTGGGCGCACGCAGCAAAATATCCAGCAGTTCGAGCGCAACAACACGGCCTACCGCAACAGCAGCGTGCGCGCGGGCGGCATCACCGCCGCCTTCGCCCCCACCATCGACGTGCTCTCGACCATCGCGACCGCCATCGTCGCGGGCGTGGGCGGCTGGCTGGCGATTGCGGGGCTGGCGTCGGTCGGCACGGTGGCGGCCTTTTTGCTCTACGCCGAGCGCTTCTTCCGCCCCGTGCAGCAGATTTCCACGCTCTACACCCAGGCCCAGGCCGCCTTCGCCGCCAGCGAGCGCGTCTTCGAGCTGCTCGACATCGACCCCGATCTCTTTGACAAACCAGGGGCCGAGACGCTGCCCGCCGTCGAGGGCCGCGTGGTTTTTGATCACGTTAGCTTTAGCTACGGGCGCGGCGAAATTGTGCGGCGGGCGGCTGTCGAAGATGGAGAGGATGCGACGGCGCTGGACGGCCTCGCGATCAACAGCGTCGCCACCAACGGCACGGGGCGCAATGGCACTGGGCAAAACGGTGTTGGGGTCTTTGACGCCGCCGCTTCGTCCACCAACCGCGCACCGGCGGACGCCGACGGCGGCGAATACAACACGGGCTACGTCCTGCGCGACGTGTCGCTCGAAGCCGAGCCGGGGTCGACCATTGCGCTCGTCGGCCCCACGGGCGCGGGCAAGACGACGCTGGTGAACTTGATTGGCCGCTTTTACGATGTCGACGAAGGGGCCGTGCTCGTGGACGGCCACGACGTGCGCGACGTGACGCGGCGCAGCCTGCGCCAGCAGATGGGCGTCGTGCCGCAGGACGCCTTCCTCTTCTCCGGCACGATTGCGGACAACATCCGCTACGGCCAGCCGGACGTGCCGATGGAGCAGGTGATCGAGGCGGCCAAGGCGGCGCGCGTCCACGCCTTTATCGAAGCGCTGCCGGAGGGCTACGAGAGCAAGCTCGGCGACCGCGGCGGCACGCTCAGCCAGGGGCAGCGCCAGCTTGTCTGCATTGCCCGCGCCATTCTCGCCGATCCGCGCCTGCTGATCCTGGACGAAGCCACCTCCAGCATCGACACCCGCACCGAACGCCTCGTCCAGCAGGCGCTGGACACGCTGCTCGAAGGCCGCACTTCCTTTGTGATTGCCCACCGCCTGTCGACAATTCGCCGCGCCGACATGATTTTGGTGATCGATGATGGGCGCATTGTCGAGCGGGGAAACCACGAGGAGCTGCTGTCGCGCGGGGGAATGTATGCGGATTTATATGAGAAACAATTGCAGGCGGTGAGTTTGTAGACGGAGCGCAGGCGCGAAATTGATGACCAGCGAGGCAGATGTTTACTGCGTTGTTTTGTCGAGGGGATCGTTGGCTGGGGGATGGCGACCAATTGCCACATCTGCCAAGCGGATGCTCATAATGCGAGGCCGATTCAGATTGAGATATGATACTGTCGCGCGGCCTGTTGGTGTTTGGCCGAGAAGCTGAGCACCGTTTCTCGACCAAGCAAAGTGGTCAGCCCATCTATTGTGACGTGGATTGAAGAGGACGTAAGGCTTGCCGGACTCAGGGTCGACGACTGTTGTTTGATTAGATTTGCGCCGGTTGCAATGAAAACAGGCCAGCGCCAAGTTTTCCACATCGTCCGTTCCACCGCGAGAGAGCGCGGTAATGTGATCAATTGTGAATTGAACGTACTGCCACTTTTCGCTGGTGTGGCAGTATTCGCATAATCCATTCGCTCGTTCTCGCACAATGTCTTGCACAGAATTGGGAATTGAGCGGCGTCGAGCGGCCATCGTTACACACCGTTCTCGGCTTGTGAGAGCAACGAATTTCTAACTGTGCGATTGACAAAGCTCAGGTAATCGTCCACCTCTTCGTATAAATCAAGCTCCAGCAATTCCTGAGCGCTCAAAGAGGATTCTCGCTCTTTCTCCATTAGCGATTCAATTCGAGCTTGAACAGCTGACGGCGCTCGAAAAATTGGAACGCCTTCCTCTAAATCCAGGCGGACAGCATTTTCGAGCGGTAGTGTCGCGGGCAGTTGTCGAAGCTGTGGAATTGATTCAAATGTAGCCACTGTCATTAATTTCCTCCTTTTGGTAGCCGGTTAACCGCAGTATAAGTAATTCATCGAAACGATGCAACCGAGCATTTGCCGAAGCGATTATGGTCTCCGCGCTTCTGTATTCATGTTGGTTCCTAATAGGGATTAGCCAATGATAAATATACCAGTTCACTGCATACGCTGTGGCAGCCCGACAGAGTTCACTCAGTCAAAGCACAAAAATGGTGACGTAACATTTCACAAGCAGTGCACTGTTTGTGGGCACGAAGAAGGAAGTACGGCATTTGGTCTCAGGCCCATCCCCAATAATCCTTTTTACAAGGCTTATCAAGCATTGCGCCAGCAGCTACGGCCACGTCGAGCGCGACAGGCACAGTCTCAACAAGACCAAACGCGCCGAATGGTCGAAGCCAAAGGGTTGACAGGTCTTGTAGAACTTGCCGATTTTCGCGTGTTTGGCTTGTCGACCGATTCAGATTTTCCCCCTCCTACTTTTTCATGGGGAACAGGTTGGTCGAGAGAACGGCTGGGGCGGCCCGTCGAACAAATTGATCTTCAGTACGTTTCTCAAGCTGGGTCAGCAAACGGTATCTTTGCTATTCGTAGCGAATGGTCTGAGCGCTACCAGACTACTGTTGAGCGAGGTCATTTCGAGGAGCGGATGAGCGAGCCGCGTTCCATTGTCTCTGAATGGCGCTCGCTGCTTCTCAACAATCGCGATCACTTAGCCAAGTTGCCAGCTAATGAGGAAATTTACCGATTCTGGAACACAAACGCCGTTGCAGCGTTGGCTCAAACCGAGTTCTATTCGACCATGACAACAGGCGAAGACATAAAGTGGCACTTTATGCGAATGCAGAACGAGATGCTGGCTGCACATGCATGGACTGCGCTAGAGGATGTCATGGTTCAAGTTTGGTTGCTGGGAGAGATCGCGCCGCATCTTGAAAGCTATTTGGCGAAGCTAGTGCATCTAGAGCCGAACTCGCCCTATGTACGCTCCGAGTAGTCAACTAGAGGCCTTTGCATGAACACCACACCCCGCCACCTCCCCCGCGCCGCTGCCGACCCCACCGCCTGGCCCGGCGGCTCCGTCTACCCGATCTACGCTCACCCCATCCACACCCAGCTCGGCGACCCCGACAACCGCTTCACGATCAACACCGCCACCATCGAGCGCGACGCGCCCTACAGCGACTTCTCCGGCTACACGCGCGTCCACGTGCCCCTCAGCGGCGGCACGCTGCGGCTGCACTTCCGGGAGCCGGAGGAAACGGTCGAGCTGGGCCGCTTCCAGCAGCACACCTTTGACGGCGGTCGCCCGCTGCGCGCCGAATTAGTCGGCGCGGCGGTGACGGCGTTTAATCTGATTTTGCGGCGCGAACTGGAGGCGGTGGTCTCCGCCGTGCAGGTGGACGAGGAGCCGCTCTCGCTGCCGGCGCTGGCGGGCAACCAGCGGGCGCTGCGGCTTTTGTTTGTGGTGGAGGGAATTGTGCAGGTCGAGGGCAGCGAGATTATTGCCGGTGCGGGCGACGCGGTCGTCTGGCCCGCTGAGGCGTCGGCGGCCTTTCGTGTAGGGGCCGTGACCGATGTGGCCGTTGTAATTTTTGTGCGGGTTGAGCTGGCGGGCAGGTAGCGACTGGCGTTTGACCAAAGTCGCTCAGAAATTGGTTGTACGGACTCTATTATATCCACCAAGCGAAGCGGTGCTTCGCCTTACAGCAGCCGTCCCACAACAAAATCCAGCACCCGCCAGTACCCCCGCCGCGCAACATCCGGCCAGCCGCTGCTGGGCAGCGCGGGTGGAAATTTTGAAGCGTTGGGCTGATCAAAGCGCACCTGCCACGAAGAGCCGTCCCACAGAATATCCGCACCGGGGATGCCGAGATCGTTGAGGAAGGCATCCGGGGCCGCGCCGTTGTCGCGCAGTTGATTGTCGTGAACCCAGATGCGTTCGGGGCGGTCAGGCACGTCGATGCGGTCGGCGTCGAAGGCGACGGTGAGGCGAAAGACGGCGACGCCGCCGGAGTCGTTGTCGGTGATCGTGTTGTCGTACAGTTCGACGTCGTCCGCGGCCAGAATCAGCACGCCCGTGCCCGGCGGAATCAGCGAGGCGACCATGTCGGCGTCGGCAAAGTTGCTGAGATTGTTGTGCTCGACCACGTTGTCGTAAACGTTGCCGCCGGTGGAGACCTTGCTGGTGAGCTGCGGCAGCAGCACGAAGAAGAGCCCCGCGCTGTTGTCGTAAACGTGGTTGCCGGACACCTCGTAGTCGACGCTGTTCTCGACCTCGATGCCAATCACGTTGTCGTAAGCAACCGAATCGCGCACGACAATGTCCTCGCATTGGCCCACGTAAATCCCCGCATCCTTCACGCCGCTGGCCTCGACGCGCTCGATCAACACGCCGCTCGAATGAACGGGATAAACGCCGTAGACGCCCACATCCTCGACGCGCAGATCGCGGAAGGTCACGTTGCGCGCCCCCTCGACGAGCACGCCGTTGCCGGTGTAATTGCGCAGGTGCAGCCGCTCGACGGTGAAGCCGTTGGCGCTGGCAAGCACGCCGTCGGCAAAGTCGTTCTGCCCATCCAGCACGGGAAAATCGCCCGCGGCGTTGGGGACGCCGCGCAGGGTGAGGTCGTTGCTGTTGACCACCACGTTCTGGTGGTAAACGCCGTACTCAATTTCAACCGTATCGCCCGGTCGCGCGCGATCCACCGCCTCCTGAATCACCTCGCCCACGGCCACCCGCAGCACCCGCGGCAATTCCGCCTCCTCGCCCGCCGGTGCGATCTCGAAGCTCTCGACCGTCACCCGGTTCTCACGTTCGATGCGCTCGACCACGGGTAAGCCCGATGGGACTTCCTCCGGTACATTCGGCAGCGCGCTTTCGTCCGTCAGCGCGTGAAGAAAGTCGACCAAATCCGCCTGCTCCTGCTGGCTGAGGCTAAAGCCCTGCACGAAAAAGTCGACATCCCCGTTGCCCCGCGCGCGGCCACCGCCGTCGGCATAAAACTGTACGACTTCCTCCAGCGTAGCGAGCGAGCCGTTGTGCATGTAGGGTGCGGTCAGCGCAACGTTGCGCAGGGTGGGCACGCGAAAAGCGCCCGGCGCGGCGTCGTCCGCCACTTCCGCGCGACCGAGGTCATCGATGACCTCTTCGGGGACGCCCTCTTCTGGAACACCGAGCGTACGGAAGGTGTTATTGGTAAAGGTGGGGTTGACGTGGCACTCGAAGCAGCGCGTGGCCGCCGAGCGGAAGAGGTTGAGCCCGCGCTGCTGCGATTCGCTGAGGGCGTCGCGATCGCCAGCGGCGAAGCGGTCAAAGGCGCTGTCGTTGCTGATCAACGTGCGCTGAAAAGCGGCGAGCGCGCGGGCCACGTTGTCAAAGGTGACGCCATCTTCTGGGAAAACGGCCTCAAAGTGCTCGACGTACTCCGGGATGGCGCGCAGCTTGGCGACCAGCGCGTCCGGGTCGTTTGCCATTTCATCGGGATGGGTCAGGGGCGTGTGGGCTTGGTCTTCGAGCGTTTCGGCGCGACCGTCCCAGAAGAGCGGCCCGGCATAGGCCACGTTCCAGAGCGTGGGCGTGTGGCGCGGCAGCTCGCGCCCCTCGACACCGACGGGGTGCATCTGGCCGTCGGCCAAGCCGCGGTCGGGGTGGTGGCAAGTGGCGCAGCTCTGGTCGTCGTTGCGCGAGAGCATGGGGTCAAAGAAGAGCAGCCGCCCCAGCTCTACGGCGTCGTTGGATTGGGGCGTCGTGGCGGGCGCGTCGACGGCGGGAAAGTCGCGCTGGAGGCCCGTCCAGCCGTCGACGACGCTGCTGGCGCCTGCGCCCGCGGCGCGCGGGTCGATAAAAGGATCTTCGGCGGCGGGCGCGAGGCCGAGCGTGAGAAAGCCTGCGCAGAGTAGAAACAGAAGTGCGCCGAGGGCGAGGGTGGTAAGTTTAAGGATGCGCATATTGATCCGTAGATAGTGCGTGATGCGTGATGCGTGAACTGGAACCCGGTCGGTGGGGCTAATCGTTCACGCACCACGCACCACGAATTACTCCTCCAGCGTCAATAGATAGGCCACCAGCTCGTGCAGCTGATCGTTCGTAATTTGCTTGGCAATTGTGGGCGGCATGGCGTTGGGGTAGCCATCGACGAGGTAGGCGTCCGGCTTCATGATGCTGAGTTCAAGATATTGCTGGGCGCTGAGGCCGCTCACGCGCGCATCGGCGCGAGTCGCCACGCCGGCGAGGCTGGGGCCGACGAGCTGCACGCCGGGCTCCAGGGCGTGGCAGGTGGCGCAGTTAGCAGGCGCGCGACCAAAGAGCGCCTGGCCGCGCGCAGCTAACGGCGACGGCGCGTCGGGAGATGCCGCCGGATCAGGGACGTTGGCGCTGGGCTGGCAGGCCAGTAGAAGCAAGCCCATACACAGGCAGAGCAGCAGACGCATGGTGCAGATTCAAAAGAGAAGGGGGCGGAACGGCGAGAAGTAGTATAGGTGGATATTTCATTGCTGGCAAGTGTGTGGCTCTCACCTCAACCTGTCTCTACCCGGTAGGCTTTGCAGAAGACGTCGCCTTCTTGCCGTCCACCGTTGGTTCCGGATTTCCTCAATAGCTTCCTACGCCCCATCCAACGCTGGAACAGCTAGCGTCTTGGCCTGCCGCCGCAGCGCACGCCGCGCCGTGCCCCAGAGCACGCGGGCCACGACGCCGGGGTGCATAAACATGCGCGGCTGCAAAATCATGCCGATCACGGCGAAGTAGAGCCCCGAAATCAGCGGATCGACCGTGGCCTGCTTGAGCAGCAAGTTGGTGTAGCGGTGCATGACCTTCGTGCGCCAACGGCTGATCACGCCCTCGCTGCCGCCCGTCAGCTCGACGCCGGCCCAGCGCAAATCCTCGCCCGTGGCGACAAACCACGGCGTTGCCACGACATGGGCCACGGCCTGCTGAAATTTGCGCTCGAAGCCGGGGCGCGTGCCGTACTTCTCCAGCGTTTCGCGTAGCGCCACCGCGTCGAGAGCGCTCGTCGTCATGCCCTGGCCGTAGATGGGGTTGAAGCAGCAGACGGCGTCGCCGGTGATGAGGAAGCCCGCGGGCCAGCGCGTCAGGCGCTCAAAGCGGCGCAGGCGGTTGCTCGGCGTGCGCGCGCCGCGAATCGGCGTCAGCGGCTCAGCGTCGCGGATCGCTTCGTAGAGGCCAATGTCGGGAAGCTGGCGCGCCCATTCGAGGAAGCCTGCCTCGTCCGTCGGCGCAAAATTCCCGGCCAGCCCGCCGACGGTCACGTGCCAGCCGTCGTTCTCAATGGGCAGAATCAGCCCGATGCGCGGATTGTGCGGCGGGCGACCGTTGATCAGGATGCCGTCCCAGCGGTTGTGAAAGTCGGCGGGCTTTTTGTAGAAGCGCGAGGCGTAGCCCAGCCCCGAATTGATCGTCTCCTCCGGCGGCGCATCGTAGCCCAGCGCGGCGAGCCACTCCGGTGCGCTGGAGCGTCGACCGCTGGCGTCGACCACGAGGTCGGCGGCGAGCGTTTCCTCGCGCAGATTATCAGTGCGGTGGCGCACCTGCACGCCCGTTACCCGTTCGCGGTTCGGGGTGGCAGTTAGGTGTTGCACCTCAACACCGCTCAGCAGCGTCACGTTCTCCAACAGGCTCAGGCGATGGCGGATGTGCCATTCGAGCAGAAAGCGGCTCACCGAAATGCCCTCGTCGGCCTCCGCCGGCAAATCCATCGGCGCCAGCGGCCCCATTGGGGTGACCATCTGGATGTTGCCGGGGCCGGGCGCGCCGTCGGCCTTCATCTCGTCCATGATGCCGGGAAAGAGCTCGCCGATGATCATCTGGCCGCGCGGCAAAATCGCGTGGGCATGGCGCGACTGGGGCACGCCCGCTCGGTGCGCCGGCTCCGCGGGAAACTCGTCGCGGTCGAGCACGGTGACGTGCACGTAGTGGTCGGCCAGGATGCGGGCGGCCAGCAGGCCGGCCATGCTGCCGCCGATGACGAGGGCGTGATTGGTGGCGGTGGGTTGGTTGCGATTGAAGAGGATCATGGGATAGTTCCTTTGTATGCTTACCTGAACAAAAGTGTAGAACCGAACGCTGTTCGATAAAGCGTAAAAATTTATGCAAATAATTGGTTGGCTTTAGTCTACAGCAACAGCGAGCTGCTTGATTGTCCACGCGCGCTAACGGCTTGTCACTTTGTGCCAATCTGCGCTTGCTCCGTCTCCGACAGCCATTCAAGCAGCGCCGCGTTGACTGCCTCCGCCGCTTCCTGGTGTACGAAATGGCCCGCATCGAACATGAGTGTTTCCGGCAACTGCCCCAGCCATTTCTCATTGCGCGCATGGCCCGACGCTAGCAGAAATTGGTCAGCCTCACCGTGAATCACCAACGTCGGCACGTCGATTTCGCCCAATGTCGGGTCGACCGCGTACGGCTCGCGCGGGTAGTTGGCCTGATAAAAGGCAACGATGGCGTCGTGATCCGTGCGCAAATCCGCGGCGAGGTGGAGCGGCCAGCCCAGCGGGTCGCGCAAAACGCCGATGGGGCCGACGCGGAAGGCGGCGGTTGCGCCGGGCTGCTGCATCTGCCGAGCGTAGCCGCCCGCCACGTGCTGGGCCGGGTTGTTCGCCAGCTCTTCGACAAAGGCGTTGGGGTGGGGCACGCTCAGGGCGACCAGTCGCTCGGTCATGTCGGGATGCGTGGCGGCGAAGTACCAGGCCACGAATGCGCCCGAATCGTGGCCGATGATGGTGGCTTGCTCATGCCCTTCGGCACGAATCACCGCGGCAACGTCCTCCACCAAATGCTCGGCGCGATACCCCTCTTGGTTCACCGGGGCGTCGGAGCGGTTAAAGCCGCGCTGGTCGACGGCGACGACGCGGTAGTTTTCCGAGAGCGGCCCGATCTGTGCCTTCCACGAGTACCAGAATTCGGGAATGCCGTGGATCAGCACCAGCAGCGGCCCCTCGCCGCGCGCGACGTAGTGAAGACGCAGCCCGTCGTTCTCGGCAAAGTTGTGCTCGACGCGCCCGGCCGTGGCGACTGCGCTGGGCACGGCGCTCACCAGCGCCAGCCCAGCCAGCCCCAGCGCCGTCCATAACAGAATGCGTCTGTATCTTGATCTTCGCTTCATGCTTACCTCCTGGTTTGATTCCGATTTTGTCGTTTGTTGTGCGTCTGGCAGCGGGCGTAGTGGGAGGGCCCGCCCTCCCACTACGCCCGCAAATGTAACGTCAGCCTACCGCGCCGAACTCACGGCCACCAGTCGACTTGACTCACTTCGTGCACGCCAAAGCACAAGCGCCGCCGCGCCCACCGTCGCCACCACGAGCGCCACCAGCGCGCTCAGCGTCAGCGCATCCGGCGCGATGATTGCTTGCCCACGCAGCGCCTGCCACGTGAGCAGGCCGACCAGCCCCAGGTAGCCCAGCGCGCCAATCACGATGAGCGACAGCTTGTGGCGCTCGGTTAGCCACGGTTCGCGGCGCAGCATGAGGAAGAGGCCGAGCAGCGGGATGATTTGCAGCCCGTGCAGGCCGATGAAGTGGCCGATGCGCAGGTCGCCGTGTACGGTGCTCCAGCCGAGCAGCGGCAGGCCGGGCCCGCCATCCACGACGCCTTCACCCATGGGGCCGACGGTGTGCGCACCGATAAAGCCCGTGCCCTGGCCCGCCTGCATGGCCGTGAGCTGGTCGGGCGTGGGGCTGGTCATCAGGTAGCCCAGCAGCATCCCAATCAGCGCGACAATGAGGCCCAGGCGCAGGCTCCAGGCCAGCGTGCGGCTGGATACCTGCTGCGCCACCAGCACCGCAACGCCCAGGGCGGAAACAAACCAGAAAATGGTGATGGTCATGCCCATGATGCTGTAGAGCGTGCTATCAAAGGGCGTGGTATTGTTGAAGTGCATGGTGGTGGCGCGCGCGCCCTGGAAGATAATCAGCACCATCTCAACGCCAAGCAGCCAAGCGCTGGCCGTCAGGATAAAGCGCGAGAGCCGCGGGCGCAGCGTATCCAGGCTAAAAATCCAGAGCATGGAGGCGGCGTAGAAGGTGATGGAAATCGAGAACTTGGTCGTCTTGGCCCACGTGGACTGATTGGTGACGGTGCGCGGGTCGAGCGCCATGCCGATGAGGCTCAGGATGGTGGTGATGAGCATGGCGACGAAGAGAATCGTCATCGAGCGATTGGTGGACCAGAAGTAGCGCAGGAGGTTGCCGACGCTTTGGCGCGGGCTGGCGGGTTGGATGGATGGTTGGTAGGTGGCGTTCACGGTGCTTTTCCTTTTGTTGATTAGTTTCCAAACGCTGTTCGGTAGATGCCAAAATTTTTAGTGGCTCAGGCCGTGAAAGAGCGCTTTTAAGCCGGCCCGATCAATTTCCGTAAAATCGACGTTGACGTGGCGAAAGTTTGTCACCCGCAGCATGGCGACGCCGTGCACGTGTGCCCACGAAGTCAGCGCCATCTCGAACGTGCCGTAGCCGGGGCGCTCGGTAAAAACTCCCTCGGCCACGCAGCGCTCGACGCCTTTGTAAAGGACGTTAAACGAGGGCTGCTCCTTGAGCATCGTTCCCTCCGTGTCGCCGTCGCTGGCGTTGTGCTCGTCTGCAAAAATGTCGGCCAGCGGGGCCGTCGTAAACATCAGCAGAAAAAAATCCGGGTTGCGCACGGCAAAGTCGATATAAGCCATTCCCATCTCGACCATGTATTCCGCTGGCGGCAGCGAGTTCTCCACGCTTTGCAACGCGCGCGTAAAGCGCTCAAAGCCCTGCTCAATCACGGCGTAGACGATTTCTTCCTTGCTGCCAAAATATTCGTAGAGCCCCGCCGGGCTGTAGTCAATGGCGTCGGCGATGCCGCGCATCGAGAGTGCGTCAATGCCCTGCTCGCGGATAATTTGACGTGCGGCGTCGAGAATTGCCTGTTCGGTGCGCTGGCGACGTCGCTTGCGGGGGGAAAGCTCTGCTATGGTCATAACGAGTACCTGTTTCTAAACAATGTTCGGATTTTATCACGCGTTTGGGTTTGTGTCAAGAGGTAATTTCATCTTGGCAAAGTTGCCATTTCAGCAGATTGTCACTATAACTAGCGGTGACACGGTACGACTTACCTTACTCAACCAACCCTTGACCCGCAAAATCATTCACCTCGATCTCGATGCCTTTTACTGCGCCGTGGAAGAGCTGCGCGACCCCTCGCTGCGGGGCAAACCTTTCGCCGTGGGCGGGCGACCCTCTGGGCGCGGGGTGGTGACTTCGGCCTCGTACGCGGCGCGGCGCTTTGGCGTGCGCTCGGCCATGCCCATGGCGCGGGCAATGCGGCTTTGCCCCGGCTTGCTCGTGGTGCCGACGCGCTTTGCCGAGTACGGGCGCATTTCCGGCGAGGTGATGGCGCGGCTGCGAGCGCTGACGCCGCTGGTGGAGCAGCTCTCCGTCGACGAGGCCTTTCTGGAGGTGACCAACCGACCGGAGTACGCGACACAGCTGGCGCGTCAGCTGCAAACGCAAATTCGCGAGGAGCTGGGGCTGCCCGCCTCGCTTGGTGTGGCGACGAACAAGCTGGTGGCCAAAATTGCTAACAACGTCGGCAAGGCCGTCCACCTCACCGACGGCGATGGCTCAATTGCCAACGCACTAACCATGCGCAGCGTTGCCTCCAGCCACACGCCCAACGCGCTCACGGTGGTGCTGCCGGGCATGGAGGCGGACTTTCTCGCGCCGCTGCCGGTGGGCGAGCTGTGGGGCGTTGGCCCCAGCACGGCGGAGAAGCTGCGCGCGCTCGGCATGAAGACCGTCGGTGACATTGCGCAATGGGACGAACTTGACCTCGCCCAGCGTTTTGGCAAACACGGGGCGTCGCTAGCTCGCCGCGCCCGCGGCATCGACAATCGCCCGCTCGTCACCGAGCGCGAGGCCAAATCCATCAGCCGCGAGACGACCTTTGCGCGCAATGTCGACGACCCGGTGGAACTGCGGCGCGTGCTGGGTGATCTGTCGCAGCAGGTGAGCGAGCGGCTGCGGCGCAAGTCGCTTGTGGGGAAGACGGTGCAGATCAAGCTGCGCTGGCCGGACTTCACCACGCCCACCCGCCAGACGACGCTGCCCATGCCCGTCGCCGACGCGCGCACGATCCACACCACGGCGATTCAGCTCTTCGATGAGCTGTGGCGCGACGGCCCAGTTGCCACAGGGGCCGACGCCGACGTCGAGCAGGCCGTGCGTTTAATCGGCGTCGGCGTCAGCGGCTTTGTCGATGGGCCGCGGCAGCTTGGCCTGTGGGACGAGCCGGTCGAGCTAGAGCACTAACTCGTTCCCACGCTCTTGCGTGGGAATGTCCCGCGGGACGCTCCTGCGTCCCAACGTGACATAGGCTGATTGCAGCGGAATATGCAAAAACTTCGTCTACCACCTTGAGACGCAGAGCGTCTCGCACTGCATTCCCACGCAGAGCGTGGGAATGAGCAATTCCACAACCAGGAGACACCATGACCACCCACCGCCTCGATCCGCAAATTTTTTACTACACCTTTGGCCCCCACGAACCCGCGCTGCGCATTTCTCCGGGCGACACCGTCTCCGCCGAGACGCGCGACGCCTGGGGGCTGGACAAGTATCGCCAGCCCATCGAGCCACCGCAGCAGCAGCCAGCGCCGGGCACGACGTTGAAATATTCGAATCCGCTGGTCGGGCCGATTTTTGTGGAGGGCGCAGCGCAGGGCGACCTGCTCGCCGTGCACATCGACGCGATCGAGCTCAACCGCGATGTGGCGTTGAGCAAGCAGAGCGCTAACTTTGGCTCGCTGACGGGCGAGTACGCGGGCCACAACCTGCTTTACAACCCACCCATCGAGACAGTCCAGTACGAGTGGCAGCTTGATCTGGAGCGCAACGTGGGCATGTTCGAAATGCCCAACAGCCGCGTGGGTCGCATCGAAGCGCCGCTCGCGCCCTTTATCGGCTCGATTGGCGTGGCCCCGTCGCTCGGTCGCCACGAGCCAACGCTCGCGCCCGGCGAATTTGGCGGCAACATGGACTGTGTCGAAACGAAGGTGGGGACGACGCTCTATCTACCGGTGTGGGTCGATGGCGGCTATCTCTTTTTTGGCGATGTGCACGCGCTGCAGGGCGATGGCGAAGTCAACGGCACGGCGCTGGAGATGACGGCGGACGTGACGCTGACCATCGACGTGGTCAAAAAGGCTGAGGTGAACAATGGGGCGGGGGCGGAGTGGCCGCGGCTGGAGGACGAGACGCACCTCATGGTCGCCGGCAGCACGCGCCCGCTGATGGATTGCGTGCGGCTGGCGCAGGTCGAGCTGCTGCGCTGGCTCGTCGAGGAGTACGGCTTTGAGCGCGAGGAAGTGTGGCAGCTGATGGGGCAGGTCGGCACGATGCGGATTGGCAACGTGGTCGATCCGCAGTACACGGTGGTGGCGAAGTTTCCGAAGCGCTACTTGCCGTAGGCGACCCCATCCCCCCCGGTGTTGGTTCGATGGTTACGATGCCTTGTAAACCCCTTCCCCGCGAGCGGAGAAGGGGTTGTGTTGTGTCGCCTCGAAGCAATGGAAGAGTTACCCCTTCACCGCTCCGGCCAACATCGCCTCGAAGAAGGTCTTGCGGGTAAAGAGAAAGACGATGATCATCGGCAGCATGACCATGATGCAGGCGGCGGCGAGCGCGTTGTACGAAGTCAGCGACTGGGCGATGTAATCATAGACGCCGTACATGACGCCGCGCAGCTCGGCGCGGCTCATGAGCAGGTAGTTGGCGATAAATTCGTTCCAGACGTTGACAAAGCCCAGCAGGAAAATCGCGGCCAGCCCCGGCGCCGCCAGCGGCGCGACGATGCGCCAGAGCGCCCCAACGGGCGAGCAGCCATCGATGCGCGCGGCCTCCTCCAGCTCGATGGGGATGCTGTCGAAGAAGCTTTTGACGACCCAAATCGCAAAGGGCAATTCAAAACCCACGTAGACAAAAATCATAAAGAGCCGCTCGTCGTAGAGGGGCAGGCCGCGGCGCAGGCCGATGTTCATCTGGTAGAGCGCGAGCAGCATCGTCAAAAAGGGAACGCCCGCCAGCGCCAGGATGCCGATCAGCAGCGCTTGCCGCCCGCGAAAGCGGTAGCGCGAGACGGCGTAGGCGGCCAGCCCCGCCAGCACCATTAGAAAGAGCGCGGAAAAGGTGGCGTAGAGCAGCGTATTGGGCAGGTATTGGCGAATGAGGCGACCGGTGATGCGCAGGCCGAGCCAGCTTTCCGGCGCTGGCTGGGGCAGCAGCACGCGCTCGTAGCCCTCCATCGAAAAGCGGCAGGCCAGCGGGTTGAAGCGCTGCGTTTCCGTGTCGCAGGGGAGGAGGACGGGCGGGCGTCGGCGCACGTCCGCCTGCTCTTTCACCGAGAGCAGCACGGTGCTAAAAACGGGATAAAGCATGAAGAAGCAGGCCGCGAGCAGGCTGCCGTTGAGCAGCCAGGGGCGCAGTCGTTTGGTGAGGGGTTGAGTGGGTGGGGAGGATGGCTGGGGCATGTTGAGTAAAGTTCGTCGTCACTTAGCGAATTGAACGGTGGGCCGCGCCCGACCCCTCCCCAGCCCTCCTCATCGTGGGGAGGGAGCCGTTTTTTGGTTAATGCTGTTGGGTCTGCAGACTGCATGGTCTTGCCCCAACAGCTTCATATACAGTCCCCCTTCCCCCTCTGAGGGGGAAGGGCCGGGGATGGGGGTCTTTTACACCTCTTCGTACGAGCGCGAGGTGCGCAGCGTCAGGCTGATCAGCCCAAAATTGAGCAGCGCCAGCACGACCGAGAGCGCGCCCGCCAGGCCAAAGTCGAGCCGGGCAAAGCCGATGGAGTAGAGCAGGTAGCTCAGCACCTGGGTCGCCGTGCCGGGGCCGCCGTCGGTGAGGCTAAAGACCATGCCCACGCCGTTGACGCCGCCGAGGATCAGGTAAAAGAGGGCGACGGTCAGCATGGGCAGGATCAGCGGGAAGAGGATGAAGCGCAGGATTTGGCGACCGTTGGCGCCGTCGATGGCGGCGCTTTCCTGAACTTCGCTGGAGACGGTTTGCAGCGCGCCCAGGATCAGCAGCGTGATAAAGGGCAGGATTTTCCACGAGGCGGCGACGATCAAATAGAGCAGGGCGGGCGCGGGCGGAAAGGGAATGGCGGGATCGATTTGGTTGGGTACGGTGGTGGTGAGGATCGAGATGCCGTTGGGCTCGCCAAAGAGCGTGGGATTGGCAAAAAACGGCGAAAACTGACCGTAGTCCGGCACGACAAAGAGCCGCCACACCACGCCCGCAATCACGTCCGAGATAATCCAAGGAATAAAGAGCAGCGTGATGTAGGCGGGCGTCAGCCGCACGCGCTCGCGCAGCAGCAGCGCCAGGCCAAAGGCGAGGCCAAGCGTCAGCAGCGTGTAGCCGCCGAGAAAGATGATGGTGTGGACCAAGCTCTCGCTAAAGGCGCTGCTCTCCAGCAGGCGCACAAAATTTTGTTCGCCCACGAAAACCTGTCGCCCCGTGCCGGCTTCCGTGCGCCGCGCGCTTAGCCAGAAGGTGTAGAGCACCGGGTAGAGCTGCACGCAGCCGATGACGACCAGGGCGGGCAGCAGGAGCCAGAAGGGGAGCAGTCGGGAGCGTTTCATGGATGGGAGAGGGATGAGCACGGGAATGACAAACTTTGATGGCTCCGCTAACCGCCGCTATCTCAGGGCGTTTCTTGACAGCCGTACTTACTAATTCCCCGCGTTGTACTCCTCCTGCGCCGCCGTCAGCGCCTCGGCAATGTCCGCCTCCGGGTTGCCCTTAACGAGATCAAACATCACGTTGGCGATGATCGTTTTGGCTTCGGGGATGCGCAGCAGCGAGCCGTACCAGGGCGAGCAGTCGCTGGCGGCCCCGGCTTCGATGGCGGCCTGGTAGACGGGCGTCTGAAAGGCTTCATCCTGCGCCAGCGATTCCACCACGGGCACGCCGCCGCCTGCATTTTGCACCCAATCCACGCCCTGCGCCGGTTCCATGACCCAGTTGACGTAGGCCTGCGCGCCCTCGATATTTTGCGCGCCATTCGGAATCACGAGGCCGATCACATCCAGGTGGCAGCCCGGCGTATTGCCCTCTGGGGCAAAGATGGGCGAGATGCCCACCACTCCATCGGCGACGGCGTTTTCCATATCGGCTGCCGTCGTCGTGTCATATTGCGTGCCGTCCGGCGCCGTCAGCGGGTTGACGTACTGGTAGCCGGCAAAGAAGCCCGTGGGGAAGGCGCCGGCTTCTGCCGTCTTGAAGGCGGCCTCCTCCTCAAAATTACCGACGAAGGCGGCTTCGGGCGCGTAGCCCTCGGCCACGATTTCGCGCATAAACTCGACGGCGGCGATATTCTCCGGCGTGTTGAGCAGCATGTTGCCCGCGCCGTCGTCGTAGCTGCCGCCGAAAGAGCTGATCACCTGGTAGTAGTAGCGCTGGGCCGCCTCGCCGTCAAAGGCCGTCGAGCCCCAGAAGGTGATGGCAAAATCGCCCGCCTCCTGCAGCGCCGCGGCCTGCTCCATAAATTCGTCCGTGGTGGCGGGGAAACCATCGGGGTAAAACTCGGTCCAATAGAAGGTGACGTAGGGCGATTGGGAGATGGGGACGCAGTAGATGTTGCCGTCCGGGCCGGTGCAGGCGGCCAGCGCCGCGGGATCGATTTCGTCGTACCACGAAGCGCTGGTCACAAAGTCGGTGATGTCCTGCACGGTGTTGTTGCGGATAAAGGTTGGCATGTCCACGCCGGTGGTGCGCATCACGTCCGGAATGTCGCCGTTGTTCTGCACGGCGGCAACCAAGTCGAGCACCAGATTATAGTCGCGCGGGACGTTGACCCATTCGTACTGACCGGCAAAGGCCTCGTTAAACTGGGGAATCGCCTCGGCCAGGTAGAAATTGCCCACGCGCTCGTTGGCCTGCGGATCGGTGTTGTTCTGGTCAAAGTAGTACCAGGTGACGACGGGCGTCGCGGCGTCGGTCGTATCTGCGGCGGCATCTCCAGCATCAGATTCGGGGGCTGCCGTGGGCGCGACGCACGCGGTCAGCGCGAGCAGGGCGCAGGTTAGCAGCGCCAGCCTTGCGAGTCGAAACGGGCGATTCATGGAGGTTCTCCTTTGTTTTTGAGTGGTTGTTTGTATACTTGGATTGAGGCAATAGGCGTACGGGCACGCCCTGGCGTGCCCGTACGCTTACATACGACCTTGGTCAAGCAGGCACAAAATATTCGCGCCAGTAAACAATTTTGCCGTCGCGCAGTTCAAAGACAATCGCATCTTCCATCGAGACCGTTTGCTCATCGGCGCGGCGCGTCTCCGTCCACGTCCACTCCACCGCGCCCTGGTTGCCGTCCACCAGCACGCGTGTAATCTCGATGGCGACGCTGCTGCAGGTGGCAAAAAAGTCGCGGGCGGCGCTGGCAATCTCGGTTGGGCCGCGCCACGTGCCGCCGGGCGAGATAAAGGCTGCGTCGGGGGCGAAGTCGGCGACGATGGCGTCTAAGTCGGCGGCGCGCCAAGCCGCAGCCTGTCTCGCCACAAGCTGCTCGATCTCGTGTTTGTCCATGAGGTCAGAATAAGCGAAAATAAGTGGGTTGTCACTGCCGATGCAGCATGGGAAATTGTGTGGATTATTGTACACTCTGCACAACAATCACAACAATTTGGCAGTGGCTCTAGTAGACGTGGGCGTAAGCGGCTCCAGGGTTGCGTGTCGAGAACGGAGAACGTGGCCCAAGCCTTCCTGGAAGCTCGGAAGCTTCCAGAAGGTCGTTGATGACGTGGAAGCAGGGTGTCACGGTTGCCGTCGTCAGACTCAACCCTGGCCTTATTTACGCCGCCGTGTCCTAGTGGCGTGTCAAGGCTAAAATGATGAGAATCGTAGGTGCGGTTTTCAACCGCACGAGTAAGACCTACCTCTTCGCTTCTCCTGGAACCGAAAGGACAGGTCATGCTTGCGCAGCTGGAAGCAGCGCCTACGATTTCCATCAAATCATGCTTGACGAGACAGTAGTACTAAGCCAGCAAATTGATGTCGATGCCCAGTGCAAAACAGAGCGCCCAATCTACCTCTTGCATTCGGTGTGGGGAGAGCGCGCTGATGACAGTGCCAACTTTGCTTTTCTCCACGGTATACACGTTGTCCAGATTCACTGCACAAACCGTCTGCACGCCATCTTCGTCGGGCGTCAACAGCACTTCCGAAGGAATGTCGCGCACGGTTGACGTTATACTTGCCACGACAATACCCGTTAAAAAAGAGAGGGCTGGGGTACGGGTGAGAATCAAAATGGGGCGGCGCTTGTCCGGAGCACGAAAACGATACCAGCGAATCTCAGCGCGCCTCATACTCCACCCCAATACTGCGCTGCTGCCCACTCCTCCACTTCTAGAGGATCTTGTGGGTGGCGGAGGTAGCCTGCAATATGTTGCTGCTCCAGCTTTTCCACGTGGAAGCGGTGCAGCTTTTCGGCAAGCGCTTCGCGCAGAAAGGCCGAGCGGTTTACGCCTAACTCTTTGGTCACGTCGTCGACGCGACAGAGCAGCTCTTCATCAATTGTCATCTGAATGGTCTTCATCAATCTCCTCTTTCGGCTGTGGATTTGACCGCAGGGTTTCAAACACATTGTTATCCACATTCTATTCCACATAAACAGCTAAGTCAACAAGGAAAATATCATGAACTACGTTCAATTGGGCCGCACCAACCTCCGCACCAGCGTTGTTGGCCTGGGTGCGGGTGGGCCGAGTCGCTTGGGCCAAAAAACGGGCAACAGCGAGGATGAATCCGTACGCATTGTGCGCGAAGCGCTCGACCTCGGCATCAACTTGATCGACACGGCGGAGGCCTACGGCACGCAGCCCCTCGTGGGCCGGGCCATCCGCGATGTGCCGCGCGACGAGGTGATTTTGTCGACGAAGAAGAGCGTCTACAGAGACGATGAGCCGCTCTCCGCCGCTGATTTTACGGCGGGTGTCGAGCAAAGCCTGCGTGAGTTGGGCGTGGAGTACATCGACGTTTTCCACCTGCACGGCGTCAAGGCTCATCAATATCCCCACGCGCGCCAGGAAATTCTGCCCGCGCTGCTCAAGCTCAAAGAGCAGGGCAAGCTGCGCTGGCTGGGCGTTACCGAATCGTTTACGCAGGAGACGCGCCACGAGATGGTGGAGCTGGCGCTGGCGGACGACGAGGCGATGCGCTGCTGGGACGTGATGATGATCGGCTTCAACCTGCTCAACCAGTCGGCGCGCGAGCTGGTCTTTCCGCGGATGCAGGCACAAAACATTGGCGGGCTGGGCATGTTTGTGGTGCGCCGTGCCTTTAGCCGACCGGAGCGGCTGCGCGAGATTTTGCAGGAGCTGGCCGAGCGCGGCGAGATCGACCCGGCGCTGGCGCAGCAGGACGAGCCGCTCGATTTTCTCGTCCACGACGGCGGCGCCACCAGCCTCGCCGACGCCGCCTATCGCTACGCCCGCGACGAGCCGGGTTTGCACGTCGTGCTCTCCGGCACGGGCAACGTCGAGCATCTGCGCGAGAATGTCGAATCGCTGCTGCGTCCGCCGCTGCCGGCGGCGGACCGCGAACGGGTGGCGGCGCTCTTTGCGCAGGTCGACTCAGTGTCGGGGAGCTAGGCGATTGCGAGCGCTGTGAAAGCCGACACCCGCGGCGGCTGAGCCCGTCGAAGCCGGAGCGGGTAAGCCCTGCAAGGTTTGGTTGAGCCTGTTTATTTGGGAGAATGCCACAGACTTTGGGGGTCGCCTGCGCTAGGGTGGAGGAACAACAAATTTTTAGCAGCGAAAGGATTTATTTATGTCGTCCGAATACGAACAGCGAGACAATGAGCCGCTTGATCTCGAATGGCACCAGGGGCGCAATCGCGTGCTGCTGATCTTCGTGCCCTCGCCGGAGGATGCGCGCTACACGCAGCAGCAGGAGCGTTTCTTCGGCCACTCCAACAACATGCTGGACCGCGACCTGATCTCCTACTATATTTTTGAAGAGGAAGACGTTAGCGCCCCGGCAGATCCCTCGGCTCTTGCGCCGGAATCTGCGACGCGGACGCGGGATCAGTACAGCGTGGGTGAGGGAGAATTTGCTGTGGTGTTAATCGGTAAAGACGGGACGGAGAAGGAGCGCTACGGTGAACCCGTTGCGGCGGAGACAATCTTCGAGGCGGTCGACGCCATGCCGATGCGGCAAGAGGAGATGAAAGAGTGAGTAGTGAGTAGGTTCCGTTGACCGTGGGGAAGTGGCCCTCACCCCTGGCCCCTCTCCCACCGTGGGAGAGGGGAGAGTTTGGCTCCCTTCTCCCAGGATGGGAGAAGGGCTGGGGATGAGGGCGCGCTTGACTTACCCTTCAAGCTCTCTCAGCCAAATGTCAACGAAACCTAACCACTAAAAGTTACATCGCGCCCTGGAAGACTTCCTCGAACTCCTCGCGGTTGAGCGTCTCGCGGTCGATCAACTCTTTGGCCACCACGTGCAGCAGCTCCACGTGGTTAGCAAGCAGTTCGCGCACCCGCTCGTAGGCTTTGCTGACGATGTTGTGCACCTCTTCATCGATCTGCTCCGCCACTTCCTCGCTGTAGTCGCGCTGCTCCGAAAGCTCCCGCCCGAGGAAGACCAGCTCCTCCTGCTGGCCAAACTGAAGCGGCCCCATGTTCTCGCTCATGCCGTATTTGGTGATCATGGCGCGTGCCGTGCTGGTCAGCTGCTGGATATCGCCGCTGGCGCCGCTGGAAATATCGCCAAAGACCAACTCCTCCGCCACGCGACCACCCAGGGCGATGGCAATCGAGTCCAAAAAGTACGGTCGTGAAATCAGAACGCGGTCCCGTTCGGGCACGCGCCAGACGTAGCCACCCGCCTGGCCGCGCGGCACGATGGTGATCTTCTGCAGCGGATCGGAGTGATCCACCAGCCGCGCCACCACTGCGTGGCCCGCCTCGTGGTAGGCGACGACGTTCTTTTCCTTGGGCGTGATCAGGCGGCTGCGGCGCTCCGGCCCGCCCAGCCCAATGCGCTCGATCGACTCCTGGATTTCGTCCATGTCGATGGCGCGCTTGTTGCGGCGCGCGGCCAGGATTGCCGCCTCGTTGATCACGTTCTCCAAATCCGCGCCGACAAAGCCGGGCGTCTGCCGCGCGACCAAATCCAAATCCACGCTGGGCGCAATCGGCTTGCCTTTGACGTGCACGTCCAGAATGGCGCGGCGGCCCTTCACGTCCGGCGCATCCATCGTCACCCGCCTGTCAAAGCGACCGGGGCGCAGCAGCGCCGGGTCCAGAATGTCCGGCCGGTTGGTGGCGGCGATCAAAATCACGTTGGTGTCCGTGCCAAAGCCGTCCATCTCGACCAGAATCTGGTTGAGCGTCTGCTCGCGCTCGTCGTGCGAGCCGCCCAAGCCCGTGCCGCGGTAGCGACCGACGGCGTCGATTTCGTCGATGAAGATGATGCAGGGACTGTTGCGCTTGGCCTGCTCGAAGAGGTCGCGCACGCGGCTTGCACCGACGCCAACAAACATCTCGACAAATTCCGAGCCGGAAATCGAGAAGAAGGGGACGCCCGCCTCGCCGGAAACGGCTTTGGCCATCAGCGTCTTGCCCGTGCCGGGGGGGCCGACGAGCAGCACGCCCTTGGGGATACGCGCGCCGAGGGCCGCGAACTTCTGCGGCTCTTTGAGAAACTCGACTACCTCCTGCAGCTCCTGCTTGGCCTCCTCCGCGCCCGCCACGTCGTCAAAGGTCACCGTCGGCTTATCGCCGGTGAGGACGCGCGCCTTGCTTTTGCCAAACGAGAGCGCTTGGTTGTTGCTGCCCTGCGTCTGCCGGAAGATGAGCAGCACAAAGCCCACGATCAGGATAAGCGGCAGCAGATTGAGCAGCAGCGCCGCCCAGTTGCCCCCGTTGCCCGGCGGCAGCACGTTTACGTTGGCGTCGCGCAGCTGCTGGGCGGAAACGCCAAAGCCCGACAGCGCTTCCGTCAACGTCACGCCCGGCTCTAGCCGCGACTGCAAAATGGCCTCGTCCCTCGTGCGCACCACTCGCACTTCCTGGCCGCGCACGGCAACTTCGTCCACGTCTCCGCGGCGCACTAGGTTGGCCAGCTCCGTTAGGCCAATGGGCTCCGGCGCCGAATTCGGCGACCAGACGTTAAAGAAAAGCGCCGCGCCCGCTACCAAAATCAGCAGGTAGATAAAGGCGTTGCGGCTCCAGCTTGCATTCATAGCAACCTCCAGCTAATTAAAATCGTTTGATTAGTATAGCAGACTGGCCGGTCGCTTGGCTAGTAGCCGCTTTCTCTTTTGCATGAGGGCACGATGAGAAAGGGGTGGAACGGGCGCGCTGTCAGGTCGGCTTCAGCCCCGCGACAGCTTGCCGTCAGGTGAACAATTTACCCCGTGCTAGGCTGTGGCAGAAGTTGCCGAGCTGATCGAGTAAGCCCCGGCTTCGTTCAAAGGAGGTCTCTCATGGCTGCGCTGCTCCCCCCTTCGCGCAGTATTTTGCTGCTTGCTCTGGCTATTTATCTGGCGGGCGTCGCCACGCCGCTCTTTGTGCTGCGCTCGCTTGCGCGTGATCGCAACGACAGCTGTTTGCTCAACCTGCTGCTGGCGATAGTGCTTGCGCTGGCTGCTGGCCTGCTGCTGTTGATTGTGCTGTAGCGCCGCAAAATTGAATGCGGCGGTGCAGCGGCACGGCAGTGTGTGACAAGCAAGCTTTGTTGATAGCGCCCCGGCACGGGCCAGGCGCTTCTTTGTCGCGCCCATTTGTTCTGGCACGCGCCGGGGACGCGAATTGTGCAGCTACGGTCGCGCCGGTGATCCGTCGGGCAGCCGCGTCTGCGTCCACGCTTCGACGATCTCCTGGCACGGATACTCCGCCGCCAGCTTCTCATCGATGTCGATGCCGAGGCCGGGCTGGTCGCTGGGGTACATGTAGCCGTTGCGGACTGTGGGCAGGCCGGGGAACATTTCGTAGACGTGCTCCGGGAAGCGACACCACTCCTGGATGCCAAAATTGGGCGACCACAGGTCGAGGTGCAAATTGGCCGCGTGGCCCACGGGAGAGGTATCGCCCGGCCCGTGCCAGGCGGTGCGCACGCCGTAGATTTGCCCAAAGCTGGCGACCTGCCGCGCTGGGGTGATGCCGCCCATCTGGCTGACGTGCATGCGCATAAAGTCAATCAGCCGCTCCTCGATCAGCGGTCGCCATTCGTGGGGCGAGTTGAACAATTCGCCCATGGCCAGCGGCGTGCTCGATTGGGTGCGCAGGTGGCGGAACCAGTCGATGTCCTCCGGCGCGAGCGCATCCTCCAGGAAGAAGAGCTTGTATTGTTCCAGGTCTTTGGCAAACTGCACGGCGTGGATTGGGTGCAGCCGCTCGTGAATGTCGTGCAGCAATTCCAGCTCCATACCGACTTCGCCGCGCACGTGGTCGATCATGATGAGCATGTTGCGCACGTAGTCGCGCGGGTCGAAGTAAGCGCCTTCCAGCGAGCCTTCGGGGCGGATCATGTTGAGGGATTTGCCGCCGTAGCCGCCCATCTGCACGCGGATGTGGCGGTAGCCCATCTCCTGAAATTTCAGCACGCTTTCGAGCACTTCCTCCTTTGTGCTGCCCCCCGCGTGGCCGTAGACCGCCGCCGCCTCGCGACACCTGCCGCCGAGCAAATCATAGACGGGCATGTTGGCCTGCTTGCCCTTGATGTCCCACAGCGCCTGATCAACGCCGGAGATGGCGTTGTTGAGCACCGGCCCGTTGCGCCAGTAGCCGCTCACCATCATCATCTGCCACAATTCCTCGATGCGCGACACGTCGCGCCCCAGCAAAAACGGCTTGATGTGGCGCTCGATTGCCGCCTCGACGGCAAAGATGCGCTGCGTAAAGGTCGCGCAGCCGAGGCCGTAGAGCCCCGGCTCGGAGGTGATCAGCTTGACGATGGCCAGCCGCGAGTTGTGTGGCTGGGTGAGGATGGTCTGGACATCTTCGATAACAATCGGTTTAGACATGGGGAGTCTCCAATGGTGATAAATTGTGGACGGTAAGATTGTAGCGCGGTTGAGATAAATGCAAAAGCGGCGCGCATCCCAACGGATGCGCGCCGCAGTAGAGACCGCAGCAACAGTTACTTGTTGCCGCGCTGTCGCTCTAGCTCTTCGGCTGCCTGCTCGCGTAATTCTTCATATCGGCTGCGCGCTTCTGCCACAGCAACCCGGCGCGCCTCGTTTGCTTCATCCCGAATCTCCCTGAAGCGGCTTCTTGATCGCGAGCGAATCTCATTTGCACATGCTTCGTAACGCTCGTAATTAGAGCTGCCAAAGTCCACTTCTGCAAAGATGTTGCTCCGTTCCCGGTTGGATTTTTCGACGATGCAAGCGTGAACGTCGTTTTCCCGCTGGATAGTGCTGCTCATGATGTCGTTGGACTGCTCAATCAAGCAGTAGCGATAGCTCGAATCAATGCCGCCGCCAAAAATTTCTTGCAGCTCCGCCGCGTCGTTTGCACTGTAGTAAACGCCGCCTCCCGCTTCGGCCACCGCCTCCAGCTGCTGCTGCGCTTCGGCATCCACCCCAAAGCCAATTACGTTGACAATGGGCTGCACGTCGCTCTCGGACAAGGTCTGCGCCGCGGCGACGGGATCGCCATCGCAGGTCTCAATGCCGTCCGAGACGAGGTAAACGAAGTTAGTGTTGGTGACCGGGTCGAAGTTGGCAAAGTCCTGCTGGGCCGCGTCGAGCGAGCCGGCAATCGGCGTCCAGCCGGTGGGTTGGAAGGAGTCGATGGCGCTGGCAAACTGTTCGCTGTCCAGGGGGGCAAAGTCGTAGAGCAACTCCGTGCCCCGGCACGATTCGGGCCGATCGGCCTCATTGTTCGAGCCGGTATGGCCGTAGACGCGCAGGGCCACGTTGAATTCAGCGGGCAGCGAGTTGGCAAAGTCGGTCAACGTCTCCTTTGCCACGTCCATTTTGATGCCGCCAGCCACTTCGCCCGCCATGCTGCCGGACGAATCCAAAATCAACTCAACGTTGACCGTCTCCTTTAGCGCGATGCCGGTCGCGCTAATCAGTTCGGGCGGCGCACAGGCTTCCGCCAGCTCCACCGCTGGCAGATCACACGCCTCGTAATCCTCGCCGTACTCGGCGAGCAGCTCGTCCCACAGCACGTCGCAGGAGATGGCTTTGGTCGCCGTGGGCGTAGGCGTCACCTCCGGCACGATAGTGCTGGTGGCACGCGCGGTCGAAGTGGCGCGCGCGGTCGAGGTGGCACGCGTGGTTGACGTGGGGCGCGTGGTCGAAGTAGCGCGCGTGGTCGAAGTAGCGCGCGTGGTCGAAGTAGCGCGCGTGGTCGAAGTAGCGCGCGTGGTCGAGGTGGGTCGCGCAGTCGAGGTGGCGCGCGTGGTCGAGGTGGGTCTGGTGGTTGATGTGGCACGCGCGGTCGAAATGGGGCGCGTGGTGGGGGTGGACGTCACTTCCGGTGTGATCTCGACGCTGGGCTGTGCCGTCACCTCTTGGGCAATCGATTCCAGCGCGGAGGCATCGTGCGCAGCAGTTAACAGCGCAAAGAGGGTGAACACCGCGGCGACGAGCGGTAGTGAAATTTGTTTTCTCATGTTGAAGTTTCTCTAAGCCAAAAGGCGTTTAGCGCTGGATCAGTGGGACAAAGAGCTTGGCATTCAAAGACGGATCGGGGCGCGGCGCGGGCGTGGGGAATGAGAAATTGAGCGGGAGCCGCCAAAGCTGCCAAAGGCCGCTGCTGTTAGTAGAGAAGTAAGACGGTGTCGCCCGCTTCAAGCACCAGGGGCGCAACGGCAAACTTGTTGGATTCCTGCTCAAAATTGATCAGCAGAATTGGCGCCGCTTCTTGGGCGCTAACGGACGGAACGGGCGCAATCAATAGGGCGCAGACCATGAACACGCCCAACCAGCCAGTAAATTGCCACTTCATTTTGCCTGTCTAAAAGTTTGGATTAGCCGCTGCCAACCTATTTCGCTACCAGCGGCAGGTAGTTAACCTGCACGGGTGGATAGCTATCCACACCCACTGCATAAATTGCGCCGACCAACACGTCATCGCCGCGATCAACCCGTGGCGCACCGGCGACGACAACGGTTCCGTTGGTGGCCACATCGCTACCCAGCGCGTCGTCCGCGCTGCCGTCGGGGGCAACCAGCCTGCCGCGCGGGAACCAACCGCCAGCTACCGGCGTAAACAGATAGGCTACGCCCTGATTGTCGTTGCCGTCGACGTCTTCCCAATAAGCACCAACCACAATGTTGCCGTCGGCGATGTCGACGGACCAGCCAAAGTTGTCGCCAAAGTCACCATCGCTGTGGGTCAAGCGCGAGGCAAGTTTCCACACTGAACCACTGCGGCGAAAGACGTATGCCGCTCCGTGTACTGCCTCACCACCAACTTCTTCATTGCTAGCACCCACCACCAGCACATTTCCCTCCAGCGCAACGGCGTTGCCCAGTTCCGCGGCTACGGCCTCTTCGCCCATTGGATGGTTGAGCTTGGCCTGTGGCGACCACTCCGTCCCGCTGCGCGTAAAAATGTGGACAGCGCCAATCGTGGAGTATCGACCATCTCCCCCGTGGCGCGCGCCCACCGCCAGCGTATCGCCATCGACGTCTACGGATTGACCGAAGAGATCGCTGTTGGGCGCATCGTCGCCCGACCCCGCCAGCGTCGCCTGCAGCGACCAGGCCGCGCCCTCGCGCACAAAAACGTAGACGATGCCGTCGGCAGAAGAGCGCTGGTAGACGCCAACCGCAGCCGTATCGCCATCCACGGCCACGGAGTAGCCGACTCGTTCATCGTCATCGAGTAAGCCAGCCGTAAGCCGTGCCTGACGCACCCACTGCCCATCTTCGCGCACAAAAATCCAGGGGCCACCGCGCTGCCCAGGCTGCGGATCGTAGTTGCTGCCCACAATAACGGTGTCGCCATCGATGTCAACAGCCTGGCCAAAACGGGTAACGTATTCCTTATCGTCCGCCATCGTCAGCTCCGCCTGCTGCACCCACTGCGGGTTGCCATCCGTCATTTCATCGAGCGTAAAGATATAGGCCGAGCCATATGAGCCGCGCGATTCCACATCGGCGACCGGTGCGCCCACAACCAGCGTGTCGCCACTCATGGCCGTGGCGGAGCCAAAGAAATCGTCGACGTCGGCATCGGCGGGGGAAAAGCGCGTGAATGATACAACGTTTGCTTGCCCCGCAACCGCGTCGTGGAGCTGGGGCAGGATAGTGAGCAACATCGCGCCCGCAAGCACGAACGACAGCTGCCGTGTGGAGTGTTTTAGGTTCATGGGAACTTCCTCTACAAAAATGTGGCTCTTCGTCCAAGGCCGTTCCAGAAAATTAACTATACCCTGTGACAGTCACTGCCCAGACAGTTATGCGCATTCTTCACTGGTTGCGGGCAGTGACAGTCACATTCGCGGTATACTTATCTTCTTGAATTGGCCTAATCGTGTACCAGTACACGCACCACATACCACAAATGACCGAAACCGCCGCAGATATACGATTGGGCGAAGCGTCAAAAATGTTTCGATGCTGCGATAGACGCTAAACGTAGATTGCTGATCTATCGCAAGCCACCAATCGACGCCTCAACCGTGAACACGCCGATACTACTGCTAGAGAAGAAGGTAGGGTAATTTTAGCGGTTTTTGTTTATTTTTAAAACGCAGGGATTTCCTATTGCTTACTACGTATCGCCTGTGAACCCTCCGTGGTTGGTGGTTAGTGACCAAGCTGGTTGGGTACACAGCAGTAAGCAATAAGCAGTAAGCAGTAAGCACTATCCCTAGCTCCACAGCCTGTCGTGCGAGCGCTCGCTGTCCCAGACTTCGGTGTGCATATCGAAGTAGACGGCGTCGCGCGGGTCGAGGTGATCGCGCATCAGGTCGTCGTTGACGTCGGTGAAGCCGAGGCCGGGCGTTTCGGGCACGTTGATGTGGCCATCCTGGATCAGCGGCCGCGGCAGCCCGTCCACCAGCTCGTTCCACGCCGGGTAGTCCACCGAGTGATTTTCCAGCACCAGGAAATTCTCCGTGGCCGCCGCGCAGTGGACGTTCGCCATGCACGAAATCGGCGAGCCCGCAAAGTGCATCGCCATCGCAATCCCGTGATCCTGCGCCAGATCGCCGATCTTCTTCGTCTCCAAAATCCCGCCGGAGGAGGCCAAATCGGGGTGAATAATTTCGACGGCCTTGTTCTCCAGCAGCGGGATGAAGCCCTCCTTGAGGTAAATATCCTCGCCGGTGCAGACGGGCGTATCGACGGCGCGCGCGAGCTGCACCCACTGCTCGGTGTGCTGCCAGGGAATCATATCCTCGTACCAGGCCAGCGTGAACTGGTCGAGCGCCTTGCCCAGCCGGATGCACGATTTGAGGCCAATGTGGCCAAAGTGATCCACCGCCAGCGGCACTTCGTAGCCGATTTCGTCGCGCACCGCGCCCACGTACTCGACGAGGTGGTTGATGCCAATATCCGTGATCTGGATGCCCGTAAAGGAGTGCATGATGTCGCGGGTTTGCAGCATATCCGGCGGCGAAATCAGCGCGTTGGGCACCTCGCGCAGCAGGCCGATGCCCACATCCATCTTGAGGAATTTGAAGCCGTCCTCCATGCGGCGCTTGAGGCGCTGGCCCATCTTCTTGCCGTCGAGGATGGAGTCGGTGTCGCAGTAGCAGAGCACCTTGTCGCGGAACTTGCCGCCGGCGAGCATGTAGGCGGGCACGCCGTAGGCCTTGCCCGCCAAATCCATCAGCGCCATCTCCACGCCGCAGACGCCGCCCGCCTGCCGTGCGTGGTGGCCGAACTGCTTGATCTTGCGAAAGACCTTGTCGACGTTGCAGGGGTTTTCGCCGATCAGCCGGCTCTTGAGCATCAGGGCAAAGGTCTTGCTCGCGCCGTCGCGCACCTCGCCGTAGCCGGAGATGCCCTGGTTGGTGTCGATGCGAATGAGCGTCGCGCGAAAGGGCAGGCCGGCAATGTTGGCAATGCGCATATCGGTGATGCGCAGGTCGCTGGGCCGTGAATTTTGGTTGACGTTGTCTTGAGGGGTCGTTTGTTCGAGGGTTGGGGTAGCCATCTTTTTCTCCATCGGGTTTAAAAAGGGTTCAGACGGAGGGGATCATAAAGCGGATGGGGAAATCTGACAAGTGAATGGTGACGCTCGTTCCGGCGCTCTGCGTCGCGCGGGGGTCATGCTCGTTCCGGCGCTCCGCGCCGGAATGCCTGCTGCGGCGCTCTGCGTCGCGCGGGGGAGGCAGAGCCTCCCGGACTGCGTCCCCGCGCGGAGCACGGGGACGAGCGCAGAGCGTTCCCTTGAGCATTCCATCGATCTGCGGCATAATGTCCACATACGCCCGCAGCTTGTTTGGACAATCAGATGGCCGTACCTACCCAGCCGCCCCTGCTTCGCGAAACGCACCGCAACAGCTACCTTTTTAGCAACTACTATCTCAACGAGCGACTCACCCACCGCGACGACTGGGCGCTCGACGAGGCCGAGACGCGCGCCGCGTTCGAGGCGCTGCGCCAGCAGTGGCGCGACTTTTCCGCCAACGGCACACATGCCAAGCTCAACGAATCGCAGACGGAGCAGCGCTGGGTGCGCCCCGTGCTGGAGGCGCTGGGCCACCGCTACGCCGTGCAGGTGGCGCTCGCCACGCCGCGCCAAACGCGTTTCCCCGACTACCTCCTCTTCATCGACGACGCCGCTCGCGCCCGTGCGGAATACCAATCCAACCAGGCCCCGCTCACCGAAGCCGACCTCGCCAGCGCGCTGGCCGTGGCCGACGCCAAGCGCTGGGATCGCCCGCTGGACAAGGCCACCAAAGTCCAAGGCGATGACGTCGACACGCAGATCAGCGCCACGCCCAGCGTGCAGATCGATTTCTACATCCGCCACAGCGGGCTGGATTGGGGCGTGCTCACCAACGGGCACGAGTGGCGGCTCTACCACAAGGCGACCTCGAAGAAGCTCGACGTCTTCTACGCCGTCGACCTGCCGGCGCTGCTCGAGCAGGGCGACCTCGACGCCTTCAAGTACTTCTACCGCTTCTTTCGCCAGGCGGCCTTCCTGCCGGATGCCAACGGTAACTGCTGGCTCGACCGCATCCGCGAGCGCAGCGACACCTACGAGCGCGGCGTCAGCGACGGCTTGAAGCGGCAGGTCTACAACGCGCTGACGGATTTGGCCCAGGGCTTTCTGGATTTTCCGGCCAATGGGCTCCACCCCACGCTGGCAACGCGCAAGGAAATCTACGACAACAGCCTGATCGTGCTCTACAGGCTGCTCTTTATCCTCTATGCCGAGGCGCGCAACCTGCTGCCCGTCGACGCCAGCGCGGGCGGCAACGTCGTCTACCGCGACGAGTACAGCTTCCAGCATATCAAAGAGGAGGTGGTGGCGCAGATCAAGCTGGGCAAGACGGGCGTCGCCACCCGCAGCAGCGTCTGGAATGGGCTGGTCGAGCTGTGGGAGACCATAGACCGCGGCGATCCCAACCTCGATGTGCCCGCCTACAACGGCGGCCTCTTCAAACCGCAGAATCATCCTTTTCTGCAGCGCTATCGCGTCGGCGATTCCCACCTCATCAGCGCCATCGACAAGCTGGCCCGCGTCGAAGACCCGGAGACCGGACTGCGCGTCTTTGTCGACTACCGCGATCTCGAAATCCGCCACCTGGGCAGCATTTATGAAGGCTTGCTCGAATACAACCTGGCGGTGGACGCGAACGGGTGCGTCGATTTGTTGACGGATAAGGGCGAGCGCAAGGCGACCGGCTCCTACTACACGCCGGACTACATCGTGCAGTACATCGTCGAGCAGACGGTGGGGCCGGTGCTGGACGAAATTCTGGAAGCGGTGACGGGCAGCGCGGGGGACAAAGTCGGCGCAGACGTTGATTTTGATGCAGGCGTGGAGCTGGCGCGGCGCGCGCTGCAAATCAACGTGCTCGATCCGGCCATGGGTTCGGGCCACTTCCTGGTGGCGGCCACGGACTACATCGCCCGCTGGCTCGTCGAGTGGGGCGCGACGCCGACCCCTTCCCAGCCCTCCCCGCAGCGGGAGATGTTCGCCCCTCACCCCCGACCCCTCTCCCATCCTGGGAGAGGGGAGAGTCTAGCCCCCTTCTCCCAGGATGGGAGAAGGGCTGGGGATGAGGGCGCTTTCGGGCTTCCCCAAAAGGTCTCCTCCCGTCAACCCCATGATGGGGAGGGGGTCTCTTCCGCCCTCGCCTACTGGCGGCGACGCGTGGCCCAGGCCTGCATCTACGGCGTCGATCTCAATCCGCTGGCCGTGGAGCTGGCCAAGCTCGCCCTCTGGCTGACGACCGTGGCGCAGGACAAGCCGCTCTCGTTTCTCGATCACCACCTGCGCTGCGGCAATTCGCTGATCGGCGCGCGGCTGGACGAGTTGACGCTGGGCGTGCCCCAGCAAAAATCCTCGCAAAAGACGAAGGAGAAAAAAGCCCGCGCCGCCGGGCAGATGACCATGCTGGACGACAGCGCCTTTGTCGGCTCGCTGCGCACGGCCACGCGCTGGATGGGCGACATCGAAGGCCTCAGCGGCGAGACGCTGGCCGAGGTGCGCGAGGCCGAGCAAATCTACCAGCAGACGGTGCGCGACGCCACCGCCACGCTGCGCACGATTGCCGACGTGTGGACGGCGCAGCACTTTGGCTTGAGCGAGGATATCACCTACCTGCAAAATCTCAGCCGCCACCTGCTGCACCCCGGCGGCATCAGCCTGCCCCGCTACGAGACGACGGTGCAGCAGGCCCGCGATTTGGCGAGCCAGCACCGCTTCTTCCACTGGGAGCTGGAGTTCCCGGAGGTCTTTTTTGACGAAGAGGGGCAGCCGCTGGGGGAGGATGCGGGGTTTGATGCGGTGGTGGGGAATCCGCCGTATATTCGCAGCGTTCAACTGCGCACGAGCGATTCAGAAAGTTGGAACTACTACGCCAACACCTACCGAGCCGCTGCGAAACGCGAGTACGACATCTATCTCTGCTTCGTTGAACTTGGCCGCAATCTGATTATGCGCACTGGTTTGAGTGGCATGATTACACCCAATAAGTGGTTTACGACTAGGGTTGGTGAATCGCTGCGTGAGATGTTGAGCGAAGAAGATGCGTTGGCTCACGTAGTTGATTTCGGCGCGTTTCAAGTATTTGACCAAGTTACAACATACACCTGTCTTCTCTTCCTAACTGGGCAACCGCGGTCAGAATTTAGCGCCGCCGTTTTGCAACAAGCAGGCAACAATGAAAAGCCGCTGCCACAAAAAGCGGGTGAATGGCTGCAAGGTATGCGCGAGGCGAACGCGCTTTCGAAAGAGGCGTGGTCCTTCAGCTTTGGGGCAAGCGCTCAAATTCTGGACAAGCTAGATCAGTTGCCGAAGTTTGAGGAAGTCGCTCAAATTTTCAAAGGAACAGGGACAAGCGCTGATCACGTATTTTTTATGGAGCGCAAAGGCGATAAATTTTTCTCGAGGTCGCTTGATAAGTGGGTGGAGATCGAAGCGGACGTTCTGCGGCCAGCGCTAACCGGTCGCAATATCGGCTCGCATTTTTACGAGACGGGCAACTTTTTATTGTTTCCCTATGATGTTTATGGTGAAGAATCAAAACTGATTTCACCCAGTAAATTTTCAGAAAACTACCCGCTGGCATGGCGCTATCTCAATCAGATGCAAAATCGTGAGATACTGGAAGGGCGAGACCGGGGAGCGTTTCGAGATCGCGCTGATTGGTACGGATTTGGGCGTCCGCAAAATTTGCATCTACTTGGCCAACCAAAAATTGTTTTACCTGACGTTGCGGATCACGCTAAATTCGCTTACGACGCCAAGGGTCAGTACATTATTGACACAGCTTACGGCGTGCGGCTGCACAAACAAACTATGTCATTACCGGCACTTGCGGCAATCCTCAACACGCCAGTCATGACGTTTTTTCTGCAAGAAACGGGCACAGATTTACGCGGCGGCTACTTCCGCATGAAAACCGCTTACCTCAACCCGTTTCCCATCCCCCGCATCGACTTCACCACGCCCGCCGACGAGCGCGAGCGGCGCGGGCAGCAGGGCCAGCAGCGCTACGCCGATTTCCGCCAGTCGGCGGACGACGCGCCGCTGCTTGGCTTTGTCACGGGCGAACTGGCCGCCGGGCGCAGCGACGTCGTCCACGATCTGCTGGCCTTTTTGGCCGAGCAGATGATCGCGCTGCACGAGGAGCGCCAGCGCCTGCAGCGCGCGGACGATCCCTTCAAGTGGCTGGATCGCGGCGCGGCGGTCAACAAGCTGGAGCGGGTGCTGCGCAACGAGATCACCTACGGCGAGCGCGTCGACGAGCCGCTGCTCGAACAACCCCACGATCTCGACGGCCTGCGGCTCGCGCAGTCGCCCAGCGGCTGGACGCTTGAGGCCCAGCTCAAGCTGCGCGATCCCGAAGATCCCAAGCAGTGGCAAAAGGAAGCCAACGGGCGCGATATCGTGCGTCGGTGGGTCGCCGTCTATCGCTTTGCGGACGATATGATCAGCGAAGCCAAAGCGCGCTTCTACCGCTACGCCCTCGAAGCGCGCAGCGACTTTGCCCAAGCCAAAGGCTTCCCCGGCGGCGCCACCCGCTCCGCCGCGCAAAAGCTGCGCCTCACCACGCTCCCCATCTTTGACGATAGCGTGGATCTAACCCCGCTGGACGGGCTGCGCGCGGAGCTGGTCGCCGTGCGGGGGCAAATCGCGCAGACGGATCGGCTGATCGACCGGATTGTGTACGAGTTGTATGGCTTAACGGAGGAGGAGATCGCGCTGGTGGAGGGGAGCTAAAGCTGTCAAACAAGAAAGCCCGTCCGCGGACGGGCTTTCTTGTTTCAATACATATTCAGGTTCTCTAAGCTTTGATGGGGTAGGAGGGCAAGGCTCGACCGACGGTGCGTCGCACTTTCCGAAGTGCGTCGCACGGTTGAGGAAAGTCCTGCCCCTTTCAGTGGTCGACCACCCAGATGTGCGATGCACCCCACAATTCCTCAGAGAACTCATATTTGTTATCCGAACAGTGCTTTTGCTAATTCCTGCTTTGTCATGCCGAGGTGCGCGGCCACATCAGTCAGAATCGCGTTTAATGTACCAACGCGCAGCGAGCTGTGGCGCGGCACGGTAACGCGCTGCTCGACACCGGCGTCCGTTCTCACAAGTCGAACGTGGCTACCGCTCTAGCGAACTGCTTCGTACCCAAATCGGCTCAACTCTTGATTAAGTCGTCGCCGCTCAGATCTCGTGAAATTCTCATGCGGCCATCAGCTCTTCGCGAACAAAGTGTAGGCGAATGACAGCAGGGCGCTCGTCCTCGTCAAGACGACAGTCAACCGCGTCACGAATCATCTCGCGTAGCTCTTCCAGCGTATCGGCTTCGCTAAAGATGGAATGTTCCAGCGCACGCGTTTCGTAACCACCTTCTGGGGAATCGGTTACGACAAAGATAATTTCATTCATCGGGTTAAGCTTCCTCTCATCGCGTTTACTCAACATTTATGCACTGGACGCTGCTGCGCTTGTGGCCGATTCAGCGCGGACTCCACCATTCTATAGCACTTCAGCCCTGTTGTGAAGTGGCAAAAACTGATGAAAAACGTCGAAAAACTGCTGCGATTTTACAACTCTGCCCTAGTGCTTGCCCAAACAAAGTTTGACGGATGCGGCAGCGACCGTACGGGCACACCATGGCGTGCCCGTACCCGTCAAAACAAGATTGCTGGACTACTAATCCCCTCTACGACCTTCCCCACCACGCCGCGGGCGACCGACGCTTTCCCAACTTCAGCCGCCGATCCAGCCACAGCATCCCGCCGCGCAGCCGCGTCCCCGCCAGGCGACGACCCAGGCGGTGAACCCACTTGCTAAAATCCTTGTTGAACGGGCAGACGCGGATACAGATCGAGCAGTCGCTGTTTTGATTGGCCCAGAAGGAGAAGCACTTCTCGCCGTCGACCGTCCACTTGTGGACGCCCTGGATGTTGGAGCGGTTGTGGCGCTGGCTGGTCGGCGGCCCGGCGGGGATGGCTTTGACGGGGCAGGCGTTGGAACACTGGCGACAGAGGTCGCAGAACTCCTTGACGCCAAAGCGAATCGGCTGATCGTGATCCAGCGGCAGGTCAGTGAAGATTTTGCCGAGGCGCACGCGCGGCCCAAATTCTTTGGTGATCAGCAGGCCGTGGCGACCGTACTCGCCCAGCCCGGCCTTGATCGCCAGCGGAATCGCCAGCGCGGTGTCGTTCATGCTGGCGACGGCCCGATAGCCCAGGTTGCGGATGTACTGCGCAATCGCCAGCAGCACGAGCGTGTCCCGCGAATAGCCCAGCCCGGTCGCCGTGCCGCTGAGCGCCGAGGGCACGGTCTCGATCAGCCCGCGATCCATGCTTTGCGCGATGACGATGGTGCTCGTCAGCCCGCTCGGCAGCTCCTGCGACTTCTCCGCTTCACCGAGCCGACTGTACTTGCGGGTGTAAACCCAGCGCTCATCAAAATCGGTGATGCCGACCAAGTCCGCGCCAAAGGTTTTGGCGACATGCTTAATTTCGCGGCTCTGCGCGGCGGTCGAGTCGACGGGCACGCGCTCGTCCGGCCCGTCGCGCAGCACGGAGTACTCGTCGAGAAACCCCTCGCGTCGATTCTCGCCTTCCTTGAGTTCGGCAAAAATATCGGTCACGTGCCAGGAGGCGTTGCGCAGGGCGTAGTCCTTCTGCGTAAAGCCTTCGGCCCTGCGCCAGCGCTGGAGCGGCGTGCGATAGGTCTCGTAGAAGCGATCCGTCTTGGCCGAGCGCACGGTCGGGTCCCAGAACGAGCGGCTGAAGACGTCGTCGCGCTGGCTAAAGCGGCGGAAGCTGTCGAGGATGCGGAAGCCCGCGCGCTCGTCGGCGATTTGATGGGGAGTAGTCATGTACAAATTTTAACGCAAGGACGCAAAGACGCAAAGGGGGGCTTCGTCAACAGTGCCGTCTCCTTTAGGTAGCGAAGCAGGACGCCATTTTTCAGGAAAAGCAGTGGAATGTATACCTACTGCTTTCCAAACGGCGCGGGGCGGTGCTCCGCGTCGCCATCACCATCGTCGCCTTCATCGCCTTCTCTCTCCCGCTCCGGCAGCAGATCCGTGATGAAAAGAATGGCAAAGGTAAAGACGCCCACCGTGACGCCCAGCAGCCAGAACCACGTGCCAATCGACAGCCCAATCGAGCCCGTAATCCAGACCGTTGCCGCGGTTTTGATGCCGCGCACGGTCGACCCCGTCTTGAAGATCACCGCGCCGCCCAGAAAGCCAATTCCCTGCATCAAGCCCTGGATCGCGCGGCCAATCGCCGAGGGATCCGAGCCCGTTAGCCGCGTCGCCAGCATCACGTAGCTGGCGCTGCCCACGGCCACCAACATCATCCCCGCAATCCCAATCGACTTGTGCTGCATCCGGCGCTCGTAGCCCAGCGCCCCGCCCACGACGGCGGCAATCAGCAAGCGCAGAAACATCGCGGTCGTTGTCAAGTCGGCGACTTCCGTCATGGTGTGCCTCCTCCAGGGTTTTCGTGTTTCCCCAAAATTTTAACGCGGCGGCGCAAAGACGCCAAGGAGAATGCTTGTTAACCAAATCAGCTCACCGACAGCGATTCCACATTTAAAGAGTTCCACCGCAAATGGACACAGATAAACGCAGATTTTTCAGAAATGGGTAGATTCAATCTGCGTTTACCCGCGTTTACCTGCGGTTTACTTTTCATATTTGGAATTGCTGGCTCACCGGTGATGCAGCGCGTACTCGCGCAGCAAATTCCGAATCATGCGCTGGTACGATCCGTCCAACTCGCTGGCTTTCTGGCGGAAGAAGTCGACGGTGGTTTTGTCCAGCACGAGCGTTACCCGCTCGGATTCCGGCTTGCGGAGAACCAGGTCTTCGGGCTTCGGCAGGAAATCTTCAATAATTTCTATATCTTGATCGTCGGGCAGATCGAGATTATCGGTATAAGCCACCGTCTCCCAACGCTGTCGTTCCGGTTGTAAAGATTGCATGTTAACCTTCCCTTAAAACTGGGCGAAGTACTGTTTGCGATACTTGCGCCAGTATGCCGCCCCAAAGATTCGAATCGTCTGCTCCCGATACGTAAATCGAACGGTCGCCACGCCGCCCTCAATCCTGCCAACACAAAACAGTCGATCTTCTTGTGGAGTGCTGTGAACAACGTCTCGAATAATCAAGCGGTGGGAATCAAGAAAGGCTTGTTGTGCATCGAAGAAATCAATGCCGTGCTTTAGCTGGTTCTCAACATTCTTCTCTTCATCCCACTCAAAACGATTCATCTGCTCTTTGTCTTTCCTTGCGCATATCTATGCGCATGTTTGTATGCTAACATGATTTGAACCAGTATGCAATGGGTCTACACCGCCAGCAGAAGAGAGCGCTATTGACTGCCGCTCCGTAAATTCGACGTAAAGACGCAGAGACGCAAGCAGGGATTTTGTCAACGAAAATTTCCCTGCGCCTCCGCGTTAATCTTCTTGATTTTGCGTCGCCATCGCAAACGCATCATCCTGCGGATCATACCCAATCTCCGCGCGCGCATTGCTGATGTCCAGCCGCTTCCACTTGTTATTGGAGACGCCGTGGTAGATGCCAAAGCGCAGCTCGTCCGGCGCTTCGATGCTGCACTGCACGAGGTGGGCCAAATCGGCGTAAGTCAGCACGATGTCGAGCGCGCGGTTGTCCAGGTTGATGATTTCGCGCTGCGCCGGGTGGGCGACCCAGCCAAAGCGCAGGCAGATCGCGGAGAGGTTCTTCTGGTCGGCGTAAAAGCAGGCCACGGCTTCGCCCCAGCACTTGGACGCGCCGTAGAGATTGCCCGGTCGCACCGGCTCGCTCGTCTTCATCTGCACGTCCCTCGGCAGCCCGTTGACGGCGTTGACGCTGCTGGCAAAGATCACGCGGCGACAGCCCGCGCGGTGAGCGGCCTCAAACACGTTGTACAGCCCGATCACGTTGTTGGGCAGCAGGCTCTCCCACGGCGCCGTCGTGCGGTGATCGGCGGCCAGGTGGACGACGGTGTCCACGCCCTGACAGAGCGCTTCCAGCGCATCGAGGTCGGTGATGTCGGCCTGGGTGAAGGGGAAGCCGCGCGCGTCCTTGGGCTCCTGGATGTCGGTGAGCACGAGGTCGTAGATGTCGGCGTAGCGCTGCGTCAAATCCGAGCCAATGCGGCCCGCCGCGCCGGTGATCAAAATTTTGCGTTTCATGGAAAACGGAATCCTTGTTATGATGGGTAGTGCTTACTGCTTATTGCTTATTGATTGTCGGTCATACCGAGAGGTCTTGGCAAACGAGCAAAGCAATAAGCAATAAGCAATAAGCAATATCACCAAGGAGCTACCATGAAAATTACCAATGTTGAAGCCTACCCCGTTTGGGGCGGGCGCAAAAACTTTTTGTTTGTCGTCGTCGATACGGATGAGGGCGTCTACGGCGTGGGCGAGGCGGGCATCTCCAGCCGCGAGCTGGCCGTGATCGGGGCCGTCGAGCAGTTTGCGGAGCTGCTGGTCGGCATGGACCCCTTTCGCATCGAGCACATCTGGCAGCTGCTCTTCCGCGGTGGCTTCTTCCCCGCGCAGCGCATCCTCACCAGCGCCATGGCCGCTATCGACATTGCGCTGTGGGACATCAAGGGCAAGGCGCTCGGCGTGCCGGTTTACGAGCTGCTGGGCGGGCGCGTGCGCGACAAGGTCGTCTGCTACCCGCACAATCGCGGCCACCACATGGACGTGCAGCCGCTGGTCGATTCGTGCCTGGAGACAAAGGAGCAGGGCTGGAAGTTTGTGCGCTGGGGGCTGCCTAACGACGGCGAAATCCTGGAGCCGCGCCAGGCCGTGCGCACCGCGATCAAGCAGTTCCACGCGGTGCGCGAAGCCGTGGGCGACGAGATCGAGCTCTGCTTCGACGTCCACACGCGCCTCGATCTGCCCGATGCGCTCTGGCTCTGCAACGAGGTCGAATCGCTGCGCCCCTTCTTTATGGAGGACCCGCTGCGCTGTGAGAACCCTAATTCGTTCAAGACGTTGCGCCCGCGCACGAGTGTGCCGCTGGCGGCGGGCGAGCAGTTTAGCTCCAAGTGGGAATTTCGAGAGCTGGTGGAGGAGGAGTGGATCGACTACGCGCGCATCGACCTCTGCATCGCCGCCGGGCTGACTGAGGCGCGCAAAATCGCGGGCTGGTGCGAGACGCACTACATCAAAATCGCCACCCACAACCCACTCGGCCCCGTCTCCACGGCGGCCTGCCTCCACTTCAACCTCGCTACCTCAAATTTTGGCGTGATGGAGCAGCCGCGCCTGCCCGGCTCCTTTTTGGACGATGTGGTCACGGGGCAGCCGGAGTGGGAGGATGGCTACCTCCTGCCGCCGACCCGGCCCGGCCTCGGCATTGAGTTTGACCGTGACGCAGCCAAGGCAAATCCAATGCAGCCGCGGGAGATGCCGATCTTGAAGAGACTGGATGGTTCGTTTACCAACTGGTAAGAGCCGCGAGCGGATTAGGCGGATTAGGTGGATTAAAGCGGATTTTTCTGATCCGTCTTCATCCGCCCGATCCGCCTAATCCGCGTTCCATTCTTCATAGCTCGCCTCCGGATCCATCGTGCTCAACCCCCCATCGACAAAGATCGTGTTGCCGCTGATAAAGCGATTCTCGTCGCTCAGCAGGTAGACAATCAGCGAGCCCACATCCTCCGGGCGACCGGTGCGACCGAGCGGATAGCGCGCGGTGAGCCGGTTCAGCTCGGCCTCGGCGTTGTCGACGGTGGCGAGGTATTCGTCCAGCAACGGCGTGTGGATCATGCCCGGCGCAATGGCGACCGCCTGGATGTTGTCGCGCCCCCACTCCAGCGACTGCGAAGTCGTCAGCGCAATGACCATCGCTTTGGAGACGTTGTAGGGAAAGACGCCGGGGTTGGTAAAGCGCCCGTGAATCGAAGCCATGTTGACGATTTTGCCGCCGCCCGCGGCCTTCATGGCGGGGTAAACTTCCTGGCTGATGGCCCAGCCGGCGTAGAAGTTGAGGTCGAAGCAGCGCTCGATCTGCGTCTTGCTCGCCCCCGCCACGCCGTGCCAAAAATTTGTGCCCGCGTTGTTGACCAAGCCATCGACGCCGCCGAGAAAATCGATGGCGCTGCGGGCAAAGTCGCGGGCCGCGTCGGTGTCGCCCAGGTCGACGGCCTGGAAGAAGGCGCGCCCGCCCGCGGCCTCGATGGCTTCGCGCGTCGCCCGTGCGCCATCATCGTCGCGCAGGCCACAGAAGGCTACATCCGCCCCGGCCTGTGCCGCGAGGATGGCGGCGGATTGACCGATGCCGCTCGTGCCGCCGGTGAGGAGGATGCGTTTGTCAGTGAGGGTGGTCATGGGGAGGGCGCCCTTCAAATGTGAAGTCTTCGATATGCTTTAAGTGTTCGAGGATGAACAATATGTGATACGTTCTTGGTTCATAGTGCAATCGCCTCCTGCCGAGCAACATTTGTAATAAAGCCCGCCTCCGGGTGATCGGCCAGCAGATCGACTTCGCAGCCCAGCGCCTCTTGCAAATCCAGCCAAAGCACGGCTTGGTCAAAAATACTGCTGCCCTCTTGAAACGTCACCAAAATATCCACATCGCTTTCCGGCCTTTCTTCCCCCCGCGCCACGCTGCCAAAGACGCGCACGTTGTATGCGCCGTGCCTGGCCGCAATCGCCTCGATTTCATTGCGACGCGCACGCAGCGTCTCCAGCGTCCACCCCTGTTTTATCGTCTCGGCCATCGCTCACCCCCCCACATCCCGGTCAATCATCAACCGCTCGCCCCACCAGTTCACGCATCACGTATCAAATACTCACAAACTCATCATACTCATCCGGCAGCGCAATGCCAAATCGCTTGCAAAGGGCAGACACATCGCGGTAGTCGTTCTCGTCCAGCTCGTAGCCCATGTGAAACCTCACCAGCCATTCCGGCGAAATGCAGTCGACCGGGTGGCCATCAATGGTTCCTGTCCCAGTCAGCGAATCGACCGGATACGGCAGGCCAAAGATGCAGTTGCCCTGCTCGTCAAACGTGTAGGTATGCACATCCAGCTCACGACCCGCACCATCCGCCAGCACAAAATTACATGCCCACGAATCATCCCTCGCAATCTCCGCGTAGCCGCGCGAGGCCATCAGCGCGCGCAGGGTGGGCACATCCTTGTGCGGCATGGCGATGTCCAGGTCGCCGTGGGGGCGCGTCTGCTCGCCCAGCAGCGCATCGACGGCCCAGCCGCCGTCAACGTGAACGGAAATGCCGTGCTCGGTTAAAAACCGCACAAGTTCAACGGCATCGGCAGCGGTCATTTCGGCAAGCATAAGTAGAAACGTTTTGCAGGCGGCAAAGAGTTGAACCGCAGATGGACGCGGATAAACGCAGATTTAGCAACTTATATTTGAAGAAAGAATGGGACACGGATAAACGCGGGCTGCGCACACGGATGGCTGACGATTAAGCCTAAGCGCGTAGCTAAAGTCTCTTCAAAAATCCGTGTTTATCCGTGTCATCCGTGTCCAAATAAATCAAACATCGAACGGAGGATCGCAAATCTCCTATCCGCGTTCATCTGCGTTTATCCGCGCTTCCCCTCTTGCCTACAATCTTACATCCGGGCGGCTCCACGAATCGCCCATCGACCAGACGCCCACCGCCGTGCCCGCGCCCGCGCTCGTCTGCACGTGTAGATCGCCGCGCTGCCAGATATCCTCGTTGAGCGCGATGCCGAGGCCGGGGCGCTCCGCCGGCAGCGGCGTGTGGCCGTCGACGATTTGCACGTCGAGGTCGGTGAGTTCGCCGAAGTAGGTGCGGTAGAAGGCGCGCACGGTTTCCAGCTCGAAGAGGTTGGGTAGATTGGCGGCGAGGTGGACGTTCGCCGCGTGCGAAATCGGCCCGCCCGCGTTGTGCAGCACGAGGGGCAGGCCAAAGGTCTCGGCCAGGCTGGCGATGCGCTTGGTCTCGCCGATGCCGCCCGTCCAGGCCACGTCCGTCATCACGATTTGCGACGCGCCGCTGGCAATCCAGTCGCGCATCTGCCAGCGGCTCAGGAGCGTCTCGCTGCCCACAATCGGGATGCGCGTCTTCTCGCTCAGCCGCTTGATTTCGTGGTGGTTGGGCGCGCGCAGCACCTCCTCCACAAAGTAGATGTTGTACGGCTCCAGCGCGTGGCAAATCTGCTCCATCGCCGCCCGCCCGTAGCGAAAGTGACACTCGATGCCAATCCGAAAATCGTCGCCCATGGCGTTGCGAATGCTGCGCACCGGCTCCAGCCCGGCTTCGATTTCGCTGCGGTCGATGCTCTGGCCGAGCGAGCGCGGGCTAAACTGGTCGAAGGGCCAGATTTTGACGCCGCGCACGCCCTGCTCGTACAGCTCCTGCGCCAGCTCACCGGCGTTGGCGTGCCAGCGTGCAAAGTCATCAAACTCACCGTGGCCGATGCAGGTGTTGTAGGTGCTGATGCGCGGTCGCACGGCCCCGCCCAGCAGCCGGTAGACTGGCACGCCCAGCGACTGCCCCCAGATATCCCACAGCGCCATTTCCAGCGCCGAAAGCGCGCGCAGCTCTGCGCCCGCAAAGCCGTGGTAGAGGATGGTGTCGAAGCAGAAATTCCAGAGCCGCTCGATGTCGCGCGGGTCGTTGCCGAGGAAGAGCGGCGCCAGCGTACCGTGCAGCGCCCCGCGCGCGCCGGGCACTTTGTCGTAGGTTTCGCCGAGGCCAATCAGCCCCTCGTTCGTGTGGACGCGCACGAGCAGGAGGCGCGGGAGTTCTTCAAAAAAGAGCGATTCAATTTTGGTGATGTTCACGAGTCAATTTCCAAGCGAGCCAGAAAGTCTCGCGGCGATTCGATGGCGATGCCCTGAAGGGGATGCAGAACGAGCAGGTCCTTGTCACCGCTCACGATGACGTCGGCCCGCCCGGCAACGGCGACTTCGAGGAATTTGTTGTCTTTGGGGTCGCGGCAGGCGGTGATGGTTAGTTGGGGCGCGATGGCTTCGCCGTATAGAGGAAATAGGGCAGCAGCACCCTCAATTGCTGTATCGGACATGCCAGATAACTTTCGCATTCGAGGGCGATTTAATACTTCTATCAATTCCGCCCTCGTTTGGTCACTGTAAAGTAGGGTAAACTGGTTTTGTTGGAGTGGCTGCAAAATCCTACCGACAAATCCCTGTGGCCGAATGGCAATACTGACCAAAACATTGGTGTCAAGGACGACGCGCATTGTAAAGTTCCTCGCGCACTGCTTCCGCTTCGGCCATTACTTCTTCGTCCGAAATACTTACGTTTTTCATCGACATTTCCGCTATCCATGCATCGACACGCCTGCGCAGCTCTTGCTCACCCAGCTCTTGCAGTCGCTCAAACTCCTCGTACGAAATCAATGCCGCTTCCGGGCGGCTGCCGCGCGTGAGCACGTAGGGCACATTCTCCTTGGAGACTTCGTCAAACACGGAGCGGAAGCGACGCTGAAGCTCGGTGACGCCAATAATTTTTTGCATGAGTTCTCCCATTACTACAAATCAAAATATGTATTTTGCTGCATATTTTAAGTGACTATCAGCAAGATGGCAACTCTAAATTACAGTGCCAAACAGGCCTCCGCCGCCAGCGCGACCAGCTTCTCGCGCACGCTCCAGTTCTGCTGCCAGCCGCGGTTGTCCCACTCGTCGGCGTCGAGGTTGTCTCCGCCATAGAGGATTTGGCCGAACTGCACGCCGCGAAATTGGGCCACGGCAAACATGGCGGATGCCTCCATATCCACGACGAGACAACCTTCCTCGCGGCGATGCTGCATCTTGGCCCGCGTCTCGCGGTAAATGGCGTCCGTCGTCCACGCTTTCCCCAACAGGTAGTCGACGTTGTGTCGCCGCAACGTCGACTCAATCGCGCGCACGGCCTCGGCGCTGGGCAAGATTTCGCGCGACGGCGGCAGGTAGTGATACGACGTACCCTCGTCGCGCACGGCGGCGGTGGGCACGACGAGGTGGCCCATGACGATGTCGCGGTCGAGCACGCCCGCGCCGCCGCAGGCGATAATTTTGCGTGCGCCCAGGTGAATCAGCTCGTCCAAAAAGGCGGCGGCCAGCGGTGCGCCCACGCCCTGTGCAAAGAGCGCGACGGTCTCTGTGCTGCCGTTGTGCTCGAAGCAATGGGCGTAAATCGCGTGTCGGCCCATCTCGCTGCCCAACTCGCCAATCGGTGTGGCGTAGCCATCCGCCGCCAGCTGCTCGACCACGTCGTGGAAGAAGCAGATGACGCAGCGCGCCGGGAAATCGGCAATGGGCGCTTTGTGCGGGTTGATGATGGCCGTGGGGTCGGGGTCGAATTCGAGGAGGGGGAAGTTGTGGGTGTTCAAGGGGTTATCCTTTTGGTGGTTGCAGGCGTAGTTGCGCAGCGCGCTGCGCAACTACGCCTGCAAAAATCCGTCTTCATCCGCCCAATCCGCCCGATCCGCGTTCTATCCATTCCGGGTTCGGCTGCGGAATTCGCGCCTCGATCTCCTCGCGCCAGCCCGTCAGCAGTTCGTACAGCCGTTGCGCGACCTGCGGCTCTTCGTCGATTAAATTGCGCGTTTCACCAATGTCCTCGCGCAAGTTGTACAGCTCGCGGCGACCGTCCTCGAAGAACTCGATCAGCTTGTAGTCGCCGTCGCGGATGGAGGAGCCGGGCGTGCCGCCCTGATTGCCGTAGTGTGGGTAGTGCCAGAAGAGCGGCGGCCGATTTGACTCATCGCTCGTCTCACCGCGCAGCAGGTCAACAAAGCTCGTGCCGTCCACGTGCTGGTTGGGCAGCGGCTCGACGCCCGCCATGCCGAGCAGTGTCAAGTAGAAATCGGGGCTGGAGATGGGCACATCGCAGGTGCTGCCGGGCTGGGTGACGCCCGGCCAGTGGACGATCAGCGGCTCGCGCGTGCCGCCTTCGTACATCCAGCCCTTGCCCTCGGCCAGCGGCGCGTTGGTGGTGGGCGAACCTTCCGCCGTCGCCAAACCGCCGTTATCCGAGGTAAAGACGATGGCCGTCTCGTCCGCAATGCCGAGCGCATCCAACGTCGACAGGATGCGGCCAATGTTTTCGTCCAGGCTCTCGATCATCGCCGCGTAGACCGGGTCGGACTGGACGAGGCGGCGGCGGATGCGCTGGTCGCGCTTGTGCTGGGTGGGGAAAAAGTCGCCCTCCTCAAAGGTCGGCAGCTGGTCGAGACCCAGATCGCGCGCCTTTTGCTCGTACTTGCGGATTTTGTCGGCCTTGGCCTCAATCGGCGTGTGCACGGTGTAGTACCAGAGGTTGAGAAAAAAGGGCTGGTCGCCGTCACGTGCGTTTTGCTCGATCAGCGCAATGGCTTCGTCCGTCAGCCGGTCGGTGAGGTAGTCGCCGGCTTCGCCCTCGCTCAGCGTCGGGATTTGCCACGGCGCAAAGTACGTCTTTGGTGCGCCGCGTTCGCAGCCGGCAATGTTGACATCGAAGCCCTGCTGCTCCGGCCAGTAGGGTTCGCCGCCCAAGTGCCACTTGCCGACGTGCCACGTCGCGTAACCATTGTCGCGCAGCGCGGCAGCAACTGTGGTTTCCACCAGCGCCAGGTGGTCGACATAGGGCACGTCGACCAGCTTGCCGCGCGCGGGGTGCGTGTGGCCCCAAAAGTCAATCCAGTCGGTGAGTCCAAGTCGCGCCGGGTACTTGCCCGTGAGCAGGCTGGCGCGCGTCGGCGAGCAGACGGGGCAGGCGGCGTAGGCGTCGCTGAAGCGCATCCCCTGCGCGGCGAGGCGATCCAGGTTTGGCGTCTCGTAAAAAGTGCTGCCGTAGCAGGAGAGGTCGCGCCAGCCGAGATCGTCGATCAGGATAAAGAGGAGGTTGGGAGAAGCCATAATGGTGAGTGCTCCGTGGTGGGATGCGAAAAGGTTAATTTTACGTAACGATTTTACAAGACTTATCGTTCCTTCACCTCTTCGCCCCGGTGCTCCTGCATCCGTTTTGTTAAAATGTGGACGATCCGCAGAGCGCTCTGCCCGTCCCAAAGCGGCGGGGGCTGAAGCGACTGAGCAGGCACGAGATTGTGGACGTGTGCAGCGACCACATCCGCATCCAGCGGCAGCAGCGTATTGGTTCCGTGGGTGACGGTAGCGGGGCGCTCGGTGCTGCTGCGCAGGGTGAGGCAGGGGACGCCGAGGAAGGTCGTCTCCTCCTGGATGCCGCCCGAATCGGTGATCACGGCGTGCGCGTGCGCCATGAGGTGGAGGAAGGGGAGGTAGCCCTGTGGCTCCAGCAGGTCGACTTGGTCGATGGCCGTTAACTTGTCCAGCAGCGCAAAATCGACGAGCCGCTGGCGCGTGCGCGGGTGCAGCGGGAAGACCACGCGCCGTCGCGTCGCCACCTGCTTGATCAAGTCCAGCAGCGTCTCCAGCCCCTTGCGCCGGTCGACGGTGGCCGGGCGGTGCATGGTCATCAGCACGTACGCGCCCGGCGAGAGGGCCAGATCGTCCAGGATGGTGCTCTGCGCGGCTTTCTCTCGGAAGTGCAGCAGCGCGTCGATCATCACGTTGCCCACAAAGAAAATCTTCGCCGGGTCGACGCCCTCGCGCCCCAGGTTAATCAGCCCGCTCTCCTCGGTCACAAAGAGAAAGTCCGCGACGCTGTCGGTGACAATGCGGTTGATCTCCTCCGGCATCGTGCGGTCGCCGCTGCGCAGGCCGGCCTCCACGTGGGCAACGGGCACGTGGCGCTTGCAGGCAACGAGCGCACAGGCCAGCGTCGAATTGACGTCGCCGACCACCAGCACGAGGTCGGGCTGCTCCTCGTCGAGCACCCGTTCAAACGCCAGCATGATGCGGGCTGTCTGCTCGGCGTGGGAGCCGCCGCCGAGGCCCAGGTAGACGTGGGGCTGCGGCAGGTCGAGCTGGCGAAAGAAGATGTCGCTCATGCGCTCGTCGTAGTGCTGGCCGGTGTGGACGATGCGCGAGTCGAAGCCGCCGTGGGCCTCGAAGGCCCGGTGCAGCGGCGCGATTTTCATAAAGTTGGGCCGTGCGCCGACAATGTTGAGGACTTTCACAGCGCCTCCACCGGCGACAGCGGCCGCAGCGATGCGCTGTGTGGCTGAATGCCGCCGTACACCTCGCGATAAATCCCCACCGTCTCCGCCCACGACAGATGTTGCTCCGCCCAGGCGCGCGCTTGCTGCCCCATCGCCCGCCGCCGCTCGGCATCTCGGCCCAGCGCAATCAGCGCCGATACCAGCTCGTCCATCAAATCGGGCGCGGTGAGGCAGCCGCGCCCGTCCGCCAGCAGCGTCGACATGTCGCCCGTGGCGCTGCCGACCACGGGCAGCCCGCAGGCCATGGCCTCCACCACCTTGAGCGGGCTGGCAAATTGCGTAATCGAGGCGGCCCGACGCGGCACGGCGAAGATATCCATCAGGTTAAGATAGCGCGGCACGGCTTCCTTGGGCACGCGCCCGCTAAAGACAACGGGTAGCTTGTGCTGCTGCGCCTGGCTTTGCAGCCGCTCAAACTGCGTCCCGCTGCCGACCAGCAGCACGCATAAATTCGGCACTTCTGCCTGTACGGCCGGCAGCACGTGCAGCAGCCGATCCAGCCCCTCGTAGCGCAGCATGTTGCTCGTCGAGCCGATGACGACCTTGCCCGCCAGCCCCAGTTCGCTCGCGAGCGCCTCGTCCTTGGCCGCGGGGCGAAAGAGGCCGCTGTTGACGCCGTTGGGCACGACGGTGATGCGGCTCGCCCGCTGCGGAAAGTCGCGGCGCAGCAGATCGGCGAGCGAATAGCTGGCGGCGACAATCGCATCGGCGCGGCGCAGGTAGCGCTCAAAGAGGCGGCGCAGCAGCGCCTCCAGGCCGGGCGCAGGCCAGCGCACCGTCTCCACCATCGTGGCCCCGGCCAAATCGAAGCGCACCTCCGCCACCAGCGGCAGCCCCAGCTCACTCGCCACCTGCGCCGCCGCCGCGCCCACGCCGGAGGACCAGTGGCTGTGGATCAGGTCAATGCGCTGCGTTTCACAGAGATGGCGAATGGTCTGCGCCAGATGCTGCCGGTCGATGTAGGAGCCGTAGGCGCGACGCAGCGAGCGCTCGCGCGGCGACACCTCGGCGAGTTGCAGGTGGCCGTTGAGCAGCGGCGGCTGGGTGACGCTGTGGAAGCCGTACATCTGCTGCCGCGAGGTAACCAGCACGTGTGGCTCGACGTAGTCCGCCCGCGCCTGCGCGGTGATCAGCGCCCAGCTGCGAATGGTATAGCCCGTGGTGCGCGGCTGCCAGCTTTCCACCACGTGCAGCACGCGCGGCGGATTGTTTTGGGTGAGAAAATTCATGTCGCCACCTCGCGCGTCGACAAGGGCGCTGCTTGGCCCAGCAGGAAGGGTCGCCACGCCTGCTCAACCTCCCGCAGCGTGGTGACGCGCCAGCCCTGCTGCACGGCCCAGCCCAGCATTTCGCGGAAGATGGCGCGCGTCGGCTCGTCGCGCATCACGTCCATCGGGTCGAAATAGACGGAGGCAAAGCCGTCGGGCCGCGCGCGGTGGAGCATGCGCTGCCAGAGCGGCAGCAGTTCGCCCAGCTCGTGCAGCCCCGCGCCGCGAGCCGGATCGGAGGGGCGGCGGATGGTGTCGTACGAGCAGAAGGGCGACCAGCGATGCTCCGGGCAGGGCGTCAGCGGAATCATCAGCCGGTCGCTGTTCTGCGCGGGGTCGGCGTGGGAAAAGTGCAGGCTCAACTCGCCCGCCAGCGGCGCGACGGCGGGGAAGTAGGGCGTGGCGAGCGGGTTTTTGTTGGCCAGCGTGGTGCTGAGATAGCTGATGTCGGGGAAGTGGCGCAGCGCGTCCATCATGCGCGGCGCGTCCTTGAAGTGGGGCGTGCGAAAGCCAACCGCGCGCGTGCCCAGCAGATGCTCGAAAATGTCCTGCACCCGCCCAATTTCCTCCCGCATCTCCGCTTCGCTCAAGTGCCAGAACTCGCGCGCTGGATTCAGCACTGGATTGTCGGGATGCGACCAAGTGTGGTTGGCGATTTCGTGGCCGCTGCGCCGCGCCGCGCGGTACGGCTCCGGATCGGCCTGGACGAGCTTGCCAATTGCAAAGATCGTCATCTGCACGTCGACTTCGTCCACTAGCGCGACGAGCTCGACCAGCACGTCGGTGTCGGCCTGGTAATCCAAATCGAAGCTGAGGGCGAGCAGCGGCGGGCCAGCCGGGTGCGGGGCCGCCGCGCGCGGAATCTGCCCCCACAGGCTGCGTCGCGAAAGTGCGCCGGCGACGGGCGGTGCGCCTTCGCCAGCGGGAACAAAGCGATCCATGGCGCGGATCGCGCCGTGAGCAATTCGTCCCGCTAGGCCAGCGGGCGGTGTTGTATATGTTGCAGCCATGTAATCCAGCCTTTTTTGTAGCGTACTTCTGCGTTTGGCAAGGGATTCGGGAAAAATTTCTGCGACATCAAAACGCCGCAGAAATAGCTGGCAAACTGTGGGACGAACTGGGAAGCCCGTCCTTATTTTGTAAGCTTGTGTAACAAGACAGCGAGACCTGGAGAAATTAAGCAAATTAACGCGGAGGCGCAGAGGCGCAGAGGTGTTGTTCGTCGACGAAGTTTCCCCTGCGTTCCTGCATCATCAACGCGCGTTACTCCTTTCAACAAGCCGCCCATCGAAGAGGTCGTGCGCGCGCGTACCGATCCGCTCAAGCAGCCCGTCGTCGTGGACGATGCTGGCAACGTGTCGCCACGCCACGAGCGGATGGGCCAGCGGCGCGTCCGAGCCGAAGACGATCTTCTCCGGCACGTGCTGCGCGGCGTAGCGCACAAACTCCGCCGTCCACACGCCGGAGGTGTCGAGGTAGACTCGCTCGTGCCGCCGCGCAACATCGACGGCGTCGCGCAGCAGACGTTCGCTACAGGGAAAGGCGCCGAGGTGCGCCATCAGCAGTGGGCCGCGCAGCCGGGGCAGCACCGCCCGCTCGATCCAGCGCGGCTCGCTGTAGTTCCCCGCGTGGATCAGCACCGGCAACTCGCGCTCGGCGATCACCGCGAACTCCTCGTCGCTCGGCATTCCGTCCAGATGCGGCAGCAGCTTGACGCCGGCAAAGCCCGTCAACTCGTCCGGCTGCGCTACATCCGCCGCGCGGCCGCGCACGCGCATCGAGAGCTTGCGCTGCAGCTGCCACAGCTGGCGGCTCGTCAGCGGCAGGTCGCGTCCGCCGAGCCGCGCCAGCGGCAGCACGCGCCCGCCCGTCGTCGCCGCCCACTCGCGCAGGGCGCGGTTGGCTGCGCGGTAGCCGTCGTGGCGAAAAGGCGGAAAGGCGCAGGCGCGCGCAATGCCCGCTTGCTCCATCAGCGCCACATATTCGTCACCCATCAGCGGCGGGTAGTAGTGCTCGCCCGTGTCGCTGTCTCCGAGGTGCACGTGGCAGTCGAAGAGTGGGACGGTGGGGTCGGGTAGATTGGGTCGGAAGGTTGGGATCATCATTCTCATTCCACGCTCTGCGTTCATGGTTAAGCACAGCCCTGCCTATGTCTCAGCGGCGACGCGGAGCGTCGCGGTAGGCATTCCCACGCAGAGCGTGGGAACGAGTGTGGATCACCCAAAAATCAACTCCGCATTCCGATAGGCGATCTGCTCCAACAGCGCGTCGCCGCCGTGCTCCGGGCGCACGGCGCTGGCGACGTGCTGCCACGCGACGAGCGGGTGCATCATCGGTGCGTCCGAGCCGAAGAGCAGCTTGGGGCCGACCTGCTTGGCCGCATGGGTGATAAAGTTGGCGAGCCACGCGCCGGAGGTGTCCAGCCAGACGTTGTCTCGGCGGCGGGCGAGGTCGACGGCGTCGTCGAGCAGGCTGGCATCGCCGGGGAAGGTGCCGAGGTGGGCGATGATCAGCTGTCCGCTGACCCGCGGCAGCACGGCCCGCTCGATCCACGCCGGCGGCGAGTGCACGCCGCCGTGAATCAATACGGGCAGCGACCGCTCGCGAATTTGCGCGAAGACATCGTCGCCGGGCAGGCCGCTCATATGCGGAATGAGCTTGATGCCCGCGTAGCCCGTCAGGTCGATGTTGTCTGCCGCTGGGCGCAGCACAAACTCACGCAGCGCGCGCCGGGCCTGCCAGGGTTCGCGGAGGGGGCGCGGGCCGCGCACGCCGCCGAGTCGCGCAAAGGGGAGGATGCGACCGTTGGTGGCGGCGGCCCAGGCGCGCAGGTCCACATTGGCGGCGCGGTAGTCGCCCAGCAGCGGGGGAAAGGCACAGGCGCGCGCGATGCCGCTGGCCGCCATCAGCGCCAGGTACTGCTCGCCGCTCTGCCGTCCAAAGCTGAGGTTTGCCGAATCGGTGACGCCGATGTTGACGTGCACGTCGAAGAGCGGCGGCTCGGAGATGGAAGCGGTGGGCGGCTCGGCGACGGCGAGATCGGCGCGGAAGATGGGGTTGGTCATAGGGTGGTTCTGCTGATTTTCTCAAGCGTTCGATGATCTCTTGATGACCAACACGCTTCAACAAATGCTTGCCCCATCGCCTGCGTTCGGCGATAAATGAATTCGCCGCCTGGTTTGCGAAACGCGCTGATGAAACCGCAAGAAATAAACTGGCAATAGAGGAGTAGGCACGCCCCGTGCCGGATCAACCCTCAAACTCCGCTTGTTTCGGGGCACGTGCCGTGCGCACGAGGGCGTGCGCACTCCTCGGCACTATTACCCAACTATTTCCTGCAGCTCCATCAGCGCGTTGGTCAAGCCGACGTTAGTGCGCTTCAGCGCACTTCGCAACGTAGATGCTCAGGCCATGCCAAGAATTAAATTATCCCGTCAGATGTGACAGCCACGCCCAGTATCTTGTTGGCAACCCGTTCTGACGGAGGGCCGTGACAGTCACTTCGACTCACCGCTGGGGTGTTTATCTTCTTGGAACAGCCTCAATTTATTGGGCATCGGTCGCGACCAACGGAAGGCGCTGATCCAGATGACGAGGTCTATCTTCAGTGATCGCCGCGGCTGCCATTTCAGTTTCATCGAGCAACAACGTCTCGACCCAGCGCTCGTCCTGCTCGTAGCCAAGCTCAACCAAAATTTGGGGCAAATCGGGCAGCGCGCTCAACAGCTCGCGCAGGCGCTCGGCGTGCTGGGGCTGCCGCCAGCGCCGAAGGCCGCTGGCGTCGAGCGGGCGCAGGCCACCGAGCGCGCCCTCAGTCATCGAATCGCGCGCGACACGCTGCGCGGCCACCTCGTGAAAGCGGGCAAAGGCGTGCGTCACCGTCCAGCCGATGGCATCCGCCATCTGCTGCTCCACCTGCCCCGGCTGGGTGATTAGCGCCTCGTAGCGCAAAATCGTCACGTCCCGGTCGTGCTGATAGCGCTGCATCAATTCGTAAACCTGCCGCCAGCGTTCGGGAGAGACGTAGTAGCCGCGGGCATCCGGGTAGCCTTTGTGGGTCGAGGTGAGCACGTCGCGCGGGTCGCGCAGGGTGAAGACGAAGCGGGCATCGCCGGGGTGGCGGCGGTAGTAGGCGCGAATGGCGTCGACCTGCTCGGCGTCCGAGGGCAGCTTGGTGAGCAGGAAGCGCTGGCGGCGATTGGCGTGGCGCGCGGCCCACAGCGCCTCGACTTCGCCGCTAAACGTGAGCACATCGTCCACGCACGATTGGGCCATCAGCTGCAACAAGGTCGACCCCGCGCGGGGAAAGCCGCAGACGACGACGTGTTTTTGCAGCGGTTGGAGGCCCAGCGGCGCGAGTCGACCGGAGTCAACGATGGTGCGCAGGGCCTGCTTGGCCACGCGGCGGGGCAGCGAACCGTTGGTGGGTACACCGGCGGGTGAAGCGGATAGTTTGGCTGCTTTACCCTGCCGCACATTGTGCCGAGCCGCGGCGTAAACTTCGGTGTAGCGCTCGATCTCGCGCTGCCAGGTGCGGTCGGCAATTTGGCTGGCGTCGCTGGGCCAGGGCTCATTCGCAAAGCCAACGATGGCGGCGGCCAGCGGGGCGACCTCCGGCGTGAAGAAGCGGACGCCGGCTTTGTCGCCCAGCAGCTCGCGCGCGGCGGGCAAATCCGAGACGAGCATGGGCAGGCCGGAGGCCAGCGCCTCCAGCGGCTTGAGCGGTGTCGTATCGGCGGCGACGGTGGCGTAGCCGCGCGCGACGACAAAGAGATCGAGGCCGCGGTAGAAATCGGGCATTTGGCCATAGGGCACAAAGCCGGGCAAATCGACCATATCAGACAAGCTGAGGTCGCGCACGAGGGCGTCGATGCGCGGCCAGTCGCGCCCCGTGCCGGCGATGACGAGGCGCAGGTCGCGGCCTTGCTGGCGCAGTGTCTCGCGGGCCTGGCCGGCGGCGCGCACCAGCACGTCCAGATTTTCGATGGCCTCGAAGGTGGTCGCGTAGCCGACGATTAAGGTAGAGTTGCCAGAATTGGAGGATGTCGCGGCGCGAGGCGAGCTTTTGCCGGTTGACGCGTCCGACCTCTCCCCCAAACCCCCTCTCCTCTGAGGAGAGGGGGCTTCAACTGGCTCGTTGGTGGCAAACTGGCGTTGAGGGGGAGAGGTCGAACGCCGCACAATTTGGTGTGTACCCGGCGCAAACAGCTCGCTGTTAACGCTGTTGCGCACGACAAAGACGCGCTCGGCGGGCACGCCCGCATCGGTCAGTCGCCGCGCCAGCCCGTCCGAAATCGTAACGACGGCATCCGCGCGGCGGGCGATGCGCATCTCGAGTTCGTTCTGGTAGCGACCGCGCAGCAGGTAGTACGGGTGACGCCCGTCGAGATCGTAATCGCCGTTGAAGCAGCGTACTTCATAGACAAAAGGCAGGCCGCGTCGCGCCGCCAGCGCTTGCGCCACCGCGCCGATAAAGTGCGGGTGGTGGGCGTGGACAATGTCGGGCTGGAGGCGTTCGATAATGCTGTCCAGCTCGCGGCGGAACATCGGCCCCGTCCACGGCGCGAGGCCCATCGACGGGCGCTCCAGCCGCTTGAGTTTACCCTCGTGCTGATCGCCCGGCGCGTGGCTAAGCGCGCGAATTTGGTTGCCCGGCCCCCACTCCGGCAGTACGAAAGCGGGGTCGCTGCCCTTGGCAAAGGGGGCGTAGGGCGATGTCGCCACGGTAACGCGCAGGCCGAGGTGACGCTGCTGCGCCGTCGTCAGCCCCATGGAGCGTACGGTGTAGCCGTCAATGTAGGGCCAGGCGTAGTTGAGGACGTGAAGGATGTGCATGAGTAACGAAACTTCTCGTTAAGCAATAAGCAATAAGCAGTAGGCATTGCTTATTGCTTGTTGCTTGATTTGTGTTCAAAGTTTTAAGCGCACCGCCGCCTGCTCCGTCCACGGGCAGCGGCGATGCGAGATCACGAGGCAAATTCTGTCGCGACACCAAGGCAGCAGCTCTTCCTGGATGGCGGCTTCGGTCTCCATGTCGAGGGCGCTGGTGGCTTCGTCAAAGATGACGAAGTCCGGCTCGCGCAGGACGGCGCGGGCAAGCTGGATCAGCTGCCCCTGGCCGGAGGAGACGCCCGTGCCGTTGGGGCCGATAATCGGCTCGGCAATCGGAAAGGGCTGGCCCGCACGCGTAATGCCCGCGAAGAAGCGGGCCAGTTCGGCGTCCGTCTGTTCGACACCCATTTGGTGCGGTCGCTGTCGGGGGGGAGCTTGATTATCGGGGTCGCTTGTTCCCGCACCGTTCAGAAACAAATTGTCGCGCACCGAGCCCTCAATTAGGATGGGCCGGTTGCCCACGTAAAGCACGCGCCCGGCGTCGAGCAGCATGGGCTGCCAACTCGGGTTGCCGTTGAGGTAGACGCAGCCGTCCGTTGGCTGCAAAATACCCGCCAGCAGCAGCGCCAGCGTCGATTTACCCGCGCCCGTCTCGGCGGTTAGCGCCGCAAGCTCGCCACGTTCGAGCGTGAGATCAGTGTCGTGCAGGATGAACGGGCCGCCTTCGTAGCGAAAGGCGAGGCCGCGGGCGGTGATTTGCCGCAGACGGGCGGGAGCGGGCGGGCGGGTCGTCGATTGTTGAGGAGGGGCGGCATCGAGCAAAGGTTTATCGCATGACGCGTCCGACCTCTCCCCCAAACCCCCTCTTCTCTGAGGAGAGGGGGCTTCACCCGTGAGATTCTCAACAAACGAGCGTTGAGGGGGAGAGGTCGGATGCCCCGTGACGTGGGCCTCGGAAAGCGGCGGGGGCACACCACCATTGCGCACAGCCGGATCAGCCTGCTGCACGAGGCGCGGATCGGGCGGCACGTTCCAGTAGGCGCGTAGGCGCTTGCCGCCCGTGGCCGTTTCGGCGGCGCGCGCGGCGTAATCCCCCATCTGCGCGACGGCGGCCAGCAGCTGGCCCAGCACAAATAGAATTGCAATCAGGCTGCCGATCTCGATCTGCCCCGCCACAATCAGCCAGCCGCCGACGCAGATAATGGCGATGAAGGCGACGGCGTTGAGCATCAGAATCGCCGAGCTCACGGTGGCGTTGATGCGGGCCTGCGCCAGCGAAATTTCAACAAAGGCCGCGTGGGCCTGCATAAAGCGGCGCACAAAAAAAGCGCCGATGCCGAACTGGCGCGAGAGCACGATGCGGTCGACTTCGACAACTTCGCGGGCGCGCTGCGAGAGATCGGCCAGCCGCACAAATTTTTGGCCCGTCAGCCGCATGTGTCGGCGCAGGGCAGCCAGGATGCCCGCGGCGAACGTTGCACCGAGCAGGACCATGAGCGCGAGCAGCGGCGGCGCAAGCCAGAGCAGGATCACCACCGAGGCAAGCAGCCAGAAGCCCAGCACCACCGTCTGCGCCAGGCTTTCGACCAGAAACTGGTAGGCAAAGGCCACATCGGTCATGATGATTTCGCGCAGGGCGGCCATGGGCACGGCGGACAAATCTTCGTAGTCCGCCCGGTGAATGTTGTGCGTCAGCCGCTGCACGCCGCGCTCGCGGCAGGCCAGCACAATCCGCTCCTGGGCGACCTGCCGCCAGCGCACAAAGACAAAGCTCAGCGCGATCAGCCCCAGCGCCAGCCACACCTGCGCAAAGTCGACCCGCGGCTCAGCGCCCCCAATTGAACCCGTCGCGGCGGCGAGAATGTTGCGGCCCACCAGCGCCACGCTCACCTGCGTCGCCACCTCGCCCAGCGTCAGCCCGACGATGGTGGCGGCGGCGCGGCGCGGCTGCGGCACTTCCGCCAGCAGCAGCCGCCACACGGTTCGCACGTCGCTCAGCTTGGTCTCCGAGCGCAAGATTTCTTCGATGGTGATGCGTCGTCGCTGCGTCATGGAGTTTTGGGAACAATGGCAAAGGCCACATCGGTAAGGCCAAGGCGGTGCTGCGAATAGCTGAGGCCCATCCGCCGCGCTTCGCTTGGCGTGGGAAAGCGGGCCGCGGGCAGAAAGAGCGTGATCTGATTGACGGCATCGGGCCGCCACAGCGCCGGCGCGACCTCGACCGCGTGCGTTGCGGGCACGTCGCCAAAGCGTACTTCTTCCACCGGTTCGCCATTGATGGCGACGGCAACCGTTTGCTCGCCAAAGCCACGGGCGGAGAGCACCAGCTCGTACGGCGCGTGCTCATGTGGCGCATTCTCGTAGAGCGTATTGGAGACGTCGCCCAGCCGCAGCAGAATGTATGCTTTGTTGGAATTCGTCCACTGTTCGTTGGCCTTGCGCTGCCACCAGCCGATGAAACGTACCCTTTCTGGAGCTGCGGAAGCTGTGAGCGTTTGTCCGAAAGGATAAGTCTCCAGCTCCACGCCGCCGTTGCTCAGGCCGCGCTCCAGGTAGCGCAGCTGGCAGTCGCGCAGCGCGGCGGGCGTGGCGAGAAATTGGGGGCACTGCCAATCAAAAATCTTGCGCGGAAAGCGTTCGACGTCGGGCGCTTGATTCCAGAGCGACGTGTGGACGTTGAAGAGCGCCGAGCCGCTGTTAATGCCAATCGCCACGACGCCAAGCGCCAAGAAGGCCCGCGCAATCGGTCGCCGCCAGCGGGGGCGGTGCGCTCGGATTGCCCGCCACTGGAGAAAGGTGAGCAGAACCAGCGCGGGCAGGGCGTCCGTTAGCAGACGCGGGCCAAAAGAGTGGCCCGCACGCCAGCTGTTGGTGATGGCCAGCAACATCAGGTAGCCCCAAAACCACGCCGCGCCCAGCCAAAATAGCGGCAGCTGCTTCAGCTGTCGCCACAGAATGGGGATGCCCGCAAAGGTGAGTAACAAAAACGGGCTAAAAATCAGCAGCCCGCGTGAAGGGCTGAGCAAGATGCCGTAGAGCGCGACCCCCAGCCCCCCTTCCCACGCCCAATCGCCCGCCCAGCCACCGGCGCGCAGCCACTGCGCCAGCCCCAGCCCCACCGTCGCCACAGCGCCCACGCCCACGAGCGGCCAGAGCGCTGTGGTAGCGGTGGACCGGGGGCGTCGCACCAGCCACCAGTAGCCGCTCAGCGCCAACAGCGCCGTGGCCAGCGCACCGCTCAACAGCACGCTGGGCTTGAGCAAATCTCTGGGAAAGCGCAGGTAGTAATCGGGAAGCCACTGCCCAAGCTGCACCCGGTAGAGCGCCAGCAGAGGCAGCATCAACAGCAGCACCGTTGTCGCGCTGATGACCGCCGCCGAGGGGCGCTGTCGCCACAGGTAGAGCAGCGCCAGCGGCAGAACGAGAATCGCCGTGGGCCGGCAGGCGTACGCCGCGAAAAGCAGCGCGCCCAACAGCGCCGCTCGCGGCCAACTCGGCCAAGCCAGCGAACGCGGCTGGCCCGGCACGAGCAGCAGCAGGCCTGCGGCGAGCAGCAGCGCCGCCGTGCTCAAGCTCCAGAACGCGGTGGCCATGGTGCTGAGCAGCGCGCTGCCCGTGACAGAGACGCCGCTGATGAGGGCGCTGTCGCGATTTGGCACAAAGCGCCGCCCCAGCCCGTCAAGCACCCAAAACATGAGCAGACAGGTCAGCGCCGACAGCAAATTTTGCATCAGGTAGTTATCGGCGGGCACGGTCATATCCAGGCCGAGGCCGGTGGCGAGCCACACAAAGGGCAGCGCCAGGAAGGAGTTTCCCCACGGGTAGACGTAGTAGTGTCGCCCCTCTTTCAGCGCGACTTGATAGCCCGCGTGGTGCAGCTGTTCGCCGATGCGCGCCATGTACGGCTCAAGCGACGGCGTGCCGTGCTCGATCAGGGCCTGGCTGACGACCAGGCTGAAGTGCGAATCGGTGGGCAGGTAGTTGACGGGCGAGAAGAACGCCACCGCAAAGATGGCGAGCGACCAGAGCGTGGGCACGTAAACACGCCAGAAGGTAGCGCGCCAGGATTCACGAGCAGGCCGTGGCGCAATAGCCCGGCCCGCAGCGACGGCCTGCGGGCCGATGGAGTCGCTCGGTGTGGAGCTGTGCATGGATGTGGGCGCGGCGACCTGGATGGACTTCCGCAACTAAATTTCAAACTGTCTGGTACAGCTTGGCATAAATAAGTGGACGGTTCGCGGATGTGCCCGCTGGTGGCTAAGGCCGCCGGGCAGTCGCCGCCCGCGCAATCGTCTACTTCTTTGTGCCGTCGTGTGCTGGTTGCTTACTTCCGTTGTGGATTAGCGGCCCAATTCTCGCCAGCAAATGTAAGCTACTCTATCTGACTTAGGCCCAACCTACAAATGGAGGACGCTTCCTAGAGTAGCATTCACGCCAGTGCGCTACGAAAAGTATAGCACATTTACAGACCGCGTGCTGTTTCAGGCATATGCTGCGAACTCACTTGCAAACGTGCAGGTGCAATACCAACAGCTAGAAAGACCAACCATGACTACGCCCAATCTTTTTTCGCCGCTCCAGCTGTCCCGGCAGCGGCGAGGCGATCCAGGTTCGGCGTTTCGTAAAAGGCACTGCCGTAGCACGAGAGGTCGCGCCAGCCGAGGTCGTCGATCAGGATGAAAATGAGATTGGGAAAAGTCATGGCAATCGGTGCTCCGTGGAGAGAGGCGGGAGGGGTTCACACCCAGCAGACCTGCTGGCAAGCAGCGGAAGCTTGCCGCCTAGTTTGCCGTCGATATGCGCACGTGTCAAGCCTGCAAATTTGGATATTATGGAACCAGCAATGCTAAATTGAGCGATGGCGACCGCAGTTAGATACGCATGTACGCAGATGGCAAAAGTCAAGCTGACGCAGTTTTTGTATCGTACTTCTCGATCTGTTTATCTACCCTGGTCTATTCATTACGTCGGGTTAGATTATGTACAGTGGGCCACGTCGATACTCAGCCCAAAATACCTGCAAAGGAGACAACGATGGATTTAGTCGAAAATATCAGCTCGCTCGTAAACGGCGGGGCAGAGCCGGTGGGTACGGTATACGTGGTTGATCCAAGCCCACTCAACTGGCTTTACATTACGTACAATACGGTGGAGGAGCCGGTGCGCGTGGATCACGACGGCAAGGTGGAGCCGGCGGCCATGGAAAGCTACGAGTGGGTGGACGATCTCACGCTCGAAGTGGCGGTGCGCCGGGACAACCGCTTTGCCGATGGGGAAGCGGTCACCGCCCACAGCTTCAAGCGCAGCTTCGATGAGCTGATCCAGTGGCAGTCGCCCCACCCGCCGGGCACGCAGTTCAACCACCCGCCGGAGACTCGCTGCGAGGTGGTGGACGACTACACGGTGCGCTTCCACCTGCCCACTGTCGATGGCCTCACGTTGGGCAAGCTGCGCGCCATGCACGTGATGAGCAGCCGCTTCTGGGACGAAATTGGCTTTGGCTACCGGCGCAACGGCACGGGCGAAGGCCGGTGGTGAGCGATTGATGCACCGGGCCCGTGGGGCACCGGACCCTTTACGCTCGTCGAAGGCCATTCGACGCTCGACACCGAACAGGCCGTGATCAGCCGCGATCCCTTCGCCTGCACCTGGCTCTGGCGCGAGGATCGCACGCCGCGCGTGCGCCTGCTGGCAAACCCAAAGTACTGGGACAGTTCACGCGGCCCACACATGAGCGAGGTGATCTTCCGCAATGATCTGTCGCCGCAGCAGGCGCTCGATCTCATCTGCACGACGGAAGGCGAGGTGGACATCCTGACCGAAGTTGTGCCCGCCAACGCCGCGCGCGTTCAACAGTCCGAGCACGCCAGGCTGGTCACCATCGATGCGCTGCGCAGCGTTGTCGGCCTCTTCAACCGCGACAGCAACGAGCTGCCGTTGAGCGACAAGCGGGTGCGTCTGGCGCTGAATCACGCGGTTGATCGCAATCGGCTCGTGCGCGAAACGATGTTTGGCCACGCCACTCCGCTTGCCGGATTGACGCCCTACCCGGCGACGACCTTCCTGCATCGCCTCCTGCCCTATGCTTACGAAACAGAGCGGGCAACGGCGCTGTGGCGGGAGGCCGGTCTTGGGTCGGGCCAACGCTTGCGCATCGCCGCCGTTCAGAAGCTGGAGCCCGTGGCCGAGCACATTGCCACCGATTTTCAAGCTGCACTCGGCATCGCTGCCGAGGTAACGATTTACCGCGACCGTGAAGAGGAGTTAACCGCCCGGCGTCGCCTGGCGGAGCGAGAGACGCCGCGACCGTGGGACATTCTGCTCCTGGAGCATGGCCCGCAGGAAGCCGACGGGCCACCGCTCGAACTGCACCGCGCCTTTGTTGGCGCAAACGGCGAGTATCGCGCCGGCCCGGTCGTACCCGAATTTGAGCGGCTCTACGCGGAGTTCGTGCAGAAGATCTCGCCCGACGAGCAGGCATCGATGGCGCATGACATCGACCGCTTCGTCTACGACGAGGCGCTGGCGCTCTTCCTGTGTGCGCCCCAGGCGCTTTACGCCGTAAATCAGCACGTTGACTTTACGGCCTACCGCACCACGTTTGAGCTTGCCGAAAGCCAGACAAAAGGCGAGCACTGGTCGCGCCGCTGAAATAAGTACCAACACAGCTAAGTCAATATCATGCCGGTGCGCTTGCAGCAGGCGCACCGGCATTTGCATCTGGCCTACAGGCGCACTATAAAAAGTATAGCGGGGTTGCAGAAGAAGCACGCCGTCAAGTGTATAGTTGCATGACAGCCGCGAACGCGCGGACGATTACGTTAGCAAGTAGAGAAATCACAATGAATACGCTCGACCTTTTTTCGCCGCTCCAGCTGGGGCCGCTTCACTTGCCCAATCGGCTTGCCATGGCCCCGCTCACGCGCACCCGCGCCGGGAAAGGCAACGTGCCGCACGAGCTGAACGCAACCTACTACGAACAGCGCGCCAGTGCGGGCCTGTTGATTTCCGAAGCAACGCAGGTGACGCCCGAAGGCCAGGGCTACCCCAACACGCCCGGCATTCACTCGGACGAGCAGGTGGCCGGCTGGCGGCTGGTGACGGACGCCGTGCACGCCGCGGGCGGGCGCATTTATCTACAGCTTTGGCACGTGGGCCGCATTTCGCACCCCTCCTACCAGCCGAACGGCCAAAAGCCCGTCTCTGCCTCCGCGATTGCGCCCGAAGGCAAGGTGCGGCTGGCCAATGGCGAGCAGGTGGACTATGTCGTGCCGCGCGCGCTGGAGACGGACGAGATCGCGGGCGTGGTGCAGCAGTACGCCAACGGGGCGCGCAACGCCAAAGCCGCGGGCTTTGACGGCGTGGAAATCCACGGGGCCAACGGCTATCTGATCGACCAATTCCTGCGCGACGGCTCAAATCAGCGCAGCGACCAATATGGCGGCAGCCTGGAGAATCGCGTGCGCTTCCTGAACGAAGTGACCGCCGCGGTGGTCGACGTGTGGGGGGCGGAGCGCGTCGGGCTGCGCCTGTCGCCCGCCTCCGGCGAGGGCAGCAAGCGCGACAGCAACGCGCTCGCCACCTTTACGCGGGCGGCGGAAGTGGCCAACCAGCACCATCTCGTCTACCTGCACCTGGCTGAATACGGCATTCCCGAAGTCACGGAAACGCTGACGCCCGCCATCCGCCAGGCGTTCGACAACGTGCTGATCGTCAACGGCGGCTATGACAAGCAGAGCGCCAACGAACTCATCGGCAGCGGCGGTGCGGATATGGTCGCCTTTGGTCGCCCCTACATTGCCAACCCCGATCTCGCGCAGCGCTACGAGCTCGATGCGCCGCTCAACGAGCCAAATCCGGCTACGTTTTACGGCGGCGGCGCGGAAGGATACACGGATTACCCGGCGCTGGAAGCGGTGGCGGCATAATGTGTAGATCACATTTGCTCCGCTGTGTGACAAATTTTGCCGTTTCGCCATGTCAATCACACGCCGAATCGTGGTATATGGTTGACTATAGCGGAAGGCAGAAAATGTCACGTAGCGGAGCATACGTGACCTACCAAATCAAAGGAGCTTTTCCATGACTCAAACCATGCAGGCCGCCGTCGTCGACCCGTCCGCCCCGTCGCGGCTCAATATCCAAAGCGTCGATGTGCCAACGCCCGCAGCCAATGAGTTACTGGTACGCGTTAAAGCAACCTCGCTTAATCTGGGCGAAGTGCGCGGCGCGTTGACCAGCGCCGAGAGGGGCTACATTCCGGGATGGGACATTGCGGGCGTTGTCGAGCGGGCGGCGGCGGACGGCTCCGGGCCGCGCGAGGGAACGCGCGTGGTGGGGCTGCTGAACAACGGCGGCTGGGCCGAGCAGGCCGCCATCGCCAGCGACCGCGTCGCCGCGCTGCCGGACGACGTGACCTTTGCCCAAGCGGCGACGCTGCCCGTGGCGGGTCTGACGGCGCTGCACGCCGTCGAGCGCGGGGTGCGGCTGCTCGGCAGCAACGTCTTGGTGACGGGGGCCAACGGGGGCGTGGGCTTGTTTGCGCTTCAGCTTGCGCGGCTCAGCGGCGCAACGGCTTACGGCCTTTTCCGCAACCCCGACTACGAGTCGCTCGTGCGCGACGCGGGCGCGACGCCGATCATCAGCGAATCCGCCGAGCCAGCGGGGGAGCACGGCCCGTACCAGTTAATTTGCGAATCCGTCGGCGGCGACATTTTGCCCGCCGTGATTCCCATGCTCGCCCCAGACGGTGTCGTCTCGATCTATGGCGGATCGGCCAGCCCGCAGGTCACGCTTAACAGCGTCTACGATTTGGGACGGGCGGGTCGCGCGAGCCTGTACGGGCTGGTGCTTTTTAACGAATTCACGCGCGAGCCAGCGTCGGGCGGTCTGGCGCGGCTGGCTCGACTCGTGAGCAGCGGTGGCTTGCAGCCGCCGATCACGGTCGAGGAGGACTGGTCGAAGATTGCGGCGGTGGCGCAGTATTTGTATGATCGGAAAATTGGCGGCAAGGCGATTCTCCACTTTACGTAGAATTCGTGTAGGGAAAAATTGTTGGTATTACGAGACCGTGCGAAGGAGCTCTCCCGCGAGGCTGGATGGTTGGCTACGGATTTTGAGCGCGCGTCGCGATAAATATAAACAGATGAACAGAACACACGCCACCATACCCACCAAGCCCCAAGGCATTCAGCCGCTGCTGATGGATGCCGATATCCCAGACGCGTCGTTTACGACGACGTCTGGTGAGACCCTTGACCTGCGCGCCGCCGTGCGCAAGCAACCGACCGTCCTGGCCTTCTTCCGCGGCCACTGGTGAGGCTACTGCCGCAAGCAGTTGGTTCAACTGCAAGAAATCCTGCCGCAAATCGAGGAGTTGGGCTATCAGCTGCTCGCCGCCAGCGCGGACAAGCCGGACGTGTCGCAGCAAAACGCGAGCGATCTCGGCGTCACCTTTCCGCTGCTGCACGACCACGACCTATCTGCCTCGCAGGCGTTTGGCATCGCCTGGGACACGGTCGAGCGCGGCGAGGAGATGCACCAGCGTCTGGAAAAGGCGTCTGGTCAATCGCACCACCTGGTTGCCGTTCCCGCCGTTTTCGTGCTCGACACGGAGGGCGTCATCCAGTTCGAGTACGTCAACCCCAACCATCAAGTTCGGGTTGATTCGGACGTGCTGCTGGACGCGCTGCGTGCGCATCAGCGTCGCGTGCAGGAAGAGCAGGACTAGGGCTGTAGAAATCTGTTTATCAACGCAAAAGCCGTCGGGCAGAATCAATTCTGCCCAACGGCTTTTGCAGTGAGTTGCTTTGGTTATGTCTCAAGCGGCCGCTCAAAAGCTTGCCCCGCCCCGCGGCCCGTCAGCAGCTTACCAAATCGCTGCTGAGCAGCCGCTCGCCGCGGGCGTGCACGCGCTCGATCACGTCCGACGCATCAATGCTGATTTCCGGGTTCTCGTAGCAAGTGTCACAGGCGATCAAACGTGGAGCAAAGCAACGCTTCGATTGGCCAGGCAGCGCTTGGCGCTACATTTAGCCAATTGACAACTGCTTACCAATCCGTCATACTGTCGCCACACAACCGACATGATCATCCCCAGTAGGAAATTCATCCATGAGCGAAACGCTGTACCAATCCGCCCCGCGCAACCTCGGCGAGCTGCTCGAACGCGTTGAAAATGCGTGGACAATGCTCGCCCGCACCGTTAAAACCTTGAGCGATGAGCAGCTTCAGCAGAGCGACGGCGGCACGTGGGCGATCAAGGATCACCTCGCCCACGTCACGGCGTGGGAGGAGCGTATTGTCGGCGTGCTCAACAGTCGTCCGTCGCACGAGGCGATGGGGATTGGGTCTGACGCGTGGAAGGGGGGCGTCGACCACATCAACGAGGCCGTTTACCAGGCGCGCAAGGATCGGCCCACCGCGCAGGTGCTGGATGAATTTCACGGCACGCACGAGACGCTGGTCGATGCGCTGCACGGGCTGGATGACGAAGCAATCCGGCGCCCGTACAGCAGCTTTGTGGCCGGTGAAGTACGCGACGGCAGCGAGCCAATCCTCAACTACCTGGCCGGCGACACCTACGAGCATTACATCGAACACGAGCAGACGATCCAGTCGGTGGTCGGGCCGTCGTAATTTTTCAACGCGGAGACTATGCGGGGACTGGAAATAGTGGAGAGTAACCCAACGCGCGAGCTGACCATGTCGCTTGCCAAGCGCATTGCCGTGCAGTACAGCACCCTGCCGCAAGCGGAAGCGGTGGCGCTGGGCGGCTCGCACGCGACCGAGCTGTTCGAGCCCGGTTCAGATATTGATTTGTACGTCTACTCGCGCGTCGACATTCCGCTCCAAGCGCGTGCCGCGATTGCTCAGGCCTCGGCTGCTCGCGTCGAGCTAAACAATCAGTTTTGGGAATCCGGCGATGAGTGGATCGACGAGGAGACGGGCATCCACGTTGACGTGATGTTTCGCCACGAGCAGTGGATCGAAGAGCAACTGGCGCGCGTATTGGTGCATCACAAAGCTTCCGTTGGCTACTCGACCTGCTTCTGGCACAACGTGCTTACGTCGCGGCTTCTCTTCGACCGCAACGGTTGGTTTGCTGCGCTGCAAGCCAGAGCAAGCGAGCCGTATCCGGAAGCGCTGCGCAGCAATATCATCGCCAAGAATTACCCGATTCTGCGGGATACGTTGTCCTCCTATCTCTACCAAATTCAGCGCGCCGTCCAAAGAGGCGATGGCGTCAGCATCAGCCACCGCACAGCGGCTCTGCTGGCGAGCTATTTCGACATTCTCTTCGCCGTGAATCGGCTGCCGCATCCGGGCGAAAAGCGTATTTTACCGGTGCTTGACGCGCACTCTGAAACGTTGCCAAACTTCATGCGGGCACAAGTCGACGCGCTGCTCGCCGCCGCATCGGGCGCGGGTGATGTTGTCGCCTGTGTCGATGCGCTGGTCGATGGGCTGGATACGTTACTTCGAGAGCAAAGGCTTCTCGAATTCACTATGACATATCGTTGACAAAGACCGGCAGCGAAGAGGTCATTTTGTCATTCCGCGCAGTCAAGAACCCATGCTCGAAATGACGCGTCCTCTTCCCTCCGCGGCCCTCTGCGCCTCTGCCTCCGCGCGCTCCGCGTTAACATTCTTTTTTAGGAATCCCCATGCCCAAACCCAAAATCAACAAATTCCCCGACCCAAGCGTGTGGGCGAGCTGGAAGCCCTTTGGTCTGGGCGAGCAGCACCCGGACAACTTTAGCGAAGTCTTCCGCGCCGCCTGGGAGAGCCGCGACAACCTCGACTACGCCTGGCGCATCCTCAACGACGGCTGCTGCGACGGCTGTGCGCTGGGCACAACGGGGATGCAGGACTGGACGCTCGACGGCGTGCACCTCTGCAACATTCGATTGCGGCTGCTGCGGCTCAACACGATGGGCGCGTTGGATATAAATGTACTTGAGTATCCAAGCCGGCTGGGGGCTAAAAAGGGGAGATTGCCGCGCGCGGGCGAGTTAAGGGAATTGGGTCGCCTGCCGTACCCCATGCTGCGCGAGGCGGGCGATGTCGGCTTTCGGCGCATTGCGTGGGACGAGGCGCTGGATCGCATTGCCGCGCGCGTCCGGGCGACCCACCCCGTCGAGAACCCCAACCGCATCGGCTTTTATCTAACCAGCCGAGGCATCCCCAACGAAACTTATTACGGCGCGCAAAAGGCGGCGCGGGCAATGGGCACCAACTCCGTCGACAACGCGGCGCGGCTCTGCCACTCGCCGAGCACCGTTGGCCTCAAGCATTCGCTCGGCGTCGGCGCGACGACCTGCTCGTACTCGGACTGGATCGAGAGCGACCTGATTGTCTTCTTTGGCTCCAACGTCGCCAACAACCAGCCCGTCGCCACAAAATATCTGCACTACGCCAAGAAGGCGGGCGCGCGGGTCGTCTGCGTCAACAACTACGCCGAGCCGGGCATGGATCGCTACTGGATTCCGTCGATCCCCGAAAGCGCGCTCTTTGGCACCCAAATCACCGACCGCTTCCACCTGATCAACATCGGCGGCGATCTGGCCTTTATCCAGGGCGCGCTCAAGCACATCTTTGCCAACGGCTGGCACGATGCCGATTTTGTGGAGAAGCACACGCTGGGGTTGGACGAGCTGCGCCGCGAGACCGATGCGCGCTCGTGGGAGGAGTTGGAGGCGCTGTCTGGGGCCTCGCGCGAGGAAATGCTCGAATTTGCCCAGAGCGTGCATCAAGCCGACCGCGCCGTCTTCGTCTGGAGCATGGGCATTACGCAGCACGAATTTGGCTCGGACGGCGTCAAATCGATCATCAATTTGGCGCTGACCAAGGGCTTTGTGGGGCGCACCGGCTGTGGGCTGATGCCGATTCGCGGCCACTCCGGCGTGCAGGGCGGCGCGGAGATGGGCTGCTACACGACGGCCTTCCCTGGCGGGCGCGAGGTCAACGCCGAGAATGCACGCTGGCTGAGCGAGCAGTGGGCCTTTGACGTACCCGCCCAGCCCGGCCTGATCGCGCCGCAGATGATCGACGCCGCGCACGCGGGCAAGCTGGACGTGCTCTTTTCCGTCGGCGGCAACTTCCTCGAGGTGCTGCCCCAGCCGGATTACGTGGAAGAGGCCTTGGGGCGGATTCCGCTACGCGTGCACATGGACATCGTGCTCTCGCCGCAGATGTTTGTCGAGCCCACTGCTGAAAATGGCGAAGTGATCCTGCTGCCGGCGACGACGCGCTACGAAATTCCCGGCGGCGTTACCGAGACGAGCACCGAGCGCCGCATCATCTTTAGCCCCGAAATTCCCGGCCCGCGCATTGGCGAAGCCCGCCCCGAATCCGACGTCCTGCTCGACCTCGCCCGCCGCGTCCGTCCCGAAATTGCGAACAGGCTGCACTTCACCAGCACCACCGCCATGCGCGAGGAGATCGCGCGGGTCGTCCCCTTTTACGACGGCATCCAGCACCTCGCCAAGAAGGGCGACCACTTCCAGTACGGCGGCCCCCATCTCTGCGCCGACTGGGAGTTCCCCACCGCCGACGGCAAGGCTCACTTCGCCCCCGTCGACCTGCCCGACCTCGGTCTCAGCGACGATCCGGATGACCTCACCTTCCTCGTGACCACGCGGCGCGGCAAGCAGTTCAACTCGATCATCCACGAGCGTACCGATTCATTCAATGGGGCCACGCGCGAAGCCGTGCTCATGAACAAGCTGGACGCCGAGCGCCTGGGCGTGGCCGATGGCGACGCGGTGCGGCTGCACAACAGCGTCGGCGAGCTGATGGGGCACGTCTTTCTTGCGCCGGTTGCGCCGGGGAACGTGCAGGTGCACTGGCCGGAGGGCAACGTGCTGCTGGAGCGCGGCTGTCGCGAGCCGCAGGCGGGGGTGCCGGATTACAACGGGGTGGTGCGGATTGCGCCCATCCTAAATAGGGAAGAGTTTGCAACCAAATGACGTCAACGCAACAAAGTGACTCAATCACCCTGCGCCCAATAGACGAGAACAACTGGCGCGATGTAGCCAAGCTGGAAGTAGCCGAAGGGCAGCGCGACTTTGTGGCCGAGCCCTCCTACTACCTGGCGCTCTGCTGCTACGGCAACGATTGGCAGCCCCTCGCCGTCTACTTGAACGAGCAAGTCATTGGCCTCCTGATGTGGGCCGTTGAGGAAGCGGACGGCAGCTGCTGGCTCGGCGGCATCCTGATCGACCAGCAACACCAGCGGCGCGGCCACGGCGGGCAGGCCGTTCAAGCGGCGGTTGCGCTGCTGGCCGAGGCACACGGCTTTCAGGACTTTGCCCTTTCATATAATCCAGCCAACGGGGTCGCCCAGCGGCTTTATCGCAAGCTGGGCTTTGTTGAAACAGAGGAGTGGGAGGACGATGAGGTGGTGGCGCGGCTGTCGAACGGGGGGTAGGCGTGCCGGATTGCCACGGGGTGGTGCGGATTGAGCGGATGGAGTGATTCCGGGGCAGTTGAACAGCTGTCCGGTAAACTTCCCTGCTCATGATGGTTTTTCAGGCTGTTCAAAATATCTTCAGATTCCGAGAAAATGCGGGACTACTCTACAAGCTTCCATTACACCATGCCAGCGAGCGACTGATTACTGCTTGATAGCACGGATCAAGCCAGACTGCCAGATTGTGGCCGGGCGTTAATACACAGATGCGCCCAGCGCCTTGATGGCGCGTCCAGCCCGCTGGTTCCGTACCGTGTTCGGATGAGGCGCTCAGGAACACATCGGCGCACTTATCATCCAGGGCCACAAAGTAGTGCTCATCCTTTTGTGTAAATGAACTGCCGTCGCCCGCCAGTTCGTGCTCTGAACGGGGTGCGACAATCACCATACATTGAGGTGGATGCTGCAAAAAGACGCCGCCCATCAACGCACGCAGCGTTTTCGCCTCGACATAACCGGCCGTTCCCGAGTGGATAACCAGCAGGCCGCCCCCCTTCTCCACATACTCCACAAAGGCCTGCGCCACGGCCTCAGTCATCCACGCGGTTTCATCGCTCGCTGAAGTATTGTTGGCCTTGGTCAAAATCACCACATCGTACGTAGCCAACGCGTTTGTCGACCAGCGGCTGACGTCTTCAACCCAATCAAAACGATAGTCGCTTCCGGCAAGTGGCGCCAAGCCCGCCCTGGGCACCGCGGCGGGGTGCCATCGATCATCGCATAAAACGAGGACGCTTGTCATTACCATCTCCTTGTGATTTCAGAAAATCTCGTCTGTCGATTGCCGCGCCTTGCGCACTTCCTCGTGCGGCTCTGCAACCGCGTTGAGGAAGCGGCGCAGCCGTCTTATGGAAGCGCGGTAGTCGCGAGCCGTGGGCCACAGACAGAGGTGCCGGATTACAATGGGGTGGTGCAGGTTGAGAAGAGAGAAGGACAAAACTAAATCTGTGACACAACTGGCCGCACCACGTCCCATACCGCATCGGGATGCTGATCGGCTACCTGCAACAACACCCGTGCCGCGCCACGCGGCGAGCGTCGACCTTGCTCCCAGTTTTGCAATGTCTTCACGCTCACGCCAAGCAAGGCCGCAAATTCGCTCTGCGAGAGCTGATACTGCTCTCGAATCTGCCTGACGTCGGGCGCAGCCATCTCGAACCGTCGCGACGGTTCCTTCTCGCCTCGCAGAATCGCGCCGCCTTCGCGGACACTGTTCATCAGTTCTGAAAATAGTTCATCATTCATGGGTATTCTACCTCAACTATTTTTCTCAGCGCGCTCACCTGCTCACGCGATAAATCATCTCGAACGTTTTTCGGATAGATGAGCAGCATGAGCAATTGCTCTTGATTCACCGCACAATAGTAAATGACCCTACTGCCACCTCGCTTACCACGCCCTTTAGCTGACCAGCGCACCTTGCGCAATCCGCCGCTGGCTCTAATTACCGAACCAGCATCGGGCCGATTAACAAGCTCAAGCTGTAGCTGGCGATACTCCTCGTCCGTCAGCAGCTTCTGAACTTGCTTGGTGAAGACCGAGGTCTCGATGATAACCACGACGCGGCTCATTTCTAGGGTTCAAGCCAGCAGTATACGCCACTGGGGGATAGGCTGTCAACGCTGGTGGTTTGCGCCGGGGAACGGGCAGGTGCATTGGCGGAGGGAAAGGTGCTGCTGGAGCGCGGCTGTCGCGAGCTGTAGGTGAGGGTATCGGAATGAGGGAATAAAAATATCACGATAACTAAAACTGCGAGGGATTTACCGCTATTTCAACGATAAAGATGGTATCATCGAACTGGGATCTAGAGTTGCTGGGCACCTCAGTTACTGCATACTTATCTTTGAAGGAGCATTCCCCTAATGAAACAACAAAACTTATCCTCAACGCAAAAAGCACAAATGGCAACCCGTGTTGCTGAATTGAATGAGCAAATTCATCAGCAGAGCGTACTGTTGCAAACTGTCGAACAAAAGATAACTACAGCAAAGAAGCGAAAGCAACGAACATTGGAGAATGAAGCAACACAAGTTCGACAAGAGCGAGCGAAGCTGTTGCAAGAAGCGAACACACTGCGTGCAGAGTTAGACATGCCAATGGTCGTTCCAGACACTTTCACTCAACCACAGGTTACTCAGGTAGTCGTTCAGGAAAAGCGTGGAGGAGGTTGCTTGCGAAATACACTGGTTGCAACTGGTGTACTGGTCGTCATAATTTTGGGGATTGCTCTAATTGGCTCAAGCGAAAATGCTGAAATGTCAACAAGCAGCGGTGAAACTGCACAAGAACAAAATTTAGTTGACACTGACCAGGTCTCAGACATTGAGGATGAAACAACGCAAACTACATCTGTGGAGCAGGCATTTGGAATTGGACAAGATGTACAAGTTGATGAGGTACGGTGGAAGATTATAGAAGCAACAGATGAAGGACAGACTTTGGAAAGCGACAATCAGTTCATTGAGACAAAAACTACGGGTGGTAAGTTTGTTCGGGTAGAGTTCGAAATGGAGAACTTGAGCAAAGATATGCTTTCTTTTGCAGGAATCGATTTAGTTGATAATCAAGATCGGGAGTACAAGCCATACAGCGAAGGCTATGCGTTTACTCAGGATGGCAAGACGTGCATTATCGAAAATTTGAATCCAAATGTACCTAAGGCTTGCGAAATGATCTTCGAGTTGCCCACAGATGCTACTGAGCTAAGCGCAAAAGTTGGAGACTTAAAGCTATTTGGGAGCCAAGAAGCCTTAATCGACTTAGGATTCTAGCGCCTATCTGCCACTCATTTTCTGTTTGAGATACAGCATTGGTCGCGGTTATTGCCCTACTGCTAAAGGCCGCCAACAGCAGGGCAATGATCGCAATTTTGTATTTGCAGGTCTAAAGCAGAGCGGGATCGCTAATTGAGTAGACTTTACCTAGCACCATGATTTCTGTCTCAACCCACCCGCACCCTCACCCGCTTGGCCAACCCTTCATTCGTCGACACCCGCACCCCCTGCCCGCTCGCCGTCTCCAGCCCCCGCATCGACACCTCCTCACACGGCACGTAGGGAAAGGGGCGCTCGGCGGTCAGCGCCACGTCGTCCACGCCGCTGCCCATTTCGTCCGGATCGGTGAAGAGGTAGGGGCCGTCGTAGTCGGCGGGGTGGTGGCGGTCGTCGATAAAGAGGCCGTCGATGGTGATGGTCTGCGGCATGGCGCAGGGATAGCCAAAGTCGTGCATGCCGTCGTTGCGGGTTTGGAACAGGTGGGGCCAGGTGGTCTCGCCACAGGCGGGCAGCCAGCGGCAGTCGCGGATCACGGCGTCGCCCGTCCACGTGCTGCCATAGTCGCGGCGAAAGTCGATCAGGGTGGGGCCATAGAGCGTGGAGTCTTCCATGGTCAGCAGGCCGCGACCAATCGCTTTCAGCCCCATGTGGCCCAGCGTGCAGCGGCGGATCGTGTACGTGCCGGAGACGCCCATGTGCGTGTCCATGCGCGAGAAGGTGCAATCCTCCAGCAGGATGTTTTTGCAAAAGTTGGTGGCGATCACGCCCCAGCGCGTGCGGTCGCAGATGTGGTTCATGCGGCAGCCGACCAGGTGCAGGTTCACCACATTGTTGGCGTGCAAATCGTACGAGCCCATGCTGACCGGCTTGCCCGCACGGCCAATCGTCGAGTAGATTTTGTGGCCCGTGGCAAAGCAGTCGCGGAAGGTGATGTGGGCGCAGTCGTGGGCGTTGAGGAAGCCGCGGTAGGGATGGCCCACCGCCGTTTCGCCCACCACGTAGTGCGTCAGCCCGTCGATCGTTGTGTTGGAGCGGCTGATGTCAATGTTGCGCGCCCAGTAGTTGTAGCCGACGGACTGCTCCATGCGGTTGGCAAAGGTGGTGAAGATGCCGCCGCGCACGACAAGCGGCTTCTGGTCGATGGGGCGCGCCTCGATGCGGGTGATGGTGTTGTAGTCCCAGTCGACGTCGCCTTCAATGGAGCCATCCCGCCGCAGGATGAAGCAGTCGTGCTGCGGCACGCCCTCGTTTTGGTTGAGGCCGCGTCGGATATAGCGCCGCTCCTGGTCGCTCTCGACCAAAACGTGACAGTCCTGCGGCGGTTGCGCGTCGACCTGCTTTTGGTCGCGCACCAACTGGTTAAATTGGAGATCAACGGGGTCGAGCTGCGAGCGCACCGCAAACAGCGGCGCTTGGTGCTCTTCCACCTTCGCGTGAACTTCTGAATCGTCGATGGTAAAGCGCGACGTATTCCAATCCGTCTCCGTAGCGATAATGGCCGTTAGCGCCCGGTAGCCCAAATGATACGTCGCGTCGGGCCGGGCGCGGACGGGCAGGCCGTGCTCGTTGGCGTGATCGTGGGCGGCACAGATGGCGGGCAGGTCGTCGGCCACGCCGTCGCCGGTTGCGCCAAACTCCTCGTAAGTGACGAAGTGATTCTGCTGGGACATTTAGAGCTCTTCTGAGGCTGATTCAAAGAAATAATGATCCGCGAAGACACAAAGGAACACGAAGCCAGACGGCTCTATATTATCTACGGCAGCGACGCCACCGGCTCCTGCACCGTCGGCTCCGTGACCGCGCGGTCGTTCTGAATTACCACGCCGTCCGCCGCCAGCACCGGCTCCAGCGCGGCAATCGCCGCTTCGACCATGCCGTCGTCCGGCTCGCGGGTCGTCAGCTTTTGCAGCCACAGCCCCGGCGTGATCAGCGCGCCGACGAGGGGCCAATCGGCGTGGTCGGCGCTGAAGCGGATGATTTCGTAGGCGATGCCCGCCACGATGGGCACGAGCAGCAGCCGCGTCACAAAGCGCAGCAGCAGGGCGAGCCAGGTGGGGCCGACGCCCGAAAAGGTGAGCGGCGCGAAAAGGATGATGCTGATCACGAGCACATAGAGCAGGAAGCTCGTGCCGCAGCGCTTGTGCTGCACGCTGTGGCGCTGCACTGATTCCACCGTGAGCGCATCGCCCGCTTCGTAGGCGTTGATTGTCTTGTGCTCCGCGCCGTGGTAGCCAAAGACGCGGCGAATGTCCGGGATGTGCCCAATCGCCCAGATGTAGAGGACGAAGAGCACGAGCCGGATCACGCCCTCCCAGATGGCGTCGACGATGGCGTTGTCGTTGGCAAAGGAGGCGAGCCAGCGGCTCGCAAAGGTCGGCAGCAGGAAGAAAATCACGATGGCAAATGAGAGGCTGGCCGCAATCGTCGTCCACGCAACGGGGCCGGTAAACTCCACCGGCTCGCCCTCCTCCTCCTGTGCGGCGACTTCCGCGCTCCACATCAGCGCGCGCATGCCCAGCCCCAGCGCATCCCACAGCAGCGCCAGCCCGCGCACAAAGGGCCACTCGCCCCAGCGGCTGGTGTAGATTTTCGCCGTCAGCGGCTCCTCGTGCAAAACGAGCTCGCCCTGCGGGTTGCGTACGGCCACGGCCACCCGCTTGCGCCCGCGCATCATCACGCCCTCGATCACAGCCTGCCCGCCGTAGTATTTAGTCGCCAAGAGAATGCTCCGTTTGTGAAGTTGAAACCCGGTGCTTCCAGTTATTATCGTGTAGAATAGTGCTTGCTGCGTATTGCTTATTTTTGCAACGGGTTATGTCCCGATTCGAGGCAAATGCAACCAACAAAAAGCAGTATGCACTAAGCAATACGCACTACGCCAGTCTATCATCGTCGCCGCGCGAGGGCAAAACAAATTGAGTCATTCCGCCGCGCGTGACCTTGTCGCATCATTGGGCGTCATCAAGGGGGATTGAGCCAGTCGGCATATAAACAAGTGGGTGGACGAAGTGGGTCGGGCTGTGAGTGCAGCGCACGGCGCGGGCACATCTTCGTCTGCCAGCTTGACGGACGCCGTGCAATGCACTCGGCCAACCTATTGGCTAGATGTACCACTTGCCAGCGAATTGTAAGCTGGCAACAACGAAACCCATGTTAAACTTTGAACTGGCACGCGGCGAAACCGTCGCGCGCCCCGAGGAAAGTGCCATGCATACAGGAGAAACAGCTCCGCGACCGTCGGTCGAACTGGTCGCCTACACCCAGCCCAACCCGGCCCTCACGCCGGACGCCGTCGCGAGTATTAGCGATTTGAGCGCCATTCACGAGGGCAAGGGAACCTTTGCCGAGAACTTGGTCGAGTATGCCGGGCGCGTCTGCTACCGCAGCACGCAGCGCATGGGCACGTCGCCCAACTTTATCCCCGCGCGCATCCGCGAAGCGCACGAGGACATCATCGAGCACATCGTGGCGACGCTGCGCGTGTGGCCCAGCGAAGCCAACGGCTACGACCCGCTGCGCTGGCGGCTGCTCAATCGCCACTGCGAAATCACCGAGGAGACCAGCGAAGCGGGCGACGGTTCGTGGCTCGTCAGCGGCAACTTACGCGTTTGGCTCCAGTTCTTCCGCGACGGCCTCCTGCTGGAGGCCGTGCCAATTCTGCACCAGATTGCGCCAAAGGTGTTTGAAGAATTTAGCGGCACAAATGGTCAAGCAACCGAATTGAAGATCGAGACGCCTAAAAGTCAAGCTACCCAATCTTCAATCTTGAATCTTAATTCATTGGCTCCCGCCGAAGATGGCCCCATGCGCGTGACCCTGCTCGGCTACACCCAGCCGCAGCTTGCGGACGCCGACGCGGCGCTGCACCACGGGCAGGCAGTCTTCTTCTTCGAGGGCATCAGCCGCACCTGCACGCACCAGCTCGTGCGCCACCGGCTGGCGAGCTTCTCGCAGGAGTCGATGCGCTACGTCGATTTATCCAAAGGCGGCTGGTCGTCCATTGTGCCGCCTGCGGTAGCGGCAAATGATAAAGCTGCCACGGAGCTTGACGATTTCTGGCAAATTGCCGAAGAGAAATACGCCAACCTGCGAAAACTCGGCATCCGCAAGGAGGATGCCCGCTTCCTGCTGCCCAACGCCGCCGAGACGCGCATCGTGACCAGCATGAACTTTGCTGCGTGGAGCCACTTTCTCTGGCTGCGCGCCATCGACAAGGCGGCGCAGTGGGAGATTCGCCGCATGGGCCAGCGCGCCCTGGAGATGCTCTACGCCATTGCGCCCGACGTCTTTGCCGAACACTGGGAAGTTTACCAGCGTGACTTTGCCCCCAACACCGAACCCAATCGCTGAGGAACCTATGTCAAACCAATTGCAGCAGGAACTTATTGAGAAATTTGAAACGCGTCGGGCCCACGTTGCCGTGATCGGGATGGGCTACGTTGGCCTGCCGCTGGCCGTGGCCTTTGCCAAAGCGGGCTACCAGGTCACCGGCATCGACGTTGATGCGGAGAAGGTCGACGCGATTAACCGCGGGGAGTCGTATGTCGAGGATGTGCCGTCGGCGGAGCTTCTGCGCTACGTGCAGGGGAGCGGGGGAGCAGGGGCGCAGGGGCGCAGGGGAGCAGAGGCGAGGGAGATTCGTGGGGGGGATGGTGTCGACGCTGTCGCTCAAGTCACCCTTTCTCCCCTGTACCCAAGCTCCCCTGCTCAACTAAGTGCAACAACGGACTACGCCGTCCTCGCCGGCTGCGACGCCGTCTCGATCTGCGTGCCGACGCCGCTCAATAAGACGGGCGATCCGAACGTCAGCTACATTATCAACGCGGCGCAGAACATTGCGCGCTACATGCACCCGGGGCTGACGGTCGTGCTCGAATCGACGACCTATCCGGGCACGACGCGCGAGGTGGTGCTGCCGATTTTAGAGCAGGGGCTGCGCGACTATTGGGAGCTGCAGGATGAAGCTGCGCCGGAGGCGGCACAGGTCGGCGAGCAATTTTTCCTGGCCTTTTCGCCGGAGCGCATCGACCCCGGTCGCAAGGACTGGACGGTCGAGACGATGCCCAAGGTGATGGGCGGCGTGACGGACGCGTGCAGCGAAATTGCGTCGGCCTACTACCGGCAGGCTATGCCCAACCTCGTACCCGTCTCCTCGCCCGACGCGGCGGAGCTGGTCAAGCTCTTCGAGAACACCTTTCGCTCGGTCAACATCGGCCTGGCCAACGAGCTGCTGCTGATCTGCGACAAGCTCGGTCTGGACGCCTGGGAAGTCATCGAGGCGGCGGCGACCAAGCCCTTTGGCTTTATGAAATTTACGCCCGGCCCCGGTCTCGGCGGCCACTGCATCCCCGTCGACCCGCACTATCTGTCGTGGAAGCTGCGCACGGTGAAGTACAACGCGCGCTTTATCGAGTTGGCCAGCGAAATCAACACGGCCATGCCCGCCTGGTGGGTGCAGCGCGTGCAGGATGCGCTTAACGAGCACGGCAAGCCGCTCAAGGGCAACCGCGTGCTCGTGCTCGGCGTGGCCTACAAAAAGAATGTCAGCGACCTGCGCGAATCGCCCGCCATCGACATCATTCACCTGCTCCAAGAAAAGGGCGCAGAGGTGCTCTACCACGATCCGCACGTGCCCCAGTTTCGCTACGAAGGGCTGGAAATGTCACGCGTGGACGATTTGAATTTGGCGCTGAGCGAAATTGATTGCGTGATTATTGCCACAGATCACGATGAATATGATTGGACACATGTCGCACGGGTCGCGCCGCTGGTGGTGGATACGCGCCATGTATTGGATGAAAATTGATCTGTCATTTCGACCGGAGAGAGGAATCTTTTTGTGGGTAACCGCTCAAGTTGGGCTTCCGTAGGTCACCTTTGCTCCGCAAGGTGACAGAGATGGTCGACTCGATTTGGCCCAGTATTCCATCTTGGAAGGGTAAGTTGAGATTGTCACATAGCGAAGCATATGTGACCTACGATAGACAACATTCATTTGCTCGAAATGACACGGTAAATTATTTAAAAAACTTGGAAAGATTCTATGCCTTCTTACCTACGATCACACCTCAAGCAGCTTGAATCCGAAGCGATTTACGTGATGCGCGAAGTGGCGGCGCAGTTCGAGCGCCCGGTGCTGCTCTTCTCCGGCGGCAAGGACTCGATTGTGATGTCGCACCTGGCGCGCAAGGCCTTCTATCCTGGCAAAATCCCCTTCCCGCTGATGCACATCGACACGGGCCACAACTTCCCCGAAACGATTGAATTTCGCGACGAGTGGATGGACAAAATTGATGCCAACCTCGTCGTGCGCTACGTGCAGGATTCGATTGACAGCGGTCGCGTCGCCGAGGAAAAGGGGCCGCGCGCGAGCCGCAACGGCTTGCAAACCGTGACTTTGCTGGAGGGGCTCAACGAGTTCCGCTTCGAGGCGGCCATGGGTGGTGCGCGTCGTGACGAAGAGAAGGCCCGCGCCAAAGAGCGCTTCTTCTCCCACCGCGACGAGTTCGGCCAGTGGGACCCGAAGAATCAGCGGCCCGAACTGTGGAGCCTCTACAACGGGCGCAAAAGCATGAGCGAAAGCTTCCGCGTTTTTCCCATTTCCAACTGGACGGAGATGGACATCTGGCAGTACATCAAGGACGAGCGCATCGAGCTGCCCAGCCTCTACTTTGCCCACGAGCGCAACGTCATCTCGCGCGACGGCACGCTGCTGGCCGAGTGTGACTACATCGAGCTGCTGCCCGGCGAAAAGCCGGAGAAGCGGCTGATCCGCTTCCGCACCATCGGCGACATGACCTGCACCGGCGCGGTCGAATCGCCCGCTTCCTCGCTGGACGACATTATCGAGGAGGTCGCCTCGGCGCGCGTCACCGAGCGCGGCGGTCGGGCGGACGACAAGCGCTCCGAAGCGGCGATGGAAGATCGCAAGAAGGCGGGATACTTTTAATTTTGGAATTCAGATTTTGGATTTTGGATTGATGGTGAGTTGCCCTTGGTGGTAACGCGCAAAACTTTGCTTTTACGTCAAGCTATGATTAGCGAGACCAATCCAAAATCCAAAATCCAAAATCGGAAATCATACTATGTTACTTGAACAAACAGTACCCCAGGCCCTGATGGAGCCGGAAGCCTTTCAGGATGCGCAGATGGATTTGCTGCGCTTCTCCACGGCGGGCAGCGTGGACGACGGCAAGAGCACGCTGATTGGCCGCCTGCTCTACGATTCCAAGGCCATCTTTGAAGACCAGATGGAGGCCATCGAGCAGGTGAGCGCCAAGCGCGGCGACGCCAACGTCGACCTCGCGCTGCTGACGGATGGCCTGCGCGCCGAGCGCGAGCAGGGGATCACCATCGACGTGGCCTACCGCTACTTTGCCACGCCCAAGCGCAAGTTCATCATCGCCGATACGCCCGGCCACATCCAGTACACGCGCAACATGGTCACCGGCGCGTCGACGGCTGAGCTGGCCATCGTGCTGATCGACGCGCGCAAGGGCGTGCTGACGCAGTCCAAGCGCCACGGCTTCATCGCCTCGCTGCTGCGCATTCCGCACATGGTCGTTGCCGTCAACAAGATGGATTTGGTGGACTACAGCGAAGAGGTATACAACCAGATTGTCGAGGACTACCGCAATTTTGCCGCCAAGCTCTCGATCCAGAACCTGATCTTCGTGCCGATTTCCGCGCTGATGGGCGACAATGTCGTCAACAAGCACGATCTCAACGAGGTCAACAACACGCCGTGGTATCAGGGGCCAACGCTGCTGCATCACCTCGAAAACGTGAGCGTGGGCGCATCGCGCAACCTCGTGGACTTCCGTTTTCCGGTGCAGCTGGTGCAGCGGCCCAACCAGGACTTCCGCGGCTTTGCCGGCGAGGTCGTCTCCGGCAGCGTCAGCAAGGGCGAGGAGATTGTCGCCCTGCCGTCGGGCAAGACAAGCCGCGTCGAATCGATTGTGACCTTTGACGGCGAGCTCGAAGAAGCTGCCGCGGGCGACGCCGTGACGCTGACGCTGGAGGACGAAATCGACATCAGCCGCGGCGAGATGATCGTGCGCAAGGGCAACCTGCCGCAGGTCGCCAACCAGCTTGAGTGCATCCTCTGCTGGATGGACGAAGATGCGATGAACCCCAGCGGCACCTATATTTTACAGCACACCACGCGCCAGGTGCGCGCCTACATCTCCGAGCTCAACTACCGCATCGACGTCGACACGCTGCACCGCGAGGAGGCCGAGACGCTGGAGTTGAACGAGATTGGTCGCGTCAAGATCAAGACGACGCAGCCGATTTTCTACGATTCGTATCAGCTTAACCGCGAGACGGGCAACTTTATCCTGATCGACCCGTTTACAAACAGCACGGTCGCCGCGGGGATGATCCGGCGCGAGGCGCGCGAGGTCGACGATGTGGTGGCCGAGGCCGAGAGTCTGAGCGAGACGCCGCCCGTGCAGCGCGAGCGCTCGAGCAACGTCTTCTGGGAGATGACGCACATCACCCGCGAGATGCGCGAGCGGCAGAACGGCCACCGCGCGGCGGTGCTCTGGTTCACGGGACTGTCCGGCTCCGGCAAATCGACCGTGGCCAAGCAGCTGGAGCGTCGCCTCTTTGAAATGGGCTGCAACACGATGTTCCTGGACGGCGACAACGTGCGCCACGGCCTGAACGGCGACCTGGGCTTTAGCGACGACGACCGCAAGGAAAACATTCGCCGCGTGGCCGAAGTGGCGCGCTTGGCCTTTGAGCACGGCAACATCGCCATCTGCACCTTTATCTCCCCCTTCCGCGCCGACCGCGAATTTGCGCGCTCGCTGCTGCCGCAGGATCGCTTCTTCGAGGTTTTTGTCGATTGCGATCTCGAAGTCGCCAAGAAGCGCGATCCCAAGGGGCTCTACGCCAAGGCGCTGCGCGGCGAAATCAAGGAGTTCACCGGCGTCTCCTCGCCCTACGAAGCGCCACAGAAGCCCGACCTGCACGTGGAGACGGACGTGATGAGCGTGGAGGAGAGCGTCGAGACGATCTTAGGGGAGCTGACGCGGCTGGGGATTGTGAAATAACCCTGGGCATCGTCCCGCGACGACGCTTAACAACAGCTGTAGCAAGTAAAACTAAAACGACGGTACGGGCACGCCATGGCGTGCCCGTACCGTCGTTTTTCGTTCTGGCTTTTGGAACCAAACCTTCTTGCACTTCCCCCACAACGGTGATACAGTTTTGACCTGCTCTCGCCGAGCCTTTGCTTGGCGCAGCCCTTTTCATTCAGCGCTTCTGCCGCAAACCAGAATGGCTTCCACCCCACCTTGCTTAGCAATTATTCCCGCGCGCGGCGGCTCCAAAACCGTCCCCGGGAAAAATGTCAAGACGCTGGCGGGCAAGCCACTGATTGCGTGGACGATTGAAACGGCGTTGGCCAGCAGTGCCGTCGAGCGGGTGCTTGTGTCGACGGACAGTCCGCAGATTCGTGAGATTGCCTGCCGCTGGGGGGCGGAAGCGCCGTTTTCGCGACCGGCAGAACTTGCGCAAGACGACACGCCCGACCTGCCCGTCTACCTGCACGCGCTGCGCTGGCTGGCCGAACACGAGAATTATCGCCCGTGGGCCGTCGCCTGGCTGCGCCCGACCACGCCGCTGCGCGGCGTCGCCGACGTCGACGCCGCGGTGAGCATTTTAGCCGAGCGCGACGCGGACTGCGTGCGCTCAGTCGTGGCGGTGGAGCATCACCCGTACTGGATGAAGACGCTGGACGGCAATCGCTTGCAGCCTTTTATTGCGGGCAAGGACGAGCGGCAGTACTACCAACGTCAGCTACTGCCGCCAGCCTACCGGCTCAACGGCGCGGTGGACGTGACGCGCTGCAACGGCGTGCTCCAAAACGAGGTGCTCTACGGCGACGACATGCGCGGCTACGTGATGCCAGCTGAGCGCAGCGTTGACATCGATACGGAGCTGGATTTTGCGATGGCCGAGATCATGATGAAAGCGAAAGAGGCCCATGCAGAGCATTAAGATTGGCGACCGCCTCATCGGCCCAGATGCGCCCTGCTTCGTGATCGCCGAGGCGGGCGTCAACCACAACGGCAGCGTGGAAATGGCCGAGCAGTTAATCAGAGAGGCCAAGCGTGCGGGCGCAGACTGCGTCAAGTTTCAGACCTTTAAGGCCGAGCAGGTCATCACCCAAGATGCGCCGAAAGCGGATTACCAGCTCAAAACGACCGACCCCGCCGAATCGCAGATCGACATGTTGCGCAAGCTGGAGCTGAATTTCGACGCGTACAAGACGCTGATCGAGCTGTGTGCCAAGGAAGACATCGTCTTCTTCTCGACGCCCTACAACCGCGACGATGTCGACTTTCTGGATGAACTCGGCGCGCCCGCCTTTAAGATGGCCTCGATCCACGTGGCCGAGCCAGCTTTTCTGCGCTACGCCGCCAGCAAGGGCAAGCCGCTGATCGTTTCCACCGGCATGGCCACGCTGGCCGAAGTCGACGAGGCGGTGCGCACCCTGCGCGAGGCGGGCAACGAGCAGTTTGTGCTGCTCCAGTGCACGACGAACTACCCGTCGCGGCCCGAAGATGCCAACCTGCTCACGATTCCCACCATGCGCGATGCGTTTGACGCGCTCGTCGGCTACTCCGACCACACGCAGAGCGAGACGGCCTGCCTCGTCTCGATTGGGCTGGGCGCGTGCGTGATCGAGAAACATTTTTCGCTGGACAAATCGCTGCCGGGGCCGGACCAGTCCTCGTCCGCCGACCCGGCGGAGTTTGCGCAGCTGGTGGCGCACATCCGCGAGGCGGAGGCCGTGCTCGGCTCGCCGCTAAAGGGGCCCACGGCGGTCGAGCGGGTGAATGCGCGGGGAATGCGGCGCAGCATTGTCGCCAAGCAGGAGATTGAAGCGGGCACGGTGCTCACCGAAGAGATGCTGGCCTTTAAGCGACCAGGCACGGGCTTGCGCCCGGCGCTGCTGGACGAAATTGTGGGCAAGCGCACCCGGCGCGCGCTGCCCGGCGACACTCTGCTGAACTGGTCAGATTTGGAAGACTAATGGCCTGTGGACGTTTCCGCACTTGAGATCCGTCGGCTGCAACCGCAGATGGAACCGCTGCTCGTCCAATTTTTCGACGAGCTGGCTGGCTCCGCCGATGAACATTTCTTTCATCCCCACCCCTTTGATGCAGCGACCGCCCAGCAGATCGCTCACTATGCGGGGCAAGATTTGTACTACGGCGCAGTCTACAAAAATTGTTTAATGGGCTACGGCATGTTGCGGGGCTGGGACGCGGGGTACGACGTGCCAAGCCTGGGCGTGGCGGTGCATCCGCAGTCGCGCGGGGTGGGGATTGGCAAGCTGCTGATGCATTTCTTGCACGCGTCGGCGCGCTGCCGCGGGGCGACGCAGGTGCGGCTTAAGGTGCATCGGGAGAATCAGGTCGCACTGGCGATGTATGAGCGGCTGGGCTACGTGTTCGAGGCGGAAGCGGCGCAGGATGGGCAGGTGGTGGGGATGGTGGCGCTGTGAGGGATGATTGTCACGTTCCGCGACAACAAAGCAGAAAGTGACAATCACGGCCCGCATCTTATTGGGTAGGTCTTTATCGCCTGGGGCCGTGACGGCCACTTCGACTACCCAACGTCTAATACCCCATGACCCGACCCACCTACCTTTCCACGGCCTGCCTGCCCTTCAGCGAGCCGCTGGCCCAGCGGCTCGCGACTTACCGACAGCACGACATTCGGGACGTGGAACTGGGGGCACGCGTCACGGTGGGCGATGTGGATTGGGCGGCTGTCGAGGGTTGGAATGGCGAGCTGCTCGTCCACAACTATTTCCCGCCGCCCGCAGAGTCGTTCGTGCTCAATTTGGCCTCGGCTGACGCAGAAATTCGCGCGCGCAGTGTCGAACTGGTGGAGAATGCGCTGCGCTTGAGCAAGCAGATTGGCGCACCCTTTTATTCCGTCCACGCCGGCTTTATCACCGACCCGACGGGGATGGGCACGACGAGCTTTAACTTCCCCTTGCCCGACTCGCCCCGTGAGAAAGAGGAAGCGACCGAGCGCTTTGTGGACGCGCTCAACAGCGTCACCCAAACGGCGGCGGCTTTGGGGCTGGCTGTGCTGGTGGAGAACAACGTTTGCGGGCCGGAACTGGTGGGCAAGCTGCTGCTGCAGGAAACCAATGAATTCCTGGCGCTCTTCAAGCAGATCGATGCGCCCAATCTCGGCATTCTGCTCGATACGGGCCACCTCAACGTTAGCGCGCAGACGCTAGGTTTTGATAGAATGGAATTTGTCGAGACGCTGGCACCGTTGATTTGCGGAATTCACGTCCACGATAACGACGGCACGGCGGATCAGCATCAGCCGGTGCAGCGGGGGAGCTGGGTGCTGGAGGCCCTGCGGTTGCCCGCGCTGGCGGACGTGCCGCTCACGGTCGAATCTATGATTTCGGACATTTCTGCTGCGCCCGATTACATGGCTTGGCTGCAAGATGCGGTAGGATAGCTCAATCTTTCTCGGCGGTACGGGCACGCCACGGCGTGCCCGTACCGCCGAGGTGATGCACAACGTGAGTTAGCAAGGTTTGGCAAAAGCCCATGAACGTCCAACAACAAATCAACCGGATGAGCGTCTCACCCGCGAGCACAATCCGTGAGGCAATGGAGGCCATTGATCGCGGTGCGCTTGGTGCGGCGCTGCTGATCGACCCCGGCACGCAAATGTTCGCGGGGCTCGTTACCGATGGCGATATTCGGCGGGCGCTGCTGGGGGGCAGCGGGCTGAGTGCCCCGGTGCGCGACGTGTCGCGGCCCATCTCGAAGACGGCCAAGGTGGGCACATCGCCGGAGCAGATTGCCGCGATGTTTAACAAACCGGTGCGCGTTGTGCCGCTGCTGGATGAGGAGGGGCGCGTGGTTGATTTGGCGATCTTTGACCAGCGTATCCGGCTGCCGATTGCCGAGCCGGTGCTGGGCAGCAAGGAGCTGGAGTACGTCAGCGAGTGCGTGCTGACCGGCTGGATTTCGTCCGCGGGCAAATTTGTAACGCGCTTCGAGGAGCTGTTCGCCGACTTTTGCGAAGTCGACCACGCGGTGGCCGTCTCCAACGGGACGGTCGCGCTGCACCTGGCGCTGGCCGCGCTCGACATTGGGCCGGGCGACGAGGTGATCGTGCCCAGCCTCACCTTTGCGGCCACGGCCAACGCCGTGCTCTACACCGGCGCGCAGCCCGTTTTCGCGGATGTCGACGCCGAGACGTGGACGATTGATCCGGATTCGATCCGCGCCCAGATCACGCCGCGCACGCGGGCGATCATTCCCGTGCATCTCTATGGCCACCCCGCCGACATGGACCCGATCATGGAGATTGCGCGCGAGCACGAGCTGTGGGTCGTCGAGGATGCGGCGGAGGCGCACGGCGCGCGCTACAGGGGGCAAGTCGTTGGCTCGATTGGGCACGTGGGCTGCTTTAGCTTTTACGGCAACAAGATCGTCACCACGGGCGAGGGCGGGATGGTGACGCTGAACGATGCAGAGCTGGACGAAAAAGCGCGCGTGCTGCGCGACCACGGCATGGACAAGCAGAAGCGCTACTGGCATCCGACCGTTGGCTACAACTACCGGCTGACAAATTTACAGGCGGCAATCGGGGTGGCGCAGATGGAGCGCATCGACGAAATTTTGGCGCGGCGGCGTGAAATGGCCGCGCTGTATGACAAAGAGCTGTCGGGCGTGCCGGGCTTGATGCTGCCGCCGCACGCGGACTGGGCCGAGCCCGTCTGCTGGCTCTACTCACTTCTGGTGGACGACAGCGCGCCCTTCTCGCGTGACGAGCTGATCGAACGGCTCGCCGCTCAAGGGTTGGACGCCCGTCCGTTTTTCTACCCGCTAACGGACATGCCGCCCTACCAGCACCGCGTCAACGGGCAGGACGCCTACCCGGTGACGGAGCGGCTGTCGCGCCAGGGGCTAAGCCTGCCCTCGTCGACGCGGTTGAGTGGGCCAGAAATTTTGGGCGTGGCCGAGAAGGTCAAGCAGGCGATGATGCCGCAGTACGCATAAGCGACGAATCTGCCCATGCTGCAAATTTTGAAGCGCTTCGCCGGTCAATCCGCCGTATATGCCGCGGGCGACGTGCTGGCGCGCGGGTTAACCTTTGCGCTGCTGCCGCTCTACGCGCTCTTCGTGACCAAAGCGGAATTTGGCCTCATCGGTTTGGCGACGACGCTGGCCATGGTGCTGGGGATTTTCCTCAATCTGTCGCTCCACGGCAGCGTGGCGATTTTGTACACGGAGGCCGAAAGTGAGGATGAGCGCCGGCGGCACTGGGGCAGCATCTGGCTCTTTACGCTGATAACGGGCTTTTTGTTAACACTGGTGTTGGATCAATTCGGCGAGCCGCTTTTCCGCGCGGTTTTTACTAAGCTGCCGTTTGAGTATGTGCGGCTGGCGCTCTGGTATAGCTTCTTCTACAACACCTTTTCCCTCATTCCACAGGCCGTCTTCCGCATTCGCGAGCAGCCCGTCCGCTATGTGGCAACCACGCTGCTGACTGCATTGCTGACGGCAGCGTTGATTTTGTATCTAGTTGTCGTACGGGATCAGGGCGCCATGGGCTATCTGCGCGGCCAACTAACGGCAGCGGCGCTGATGGCGGTGGCCTACGTGCTGATCTTCGCCCGCAGCACATCTTGGACGCTGGACGCAAAATGGCTGCGGCAGTCGCTGCTGCTAACCTTGCCGCTTGTACCGCACGGCCTTTCGCTGTGGGCGCTTAGCGTTTCGGATCGCATCGTCCTGGATCGCTTTGTCTCGGAAGAGCAGATTGGCATTTACTACGTGGCCTATCAGCTGAGCATGGGCATGGCCGTGGCGACGGCGGCCGTCAACAAAGCGTGGCTGCCGCTCTTTGTCAAGGCAATCAAGGACGAGCGCGAGCGTCACCATTTGCCAACCTTGACCACCTACTACGCCCTGATTATTGCGCTGGGCGGGCTCGTGCTGGTGGCGCTGCTGCCCATTTTCGTAGAGACCTTCCTACCGGATTACCGTGCTGCCGTGGGCATTACCTTCTGGGTGGTGCTCGGCTACACGGCGCACGGCCTCTACTACCTGCCCGCCAGCTACCTAATGGCGCGCAAGGACACGCGCTGGATTCCGATTGCCACCGCCCTCAGCGCCGCCGTCAACGTCTCGCTCAACTTGCTTTTTGTGCCCATCTACGGTATCTTTGCCGCCGCAGTCAACACGCTGATCAGCTACGTGGTGCTGCTGGGGGCGACGCTGTTTTTTGCCTACCGACGCGGCTTCGTCGAGCTGGAGTGGGGACGGCTGGGGCGGATTGGCGGGGGGCTGGTAGCATTGGCGGCGTTGTTGGGCTTGGTGCTCTCCTATGGTCGGGACTGGTTTCCGCTCATTGGCGTGGCAGCACCGCTTGTCTTTCTGCTGGGTTTAGGGCTTTCGGGCTTTTTCTCAACAGCGGAGTGGGGCGGGGTGCGCCGCATGGTGCGGGCGCGCTATCGGGTGGTGGCTCGTTGAATGGGTTTATTGAGCGAGGTGACGATAATTCAGAGCCTAAACTGATACCGATTGGGCAAACGGTTAGTTGATAAATTTTGAAAGCGGAAAAAGTTTAGTAGAATGCGCTGGCTTCTCACGGCACATTCATCGAATTGCACAGACCGATGGACAACTCTATGCAGCATTCAACGCAGAGCAAATGGCCGGGCAGCCAAGCCTTTTGGCGTGGAAAGCGCGTCATTGTAACGGGTGGCGCCGGGTTTCTTGGTTCATACGTGGTCAAGGCGCTACAGGCACGCGGCGCGGCAGAGGTCAATGTTCCGCGCAAGCAGCAGTACGACTTGCGGCAGCGCGAAGCGATTCTTGAGCTGCTCAACGACACGCAAAGTGCAAACACGGATGTGGTCGACATCGTGATCCACCTGGCGGCGAGCGTGGGCGGCATCGGCGCCAATCGCGCGCACCCCGCCGACTTTTTCTACGACAATCTGATGATGGGCGTGCAGCTTATGCACGAAAGCTGGCGCGCTGGCGTGGAAAAGTTTGTCGCCATCGGTACAGTTTGCGCCTACCCCAAATTGGCGCCAATCCCCTTTCAAGAAGACAATCTCTGGGATGGCTACCCTGAAGAGACCAACGCGCCCTACGGCCTGGCCAAGAAGATGATGCTGGTGCAGAGCCAGACGTATCGGGAGCAGTACGGCTTCAACTCGATTTTTCTGCTGCCCGTCAACCTCTACGGCCCCGGCGACAATTTTGACCTGGAAACCTCGCACGTCATTCCCGCTTTGATCCGCAAGTGCCTAGAGGCCAAGCAGCGCGGCGACGATCACGTCGTCGTGTGGGGCGATGGCTCGCCGACGCGCGAATTCTTGTATGCAGAGGACGCGGCGGAAGGCATCCTGCTGGCGACCGAGCGCTACAGCGACAGCGCGCCCGTCAACATTGGCAGCAGCTTCGAGATCAGCATCCGCGAGTTGGTGGAGACCATTGCCCGGCTGACGGGCTTCGAGGGGCGCATTGAGTGGGATACGAGCAAGCCCAATGGCCAGCCGCGCCGCAAGCTGGACGTGTCGCGGGCCAAGGCGTGCTTTGGCTTCGAGTCGCAGGCGAGCTTTGAAGAGGGGCTGCGCGAGACGATTGCGTGGTATCGAAATGAGGTAATGCAGTTTGTACCCGCACACGAGTATGTATAGATTAAGTCTCAAACGTTTATGTTGATGTTGCGTCAAGCTATTTCCTTCTCCCGCTTCATACGTTTAACCCCATTTGACATTTCTAGCGCAGAAGGTCGTGCCGATGAACGCTATCGACGCATTGCGTTGACTACTTTAACACAAGTCGCGGCTAAAGGAATCAACATTCTAACAGCACTCGTTTCCGTGCCACTTGCCTTGGGCTACCTGGGTACAGAGCGTTACGGCATGTGGTTAACCATTAGCTCTTTTATCGTCATTCTGCGCTTTGCTGATCTGGGATTGGGAAACGGCGTGCTCAACATGATCTCTGCAACAGAGGGTAAAGATGAACAGAGCATGGCGCAGCGTTATGTGTCAAGCGGCTTTTTTATGTTGTGTGGTATTGCTTTTCTGCTGGCTACGCTTTTCCTTGCCGCTTACCCGCTAGTCGATTGGCCCCAAGTGTTTAATGTCTCTTCCAACCAAGCGCAAACGGAAGCAAATAGTGCGGTTATCGTCTTTGCCATTTGTTTTCTACTGGGGTTGCCTCTCGGATTGGTGCAGCGCATTCACTTTGGTTATCAAGAAGGATTTGTCAATAGTGCGTGGTTAGCGCTGGGTAATTTGTTAGGTTTAGGCGGCGTCTTGTTGGTCATTCACCTTCAGGCTGGCCTGCCGTGGCTGGTGTTAATGTTGGCTGGCGCGCCGGTTCTTGCTCTACTGCTCAACGGTATCATTTTATTTAGATTTCGTCGCCCATGGCTGCGCCCGCGTTGGGAGTTTGTAGAAAGCGATGCAGTTAGACGACTGTTAGACTTAGGCGGTGCTTTTTTTGTTTTACAAGTAGCGGTAGCTGTTACTTTTTCCTCAGACAATATAGTAGCAGCACAGGTTTTGGGGGCCGAAGCGGTATCTGATTACGGTGTTCCCATGCGTCTGTTTATGACAGTATCGCTTCTCGTGGGGATGGCCTTGCAATCCTTCTGGCCCGCTTATGGAGAGGCTATAGCACGACAAGATATAAGGTGGGTGCGACGCACCCTTACTCGTTCGCTTGTTGCAACGGTCGCCGTATCTACTTTTCCTGCTCTATTTTTAATCTTATTTGGTCGCCCTCTCATTCTGTGGTGGACAGCAGGGGAAATCGAGACTTCGCTCGTGCTTCTAACTGGATTGGCAATTTGGACTGTGCTTAGCGCAACAGGGAATGCGCTGGCTATGTTTCTGAACGGCGCAAATATTATTCGCTTTCAGGCAATATGTGCCGTTCTCCTAATGGTTGCGGCGCTTGCTGCAAAAATTTTCTTCGCACGACGTTTTGGTGTACCAGGCATTGTTTGGGGCACAGTAGGCGCTTACGTACTCTTTACTGTTCTACCGATGGCGTTATACATACCGCGTTTGTTAAAGACGATGAGTCAGCGGGAAATGCTGGCTCAACAGGTATAAGTGTACGATTATGAAGTGCAGAGTATGCAATTCAATTGCGTTGCCATTTGCCGTGGCCGAAATTTTAGGCAAATATAAAGTTCAGTACTTTCAATGCAACACGTGCCAATTTCTTCAAACCGAACAACCCTACTGGCTTGCCGAAGCTTACGACAACGCGATCAGCTTTAGCGATATTGGCCTGGTGCAACGCAATATAGTTCTGTCCAAGAAAGTAAAGTCCGTTATCACCCTGCTCTATGATACAAACGGTCGATTTTTGGATTACGGCGGCGGTTATGGCTTACTGGTACGCTTAATGCGCGATGCCGGATTTAATTTTTTTCGCTACGATCCCTACTGTGAAAATCTGTTTGCTAAAGCATTTGAAGCAGGGAAAGAATCCTCTTACGAGATGCTTGTGGCCTTTGAGGTATTTGAACACTTAGTTGACCCTTTGGCCGAAGTGGAACAAATGGTAAAACGTTCACCTAACATTTTGTTTTCAACGGAAATCGTTCCGGTATATACGCCCCAACCTAACGAGTGGTGGTATTACGGGTTAGAGCACGGCCAACACATCGCGCTTTACAAGCAAAAAACGTTACAATTTCTCGCCGAGCGCTTTGGTTTAAATCTGTACTCGAACGGTACAAATCTCCATCTGTTTACACGCAAAAAAATCACTCCCTTTCTTTTTCGAGCAAGCATCAGCACAAAAGCAAGCCGATTACTAGACATATTAGTCAATCGACCCTCGTTGATCCAGCAAGACTATCAGCAAGCTCTTGCGTCCGTTAAATCAGAACAACCGTAGTCCCGCCTCATGCTGTAGAGGTATTATGTGTCTTCAGAAAATCAGCGAGATTAGAGAGCAGCAATCGTTTCTATGTTATCGGCACTCGCGCAAAAATTGTTTGATTCGATTTTGCACGCAAACTCCAATCATCTTTTTAGCAATGCATACCTCAAGCTCTTAAAGAAATCGCGCCGACTTCTGATTCGCCTTGCCGATCCAGCCGTTGTTTACGATCTGGATGGTACTAGCCTCCTAATTCCTCTTTCGCATAAACTGCCTACGTACCGAAATAGATACCCCCAGTACTCCAAAAATTTAGCAAGGATTGCCGGGCAGGTGTTAAATAAGTACAGCGATATGGGCATTATTGATATTGGGGCAAATATCGGCGATACAGTTGCTATTCTGCGCAGTCGAACGCACTGCCCTATATTATGTATTGATGGCAACGATCAATTTTTTGCCATTCTACAAAAAAACGTTGACCAACTAGAAGACGTTTACCTTGAGCACGCCTTCGTCCACACGTCGACAACCGAAGTCTCCGGGCAGCTTGTCTCGGAGGGAGGGACGGCGCGTTTGATTCAGACCGATGCCTCACAGTCGCTTCAGGCGTACACGCTCTCCGAAATTTTGGCTGCCCATCCTGATTTCCCAACGCCAAGGCTGATAAAAATCGACACGGACGGTTTAGACCCTTATATTGTGCAAAGCGAGGTTGATCTACTAGCGGTCCTAAAACCCGTTGTCTTTCTTGAGTACGATCCCTTTCTCTTTGAGCAGTACGGCAACAACGGATTTTGTCTATTTGAAAATCTCCGAAATGCAGGCTATGCTCATGCCGTTGTCTACGAAAACACGGGAGAATTTCTGGTCTCCGTAGATTTAGCCGATGAGCGTCTCCTGAATGATATCAATCATTTTTACTCGGGTCGAGACGGAGCGCGCTACAGCGACATTGCCATTTTTCACGAGCAAGATACCGATGTGTTTCACGCAGTGCGCCAAGCCGAACTGGCTCTATAAATATCCTTGCCTACGAAAAAATGCAAGTAACGATTGATGGCATCGCCTTCGAAAGTCAAACTCACGGTGGGCTTTCGCGTCTATATTCAGAAATTTTGCCGAGGATGGGTGACATTGATCCAGCGCTGCATATCGAGTTATTATCAGCAAACAGGATACGTCGTCCGCTGCCAATTGGCCCTCACATCGACTACGGAAAAATTTTGCCGCTAGAGAAAGTGCTAAAGCCGAGCCAAGCCTTTGGCCTGGCCCGGCTACGCGTGCGCGATTTGGCACTTGATCTAAGGCAGTACGAGGATGAGACAGGTATATGGCATTCGACATTTTTCACCCGCCCTCGGAAGTGGCGCGGGCCGGTAGTCGTTACCGTGTTAGATATGATCCACGAGCGATTCCCCGAACTTTTTACGGGTTGGCACAACGATTACTTCCGCGAAAAAAAGCGTCAAGAAATTTTAAACGCGGATGCTATTATTTGTATCTCAGAAACCACAAAAACTGACGTGCAAACCTTTTACAAGGTCGATGCCGAAAAACTATACGTGACAACGCTGGCTCACAGTCCCGCCTTTCGCCAGTTGAGCCCAGCGCCGCGTCATCAGGATTTGCAGATTGCCAAGCCATTTCTACTGTTTATTGGCAAGCGTGCCAACTATAAAAATGCCGACATGCTGCTTTCCGCCTACAGCCGCTGGCCCCAACGTGGTAAAGTCGATTTGGTCTTTGTCGGCGCGCAATGGAGCCAAGTAGAGATTCAACGGCTCACGACGCTGGATATTGTAGATAACGTCCATGCACTCTCCAATGTCAATGACGAGCTGCTTTGCCAGCTATACAACGCCGCGCTTGCTTTTGTTTACCCCTCTCTATATGAAGGTTTTGGCATTCCCCTACTGGAGGCAATGGCCTGCGGATGCCCAATCGTGGCTTCGGACATCCCGACTTCGCGGGAAATCGCCGTCGACTATCCTACTTATTTCGGTCCACTCCAGGAAGAAGAATTGATCGCGGCGTTGGAAAAGATGTGGACGAGCTCAAATAATTTAGAGCATCAGCGCCGCGGCCGGGAAAGGGCGCGTCAATTTTCTTGGCAAAAAACATCGGAGCGGACGCTGATAGTTTACCAAGCGCTTGCTCATTATTAAAGCCCACAGCAACGAAACCTATGCAGCCAATTAGCAGAACGCAAGCCCCCTTGCTCAAGAAACAAAAAGTTCAATCCTTCTATGACAATTATGGGTGGCAAGTCGATATATCTGGGCAGTTTAATGATCAAACTGACTTTGAAGACATGCGCTCCGTTTCGCAGGGCTACCGGCACGCCTGCCACATGCGCGTTAAGCAATTTCTCGAACCGCATGGGGAGTTACTGCTGGATGCGGCTTCGGGTCCTGTTCAATATCGTGAGTATCTAAGCTACTCCGAGGCATATCAACACCGCGTCTGCGTCGATTTTTCGTGGAAAGCTCTGGATGCAGCGCGTCAAAAGCTTGGCGATCATGGTCTCTACGTGTTGGCAGACATTACGCAGCTTCCCTTTGCCGATGAAACGTTCGACGGCGTCGTCAGTCTGCACACAATCTACCACGTCCCCCTCGATGAACAGCCCACAGCATTTTTCGAGTTATATAGAACGTTGCGCGCTGGCAAAACGGGTGCGATTGTCTACGCGTGGAAACAGCCGCTGCTGCTAAAATTGATACAAAAAGTCCGCTCGATTCCCAAAAAGATTCAAAAGATTCTCTCTACCAAATCGTTCCGCAGCAAGCCCTCGCTCTACTTCCGGCCTCGCACCTACCGGCAAACAGTCGGCATCCTGCAGGAGCAGCAGATCAATTTCGAGATTCGGTCGTGGCGTTCTGCTTCCGTGCCTTTTCTACGCAATTTTATTCCAGATAATCAAGTGGGCCGAAAAATTTTGTCTATGCTTTACCAGCTTGAAGAGAACTTTCCGCACGCGCTGGGCAGAATGGGCAAGTATCCACTGATTATCTTGAAGCGTCAGTAATGGGTTAGCCTGCGGTAAAGCATTGGGCCTCAAGAATACGATGAACCAAATTAGCGAATCAACCCTTCACGCGCAAACCTACACAAACGAGACCGTTCAGCCCCTTTTCTCGATTATCTCCATTTGCTGGAATGAGGAGCCAAAGCGCATCCGCGAGACCTTCGACAGCATCTACGCGCAGACCTATCCGCGCGTTGAGCACATCGTCGTGGATGGAAACTCTGCTCAACCGACGCGCCAAGCGCTCGACGGCTACGTGGAACAAATGAACCGCTTCCTTTCCGAGCCGGACAAAGGCGTTTACGACGCCATGAACAAGGGGATCGAACTGGCAAGCGGCGATTTTATTCTATTCCTCAACATAGGGGATCGCTTCGTTGACGCCGATGTGCTGCAGAAAATGGCGGCATTTATTCAAGCGCATCCCAGCTACGATTACTACTATGGCAATGCTCTCCGGCTGCGTGGGGACGCGCTCGAGTTTGCGGCGGCAACTAAACGTATCACCAAGCTTCACCTGTACGAAGCAACCGTTTGTCACCAGTCTGTTCTCGCCCGGCGCACTTTGTTTACGGAAATTGGCAGTTTTGATTTACAGTACAAAATTATTGCTGACCGCGAGTGGATTCTGCGCGCCTTACTCCACGACGCACGCGGACAACATAGCGGCGTGACGGGCTGCATCTTTGAACTGGGTGGGCTTTCCAGCGATGGGGCGCGGCGTGCGGGGGAGCTGCAGCGAATGCAAAAACAGCACTACAGTCAGCCTGAACGAGCATTGTACGGAACAATTTGGTTTTTGCGCAAGGTGGTAAAGCGCATTCGTCAACGCAATTTTAAGCTGCCCCGTCGTCTTGCGGCTTGGCTTCCGGGCAAGCCGGGCGTCTCACAGACCTCTTGCTAACTACCGCATGACAGTTAAGCTAATTTTTTGGACTAGTGTTCTGGGCGTTCTTAGTTTTCTACTGACGTTAACCGTTGCGCCCATTCAGCACAACTTGAGTGCGGTTGTCATCACACATGTCCTCGGTGAATCCAAGCGTTTCGACAGCGACACCGTTGCGCGCACGCAAGCGTGGCTACAGCAAACCGCCGCGCAGGGTGACTCATCGTCCACGGGTGAGGCGCGTCGCGCCTCATATCTATTGGGCTTTCTCCGATGGTATAAAAACGAAGACGAAGACGCTTTCCAGGCGTGGCGCAAATCGGGTATGACGGCGGTAGACTATACGAGTTTTGGTCGCGCTGCCGACAATCAGGAAGCGGCCATGCGCTGGTATCGGCTGGCCATCCAGGCCGAGCCGGAGCACGACGAGGCGTGGGTTCGCCTGGGGCTCATTTGCCAGCAATATCTGCTTGGCCGAGCGGACGAGCAGAATTTGTGCGCGCGCTTTTGGGCACGCAATAAACAAAATCTACTGGTCGACATGAATTTTGAGTACGACCGCCTAGCTTGGACCTTCAATCGACGCGCAGGCGCAGCGTATGCCATAGCGCCGTGCCCAAAACAAGAGGCCGCGACTTGTGCCTCCGTCACCATTGGCAACGAGGTGCCAGCACACGGTGCAAGCTGGCAGCAGTGTCTGCGGCTTGAGCCGGGGCAGGAGTATGAATTTTCAGCGTGGCTCAAAGTTGATACGATGGGAGAATGGGAGCCTCTCTATTTCCAAGGGAATATGGGCGGTCAGCCCAACGGCTATTGGCCCAGCACGCAGCAAGGCTCTTCAGCGTGGTCGCACTGGACGCAGACGTTCACGGCCCCGGCGTTTGATCACGAGCGGGCCTGCTTCCATCCCGTGCGGCTGCAGGCGAGTGGAACCGTTTGGTTTTACGGTGCAACGCTTCGGCCCGTGAGTTAGAATGATCAAGGCTCTATGACCAGTACAAATTTACGCTGGACTGGCGCGCCCCTTCGGATCAAGCTGACCCAATTACAAAGCTGGCCGCTCGTTCTGCTGGTCGTCTTGCTATTTGTGCAGTTCTGGGCAGAAGTGGGTGGCACGACGGTTCGCTCCGAAGATTTGTTGATGGCGGGGTTGCTCGGCGCCTGGCTCTTGCACGGCGTCTTGCGATCACGGCTGCGCTATCGATCCAGCCCGCTAAACGTCGCGTTGCTCGTTTGGCTTTCTGTCTTGCTGGTGGGCATTCTGGTTAGCCTACAGCGGCCAATTGATAGCGCGGCTCAACGCGATGCGCTCATCAACGGCATTCGCTTGATTTTAGCCTTTGCACTCTTCTTTGCCATTCTAAATTATCCTACCTCCACGGAGTGGAAAACCCGCGTCTTTCTGCGCGCCACCGTTCAATTTAGCTTTGTAACAACGGCGGTGGCGCTGTTGCAAGTAGCGTACTGGGCGGATATTTTGCCCTTCGCCCTTCCCCCTGCTTTAATAACTATTCAGGAGGGGGCTAACGACGCGCTTGGCCGTGAGATTTTCGCTCTGTTTCTAGGCAACACGGGCACACATGTCTGGTCGGCGATGCTGTCGATGCAGGCCTTGACCGTGTGGGCAATTGCACAGAGTATGAACGGCGGCATCCGCCGTCGCCTTGCCTATATTTACTTTCTGCTGCTGGCCGCCATTGTCGTGCGTACATCTGTCCGCAGCAGCATTGTGGGGCTAGCGCTGGCGGTGGCGGCGATCAGCTTTCTTTACTCGGCGCGCAGCCGCTACCCGCTCAACCGCATCCTGCGCCCGCTCTTTGTGGGCGCAGCAGTTGCTTTGGCTATTGCTGTACTATTTACGGTTGCGCCAGATTCATACTTTATTGAACGCATCCGCGAAGCCGTTCCCCAGTTCCGCGACGGCGAACTTTACATCAGCCGAGCATCCAATATCTACGGGCGGCTGGACTATTACTACACGGCGCTTTTAATCTTTCGGGCCTATCCACTGCTGGGCGGTGGATTTCGCGCCTACGAAGCGCTGAGCGGCACGCTGGGGACGGTGCAAGTTGTCCATGCTCACAACTCCTATCTGCAAGTGCTCGCCGACCTGGGCTTAATCGGGATGTTGGCGCTGTTGTGGCTGATCATCGCCATCGGATTTTACCTTTGGCGCGTCCGTCCCGTTATGCAGCGCGAGCGATATGCGGATACGCTCTGGTATTTGACAGTGGGCAGCTTCGTCTTTCTGGCGTTCACCGCGCTAATCACCAATCCACTTTGGGAACCGAAACAGGTTGCTTTTCGCATGGTACTGTTGGGGTTGACAGCAAGCTACGTGAAGGAAGCACAATGACATCGCCCTTACGCGTCTGCCACCTTTCGACGCTCACGCGCTGGGGCGGTGTTGAGCGCATGTTGGTCGACCTGCTGATCGACCAATTCCCTGGTGAAGCGAAGCATCTGCTGGTGGCAACTTCGAGCGCGCCGGAAATTTTAGCGCCACTTCAAGAGGCGAACGTACCCATGCTGGCCCCACCGCGCCGGTGGCGCTACGATGTTGGTGCTATCTTTGGAGTAGCGCGGTGGCTGCGGCAGCAGCGGGTGCAAATCGTTCATGCCTACAACGCGTTTGCCAACGTTTGGGGCTATTTAGCCGCTTCGCTCGCCCGCGTGCCAATTTTTATCAGCGGTGAACACGGCTCAATTTGGAGCGTGCGCGGCAGTCGCTATCAGTTGGATCGCTGGGCGCAGCGACGCGCCGATGCTGTCATCGCCAATTCGCACGCCAGTTCCGTTATGTTGCAGGCGCGCTATGGCATATCGAGCGCGAAAATTCACGTGGTTACCAATGGTATCCCTGAGCTACCGTCAGCCAACGTTGAGGTGGTGCGTGCAGAATTGGGTATCCCGGCAACCGCGCCAATTGTAGGCAGCATCGGCCGTCTTGATACGCCCAAGCACTTTTCGACGCTGATAGAGGCGGCGGTGCTAATCTGTGGTCGGCGTTCGGATGTCTACTTTGTGTTAGTCGGCGGGGGGCCACAGGAAGAGGCGCTGCGTCAATTGATCAACGCACACAATCTCTCGGGGCAATTCGTACTGACTGGGTGGCGGAAGGATGCGCGCGTGCTTCTGCAAGCATTTAACGTGTTTGTTAGCACCTCGATCCGCGAACCGTTTGGCAACGTTTTGGCCGAAGCGGCGCTGGCTAAAATACCAGTTGTCGCGCCAAGCGTCGATGGGATCGTCGATGTCGTCGAGCACGCACAAACGGGCATTCTGCTTGAACCAACGGAAGCGGTCTCGGCACCGTTGACTACCGACTCGGCTGCTGTGCCCCAACGCGTTGTGCTGCGCGAAACGCTCTCTCCGCCCCGCGCGCTCAATCCGTACAAAGTAGCTGAAGCCGTGTTAAACTTGCTGGAGCAGCCGGAGCGGCGTAAACAATACGGAGAGGCTGGCTATCAAAAAGCACAAAACTCTTTCTCGCTCCAACGCTATAAACAAACGCTTGAATCCATCTATAAGCAGATGTACCATACGGCAAAGTCAGCGTAGCTAATGAAAATTTTACTGCTTAACACACAAATGGAAGCCGCGGGCGCACAAAAGGCACTGCTATCGCTGGCGGCTGGTCTAAAAGCGCGAGGGCATCACGTCGTCGTGGTCACGATGTACGATAAGGCAGATTACATATCGCTTTTTGAAGAGCAGTATGGTCTGTCCATCATCAATCTGAATATGAAGCCTGCTGGCAAAAATATTGTGATGCGAGTAAGCAAGTTGCTTACCGGACTTTTTGCTCTTTTCCAGCTAATGCGCCGTGAACGCATTCAAGTAATACAAACGTTTAGCCACTACAGCAATATGCTGGGCCCGCTCCTTGCGTGGCTCGCTGGTGTACCCGTTCGGCTATCTTCACAGCGGATGTCACTGAGAGGCGCGCCCAAATGGTTGCTGACGCTGGATACACTTGTTGCCAATTCGTTCCTCGTTCAAAAAATGACTTCCGTCTCCGAAGGCACGCGACAGTTTTGCATCCGGCAGCAGGGTATACGCGCCGACAAAATCCAAACCATTTACAATGGGATCGATCCGTCAGTTTATCAACAACCGTTTACGCGGGCAGAACAACCGGCGGCGCTGCATCGGGAATTGGGGCTGGATTCTAATGCGGTCGTGATGACGACAATTGCGCGTCTACATCCGCAAAAGGGCCACAGCTTTTTAATCGAGGCAATTCCTCAAATTGTGAAGTCCATTCCCAATGCGCGCTTACTGTTTGTCGGTGAAGGGGCGCTGCGAGCGGAGCTTGAGCGGCGTGCGGCGCGGGTGGGTGCAACAAATTTGATTCGCTTTGCTGGGGTTCGCCAGGACATTTCTCAAGTGTTGGCAATCTCGGATTTGTTTGTTTTGCCCTCGCTGTGGGAAGGTTTACCCAACGTCGTGCTGGAGGCGATGGCCGCTGGCGTGCCCGTGGTGGCGACAGATGTTGATGGCTCTGCGGAATTGATCATTGCCAACAAAACCGGTATGCTAGTCCCGCCAAAGCAGTCGGACGCCCTGGCGACAGCCATCATCCAACTTTGGCAAGATGAGCCGTGTCGTAAACGTATAATTGCGGCGGCGGCACAGCAAGTAGAGCAGTCGTTTTCCTTGCAAAGAAATGTGACTGCCTACGAAACCCTTTACGAAACGTTGATTCAGCAAAGGCTGGCCCCACCCAGGCAACAAGATGGCAAGCGTCCTTCCACCTCTCGAAGTTAAGCACGAGCAGCTCGCCCAAATCAAGCAGCACAGCCTCGACCTGCTCCAAGCCCACGCCACCGGCCACGAGCGCATCGACCGCGACCCGCTCACTGGCGAGTTCTCCCTGCTCCCTCATCAGACCGAGCCCGATCTCTACGGCATGATCGATGCCGCCTATATCCTCCACACGCTGGGCGAACTCCCCGCACGCACCAACCGCGATTCGCGCCAGCAGTGGGCGCAGCGCATCCTCGACTGCCAGGGTGAGCAAGGCTGGTTCACGAAGCGCAACCTGCGCGGCCACTCGCGCGAGCACGCCACGGCTTACGCCATTGGCGCGCTGCGGCTGCTGGAGATGGAGCCGGATGAGCGCTATGTTGACGACGTGCGGCCGCTGCTCGGTATCAAGCCGCTGCTGACGGATGAGCGCGCCTTCAAATTTTGGCTGAATTGGCTTGATTTTCGGCCCACGCCGCAGAGCGTGCGCCAGAAGAAGCTCGGCTGGCACTACATCTGGCGCGGCTCCCACGTGGGCGGCGGCATCCCCGCCGCCGTTGGCATGACGCAGCACCTGGTCGATGACTGGTGGCCAGGTAAAGTTGACGTTGCGCAGTGGCTCAACAAGTATTTTGATTGGCTGGACGCTCACGCCAGCGCGCGCACCGGCTACTGGCAGCGCGCCTTTTGGAACCTTGCCTATCGCCGACCTACTATCATCGACATGGGCGGTGCGGTGCATTTCTTTTGGGTCTACGCAGCGTGCGACCGCGGTTTCCCCTACCCCGCGCCGGTTGTAAAATCTACCATTTCGCTGCAAAAGCCAACTGGCCTCTACAAGCAGCACCCCTTCTGCATCGATCTCGACGGCAACTTCTGCATCATTCGCGCGTTTAATCAGCTATCGGCTGCCGAGCAGGCGCGCCGTGAAGCGGACGTGCAGCGCGCCATCAACGCCAACTTTGAAGGCGTTACTCGCGCGCTGCTGGAGCGCCCCTTTGGCGAAATCTACAGCGATTCGCACGGCCTGCCCGGTGCGCTGGTCGCGCTCGTTGAATGTGCCAAACTGCCCGGCTTTGCTCATGCCGAAGCCGTGGCCGACTGGCAAAATCCACTGGACAAAGCATGGTGGCTGTAACCCATTCGCCTGCGTCCGCCCCGCCGCAGGCCGAAATCCTGGGCGTGCCGTTGACGCTCTACGACCTGCCGCAGCTGCTGGCCTTTATTGCCGACGCGCAGCCGGATGAGCGTCGGCTCGTGCTCAGCGGCAACGTTCACTCGTTTAATCTCGCCTATGAAAATCCGTGGCTGCGCGACTTTTTCCGTAGCGCCGACGCCGTGCGTCTGGACGGGGCAGGCGTCCGCATCGCGGCCAGGCTGCTCGGCCACGCTGCGCCCCCACGTATGACGTGGGCGGACTTTGCGTGGCCGCTGGCCGAGATGGCCGCCCAGCAGGAGTTGACCGTCTTCCTGCTGGGCAGTCGACCGGGCGTGGCGGAAAAAGCAGCAGCCCGTCTGCAGGCCCACGCGCCTGGCCTGCAGATTGCCGGAACCCACCACGGCTATTTTGACAAGACGCCCCACGCTTCCGAAAATTCAGAGGTGCTGCAAGCCATTCGCCAGGCAGCGCCCGACATTGTAATCGTCGGCTTCGGGATGCCGCTGCAGGAGCGCTGGCTTTCGCAAAACCTACAAGAGCTTCACGCGAGCGCCATTTTGACCGGCGGCGCAGTCTTCGACTACATTTCCGGCGAGCTGCAGCGCCCGCCGCAGTGGATGACGGACAACGGGCTGGAGTGGCTGGGCCGTTTGCTGATCGAACCTCGGCGGCTGTGGAAGCGCTACGTGCTCGGCAACCCGCGCTTTTTCTGGCGCGTGCTGCGCGCACGCTTTGGTCTGTAGAAACGCGCTTCTTTTCTCGTGTCTCGCCTTCACCGCACTACCTTCCTGCCCCTGCTTTTGCTCCTGCTGTGGCTCCCCCTCAATTTCTGGGCGTCAGTGGACTGGGCAGCATCGCTTGCTGCGCTTGCACCGATCTTGTTGGGGGCAGCAGTCTTTGTAATTTGCCTGCTGCCGCTTGCTTGGCTGCGGCAGCCGCATAGAGTATGGCAAGTTTGGCTGCTGCTGATTCTACTGAGTGCAGCTTTGACCTTTGCCTCGCCGCCCTTCATTCTCTGGAAGCCCCAATTTCGCCTCTTTCGACTGCCTCTCTACGATTGGCTGCGCGCGCTGCCGCTTGACGACCTCGTCGGCCAGACCATTCACGCCAACGTAATCGCGGGCGCGCTCGTGCTGCTGCTGCCTTTTGCGGCATTGCCGCTTCTGTGGCCTCTCCTTCTCCATACCTCGGCACTACCCAAACGAAGGTCAGCGCGCATCCTGCCGCGTGTGCTCGTCGGCCTGCTGACGCTATGCACGCTCGGTCTTATTGTGTTAACACAAAGTCGCGGCGGCTATTTGGCTGTGGTCGCCGCGCTTGTCGTGCTGCTGACTCTGCGCTGGCCGCGGCTGCTCTACATTGCGCCGATCGGCTTGCTTGCCGCTGTTGGCATCATCTTCTGGCTTGGCCCACAGCAGCTCTTCAACCTCCTCGGTGCGGACACCACTTTCGGCGGCTCGGAATTCCGCGTCGAAGTGTGGACCAACGCCCTGCACGCCCTGCGCGATTTCCCCTTCACCGGCATCGGCTTCGGCACATTCGATCGCGTCATCCCGCTGCTCTACCCCTACCGCACCGTCAACGGCGCGGAGGTGACCCACGCCCACAACCTCATCCTCCAAATCGGCGTCGACCTCGGCCTGCCCGGCCTCGTGGCCTGGCTGGCTTTTATTACCCTTCTCTTTGTCATGGCGATTCGCGTGCTGCGCCATACCGAGCGCGCGAGCCTGAACTTTGCGCTCGCCGCTGCCTGTCTGGCCTCGCTGGTGGGGATGCTCGTGCACGGCGTGCTCGATGCCGCCACCTGGAGCAGTAAGCTGGCTTTCATCCCTTGGCTCATCTACGCACAAGTTGTGTTGGTCCACCGCGCCGTGTTCGAGCCGGAGACAGCGATCAAGCACGAAACCGCCGGCGCCGATAGCGAGGCTGACGCCAGCCACCGCCCCGCTGCTGTATCTTCCACACCCGGTTGAACAATCCACAACGCACACCAGTCGTGAGGGTACGCTTCAGCTTCGGGACAGGCTGATTGGTCATATCGAGCCCCCGCCCCACCTTCGCGAGGGCAGGCTCTCTGCGAGGATAAACTTCGGGAGAAGTCTGAATGCCGCCGACGGATCGACTGCGTCGGGCGACGGCTTTGTCACCGATGACCGCTAGATTTCTCGCTGGGGCGGCTCCGTTTGCCCTCTTTGCTCGTCGACCCGTTTGAAAGGACAATTTGCCCCAAATGGTAATGTACGCCAATCGTGATCAACGCTTCACTTGCGGCGCAGATTCGTGATAGACTGTAAAGCAAAAGACCATCTGCGCATCGACCCGCACCCAAACCGCTTGCCAAACGTCCTCATCCAGAGATTGATCAACACGCAATCCTTCGCCGCACGCAATCATGTTCAAGCGCTTTAGCACCAACTACATGGTCTTGCTCTTTCTTATCGATGGAGTGGTGATCCAAATCTGCTTCTGGCTGGGCATGCAGCTGCGCTTTGTGCTGCCCTTTGGTCAAACGGTGCGCCCCGAGTTTGCTCCGGAATACTTTGAACTGCCGGGCCTTGAGTTCTACGTGATCATTGGTCTCGTCTGGCCGCTGATCTTCCTGATGCTCTCCGTCTACACGCCGCGGCGCATCCTCTTCTGGGCCGAAGAATTCCAGCGCGTCATCGTGGCCCACACCGTCGCGGCGCTGACGCTGGCCGGTATTTTCTACCTGGGGCGGCTGATTCTGCTGCGGCTGGCGTACGGCTACTTTTTTCTCACGGCGCTGGCCGTCATGCTGGGCTACCGCACGCTGCTGCGTTTCTACCACCGCCTGCACCGCAGCCACAGCCGCACCGTCACGCGGATGCTGGTGGTTGGCGCGGGGCGGACGGGGCAAGAGCTCGTGCAGAAGTACGCGCAGCAAGATTGGCCCGGCCTTGAAATCGTGGGCCTGCTGCGCGATGTCGACGATGGCGCCATTTTTAGCGTGGGCGATCTCCCCATCCTCGGCCTGATCGACGAGGTGGAGCAAGTTGTGCGCCAGCACGACATCGACACCGTGGTGCTGGCGCTCCCGCGCGACGCCCACGTGCGGCTGGTTACGCTCGTGAACCTGCTGCAGATGCTGCCCGTTCGCCTGCACGTCGTGCCGGATTACTTTGATCTGGCCTTTCATCACGCCACGCTCACCACGCTTGGCGGCATCCCGCTGATTGGCCTGCGCGACCCGGCCATCGACGGCATCCAGCGCTTCTGCAAACGGCTGATCGATCTTGGCTTGGCTTCCGCGGGGCTGCTGGCGCTCTCGCCGCTCTTTTTGGCCGTGGCCCTCGCCATTCGGCTGGAGGACAACGGCCCCATCTTCTACCGCGCCCAGCGCGTCGGCGAAAATGGACGGCTCTTTTACATGCTCAAGTTTCGCTCGATGTGTCTCAACGCCGACCAGATGCAGGATAGCCTGACGCGGCGCGATGCAGAGGGCAACGTGATTTACAAAACGAGCGACGACCCACGCATCACGCGCGTCGGCCGCTTTATCCGCCGCACCAGCATCGACGAGCTGCCGCAGCTTATCAACGTCTTCCGAGGAGAAATGAGCATCGTTGGCCCGCGACCCGAACTGCCCTGGCTGGTGGATCAGTATGAGCCCTGGCAGCGCAAACGCTTCGCCGTGCCCCAGGGCATGACGGGCTGGTGGCAGGTCAACGGTCGCAGCGACAACCCCATGCACCTCCACACCGATCAGGATTTGTACTACATTCAAAACTATTCCCTCTGGCTCGACTTGCAAATTCTCTGGCGCACGATTGGCGTTGTCCTGCGCGGCAAGGGAGCCTACTAAAAGGCTCGTTCCCACGCTCTGCGTGGGAATGCCTTCCCCGACGCTCTGCGTCACCGTGCGATTAGCGGAACGATCTCTTTCGTAGCGAAAGGACGCAGAGCGTCCGGTAAGCGTTGCGACGCAGAGCGTCGCAACGAGCCATCCACTTTGTCAGCACATTGACAGCCGCTCCCCCTAGCGCCGCCGCCTTTCTCGTACTATCATGGCTTGAGCAACTGCATCGCTCCCTTCCCGCTCAAGAGATGAACCCATGACTATCAAATTTGGCACAGACGGCTGGCGCGCCGTCATCAGCGAAGAGTTTACCTTCGAGAACGTCCGCCGCGTGGCGCAGGCGATTGCCGACAAGACGCTGGCCGACAGCGCCAGCGCGACGCGCTCGCATCTGCGCCCCTCGCTCGTCGTCGGCTACGACACGCGCTTTCTCTCGGACCGCTACGCCGCCGCCGTGGCCGAAGTGCTGGCGGCCAACGACATCCACGTCTGGCTGGCCCGCAGCGATGCGCCCACGCCGCTGATTTCCTACGCCATCGTCCACAAATCAGGAACCAGCAACATCATGGGCGGCGTGATGATCACGGCCAGCCACAATCCGCCGCGCTACAACGGCATCAAGCTCAAGGCGGCCTACGGCGGCTCCGCGCCCGCGGCGGACACGCAGGCCGTCGTTGCACACCTGGAGGCACAGGGTAAAGCGCCGCCCAAGCGGCTGTCGCTGAACGAGGCCATCGACCGCGGTCTCGTCCAGAAGTTTGATCCGCTGCCCGCCTATCGCCAGCATATCCGCACCCTCGTCGATTTCGACGCCATTCGCGCCGCCAATCTGCACGTGGCGGTGGATGCCATGTACGGGGCCGGGCGCGTCTATCTGCGCTCGCTGCTCGAAGAGGCCGGCGCACACGTGACGGAGCTGCGCGGCGAGATGAACCCCGGCTTTAACGGCGTTCACCCCGAGCCTATCGAGCGCCACTTGACGCCGCTCTTCGAAGCAATGGCCACGGGCCACTACCAGCTCGGCCTTGCCACCGACGGCGACGCCGACCGCATCGGTGCGGTCGATCCCGGCGGCCACTTCCGCGACGTCTCGTTTGTCGATCCGCACCGCATCATGGCCCTGCTGTTGGACTATCTCGTCCACGAGCGCGGCCTGCGCGGCAGCGTGGTCAAAACAGTGAGCACCACGCAGATGCTCAACCGACTGGCCGCCCGCTACGATTTACCGCTGCACGAGACGCCCGTCGGCTTCAATCACATCAGCGACTTGATGCTCAGCGAAAACGTGCTGGTCGGCGGCGAGGAGAGCGGCGGCATCAGCGTGCTTGGCCACATCCCCGAAGGCGACGGCGTGCTGATGGGGCTGCTGCTGGCCGAGATGGTGGCCACGCGCAGGCGGACGCTGGTGCAGATGTTGGACGATCTGATGGCCGCGCCGGACGTGGGTCCCTTTCGCTACGCACGCCACGATCAGCCCGTGCCCTCCTTTGACAAGCGCACGCTCGTCGCCGCGCTGATGAAGGCCGTCCCCAAAACGCTGGCCCGCCAGGCCGTCTGCGAAACCAGCGACCGCGACGGCGTCAAATACATGCTGGAGGATGGCTCTTGGCTGCTGATTCGCCCCAGCGGCACGGAGCCCGTTCTGCGCATCTACGCCGAAAGCCGCACGGACGACGGCGTGCAGGCACTGCTGGCAGCGGGCGGCGAATTGGCAAAGGCACAGATTGATACAATGTAGGTAGCTGAACGTGACCGTCACGGCCCGCTGCCAGCACGATATACCCCAACTCGTCCGGGCCGTGATTGTCACGTTTCGTGACCAACTTGGTTGCGCAGAAACGTGACAATCACGGCCCGAACGCTGGTTGGTCAGTCTAGCCGATTGGGGGCCGTGACGGTCACGTTGATTGTCTTGACTTGGCAGCATTAACCTGCGCTGTACCCACAACCCAACCAACTATGCCGCCCCTCACCACTCTCCCCCCGCTGACCACCGAGCACCACCGTGCGCTCGTCGCTCATGCCCTCGCCCTGCCCCACGCAACCGAAACTATCGGCGCTCGCCTCTCCACCCTAGCCCAACATCTGCTCAACAACGACGTAACCGACCGCTCCATTGTCGTGCTCGCGGGCGGCGGAATGCGGGGCGCGGCAGCCGTGGCGGCGGCTGTTGACCTACTCGCTGGCGAAGCCTGGGCTCAGGTGCTGCTCGCCAGCCCGCACGACGACCTCTCGCCGGAGATGATCACCCAGCTCAATCGCCTTGCCGCTGCGGACGCTTCCCCAGCGTGGGCCGAAGAAGGCTGGGAGCTCCCCCCCGCCGACCTCGTGATCGACGCCATTGCGGACGAGGCGCACGCGCTGGATCGCGCCGCGCTCGACCTGATCCAGCTTGCCAACAGCAGCGTCGCGCCAATTGCGAGCGCGGGCGCGCCCAGCGGCGTCGATCTGCACGCCGGTCTGCTCGCCCGTGCCCACATCCGCGCCGAGGCGACGCTGCTGCTCGCGCCGCCGCCGCTGCTGCACGACGATGCGCGGCTTGTTTGCGGTCGACTTTACCTGGCGGATGTCGGGCTCTCGCTGGCGGCGTTCGAGGGGGTGGGTGTTGTGTATCCGTTTGCGGAGAGCGATCTTGTAGAAGTAAAGGTTGGATCATGAGCACACGCACGGCGCCTTGACGCCGCTGGATAAGTTACACAGCCCTGCCTTGCGCCGTTAGCTACGGTAGAAGATAAACTGTTCTTCATTTTGAACACTGCAAACGGTGCAGGGGTCACTCTTCAACCTTAGCCAACCCAAAGCCACCAGTGGATTCACACCTTGCACCCCGTCCTGAATCATTCGGAGGCGTTGCCTGCCCGCGAGATGGACTCATCACTTTTTATTCATTCTTCCCATGCGCGCAGTCATCTTCGCTCAACGGCCACATCGCTTCAGACAGGTACGATTTTGCAGCCCAAAAAGAAGCCGCCAACCAAGAGCTGTCTGAGTTTGACAAGCACAAGAACCTGGCTTTCCTCTTTGCGCACCCGGATTGAACGCCATCGGCGGCGTAAACGCTATCGGATTGTGAAAGACATTCGGGAAGCGGGCAGACCTGTTGCGACTCAATTTCCGCACCCCCTTCAGCGCCACTGCTATTCTGCGCGCAGTCATCTTCGTCAACGGCCCGACTACCGCCCGCCGCCACCTGCGCGACGACGATGTCGGCGCAGACGGCGGCACGCGCCACTGCCTGGCAGTTGGCCGCACGCCGAATGTGGTGTCGGCGATCTGGACAGCTTGCCCGTGGAAACGGTGGCCGAGCTTGAGGCGCAAGGCGCAGCCGTGGAACGACACCCGCCCGCCAAGAACGAAACGGATATCGAGCTGGCGCTGCTGCGGGCGGTAAGCGACGGGGCGGACGAGGTGCTGCTGGTCGGCGCGGTGGGGGGGCGGCTGGACCAGACGCTGGGCAACCTGCTGATTTTGGCGCGCGAGGAGTGGGGCGTGCCGGTGACGCTGCTGGAGGGGGAGCAGACGGCGCAGATTGTGCGCGGCGGCGAACGGGTGACGCTGCGCGGCACAGCCGGCAGCATCGTCAGCGCGATCCCGCTCAGCCCACAGGTCGTCGGCATCACCTACAGCGGCCTGCGCTACCCGCTGACGAACGCCACGCTGGAGTTTGGCAGCACGCGCGGCATCAGCAACGAGCTGGTCGGCGAAATGGCGACGGTCGAAATCCGCGAGGGGATTTTGCTGGTCACGGTGCAGGAAAAGAAGTGATTGGATGACCGCGTCCCCGGCACGCACCGCACGTTGCTTTTTCTTCCGCCACCTGCCCCAGCGTGTGCCGGGGACGCTCTCGGCGATTACCCCACCGCTTCTCGCATCCGCATCCTCTCCCCCTCGCTCAAGCAAGCATCCCTTTCCATCTCGGCCAGCAGCGCCGCGCGCGTGATCGTCGCCGCCTCGCCCGCCCACACGTGATGCGCCACGCGCAGCAGCACGGCATAGGCCGCCCCAGAGACGCGCGGCGAAAAGGTCGCGTGCATTTGCTCGGTGCTCATCTCTAATTCCGGCGACAGAATCGACTCGCCAAACTGCGCCCACGCCCTGTCAAAGCCCACATCGAAATCGACGGCTGGAGCAAACGGCTGCTCCGGCGTCGCCAGGTTGACGTGCGTCACGCGCGGCTCCTCACCAGGGCGCAAGTCCAGCTGGGCAACGCTCTGTACGCTTTGGCGACAAATGGCGTTGCCGGGCGCAATCGCGCCGGGGTTGACGAGGAGCACCTCCTCATGTTGATAAACCAGCGGAATGTGCCAGTGGCCAAAGACGGCGATGCTTGCGCCACAGCGCCGCGCGTGCTCGCCGATGCGCCGCAGCTTGGGGCGCAGGTCGTCGTCGAGCCGCGAATGGAGTTCGTCCGTGCGGTCGGGGTAGTGGCCGTGCCAGAGCAGGATACGGGTGCCGCCGAGCGCGACAAGCTGCTGCGGTGGCAGCTCGCGCTCGGCTTCGCGCGTTTCGTCGTTGCCGCAGACGGCCAGCGTCGGCGCAAGCTGGCCCAGTTCGTCCAGCACCCACAGCTGGCCGACGTCGCCCGCGTGCAGGATCAGGTCGACGCCGTCGAAGGCGTGGGCCACGCTGTCGGGCAGGGCCAGGCAGCGTTCGGGCATGTGCGTGTCGCTGATGAGGCCGAGGGTGGTCATGGCGTTGTCTGCGGTGGATAAGGTTGATTTTGTGTTGACAAAAGGCATACATCAGGCTATATTAGCGCTATGCCGGAACTTGAGTGGAATATAGAAAAGAACGAGCAACTGAAAACCGAACGAGACATCTCGTTTGAGGAGATCGTCGACGCCATAACGAAGGGGCAACTGCTTGACACAATTCCCCATCCAAATCAGGAGCAGTATCCAAACCAGCGCATCTACTTTGTTCGGCTCAAAGACTATGTTTACGTTGTCCCCTTTGTTCGAGACGGGGACGTCAATTTCCTCAAAACAGCGATACCTAGTCGTAAGGCGACGCGGGACTACTTACGGAGTTAATCTAATGGCCTACAAACTTGACGATTATGAGCAGGAAATTTTAGATCATGTGGAACGCGGCGAGTACGAGTCGGTTCCCAATCTAGAAAAGGAAATCCGTCGCGCCGAGGAAGCTGCGCGCAACACGCTCAACAAAACCAAGCGCATCAACCTGCGCCTCACCGAGCGCGATTTTCGGCTGGCCCGCGTGCGCGCCATCGAGGAGGGGCTGCCCTACCAGACGCTGCTCGCCAGCATCATCCACAAATATGTGACCGGACGGCTCGTCGAGCGCACCGATTCGTACGTCGGCGTGCAGCAGGCGCTGCGCGAGTCGGAGGAAGCGTACAAGTCGTGAGGGAGCCTTCGCGTCCCCGGCTAATGAGGCTAAGGGTGATCATGGCGTTACTTCGAGAGGAAAATGTTGATTTGACGTTGATAAAAGGCACACATCGGGCTACATTAACGCTATGGCGGAATTCGAGTGGAACAGGGAAAAGAACGAGCAACTGAAAGCCGAACGAGACATCTCGTTTGAGGAAATCGTCGACGCGATTTATGCTGGTCAGTCGCTTGCCGTTGTGCCGCACGCGAATCCCGCAAAGTACCCAAATCAGCAGGTGTATGTGATAAACATCAACGACTATGCCTACCTCGTCCCTTTTGTGGAGAGCAACAACGGTGTTAAATTCTTAAAGAACCCAAGTTGCTACCTTGAAAAGTTGCGTATAGTGGTAGAAAAAGTTGAAGAATCCATGAGGTTTCCGTACGATTTACAGGCGACCAAACCGATAAATCAAACAGGAGAACCTCATGGACACGCAAATTATACTCGTCTACTGCCTGTGCGCCGATTTGCTCGACGCGTTGGATCACCGTGAAGACAAGCAATGCCAAGTCAGCGACGCCGAAATCATGACCATCGGCATCGTGGCCGCGCTCAAATTTGGCGGCAACTACAACTCAGCGCGTTTGATGCTCAAGGAACAGGGCTACATTCCGGGCATGTTGGGCAAAAGTCGCTTCAGTCGGCGACTGCATCGGGTCAAGCCCTACTTTCTGACACTCTTCAGCGTGCTGGGCGAAGGCTGGAAAGCCGAAAGCGAGGAAAACATCTATGTCGTGGATACCTATCCCATCCCGGTTTGCGACAACATCCGCATTTCGCGCTGCCGCTTGTACCAGGATGAAGCCTATCGCGGCTACAAATCCAGCAAACGGCGCTACTTTTACGGTCTGAAAATCCACATGCTCGTCAGCGAAACGGGGCGACCCGTTGAATTTTTCCTCACCTGCGGCAGCTTCAGCGACACCACGGGACTGGAACTCTTCGATTTCGACCTGCCGTCGGGCTCCATGGTCCTCGGCGATAAAGCCTACAACCACTATGTCATCGAGGATATCCTGGAGGATAACGAGATTCACCTCTATCCGATTCGCAAGAAAAACTCGAAGCGCCCGCTCGCTGGCTGGATTCACTTTTTTCAGCATCACTACCGCCAGGCCGTGGAAACGGCGGGCAGCATGATTGAGCGTTTGTTGCCCAAGTCCATCCATGCCACCTCGACGGCTGGTTTCGAGTTGAAAGTCGTGCTCTTTTGCCTCGCCTCCAGCATCGCTTGGTTGCAACCTGCTTAGCCATCCTCCTCTATGCGCAAATTTGCAGGTAGCAACTTGGGTTAAAGACGATTATCCCCAGCCGCAAGGCCACGCGGGACTATTTGGGAGGAGAGACGGCATGAATTACCAATTAGATCAGGAAGAGCAGGAGCTTCTCGACGCATTTGAACGGGGCGAGCTTAAGCCTCTGCCCGATTCCGAAGAGCGTATTCGTTATGCCGAAGAAGCTGCGCGCAACACGCTCAACAAAACCAAGCGCATCAACCTGCGCCTCACCGAGCGCGATTTCCGGCTGGTCCGCGTGCGTGCCATCGAGGAGGGGCTGCCTTACCAGACGCTGCTCGCCAGCATCATCCACAAATATGTGACCGGGCGGCTCGTCGAGCGCACCGATTCGTACGTCGGCGTGCAGCAGGCGCTGCGCGAGCGGGGGGAAGCGTACGAGTCGTGAACACAGTAAATTATGGTTTGGGCGTGCAGATGTTGTCCACGAGAACAAGATAACTCCGGGAGCAAAACATCTATTTTTTACTTTAGGTCATCGACAGACTGTCGAATGGCTTGCCACAGAGCGAGCACGGGCTCGCCCAATTGTTTCGCTTGCTGATCAATGTACACTTCATCTAGCGAAGATGATTGCTGATGAACACGCGAAAACAGCATCATCTCATAAATATCTGTCTCATGCTTACGTGATCGCCCTTCTTCCCAAGCCATTAGCTTGCCGACCACAATATCTTCTGCGCGTCCACACCAAATCTCAAACGACTCCCCATCTGGTGGTTCAACCGTCTGGCGAACGCGATGTTGAAACGCGAAACGGTAGCGTGGTTCCATGCTCAACGGTACCAGATCAGCTTTTTCACCCATGCTTGTATCAATGATGTTGAACATGATGCCCATTTTGATTGAATCCCGCATCTGAAACGGATCGGCATAATACCGAGGTGGAGGATAGGCATCTGTCAGCGCTTGAACGTGTTCATCACTTAAATCCACGACAATATCAATATCAAACGTCGTGCGTGTAGAGCCGTAAAGGATAGCAGCGAACGCACCAATCACCATATACGGCGCTTCAATCGCTTCGAGCGTGCGTAAGATGTCAAAAAACAAGCTAAAATCTGGGGATGGATTGTTTGCCACGGCGCTCGATTTCCTCCAAGACCTTTACATTCAGGTCAGATGCTGAAAGTTCAGGGTACAAGCGACGCATCTGACCCCGAATAAGCCCCACGGCTAATTGACGTGCATGTAGCATGGTTTGAATTCGTGCACCGGGCGATAAATTTGCCCAGCGGCGAAATTCGATCAAGTCGATGGAATCGAACTGATAAGTGTTAGACATGTTCACTCTCCATTCTGCCAATCAGTCAATCGCCAACAGCGCCCGCCCCGCCCCATCCAGCCGACGCCACTCAGCGCGATAGCGCTGCACGCTCTCGATGTCGTCCGCGCCCAGGCCGTGGACGGTGCGCACGAGCAGCAGGCTGTACGGGTCCTGCGTGGCGAGCAGGGCGACGCCGAGGTCCTGCTGCAGCGAGCCGGCAAGATCGCTCTGCGGGTGGCCGGAGGCGGCGGCGAAGTTGATCAGCACGCCGTGCGTCGCCAGCCGGTCGGCCACATCATAATTGGCGGTGGGTTTGGCCCGGCTCCAAACCGTCTCCAGGTAGCGACGCTGCGAAATTTCGGCTTGATTCTCCGCCGCGGGCGACCAGTAGCCCGCCAGCTGCTGCCCGCCCGGCACAACATCCAGCGCCTCGTCCGGCGCAATTTGCTGCCCAATCGACTGTCCCGGTACGCCAACCGCGCGCGCCGGCGTGCCCGGCAAATCGGGCCGCTCGCCGCTGCCGAGGGCGCGCAGGTAGCGGCTGATCTCCTGCTCGCGCGTGCGGTTGCGCCAGAGCAACTCCTCCACGCCAAAGGGCCCCGCCAGCTCGCGCACCAGCGCCCGCCGCTGCTTCGCCTCATCCGGGTGATTGGCGGACGCCAAGCGCTCGCGGCCAACCTGATCCGCCGCGTCGCTCACGGTGCGGCGCACCAAATCGGCCAGCGAACGCGCCGGCGACTGGCCCGGCAGCAGCGCCGTGCTCACCTCGCTCGGCAGCACCCCCGTGACGATGCCGCGCGCTTCGGCCACCCAGCGCCGATTGCCCCACAGCTCGTGCAGCCGCTCGCGGCTGCGGCGACCCTGGGCGTCGCGCTGGCTGCCGAGATAGTCCGAGCAGCGCGCCCACAGTGCCCCGCTGACGTGCGGTCGATAGAGGTGGGAGGGGTAGAGGCTCTGCGGCGCAATGCTCTCTGTAAATCCCTCTGAGCTTTCGCTGTCCGGCGCTTCGGCGACGCGGCTCCACGCGCGCAAATCGGCCACGGCTTCGCCCCATAATTTGGCCTGAACCCGCAGCAGCGCAATCAGCTCGTCGTAGGCGTCGAGCAGCGCGTCGCGGGCGTTGCGCTGGAGCTGCGCCGTCAGCTCGGCCTGCACCAGCGCGACCCGCTCGCGACGCAGCGCCGCCACGCGCCCGGCCCGCCGCCGGTAGCCAATCAGGCTCGCCGCCAAAATTCCGACGGCCACACCTGCCAGCGCCAACCCGTCGCGCTCTGCATTCCACGCCACCGCTGGCCCCAGCAAATTCTGTGCCGCAAAGGCATAGCCCCACGCCAGCAGCGCCACCAGCCCGATTAGCAGCGCCGCGCGCGCCAATGTGGTTCCCAAATTTGTGTTACGCTTGGCGACGGCGTCGTAGCGCGTGCGCCAGTCGCGGCGGACGAGCTCGCGCTGAATCTGTGAAAGCTGCTTCACGTCGGCGACGGAAGGCGCTTGCAGACGCTGCCGCTCGGCTCGCAGCGAGTGCAGCCACGCCTCGGCCTGCTCGCGCGCCGCCAGCAGGCCGGTTGGCCCCGCGGCGCCCAGTGAAAGCAGCGCCTCGTGGATTTGTCGCGTCGCGGCGGGCACGAGGCGCGCGTCGCCCTCGCGCGTCTCAAAGTCGGGCGGCCCTTCGACGGGGCTCAGGGTGCGTTGGTTTGCCACGTCCACGCCCCAATCGCGGCGGATCGCGTCGCGCCCGGCGGCCAGCGCAAAGTATTCGTCCACCACCAGCCGGTGCGTCTCAAACGCCTCGCCCCAGCGCAGGGGAAATTGGCGCAGCCCCGACGCGACGGTAGGCGAGAGCACAAAGTCACGCGCCACGGCCAGCTCGCTGCTGGCGGCGGGCGTGCGGTTCGCGTGCAGTTCGGGCAGGCGCGCCACCAGCGATGCCAGCGCCTGCCCTGGCAGAATACCGAGCGCTCCCAGATTTCCATCCACGCGCGCGACGGAGTCCGCCTCGGCCAGCACGTTTTCGCGCACGAGCCGCCGCCCCTCGCGCTGGCTCACGTTGTAGAGCAATTGCGTCACCGGCACGTAATCGCCCGCCGCGCCCAGCAGGCTGTACGGCTTGGTGTCGATGCCGTGCAATCCCACGCCGAGCTGCTCCTGCACGTACAGCCCGCCGCCCGCCGTCAAAAAGGTCTCCAGCGCGTTGCCCGCCAGCACCGAGAGCTCGTCGCTCGCCTGCGCCATCCCCTGGTTGCTCTTCTCCCGGTCCAGCAGGTAGATGTAGTCAAACAACAGCTCCCCCACGTGCTCCGCAAGCCCCGAATTCTCCTGCTCCACTACCGCTCTTAACCGCCCCTGATTGATTGCTTCCTCCCGCCCACCATCGTCTTCCCCGTCCATTAACAATTGACTATTCACCATTGACCATTGACCATTTTCTTCCTGCTCCGGCAAAAACCCGCTCCACCGTCGATTCTTCACATAGTCCATCCCCGTCAGCGCCTCCATCTCATCCAGCGACCGCACCGCCGTCGCATTCTCCACCCCGCGGCTCACATCCGTTGCATAGCTGCCCATCGCCCACAGCCCGACGACCTGCGTCAGGTGGCGGCGGCTGAGGCGCGCCATCAAGCCCGCCACGGTAGGCCAAATCAGCGCCGTGGCCAGCGGCTCATACAGCGGTGCGACCACGTAGAGCGCCGTCTGCACGTAGGGGTCGTCGGGCACGAGGCTGTCGTCGCGGATGGGATCGACGAGGTGGATGTCGAGCAGCTGGGCGACGGCGTCGGCGTGGTGGAGGGCCGCGCGGAAGAGGTCGCCGCGGGTGGCGCGCTCCTGGGTCAATTCGTTGCTGGGCAAGGCAAAGCCCTTCTCCGGCCCCAGCCGCTGCAAGAGCGGCGCGACGGCGTGGCGCAACGCCAGCGCCTGCCGTTCAGACACCGTCATCGACGCAGCTGCTGGTGCGACAGAAAAATTTTGCAGCCGCGATTCGTGGCGCAGCCGCTCCAGCGTGCGCTCCAGGTAAAATGGCTCCAGCACACGCTGCACATCGAGTTGATAAAGATGAAAGGTGACTTGTCCTTCGCGTGGGGCGGCATCGGGCAGGAGCACGGCCATGCTGGTCGTGCGCGTGAGATCGGGGGCGGGCGCGTCGGTGAGGGCGTCGCGCCGCTGCTGGGCGGCCTGGAGACGAGGCAGCAGGTGCAGCAGCGTCTGCAGGCCCCAGCCGCCAAAGCCGAGCAGGGCCGCGCGCGTGTGGGTGTAGGTGGGAATCATGGTTGAAAACAGTGCTCGTTCCCACGCAGAGCGTGGAAATGCCTGCCGCTACGCTCCTGCGTCGCACGATGGCTCACGACGAAAGGCCGTAGATTACGCTGTACTTGAGAGCAATTTGGAATTCACGAAGCGGTATTTACTCGCTGATTGACCGGCGACGCAGAGCGTTGAGCAGCCATCCCGACGCTCCGTATCGGGACGAGTAAATTCTACTCCGCCTCGCCATTCAGAATCCGCAGCACGTCGTCCCCATACCGCCGCACCTGAGACTTGCCAAAGCCGTCGATCTCGGAAAGCTTGAGCGTTGTGCGCGGCTGCACAGTGGCGATGGCAACGAGCACGCGGTCGTGCGCGATCTTAAAGGGCGGCACGTCCTGCACCTGGGCCTCCTCTTCGCGCCACGCCCAGAGCGCTTGCAAAAGGGGCTGCTGCTTGCGCGGCACGCGGCGGTAGCCCTTTGTGTTGCGCCACGTGCGCTCGTGGGGCGTGCGCTCGCGAAAGTCCAGCTTTTCCAGGCTCTTAAAGGCGTTTTGGGCATTGCGCCACTGCTTGGCCTCCTTCAGCAGCTCGACCTGTCGCTCGCGCAATTCCAGCAGATAGTGCGTATCCTTCTGCGCGTAAACCGTTTGCTCCAACGTCAGCGGGCGCACGCCCCAATCCGTCCGCTGCATTCGCTTATTGCTGATAACGCCGAACTGCGCCTCCAAAATTTTCGCCAGCCCGATGCCCGGCCAATCCAAGCAGCGCGCCGCAATCTGCGTGTCGTAGACGCTGCGGAAGGTAAAGCCAAAGTCGCGCTGCAGCGTGTAGATGTCGTTTTCCGCTGCGTGCATAATTACCTCGTAATGCTCGTCCGCCAGCAGCGCGCCAAAGTCGGCCAGCATGGCGGGCGCATCCGCCATCTGCAGCGGGTCGACGAGATAGTCGGTCACCCCTTCGGCGTCGTCGTTGAGCGCGCTGTGGCGGCAGGTGGAGACTTGGATCAGGCAGACTTTGGGGTAGTAGCGGTAGAGGCTGTCGCTCTCGGTGTCGACGGCAAAGCGGGGCTGCTCGCGCAGGTGCGACAGCATGATATCGAGCGCGGCTGTCGTGTGGACGAGATGCGGTGGGTCAATCGTCAAATCGGCTGGGTCGGACGGCATTCGGGAATCATCATTTCTAGAGTCGCAAAGAGTTGTGCCGCATTTTATCACGGGCCCTGTCGGGAATCAATCTACGTCGAGCACTTCATTAACGGAGACGGCAAAGCCCGCCAGCAACACCGACGTCGCCGTCTCGCCGCGCACAAAGATATCGTGCTCCGCATAGACATTGCTATCCTCCACCAGCGTCAGCACCGTGATCGACTCCGTCTCCGGGTCGACGATCCAATACTCGGCGATGCCTGCTTCCGCATACTCGCGCCGCTTCGTGACTAAATCGCGCTCACGATCCTGCGGGCTGTCGCTGACAACTTCCATCACGAGATCGGCACCCATCCAGTACTTTGCGCCGCGGCGTGGATCATCGCGGTCTACCAAGTACACCATATCTGGCTCGCGGAATTTACCGGAGCGCAGCTGAATGCGCAACGGCGCAAAGCGCACGACTCCGCCGCGTGTTCGGCCAAATGCACGCAGCTCGTCGTAAAGGTAACCGGCTGTGCCCTGGTGTTGGTCAGTCGGCATGGGCAGCATCTCCAGGAAGCCGTCGGAAAGTTCGACGAGTCGGTTGATGTCGTTGGTAAAGGCAAGGTACTCCGCTTCGCTCCAATCGCCCTGTAGCGGAAACACTTCGGCGACTGCCCACATTGGCTCACCCGGTTGGCTGGCAACGCCGTTCGCTATGCGTTCGGCTTCACCTTCTCGATGCGCCGGCGGCGCTACGCTTTGCGTCGTCATCGATTTCTCCTTCTTAAATGGAATCAATCTGCGTCGAGCGCTTCATCGACGGAGATTTCCAAGCCCGCCAGCAGCACCGAGGTCGCCGTCTCGCCGCGCGCAAAGACGCCGTGCTCTGTGTAGACGTTGCCCTCTTCTAGCAGCGTCAGCACCGTGACCAACTCCGTCTCTGAGTCGACGATCCAATACTCGGCGATGCCTGCTTCAGCATACTCGCGTCGCTTTGTAACCAAATCACGCTCGCGGTCCTGCGGGCTGTCGCTGACGACCTCCAGCGCAAGATCGGCACCAACCCAAAATTTGTTATTGCGGCGTGCTTCATTCTCCCGCAGCATAAAGACAATATCTGGCTCATGGTACTGTGAGAGCGACACACGAACGCGCGTACCAGCAAATAAGACCTTACCCAAACCGCGTTCTTTGACAAATTGAAACATCTCGTGGAAGAGATAAGCTGCCGTTGATTGATGTGCAATCGTAGGCACAGGCAAGACCTCGATGAAACCGTTGGTAAACTCGACGAGCCGATTGGTGCTGGCTTCAAAAGCAAAGTATTCCGCTTCGCTCCAGTAGCCCTGCAGCGGATACGTCTCCGCCACGGCCCAAACGGGCTCGCCACGCTTGGCTGTGCTGCCGTTTGAAGCCGCCGTGGCCGTTTCTTGAATTTGCTCATCGGGCGGTGCCAAAGTGGGTGTTGCCATATTCATTTCCTCTTGAAAGGTCGGTTTACCATCGCCAATTATACCACATCCACCAGCGCCTGCTCGACCGTCTCGTTGTCCGCTGCAAAAACAAATTCTGCCCGCACGCTGTGCCCCGCCAGCACCTGCGGCAGCCAGTGCGACGCATCATCCCACATGCGATTGTACGGAACCCCATCGCGCGCGAACCAGAGCGGCTCGATTTCATCGCTCGTGGTTGGCGTGCCCGTCCACGCGTGGAAGACGAAGAGCGACACGCGGAAATTCCAGTTTGGCCTGGCCGGAAAGCGGAAAATCACCGCCCCCCGCGCCAGCAAATCCCCCGGCGCGACGACCAGCCCACACTCCTCCCGCACTTCGCGGGCGGCGGCATCACGTGCCGATTCGTCCGGCTCCAGCTTGCCGCCAATGCCCGTCAGCTTGCCCGCGCCAAAGCCCCGCCGCTTGAGGCCGAGCAGCACGTGTGTTGGGGTTAGCGCAAAACATAAGGTCGCTTCTTGCATTTGCATCCGTTCCCTTTATACTCAGTGGACTGCACCAGCCTTCGTGTGTTGCGTCACCTGGGCGCGAATTCCACCCCATATCCATTCCTTCGCGGCGCTGTATCAGTGCTGTGACGGGCGTATGCCGATGAAGGCCGATAGCGCCGCGCCCATTGTGCTGGCCCTGGGCAACATTGTCAAAGACTACTGAGTCACGAGGGAAATGATGGACAATCTCAAGCTCGTCGAACGCGATATGACATCCGCCGAATTCGAGCGCATGAAGCGCGGCTTTGACGAGCACGCGCTCGACAACCACGTAGCCGTTCAGGGCTCGGATCGCTTTGGTTTTGTGGCACAGGCGGGCGACCAATTTGTCGGCTGTGTCTCTGGGCTGGCGTACAAGAACGGCGACGCCTACAGCGGCTGGTTTTATCTAACCGACTTATTTGTAGAGGCTAAGCATCGTCGACGAGGAATTGGCGCGACGCTGCTCGCAATGCTTGAACAGATGCTGTTGCAACGGGGAATCGACAAGATTTGGACGTGGACGGCGGGGTATGAGGGGCCAGCCTTTTATAAACGACAGGGGTATAAAATCTTTGCCGAAATGGACAAAGTGGTATTCCAACGGCGACGGTCGCATTGGGCTACGCAAATCTTTGTAGACGCGAAGTTCAGCAGGCAAAGTTGCGAGGTATCGTGTGGGTTGCCCAAAACATATTGGATAACCTGTTGGGCCGCAGCCTAATACAGCATTATCAGCGCCGGTAGCGCCTCTTCATCACCCGCTTGTGCACGTTGCACAAGCGTTTCGGTTTTCACCGATATCTCGTCTCCAATTATTGCTTGGTGAAGTGCCGTTCGTCGTTGCGTTCACTCTTTGGATGCGTGAATTTACCAAAGGTTCGATCCAAATTCTGGAGTGGACAGAAAGAAATTTGGACACAGATGAACACGGATTTTAGAAAACAGGCTTTTTCCCTTTGGGCAAAACCATTTGCCACCTTTGTGTAAAGCTCGTGTTTATCCATCTCCCATTCTTCCTGCAACCAGCCGTACAAGGGTTTAGATGTCTCCCCTGCAGGCCAATCCCCTCAATCCGTCCCTCAAACTTGTTGACAGCTGAATAAATAGCCAATCACTAAAACTGATTATGTCCACTGTCCATCTGCCGTCGCCCATCCGCCTCGCCACGCTGGACGACGCCGAGGCCGTACTCGCCATCTACGCCCCGTTGTCCGCGACACCATGATTTCGTTCGAGCTGGAACCGCCGACTGCAGGTGACATGCGCCGCCGCATTGAGCAGACGTTGGAGCGCTACCCGTGGCTGGTTCATGTCGACGCAGGTCGGGTGGAGGGTTACGCCTATGCCAGCGCGCACCGTTCACGCGCCGCCTATCAGTGGTCAGTCGACGTGTCGGCCTATGTTCACGAAGCGGCGCGACGGCGCGGCGTGGCGCGGTCGCTGTATGAGGCGCTATTTGAGATTTTGGTGCAGCAAGGGTTTTATAACGCCTACGCAGGGATTGCGTTACCCAATACGGCAAGCGTGGGCTTTCACGAGGCGTTGGGCTTTAAACTGGTGGGCATTTATCGCGAGGTGGGCTTCAAGCTGGGCGCGTGGCACGATGTGGGCTGGTGGAGGCGGGCGCTGCAGGAGAAGGTAACGCCGCCTGTGTCGCCGCTGCGGCTGGACGAGATTGAAGCGCGAGGCGCAAACAGTTGATGCGCGGTCGGCGCTGCTTCACGCATCAATCATTCCTACCTCACGAGCCAGGGTAAAACAAACTATTTTGGAGAGGGGGGTGGAGCACTGCCGCTTTCACGGCAGCGCCCCGGAGGAAGAAGGAGGATGTATCGCGGAAAACCAAAGGAGTATATCTACCGCTGTAAGACTTGCTCCCCAGTAAATCTTACAGCTGTGCTTAGTGTACCGGCAGTGGCGCAATCCGTCATTGGGCAATTTGCACAATGATTTGCTAAAAACGTTCGTGACAGCCTACAAGCTATGGCATTTCATCTTAATTTTTGCCGAAATTTAACTTGTCCCTGGTCATGTTGCATAATTTTGTTGCTGAAAGCTATTTCTACTGATAAGTAGGTATAACTGACTAATGTTGCTCAGTTGGACAACCGTCCGGCGAGGAGGCGCGTCGCAGCATAAATAATTCGTGGTATGGTCGAGCACTCGCACACTCTTCGTCGCAGCTTTGAACTTTATAAAAATGTCATTTTTGAAGGCGAACGGGTGCAGGGAGGTTGCCGCGGCCAGTGTCGGGCGCGAGGAATGGTCCGACCTGCCTGTTCCAATTTCTTACAAGGTGCAACAGTCAGTCGATTGGCTACTCTGGTTATTAAAAACAGTGGTGGGCAGGGAGAGGGGGTTGGGGCCACCGCCGCATAAGCGACGGTGGCGCCCGAAGGAGGTAGGAGGAAGTACTGCGGAAAACCAAAGGAGTATCTACTGCTGTAAAGTTCGCTCCCCAGTAAACTTTACAACTGCACTCAGTATACCGATGGCGGACCGGTTCGTCATTGGGCAATTTGCACAAACTCTATGTGACTTTGTTAGTAATAACCGTGAGTATCCAGACGTTTTTACAAGGCGCAGTCTAAGTTTGTGATCTTTTGTCCAAGCCATCGGGATATTTCAACCTTACTTGATCTCCACCAGCATCTCCCGATTAATTTCCTCTATTCCTCGACATCCGGCCAACCCCATCGTCAAATCAAAATCAGCTAGCAGATTGCGCAATACCTCGCGCACGCCTGCTTCCCCCGCAATCGCTAACCCGTATACATAGGGTCGCCCCACACAAACTGCTGTTGCCCCCAATGCCAGCGCCTTGAACGCATCGGCCCCGCCGCGGATGCCGCTGTCAAAAAGCACCGGCGCACGACCGTCCACCGCCTCCACCACGCCCGGCAGCGCCTCCAGTGCCCCAATCGCCCCGTCGATCTGCCGCCCGCCGTGGTTGCTTACGATTACGCCGTTCATGTCGTGTTCGAGCGCCAGCCGCGCGTCGTCCGGGTGCAGGATGCCTTTGAGCAGAATCGGCAGATCGGTGAGTTCGCGCAGAAAGGCCAAGTTCTCCCACGTGAGCGACGGACGCGAGTAGGTGGCGACAAAGTGCTGCACGGCGCGGCGCGGCCTGCCCGAGCGCACGTTGGTAAAGAAGCTGTCGGGGTAGCGGCGCAGCATCTGCCACAGGGCACGCAGGGCCGCGGGCGTGACGCGCGCGCTGGGCGACGCACTGGCGAGCGGTTGATCCAACTGAGCTTGGAAGACCGGATCGCTGGTGTACTGGGCGATGCCTCTGCCGCGTAAAAAGGGCAGGTAGGCCAAGTCCAAATCCCGCACGCGCCAGCCCAGCAGCGTCGTATCGAGCGTGACGACGATGGCCCCGCAGCCGCACGCCTCCGCCCGCTGCACAAAGCTGCGCACGAGCTCGTCGGATTTGCTCCAGTAGAGTTGGAACCAGCGCGGCGCGTCCCCCATGGCCGCAGCGCACGCCTCCATTGGAACCGATGCCTGATTGGAAAAAATCATCGGCACGCCTTCGGCTACCGCCGCCCGCGCCACGGCCAAATCAGCTTCGCGGTGCGCCATCTCCAGCACGCCGATTGGCGCGAGCAGGAGAGGGCTGGGCAAATGTTGCCCAAATAGTTCGATGGAAAGATCACGCGTCGACACGTCGATCAACATCCGTGGCACAATGCGCCAGCGCTCAAACGCCTGCCGGTTGGCATCCACCGTTGATTCGCGCCCGGCGCCGCCCGCCACATAGGCAAAGGCTTCGGGGGACATCTCGGCGCGAGCTGCGTTGGCCAACGCTTGGTCGTCGACGGGGACGCGCGGGCGCGCTCCGCTGACGCCGCGGACGTAGACATCAGTTTGTCGCTGCCGCCCAATGCCGGGCGCTTCGGCGGGTGTGCTCATGCTTTCTCCTAACTAAAGTGTGTGCAAGACGAAAACAAGCGTTCGCAATCTAAGTGACAGTCACTGGCTCCAAAAATTCTTGTTCTCGATGTGACTTTACTTTGGGGTCTTGTGAAGTGTATGCAGGGATTTACTAATTTATACATAAACGCCACGAAGCATAAAGCAGAGATGTTGTCTGCGAGACTGCCAAGTCTCTCAAGCCTGTACTTTCCAAATAGAGCTCGCTGGGATTCGGTTGTTGCATCAACGTTAGCATACCGCGCTTTTGTCCATTGAGCAATGGGTTGTCGCCCGGCGGGTACGTTTTGATTGAGTCACCAGACGTCATCTGAGCGGATCGGCGAGCCGCGTGAGCAGGCGAAATTGGGCCGGCAAAAAAGCTCAGCCTTATGCCGGATTTAACTCCTTCCCCGCTCGATTTTCCATCAAAATGACGGCATAACTGTTTCATTTAGGCGATGTGCTCGCCCGTAATTCCCTCTATGCTGTCAGAGGCTTTTACCTCGAGTTGTTTCAAAGAAATGTACGTAGCTGCCCTTGCGCCAATCTTCGGCTGACAACGCTGCTGAAGCAATTAACTGGAGAACTTTATGTCCACCAAAATCCGCTGGCGACTTCACGGGTTTTTATTGATTACGGGTTTGTTCTGTATCGGATTTACAGCAACGCAAGCAACTGCCTCGTCCACTCAAGCGACCTCGCCCGCGTTCCAAATCACGCTTGCGGCCACTGTGACTCCCCAACCTCCCGACATTGCCCCATCATCGATCAAGGCTGCCTCGCAGAGCGTTCAAATCGTGGGGGGGCAGGAAGCCGAGCCGGGCGAGTGGCCATGGCAGGCGCTGCTCTATATCGGCAACGAATATCTATGCGGCGGCACCCTGCTCCACGAGCGCTGGATACTGACGGCGGCCCACTGCCTTTATGCAATCGACGGTTCGCTTGTTGCCGCGGAAGAGGTGGTGGTGGTGCTGGGCGAACACAACTTTCGCCGCAGCGAAGGCAGCGAGCAGACCCACCGCGTTTTGGACGTTTACCTCCACCCCAACTACGACAGCCGCACCAGCGATAGCGATCTGGCTCTGCTGCATCTGACGCGCGAAGCGGAGTTGGGGGAGCGCGTACAGCTCATCCCGCTCGTGCTGCCGGATGAAGAAGCCGACCTCGCGGCGGCAGGAGTCGACGCCGTGGCAACCGGCTGGGGCGCGACGATGGAAGGGGGCGAAGTCTCCCCTGTGCTGCGCGAAGTGGTGCTGCCCATCATTTCGCGTTCAACCTGCCGCGATCTTGCAAATGGAGAACTGCTCATCACCGGTAATATGCTCTGTGCGGGCGATGCTGCTGGCGGGCGCGACGCCTGCCAGGGCGACAGCGGCAGCCCACTGGTGGTGCGGGGCGGAGCAGACGGCAGCGACGCGGCAGAGGGGTGGAAGGTAGCGGGCATTGTCAGTTTTGGCAGCGGCTGCGCGCGGGCCAACTCGCCGGGCGTTTATACGCGCGTGCCCAACTTTGTGGCGTGGATTCGCAGCTTTGTGAGCGGGGAAGCGCCCGTGCCCACGGCCACCTCTTCTGTCACCGCCACGCTGTCAGCTTCCACCACCACGCCCTTACCAATGTCCTCACCAACGCCAGCAGCGACAAATGCATCGCTGCCAGCCGTGACCAATACCGCCAGTCCTGGCGCAACGTCCTTGCCCACATTGAGCCCCGTACCCAACCCGCTGCCCAACTCGCTAAGCAACAGCGACTTTGAAGAGGGAGATATCAACGTGTGGACGGAGAGCTCGAGCAACTTGGGCAACGACGGCGCGCTGATCTACCACGAGCGCGACTTGCCCGAGACCGTCGAACCCCATGCAGGCGTTTACACTGCCTGGCTCGGCGGCATCGACAACGAGATCAGCCAGCTTGGCCAGACAACGCGCGTACCCGCGGCGAATCCGGTGCTCACCTTCTACTACCAAATCCGATCCAGCGATTCCTGCGGCAATGATGAAGCTACCATTCTTGTAGACGGGCTCACGATCGCTACATTCGCGCTCTGCGCCGCCCAGCAGACCGATGAGTGGGCGTTGTACACAATCCCCCTGAACATGGTTGCTGATCAAACGGCCACCATTGTTTTTCGCATAGAAACAGATGCCTCGCTGGCAAGCAGCTTCTTTATAGACGATGTTTCGCTCGAGGGAGCGACAGCCGTTGCCACGGCGATACCGACGGCCGCACCGTCGAGCACGCCCACTGTGCCACCAACCCCCCCGCTCGCCGCTCCATCTAGACAAGTTTTTCTTCCACTTGTTAATAATAAGTAAAGCTGTTTCTCCAGGCGATTTGGCGTTAGAATCTTACTTTCTTGTAGCAATTCAAACGCTATAATTGACTGAGCGGAGCTTACTAACAACTTGGAGGAAGATTATGAATCGCATCCAACAAATTAATCAGCAAGGTCAAAGCGTCTGGCTGGACTACATCGAGCGCAATATGGTGCACAACGGCGAGCTTCAATCGCTGGTGGAGGAGGGCGTGAGCGGCGTCACCTCCAACCCCACCATTTTCCAGAAGGCTATCTCCAGCGGCGACGCTTATGAGGAAGATTTGCAACAGCTTGTGGCTACCAACAAAGACGCGCGCGAAATTTTTGAGTCCTTGGCGGCAGATGACGTCCAGGCGGCAACGGACGTGTTGCGCCCGGTGTATGAGCGCGAGGACGGCAAGGACGGCTTTGTGAGTATTGAAGTCGCGCCCGATTTGGCCTACGAGATGGAGCGCACCACCGAGGAAGCACGTCGGCTCTGGGAGATGGTGGATCGGCCCAACGTCATGATCAAAGTGCCCGCCACCGAGCCCGGGCTGGAAGCCATCCGCACGCTGACCAGCGAAGGCATCAACGTCAACGTGACGCTGATCTTCAGCCGCGCGCGCTATGCTGCCGTCAAGGAAGCCTACATTCAGGGGCTGGAAGAGCGGCTAGAGGCTGGCGACCCCATTGACCACATTGCGTCCGTTGCCAGCTTTTTTGTCAGCCGCGTGGACAGCAAAGTCGATGGGTACCTGGACGAGGCAGCAGAGGATAAACCCGCACAGGCCGACGAGATCAAGGCGCTGAAGGGCAAGGCGGCAATTGCCAACGCCAAGCTGGCTTACCAACAGTTCGAGGAGAAATTTAGCGGCGCGCGCTGGCAAAAGCTGGCCGACGCCGGGGCCAACGTGCAGCGCCCGCTCTGGGCCAGCACCAGCACTAAGGACCCGAGTTATCCGGAAGTGCTCTACGTCGACTCGCTGATCGGGCCACACACCGTCAACACCATGCCGCCGGAGACCTACGAGGCAACCAAGGAGCACGCCACGGTCGAGCAGACGGTGACGCAGAATGTGGACGAGGCCAAGCAGACTTTGGCGGCCATCGAGGCGGCGGGCATTTCGATGGATCAGGTAACGGACGAGCTGGAGGAAGAGGGCGTGCAAAAATTTGCCGATTCGTTTACCGATCTGCTCGACACAATTCGCGAGCGGCGCGAGGAGCTGGTTCCGGCCTCGGACTAACTGCCGAGCACGCGTCCAGTTAAGCTGCTCACAAGCAGAGGGCGTGGAGCGCACGGAGAAATAGCAAATCTCTCCGTGCGCTCCACGCCCTCTGCTTATCGGTTTAGACCTGTTGGTTTAGACCTGTCGACCGGTGTTACTTGGTTTTTTTGGAGGAGCGCTGTAGAAATGCGGCAAACTCCTGTGCATCAAGCCCGCTGATTGTGGAGGGCGTCGACGTGTCTTCAGTGCTTGAGTTGACATTATCGAGCGGCAACGAATTGCTTTCTACCGGAGCGGACGCGTCGGGGGTCGCCATTGCGTCCGCCAGCTGCGGCGCTTGGCTATCTTCTCGCAGATGTAGACAGATAGGCTCGATGCTCTTGATAATTGACCGCAAGAAAATGGCAGCGGCATCTGCTCCAGCTGGCAGGTTGACAATCAGCGTGCGCCCGCGGATGCCCGCCGTGCTCCGATCCAGCAGGGCCAACTCGCTCTGTTCATAAGCCAGCGCGCGCATTGTTTCGGGCAAGCTGGGCAGGCTGCGCTCAAGCACGGCAGCCGTCGCCTCCGGGACAATTTCCAGCGCACTGGGGCCGGGCGCGGGCAGCGTGCCCCCCACTGTAAAGATGGCGTCGAGCTCCTCTTCGTCGCTCCACTGGCGCAGCGTCTCCTCGATCCAATTGCGCTGGCTTTGTGCAGCGCGCTCCAGCATCACAAAAAACTTGCTGTGGCTGGCGTGCAGAACGTCTCGTAGACGCTGGGAGGCGTTGTCGTCTATCTCGGGAACGAAGAGCAGGCCTGTGCGAATGGCAATCATAGTGGGTTAGCTGTTAGCCCTCTCTCGTCTCTGGCGTGGTTTTACACAATGAAAGTGCGCTCTCTACGAAAGCGTCAAAAGGCCCTGCCGCCAATTTGCAAATTGGCGGCAGGGCCTTTTGATGTCGTGCCTTTTGTCAGCAGTCATCGAGCATTGAACCGGAAGTGCTCGGCGAAGCCAAGCGAATTAACGCTTGGTGTACTGCGGCGCTTTGCGGGCGCGCTTGAGGCCTGGCTTCTTGCGCTCTTTGGCGCGCGGGTCACGCGTGAGGAAGCCTGCCGCTTTAAGCGTGGGGCGCAGGTTCTCGTCCGCCTTGAGCAGCGCACGGGAAATGCCGTGTCGCGCCGCAGAGGCCTGGCCCGACTCGCCGCCGCCGCGCACGTGAATGCTCACGTTGTAGCTCCCGGTTGTGCCGGTGGCCTGCAGCGGCTGCTGCAAAATCATGCGGTCCAAGTCACGACCAAAGTAATCGTCCATCGGCTTATCGTTAATGACAATTTCGCCGCTGCCGGGATAGAGACGAACGCGAGCCGAGGCCGTTTTCCGGCGACCGACTGCTTCAAAGTATTCAGCCATTTGGTGTTTCTCCTGCCCTTTCAAATTAACTCACCTGCCACAAACTTACTTAACTTTGCGTGCTGCCCAAGTAAGATCAAGGTTTGCAGACAGTCGAGCGGTGAGCGTTCAAATTACAGTTCAAGTGCCTGGGGCTTCTGTGCCTCATGGGGATGGGCATCGCCCGCATAAATGCGAAGCTTCTTCATTTGGGCGCGTCCCAAGCGCGTCTTGGGCATCATCCCCTTTACCGCTTCAAAGATCACGCGGTCGGGAAAGCGCTCCATCGTTTCGCGGCGCGACCGCTGCTTCAGGCCGCCGGGGTAGCGCGAGTGGCGATAGTAGAAGACTTCGTCCATCTTGTTTCCCGTCACCACAACGCGCTCGCAGTTCGTCACAATTACAAAGTCGCCGCTGTCGAGATGGGGGCTAAACGTGGGTTTATGCTTTCCGCGCAATACTTTGGCAATCTCCGAGGCCAACCGCCCCAGCGTTTTACCCGTCGCATCAACGACCCACCACTCTCGTTCGGCCTTGGCCGTTTCAGCACTGAGGCTTAGTGTTTTCACGCTAATTTCTCCGATTCATTTCGTATCTTCATCCTCTGCCAATCATTAAACGGCAGACGTCAATTTATCAATAGACCTACGTCGTTTGCACGTGTGAATAATCGACGCACTCTAACACCAACCCGTGAGGCGGCGCCGGCGCGGCAGAGAGGGCGCGCTCTCTCTGTTTCAAGATATAAGCAACGTGCTCACTTAACCATCGTCCGCGGCCCACCTCCAACAAAGAGCCGACGAGATTGCGAACCATATGTCGCAAAAATCCGCTAGCACGCACGGTGAAGACAAGCGTCCGAGTTGGCTCTTTGTTGCATAACTCCGCATACGACCCTACATGCGGATTGGTAACCGCCCATTCTGCCAGCAACAGGTGACGCGTCGTGCTCTCGCCCTGCGTTGGCTGACCAAACGTGGCAAAGTCATGTTCGCCAACCAAAAACTGGGCCGCACTTTGCATCGCATCTACGTCCAACTGCCGTCGCTCAAACAGCGCGTAACGGTCGGTTAAGGGAGCGCGTACCCAGTTTGCGTCGCTCGTCAGATGTCGAACAGTGTAGCTGTATGTACGGTGCAGCGCGCTAAAGCGCGGGTGAAAATCCGGCGGCGCCTCGCGCACGTTGTACACGTGAATCGACGGCGGTAGCTTGGCGTTCCACGCCCGCTGCAGCGTTGGCATATCGTGTTGCCAGCTTACGTGGGCAGCAATGACCTGTCCCCTTGCGTGTACGCCGGTATCCGTGCGCCCCGCTCCAACGATTCTCGACTGAAGCGTAGCGACCTTGCCCAGCGCTGCTTCCAACTCTTCCTGAATGGAAGGCGCACGGGGTTGATACTGAAATCCCCGGTAGTCTGTTCCATCATAGGCAACGGCGCAGCTGATGTACACGATTCAACTCGACGAGACCACTCAACGCAGAGTTGCTGCGCTGCTATTCGGCCTCTGCCGACTCCACCAGCTCAATGAGTGCCATTTCCGCCGCGTCGCCGGGGCGCTTGCCCAGCTTGATCAGGCGGGTATAGCCGCCGTTGCGCGTGGTGTAGCGTGGCGCAATGTCGTCAAAGACTTTCTTGGCCACCGTCTTGTCGTCCAGAAACGCCACCACTTGACGTTGAGCGTGCACGCGATTGCCGCCGTCAGCAATACCGCGTTTAGCTTTGGTGATCAGCTTCTCCGCATCCGAGCGAATCGCGCGGGCCTTGGCTTCTGTTGTCTGAATACGCTCGTGCGTAAACAGTTCTTTAATCAAGTTGCGAAAGAGCGCCTTGCGGTGGGCTGAATCTCGCCCCAGCCTACGCCCAGATATTCCGTGTCGCATTGCAATCATCTCCACTACTCAAGGAAAAGAGAATACCACTGCCTGGTATCCTCTTTGTTATCACGTTGGGCTTGTTACCAGATTGCCACAAGCCATATTGCTGGAGGCAGCTAGCTGGCTGCTTCCTCTTCGGGCTCATCAACGGGTTCGCTTGTGCCGTTGACAAATGCGCTCAAATCCACGCCGGGAACGTTCAGGTAGTTCTTATCACGCAGCCGGTCGACAAGCTCATCCAGCGACTTCTTGCCAAAGTTGCGGATCGCCAGCATCTCCTCTTCGCCCTTCTCCATGCGACGCAGAATTTCACCAACCTTTGTGATGCCAGCGCGCTTTAAGCAGTTGTACGCGCGAACGGTTAGCTCCAGTTCCTCGATAGGCACATCGTAAACGCGGCTGGGGATGCCCTCTTCCTTCACCTCTGGCTGCTCGACTTCGATGGCTTCCGTGCCCGAAAGCAGCTGGATATGCTGGACAAGGATAGCTGCCGAACGCCGCAGCGCATCCTCTGGCGCAATTGTACCGTCCGTCCAAATCTCCACGTTAAGCTTATCATAGTCAGTCTGCTGCCCAATGCGGGTGCTTTCCACGCGATAGGCCGCTTTCTTAACGGGACTAAAAATGGCGTCGACGGGAATTTCACCCAGCGGCAGGCGGGTGCGCTCTTCGGCGGGGCTGTAGCTGCGCCCCATTTCCACCACCATCTCGATGTCGAGGTCGACTTCATCTGAATCAGCCGTCAGCAGATACTGATCCGGATTTGCCACTTCGACCTCGGGCGGGCAGACCAAATCACCAGCCGTCACCGGACCCTCGCTGGCAATTTCGACGTATACGCGCACCGGGTTTTCGCTTTCGCCGCGCAGGCGAACCTGCTTCACGTTCAGGACAAATTGCGTCATATCTTCCCGGACGTGGGGAATGGGCGAAAATTCATGGTGAATTCCGCTCAGACGCACCGAGGTAACGGCCATGCCGGGTAGGCTGGAAAGCAAAACGCGCCGCAGCGCATTGCCAAGCGTAATACCATAGCCGCTTTCCAGCGGGCTGATCACGAAGTGGCCATAATTTTGCGAACTTGCTGCAATTTCAATTTTTGGTAAAACCATGTTAAGCAACGGTCAATCCCCCTTGCTCGCTATTTCTATTTTTATCGTCTATGCTGCTTTGCGGTGCGCTACCGCCAAAGGTAGCTACCTCAGCTAAATATCTATCTTCATTCAGCGCTGTGTAATTGTCCAGCTCAAAAATTTCAGCTAGTACAAAAACGGCAAAGACGTGAAGAAGCCGATAGCTGCTTACGTCTTTGCTTACGCTGCATTAACTTACCGCTGTTAACCAGCTATCGGCTTAGGCCAATGCTTGTCTAGCGCTAACTTTTTGGAAGCTTTGGAAGCCCAACACTCAAGTAGTGGCTATCCACTAACGGCTGTAATACTCAACGATCAACTGCTCGTTGAGCGAAACGTCAACATCCTCACGCGCCGGATCAGCGACGGCCGTCCCCCGCATATTGGCAGATTCCACGTTAAGCCAGGAAGGCGTCTGCCCGGAAACGTTCCCATCCTGCATCAGTTGGGCGCGGTCGCGGAAGTAAGTGTTGGCCTTGCTGCCCTGCCGCACGGAGATAATATCGCCCTCTTGCACGGCAAACGAAGGAATATCCGTTCGTTGACCGTTAACCTCAAAGTGGCCGTGACGCACAAGCTGGCGCGCCTGAGCCCGGCTGTCCGCAAAACCCATGCGATAGACCACGTTGTCCAACCGGCTTTCGAGCATGGCCAGCAGCACAGTACCGGTTAGCCCCTTGCGGCGCGTCGCCTCTTTAAAGTAGCGGCGAAACTGCTTCTCCATGATACCGTAAATGCGGCGAGCTTTTTGCTTTTCGCGCAACTGAAGGCCATAGTCGGATGTCTTGCGGCGCATGGTGGACTTGCGCCCGTGCATACCGGGTGGGTAGGCGCGGCGTTCAATCGCACACTTTGGCCCCAGGCAGCGATCGCCTTTTAGAAAGAGCTTCTGCCCTTCGCGGCGGCACAATTTACATACTGCATCTGTATACCTTGCCATGATTCTCTCTATCCACTAATCTGTCGTCAATCGCGCACAGCGCTCGCGCTGTCGCCCATTGAGCAATCTCAAAAATTTGTAATGCTGCGAGCCTACACGCGGCGCTTTTTGGGCGGGCGCGTACCGTTGTGCGGAACGGGTGTAATGTCGCTAATGGAGCGAACGGTTAACCCCGCCGACTGTACGGCACGGATCGAACTTTCACGCCCCGGCCCCGGCCCCTTCACAAAGATATCCACGTCCTGCATGTTGAAATCGTTGCGCGCCTGCTGTGCTGCACTCTGCGCTGCAAGCTGACCCGCAAACGGCGTGGACTTGCGGCTGCCTTTGAAGCCGTTGCTGCCGGAGCTGGCCCAGCACAGCGTGTTGCCCTGCCGATCCGTGATCGTAATAATTGTGTTGTTGAAAGAAGCGTGGACGTGCACCTGTCCGTGCGGTACGTTCTTTCGTTCACGTCGGCTGCCTCGCCGATCTCGTCTGCGCTGTGGTCGAGCCATAATGTTCTTCTTTCCCTGCTGGTCTTGCTAATGAATCTGCCGAGCAAATTAGCCTTTGCCGAGCACTAATCAAATCAAATCGAAGCGCTATCCTGCTTGTCTACTTGCGCGGCGCTCGCTTTTTGCCAGCCACCGTGCGGCGAACACCGCGACGCGTGCGGGCGTTGGTCTTGGTCCGCTGGCCGCGGGCAGGCAGGTTGCGGCGATGGCGCAGCCCCCGGTAGCTGCCGATCTCCATCAGCCGCTTGATGTTCATGTTGACTTCGCGACGCAAATCACCCTCGACGCGCACGTTGCGGTCGATGTATTCGCGGAGGCGGCTCAGCTCGCTCTCCTCCAAATCGCGCACGCGCGTGTCGGCGCTGATGTTGGTATCGGTTAGAATTTTCTCGCTCGTCGTCTTGCCAATGCCGTAGATGTAAGTCAGCGAAATCACCACGCGTTTGTCACGGGGAATATCAACGCCAGCAATGCGTGCCATAATCTCTCTCTTTCCTGCCGAATAATCTTGAGCGTTCAAACTACAAAAGGTCAACGGATCAGCTAATTGACCACTTTAACAATTGCTTATCAATACCTGTTTTTTAACGTCTACTTCAGCGTCTAAATATAGGTGTTCGCCAAAGCTAGTGTCTGAGTGAAGCGTCGATTTGGCAAAGCCCCACATTGCTTAAGCCGTCAATTTACTACCCTTGACGTTGCTTGTGCTTGGGATTCGTGCAGATGACGTATACCACACCGCGGCGACGAACAATTTTACAGTTGTCGCACATTTTCTTGACAGAAGGCCTTACCTTCATTTTGTTCTCCTTATTCTGTTCTCAGCACAACTCTATAAGGATACACGAGCGCTAGAGCTTTGTCAAAATTTCTGGCCCGCGATTTGTAATCGCTACCGTATGCTCGAAGTGAGCCGCCAGGCCGCCATCTTTGCTGACAACCGTCCACTTATCCTTCAGCGTTTTGGTTTCGTGTGTGCTAAACTGCACCATCGGCTCAATTGCAATCACTAGCCCTGGCTGCAAGATCACCTCGCCGTCCGGGTCTTCGCTTTCGTAGTTGAGCACCTGCGGCCCCTCGTGCATCTCGCGGCCAACGCCGTGGCCCGTGTACTCGCGCACAATGTAAAAGCCGTGTTTCTCCACGTGCTTCTGCACGGCACGCCCAATATCCACCACGCGCCGCCCCGTGACGGCCTGCTCGATCCCTTTATACAAACTCTCTTCCGTTACCCGCATCAGCTCTTGAGCCTCGCCGCTAATTTCACCCACCGTGTAGCTCCACGCGCTATCGCCGATAAATCCGCGGTAGTGCGCACCCACATCGATGCTGATGATATCGCCCTCGTGTAGAACATCCCGCTTGCTGGGGATGCCGTGCACCAGCTGATCGTTGACGCTGGTACAAACGTGGCCGGGGTAGGGTGGCTGCTTGGCAGAGCCGCCGTAGCCCAGAAAGCTGGATGTGGCCCCGTACTTTTGCAGCATCTCATGGGCCAACTGATCCAAATCCCACGTGCTTACGCCCGGCTCAATCGCCTCGCGTAGCGCACCGTGCACCTTGGCGACAATACGCCCGGCCTCGCGCATGATTTGAATCTCGCGCGGGCTTTTTAGCACAATTGGCTGCCGCTTCTGTTTCTGCTGTTTGCGGCGCAGCGATTTGCGCGATCCGCGACGGAACATAGTCTAGCCTTTTCCTGCTGCTTCCGGTCTGCTGCTTGTGGTCTGTTCGCGACAAGTGCCGCGAATTGCCAACTCTGCCTACACGCGCTCGACCAGCGTTGATAGCTTCTCAAACACGTCATCAATGGATTGGCTACCGTCGATCTGCGTCAGCAGCGCTTTGGCAAAATAGTAACCAACCAGCGGCGACGTCTGTTTGTAATAAACGTAGAGACGATTTTGCACAGTCTCCGGCTTGTCATCCTCGCGCTGGTAGAGCTCTCCGCCATCGATGTCACAAACGTCGGGCTGCTGGGGCGGATTTAGGTCAACGTGGTAAACCGCGCCGCAGCTGCGGCAGATGCGGCGACCCGTGATCCGCCGCATGGCCTCTTCGTCGCTGATCTCAATCAGCGGAACCGCATCGATGCCGCCGTAAGTCTGCACCATATTGTCAAAAGCCTGCACCTGGGCCAAGTTACGCGGAAAGCCATCCATGATGGCCCCATTTGCCGCATCCTCTTGCTGCAAACGGTCGCGCACCATTTCAATGGTGAGCTCGTCGGGAACGAGATCGCCCCGATCATAATAGCTCTTGACCTGCTGGCCTAAAGGCGTTTCGTTCTTTAGATTGTAGCGAAAAATATCGCCCGTCGAAATTTGTGGAATGCCCAGCGATTCAGCCAAGCGCCTCGCCTGCGTCCCCTTGCCCGCTCCGGGTACGCCCAGAAAAACAAGGTAGGTGCGCTTATGCTCGCTCATTATCAATTGCTCGCTTCAAATGTGTGTTGCCTAGCGGATGAAACCTTCGTAATTGCGCATCATCAGCTGGGCCTCAATCTGCTTCATCGTGTCCAGCACCACGCCCACCACAATCAGCAGACCGGTGCTGCTGATGATCAGCGAATTGTAGCCCGATAGTGCACTGGTGCCGCTGTTGAAGATGCCGTCTGCAATAACGCCCACGATAAAGGGCAAGATTGCAATCGTCCCCAGAAAGAGCGCGCCGACCAGCGTAATGCGCGAGAGCACGCCGTTTAGATAGGACTCTGTGCGTGGGCCGGGCCGGATGCCGGGAATAAAGCCACCCTGCTTTTGCAGCGTCTCCGGCAAATTCTGCTGACGGAACATCACGTCGGTGTAGAAGTACGTAAAGGCCACGGTCAACAGGAAGTAAAATGCCCAGTAGAGAAAATTCTGCGGGTTAAACGCCGTGTTGACCCAGCCAGCAAAGCGACCCACAAAGCCCGATCCCAGCGCAAAGTAGCTGGCGATTGTGCCCGGCAGAATCAACAGGCTCTGGGCAAAGATCAGCGGGATCATCCCTGCGGTGTTGACGCGCATCGGTACGTGGGTGCTCTGCCCGCCCACCATCATCAGTCGGTTGCCGCGCATGGTACGCACGCGTTTCCCATATTGAACGGGAATTCGGCGCTGCCCCTCGTGCACCCAAACAATCAGCGCCACCGTCAACACGGTGATGACGATGAAGATAATTAGCATTACGGGCTGGCGCGCCAGCAGCTGTATCTGCCCCGGTACAGAGGCCAGAATGCCGGCAAAAATGATCAGCGAGACGCCATTACCAATGCCCTGCTCGGTTAAGAGCTGGCCCAACCACACGGCAAACATCGTACCCGCCGTCATGCCGATAATAATCGTAATGGAGGGCAGCAGGCTGCTGCCCGTAAAGCCCCAGTTGGGCAACACGTTGAAGCCGGTCGTGCGGCTCAGCAGCGTCGCCTGGGCAATCGATTGCAGGACGGCCAGCGGCACCGTCATCCAGTAGGTGTACTGGTTGATCTTGTGCCGCCCGGATTCGCCTTCCTTCTGCAGCTCTTCCAGCTGCGGCACAATTGGCGTCAGCAGCTGCATGATGATGGAAGCGGTGATATAGGGGTAGACGCCCAGAGCCATCACGCCCATCTGCGCCAGGCCACCGCCGCTAAATAAATTGAGCAGGCTCAACAGCATCCCTGCGCCACCTTCGGAAAACGCACCGGCCAGCGCTTCCCGATCGACGGCGGGCAGCGGAATGTTGGCGGCAAAGCGATAGAGTACCAGAATGCCAAATGTAATTAGCAGCTTCTGGCGCAGATCGGGCAGCCGAAATGCGTTGCGTACAGCTTCAAGCATAATATCTCCTCAAACTCCAACGGAGTTGCGTGAAATCGCGCAAACTCTACGAGCGCGGCATATTCTTATTGACAACCGAAGGCAGCTTCTCAACAGAGCCGCCCGCCGCTTCAATTTTCTGCTGGGCGCTGCTGCTAAAGCGATGCGCCCGAATGCGCAGCGGCTTGCTGATCTCGCCGCGCCCCAAAATTACCACCGGGTCCTTGGCGTTACCCAGCAGGCCAGCCTGATTGAGCGACTGCGGCGTCACGTCGGCGTTCGCGTCGAAGAGACGCTCCAAATCGTCAACGTTGACGGGCACGTAGTAGACCTTGAAGCGGTTGTTAAAGCCGCGCAGTTTGGGTAGCCGCTTTACCAACGGCAGCTGGCCACCCTCAAACGTGGGACGAACACCACCCCCAGAGCGCGAGTTTTGCCCCTTTTGCCCGCGGCCACTGGTCTTGCCTTTGCCCGAACCAGTACCGCGACCCACTCGCTTGCGCTTTTGCGTCGATCCTTCGGCGGGACGCAGGTCATGCAGTTTCATAGTGTGCCTCAAATTTCTAAATGGTTTGCTTACGAATTTTCGGTGACTTCCACTAAGTGGGAAACCTTATTGATCATGCCGCGGATGACGGGCGAATCCACCTTCTCGACGCTCTGATGCATTTTGCGCAATCCCAGCGCGCGCACCGTATCCTTTTGTGACTGTTCGTAGCCAATCGGGCTGCGAACCAGCTTGACCGTAACGGTCCTGTCGCTGGCGCTAGGCATAATTATCCTCCTTGTACCAGAAGGGAGCCAGATGTTTGGGCTCCACGCCGCGCTGGCGCGCCACTTCTCGATAGTCCTGCAGCTCCTGCAGCGCCGCAAAGGTGGCCTGCACCACATTCAAAATGTTATCGCTGCCCAGCGACTTACTCAACACATCCTTGATGCCGCACGCTTCCAGCACCGCGCGCACGCCACCTCCGGCAATAACGCCCGTGCCGGGGCTGGCTGGCTTGAGCAGCACTTCGCCCGCGCCAAAACGCGTTTGAATCGCGTGGGGAATGGTCGTGTTCAGCATGGGCACATCCACCATCTCTTTGCGCGCGCGCTCGGAGGCCTTGCGGATGGCGTCCGGCACTTCGCGGGCCTTGCCCACGCCAATGCCGACACGCCCCTTACCGTCGCCAACCACAACAACAGCGCGGAACGAAAAGCGGCGACCACCCTGTACAACCTTCGAGGTACGCGCAATGTGGACGACGCGCTCGTCTAATTCATCTCGCTCTTCATCTTTATCGCGTCGCCGGCGACGCTGTCGCTCTGCCATAAGTTCTCCCTTGCAAACGGTCGACCTGTTTAAGTTGGCCAACTGTGCTAATTTTGTCCAAATCTCTTAAAAGACCAAGCCGCCCTCGCGGCTGCCTTCTGCTAGTGCGGCGACTCGTCCGTGGTAGGCATAGCCCCCCCGGTCAAACACCACACTCTCGATGCCCTGCTCGCGGGCGCGCTCGGCGAGCGCCTTGCCCACAGTTTTAGCCTCCTCGCGCTTGCCGTCCGCCTCGGACAGCTGCGCGCGCACGCCCTTGTCCAACGTAGAAGCAGACGCTACGGTGTGGCCTGCCTCATCGTCGATAATTTGGGCGTAAATGTGATTTGTGCTGCGGTAGACGTTTAACCGCGGTCGCGCCGAAGTGCCCTGAATTTTGCGGCGCACCCGTGCGTGACGCTGGCGTCGCCTCTCCATACGATTTGCTTTTGCCATGATAGCTAACTCCTAGCCCTTCCCGACCTTACCGGCCTTGCCGGCCTTGGCGCGTACGTATTCGCCTTCGTAGCGAATGCCCTTGCCCTTGTAAGGTTCCGGCGGACGCTCCTTGCGAATCACCGCCGCCAACTGGCCGACGTCTTGTTTGTTGATGCCGTGGATCACAAAAGAACGTCCATCCTTGGCCACATCAAACGACATGTCCTTCGAGGGCGGTTCATACTCGACGGGGTGGCTTTTGCCCACCTGCAGGGCCAAATTGTTGCCCCGCTTCTCGGCACGATAGCCAACGCCGCGAATCTCCATGCGCTTTGTAAAGCCCTCGGAAACGCCCACCACCATATTGTTGACTAGCGCACGCGTTAGCCCGTGCTGTGCTTTGTGGTGGCGCAGGTCCGTTGGCCGCTCCACGGTAACTTCACCGTTTTCCTGTACAATCTTCATGTCTGGCGAGAGCTGCTGCTGCAGCGAGCCCTTGGGGCCCGTCACCTTAACGAGATTGCCTCTGTCGATTTCAATCTTTACCCCATTCGGCACGGGAATGGGCGCGCGTCCTACACGAGACATAGTGTCCTCCTTACCAAACGTTGCAAATGACTTCACCACCGACGCGCTGACGCTTAGCGTTGCGCCCCGTCATCACGCCGTTGGGGGTGGACAAAATGTTAATGCCCATACCGCTGCGCACCCAGGGGATATCTGAATAGCCCATGTAAACGCGGCTGCCCGGCTTGCTTACCCGCTGCAGGTTGCTGATGATCGGCTCGCCCAGCGACGTGTACTTAAGCCGCATCACCAGCCGGGGCTGTGGCTTGTCGTCCGTTACCAAGAACGCATCGATAAAGCCTTCGTCCGCCAGCACCTGGGCGATGTTCGCCTTTACCTTGGAGCTGGGCATCACTACTTGATTGTGCCGCGCCGTCGACGCATTGCGAATGCGTGTCAACATATCGGCAATTGGGTCGGTCAACATAAAAAGTTCCTCTTGGTTACTCTTGCAATCTTCGGGCACGCTTCCCAGCAGGGGTTGCGGCTCAGCTAAATTGTCAGAATGTAGTTAGCAACCAAACCGAGCAGTCGTCGCGCTCCCCAAAATGATTCTGAGCTGCAAAGTAGTTACACAAATGTGCGGACAGATATCTTCGGAAATGAACGGCCCCGCGAGAGGCCGTCGTCCAAAAATATCAGCTTTGCAACAGTTGTAAATCTACCAACGCAACAAACTGGAGCGTCGACAACGAGCAGGTTTTGTTTACCAGCTAGATTTTGTTACACCGGGCAGGTTGCCCTGCAGCGCTTCCTTGCGAAAGCAAATGCGGCACAGCCCAAAGCGGCGCATGTAGCCCCGGGGCCGCCCACACTTGGAGCAGCGGTTGCGCACGCGCACTTCATACTTACGCTTGCCTTCGCGGGCCAAAATTGATTTTTTCGCCATAACATTTCCTCAGTTCAAATAAGCGTGGTCGCCTTTAGCGCCGAAACGGCATATCCATCAGCGCCAGCAAGCGGCGTGCCTCTTCGTCCGTCTCCGCCGTAGTAACGATTGTGACTTCGAGACCGCGAATCTTATCGATCTCGTCGTAGTCAATTTCCGGGAAGCCCAGCTGTTCGCGCAGCCCCAGGCTATAATTGCCGCGGCCGTCAAACGAATCGGGCGAAATCCCCTGGAAATCGCGCTGCCGGGGCAGAACGATGTTGATCAGCCGGTCCAAAAAATCCCACATGCGATTGCCGCGCAGCGTTACCTTTGCGCCAATGGGCATTCCGTCGCGCAGCTTAAAGACAGCGATGGACTTGCGCGCCCGCGTCACAACGGGCTTTTGGCCCGTCATCGTCGCCATATCTTGGGTGGCGGCTTCGATGGCGCGGCTGTTTTGCAGCGCCTCGCCGAGGCCAATGTTTACTGAAATTTTCTGCACGCGCGGCACTTGCATCACGTTATCGTACCCGAACTCGTTCATCATCGCCGGGACGATTTCTGTTTGATACCGCTCTTTCATCCGCGGCTTGGGCCGCGTTCCATTTCCATTTTGTGCACTCATTGCTCAACTCCTTGGCTCGCAAGCGCCGATGAGTCCGGCGCCAGATCAAGCTTGTCTTGCAGCCGACGATTTTCTGCAAAGCGTCGGCCTTTTTCTAAAATTTACCGCTCAACCGAGGGGTGCGGCATCTGTGCACCCGTGCGGCGGTCGACGCGCACCTTGTCGCTGCCCTGCATTTGATAGCTGGCGCGCGTGGCTTGTCCGTCGGTTCCCACCAGCATCACGTTGCTAATATGCATGGGCGCTTCGCGCTCGATGCGTCCCGTCTGCGTACGCACACCGCTGCGCTGGCCCTGGTGCTTGATCACGATGTTGGCCCCGGCCACGGTAACGTAGACGCGGTTGGGATCGTAGCTGCCGTCCTTGTTCTTTCTGCGGATCACCCGCTGTACTTCGCCGCGAAATCCCTTGTCGTTGCCGGCAATAATCTCGACCGTATCGCCCTGTTTAATTTTTACTTTGTTCATGGCTTGCTCCCTTTGCTTGCTCGTCACGCTCGGCTCACTTCCACTTTGCAGGCTGGTAATCAACACATCTTCATCTGCAAAACATATTCGTCTGCACGAGTGTTGCTGACCGTAGCCGCTCCCGTGGTGTGGGCTACAAAACTTCCGGAGCAAGCGACACGATGCGCATGTAGCCGTGCTCGCGCAGTTCGCGGGCAACCGGGCCGAAAATGCGCGTGCCGCGCGGATTTTTATTGTCGTCGATAATGACCGCCGCATTCTCGTCGAAGCGAATGTAGCTGCCGTCGGCACGCCGAATGGATCGACGCGCCCGCACCACGACTGCGCGCACAACATCGCCCTTCTTTACCGTACCCGTGGGGCTGGCGGACTTGACTGTGGCGACGATTTGGTCGCCAATCGATGCATAGCGGCGCGTGCTGCCGCCCTTTACGCGAATGGTCAGCAGCTCTTTAGCGCCTGTATTATCCGCTACTTTGAGTCGGGTCTCTTGCTGAATCATAATTGCAACCTTTCAATCCCACGACTGGGATCAGTGAGTGAGGTGGGCGTATGCTTGCTGTGCTGCTGGCTCACCCTGTTGCAAGTCGTTGTGATTACATCACCGTGACCAGACAAGCCGGTGCGGCGCGCGTGCAGCGCAAAAAGATGAGCGCACAAACCGCGTCAACAGGCGCAGACAAACACAGCTCGTTTACACCAAAACACCACGCTCCAAGATTTCTTCCACTTCAAAAGTCTTGTCTTTGCTAATTGGCCGGCACTCGCGGATGCGCACCTGATCGCCAATGCGGCAGCTGTTGTCTTCGTCGTGAGCCTTATATTTCTTGTTCAGTTTAATAACTTTTCCGTACAGCTGGTGGCGCGTAACGCGCTGGACGCTGACCACGACGGTCTTGTCCATTTTGTCGCTTGTTACCGTGCCCACCAGCGCTTTTCGTCGCTCGCGCATGCGGTCTCCTTATTTATCCTTATTCAAAAGTGGCTAGTTCGCGTTCGCGCAGCACCGTCTTGATGCGCGCAATGCTCTTGCGCACTTCGCGCACGCGAGCCGTGTTGGTCAACTGGCCGGATGCTCGCTGAAAGCGAAGGTTGAACATCTCTTGATAGGCATCGTCCAGCTGGTGTGCCAACTCCATGTCATTGAGCTGACGGATTTCGGTCGTCTTCATCATCTGCTCCTTCTAAGCGCTGCGCGCTCGCGTATTCTGGGCTGTTGTGCTGCTCTATTCCGTCTCGGTAGCTTCGGCGGCACCCTGTTCAACCCTCATCACAAACTGCGTCTTGATCGGCAGCTTGTGTGCGGCCAAACGCAACGCTTCGCGAGCTACCTCTTCGCTTACGCCAGCCATCTCGAATAAGATACGCCCTGGCTTAACAACCGCCACCCAGTGCTCGATATTGCCCTTGCCGGAGCCCATCCGCGTCTCGGCGGCGCGCATGGTAAAAGGTTTGTCCGGAAAGATGCGAATCCACACCTTACCGCCGCGGCGGATGTAGCGCACGATAGCGCGACGGGCCGCTTCGATCTGTCGGCTCGTAATGTAGTGAGGCTCCAGGGCCTGTAGGCCGTAGGTCCCAAACGATATCTCGTTGCCACGCTGGGCAAGCCCCCTCATGCGGCCTCGCTGATACTTGCGAAACTTCATGCGCTTTGGCATTAACATACTGATCTCTCCCAATTCTTTGCGCTAGCTTCCCTGCGCTGACTTCTTTGCGGCAAGCGCTCCATGTCGAGCGCTCCATGTCGAGCACTCCATGTCGAGCGATTTCCCGCTCGTTTAGTTGCGGCTATCTCGACCATCTCGATTGCCACCGCGACCGCGACCGCGGCTGCGTCGTCCGCCGCGGTCGCCGCGGTCGCCGCGGTCGCCGCCGCCGCCACCGCCGCGCGTTGGCGCCATGGCGGGGTTCTCGTGCCCACCAAACTCCTCGCCGGGCATGATGTCACCGTGATAAATCCACACCTTGACGCCGATCACGCCGTAGGTCGTCTTGGCCTCGGCCGTGCCGTAGTCAATGTTGGCCCGCAGCGTGTGGCGCGGAATGCGGCCCTCGCGCACGCTGTCCACGCGACCCATTTCGCTGCCACCCAAACGGCCACCAACCTGAATCATGATGCCTTCGCCACCGGCGCGCATCGTCTTCTGCACGGACTGCTTCATGGCGCGTTTCCAGCTAATGCGGCGCTCCAGCTGCTCGGCAATGCTCTCGGCCACAAGACGCGCATCCAGCTCCGGCTTGGTAATTTCGCGTACGTCCAGCTTGATCTTCTTCTGCGTCATATCCTGCAGCTTGGAGCGCAGCGCATTAACGCTCGCCCCCTTGCGCCCAATGATCACACCGGGGCGCGCCGTGTCGATGACGATGTGCACCTGATTGGGCTGGCGCTCAATTTCAATGGCGCTGATACCCGCGCGCGGCAGATCAGTCTCGATCGTGTTGCGAATGTCGCGATCTTCCTCTAGGCGTTCCACATAATCTTTGCCCGTTGCAAACCAACGGCTCTTATGCTCTTTGGTAATGCCCAATCGGAATCCGGTCGGATGTACTTTTCGTCCCAAGAGTATTCTCCTTTGTTTACAGCCCGTTTACCAAGTTTCTCTAGAATTCACTGTTGTAACGCTCTTCCAAAACAACCGTAATGTGCGATGAGCGCCGAATCCACGGCTTAAAGCGCCCGCGCGCCCCAAAGCGTCGCCAGCGTCGGCTCGGCGCTTTATCCGCCACAATTTTGCGGATATACATATCGCTGGCCTCCAGCCCAAAGTTCTCCTCGGCGTTGGCCAGCGCGCTCTTGATCGTTTTTGCCACCACTTTAGCCGAAGGCTGTGGCATGTAGGCCAAGAGCGACAGTGCCTTTTGGGCCTGTTTGCCCTTCATCTCGTTGCAAACGAGACGCGCCTTTTGTGGGCTAATGCCTGTAAATTTTGTAATTGCTTTAACTTCCATTTTTGATTCTCCAAGCTGGGATGGCGACAACAGCACGCAGCAGTGCGGTGTACTCGCTCATCTAGCGGCGTGCACGCGTCCCGCGTTCCGCCCGAATATGGCCGCGAAAAAAGCGCGTGGGGGCAAACTCACCCAGCTTGTGCCCCACCATGTTTTCAGAAATATAAACCGGCACGTGGCGACGGCCATCGTGGACGGCAATTGTATGACCAACAAACTGTGGAAAAATTGTGGACGCTCGCGACCAAGTGCGAATCACGCGGCGTTGGCCTGTGCGATTAAGCTCTTCCACCTTTTTCAGAAGCTTAGGCTCGATAAACGGGCCTTTTTTCAAAGAACGAGACATTGGTTAACCCCTTTGTTTGCTCAACACTAAATCTAGCGACTGGTGATTGGTAATCAGAGATTGGAAGAGCGGATAAACTAACCCAATCTCTAATCTCTCGCAACGTTGACATACCCCTACAGGGTTAGTTATTTCCGCTTGCCGCCGCGTCGACGGACGATGTCCTTCTCCGTGCGCTTGTTGCGGCGCGTCTTCTTGCCCAGCGCGGGCTTGCCCCACGGCGTTTTTGGCCCGGCCATGCCGATGGGCGAGCGACCTTCGCCGCCGCCGTGCGGGTGAGCCGCCGGGTGCATCACAGAGCCACGCACCGTCGGGCGCTTGCCTAGCCAGCGATTGCGGCCAGCCTTGCCCATGTTCTGGTTGCCGTGCGAAGGGTTGGAAACTTGGCCCACCGTCGCCATGCAGTTCATGTCAATATAGCGAACTTCGCCACTGGGCAGGCGCACTTGAGCGCGTCGCCCCTCCTTTGCCACCAGCTGTGCCGAGTTACCGGCGCTACGCACCAGCTGCCCACCACGACCGGGATACAGCTCGATGTTGTGAATCACCGTGCCCAGGGGGATATTGCGAATTGGCAGGGCGTTGCCAGGCCGAATATCAGCCTCGGCACCGGACATGATCATGTCGTTGACGCCCAGGCCAACCGGAGCCAAAATGTAGCGCTTTTCGCCATCCTCGTACACCACAAGAGCGATGCGGGCGCTGCGGTTGGGATCGTACTCAATTGAATCTACGCGCGCGGGCACGTTTAGCTTGTCGCGGCGAAAATCAATAATACGATAGCGACGCTTGTGGCCGCCGCCGCGGTGGCGCACAGTTACCGTGCCGCGGTTGTTGCGTCCAGCTCGCTTACGCAGCGGAGCTATCAGCGAACGCTCAGGCTCGGTGCGGGTGATTTCCTCAAACGTCGAAGCGCTCATGTTGCGCCGACCGGGTGATGTGGGTCGATAAACTTTGATTGGCATGGCTAGACTCCCTCAAACAGCTGAATGCTGTCACCCGATTGAAGCTCGACAATGGCCTTCTTCCACTTGGCCTTGCGGATCGTTGTTCGCCGCCCACGCTTCGATGTCTTTGCTGGCATCACCATGGTGCGAACGTCTAATACGACTACGTCAAAGGCCGTCTCGACCGCGTCGCGCACCTGCATTTTATTGGCGCGCATGTCCACTTCAAAGGTGTACTTATTTTCAAAATCCGTCGCGTCGATGCTCTTCTCCGTAATGACGGGACGCTTCAAAATTTCATAAATATGCATAATTTACGCTCCCGTTTCCATCGTGGCATCGTTTGCTGCACTGCGTGCCGTTGTATCGTGCGCAATTTCGTCAAACACCGCCACGTTGACAATCGCCGCGTCGACCGTGCCGTCGTCCGCTTCCTCGCTTGATAGCTCAACCTGCCCCGCCAGCACGCGCTCTGCGTTGGCCGAAAGTAGCCAAAGCTCCAGCTCTTCGACAATCTCGCGCGTCAAAATCACCACATCATGGCCCAGCAAATCGCGAACGTTGACGTAGCCGCTCAAAATTGTCTTGACTTTGGGCAGGTTGTTGGCGCTGCGCTGCACGGTCTGCTGTGCTTCATTGAGCACCAGCAGCACGCTTGATCCCGAAGCACCCAGCGCGTTGAGCATCTCGACGACGACCTTTGTCTTGGGCTGCTCAATTTCAATTCTATCGACGACAACAATTTGCTCTGCACCGGCTTTGACGCTCAGGGCGCTACGCAACGCGGCCCGCCGCATTTTCTTAGGCATCTGCTTGGTGTACTTGCGCGGGCGCGGCCCAAAGACCGTGCCGCCGCCAATCCACTGCGGCGCGCGAATCGAGCCCTGGCGCGCGCGACCCGTGCCTTTTTGACGCCACGGCTTGCGGCCACCGCCGCGCACTTCGCTACGCGTCTTCGTTTTGTGCGTGCCCAACCGAGCGTTGGACAACTGGCGCAGCAGCGCTTGGTGCATCAGCGGCTGGTTAACGGGCGCACCAAAGACGGCATCGCTTACTTCAATCTCGCCAACTTGCTCCCCGCTCATATTTTTAACAGGCAATAACATAATCTCTCCTTTTCATCTGAAGGCTAGTCTGTTTACATAGCACCAGCTTGGCAGATGTTTACCCCTGGGCATTCTTCTTGACGGCTTCTTTAACCAAAACCAGACTGCCGCGCGAACCGGGAATAGCCCCGCGCACGGCGATCAAGTTGCGCTCCGCATCAATCAGCGCAACCCTTAAATTTTGAACGGTCACGCGGCGTGAGCCAGCTTGACCGGGTGCTTTGGCGCCGGGGAAAGTATGGCCGGGGGTCGTGCCTGCACCGCGCGAGCCGGTGGCGCGGTGGCGGTCGGATTGGCCGTGTGTTTTGGGGCCACCAGCGAAGCCATACTTCTTAACAACGCCGGTAAATCCCTTGCCCTTAGACGTGCCGACAACGTCGACAAAGTCGCCTTCGTTAAAAACGTCGGCCTTGATTACGTCACCCAAGATCAGTTCGGGCGCATCCTGATAGCGCAGTTCACTTAAGCGACGGAGCGTGGGGGCGTCGCTCTTGCGCAGATGGCCCTTTTCGGCCTTGCTCAACTTGCGTTCGGCGACTTCTTCATAACCGATCTGAACGGCGTTGTAGCCGTCGCTCTCGGTCGTCTTGACCTGCGTTACGTGGCAGGGGCCTGCTTCAATTACCGTCACGGGCACGACCGTACCGCTCTCATCAAAGAGCTGGGTCATCCCGACTTTCTTGCCGAGAATACCTCGCATATTATCCTCCCGGGACTGTTGGCAGCCGCTATGCGTCTCCACATCATCCCTCAAATTAGCTTAAATTGTCAGTCCGGCGTAAAAATTTGTCGCCGTCGGATTCGAGTATGTGAGCCTTACGTTTAATCTGCTCTTACTTCGCCGGTTCAACTTGACTTCGACGCGCTCAGCCACCGCTAACGTTGACTACTTTAAACAACCAACCAAGCGCTAAAAGAGCCGGAGCTCAAATTATAGCTTGATCTCAATGTCGACACCGGCTGGCAAATTCAGACGCGTCAAATTTTCAATCGTCTTGCTACCTGGGTCCACCACGTCGATTAAGCGCTTGTGCGTGCGCATTTCAAACTGCTCGCGACCGTCCTTAAAAACAAAGGGCGAGCGCACAACCGTAAACTTCTCGATACGCGTCGGCAGCGGTACGGGGCCAACTACCTGCGCGCCGGTCTGCTCGGCGGCGTCCACAATCTGCTGCACAGAAGTGTCGAGCACGCGATGGTCATACGCCTTGAGTTTGATGCGAATTTTTTGTCTGGCCATGATGTCCTTTCAGAAAGCTGAGCTTATAAATGCCCATCTGTTTGTCTAGCTAACAGATGGGCATCCACACCCACTCGCATCAGTTAGTTGAGGATTTCGGTGATAACGCCAGCGCCGACGGTGCGCCCGCCCTCGCGGATGGCAAAGCGGCTGCCCTGCTCCAAAGCCACCGGCGAAATCAGCTCCACCCGCATGTTCACGTTGTCCCCCGGCATCACCATCTCCACCCCCTCCGGCAGCTCAATCGCCCCCGTGATGTCCATCGTCCGGATGTAGAACTGCGGCCGATACCCCTTGAAAAAGGGCGTGTGCCGACCCCCCTCTTCCTTCTTCAACACGTACACCTCGCTCATGAACTGCGTGTGCGGCTTGATGCTCCCCGGCTTCGCCAAGACCTGCCCCCGCTCCACTTCGTCCCGCGTGATGCCGCGCAACAGGCAGCCCACGTTGTCCCCCGCCTGCCCTTCGTCCAGCAGCTTGCGGAACATCTCCACCCCCGTCACCGTCAGCTTGCGCGTGTCCGCCAAGCCCACCATCTCCACCTCTTCCATCGGGTGCACCACCCCGCGCTCGATGCGTCCCGTCACCACCGTGCCGCGTCCCTTGATGCTAAACACATCCTCAATCGGCATCAGGAAGGGCTGGTCCACCGCTCGCTCCGGCGTCGGAATGTACTCGTCCACCTGCGCCATCAGCTCCCAAATCGGGGCGTACGCCTCGGCGTCCGGGTCGCTGCTCTCCTCTTCCAGCGCCGCCAAAGCCGAACCGCGCACAATCGGAATGTCGTCGCCGGGGAAGCCGTAGCTGTCCAACAGCTCCCGTAGCTCCATCTCCACCAGCTCCAACAGCTCCTCGTCGTCCATCATGTCCACCTTGTTCAGGAAGACCACCATCGCCGGCACTTCCACCTGCCGCGCCAGCAAAATGTGCTCCCGCGTCTGCGGCATCGGCCCGTCCGGCGCAGAGACCACCAGAATCGCGCCGTCCATCTGCGCGGCGCCGGTGATCATGTTCTTGATGTAGTCGGCGTGGCCCGGGCAGTCCACGTGCGCATAGTGGCGCTCTTCCGTCTCGTACTCCACGTGGCTAATCGCAATCGTGATGCCGCGCGCCTTCTCTTCCGGCGCGTTGTCGATCTGGTCAAACTTGGAAAAGTCCGCCCACCCCTTCAGTGACAAGGTCTTTGTAATCGCTGCCGTCAACGTCGTCTTCCCGTGATCCACGTGCCCAATCGTCCCCACGTTCACGTGCGGCTTGTTGCGCTCAAATACTGCCTTCGACATTGAGTACTCTCCTTAATAATCCTGCCTAATTTGCCTGTCGTAAGTCGTTTATTGTTTCGTTCAGCTTTATCGGTCAATCGCTTCTTTGATACACCCGCTAATGGCGATGAAAACACCGCAAGCGCATGGTCTTGCGGTGGAAAAGCACCGCCGATAGGATATCGGCGGTGCCGTAAACGCGAGAGTATTTGCTCTTTATTACTGAGGTCGCTGCACGAGCGCTCCGCGCCCTTGCAAACTTGAACAGTATATCAAACAGACGTTGCGTTGGCAAATTTTGCCTGCACAAAATTTAACGACGTTTGTCGTCCGTTGTACGGTTGAACCACACCACAACAAACACTGCGCCGCTGACAATCGCTGTCCAAACCTTTGTCTCCAGCGACGGCCACCCTTGCACTCTTGCTAAATCAAGCAACCTTCAAAATCTTCTCAGCAATCGACTGGCTCACGGGCGAATACTTCTCAAACTGCATCGAAAAGGTTCCGCGACCACTCGTCATTGAGCGGATGTCTGTGGCATAGCCAAACATTTCGCTCAGCGGCACGGAGGCCGTCACCGTCGATGCGCCGTTGCTGCGCGACTGCATACCCTCGATGTTGCCGCGGCGGCTTGAAAAGTCGCCCACCACATCACCGACATACTCTTCAGGCACGACGGTTTCGACGTGCATCATCGGCTCCAGCAAAATGGCGTTGCCCCGGCGCTGACCTTCCTTAAAGGCCATGCTGCCGGCAATCTTAAACGCCATCTCGTTCGAGTCGACATCGTGGTAGCTGCCATCCACCAGCGCTACTTTGATATCAACAACGGGGTAGCCAGCCAGAACGCCGCTGTCCAACGCCTCGCGCACGCCCTTTTCCACAGCGGGGATGTACTCGCGCGGCACAACACCACCCACGATGCGATTCTCAAACTCTACGCCTTCACCCGATTCGTTCGGCTCCATTTCCAGCCAGACGTGACCAAACTGGCCGCGACCACCGGACTGGCGTACAAAGCGACCTTCGACCTTGGTGGGTCGCGTGATCGTCTCGCGGTAGGCTACCTGCGGGCGACCCACGTTGGCCTGCACGCGGAACTCGCGTTTGATGCGGTCCACAATAATATCGAGGTGCAGCTCGCCCATGCCAGCAATGGTGGTCTGGCCGGTCTGGTCGTCGTAAGCCACCTGGAAGGTTGGGTCTTCCTCGGCCAACTTGAGCAGCGCATCCGTCAGCTTGTCCTGATCGGCCTTGGATTTCGGCTCCACGGCCACTTTGATCACGGGATCGGGAAAATCAATGGTTTCCAGCAAAATCTCGTTATCGGGGTCGCAAAGCGTCTCGCCGGTAAAGGTATCCTTGAGGCCAACGATGGCGCAGATATCACCCGCATCGCAGATGTCGATCTCCTCACGCTTGTCCGCATACATTTGCAGCAGGCGACCCACGCGCTCGCGCTGGCGACGGTTGGCGTTGTAAACGTTTGTACCCGCGGGCAGCGTACCCGAGTAGACGCGCGCATAAGCGAGGCGACCCACGTACGGGTCCGCCACAATCTTAAAGACCAACGCCGAGAAGGGCGCATCCGCATCGGCCAGACGTTCATCCGGCTCTTCCGTCACGGGGTCAATGCCCTTGACCGGCGGCACGTCGAGCGGGCTGGGTAGATAGCGCACGATGGCGTCGAGCAGCGGCTGCACGCCCTTGTTGCGCAGGGACGTACCGCAGAGCACCGGCACGATCTCATTGGCAATCACGCCGCGCCGCAGCGCCGCATAAATTTCCTCGTTGCTGATCTCTTCCCCTTCGAGGAACTTCATCGTCAACTCATCGTCCGTCTCCGCCACGCGCTCGATCAGCGTCTCGCGCGCCTGCTGCGAAGCTTCCAGCATGTCAGCGGGAATCTCCTCGATGGTTGGCTTTGCGCCCAGCTCGTCGGTAAAGAGCAGCGCCTTCATCTCGATGAGATCAATGATGCCCTGGAAGTTGTCTTCTTTGCCAATCGGCAGCTGAATCGGCAGCGGCACCGCGTTTAAGCGGTCGATAATCATCGCATTGGTGTTCTCGAAGCTCGCGCCGATGCGATCCATCTTGTTGACAAAGCAGATGCGCGGCACGCCATACTGATCGGCCTGTCGCCACACCGTTTCAGACTGCGGCTCCACACCGGCCACGGCGTCGAACACGACCACACCGCCGTCCAGCACGCGCAGGCTGCGCTGTACCTCGCCGGTAAAGTCGACGTGGCCGGGGGTGTCGATGATGTTGATCTGCATATCCTCGCCCGTGCGCTTGTCCGGCCAGACGGTGGTGATAGCGGCAGCGGTAATTGTGATGCCGCGCTCGCGCTCCTGTACCATCCAGTCCGTTACGGCCGTGCCTTCGTGCACTTCGCCCATCCGGTGGATGCGGCCGGAGTAAAAAAGGATGCGCTCGGTCGTGGTCGTCTTGCCTGCGTCGATGTGCGCAATAATGCCGATGTTGCGTACTCGTTCAATTGGATATTCGATGGACATAGTAAATCCTGTATTTCAGCATAATTCGGGCGCGACGCCCGTGCAGGCGTACCCACAACAAACGGCTGTACAAAACAGCCGCCATCACGCCTAATAGATTGTCGAAAATGTGAAACCGGGCTGGCTTTACTGCGTACTGCGTAAAAGGCAGCCCGGCGATGGTCATAAAACTCTAAAATTAGAAGCGGAAGTGCGCAAAGGCGCGGTTGGATTCCGCCATGCGGTGCGTATCCTCGCGTCGCTTGACCGTTGCCCCTTCGTTGCGCGCCGCATCCATGAGTTCGCCCGCCAGGCGAATCGACATGCTGCGACCGCTGCGCTTGCGGGCGCTCTCGATCAGCCAGCGCATGGCCAGCGCCTGCCGCCGTGCCCCACTGATCTCCGTTGGAATCTGATAGGTCGAGCCACCCACGCGCCGCGGCTTTACCTCCACCAGCGGCGTGGCGTTCTTCAACCCTTCCTCGAAGACTTCCATGGGTGGGCGATTGGTACGCTCTTCAATAATGTCAAACGCATCGTAAAGGATGTGGGCGGAGGTGCTCTTCTTGCCCCGCTCCATCATGTTGCTGATAAATTTGGCCAGCACCACGCTGTTGTAACGTGGATCCGGCGTGACCGGTCGTTTTTCGGCGCGATTTCTACGCATGTCTGTTCTCCTAACCCTCTCTGTTCGCCCTACTATTTCACCCTACTATTTCGCCCTAGCTTTTAGCCCTGTCAGCTAAGCGCCGCGGGGTCGCTTGGCTCCATATTTGCTGCGACCGCGCTTGCGATCGTTGACGCCCTGGCTGTCCAGCGCGCCGCGGACAATCTGGTAGCGCACGCCCGGCAAATCGCGCACGCGACCACCGCGCACCAGCACCACGCTGTGCTCCTGCAGATTGTGCCCCTCGCCTGGAATATAGGCCGTTACCTCCTGGCCATTAGTCAAGCGGACGCGGGCAATTTTGCGCAGCGCCGAATTGGGCTTCTTGGGCGTCGTGGTGCGCACCTGCGTGCAAACGCCACGCTTCTGCGGGTTGCCCTTGCGCATGCGCTTCGTTTTGCCCGTCAGCGTGTTTTTCTTTAAGCCAAGCGCGGGCGACTTCTTCTTCTTGGACTGGCTCTTTCGGCCCTTGCGGACCAACTGGTTAATGGTAGGCAAGAAATCCCTCTCAATCTGACGGGCTGTATTCAGTGAAACAATTTTCCTGAACTAATTCTTTGATCTCCAGCTGCGGTTCCAAGCGTAATCCAACAGCCGGTTTTGACAACAAAAAATCCATCGGTGCAACCAAACGGTGTCGCTCCCGAAGGAATTTATAAATTCTATTCACTCTATGGATCGATGTGCTGCTAACCCACGAAGGGAAAATATAACATGGTTGCCGGGGCTATGTCAAAATTTTTGTGTCCTCGAATTTCATTTCAATTGTTGGCTGCTCCCCTTGGGCCAAAAAATGAAGCGTTAATTGCTTTTGCTACAGCGTCGACAGCGGATCGACATCCACGCGCCAGCCAAAGGGCAGATCGACGCCGCGCAGCACGAGCGCCGGATCGGGGGCGCGCAGCAGGATTTGCCAGCGGTAGTAGCCGCGGTAGCGCGCAAAGGGGGCGGGCGCGGGGCCGAGCACGCCCGCAAACTCACCGGCCAGCGCCATGCTCTCCAGCCGCTGCCGCAGCACCGCCGCCAGCGATTCCGACGCGGCCTGCGCCTTCTCCAGCTTCTTCTCCCAGTAGACCAGCCGCGCCAGCCGACGCAGCGGCGGATAGCCGTGCTCCTCGCGGAACGCAATTTCGCGCTCGTAAAAGGCGTGGTAGTCATGCTGCGCCGCGGCCTGAATCGCGTAGTGCTCCGGCGTGTAGGTTTGGATCACGACACGGCCGCCGCGCTGGCTGCGCCCCGCCCGCCCCGCCACCTGCGTCAGCAGCTGAAAGGTGCGCTCGCCGGAGCGAAAATCCGGCAGGTGCAGCCCCACGTCCGCCGCCACCACGCCGACCAACGTCACCATGGGCAGATCCAATCCCTTAGCAATCATCTGCGTGCCCACCAGCACGTTGGCCTCGCCCGCGGTAAAACGCGACAGGATCGCCTCGTGGCTGCCCTTGTGTCCGGTCGTGTCCGCATCCCAGCGCAAGAGCGTGGCCCGTGGCGCAATTTCGCTCACGTACTCTTCGATGCGCTGCGTACCGCTGCCAAAATACTTGATGCGGCGGCTGCTGCACTCGCTGCACACGCTCGGAATCGGCTCGCGATGATTGCAGCGGTGGCAAATCAGCTCGGTCACGCGCCCCCCATAACTGCTGTCGTGGTAAGTGAGCGGAATCTCGCAGCGTGGGCACTCGACCACCGTGCCGCAGTCCCGACACATGACAAAGGTGTGGGTGCCGCGCCGGTTGAGAAAGAGGATCGCCTGCTCGCCCGCGTCGAGCGTCGCGTGCAGCTCGCTTTGCAGGCTGCGGCTAAAGATGCTGCGGTTGCCCGCCCGCAATTCCTGCCGCATATCCACAATCTCGACGGGCGGCATTTCGGCGTACAACCCCATCCCCTCACCAGGATCATCGTCGACTTCACGATCTCGTAGCCCCTTCCCCTCTAGAGGGGAAGGGGTTGGGGATGGAGTTTCGTTTTGCACTTCCCCAAAACTTGCCCTTACCCGATGCGGCATCTCCAGCAGCTTAATTTCCCCCTGCGCCGCCGCGTGATAGCGCTCCAGGCTGGGCGTGGCGCTGCCCAGAACCAGCGTGCTGCCCGTTAGTTCAGCCAGCCGTTCGGCGACGCGGCGCGCGTCGTAGAAGACGGTGAAGCTGCCCCACTCTTCGGCATTCTGCTTGTAGGAGGATTCGTGCTCTTCATCCAAAATCACGAGGCCGAGGCGGGCCAGCGGCGCAAAGAGCGCGCTGCGCGGGCCGACGACCACGTCGAATTCGCCATCGCGCACGGCGCGCCACACGTCGTAGCGCTCGCCCTGGCTCAGCTGTGAATGAATCACGGTGACGCGACCGGGAAAGCGCCCGGCAAAGCGCGCAACCGTCTGCGGCGTGAGCGCAATTTCCGGCACGAGCACGGCGGCCTGCTTGCCCTGCGCCAGCGTGCGCTCGATGGCGCGCAGGTAGATTTCCGTTTTGCCGCTGCCCGTTACGCCGTGCAGCAAAAATTTGGAGGCGGCGGGTGATTCCGTCGTGAGCGCGGCCTCAATTTCTGCCCAGACGCGCGCCTGCTCGCTCGTCAACACGGGCGGGGGACGGCGGGGATAGGTGCGCCCGGCCAGCGGATCGCGAAAGCGCACGCGCTCGGTCAACGTGACGAGGCCGTGCTGCTGCAGGTCGCGCAGGTGGGCCAGCGTGGTGGGGGCCTCGCGCTCGGCCAGGGTTGCGTAGAGATCGCTTTTCCACAGCGGCTGGCCCGCCGCGTGCAGCGCTTTGACGACGGGCAGGTAGCGGGTTGCGCCACTCAAGTCGAGCAGGGCGATTCGCGTTTCGGCGGGAGACAGAGCCAGCCGCAGCAGGTCGCCTTCCTCGACTAGCAAATTCTTTGTAAGCAGCGCGTCGATGGCCGAATTGCTTTTGAGGTTGAGCGCTTTGCGAATTTCCGAACGCGTCGCCGAAGAGTCCGCCCCATCCAGCAGCCAGTGCAAAATCTGCACCTGCTGCGTCTCGCGGCCCAGCGCCAGCAGCGGCGCGACGGGGTCGAACGCGCCATTTGCACCGAACGCCCCGTCAACCAAATCAACCTGCAGCTCGCGCTTGACGCGCACGCCACGGGCCTCCTCCTGCTTTTGCAGCAGGCCGGGCGGCAGAAATAATTTAATAGCTTCGGAGAGCGGGGCGACATACTCATGGGCAATCCACTCGGCCAACTCGATTTGTTGCGCCGTCAGCACCGGCTCTCTGCGCGCCAGCCGATCCAGCAGCTTGGCGGGCACGGGCGTGCTCTCCGTCAAGCGCATCACCACGCCCTGCACGCGACGGCTGCCAAAAGGGACCCACACGAGGTGGCCGGGGCGCAGCTCGCCCTCCAGCGCGGCGGGGATTTCATAGTGAAAGGCGCGCAGACCGGGTAGACTTTCCGGGCGCGGTTCGTCGCCGAGGTTATCGGCGGGGGATCGACTGTCGCGTGGATTGTACGAGCGCCGAATTGGCACATTGACCACGACTTCGGCGTAGCGAGCGCTGGGCATGGGTGGCTCCTGTCTATAACGTTGGGGTAATTATAGACGAAGCGCGAGGCAGAACAAAGATTCTGATACAGTGTTGATATGAAGAAATGTGCTATTCACGTGCAGTGCTAATTTGAGCGGTCAACTGTTGGGTAAGATCGTGCTGATCCCAAACGCTCCACAACTCTTCGATTTTGTTCTGCTCAATGCGAAAGATGGTGATGCCACGCATGGTCACATTCCGGTTGGTTGGCTCGATGTTGGCTAGCGGCCCTGTGTGTTTGCCCGTTGCCGTCCAGCGCACGACCGTCCGGTTCCCATCCACTAGCGTATCTTCACGCTGGTACGTCAAGTCGGAAAACGCCCCGACGAGCCGCCGCACAAAACCCAAACCGACCTCGCGGTTTGGAATGCTGTTGGCGTTGACGTGTCCGACGTAGCTTTCCGACATCGCCTCCTGCCATGTCGCTTCGTCCCCCGTTACAGAGGCTGTATAAAATTTGTCGATTGGATTCATGGTGTATTTCACTTAGGGAGGTTGCCTTGCCAGGGAATCGGTACGCTTCGCCCCGATATTCAATCCTACAGCGCAATCTCCGCAAAAATATCGTTCTCCGCCGTCCGCTCCATCTTGAAGCCCAGCTTCTCGCAGACGCGTCGCATGCCCGCGTTCTCCGGCAGAATTTCGGCCATCACGTGCTCGATGCCCTCGTCGCGGCCAATGTCGAGCAGGCGGCTGAGCAGCTCGGTGCCGAGGCCGGTGCGCTGGTAGTCGTCGTTGATCAGGATGGCAAACTCGGCGTCGTCGCTGCCGCTGAGCTTGGTGAGCTGGCCCATGCCCAGGATTTGCCTGTCGCCATCCTGCCCCTTCTCGGCGACGAGCGTCATCTCGCGGTCGTAGTCGATAAAGGTCAGCCGCGCCAGCTGCTCGTGAGTGGTGAGCTGGTTGGTGGCGACGGGGTGGAAGTAGCGCAGGTAGATGCTGTGCGGCGAAAGCGAGCGGTTGAAGTCGTCCATCAGCGGCTCGTCCTCCGGGCCAATTGGGCGAATGGTGACCCGGTCGCCGTCGTTGAGCGTGAAGTCGCTGATGTACTGCGTGGGGTAGGGGCGAATCGCCGTGTGCGGCAGCTCCTCGTCGGGCACGTCCGGCTCGTGCAGCAGGATGCGCGCGTCCAGTGCGGTGATGCCGTTTTCGGAGGCCAGCAGCGGGTTGATGTCCACCTCCTTGATGCGCTCCTGCTCCACAACCATCTGGCTGAAGCGCACCAGGATCGATTCAAGCAAATTCATGTCCACGGACTCGCGCCCGCGCACGCCCCGCAGCGCTTCGTAGATTTTGGTCTGCTCCATCATGCGGCGCGCCAGCGTTGTGTTGAGCGGCGGCAAACCGAGCGCGCGATCCTTGAAGACTTCCACCAGCGTGCCGCCCGTTCCAAAGAGCAGCACCGGCCCAAATTGTGGATCAAGCGAGCTGCCGACGATCAGCTCGTAGCCGTCCAAATCGACCATCGGCTGCACCGTCACGCCGTCGAAGTGGCCCTCGCCCTCGCGCTCCGCCAGCGTATCGCGGATGCGCTCAAAGGCTTTGCGCACGTCTCTCTCATCCGTCAGGTTAAGCTGCACGCCGCCCACGTCGCTCTTGTGCGTGATGCTCTTGGAGTTGAGCTTGAGCACCACCGGGTAGCCGATTTCGCTCGCCTGCCGCACAGCCTCGTCCGCATTCTCGGCCAGCCGCGTCTCCACAGTCGGGATGCCGTAAGCCTCGAAGACCTGCTTGGATTCGTACTCGGTCAGAATCGTGCGCCCTTCGTTCCGCACGCTGTTGATCAGCCCCTGCGCACGCTCGTGACGTTCCTGTACATCGCCCTCGGCCACGGCAAGCGTTGGCGTTTCGTAGATGCTGCGCAAATTCTTGGCGTAGTCCCACATGTAGTTAAAGATGCGCGCCGCCGTGTCGGGGTAATCAAAGGTGGAGACGTTGCTGCGGTTGAGAATTTTCTCGCCCGCCGCAATGCCCGCGCCCCCCATCCAGCTCGCCAGCACCGGCTTTTTGACGCCGTCGGCCGCGTCGCGCAGCAGTTCGGCGGTCTGCGTCGGCTCGGTCATATCCTGCGGCGTCAGCACCACGAGCAGACCGTCGGCGTTCTCGTCGTCCGCGGTGATGGCGAGCGTTTCGGCGTAGCGCTGCGGGCTGGCGTCGCCCAAAATGTCGACCGGGTTGTTGTGGCTCCACGGCGCGGGCAGCCGCTCGTTAAGCGCGTCCATCGTGGCCTCGGAAAGCGCGGTCAGCTGGCCGCCGCCGCCGATTAGCGCGTCGGTCGCCAGCACGCCGGGGCCGCCCGCGTTGGTGACAATCGTCAGATTAGGTCCTTTGGGTAGCGGCTGCTTGCTCAGCGCTTCGGACATGGCAAACAATTCGGCGATGCGCTCCACGCGCAGCACGCCGGAGCGCCGAAAGGCCGCATCCAGCACCTCGTCGCTCCCCGTCAGTGAGCCGGTGTGTGAGGCCGCGGCTTCGGCGGCGGCTTCGGTACGACCGGCCTTGATCACGATGATCGGTTTGGTCAGCGAAACTTCGCGCGCGGCGGAGAGGAAGGCGCGCGCGTCACCAATTGTTTCCATGTAAATCACGATGCTCTGCGTGCGCGGGTCGTCGCCGAGGTAGTAAATCAGGTCGGCGAAGCTGACGTCAAGCATGGAGCCGATGGAGACAAACTGGCTAAAGCCCACGTTTTCTTCAAAGCTCCAGTCCAGAATCGCCGTCAGCAGCGCCCCGCTCTGGCTGATAAAGCCGACGTTGCCGGGGCGCGCCATGCCCTGTGCAAAGGTGGCGTTGATGCCGGTGACGGGACTCATTACGCCCAGGCAGTTGGGGCCGATGATACGCATCTTGGCCTCGCGTGCCTTTTCGAGAATCTCCCGCTCCAGCTTGGCCCCCTCCTCGCCGATCTCTTTAAAGCCCGCCGAAATAATAATCGCCCCCTTAACGCCCGCCTCGATACACTCCTCGATAATCGCGGGCACGGTGCGCGCGGGCGTGGCGATCACGGCCAAATCCACCTGCGCCGGAATTTCGCTGACGGAGTCGTAGGCGTAGATGCCCATCACGTTGTCGCGCTTGGGGTTGACGGGAAAGATCGTGCCGCCAAAGGGGTTGCTAATCAGGTTGTTGATCAGCGTGCGCCCCACGCTGCCTTTCGTCTCCGTCGCGCCGATCACGGCGACGTTGTTGGGCGCGAAAATTGCGTCGAGCGGGTGGCGGCGGTCCAGCTTGGAGCCGCCCATTTTGCCTTTACCAGTTGTTGAAGCCATGAGTAAACCCTTTCTGTTCAACGCATCTAGCCAAAGCAAAGTCGCAGAGACGCAAGGAGAAAACTTTGTCGAACAAACCTTCTCTTCGCGTCTTTGCGACTTTGCACTAAATTTTCAATTTATGCGCTTGAGATTAATTTCCGAATTTCCTAAAATTGCGCGAAGGATATTCATTGTACCTGCGATTAAAGGAGTGAGACGGTAACCGCAACACAAAACCCTGCCAGATTGCACCGCTCTCCCCCGCGACAGGTCGCCGGGAGATGCACCAACATGGCTCACCGCTTCGACAGGTCGGGTCGTGGGCAACACTGCAACATCGCACGTCAAGCACGGCGACAGTCAGGAGCAGGTACGCGGATCGCCTAGAATTTTGCGCATCGAATCGACAGGTCGATCGATGGGCCAACTTGCCATCATCTCTTCCCGTCAGGGAGTCACTCTTCATTGAGGGGTCGCCAACGATGTCGGCCCTTCAAACTGTAATTTGTATTTTATCAAACTCATTGCAACGGCGGCACTGCCCTATAATTAGGGTATTCCTTTATACAAGTTCTACCGTAATTCTATGCTAATTGAACCGTTTTCTGTTGTGTAGTATTTGTTGTGTATCATTGTGCTTCTCTAATTTCTACCGTATCACTTGTGTATTGCTAGTTTATTCGCGTTTGGCTATTTCTGTCATCTGGCTATTTCTGTCATATAGACCGAATTGATGTGTATTTTCCCGTATCGACCCCCATGCGGGCGCGGACAGCGATGTGCGCGCCCTTTGTCTTTCTAGACTTTTTTATCGGCACGTATAGCTTGTTTAGGATGTAGCTTTCAGCCACAGCACGCCGTAAGGCATCAGCGTGACTTTTGCATCGCGAGCCAATAGACTTTGCGTCAGCAGTTCGCGCCACTTTTCCACTTTTTCTCTCCCTTTACCCAGCAGCTTCCCGTTCAACACTATTTTTTCTGCCGAAACGTTGTGCAAGCAGAGCACTGTGCTCTCTGCACTTGGCGATGTGCGCCGCAGCGCCAAGAGTGCCGGGTGCAGATCGAGCACGGTCTGTGCGCCGTTGGGGTGGAAGGCCGCTTCATTTGTGCGCGCGCGAATCAACGCTGCGTAGCGACGGAAAACCTGTGCCCGCAGCGATAGGCCATCGGCCAGCTCGGCTTCAAGCGTGCTGCGCTCAAATTTCTGCCGGTTGATCGTGCGGTAGCGGCCCGTTTCCGCGACGCCCGCACGCCAGTTGCGGCTGCCCAACAAGCTGTGGACGTACACGCCCGGCACGCCCGCCAGCGCCAGCAGAATCGCTTGGCTGGCAATAAAGCGATCCACCTGCCGCTCAATCGTTTCCCGCTCGTCTGCTGCGAGCGAGCTTGTTCCCTGCCCTTCCCCCGGCGCGGCAGGGTTGTTGAGTGCGTCGAAGTAGGTGATGTTGAGCTCGTAAGCGCTCTGCGAACCGTCGGCGTTGGTTTTGTATGAGACAAAGCCGCCGTGCGCCTCCGTCCGCTCAACCAGCCGCTGCACCTCCTCCGGTGGCAGAATGCCCTCGACGGGCCGCACGCCAATGCCGTCGTGCGAGGCCATGAAGTTGAAGAAGGTGGTCTGGTCGGAGGGCGTGTTAAGCGTGGCAACCCAGCGGCTGAGGTATGTGGCGTCGCCCGTCGCAAAAGCGTGCAGCGCAAGCGGCGGCAGCGTAAAGTTGTAGACCATCTGCGCCTCGTTTGTCCCGTCGCCAAAGTAGCTGACGTTTTCGGCGTATGGCACGTTGGTCTCCGTCACCAGCACGACGCCGGGTGCGACTTCGTCCAGGATAGTGCGGAAAAGCTGGATCAGCGCGTGCGTCTGCGGCAGGTGAATACAGGATGTGCCGAGTTCCTTCCACAGAAAGCCGATGGCATCCAGCCGGATTAGCCGTGCGCCCTGCTCGGCGTAGAAAAGCAGTACATCGATAACGGCCAGCAGCAGAGCGGGTGAGCTATAATTCAGGTCAACCTGATCGGCGCTAAAGGTTGTCCACACGTGCTGCGTCCCGCTTGCCGTCTCAATTGCCGTTAGCAGCGGCGACGTGCGCGGGCGCGTGACCTTGGCCAGTTTAGCCATTGTGTCCGGCGTGGGCTCCAGAGCGATGAAGAAGTCGCGCTCCGGTGCGTCACCCCGGCGGAAGCGCTGAAACCACTCGCTCTCCACCGAGATGTGGTTGACGACGGCATCGACCATCAGCCGAAAATTTCTGCTCAAGCGGCGCACGTCTGCCCAGCTGCCCCAGGCGGGGTCGACCTGTCGATAGTCGAGCACCGAGAAGCCGTCGTCCGAACTCCACGGGTAAAAGGGCAGAATATGCAGGCCGTTGATCAAGTTGCCGACGAGCGCGGTTAGCGTTTCGTTTAGCGTTTGCAGCGGCGGTACGCCCGGCTCTTGAATTTGGTCGCCATAGGTGATGAGGATGACGTCGCGCTCGCTGAAGGGCGCTGCGGGAGCGGAACGAGGCGTGCCCCGTGCGCGGCGAGCATCCGCCATGCGCTCGATCAGCGCCGACACGAGCGCAGCAGCGGTACGCTCGCCATAGATAAACGTTAGCAGTTGAAGCAGCTTGAATTCGGTCGACATGGTGTCGTTATTCTCAAAAGTGGTTTTGTAGATTATCTTCCGCTGTCTTAAGCTGTCGCACAGCACCCTGGGGATAACTTGTACCAACCTTACATAAAATAAAGTCTTTGTAAAATCTTGTAGACGTGTTTGTATAACGCTATAAAGAGTTTGGTTTAGAACGAGCGCGCTTGTTAACAAAGACAAACAGAGCCGGTGCGGACTTAACATAGTGCGCAGCAGCACGTTCTAGCTTGGCCGCAGCCAAAATCATAACACAATCAGCAGCCAGATTTTGTAGAAACAGACGCTGGGCGACTATCATACCCTCGACTGCGCCGTCGAACAACTGAACGGCGAATGCTGACAAACCGGGTTGATAGAAACAAATAGGAGAGAGAATGGATCGTCTGCTGCGTAATACACTGATTGTGCTGGCCATTGTTCTTGTGCTGCTGCTTGCCAGCTTTTTCTGGTTCGTGGGGCGCGGCGGGGTTGATGCGTCTTCGGGGATCAATCAACTGGCGGCGAGCACGGTGTTTGTTCCGATTGTGGACGCAGACGGCACGTCGACGGGGGAAACGCTGGTCGGCGCGACGGCCAGCGTTTCCCCCGTCGTGAACCCTACCAGCCCTACCGCTGCGCCCACCGTTATATCCACCGTTACGCCCACCGACACCGCAACAGTCGCGCCGACCGTTACCGCCACGCCCACCAACGGCGTCGCGCTCTACGGCTACAGCGTCATCACCAGCTACCCACATGATCCCACGGCTTTTACGCAGGGCTTGGTCTTTGCGGCGGGCGCGGCGGACGATGGCGGCGACGCATTTTACGAGGGCACGGGGCGACGCGCTCAATCCAATCTGCGGCGGGTTGATCTGGAGACGGGCGCGGTGGAGCAGCAGATCGAGCTCGATCCAACTCTGTTTGGCGAGGGCATCGCAATTTTTGATGAGCGCATCTACCAGCTTACGTGGGAGGCCAACCGCGGCTTTATCTACGACTTGTCCAGCTTCGAGCAACTTGGCGAATTTGAGTATCCTACCGAAGGCTGGGGCCTCACCCACGACGGCGAACGGCTCATCATGAGCGACGGCACGCCGACCCTCTACTTCCGTGATCCGGAAACGCTAGAAGTCACCGGCAGCGTCGAGGTATACGACAGCGCGGGTATTCTTGGGCCGGTGAACGGGCCGGTGCCGCGGCTCAACGAGCTGGAGTACATCGATGGCTTCGTCTACGCCAACATCTGGCAGAGCAACATCATTGCCATCACCGAGCCGGAGACGGGGCGTGTCGCGGGGTGGATCGACCTGTCGGGGCTGCTCAACGAGGCCGACCGCGGCGGGTTGAGCGTGGACGTGCTCAACGGCATCGCCTGGGACGCAGAGGGGGAGCGCCTCTTTGTCACGGGCAAGCTGTGGCCGCGCATCTACGAAATCGAGCTGGTGGAAGTGGAGCAGGCGGAGTAGGTGGAAAGTAGTAAAAGAATTGATCAACGAAGGGCACGAAGAAACACGAAGGTCTATCTCACTCTCTCTGCACCTTTGTGTCTTTTACGGGTTGTTTTCTAAAGTTTGTGAACGTCGGTTGATAAACAAGCTGCTGCTAGAATTGGATGTTCAATTGGCCTTACCAGAAGTGTTGCGCGTGGCTTCGTGCATGGCGTCAAATGCGGATTTTGTGGTGCGCGCCGTCATTAACTACCTCGCGCAAGAAACAGATGGCTCGCTGGAGCTGCGGCACGAGCTGGACTGGCCGGAACGCTACGTGCGGCTCGACCAAGGCGACCTCGACGTGGCGTGGATCTGCGGCGCGCCCTACGTGCAGCGACAGCGGCGCGGGGCGGGGCTGGAATTGCTGGCTGCGCCCGTTTGGCGGGGCGACCGCTACGGCGGCGAGGCTATCTACTTTTCGGATGTCGTCGTGCACCGCGACAGCCCGCTGCAAACCTTTGAGGAATTACGCGGTAGCGCATGGGCCTACAACGAGCCCAACTCCCTTTCGGGCTACGCCGTCATGCTGGCGCGGCTGGCGGAGGCGCGGGAGACGGCCGCCTTCTTCGGTCGCCGCGTGAACGCCGGTTCGCACAGCGAGGCGCTCAACATGGTGCTCGCCGGGCAGGTGGACTGCGCCGCCATTGATACGACCGTGCTCGACCTGCGCCAGCGCCAGCAGCCGGACGTTGCAAATCGCCTGCGCATCGTGGAGACGCTGGGGCCGAACCCAATGCCGCCGTGGGTGGTGGGCACGCACGTGGCTCCAGCGGATCGCGCGGCGCTACGGCGCACGCTGCTTCAAATGCACGAGACGGTTGGCGGGCAGGCCGTGCTGGCGGAGCTGCCGATCTCGCGTTTTGCCCCGATGCAGGATCGCGATTACGACCCGGTCCGACAGGTACTGCGCGTGGTGGAGCGGATGCAGGCAGGGTAAACGCTCTTGAGCGTAGATGCAAAGAATTGCGCTGTTTAGTAGGTGGGGCGAGCGTACCCGTCACGCTATCAAACCCACCATAAGCAAAGAGCCCGACTTCTCGAAAAGTCGGGCTCTTTGCTTATGGTGGGTCTACAGTGGGTACGAGGTAAAGCGCTGGCTTAGCTTCGCCTAGAATCCCAGCCAGCCGTTGCCAAAGACGCCAGCGAACACAAGGCTCACAATGCTCATCAGCTTGATCAGAATGTTGAGCGCGGGGCCGCTGGTGTCCTTAAACGGGTCGCCCACCGTGTCGCCGACAACGGCAGCTTTATGCGAATCCGAGCCTTTGCCGCCCATCTCGCCCGTCTCGATCCACTTTTTGGCGTTGTCCCAAGCGCCGCCGGAGTTCGCCATCATCACCGCCAACAGGAAGCCGGAGGAGATGGCGCCGATCAACATGCCGGCCAACGCTTCGGCGCCGAGCACAAAGCCCACCAGCAGCGGCGCGGCCACGGCCAGCAGACCGGGCAAAATCATCTCGCGCAGGGCGCTTTGCGTCGAAATCGAGACGGCCTGCTTGTAATCTGGCTTGGCCGTCCCCTCCATGATGCCGGGAATCTCGGCAAATTGGCGGCGCACTTCGAGCACGATGCCGTAGGCCGCTTTCCCCACCGCCGTCATTGTGAGCGAGGCGAAGAGATAGGGCAGCATGGCGCCGATCAGTAGGCCGGGCAGCATGGTTGGGTTGAGCAGGTCGAGCGAGAAATCGGGATTGCCAATGCGCACGGCCTCGACGTAGGCCGCCATTAGCGCCAGTGCCGTGAGCACGGCGGAGCCAATGGCAAAGCCCTTGCCTGTGGCCGCCGTGGTGTTGCCCAGGCTGTCGAGCGCGTCCGTGCGGTCGCGCACGTATTCGGGCAGGTGGCTCATTTCAGCAATGCCGCCCGCGTTGTCCGCCACGGGGCCGTAGGCGTCCGTGGCCAGCGTCACGCCGAGGGTGCTCAACATGCCGACGCCTGCCAGCGCCACGCCGTAAAGGCCGGGGCTGATGTTGAAGACCTCGCCCGCGCTGCCGCCGAGCCACAGGCTCAGCAGAATCGTTACGGCCACGATCAGGACGGGCGCGACGGTGCTGATCATGCCGACGGCCAGCCCTTCAATGATCAGCGTGGCGGAGCCGGTTTCGGAAGCGCGTGCAATGCCCTGCGTCGGCTTGGCCGTGTAGGAGGTGTAGTATTCGGTAAACCAGGCGATGCCGTTGCCCGCAACCAGGCCCGCCAGCACGATCCAGAAGAAGTTGAAGCTCACCCCTTCGCCCGCGCCGAACTTGGTGAGAATCACCACGAGCAGCGTCAGCAGCAGCACAATGCCGGAGGCGACGTAGACGGAGCGGCGCAGCGTGCCAAGCAGCTCTTCCTGTGTGGCGTCCTCCTCTGCCCGCACGAGAAAGGTCGAAAGCGCGGCGGCGATCACGCCGGAGCCGGCCACCAGGAAGGGCAGGCCGACATAGGCCGAGGAGAAGCCCAGCCCCAGCACGAGCGTCGCGCCCAGGGTGGCGGCGGCGATAATTGAGCCGCTGTAGCTTTCAAAAAGATCGGCGCCCATGCCGGCGACATCGCCCACGTTGTCGCCCACGTTGTCGGCGATCACGGCGGGGTTGCGCGGGTCATCTTCGGGGATCCCTTGCTCCACCTTACCAACCAAGTCCGCACCCACGTCCGCAGCCTTCGTGTAGATGCCGCCGCCCACGCGCGCAAAGAGCGCAATTGACGAAGCGCCAAAGCCAAAGCCCGTCACGTACTGCACGGCGCTGGGGCCGGAGCCAAAGATCAGCATCAAGATCGTCAACCCCAGCAGGCTAAAGCCGACCACGGCCATGCCCATCACCGAGCCGCTGTTAAAGGCGACGCGCAGACCGTCGTTGAGGCTGCGCTGGGCCGCTGCCGCCGTGCGCACGTTCGAGCGCACGGCAATGTACATGCCCAAATAACCCGCCGCACCGGAGGCAACCGCGCCAATGATAAAACAAACGGCCGTCTGCCAGCCAATGGCAAAGGTGATCAGCAGCGCAATCACGACCACGAAGACGGCCAGAAAGGTGTATTCACGATTGAGAAAGGCGGCCGCGCCTTCTTGAATGGCCGCCGCGATCTCGCGCATCACGTCGTTGCCGTCGTCCTCCTGCAATACATCGCGCGCCTTCCAGACCATGAATGCGACGGCGGCGATGCCGCAAAATAGGGCAAACAGTGTAGAATCTGCAACTTCAAACAAAGCGTTATCCTCCTAAAGTTGAGCGGATGGTTCCACGGGCAGGGGGAGCCCGTCGAAGTGGGTTGAAAATTTCTAGTTAAATACATTTACTTTATCGCTGAGAGCTTAGAAAATCACGCAGCGGAGTGTAAAAAGACTCCTTATTGTAGTGGGCGCGTCAATTTTTGGTCAAATCAGCGGCGGGATAGCGGCATTTTTGTTGACCCTGTGCCGGGGCGGTGATAGAATTAGGGAATCAGAAACGACTCAACGTAGAGGGTGCGGAGAACGCAGAGGTTTTAAGGAAGACAAAATAATTTTAACGCGGAGGCGCAAAGGCGCAAGGAGAAGGCTCCATGAGCGAAGTTGCTTTTTGCGTCTTTGCGCCTCCGCGTTAACCGAGCTACTGTACCGAGCTACTGTACCGATCTCTTAATTTTCTCCGCGTTCTTTGCACGCTCTGCATCAAATTTTATGACCAAGCGACCCACCAACCCCATCTACCTCGATCACTCCGCCACCACGCCCGTGCGCGAGGAAGTGCTGGTGGCGATGCAGCCCTACTTTGCCGATTTTTACGGCAACCCGTCCAGCATCCACGGCGTGGGGCGGCGGGCGGGGGTGGCGCTTTCCAACGCGCGGCGGGAGGTAGCGAGCGTGCTGGAGGCAAAGCCGCGCGAAATCATCTTCACGGCGGCGGCAGCGAGAGCGACAACGCCGCCCTGCGCGGTATCGCGCTGGCCCGCCGCGAGCAGACGGGCGCCAACCGCCTCCTCACCGCGCCGACGGAGCACCACGCCGTGCTCTACACCGCCTGCGATCTGCGCGATCACTACGGCTTCGAGCTGACGCTGCTGCCGGTTGACGCGGCAGGGCGCGTCGATGTGAATGATGTGGCGAGTGCGCTGGGAGATGGTGACCATATAGCCGTTGTGAGCGTGATGTACGCCAACAACGAAGTCGGCACGATTCAGCCCGTGGCGGAAATCGGTGCGCTCTGCCGCGCGCGCGGCGTGCCCTTTCACTGCGACGCGGTGCAGGCGGCGGGCAAGCTGCCGCTTGATGTGGATGCGCTGAACGTCGACGCGCTGAGCGTGAGTGCGCACAAATTTTACGGGCCCAAAGGTGTTGGCCTTTTGTATTTGCGTAGCGGCACGCCCTGCCTGCCCTTTCTGACGGGCGGCAGCCAGGAAAATAGTCACCGCGCAGGCACGGAAAACGTGCCCTTTATCATCGGCATGGCGAAGGCATTAACGCTCGCGGAGGTCGAACGCGCGGCCGAATCAGACCGGCTGCGCGTGCTGCGCGACAAGCTGATCGGCGGCGTGCTCGAATCCATCGAGGGCGCGCAGCTCACCGGCGCACCCGGCGACGAGCGGCTCGCCAACCACGCCAGCTTCGTGATTCCCGGCGTCGAGGCCGAGGGCGTGCTGATTGCGCTGGACATGGCGAACGTCGCCGCCAGCAGCGGCAGCGCCTGCACCAGCGGCTCGCAGCGCCCCAGCCACGTGCTTGAAGCCATGGGCATCCCCGCGCGCGACGCTGTCGGCGGGCTGCGGCTGAGCCTGGGCCGCAGCAACACGCCGGCGCAGGTCGAGTATGTTTTGGAGACGCTGCCGCGGATCGTGGAGCGGATTCGCGGGGTCGAGCCGGTGATGGTGTAGGGGTCAGTTATGGACGTGGCATACTCAATTAATGGTGTTCCCATTCGACTGACGGAGGAACGATGGTTTCATATACTTGAGAGCAAGCCTTACATGCACGCTTATTACGAAGATGTTCTGCGCGCAATTGAGCAGCCGACATCCGTTGTGCGGGGCTATTCTGGTTCTCAAATCGCTATTCTACCAATTGGCCGCAATCGACATCTTCACGTTGTTTACAAGGAACTTAGTAAACACGACGGTTTTGTGATTACTGCTTACATTGCTCGCAAAGCGAACAGGAGCGAAATTTTATGGTCACGCAACTTTTAGAAGAACCAAACATTCACCATTTGTTCAACGCTGCGTCAAGTTTCATCAAGCTGCCTCAGAATAAGATGTGGCTCAATTATGATAAAGGCGCAGATGTGTTGTATGTACATTTTGAGAGCGAGCCAAGCTCCAACCACAGCGAGATGCGCGAGGATGGTATCATTCTCGATTATCGTGATGACGAAATTGTTGGGTTAACAATTTTGGAAGCGTCGCAGAGATAGAGATGAAGCACCTCAAGACCCCCCAAGAAACCACCGTCGTCGTCGCCATGAGCGGTGGCGTGGATAGCTCCGTGGCCGCGGCCCTGCTCGTCGAGCAGGGCTACCACTGCATTGGCATTATGATGCGGCTGTGGGCCGAGACGGGCGCGGGCGAAGGCTCGACCAACAAGTGCTGCTCGCTGGAGAGCGTCCACGATGCGCGCCGCGTGGCGGACGAGCTGGGCATGCCCTTCTACCTGATCAACGTGGAGCAGCCCTTCAAGCAGAAGGTGGTCGACTTCTTTATCGAGGGCTACAGCGCGGGCTTGACGCCCAACCCCTGCCTGGCCTGCAACCGGCACATCCGCTTCGATTACCTGCTCAACTACGCGCGCAAGCTCGGCGCGGATTACCTCGCCACGGGCCACCACGCGCGCGTGCAGCGGCGCGACGACGGCACGGTCGAGCTGCTGAAGGCCGTCGACGCGCGCAAGGACCAGAGCTACGTGCTGAGCGTGATGGGGCAGAGCGAACTGCAAGACGTGCTCTTCCCCGTCGGCGATTACCTCAAGCCAACGCTGCGCGAGATGGCGGCGGCGCGCGGCCTGCCCATCGCCTCCAAGCACGACTCGATGGACTTGTGCTTTGTGGCCGACGATGACTACCGACGCTTTCTGCAGGACTGGGCGGCGCAAGCCATGCAGCCCGGCCCCATTGTCAGCCGGTCGGGAGAGATGCTGGGTGAACACGCTGGTCTGCCGGGCTACACCATCGGCCAGCGCAAGGGATTGGGGATTGGCGGCGTGAGCGAACCGCTCTACGTGCTCGAGCTCGATTCGGCACGCAATGCGCTCGTCGTCGGCACGGCGGCAGAACTGGGGCGCGACCACCTGCTGGCGGAGAACGTCAACTGGACGCTGGACGAGCCGGTGGTGAGCGGGAAGCACGCCCAGTGCAAAATTCGCTACCGGGCCAAGGCCGTCCACTGCACACTTTTTCCGTTGGAGAACGACGCCATCGAAGTACGCTTCGACGAGAAGCTGCGCGACATCACGCCGGGCCAGGGTGCTGTCTTTTACGACGGTGACTTGTGTCTCGGCGGCGGGATCATTGCCAAGTGAATGTCCTCCATCCCGGCCTTTTGCTCGCCTTGTTACTGAGCGTGGGCTATGCCAGCGTGTACCATCTATGGGGCGGGCGCGACCTGCGCGACCTGGGCATCTGCTTGCTGGCGGCGATGGTTGGCTTTGGGCTCGGCCACAGCGCGAGCGTGCTGCTGGGGCTGGACGTGTGGCGGATTGGACAGGTGCGTGTGATCGAGGGCACGGTCGGCGCGTGGCTGGCGCTGACGCTGGTCTATTTGCTGCAGCGCAAGCAAAAAATAGTAGATTGACGATATCTATTCAGCTGTCAGCGGATTTGGGGAGCGGATTGAACGGATTTGCTTGTATTCATTGATTCCGTGCTGAATAGAGCCGATTTGATGGTCGAAAAGCGAGAAGATGGCCTTGACCTCCGCTCAATCCGCTCTTTTGAATCCGTTGACAGCTTTATTTCGTCAACACCTGAATGGTTACGATTGAGGAATGTAACGCAAAGGCGTGAAGAGGCAAGAGGATCGTCTTGTTGAAACAGCGGCTGGGCAATAATTATTTTGTCGAGCGAGCAAAATCTGTAAAACAACCTTATTGGCGGATTACACTTTTGTGCCCTTGCACCCTTGCGTCAAAAATTTTATCAAGGAAAAGAGTTTTATCTTATGGCCGTTATCGACGCGATTCGCGATATTGCGATTATTATCATTGCGATCCAAAGCATCGTTATCATGGCGCTGCTGGGGATTTTGGTGTGGCAGGTGTGGCGGCTGATCAAGATGGTGCAGACGGAGATCAAGCCGATTGTGGCCGATGTCCAGGAGACGCTGGGCACGGTGCGCGGGACGACGACCTTTGTGAGCGAGAGCGTCGTCAACCCCATGGTGCGCACGGGGCGCGCGGCGGCGGGCTTCCGCCGCTCGGTGCAGTCGCTGACGAATGACTTGAACCCGCGCAATCTGTCGCCGCGCAACCTGTCGCCGCGCAACGTGCGTCGTCGACGGAACGCCACGACCGTTGTCGAGACGCCGACCTCGACCGCGGAGCCGCCCGTCGCGCCGCCGGTGACGGAGTGAGGGTGCGCTACGCTGCTACGAGGCAAAGTGGCTGAGTCGGAACGTCATTGTTCAACAACGAGGGCAACAGTTGGGGCAGCAGTTGGGGCAGAAAAAACTCTTGGGACTGAGCCAACTCCTGGTGACTCCACCAGCGATGTGCGCGGTGCGTTTCTCGTTCGTACGGAAGCATGTTGGCCGTGTTTACGCTGGCTTTGGATACGGTAACGCAAAAGAAACGTTCCTGAAGCTGTACTTTTCCCAAATCGCCATTGAGCATTCGCTCGTGATGCCAGAGACAAGGGCCAACTTCCTTAACCTCAATTCCAGTTTCCTCCCACAGCTCCCGTCGTGCGGCCTGCTCAAACGTTTCGTGCGGTTCGACGCCACCGCCCGGCGTAATCCAATACACCGTCATCGCCGGGAATGCCTCGTGCAGCGGTTCGTGATCTCGTATGTAAAATAGAAGAAGGCGCTGCTGCTCATCCAGGACGAGCAGGCGCGCCGTAGGGCGAATTCGCATGTATATTTCTCGATAAAAATGTGAGAGCGGTCGGAATTAGCTATACACGGCTATCCAACAGAGCGTAACAGAAAAGCCTCTTCGTAAAAACGAAGAGGCTTTTCTGTTACGCTCTATAAAGTTTCGCGCGGCGGCTACTTCAACTCCCCCTCGCCCACGCGATCCAGCACGGCGGTGCAGCCGATGAGCAGGGCGGCGGTGGCGGGGACGAGCGGCTGCGTGCCCCAGCCGGAAAGCTCAAATGCGCCAAAGCCCAGCAGAGCGATAAAGCCAATCATCAAGAGCACGTCGCTGACCATGTGCTTGGATGTGTAGTGAAACATAGTGCCTCCCAGTAGAGCCGCCGATTGCGCTGTGGTGGCGGCTTTTTGTCTGGGAGGCATTATACGCAGTTCAGTGCCGTTGCCAAATCCGGCGTAGGCGAACGAACCGATTTCAGACGGGATTTTGTCGTGTCTGCCCAAGCGTAGGCTTGACGTAGGTAAATTGTATTTCGCTCAGGCCCGCGACGGCAGCGGCAGCCCCTTTGCCGCCGCCCGCTCGGCCACCGGCTGCGCCAGCGACACCGCCGTCAGCACCACAAGGTTGATCCAGATCAGGTCGGTCAATAAAAGATGCACAAGCTGGAGCCACACCGGCGCGCGCAGCCAAACGTTGAGTGCGCCGCACGCCAACTGCACCGTATACAGCCCAATCATCCCCAGCGCCAGCCGACGCGTCAACGCGCCCGGCTGCCGCTGCGTGACGACCCAGGCAGCGACGAGTAAGATGCCGCCCACGGCGAACGCAATCAGCGGGTGGAAAATGCGCAGCTCGACCAGCGTCGCCACAATCGGCGAATCCTCCGGCGAGATGCCCGCCGTGAGCACGAGCGTGTCGCCCAGCGCCGTAATCGCTCCGCTGATGCCGAGAAAGAGCATGGCGACAATCGATGCAGCCAGCGCCGTACCCGGCAAACCGTGTCCACGAAGTTGCAGCCGCCGCAAATCTGCTCGCGATGCCCACCAGGCAGTGACGGTTAGCGCGGCGAGCAGGAAGAAGGTGTTGGTGAGGTGGCCCGCCATCCAAAAGGCGCGCGCCACGGAGACGTTGGTCGCCACGTACTGCAGGAGCACCAGCCCCGCGCCGATCAGCGCTTCGGTGAGCATGAAAAACATCGAAAACTGTGCGCCTCGCCGCACGAGCGAGCCGCGCGGATAGGCCCGCAGCGCCCACACCAGCAGCGCAACCACGCCAAGCAGCGCGAGGCCGCTCGTCAGCCGATGCGAAAACTCGATCAGCGTTTCCATGGTCGCGCCGCGCGGGATTACCTCGCCGTTGCAGAGCGGCCAATGGCTGCCGCAGCCCGCGCCGGAGCCCGTCGCGCGCACAAAAGCGCCCCAGAGAATCACAAGGATATTGTAGCCGAGCAGACTCCAGGCAAAGATGGAAAAGCGGTTGGTTTTCATGGTGAGTGGTGCTCAAATTCAGCCAAACAATTTGTCGATCGACGTGTGTGCATTTTATCACAAGCTAGACGGGTTTGTCATAAAAATTTGGTTTGGTTTACATTGGGCGACACGTGGGGAGCGGTGTAGAACGGTACACAAAGGACAAGGATCGGTCTAAAAAAATAAATAAAATCAGGTGGTGCTTACCTTTAGTCCTCGTCGAGGACGGTACTAATAGAGGCAGTATTGCAGACCTACAGCTGTGCAAAGGAGATTCTTATGCGACCTGAACAATTAAGCCACGAACTGCGCGAAGCGCGGAGCACGAACCTAAACCGACGGCGCTGGATTATGGGGCTGTCGATGGTGGGGGCGGCTGCGTCCCAATTGGTGACGCTTTATCAGATGGGCGTCATCCCCAACCTGCCCGACCCGCCCGTGCCTGTTTTTGATTCGAGCCGCGTCGACGCCTCGAACTATGCCTACGAAAACTTTAACATGCCGGACGGTCCACGCATGTTGATCACCTACGGCATTACCGCGGCGCTGACGGCGACGGGGGGCAAGAATCGCGCCGAAGAGATGCCGCTGCTGCCCATTGCGACGGCTGTTAAAACGGCGATTGACGCGGGACAGGCCACGGTTTTGGCCTTTAAGGAGTGGGACGAAAACCAAGCGCTCTGCGCCTACTGCCAAGCGGCCACGCTCGCGTCGGTGGCGTCGGTGGCGCTGGCGCTGCCGGAGGCGATGGAGGCGATTCGCCACCTCCGCAACCGCCGCACTCGTCAGCGAGTCTTTGGGTAGACTTCTTAACTACTCGCCAAACGCCTGCTTTTTTGTTGCCTTCCAGTAGCGCGAGTGGCGGCGCAAATCCAGCTTGCCCTCGTACTCAACAAACGGCTCTTCCGCAAAGACAGATACAGACAGCAATTCCTGTATCTCCCGCCCGATCTCGCGGAAGCGGGGCGACGGGCTCTCCGCGACAGCCACGTGCTCGGCATTGTGCTTGCGGGCGAAGCGCAGCACTTCGTCCGCGACGTCGCCACGTCGAATCTCTACCGGCAAATCGAGCAGACATTCGTAGATGAAGAGGATGCGCTTGAGGCTGATCTGCCACTGGTCGAGCAGCGCATCGTCCCAGACCCAGACGGCGGGCGCGTCTGGATAGTGGTCCAGCGCCGGGCCGTGGAGGTTGAGATTGTCGCCATGAAGCCAGACGACGGTCGGCTGGTTGAGCGCGTCGCTGTCGACGCCGCCCAGCGACTTTTGCTGCGCGGGCACGGATTCGAGGCGCTGGAGGAGCGCAGACTCGGCGCCGCGATCCCAGCGCTGGGCGGGGAAGAGTTTGTCCGCAATCTCTTTGTACGTGCCATCGAAAGGGCCGTCGTCGACGTGATACATGCCCTTCGTGTACTTGTCGATATTGCTCTGGTTAAAGATGTACGCCTTGTGGCTAAAGGTGCTGGCCACCCACTGCCACGACAAATTGTTGCTCGCCGGGTCGCCGTCGAGCAGGTGGGTGAGGAACCAGTGCGCGCCGACCTGCCACTTGACGCGCCGCCAGTGGACGACGTAGCCCGCCAGCCACATGCGCGCGTGGTTGTGCACGTAGCCCGTCTCGACTAAATCCCGCACCCACGCGTCGATGGAGGCGATACCCGTCTCGCCACGCAGCAAATCCTCCGGCAGCTCGTCGGCGTAGTCGGCGTGAGCCAAGCCCGTTTTGTACCCCTCCATGTTCTCCCAAATGTCGTCGCCCAGCACGCGATAGGCGCGCTGGTAGTAGTCGCGCCAGCTCAATTCGTTGACGAGCTTGTAGGCGCGGTTGGGCTTCTCGACCCGCCGCAGCACTTCATCCCGCACTTCTGCGAGGCCAAGCACGCCATAGCGCAGGTAGGGCGAGAGCTTGGTCACCGCACCGTCCATCTGGTTGCGGGTAGCACCATACTTCTCCGGGTCAATCAGCTTGAGCCGCTCCACCGCCGCCGCGCGACCGCCCCGCGTCTCGGCCACGTGATCGTCGATGGCCGCGGCCTGCGGGAATTGCTCGCGTAAGTAGGCGACGAGGTCGTCGCGATCAGTGAAGTCGCGGCGTAAAGTAGGATTGTTCATGGAGTATTTTTCTAAAGGGGGTGTGATGCGTAGTGCGTGAACAAGTAGATAAACAGGTTCTCTGCTTGGCGAAGCATCTTTGCCTATTAGTTCACGCACCACGCATCACGCACCACTCTTCTTTCTTCGCCGACAGCGCTCGCTGCAGTACACCACCTCATCCCACACGCGTTCCCACTTCTTGCGCCACGTAAACGGTCGCCCGCAGACGGGACAAACTTTGGTGGGCAGGTCGCGCTTCTTGGGGGATTGGGCTCGCTGGGGATTCATGCTGGTAGGGTACAGCGTCTATGCGGTTGATTCCGTACGTTCGCACGCGAAGAAGGAATTGGAAATCGGCAATCGGTAATTGAGCAGGCTCGTGAATCAACCGGCCTCTACCACGGACAGAGCCTTGGCCGTTCATGCGGGCAACCCATCACTATCTCCACTTGCCAGTCTCTTCTCACAGCCGCCCAAATCCACCCAGCCCCGACGCCTTCCCGCCGAGCGAGCGCGTCGTCAGCAGCAGGGCGAGCAGGGCGGGGGCGATGAAGACGAGGCTGATGGCCGCGGCGTTGTTGTGGTCGGCGGCGCTGATAAAGGGAAACAAGACCATGGGCAGGGTGACGACGCGTCCGCCGCCGATCAGCAGCGTGGTGACGTATTGGCTCCACGAGACGAGGAAGGTAAAGAGCGCGGCGACCGCCAGCCCCGGCGCGATGGTCGGCAGGGTGATGTGCCAAAAGGTGCGCAGCGGATTGGCGCCCAGCGTGCGCGCCGTGGCTTCCAGGTTGACGTTGTAGCCCGCGAAGACCGAGGTCATCACCAGCACAAAGTAGGGCAGCGCGGGCACAAGGTGCACCAGCGCGACGCCCCAAAAGGTATCGGCCAGCCCGTAGCGGATAAAGAGCACGTGCATCCCCATTGTGACCACCAGCACGGGCACGAGGATGGGGGCCATGATCAGCCACTCGGCCAGCGCCTTGCCGCGAAAATCGTGCAGCGCCAGCACTCGCGCCGCGGGCAGCCCCACGGCCACGGACAGCCCCACCGTCACCCCCGCCAGCGCCACGCTCGTACCCAACGCCCCGCGCGCCCCCGCCGTCGGCGAGACGACGTAGCGCCACGCCTCCAGCCCCCACTGCTGCGGCAGCAGGTTGGGAAAGAACCAGCGAAAGGCAAACGACCACACCGCCTGCGGCAGCAGCGGCAGCAGCACCAGCAGCACAATGAGGACAACAGTGAGGGGGCGTAGAAATTTGATCACGGGCAGATTATCGCACCGTTGCGCTGTTTTCCTTAAATGCAGCGAGCGGCCGGTGACCTCGCCGCGAAGTTGCACGAGTGTTGTCTTGATGGCACGATAGTGACGGGGATTGTTGTTTGGCTCTGCCTTCTTTTTGGTGAAGATGGATTTTTTGTTGACGCAGAAACCGCGCGATCGCTTGTCCCAGTAATCTGTTCAAAACTCGCGACAGAAATTTCATTATGAACATACTCAAAAGTAGGTACAGCCGGAACTACGATGAACTGGAACGAGTTGCTTCCAAATTCTGGCCCAGCGAGTTGTCCGAGCTTGAAGCAGAATTGAGCGCGATCCCCCTGCTGCTGAATACCCAAGAACAGTTTATCAGCATCATCGGCGTCGACACACCGGATTTGGAGCGGCTGTTTCAAGTGGTGGATGCTTCAAGCCTGCCAGCGAACTTATTTCTAAAGCATTTGGTCTTGCTGGCCGATGTGGGCGGGGAACCGTTGAAGCGGATTAGCCGCGAGTTTCGCCTGTTGTTCCCGGATGGCAAGCTGCACTATTTCCGAAATGGCAATGCGCTATCTTACACATTTCAAGCTTTGCCAGAAGAAAAATTTAGCAATACAAAGCTGCACATCGACGGCAGATACCTGGCGGAAGCTCACGCGCTGGATAATTTGAAGAAAGATGCGATAGCGCTACTGTTATTCGGTAGCACGCACAGCAACGACGAGGATGCAGGTCAAGGTGGCGGAAAATCTGCTGAATCCATTTTGGTAAAATGCGAAATTGGAGACTACGTCGGCAAGGCAGAAGAACTTGCGCTGTTTATCAAGCAACGATACATTTGGGTAAGCCAAATCACTCGTGGAGCCAAGGCAAATAATTTGGGCCAGTTGGCACAGAAATTTGTTGCCGATTACATTGTTGATCATCTTGATCTCGAAGGAGTAGAAGTCAGACCTTCGGGCCGTCTACCCAACATCAGCCATACGGACGCGCTCACTGGACGCGACACTTCATTTGATATAGTCGTAACCAATGGAGAAAAATTTGTGGCGGTGGAAGTCAGCTTTCAGGTAACCACGAATAGCGTGATCGAACGTAAAGCAGGACAAGCCAAAAGCCGTTACGATCAAGCTGTTGCCGCCGGACACCGGATAGCATATGTCATCGATGGCTCCGGCAACTTCGAGCGCGAGACCGCTCTACGCACGATCCTAGCGCACAGCCACTGCTCCGTCGCCTTTTCTCGCAGCGAGTTGGACGTTCTCTGTCAATACCTGCGGGAAATTTTTACATACTAGCATAGGAAAACCTGATGACTCATCTTTCAGAAGACGCTTCTCCACTGAAAGTTAACTTTGTAGACGCTCGAATCCGTTCTTATGCAGTTGAGCAATTTGTTGGATTTGATGATGTTTGCCTGATCGTTCTACCATCTTGCATCACAGAGCAGAACAACGGTTTGTTGAACTTAGACGAGCTGGTACAGGATGTTGAGAACGCGCTAGGTCAAAATGCAACGCTGGTTATCTTAGGCGAGCCTATCGATCTTGTTCACGCCCATGCAGCGACAACCTCAACCAATTTCCAGCTCTGGATTAGCATCAAGCGCCGAACGCCAAAAACGGACTTGCCGACCCGCTTGCCTCAGCACCACTTTGGTGCGCTTGTACATACAAAACACGACGGCACGCTACAGCACACGACGACAAGGCTTCCATATACGTACTGCCCAGCCTGCAATAAAACAACCAAAGATTATGGTGGGAAGAAGCACACGTACAATTCCTATGGAACGCTCATGTCGGATATTTGGCGCGATGTCGAGTGCGATTTGGAAGGTGACCTCACGCCGGTAATTGAGCGCTTTGCTGATTTGTTTGGTTTGCCAAATTACCAAGAGCTTCGAGTTTTGGATTGTCGCACGCTACGGGATGAGGCAGAGCGAGGGACGAAGGAAGCAGCAACCGTTGCTTATTCTGTTCAACAATCGTTAATCTCCACTAGCCGTGCGCCAAGCGACGAAGAGAGCAAACTGCTGCATGGCGATTGTCTCGAAGAGCTGCGTCGCTTGCCCGACAATTCTGTCGATTTTGCCTTTATCGATCCACCCTACAACTTGGGCAAAAATTACAACAATTACGCCGACGATTTGTCCATCCAGCGTTACTTTGCCTGGTGTGATGAATGGATTGCCGAGGCGGCGCGCACGCTGCGTCCCGGTCGAACCTTAGCGCTGCTCAACATCCCGCTGTGGTCAGTCCGACACTTTTTGTTTATGGAAACTATTCTGGAATTCCAGAACTGGATTGCGTGGGATGCGCTCTCCTTCCCCGTACGCAAAATTATGCCCGCGCACTACGCTATTCTCTGCTTCACTAAAGGCGAGCCGCGTGCGTTGCCCGGCCTGCTGGACGAACCCGAAAAATTTTCCGTTCCCGGTGCGCCCAGTAATTTCCTGCCGCTGGCACCAATGGACGAATGGTACTGCGTGCGCGCCAGCTGCATCCGCCAGCGCAATGCCTTGTCGATGACGGATCGTGGCGACCTGACCGATTTGTGGTGGGATGTTCATCGGCTCAAGCACAACAGCCGCCGCGTGGACCATCCCTGCCAGCTCCCACCGCAGTTGCTCTACCGGCTGATTTCGATTTTCACCGAGCCGAACGAAACGGTGCTCGATTGTTTCAACGGCGCTGGCACAACGTCGCTCACGGCGCACCAAATGGGGCGGCGCTACATCGGGATTGAAGCGTCGGAGAAGTATTACAACATTGCGCAGTCCCGCCACGCAGAAATTCGCCAGGGCCTCGACCCCTTCCGCAAGGCCGAGCGCAAGCTAACCGAGAAGAACAGCCGCGTGGCCAGAATGCCTAAGGTCACCTATGCCGTGCCCAAAAAGACGTTGCAGCTAGAGGTGCGCCGCGTGGCCAACCTGTTGGATGCGCTTCCCACCCGCGACGACATGATTGCGCACGGGAAGTACCCCATTCGGTACTACGACGAATACTTTTCGAGCTGGGGCGAAGTCTGTGCGGCGGCGCGTCACGACGGGATGTCGGAAACTCGTAGTCAATCGAACGGCGATGGAACTAATGGAACTAACGGATCAAGCGAGATGCAGCTTGGCCTTTTCAATTCAAGCTTTATCGATGTTAGATAGAGCTTGTGAACTCTGACCAATCTTCATTCATCGATCCTCCTTCCCATGCTTCCCACCCTTCACACCGACCCCGCCACCCTCCTCACCTACGAAGTCGACGCGGGCTGGGATCGCGGCACGCCGGACGGCGTCTTCTCCCCCGAATCCACCGCCGACGTGAGCGCGATCATGCGCTGGGCGAGCGAGACGGGGACGCCGCTGATTGCACGCGGGGCGGGCACGGGGCTGGCGGGCGGCGCGGTGGCCGAGCGCGGGGGCGTGATTCTCAGCTTTGCGGCGATGAACCAGATTGTGGCGCTGGACGTGGCGGGGAGGAGCGTCTCGGCGCAGCCGGGCACGGTCAACCAGCAGCTCGACGCGGTGGTGAAGCAGCACGGCTTTTACTTCCCGCCCGACCCGTCGAGCGGGCGCTCCTCCGTGATCGGCGGCAATTTGGGGACGAACGCAGGCGGGCCGCACTGCTTTAAGTACGGCGTCACCACCAACTACGTCACCGGCATGGAAGTGGTGCTGGCGAGCGGCGAGGTCGTGCAGCTGGGCGGCAAGGCGCTCGACTATCCGGAGTTCGATCTGCTGGCGCTGATGGTCGGCAGCGAGGGCACGCTCGGCGTGATCACGCGCGCCGATCTGCGCTTGATCCGCAACCCGCCCGCCGTGCGCACGATGATGGCCGCCTTTGCCAGCGACGAGCAGGCCGGGGCCGCCGTCTCCGCCGTGATTGCCGCCGGGCTGGTTCCGGCCACGATGGAGATGATGGACCAGCGCGTGATGCAGATGATCGAGGAGTACGTGCAGGTCGGCCTGCCGACGCAGGCGGGCGCGGCGCTGATCATCGAGGTCGACGGCTATGTGGAGAGCCTGGACACGCAGATCGAGGAGGTGGCGGATATTTTGAGCGTGCACGGCGGCTTTGACTTGCGCATCGCCACCAGCGAGGCCGAGCGCCAAAAAATTTGGTACTCGCGAAAAAGCGTGGCCGGGGCCTTTGCGCGGCTGGCCCCCGCCTTTTACCTCACCGACGTGACCGTCCCCCGCTCGCGACTGGCCGAGACGCTGGCCGACGTGCACCGCATCTGCGCCGCATACAACGTGATCAGCGCGCACGTCTTCCACGCGGGCGACGGCAACCTGCACCCGCTGATTCCCTGCCACCCCAGCGACGCCGACGAGATGGCCCGCGTCCACGCCGCGAGCAAGGAAATCATTGAAATCTGCGTGTCGCGCGAGGGCTCGATCACGGGCGAGCACGGCGTCGGCATCGAGAAGCGCGACTACATGCCGCTGATGTATTCGGGCGCGGAGTTGAGCGCAATGGTCGATGTCAAGGAAGTCTTTGACCCGCAGAATTTGATGAATCCGGGGAAGGTGCTGCCCGCGGAGTTGCCAGCGGTTCAACGCGTTGAGGCGCGAAGGCCGAAAGATTTTAACGCGGAGGCACGGAGGCGCAAGGAGATTTTTGCGCCGCATAATGCGACTGAGGCAGCAGCCGCTCTGCGCGCGCTGAGCGAGGCTGGTGGCAGCGTAAAGATTGTGAGTTCGTTGTCTGAAAGTCTGCCCAACGTTCACGCACCACGCATCACGCATCATCTGCTTGCCACCACGAATTTGGATGGCATCACCTCCTTCTCCCCTGAAGATTTATACGTGACCGTCGGCGCGGGGATGAAGCTGGAGGATGTTCAGAACGCCGTGCGCGCACACAACATGCAAATCCCCATGCGCTCGCCGTGGCCGGAGGCGACCGTGGGCGACCTGCTCTCGACGAACCTCAACGCGCCGCTGCGGATGCGCTACGGGGCGTTGCGCGACAATCTGCTGGCGACGACCGTGGCGCTGGCCGATGGCCGGGTGATTCGGGCGGGGCGACCCGTCGTCAAGAACGTGGCGGGCTACGATTTGCCCAAGCTCTTCGTCGGCGCACACGGCACGCTTGGCCTGCTCTGCGACGCGACGCTCAAGCTCGTGCCGCTGCCGCGCGACAGGCGCACGCTCGCCGTCTCCGTCGCCGATTTGGCACAGGGGGCCGCGCTGGCGGAGCAGCTGCTGGCGCACGCGCTGGTGGCGTCGGCGCTGGTGGTCGCACCGGTGGGCAGGGCTCGGCAATCGGTTAAAGGAGCACAAGGCAGCATCGACTTGTCCTTTGCGCTGCTCTACACTGCCGAGGGGTTAACCGAAGATGTGGCGGCGGAGCTGGCTTTGGTAAAGGAGACGGCGGTGTCCACGGGCGCACAAGTCAGCGAAACCGAAATAAGCGGGACGCGGGCGTGGTGTGACTTTCTGGCGGCTGCGGATGATGACGCCCTGCTCGCCCGCATCGGCCTGCCGGTGAGCAGCGTCGGCAACTTCCTCAACACGCCCGGCCTTTGCGAGGCCGACCTGCTGCTGGATGCAGCGTCCGGTTTGCTGTACGCGCGCTGTGGCTCGGCGCACGCGATGGCTTGGTTGGCAGCGGCGCGCGATGCGGCGGAGCGTGCGGGCGGGTACGCCGTCGCCACGCACGTGCCCGCGTCGCTGCGTGACGCGGTTGACCGCTGGGGGACGCCGCGGGATGGCGATGACCTGATGCGTGCGCTCAAGCAGCGCTTTGATGCAGCGGATGTGCTCAATCCACACCTCAATCGGGCCTAATCCTTTTCACACAACTTTGACCAATTCGGACCTTTAGACACTTGGTTACGGTTTCGCTTTGCGTAATTACCTGCGCTACTTTGGTGAAGCATGGCAAGGACGGCATTGGCACTGATTCCGTCTTTGCCCGTATACCCCAGCGCACAATTTACCCATTTACATTCGATAGGAGAGCTATGTCAAAGCAATTTTCACTGATTCTTGTGACTGTATCGTTGATAGCGCTCAGCGCCAGCGGGGTTGCCGTGGCGCGCCAAAGCACGCAAAGCCCATCACAGGTACAATCTGGCAAGATCAAGCCAGCTGACGAGAGCGTTAGCCTCTTTGGCCAAGCCGTTGCAATGAGCGGCAACACCCTGATTGCGGGCGCGCCCGCGGTGCTCACTTCCCCCGATGATGCAGATGACCAGCTGCAAGGTGCAGCGCTTGTTTACACCTACACCGAGACGCTGGGTTGGACGCAGCAGGCGGAGCTAAACGTGATCGACGCTGGGCAAGAGACAACTGGCGGCTTGGGCAATGTGGTCGCTATCGATGGCGATACGGCGCTGGTCGGTGCAAGCCGCAACACGATCAACGGTATCTTCAAAGGAGGCGTGTGGGTCTTTCAGCGCGACGGCAGCGCATGGACGCAGCAGGCGCAGTTGGAGATCGACAACGGCGACCCCGAGCTGCCCGCCGGCTTCTCCGTTGCCCTCTCCGGCGATACAGCGGTGATCGGCCAGCCGGTTGCGACTTCAGATGAAGGCGTGCGCGGTGAAGCCTACGTCTTTGTGCGCAGCGGCGCAAAATGGTCGCTGGAGGCCACGCTAGCGCCCACGGATTTGGCCGGGGCGGAGAATCCAAACGAGGACAACACCTTTGGTCAATCGGTTGCGATTGATGGCAATACGCTCGTGGTAGGCGCGCCCCAAGCGGCAACAGATTTCCCCGCGACGCGCGGCGCAATCTACATTTACACGCGGCAGGGCAGCAGGTGGACGCTGCAATCAAAAATCAACAATGCGGATACATCTATCATCACTACATCTGCACGCATGGGCGATGCCGTTGCTATTGAAGGCGACACTGTCGTGGCAGGCGCGCCGGGCGAGGGCGTGGGTGGCAACAATCGACGCGGCGTCGCACATGTCTTTGTGCGCAACAACGGCTTGTGGCGCGAGCAGGCGCGGCTTGCCGCACGCGATGGACGCGACAGCGACCGCTTCGGCAGCGCCGTCGATATCACCAACGGCTTAATTGTGGTGGGGGCAGATTTTGCGAACGCGGAGAATGAGCAGTTCAGCGGAGAATTTTACACCTTCGTCCCCGTATCGGGAAGCTGGTTCGAGCGTGGGGCCTTTATTGCCAGCGACGGCGAATTTGCCGACTTGCTTGGCACGAGCGTCGCGACCAACGGCACAATCGCTGCGGGCGGCGCGCCGCGGGAAGGCAATCCCCGCATCGAAGCCGGCGGCGCAGTCTACTGGGGGCCAATCGCCGATTTGCCGGAAGTCCGCAGCGTATTGCTACCGCTTGTGAGCAGCCAATAACTTGGTCAGCTCAAGCGTCGGCGGCCCCACGCGCCAGCTTACAGCCGCAGACGTGACGACACAGGTTTGGGTTGATGGCGGACGAGCAGGGGGGATGAGGTGGCGAGCGTGTTGGGGGAGGGCCGTTGCACAATCAAACGGGCCGTGCCCATTGCGGCGTATCGATCAGATTGCGCGCCCTTGATTAACGCGACGGTAAAGAAGAAGGGCGGCAGGGTGAAGGCGACGATCACGAGAATAGCGAATAGCTGTAGCATAAAGTCTTCCTCTCCCAATGTGCTGTGCAATTTGTCGGAATGGTCAATGTAGCGGCTAAGTATTGGGGGCGCGAGTGCACGGTATAGAAAGCTGGGCGAAGGACTGTACGATTCCTTTTGCTTTACTGCGGGGCGCAATCGTGTGCGCGTGGTAAAACTTAATCAGTGATTTGTTGGGCCGAGTGTAGAGGACTCTTTCATGCCGTGCTGGTTCGTTTTCGTCCACTTCTCAACCTACTACCGTGTTGTTCGCCTACGCTCCTACGCTTCTCCACTTTCCTTTTGCTTCCCTGATGTCGGCAGATAAACGATATGCGATGCAGCAAAGCCGGTTTTACGCAGTGGCTAAATCTAGCGACTAAATCTAACGTTGCTCAAGATGTCGATTCGACAGATTATGCTGCAAAGAATCTTCTGCTTGCTCCATTGATTGGCATCTTTGATTTAGTGATAATTCGGGCTATTGATAAATTTGCAGAAGAATCTTCTTTGATTTGCAACTAATTGCCCAGAAACAAAATCTTCGTGCTATAATCTCCACAGACTCTTCAGGTAAGCCTTTTCGATGAGCCTCGACGCTATTGACCGCCACATCCTCGACATCATGCAGCGCGACGGCCGCATCAGCAACGCCGATCTTGCCAAGCGCATCCACCTCTCGCCCGCCGCCACCCACGCGCGGCTGCGTCGGCTGGAGCGCGAGGAGTACATCGAAGGCTACGGCGCGCGGCTCAATCGCCAGAAGCTGGGCTACACCATGCTATGCCATATCGGCATTAGTCTGCAATCCCACTCGCAGGACGATTTAACGCGCTTCCGGCGCGCCCTGCGCAACATGCCGCAGGTGCTCGAATGCAGCTTCGTCACCGGCGAGTTTGACTACATGGTCAAAGTTATCCTGCGTGACCAGCAGGATTTGGAGCACTTTATCCTGCACGCCCTGGCCCCGCTGCCCGGCGTGGCCCGCGTCAACACCAGCTTGGTTGTCGCCGAAATCAAGAACTCGCTCACCCTACCCGTGCTGGAGAGCGATGATGGTCGCGCGGACGAGACATAACGCTGACCAAATACCTGACAATTTGTGACTATCACAAATCCGAGCAGGAAAGGTAGAAGTCACCCTTCCCTGCTCGCGGGGAAGGGCCGGGCATGGGGTCGAACACAACCTTTCCCAGCGCTGAGTTGAAAACCGGATAGCGCGGGCGACGCCGCCCGCCGTATTAGGAGGTCTGCCATGAGTGCCATGCCCAACGTCGCCCCGCATAGTGAGCCGGTGCGCGCCCGACCGCGGGTCGCCAACGGTGATCATCGCTCACAATCCATGTCGCCAGCCTCTTCCCCCTCGACCGTAGAATCCACAACAAACATCCAGCGAGACGACGCCCTCGCCGACTATCGCGTTGCCTACCTCAGCCGTCAGGTCTGCTTGGTCGGCCTGCGCGAAGTCTTTCGCGGGCGGGCTAAATTCGGTGTCTTTGGCGCGGGCAAGGAAGTCGCGCAGGTGGCGCTGGCTAGGGCCTTCCAGGCAGGCGACCAGCGCGCCGGCTACTACCGCGACCAAACCTGGGCGCTCGCCACCGGCATGGCGACGGCCCAGCAGCTCTTCGCCCAACTCTACGGCGACACCGACCCCGCCAGCGATCCCCACAAAGCCGGGCGCTCGATGAACGCGCACTTCGCCACCCGCCTGCTGGACGACAGCGGCCACTGGCTCCCGCAAACCGACCGCGCCAACACCTCGTCCGACATTTCGCCCACCAGCGGCCAGATGGCCCGGCTAGTCGGCCTTGCCCATGCCTCCGTGCTTTACCGCGAACTCGAATCGCTGCACTACCTGACCCAATTTTCGCAGCGCGGCAGCGAAGTCGCCTTTGGCACGATTGGCAACGGGGCCTGCGCGGAGGGGCACTTTTGGGAGGCCGTCAACGCGATTGGCGTGCTGCAGGCCCCCGCCGTGCTCTCGATTTGGGACGATGGCTACGCCATCTCCGTTACCAACGAACACGCCTTTACCAAGCCCGATTTGAGCGAACTGCTCGAAGGCTTCCGCCGCAATCCCGGCGACGAGCGCGGCTTCAATCTTTACCGCGTCCCCGGCTGGGATTACCCTGCCCTTGTTGCCGCCTATCGCGAGGCCACGCAGGCGGCGCGTGAAGACCACATCCCCGCCATCGTCCACGTCGTCGAGATGACGCAGCCGCAGGGGCACAGCTCTTCCGGCAGCCACGAGCGCTACAAGCCAGCCGAGCGCATGGCCTGGGAAGAGGAATTCGATCCCGTGCGCCACATGCGCCAGTGGCTGCTCGACCAAGAGTTTATCACTGAGTCCGACCTCGACGCCCTTGAAGCCGAAGCGCTCGTCGAAGTCCAGCAGGCCCGCGATGCCGCGCTTGAAGCCGTGCGGACGCCGCTTGCCGCGGAGCGGGATGCCCTGGTGGAGAAGCTGGAGCAGATCGCTCAGCACTCTGCGCAGAGTGACGCGCTCGCTTCGCTGGTAGACAAGCTGCGTCAGAGCCGCCAGCCGCAGCGCAAGCCCAACCTGGAAGCCGCCCATCGGGCGCTGCTGCTTACCCGCGATGAATCGACGACAGCCCGCGCCGACCTGCTCGCTTGGTACACCGAGCAGCGGAATCATCATCGCGAGGAGACCTACGGCTCGCACCTCTACAGCCGCTCGACCGATTCGCCGCTGCGCGTCCCTGCCGTCGCGCCGATTTATTCGGACGAGCCGCAGGAGGCCCGCGGCTTTGAACTCCTGCGCGACAATTTCGATGCGATTCTCGCCAACGACCCACGCGTCTTCATCTTTGGCGAAGATGTCGGCCAGCTTGGCGACGTTAATCAGGGCGTGTTTGGCCTGCAGGCCAAACACGGCAAATTGCGCGTCGCCGACACGGGCATCCGCGAGACGACGATTGTCGGCCAGGCGATTGGCATGGCGCTGCGCGGCCTGCGCCCGATTGCCGAAATCCAATATCTCGACTACGTCTTCTACGCCATCGACGCACTCTCGGACGATCTGGCCTGCCTGCACTGGCGCACCAAGGGCGGCCAAAAAGCGCCGGTGATTTTGCGCACGCGCGGCCATCGACTGGAGGGAATCTACCACAGCGGCTCGCCCATGGCCGCGCTGGTGGATCTGCTGCGGGGGATGCACATCGCCGTGCCGCGCAACATGACGCAGGCCGCCGGCTTTTACAACACCCTGCTGCGCGGCGACGATCCGGCGCTCGTGATCGAGACGCTCAACGCCTACCGCCTGCCCGAAGCGATGCCGACCAACCTGGGCGACTTCACCATCCCGCTTGGCGTGCCCGAAATCCTGCGCCGCGGCAACGACGTGACGCTCGTCACCTATGGCGCGTGCTGCCGCATCGCCCTCGCCGCCGCCGAAACGCTGGCCGCTCTTGACATCTCCGTGGAAATCATCGACGTGCAAACGCTGCTTCCCTTTGACATCCACCACACCATTGTCGAGTCGGTCAAGCGCACCAACTGCCTCGTCGTCTTTGACGAAGACATGCCCGGCGGCGGGTCCGCCTACATACTGCGCGAAATTCTCGAAGTGCAGGGCGCCTACTGGCATCTGGACAGCGAACCGCGCACGATCTCGTCGCCGCCCCATCGGCCCGCTTACTCGACGGATGGTGATTACTTTTCCAAGCCCAACGCGGAAGATGTGGTGATGGCGGTCTACGATTTGATGCACGAGAGCGAGCCGAGTCGGTATCCGCGGATTTGGGACTAGCTGTCATTTCGAGCGGAACGAAGAATTTTTTGTAGTCGATGGGAAAGCGTGGTCCCGTGCAGGCGTCAAACTTTGTCATGCTCGCCCCCGCCTCTGCGAGGATAGACTCAGGCGGGCATCCATGTGTAGCCGACGAACTGACGTCGGGAGTAGGTGATGGGGAACGTCAAGCAAGAACCCCTCCCCAGCCCTCCCCGTGGCGGGGAGGGAGCCGATCTCTCGTTAACGGCAAGAGTGCATCGAGGCCTTGGCGTCTCGACGCAACAACTTGGCACACAGACCCCCTTCCCCTGCTCGCGGGGGAAGGGCCGGGGATGGGGGTCGAACACGACGTGCCCCAGCAGACGGCTCGTTTCTGCGTCCCCTGGCTGATTAGACGGCGACGCAGAGCGTCGGAGAAGGCGTTCCCACGCAGAGCGTGGGAACGAGCAAACGAGCAGAACGAGCAAAAGGCGAACAAACACCATGACTAACCTCACGCTCCCCCTCCTCGGCGAGGGCATGATTGAAGCCGAAGTGGGCCGCTGGCTCAAGCAGCCCGGCGATGCCGTGGAAGAGGGCGAGCCCATTGTCGAAATCGAAACCGACAAGGTAACGACCGAAGTGGTGGCCGAGGAAGCGGGCGTGCTGCGTGAAATTCTCGTGAGCGCCGGCGAAATGGCCCGCGTCGATCAGCCGATTGCCGTCCTCGACGAAACGACGACCGACGCCAATAGGTCGGCAGATGCACCGGTAGCGGGCGAGACCGGTGAAGCGGTTGCCGAACCGACGACCGCCTCCTCTGCCAACAGCGTCACCCAACCCACCGTGCAGCCGACGAGCAACGCCGCAGATGACTTCGAGCCGCGCCCCTACCAGGGCCGCATCAGCCCCGTCGTCGCTCGTATGGTCGACGCCCACGATCTCGACCTCAGCCACATTCCCGGCACGGGCAAAGAGGGACGCATTACGAAGAAGGACGTGCAAAGCTTTTTGGAAACGGATCAAGGTCAGGTAAACGGCGACAAACCCCAACCGCCTCAAACGCAACCTATCCCAATCTCCAATCTCCAATCTCCAATCTCCAATCTCACATCTGGCACACTCCAACCGCTCACCCCCATGCGCCGCACCATCGCCGACCACATGGCGCGCAGCAAGCAGATCAGCCCCCACGCCACCACGGTCTTTGAGATCGACTTCCACACCGTGGTCGCGCACCGCGAGGCGCATAAGGCCGAGTACGCGCGGCGCCATGCCAAGCTGACCTACACCGCCTACATTGCGGCGGCGGTGGTCGAGGGGCTGCGCGCCGTGCCGGAGGTCAACAGCCGCTGGCAGGAGGAGGGCATTTTCCTGCACGACGCCGTCCACCTTGGCGTGGCCGTTGCCGTGGACAAGGGCGTTGTCGTGCCGGTGATCCGCGACGCGCAACGGCTCAATCTGTTTGGTCTGGCCCAGGCCGTCGGCGATGTCGCCACCCGCGCGCGCGACGGTTTGCTAAAGGGCGCCGACGTGCGCGACGGAACCTTTACGATCACCAACCACGGCATCTTCGGCAGCCTCTTCGCTACGCCAATCATCAACCAGCCGCAGTGCGGCATCCTCGGCGTCGGCGCGATTGAGGAGCGCGTCTGCGTGATCGGCGGCATGATCGCCATCCGCCCCCGCGCCTACTTCAGCTTCTCGTTCGACCACCGCATTCTGGACGGCGCGCAGGCCGACCGTTTTATGCAGGTTGTGAAGCAGACGATTGAGGGGTGGAGGTAATCAACGCTCGTTCCCGCGCTCTGCGCGGGAATGCAGGCCGCGACGCTCTACGTCGCAACGCAGTCGACAAAAAGACTTTGGAAATACACCATGAACTTTGACTTAACCAACGAACAACGCATGTTCCGCGACGTCGTCCGCGACTTTGTGCGCAAGGAGGTCGCGCCCGCCGCCCGCCACGTCGACGAGACGGGTGAGTTTAACTGGACGGCCGTGCGCAAAATGGCCGGGCTGGGGATGCTGGGGATGCAAGTTCCCGAAGAGTACGGCGGCGCCGAGCTGGACACCGTCTCCGCCTCCATCGCCATCGAGGAATTGGGCTGGGCCTGCGGCTCGACGGCGCTCGCCGTTTCCGCCCACAACAACTTGGGCATCGGCCCGATTTTGGAATTTGGCACGGAAGCGCAAAAGGAGAAGTGGGTCACGCACCTCGCCAGCGGGGCGGGGCAGCTCGGCTGTCTCTGCCTGACGGAGCCGGGCGCGGGGTCGGATTTGCAGGCCGTGCAGACGCGTGCCAAGCTGGAGGGCGACGCCTGGGTCGTCAACGGCGCGAAGATGTGGGCGACTAACGCCTCCATCGCCGACACCATGATCGTGCTCTGCCGCACGGACGGTGACGCGGGCAGCCGCGCCCTCAGCCACATTCTCGTGACGACCGACGCCGAAGGCGTTCACATTGGCGCGGCGGAGAAAAAGATGGGGCTGCACGGCTCGCCGACCCACGCCGTCACCTTCGACAGCGTGCGCGTTCCCGCCGACCACCTGATCGGCGAGCGCGGTCGCGGCCTGCAGCAGACGTTGGCGACGCTGACCAAGGGTCGCGTCAGCATCGGCGCGCTGGCGCTGGGCCTGGCGCAGGGCGCACACGACCGCTCGCTCCAGTACGCCAAAGAGCGCGAGACCTTTGGCAAGCCGATTGGCGAGCACCAGGCCGTGCAGTTTATGCTGGCCGACGCCGCCACCGAGCTCCAGGCCGCGCGGCTGATGATCTACTGGGCGTCGTGGCTCAAGGACGAGGGGCGGCCTTACGCTAAGGAGGCCAGCATGGCCAAGCTGCTGGCGACGGAGGTGAGCGAGCGGATTTGCCGCAATGCGATCCAAATCCACGGCGGCTTTGGCTACAGCCAGGAATACGACGTCGAGCGCATGTACCGCGACACGCGCCTCATGTCGATTGGCGAGGGGACGAGCGAAATTTTACGGATGGTGATTGGTCGGCACGTGCTGGCGGCGTAAAAACCTGGGACACAGAGATATGTGGCAACCCTTCGCGAATCGATGCAGAACGGGGCAGCGCAGGATGGGGCAGCGCAAGACGGAGTGGAAGCGGCACAGGCTGATGGAACCAATCGCTATGGATTTCCGTTAACAGCAGAAGAGACGGCGGAAGTGGCCGAGCGCTTTGCCTTTGCCTCGGCCACACGTGAAGACGTGCTGCCTTATGCCGAAAGTCTACCCACCTTTGCCGGTGCGTTCTATGACCATCAAGCCGATGGCGAACTGGTGATTCTGCTGACGGAAGCGAGCGATGAAGTGCTGGCCGAGATTTCTACACTCGCGCCTGCGCCCAGCAGCGAGTCGTCAACTGATGATGGTTCGGTCGAAGCGGCTGCGGCTGCTCCTTACAGAGCGACGCGGGTGGAAGTTGTTCAGCACACGCAGGAGCAGCTTCGCGCCGCGCTGCCGCAGGTGTGGGAAGAATGGAAGGCAATTGGCGGCCCGGAGCTGTACGGAGTTGCCGTTGATACGCCTGCCAACGCCGTGCGCATTGATGTCGACCCGACCCAGCTTGAAGTCGCGAGGGCTTTCGCACCGCGACTGGGTGAGACATTAGCTGTACCTGTATTCTTCGACGTTGGTGAACGCCCGGAAGATGATGCTTGCAGCAGTCGCACCAATTGTACAAACCCGATGCGCGCTGGTACAGTGATTCGACAAGGTAGTACTGGTGGCGGCGGATGCACAATGGGCTTTCATACTCAGGTTGGTTCAGATGAACGATTTGTGACAGCCGGTCATTGTGGATATTCAGGATCTAACAACTGGTTCCATGCGGGGTATACAGGCAATGGGGGATGCGGTACGGGTTGTATTGGTTCGGAGTTGATCACCCAATACTACAACAACGGTCGGGATATCATGGTAGTTCAAATGCCAGATGATCAAGATTCTAGCTACCTGTACGCTATTGGTACACCAGTTACTCAAACCCGAGACCCTTCAGTTGGTCAAGGTATCTGTGCCGCACGAGGTTTCTCATCTGTAGGATGGAAGTGTGGTGTTGTTGAAAACGCCTACACGTCATGGACCTCACCAACCTGCAACTGCATCATCTATGGAGGTGACTCAAATCTGGCAAGAGTTACTGGGGACAGCGGGTCACCGATTGTTGATGCTGATGAATTGCAGGTTGCGATCGGTATTCATAACACAAGCACTGGTGGATTCGCCATCTTTAACGATACGGGCTACCAGTTACGTTCACCATGAGCAATCCGAACCACATCATAAAGAGCTTGAGCTTTCACCGCTACGCCATCATTGTACTCTTGTTATGCTTCACTTTAGTGTCATGTGACACTACAGGGCAGATAACGATGCCGTCTATTCAGGCGACTATTGAAAGCAGTGAGAGTGTGACAGTGCCACCTGTACAAGGACCTGCTGCAATTGGTGATGGTATTGAGGTTGCAGATTGGGCATATCTTGGGCCTGATGAAGATGGATCACGGTCTAGGCTCCAGTCATTATCTTCTGAGGTTCAGGAGTTTGGAGACGCAGTAAAAACAGTGTGGCTACTACCAACAGAAGGAGGCTTTCAGCTTGAATGGGGAGAGGTGCTCTGCGCAACAGAACCCATCGTCGTCGTGCATGCTGATGCTTCCATCGATTTTTGGGCCGGAGGCATTGTCGGAGAAACATGCGACGACAAGGAAATATTTCATCAATTGACAGTTGAAATAGCGGGTAACACATCACCGGAGCAGTGGCAAGTAATCGTACATCCTTCCCCTACACCGACACCATGAATCGCTCGTCTAAGCTGAGCCACTACGTTGCCGCGTTGCTGTTGCTGTGTTTGACCATGACAGCCTGCACTCGAGTAGAACCAGCATCTGAGCCGATGGTGCAAGAATCTGCTTCAAGTACGGAGAGTTCAACGCTCTCGCCTGTACAAGGACCCGACGTGATTGGCGACGGTATAGAGATTGAGGAGTGGGATTATCTTGGACCAGATATGGACGGCTCACGACCTGCCCTAGAGCCATCCGATCCTAATATCCAGGAGTTCGGGAACAATCAGATTCCCATTCTGTTGTCCCCAACTGAAGGTGGATTTGATCTTGAATGGGGGACATTTGCTTGTTCTACGCAACCTGTAGCCGTGGTGCGCGACGATGCGACAATCGAATTTTGGCCAGGAGAAATCGTTGGCGAATATTGTGATGCCATGGAGGTGTATCATCGGCTATCAGTTGAGATAGCAGACAACGTACCCTCCGAACAGTGGGAAGTCATTCTGCATCCGCCCCCAACGCCCGATGCCAGAAACGGCTCGTAACAGAAGCTTTTCTTCGAAAGTCATCCGAACGTTTCGGATGACTTTCTTTTTTGAAACTGTACGAGATCAAGAAAATTCAATTGCTGTTGCTGTGTGTTAAACTGGTCGGGCATAGACTCTGAATCAAGCCGCTCTCCCACCCACACATGACCGAACTCCCCACCCAAATCGATCCCACGAGCGCCGACTTTCAGGCCAACGCCGCGCACAACCGCGCGCTGGTGAGCGAGCTGCGCGAGCGATTGGCAACTGTGCGGTGGGGCGGCGGCGAGAACACTCGTATTATTTTGACACGGCAGGCGCGAACAGAAGAGGCGAATCTTATAAAAGCTAAAGATTTAGATAAATTATTTGACAGCGGCGAAGTCGACATCACGCCTTATCTGGAGCTATCCAAAGGGCAGCGGCCCGACCAAGAGCAGAAGCGGGTCAACGTCGACTTTCCCGTGTGGATGTTGCGGGAAATCGACCGGTCCGCCAAGCGGCTGGGCGTGCCGCGGCAGTCGCTGGTCAAGGTGTGGCTGGCGGAGCGGCTGGCCCAGCAGTAACGGGGATAGCCATAGTTGGTCGAGGAACGTGACAATCACGGCCCAGGCGCGATTGGTTAGGTCGTGTTGTTTGGGGCCGTGACGGTCACATTTGACTACCATGCGACATCGGCCCCGCATCGAGCACGTCGGCCACGTCGGCCTCGAAGCCAGCCAGCAGCACCGACGTTGCCCGCTCGCCGCGGCCAAAGACGCCGTGCTCGACGTACGCGTCGTCAACCAGATAGAGCACGGTGATTGACGCCTCCTGCGGGTCGACCAGCCAGTATTCGGCGATACCCGCGCGCTCGTACTCGCGTGGCTTTGTAACCAAATCGCGCTCACGGTCTTTCGGGCTGCCGCTGACAACTTCGACCGCTAGATCGGCTCCATCGCAGAAGCGGTCGCCAAAGCGCCACAGATTTTCGGCCAGCACGAAAACAATGTCTGGTTCGCGGAATTTGCCAGGCCACAAGCGCACGCGTAGCGAGGCGAACAAGACTTCTCCCAACGCATACTCGGTAGCGAACGCACTGAACAACTCGTAAAGAAATCGCACCGTAAATTGATGATTAGGTGTTGGCATGGGTGGAAATTCGAGTCTTCCATCCGAGAGTTCAACGAGATGATTCGTCTCCAGCGCGAGATACTCTTCCTCGCTCCAGTGGCCTTGCATGGGAAAAAGCTGAGCAATTTCCCAAGTTGGCTCACCTAGATGCGTCTGCGATGATGTTGCAGTTGGTGTTGCCATTGTTTATTCTCCATCCTTCAACAACCGTTTGTGCTAAACTGATTGTACATCAATTTCAAGTGCGGCGGTAGCCATTTTCTCCATGACCGAACTCCCCACCCAAATCGACCCCACCAGCGCCGACTTCCAGACCAACGCCGCGCACAACCGCGCGCTGGTCGACGAGCTGCGCGAGCGGCTGGCGACCATGCGGCAGGGCGGGAGCGAGCGCGCCCGGCAGCGACACGTCGAGCGCTGCAAGCTGCTCGTGCGCGACCGCGTTGACCGGCTGCTCGACCCCGGCTCGCCCTTTCTGGAGCTCTCGCCGCTGGCCGCGTGGGAACTCTACGACGGCGACGCGCCGGGCGCGGGCATCGTCACCGGCGTGGGGCGGGTCTCCGGGCGAGAGTGCCTGATCATCGCCAACGACGCCACGGTCAAGGGCGGCACCTACTTTCCGATGACGGTGAAGAAGCACCTGCGCGCACAGCAGGTCGCGCTCGAAAATCGTCTGCCCTGCCTCTACCTCGTCGACTCCGGCGGCGCGTTTTTGCCCATGCAGGACGAAGTCTTCCCCGATGTCGACGACTTTGGCCGCATCTTCTACAACCAGGCGCAGATGAGCGCGGCGGGCATCCCACAGCTGGCCGCCGTCATGGGCTCGTGTACGGCGGGCGGCGCCTACGTTCCTGCCATGAGCGACGAGGCCGTGATTGTCCAGGGTACGGGCACGATTTTCCTGGGCGGGCCGCCGCTGGTCAAGGCCGCGACGGGCGAGGAGGTGTCGGCGGAGGATTTGGGCGGGGCGGATGTGCATACGCGGCTTTCGGGCGTCGCCGACCACTTTGCCGAGGACGATGACCATGCGCTGCAAATCCTGCGCGACATCGTGGCGACGCTCAATACGCGCAAGCAGGTCGATTTGGACGTGCAGCCGGTCGAGGAGCCGCTCTATCCGGTGGACGAGCTTTACGGCATCGTGCCGACCTCGTTTCGCGTGGGCTACGACGTGCGCGAGGTGATTGCGCGACTGGTCGACGGCAGCCGCTTCCGCGAGTTCAAGGCGCGCTACGGCGAGACGCTTGTCTGCGGCTGGGCGTACCTGCACGGCTACCCGGTCGGCCTTATCGCCAACAACGGCGTGCTCTTTAGCGAATCCGCGCTCAAGGGCACGCACTTTATCGAGCTGTGTACGGCGCGGCGCATCCCGCTGCTCTTTCTGCAAAACATCACCGGCTTCATGGTGGGCAAAGCCTACGAGCAGGGCGGCATCGCCAAGGACGGCGCCAAGATGGTACACGCCGTCGCCAACGCCCGCGTGCCCAAGCTGACGGTGGTGATTGGCGGCTCGTTTGGGGCGGGCAACTACGGCATGTGCGGGCGCGCCTACGGGCCGCGCTTTCTGTGGATGTGGCCCAACAGCCGCATCAGCGTCATGGGTGGCGAGCAGGCCGCCAACGTGCTGCTCACCGTCAAGCAGGATCAGCTCGCCCGCCAGGGTGACCCTGCCCTGGGCGACGACAAAGCCGCCGCCTTCAAGCAGCCTACCCTCGACAAATACGAGCGCGAAGGCAGCCCCTACTACGCCACCGCCCGCCTCTGGGACGACGGCATTCTGGACCCGGCGCAGACGCGTCGCGTGCTGGGGCTGGCGCTGTCGGCGTGTTTGAACGCGCCGGTCGGGGAGACGGGGTATGGGGTGTTTCGGATGTAATTGTTTACTCCAATTTTTCCGTCCTAGTTTGCTCGTAAAAATGTATGTATAATCACAGTTGAACGAGAATATTCATAAAGGATGAAAGGTAAAGAATTATGCCCTCGAAGAATTTAGACCATCTATCAAGCAACGGCACGGGCATTGTAGATCATCTTGACGCGCTAAGTCCGGATAACTCGTTAAATCGACAGCTTTACGTTCCCGCAAAGCACTCGTCGGGATGGGAACTCATCGATGTAGGAGAAGCAAAACCAGATACAAAAGAATGTCCCTACTGCTACGAGAAAATAAATGCACAAGCAACCGCATGTTCGCATTGTGGTCAACTTCTAGGGCACTACCTTCATAGATCGATTGACCGTCCGTTGCGCTGGCGACGAGTTGAATGGGCGCTAGAATCAGTAGTTTACTGGGTAAAGCAGTGGGCAATCCTTGACATCTTGGACTTTGCTTCCCGGTTTGCCATCATCGTGGCTATCATTTTCTGGTTTGCTGATTCAGGAAGCAGGAGAGAAGAACAGGTGCTTCGTGCTTGGCAAGTTATTTTTATTGCTGAACAAATGAACGGTGGACAGGCGACTGTACAAGCCCTTGAAACACTAAACTGCTCAGGCTTCACTGTTTTTTGTAGGCCGATCTCGTTAGCTGGAATTGAGCTACAAGAGCTAATACTACTACAGTTAAATCTACACAAAGCTGATCTGCGCGAAGCCAATTTGTCTGAGACTGTCCTGCACGAAGCCGACCTATCCGAGGCCCAACTGTTCAAAGCCGACTTATCTGGAACCTATCTACTTGGAGCCAACCTGTCTAAAGCCAACATGACTAATACCATTCTGCATGAAACCTATATGCCTCAAACCAATTTATCTGGAGCCTACCTGCTTGCTGATCTGCTTGGAGCCGACCTACATGGAGCTAATCTATCTGGGGCTAACCTATCTGGAGCCAGCAACCTACATAGTGCTGATTTACGTGGAGCTAAATACAATTCTAGTAGACTAGCAGACATCAAATGACGGATAGAGTTTGTGGAGTTTGATGCGTGCATCCTCCACAGAGAAGCGCCAGAGCGCCTTTGTTTCAGCAGCGTTGCGCGGTGTTTCCCAGGCGGCGACTCGCTCAACAAGTGCTTTCTGGTCAGGGATGCGCGCCTTGAGGGACTGACGCTGCAAGACGCTGAACTCAATTTCAGCCATGTTGAGCCAACTGCCGTGTTTGGGTGTATAGTGAATTTCGAGCTTTTCGATGAGGCGCCGCGCTTCTTCGGGCGGGAAGGCTTCGTAAAGCGAGGCAAGCTTATGGGTATTCAAGTTGTCCATGACCAGCACGATGCGCTCCGCCTGGGGGAAATGGACGTCGACCAGGTCGCGCATACAGTGCGCAAAGTCCACTTTGGTGCGGCGGTCGGTTACCTTGACGTGTCGCCAGCCCTCAAGCGGGGCGAAGAAGAGAAAGAGATTGCTCGTGCCGTTGCGCTCGTACTCATAATCGTACTTGGCCACCTCTCCCGCTCTAGCGGGTAAGGGCAGACGGGTCTCTTTGGTCAGTTGCTTGCTCGTTTCATCAAAGCAGACCAGCGGGCGCTGCGGGTCATGTGGTCGATGGTAGACCTCCAGCACATCTTCCATGGCACAGACGAAATCCGCGTTTTGCTCTGGCGGGATGCACCATTGTTCGTTCAGCCAGGGTTTGATCTCGTTTTTTTTAACGTCTGGCGCACAGTCTCGCCCGAAATGGTCTCGACCACTTCGAGTTCAATCAGCTTGTCTGCCAGCATCTGTAGCGTCCACGAGTCGCGACCATCTGGCGGTGCGCTACACGCTATCTGCACCAGTCGCGCTTCGCCTTCGCCATCCAGCACCTTGCTCCGCGTTTGGCGTGGATGCTTGTGGTTGATGGCCGCGTCAATGCCCTGTTCTACACACTTCTCCCGCGTGCGCTCGACCGTGCGTCTGGAGGTCTGCAAGGCGTTGATAATCTCTGCATCCTTGCTGCCGCCGCCCGCCTGCGCCTCATCGGCCATCAGCAGAATTCGTGCCCGTTTCAAGCGCCCGGCATTGCCGGTTCCTTTATTAACCAACGCCGTCAGACGGTCTCGTTCGGCGTTCTCTAATCGCACTCTGTATAGTTTGGCTGGCATCGCTTCCTCCTGAATCTATGCTTTCAGGTAAGCTTGCCTCTCTTTTGACTATCCGTCAATATCTTGCTGATGAACTACTAGTACCATATGGCCTGGAGGCTTTAACCCTCAACAATATGGTGCAATACTCATCGAATAGGAATCTACAATGAACGCAATTACTATCCATGGCACGGCTACAAGTGACGACGGCCAGCATGGACGCTCAGCTAATCGATTTTGTAGATATGCGAGAAATAAAGTGACTGCACAAGCAAGCATAGGCTTGCTTGTGCCTACGCTCCTACTCTCAAGGTGTGTTTCGTTACTCTGTAGACCGAAGTTGGATATGATTATCACAGGCGTCCCGATATTGCCGATTACGTGCTCATAGACCATGCTTTGCTGGAAATGGCACGCCGTCAAATTACAGAAGCGGGGACAGCGGCGGTGCTGGTACAGCCCGAGTAGCGTACAGAGCAGCGAATCGGTCGGTGTATCTATCAATCAAAGCAGTACGACGAAGACGAGGAAAAGGATTACCTGTTGCGAGTCTTCGTCAATATAGGCCGCCAACCGGCCGAAGTTGTGACCGCTTATCGCACCAGCAAGGTATAGAAATACTGGAAGTAAACCATGAAAGTCACCTACAACACCCAAGTCGACATTCTCACCATCATCCTCAGCGACACCCCCATCGCCGAAAGCGACGAAGACAAGCCCGGCGTCATCCTCGACGACGACGCCCAGGGCAACGTCGTCTCGCTCGAAGTGCTGGATACTCGACGCGCGTCGTGCAGCCGAAGCTGATGACCTTTAAGCTGACGCCTGCGTAGTGGTCGTCAACGAGCAGCGCGCGCTCGTTGACGACGACCATCTCCCCCATGCCCGCTGCGTCTGGTTGAGTTCTGTTGGAAGGCCGTTCACTAACAGCTCGACCCTTTTTACCAAAGGACAGACAACACACCAGCATCCGTAATTGCCTGATCTTTCGTGATAATTTCGACGGTGTCGCCTAAATCCTGCAGATGGAGCCCTGTACTGACGATAAATCGGTCGTGCAATTCAGGAATTCGTAACCCTTCGGCGGTCAAGCTGCGTTCAAATATATCCAAGGTTAGCGGGAAGATTTCGATGCGCGTATCTGTATAGACACGCGTTAGGAATTTTGACGCATCTGATATGGTGGTTCTACCTCTTTCGATAATCATAGCCGCTTCTGCCAGGGCGATAAGCGGCAACACCAGTTGGCTATCCGTTGCCGCAATGATTGCCTTGGCCGATTCGCTCAATCGTTTATTGCCTTCTACAAACCAGACCAGGGCGTGCGTATCAAGAATATACTTGTGGGCCATCCAACTCCTCGTCTGTGGGCCGCCATTCGGCTGTGGTGAAGTCTTCTAAGGTGGACATGTTTCCTTCATCACCGCCAAACTCACCAAAACGCAAAGGTTGTGGTTCTTGAAGAGGCGAAGATGAAACAAGCGTCTGAATGATCCTTTGCACAAGACGCAGTCGGTATTCTGGCGTGAGATGTCGAGCTTCGCTGGCTATTTTATCCAGGATTTGTGGGTCCGCTACCATTGCACCATCTCCTTCTAGACGTTTCTGCTTTCAGTCGTTCACGATTTGTCATTCTGATCCGCTGTTTGCCGAAGAATGTGTGCTTGCTATCGGGAAATTCCCTTCGGTGGACTCAGGGCAGGCTTTCGCAAACTGTCACTCAGAATGGCCATTGTAAAACTGAAACCGTGAACGACATATTGCAACAGATCGGTTGGAACCTGTATCTCTATTGTTGCTTGCCGCATAATATTCTCCCTGCTTCAATCAATTCAATTTGATAAGAATCGTACCGTAGTTGGTTGAATCTGTCCATTGGAATTTACTGCTACTTTGGGTTTGAACTTATTCAAAGGTAATAGGCTTTACAACACCAAGCTGCCCATCAACTTCAATGACCCCCGACCCCTCATCACCCCTCACCACCGCCGACCTCGCCAACGCCGTCGGCTGCCATCCCAACACCGTGCGGCTCTACGAGGAGTGGGGGTTTCTGCCAGCCATTCCCCGCGCCGCCAATGGTTACCGCCAGTTCACCCAGCAGCACCTCGACCAGATGGAGCTGGCGCGGCTGGCGCTCTGCGGCCCCTACCCCGGCGGCAAGCAGCCCGTGCTCGACCTGGTCGCCTGTGGAGCGGCGGGCGATTTGGGTAGCGCGCTGGCGCACGCCTACCGCTACCTGATGCAGATCCGCGCCGAGCACACCCATGCTAAGACGGCCGCCATGCTCGTGGAGCGCTGGGTCAACGGGGCAGTGGTCGACGCGCGACGTGAGCCGTTGACGATTAAACGGGCGGCCCAGTACGTGGGCGTCCACGCCGAGACGTTGCGCGGCTGGGAGCGCAACGGGCTGCTCACCGTGCCGCGCCACCCCGACAACGGCTACCGGCTTTATGGGGCGGCGGAAATCGGCCGCATCCGCATCATTCGCCTCCTGCGCAACGCGGGCTACAGCGTCATGGCCATTCTGCGTCTCATGCACCACATCGACCAGCAGGACGAGCCGCCCGACGTGCGTCGCGTGCTCGACACGCCCGCTCCCCAAGAAGAAATTCTCTCCGCTAGCACCCAGTATCTATCGATGCTCGCCGCACAGGAACAGCGCGCGCTGGGCATCATTGAGTTGATTGAAGCGCAGCTATCACAGCGCTAACCCTCCAGTTATGATCCGACCTTTTGCCCCACTTTTTGCCCTCCCCTCTCTGGGCAGTTCGCCCAAACTCCACTTGCGCCCCGTAGGGTTAGACTAAGATCGGCTGGCCTCGAAATACCACCCTAGGATGCAAAACGCGCTGAAGTCCGTTACACAACGGTGCGCTTATGACATAGGAAGTAATCTTGAAGCACAAGACGACGTAGTTTTGTCATTCCCGCGTAGGCGCAATGGCGTTAAGTTAAGGCCTCCTCGTTCCACGCGGAGCGTGGAATGCGCTGCGGGAGGCTCCGCCTCCCCTCTGCAGGCAGAGCCTCCGGATTGAGTTCCCAGACTCTGCGTGGGAACCAGCTTGCTTAACTTAACGCCATTGCGCGTAGGCGGGAATCCATGAGTCATCTACGGCGCATCGTCGCTTGGTCGAGATGCGTTTTGGTTGACTATCGCTGAATTCCCCAAAAATTAGCATAAAAAGCTATTGAAGGCTCGCTGGTCGCGCATGGATGCCCGCCTGTGCGGGCATGACAAATTACGCCCCCTTGTATCGATGACGATGTTCGCTACATCCACTGGAAATTCACCCATGTCCCTCATCACCGTCCATCGACTCTCAAAAGCTTACCGCGTGCCCGAGCGCGAGCCGGGCTTGCTGGCTTCGCTGTACGCCTTAGGCAGGCGACGCACGCGCACTGTCACCGCCATCCGCGACCTGACGTTTGAGATCGAGGCAGGCGAGATGGTGGCGCTGCTGGGGCCCAACGGCGCGGGCAAAACGACCACGCTCAAGCTGCTCGCCGGCCTGCTGCGACCGACGGCGGGCGAGGCGCGCGTAGCGGGCCATCGACCGCACGAGCGGCAGCACAGCTACCTGCGCCAGATCAGCATGGTGCTCGGCAACAAAACCCAGATGCGCTGGGACATCCCGCCGCTGGACACCTTCAGCGTGTTGCGCAAAATCTACGGCGTGCCCGCGGCCCAATTTCACGCCACGCTGGACGAACTGGTCGACCTGCTGGCGATGGAGCCGCTGCTGCACAAGCCCGTGCGCAACCTCTCGCTCGGCGAGCGCATGAAGTGCGAGCTGGTTGCCGCACTGCTACACCGGCCCCGGCTGCTCTTTCTCGACGAACCCACCCTCGGGCTCGACGTGACCATGCAGCGCCGCCTGCGCTCGTTTCTCGCCATCTACAACGAGCAACACGGCGTCACCGTGATCCTGACCAGCCATTACATGGCCGATGTCGTCGCTCTCTGCAAGCGCGTGATTCTGATCAACGAGGGGCGGCTGGTCTACGACGGCCTGCTCTCGCGGCTGGCCGAGCAGCTCGCGCCCTATAAGCTGATTCGCGTCGCGCCACCGCTAAACATTGCGGGCGGGGAGGTGATTGAAGAAACGGAGGAAGCGCTTACCCTGCGCGTTGATCGCCGTGATGCGCCGCACATCGCCGCCCAACTGCTGCAAAACGAAGCGCTGGTGGATTTGTCGATTCAAGACCCGCCCATCGAGGCCGTCATCGACCAGCTCTTTAGCGGGGGTGAAGGCGGGGGTGCAGCATGAACGGCCTGCTTGCCCTCGTTCGCATCACGTGGCAGACGTGGTTTGCCGAACGCTCCTTTTTCTTTCTGCTTGCTTTTGGCTGGATGATTCCACCGCTCGTCTACCTCTTCGTCTGGTCCACGGCGGCAGGCAACGGAACCATCGGCGGGCTGACGCGCGGCGAGTTCGTCGCCTACTACCTCGTTTTGATCGTCGTCAACCAGCTGACCTACGCCACGGCCAACTGGACCGTCGGCGACCTGATCCGCGACGGCGGGCTCAACGCGCTGCTGCTGCGCCCCCTCGCCCCCATCTTCGACACGCTCGCCACCGAGCTGGCGGGCAAGGCGGTCTTCCTGACGTTCATCCTCCCCGCCACCGCGCTGCTGACGCTCGTGCTGCGCCCCACTCTCGACCTGACCGCAACCAACGCGCTGGCCTTCGCCGTCGCGCTGCCGCTGGCCTGGGGGCTGCGCTTCTTGTGGGGCTACGCCATTGCCCTGCTCGCCTTCTGGGCCAGCCGCGCCGACAGCCTGCTCGCCCTGCAGGACACGCTGCTCTTTCTGCTGGCGGGACAGGTCGCGCCCGTCGCGCTGCTGCCTGTCTGGCTGCAAACCGCCGCCGTCTGGTTGCCCTTCCGCTACATGATCGGCTTCCCCGTCGAGCTGCTGACCGGTCAACTGAGCGCTGACGAAATGCTCTTTGGCTTTGCGCTGCAACTGAGCTGGCTGGCCGTCGCCGCGGGCTTGAGTCGGCTGGGCTGGCAAACCGGGCTGGCCCGCTACAGCGCGGTGGGAGGTTAACATGCGCCACATACGTATCCTCGCCGCCTTCTTCACCGCCTCGCTGCAGGAGGAGCTGGCCTACCGCGCCAACTTCGCCATCAGCTTGCTCAACTCGCTGCTGGCGCTGGCGGGCGGCGTGCTGGGCATCGTCGTCGTCTTCGGCCAAATCGAAACGATCCGCGGCTGGACGCTGCCCGCGACCCTGGCCCTGCTCGCCGTCTACCTGCTGCTTGATGCCCTGCGCGCCCTCTGCTTTGGCCCCAGCCTCAACCGCCTGGGCGGCCTCGGCGGCGACCTGTGGACGGGCCGCTTTGACTTCGTGCTGCTGCGCCCGCTTTCGCCCCAGTTTACCGTCTCCTGCCAGGTGTGGCGACCGCTCGCCGCGCTCGACCTGCTCGTTGCCTTCGCCGTGTTGGGCGTCGCCCTGCGCCAGCTCAGCGGGCAGATGCGCGTCGGGCAGGCGCTCGCCTTTGTCGCCGCGCTGCTGGTCAGCGTCACCCTTCTCTACAGCCTGCTCCTGCTGCTGACCAGCCTCACCTTTTGGAGCAACGGCTTCCTCTTCAATTGGCTCTTTAACGGCCTCTTCCAACTCGCGCGCTACCCCGTCGGCTTCTACCCCGCCTGGCTGCGACTGGCGCTGACGTGGGTGCTGCCCGTCGGCCTGATGACGACCCTGCCCGCGGGTCGGCTGACGAATACGACGGTCAATGTGCCGCTGCTGCCAGCTGCGTTGATAGCGGTCGGCCTGTTTGCGGGCGCGTCGTGGCTGTTTAGGCGCGGGCTGCGGCGGTACGAGAGCGCGTCGAGTTAAGGTTGCTTATCACAGGAAGATCAGATATTCTTGGAAACAGAAGAACTGGAATCGAATCATGAAAGTCACCTACGACACTCATGCCGACATCCTCACTATCATCCTCAGCGACGCCCCCGTCGCCGAAAGCGACGAAGATGAGCCCGGCGTCATCCTCGACTACGACGCATAGGGCACCGTCGTCTCTCTGGAAGTGCCGGGTGCGTCGACGCGCACTGTGCAGCCGACGCAGATGACCTTTGAGTTGACGCCCGCTTAATCCGCGTTCATCCGCAGCTAAAACCCTTGAATATTCACCAAACTCTTCATTGCCAACCGCGGCGAAATCGCCGTTCGCCTGATCCGCGCCTGCCGCGAGCTGGGTATCGACAGCGTCGCCGCCTACTCGGAGGCCGATGCGTCCGCGAGCCCACTCCTATCTCGCCATCGACAAAATCGTGAGCGCGGCCCGCGACAGCGGCTGCGACGCGCTGCACCCCGGCTACGGCTTCCTCGACGAAAATGCCGGCTTCATCCAAGCCGCCCTCGACGCTGTCCTAACATTCATCGGCCCGGCGCAGACGCGCCGCGTGCTGGGGCTGGCGCTGTCGGCGTGCTTGAACGCGCCGGTCGCGGAGACGGGGTACGGGGTATTCAGGATGTGAGAGGGATGGGGACATGTAGTTCCGCGAAAGGACGCGAATTGGCCTTGATAGTCTGTTGCCGAACGATCAAGCTCACTGGCGGGGATGGAACGCAGCAGAATCCCCGCCGGTGCAGCGTCTTGCTCGACATCTTCTGTAAACAGCACTTGGTTGCTGAGATATCGAAGCCCAGAGGTGTTGCCTAGGGTGGGGCTTGACTTAAATCCGAATCCAATCCGCTAGTTTCTCATGCTGGAAAATCATGGTCTCTTGGACGTTGAACGTCTTTCCTGCTCCTGCTTCCTTAGCTCGTAGGTACATCGCGTGCGCAATCGCCACATCTACATAGGCCAGACCGACCGCATTGAAGTAGACCCGTTCCTCGTCCGTCTCCCTTCCGCCCTTCTCGCCTGCAACGATGTCGCCCAAGTCCGCATAAATGTCTTCGTCTGTGAGGTCGCCATCCTTATACATCCGACTAAGGGTCTGTGTCCTATGCTTCACGGTTTCCCAATCGTCACACACAATCTTTTCACATTGTTTCGCCACCTCATACTCGTCCTCCCAGCCGCCGATGTGGCTGTAGAAGGCGCCGGGCTTCATCCACGCCGCTTTGAGAAGAGGGGCTTGCGCACTCGTGGCAGTGACCAGGATATCCGCGCCCTCCATGGCCTTCTGTGCATCTGTATTGGCGACAGAAAAACGGATGTCTGGGAAAAGACGCCCCATCTCCTCGACAAACTGCTTTTCTTCGTGGTCATGCTTTGCAGAGACCCGGCACTCCTCAATGGCAGGAACGGCTGTCTTCATGGCAATGAGGTGCATCTTGGCCTGCTCCCCCGCCCCAATGAAAGCGATGCTCTTTGAATCCGGCCTTGCGAAATGCTTGGCGGCAATCCCGCCTATCGCACCCACACGCATGTTCGAGCAAAGCGTCCCATCCATAAAAGCGATGGGGAACCCTTTCTCGATCTCAGACAGTATGATGACGGCAGAAAGATTCTGGACGCCGTATTTGTCGGGATTGGGCGGGAATACGGATACCCATTTAACACCGCAGATCTTTTCGGGCAGAAGCGTTGCCGGCAAGCAGTTGATACGTTCCTGCGTATCTTCATTAAAAATCTGCACGATCTTGTCTGGAAACAAGATTTTATCTTGCCGAAAGGCGAGCATGGCGGATTCTGCTGCACTCATTGCCATCTGCAAATCCAAGCACCCCGCTTCCAGCAGCTCTTCCTGTGAAAAGCAGAGGCATTCGATGCGGTTTTTGTCTGTCATGGCTTCTCCTTTTTTTGCCGAACTATTCAATCTAACCCGATTGGTTGGTGAGCCTGCCGAAGGGAACCACGGCGCGGGGCGGTGGCGGGTAGCAACTCAAGTTAAATCTACAGAAATTTTCCGCGGATGACGGAGTTCAACTCTGAGCCGAAGCTAAGTATATCGCACCTTCCTGCATATCTACAATGCAAAGAAATTTTCCTCTAACCTTCTGTTTTTCGGATTATCTAGCACCATCTGCCTAACTCTGACAGCAAAATGACAGCTGTGACACAGAACACTTGTATAGATTTTGTTAATATTTGAACAGCAGGGGCGAATTTGGTAGGGTAAGAGAATAAGTCGACAGAAGATGGTCGATGAGCAATGGCGAAAGAGCCTCAATATGCGTCGTGCAGCCGAAACAGATGGCGTTTGAATTGACGCCTGCGTAGTAGTCTTCAACGAGCAAGGCGTGCTCATCGACCATCACCGGCAACGAATGAATTCGCTGCCTGCTTTGCAAAACGCGCTCAAGCGCGTTGGATGAGTTGACCGCAGTGCGCTGAAGCGCACTGCGCAAACTAGATGCCCAATTCATTGGGTGTGGGACATTGCCGACCAGACACACTGACTTACAACTGAAGCCGCCACGATTCAGAACGGCTTGCGTCCAATACTTTGCCATGTTCACCAAACTCTTCATCGCCAACCGCGGCGAAATCGCCGTCCGCCTGATCCGCGCCTGCCGCGAGCTGGGCCTCTCCACCGTCGCCGCCTACTCGGAGGCCGATGCGGACGCGCCCCACGTCTGGCTGGCCGACGAGGCCGTGTTGCTCGGCCCAGCCGCGCCCGCTCACTCCTACCTCGCCATCGACAAAATCGTGAGCGCGGCCCGCGACAGCGGCTGCGACGCGCTACACCCCGGCTACGGCTTCCTCGCCGAAAACGCCGACTTCGCCCAGGCCGTGCTCGACGCGAACATCACCTTCATCGGCCCCACGCCGCAGACGATTCGGGCCATGGGCTCGAAGACCGCGGCGCGCGCGACCATGCAGGCCGCGGGCGTGCCCGTCATCCCTGGCTTTCAGGGTGATGACAAAGATTCGCTGAGCGACGCGGCTTTGCTTGACGCAGCAGGCGACGTCGGCTTTCCGCTGCTGGTGAAGGCGGCGGCGGGCGGCGGCGGCAAGGGCATGCGCGTCGTGAGCGACCCGGCCGATCTGCCCGACGCGCTGGCGGCGACCCGGCGCGAGGCGGCGGGCGCCTTTGGCGACGGTCGGCTCTTTCTCGAAAAGCTGGTGCAGCGACCGCGCCACATCGAGTTCCAAATTTTGGGCGACGCGCACGGCCATCTCGTGCACCTCTTCGAGCGCGAGTGCTCGATCCAGCGTCGCCACCAAAAGATTGTCGAGGAGACGCCGTCGCCCTTTGTGGATGATGACCTGAGAGCGCAGATGGCCGAGGCCGCGCTCGCCGCCGCCCGCGCGGTCGACTACGTCAACGCGGGCACGGTGGAATTTCTGGTCGATGCGGCGGGCGACTTCTACTTTCTGGAAATGAACACGCGTCTCCAGGTCGAGCACCCCATCACCGAACTGGTCACCGGCGTCGACCTGGTGCAGACGCAGATTCGCGTCGCCGCGGGCGAGCCGCTGCCCTTTACCCAGGCCGACCTGCGCCAGCGCGGCCACGCCATCGAGTGTCGGATTTACGCCGAAGATGCGGCGCACGGCTTCCTGCCCGCGACGGGCCACATCGCGCTCGCCGTCGAGCCGAGCGGTCCCGGCGTGCGCGTGGACAGCGGCATTACCAGCGGCAGCGACGTGAGCGTCCACTACGATCCGATGCTCGCCAAGCTCATCGCCCACGCCCCCACGCGCGACGAAGCCCGCGCCAAAATGCTGACCGCGCTGCGCGACTACGTGGTGCTCGGCGACATTATCACCAACATTGATTTTCTGCGCGATGTGATCGCCCACCCCGCCTTTGCCGGTGGCGAGACGACGACGGCTTTTCTCGATGAGTATTTTGCCGACTGGCAGCCGAGTCACGATGATATGCCGGACGAGGCGCTGCTTGTGGCCGCGCTGGCTGAGCATTTGAGCCGTCGCGCGCCTGCCAGCAATGGCGTGCAGCCGACAGTCGATGCCCAGAGCCCGTGGCAGCGTGCGGACGGGTTTCGGCTGGGCGTGGCGGTGTAGAGGGGGTTGGGGCACGCGAAACCTCACCCCCAAACCCCCTCTCCGCGCGCGGAGAGGGGGCTTCCGAGGCTTCATCGACTACGAACCAACGTCGAGGGGGTGAGGTCGAACGCCCCACCAACACGAATTTATCCCAACCGAAAATGACGACATGAGCGACTACTACTTCGAGCCAACCGACAACACGACAGACGACCCCCAGCGCGTCCACCTCCAGCCGACCGATGGCAACTACGAAATCCAGCTGGGTGACGTTGCCCACCGCGTGACGCTGAGATCGGACGACGTGACGCTGCCGGGGCAAATCGACCTGCGGCTCGACGACCGTCGCGTACGGGCCTACGCCGCGCGGGTCAAAACGGGCGAGCAGACGGCGTGGCAAATCTGGCTGGACGGGCGTGTGTGGACGCTGACGCCAACGCGCAGCGCGCGCCAGCAACGGCGCGGCGCCGCTGCCGCCCAGGGCACGCTGACGGCGACGATGCCGGGCCAGGTGCGCGCGGTGCTGGTCGAGGCGGGGCAGGCCGTGGTCGCGGGCGAGCCGCTGCTGATTTTGGAGGCGATGAAGATGGAGACGAAGTTGACCGCGCCGCGTGATGGCGAAGTCGCGCAGCTCTTTTGCGCTGAGGGCGACGTGGTCGAGCGCGGGCAGAAGCTGGTGGAGCTAACGTAACGCGAAGCGCTGCTTCGCGCCGGTGGACAGACAAGGAAACTTCATCAAAAACCACGCAGGGTTCGGTGGCCCGGCCCGCCGAAGTCGAAGCGCTGCGTGATTCACAATCTTTGCGTGTTGGTTGCGAGGGTCGAAGCAGCGCTTCGACTTATACCAATTGCGTTAGTAAAGTTCGCAAACTAAGGGGCGAGAGCAGTGGCGACGGCGTTGCGAATCCACGCCCAACCGGCCAGTCGCTTAACGGCATCGGGATTAGCGGCGAGAGCCTGAAGCTCGCGCTCGACCGCTTGCTGCTTGTTCTCAACTGAGCCGTAGACCAAGCCTTCAACTTTGTCACGCAAAAAGGCGAAGACGCGTTCCGCCGGGTTGAGTTCAGGTGAGTAAGGGGGCTGCACCAAACGCTGCACAGACAAGTCCGCCTAGGCGTCGCCGTAGTGACCGCGTGCCCCGTCCCAAACAACGGTGCTCAGCCCTTGTTCTGCCCACTCTGCCACAATGGGCGCAATCGTGGCCGCTTTCATGTTCGGCCCCCATTGCCAAAAGAGTTGACCAGTCAGTCCGTTGACGGCCAGATTCAGGTAGCTCCACTGATAGATGTACTCACGCGGTTGGACAACTTTGACGCCCACCGATGCCCAGACGCGTCGCGTTTGACCAATCAGTCCGACGCGCATTTCGTCTACCCAAAAAAGGCCTGCCTCTGTCTCAAGGCCCCCCGCTTTTAGCCTGTCGCTGAGCCCCCTTTTTTCCAAGCCTCCTGTTCTTCAACAGAAGCCTTGGGATTGCTCGGTCGAGGCACTTTTTTCTTGATCTTGAAGCGGTGAAAGAGGCTGCGCATTCCCCAATAGCTGTAGCCTATGCCGAAGCGCTCTTGCACCCAGTTCACGGCTTCGGCAAGGCTACGAAAGTGGCCCGCGTCCGCCTCGGCGCGCAACGCCTCGATTTGCTCGCCGCTGAGTTGGGTCTGTACGGGCGCATGTCCACCATGTTGTTTGGAGAGCACTTCGCTCAGCCCGCCTTGCCGGTACCAACTCACCCACTTTTGCACGCTGCGCAGCGACACACCCACCAGCGCTGCCGTTTCGCTTTGGCTCTTGCCGCGTCGTAGCAGCCAGAGTGCGTGCAACCGCGTTCGCTTCTGTAAATCTTGTTCTGCCTTGTATAATTGCGCTAATGTCTCGGCATCTTCCTGCCACTCCATCTGCCAGGGTCTGCCCATTCTGCCCATTCTGCCCATTCCTGCAACTCTCCTTTTTGGCCGAGAATTATACTTTACGCAGCTTACCAACGCAATTGGTATTACATACGATGAAGATGGAGACGAAGTTGACCGCGCCGCGTGATGGCGAAGTCGCGCAGCTCTTTTGCGCCGAGGGGCACGTGGTCGAGCGCGGGCAGAAGCTGGTGGAGCTAACGTAACGCGAAGCGCTGCTTCGCGCCGGTGGACAGACGAGGAGACTTCATCAAAACCACGCAGGGTTCGGTGGCCCGGCCCGCCGAAGTCGAAGCGCTGCGTGATTCACAATCTTTGCGTGTTGGTTGCGAGGGTCGAAGCAGCGCTTCGACTTACAAACCATGACCGGAAAATACTACGAAGAACTCATCCCCGGCGACACCGTCGACCACGCCACGGGGCGCACGCTGACCGAGATGGATAACGTCCTCTTCTCGACGCTGACCATGAACCCGCAGCCGCTGCACCTCAACGCCGACTTTGCGGCGCGCACGCACTTTGGGCGGCCCATCATCAACGGCATCTTCACGCTCGGCCTCGCCGTCGGGCTGACCGTGCCGGAGCTGACGGCGGGCACGATTGTGGCCAACCTCAGCTACGAAAGCGTCCAGCACCCGCACCCGCTCTTTCCCGGCGACACGCTCTACGTGCGCAGCGAAGTCCTCGACAAGCGCCCCTCGCGCTCCAAGCCGGATCGCGGCATCGTGCGCTTCCGCCACGTGGGACGCAACCAGGAGGGGGTGACGGTGATTGAGTTCGAGCGCACGGTGCTGGTGTTGAAGAGGCCGGAAGATTAGGGTGATTTGACCAAGTTCAACCCCCTCCTAACCTCCCCCATGATGGGGGGAGGAACTGGTCTCTCGTCGACGAAGCGACTGCTCCCTCCCCAATTTGGGGAGGGCTGGGGTGGGGTCTCGCGCAACCAACGAAAGCACAAAATTATGACCCACCGCCTTCGCCGCTCGCTGCTCTTCCTCCCCGGCGACAGCCAGCGCAAAATCGAAAAGGCCGCGGGGCTCGACGTCGACTGCGTGGTGATGGACCTGGAGGACGGCGTGGCGCTGAGCCGCAAGGCCGACGCGCGCCGCACCGTGCAGCGGGCGCTGGCCGATGTCGACTTTGGGCGCAGCGAGCGGCTCGTGCGCGTCAACGCGGTAGGTAGTTCGCTCTTCGTCGAGGATATGCAGGATGCGTTTGGCGAAGATGCGCGACCCGACAGCGTGGTGCTGCCCAAAGTCGACGACGCAAACGCCATGCAGGAGTTGAGCCGCGCGCTCGACGAAATCGAGCGGGTGCAGGGCTGGCCCGCCAACGGCATCCACATTTTGGCGGTGATTGAAACAGCGCGGGGGGTGATCAATCTGCGCGAGATTGCGCAGTCCAGCCCGCGGTTGGCGGCGCTGCTCTTTGGTGCGGAGGATTTTGCCAGCAGCGTGGGCGCGATCCGCAGCGTCGAGGGGCGCGAGGTGCTCTACGCCCGCAGCGCCGTGGTGACGGTGGCGGCGGCCTACGGCCTGCAGGCCATCGACCAGGTCTTCTTCGATTTGCACGACATGGAGGGCTTCGCGCGCGAGTGCGTCGAAGGGCGTCAGTTGGGCTACGACGGCAAGATGGCGATTCACCCGCGACAGGTCGAGCCGATTCACAAAGCGTTTACGCCGTCGGCGGCGGAAATCGAGCGGGCGCAGCGGGTTGTGGACGCACACCGCGAGCGGCAGGCGCAGGGCGTCGGCGCGTTTGAGCTGGACGGCCGCATGGTCGACGGGCCGGTGGTGGCGGCGGCGGAGCGGGTGCTGTCGCTGGTGCGGCAGGCGAATAAGATTTAGAGGAGCTTGCGAAATTCTTCGATACTCAATCCTGCATCACGCACAATCCCGCCCATCGTGAACGCATTGACGGGATTGGCTCGCGGAATGATAATAATTCACTCGCCGTTTGTCATGGCAATATGCTTGCCCTGACGCAGAATACGAAAATTTGCTTTTTCAAAAGCGCGAACGGCACGTTGGTGATTTACACCAGCTAGTTTTGGCATGGCTACGCGGGGATCGGCACATTGACAACGCGCGTTGGGCTGTCTTTCGTTGTTTCTTCAAGCGCTTCCAGATAGGTTGCAATCGCGTCGCGGATGTTTTCTAGCGCTTCCTCCTCCGTCTCACCTTGGGACCAACAACCCGGTAGCGCGGGACACCAAACCGCGTAACCTTCTTCGGTTTGTTCAAGTTTTACTTTATAGTTCATCGTTCTCCCCAGTTTGACAAGTCGTTTACGCTTTGCAAGTTAGGCGAATCATAAAGCATCTTTTCACGCGAAGCAAGCACAAATGTCTCAAGTTACCTCCCCCTGCCTCGGCGTCGACTTTGGCACGACGCACACCTCCGCCGCCGTTTACGGTTCAGGAAATGACAACTACGGTTCAGGAAATGACAACGCCTCCCGCTTTCTCACGCTCGATCCGCTGAGCGCCAGCCCGACCGTGCTGCGCTCGATGATTTACGTCAACCGGGCGCACGAACATCGGCTGGGCATGGAGGCCGTGCAGACCTTCTTGCGCGAGGATACGGGCCGCGAGGCGATCTTTGAGGAGCGCGTGGTCGGCGTGCTGGAAAACACCGTGGCGAGCCTGGAGGGCGGCCCCATCACCATCATCTACGATACGCACATCGAGGAAGACATCGGTGCACGCGGGCGGCTCTTGCAGTCAATCAAGACGGGGCTGCGCTCGCCGTCGTACTGGGGGACGAACATTTTCGGGCGCGACTTCACGATCCAAGAGCTGATCGCGCTGATTCTGCGCCACGTGCGCGAGCAGGCCGAAGCGCAGTTGGGCCAGACCGTGCGCTGCGTGACGCTGGGGCGACCGGTGAAGTATGCGGATGAGGTAGCGACGGACCAGCTGGCCGAGCAGCGGATGCGCGAGGCGGCGGCGCTGGCGGGCTTTGAGGAGGTATCGTTTTTGGCCGAGCCGGTTGCCGCCGCGCTCTTCTATCTGCAAAGCGTACAGGAGCCGCAGACGCTCCTGGTCTTCGACTTTGGCGGCGGCACGCTCGACCTGACGGTGTTGCGCGCCGATCAACGCGACCATGAAATTTTGTCCGCCCAGGGCGTCCTCATCGGCGGCGACGATCTCGACAGCGCCCTGATGCGCGAGTATGTCGCCCCGCGCTTTGGCACGACGGCCCTTATAGACACCAATTACGACGGCAGCGCCCTGCACCTGCCTGCAGACGACGTGCGGCTGCTCTACCAGTGGCAGACGATTCCGCAGCTCTCGCGCCCCAAGCCGCTGGCCCGCATTCAGCGCGCCGTGCGCCACGGCAGCGATCCCGCCGCCTTTGCCGCGCTGGAGACGCTGGTGACGCAGAACTATGGGTTTCCCCTCTTCGAGCGCATCGAAACGGCCAAGTGCGCGCTCTCCGCCGCCGAGCAGGCGCACGTGACCATGCGGCAGGGCAACATCGATCTCGACTTGCCCATCACCCGCCGCCAATTCAACGCCGCCATCCGCGACGAGGTGGCGGACGCGCGCATCGGCGTGCGCGCGGTGCTGGCGTCGGCTGGCGTGGCTGCGGCGGCGGTGGATGTCGTGGTGACAACGGGCGGCTCGTCGGCGATTCCGCTCTTTCAGCAGATGCTGGCGCGCGAGTTTCCCGCGGCGCGCTTCGTGCAGTCGGATCGCTTTGGCAGCGTCACCGGCGGGCTGGCGATTGCGGCAGCTACTTGAGCGAGCGTCGCTTGGTGTATAATAGGCGTGAACAATGGTTGGTTCTCGGTTAGAAAAGTCGAGAAGCTAGAAAGGGCTCGTCATGCAAATCATAGCAGAACCAGTGGTAAAGAAAATGGGCAAAGTGACGGCAGAGATGACGATTGTGAACAACGAGGATGATGTATTAGAGAGGAGGGGCTTTATTGAGGACAAGGAAGTACGGCAAATTCACCTGCAAGATGTGCTGATGGATACGGGGGCGACAACGCTCTGCCTCCCCAAACGCTACATTGAGCAACTTGGCTTAATAAGCACGCGACGAGTTGCTGTCGCCACGGCGTCGGGCATAAGCGAACGAGGGATTTACCAGAATGTTAAAGTGCAACTCGGCGGGCGCGAGACAGTTGTCGAGTGTGTCGAGCTGCCGAACGATGCCGACCCGCTGCTCGGCGTGATCCCGATGGAGGCGATGGGCATTGAGCTGGATTTGCAGAAGCAGCAGATCAAGTTCCTGCCCTACGACACGCTGAACACGTATATCACCGCTTACTGAGCCGTGCCGCGGCCGATGGTCTTGCCCATTAGGTTTGTATCTACATTTGTGCCGCGAATCTTCATCCAATCACATGGTCATCGACACAGTTTGCTGCCACACTGAACGCTTCGACAGGTAGTCCAAAGTGAAATCGAAGTCAAAGCAGGAGCAAACTGATGGCAGATAAACAGGCAGAATTTCCCGCCCAGCAGCAGACGCTGCCGGGCCAGCAGCACGAGATGCGCCCGGAGCCGGAAGTGGTCAAGAGCGACTACCGCGGTTCGGGCAAGCTAGAGGGCAAGGTCGCGCTGATTACGGGCGGCGACAGCGGCATCGGGCGCTCGGTGGCCGTCTACTTCGCGCGCGAGGGTGCGGACGTGGCAATTGTCTACAAGAGCGAAGACCAAGACGCGCAGAAGACCAAGGAGCTGGTCGAGCAGGAAGGCCAGCGCTGCCTACTGATAGAGGGCGACCTGGGCGAGGAATCGTTCTGCCAGGATGTCGTGCAGCAGACAGTTTCGGAGCTGGGCGGGCTGAATGTACTGGTCAACAACGCCGCGGAGCAACACCCGCAGAAGCAGCTGACCGACATCACCGAAGAGCAGCTCGTGCGCACCTTCCGCACCAATATCTTCGCCCACTTTTTCTTGAGCAAAGCCGCGCTCGAGCACCTGAGCGAGGGCGACACCATTATCAACACCTGCTCGGTGACAGCCTTTCAGGGCAGCCCCGGTCTGCTCGACTACTCGGCCACGAAGGGGGCCATCGTGGCCTTTACGCGCTCGCTCTCGCAAAATCTGGCGGACAAAGGCATTCGCGTCAACTCCGTCGCGCCCGGTCCGATTTGGACGCCGCTGATCCCGGCTACCTTTGATGAGAAAAAGGTCCGCGAATTTGGTGCGGATACGACAATGGGTCGCGCGGGGCAACCCTCCGAAGTCGCGCCGTGTTATGTTTTCCTCGCCTCGACGGAATCGTCCTATATTACTGGTCAAACGCTGCATCCGAACGGTGGGCAGATTGTGGGTGGATAACCAACAACCCGTCGCAGATTTACGTTATCCGCCGGATACAACCCAGTTTGAGGACGAAATGTCATTCTGAGCGAGTCGACGAAGAAAGGGAATCTGTGAACGAAAACCAGCGAAGAATCTTGTGAATGGCTTCCCTAAAACTGAATCGCGCCCTCATTCTTGCGTACGATTCGCTGTCAGGGGGAAACGGCAAAAAGATTTCTCGCTGATGAGGGCTCGTCTGCTTACTCAACTCGTCGACCCGCTCGAAATGACAGCCCGCCCCGCCGCCAGTTACCAAATTGACAGCCCGCCCGTGAGTGCTATACTCACGGGCAATTTCTTTCCCCTCTCCCATCGCAAAGGAGTAATTTATGTCTTATGATGTCGTCACCCTCGGCGAGACGATGATCCGGTTGACCCCGCCCGATTTTAAGCGCATCGAACAGGCCATCTCGTTTGACATCGAAATTGGCGGCACGGAATCCAACACCGCCGTGGGGTTGACGCGGCTGGGGCTGAACGTGGCGTGGCTGTCGCGCTTGCCGGAGAGTGCGCTCGGCCACCTCGTCGCCGACACGCTGATGCGCTACGGCGTGGACACCTCGCACGTGGTGTGGAGCGAGACGGATCGGCTGGGATTGTACTTCCTGGAGGAGGGCAAAGCGCCGCGCGGCAGCAGCGTGATCTACGACCGCGCCGACTCCGCCATCAGCCTGATGACGCCGGACGAACTGCCCAGCGATCTCTTCGTTGAGAAGGGCGCGCGCCTGCTGCACCTCACCGGCATCACCCCCGCGATTGGGGAAGCCGCCGCCGCGACGGCCCGGCGCGCGCTTGAATTGGCCAAGGCGGCGGGCTGGCTAGTCAGCTTTGACCAGAATTACCGAGCCAAGCTCTGGTCGCCAGGCGAAGCGCGCGATGGCTGCGAGCCCTTTGCCCAAGCCGCCGACCTGCTCTTTTTCCCCCTGCGCGACGCCCAGTTGATCTATGAACTGGGTGATTTAGCCGCCGAGCAGCTTATTGCACGCCTGGCGAAGCGTTACCCGCAGGCGACGATTGTGCTGACGATGGGCGGCGAGGGGGCGATGGCGCGCGAGCCAGATGGGGAAGTGCTGCACCAGCCGGCCTATCCTTCCGAGGTGGTGGATCGGCTGGGCGGCGGCGACGCGTTTTCCGCGGGCTTTTTGTATGGCTACCTGCTGGGGGAGGACGACCTAACGGAAAACGGCGCGCAACTTGGACGCGCGCTCAAGTGGGGCGTGGCCGCCGCCGCCGTCAAGCGCACCATCCGCGGCGATATTCCGCTCTTTCGCCGCGCCGAAGTCGCGTCGGTAATGGAAGAGGAAGCGGGGGCGGCGCTGCGGCGCTAGGACACCGCAAGGTAAATTTAAGGTGTCTCGCTCCTACGGCGCATCCGTCGCTGGCGGGCGCTGATCGACGAGCAGCTCGCACGGCGGTACGAGGCCAATCGGGCCGCTCACGTCGCGCACGTTGAGGATGCGCAGGGCGTCATCCAGCGTGTCCTCCACGGGGACGCGATAGGTGAGCGTGAAGAGCACCTGTCGCCGCTGGGCAAAGGTGGTGGCTTGAGCGGCATCGCCAGTGCCTTCTGTGCGTTCAAAGCCGTCCAAGAAGTCGATGCAGACAACGGGCAGCAGGCGTGCGTTGGATGGCGGGTTGCCGGGCGCGGCAGCGGCGGCGACGTTGGGGCCGGGCAGGGTGGCGCGCGTGCGCACGTCCAGCACGCGGCGTCCAATAAACGTGGTGTCGTCCGGCTCCGTTTGGCTGCTCAATGGCGCAATAATCTCCTGCAGCACGGCGGGCGACTGCGCGTTCTCGCCCTGGTCGACGAGGTAATCGCGCGTTTCCGGCGCTAAAAAATAGGCGAGCGCCACGGCTTCGGGGTAGAAGGGCTGCTCCGGAATTTCGCCGCAGAAGCGAATGCCCAGCGGTCGCTGGTCGTACCAAATGGCGACCACGGGCCGCGCGCCATTCCTTGCCTCGACATCGGCCTCCACCTCAACTTCGACCAGCGCCTCGTCCGGCGCATCGGCGTCGGGGTCAACGTCTGTCTCTATCTCCACGTCAGTCTCTATCTCATCTTCGTTCGCGGGCGGAGCGCCCAGGAAGACGCGGCGCTCAAAGCGGTAGCGGCGGCAGAGCCAGCTTCGATCAAAGAGCCGCACGTCTCCTTCTACCGAGAGCAGCGCCCCTTCGTTGGCCACGCTCGACCAGCGGTGTGCCTGCAGGCCACCCGATGCGTAGACCTGCGCGATCTGGTAATCCTGCTCCGCCGCGTCCCACCAGACGCTGGTGAGGTGGGTGTTGCCGCCCTGGAGCAGCAGTTCGCCGCCCTGCACCACAAAGGGTGCACCGGCGCTGACGGCAAAGACGTCCAGGTTGTCGGCGCTGCCGGGCGTGGCGACAAACTGGGGCAGCGTGTTTTCGACGAGCACATCCGCCAGCGGGTCGACAAGCGAAACGTCGCCCGCCGGCACGGTGAGTGGCTCGAAGCGTTCTAACTCCCAGTAGCGCGGCAGCAGCCGGTAGCCCACCATCTGCAAGAAGAGGTTGGGATCGCTGCTTTCCAGCTCCACATCCGGCGCTGTTTCGGGCTCGGCGTTGCCCCCAGCGTTGCCCCCAGCGTTGCCCGCCCCGGCGTCTGTGCCGTCGCCGTTGTCCCGCGTGGGCGCGCCGCCTTGCCCATCAAAAATGGCCGCGCCAACCGGACCGCTTTCGTCGCCGTAGCGAAACAAGAGCAGATACTCGACGCGCGGATCGCCATCGATGTTGACGGGAACCAGCTGCTCGACCGGCGTCCAGCTGGCGGGCAGCTGCTCGGTCAGGTCGACGTTGAGATCGGGCACGTCCGCCTGCGCCAGGCTGCAGGCGCTGGTTGCCAGCACGAGCAGCAGCCAATAGATTTTTTGATGGGAATGAGATAACATAGTGCTTAAATTATGACGCACTTTCGCAAACCATTCAAGCGCTCCACCCGCTCAAATTTTTTAGGTCAGCTTTTGCGGCCCGGCCTCGGGCTCAAGCGCTGGCTGCTGCTGCTGCTATTCGGCATTGTGATTGGCGGCGTGGGCATTGCCTTCTTGGTGGTGAGCGCCTACGTTAACAATCGCCTGCCCGATTTTGTCTACGTCCTGGCCCTGCGCTTTCTGCCGGATTGGGTGCGCGCTGCGGGGCTGCTAACGCTGGGCGTCGCGGCGACGGCGTACAGCCTGTGGCAGGTCAACCGTCGCCTGGTCGACGCCGTGCTGCCCGCCCAGCGCACGCCAAATCCGCGCGAAATGGCCGATCTGCTCGTGCGGCGACACCGCGGCAGCCAGGGGCCGCGCATCGTGGCCATCGGCGGCGGCACGGGGATGCCCAAGCTGCTGCGCGGCCTGCGCGCGTACACCGACCACCTCACCGCCATCGTCACCGTGGCGGACGACGGCGGCAGCAGCGGGCGCCTGCGGCGGCAGCTGGGCATGTTGCCGCCGGGCGATTTTCGCAACAACATCGCCGCCCTCAGCGAAGCCGAAGCGCTGGTGACGCGGCTGTTTCAATACCGCTTTGCCTCCGGCGACGCGGCCCACCTGGGCGACGGCGCGAACGAGCTGGCTGGCCACAGCTTTGGCAACCTTTTCATCACCACCATGGCCGCCATCACCGGTAGCTTCGAGGCGGGCATTGCCGAGAGCAGCCGCGTGCTGGCCGTGCGCGGGCGCGTGCTGCCGAGCACGCTGGAGCAGATCACGCTTTGTGCGGAAATTAGCGGCGAGCGCGAAAATGAGCGGGGAGAACGTGAAACCCGCTGGCTAACGGTGCGTGGCGAGAGCCAAATTCCCGAAGCCGAGGGGCGCATCGAGCGCGTCTTCCTGGAGCCGGATGTGCCGCGCGCCTATCCCGAAGCCATCCAGGCCATCCTGCGCGCCGACCTGATCGTCGCCAGCCCGGGCAGCTTTTTTACCAGCGTTATGCCCAACCTGCTCGTGCCCGACATCCAGCGCGCCATTTGTGCCGCGCCCGTGCCCCGCGTCTACGTCTGCAACGTGCTCACCCAGCGCGGCGAGACGGACGGCTTCTCCGTGAGCGACCACGTGGCGCAGCTGCGCCGGCACGCGGGGGAAGCCTTCCCCAACGTGTTGGCCAACCACGCGCGCGCCGAACTGCCGCTGGGCCACGGCGAGTGGGTCGCCCTGCCAAGCGAGCGTGGGGAAGCGCCCCCCGCCGACTACCGTCTCTTCACGGGCGATCTCATCCGCGACGATCAGCCGTGGCAGCACGATGCGGAAAAGCTGGCCGCGCGGCTGATGGCGGTCTACGAGGAGCTGCGCGCGTAAGAATCGAGCGGATGAGGGAGCCGCGTCCCCGGCACGCGCCAAGTGATGTAGGGTATGCAGACAACGTATGGCGCGCCGGGGACGCTTTCACACGGCAACCCGTTAGCCAAACCGGAACCCAACAAACGGAACCCCGCCCAATTATTTGTTACACTGCTTCCATATCCACAAAATTTGGCACAGCCCATCCCGTGCCCCAATCCATAAATTTACCCAAAAATTTAATCCCGCCCCGGACAGCAGAGGAGACAGCATGGCTACAAAAATTGGAATCAACGGCTTTGGCCGCATCGGACGCCAGGTAACCAAAGCACTTTTGGAGAAGTATCGCGGCGAGTTTGATCTCGTCGCCGTCAACGACTTGAGCGACGTGGCAACCAACGCCCACCTCTTCAAATACGACACCAACTACGGCGTCTATGACGGCGACGTCTCCGTCGACGGCGGCGACATCATCATCGACGGCGACCGCGTGAAGGTGCTGAGCGAGCGCGATCCGAGCAAGCTGCCTTGGGGCGATCTGGGCGCGGAGCTCGTGATCGAGAGCACGGGCATTTTTACCTCGAAAGAGCAGGCGTCGATGCACATCAACGCCGGGGCCAAGAAGGTGATTATCAGCGCACCCGCCAAGGGGCCGGATATCACAGTTTGCATGGGCGTCAACCAGGAGCAGTACGATCCGCAAAACCACAACGTGATTAGCAACGCGTCGTGCACCACCAACTGCCTCGCGCCTGCTGCCAAGGTCGTCAACGATTCCTTCGGCATCATCCAGGGCGTGATGACCACCATCCACTCCTACACCAACGACCAGCGCATCCTGGACCTGACGCATAAGGATTTGCGTCGCGCCCGTGCCGCCGCCATGAACATCATCCCCACCACCACCGGCGCCGCCAAAGCCGTGTCGCTTGTCGTGCCGGAGCTGGAGGGCAAGTTTGACGGCATGGCCATGCGCGTGCCCACCTCGACCGTGAGCGTGGTGGACTTTGTGGCAAAGGTGGAAACCCCCGGCAGCACGGAAGATCTGCTGAGCGCGTTGGACGAAGCCGCCGCCGGGCCTATGCAGGGCGTGCTGGCCGTCAGCCGCGAGCCGCTCGTGAGCAGCGACTACAAGGGCAACGCCTACAGCAGCACCATCGACGCCGAGTTCACGGCCTTTTACGGCGATTTGGTCAAGGTGATCACGTGGTACGACAACGAGTGGGCGTACTCGGTGCGGGTGGTGGATTTGGCGAAGTATATTGCGGACAAAGGATTTTAGATTTGCAATTTTAGATTTTGGATTGTCTCGAAGAGTCAATTGTCGTTGACCAACCAATCCAAAATCTAAATTCCAAAATCCAAAATGGAATTGCTATGAACAAACAAACCATCCACGACATCGACTGGCAGGGCAAGCGCGCGCTAATGCGCGTTGATTTTAACGTGCCGGTGGAGAACGGGCAGGTTGGCGACGACACGCGCATTCGGGCGGCGCTGCCGACGATTGAGCATCTGCTGGAGAACGGCGCATCGGTGGTGTTGATGAGCCATCTCGGCCGGCCCAAGGGCGAGCGCGACCCGGAGGCCAGCCTCAAGCCCGTGGCCGAGTACCTCGATGATTTGATTGATGCCCCCGTCGAGTTTGTCGACGCGACAACGGGCGAGCAGGCCAAGCAGGCAGCGGAGGCGCTGGAGCCGGGGCAGGTGCTGGTGTTGGAAAATACGCGCTTCGACTCGCGCGAAACCAAGAACGACGACGCCATGGCGCGGGAGCTGGCCGAGCTGGGCGACGTTTTTGTCAACGACGCCTTTGGCAGCGCCCACCGCGCCCACGCCAGCACAGCGGGCGTCGCCCAGCACCTGACAGCCGTGGCCGGGCTGCTGATGCAGAAAGAGCTCGACTACCTCGGCGGCGCGCTGGAGGAGCCGGAGCATCCCTTTGTCGCGATCCTAGGCGGCGCGAAGATCAGCGACAAGATCGGCGTGGTCGAATCGCTGCTGCAAAAGGTCGACGCGATCCTGATTGGCGGCGGCATGGCGAACACCTTTCTGGCTGCCGAAGGCTACGGCATGGGCCAGAGCCTGGTCGAGCGGGAGGCGCTGTCGCAGGCCAAGGAGCTGATGACCAAGGGCGCGGGCATTATCCAGCTGCCGGTCGATCTGCGCGTAGCGGATGAGTATGCCGCCGATGCCGACAACGAGATCGTCAGCATCGAGGATGTGCCCCCCAGCTTCATGGCGCTGGACATTGGCCCGGCCACCATTGCGCACTACTCGAACCGGCTGGCGGGCGCCAAGACGGTTGTCTGGAACGGGCCGATGGGCGTTTTTGAATTTCCCGTCTTCGCCCAGGGCACGGCGGCCATTGCCGAAATCCTGGCCGACCTGCGCGGCGCGACCACCATTATCGGCGGCGGCGACAGCGCGGCGGCCGTGCGCCAAACGGGGCTGGAGGACAAAATGTCCCACATCAGCACCGGCGGCGGCGCGAGCCTGGAATTTCTGGAAGGGCAGGAGCTGCCGGGCGTGGCGGCGCTAAATGAGAAAGAATAAGGATTAAAGATTGGGTACTTAGATTCCGTTGACATTTTGCTAAATGAGCTTGGTGGGGAGATCGAGCGCGCCCCCATCCCCATCCCCAGCCCTTCCCCCACGCGTGGGGGAAGGGAGCCTCGTCCTCCCCTCTCTTAGTCTGGGAGAGGGGCCGGGGGTGAGGGCCAATTCTCAAATGTCAACGGAACCTAACGAAAGCTCCAATGCCATACGTAATTTCTTTGGCTAACCGAGCGATGGTAGAGTACCCAGTCTTCAATCTTTATTCTTCAATCTTTTACGACCATGAATTTCCTCCAGCGACTCGCCTCCCTCTTCTCCGGCCGCCCCAGCGGCGACACGCGCTTCCTACCGGTTTACGTGCTTAGCCGACGCTGCGACGAACCGCTGGCTGGTCAGGTGGACACCATGAATGAGCTAAGCCGCACCGACGAAGACGGCGCGGTCTTTTACGGGCGCAAGGTGCTGCACACCAGCGGCGAGCGCCGCTGCTTTGATCAGGTCGAGGTGCAGCTGTGGTTTGATCGCAACAAGGCGCTGCTGCGCCACGAGGTGTCGGGCGGGCGCTGGCTGGAGGAAGAGGAGTATGAAAGTGAGCTGGCGCGATTCAACGCGCCGCCGGAGGAGGAAGAAAAGATTGAAGAATGAAGATTGGGAGATGACGGTTCACCGGTTTGAATCATCTAAAGTGAGGTCAAATTGAGAGCGGGGGTTTTCACCGCCCCTTCTGCATACCCAAGCGATTGACCCCACCCCAGCCCTCCCCATCATGAGGAGGGAGCCGATCCGTCGTCTGTCCGGTCGCGGCTCCTCCCCCATGATGGGGGAGGCTGGGAGGGGGTGAAACGCCGTTTCTCCCGTTTATTTGGCCTAGCCAAAATTCCTGTTCCCATCTTGATCTCACTTTAATCTTGTTTATCAACAAAAATGGCGTGAAGCCGATAACAGAACCGAAAGAGTAGACACAATGACCAAAATTGCCTTCATCGGCGCGGGCAGCACCGTCTTTGCCAAAAATTTGATGGGCGACATCCTCAGCTTTCCCGAACTGGCGGACGCCACGCTGGCGCTGCACGACATTGATGCGGAGCGTCTGCGCACTTCCGAAATTGTGGCGGGCAAAATTAACGAGCAATTGGGCACAAACGCCACCATCGAATCGACAACCGAGCGGCGGGCGGCGCTCGACGGCGCGGATTACGCGATCACGATGTTCCAGATCGGCGGCTACAGGCCCAGCACCGTGATCGACTTTGACATTCCCAAAAAGTACGGCCTGCGCCAGACGATTGCCGACACGCTCGGCATCGGCGGCATCATGCGCTCGCTGCGCACGATTCCCGTGCTGCTGGAGATGTGCCGCGACATGGAGGAGCTCTGCCCGGATGCGACGCTGCTCCAGTACGTCAACCCCATGGCGATGAACTGCATGGCCATCAACCGCGCCACGAGCATCAGAACCGTGGGCCTCTGCCACAGCGTGCAGGGCACGGCGGCCATGCTGGCGCGCCACATCGACGTGCCGATGGAGGAGGTCAACTTTCTCTGTGCGGGCATCAACCACATGGCCTTCTACCTAAAATTCGAGCGGCAAAACGGCCGGGGCGCAGAGGATTTGTACCCGCGCATTCGCGAAGTTGCCAACCGGCCGGAAGCGCCAACGCACGTGATGGGCGACCGCTCGGACGGCGCGGCGATGGTGCTGAGCGAGGCCGTGCGCTACGAAATGTTTAAGCGACTGGGCTACTTCGTTACCGAATCGAGCGAGCACTTTAGCGAGTACGTGCCCTGGTTTATCAAGCGCGACCGCGACGACCTGATTGAGGAATTTCACATTCCGCTGGACGAGTACATCCGCCGCTGCGAGCGCAACATCCAGAAGTGGGAGACGACGCAGGCCAAGATGGAGGACCCGCAGAGCGAGGTCGAGGTCAAGCGCAGCCACGAGTACGGCTCCGGCATCATCCACAGCATGGAGACGGGCGAGCCGAGGGTGATTTACGGCAACGTGCCCAACGATGGGCTAATCGACAATCTGCCGGAGAGCTGCTGTGTGGAAGTGCCCTGCGTTGTCGACAAAAATGGCGTGCAGCCGACAAAGATCGGCGAATTGCCGCCGCATCTGGCCGCGCTGATGCAGACCAACATCAACGTCCAGGAGCTGACCGTGCAGGCCGCGCTGACGCAGAAGCGCGAACACATCTACCACGCCGCCATGCTCGATCCCCACACCGCGGCGGAGCTGAGCCTGGAAGAAATTTGGTCGCTGGTGGACGAGCTGATCGAGGCGCACGGCGAGATGCTGCCAGCGTATCACTAGGTTCCGTTGACCGGAAATTGGCCCTCACCCCCGGACCCTCTCCCAGGGTGGGAGAGGGGCGTTTTTACGCGCCCTTCCCCCACACGTGGGGAAGGGCCGGGGATGGGGGCGCTCGACCAACCATTACCGCCTCCCCCGTCGTGTCCCCTACCTATGCCCACCGCTGACCCCAATCAATTCCAGCAGCCGCTCGACGATATGCTCAACGAGTTCTACCAAATTGGCGGGCTGCCCCCCACCTTGCAGGCAAAGAGCAGCACCGGCAGCGGCGTTTTTCGCCCGCTTTACGGCACGGCCTGGCGCACGGCGATGGAGCAAGCCTCCGCCTGGATGCAGGCGCGCGACCTGACCGTGCGCCGGGACGCCGTCGGCAACCTCTTTGGCCGCCTCGATGCGCAAGAGACGGGCCCCCAGGCCGTCGTCGCGACCGGTTCGCACATCGACACGGTGCGCGGCGGCGGCAAGTTTGACGGCGCGCTGGGCGTCGTGGGAGGCATTCTGGCGGTGGACTATTTGCGGCGCACCCACGGCCCGCCCCGCCGCCCGCTCGAAGTGCTTGTTACCTGCGAGGAGGAGGGCAGCCGCTTTCGCACCCACTTTTGGGGCGCGCGCGCCCTCGTCGGCCAGATCAAAGCGGGCGAAGCGGCCAGCCACCTCGATTACGACGACGTTTCGCTGGCCGAGGCCATGCGCCAAGAGGGGTACGACCCACACCAAATCCACGGGGCCGCGCGCGACGATATCGGCTGGTTTGTGGAGCTGCACCCGGAGCAGGGCGCAGTGCTGGAGCAGAGCGGCCTCGACATTGGCAACGTCACCGCCATTACGGGATTGACGCACCGCGAGGTGACCGTTGGCGGCCGCGCCGACCACGCGGGGACGACGCCCATGCGCCTGCGCTGCGATGCGCTGGCGGGCGCGGCGCTGATGATTGGCGCGGTGGAGGAGACGGCGCGCCAAATGGGCGAGCCCGCCGTGGCGACGGTGGGTCGGCTGCGCGTGTGGCCGGAGCAGATCAACGTTGTGCCGGAGCGCGTCGTCTTCACCGTCGACATGCGCCACGTCGAGCCCCGGGCGCAGCGCGATCTGGCCGAGAAAGTGGAAGCGCGGCTGCGCGACATTGCCGCCGCGCGCGCGCTGGATTTGCGGATCGAGCCGCTGCAGGATAATCCCCCCGTGCCCATGCACGGTGACGTGATCGAAGCCGTGGCCGCAGCGGCCACGGCTTTGGGCGTGTCGCAGCGGCGGATGGCCAGCGGCGCGGGGCACGACGCCCAGATTTTGGCGCAGCGCGCCCGCGCGGGGATGATCTTTGTGCCCTCGGCGGGCGGGCGCAGCCATTCGCCCGCCGAATTTACGGCGGCGGCGGATGCGGCGCGCGGCGTGGCGGTGCTGGCCGAGACGCTGCGTCGCCTAGCGTATTGATTCCTGCGCACAATTGTAGGGAAACGGTCCGAAAGAAATCCTACAGTTTTGCGCGCCGCTTTGCTATCATGCAGACCAAATTCACTGTACCTGTCCTTGTTGCCCTCATTGCCTCCACATCGTGCCCCGCAGTGATGAAAACAAATTTTGGTGTGTTATGCTTCAGCTACTTTTCCTCTTTCTCTTCGTCGGCGCCGCGCTCGGCTCCGTGGGCGGCGTCCTCAGCGGCGGGTCGGGCGCCCTGCTCTCCGGCGGCGGATCGGGCATGGTTTTCGCCGCTTTTGCCTGGTTCTTTTCGGGCGTGGCCCTGCGCATGCGCAACGATCACCGGCTAGACCGCTTCTTTACCGATGGCGATTCCGGCTAGCGAGGGCGACCCCTCGCCGCGGCTGTGCCTAAGCGTGCTGCCCCATCGCTACGCCATCTGCCGCTTGAGCAGCGCCTCAAGCTTGCCCGCCTGGGCACAGCTCGGCGTGCCCGGCGACGCGCTGCTCTCGATCACGCGCACGCCGGACGAACTTTCCATCGTCTGCCCCCAATCGCTTTTGCCCCTAGCTGCAGAACCAGCCAGCGCATCCTTCCGCGCCGAGCGCGACTGGCGCTGCCTGCGCGTGGCGGGCCCGCTCGATTTTGCGCTGGTCGGCGTGCTGGCTCGGCTGGCGACCGCGCTCGCCGCGGCGGGCATTCCCCTCTTTGCCCTCTCCACCTACGATACCGACTACCTGCTCGTCAAAGCCGAGAAGCTGCCCGCCGCCGTCGAGGCGCTGTCGACCATGGCGCAGGTGGATTAACCGCGACATCGATGCTGCTGGCCTACGGCAGCGTGCCGTTTGGCGTCGGGGTGTCGGTGGGTCCGGGAACGATGACGGGCGTGTTGGTTGGCGTGGCGGGCAACGTGTTGCCCGGCGTGTTGGTGGGCAGCGGCGTGGGCGGCAGCGGTGTGACCGTGCTGGTGGGGAAGGGGAGCATTGGCGTGGCGCTCGGCACGGGCGTGGGCGCCACGGTGGCCGGCAGCGACACGGTCGCCGTGGGCGCAACTGTGGGCGCAACCGTGACCGTGGGCGCAACCGTGGCCATCAGGGTCGGCGATGGGAGAACGGTGGGAATCAGGGTCGGCAGGGTGGGGGCAACGGTGGGGACAACGGGGGGCGTGGGGGATGGCCCGCCGGAGCCGTTACCAGAGCCGTCGGCGATGATGATGGGAAGAAAGGCCTGTTCCAGAACGGTTACGATCAGGTCGATGGTCTCGGTGGTTTCGCCGTTTGAATCTTGAACCGTCAGCGTCACGACGTAGGTGCCGGCGCTGGCGTAGCTGTGTGCAACATCAGCACCGTCGTCCGTGACGCCGTCGCCAAAGGCCCAGATGTAGGTGTAGCTGCCGAGATCGTCCACGGAGAATTGGAAGGGGCTGAGGCCGCGCACCATGTTGACATCTGCGTTGACATCCGTGACGGGAAGCGCCACGCCATTGACGACAACCTCCGACACCAGGCCCGCCGCTTCCCCCGCCCCGATCTCGGCGACGGCGCCCGCTTCCACGCTGCCCAACGCGTTGCGTGCGGTGAGCGTGACGGCATATTTGCCCGGTAGCGCATAGGTGTGCAGCACCACGGGGCCGCTGCCGCTGCTGCCGTCGCCAAACGACCAGGCGTACTGCACATTTGTGCCTTGCCCCAGCAGAGCCGCAAAGCCGACGGCTTCCCCCGCCGTGCCGGGGCTGCCGTTGACGATTTGCAGCCCAGCCGGCGCCACTTCCCCCTCGGCTTCAATCGTCACCAGCACCGTATCGATCACGTTGTTGATGTCGTTGGTCGCGCTGGCGACCACGGTGTAGATGCCGGGCGCGCTGTAGACGTGGGTCACGGTGGCGTTGGGGCCAGCTTCTGTGCTGCCGTCGCCAAAATCCCAGCTGTACGAATCGGCCGTACCGCCCGTGTCGACGCTAAAGGTGACGGTGTTGCCGACGATGGGATTGCCGCTGACCCGAATATCGATGGCGGGCACGGCGCGATTGATCACCGACACCTGCGTCGTCGTCGTGGCGCGGGCCGCACCGTTGCTGGCGGTGACGCGCACCGTGTAGTCGCCGGCGCGGAGGTAGGTGTGCTCGACGTTGGCCCCCTCGCCCTGCGTGCCGTCGCCAAAATCCCAGCGGAAGGCGACGCCCGCACCCGCGGTCACGCTGGCCGAGAAGCGCGTCACCTCGCCGATCACGGTGGGGCTGCTGCTCTGTACGCGCAACCCCTCGATGATGGGCGGCGTCACCTCCACCGAAGTCGTCGAGGCGACCTGGCTGGCGCTGTTGCGGGCGACAACCGTGGCCGTGTATTCGCCGGCGGTGCGGTAGACGTGCTCGATTGTGGTCTCGGTGGTGCGGACTTCGTCACTGCCGTCGCCAAAGTTCCAGGTATATTCGATATTCGTACCCGTTGCAACGCTTACGGTGAACGTAACCGCGCTGCCCGCCTGAACGGGGCTTGTATTTTCGATGAGCAGGCCACTGATGGCCTCGTCGCCTTGGGCTCGGCTGGGCACCGCGTGAACGCTGGCCAGCGCCAGCAGGGATACCCAAACAACGGCAGTGAGGACGGCTACGGTGCGGCGGCTGTGAATCAACATGAGGAGCTCCTTGTAGGGCTGCGAATGAAAGGGCTAAGATTGGCGGAAGGCGCGGGGGAAAAAAGAAGTATATCATCGGCGAGACGAATGTTGTAGAGCAGTATATGTTTTGCTACGCTGAATGACAATTCTTGTGGACAACAGCGGCGAACTCGCGACCGCAAATCCGTATGGTATCGATTTTGGGTGCTTAGAAGTTGCCGCATAATTTCCGAACAGCATCTCAAGCCGCCCATTCAGTCCAAGGAGCCTCCCCGTGACTCAGCCTCTAGGTTTGCCCGCCCACCGAGTCGATCTGTGCCCATATAATCCAACCTGGGCTCGGCTCTTTGACGAAGAGGCAGCCCGCATCTGCGGTGCGCTTGGCGATTGGATTCTGGACGTGCAGCACGTGGGCAGCACCTCGATCCCCAATATCCCCGCCAAGCCAATCTTGGACATTGCCGTCGCCGTCGAAAATTTTGAGGAGGCCGCGTGCTGCATCGCCCCGCTGGAGGCGCTCGGCTACGAGTATCTGGGCGAAAACGGCATTCCGCGTCGCCACTATTTTCGCAAGCGCAATCCGGCAACGGATACTTTTACCCACAATCTCCACATGAACGAAACTCACGGTGATGACTACCGCGGCCACGTCGCCTTTCGGAATTACCTGCGCACGCATTCGGACGTGGCGCAGGAATACGCCGACCTCAAGCTATCGCTCAAGGCGCGCTTTCCATCCGATCGACGTGCCTACGGTTGGGGCAAAGCGGCCTTTATCAACAAAGTCCTCTGCCGCACCCTGCCAGAAATGCTGCCACGCGTTGGCGACGTGGTGACCTGTCGCGCGTACAAGTCGGATGCAACAAACTACCGCTGGTGGCAGGCGACGATTGAAGCGGTGGTCGGCAGTGAAATTGTCGCCTTGGCTGCGCCACCGAGAATTGTTCATCAACCCAGCGGCGATTGGCATAGCCGTATCTATGCGCGCCAGTTTTTCTGGTTGGACAAGCCTTATAATCTGATTGAATTCTACGAGGCAGGCGGCTCGCTGATCGACCTCTACATCAACATCGGTAGTCCTGTGCTCATCAAAAACAACGAGCTGCACTACACTGATTTCGAGCTGGATGTGGCGTGCGTGCCCGGCGAGGAGCCGCGCATTCTCGACGAGGACGAGTTTGCGGAAGCCGCCGGGACCTTTGGCTACTCGGCAGAGTTCCAGGCCCGCTGCTACGAAGTTACGCGCGAGGCAGTCGAATTGGCGCGCAGGTGGCAGCCGCGGGGCATTGACCAGGTATAGTGCGGTGCGCTAGACTGAATTTTGGCGTTTGTCGCCCTCACCCCTGGCCCCTCTCCCAAGATGGAAGAGAAAATCTGGCCCCTTCTCCCACGGTGGGAGAGGGGCCGGGGGTGAGGGCCAGCTTAAATGTCAACGGCACCTAAGCGCAAAAAATCCGATTTTGGCTTTCCGTCAATCTATGCTATTTTAGTGAGCACCGACTTAAACCGGTCTTCCCAACTTTTAGACAATTTCATAGCCGCATTCTGATTGCACAACCCCCACGAAGGCCGATTTTTGCATGGCAACGATTGTTAGCTTTGGCATCCACATCGTCGACATCCTGGGCCGCCCGGTCACCCACATTCCGGCGGGTCAGAACGTCGAACTGCTTGAAGAAATTCGCATCACCGTGGCCGGAACCGCCGCGGGCACCAGCGTCGACCTGGCTAAGCTGGGGGCGGACGTGCAGGCAATGGGCGCGATTGGCGAGGATGAGCTGGGCAACTTCATCGTCAACACGATGGACGGCTACGGCATCGATACGAGCAATCTGGTGCGCAAGCCGGGCGTGCAAAGCTCCGCCACCATGCTGCCGATTCGGCCCACCGGCGAGCGCCCCGCCCTGCACGTGCCCGGCGCCAACGGCGAACTCACGCTTGACGATGTCAACTGGGAGGCCGTTGAGTCGGCGCAATTTCTGCACGTGGGCGGCACCTCGCTCATGCCCAAGTTTGACGGTCCACCCACCGCCGAGCTGCTCAAATTTGCCAGCGAACACGGCGTCGTCACCACCTTTGATTTGGTCGCCGTCGAGCGCCCCGATCTGCTTGACCTGATCGAGCCCTGCCTGCCCTACATCGACTTTTTTATGCCCAGCCTGGACGAAGCCGAGATGATGTTGCGTCTGCGCGGCGTCGATTTTAGCAGCCGCCAAGAGGTCATTGATTATTTTCTGGCGCGCGGGGCCAAGCACACCGTGCTCAAAATGGGTGCGCAGGGCAGCAGCATTGCCGCCAAGGAAATCGGCGAGATTCGGCTGCCCGCCTTCAAAGTGCCCGTTGTCGACACCACGGGCTGCGGCGATGCCTACTGCGCGGGCTTCTTGGTCGGGCTGAGTAAAGGCTGGTCGCTGGAGGAGGCGGGTCGGTTGGGTACGGCGGCCTCGGCGCTGGTGGCGACGGGGCTGGGCTCGGACGCGGGAATTGCGGATTTGGCCGAGACGCTGGCGTTTATGCAGCGGGCCGAGCGGTTGCCGCTGGGGGATTGACCGTAGTAGTAGTAGATCACATATGCTCCGCTATGTGACTTTCTGGACGTACCCCTTTACAGGGTGAATTCAGAACGTGATTGGGGAAACAAACCCCGTCACCTTGCAAAGCAAAGGTGACCTACATGATTAGCGCTCTTGACCACTCGCTTCTACTTCGGCTCCAACTTCAAGATGCACCAAACGCCCGCGCAAACCGCGGCGTTTATCAGCGAACTCCAGCGGCTTGCGCCAGACGACCCGACGATCCAGCGCTTTCTCATTCCACCCTTCACCTCGCTGACCGCGGCGGCGGCGCTGCTTGCCAACACGTCAATCTGGCTCGGCGCACAGACGATGCACTGGGCCGAAGCCGGGGCCTACACCGGCGAAATCTCCGCGACCATGCTCGCCGCCAGCGGCGTCGACCTGGTGATGCTGGGCCATGCCGAGCGGCGTACGCTCTTTGGCGAAACGGATGGGGCGCTGCGCAAGAAAGTCGCGGCGGCGCTGAATGCCGGGCTGCGCGTGCTGCTCTGCATCGGCGAGCAGGCCAGCGAGCGCGAGGTGGGCATCTCGCGCGAAACGGTTGCCATCCAGCTCAAGACGGCGCTGTTTGACGTTGACGCTTCGCCAATTGCCAACCAGCGCGACCAGTTGCTCGTGGCCTACGAGCCCGTTTGGTCCATCGGCGAAGACGGCACGCCCGCCGCGCCGTCGATTGTCGAGGCGATGCAGGGCTGGATTCGCGAAGTGCTGATGCAGAAATTTGGCGCAGTCGGCCAGCACGTTCCGCTGCTCTACGGCGGCAGCGTCAACCAAAGCAACTGCGCGAATTACGCGGCGCTATCGCACGTTGACGGCCTCTTTGTGGGCCGCGCCGCCTGGTCGCCGCAGGGATTTGTGGAGGTAATGCGGAAGGCGGCGAGCCAAGGCAGTCAGAGATTGGAGATTGGTAATTAGGCTAATTCAAGATTATAAACATACCACGGCTGATTGTGATGGAGGTGCGTCGCACTTGGGAAAGTGCAACGCACCGTAGGCTGTGTTGGCCGCACAGGAGAGAGAATCGACCGTGCGACGCACCTTCTGAGGTGCGTCGCACATCCAACATGGCTTATCCCGGTATAGTTAATTTCCTGGAGTTGCCTTAGAGATTGGAGCGTGCTCGAACCAACCCAATCTCTAATCTCCAATCTCCAGCAACGCCAAACAAGTTCGGCCAATATGACCCGACTTTACAACGACCCCACCGACTTCCGCGAGGAGATGATCGACGGCTTTGTTGCCGCCTACGGGCGCTACCTGCGGCGCGTGCCCGACGCCTCCGGCGTGATGGCGCACGGTGCGCCGACGCCGGGCAAAGTGTCGGTGCTGATCGGCGGTGGCTCCGGCCACTACCCGGCCTTTTGCGGCTACGTCGGCCCCGGCTTTGCCACCGGCGCGGTGATCGGCGAAATCTTCACCAGTCCCTCCACCGAGCAGGTCTACCGCTGCACCCAAGCCATCGCCGCGGACAAGGGCGTCGTGTACAGCTACGGCAACTACAGCGGCGACGTGATGAACTTTGACATGGCCGCCATGCGCTGCGGCGCGGAGGGCATCGACGTGCGCACCGTGCTGGTGACGGACGACGTCGCCTCCGCACCCCCCGGCAAGGAGGACGAGCGCCGCGGCATCGCCGGCGACTTCTACGTCTTCAAAGTCGCCAGCGCCAGCGCCGACCGCGGCGATTCGCTCGACGATGTTGAACGCTGTGCACGCTTGGCGAATGCTCGCACGCGCTCCTTTGGCATTGCCTTCAACGGCTGCACGCTGCCGGGCCAGAGCGAGCCGTTGTTCACCGTCGAGCCGGGGAAGATGGAGCTGGGGCTGGGCGTCCACGGCGAGCCGGGGATCGCCACGGACGACATGCGCCCGGCCCGCGAAGTCGCCGGGCTGCTGGTGAAGAAGCTGCTGGACGATGTGCCAAGTGGCTTGTCCGGCGGCGCAGGCGATAAGGTCGCGGTGCTGCTCAACGGCCTGGGCGCGACCAAGTACGAGGAGCTCTTTGTGCTCTACGGCTCGGTGCAGCAGCGGCTGGTCGACGCCGGGCTGGATTTGCACAAACCCATCGTCACCGAGATGGTCACCTCGCTGGACATGGCGGGCTGCTCGCTGAGCTTGCTCTGGCTGGATGAGGAGTTGGAGACACTGCTGGATGCGCCGTGTCAGTCGCCGGCGTATGTAAAGATATAGCGTTACTCGTTACCACGCAGATCGTGGTGATGCAGACCGGACGCCCTGCGTCCCTTTGTTGATAACGAGACCACACGCTAACCACCAAGCGACACAGCAAACCGTAGGTCACGTATGCTCCGCTACGTGACGAGCTTGGTTTACTTATCGCGAACGCGAATTCAAGTTGAGGTGGGGTAAGCTACCACCGTCACCTTGCGGAGCAAAGGTGACCTACGAAATACTGCGCCCCTTCGTTGGCAGAGCGGCGCGAACGGCATTCCCACGCAGAGCGTGGGAACGAGAATATGAATTCTACCCAACTCATCCGCGACCTCTTCCACGCCCTGCTCGACACGCTCGCCGAACACGAGGCCGAGCTGGGCAAGCTCGACGCTGCCGCGGGCGATGGCGACCACGGCACGGGCATGACGCGCGGGATGCGGGCCGCCGTTGAGGCGGTGGACGACGCCCCGGCGGAAATGGACGTGCCCCAGCTCTTTATGCAGGCGGGCAGCGCCTTTGCGGACAAAGCGGGCGGCTCCTCCGGCGCGCTCTACGGGATGATGCTGATGAGCATCGGCCAAAAAATTGGGGCCGAGCCGACGGCGCAGTCGCTGGCTCAAGCACTGGCTGCCGGGCGCGATGCGGTTGCCAAGCTGGGCAAAGCCAAAGTCGGCGACAAGACGATGCTAGACACGCTCGATCCGTTTGTGAACGAGTTTTCTCAGCAGTTGGACGGCGGTGCGGCGCTTGTCCCCGCTTGGCAGGCGGCACTCGAGGTCGCCGCGGCGGGGGCAAAGTCGACTGCCGAGATGGTCGCCAAGCGGGGGCGCTCGGCCAAGCTCGCTGAGCGCAGCCTGGGCCACGCGGATCCCGGCGCGTACTCGATGCTCTATCTGCTGCAAGCAACTAGAACCGTCCTCGAAGAACAGCGTGCTTAACCTCATCCCCATCCTCAGCTTCTTCGGCTAGCTTGTTTGGTCGCAGAGAAGGTGAGGGCGAGGATAAGTCAACCATTTTGACCGAGCATTTTCTACCAAAGGAGACTTTCAATGGCTGAGAACAACCCCATCAAGATGCCTTTCTCGCGGCGCAACTTCCTGCGCGGCGCAGCGGCGATGAGCGCGACGGCCGCGCTGGTCGCCTGTGCACCGGGCGGCGCAACCACCGGCGACGCGCCTTCCAGCGATGGCGCTGCCGACACCGACAGCCCGCTGCTCGGCAGCAACGACACCAACATGCAGGGCAAATCGCTGACGCTGAGCCTGGCCGTGATCGCGGGCTGGCCGCCCAGCCAGCTACCGATTGAGATGTTCCCGCAGTTTGCGGAGTACGCCCAGGAAAACTACGGCTACACCGTCGACGTGCAGAAGACGGAAGCGCCCTTTGCTGCGCTCTTCCAGAAGGTCGCGCCGACGCTGGCCTCCGGCTCGCAGGAGTACAACCTGATCGTGTCGGACAGCCAGTGGCTGGGCGCGCTCTCGGAGCCGGGCTGGATTGTAAAGGCGGATGATGTCTACGCGCTCAACCCGGAGCTGGACCTGGAGCCCTTTAGCTCGCTCGTCGTCGAGACCTATCAGGTCTACCCCGACGGCTCCGGCCAGCGCTGGGGCTTCCCGCAGATGCCGGACACGCAGGGGCTCTTTATGCGGCTGGATATGCTCGAAGATGCGGACGAGCAGGCCGCCTTCGAGGAGGCCTACGGCAAGCCGCTGCCAACGACCTATGAAGAGTTCGAGAACATGACGATCCAGGAGTACGAGGAGATTTTCGAGCACTTCAACCGCCCCGATGAAGACTTTGGCGGCACGGCGATGATGTACAGCAAGGAGTACGACTTTTTCTCCTGCGCCTACCACCCCTTTGTCTACTCCACCGGCGGCGACATCTGGAACCCGGAGACGGGCGATGTGGTCGGCGTGCTCAACACGCCGGAGAACGCCGAGATGCTCGAATACTTTGTCTCGCTCCAGCAGTATCAGCCGTCCGGCGCGGAGAACTACGGCATCGGCGATCTGATTGATCTCTTTACCCAGGGCAGGGTCTTCTCGGCCTTCCAGTGGCTGGCCGTGGGCCTCTTTATGATTCCGCCGGAGCTGGAGGGCAAGGTGCTCGCCGTGCCCCACCCCAAGTTCGAGTTCCCGGACGGCTCCATCGACGTGGTTGGCGCCATGGGCGGCCAGCCGTGGGTCATCAATTCGTTCAACGACGACGACCACATGCGCGTCTGCATCGACTTTCTTAAGTGGTGGTATCAGCCGGACACGCAGGAGACCTTCATCTCGCAGGGCGGCCTGCCGTGGTACGAGTCCGGCGTTAACGCCGAGGGCTTTGAGGAGGCGACGCCCTACACCCGCGCCTTCAAGGCCATGCTGCAGGAGGGCAAGTCGCGCGACTTCTGGCACCTGCCCGAATACGCCGAATTGCTCGCCATCCAGCAGGAGGCCTACAGCGCCTACGCCTCCGGCCAGGTGAACGATCCGCAGCGCGTGCTCGACTTTATTGCCGCACGCCAGCAGCAAATCCTGCTGGACGCCGGTCGCACGGAGACGCCCGTGCCGGACGAATTGCAGGGGATTACGCTGGAGGGGTAGATTGCAAACGCAAGCAGTGAGGATTTTTCACCCTCGCCAATCTGGCGAGGGTGAAAAATCCTCTGTTTTCTGTTATAGTGTCGGTATAGAGCATATTATTCCACAAAGCAAGGGTGGATCGGACGCGGAAGAGAATCTTTGGCTTGCATGTCGCTCCTGCAATTCTCATAAAAGCAATCAAACCCAAGCAATTGATCCAGTAACGCGCGAGTCCGTTACGCTATTTAACCCAGGAAGCAAGAGTGGTACAAACACTTTCGGTGGAGCGGCGACGGTACATCGGTGCTTGGAATTACTCCCCGCGGTCGTGCAACAGTGGTTGCATTGAAGTTGAATAACTCTATTTTAGTCACGGCCCGGCAGAACTGGGTTGTAGCGGGATGGCATCCACCGCCGATTGTTGTTGTGCCCCCAAACAGTTAACGTTTTTACAACTATCTCTATGTCCACCCAAACCATCGTTAACCAACAAGAAGCCGCCGTCGACAATCCGGCGCGTACCCGCACGAACCCGTGGCGCTCGTTTGAGGAGTCGCGCTGGTTTTCGTGGGCGCTGTTGGTGCCGGTGCTCTCGTTTTTTGTGCTGCTCAACGTGATCCCCACGCTCTGGATGATCGGGCTGGGCTTCTACGACTACTCGCTGATGTCGACGGGTGCACCGGAGTTTGTCGGTCTGGAAAACTTCGAGCGCATCTACAACGACGCCGAAATGTGGGGGGCCTTTAGCCGCACCTTTCTCTTCGTCTTGCTAGCCGTGGGCATTCAGACGGCGCTGGGCGTGGCGCTGGGCTTTCTCTTTTGGGGCAGCACCAACATGCCCGGCCGCCGCGTGGCGCTGACGCTGCTCTTTACGCCGATGGTGCTCACGCCCGTGGCGAGCGGCCTCTTCTGGCGGCTGATCTACGAGCCGACCTTTGGCGTGGCCAACTACTTCATCACCCTCTTGGGCGGCAGCAAAATCGATTTTCTCACCAACGTCGATTGGGCGCTCAGCGCCGTGCTCTTCGTCGACATCTGGATGTGGACGCCTTTTATGATTTTGATGACGCTCGCCGCGCTCGGCTCCGTGCCCAGCGCCGAGCTGGAGGCGGCGGAGGTCGACCGGCTCTCGTGGTGGAAGCGCATCTGGTATGTGATCGTCCCCCACGGCAAGTTTATCATCATGCTCGGCATCCTCCTACGCACCATCGACGCTTTCAAAACGACCGACCTGATCTTCCTGATGACCAACGGCGGGCCGGGCAACGTCACCGAGCTGATCGGCCTCAAACTCTACCGCTTCGCCTTTGCCAGCCTGGACCTCGGCTTCTCGTCCGCGCTGGCGCTCGTGCTGCTGCTGATCGCGATTGCCTTCACGTCGATTTATCTGTATATTTTGAATTTGAGCCAGGATCAAGAGGCGGAGGGGGGATAAGGGTACGTCCACGCTACGAATCGGCTTTAGCCGGTTTCCCAAGCGCAAGCTGGCGGGCTTTAGCCGCCAGCGGACGTCGATGGCGATGCAGGTTGATCTGATCAATTACATTGCCGCCCATGCCCGCCCGGCGCTAAAGCCACCGGGCTTGCTTGAGGCAAACCCGGTAAACCGGGTTGAAGACTGTATCCAACCGGCTTCAGCCGGTTTTCCCCAAGCAAGCTAGCGGGCTTTAGCCGCCAGCGGACGCTACCATGCACATCGGACTATTAATTACCCAATCACCCATGCCCACCACCACCCGCACCCGCCTCTACTACGCCCTGCTCTGGCTTGTGGCGATCTTGTTCTTCCTGCCCGTGCTCTGGGTAATTTTGGCCGCGCTCAAAACGCCCAGCGATATTCTCGCCATCCCGCCCAAATTCATCTTCACGCCGACGCTCGACAACATCGTTGACACCATTACCGCGCCCAACACGATTCCCTACTTTATCAACAGCCTAATCCTCTCGCTGGGCTCGGTCTTCGTGGCGACGGTCGTCTCCTTTTTGGGTGCCTACGGCTTTTCGCGCTACAACTTCAAGGCCACCAACTTCCTGATGTTCCTGCTGCTCTCGACGCGCATGGTTCCGGCGGCGGCGGCCATCATTCCCGTCTTTCAGATGTTTAACGCCATGGAGCGCGGGCTGGGCATTCCCATGCGCTCGTCGCCGGCGGGCATTTTCCTGCTCTACGCTTCGTTTAGCATCCCCTTCTCGATTTGGATTTTGAAGGGCTTTATCGACGGCGTCTCCCAGCGCTTTGACGAAACGGGGTTGGTTAACGGCGCAAGTCGGCTGCACGTGATTTTCCGGGTCGTGCTGCCGCAGGTCTGGCCGGGGATCATCGCCGCCTTTATCTTCAACCTGATCTTTGTCTGGAACGAGTTTCTGTTCAACTTCATCCTCGGCAGCCGCGACACGCAGATGATTCCCTACGCACTCGCCGTCGGCCTCGTCAACGCCGGTGGCAATATCGATTGGGCCTTTGTCGCCTCGCTCTCGACGGCCTACCTGCTGCTGCCGGTGGTCATGATCTTCTTCTTTCAAAAATACCTGCTGGTCGGCATGACCTTTGGCACCGTGCGCGGAGAGGTATAAACCATGACCACCCGAACCTTTGCCTCCATTACTCAGCTGCTGCTGATTGGGCTGCTGCTGCTCAGCATCGTGCTCATCGGCCAGCGCATCAGCTTTGGCGGCTACAAAGCCGGGCTGATTTTGCTGACCGCGACGACCATTAGCCAGATCGCCTTTGGCAACATCCCGCCCTTTGCCCGCTTTGGCCGCTCCATGCGCCTCTACGCGATTTTTGTTGTCTCGACGGCGCTGCTCTTCGGCGTCAGCATTCTGGCCGCGCCGCTGCTGGTGAACCTGGGGCGGTAGAAAACCTGTCAACGGATTTTGGGAGCGGATTGAGCGGATTACCGTGACGCAATCCGTTTCGGTTTACCAGCGAATATTGTCAATCTCAAAGCCAGTGTGCATACACACAATCCGCTCGATCCGCTTTCGGCAATCCGCTGACAGCTAGACACCATGCCCATTCTCGAACTCAACCACCTCGCCAAAACTTACGGTCGCACGACCGTCCTCCACGATGTCACCCTCAGCGTGGAGCCGGGCGATTTTGCGGTGATCTACGGCACGCCGAGCAGCGGCAAATCGGTGCTGGTGCGGCTGCTCACCGGGCTGGAGCCGCCGGATGCGGGGCAGATTTTGCTGCGCGGCGAGGACGTGACCCACGCCTCGGCGGGCGAGCGCAACATTGGCTATGTCCCCCAGTCGTTTGCGCTCTATCCTCATTTGAGCGTGCAAAAAAACATCGCCTACCCGCTCACGCTATCGCGCACGCCCAAGGCCGAAATCGAGCCGGCGGTCCAGCGCGTGGCCGAGCTGCTGGGCATTGCCGAGCTGCTGGAGCGCAAGCCCGACCAGCTGAGCGGCGGGCAAAAGCAGCGCGTGGCGATTGCGCGCGGCCTCGTTAAAAACACCGAGCTCTTTATCCTGGACGATCCGCTGGTCGGCCTCGATTTTAAGCTGCGCGAGCGGCTGATCGACGACCTCAAGCAGACGCAGAAGACGCTCGGCGTTACCTTTGTCTACACCACGTCGGACGCCGTCGAGACGCTGATGCTGGCGCGCACGATTGCCGTGCTGCACGAGGGCCGCATCGTCGAGCAGGGCGATCCGTTTCGGCTCTACGCTGCGCCGCAGCGCGCCGAAACCATGAAGTACGTTGGCTTTCCGCAGGCGGATTTTCTCGACGGCGAGGTTGTGCAGCAGAACGGCAGCGTCGCCATCGAGACGCCGCTCTTTACCCTGCCCACCACGGCCAATCTGGCCGCTGGTTCACAAAACATCAGCGTCGGCGTTCGCCCCGAACACATTAACCTGGCCGTGGACGCGCCCACCAACGCCATCTCCGGCCAGGCCCGCGTCCTCCTGCGCGAAGACCTGGGCGGCGAGGAGATCGTCTACCTGGACGCCAACGGCTACCAGCTCACCACCGTCCTGCGCAGCGACGATGCGTCGCAGGCGCACGTCAACATCGACGAGATGGTGACGTACTGGATGCGCCCGGAGGACTTGGTCGTGTATGCGGATGGGGAGCGGGTGGGGTGAGCGAAGAACCCCTCCCTAGCCCTCCCCAGGTTGGGGAGGGGACTGATCCTTCGTCAACGAAGCGACTGTCCCTCCCCCACGTTGGGGGAGGCTAGGAGGGGGTGAACCGCTCAAACGTGACCGACCAACTAACTTGAACATTTTTCCATGCTCGATATCCGCCTCGACCATCTCACCAAAACGTTTGACCGCGGCAATGTCGTCGCCGTCGACGACCTGACGCTGACCTTTCCGGCGGGCACGACCACCTGCCTGCTCGGCCCCTCCGGCTGCGGCAAGACGACGCTCATGCGCATGATCGCCGGGCTGGAGCGGCCCACGCGCGGCGACATCTATTTCGGCGATGAGCGCGTCACCCATCTGTCGACGCGGCGGCGCAACATCGGCATGGTTTTTCAGTACCCCGTCGTCTACCGCGGCATCAGCGTGCGCGAGAATATCGAGCTGCCGCTGCGCGAGCAGAAGCTCTCGAAGGAGGAGCGCGAGCGGCGCGTGCGCGAAATTGTGGAGCTGCTGGAAATGGGCGACAGCATCGACAGCCGCATCAGCCAGCTCGATAACGGCACGCGGCAGAAGGTCGCCGTGGCGCGGGCCGTGGCCCGCCAGCCGCGCATCATCCTCTTTGACGAGCCGATTACCAACGTCGACATCAACGCCAAGCTTCAGCTCAAGCGCGCGCTCAAGGAGTTGTTTACGCGCCTTAATCAAACCGTTGTCTACGTGACCCACGACCAAACGGAGGCGATGACGCTGGCCGACCGCATCGCGCTGATGCAGGACGGGCGCATCACGCAGAACGCGCCGCCGCGCGAGATTTACAACCAGCCGGACGATGTCTTTGGCGGCTGGTTCATGGGCAACCCCGGCATGAATTTTTTCGAGGGGCTCTTCGCCAGCCCAGATGAGAACGGGGACGCCAGCGGCGTGCACCGCCTCCCCTTCATTACGCAGCCGCTCACGCTGAAGGGCGTCGACGGCAGCGCGCCGCAAATTACCCTGGGCATCCGCCCCGAGCACATCCGCGTCCACGCCGAGCGGACGCCCGGCAGCGTCCCCGCCCAAATCGTGGATCGCGCCATCGTCATCGGCGGCCAGACTCTCCTGCAGCTGGAGGTGGGCGAGTTGAGCTGCAAGGCCAAGCTGCCCGCCGGGCAGGGGCTGGCGCTGGATGATGACGTGTGGGTCGAATTTCCGCTGGCGGAAATACGCTTGTTTGGCGCGGACGGCCACCGGCCCGATGTCGCGCTGGCGCTGGCCGATATGGTCGCCGCGTAAACGAAGTTCGCGGAGTTCGCACGCCCACGTGCGAACGGGCCTGCGAGAAAACTTGTCATCTGCCGTAGGTGCGGCTGCAAGTCGCACACTTTTTGCACTTCCCACCTAAAGGGAAATTCAACGATTGCGCAGCTACAAGCAGCGCCTACCATTGCAAAACCACCATGAAAAAACTCATCAACAACGTCGACAACGTCGTCGCCGAACAGCTGCGCGGCGTTGCGCTTGCCCACCCCGACCTCAACGTCCACATCGATCCGCACTACATCACCCGCGGCGACGTGCCGCTGGCGGGCAAAGTCGCCGTCGTCTCCGGCGGCGGCAGCGGCCACGAGCCAATGCACGGCGGCTTTGTCGGCCCCGGCATGTTGACTGGCGCCTGCCCCGGCGAAGTCTTTACCTCGCCCACGCCCGACCAGATGGTTGAATGCGCCAAGGCCGTGGACGGTGGTGCGGGCGTGCTCTTTCTCGTTAAAAATTACACGGGCGACGTGCTCAGCTTTGAGGCCGCCGCGGAAATGCTGCACGAGGAAGGCGTCGCCGTGCAGAACATCCTGATCGACGACGATGTCGCCGTCAAGGACAGCCTCTACACCGCTGGTCGACGCGGCGTGGGCACGACGGTGATCATGGAAAAGCTGGTGGGCGCCGCCGCCGAAGAGGGGCGCGACCTCGACGCGCTGGCTGACCTCGCGCGCCGCGTCAACCAGAACGGGCGCTCGATGGGCATGGCCTTTACGTCGTGCACCGTCCCCTCGGCGGGCAAGCCGACCTTTGAGCTGGGCGACAGCGAAATGGAGCTCGGCATCGGCATCCACGGCGAGCCGGGTCAGCGCCGCATGGAAGTCGCCAGCGCGGACGAAATCACCGACCTGCTGGCGACCAACATCCTGGACGACCCGGCCTACACGCGCACCGTGCGCGAGTGGGACCGCGACGCTGTCGACTGGACCCAGCGCGAGCTGACCGACCCACCCTTTACCGCGGGCGACCAGTTTATCGCCCTCGTCAATTCGATGGGCGGCACGCCGCTTGGTGAACTGTATACCGTTTACGCCAGGCTACAGGAGTTGGTCGAGGCGCGCGGCATGTCGATTGCGCGCTCGCTGATCGGCCCTTACATCACTTCGCTGGAAATGCAGGGCTGCTCGATCACGCTCGTCAAGGCGGACGAGGAGATGCTCGCGCTGTGGGATGCGCCGGTTGAGACGCCGGCGCTGCGCTGGGGGCGGTAGGTTCTTCAGAAAATCAGACAAGTTAGTCGCGTCCCCGGCACGCGCCAGACCAAAGATTGAAGTCAAAGAAGCGTGCGGCGCGTGCCGGGGACGCTGGCCGCCGTGACTTTTGTTCCCCTGTATAGCTAGGTAGGCCAGTTCGGAACGAAACAGAAAGGCCGAGATAATTTGTGAGCACAGGTAAAAACGCCAGCCCCACCATCGACGACGTGATCAACCTGCCCGTGCCGTCGGACGCGCAGCTGTCGCCCGATGGACGGCACGTGGTTTACGTGGTGACGACGCCGGACTGGGACGAGAATCGCTACGTATCGCAGCTGTGGCTGGCCGCTGTACCGGAGCGCGACAGCGGAAACGGTGAGTCGCCGCGCCAGCTGACCTTTAGCGACAAGGGGAGTTGCTCGCCGCGCTGGTCGCCTGACGGCGCGTCCATTGCCTTTCTCTCGCAGCGGGCTGGCGACGAAGAGACGCAGCTCTACCACCTGGCGGCCTTTGGCGGCGAAGCGGAGCGCTTGACGCAGAGCGAGACGAGCATCGAGCGCTTTGCCTGGTCGCCGGATGGGGCGGCGCTTGCCTACGTGGCCCCGGCAGCGAAGAGCAAGGCGGACAAAGCGCGCGAAAAGCAGTACGGCGACTATCACGTGGAGGACGAAGATGACCGCTGCGCGCAGCTGTGGCAAATCGGGCTGGACGAGCGCAAAGCGCGCCAGCTGACCTTTGGCAACGATCTGCACGTGATCGAGTTTGACTGGTCACCGCAGGGCAATGCAATTGCATTTGAGGGATATCCCTCGTCACGCATCAACGACCGACGCTTTGCGCGCATTCATCATCTTAGCCTGGAGAGCGGCCACCATCAAGCAATCAGCGAAGCAACGGCCATCACGCCGCTGTGGTCGCCAGACGGGAAGCAGCTGTCGTACTTGCAGGGCTCGCCGCTGGTTGGCTACAAAAATGTCAAGCTGACCATTCTCACGCTTCGTTCCACCGGTGACACCGACTCACTCGTGCAGGATTCGCGCGTGATTGCCAGTGAATTTGACGAGCAAATTTATCCCAGCCTGTGGCGCGAGGACGGCCTCTACTTCATCGCGGCTCAACAGACGGAGATTCACGCCTTCCGCGTGGATATGGCAACGGGCGCGGTCGCGCGGCTGAGCGTAGACGTGCCCGCCGGGTGGACGATGTCGAGCGCCACGGGCAGCGTGCAGCCGGAGACGCGCCAGCTGGCAACGGTGGCGGCGAGCGCGACGCGGCGCGACGAGGTGGTCGTGCTGCCGACGGCGGGCGGCGCGCCCACCTATCTCACAGACTTTCAGACGGAGGTAGCCAATTGGCCGCTGGGCGAGAACGAAGTCATCGAGTGGACGAGCAAAGACGGCACGACCATCGAGGGCGTGCTCACCAAGCCGCGCGATTTCGACCCGACGCAGCAACATTCGCTGCTGGTCGTGATCCACGGCGGGCCGACGGGCACGTCGGTTGCCTCGCTGCTGGGTCGCTACGAGCGGCGCTACTATCCCATCCAGCAGTGGGTGGCCAAGGGGGCGCTTATTTTGCAGCCCAACTACCGGGGCAGCGCGGGCTACGGCGAGGCCTTTCGCAGCCTGAACGTGCGCAACCTCGGCGTGGGCGACGCCGAGGACGTGCTGTCGGGCGTGGAGGCGCTGATCGAGCGCGGCTGGGTCGATCCCGCGCGCGTGGGCATCATGGGCTGGAGCCAGGGCGGCTACATCTCGGCCTTTCTCACCACCAGCAGCGACCGCTTCCAGGCCGCGTCGGTCGGTGCGGGGATTTCGGATTGGATGACCTACTACGTCAACACCGACATCCACCGCTTCACCCGTGACTATCTGGAAGCCACGCCCTGGGACGACGCCGAGATTTACGCCAAAACGTCGCCCATCACCTACATCAATCAGGCCCAAACGCCGACCCTGATCCAGCACGGCGAATTTGACCGCCGCGTGCCCATTGCCAACGCCTACGAGCTCTATCAGGGCTTGCAGGATGTGGGCGTAGAGACGAAGCTGGTCGTCTACAAAGGCATGGGCCACGGCATCGACAAGCCGCGCCTCAACCGCCAAGTGATGGAGGAGAACTGGAACTGGTTCAGCCGCCTGTGGCCGGAAGCGGAACCGGAGGCGGGTGATCTGCCGGCGTGGCGCACGCGCTCGTCGCACACCGCCTTTGCCAACCGCTGGGTGACGGTGATTGTGGACGATGTCGAGCTGCCGAGCGGGCAGCCATACGAGTACACCAAGCTGGAGCCGCCGGGCGTCGGCGTCGGCGTGATCGGCTTTAACGCGGCGGGCGAGGTGCTGCTGGAGCGCGAATATCGACACGGCGTCGGCGAGGTGATTTGGCAGCTGCCCGGCGGCCTGGCGGACGAGGGCGAGTCGCTGCAGGAGGCGGCGCTGCGCGAGCTGCGCGAGGAGACGGGCTACCGGCCCGCCACAATAAATGGAAAAAACGAGCAGACGATGCGTCACCTGGGTATGGTGTGGGACAATCCCGGCCTCAGCCCGTGGCAGAGCCACATTTTTGCCGCGTGGGGGCTGGAGCGGGTTGAGGAAATCAACGGTGGCGAGAATTCAGACGAGGCCGAATTCGTCACCCTGCACTGGCAGACGATCGACTGGCTGAAGGAGGCCGTGCGCTCCGGGGAGATTCGCGATCGCTTTGTCGTGGGCGCGCTGGCGCAGCTGTGGCTGCACGGGTTGATTGACTAAAATTTGACGCGGAGACGCGGGGACGCAGAGCAAAAAATGTGTCATTTCGACCGAACGGGAGAAATCTGTCGCTAATAGACAAAGCGGCAACGAGGTCAACACGCTTTGAGAGATAACCGCGTTAAGATTTCTCGCTGCTCTAATTTCGTCTGCTGCACGGGCTCGTTGACCCGCTCGAAATGACAAGGTGTTTCCAAACGAAAACCGACATTTGTAAAATTACCAGCTTGACACCCATGAACCTTACCCAATCCCACATCACCACCTGGCTCGACCGCGCCGCCGCGACGCTCGACGACAACAAGGCCTACCTCACCGAGCTGGATTCCGCCATCGGCGACGCCGACCACGGCACGAACGTCGCGCGTGGCTTCAGGATCATCGCCGAAAAATTACCGGAGACGGCGGACGACGACGTTGGCGCGATCTTCAAGCTTGCCGCGATGACGCTGATGTCCAAAGTTGGCGGGGCGAGCGGGTTGATCTTGGGCAACTTTTTTATAAAGGCGTCCGCCGCAGCCAAGGGCAAGTATGAGCTGACGCCGTCTGAGGTGGTCGACGTGTTCACGGCGGGGCGAGACGGCATCGTCCAGCGCGGGCGCGCCGAAGTGGGCGACAAGACGATGCTCGACGCGTGGACGCCCGCCGTCGACGCGCTGCGCGAGGCCGTCGACCGCGGCGAGCCGCTGGCGGCGGCGCTGCGGGCCAGTGCTGATGCGGCGAAAACCGGCATGGAAGCGACCAAGCCCCTCCAGGCGCGCAAGGGTCGCGCCAGCTATCTCGGCGAACGCTCCATCGGCCACCAAGACCCCGGCGCAACGTCGACTTATTTACTAATCAACGAACTGGCGAAAGTCGCAGCAGGGGAATAAGCAGGAGCATCCCAGCCCGTACCCTGAGCACCGTCGAAGGGTACGGGCTGGGACGCTCCCCGTCCAAACCATGGTTGGCATCGTCCTCGTTTCCCACAGCGCGACCCTCGCCGAGGGCGTCCGCGAACTGATCCGGCAGATGGCCGCGGATGCGCCCGTCGCGCTCGCGGCGGGCACGGACAACGCCGACGAACCCATCGGCACCGATCCGATGCGCGTCCACGCCGCCATCGAATCCGTCTACAGCGAAGACGGCGTGCTCGTGCTGATGGATTTGGGCAGCGCGATCATGAGCGCGGAGGCCGCCATCGAATTTTTGGACGAAGCGCAGCAGGCGCACGTCTACCTCTGCGAAGCGCCGCTGGTGGAGGGCGGGCTGGCCGCTGCCGTCGCCGCGGCGGGTGACGCGCCGCTGGCACAAGTCCTGGCCGAAGCGCGGGCCGCGCTGCCCGGCAAGCTGGCTCAGCTGGAGCCAATCCTGCGCCTCCCGCCGGATGCTGTTCAACAGCGGGACGACGCCCCCGCTCAAGCTCCCGGCGACGCCGACCTCACCCTGACCATTCCCAACCGGCTCGGCCTCCACGCCCGCCCCGCCGCCCGCCTCGTTGCGCTCGTGCACGACTTTGACGCCTCGGTGACCTTGACCAAGGGCGAGCGCACCATCGACGCGGGCAGCATCTCCCAGGTGATGACGGTGGGCGCGCGGCAGGGCGATGCGGTGCGCTTCGCCGCCAGCGGCCCCGATAGCAACGCCGTGCTCGCCGCGATCCAGCGGCTGCACGACGACAATTTTGGCGACGCCGACGAAGGGCCGCCAGCGACCAACGATTCAAAAGCAGAAACCGGCGACGCTGCCCAGGCGCGCGGCCAGCTTACGGGCATCCCCGCTTCGGACGGCATTGCCATTGGCAAGGCGCACGTTCAATCGCGTCGCGTGCCGGAGGTGGAGCGTCGGACAGTCGCGGATGTCGAGGAGGAGCAGGCGCGATTGTCCACGGCGTGGGAAACGGCGCAGCAGGCGTTGTCCACCCTCGAAAAGAATCTCGGCGACGACGGAGCGGGCATCCTTGCCGCCCAACGGCTGCTGCTGGCTGATGAAGCGCTGCGGCAGCGGGCGCTCAGCCAAATTGCCGACCAGCAGGTCAACGCCGAATGGGCGTGGCAGCAGGCCATCGACGCGCTGATCGCCGAGTACAGCGAAATGGAGGACGACTATCTCCGCGCGCGCGCCGACGACGTGCGCGATGTCGGCGACCGGGTGTTGAGGCAGCTGGCGGACGGCAACGCGTCTGGAGACAAAGTCACCATGCGCGAGCCGGGCATTCTGGTGGCCGAACAGCTCTCGCCCTCCGCCACCGCCGCGCTCGACCCGACCATCGTGCAGGGCATCCTCACGGCCAGCGGCGGCGCGACGGGGCACGCGGCCATCCTCGCACGCGGCTTGGGCATCCCCGCCGTGGTGAGCGTGGCGGATGCGCTGAAGCAGATCGAGCAAGGCCAAGAAATTGCGCTGGACGGCGCGACGGGGCAAGTTTGGACGGCGCTGGGTGAAGCGCTGACGGCTCGCTTGGTCGAGCGGCGCGAGGCGTGGCTGGCGCAGCGAGAGGCGACACAAGTTAGTGCGCAGGAGCCAGCCGTTACGCGTGACGGGCGGCGGATTGAGGTGGCGGCGAACATCGGCAGCGCGCGCGAGGCCGCGGCGGCGGTCGCGGCGGGGGCGGAGGGCGTGGGGCTCTTTCGCACCGAATTTTTGTTTATGGAGCGCACAGAGCCGCCGGACGAAGAAAGTCAATACCAGGCCTACCGCGCCGCCGCCAAAGCGCTGGGCGACAGGCCGCTGCTGATCCGCACGCTCGACGTCGGCGGCGACAAGCCGCTGCCCTACCTCGGTATGCCCAGTGAAGAGAACCCCTTCCTCGGCTGGCGCGGCATTCGCTACTGCCTGGACAATCCCGATCTCTTTCGCACCCAGCTGCGCGCCATCCTGCGCGCCGGGCACGGCCACCGTGTGCAGGTCATGTTTCCAATGGTCAGCACTGTGGCCGAGGTGCGGCAGGCGCTGTCGCTGCTGGACGAGGCGCGCCAGTCGCTGGCCGACGCAGGCGTTAAACACGCCGAGCGGCTGGATGTTGGCATTATGGTCGAGACGCCAGCCGCCGTGCTGAACGCGCGGCGGCTGGCGGCGGAGGTCGACTTTTTTAGCATTGGCACGAATGATTTGACGCAGTATCTGATGGCGGCGGATCGGGGCAACGCCCGCGTCGCCGGGCTGATCGATGCGCTGCAGCCGCCGGTGGTGGCGGCCATCGCGCAGGTAATCGAGGCGGCGCACGAGGCGGGCATCTGGGTCGGCCTCTGCGGCGAGCTGGCGGGCGACGCACTGGCGACGCCGCTGCTCGTCGGCCTGGGAATTGACGAGTTGAGCATGGGCGCGGGGTCGATTGCGGCGGTAAAGGCGGCGATTCGAGAAATCGATGTGGCGGAAGCACAGGAACTGGCGGCGGACGTGCTGGGCTGTGTCGACGCGGCGGCGGTGCGGACGCTGCTGGAGAGTCGAACGTGATCGTCACGGCCTAAATCTAGATAGACTGACCAGATCACGTCCAGGCCGTGATTGTCACGTTCCTCCGTGATGAGGAGAATCCGAAGAGAAGTGACAATCACGGCCCAAGCAATTTGTGGTACGTCAGGTTGGTAGTGGGCCGTAACCGTCACTTCGACCGGCTCGATTTGTAATTCAACAAAATCAAGGAGACCAAGTTATGCTCGATAAAAAGACAAAAATCGTCGTCGGTGCGGACCACTACGGCCTGCCGCTAAAGGATGTGGTGCGTGATTATCTGGGGGAGCTGGGCTACACCGTCGACGATCTGGGCGTCAACACGGAGGACCCGGTGGATTATCCCGACGTGGGGGCGAAGGTGGCGGAGACCGTGGGCAATGGTGAGTATGCACGTGGCGTGCTCGTCTGCGGCACGGGGGCGGGCATGGCGATTGTGGCGAACAAAGTGCCGGGCGTGCGCGCCGTCTGCGTGGCCGATCCGTACACGGCGGAGCGCGCCGTGGCCAGCAACAACGCGCAGATCATCACCATGGGCGCGCAGATTACCGGGCCGGCGGTGGCGAAGAAGCTCGTCGACATCTGGCTGGAGAGCGAATTTCAGGGCGGGCGCTCCGCGCCCAAGGTCGAGAAGATGGAGAAGCTGGACGAGCGGTATCGCAAGGGGCGGGTGACGGGGTGACCCGGTAACTGGGGTGCAAGGGTGACTGGGTAGCGCCCGCTTTGGCTTCGACGGGCTCAGCCGCCGCTAGTCTTCGCCTAATCACCCCTGCTCCCCCTGCTCCCCCGCTCCCCTGCTCCCCTGCTTCCTTGCCCTCTACTCCCCGCTCGCCGTATCAAACGCATCGCGCAGGCCGTCGCCGACAAAGGTAAAGCCGAGCATCGTCAGCGCAATCGCCACCGTGGGCGCGACGCCGAGGTGCCAGTAGACGCGCATGTAGGATAGCGCATCACCCACCATTTTGCCCCAGCTCGGAATCGGATCGTTGACGCCGAGGCCGAGAAAAGAAAGCCCTGCTTCGGTAAAAATCGCCGTGGGAATGCCGATGGTGACGGCGACGATCAGCGGGGCGATGGCGTTGGGCAGCAGGTGGTGCGTGGCAATGCGCGGGCCGCGCGCGCCAACCGTGCGCGCGGCGAGCACGTAGTCGCGCTCGCGCAGCGAAAGCAGCTGCGCCCGCAGCAGCCGGCAGACGTCCAGCCAGCCCACCACGCCGATAGCGATAATCACGTTGGTCAAGCCGCTGCCAAAAATGGCGATCAGCAGCAGCGCCAGCAGCAGCGCGGGGATGGCCGTCATCACCTCCACCAGCCGCATAATGGCCCAATCGACCCAGCCGCCGAGGATGCCCGCCGCCAGCCCCAGCGGAATCCCGATCAGCAGCGCCAGCCCCTGCACGCTCAACCCCACCAGCAGCGAAATCCGCGAGCCGTAGATAATGCGTGAAAAAACGTCGCGCCCCACCTCGTCCGTGCCCAGCCAGTGCTCGCTGCTCGGCGGCTGCAGGGCATTGGCGATGTCCGCCACGTCGAAGGGGTAGGGCGCGAGCACGTCCGCCAGCAGCGCCGTCAGCACCAGCGCCGAGACGATCACAAAGCCGAGCATGGCGAGCCGATTGCGGGCAAAGCGTCGCACGGCGTCGCCGAGCAGCGTGCGCTGGGCGGTCGGCTCGTCGACGAGGGGAAGGGTGGGGGCCGGAGCGGCGGTTGTGGTCATGGGGAACGGTAGACTCGCACGAGTTGACCTCGAAGATTGTCCTGATTTCCAATCGCTTCATTGATGCGATGAGCTTTGTCGACGGCGTCTGGATTAAACGTACAGATAATGATCCCAGCGTGATTTGGAAACTGTAAATGTAGCCGTCGAAAGTGCTTGCGATTGATTGTTAGGACTGCGCGATTGTGTCTTGTTGCATCGAGCAATACAGCATCATCGGGGTAGCGTTAATTGCCTTTGCCATCCTCGTAAATCGTTAGCACATCATGCCCCAGATGACGCAGTTCATCTACTACGGCCTGGGGAAAATTCTCATCTGAATATAGAGAAGCCGCAAGCTAATCAGCCTCGTTCTCAACGATTTGCTGCTCAATTTCTCGTTGATGCCTATCGTAATAAGCCCACGCATTTGCCAAGTCTTCTGCACGCAGCGCTGGGTAAAAGCGTAGTAAGTCGGCTTCACTGCTGCCGAGTTTGCGTGCTTGAACCAGCAACCACACTGGAATACGCGTGCGTATGATGCATGGTTCGCCGCCCATCACGCCTTCTGTCTGCTCGATGCCAGGTGATGCACTGCCAATATCTCTGGCAATCCATTGCAGTACCTGTGCCTTCTCGCCAGACGACATTTCCGGTAGCAAATCGCGTACTTTCTCTAGTGTTGTCATTGCAAATTCCATCAATCTTCAGTCGTCAATCGCTATAGACATTATACCAGAGAACCTTATCCCCGCTGCTTATCCAACCGCACCCGCGGATCGATCACCGTGTAGAGCAAATCCGTGACCAAGTATAAAATCGACCACATCAGCGCCACCAGCAGCAGCGTCGCCATGATCATGGGGTAATCGCGGCGGAAGATGCTGGTGACGAAGAACTTGCCGAGGCCGGGCACGCGGAAGATGCTCTCGACAAAGACCGTGCCGGTGATCAAGTTGGGAATCTGCGGGCCAAGAATGGTGAGCAGCGGAATCAGGGCGTTTTTGAGGCTGTGGCGCACGAGCACGCGCGTGGGCGACAGCCCCTTGGCGCGCGCCGTGCGGATGTAGTCCGCGCGCTTGACTTCGAGCAGGGAGGTGCGCGTGTAGCGGGCCGTGAGCGCGAGGGGGGCGGCGCCCAGCGCAATGGCGGGCATGATGTAGTGCTGCGGCTCGCCCCAGCCGCCCGTCGGCAGCACCTTGAAGCGCACGGCCAGCAGCAAAATCAGCCAAACGCCGATCACGAAATTGGGCACGGTGAGGCCCAGGGTGGAGACAAAGGTGGCGCTGTAGTCGATCCACGAATTTTGCCACGTCGCGGCCAGAATCCCAGCGAGCAGACCGAGCGGAATCGCAAAGGCCAACGTGACCAGGCCAAGGCGAATGCTGACGGGCCAGGTGCGTCCGATCAGCTCCATCACGGTTTCAGTGGGGCTTTGGAAGGGCACGCCAAAATCGCCGCGCAGGGCGTTGCCAACGTAGCGAATGTACTGCACGGGCAGCGGCTGATCCAGCCCGTACTTGCGCAAGATGTTGGCCTTGGCCTCCACCGAGAGCGGCATCTTGTCTTCATCAAAAGGGCCGCCGGGAATGGCGTTCATCAGCAGAAAGATCAGCAGGCTGACGATGAACATCACGAGCGCAATGCCAACGAGTCGACCGAGGAGGTAGCGGAGCATGGGAAAGGTGGGGGGTGATTGTTTGATACGTGATTAACGGGAAGATAATGATGATTTCATGAATCTCTGTCTTCCCGTCAATCACGCATCACGTTTCACGCATCACGCACTTACTGGGGCGGAGACGATCGATATTCACTCACCTCTTCCGAGACGTAGACGCCCTGCATGAGCGTGCTAAAGCCGGAGAAGCCGGGCCAGTGCCAGGCGGCGACGCCGTTTTCGTCCGGCGTGAGGGCCTCGCCCACGAGATAGGGCTTGACGAGATCGCCGGGCGTCTGGTGGTAGGCGAAGACCGCGCCCACATCCTCGACGAGGATGCGCTCGGCCTCCTGGAACATCTCGATGCGCTCGGCCGGATCGCCGGTAAAGCTGGCGGCTTCGTCGATCAGCGCGTCGTACTGTTCGTTCGTCCACGTGTGGCGGCCGCTGGACTCGAAGACGCCGAGCATGTTGGCCGGGTCGAGGTAGTCCATGCCGTAGGAGATAAAGCCAAAGTCCATCTCCGTCGGCTCGGCGAGCAGCGCGTCCATAAAGGTCTTAAACTCCATGTTGCTCACCTGCACCTCGATGCCCAGCTCCTGGTTGAGCGCGGAGGCGTAGGCCTGGGCTACGGCTTCGGGCACGGAGGCCTCGGCGCGCAAGGCGAGCGTCAGGGCGGGGAAGCCTTCGCCGTCCGGGTAGCCCGCTTCGGCCAGCAGCTCGCGCGCGCGCTCCGGATCGTAGGGGTAAATGCCGGCATAAGCTTCGGAATCGGCGGCGGGGAAGCCATCCGTCAGCATCGAATACGACGGAATGCCCTGCTCGCGCACCACATTTTCGATGAGTGCGTCGCGGTCGACCATGTGGGCGAAGGCCTGGCGCACGAGCGGATCATTGAAGGGCTCGGTCGTATCGTCGAAGAAGAAGTAGTAGGTGCGGAAATCGCCGTAGTGGGGGTAATACTGCGCCTCCAGCGCCGGATCGCTGCCGATGATTTGCATGTCCGCGGGGGACAAAATCCCGCCGCCGGAGACGACGTCAATTTCGTTGGCTTCGTAAGCCGCGAGATGCGATCCCTCGCCCATGCCGATAACGATCAGCTTTTCAATGTAGGGCACGTTGGTGCCGGTGTAGTCCGGGTTGATTTCGTAAACGAGCCGCTGGTCGCGCGTCCACTCGACGAGCTGGTAAGGGCCGGCGGAGACGGAGGTTTCGACGTTCGAGTTGTAGAGCGGGCCGTGCTCTTCGAGCGCGGCGGCCGACAGCGGCGTCGAGTAGAGCAGCATGGCGGGCAGATAGGGAGCGGGCGAGACGGTCTCGAATTCGAGCGTGTAATCATCCACCGCGCGCACGCCAATTTCCTCGACGGGCACTTCGCCGCCCACGGCTTCCTCCCAGTTGGCAATCACGCCGTTGAAGTACCACGTAAAGTCCCACGCGTGATCGGGGCTGGCGCCGTATTGGAAGGTGGCGACGTAGTCGTTGGCGGTAACGGGCGTGCCGTCGTTCCACATCAGATTTTCGTCGAGATTGAACGTCCATACCAAACCGCTGTCATCGACGGACCAATCGAGCGCCGCGCCGGGCTGGAGCTCGAAGTTCTTGTCCAAGCGCACGAGCGAATCCGAGAGCAGGTCTGCCAGCGCGCCGCCGCGCTGGTAGACGTTCTCGTAGAAATCGATAGTCGTAAAGGTTTGCCAACTGTTGTAGGGGTAAACCAGCACCTGCTGGTCGAGCGGCGCGGCGTCGGCGGGCAGCTCGCGGCCCAGCGAGTTGACAACGGGACCGTCGGTCGATGCGGCGGCATCGGCGTCGCCGTCGGCGGCGGGGGCTTCAGCGGGGGCGGCGCTGCAGGCCTGCACAAAGAGCGCGGCAATCAGCGCGAAAACGATCAGCGGCAGCCAGGGCGTGGAACGTCGAGTAGGGCGTTGGGTCATGGTCATTGCTCCTATGGGGTGAGAATGGAGGATTGTCTACGGTGTCGTAGGGATTACGGTGTAGATAGGAAAGATGTGGTTGAAGAAGATGTGGCTGGAAGGTGATGCCGTTTACACGGCGGTCTTGCAGGGGTATCCTAGCGGGTTTTTATAAATTTAGCAAGGGACTTTTAACGTTTCCAGCAAATACAATCGCAAAAACAAAAACGCCGGTGAATAAAAATTTTGGACAGCGGTATAGTCAGCAGAGCGCAACCGAGGAGCCAGCACGCCCTCGTGCGAACGGGTCGACGCGAGAGTCTGGCTGACTCTACTGCGGTTTATCGATGATGGAAGGCGCAAAGTCGAGGGCAAACCTACTCGTTTGTGCCGTAGATATTTTCTTGGAGATAGCCAAAAAGAAAAGCCAGCGCTACTGGAAAAATCATCGGCAGGCGGTTGTTGAGGAGGTTGAGGTCAAACAGCATAAAGAGCGGCACGCACAACAGGTAAATCACCAAGCTGACAACGAGGCCGATAATGGGCAGGATGAGGCCGAGGGTGCTGTATTTGCGGTCAAAGAAGCCGTACTCTTTGCGGCTGTGGCGGCGCATGTTGATCAGTGCGCCCAAGGCGCTGCCGAGCACGCCGCTGGCCATCGCGATCAGCAGCGCGACGACGTTGCGCAGGACGAGGCCGTCCGCCGTCAGGGTGGTGCGCGCCACCAGCGTGCGCTCCAGCAGCGGTTGGTAGACGAGCAGGCCACTGGTGATCACCAGCGCCAGCGCCGCCCAGGCCAGCATATAGCGAACCAGGCGCGCCCGATAAATGGCCGATGCGCCGATGCGCTGGCTCGCGCGCTCCACTATGGCGCGCACCTGCTGCAGGTAATACTCGATCTCCACGCCGCGGTCGCCGCCGTCGCCCACGATCTCGCGCGCCTTGTCCAGCAGGTGGCGGGCGCGCACGTGCACGTCGTGGCCCGGCGGCAGCTTGACCTCCACCTGGTCGGTCAGCGTCGCCAATTCAAGCTGCACGGCGCGCGCATCCATCTGCGAGGAGCGGGGCAGCAGCGTGGAGTATTGGTTGGCGCGCGGGCCAACGGTCATTGAGTTGGCAAAGCGGGCGCTGGGCGTCACGCGCACGGGGCCCAGCGCGGGCACGGTTGTGCTGGTTGGCACGTTGAACGGCGGAGCGGATTGCGGGGCAGATGGAGCGGGCGCGGCGGACGTTGTTTCGTAGGGTGAGGCCAGCCCCGGCTGCGGCGAACGGTAGCGCCGGTCGGCGGGCAGCAGCTGGGCATTTTCTGGGACATTCTCCGGGGCGTTTCCCACGCTGCGCGGCTGCCGCGGCGGATGATCTTGCGGCGGGTAATTTTGCGGCAAGTAAGCTTGTGGCTGGTCATCTTGGCTAGGCGCGGCGAAGGGCCCGGCGGCTTGATTCGCATAGCTGGCTAGTTGACTTTCGTAGCGCTCGCTTTCGCTGCGGGCCGCGCTCACGCTGTCCTGCGCCGGTTGCCCATCCGGCCGATGGCGGATGGGCGCATCGAAAGGCGTGCTCGGCGTTGGCTGTCCGTTGGTCGAAGTCCTGGGGGGCGGGTACGAATGGCTTGACGCGTGGCTCCGCGCGCTCGACGCGTCCGAGTCGACGCTCGTCGACGGCGGGCGGTCGCTGTCGCTGGCCGAAAGGTCCGCCGCCCCCAGCATCATTTCATCCATCAAAATGTCCGCGCGCCAACGCAGCAGCTCCGCCGTAGCGCGGGCCGCCTGCTGCCCTGCACCATTCGTCGGTGAATCGTTCGTCGGTGAACCGTTCGGCCTCGAAGACGGGACGGATTGGGCTGGCGTGGAGGGCTGGTTGGGCTGAGCCATACGGTTGATGTCGCGAACTCGGACAAATCGTCTCGGACAAATAGTTTAGAGGCAGGGCCGCGAGGCAGGGCGCTTTGGCCATCCCAGCGGACAAATTTCTCACTTTGTATAGTACCATCGCCACCACGGCTTTGTCTATTTGAATTTGGCAGCGGCTTCATCTGCCACCTTTTAAGGCCGACCCGCTCGAAATGACAACCTGCCCCAAACTGAATTGCTGCGCCAACTCCACAGTTCTTGACACCCTACCTCCTATCCTCTAAAATTTAGTTTTCCCAAACAATCCCTCCGCGTTTAGCCGCGTTTGTCTGCGGCTTTGAAGAATTTGCGGTTAGATACCATGAAACATCTTACCACCAGCGAAATTCGCCAGCTCTGGCGCGACTACTTCGGCGAGCTGCACCACGAACTCGTGCCCAGCAGCAGCCTCGTGCCCGATGACCCCACGCTGCTCTTTGCCAACTCCGGCATGGTGCAGTTTAAGGACACCTTTATCGGCGTCGAGAAGCGACCGTACGCGCGCGCGGCCACGATCCAGAAGTGCATGCGCGTCTCCGGCAAGCACAACGACCTCGAAGAGGTCGGCCCCAGCCCGCGCCACCACACCTTTTTCGAGATGCTGGGCAACTTCTCCTTTGGCGATTATTTCAAAGAGCAGGCAATTCAGTTTGCGTGGCATCTGCTGGTGGAGGAGCTCGGCCTGCCAATCGAGCGCCTCTGGTTTAGCATTCACAAAGATGACGACGAATCCGAGCGGCTGTGGCAGCAGGTGGGCGCCGCGCCGGAGCGGATTCTGCGCTTTGGCGACAAGGACAACTGGTGGTCGATGGGCGACGTGGGGCCGTGCGGGCCGAACTCGGAAATCCACTACTACTGGGGCGACCTGAGCGAGCAGCGCGCCGAGGGCGTCAACCGCGACGACGAGTATCTCGAAATCTACAACCTCGTCTTTATGCAGTACGACCAGAAGGCCGACGGCACGCGCGTGCCCCTGCCCCAGCCCGGCGTCGACACCGGGCTGGGCCTGGAGCGCCTGGCGAGCGTCCTGCAGGGGACGGACAACAACTACGACACCGACGGCTTCCAGCCAATCATGGCGCGCATCCAGCAAATCACCGGCCAGGACGATGATCTGCGTGCGGCCAATCTCTACCGCTACCGCGCCATCGCCGACCACGTGCGCGCGGTGACTTTCTTGATTTCGGATGGCGTGCTGCCGGGCAATGAAGGGCGCAGCTATATCACGCGGCTGGTGCTGCGGCGGGCGGCGCGCTTTGGCAAGCTCTTGGGGCTGGACGAGCCCTTCCTGGCGCAGATCGCCGACGCCGTGATCGACGAGATGGGCGACTACTACCACGACATTCGCGAGCGGCGCGACTTTATCCTGGGCACGATCACCGCCGAAGAGGAGCGCTTCCACCGCACGCTCAGCACCGGTCTCAATCTGCTGGACGATCTGATGACGCGTCTGCGCGCCGACGGCGAAAACACGATTCCCGGCGACGAAGCCTTTATGCTGTGGGACACCTACGGCTTCCCCATCGACCTCACGCGCGACTTGGCCGAGGAGCACGGCTTTGCGCTGGACGAGGCGGGCTTCCACGCGGCGCTGGACGCGCAAAAGGCGCAGAGCCGCGCCGGGGCGCAGTCCATGGCAACGGGCGACGTGAGCGTCTACAGCGATCTGCTCGCCGCTTTGCAGCAGCGGAACCTTCTCGGCGAGGCGGGCGTTGACCATCTGATTTACGAGGACGTGGCCGAGGCGGACACGCAAATCATCGGCCTCATCATCGACGGCGCGAGCGTGGAGGAAACGCACGCCGGGCAGACCGTCGAAGTCGTGCTGCCGGAGACGCCTTTCTACGTCGAAAGCGGTGGGCAAGTCAGCGACACGGGCGAGATCTACTTTTGGCCGGAGGACGTGGACGAGCCGCTCTTTGCCGTGCGGGTGGACGCGATGCGCCGCCCCATTCCGGGGCTGATTGTCCACATCGGCGAAGTCACCGCGGGCACGGTGCGCGTGGGCGACGAGGCGCTCGCCGCCATCGACACCGAGCGCCGCTGGGACGTGATGCGCAACCACACGGCGACGCACGTGCTGCACGCCGCGCTGCGCTCACGGCTCGGCACGCACGTGCACCAGGCGGGCTCGCTCGTCGCGCCGGATCGGCTGCGCTTTGACTTTACGCACGGCGAGCCGCTGTCAGTGGAGGAGCTGCGCGACCTTGAAGCGATGGCGGGCGACGTCATTTTGCACAACTACCCGGTGAACACCCGCGTCACGTCGCAGAAGCGGGCGGTGGCGGAAGGCGCGATGGCGCTCTTTGGCGAAAAGTACGGCAACGAGGTGCGCGTCGTGAGCTTTGGCGAAGAGTCGCTCGAAACGTGGGGCATCCACGGCCCCGATCCCGATGGTGATGGCCCCGTCAGCATGGAGCTGTGCGGCGGCACCCACGTGGATATGACCGCTGAAATTGGCGGCTTCCGCGTGATCGGCACGGGCAGCGTCGGCGCGGGCGTGCGGCGGCTCGAAGTCGCCACGGGTCGCGCCGCGCAAAAGCTGGTCGACGAGCGGCTGGCGGCGCTCCAGCGGCTGGCCGAGCAATTGCGCACCCAGCCTGACCAGCTGGAGGCGGCCGTCGAGAATTTGCAGTCGCAAAATCGCGAGCTTCAGCGCGACCTGGATCAGGCGCGCACCCAAGCCGCCCGCGACACCAGCGCTTCGCTGCTCGACCGCGCAGTGGTCGTCGGTAAAGATAGCGGCGGAAACGGCGACGGTGCGAACGTGCTCGCCGTGCAGGTGGATGCGCCCGATGTCGACACCCTGCGCCAGATGACCGACTGGTTCCGCGACAAGCTGGGCAGCAGCGTGGTCGTCGTCGGCTCGGTGATCAATGAGAAGCCGATGCTGGTTGCCGCGGCGACGGAGGATCTGATTGGCCGCGGGATGCACGCGGGCAATCTCGTGCGCGACACGGCCAAGCTGATCGGCGGCGGCGGCGGCGGTCGCCCCAACATGGCCCAGGCTGGCGGTCGCGATGCGAGCAAGCTGGACGAGGCGCTGGCGAGCGTGCCGGGTTGGGTTGAGGAGCATTTGTCGTAACGCGAAGCGCTGCTTCGCGCTGACTAGGTTACCCGGATCGGCATTGCGTTAATTTCTTCGTCGGTTAAGCGGAACGAAGCAGCGCTTCGTTTTACATGGCGTAACGCGAAGCGCTGCTTCGCGCTGGCTAGGTTACCCGGATCGGCATTACGTTAATTTCTTCGTCGGTTAAGCGGAACGAAGCAGCGCTTCGTTTTACATGGCGTAACGCGAAGCGCTGCTTCGCGCTGGCTAGATTACCCGAATCGGCAATGCGTTAATTTTTCGTCGGTTAAGCGGAACGAAGCAGCGCTTCGTTTTACATTATGGAAATCATCTCCATCTCCCCCCAAGCCCGTACCGAAGCGCTGCGCCGCCTGATCGCCCAAAAGCGGGTCGGCCACCTGGCGTTTGAGCTGCCCGAAGGCTGGGACGAGCTCGACAACATGGCGCGGCTGCGGCTCCTGCAGCGACAGGCCCAGCTGCAGGGCACTGAGCTGGCGCTGATCACGCGCGGCGAGGAGACGATCAAGGCGGCGAAAAAAGTCGGCATTCCCACCTTTCGCCAGCGGATCGACCTGCCCAAGCAGTGGCGCATGAAGCCGCTGCTGCCCGTCAACCTGAGCGACGCAAAATCTATTCTGCCCGAAGCGCCGCCGGACCGCCAGCGCGTCCTGCGCGACATGCGGGCGCGCCCCACCCTGCGCCAGGCGCGGCGACAGCGGCTCGAGCTGGGCGAGCGGCTGCGGGCGCCCGTGCCGCTGGGCGTGCGCCTGGTCGGCTACGGCGCGATGGCCGCGCTGCTGGTAACGGTGCTTAGCGCCTTTACCTTCTACGTGCTGCCCGCGGCCACGATCACGCTCAGCCCCGACCGCCAGACGCTGGAGACGCCCATCACCTTTACGGCCAACCCCAACCTGGAGCGGCCCGATTACTTCACCAACTCGCTGCCCGCGCGCCTCGTGGAGACCACGAGCGTCGTCACCGGCACGACGGCCACGACCGGTACCGGCTTCGAGGCCAGCGCCCGCGCCACCGGCTTTGTCACCTTTAGCCGAATTGGCTCCGGCGGCTCCTTTATCCGCGAGGGAACCATTGTCAGCACGAGCAACGGCGTGCGCTTTCGTACAACCAGCGGCGCTGAGCTGGCCGAGGGCATCGGCTCGACGGCGACCGTGGGCATCGAAGCCGTGGAGCCTGGGCCCGCCGGCAACGTGCCGGCACTGACTATCAGCTCCGTCGAAGGAGGCGCACGCGTTTATGCCAACGTGGTTAACCAGGGCGGCACGGTCGGCGGCGGCGCGACCCAAGTGCCCGTCGTACTTCAGGCCGATCGCGAACGGCTGCTGAATGAGGTAAGCGCCATCGCTGCGGACCAAGCCACCGGGGAGTTGGGCGCTCGACTGCGCGAGGGCGAGTGGGTTCCGCCCGAATCCGTGCGGATTATCAGCTCCAATTCCGATTTTGTACAGGCCGTGGACGAGCAGAGCGAGGCGCTCGACCTTATTTTGCGCTCGCTTGTCCAAGGCGTGGCCGTCAGCGAGGCGCAGACCGAGCGCGCCGTGCTCAACGCGCTCAACGAGGCGCTGCCGCCCCGGGCGCAGCTGATCGAAGACAGCATCGTCTACCAGCGCGTGCCCGGCGCGGATTTTTCGCCGCTGGACAACAGCGTCACCTTTACGTTAACCGTGGTGGCCGATTACGTGACGCCCATCAACGATGACGAAGTCGCCGACGCCGTGGCGGGCTTGACGCCGGAGCAGGCGCAGGCGCTGCTGCAGGAAGATTACCTGCTGACGGACACGCCCGACATCTACCGCGATCCGTCGTGGCTGCGGCGCACACTGCCCGTTTTTGGCAACCGCATCCAGGTGCGTCTCGATCTCGCCGCCTACGAGGCGGAGTACGAGGAGAGCTTTGTCGAAGCCGCGCCCACTCCGGACGGCACGCCCGGCCAGCCCGCCGTTGGCAACGTGGAGGGCAGCTTGGACGAGGCCGGCAGCACAACCGATGACGCAACCGATGACGCCATACCCAATACCGGCGGATAGCCGCAAGCTGCTCGCGCTCGACGTCGGCCTGGCCCGCATCGGCGTGGCGACGTGCGACCCGCTCGGCCTCAGCGTGCGCCCGCTGACGACGCTGCGTCGCGGGTCGCGCCGCGAGGATTTTGCCGCGCTGGCGGAGATCGTCCGCGCAGAGGAGGCGACGGCGGTCGTGGTCGGCCTGCCGCTGCACGACTGCAGCAACGGCGAAGCCGCGACCGAAGAGAACTGGGAGAGCGACCAGTCGCGGACGGTGCGTAAGTGGGCCGAGCGGCTGGCCCACGCCCTGCGCGTGCTGCTCGGCGCGCCGCTGCCCATCATTTTCTGGGACGAGCGCTTTAGCACCTTCGACGCCCAAGAAATTTTGGTTGAAGGCGACAATAAGCTCGCGCAAGTCGGCGAGGATGCGGTGGCGGCGGCGGTGATTTTGCAGCGCTATTTGGATGCGCAAAGGCAAGAAGACGGGCGGTCGTTTGGGCGGATTGAGCTGGCGGCGAAAGCGGTCGGCTCGTCGCGACGCTCTGCGTCGTGATGCAGATTGGACGCTCTGCGTCCCCGCGTAACCCATACAGAATCTTTATCTACCACCCGGCGACGCAGAGCGTCGCGACAGGCATTCCCACGCAGAGCGTGGGAACGAGTAAAGCACGAGTAATCCGATAAAACTATGTCTCTAGAACAACGCAACCGCGACCTCTTTCTCACCCAGGCCGACATGCTGGCCGTGCCGCTCAAGCGGCGCAGCGTAATGCGGCGCGCCATTGAAAAGCCGCGCGACGAGCCCGTCCGCGACACGCGCTTGACCAACATTGCCCGCGTCGGCTTTCTGCTGATGGTGCTGGCGGTGCTCGGCGGCACCTTCGTCGTCGCACAGGCGCATCTTACCGAGCAGTTTCGCGGCGCGCCAGAGCAGACCGCCGGGCTGATCAATCCCAATGCGGGCCAGGCCGCGCTGTCGCCGGACTATATTGAAGAGCAGATTTTGCGCACCAGCCTCAATCTGCGCAGCGACGATCTCGACATCGCCGCGGGCACGGACCCGACGCAGCGCAGCTTTCGCATCGTGCCCGGCGATGCGGCGCGCTTTATTGCACTGCGGCTGCAAAACGAAGGGCTGATTACGGACGCCGACCTCTTCAACCTTTACATGCGCGTCACCGGTATGGAGCGGCGTTTGCAGGCGGGCTCCTTTATGCTCGCCGAGACGATGACGATGCCCGAAATTGCCGAGGTGCTGCGCGGCGCGCCCCAGGAGGAGCAGGTCCCGATTACCATTCCCGAAGGCTTCCGCGCCGAAGAAATTGCCGAGCGGCTGGACGCCAACAGCGTCATCGAAGCCGATCGCTTCTTGGCCGCCGTGCGCAATCCGCAGTCGCTGGGGCTGGCCGAGGAGTACGATTTCCTGCAGTCGCTGCCGGAAGGCGCAAGCCTGGAAGGTTTCCTCTTCCCGGATACGTACCTCTTCCCCGTGCTGGCCGCTTCCCCCGACATCGTGATTCGCTCGTTCCTCAACAACTTTGAGAATCGCGTGGGCACAAACGGCCTGCGCGGCGGCGGCAGCGGCATCAGCGGGCGCGACTTGCTCACGCTGGCCTCCATCGTCGAGCGCGAGGCCGTGCAGGCGGACGAGCGCCCGCTGATCGCCAGCGTCTACCTCAACCGGCTCAACGGTTCGTGCAACGCCGATGTGGGGAGCCCCCGCCTGCAGGCCGACCCAACCGTGCAGTACGCGCGCGGCGAAGCGGGCAACTGGTGGTGGGAGCCGGAGAGCGTCGAACAGTACCTTGAGGTGAGCAGCCCCTACAACACCTACACCAACGATGGCCTGCCGCCCGGCCCAATTGCCAGCCCCGGCCTCAGCGCCATCGATTCCACACGCAATCCCGAAAGCACCAACTACTGCTTCTTCCTCGCTACGGGCGAAGACGGTCGCCACGCGTTTGCGCAAACTTATGCCGAGCATGAGCAGAACATTGCGGCCTTTGGCTATCAGTAGGGGCGAGGGGTGTGCGGTAAGTAATCAGGGGCGGGTTCGACACCAACGCCCCTTATTACTTACTACTTACTGCCTGCTTATCCTTTCCTCGCTCCCCGCTTGCTCTCCTGTTACACTCTCCCCCACCCCAACCGTCCAAAAGATTGGTCTCCTCGCGCCCTTTGAGGGCGTCTACCGCGAGATGGGCTACGAGGCGCTGGCGGCCATGCGCGCGGCCATTGGTGACGCTGGCCCAGCGGGGGCCACGATCGTGCCGCTGGCCCTCGATAGCGGCGGCGACCCCGCCCAGGCGCAGCGCACCCTGCGCAAGCTGCTCGCCGATCCGGCCGTGATGGGCTTTGTCGGGCCGCTGCTCCCTTCGACAATGCTCAAGGCAAGCCCCTGGACGGCCGCCGCTGGGGCCACAACGCCCGCAGAAGGCAACGTGCCGGGCCTGCTCCCCTTTGCGGCGAATGCGGACGGCCCCGTCGCGCTGGAGGCGTGGGCGATGAGCGACGCCTGGGCGCAGGCGCTTGTGGCCGCGGTCGGCGAGGCGGCGCAGTCACAGGGGGCGACACGGCTTGCGCTGGCTGACGTGAACGAACCGTTCGCCGCGGGTTGGCCGGATTTGGACGCAGAGAGGTGGTCGCAAATCGCGGGGATGTCCGTTGCGCTGGTCGATGATGCAGGGGCCGTGCGGCCCGGCGACGCGGTGCTGTGGTTGGGAACCCCGGTCGGGGCGGCAGCGTTTATCAACGACCTGCGCGCCTCGCCAACCGATGAGCAGTTCGCCGTGCCCGTTTGGCTGGGCCCGCCCGGCGGCATCGATGCGGTGAAGGATCGGCTGCCGACGCGCGATAACGTTTACTGGGCCACCTGGCAACACGAGGATTACGCGGCGTGGGCCGCCGCGCACGACGACGCGAGCCCGCTGGCGCACGCGGTTTACCTCGCCACGCGACAGCTGATCGAAGGCGAATCCGATCGAGGGGATGAGTGGTCGGTAGCGCTGTGGGCCATCCAGGCAGACGGTACGAGCGTGCCGTTTGCGCCGTAAATTTTGGAAATAAATTTTGGGATGCAAAAACGATGAATTTGCTAGTCGTTAGTTGGGAGTACTCTCCCTACGTCGTCGGCGGCATGGGCAAGCACGTGTCGCAGCTCGTGCCGTCGCTGGCGGCAATCCAGACTGAGCACGGCTTTTCCGAGCCGCTGCACACGACAATCGTCACGCCGCGCTACAGCGGTGGCGCGGCCGTCGAGACGCTGCCCGGCAACGTCACCGTGCACCGCGTCGACTGCCCACCCGTGGACGCCACCAACCTGCACAACAGCGTCGCCGAGAACAATCGTGTGCTCACCGACTATGCCTGCGCGCTGCCGCAGCGCTTTGACCTGATCCACGTCCACGATTGGCTAACGGCTGTGGCGGGCATCAATCTCAAGTACGAGTGGAAAGTGCCGCTCGTCGTCACCATACACGCCACCGAGCGCGGTCGCCACCAGGGCTGGCTCAACAACGACGGCAGCCGCCAAATCAACACGCTGGAGTGGCGCGCCTGCTTCGAGGCGTGGCGCGTGATCGTTTGCAGCGACTACATGGCGCAGGAAGTCCACGACTTTTTTGGCACGCCGCTGGACAAAATCAGCGTGATTCCCAACGGCATCGATCCCGACACGCTTCACCTCTGCGACGAAGTTGCCCAGCAGGAAATCCGCGCCGAATTCTCGCCGTTTGATGAGCACCTGCTCTTTTTTGTGGGACGCATCGTCCACGAAAAGGGCCTTCAGGTGTTGATCCGCGCCATGCCGCAAGTTTTGCAAAAGCACCGCGGCGTGCGTCTGCTGGTGGCGGGCAAAAATTGCGAGCAGATGTGGCCGCTCGCCAGCGAGCTGGGCATCGCCCATTCGGTGAATTTTCTCGGCTTCATCAGCGACGAGCGGCGCGACTGCCTCTACCAGGCCGTTGACACCGCCGTCTTTCCCAGCCTCTACGAGCCCTTTGGCATTGTCGCGCTGGAGGCAATGGCGCTCGGCTGCAACGTGGTCGCCAGCGACGTGGGCGGGCTGGGCGAAGTGGTGCGCCACCAGCAGACGGGGCTGACCGTTTTTCCCAACGACCCCGCCAGCATCGCCTGGGCCGTCGACGAAATTCTCGCCAATCCACGGGCCGCCGCACGTCGCCGCGAGCGTGCGCAGTACCAAGTGGAAAAACTCTACGACTGGCGGCTGATTGCCCAGCTAACGGCCAATCTGTATCGCGAAGTGGTGAGCGAGCGGCGGCGGATCGAGTGGTAAGCGGATTTCGTCGTAGGGGCACGCCATGGCGTGCCCCTACGACGAAATCCGCTCGTAAATCACCGGCAGCGGTTCGATGGTTTCGTCGCCCAGGGTAAACGCTGCGCGAATCCTGTCCACTGCGGCCCGCGTCGTTTCGCCTTGATCTGAGGCGTGAACGGTGCACAGCACGTCGCCCGCGTTCACCCGCGTGCCAACTTTCGCCGCCAGCACCGCGCCCACTCGGTGGTCAATTGGACCGCCCTTCTTCTGCCGCCCGCCCCCCAGCGCCACCACCGACAGCCCCACCTCGCGCGCATCAATCTCGCTGACCCAGCCCGCCCGCTCCGCCTTTACCTCGATTTGCACCGGCGCTTGGGGCAAGCGATCCGGCTCGTCGACGAGCAAAGGATCGCCTCCTTGAGCCACGACGAATTTACGAAATTTCGCGAACGCCGCGCCGGAGTCAACGGCTTCACGCACGGCTTGTTTCGCAGCATCGTTCGTTGTTCTTTTGCCACCGCCCAAAACAACCATCTCCACTGCAATTTCTTCCACGAGCGCCGTGAAATCCGTGACCCCTTCCCCTCGCAGGGTGGCAATCGCCTCCTGCACCTCCAGGGCGTTCCCCACCGCGCGACCGAGCGGCTGCGCCATCTGCGTGATCAGCGCCGTCACGCGGCGACCGGCGCGCGCGCCCACGTCGACCATCAGCTGGGCCAGCTCGCGCGCCTCGTCGAGCGTTTCCATAAACGCGCCGCGGCCGCACTTCACGTCGAGCACAATCGCGTCCGCACCTGCGGCGAGCTTTTTGCCCATGATGCTGGAGCAAATCAGCGGCAGGCTGTCCACGGTGGCCGTCACGTCGCGCAGGGCGTAAAGCTGCTTGTCGGCGGGTGCAAGCTCCGCCGTCTGCCCGGCAACGACGAGGCCGATCTCGGCCAGCTGTCGGCGAAATTGCGCCTCGCTCAAATCGGACGACCAGCCCGCAATGCTCTCCAGCTTATCAATCGTGCCGCCGGTAAAGCTCAACCCGCGCCCACTCATCTTGCCCACGGGCAGCCCACAGGCCGCCACAATCGGCGCGACGGCCAGCGTCGTCTTGTCGCCGACGCCGCCGGAGGAGTGCTTGTCCACGATGATTGCGCCGGGGTATTTCTCTGGAGGCAGCGCGTCGTGCAGGTCGAGCTGGTCGCCGCTCTCGGCGATGGCGAGCGTAAGCGCCGTCGTCTCCGCCGCGTCCATGCCCTGGAAGTAGACGGCCATGGCCCAGGCCGCGGCCTGGTAATCGGCCACGTCGCCGCGCACAAAGCCGTGGATGAAGGCGCGGATTTCGTCGTCGCTCAGCCGCTGGCCGTCGCGCTTTTTGGTGATGATGTTGACGGGATTCATCTTTCTCTCCAGTAATTTTTTAGAAGTGTACCACGAAGGCGCAAAGGCACGAAGAGGTTACAACGTTTGGCCGTTGTGGGGAGGCGATGGGTGTGATAGGAATGAGGATAATCTGATTTGCGCGCCAGCTCGGCGGTACGGGCACGCCATGGCGTGCCCGTACCGCCGAGCTGGCTCAAAATGACAAAGCCCTCCCACCGCACCCGTCCATGACCCTTCTCTGGCTTGCCATCGCCTACCTGCTCGGCATTGCGCTGGGCCGTGCGCTGTGGACGACGGGCCTCGTCGGCTGCGATTTCCCCGGCTGGCTCTGGCTGGCGACGCTGGCTGCCCTGCCGTTCACGCCGCTGCTGCACCGCCTGCCCTCCTTGGCCCCCACCCCCGCGACCCTAGCCGCCATGCGCTGGCCCGCCCGCTTTGGCTTTCGTCCGCCGCGCCGCGATCCCACGACAGCGCTGCTGGCCGCCGTTGCCCTGTCACTGCTCACGGGCACGCTGCGCTACGCCAGCCACCCGCTCACCCCCTGCTGGTCGGCCGGCGACCTCGCCACGTACAACCTTCCCGCCGAGCAAGCCTTCGACCGCGACGCGCCGATGGTGACGCTGCACGGCTACATCAACAGCTACCCGCTCGTCAGCGACGCGCGTCAGCGGCTGCACGTGCGCGTTGAATCGCTGGCGCGCGTCGGCGAAGTTTTGGACGTGCGCGGCGACGTGCGCCTGAACGCGGGCACGCGCGAGCGCTACGTTTACGGACAACCCGTGGCCGTGCGCGGGCGGCTGGTGACGCCGCCCGTCTTTGAGGATTTTTCGTATCGGGAGTACCTCGCGCGCAAGGGCGTTCACAGCTTGGCTTACGGCGCGCAGATCGACGTGCTGCCGGGATCGACGCGCGGCAACCCGCTTCACCGTACGCTCTACCAATTCCGCGCGCGCGGTGAAGCCTTCCTCAACCGCGCGCTGCCGGAGCCGTATGCCGCGCTCGCCAACGGCATGTTGCTCGGCATCGAAGCGGGCATCCCGGACGAGCTATACGAGCAGTTCAACCTCACCGGCACCAGCCACGTGATCGTGATTTCGGGCAGCAACGTTGCGCTGATTGCGGGCGTGATTTTGGCGCTGAGCCAGCGCGCAATGGGCCGGCGCAACCGGCGCGTGATCGCGCCAACGCTGCTGGGCATTGCGGCCTACGCGCTGCTCGTGGGCGGCGACGCGGCGGTGCTGCGCGCGGCGGGGATGGGCGGGCTCTACGTGGTCGCCACGGTGCTGGGTCGGCGCAGCACGGCACTCGTCTCGCTGGCCGTGGCCTGCTGGGCGATGACGCTCGCCAACCCGCTGGCGCTGTGGGACGTCGGCTTTCAGCTCTCCAGCGCCGCCACCGCCGGGCTGATTCTCTTTACGCCCGGCATCAGCGCCGCCTTCTCGCGGGTAATTCCGGGTGCGGGCGGCGCACTGACGCAGCCAACCGAGCCACCGCTGTCCGACCTCTCTGTGGCCGTCGATCGCAGCGGCTGGGCGCGCCCAGCCACTACGGTTGAACGCACCCAATCCCTCCTGCGCGGCCTAATCGAAGACGGCCTCATCGTCACCATCGCGGCCAACATCACCACCATGCCGCTGGTCGTCTTTTACTTTGGGCGTTTGTCAATCGTGAGTCTGGCCTCGAATCTGCTGATCGCGCCGGTTCAACCCTTCATCATAGTGAAGTGGTTTCAATTGACCGAACATCAACGAGTTCCTGTCGAAATGGAATTAGCCCGGTGAGCCGTACCTGGTCGAGACTTTCTGCGTAGACCTCAACGCGCAGTATTTTTAGAATCTTGCGCTTCTGCTCAAATTCGGCCATCTCAAGACTTTGACGCATCGTTCCAGCGAATTGCAGCAATGTATCCTCCTCGGAATCAGTGATTGCAACTTTGGCATGTTCTGCAAGCACACGTTGCTGTTCGCTTTGCAAACGATACAACTGGTCTGTAAGAAGGTTACGCCGCTCATCAATGATCGCTTGCGGAAAGTCGTTGTTCAGCATCTGGTCAAGAAGAATACCAATCTTCCGATTAGTATCATCAATTGCTGCATGGATAGCTTCGAGCCGCTCCTCGAATACAGCAAGCGTATCATGAGAGGATGCACGCTGCCTTTCGATCTCTTGTTTTAGATAATCCGGATTCAAAAGAATATCGGTAACCGCATTCCAAACGATATCATCGATTGTTTTGGCCGAAATATTAAAGCGCACCTCGCAAGGACGGCTCCACTCATGGTTAGGGTTGGTCGGGCATTTGTAGGACAACCAATTTCGAGTATGGCGCGCCGTGCAACGCATCCCGCATTTACAAAAGAGTAACCCCTGAACCAGATATTGGCGGCTTGTATTCCGTTTTGCCAGTGTACTGTTGGCTTTTCGTTGTGCTTGTGCCGCTTCAAAGGTTTGCTGGTCGATGATGGCAGGAACATCTACTTCAATCCATTCCGAACGGGGGCGCTTTACTTGTCTCTTTTTGCCATCGACCTTTACGGTCTTAGTTTTGTTGTAGTACCATTTGCCCGTATAGGTCACGTTTTTGAGGATTTTGCCAACTGAGCTGGCCGACCAAACCCCATAACTATTGCGCTTCTTCAAATAGTCTTCCGTGTCCGCACGCGTCGGGATGCTACGTTCACAAAGGTCGGACGCAATCGTGCTATACGAATCCCCAGTCAAATAGGCCGCATAGATGTCCCTCACAATGGCAGCTTCATCGTCTTTGACAAGCAATTCACCGTCTCGGTACTTATAGCCGAATGGCGTACGGACGCCGGTGACCACCTTGCCAGCACGTGCTCTTCCGTTTCTACCGCGAACGACACGCTCGCGCCGCTGCTGATTTTCATACCAAGCAATGCTCTGCTTGATCATCAAGGATAGTGCCGATTCGGGCGAGTTATCGTTGTAATCCCCAAGTACATATTCCAACCGGGCATTATACTTTTCCAGACGCATTTCGATAATTGCGGTGTGTGCTGGACCACCCCGTGATAGGCGGTCGGGATCATAAACAATCACGATATCCACCGTGTTACGGGTGATAAAATCATACAGACTGTTCAAGCCAGGCCGATCCAAATCTTCACCCGAAACGCTATCCTGAAACGTCTCGAGCACGACAAAATCCAGTCGCTTTGCATATTCCAAACAGTGCTCAAGCTGAGTTTGGAGTGAGTATCCCTTCTTCTGTTCTTCGGTACTCACTCGAGTGTAAATCACAGCATTCATGGCTCTTGCCTTTCTTAGGCAGATGTTTTTGTCGGTTTTCGGGAATTTGGAAGCGATAGCTCTAACTGCTGAGACCCAGCGTAGAACCGGTATGCCGATATAATGGGGAGCGCCAGGCGGATACCACACCTGCATAGGGTTCATCGACATCGATCAATCCCTATGCAGGTATGAGAAGCTAGTGGTCTGACGGACCGTCGCCGTGGATAACGCTGATATCCTGAAGCAACCGATAGATTGCTGTCAGACTTGCCTGTTGCTCATTGGTAAGGCCGAGCATAGACGACCCACTATAATCCTGATGGTTAAGGTTCATTACTTGCCTCGGGGAGATACGGTTTTGAAGCTTCTACGAAACTGCCATAGACTGCTGTCCATTCTTCTGGAGCAATGGCCGAGGGCTGTTGATATAGTCGGTAACAAAGGTAAATGCGGATGCGCCCATCACGTACTGTGCCTGATACCAATTGAGCTTCAGGTATTTGCACACATCGTAGAGCAAAAGCAGCTGATCGAGTTGGGACTGGGGAAAATCGCGCCCGGCCGATTCTTGTAAATCGACGCGAAGGGCGCGGAGGGCGGTTGCGCCTTGATAGGAAATAAGCATGGTTTCACCTTTTTCTTCAAGGCCGGGGCATAGGGTATACTGAACCCCGGCATGATGATGCGAATCGATTGCCAGTACCGTGAGGCCGGTAGTACCAGTACCGGCCTCATACTTCTCCATCATGTGTTTAGAAAATCTATCACCTCCGTTCCAAAGGTTGGTCTATCTGAACGTTGAAGAATTGTAGCGATGCGGTAAATTACATTGCACGAAAATGTGCGGTGAACGCTATTATCCAAACTATTTCTATATTTGTCAAATAGCGTTAATTATCGTTCACAAATGGAAAGAGCAAGGCTGACAAACCAACCTTTATCGTGTCTAAGAACCAATGTCCGATAATCACGACCAGAGTCGCTGGCTTACCATTATGGAAGCGTGTGACTACCTCAAGGTCTCAAAACCCACCTTGTACAACTATATGAAGGATAGACGTCTGCCTTACTACACGCTGCCGGGCACACGTAGTCGGCGCATTGACCGCAACGATTTAGATGCGCTCCTTGAACCTGGTGATCCCCAAAACGATGTGGTGAACACCGAAGATTAGGTGCGCAATTCTCGCAAACGCGCCGCATCGGACATTCCACTGCTGCTTTGTAGCAACAACTCCTCATCATCCGCACTACGTGCCTGAAATGCCGTCAGCTTTGCATTGACCTGTACTTCGCCCCGCGCCACCGCTTCGACAAAGCGGATACTCCACATACTTTGCATCGTCATAATCCTCTTCTCCTTTCGTCAATCATTGTGCCGTGAAGCCCGACTTGGATTTCATCTCTGAATAAGCCATCCCTCCCAATCAACAAATTGCGTGAAAGGGCAGGGCAATTCACCGTTACCAGCGTTGACACGCCATCCTTCCCCCGTTTAAAATCATTCCCAAGTGCCTTCCACCCGCGAACTAGGGGAGATGTGTCCCCCTAGCCATACCCGGCCCGCACCAGAGCCGTGTTAGGGCAGGCCAGGGAGACGCTTGCTCCCCTTTTGGTTTCGCTGTAAGGCCGTGATGGGCATGGTCTCAACAGCAAGGAAAGGAAATCAACATGTCAAACGAAACCGCTAAACAACCCAGCCACACCCTCTATCACGTCGTTGAGGGAAACAAATCCAACCGCTGGAACGAAATCGGTGCCGCCTGGACGAATAAAGATGGCAGCTTCAGCATCAAGCTCAACTACTATCCCGTAGATAGTGAAGGCCGTATCCAGATGCGGGTGTATGAGCCAAAGCAGCAGCAAGCCGCAGCCTAAGCTGACCACTATCCCGGCAGATAGTTCTGCCGGGATTTTTCTTTTCACGGCAACACGTTTTTCCTCTTACTCCTGCTTGTCTAGTTAAGCCTCACATGGTAGGGGTGCAGGCATTCCAAAACGCTGTTCCCATGGTCTATGTCGTCGTTGAAGTGGATGGTTCCGATGTGCAAATCGTGCCCGACATTGAGACCCGTTCAGCCGCTGAATTATTCACCATCGCCCAGGCGGAAGCAGTCCGTTGCGAAGTGCCCATTGAAGACGTGTCCCTGCGCTTTACAGCTGAACGGGAGGCACAGGGACAGTCAGCAGCCGTTAAGCCCCTCACAGGCCCTGTATAGCGTCTCAGCGGCTTAAACAGGCTCATCCCCTACATCACCCACCAGCTCCGGCAAGCGCTCGATGTAAGTGATAATCGGCTCATCCTTTTCCGGCGGACGGTGGTAGCCCGGCAGAAACAATTCCATCGCTTTGAGCTTGCGGTCTTGGATATACATCGCCGCCAAATCCATCGCGTGACCGTGCAGGATGAATCCCTGCTCGTCACGCAGCGTAATGCTGATGGTGGTCGAATCCGGGCAAAAGACATGCTGCACGTCGTCGTAGCGTACCATCTCCATTAACCGGGGCGGCTCCCGGTAGATGCGGAACCACTCTTCCGAACCGCGCAGATCATCGGGCGTCAGACAGGCGGCGAGGGCAGCATACTCCATCAAACCATCCTCACCACCACTGCCTTCGTCCGACCGCCTGCGTTGCTGCTTGCCGGAGTACAAATCGAAGACGTTGCTACCGCGATTTTCCTTGTGGTTTTCCATTGCCCCGTTCCTTTCCTTGCTGCTTGCTTTGCTGGCGCTGACGCGACTGCGCCCGCTCCTGTTTCTTCTCGACGCGCCGCTCGGTCGAACGGCTGGCTTGCAGCGCCGCCAAGCTCTTATGCTCGGCCTGCCGTGCCGGTGCTGCGCGGGCCGCCGCCGCGCGGTCTGGCGCGGATTGCGACTTGCCTTGCGCCTTCTGTTGCATCCCGGCCATGCCACGCTGTACCGCCCGCTCTGCATAGCGAGCCGCCGACGCTTTCTCGGCCTGACTGCGCGTATCAATCGGCGTCGGGCGAAGTTGACCAAGCTCTGCGTTCGACACCTCTTTCGTAGGATAGCGTGCGACTGTGTCATCCGTGTGACGCTGGCCGGTATTTTTCTGCGCGTTTGCAGAGGATGTGCCTGGCTGCGCCTCCTTGCGTTCGGTCGCCTGTCCCGGAGCCGCCCGCATTGGGCCGACCGGCTCACGCTGCAACGTCTGCACCCGCGAGAATTGCTTATTCCGCTGCGCCTGCTGCTCACGTACCAGCGCCGCAGCCCGGCTCGCCATGATGCGTTGAAACTGCATGGAACGCTGCTTATCCTGCTCGCTCCGGAAGTCGATCCGGCTGGGGTTGAATTGTCCCCAATCCCTGCCGGACATATCCAGTGCCGAAAACTGTTCCGGCATGGTATTGGAATGGGACGAACCGTCCCGTTGATCGGCCATCGGTTGATTGCCTCCTTGCCGCATGAGCGGCCTGCGGACTTCTACATGTTTGGCTTGTTCTCCGGCTTCGGCTTGCGAAGTTCGGCGATGTTGTCCTGGACGATTTCCTCGATGATCGGCTCGCCCGCGTCCGGTTGCTGATAGCGGCCCCGATGAAAGCAGGTAATCGTGCGTACCCGCTCGTCCTGAAACGGGTCGAGCAGCGCGCCCAGATTGCGCCCCTTTAAGGTCACGATGTCATTGCTGAAGATAAGCGACAGCCGCTGATGCGAACTGCTCATCACTTCGATCAGATAGGCGTAGGACAGAATGCGTACCACCTTACCGTCGCCGTAATCCAAACGCAGCCGGGATTGCACCTTGGATTTATCGACATGCACCGCCTGATAGGGCAGCTTGTTACCCGCGTCCGCCCGCTCCACCTCGTGCAGGTAACGCCCTGCATCGTTGGCAGGCATACCGGGTGCTTTCGGCTGCTTGTCCCGCCCGCTATAGCGGTCAAAAATCCGCCCCGATGATGAATTGCTCATCGCTCCAGCTCCTCTCGCCCACGCTCATGTCCTGACCGGTGCTGTCGCATAGCACGTTCGGCGTAGCGATCAAAGACCGAACGCGACATTTCTTTGGCTTTGTCGATCGCTGCCCGACCGTAGCGACGCAGCCGGTTGACCTGCTCGGCCACCTGCGTCAGCGACTGCTGCACGCGGCCTGCCATCGACATCTGCAAATTACCCCGATGCAGCGCGTCCAATTCTTGCTCCTCCCGTGCCCGCCGTACATTCTCCGGCAGTTCGGCCCTTGCCTGTACCGGCGCATTCGTGTCGCCGCTTGATTCCGTATCGCTCGTCGTGCTGGCGACACTGTCCAGCAGCCGCCCATCGCGGTCGCTGACGACCGTCTGTTCATCCCGTTCCGCCAAAAGTTCCTCATGCTCCGGTTCGGCATAATTCTGTGCCAGTTCCACTAGCATATTGTCGTGTGTAATATCCCGGTTACGGTTGCCTTTTTCGGTCTCCAGCTCCTTCTGCTCCATTGCCCACTGCGTCGGCCCTAGATGCAGGCCCGCCACCTTCTCGATACCCTGGTCGGCGTAGCTGCGATGATCGACGCGCACCGCCAAACCCAACTCTTGAAACTTGCCGTTGAGCGTCCCGGCCCAGCCCGCGCGCCAGTCGCGCACGCGCTGCTTGCTGTTCCAATAGTCGGACTTCTTTTTGGCCAGCTCACCGGACTCGGTTAGTGCCCGCGTGGTAATCAGGATATGGGCGTGCAAATTTGGCTCGCCGTCGCTTGCTTCTTTCTCGTGAATGGCGATATCCGCGATGATGCTGTGACGCGTAAAATGCTCGTTCACAAACGCCTCGACACAGGCGCGGTTCTGGGCGTAGGTCAGCTCGCGCGAGAGCGCTATCTCCACTTTCCGCGCGGGCCGCCCGTCGCGCGCCGTTTCAACCTCTTCGGCCGCGTTCCACAGGGCCGCCCGCAATTCCGGCGAGGGGTTGGGTTCTGCTGCAATCTCCTGCATCCAACCCGGCGCAGACTCAGGCATCCGCACCCAGGTCTCGACTACGTCGCCTTTTCTGCTGTAGCAGTGCAGCTGGTCGGCAAAGACATCGAGCCCCTGTTTGACCACTTCACGCTTGCCCGTTTCCTTATTGGTCTGGCGTACGGAAAACTCCTTGATGCGGTACTGCTGTTCGCCGTCCCGCACCAGCCATTCGCGCCGCCCCAATTTCTCCACCGTCGCATGGGGTGAGAGGTGCTGGTGATGCTCCTGATAAACCTGCACCCCGTCCGCTTCATGGCGCAGTTGATAGGTCTGTTTCTGGTCTTTGTCGAAGAGGGTGACCCCGCCCAGATGCACATGCACTTGGCAGCGCTCGGATAGCGCCACGCCGTGCTCACGAAAGGCCGTTCGCATGGCGTCGGAAAGCCTGCCTTCATAGAGCGCGTCATTGGCGTCAAGCGCACGGAACAGGCGGCTTTCCTGGAAGGAGCGGCGCAGCTCATCCGAGACCACGCCGCTACCCAATTCTTTGCGGTACTCAATGCCCAGCTCAAAGCAGCGTTGCTGGCGGTGCATCAAGTCCTGGTTGGCCTGATACGCAGCGGCAGCGACGGCAGAGGCCCCGGCAGCACGTGGAACGGTCGCCACGTGCAAATGAAAATGTCCTTTTTTCATTTCATCCACCATGTCCTCTGCCGCCTTGCCAAATTTATTGATCCCGGCTATAGGTTAACTCAATGGCCAAGGCGAATCCTCGCCTAGTGAAGCTAACAAAGTGTAGGGTAAGGGCTGAGGCGCACTTACAAGTGGTGTCAGCGGCATTCGCCGCCGCCACCACTTTCGTGCGCAGAAGCCCGGCTAGCGCCGGGCTGGGCAGGCTTCGCCTACCCAAGGCAAGCTTTGCTTGCCTAGAGCCGGGTGACCAGGTCACGCGTTATCTCCCTTTCTTGATAAACTTCCGCCGGGCATAAGGGCTTCCAAGCTGTTCTCCTGATACGGATCGTCCCCACATTCCAGCAGCCAGCCCTGCAGGGCGCAGACGCGCCTGAGATAGGCCAGGATGATAGGCCAATCCGGGTGCAAACTTTCCTCATCCGGTGCGCCGTAACCCACCAGCCACAGCGTCACCGGAGGCCGCGAAAAATCGCCCGGTTCAATCGTCAGTTCGTTATGGATCGTAATCATGGTTTGCTGTTCCTCATGGGCGGGCAGCCCCACAGACAGGGCCACCCGCATCGCATCGCTGGTTCGGTTACTGGTTCCACGGCATCCGGGGCGGTTGATAGCTGCTCCCCTGTGCTGTCACATATTCGAGCATCAAGATGGTGAATTCACCCTCGCTCGTCTCCTTGGGCAGTTCCAATGCCCCGCCCGTCATGAAGCGCGCCAACGCCGCCCAATCGTTGAAGCAATAGCTTTCATCGACCTGGTAGTCCTTCGTCACCATCCAGTTGGCTTCCCGTGCAATGGTCTCCTCCAGCGTATCGCGCTGGACGGAGTGGCCCACAATATCCCGCCGCCCGTCCGGGACGCTGAGCAGGTGGGTGCAGTAGACGGTGGAATCAGTGATTTCCTTGCTGTCCACAGCTGCTTCCGCCGCTGCCACCTGCTGGCGTCCCAGCCGCTCTTCCGCGCGGTACATCAGCCCGCAACCAAAGAGGACAATGAAGCCCAGCACGGCGCAGACCAACAGCGCCCATTGACGCCTGTTGCGCGTGTGCAGAAAACCCGCAATCTGCCGCACGTACCGTTCGATATCCGCACGCGTCGGCGGGTCCTGCCGTACCGCTTCCATCCGGCGTCGGAACTGCTGCAAGGAAGGCTCCAGCCGCGCCCGCAACCGGGCAACCGTAGCCGGGTCAGTGAGGCTGGCAACCCAGCCCTGAATCTGTTGGTACATGATAGGGTGTTTCCTCTAGGAAAGGGGCCGGTATTGCCACGCAAGACCGGCCCTGAATATTGAGACAATCGTGGCCTACGCGGTGCTGCCGCTACGCTGCCTTCTGCTCGCGGCTTTGCACCATCGGCACGACATCGGCGCTACCCTGCGGCGCGTTCGACCAGTCGAGCACCGGGTCATTTGTCAGCGTGCCGTCCAACCGCGCAAGCTGCTGCCGGAGCCGCTCGGCCTGACGTGCATCATGGACCATCTTGAGTACGTCCTTGACGGCGTTGCCAAACCCCGTGATGTAGCTGCGCCGCAAATCGTCCTGGCTGGTTTCCAGTTCGGCCTTGGCCTCGGCCTGCATCTTGGTCAGTTTCTTCGCCAGTTCCGTCAGTGTCATGGTGCCTCCTTTGTATGAATAAAGATGGTGGTTTTATGTGCCTGTCCTGCTGCTGCCAAGTGGCATTGCAGCAACATTAGGAGCGTCAAAACCCGTTACCCTTGCGTTCCGGTTCCCGGCTTCTGGTTTCCGCTTTCCGATCCGCCCATAATGCTCTCGACTGTGGCAGAAAAGTCATCCCCCAACCGCTCCTGCATAGCCTTCGGGATGGGCATCACAGTGTAGCCCGCCGTCTCCGCTTTGGGGCGCGGTGTGCCGCTATGCTTGCCCTCGCGCATCTCGATGAAATAGCGCGACTCAATCTCGCCATCCATCAGGTCAAGCATTCTGCTGCGCCTGGAATGCATGACAGCGTTATTGAACATAAATAGCCCCGCGCTTGCGAAGATGAGCCAGTTGCGCGTGAAGCTGCCGCCCTGCATGAAGATGGGCAGGATGAACCACGCAACGAACAAGCAAACACCCGGCTCGATAAAGCGGTAGAGCACTCCCTCGGTGATGCGGTAGCCACTCCACGGAATGAGCGGTTCCAGCCATGAAATGCCGGGGCTTTGGCTGTACCATTCCTGTCCCCGATGATTACGCAGCCGAATCATGGCGAGATGCCAGAGAGAGAGTGCCACAAAGCTCAACAGATACCAGCGGTTGATGCCGACCTCATAAGGCAAGCCCCCAATACCAGGGATGACCGCGAGCATGTTACGCAAGGTGGCAAACCCCAGCGCAATCCGAATGAACAGGTAGCCCATCAGCACGCGCGTAACGGTGAAGTACCGCTCGCCGAATTCGTAGCGGATGAAAGGCACAATCGTGCCGCTCGCCCAGAAGAGCAGCACTTTCAGAATTTCCTCGACATTGCGCAGCATGTTGAAACCCTGGGCAGGCATGATAAACTGCGCCATATATTCCGCGTTGTTGCGCGCCTTGGCAGGCTGCACGGATGGTGAAGACATGGTTGGTTCTCCTTACGATTGTTACTTGAAATTGGTGTGAAGATTCATGCTAGGGCGTCAGCGACAAGGGCAAAATGCGGGAACCGCCTCGGAACGTAGCCAGGTCTACGCGGGCCACGGAAGCGCAGCAGATTGCCCTTTACAGCACGCCCTGGTCACGCCCTAGTAGTGACGCTTACTGCTGCTTAAAGACGGCCTTCATATAGGTGTCACCGGTCGCATGGAAGGTGCGCCCGCCTTGGAACACGATCCCGTCTACTTCCAGGTTGTTCTTCGGTCCGCCCTTACGCAGCGTTGTGAACTGTGCGGGGAGCACCTTATACTGCACGGACTGGCTTCCCCCGGCGCTGCGGTTGTCACCGGGCTGTTGAGCGTTCTGACTGCTGCCAAAGTTATAGACGGTCATCCAATGCTGACCGATAAGGTCGGAGGCATATTGGTTGGTGGCGTGATCGGAATTGGCGTGGAAGACCTTGGTCACCAGATTTCCCAGAAAGGCGTGCGTTTCGTCCCGGCCTTCGCCACCGCCCAGCACCGAATAGTAGTTGGACACGGACTGGCTCAGATAGACTGTGCAGGCCCGTGCTGAGCGCGCCACTGCCTGAAACTTATAGTCGAAGCTGCTCACAAAGTTCTGCGCCTCGTCCGCCCACAGGAAGACCGGGCGCGGATACTGGTTCGTGTCACGTTGCAGCACGGCGCGCTGGAACATGTATTTGAAAATGCCCTGCACGGTGCGCCCGACATCGTGGTACTGTTGAATAGGCAAGTCGAGGATGATGATGCGGCCGTCCGCAAAGGTCACTTCGGGCACAAGGTTGGTGGTGGTCGATAGCAGCTCCCAGGCCACCCCGTGCAGCAGCGAATCGGCCATCGCAAGGAACGTCGCCTCAATGGAGCTGCGCGTGCGGTCGCCCAGTTCGACATACTGCTTGAGCATAAAGCGGCTGGCTACCTCGAAGCCCTGCCGTTGCTGCGGCGTTTCGGCTTGCCCTGCTGCCTCCGCAATAATGGTGGCGCAGAAGCTTTCCTCTTGCCAAGCTGAGTCGCCTACCTCCTCCTTGTTGCGTGGTGCATCGGCGACAAACTGGCATAAATCGTCGAGCGTCAGAGTCCCGCGTGCCAGGAACAGAAGCTCAATCGCGTTGCGAAGCAGCATCTGCATGGCCCGGTCCCAGAACGGATCGCCCCCGCCCTGCGATTGTTTGCCCTTCACCATATCCGAGACGGTGCTAACCAGTGCCACCACGTTCTCGACCAGACCGTCGCCTTGCTGCATCTGGTAGTCGATGAAGTTGAACCGCCAGGGCTGATCGGGACGCAGGATGACCAGATGCTCCTCGCGCCCGGTCTGACGTGCCATTTTGACCCATGCCTCGCATTCCTCGGCCTTGGCGCACATTACTGTGCCGCCAAACCCGGCCTCCAGCATAGCGCGCGCAATAGTCTCACCGGAACCGCTGGTCTTGCCGCTGCCAATGCCCCCCATGATGCTAATTCCTTCCGCTGCCTGCCGAATGCTAAAGGCGTCATGGGGCGAGAGCATAAAGAGCGGTCGATCAAGGTCGAACGGGTCGTGCGGTGCAGTAGACTGTGTTGACCCTGCCAGCGGTGCCTCGGCCTCAAATGAACGGACAATGCGTTGCCAGATATTCATTCGCGTGCCTCCTCTTCCAGCCACCGGACAACCGAATCGGAGAGGTAGTCATATTGCACGTCGAGCACGACATTGCGGTAGTCCTTTTCGCTCATCCGGTTTTTGTGATAGGCGCTGGCGCGTTCCTGGGTACTGTCCGGCAGCACACCAAACGCAACCTTCCAGCTGGGGTAGCAAACGGTCGAAACAAAGCGGTAAGTACGCTGCTGCTTGGGCGTCACGTCCAGGATGTCCCCGACAAAACGGCTGACCATCTTGCGGTTGCCAGCCGGGTGATGGATATCCGACGCATGAAAGATACCCGCCTGATGGCTCGTCAGAATTTCACTCGTACACCACACCCCATCCGTCTCATAGGGTTGGCGCTGCCCGTAGGGGGACAGGGCCATCATCAGTTCCTCGTTCATATCGCGGGCACAGCTGTACAGCATCACCACCAACAGCAGAGCGAGCATGCCCAGGCCGTAATTACGGCGTGTCATAGTTGACTCCTTGTGGGGTAGGGGACAGGCACAGCAGCGCCCGTCCCGGCGAATAGTCTATTCTTCGTGCAACCGGCGCTGCACCGCCATGCCGAGCTGGCTAAGGCCAAGCGCGAGGCCCGTCACGGCGGTCATCAGTAACAGACCGACGATGAGGTACTGGCGGATACCGGGTGCACCTTCCAGCTCCCTGTCCTCGGCCACGCGTGCCGCCGTCGCCAGGCCGAAAGCCGGGGCGGGTACGACCATCCCCGCATCTTCGGCGTGGAAAAGGCCAACCGGCACAGCCCGCGACCGGGTGGATGACGCCACCGTTGTCTCTGTGTTCTTTTCACCCGCATCCGGCATCCGGCTTCTGATTTCCAGCCCCTGAATCCCCGCATCCAACTTCGGGTCATCAATGCGAACCTGCGCCACAACGTCCGTAGAGGGCGCTGTAGCCGTTATCTGCGGTTCCTGATTACTCGGCTGGCCTTCATCAAGCTGAGGGCCGTCCACGCGCGTCTGAGCGGAAATTTCGGCCATTTGCGGGGTGACGGTGGGTTTTGCTACAATAGGCGGGCAGGGCGATTGCATGATGACCCACAGCGCATCATTGCCGAACGTCTCCAGAACCAGCCGGTTCTCCTGGCCCACTTGCAGCATGGGCGTGATGTCCATCGGCTGGGCGTGGCTTACCGGCAACTGCAGGGCATCGCCGGAGGGTTCTGCGCGGAGCGTTAGCGGTTTCGAGATCGCCGGACCGCGATTGCCGCCGGAGTCGCCCGCCAGTGTCACCGTCTGGCCGTTCTCCATCGGCAGCGTGAATGGGCTACGCTCGCCGTTCAGCAAGGCGATCTGCGTGACGCGCGTTGCTTGCCCGTTATAGCAAGCCTGCGACGGGGAGGGGAGGGTGGCATCCACCAGGAGCGCGAGCACCAGGTTGAGCGCCACAAAGAGAATGTTCTGCATCGTGAAGCTGTCCTTTCTCTGAATGAAATGGTTCGGTGCCGGGAGCGACCCGGTCCTGATGCATCAGATGGGCTGCACTATCTCACGGATGGGGCACGCATTTCCATGTTGTACGCGATATGACCTCTGGGAAATTTGCTGAAAATTGATAATTTGCGCCGCGAATTCAAATCTATGCCACTATCAAATCCGGGAAATTTTGGGGGACAAACTCTGCGCCGATTGCGTGAGCGCAGGAAATTGACGCAGGATGAGTTAGGGTTGGATGGTGTCATTGCCCAAGCTAATTACTCCAAAATCGAGCGTGGCTTGTCGATGCCAAGCCGTGGAAAGCTTGTAGCAATTCTGGATGCGTTACAGCCTACGTTCAAAGAGCGGCAGGAGATTCTGTCTCTTTTCGGCTATATCTCATCGCAGCCTTTACCGACTTGCGAGGAGCTAGAAACAGCGTGTCAAGTAAGTCGGCCTTTACTCGATGAGATACCCGCGCCTGCCTATATCGTTGACATCCTGACGCGTTTAGTGGCGTGGAACCACTATTGTGCAATGCTAATTGGTGGGGATCAGGGGATACTAGAACAGTTAGAGGGAGAGCCGCTCATCCGGGCACAGATCGAAAGCCGTATCCGGCTGAAGGGGGTCATGGAGGGTGTCGAGGAGCAACTACTGGACGATGCCCTAACGATTCGGGAGCGGTTGGCCCCCTATGAAGATGAAGAGTGGTGTGCGGAATTTATCCAGGAATTGTGCTCAATACCCGATTTTGCATATGCGTGGGAGAAAGCGCAGACATTACCGCCGCTAGAATCAGCGCCAATTGAGTTTGCAGCACGGTTGATAAATCCCGTGACATTTCACTTGGTCGACGGGAACACGATATTGGCCTTTTACTCCAATCCCGAAACCTATCGCGACGATAGCCGTTTTGAAGTGGTTGGCTTGCTGCCAGCGGATAGCTTTACCATGCGGCAATTGGAGCGCTGGCGGAGCGAGTCGTAACCGGGAAGATCCTTTTATAGAATCTTCCCGGACGAAGCTGTTTATAGCTTGACCTCTGTGGGCTTGGTAGATAACCCGAAGACCATATGCTGTACATATAGACGGTTTGCCGTGTCTAGCTTTTGTTGCTTAAAAAGTTGTGCTTGTCTGCTCGATGGTGGCCCTCCTGGAACCGTTTGAAGAACGGCACTGATAAAATTGTCGGTATGGATCAGATGAATGTTCTGCTCGACACTTTTGGACATTTGACTCAACCTTTGCAAGTTGAGTCTTAGCGCTAAGACCGATGGGGATATATCCGCAGGCTTGTGCCTGCATGTCTATAGTAAGCGCCAAACTGTCCGGTTGTGTCGGCGGAGATGTCCGGTTGGCCGGAGGAAATGGCCGGGATAAAGAATAGGGATAGTTATAAGTACAATACCTTCGCCATTTTCGATATTCAGTCTCTCTTGAGGCTATGCGCTTCAGAAGAGGTCTGTGGCAATTAGATCCGCTCTGGTTTTGCCAGAGGTGATTTTAATAGCTGACACAAGCGAAACGTATACCCCAAACGGGTTACTCACCAGAGAGCGAGGCTGCACGTTTTGGCGAAGGTATTGAAGTAAAGAGCTAATTAAAAATTACGATCGGAGAGTGTTTGTTGGTGTTGCTCAACTTCTTCCTCAATTACCTTGCGTAGAATATGGTTGGAAGGTAGCAAATCGTGAACTAAGTCAAAAAAAAGTTCTTTGGCATCTTCTCGAGCTCTATCTATTATCATATGTAAATCTACACTTGCTTTGACAATTTGGTCACTTTGAAAATCGTTATCCGTTTGAGAGCGAATTAATCCTACAAGATATTCGAATATGTATTCATGTTCTCTACTTTCCTGATGAATGTCATCCATCATTGTGCCGAATAAAATATTATTACGCTCAGGATGCTGCAAATGAGAGTAATCCAAATCATTTTCAGAGACCGACGGAATATACCAATGCACGAGACGTTCGTACATATGTTCCGGTACATCAATTCGACCAATTCGAGGCATTGCTTCAATTACGATTGTTTATCTCATTATTAGCACTTGGTGTTTGCAGAATTGTGATGGTTCCATTTCATAGCGTCACAGGTGATTATTCATGGCAATATCGAGTAAATCGTTCGGTGACTTATTAGTCAAACATTTGAGAGTAGCTGATAGGACCCAAGGTTGGCTTGCTAATCGCATCAATATGGGCACAAGTACTATTAGCGATTGGGTGAATCATAAGACCAAGCCAAATACTCCAGAGCTTATAATCCTTATTGCCGACGTGCTGGAAGTCGATGCTGATGAGAGGCAGGAGTTATTGACAGCTGCTGGTTACAATAACTATCAACTTTCAGGTACATCTACCTCGAAGGGTAATCGAGGCGAAACAGGCATCTTTAACGCCAGGTCAGTTCGCAGAGTGGTTTCTTTGGATGCTGTTCCTCCTGTTGGTACATTACCAGAAGGTTCATCCACAACTTTATACCATCCCAACAGTCGTTTTGTTGGACGTCGCGAGGAGCTACGAGCCGTAGCAGGTCTCTTTTTAGGAGAAGGGGACGACGGTAGGAAGGGGCTAGGCAAAACAGCAATCATAACTGGGTTAAGTGGAATCGGGAAAACCCAGCTTGCCACAGAATTTGCTCATCGTTACGGCCCCTACTTTGAAGGAGGGGTGTTTTGGATTGGGATGCGGCAGGAGGCCAGTGTCCCTCATTCAATTATCACAGCAGCAAGTCAGATGGCTTCTCTGCCAGAACACTATCACGGGCTAGGCCCTGAGCGAATAGAAGAAAAGTTAGATATTATACGTGCAGAATGGCAAAAACCTATACCTCGCTTGATTGTTTTCGATAACTGCGATAATCCCGCACTATTAGCAAAATGGCGGCCACGTAGTGGTTCCAGTCACGTACTCGTGACAAGCCGTCGTTCGATGTGGAATATATCCATTCCAATCCGAATTGTACCGCTTAGTGAGCTTGAACGCTATCAAAGTTTGGAGCTGCTGTGTAATTTTCGTACGGACTTAAATACAGAGAATGGCGTTTTAGATGAAATAGCGGACGTATTGGGCGACTTGCCTTTGGCGTTGCATTTAGCAGGACATTATCTCCGACATTACGCTTCGCATACTACTTTAGAAACATATCTGTCAGAGTTACGGAGCGTCGAATTACTCAATCATGCCTCCCTTCAGGAGCAAGAAGGAGATGTTTCACCAACAAACCATGATCGAAACATCGCCCGAAGCTTTTTACTTAGCTACGAACAACTTTCGAAAAGCGATTTAGTAGATTCTTTGGCCATTAAATTGTTAGCGCGGGCAGCATGTTTTGTCGGCGGCGTACCCATACCAAACCAATGGTTGATGGCATCGTTGCCTGAAAATTCGTCATGGAAGTCTCTGCTTGTCTCTCGTCTTCCATTTTTTTCGGTTGAGGAAGAGATGCCAAAACACGAGATACGAAAAGCGGATGCTTTATATCGTGTTTTAGAGCTTGGATTTCTGCGGGAAGAACTTGATAACGAGTTTGTACTTCATCCATTACTCGCACAGTTTATTCGAAGCATAAGTAAAAGCTCAGGGTTGCTCAAACGAGCAGAGAAAGATGTTGGGAGAGCTGTAGTGCATCATGCGAGAGAGATTCATAGAATGGGAAGTATGCTTCAGGTGATTCCAGTGCAGTCCGAACTGCAGTTTCACTTGAAGCATCTTGCGAATCAGTCGCTCAGCAAAAGCGATGAGCAGTCCATTTTTTTGTGTCGATATTGGGCGCTGTATTTATACGGGATCGGAGAATATCAAGAAGCGATTCATTATCTTGATCGCGCTATCGCTATCCGGCAGCATCTTTCTGGGAATGAACACCCTGCCATGACAACTGATCTCAATAGTTCAGGGTTTATATTGTCGGAACTTGGAAAATACAAGGAAGCGCGCTCATACTTGCTTCGTGCTTTAAGTATAAGTGAGAAATATTTCGGTAACGATGCACATGAAACGTTAATTATCGTCGATCATATTGGTATAGTTTCAAGAGATTTAGGTGAGTATGAGATTTCTCGCTCATACCATGAAAAAACTCTAAAGGTGCGTCGCGAGCAACCTGGAGCTACAGATATTGACATCGCGCACAGTCTTTTCAATCTTAGCCAACTATATATAAAATCAAATGATTACGAAACAGCAAGTCGATATCTTGAGCAGGCATTAACCGTCTATCAAGATAAGTTTGGTAACCAACATCCTAATACACTTACTATTCGTTCAGGCATAGTTAACTTAAATGTAGCAACAGAAAACTATACTGCGGCACACGAAGCTGCGAAACAAATACTTTTGGAGCGGCAAGAAGTATTGGGCGAAAACCATCCTGACACTATGCGCGCTCTTAAAGATGTGGGAGTTACTTTTGCGTATTTAGAGAATTATTTCGACGCACAGAACTACTTGGAAAAAGCACTGATTTACTTCACGCAAAGATTTGGCCTAAAGCACCCAAACACCCAATCTGCACAACGAAGCTTGAATCTCGTGCAGGAGGAAATTGAGCAAAATAACATCAATGCCCAGCGGCTTACTACAGTGACAAATACCTTGGAAACTTGTAGAAAGGAACTAGGCGATTATCACCCGAATACAATTGTAGCTTTTGGCGAAGTAGGACTGACTTTAGCAAATTTGGGTAGATTGAATGAGGCACGTCCTTATTATGAGCGGGTACTTGAAATTTTCACACAGGTATCCGGGCCAAACAGCAAAGAGGTGAAGTACGTACAAGAAAAACTCGATGAAATTATTGAAGCCCAACAAGGGCAGATGAAAAACAATAAACCAAATGTCTCTCGCATAAATTTTGATTAAATCAGTGATAATATATATCAATACTGACATTTATGTTTTTCACCTGCTAACATGTAATCATCTTCTAATGATGCTGCTGCACCAATACCTGCATCCCTCCATTTCGGTAAATACGCCATCGCCTCTTCCCGCGTGAGCGGTTGCAACTGATCCGTTGAATATCGCGGTCGCAGCAATACCTCCTGCCGCTCATTCTCGATGTTGTAAACGCGGTCATACAGCACTCCATCGGCGTCAATCTCAAAGCCGGTGCGTAGCACCATGTTGCCTTCGCGCCCCTTCCATTTCCAAAGCGCAAAGCGGCCTTCTTCCTCGTTGTAATTCGCCTCGAATATCCCGCCATCGACGCGGTACAGCTGTCCCTCGATCAGTGTACCTTTGAGCCGCTCGTGGCTTTGCCTGTGCATCTGCTTCCACCCCTCCACCGTCTGAAAATCATCCATTCAAACTGAATCTGCGATCTGCGCAGTTCTTTAGCTTGCGCCTTTGCGGTTGGCTAGCGCTTACTGAGCTTCATCTCTCCATCCGGTTTCCTGCCATCACGAATTCGCAGGGATAGCGACGCTATCCCTGCTCTAGCCGTGTCCGCTGCCCGGTCAATCGCCCGCCCGCACCGGACCGAGTTGGCGTTGACCGGGCAGCTACAGGCCCCGGCTTTTGTTCGTTCCGTCAAGAAACCTTTACGATGGAGAGACAAATGACCAGTAACGACATCCAAACCCCAGCGACACGCAGCGCGTTGATAGCGGCACAAAATGACCGCTTCCGCCAGTCGGAAGTACGCAGCGGCATCCCCGGCACGCACGTCCATACGCAGGGCATCGCCGCATTACGGCTTGATCGCAGGCTCGAAGTGCTGATGAGAGTGCGGGATTTTGAGGATTTTACCCAGGAAAACGACCCCTATGGCGAGCACGATTTTGGCTCGTTCGAGATGGAAGGGGTTGGCCGCATCTTCTTCAAGATCGACTATTACGATACTGATTACCGCTATGGGAGCGACGACCCGGCCGATCTGCAGAAAACCCGCCGCGTTCTCACGGTCATGCTGGCCGAGGAATATTAGGCGCAAGAACGGCCTGCACCGAAGTGGAGGCCGTTCGTCATCTTCGGGTTTATCCTGCAATCTCTCCACAGCGTGGACAATTTGCAAGGCAGACGATGCATAATACGTGACAATGGCACGTTTTGCTTGACTGAAGCGCCGAACGCTCCCATAGTGCGGAGTGCCGGATGCGATTACCATCGTCGAATTAAAACCGTTTGCGCGCAAAATACGCAAGCTGTTGAGCGACGATGAGTACCAAACCTTGCGTAGCGAGTTGAAGAAAAATCCTGCTGCCGGAAAAGTAATTCCCGGCTTGGGTGGAATTCGCAAGCTAAGGATTGCCGTAGGCGGCAAGGGCAAGCGCGGGGGTGGTCGCGTAATATATTTTTACCACATAGTCGGCGCTGAGATTTACCTTATGGCTTGTTATAAGAAGAATGAGCAGGGTGATATCAGTCCCGACGGTAAAAAACAGTTACGAAATGTTGTGAAAGCAATCAAGGAGGGAACGTTACATGGCTAGACCGAGAAAGCAGGAAACTGAGCGTAGTGAGCTGGAAAAGGATTTGTTAGAAGCAGCTGAGGATATGTTGGCCTATATGCGTGGCGAAGACGTCGAATGCACTGTGTATCCTCCCGAACCACAAACCGCAGATGTGCAGGAAATCCGCAGTTCGGTGCAGCTCACCCAAAAGCAATTCGCGCAGCTAATGGGGGCCAGCCTGGACACCATCCGCCATTGGGAAAATGGCCGTCGTACGCCGAGCGGCCCGGCCCAGCGGCTGCTCGCGGTGCTAAAGAGCAATCCGCGCGCCGTTTTGGAGGCATTGCCCGTTGCTGGTTCATAACTGCCCGGTCGAGCCAATCCGGTCAATCCCCAAACCCCAGCCTGCGCTCCTTCATGCTGGTGAAGCGGCTGTTGCCGATGATGACATGGTCGAGCACATTGATATTCATGAGCGCACCGGCTTCTCGTATGTTCCGCGTAACGCGGACATCTTCCGGGCTGGGCGTCGGGTCGCCGGAGGGGTGGTTATGCACGACCACGATCCCCGCACAATTGCTCATCACGGCTTTGCGGAACACTTCCCCGACCCGGATGCGGACTTCGTTGAGTGTACCGCGATAGACCATCTCAACAAACATTACGTAGTTCTTGGTGTCCAGACCCACCACATGAAGCTCCTCCTGCGTGAGCGGCTGCATCTCCATCATCAGCATATTGGCGACATCGGCAGGCGTTCGCACCTGTAACTGCTCTTTGGAACAATGGCGATGTAGAAGTCCCGCCCACTCCGACATGGCGCGGATTTTTTCGGCGCGTTTGACACCAACCCCTGGCAGCGTCACCAGCATCTCTATTGGCATCTGCGCTAGCTCACTAAGGCTGTTTGTCGTCCGCATGACCTCTTGCGCTTGGGTGCTGCCCATGCCGGTCAGCATCCCCAGCAGTTCTGCCCCCCACACCTCCTGAAAATCCAACTGCCGACCTTCCTTGGCCTCTTTTGTTGCAGCACGGACAAGCGCTGCATCACACTCCTGAATCAAGGCCATCTGCTGCATTGAAAACGTCGCCCCACCAAACCGAAAGCAGCGGTATAGCCATACCGTTCAAACGGCTCAAGCAGCATTTCTGCACCACTAGGTTGTAAAATGTGGCTGGGTCATTTCTCTCCATTACCGTTGCCCCTTGTCTCCACTAGCCGGTCGCGCGCGCCCCTCCACCCCGCTGCCCGCACCAAGAAACCGTGTGGGAGGTGGATCGCCGCGGCTTACCCAACCGGCTGGCCGTTTCTCCATGAAACAACTCAAAATGGAGAGACCAATGACTTCAACCAACATTACCTACCAGCACAGCGATGCAGAGATACGCATCTACGTCGCCTGTCTCGCAGCCTATAACCACGGTGTCCTGCACGGCAGGTGGATCGACGCCCTAGAAGCACCCGATGTTATCCTGGAGGAGGTCAAAGCGATGCTGAAAGCGTCACCCATCCAAAACGCAGAGGAATGGGCGATTCGCGATTATGAGGGATTTGAGGGGATTGAACTATCCGAATGGGGAGGCTTTGCCCATATCCACGACCTGGCGCATTTTATCCAGAAGCACGGAAAGCTTGGCGCGAAGCTGCTGGGGCATTTCGACAACGATGTGGTACTGGCCGGTGCTGCACTGGAAGAGGATTATTGCGGAGAATTCCGCAGTCTGGCCGAATATGCCGAGGAGTTTACAACGGAGACCAGCACCGTTCCGGAGAATTTAGCCGTTTACATCGACTATGACACGATGGCTCGTGACCTTGAGATGAGCAGTGACATCTTCACCATTGAGACGGGTTTTGAGGAGGTGCATGTCTTCTGGGCGCACTAATCGCGCCCTCTCTCCAGTAAACCGTAAACCCGCAATTGTAATTTATCGGGTAAGCAGATTTGTGAATTTCAGGCGACACGCAGCGAGCGGGGTGGTTCAACTTTATATGGCTGCCTTGCTTCATAGGAGACAAGATCAACAACAGTAGAATCGTCAATAGGCCGAACCGCTTTGCTGCCTTGGGCCTTTTCAAATGCTTGTACCAGCTTGGTCGTTAGCTCAGCTTTTCCTAACACGCCACTTAGATAAGGCGATCCGGCATTGTGCTGCTGCAATTCCTCAAAACTGCCCTGCTCTTGCAAGGCAGCCTGTAACAGCGTTTGGATTTCCGATAGTTCGAGTAACCGATGCGCTTGCGCGAATGGCTGGCCTAGCTCTGCCTCCATTGCAGCGATCCGCCCGCAAATTTCGCGCTCAGCTTCCAACGCTTCGGTGTGCCGCTCGGCCAGTCCCGCCACCGTCCGTTGCAAATACTCCATCAGCTTATCCGAATTCGGCCCCCTCAGCGTCTGCCGGTGCGCCATTTCGCCTTTGAGTCCAAAGCTTCCGCTCATGCGCTGCATATCCTTCTCCAGCCGCAGCACAATCTTCAGCCCGGCATAGCTGCCCAACACGGCGCTTTTCTGGCTTCCAGGCGGTAATGCCATGAGCTGCTCGGCCAGCTCGTCCCACCTCTGTTGTACCTCCTGCTTGAGCCGCTTCTGAGCACGCGCCGGATCGTGATACTCATGCCCCTGAATACATATTTCTGGCCGATCTACGCTGCCATAGGAATCGACCGTCGCCATATCCGCCTCCAGCCGCCGCAGATAGCCCGCCTGCCTGGGCAGCTCGCCATCCTGCACTTCCCGCACCTGCTGGCGCAGCCGGTACTGCTCGTCAGCATGGGCGCGCTTCAAGCGGCTCAAGCGCTGCATCTCCATATCCATCTTGGCCAGCGTCATCATCGCCGGATTGCCGCTAGCGATCGCCTTGACCTCGGCATAGCTCAGCGTCTGGTCGTCCACGTCCTGCATCCGCCGCAGACCACTCTCGCCCGCCATCACCTGGTTGATAAAGCCCGCCTTGGTCTCCAGCGTCTGCCACATGTAGGCGTCAAAGGAGTTCTCCGTCACGTAGCGAAAGAGCCGCACTTCCGGGTTGAGATTGCCCTGCCGCAACATGCGCCCATCTCGCTGCTCGACTTCAGCAGGCTTCCACGGCGCATCCAGATGGTGCAGGGCAAGCAGCCGCTCCTGTACGTTTGTGCCCGTGCCCATCTTGGCCGTGCTGCCCAGCAGCACGCGCACGTCCCCCTTGCGCACCCGCTCAAAGAGCTGCTCCTTTTTCGCGTCCGTGTTGTAGTCGCCCATGTTGGCAATTTCCCCCGCAGGCACGCCCATTTCCTCCAGCTTGGCGATGACATCCGCATAGACGCTGTGGCGCCCCTCCTTGCCGCTCACGCCCAGGTCACAGAAAATCATCTGCGTCGCCCGCTCTTTCGCCGTTTCCCGCCAGATGTTAGCCACGTTCTCCACCAGCGCATTGACCTTGCTTTCGCCAAAATCTCCCGCCCCCTCCGCCACCAGCCGCACGTCGAGCGCCAGCTTGCGCCCGTCCGTGGTGATTTTGAGCGCGTTGTCCTCCCTCGGCTCCACCCCGCCGGAGCGCACCCGCTCGTAGCGCCGCACCAACGATTCCTGCCAGGCCCGTTGCGTCTCCGACATGGGACAGGCCACCACCTCCGCCGCGCCGCCCCGAATCGCCGGGCAGGGCAGGTCGAGCATGGCGGCCGTCTTGACGTCGGCAAACTGGTGGAACATCTGGAGCAGCTCCGGCAGGTTGACAAACTGGGCAAAGCGCCGGTTGCTGCGCAGCGAATTGCCGTCGGGCGACAGCTCCACCGCCTCGACGATGTCGCCAAAGACGCTGGCCCAGGCGTCAAAGTGGCCAATGCCGCGCTCCGCCAGCGCTGCGGGATTGAGGAAGCGCTGCAGGGTGTACATCTCGACCATGGAATTGCTGATGGGTGTGCCGGTGGCAAAGACGACGCCCCGGCCCGGCGTCTGCTCGCCCAGGTAGCGCGCCTTAATAAACAAATCAAAGGCGCGCTGCGAGCCCTGCGTCTGCACCCCCGCCACGCGGTCCATCTTGGTCGGCGTCTCCAGATTCTTGAAGAGGTGCGCCTCATCCACGAAAACACAATCCACACCCATCTCCTCAAAGGTCAGCCCCGCATCCTTGTTCTCGGCATTGAGCAGCCGCTCCAGCTTCTCCTCCCACGCCTGCTTTTTCTTCTCCACCTGCTTAATCAGCCGTTTCGTCTCCCCATCGCTGGAGAGCTTCATATCGGTCAGCAGCGCCTCGTAATCCGCCACCTGCTCGCGCATAAAGCCCGCCTGATACGTCGGCGACATCCCAATCTTGCTAAACGAGGAGTGGGTCATAATCACCCCATCCCAATCCCCCGACGTCACCTTGGCCGTGAAGAGCTTACGCTTGGCGGCCGTCAAATCCTCCTTGCTGGCGACCAGCAGGTTGGCGTTGGGGTAGAGCAGGTAGAATTCCCTCGAAAACTGCTCCAGCATGTGGTTGGGCACGACAAAGAGCGGCTTTCTGGCCAATCCCGTCTGCTTGAGCTTCATGCCCGCCGCAATCATCTCAAAGGTCTTGCCCGCCCCCACCACGTGGGCCAGCAGCGTGTTGCCGTCGGTCATGGTGCGCCAGACCGCGTTGACCTGGTGTGGCCGCAGCGCAATCTCCGGGTTCATCCCCGGAAAGGTGAGGTGCGCCCCGTCATAGCTGCGCAGGCGGTCGCTGTTGAAGGTGTCGTTGTAGAGCCGCACCAGCCGGTCGGTGCGTTCCGGCTCGGCAAAGACCCAGCCCCGAAAGCGCTCCTTGATGGTCGCCAGCTTCTCGCGCGCCGCCAGCGTCGCCGTCTGCTCCACCACCCGCTTTTCACCCCCCTCGCCGTCGCTCACCAGCTCGTAAATCGTGGGCGAGCGCAGGTTGAGCGCGTCGTTTAAGAGGCTCACCGCGTCGCGCTTGGCTGTGCCAAAGGTGGATTGGGCCGGAATGCCCCATCTGACAAAGCGCTCGGCCTGGACGTGCCAGAGCGCATCCTTGGCCACGTAGTCCACCTCAATGGCGCTCGCGCGGCATTCCAGCAGCTCGCTGACAAATTGCCGGATAATATCGGTCGGTATCCAGCCCGCCCCCAGATTGGGGTCGATGTCGCCCGGCAGCACATCGTCCGGCTGCGCCCCCTCCAGCGCCGCCACGTTCGCCCCGCAGCGCGGGTCACCCTCTGCTGCTCGCGCCTCGGCCAGCTTGCGCCGCACGTTGCCCGATAGATATTCCTCCGCCGTCACATAGGCTTCCTGCGCCGGGTCGAAGAAGATACGCCCGCCCAGCTCCTCGACCACTCGCTGCGGCGGCTGCTCGTAGAGCTGGCTGATATACTCAATATCCACCCGCCCGCGTTCGTTGAGGCTGACCAGCAGCCCGTCCAGCGCCGAATCGACGTGCTGCACCCGCTCGGCCGGGCCAATCACGTCGTGCAGCAGGATGGGCATCTTTTCGACGCTGCCGTCGCGCTCGTCGTAGCGCTCCAGCGCCATCACCAGATAGGCGTCCGGGTCGTCGGTGAATTTGGCCACGTTGGGCATCCGTCGCAGCGTGCCGCCGTCCGCCCGCGTTGAGAGGTGGGTCAGGTTAATCGGCCCCCAGCGCTTGACAAAGCGGTCGTAGCAGCCGTTGAGCTGCTGCCGCGCCTGCTCGCGCTCGAAGCGGGAGCGCTCCTCGCTCTGCGTGGCCAGCACCGCGCGCGCCGCGTCGCGGATTTCAATCAGTCCGGCCAGCCGCTGGCCGACCTTGCCGGAGAGCGCGTGCAGCCGTTTCTGCCCGTGCCGCACCGGCGCGGTTGTCCCCGCCGCATCCACCACCTGCAGGATAAAGCCGTCATCCCCCACCAGGAACGAACCGGCCGCCAGGAGCCGCTCGCTGGATGTCTCCCGCTGCCTGGGCATCTCGGCCAGGGGTTGCTGACGCGGCGTGTAGAAAGCCTGCGGGAGCTGCTGCACCGCCCCCCGCAGCGCGGCCTCCAGCCCCGCTGCCGGTGGCTCGACCCGCAGCTCATTCTCCCGATACAGCCCGCGCCCGGTGGACAGCGTGCCGACCACCATTTCCGGGTGCTCGGCAAAGTAGCGGTTGTAGCGGGTGGAACTGTGTTCCGCATCGAGCAGCGCGGTGTCGAGCCACGCATCGCCCGGCAGCAGGCTGGAGAGCGAGCGGCCCTGCTGCTTGCCCTTTTGAAGAAACAAAATATCGGTCACCACCTGCGTCCCCTCCTGCTTAAAGGCGTCGGTCGGCAGGCGAATCGCGCCCAGAAAGTCGGCGCGCTCATTCAAATAATCGCGGAAGGCGGGGTCGAGCTTGTCGAGGGTAAAGCGGCTCGTCACCAGCGCCAGAATACCGCCCTCGCGCAGCCCGTCGAGTGACTTGGCGAAGAAATAGTCGTGCAGCGGCAGCTTCTGCCCTTGGTGGGTGCGCTTCAAATCGGCAAAGGGCACGTTGCCCACCACCACATCCACGCTGCCCTCCGGCAGGGGCGTGTCGCCAAAATCCTCGATGCGGATATTGGCCTCCGGGTAGAGCTGGCGGGCGATGCGCCCCGACAGCGTTTCCATCTCCACCCCCACAAACTCCATGCCCGCTGGGGCCATGCCGATAAAATTGCCGACGGCGCAGCCCGGCTCCAGCGCGCGCGTGCCTTTGGCCGACACGCCGAAGCCGGCGAGCGCCGCATAGATCGCCCGCATGACCGGCTGGGCCGTGTAGAAGGCGTTGTAGGTGGAGCGCTTGGCCGATTCATACTCTTCGGTCGAGAGCAGCTCCTGCAACTCGTCCCCCAGCGTCTCCCAGCCGGGCTTGAATTCGCCCGTGGTGGGGTCGGGGAAGAGGTCGTTGGCCAGCGCTCCAAAGCCGGGAAAGCGGGCCAGGATGCGCTTTTCTTCATCCGAGGTGGTGCGCCCCTCCCCCTCCATGCCTTCCAGCAGCTTGAGCAGACGCAGCGCGGCCAGCAGGTCGCGCGCCTTGCCCTTGGCGCCGGAGGCGCTCTGCACCCCCTCCAGCCGGAAGGCGGGCGCAGCCGCTTCCTGCGCCACGCTTTCCAGCAGCGGCGCGTCGGCGACGGGTGCAGCCTCAGCGGAAGCACCAAAGAGGCCGGGCTGCGTGGCTGGCTGAGGGGGTCTGCGATTGGTCGTGCGGGATGGGGGAGTCGGTGCTGGTGAGGGTAGATCGGGCGGCGCGACGCCGAGCGTCGCGCCGCCCGCTGCGGCCGCATCGAACAGAGAAACTAGCTGGGCGTCAGGTACAGTTCGCGCACGGCGGCGGCGGCCTCCAGGTCGAGCTGGAGGCTGCCCAAAGATGGGTCGCGCTCCTGAATCTGCGTGCGAATCCGCGCCCTGGTCTCGGCCATCGTCTCGGCTTGTGCCTGGATGTAGGCCTCCAGCTCGCCCTGCTGCATCAGCTCCTGCTTCAGGGCCGGTTTGTAGTGGGTCAGGAATTGTTCGAGCAGGTGGGGGTAGTTCATGGTCTGGGGGTTCGTTGGGGTCCGCTGTCGCTGCTTCGCTTAACGTGCCCAGCAAGCTGGGTTGCCACTGGAGAGTGGATTTCTGGCGCGGCATGAAGGCAGGGGAAGCGTTGGAAGATGTCTGGTATAGCCATTCGTCCGCTGCTTTCAACGGCAATATTGCCGGTAGAGCAGGATTTTCTGCTCACCATCGGTTCGAGCCGGGCTGCGCAAGCTGGGCCGCATGGAGCCGTTTCAACCGTTCCAGCCCCTGTTGCAACATGGCCACGCGCTGCGCCGGTTGTTCAATTGTCGCGCAGCCCCGCAGCGAGCGACAAATCCATTCGGCCTTGCCGCCCTCCCCCTCCAGCTCGTCGAGCGCGTCCAGCTCCTCTGCTTTCGCGGGCCGCTCGCGGGCTTCCCTTACATACCCTTCGATGAGGGCCACCAGCTCACACAGCGCGCGCCGCCGCGCTTCATCCTGCACCCACGGCGCAAAGGGCAAGCCGGACAGCTCGGTCAGGTGTTTTTGCATCCGCGTCATAGTTCACTGCTCGATGGCGTACCCGGACAATGACGCAGCTGGGACGGTTTTGGAAGTCCCCTGCTGTCGTTTCCTTGCGTGTTGGTTGCTCTGTCCCTAGCCGGGCGCGCGGGCCGCGCAAGGGGTTCCCGCCCAAACGTGTCACGCCCTGGCCCCGCCCGCTTCTCCGCCCGGCTGAAGGGGCCGCACCAACCGCGAAGGAAACGGACATGCAAAAGACTTCAACCACCACCGCCCACGACAGCGAAATACGCATCTACGTGGCGTGCCTCGCCAGCTACAATAACGGCATCCTGTACGGGAAATGGATCGACGCTACCCAGGAGCTGGACGACCTCTACGCCGAATTGCGGGCGATGCTGAAGGCCTCACCGATTCCCGACGCTGAAGAGTGGGCGATTCACGACTATGAGGGCTTTGAGGGCATCCGAATTTCCGAGTATACAGGGATTCCCCAGGTACAGCGACTGGCGCTCTTTATCGAGGAGCATGGACGGCTGGGCGCAGAGGTGCTGAAACATCTCGACGAGGAGGTGGAGCTGGCTGCGAAGGCCCTGGAGGAGAACTATTGCGGGGAGTACCGCAGGCTGGCCGACTACGTGCAGGAGCTGACCGAGGAAACGACCGAGATACCGCAGCAGCTGCAATCCTACATCGACTATGAGGCGATGGGGCGCGACATGGAGATAAACGGGGATGTTTTTACTGTCGAGACGGTGCATGTGTTCTGGACGCGCTAGATGCGCCCAAAATACTCACCGGTTATTATATGAATAATGCCGTGAAAATGTCTCCACTAAAAAACCCTCTTCTATAAGGATCGCAGGCTGACCTTGAGTGTGTAATGGTGTGTACCAAATTGGTGAGCGGCTTTGAATATTATCAAGGAATAAAACATCACCTAGGGGTGACCAGTTTATCACTTTGAAGTTTTTGTTCAATTCATGCTGCCACAAAACTTCACCTGTATCTATCTGCTTAATAGTAAGCTGACTCAAACCTGTCCAATTTTGATCATCGGGTGACTGCGGCCCCAGGATTGCCATTTGCTTTCCGTTTGGTGAACGACTGTAAGAGAGAGATTGATCAGTAGAACAATAAACACTCGTCTCTACTTTTGTCGTAACTGTCCCATTGTTTGTCCAGCACACAGGCGGGTGACCAGCAAATGAGGCCTGCACAACTTCAACCTTTACTACGCTCTTGCTTGATACATCAACCACCTGTATCTTCCCGGTTTTTCTTGTATCGTTTGTAGTTTGGTTTGTGCAACAGACAAATGCTATGCGGCTCCCATCTGGTGACCAAGTAATCGACTGTATATTGTTAATTAAATCACCTTCTGACTCAAGTAAAGTTGTTCTTTGATCAGTTTCCACGTCATACAAATACAACTGCTCTTTGTTGCCTGTCATTGATATATAGGCAAAAGAGCGAGAGTCAGGTGACCAAGCAACAATGGGTGCTCCAAAGTCTGATAGCTCTTTTTGTTTACGAGACTCCAAATTAACTAAAATGAGATCAAGCCCTGTTTGAGATAAGACAGCCCATTGACCATTTGGTGACACTTGTGGTGGCCGATATGAAGCAGCACGCATCCAGTCATCATCTTGCTCCATATGCCAATTCAAAAGACCACCCTCAGTTAGCCGTTTGATTTTCTGCCCATTCAAGTCAGACTGCCATAGATCATCACTGCGCGCGAATAAAACAAAAGAGTCAACGGAAGATGAAATTGGCATAACATCATTAACGATCTGCATCGAAAAACAGGCGTTCATGCATAAACCGCAACCAAGAAGTATTGTTAACCATTTCGTTGCGTGCCAATAATTTGTTCGTTGGCTCATTTCTGTTTTCCCGATGCTCAAAACAAATGCAAGCCTCAAACAATAGGGTTGAGGCTTGCATCCGAAAGCCGAAGATTTGAGGCGGCACACTTCAAATAATCACTATGCCATGCCTCAAACTGTCAGTTTGCTTGACCACAGGTACATTGGAATCCTCCTGGGCAGTTTCCTGCACTCTTCCCGCAGTTTGGATAGCTGCTGTTAATTGTCAACCCTGGCATGCTACCCAGAGCAACGGGCTGGTTCCCCGCCGAACTTCCTGTCCGCACGTGGAAGTGGAGGTGATTCCCACCACAGTTTCCGGTACAGCCGGACAGCCCAATTTGTACTCCTTGGGACACTGGCTGCGTTGAATTAAGATTTGTGTGATTAATGGAGGACAAGTGTGCATAGTAAGCAACATGATTATTGCTGCTATCATACATCGTCACGAGGTTGCCATATCCAGAACTGTCCCAACCCGCTGAATTTTTGATGGATCTGGCGGAATTTCTAACGGAAGTTCCTGCGCTCATGGACATATCGACTGCGTTGGCAGCTTGACCTTTATGAGTACCGTTACACACCGGAGCGTTAAGGTTGCCACAAAGAATAGTTGCTGTGACGCTAACAGGAACTATATAGTTACTGGCGATGCTCGTGAGCCCTCGAGAAACGGGCAGTAGAGGTTGCGATGTTTTCTTTTGCCTTGTGTTGACTACCACTACGTTTCGCGTTGAGAAAATTGGATACCCTTCGTCTGCTTCCCAAACTTCAAACGCTGAGGTGGAGGGAATGAATGTTTGTGTCAGGTTCTCTACTTGTTGTTGTAAAGGAGCTGGCTGAAACTCTTTGCCGTAAGCTTCCTGAAGTGTGTTAGGCGTATCCGAACCAAATTCTAAGGATTCAACAACTTGTTGAAGCAGCTCTTTGTTCTGTTCGTCTGCACTATTCATCCACACAAACCAAACAGTTTTGTCATGAAGCACATTGAAGTAAGCAAACTCCGTTAATGGCGACACTCCTTCTTTATAATATGCCTCTTTGCCTCCGATTTCCCCCGTATAAGCATTCGTGATACGAATCTGATCGGCGGGAAATGCAGCATTAGCCTGGTCACGTTTTTCAGACCACTCCGCCAAAGTTGAAGATGGCGTATATTCAGACAAGTACAAACCAAGCTCGATTCTCAGTGGAGCACCTTCATCGCACTGAAAGGTGCTATCAATTTCAGACTTGCTGAACACAAGTGTTCCACCCACGTACCCAGGTTCATCATCTCGTGGCCGCGTACTCCAAGCAGCCGGGTACTCAACCGTAAAGTCGAAACGGGGGTCAACATATGTCAACCACTCGCTAATCTTTTCGCTTGGGTTGACATCTGGTTCATTAGGTGTTTGGGCCGATGCTGGGCTAAACCCAAAGCAAAACAGTAATGCGAACGACACAATCATCAGAGGAACTTTGATATTTCTCATGGTTTGATGTTCTTGCCCATTTCAGGGAATCCAACAACTATGACAGATCAATGTCCTGCGTGTCATCACCTGTGGCTGGCACGACATTCACCGTTTGCGAGTCTACGCTGATAGTGACGGGCAGATAACTTTCCGTCCCGTCGCTCAAATCGCCAAGTGTAGTGGCGCTGTACCGACCATCGTGCGTAAAAACTGTTTGCGCCAGCCCACCGGCGATGGAGACGGTAACTTCTGTTCCATCTGGCACGGGTTGACCACCCTGCTGAACCGTGCCGGAAATTGTGCCGAACACGACTTTATGTTCGGCAGCGTTCTCTTCGAGCACAACAGGCGCTTGCGACAGTTCAATGCTCAAGTCGAGCGTGGTCTCAGTGGGTTCGATGTATTCACGCCATTCGCCAACGATCAATTGGAATCCAACAAACTCAATGTCATTACCACAGCGCCGGGCGATGAGCGGAGCCGCAAACTCGCCATCTTGAATGCGGACGGCTTGAGTTGCCCCGCTGTCGTAGATAAAGGTCGCAAAGGCGCCATCAATTGATTGCTCTTGAAAACGTGCCGTGCCCGACACCGTGCCGGCGTTGCTGACAATGCACTCGCCCGCTTTGAGTACGTCGCTGGGGTTATCCGAACTGTCTCCCGTCTGTTGCTCCACTGAGGAGACTACCTGGGTGCTATTGTAAATACCGGTTGAGAGATCAACGGGGTCAACTGCGCAACCTACTAACGCTAGCAAACCTGTAACAGCAAGGCTAAATCTTTTTAGAGGTGTAAAGCGATTCATATCTTCCTATTCCATACTGATGAATTGTCAAAAGTTTGACTATGCAGCGGTAGTACCAACACCCGAAGCCATTCTGTGACTCATGTAGTCCCGGCGCAACGTTTGCTCATATCGCTTGCGCTTGAGAAGTTTGTAGAACAGCCATACACTTCCTGCCAAGAAGGTGGCAAGCAAAACGGTTTGCAACCAACCACTGTTTACTCTCGCTCCACCCAGAACGAGCGCGAAGTTCACAACAGCCAAAGACACTAATGTGGTAGAGACGACAATGCTGCTAGGGTCAACTGACTGGTGATGTGCATCTCCATAACATCCACAATCTGCACTGGATTTTGCACGGTACAGGGCTACCTCCATCGACAAAAACACAAGAAAAAGAAGCAGCAGCATGGTTGCCGATGCCTGCGGAATAAATCCACCAGCCAGTGAAAGGGCAAGTCCCCACTCGGCTGCAGGCAGAATTCTGCTGGTAGGAACAATGAGGTGAGGGGGCAGTAATTTCTGTTGTTTGAGCGTATTTGCAAAGCAACTAAGGCAGTCTAGCTTTGCAATTGCTGAGATACCTAGAACGGCAACGAAATAACATTGCAACGTGAAAAGGAAAATTCCAGACATGACTAATGCCCTTCTATCTGCGGAGAGACTGGCACTACTGTAACTTTGTAAAAGTTGGCATAATCGTCAAAAGGGGTGGGTGATTTAGTAATTTTTATGTTATTAATCAGTTATTTATCTGAGATTTGGATATGCGTAGGATTAAAACTGCCCTGAATGTGGTGTTAGCGGAGCGATTAAAGACGGTAAGAAGCGGGGCTTACAACGCTATCGTTGCAAGCATTGCGGGCATGCCTGGTGCCATAAACGCTCTCGTCGGTGGGTTGGTTTTGCCTGGAAAGATTACTGTATTGGAAAGCACACTCTCAAGGAATTGAGTGCCCGTTACGGGGTCGGGATTGAGACGCTACGCCGTCATTTTGATGCGTACGATCCGCCGATATGCTGGCCTGTTCCAGGGGATCATCCTGTACCGCTGGTGTTTGATGCCACCTTCTTTGGCCGTGGTTACGGGCTGCTGGTGTATAGAGCAGAGGGCAGGAATATCTATTGGCGGGAGATCGATGCGGAGAAACTGGCCTATGTGGAGGAGGACCTGCTCTTTCTTCATAAACAAGGCTGGCGCTTTTCCAGCTTCACTATTGACGGCAGGCAAGGCGTCATCAGACTCCTGAAGCGACTGTTTCCCGGAACACCCATCCAGCTCTGTCTGTTCCATCAGAAGCAGATCATCCGCCGTTACACCACGGGTAACCCCAAAACTGACTGCGGCAAGGCTATCAAACAGCTCATGGCAAACATCGTTGCCATGCAGGAAAAAGACTTCCAGAAGGCGTTACAGACCATCAAAGATGAGTACCGGGATTTCCTCAAAGAACGCAACGAAAACAACCAGTTCATGCACAGAAGACTGCGTAGCGCTATGCATTCGCTCACCAGAAACTCGCCGTATCTCTTCACCAACAAAAACTATCCAAACCTCACCATACCAACCACCACAAACTCCTGTGACGGATCCTTCGCCCATTGGAAAGCAAAGGTCAAAATACATCGAGGACTCAGAAAAAACAGACGCACAAAAATGATCAACTACCTGCTCGCAAATACATAAATCACCCACCCCTTTTGACGATTATGCCTAAAAGTTACAGTAGTGCCAGTCTCCGATTTCGCTCTAGTTGTCTACACCGATTGTTTAAGCCCACTGACTCTGAGCGAGGAATCAACTTGAAGCCAGCGCACTTAGTACTCTAATTTGATCTCATCGAAGGCGATTCTCTTCGTACCAGGGTTTCCATACGGAGAGTAATTGGTCAGGCCGACGTTTCTGACCCCCAAAAGTGAACTGTTACATGCCACCCATGCATTTGCCAGTCCCGCTTGGTTGATTTGGCAACTCGCTACAGCACCTCCAGCGTATGAGATACTGTAGTTCCCTACGCCCTGTGAGTAGCTATCCGGTGCTGGTACAAAGACGCTCACTCGTCCGTAGGTAGAACTGTAATCAATGTTATCCCATGTGCCGAACGTGTTCGCAACGTCGTTCCGGTTGTAAGCGTAATGGAAGTACTTGGGGGTGCACCAACCAGCAATGTAACAATATCCAGCATCAGATTTGTATCCCCACGAAGAACCACTTTGGCTCCAATAGGAACCTCCATCAGAATAGACCTCAACCCCAGGAGCCGCTTGTCCTACCGAATAGTGGGACAACAAAACCATCGTGCCAATCAGGAAAGCTACCGCTAGAGTCTTTTTGAACATGGTTATTCTCCTTAAGCAATGCACCAGAATTAAGGACACACCGTGTCAAAGTAGCTGGCAATGCGTCCATCTTCACCGATGCCAACCTGGACGAAGGGCGGAAGATCTCCAGGAGCTAGTTCGACAGTGCTTGGTAACTGTTCCCATCTATAGAAGAAAACAGCGTATTCGTCTTCCACACCTTCTTCGTCAACAGCCCTCTCCATTGCTGTAAAGGCTAATTGATCTCTAAAACTGTTGAAACAAGGGTTGCGGGTTTCTAAGAAGCCAAATGCTTTAGATTTGAGTTCTTTAGGTGTTTTAATCTCTTCTGATCTTTTCTCTACCCAATCTGGATCAGTCGTAATCATCTGCCTCACAGTGTTACTTTTGGAATCAACCAGGTACTGTGCCTGAGTCGTTTCATAAAGTTCAACCTGCTGGCTGCTGAGGTTAGGATTTGCCCTGGTATGGTCGTACCGAATCTCTAGAGTCGAGTCTTCTGCAAACTGATGGATTGCATTCAGTGCTTGAGTTCTCTCTTCTGGAGAACGACTGATTGAGGCATCGTATTCTTGTGCTGCTTGCTCGTGAACCTCAGCGACTCTTGTTGCTGAAGCCCCGACGAACAGTTCGCCACGCACCGGGTCCTGTACGGTAGAGCCAGGTTTGGCTTTTTCCTCTTGTACCACTTTCAGCACCTTATCAATTAGATCGCCAACGGGATCTGAAGCAAATGTAAATGTGCTGATAGCGAAGACGGCTGCAATCGCGACTGCTAGACTCGCTAGATTTTTCCATTTGTTGCTCATGATTTCCCCTTGTCAATAGAGAAATTATCCGGTGGCTAAGACAGGCAAGAATATGGTTCGGCGGCGGCACACGATCTTTAGTCTCCAACATGATACAAAATAATTTTGTGTTTTGCATCGCTTTTGTGCATCAAAATGGTATCAGGATCGTATCAATCCTATTCACATTTGGCTTCTAGCATTCTCCCATTCAAAGCATAAACCAATACCGCGCACAGTCTGAATTGCGTTTGCAATTTCAAATGCCCCCGCTTGTCCTAAAAGGCGTTGTAGGTGGAGCGCTTGGCCGATTCATACTCTTCGGTCGAGAGCAGCTCCTGCAACTCGTCCCCCAGCGTCTCCCAGCCGGGCTTGAATTCGCCCGTGGTGGGGTCGGGGAAGAGGTCGTTGGCCAGCGCTCCAAAGCCGGGAAAGCGGGCCAGGATGCGCTTTTCTTCATCCGAGGTGGTGCGCCCCTCCCCCTCCATGCCTTCCAGCAGCTTGAGCAGACGCAGCGCGGCCAGCAGGTCGCGCGCCTTGCCCTTGGCGCCGGAGGCGCTCTGCACCCCCTCCAGCCGGAAGGCGGGCGCAGCCGCTTCCTGCGCCACGCTTTCCAGCAGCGGCGCGTCGGCGACGGGTGCAGCCTCAGCGGAAGCACCAAAGAGGCCGGGCTGCGTGGCTGGCTGAGGGGGTCTGCGATTGGTCGTGCGGGATGGGGGAGTCGGTGCTGGTGAGGGTAGATCGGGCGGCGCGACGCCGAGCGTCGCGCCGCCCGCTGCGGCCGCATCGAACAGAGAAACTAGCTGGGCGTCAGGTACAGTTCGCGCACGGCGGCGGCGGCCTCCAGGTCGAGCTGGAGGCTGCCCAAAGATGGGTCGCGCTCCTGAATCTGCGTGCGAATCCGCGCCCTGGTCTCGGCCATCGTCTCGGCTTGTGCCTGGATGTAGGCCTCCAGCTCGCCCTGCTGCATCAGCTCCTGCTTCAGGGCCGGTTTGTAGTGGGTCAGGAATTGTTCGAGCAGGTGGGGGTAGTTCATGGTCTGGGGGTTCGTTGGGGTCCGCTGTCGCTGCTTCGCTTAACGTGCCCAGCAAGCTGGGTTGCCACTGGAGAGTGGATTTCTGGCGCGGCATGAAGGCAGGGGAAGCGTTGGAAGATGTCTGGTATAGCCATTCGTCCGCTGCTTTCAACGGCAATATTGCCGGTAGAGCAGGATTTTCTGCTCACCATCGGTTCGAGCCGGGCTGCGCAAGCTGGGCCGCATGGAGCCGTTTCAACCGTTCCAGCCCCTGTTGCAGCAGGGCCACCCGCTGGTCTGGTGCTTCGACTCGCGCCGCACCCCGTATGGACCGACAAATCCATTCTGCCTTGCCGCCCTCCCCCTCCAGCTCGTCGAGCGCGTCCAGCTCCTCTGCTTTCGCGGGCCGCTCGCGGGCTTCCCGCACGTAGCCTTCGATGAGGGCCACCAGCTCACGCAGCGCGAGGCGCCGCGCTTCCTCCTGCACCCACGGCGCAAAGGGCAAGCCGGACAGCTTGTTCAGCTGTTTTTGCATCCGCGTCATGGCTCACTGCTCGATGGTTTCTCCAGACGATGACGCAGGTTAGGCAGCTTTGGAAGTCCCCCTGCTGTCGTTTCCTTCGCGTTGGTTGCTTGGCCCTAGCCGGGCGCGCGGGCCGCGCAAGGGGTTCCCGCGCAAACGTGTCACGCCCTGGCCGCGCCCGCTTCTCCGCCCGGCTCACGGGATCGCACCAACCACGAAGGAAACGGACATGCAGAAGACCTCCACCACCACCCTCACCGCTCACGACAGTGAAATATGCATCTATGTGGCGTGCCTCGCCAGCTACAATAACGGCATCCTGTACGGGCAGTGGATCGACGCCACCCAGGAGCTGGACGACCTCTACGCCGAATTGCGGGCGATGCTAAAAGCCTCGCCGATTCCCGACGCGGAGGAGTGGGCCATTCACGACTACGAGGGCTTTGAGGGCCTCCGGCTCTCTGAATACACGGGGATTCCCCAGGTACAGCGGCTGGCTGGTTTCATCGAGGAGAATGGACGGCTGGGTGCGGAGGTGCTGAAGCACTTTGACGAGGACATCGAGCTGGCTGTGAAAGCCCTGGAGGAGGACTATTGCGGGGAGTACCGCACGCTGGCCGACTACGTGCAGGAATTGACCGAGGAAACGACCGAGATACCGCAGCAGCTACAATACTACATTGACTATGAGGCGATGGCCCGTGATATGGAGATAAACGGCAATCTCTTCACCGTCGAGACGGGCTTCGAGGAGGTGCATGTGTTTTGGGCGCGCTAGTCACCCCTTACCTACAAGAAGCATTACTCCCAATCATAGATGTATTCGTTGTAGTAAAAGTTAGAGTACAGCTGAGTTAATTCTTGAATTGCAAATCCATCTTGCTCCATATTGATGTCACTTACTATTGCAACGAACACTGAGCCCTTGAGTTGTTGCGAACCAAGTATTTCCTTGTTGATCAATTGCTATATCTAGAACTCGATTCGATGCTAGTCCATCATCCTCCGTAAACACGCGCCAATCGTTTTCACTGGATAAAAAACCGACTGCGCCGGACTCTTCATCTGAGAAATCGACTGTGGCGAACCATTTGTTGTTCGAATCATCAATTGCAATTGCCTGCACCGTCTGTTCTGTCAAACCACTGTTTTGTGAATTGAAGTTTGTCCAAGAATTTGTATCAGGGTTCAGCACACTAACTCCAGCATATGTACCAAACCAAATGTCACCTGTTCGATCTTCGGCTATTGCTAACACGAGACTAGAAGCCAAACCGTCTGATGCATTTACGAAGTCTGGTGAGGTAAAAGTTTCCCATTTTTCGCTGCCAGCAGCCAGTGTGCTCACACCACTGGTAACACTGCCCGAATAGCCTGTGCTGAGCCAGATATTACCCTCAGAATCAAACAGAATAGCCTGCACTGTGTTATTCAGCAAGCCATCATTTTCTGTGTAATTTACCCATTGTTGGGTAGCCTGTTCTAGAACACTTACCCCTGAGCCATCTGTTCCAATCCATACTCTATTTTGTGCGTCGATTGCAAGAGTGGTGACTAAATTAGAGACTAAGCCACTTTCAGAAGTATAAATTTCCCATCGATCTTGCTCTTCAGAGATCAGTACGGCAGCGCCGCCACCAACCCACCCTTGTTCAATACGTTCTGGACGCAATGCTACCCAAATGCGATCTTGCAAATCTGAATCAATTTCAACCACAGCGCTGGTTGTCACATCACCCACTGGAAACTCGTATGAAGTCCATTCACCGTTTGTATCCAAACGATTAACTCCCGTATCTGTGCCTGTCCAAATATTGTTTTGATCATCCACGAAGACAGAGAACACAGCTGAACTATCTAGCCCATCGGTTTTCGTGTAAGTCTGCCACCTTTCTTGACAAGACAATGAGGAAACACGACTTGTTGCTTCTTCTATAGAAACCAGAGTGCAACCCATGAGGATGAAGGTAAGCAAAATCAAAACTGCTTTTTGTGATAACTTGAAATTCATCAATGCTTTCTTTTAAAGCAAGCCATGCTGTAGAATACAATTCTCTCAGCATGGCCTTGCTTTTTGCAAATAGAGGTAGAGAGTATCAATCTCACTCCAAACGTCTTAGACTGTTGAACCAATCTTTTAATGGTCACCCGTAGCTTGACCAGAGCACATTCCTGCATCCCAATTCAGACCAGGCAAACCCGTAATAACGACAGGTGAGTTGTTGTTATTGCTGTTCCGAACTTCATAGTGAAGGTGAGGCCCAGTAGCCATTCCTGTCTGGCCCGAATATCCGATGATCGTGGATTGATTTACGGTGTTTCCTGTATTGGGCATTGACATCGAGAATGCCTGAAGATGAGCATAATAAGCCCTTTGTCCTCCTGCATCTTCAATAATTGCCAAAATACCGAACCCTTGATCATTGTATCCTCTGTAGAAGACATTTCCCGTTTGAGAAGCGTATATGGAGGTGTATGTGGGCATCCCAAAGTCGATAGCCTCTTCAGAGCGCCAAAATTGAGCGCAATTCGCAGGATCATTGTAGTGTGAGCACTGGCAGCGCGGCCCTGAAGTAATTGGGTGAGTTCCGTCAAAAGGTAACAAGTAACCCCCTACTTGAGCAGCTTTCACGGGGGCTTGATCAACAACCCTTACTTGCGATTCTGCCATCTCGGAGCCGTTTGTGGTGTCTTGACCAATCGTGAAGGAATCTACCATTTCAGAGAACATAGAATCGTAGATCGAAACTGCTGGCCACTTTTGCAGAAAGTACACTTGATTGCCGTGTGAAATCAAAATCAGCTCGTGGTTTCTTGAGTCATCGATGCTGATAATCTGCAGAGCGTCTAGTCCTCCAACAGTGGTGGGCGTCATTGACGTAGGTTGTACCACTGACAAACCAAGACTTTGTAGCTCTTGAAGATGCCTATTGTACCAATTGTTCAGGCTTTCATCTGCAGCTTTGGTCTTAAAGTATCTACCAATGTTGATGCGAATCTCTTCGGAGGAAATCTTTTCTCCTGGGTCACCTGTTGAGAGAGTGCTTGCGATTGTAACCACATCATTATCAGCATCAGCAATGTCAAAAGCTGTAATCACATGAAATTCTTCTGAATTTTCAGCCGCAGCTACTTGAGGCTTAGCCGGATAGCTAATGGTGTATCCTTGATTAGGGTGTGTCAGTGAGAGCAAATCTTTCTCTGTTGCTGGTTTGTCTTGCTCCGAGACAGTATTTTGAGTGGATACCAGAGGAAGATAGACTGTATCATTCTCCTGAGCACTCGTTTCGCCTGCTGTTGCCATAAACGCAACCCCAACAGCAAGAATAGTAATTCAAACAGCGATTGGCCGAATATACTTCGATTTTGTGCCTTCAAGAAATTGGAACATTTCTTTCTCCTTTGTAATGAACGATGCTCAGCGAAGCAATGTTTCGCAGCTGGCGAAATTTTTTCAGAAGTGCTTTTACATATAGGCGGTTTGTGACTACGGCTAACGCTTACTCGTTTTTGGTTATCAACTACAAATTTAGGCTAGAAACGACTTTCAGCATTTCGTCCTCGCTCACTCCAATCGTGCTCACGAAAAACATCACATCCCCAAGTTGAAAATGGTATCGTGAAAAGTCGCCGCTAATATTGGCAGTTTTCTCGTAGACTGCGATTTCTTCGCCATCAACATCAATCGTCTCGATGAGGGTGTAGGGGGTCATATCGATTGCCTGCACATCAGTGGTTTGTTGAATCATTACCCACTGCCCTTTTCCGATGCCATAATGCAAAAAGAAGTCCGTGGAACGTGGAATCGCCTTACCGCTTTCGCGAACGCCACCGATCTTTTGTAGAGAAAATCCTTCGGGAAGATATTCTGGAAAGCGAATAGGAAAGTTGGCGATGTCTCCAAGTTCTTCTCTGGAGAGGACGACTTCGCTTAACCTCACAGTTGCTTCAGATGGGGAAGGTCGCTGTGTAGTCTGATCAATTTGAATACTCATAGCTCTCTCCTGTTGAGGTTGTGTCTCTACAATTTGCAATGAAGTAAAAGCATCAGTGCTAGTACAGGCTGCACTCACAACACTAAGGATTGGCAACAGAACCCATAAAATTCTTGCCTGACGCTTATTGCTTCTCAAGAAAAAATCCTGCATTTGGCCACTCTCCGAATTAGTCAACAATGTTCCTGTTAGGCACACATATCATCGCAAAGTAAATCGCAGTAAGTATCGGTGCAAGGAGAGTAACTGCCACACTCATCACAATAACAGATGTATTCATAGACATAATCGCTTGGGCATCCTGGATTACAACTGTTTGGGCAGTCGCTGAAGCAACGGCAGCCATGATTTTCACTTACGATATAGCACTCGCCTGTGCAAAAAAAACAAGGGCAATTGCCAGATTGTGCGTGTGCTAACTCGACTTCTGATCCCCAAAGGCGTTTAGACAAAACAGCCGCAATTCCTACTCCGAGGCTAGTTTTGAGCAATTGGCGGCGCGTGCGGGATTTCAACGCTGAAGAGAAGGCGCTTTTGCGCCGTGTCATGTTCCAAAAAAGCAAAATCCCTTTTAGCCCCGTCAGCTTCAACAACTCAAGAATTAAACTTAACCCTGACCATGCCTGTATTTGATCATCGCTAGCGATGATCAGATATGGAGCATGTTTCCATCCTTGAGGAAATTTTTTGTCTAGCCAACTGATGGCTTTGGGCTCGCTAATACTGATGATCTCCATCGATTTACTTGATGCATCTTTAAGCGAGCTGGCGAGCTTGCTACATACGGAACACCCCCCGTCGAATATGAGGTATCTCATTGTATCTCTCCGTGAATCGCAAATGACATTATTTAACTATGTGCTAAATGATGCTGCGGGGAACATGACTTCGGCTCGCTCGACGTGCAGGATGTCGGCAAAGTCTTTTGGAAGATCGACCACTATGATGTCAATTACCGGAACGGCAGCGAAGACCCGGCAGATGTCAGCCAGACGCGACGGGTGCTGACAATCATGCTGGCTAGCGAGTATTAGGCAACACAGGGGCGCAACTGCGTCCCTCATACTTTAGCTGCTTATCAAAATCGGAAAGATACAACGGTTAACTGCGAGTGAGCAGAGCATCACTTTCCGATATTGTAGATGATCCCTCAGTTAAAAGAACAGTGTTGTCCTGTTCGTCAACAATAACACCTCTAATACGATTAAATGGTTCTAGAATCGGCACTGCAAAAACTGCTGTAGCTTTACGATTTTGGTAATCTGCTTCAAAACAAAGGAAGCGCCAACATCCTTCTCGCCAATATTCTGATAATTCAGACTCAAGAAAGTTCGACAAATTTTGAAAAGATTTGCTTTCCTTCAACTCCTGTAAAGACGTCGATAGAGGTACTGCAGCAGTCGCACAATCCGAATAGATTTGCGATTGAGGCGATGTTGAGGTGAACGATTTTATCCGAGACCATTCAATTTCAGGTGAAAGACAAATGATTATTAGAATTTCCAAGAGAAGAAGCCCTGCATACCAAGGACTTGCCGCAATCGATTCCATCCAGAAATGCTGAGCTTGCCACCCTATCAATGTGAAAGCTAGCAGAAGTCCTGTCCTTGCCACTGTGCGTCCTGATATAGTTGTCTCTTTCCCAAAACACCCACAAGTTTTATCTGGTGCTAGCTTTGCGGCAACAAGAAGATAGATCAGGAAAGCTGCCATTAAACCAGCGGCAACAGCTATTTCCCAACGGTAGTGAGGAGGTAGGAGAAGAAGAATGCCAATTCCAACCTCAGTAAACCCAACTGACCTATAAACAATTTGCGCTATCTTCTTGTGTTGAAACAATAAGGAAAGTGCTGACCGGCTAGCAATTTCTTTCGCATCTGGCGCAAAAATCTTCCAAATCCCTGCCCAAAGCAGAACCACTCCAAGAAGCAGAGGTTGAAAACTAGCTAAAGTCTTAAAAAAGATATTTGTAAAAGTTATTGTGCTGTCCATGCCAACCACTGTCCTTGCCGTTGCAGAAGATAGAGATGGGTTGTTAGCGATGCGGGCTGCGTTACTTCTTGATCTTCACAGTTCCCAGGGCAAATCTGAACCCACCAGGAACGATTTACAACTTCTTCACCACATGCATTAGCGAGAAGCTCTGCGTAGGGAGAATCCACGGCCGGTTGGACCACTCCAATTTGTTCGGCAGACGCCTTGGCCCACTGTTCCTTTCCTAGTGATGACCAGAGAGAAGGGTCTGCAGCTTGCCTTCTAGGCTCTAAGCTATTGGAGCTTAAGACGTCAAGCACTTTCAAAACTTCATTTTTGGTTGGCTGCTCTACTTTATCAAGCCCAATTGGATTTGGGCAGGCTGGCCCCCAAACAACACCGTCTGCGACAGGGACTGGAGATGGATAAATGCTTGTTGAAAAGTTTGGTGAAATGCTTCGTTCTGCCGAGGTAACCGAGGGTAGAGAGCCCGAATCAGTTGCGGACGTTAGTTCTATCTGACATCCGCTCAATGTTGTAGCAATCAGCAAAGAAGTAAACAATAAGACATTTGAAAGTGCGCGGCGGGTATTTAAAACTTCATTTTGTACACTACTGATCTTTCTCACCCTTTTCTTCCTTGAGCATTTTATGATTAAGCCTGCAAACTTTTGAAGTGAACGCACATTGAAAATTGGAAAATAAAATGTGAGGGGAGTGGTTGTCACTATCCAAGGGATAGAAAGCGTAGCGACCACGGTTTGAACAGTGACAATCACTTTAAGGACATATGGATAGCGTAACTGAAGCACTGCATGAGAAGCTTCCTCGTAACGCTGGATCGTAGAAGTAAGCGAAGGTAGGTTTCGTCAGGTCGACTACGGGTGAGACATAGCTGAGGCAATCACTAGTTTGACGACTGCAAAGTTCTGGAGTACAACCAGAGCAATTTGCTTTCTGACATGGACCACAGTCTGCGACATAGACTGTCCTAGACCTAGTTTGGCAACGATCAGTAACATTAATGTTCTTTCCACACGACACAAACACTTGGTTTTTGCACCCAGATGAACAATTGCAGCAAGAGCCATTACAGCAGGTACAGTGGCTATCCTGAGCAGGCCATGCAGTCTGATTGCTTGATGACGTATTGCAGGTTCCGCACCTGCCTGCTCCTGTAGAACAGTTAAACCATCCAGCATACCCATAATAGGTATACGTGCATCCGGCGTTATTAACTTTTACTGTGTCCGACTCTGGATTTTCTGGTTCCGGTTTCGAGGGAGATGAGCTATCCGGTATATAATGATGAACGAGCGTAGCATAAAGTCCATCTGAGGTTTGTTCACCGATTGCATCAAGAGAATCTCCTGGAGAAATTGCTCTCGTACCTTTGATAACTGTATCCGTCATGTATTCTTTGAAGGTGGTCTTCTCATCTGCCCTAAGTAATAGTTGAGTCTTATCTCCATGAAGACTGTTGGTCTCCAAGATATACTCATTCCCCTTTACATCTAAAACCTGCCCACCCACCCTCGAGAGATTCGCCCAAGCGCGAAGAACAAGTTTTTGTTGCGTTGAGATTTTAACCATAACTTCGTCATCTTTTACCAGGGCAGCGAGTGATTTTTCACCACCCTTCCAGAAGGTGGTAGCCTCATCGAGGTAGACGCGTCTTAAGTGATCCTGTTCCCAAAGTTCAAGCCATCCATCCTGTAAAGCACTCAAGGTGCCAATGAAAACTTGAATTTCTTCTTCTTGTTCTGGTTGCGCCATAAGTGTATCGGGCATGAGATTTGCAGCTACTACACCCATGGCTGCCCCCTGTAGAAGACGTCTACGCGTGATAGCAAGTTGAAATGACTTGTCCTGTTGAGTCATGATACACCTTTTTCTGTAGCCAAGATGCTCCAAACAATTATGAGAGCTCAACACCTTGTGCAGTATCCCTCTTGAAAGATTATCGACACGAATTAGTACTACAACGAGACTTCGGAATAGGGGTCGAGTTGCGGAAGGCGGTTTTTTCGATGAGAGCGGTAGGCAGCATGATTGCGACGTTGGCGATAGTGGACAATATCCAGGGCGAGTTGGGCATCGAGTTCAGGTTTGGGTAGGGTGGATTGCAGCAAGAGAAGAGTTTGGGGCAAGGTGAGCGCAGGGGCTTTTTCTTTAAGTCGCAGTTTAAGGCGAACCAAAAAGAAATGGGCCAGGATAACCAGGGTCATGTGATGATGCCAACCCGTCCAGGAGCGGACCTGGTAGTCGCCCATGCCGAGTTCTTGTTTGCCTTGCTCAAAGCAGGATTCGACCGGCCAGCGCATTCCGCTTAACCAGGCGAAGGTCTGAATCGTTGTCTCAAGCGGTGCGTTGGAGAGAAAATACTTCATCTCGCCGGTGGTCCGGTTGTAGCGCAAGACAAGCCAGACGTCCGGGCCAGGGAGCGACTGGCGAACCGCCACAACGCGCAGGCAGGCAAAGTCTGCCAGGAGCGGGCCTTTGCTGCCTTCCTTAATTTTGAGGCGCTGCCAGGCGGAGGCGGGCAAGGTCTGCGCAATGGCCGCCACGGTGAGCGCATCGGGTTCCCCCTCGACCAGACGCAGGCGAGTGGGCGGTCGCCCTTGACCAGACCAGGTGGGAACGGCTGTGGCGGGTCGCGCTAGCCAGACGCGTGTATCCCAATCGACTTCCGCAAAGTAAGAGACAAAGTCGCCGACCGTATCCAGAAAGTGGGTGTCTCGCCCAAAGGCAGCATCACAGGTCAGCCAGCGATAGGGCAAGCTGCCTTCGGCCTCAATCGCTTGGAGCATTTCGGCGGCCAACTGCGGCTTGGTTTGGAAGTGGACATCGTCTGGCACGCCACATTTCTTGCGTCGTTCGGCACAGGCTTCCTCTTCCACCCATTCCCGCGGCAGATAGAGACGACGGTCCAACAGCGTATACCCTTCGCTACCTGCATAGCTCACAAAGACACCGGCCTGACAGTTGGCCACCTTGCCTAACTCGCCACACATCTGCCGTTTCACGCCCACCGACTCCGTGCCTTGCTTGGGGAAATCACTGCCGTCCACGATGAGCACGCCGTTCTCTTCGCCTAAGTCCCGGCTCACTTCTTGCCAGTGCCGGCGCAGGATCGCTTCGTCTGACCACGCGCCTTGACCAAGAAACTGCTGGCTGGCGCGAATCGCATTCGGATTGTCGCCTTCAAACTGTAAAACCATGGATTCCACCGATTTGTTCTCTATCTCGGACAGCAGGCCCTTCAGATATTTCTCGCTCTCGACTCGCTGTTCTCTGCGCTTGAACAGACCTGCATAAATGGCGTGATACGCTTGCAACTCCGGCAGAAGCTCTCGTTCAATCTCTGCAACGCTTAAGGTCAGCTTTGGTGTTGTTGTGATGACTTGGCTCATGGAAAATGCCTCCTTACGGAGTATTTTCCTCATCAGCGCCCTTTTTCAAAGTCTCGTTGTAGTATTAGAGTACAGCTGAGTTAATTCTTGAATTGCAAGTCCATCTTGCGCCATAGGTGAAGATAGCGACGCGAGGTGAATACACAATACTACGTATTCCTACCGCTTACATCGCTCTTGTGTATCAAGATGGTATCAGAATTGCATCAATTGAGTTTTAAAAATTTACTTGTCACGTCCTCCCACCTGAAGCAGTACCCAATACCGCGTACCGTTGCGATTGCATTAACAATCTCATCTGCACCTGCTTTGGATAGTTTTTTGCGCAGGCGACCGGCTGCGAGCTGGACAATACGTGGCGCGCCTTCTCCTTCGTAGTTCCACACCTCATCGAGCAGGTCATCGTAGGAGTAGACTACGTTTGTATGCTGGGCAAGATGCACAAATAAATCGAATTCCAGCTTAGAAAGCGGAACAGTCTGAGTGTTGTAGGTGATGCGGCGCTGTTGCAGATCAACCTGAAGCAAATTGCCTATTTGAAACGGCAAAAGGTCTGCTTCACCTTGTGAATCTGGAAGTGTGGTGGAAAGGAGAGGGGAGACTACGTGGTTGTCGAGAAGATTTTGCTGATTAATGTCTACGGGGTGCAAGACAACTAAATTGACCAATGAGCCTTCGTAGCGGGCAGGGCGACTCGCATATTCTACGAGGAGAAAACTCCCGTTCTCGCGTAGTGCAGTAACAATCCTCAGTTGGTCTTTGCCCGTGTTGTTTTGGACAAGCTCGTGGTGCTCAGACGAAAAAAGGTCAAACAATGACATTCCAGGCAGAGCACCTATTGGGTAGCCGAGCAGTTTCGTTGCCACTTCATTCGCCTGCACGATAAATCCATCTTCATGCAGCAACACTGCATCGGAGGTCGTCGACATTAATTGCCGCAGCCTTTGCCGCGTTTCTTGCAGCGAAAGCTGAGCGCGTTGTTTGGCTTGCAAATGCGATTGATATATTGCTTCTTGTTCTGCCAGAATGGATTGAATCAGCTGCTGACTAAAGCCAGTATTTATCTCAGTCCACAACGCTAGCCAGCGTGAGTAGAAAACGTTTAGCTGATTTTCAGTAACACAATCAAGAAGACCCTTTGTCAATATGTGGTGTGTTTTGTTCAGACTTTCTGGCTGCGAGCCGTAGAGCGCATATAGTTTCGCACCAATGCTGCGGGATGAGCTTGCCAAGAACGGCTCTGCCGACAGGTAGCTTGTTATTTCTCCCATCAAATCAGATAGCTGGGCGTATAGGTCGAGATTGCTTTGTGGTAAGAAATGGACGCGACGGATAGCGTTTGCCCACTGCGTCACAGTCTCTTTATTTTTTAGCTCAAATTGCCTTTGAGTTAACTGCATAGTTGGCGCCTTCGACTACACACGCCGTTCGCAAGCTACCGTTTCCGTGCGACCCCTCCATAAAGACCGCTTTCAGCAGGCTCCTTGCTTAGAGGGTCTCCATCATCCGTTGGTTGCCATTCCGAAATCCACACAACTCCCGGCTCAATCAGTTGTAGTCCCTCAAAAAGATACTGGACTTCTGCACGCGAACGCTGACGCGGTGGCGTATCGGAGTTTTCATACAGCTTGTACACTTTCTCTAGCTCCGGCGATAGACTATCCATTGTGCCTTGAGAAATCCCAATGTAACTTCCCGCTGCAACGTGTTTGCTCAACTGCTCTATAATCTTGTTGGCCGCATCGTCCTCGGTCACAAAATGCAGGACGGCCATGAGCAGCACGCCGACTGGCTTCTCAAAATCAATCAAGCGATTTACCGCTGCATGATTCAAGATTTGCTCCGTGTCGTGAATGTCTGCAAGCAGCACATTCGCCTTATCGTTATTACGCAAAATCAAGCGGCTGTGTTCCACGGCCGTGGCATCTTGGTCAACATAAACGATGCGACAATTTTGATTCAACGATTGAGCGATTTCATGGACATTGCCAATGGTGGGGATACCTGAACCTAAATCAAGGAACTGGTCAATGCCTTGCTTCACCAGAAAACGAACCACGCGTCCTAAAAAGGCGCGATTGGCAAAGGCAATTTGCCGTGCTTGCGGGGCAGCTTGCAAAACTTTACCTGCCAGTTCTCGATCAATAGCAAAATTATGATGCCCGCCGAGAAAATAGTCATACATGCGGGCAGCGTTGGGCCGCTCCTTATCCACTGTCTGGAAAAGCTTCTGCTCAAGTGAACTCATTTGTTTTACCTGGGAGATTTTTTTAATGAAATTGAGGTAGTAGAAGACGACCGGTTGTCTTCTTTAGCAGATTTCAAACTTAAACAGTGCCAGAAGCAACGAAATCTAAATCAGCGCGGGGAGGACTTCAATAGATACTAATTATAACATATCGTTGCATAGAAAGAAAATAATAGCTCAAAAGTGAGAAAAATTACTGCTCTGTAAACGTACATTTGTCGTTCGATATATCTGCGGTATTTATGCTAACAGCTACCGCTTTTAATGAAGTCAGTTAATTCGTAAGAAAATTGTCTCCGACAAAGCACAGGACATAAAGGTGGTTATGTCACCTAAAAATTAACAGAAAGGGGCGCAATTTGCGCCCCTTTTTCTTTGCTTTGAAGGGTCAGGGGTGGCGTCGCCCCCCGCGTGCGCAAGGTTGCCCTGCGGCGCTCGATGCGATTTTTCCACCTTCCGCACTCCGCTGCGCTCCATTTGTGCAGGAGCCAAAAATCGCATCGCGCGACCCTGCGCCCCCCCCCATTCTCGCCGAAGGGCAGAGGTTCAGCACAGCGCTGAACGCTCAACCTAACGGAGGGAATGACCATGAATTACTTTCAATTTTTAGACACCGTGGAAGCAGTCAAGACGCGATACCGCGAGCTGGCCATGCAGCACCACCCGGACAAGGGCGGGGAGTTGGCCACCATGCAGGAGATCAACAATCAGTACCACGCAGCGCTAAAGGCACTGGACGGGCAGACGCAGGAGGAACGCACCTACACCTACAAAGCCGACATCGAGCAGGAACTGATGGACAAGTTGCAGGAGCTGCTCAAGCTGCGCAGTCTGGAGATAGCCTTAATTGGTTACTGGATATGGGTAACGGGCGACACCAAGCCTAACAGGGAAGCGCTGAAAGCAGCCGGGCTGCAATGGCACAGCAAGCGCACATGCTGGTACTATAAACCTGCTGGCTGGAAGAAAGGCAAGCGCAGCAATAAAAGCCTTGAGGAGCTGGCCGGGAAATACGGCTACCGGGGATTTGAGACTGCCAAGGAGGAGAAGTTACCAGCAACACGGTAACCAAAATAAAGGGGCGCGGATTTCTGCGCCCCTTAACAAAACCTTGAACGCCTACCACAGTAGGCGTATAATGGGAATTACGATGGCTAGACAGATACGACCCCGGAAACTGGTCAACTACGAGACCCCGGAAGGCAGGGAACCCTTCGCGGAATGGATTGATGGTTTCCGGGACAGACGGATGCAAAAGCGAATTTTGTCGCGGTTGTACCGTGTCGAGGAAGGCAATCTGGGCGACCATGCTTCCGTCGGCGATGGAGTATGGGAAATGCGTTTGTTTTTCGGGCCGGGCTACCGGATTTATTACGCTGAAGAAGGCGAGCAGATTATTCTGCTACTCAGTGGCGGCGATAAATCCAGCCAGTCGAGGGACATTGAACAGGCGAAAAACTATTGGAAGGAGTATCAGGAGCGATGAGAACATTTACAGAGATGGTCGAAGATATGTTGCGCGAGCGACCGGAAGAAATCGACCAGTTTCTAGAAGTGCAATTTGAGGAGTACGCCAAAGATGGCGACCTCGGCGCATTGCTGGCAGCACTGCGCACCGTCAGCCGTGTAAAAGGGGTCGCTGTGACAGCGCAGCAGGCCAATTTATCACGGAGCGGTTTGCAAAAAGCCCTCTCCGAAGATGGAAACCCGAAGCTGGAAACGGCCAATGCGATTTTGCAGTCGATGGGCTATCAGCTTTCGGTGCGACCGATGGAGGTTGCGGGCCGGGTGTGACAGAAGAAGCAGTCCGGCCACTAAGCCTGCTGGCTGGAAGCAGGGCAAACGCAGCAACAAGAGCCTTGAGGAGCTGGCCGGGAAATAATATGGCTACCGGGGGTTTGAGACTGCCAAGGAGAAGAAGCTACCGGCGCGGCAGTGAACAGGCAGAGGATGTGACCAGCTCGCACCCTTCCATAAATACATTGCAAATTATTCCTTATAGGTTATAATCCATGATGGCTGAACGTTGGCAGGTAGAGACCGTTAGTGCGGTGGTCGATGAGGAGATTGAAGCCCTTCCCGGCGATATGCGCGGACGGCTTGCGCGAATTGTCGATATGATCGAGCAGCACGGCTTGCAGAATGTTGGCATGCCCTATGTTCGGCATCTTGCAGACAAGCTGTGGGAAATCCGAGTAAAGGGCCGCGGTGGAATCTCGCGGGTGCTTTACATGACGGCCACGGGAAGGCGGGTTATTCTGTTGCGGGCTTTTGTGAAGAAAACCCAAAAGACACCCCGCAAGGAAATTGAACTGGCATTACGACGAGCGGAGGAAATCCAATGACCAAATTTAGCGAACTTCACAAACGATGGATGGAGAATGACCCGGAGTACCGGGAGAGCTATGAGAGCCTGGAAACCGAATTTGCGCTGGCATCGGCCATTATCGAAGCGCGGAAACAGGCCGGGTTGACCCAGGAGCAACTAGCCGAGCGCATGGGTATCTCACAGCCCTATGTCGCTAAGCTGGAAGGCGGGAAGAATCCTTCCATCAACACGCTCGAGCGCATCGCCGAGGCGACCGGTTCGCAGCTGAAAATCAGCTTTGAACCACGGGTGCATTAACATGCAGGAAAATTACAGCTACACTCCGGAAGAACAGCGGCTATTGCAGGAGTTGGGCAGGATTTTCCAGTCAGACGATGCACCGGCAGAGCGTGAAGCCGCCGTAAAAGCGACACTCGCCAAATTGCAAATGGAGCTGGACAGAAAATTTGAGGCACTGCGTGAGATCGTCGAAGCAGCGGGCGGGGAAGTTCGTATCGAGGTTTCTCTTCAAGACCGCGAGCCGGTCGCGTTCGATTGGAATGAGTGGATTGCCATTCTTTCCGAACCACAAGCAAGTGAATCACGGCCCTAGAGGGCTTTACTCGAGGCAGAGATAAAAGATGATGGTTGTAGTGTCCGATAAAGGAAGGTTTTTCTATAAATAGTCATCAGATGAGGGCTAGTTATGGCAGCTATTAAAAGGCTAAAGCAGCGTGCGCGCTACCTGAAGCGGGAGACCTTGGCTTTGTACTTTGCCGCACGTGATCCTAGAACGCCGTGGTATGCAAAGCTTCTTGTGGGCGCTATCGTCGCTTACGCATTAAGCCCCATTGATTTGATTCCGGATTTTGTGCCGGTTCTCGGCTACCTGGACGATCTGATTTTGCTCCCGTTGGGCATCACCTTGGCGATAAAGCTGATTCCTCCCTCTGTTCTGGGGGAATGCCGGGCACGAGCGCAGGCAGCCGATGCCCAACCCAGCTGGGCGGCGGGCGTGGTTGTCGTTGTGATTTGGCTGGCCTTGGCTGCGCTGGTCAGCGCGTGGGCTTATACGCAATTTATACGAACATGAACACACTCAAAATTTTTTGCACAACCGCTCCACGCTGGCCAACTTCTTGGTGCTGGCCATGAGAATGGTAATCATTTTGTACGTTAGCGCGGCACGTTAGTGTCTCTAATTGGGAAAAACCACTCGTCTTCAGATGACACGAGACTTCGAGTCGACTTTAGTTTTTTGCCGCAGCAGTGGGCCGCACTCATTGGGTAATAGCGAAATGCACCCGATGTTGTCTATCAAACGATCGGATACTGTTGGCGAACCTCTCGGGTCGGGCAAAAGGAGAGGGCAGGTCTATAATGTGATGCACTGAACTGTCGTCCTGGATTCCGAGAGGAGGTCGTGATGTCGCTCAAGCCGCAGCCAATTCAGCCAGTCCCTGAAGAAACCGTACGCGTCGCTCGGGCAGCCTTCCCCAAAGGGAATCCCTATCTGCTGCTGCGAGATGAACTGGGCACAATATTTGAGGACGAGGATTTCAGCCAGCTCTACGCGGAGTGCGGTCAACCTGGACTCTCACCCTGGCGTCTGGCTTTGGTCACCCTCATGCAGTTTCGGGAAAATCTGTCGGACCGTCAGGCAGCAGAACAGGTGCGCGCTCGCATCGACTGGAAGTATTTGTTGGGTCTTGAGCTGACCGATCCAGGCTTCGACTTCAGTGTACTCACCGAGTTTCGCAGTCGACTGCTGGCAGGAGAGGCGGAGCAAATGCTGCTCGATAAACTGCTGGCGCAATGCCACAGCCGGAGACTGGTGAAAGCACGAGGTAAACAACGGACAGATGCAACCTCTGTATTGGCTGCCATTCGTGTTCTGAACCGGTTGGAACTCATTGGCGAGACGCTGCGAGCGACGTTGAATACCATAGCGACGGTAGTGCCGGAGTGGTTACAGGACTGGGTGCCAGCTGATTGGTACAAGCGCTATGGTCGACGCATCGAAGACGACCGGCTGCCAGAGAAGAAGAGTGCGCGGGAAACCTATGCTCAGACCATGGGCAGGGATGGCTTCACCCTGCTCGATAAACTAGACCTTCCAGATGCGCCGCCTCAGTTGAAGGCGTTGCCAGAGGTAGAGGTTCTGTGGCTCGTTTGGCAACGTCATTTTGAAAGAGCGTCATCGCAAGCAGAAGGCAGTGAGGACGTCGTTCGGTTCAAGAAAAACAAGGAATTGGCGCGAGCGGCTGAAGCGCTCGAATCCCCTTATGATCCCGACGCTCGCTTTCGTAGCCGGTATGGAACAAGCTGGACGGGTTACGTGGTGCACATAAGCGAAAGCTGTGAAGAGGATGAGGTGCATCTCGTCACCCATGTGGAGACGACAGCGGCTACGGTTCATGAAGTGAACTGCACGGAGACAATTCAGCAGGGATTGACCGCCAAAGGCTTACCACCAGGGCAGCACATCGTGGATAGCGCCTACATCGACGCTGCTTTGCTGGTCAGTAGTCAGACAGAGCAGGGCATCACGCTTCTTGGTCCCACACGCCCCAACGGCAGTTGGCAGCTGGCAGGCCAGGCAGGAAGGGGCATACGACCTTGAGCAGTTTGAGATTGACTGGGAGCAAGAGCAGGCACGCTGTCCCCAAGGCAAAGTTTCTACGTTCTGGGGAGAACGAAACGGTCATAACAATATGCCCTATATTGCTGCGATTTTCTCTGATTCAGACTGCAAAGCCTGCACTGCGCGTCACCTGTGCACGAAGGCCAAGCAAGGAGGACGTCGTCTCAAAATCCTGCCGAGAGCGCAATATGAGGCGCTCCAACAAGCACGCCAGCGACAGGCCAGCGTTGAGGGCAAGGCGCTCTACAAGCGACGCGCTGGCATTGAGGGGACTATTTCACAAGGTGTTCGCGCCTTCGGTCTCCGCAAAACCCGTTATCGAGGTGTAGCCAAAACGCATCTGCAGCACGTGGCGACCGCTGCGGCCGTCAATATCGACCGACTTTTTAACTGGTTTCAGCAGGTTCCTCACGCCAGGACACGAACTTCCCGTTTCGCTGCTTTGGCCGTCTAATCTGGGTTCGCCAACAGTATCGGGTCGTTTTTCGGACAGATGAAAACGCGCTAGGATAACGTTTAAGCTCAGTTGCGCGGCCAATGCTACCAGCATGACTCATGCTGGAGTATGAGTCGTTGCTATGCAGGACACATTTTGCCCCGCGTCGCCGCGTCTGCCGCAGCGCCTTGTTCGGCGGCTCACCGCGATTATCGTCCTGCCTGACAGTCAATATTCCCGTAAGTATTGATGAAATTAATGCGATTACCCTCATTATTCAGCACAATCTTGAACAAACTCCATTTCTCCTGACCATGCGCCTCTAAGGTAGTATTTGTTCGTAGCACTTCGACGGCGGTTGAGCGTGGATCATTTGGGGGTGATCCAGTCGAGGGACCGATGATCATCTCTTGGACAATGAACTGATCGCGCTCGGCAAACCGCGCCTTAAGCCATATTTGGAGATTATCCTTTGTTTCAAAGACATGCATGCGCCGGTTTGTGAAGTCGCAATCACCATAGACTGGTGCATCAACCAGCATGGCGAGTACCCCGTTAAGGTCGTGGCGATTATAGGCATCAAAAAAGGACTGGAGTACGATACGTGAGCGTTCTACACTTGGACCATCAGGGAGTGTCATAAGGGTGGCGCGTATATTCGACGGCGATAGAGTAGGGGTTTGATTGGCTTCGTTGAATTCAACATGGCTCGGCACAGGTGTATGTTCTACCGTAGAAGGTGGTTGATTTAGACGAACGGAGCAACTGATGAGCAGAGCAATAACGCCTATAATACTGGGCAAAATATAAATTATGAGTCGTCGCATGGGACTAAACGTCCTTCCACTGAGCCTTTCTTGCCTTTGCTTTGTATACACTACTCACTGCCATGTGGTTCCATCAAGACATTATCAGCCTTTATCATCAGCTAAATTGGTATGGTGTATAATAGCCGCCGAACATAGTATTAGACGGCAAGTTGTCCATCTAAGAGAGCATTTGAAAAGTCGCTTCTACCTCAGAGACGGTTCTTCAATGCGTGGAATCGTCTACCAGAGGTAACCGAGGACTTTTCAAATACACTCTGAAATACATTAGATGAAATTACGCGGAATTATCTTTGCAGAGGAGCCGTAAGAAAACGGGCACAACGTGGAGATTTACCACTTCCAAACTTTTGAATTTATGATGGAACAAGAAAAGTAAAATCTGCGTTGCACAAGTAGCGTCTTGAGTGTTTAGCATCTGTCGATGACTACTATGAAAATTTTAACTTTCTGCTGCTTTTGCGTAATGTTGACCCTATCAGCTTGTGAAGACTCGCTACTTGCGGGTAGTAGAGGCTCTGTTCCAATGCTATCTGTTGTCTCCGCAAGGGATATTGAAAAGCAACCAATTGCCTATCTTTCAGCTGATGGAAACTGGGTGGATTATCCAGAAGGGCTTAGTGTCGCTGGCACAGAAGATGTGTTAAAGGTTCGGAACGAAGTCGGCGGCTACGAGGTGCTGATTCCTTCAACATCTTCTGTAAGCTCCTTTCACGAAATTGTTGCGACAGAAACCAAGTTTGGTCAAGAAGTAGAGGTACATTCGCTTTTCATCCGGTTGAATAGCGCTTACTGGCTCATCCAGTATTATGACCTTGCGACAGAAGTAGTAGAGCAGCATTCTGTTGACGCGCTGCTTGATGAAGCACGAGATGCAGCACTCGCATCGGCTAGCTCGTCTCGCATGAATAGCGAAGTCGATGTACGACTTGGTGATGCATTGGGACGGCATTTTGTGGCGCCAAGCGCATTACGCGGCGCAGGTGATGACGGTACATATCAGGCACGAATTTACATTGATGATCAGCGAATCTATCGCGTCGCTTCTTACACTCAGAATGAAGATTACTGCGAATGCATAGAGCAAGTTGATAATTTCCTCGAATCATTTCAGATCATCAATTAAATATAAAATCATCCATACTCATAAAGACCAGCTTTGATTACACAAAGAGTACAAGTTATATTGCCGAACTGGCATGATATGGACTTTATAGGAGCGGCGTTCTGGTGTGATGAAGACAATTGTGTGCAGGTAGTGATCCTAGGCACACGAAAACGCTTTGATGTCTAAATGAAAATGACTAGAAGGCAACCGCGATAGTCTTCTGCTGAACTGGCCATTATTCAACACAGAGCCACACTACAAAACAAGCATCAACTTTTGCAATGACTATCCACCTTACCACGCTAATCTTTACTGCGTGTCTACTGATAGGCTGTAGTACAGCTTCATTACTAGATGCTCAGATAGTGACCCCTATCGCTACTGCAGAGCAACAACCAGTAAATCAAGCTCCCGAGTCAATACCGAGCGAAAATCCAGCAGTAGAAGCTGCCCGACTGCGCCTTTCCCACCAGGGATTATCCAACCCTGATCTAGTCTCAGTCGTCAGTATCACGCCCACGACATGGATGGACGACTGTTTTGGCTTGATGTTGCGCGACGCCTGTCGCCCTGTATCAACGCCGGGCTACATTGTTAATCTAGAACGAGAGGAGCATCGCTATCAATTTCACACAGACCGGGGAGGAGCACAGGTCTGGCTGGCCACCTCATCAGTAGAGGCCTTACAGGACGCATTCATCGAATGGCAGTACCTCGATGAAGAGCAGTGCAGAAGGGCTATGATTAGCACTGATGAAATCCACTATGGTCGATGCGGTGAGGCGTTGCTGGCCTCACCGCTTCCATCTACTATGTGGTCTGACATTCATGATCAGAACACGGCGAGTTATTTAAAGCAGACCTATGCTCCTTTTACAGCCGAAACAATCCATGGAACGCTTGTATTCTCTGGTGAGGGCGAAGTCGTTGCGACAGCGGCAGAACAGCGTGCTATCGCCGAGTGGATGTTGACACGTTATCAGGAAGCCACTCTGATCTATCTTTCTGCCGATTACGGACTAAAGCTTTTTTGGAGCGAAGAATCACCTGATTTTTGTGGCTCCTTGTGGATATATGAAACCGGTATTGGAGTTGCTTGGAATTGTAGTGGAACTGAAGTGCTAAGCATGAAATTTCTATCGGCTGCGCACCTAGAACAGTTCTACGAATGGCTGGATAGCGATCTGCGGTGGCAGTTTGATCGTGTCTATGAAGAGGGGCAGCAATCTGTAGCAATTCATCTTCAGTTTTCTCTCGATGGTACAGAAGAGCCGCCAACAGCAGCAGAGAATGAGCCAGTATTATTGTTTGCTCATGCTGTCTACGAAGAGTTGTTAACAAGCGAGTCATCAAAATGTCCTGTTAGCGAAGTTCAGTATGTTTCCAGCATTCACGGGGGCGGTCTTCCAGTAGTTGGCAGTTTTCCTATCTGGATGGGTAGACCGCTTTCTATCACTATGGACGGCCCAAAATCTCTTCCACCATATGCTGGGCGCTTGACAAAAACGCCTTGGTTTGTTCACGAAGACATCCCTGGAGACCTCAAAATCACAGGCAGACAACTAGATGGAGAACACGTCATTAATTTCGCGTCGGGCGAAACCAAAAGAGTGTCTGCAACTACCGTGCAACTTCAAGCATCAGTCACGGAATATGTAGTGGAAGACGCAGGAAACCAAGAAATTCCTGACCGAATTATCACGGGGACAGAGTATCAACAGCATCCCATTTATTTCGTTTATCCTGAACCCGGATGCTACGAATTTACAGCTAAGCTATCTGATTACACGGTTCGAGTGGTAACAGAGGTCCTTGACAAATAGTTTAGATCAACATGGTCACTGCTCAGTAAGACTGCGTGAGATGCACTTTTTACAAGAGTTAACCAAGCGTAAAAGTGAATCCTCTGGAAAGACTCCCAGAGGATTCGCTTCCCCAAAAACTAAGACTTGCTAACCCCTTGTGCGACCCGCGCGCAGAAGCAACCAACGCCGAAGGAAGCGATAGCAGGGGACTTCCAAAGCTACTCAACCTGCGTCATGGTCTAGACAAGCCATCAAGACGAAAAGGCGGAAGCTTTGATGCTTCCGCCTTTTTTACGCTTACCGATGTCCGAAAAACGTCCGTTTGTTAGACACTACAAGTTATAGAAGCCCTCCGCAGGAATAGAACTATTTCCTTTTACTTTCCTGCGTCCTAGGTTTTGGATAAGTTGCTAAACTGGCCTGTAAAATTTACTGTGATAATTCAAAGAATACTCGGCACGTCTTTGCATGGGATGTATCTAGGGCGTATTGATTAGCACTGTTGCGGCAGCTATTTGCAGGATCGAAGATACCTTTATTGGCACTGATTTTTCCAATAGTTGGATCACCATCGTCAAACTTATTATCAAAGTAGAAAGCATCTTGTGCATCCAAACCGCCTTTAAGTATTGTCGTAAAGGTACTGGTGCTGGCATGATCACCTTGTAAACTTACATGCACCTTTTTAGAAGAAGCGAAATTAGAGTCTATATTCCACATATGAAAATGTGCGCCATCCAGATCAGAGTCGGGAGTGTTTTCTCCAGGTCGCATTCGGTCTGGTTTTAATTCGCCATCGTATGTTCCTTTGATCATATTTGCTTTAGAAAGATGTTCCCAGGCGAACCACATTTCATCCATAAAATTGATATTGTTGTTACCGTCTCCATTACAGACCCCGTCACCTGCGTAACTATATCCCGAACAACTGTCACTATCTTCAGCCCAGTACGATGTAGCATTAGCCATATCCCCTGGTAGGGTATTGTACTTATTTACGAACAGTAATAATGCAGTGTCAAATTGCTCAATGTCTTTGGAAATACCCTGTAATGCAGCTTGATGAATCACACTGCGCCCCATAACAACTCCACCGGTAATTAAACCGATTATCACCAGGACAATGGATAACTCCAATAAAGAAAAGCCACCTTTAGTAATAGACAAGTGAGTATTTTGAAGGCGTAGCAAGTAACGAACCATCGAGAATATTGTATCTTATCGGAATAACAAATCGTTACAGTTAACGCATTACGGCATTTGTTGGTTTAGAAGGGACCGCATGTCCGAACGGCCGAGCATGGCTGCATCTAATATGTTGAGGTTGGAACGTCGCGGTGATGTGAAATTATTAACATTACAGGACTATAGAAAAACGTTCGGAGGCAATATGCGTATCAGGGCAATCTTCTAAACCATGCTACTGTGTCATTCTATGCGGAAGACATTGTTGGTACTGAGGAAGATCCCATCAAAGCAACTATCAGCCGTCATTCTACTGCGAAAATACAGCCCAGCGCTTGATTGCCGTTTTTCCTAAAGCTCGAGTTTATCCCTCACTTTTACGCCTTTCTATTTTCTGATTTATAAATGATAAGGCAGTGAAGAATGGTGAAGGTTTATCTTCAATTTGCCATTTTTGTCTTCTACATAATTAAAGCTGTATTCAACTTTAATCTCTTCGCCTTCTGTAGTCGTAAAATAGTAATTGCCCATTGCGAGTGCTGAATCACAATCTATGATGATACCTTCATTTTCAAATCGCACTTTAGTATAGGGAGCAAGCGCAAAACCCTTATCTTCTGCTATATTTCCTCCAATAAAATACGAAAGTGCTTCATCTTTAGTGCCTCGAAATTGATCTTCTGAAGCTTTGGTTGGTTTGAATAATACAGGGCCATAATCGTAGGCATATAGCCTGTCTAAATGATTCTGCGCCGCCTGTTGGTGGTCATCTGCTTGGCCGATGGCCACAATGCCGTCACCCCATTAGTTTTTGAGCGGCGATAACCTTGTCCTTACTGATGTTGCTGCATTCTTTTGCCGATGCTGCATATGTATTTAGAGACAAAACGATTGCAGTTGCTATAAATAACGTTTTCATGAATTATCCTTTTGGTTAAGTCAGTACATATTGTGCTGGTAGTAAATAGTGTAAGTAGCTCAGCCTAATGAAAACAACAAGCCGGTATGGGCAGCACTAACCCATACCGGCTTGCTATATTTGTAATTGAAAAGAGTGGTTTTAGCTACCTAGCGCTAAATCTTTCGGCATCTTTGGCTACTTTTTCTGCGGTAGTACCTTCGGCGCGGGCAGACATGCTAAGTGTTGCCCGTGCTGCTGCAAGGTCTGCTAATGTATCAACAGTAGGTTGTTCTTGAAATCTCCCCCCCCCCGCAGCTTCAACCGCTGTATGATTGATCAATAGATCAGCAGCCCCTTCAATTTTGTTGTTATCGGCCATGTTTAGTCCAGCATGTTAATTTATAGCAACATAGCTGACAACCATGACATTTCTATGAAGTTATCCGTAATTATTACTATATTCGTTTTTCAAAGTGAAACCGCCGCATCACCTTTTGGATCAGGTGAGTGGCGGCGGTTTCTATTCGATTGAAGGGGTGCTACCTGCGTTTCTGCGACGCAGCAAGCAACGCCCCTATAACATGAAGCAATGCCAAATTATCCAGGTGGTTTGCAAAATGCCATGACTGAAGTTGTAAAAACAATATGGGGAAATAACTACAACGCTAAGCAGCCAATTCGGGGCACGGATGGATCTATTGCAACCAGAATGGAGATTTACCTTAATGCAAAACAAGCACAGGATTTGGTTGACGTGGTAGCTGAACATCTTAGTGAGCAGAAACAACGAGGTCGCTGATCCATTTTTTATTAGTTGGTGCCTGAATGAAGGTGGTAGAGATAGCAAAGGGGTTAGATAAACGATGCTATTTAACCCCTTTGCATAAGTTAGCCGCGCGGCTCTAGGCCATTGCCCCCGCAGCGGCTGCATCGGCTTTTGCCGGAACCTTTACAATTCTGGCATTTGTCATAGCCGATGCCGCGAGACTTAATTTCCCCCGTGCCTTTGCATGGGGTACAGCGCTCTTCTCCTGAACCGCTGCATTGTCTGCACTTTTTCATGTCAGATCTCCCTTCATAAAAAAGAAAAATCCCTGCGGCCCGCAGAAAGGCCATAGGGTAAAACACGGCCAATCTGCGATAAAACTAAACCGAAGACTGAACAGCTAGTTTACGAAACAATTATGTCAATTTAATGAATGTTGCGAAAAGTAATAAAAAAACCCCCACCGAAGTGGGGGCAAAACCGTAAGGTTTTTTTGGATAGGGTCAGTCCGTCCTTGGTACGTACTCGACGTACCAAGGACGCTGCCCCGTAACAACGGGATTTTCACCCTGTTTTCTGAGTTCATCTGCCTCATCATTGGCAGCAGATGAACTCCAGAAAGGCCCCTTCACGTGCTTGAGGACCTTTTGTTTTTTGGCCATAATGGCCTCCTTTGAATCCCACGGAGAATTGTGCTCCATACGGCCCCCGTGGGATGACCGTATGGCCATTCCCACGGGTCTGACTTGGCGAGTGCGCAAAATCAGAAACCGAAGAATGAGTCTTTAAGTTAAGTAATTAATGTTTCTGTTTTGTGACAATTAAGGTGATTTACCTGTGTCTATCAAACGCAAATCTTCGGAACATCATATTGCAAAAAAAGCCTTCCCAAAATAGGGAAGGCTTTTCTCGATGTAGAGAGGAGATTACGTCTTTCTCTCTTCTTTGAGCAAGCGCTCAAAGTTTTCTAACGACGAATCTTTTTCCAATTCTTCCCGGTGACGGTCGAGGAAAGCGTAAATCTCTTCAATACTCTTCCGTTCACCTCGCTCACGCATTTCCTGCAAAATCTCTCTTGCTCTTTCGCGCGTTAATTCAGCCATTTCTGGCTCCTTTCCCGGCTAGGCCGGTAATTCCTACAGAGGATAGAATATCTCTATACTCGCCCTGTAGGACGGCAAGTTAGAGACAGAGGCCTCTAACTTGTCCGGATAAAACAGGGACAAGAAGAAAACAATTTAACGTACCAGCTTTTTCTTAAATATTTAAGAAAATTTTTGATGTCTATCAAACGGGGGTTTCTTCGACATCGACACGGATACAGCCAACATTGGCAACATATGGCTATATATGTCGATAAACTGTGTCTTGTTTTATAGTGTAGAATATGCTAGCTATTAGATGGGTTTTTCGACATTGGCGTATTTTGACGTGTCACTGTCGCCTGGAAAGGAACAATCAGAATTATGCTAGTGGGCTACGCACGGGTTTCGACGGCACATCAAGATGAGGCGTTGCAGATGGACGCACTGAATAGGGCCGGGTGTGAGAAAATCTTTACCGAGAGGTTGAGCGGGGCCAAGCGCGACCGGCCGCAGCTGAATGCGGCGCTGGATTATATGCGGGACGGGGATACGCTGGTGGTGTGGAAGCTTGACCGGCTGGCGCGCTCGATGCGGCAGTTGATCGAAACGATTGAGATGCTGGCTGTTCGGGGTATTGGGTTCCAGTCCCTGACCGAAGAGATGGATACCACCACATCCGGGGGAAAGCTGGTTTTTCACATCTTTGGGGCATTAGCCGAGTTTGAGCGGGACCTCATCCGGGAGCGCACCAAGGCGGGGTTGGAAGCGGCACGCGCCCGCGGGCGCGTGGGGGGCCGTACCCCTTCCCTGTCCAAAGAGGATTTGCAGATTGCCAAGGCATTACTCAAAGACCCGGATATTACGGTTGCCGAGATAGCCAAGCGCCTCGGTGTGCATCGAACTACCCTTTACAACTACCTGCCGGCAGCCCGGCACAATTATTCACAACCAACCAACGAGGAAACCGACCGATGATACCTACCCTACCCTACTACAGCGAATGGCAACCCCTGCCTTGGGCGACTGCCCCTGCTTGGGCGCACTATGCTGCCCAGGATGCCACCGGCAAATGGTTTTGGTACGAGCAGGAACCGAAAGACGAGGACGGCTATTTTAGCGCCACCGGCCGCGTGGCCGAGCTGGAGCATGGCCCCTACCCTGGCCACTGGCGCATGAGCCTGTGCCGCAGGCCGAATTATGAGACAATGGCGACCGCCGGAGGGGTGGTGTTCCAGTACCAGGGATTGGAGATACGTTATGGCCAAGTATCAGCTTGAGCAGTGGCAGCTAAAGAGCTGGCAGAGTCCTACCCGCTGGTACAGTGCCGAGCTGATCCAGACCCTATGGGGAAGCTGGTGCGTACGGCAGCGCTGGGGCGGCCGCAGCAATGCACGCGGCAATGGCCAGAGCGTTGAGGTGGAAAGCTACGAGGAAGGGGTGATGGTGCTGGAGAAGACCGCCAAGCGGCGACAGCAAAGGGGATATGAGGAGGTGAATTAAGGATATTCAGAATCAAGACATAACTTCGATTATTTCGCTTATTTCTTTTATTTCGATTATGTGCTATTGTCAAAGGTGTGCTTGACGATTAGCTGAAAGGAGCAAAGCCATGTCCATTCCATCGTTCGATGCTTCAACCGTTGCTACACCAACATCTACCGAAGCGATCTTAGCAAAAGAAACTGCGCTTCGCCTGGCAGCCATGCTGGATGACAAGCCCGACTATCGGATACGGTTGGTCGATGATGGGGGCCACGGAGAGCCGCTAACCATTCCAGCTGTAGCCATGCAGTTGCTGGTGAAAGCCCTTGATGAAATTGCGCACGGTCAAGCGGTAACGCTCCTGCCGGTACAGGCGGAGCTTTCAACACAGCAGGCAGCGGATACGCTGAATGTTTCTCGCCCCTATCTCGTCAAGCTTCTAGAAGAAGGCGCGATCCCTTTTCGCAAGGTGGGTAGCCATCGGCGCATTCAGCTGCGCGATGTCATGGTTTATAAGGATCACACGGACGCGGCCCGGCTGGAAGTGCTCGATGAACTGACTGCGCAAGCTCAAGAGTTGAACATGGGCTACTGATATGTCCGCTTTGACCGTTTTGTACGACGCCTGCATTCTGTATCCGGCTCCGCTGCGCGACCTGCTGATGCATCTCGCCTTGACCAACCTGTACCGAGCAAAATGGAGCGCTCAGATACATGCGGAATGGATGCGCAACCTGTCAGAAAACCGTCCTGATCTAACGCGGGAGCAGTTGGAACGCACTCGATCACTGATGGACGCCCATGTGCGCGATGCGCTGGTCGAAGGGTACGAACCCCTCATCCCTACCCTGACCCTCCCCGATTCGGACGACCGACACGTACTGGCCGCTGCCATCACGGCACAGGCTGATATAATTCTCACCTTCAATCTCAAAGATTTCCCCCAATCGGCACTCAACCCTTATGGTGTCATAGCACTACACCCTGATAGATTCGTCTGCGACCTGATAGACAGTGTGCCCAACACGGTTTTGACTGCTATAAAACGCCACCGCGCAAGCCTCAAACATCCGCCAAAAAGCGTTGCTGAGTATCTGGAAGTCATGGAACAACAGGGATTGCCGGAGATGGTTACCAAACTACGGGGCTTTACCGAACGTATTTAAAGTGGTGCTCGAGCAGTGGAAGCTTAAGAGCTGGCAGACCCCTACCTCCTGGTACAGCGCGGAACTGATCCAACCCCTGTGGGGAGCTGGTGCGTGCGGCAGTGCGAGGGCGGCAACGGCCGGAGTGTCGAGGTGGAAAGCTACAAGGAAGGTATAAGCGTATTGGAGAGAACCATCAAGCGGCAGCAGCGGGGGGATATTCAGAAGTAGAATGAAGGGGCGCACACTGCGCCCCCTCTCTAACCTAGAATAGAAAATCGTTTGCGGTAAGGGTTCCGGTATAATCGCCGCCTTCCAGATTGATAACAAAGCGGTCACCATTGGCATTTGTATCAAGACTTTCTACAATAGTGCGATTGTTTCCGCTCTGGTATTTCACATCAAGCGTGCCGCTCGTGCCATTACCAAGGCCAGTGAAACCCAAGGCAGAAACATCAATCTTGTCGACACCAACTTCAAAATCCTGGATGAAATCAACGCGGTAAACTCCAGTTCCGTTATTGCGGAAGCTCTCTGAAAGTTGCTCGACAAGAAAGATATCCGAACCGGCACTACCGGTTAGATAATCCTGACGCTCACCGCCAATAAGTATGTCATCCCCTGCCCCGCCATTGATAGTGTCGATTTTGTCGAGTCCACGAATACGGTCGGCTCCAGACGTACCGAACAGGTTATCTGCGTTGTTTGTGCCGGTGATCTCGTTGTAGCTAACCTGAGTAACCCCTACAAAGTCATTCACGCTGAGATTAATCGTGCCGCCGAGCAGCACGGTCAGATCAGCCGCGCTGTTGCCATCGGTATCTACCTCAATCACCGTATTGCCGGAGTTCTGGCTGTATCGCACCTCCTGCCCACCGCTGAAGCTATTGGTTCCGATAAAGGACAAGCCACCGAACGCGGACAAGTCAATGACGTCGCCGTCGCTTTGGCTGAAGTCACCAATAAAATCTGTCAGTGAGGCAGTAGAGTCACTGGCCAGATTGTAGGCAAATCCATCCGCGCCTGCACCGCCCTCCATATAGTCTGCGCCTGCGTCTCCCCAGAGGTAATCATTGCCTGCACCTCCATAGATATTGTCGTTTCCGGCTTCACCCAAAATTGCATCATTATCCGCTTCACCAGAAAGCAGGTCAGCGCCGTCGCCTCCAAACATGGTGTCATTGCCATCAAAGCCAAAGACGGTATCATTACCATCACCGCCAAAAACCGAATCATTGCCCCAATCGCCGAGCACGGAATCATTGCCGCCACCACCAATAACAGTGTCATCGCCGTACCAGCCATAGACTGTATCAGCACCCTCACCACCGATGACAGAATCATCGCCATCATCACCGTTTAGGAAATCGTCCCCGTCTTCACCATTCTGGGTATCGTTTCCTTCACCGCCAAACATGGTGTCGTTTCCGATAAAGCCAAAGAAAAAGTCGTTCCCGGCACCGCCTTCAAGTAAGTCATTACCTTGATCGCCAAAAAGTGAATCGTCCCCGCTGCCGCCTAGCAGTGTATCATCATTTTCCCAGCCTGAAATGGAATCATCATCATCGCCGCCGTTGATACTATCCGAGCCTTCCGCACCATAGATAGTGTCGGCCCCTTCATTGCCCTCAATGGTATCATCTCCCTGAAAACCAGAAATTGTATCGCTACCCGCGGTTCCGGTCAGAACATCATTGCCGGATGTACCAGCAATATCCTGACCCGGAGGCGGAGTATTGTTATCTGCAAATAAACCGCTGTCATTCTCTGCATCAAGCGTTGAATTAATAGGTGTAAAATTGAAACGAGCATTTCCATCCGTGGTAACTGTAATGGAGTTTACGGCCGCAACGTTGCTTGCAAGAGGTCGCACGACATCAAGAGGTTCGGGAAAACCAGTGTTTCCAACCTTGCCAAAGAAACTCGTTCCATTAACATGCGCAAAATCAATATCTCCCTGGTCTGTAACAAAGCGCCACACTGGAATGAAATAATCCCTCTCCCCGTACTCCTCTGTAGTCTGAAAAATGGAAGTAATGTTAAAACTAAAATCGACAATAAATTGACCGTCTGAATCAGAAATAACTGACTTCACCCTCTCAAAACCATCTATGCTCGTGTAAGTATCAACTCCGTTCCCGCCAGCAACATACGACGCGGGTAAGGGTAAGTCATTGCCCTCGTCAAAATAAATGTAGTAACCATAATCAGATGGAAACGGTGCATTTTCAGCGCCACCATTAACTGCAATGGTATCATCACCATCACCACCAAACACCGCATGAAAATCACCCGTCACATCAATAGAATCATTTCCTTCACCACCATAAATGGTCGAATTTGTCGCTGCACGTCCATCGGCAAAGATTGAATCAAACTCTGCTTGAGTGTATTGGCTATCACCGCCTCCGATAATTGTGTCGTTCCCTGCTCCACCTTCAACAATTCCGCTGACTGTGACATCGTTATTGGGACTTGCTACAATCGAATCCGCACCATCACTGCCTAAAATGGTGTCGGTTCCATAGCCACCAATCAGCACATTATCACCGGCAAAGCCATCGAGGAAATCATCCCCATCACCACCATCCAGCGTATTGGCTTCCGTACCACCCGTAATAGTGTCGGCGTAAGCCGAGCCAATAATCGCCTCGATATTGTCGAAAACGTCGAAGGGTTGCAGCCCGCCTTCTCCCACAGTTCCACCCGAGGCGGCACTCGCCTCCACTCCATAGGCAATCTGTGAGTAGTCGATGGTGTCATTCCCTGCCCCGCCATCGATTACCGACCATGTTTCTGTGCCAGCAATATCGCCTGTGCGGATGAAGGTATCGTCTCCGGCTACACCATTATCTACAACGGCAAAGACTTCTGCGCCTAGTTCGAAGCTGTCATTGCCCGCAGGGTTTTTGATATATTTGAAGTTGGAGATGGTGGGGTCGTTGAGAACGTCTACATCAATTCCGTTGTTCAGACTGGGAGTTGGGTCTGGAATCGATGCGCCTTCATTATTCATTTCGTTGCGGGAGTTGATGACAAATTGTCGGATATCATCGTAGCTGTTCTCGAAGAATGAGCGTACGTCTGCTTCTGCAAAGGCATCATAAGCTAGTCCAGCAGCTATGCTGAAGGATGTACCCACTGCAAACGAACCCACCGGACCGCCTACAAAGAAACCTCCAACTGCTCCAGCAACTCCAGCGGCTACTGATACAGAAGACTCTACTACTGTTTCTCCCGCTGTCACGGATACAACTTTATACGTGCTGCTACCAGCAGCACGCTGAATTTCATACTCTTCTATTGCGAGAGTTCCAGCACCAATCAATCCTAGTGGTTTAACTATCCAAAAACTTGCACTGCCAGCATTTGTTGGACCAGAAGCATCAATAATTGTTTGTAAACCGTTTTGAATTGTGGTCATTGAACCATTAAAATATGTGATAAAATCGCTCTCGCTATCAATTGACGAGGCATTTTCGTCAACCCCCACCTGGGTATCGAAAGGAATTGTTTGATTGTTTATTTCTGCTTCTGGTTGTGGGGACGAGCTTTCTAACGGTGTAATTGTGACTCGGAGTGCCATAGCTTATTCCTTTCCTGTGAGTTGATAGCGAAGGTTTCCATAGGTTAAGTAAACTCCGACAAGCGCCGGTAGTATGAAACAGATAATGGCAGCCAGTCCAGCGCCGCTGCCGATCAAATCGTAAAAACTGTACTGTCCATTTTGCTTAGTCACAACTGCACGATAGATTACGTCCTTCGATATTAGAAGGGTTATGGGGCCAGTAGGAAACTCTCGCTGCAAGCTATATTCTTCTTGCGAATTTCCTATGCGCACTAAGTGCTTGTGTGCAGGTACAATTCGGTTAACACGCCCTTCATCGCCAGTGTATTTTGTGATGTACCCCTGAACAATTTGACCTTCTGAAACCTGGTAAATGTCAAAAAGGTGTTTTCCTGCTAGAGCAACAGCGACAATAGTGAACATGTATACAAACCATACTTGGGCAGTTGTCATCTCTGATGGTTTGCGGTAGCGTTTCATATACGCACTACCAATTGCATCGACAGTTTAGTCTCTCGCGGTGACTGGCTTATGACCACAAGGCTGCTCGCATACCTTGGGAGTATGTCCTAACATTCAAATTTCGCGTTGGCCAGACAAAAGACAGCCAGCCCGCAACACTCCATAATTGAACTACTATGTTGCTGAACAACCTTGCACAAAGAATCGGCCTCACTTCAATTAGTCTATGCAGCCTGCTTTGTCACCTGCTCAGCATTGCCCCGTATCCGTGCCCTGCGTCCGATTCTAGGACGTTGTAACTCATCCAACACCACTTTCCATGCTTCCGGTGTTTTCGATTCCCATTCCACGCGAAACCCTAACAGCTTACCGCGCTGCTGACCACCTTTGCGCAGCGGTTCAACCTGGACATTGAAATCCGACAGCGCATTAATTTCTTCTATGGCAGGCTTGATCGCCGACTGCTTCATCTGCGGAAATTGTTTCAGCTTTCCCTTGGGAATACCTAACAAATCTCGGAATGTTTCCAAATCAAATTCCTGCTCAGTCTTATCGAGATTGCGCCGCAAGCACAGGTTTTCATAAAGTGTAAGCGCGTATTTAGAGGTAAAAGCGAACATCACAAATGTTTTGATCCGCCCCCAATAGCGCGACCGGAGCAAAATTTCGCACATCTCTTTGGAAAACCTGTAAACGACTTCCCCATCCGGCTTGGATTCATCATCGGTCGTTGTCGTCGATGCAAGCAAGGTGGTACGCAACGTCGCTGCATTGCCATGCTGATCAAAGGTTGGCACCTCGACAAGTGTGGTCATCAATTTCATAATGCTATCACGTACCATCTCGCCGCCTTTGTGCTCGGGGCTGCGTAAGAAACTAATGGAGATGCGATGTTGAAGATCGTTGGCAATTTCAGAGCCGGCATGTTGCACGAGGAGGTTGAGGACACGGCGATCATGCAAGGTGAGCTTGGAAGAGCTTCGTAGTTGGATCATTTCCCCTGCTTTGGGAAAACCATCCGAATTGTTCTTTTGCGCCAGCGTAAGAGCCATAAGGCCCGCCCGTGTCCTGTTAGGCATTTATCCCTAACGTAAGTTTTAGGTCAATGCAAACTTACGTTACACGTTATTCCCGCAAATAATTATCTGCGCCCCGAAAAACTTATGATCGATAACCGACAACGACATGGGTAAGCAAATTTTCACCATGCCCCGAATTCCTTATGATATACCGCCCCGAAAAACTTACGATAGAAATAAGGGTGCAGTAGAATGACCATTCAGAGTGAGTTTAGGCTTCTTGGTAAAAGCTAAACTCGATATACAAAATCCAGCATTTCTAAGTTAAACCTTGTGTTGTGTCTTCTAGATGCCCCGAATTGCTTACGATAGCAGTCTAATAGATAGCAATTGTATCTCCCCCCGAAAAACTTATGATCAATATGGCTGACATGGGGATAAATTTGGAACATCTCGATTGGGTCGCCCCGAATTACTTACGTTACGCCCCGAATTACTTACGATAGGCCCCCCGAATTACTTACGTTACACCCCGAATTGCTTACGATAGGCTCTGTAACATATTGAATTACAACTAGAAATTTCGCCCTGAAATTAAGAAATTCTAATAAGAAATTAGAACCAATCCACAGCATGAAAATTGTGGACAAAATTATCAACTCAAGTGCAGCACTAAACTTGAGCTATATTTCGGCAAGCAATAAGGGTTGCAATCAGGCACTGATGGCGAGTGAAAAGAAAAAGGATTAGGCAGCCCTACCCTGCTGGCGTTGATTGACAAGTAATTCGTTGAAATCCTTGAAACCCTGATACAGGTCTGATTTATCAAGAACTTCAATGCTTGATAGTTGTTCAGTCACGTAAGTAGTCAGCTGCCTACCCGTTTTATCATGATCGAAATACAAATAGACTTTCTCAGCTCCCATCGCTTTGACCGCCTCGATAGCCTGATCGCGCATCGCTGCGGAATTGAGGATAATTACCGGCTGCTGCGCTTCACTTGTCTGATAATACACCAATGCCGATAGAAAATCGCTAAACCCTTCAAAAAGGGCGGGAGCAACCGGGTTTGTGACCCTTTCTTGAGGGGAAAATAGGGTGCTAATTGCTTTAGGTCCATACACACCCTGAAAATACGGGTTGCGTAACTCAAAACCACCGGCGTCATTTGGAAATGCAATGGCAAAAAACGGCTTTCCATGATGACGGTAGTGAATCTCTTGCAGGTAAGCCTGAGCAATAGCTTTCGGGATGCCCCTCCCCCACGCATATCCCAGCAATGCACGATTTTCTAACGAACCAATGCGTTCCAGCTCGAACGGGCTAGTTGATCCTTCTATATGGTTTGCAGGAGTTGATGCTGCGCATACCACCTTACTCGTCCGCGATGAACCGATGACGAGCTGATCCAATAATTGCAAACAATCCGATACCGATTTGGTGTTTTCAAGACGCATCATTAGCGAAATCACATCCCCGCCCTGCCCTTCCCCGTGGTCATACCAAATATTACGGCCTTCATGGATTTTGAAGGAAGGTGATCGTTCCTCTCTGAACGGCGAGTAATACCAAAGATCATTACCCGTCCGTTTCGTAGGTTCATGCCCGTAAGTACGTAGTACAACCTCAAGGGGAATTGACTTCGCACCTGATATGTTCATTTTTCTTTTCATGGCCTTTTGTCTCTCACAAAAGCACTGAATTTATACCGATAGAGTACAGTTGACCGGTTACGTCAATGCAGTAAGCCGCGAACGCATAAACACGTGCTCCCGGATACACGACTTATCGGAAATCCGGGAATACGAAACAGTGAATAAGCAGAATCCAGTTAATACGAAGCGACGATGAACCGAAAAAGCGGAAGCCCGACAGAACAGAAAGACGCCTCTCCGTGCCTGAGATAAGTCACAACAGCGTAGCGGTGTGTTTCCTATTTTATTGAAACACCGGGTGCCGGATTCCCGGAGACAGGTATATACGGATCGCCGATAAAACGCCTTTATGAAAAGCAAATTACTCAGTTAGCCGGTAATCCGGCGACGTTCAATCCAGGTTATCTGCAACGCAGCAAAACATTTGATCTGGGTTTTCGCGTGTCTGAAATTGTGATTTGCTTTAACGCCTTAATAACGATTTTCCGCTTAATTACAGACACACAACGGCGAAAGAGCATGATTGTTGGTTTACTGAACCAAAAGGGAGGTGTGGGCAAAACCACGCTTGCCGTGCATCTCGCAATGGGGCTTCGCTTAAGCGGTCGATCCGTATTGTTGGTTGATGCCGATCCCCAGGGCAGCGCCCTCGACTGGTCATCTTGCCGGGAATCCGACATCGAATTACCGGTCATTGGGTTGCCGACGAAAAACCTGCACAAGGAACTCCAGGCCCATATCACGCATTTTGATGACATTGTTATCGATGGGCCGCCACGGGTGAATGAGTTGGCCCGTGCTGCCATCTTTGCTTCCGATGTTGTATTGATCCCGGTACAGCCATCGCCCTACGATGTATGGGCAGCGCGAGAAATTACCGAACTTCTGAGCGAAGCACGCATATTCAAGGAAAACCTGAAAAGCGCATTTGTAATTAATCGTAAAATCGCAAATACGGCTATTGGCCGGGATGTAACGAAAGCGCTAGCGGAGCATGAGATACCGCTACTTGCACAGTCCATCTGTCAGCGGGTTGCTTTTGCTGAAAGTGCTGCCGATGGAAGTACGGTGCTAGAGGATGAGCCGGACAGTACGGCCAGTCAGGAAATCAGGGGACTGGTTGAGGAGTTGATTCAATTTGTTAAACAAAAGAACAAGGCATTGGAGGAAGTCGCATGAGCAAGACCGTAGATTTTGGTGCTGCACCCCGGCAGAAAAAGAAAGCTGAACCAGAAAATAAGGTGCAGGCCGACCAATGGGTACAGAACCGTGCAACTGAAGGAACCAAACGCCTTACCATCGATATTCCTGCCAGCTTGCATCGCCGCATCAAAATGAGTTGTGTGGCACGAGATACGGGAATATCCGAAGAGCTTCGTGTACTCCTGGAGTCACATTATCGTGAAGATTCCGTACCAACGTAGTTGCTGATAAGATGGGAAGGGGAGGGCAACACGTGTCTTTCAGCCTACCAGAACTCAACTACTCACGTTGCATACGCGGAAGCTGGACCAAAATACTGATGCTAATGAGTGATTGATTGCGACTACTTCTACATGCTGTGGGGCTCCGCGGGCGTTCTCCTCGGCGCGACCGACCTGCCGGGGCTAACGCAGCTGGCTCGCCTGCTGCTGACCGTGCCCTGGCTCAGCCTCGTCTGGACGGTGGCGGCGGTGCGCGGTACGGCGTCGCTCCCCGGCGCAAGCTTGGAAATTGCCCGCTACGGCCTCGGCGCGCTGATGTTGACCTACGCGCTGGTTGCCGCGTGGCGCTGGCGCGACCAATTCGTGCCGCGTCGTCTCAATTTAGGAATGGCTCGCTTGAGCTTCGCCCGCCGCCTGCTTGGCACGACCACGGCGGGCGTGCTCGGCGTCGGCTGCGTGTTGATCTGGTCGCTGGCGCTGACGCAGCCGGACGGGCGGCTGCACCTCTGGTTCCTGAACGTGGGCCAGGGCGACGGCGTGCTCGTGCAGACGCCGAGCGGTCGCCAACTGCTGATCGACGGCGGCGAAAGTCCGCAGGCGCTGCTCAGCGAGCTTGGCACAGCCATGCCCTTCTGGAACCGCAGCCTCGATCTGCTGCTGCTCACCCACCCCGACGGCGACCACATGTTGGCCCAGCTCGACGTGCCCGCGCGCTTCGGCGTCACCCAGGCCATCGCCGCGCCGACGACGCTGTCGCACCCGGACAGCGAGCGCTGGCTCGCGGCAATGGCCGAGCAGGGCGTCGACGTGCAGGCGCAGTCGGCTGATGGCTGGATTGATTTGGGAGATGGCGTGGGGCTGTGGCTGCTGTGGCCGCACGCTGAAGGCTACGTCGGCCCGGATGCGGACAACGAGAATTCGCTGGTCGCCAAGCTGGTCTACGGCGACTTTAGCGTCCTGCTCACCGGCGATGCGGGCGTGCCCAGCGAAGTTGAGTGGCTGGCCGCGGGCGCACCGCTTGCATCGACCGTGCTCAAAGTGGGCCACCACGGCAGCGACACGAGCACGAGCGCGGAGTTCTTGCGCGCCGTCGCTCCGTCGCTGGCCGTGATTCAGGTGGGCGCGGAGAACCGCTACGGCCACCCCGCGCCAGAAGTAACGGAGCGGCTGGCGGACGTTACAACGCTGCGCAACGACCAGCACGGTCGCGTGCACGTGTGGAGCGACGGTCGACAAATGTGGGTGGCGGCGGAAGTAGGCGGGGCGACGTGGCGGGGTGCGTCTGAGTAGTGCCTATTGCGTATTGCGTATTGCTTCTCGCGGAGAACCCATTGCTGCACTCATCCACCAAACAGAAAGCAATACGCAGCAAGCAATACGCAGCATCCTCTACTTTGCCAAAATCTTCTGCGTCGTCTCGATTTGGCGCAGCTCCAGCAGCTGATCCCGCAGCGCTGCCGCTTTCTCGAATTCGAGATTCTTGGCCGCCGTCTTCATCTCCCCCTCGATCTGCTTGATCAGCCGGGCGCGCTCGTCCTTGGGCAGCGACGCCGGATCGAGCATGATTTCTTCGTCGGCTTGACCGTTGCCGTTCGCGTTATAACCCGCGTTCGATTCGGCCATCACGCGCACGCGGTCGGTGAGATCGCGGATGCTTTTGACGATGCCGCGCGGCTCGATGTTGTTTTCGAGATTGTGGCGCATCTGGATTTCGCGGCGACGGGCCGTCTCATCGATGGCGACGCGCATCGAATCGGTGATCTTGTCGGCGTAGAGAATCGCCGTGCCGTCGACGTGGCGGGCGGCGCGGCCAATCGTCTGGATCAGCGAGCGCTCGTGGCGCAGAAAGCCCTCTTTGTCCGCATCCAGGATGGCGACCAGCGAGACTTCGGGCAAATCCAGCCCCTCGCGCAGCAGGTTGATGCCGACGACCACGTCGTAGACGCCCATGCGCAAATCGCGCAGAACCTCGACGCGCTCCAGCGTCTGGATGTCGCTGTGCAGGTATTGGACTTTGATGTTGAGCTCGGCCAGATACTCGGTCAAATCCTCGGCCATGCGCTTGGTCAGCGTCGTCACCAGCGCTCTCTGCCCCTGGGCGATGCGCTTGACCAGCTCGCGGTAGAGGTCGTCGATCTGCCCCTCGGTGGGGCGCACTTCGACAATGGGGTCGAGCAGCCCCGTCGGGCGGATGACCTGCTGCACGGGCGGGCCGCTGTGTTCCAGCTCGTACGGCCCCGGCGTGGCGCTGACGTAGACGACCTGGTTGATGTGCTGCTCAAACTCGTCAAAGCGCAGCGGGCGGTTGTCCATGGCGCTGGGCAGGCGAAAGCCGTATTCGACGAGCACCTCCTTGCGCGCGCGGTCGCCGTTGTACATGGCTCTTGCCTGCGGAATGCTCATGTGGCTCTCGTCGACGATCAGCAGCCAGTCCGCCGGGAAGTAATCCAGCAGCGTCCAGGGCGTGCTGCCGGGCGGGCGCTGGGCCAGCGGGCGCGAGTAATTTTCCACGCCGTTGCAAAAGCCAACCTCGCGCAACATCTCCAAATCGTAATTCACCCGCTGCTTGAGCCGCTGCGCCTCCAGCAATTTCCCCTGCGCCTCAAAATAGTTGAGCTGCTCTTCCAGCTCCTGCTCAATTTCCGCAATCGCCGCCACCAGCTTCTCCTGCGGCGTGACAAAGTGCTTGGCCGGGAAAATATCAACTTGGCTGTGGTCGTCGATGATCTCGCCCGTCAGCGTGTCGATCTGCGAGATGCGCTCGATCTCGTCGCCCCAGAGGCTGATGCGATAGGCAAACTCGCGGTCGGCGGGCTGCACTTCGAGCACGTCCCCGCGCACGCGAAACTTGCCGCGCTGGAGCACGTTATCGTTGCGCTCATAGTAAATCTCCACCAGGTGGCGCAAGACGCTGCTGCGCCGAATCATCTCGCCCACGCGCAGATGCACCACGGCCTGCCCAAAATTCTCCGGGCTTCCCAAGCCGTAAATACAGGAAATCGAGGCCACGATAATCACGTCGCGGCGGCTGAGCAGCGAGCTGGTCGCGGCTAGCCGCAGCCGGTCGATCTCCTCGTTGACGTCCGACTCCTTTTCGATAAAGGTGTCCGAGCGCGGGATGTAGGCTTCGGGCTGGTAGTAGTCGTAGTACGAGACAAAATACTCGATGGCGTTGTTGGGAAAGAACTCCTGCATCTCGCTGTAGAGCTGCGCCGCCAGCGTCTTATTGTGGGCCAAAATCAGCGTTGGCTTCTGCACGTTCTGGATGACGTGCGCCATGGAAAATGTTTTTCCGCTGCCCGTCACGCCGAGCAGCGTCTGGTGCTGCTCGCCTTTTTGGAGACCGCGGGTCAGTTGTTCAATAGCGACGGGCTGATCGCCCGTGGGCTGGAAATCGCTGACGACTTGGAAGTTGGGCATGGGTTTCCTCGGATTAGAACAGCAGTTCTCGCCTGTTATTGTAGCGAATTTGATGGGATTTGTCGAACAGTCGTTGTGGGCGAGGTGCACTTTAAACTGGGCGCGAGTAGATATTGTAATAGGGGTGACAATGATTACGTCGATCAGAAGCGAGAGCAGAAACGAAAGGCCATGTCATTTCGAGCGAATGCGAGAAATCTGGAGATGGCTGACGAGCACTCGCGGTTCAATCCCTCATCACGGGGTAAACGATGTCCAGATTTCTCGCTGGAGAAGCTTTGTTTGCTCACTTGTTTCATCTACCCGCTCGAAATGACAGCGCTGCCCCAAACTGAAATACACACCCGTGGACGAAGCTACCTTGTCACGCTAAACACATATAATTTTACGGACAATTTTGGATCTGCTCCCCACAATGTTACCATCCAAAGCTGACATCTTCTGGCAAGTTTCTCGCAAATTTCACAATAAACCGACTCGCCATGGCCGATTCCGATTCCTTTCCTTCCGATATCGAGCTGCTGCGGCGCTGCCGCGACGGCGAGCCGGAGGCGTGGCAGCAGCTGCTGGACAAGTACGAGCGGCTCGTTTACTCCATCCCGCTCAAGTATGGCCTCTCGCGCGACGAAGCGGCGGATGTGGCGCAGGCGGCCTTTACCGCCCTGATCGAAAAGCTGGACAGCCTGCGCGACAACAGCAACCTCGGCGGCTGGCTCACCACGGTGACGCGCCGCTATACGTGGCGACGCGTCGAGCGGGCCAAGCGCCGCCACGTGGAGCGCCGCGAAACCGACGACACGCTGGCGCTGCTGCCGGATGGCCGCGATCACATTGCGCAGTGGGAACTGGTGGAGTGGCTAAATGTGGGGTTGAACCTGATCGATAACCGCTGCCGCAAGCTGCTGCTGCTGCTCTACTTCGACGAGCGCGAGCCCTCGTACGAGCAGATCGCGGAGCAGATGGGCATGGCCGTGGGCAGCGTGGGGCCAACGCGCGCGCGCTGCCTGGAGCGGATGCGCTATTTTATGCGGTTGGGCGAATAAATTTTTGAGAAGCAAGAAAGATATGTATTTTCCTGTGCCTCTCGGTTATATTCCTGGTGACTGCCCTACGTCTCAGCAACGTCACCTGTCAACAAGCTCACTCGCCGCGAACGCTGTCGAGCAGCAGAAAGAAGCCAACTGTACCATGAATCGATTTTCAACTTCCTCCCCCCCTTCATTTGAGCAGCTGCTCGATTGGGTGGAGGAGCGCCTGCCCGCCGACGAAGCCGCGCGCGTGGCAGAGCTCGTCGCAGAGGCCGATGCCGAGACGCGGGATCGCGTGCGCTGGCTGCGCGCCTTCCGCCGCCTGAGCAGCGAAACCGTACTCGCGCCGCTGCCGGCTGCCACGCGCGCCGGGCTTGGCGGGCGCTTTGCTCAGTACGCCGCCAACCAGCAGGCGCAGCGCCACCAACCCGGCCCGCTGCAGCAGCTGATTGCCGCCCTCACCTTTGACAGCGCCGCCCAGCCGTCGCTGATGGGCACGCGCGCCGCCGCTGGCGCAGCAGATGCCCGCCAGCTCGTCTATGCGACGGAAGCCTTCGACGTGGCGCTCAACATCCAGCCTCGCCAGCAGACGCCGCAGCTAGACCTGCTGGGCCAGCTCTTGCCCAACCGCGACGATGTATTGCCGGATGATTTTGCCGTCCAGCTTCTGCACGTGTGCGAGGGCAGCGACGCGCGCGAACAGGGCCTCGTGATGGCGGACGATCTGGGCGAGTTTGCCTTTGAAGCGCTCGCGCCCGGTCGCTACCGCGTGGTGATCAGCGGGGCGGCGCTGGAAGTCGAGCTGCCGCCGCTAACGCTGTCGCGCTGAGGCGTTAACTTGCGTTGACATTTGAGAATTGGCCCTCATCCCCGGCCCCTCTCCCCTGCTGGGAGAGGGGAGGACGAGGCGCCCTTCCCCCACGGTCTAGCCATGCCTCTACCCAACTTCGATAACCTCCCCACCATCTCCCCCACCCTCATCGAGCGCCTGCTTGCTGCGGATGAGCTGGCCGCGCAAGCTGCGCTGCTGCGCGAAGGCAATCTGCTACACGCCAACGGGCTGGCCGCCCTGCTTGAAGAGGCCGACCGCCTGGCGGGCAACGATCCCAGCAAAACTTGGAAGCTCGCCCGGCTCGCCGCACGCGTCGCCGACGAGGCGGACGCGCCCGCGGCCCACCCGCGCGCCGCCTACCTGCGTGGCTACGTCCACGCCATGCGCGGCCAGTTCGCCGAGGCGCGCGAGATGGTCGAGACGGCGCGGGCGGGGTACGAAGAGTTGGGGATGGAGTTGGAGGCACTGCGGACGAACGTGGGGTTGATGCGGATTTTGGGGGAGATGGGGAAGTTTCAAGAAGCGATTGCAATTGGACAAAATGTTATTGAAGAAAGTGTTGCTGAAGTGAGTGCCCCTAATAGTGAAAAGGCACAAAATCATCAGATACACTCCCTTATTGCGAAAACATATAATAATCTAGGAATCTGCTTTGAAAGAACTGGGGAGTATGCAAATGCCCTAAGCGCATACTCGAATTCACAAAACGTATATACCGAAACCAATATGTCTGCTTTAGCGGCGAATGTAATGACCAATAAAGCAGGAGTGTATATGTATTTAGGGCAAGTTCAAGCTTCGTTGCAGATTCTAGATCAAGCGCTCTCCGTTTACAGAGATCAGAACTTGCCCCTTTCAGAGGCGCAAACACTTATTAATATCGGCGAGACAAATTTGTTTTCTTCAAATTATGCACAAGCACTGAATTCTCTTGAAAGAGCAAAGCATCTGTTAGATGAGTTCGAAGATTTGAGCGATTACAGCATCCTTTTAAGACAAATGGGCGATGCCTATCTTGCACTCAATTTAAGTGGTGAAGCACTTGATCTGTATCGTCAAGCCAAAGCTTTTTTTGAAGAGACAGAATTGAGCCATCACCACGCTTTACTACTTTGGAGCAGTGGTATCGCACTTGTCAATAGAGGACAGATAGATGAAGCAGTACTAGTATTTACCCAATCAGCTTTGATACTCCGTCAGCAGCAAAATTTCCAGCTACTATCTGCCCTGTTGCTTGAACAATCGGCTCTAGCAACGACGACTCGAAACACCAATGAAGCAGTTGCGCTGGCGCAAGAAGCACTGGACTTATTAAAAAACAGCGAATATCCAGTACAAAAAGTTTATGCCTACCTGCGCAACGCTGAACTAGCGCTATTGGCAAAACCACTCAATTTAGCGCGAGCGGAAACGTTGCTGAATGCCGCTCAGCCGCTGGTGGATGAACTGGCGCTGCCACAACTGCGCTATCGACTTCAGGGGCGCTGGGGGCAATTTCACCGGCTGCAGGGAAACGACGCGGCGGCGGAGCAAGCGCTGCTGGCCGCCATCGATGAGATCGAGGCACTGCACAGCACGCTCGTGCAGGAGCGGATGCGGGCTTCGTTTTTGGACGATAAGCTTTCCATTTACCAGGAACTGATGGCGCTCTACCTGGAGCGCGGGGATACGGAACAGGCTTTTGCACTGGCCGAGCGGGCCAAGTCGCGGGCGCTGGCGGATTTGCTTTCCGGGGCGATTGAGACGCGGCTGGTGGCACTCGACGAGGCATCGGTGGGGGAGCGCGAGATGGCGCAGACGGCGCAACTGCGCGCGCTGCAGGCCGAGCTCAACGCCATCTACAACGAAATGCTGGGCGACGGCGGCGCACCTGCCGATGAGGACGAGCCCCACGCCCGCGCCATCGATCCCACCCTGCTCAGGGGGCGCGCCGTCGAGCTGGAGCAGAGCATCAGCCGCCTGCAGCTGCAAAGCCAGGTCAGTTCGTCGAGGAAGAGCGGGTCGGTAAACGGTGAGGCAGCGGCTGGCGCGTACGGAATTGCGGAGCTGACGGCAAACAAGCTCTCAGAACCTGACTTCCTGATGGCTGACTCCCTGACCCCCAACACGCCCCTGCTCGTTTACCACGTTATCGGCGATGAGATTCTGGCCTTTGTGCAGGCGGCGGGGAAGACGCACGTGCTGCGTCACCTGTGTACGGTGGGCGACGTGCAGCCGTCGCTGCGGCGGCTGGCGGCGCAGTGGTCGCGCTTTCAGGCCGGGCAGCGCTTTGCCGGGCGCCACCAGCAGCAGATGGAGCGCTCGGTGCGCCGCGTGCTCGGCGATTTGTATGATTTGCTGATGCGGTCCATCGTCGTCCTGCTGGAAACAGAGTCACCCACGTGGCGGGCCGGATGCACAAATGACCAAGCACAAATGACCAAGGACGGCGTGCCCAGCCTCGCCATCGTCCCCCACAGCCTGCTGCACCAGCTTCCCTTTCACGCGCTGCACGATGGGGAGCGCTATCTGCTGGAGCGCTGTGCGATTTCGTACGCGCCGAGCGCCACGGTCTTTGGCCTGACCCAGCGGCGACCGCTGACGCTGCACGGTGCGCCCCTGGTGTTGGGCGTGCCCGACGCGCGCATCCCCGCCGCGGCTGTCGAGGTCGAACGGGTGGCGGCGCACCTGCGCGCGCGCCAGCTTGCGCCCCAGGCGCTGGTGGGCGAGGCGGCAACGCTGGCGCGGCTGGCGGGCTACCGCGAGGGCAGCCTGCTGCACCTGGCCTGCCACGGCCTCTTCCGCGGCGACAACCCCATGTTCTCTGCGCTCAAGCTGCACGACGGCTGGCTCACGGCCAACGACGTCGCGCAGCTGCGCCTGCCCCCCTCGCTCGTCACCCTCAGCGCCTGTGAATCCGGGCGCAGCGGCGGCCTCCACGGCAGCGAAATCCTCGGCCTCACCTACGCCTTTCTCAGCGCGGGCGCTTCTGCCCTGCTCGTCAGCGGCTGGCTCGTGCAGGACGACGCCGCGGCGCTGCTCATGGGCGGTTGGTACGCGCAGCTTGGTGCAGGGGTCGATCTGGCCGAGGCGCTGCGTCAGGCGCAGCTGCAGGTCAAGGCACAGTATCCGCATCCGTACTACTGGGCGCCGTTTTTGCTGGTGGGAAAGCGGCGGGTGGATTGAGAGAAACCCCACTCATGGCCCCCTTCCCAGCTCGTGTAGAAGGCTGGTTGCCGTACGATCCGATTCTTCACGTGGCCCCTTCCACAAGGTGCTGACCTTTACGCAGAAGGAGGAGAAGGGGTAGCGAAGCGGGGATAGCGGAGAAGAACCCCCATCCCCGGCCCTTCCCCCGCGAGCAGGGGAAGGGTGACTGGTTGATGAAGTGGTCGCAATGGGACTGTCTCTCTTTGTTCATCGAGCGGGCGACGTCAGAGAAGAGCCGCAGAATTATCGAGACAACAGAAGCCCCCTCCTTGCTAGTGGGGAGGGGATTGGGGTGGGGTTTTGCCTGGCCCGCAGTGCGCTGAGCCTCGGTGGCGACCTGTGGGTAAAGCTGAGCCCCAAGCTGGGGAGGGTTCCCCACGGCCTACTCAACCAACTCCTTTTCCAACTTCCAACCCGCAATCTCTCGGCAGCAGGCGAATAGCTTATGCTACACCACAACTTTTGTATTTTTTACCAATCCCCAGTACATACTTCTAGCAAATACGCGTTTACCGATACGGCGCAATCTATATCCAAAGACCGCGCCGACATCGACCAGCCCTAAACCATTTTGGGAGAAATTCTGCATGAAACAGCTCAATCTACCCAGCCTTCTAGCCCTGGCCGCTCTACTTATGTCTCTGTTGGTCACTAGCCATATGTCTGCTGCCGCCAGCACTACGGGCGTTGCGCAACCCGCTCACGACGTCACTCATCGCTTCTTTGATGATGACGATGACGGCGACGACTGTGACGATGACGGCGACGACGATGACGGCGACGACGATGACGACGATGACGACGGCGACGATGACGACGGCGACGACGGCGACGACAATAATGATGATTGCCTCCCCATCTTTGAACCTGGCGAAGTCGTCATCAAGCTCGCCCCCAACAGCGGCGCAACCGTCAGTGACATCAACAGCACCTATGGCACGAGCACCATCGAAACGCTGCTGGCCAGCAGCGACATCTACCTGCTGCGCACGCCCGGCAACAACGGCGATGTTGAAACGGTTGTCGCTGATATGCAGGATGATGGACGGTTGCTTTATGCCGAGCCCAACTTTATTGGCTCGCCTCCCGAGAGTAGCTTACGAAAACAGTGGTCCTGGGGTGGTGCAGATACTCAACCCTTCCCCACCCAATACGCCGCGGACATGCTGGCGCTGGACGAAGCGCACGCCGTTAGCACGGGGGCCACTACGGTGGTTGCCGTGCTGGACACGGGCTTCCAGCTCGATCACCCGGAACTGAGCGTCAGCTTTACGGAAGCGCGCTATGATTTTGTCGACGACGATGACGTGCCGGACGAAGATTTTGCGGCGGCGGATGCGGATGGCGACGGTATTGCAGACGGGCTGACGGGGCACGGAACGCACGTGGCGGGTATCGTCCACTTGATTGCGCCCGACGCGCAGATCATGCCGCTGCGCGTGCTCGATGCCGAGGGGCGCGGCAACGTTTTCCTCATTGCGGAGGCCGTGCTCTACGCCGGGCAGCACGGCGCGGATGTCATCAACTTGAGCTTGGGCACAGCGCGCGAATCGGAGTTCCTGGCCGACGTTATCAAAGACGCCATCGAAGAGAACATCGTCATCGTGGCAGCGGCGGGAAATCTTAATTCGGAGGAGCCCCAATTCCCAGCCGCCGCCAAACAGGTGGTCGCTGTCGCCTCGGTGGATCAGGCCAAGCAGCGCTCGGATTTCTCCAACTTTGGCGAGTGGATTGGCGTGGCAGCGCCCGGCAGCGGCATCTACAGCCCCTTCCCCCTAAACGGCTACGCCACGTGGAGCGGCACCTCCATGTCAACGCCCTTTGTGGCGGGGCAGGCGGCCCTCATTCACAGTGCCGAGCCGACGCTTAAGGCCGAGCAGATCGTCAAGCGCGTGCTCGATACGGCGGAGCCAGCGACAGATGAACTGGGTGCGGGGGTCATCAATGTGGTGGCCAGCCTGCCGTCAGCCGCCCCGCCCGGTGGCAACGGTGAGCCAGCCGCCGACAATAGAGTGCTGCTGCCCCTTGTCTCGCGGTAGCTCAGCTTGCCATAAACACGCGTTGCAGTAGCCCATCCACCGCAACGCGTGGCTTGGTCAACGGGAAGCCACTACACCTACCTCTTCTGCGTGCGATAATAGACCCGGCGCATACTCCTCAACCGTCTGGGGTGTCATCCCGTTTTGGCGCGCGACGGTGCTGTAGAGCTGGGCGCTCGCTCGCTCGCGCCGCGCCTGCGTCGCCGGGTCGAGCTCCACCAGGCCAAAGGGCAGGTTCCAGCCCTGGTCCCACTCGAAGTTGTCCACAAACGTCCAGTGAAAATAGCCGCGCACGTCCGCCCCCGCCTCGATGGCGCGATGCAGGTGATAGAGGTGCGCCAGCAGCCAGCGCGGACGCTGGTTGTCGTCGGCATCGGGCAGGCCATTCTCGGTAATGTAAATCGGTTTGCCCAGCTCGCTGACTTCGCGACAGGCGCGCGCCAGCCCCTGAGGATAGAACTCGCTGAAGGGGCGGCCCGTGCGAATAGGATCGGAAAATTCATAGTCTGGCGGATACATTTCATCGCCAAACAGTTTGTCTGGATTTAGCTCGAAGCGGACGAGGTCGCGCGTGTAGTAATTGATGCCGATAAAGTCAAAGCTGTCCGCCAATGTGTGGTGGTAGAGACCTGTCCCCATGGGGGGGCGAATGCGCCCATCAACGGTGGCCATAAACCAGACGTGCTCAAAGAGATAGCGACGCAGGCCAGCGGCATAGCGATCCAGGTCGTTGCCCGGCCGCCGCCCCTGCATGAGCCGCATCTGCTTGGCATAGCCAACCCGATGATCGGGGCGCAGGGCGTGAATGGTTTCGTAGGCGGCGGCGTGTGCCCTCAGCAGGTGGCGAATCACGGTTACGGTCAGGGGGAAATTCTTTTTGCGCGGTGGCCAAACGCCCCGCAGGTAGGACTGCACCGCATAGACCAGCGGCTCATTAAAGGTAAGCCAGAAGTCGCACAGGTCGCCCAGAGCCTGGATCGTGTGATGGACAAAGTGCTGAAAGCGGGCCACGCTCTCAGACTGCTCCCAAGCGCCGCGGCGCTCGAACCAGAGCGGGTTGGTAAAGTGGTGCAGCGTCACCAGCGGCTGGAGGCCGCGATCGTGCAGCGCCCCCAACAGCTCGCGGTAGCGGTCAAGCGCGGCGTGATCAAAGCGGCCGGGTTCGGGCTCGATGCGGCTCCACTCCACGCTGAGGCGCAGCGCGTTGAGACCGAGCCGCTGCATGTGGTCAAAGTCGCGCTCGGCGTTGCGCCACCAGTCCGCGGCGAGGCCGCTGCCGCTGCCGCCCCAGATGGCATCGGGCTGCTGCTCGAAGGCCCACCACTGATTGTTGGTGTTGTTGCCTTCATTTTGGTGCGCGGCGGAGGCTGTGCCCCAGAGGAAGTCGCTGGGGAAGTTAAGGGGTTGGGAAATCATCGGATAATCGTTTAGTTAGATTGTAAAACAGCAGGTTACCGAGTTCTGAAGAATCTAACAGTGACGCTTATACCAAGATCGCTTGACAAACCGTTCTTAAGTTTATGCAACCCCATCGGCTAAATCGGGCGCAAACTCACGAATTTGCTCGCGCAGACGCAGCAGCGCCACATCCTTGGCTTTGGCTTCGAGCATGATGTCAAAGTCGCGCAGGTTGTGGGCGCGGGCGGTGCGCAGCAGGTCGATGACTTCGAAGGGGTGGAGAAAGTCGCTGTGCTGGTGGGCGAGGGGCATCTGCAGGTGGACTTGGCCGTCGCGGACAAAGCGGCGGACGGCGGTGCGCGGGCTGCTGACGTGAATTTTGGGTCGCTGATCGGCGGGCCACGTGGCAAGCGCGGCGCTCAACGCCTCGGCCAGCGAGCGACCGGCGGGGTTGAGGCAGCGGTGGTGGAGCGTGTCCAAGACGAGGCGCAGGCCCGTGCGTCGGTGAATCCAGAGCGCGTCGCTGAGGCTGTAGCGGCGGTCGTCGTTCTCCAGCGCCAGCCGACGGCGCGTTTCGGGTCGCAGCCGCTCGATCTCCTGCACAAAGCGGCTGCGGCTGCGCTCGCGGTCGCCATAAATTCCGCCCACGTGGATCACGAGCACGGCGCTATCGTCCAGGCCCATTGCGTCGAGCAGGCGGGCGGCGGCGTCCAGCTCGGTAACGGAGCGCTGGACGAGCGTTGCCTCTGGGCTGGCGAGTTGAATGTAGAAGGCCGGGTGCAGGGTGAGGCGAATGGCGTAATCGCGCGCGAGGTCGCCGATGACGGCCAGCTCGGTGGCGCATTCGTCGATCTGGCCGTGAAACTGCGGCAGCTCCGGGTGGGTGAGGTAGGGGGCAAGCTGACCGGCCAAGCGGTAGAAGCGGATGTCGCAGCGGTGGAGGTATTCGAGGATGTCGCGCAGGTAGGCGAGGCTGACGCTGAGGTGGGGCTGATTTTGCCAGCGTCGGCTGTCGTGCGAGCGCAGGTGGGGCGCGCCGAGAATTTGAACGGGGAAGCCGAGGCGATGCATGGGAGAGTGACAGGAGATTTAACGCGGAGGCGCGGAGGAGGCGCGGAGGGACACGGAGAGAAGGAGAGAGAAGAACGAGAGAAGAAATGGGGCACGAGTGGACACGGGCAGCGCACGCGAGTTTTTAACCGTGCGACTCCTTTTGAAAAAGTTTGTGTTCATCCGTGTTTATCCGTATCCAAAAATTCTTCAGATAATGCCGAGCGCGAGGAGCGAGGCGAAGATAAGGGGCTGGTGGACGAGGTAGATAAAAAGCGAGTGGCGGCCAAGAAACTCCAGCAGGTTGAAGGGCAGCCAGCCGGAGAGGTTGGGCAGGGTAAAGTGGCGGCGATTGCCAGCGTAAAGCAGGCTGCCGATAAAGACGCCGAGCAGCACAACGCCAAACCAGGGAAAGATGGGGAAAAAATCGACGGGCGCATAGCGTTCGGGCACGAGGCCGAGCCAGACGAGCAGGCGCGTATCCACCCGAAAATTTTCGACGTAGCCGCCGACAAAGAAAAAGACGACGTAGAGCGCGAGGTTGAGCCAGCGGAAGCGCAGGAACGGATAGGCAAAGGCTACGGAGAAGCCGATTAGGTGCAGAACGCCAAAGTCGACAAAGCCGGTGTTGGCCGCGCGCGTAACGAGGTCGATCACGATGCCAAAGCCAAAGAGCATGGCTCCGCGTTTGACAAATTTCCACCAGAGACCGCTGGTGTTGCCCCGCTTTTGCAGCGCGCGGTGGTAGCTGATCACCAGCGAGACGCCGACGAGCAGGATAAAGAGGCTGGCTGTGGTGCGCTGGAAGTACTTCCAGAAACCGGCGTAGAGCACAATTTCGGGCAGGGCGCGAAAAAACCAGAGCGTCCACAGCAGGTGATAGAGCACCATCATCACGATGGCGACGCCGCGCAGGGCGTCCACTTCCCAAAAGCGGTCCGTGCGGGCGTGGCCGGTGATGCGGGTGATGGAGCGGATGGCGGTGAGGTTCATGGATGGCGGTGGTGTAGAACGAACCGGGTCGAAGCGGCCCCGCTATTTTGCATCGGGGGGCGGAATTGAGCAAATCGACAAAAGCCAAAAGGCGCAGCCAAAGAAAAAGCCGCGTGCAAGCTGCGCGCGGCTTTTTCTTTGAGCAAATTATGAGTTAGCGATTGCTGACCAGCGGCATGAAGAGCGCGCTACCCTGCGAGGGGATGCGCTCCGTCGGCGTGTCGCCCACGGCTTCCTCGATGCTGGCAGCTGCTACCACGGCGTTGTCGCTCTCCGTGCTCTGGATGAGCAGGTCATCGTAAGTGAAGCGCACGGGCGCGGGCTCGCTGCCGCTGATGTAGGTGCGCAGGTTGAACGCGCCCGCGGTTTGCAGATTGGCCGTGGAGTCCGTCACGCTAAAGAGCCAGCCGCCGGGTTCGGCCTCGCCGTCGGCCCACACCTTGGCGCGAATGATCGTCGGGTTGCTGTCGACAATCTGCACTCGCACCCAGAGGTAGCGGTTGGCCTGGGGCGAAAGGCTCGGCACCATGGCCTTGGAAAAGGCGCTCCACTGGTTGTTGCTGGCGCGAATGGCCTGCATCTCGACAAAGCCACCGCCTAGCTGACGCAGGCGCACGCGGTAGAGGTTACCCGCGTTCTGGTAGCGCGCGCTAATCATCACGTCGTACAGATTGCCGGGCGTTTGGTCCGACTTGACGCGCAGCGTGATGTCGACGTCCCGTGCGTTCAGGCTTTCCAGATTGGCCTCCAGGCCGTTGCCCGGCGCGACGTCGAGGTGGCCTTCATTGCCGTCCACGCTAAAGCTGCGGTTGGCGTTATCGCCCCAAAACATCGAGTAGGCGTCGCCCACGTCCGCAATGGCCCACGTTTCGTAGACGGTGCGCAAGAAGCTGTCCGCCGCGTAGACAACGGGTGGCTTCGTGCCGGAACTGCCCCAATTGATAGCGAGCGGCTGGGCAAAGGCGGCATAGCCGACTTGCTCCGTGGTGTGGTTGCGTTCGCTGTCGTTGATCTGATCCTCGCTCACGGCCAGGTCCATGCCGTCGGCGCGCAGGGGTGAGCCGCCAAAGAGCGAGGCCCACGAACCATCCGCGCCGTCCATGCCGCTCTGCGACACCACGGCCACAACGGGCGGTTGCGCAAAGGGCTGGGTAAAGGGATAGGTGCGTGCCCCTACCGGCGTGCCTTCAATGGTATCTGCCCCCAGCGCAATCTCGTACTGGATGCCATCGAGCGTGCCGTTGCCGGCCTCGAACACGATGTAGCCAACGGTCTCGTCCACACGGGTGCGGTTGGGATCTTCGCCCACGTGTTTGCCCATGTAGAACGCCGACGCGCTGACGGGGTCCCACTTATTTGGGCCGCGGCTCCAGAAGCTGGACCACGCGGCGTCGTTGTAGCTCATCACCTGGCCTAAGACCACCGGCTGGCTGTAGCTCTGGCTAAAGGTCCGCGCCTCGCCGACCCAGCTTGCGTTGTAATCGGTAACGGTGCTGCTGTAAGTGTAGGCCTCCATTGTGCGACCGTCCGGCAGCGTCCACGTGCCTGCTTCGGCGGCGAGGCAGTAGATGGTTTGTACCGGCACGTTCTGGAAATTGCCCGGGTTTTGCAGACGCAAATCGAAGCTGCTGCCCGTGGCGTTGTTCATGCGCACCACATAGGGCACATTGGTGTTGGCGTAGCGCGAGGAGCAGGCAATCACCGGCTCGTCGAACGACTGACTGAGCGCGACCGTCTTCCACCCGTTGTCGACGTTCACCACAACCGTTTCCAGCTTGCCCGTTGGCCCAGTTGGGGGCGTGGCAGTGGGGGTGGGCGTGGGGCTGCCCGGTGCGGTGGGGATTGGGATTGGCGTGGGCGTGGGGGCGGGTCCGCCGCTGCCCGTCACCGCCACGTTTTGGCCAAACTCGGAGGTGTTGCCATCCCCATCGATGGCCAAAGCGGTGACTGCTTGGTCGTTGTAGAGGCCGTTGGCCGACAGGCTGAAGTCGCCGCTGCCGTTCGCCTTAGTTGAGCCAACAAAGGTTTTTCCTTCGCCATATTCTCCCGCGCTAGCATCGGCAATGTAGATTTCCACGGTGCAGTTGCTACAGGCCGTGCCGCTCACCTGAGAGGTGGAGGCCTGAGTAATTTCGGGGAAATTGAGCTGCTGGTTTGGCCCGCTGTCGCCATCGCCGCTGTCGTTGGCGTTGACGCCGCCCGGCGCAATATCAACGGCGAGACCGCCGTTGTTGTAGAACGAATTTTGCGTAAAGATATTGCCATCAGACGAGTTGTCCGTCAGGTAGATGCCGCCCTTTTTGTTGTTGGCAAAAACGTTACCTGGCCCGATTTGGAAGTTGTGGCCGCGCATGTACATGCCCCAGCCTTTGTTGGGCAGGGAGGAGCCATCGGCGCCAACGCCGATGCGGTTGTTATAGATGTAGTTGCGACCCGTGTAGTCGTGTTTGTGCCAGATGCCGTTGATATTGTTGCCAGCAATCACGTTTTCGTAAACGTGATTGTTAAACGCATCATCCTTGAAGATGATGCCATCGCCGTTGGCCGTCCACGGGTAGGCCTGGTTGCCCGTTACGTCCGTGCCAACATAGTTGCCAACCAGGTAGTTGTTGCTGGTGGACGTCATGTGAGACAAATCCAAACCGGCGTAAACGTGGCCGGAGCAGACGTTGCGCTGGCCGGGGTCCGTGCCGCCGACGATGTTGTTGGAGGGCCCCCACTGAATGTCCACACACATTTTGCCGTTGCTCAGATTCGCATTGCCGTTCGGCGTCAGCCCAAAAATGTTGTTCTGGATAACGTTGCCGTTGGTGTTCTCGTTGTCCAGGCGAATGCCAACGTAGGCGTTGCCGGAGATAATGTTGCGGTCCGCCGGGTCGGGCGTGCCGATGCGGTTAAACGAGGAGCCGGAAACCACGTGAACGCCGTGGCCCGCTCCCCAATCCGATGCGGCCTGGAAGGTTCCGCTGGCGTTTGTGCCCAGGAAGTTGCCCACAATCAGGTTGCGATCAGCCCCGTCTTCATAGAGCCGAATCGCGTTGTGCATATCGTAAATGGCCAAGCCGCGCACGGTGTTGCCAGCCGAAGTTACGTTGAGGCCCTGGAACGAATAGCGCCCCTGACCCCGCAGCTCAACCTTGATCTGCGCATTGCTCACCAGCGGATCGGTGTTTGCGGCTGAGCCCGGCTGCGTATAGCCGTCAATCTGCACGCCACCCGTCTCGTCGTTGATGGTGGGCAACATGCTGTTTAGCTGAATGGTGTGGACGCCGCTGCCGGGAATGTTGAAGGCGATGGTGTTGGGGCCAAGTTGCGCATTGGCCTCCGCGATGGCGGCGCGCAGGGTGCACGCGCCGCTGGCTGTCGCGCAGATGCCGTTGCCAAAGTTGCCGTCGGGATCATCTGCCGTGCTGTTCACCGTAAAGGTCTGCCCTGCGGCGGCCTGTACGGCGGCCGCATCGGCGCTGCTGCCCGGCTGGGCGGCCAAAATTTGCAGGTCGGCAATGTCGACGCAGCCGTCGCCGTTTACGTCGCCCACGGGGCTGGACGCATCCGCTTCTGTCCCGGAGGCTGGGTCAGCTGCCGGGTCTGCTGCTGGGTCAGACGCTGTATCGAGGCAGGGGCTGCCGTTGCGGCGTGCATCTTCCCAGGCCAGCGCAACTTCGGCGACGTCGCTGAAGTTGAGGCGGCCCGCACCCGTGCGGTCGAGCGCATCGGGATCGGTCTCTACGGCAGCGGCAGTGAGGCTGCCGTCTTCGTCCACCTGCGGCGCGGGCAGCGACCATGCCGCCGCGTTCGGGGCGAGGCGCTCGCTGCTCGCCGCGGCGACAACCTCGGCCTCCGCGTCGGGCACGACCTCAACGACGAGCGAGGGGTTGGCCAACGTCACGTCCAGGGGCTGGCCGTTGATGTCCACAAACTTGGCGGCGGCAAAGTTGATTTCGAGCAGCCCCGTGCGCAGCGGAAGCAGACGCACGGTCTCCGTCCCAATCAGCTCCGCGCTGGCGGGTGCACCCTCATCGGTGGCCTCCCGGTCCACCTCGCTGATGCAGCCGACGATGTTGCAGGTATAGAAGCCAAAGGCCACGCCCTGCGGCAGCTCCGTGGCGCTGAGCGCTTCCACGTTGGTAGCCAGCGAATCCCCATTGCCAAAGACGACGCCGCCAAACTCCGCGGCCTCGCCGTTGAAGTTGACGAGCATCTCATAGCCCGCCACCGGAGCGCCGTTTAGCGCCATCTGAATCTCAATTGGCTCTTCTACCTGCACGCTTGCTGGGGCGGTGAACGTCAGCGTGGTGGCCTGGGCAGCCAGAACTTGCGTGTGAACAAAGGCGGCGGCTGTACATAAAACCAGCGCCAAAACGATAAATCTCCACGGCGTTGGCCGCCGCGCAGCGGCTGCCGACCGTGAAGATTTTGGGGTTAGATGGGAAACGATTTGCATTGCACTCCTTTTTCGTAACTATCCACTTGTAAACAACAGTTGGGTTGTAAGACGGTTGGATGTTTGCGTACCCTTACGTCATTCCTACCGGTCATTCTTGTTAGTGACTACTATGTATATCGATCCAAAGCACCACTTTCACGCAGCAAACTTTGCCAAATTCCAACCAAATTTACGGTAACGGCGGTGGGGAGCGCATCGGTGCTGCATTGGAGATAGCGACTGCGTCGGATTGTTTTACGGGCTGGTGCAGTAGTGAATTGTACAACAAAGAACGCGGGCCAAGTTTTACGAAAAGCTTACAATTTGTTGTGACAGGTAGGACATATGTAGCGTTTTCTCAGCAAAAAAATCAGCGGGCTGCCTTGGGCAGCCCGCTAGTCTTGGGTAAATTTAGTTTATAACGCCAGCCTGGTCAGCCAGCGGCGTCGGCGTTGGCTTGTTCCGCCAGGTAGACAAAATTGAGGGGTGCATTTTGCCGCAGCAGCGCGACCGTGGCGTCGAGCACGCGACGCTGCTGGGCGGCGTCGCCGGGCTCGCCGAGGGTGGCGCCGCGATTGAGCTTGGTGATGGTGGCGCGCGGCGGGGCGACTTTGCGCGTCACCGCCGCGTTCCAGCTGGAGAGGGTGGTGGCGATGCCGTCCATCTCCAGCGCTCGGGCAATCAGTCCCACGGACTGAACGCAAATCGGTCAGGCAGGGACGAGCAGCGCCGCGTCGACGGCCTCCCACTGCACGGCTTCGAGGATGGCGGGAATAGTGGTGTCCAGCGTGCGGCGCGCGTCGGGTTGGTAGCCGCTGTAGGAGATGACGGTCGGCACGACGCCGCCAATCGTGCCCTCGTCCGCCATTTGCTGCAGGTGGCGCAGCGGCAGCAGCACCTGCGCGTCCCGGTTGACGGCGGCGTGATCGTAATGGGTGTGGGCAAAGGCGATCCGGTCGAAGGGCATCTCTGCAGGGAAGGTGCGCAGGCTGTAGTCGCCGAGATCATTTTCGGCGTCGAAGGGCGGCTGCTCGTCGCGCAGGTAAGCGCCGGAGGAGGTGATGAGCAGAATTTGAGCGGTCGCGGGGTCGACCGCCGCACCGCTGGGAACCTGTTCGTTGCTGGGGCGCTCGTACTGTTTCCAGTCGGTCTCGCCCGTGGCGCGGAGGTGGGCAAGCCAGCCGCTCTCAAACGTTTGGCTCCACTGCGATAGATGTTCCATCACTTGCATAAGTTGCTCTCGTTCTGGGTGAATGAATGACAGGAAAGTTGAACACGGACAGTTCCACGCTGTTCTGCTACGCTAAACCGGCGTGACGCAGCAAACTGTAACCAACTATACCGGAGAATTCGCCATGATCAAAGAAACGTATACCGTGCCCAACATCTCGTGCAACCACTGCACGGCGACGATTGAGCGCGAGCTAAAGTTTGTGGAGGGCGTGCGCGGTGTGGAGGCGCACGAGGAGAGCAAGCGCGTGGAGGTGCAGGTGGAAAATGAGGGCGTGTTGAGCGAGGTGGAAGCCCTGCTGGAGGAGATCGGCTATCCGGCAGAAAAGTCGGCGGCCTAGTACAGCGCGGCGTAAGTAGTTAGGCGGTTGCCAGCGCGTATCCCCATCAAGCCAACCGGCTTTCAGCCGGTTTTCTTCAGGCAAGCTGGTGGGCTTTAGCCACCAGCGGGCGCGCACACAAACCGGCTGCTTATTTCCGCCCAGCCGTACTAGTGTTTCGGCCATGTTGATTTGACGGACGCGCCCCGACCCCATCCCCAACCTCTTCCCCTCTAGAGGGGAAGGGGCTACGAGGCCTCTACGCCCGCGAACCCACGCAGAGGGGATGGGGTGCGTCTAGCGACCTGCCTGCCTATCCGTCAAAAATCGATTGCTGGACTACTAATCGAAACCCTTATCATGGCTGAGTGGATTCGCAACATCATCGAGACGCTGGGCTACCCAGGCATTGTCTTCCTGCTCTTCCTGGAGAATGTCTTCCCGCCGATTCCCTCCGAGCTGGTGATCCCGCTGGCGGGCTTTGCGGCCAGCGACGGATCGATGACCCTGATCGGCGTGGTGATCGCGGGCACGATTGGCTCCGTGCTGGGGGCGCTGCCGCTCTACTACCTGGGGCGCACTGTGCCGCGCGAGCGGCTCAAGCGCTGGGCGGACAAACGCGGGCGCTGGCTGCTGCTCGATGGCGACGACATCGACAGGGCCCAGGACTGGCTGGAAGATCACGGGCGCAGCGCCGTCTTCCTCTGCCGCCTCGTGCCCGGCGTGCGCTCGCTGATCTCGATTCCCGCTGGCTCGTCCAGCATGCACATGCCGACCTTTCTCTTCTACACCGCGCTCGGCACGGCCTTGTGGACGGCGCTGCTTGCCTATTTGGGCGTGCTGCTGGGCGACAATTATGAGCAAATCGCCAACGTGCTCGGCTCGGTCGGCAACGTGGTGTGGATGGTGATTGGGGTAGTGGTGGTGATTTGGGCCGTGCGGCGGTGGCGACGGAGGTAGGGGGGCCGCTATCAACATTTGACTCTATACTCCAATGTACAAGAAGTTGTCCAAAAGCGGCACGGTAACCAACGGTTCCCGCGTCGCTTTTTTCGTGCCCGTTGCCGACTGTTGAAATTACCTCTTGACTCCGTACCAAACTACAGGATATATAATAATCCCGTAACGAGATACGGGGTTGATTGAGGAGGCAATGTGATTCAAGAACTAACAACGGGTAAGCTGGCCCGCGCCGTCGATGTGAATGTGGAGACGTTGCGCTACTACGAGCGGCGGGGACTGCTGCCGGAGCCGCCGCGCCGCGAGTCCGGCTACCGCGCCTACCCGCCGGAGAGCGTGGGTCGGCTGCGCTTTATCAAGGGGGCACAGGCGCTGGGCTTTACGCTGGAGGAAATTCAGGAATTGCTCGAGCTGCGCGTGGATCAAAACGCGTCGAGCGGCGAAGTGCGGCGGCGGTCGCAGGAGAAGGTCGCGCAGATCGACGAGAAAATTCGCGCCCTGCGGGAGATGCGCGACGCGCTTTCGCATCTGATCGAGCAGTGTAGCGGCGAAGGACCAATGAGCGACTGCCCCATTTTAGAGGCGATGGAAATGCAAACCTTTCGCGGGGCAGCTGATCATGCAGACCACTAAAGCGCAGCCACAATCGTTTTGGCAGGCCAGGTCGATCGCCGTGGGCGTGGGGCTGGCGGCGCTCTCGATCGGCTTCGCGTCGCTGCTGCCACATGCGTGGGCGCTGGAGTTTTTCGCCGCACTGCTGGCGCTGATCGGGGCGATTTACGTCGGCATGGCTATCGAGCAGGGGCGGCAACTGATTTTTCAGTTCGCGGTCGCTATTGGCTTTATGCTGCTGGGCTTGCTCGGCTTGTGGCTGTCGCCGTGGTGGCTAGTGGCGGGCTACTTCGCCCACGGCGTGTGGGATTGGCTGCACCACAATCACAAGCAACCGCTAAGCTTGACGCAGTGGTACGCGCCATTTTGTCTGGTGGTGGACTGGCTTATTGGATCGGCCATTGTAATTTGGTGGATATAGCAGAATTGAAAACGATAGATATGGAGACGAAAAAATGAATCAAGAAAACAAATCAAATTACGGCCTATTTGCCGCCATGGTTGCGACCTCGACGCTCGTGATGTTTGGGCTGATGTACATCAACACTTATCAGTGGTCACACGTGCGCTGGAGCGAAACGCGCTTCTTTATGATGTTTATCATGGGCGCGGTGATGGCCGTGATCATGCTCGGCTTTATGCACAACATGTACAGCAATCGACGGGTCAACGCGGCGATCTATATTGGCAGTACCGTAGTCTTTGCCGCGGCGCTCTTTCTGCTGCGCAGCCAAACCACCGTTCAGGATCAATCCTGGATGCGGGCGATGATTCCACACCACTCCATCGCCATCTTGACCAGCGAACGCGCCGAAATTACCGACGTGCGCGTGCGCGAGCTGGCCGATGAAATTATCGAGGCGCAGCGGCGTGAGATCGAGGAGATGAACTGGCTGCTGGAGGACATCGCCGAAAACGGAGAGGTCACCACCGAGGCCGAGGCGGAAGCTCGGCCGGTTCCGGAGCTTGAGGCTGCACCGTAGAGCTGGTCGCTTCGCGCCACTAGTACACTGTAAGGCAGGTTTTGAGGGGTTAAACTGCTTGGCGAGCTCGGCTAGCGGTTTGGCACTAATCCATCATAATCTCGATTACGGTGTACTAGTACACTGTCATTGAAGTTTTGATGGGTTAGGGTAAAAGCGGTTGAAGGTCTGGCGGGCCATTTCGGGTGTGAACTGCCAGCGAATAGGAACAGGGGTTCGATTGCGCGTTTCAACCCAAGCGAGGACTTCACGGCTCAATTCGACTTGACAGGCGATGCGCCGCTTCAGGCATTGCCGAGATAGAAGCGAGAGTTGGATTTCAGCCATGTTGAGCCAACTGGCCTTTTTGGGCGTGTAGTGCATCTGAATTTGCTGCATCAAGGCGAAGGCCTTCGCCGGTCAAAGGCGTTGTAAAATGAGGTGTAGGTGTGCGTGCTTAGGTTGTCCTGCACCAGTTGAATCTGACCACCGGGCGGACAGTGTTCCTCGACGAAGGCGTCCATGAACTCGGCGTAGTCCTGTCCGGTGCGTCGGTCTCGTACCTGCACAAAGCAATGTCCGGTGAGGGGCTGCACGGCCAGGAGAACGGAGCAGACGCCGTGGCGCTCGTACTCGTAGTTTTGTCGTTTTGGCTTGCCGGGTTCAACGGGCAAGGGGACGAGCGTGTCGCCAATCAGTTGACAGGGCCGCTCATCGAAACACCAGAGCGGGCGCAGCGGGTCAAAGGGACGGGCGTAGATGGCTAGCATATATTCCATTTGCGCCAGAAAGGTAGGCGTCAGTTTGCCCAGGCACCATTGGCGGACTAAGTGAGGCTTGACCGTGTTTTTTTCAGAATTTCGCCCACGGCGTTGTGGGAGATGTGCTCAACCAACTCGAGTTCCACCGCCTTGTCCGCCAACAGGCGCAAACTCCATTGGCTACGCCCCGCTGGCGGTTCTGAACAGGCCAACGCGGTGATTTTGGCCCGTTGCTCGCCGCTGATGGTGCGGGCGCGACCGCTTCTTGGCTTTTCACTAATCGCCGCCTCGAGCCCTTCTTGCACATAGCGACGCCGAATCCGGTCTATCGTCGACAGGCTCGTGTCGAGCTTCTCGGCAATCTCTTGGTCTGTTTTCTGCCCTTGATGATGATTTTCATCGCTCAACAGCAATATCTTTATCCGATTCAGTTTGCGTACACTCCTCACGCCGCCCAGGGTTAGCCGATTGAGGTAGCTACGTTCTTCGCCCGGCAATCTGACGTTATCTATATGCTTTTTGCGTCCCATGCAAACCTCCTTCTTTTGCTCCTTGCTTCGCGTTGGGACGTATTTTATCGCTTACCCTTATCTACTCATAATCTCGATTACACTGTACTAGTGCGCCGCCGCGTAAATTCTCAGGCAGTTAACCGCTAAGACGCAAAGAGCACAAAGAAACCCGGTCCGCTCAGCGATTCTTTGTGTCCTTTGGGTCTTTAGTGGTGAAAAATCTGCGCGGTTATTTACGCCCAGCCGGACTAACGCCACCAGCCCAGCAGCCGACGCTTCCACTGCGCCAGCGTATGCTGGAGAACGAGCGTCTGCTTGACCTCCGGCGGCAGATGGTTGAACCAGTAGTCGGTCGTCTTGGCCGTGACGGTGATCAGACTTTTGATTTCGTTCTCAAGCGCGTACTCCGCGCTGACGGGCAGCAGCAGATCGCTTTCCACGGCGCGCGCCTGCACGTTCTCGCGCTCAGTGGATTCGGCCAGCCAACTCGCCATGGCGGGCGATGCACAGCGCACGGCCAGCCAGCCCTGCTCCGCCGCCCGCGCCTCCAGCCCGCTCACCTCGCGGATGCCGCGCGTCAGCTCCGCGACCACGGCGTCATAGGCTTCGGCATCGGTTGCCGGGTTAGCAACAGTGCAGAGCATCTCTTCTCGATGGGGTCGACCACCCTCATGGGGGAGCGCTCAGAAATCGTCCCACATGTTGCCCCAGTCCACCGAGCCATCGGCGCGGTAGCGCATCGGGGCGGCGGCCATCGGTTCGGCCTCTATCGATTTTGTAGAAGATGGTGCGTCGGACATGGCTTTCCTTGTGGTGAACGGCAAACGGTAGCGAGCAGAACAACGGCGTGCAGAGCTTGGCGACCTGCAAACCAATTGTATACCTTTTTGCCAGCAAGTTAAAGTGGCTGGCTCCACTATAAGCATAGAAAGACATTAAGTAGATGAAACAAGTTACACGCAGCTGCCTGACGCGCCGCGACTTTCTACGGATCAGCGGCGTTTCGAGCGCCGCCCTGCTGCTGGCCGCGTGCAGCCCGCCGCAGGTCAGCACGGCTGGGCGTCCGGGAAGTAGCGTTCCCAGCACCGACTTCGCGCCCGATCTAGAGCTGTCAATCACGGCTACCAGCGCCGAAGCGTCGATCCTACCGGGCGCGGTGACGCAGGTGCTGCACTACGCCACAGAAGTACTGAGCGGCGCTGCCGAGACAGTGGATACGCCGGGAAATTACCTCGGCCCCATCCTGCGCCTGCGGCAGGGTCAGCGGGTGCGCATCCACTTCAAGAATGAGCTGGACGAAGAGAGCATCATCCACTGGCACGGGCTGATCGTGCCCGCCGCGATGGACGGCCACCCGCGCCTGGCGATTGCACCCGGCGAAACCTTCGTCTACGAATTTGAGGTGCAGAATCGCGCCGGAACCTACTGGTTCCACCCCCACCCCCACCTGCACACGGGGCGGCAGGTTTACGCCGGGCTGGCGGGTCTGTTCCTGGTGAGCGACGAAGAGGAGGCGGCGCTGAACCTGCCGAGCGGCGAGTATGATCTGCCGCTGGTGATTCAGGATCGCCAGTTTGACGGCGACAACCAGCTTGTCTACCTGGGCAAATCGGTGATGGACGAAGCGAGCGGCGGCATGGGCGGCACGATGGGCGGCATGATGGGCGGCGGCGACATGAACGCCGCCATGGATCGCATGATGGGCGTGCTGGGCGACCGCATTCTCGTCAACGGGCGGCCGGACGCCACGCTCGATGTCGCCACGCGCGCCTACCGCCTGCGCTTGCTCAACGCCTCCACCGCGCGCATCTACAAGCTGGGCTGGCGCGACGGCACGCCGCTCACCGCGATCGGCACGGACGACGGCCTGCTGGAACGCCCGGTGCAGAAGCCTTACCTAACGTTTGCACCGGGCCAACGACGTGAACTGTGGGTCGACTTTAGCGACTACCCAGTGGGCACGGAACTGCGGCTGGAAAGCCTGCCCTTCGAGGGCGTCGAGGCGGGCGGCACCATGATGGAAGGTATGGGCGGCATGAGCGGCATGAACACGGGCGATGATCCCGCGCTGCCGCAGGGCGCGCCCTTTCCCGTGCTGACGGTGCGCGTAGCAAGCGAGGCGAGCGAGACAGACACGCTGCCGGAGCGTTTGACCACGGTGGAGACGCTCGACGCCAGCGCCGCCGTCAACGCGGATGAGCCGCGCGTTTTCGCCCTTGCCGCCCGCGGCATGGAGTGGACGATCAACGGCGAAACCTACGATATGGGCAACATCAATCCCGACACGCAGGTCGCGCTGGGGACGACGGAGCTGTGGGAATTCGCCAATCTGGCCGACGCCGGCATGATGACCGACTTCATGGCGCACCCCATGCATGTTCACGGCGTGCATTTCCAGGTGGTCGAGCGCGAGGTCGATCCAGCCTATCGCGCGGGCTGGGAGACGCTGATCAACGGCACGCTCGATGAAGGCTGGCACGACGTGGTGCTGGTGATGCCGGGCGAGCGCGTGCGCGTGGCGGCGCGCTTCACCGAGCCTGGGCTCTTCGTGCAGCACTGCCACATCCTCGAACACGAGGACCTGGGCATGATGCGGAATTTTCTAGTAACGTAATCAACTGGGAGCAAACCATGGCAACAACCAAAACTTTGACCGTGCCCGTAATCGGCATGACCTGTGCCAACTGCGTGGCGGCGGTGGAGCGCAACGCCAAAAAAGTCGAGAACGTAGACGACGCGTCGGTCAACTTTGCCAGCGAACGGCTGACGATTGAGTACGATCCCGCCGTCTCCAAGCCGCGCGACGTGCTGGCCGAGGTGATCGAGCGCGTGGACAAGGCGGGCTACCAGGTGCCCACCGCCACCCTCGATCTGCCGCTGCTGGGCATGACCTGCGCCAACTGCGCCAACACGATTGACCGCACGCTCAAGCGCGTCGAGGGCGTGCTGGACGCCAACGTTAACTTTGCCAGCGAAAAGGCGACGGTCGAGTACGTCGCTGGGCTGGTCAATCGTGGTGACCTGGCCGCCGCCGTGCGCAAAGCGGGCTACGACGTGGTCGAAGCTGCGTCCGAGGCGGAGATGGAGGATGCCGAGCTCGCCGCGCGCGAGGCCGAGATTCGCCACGAGTGGCGGCGGCTGATTGTTGGCGTGATCTTCTCGCTGCCGCTCTTCGTCCTCAGCATGGCTCGCGACTTTGGCCTGGTGGGCATGTGGGCACACGCCAACTGGGTCAACTGGCTCTTCCTGGCGCTGGCGACGCCCGTGCAGTTCTACGTGGGCTGGGACTACTACCGCGGCGCGTGGAAGAGCCTGCGCAACGGCAGCGCCAACATGGACGTGCTGGTGGCCATGGGCTCGTCGGTGGCTTACGCGTACAGCGTCGCCGTGCTGATCGCCAAAACGCTCGGCAGCACCGCGCTGGGCGACCACGTCTACTTCGAGACCGCCGCCGTCATCATCACGCTGATTGTGCTGGGCAAGCTGCTGGAGGTGCGCGCCAAGGGGCGCACCAGCGAGGCGATTAAAAAGCTGATTGGCCTCCAGCCCAAAACGGCGCGCGTGGTGCGCAACGGCGACGAGATCGACCTGCCGATTGCTGAATTAGTGACGAGCGACGTGATTCTCGTGCGCCCCGGCGAGAGAATTGCGGTGGACGGTGAAATCATCGAAGGCCGCTCCGCCGTGGACGAGAGCATGATCACCGGCGAGAGCCTGCCCGTGGACAAAGCGCCCGGCGATGAGGCCATCGGCGGCACGATCAATAAGCAGGGGCTGCTGCGCATCCGCGCCACCAAAGTCGGGCGCGAGACGGCGCTGGCGCAGATCATTCGCTTGGTCGAGCAGGCGCAGGGCAGCAAAGCGCCGATCCAGCGCGTGGTGGATCGCGTGTCGGCCTACTTTGTGCCCGCGGTAATCGTCTTTGCGCTGGTGGTCTTCGGAATTTGGCTCTTCGCGGGCGCTGGCTTTGTGCCCGCGCTGCTGCGGCTGATTGCCGTGCTCGTCATTGCCTGCCCCTGCGCCATGGGGCTGGCCACGCCGACCTCGATCATGGTCGGCGTGGGCAAGGGAGCCGAGAACGGCATCCTCTTCAAAAACAGCGCTGCCCTGGAGCAAGCCCACAAGCTGACGGCCATCGTGCTGGACAAGACGGGCACAATCACCAAAGGCGAGCCGGCGGTGACGGACGTGGTGGCTTCGACAAGCTCAGCCACCGGTCGCGACGACCTGCTGCGGCTGGCCGCTTCGGCGGAGCGCGGCTCGGAGCATCCGCTGGGCGAGGCGATTGTGCGTTCGGCGCAGAGCCAGGGTTTGGCGCTCAGCAACCCGGTCAACTTCGAGGGCATCGCCGGCCACGGCATTGCGGCGCAGGTCGACGGGCACAGCGTGCTGCTGGGCAACCTGCGGCTGATGGAGCGCGAGCGGGTGGGCTTGAACGGTCTCGGCCCCCAGGCAGAGCAGATGCAGAGCGAGGGCAAGACGGCCATGTGGCTCTCGGTCGATGGACAGGCCAGCGCCCTCATTGGGGTGGCCGACACGGTTAAAGAAGGCTCGAAAGAGGCCGTGGCCGCCCTGCACAAGCTGGGGCTAACGGTGGTGATGATGACCGGCGACAACGAGGCCACGGCGCAGGCGATTGCCAAAGAGGTCGGCATCGACCGCGTCTTTGCCGAGGTGCTGCCGGGGGACAAGGCCAAAAATGTCGTCAAGCTGCAGGAGGAAGGCTACACAGTAGCGATGGTGGGCGACGGCGTCAACGATGCGCCGGCGCTGGCGCAGGCGGACGTGGGTATCGCCATCGGCACGGGTACGGATGTCGCCATGGAGACGGCGGACGTGACCTTGATGCGCGGTGACCTGCGCTCGGTGCCGCAGGCGATTGGGCTCTCCAAGGCAACGATGCGCAACATCAAGCAGAATCTGGCCTGGGCCTTTGGCTACAACGTGGCGCTGCTGCCGATTGCTGCCGGTATTCTCGCTCCCTTCGCTTGGGCACCCGACATGTTGCGCCAGCTTCATCCCATCCTGGCTGCGGGTGCGATGGCTTTTTCGAGCATCAGCGTGGTCACCAACGCGCTGCGGCTGCGCGGCGTGAAGGTGCAGTAGAAAATCGTGTGGGTACTGTTGGCCGCGGGCACGCCGCTGTTAACGTCGCTAAACGCGATCTTCTACAAGCGACTGTTGCGCACGGCAGAGCCGCTGGTGGTGGTCTGGGGCGTGACGCTGCTGGCGCTACCGCTGCTGGCGCTCTTTGCCGTGCTGCTCACCCCGCAGCTGCCGCGGATCGATTGGACGTTCGCGGCGGCGATTGCGGGCGCGGGATTGCTCAACGTGGTGGCGCACTTGATCAACACCGCGGCGCTCCAGCGGGCCGATGCCTCGCTGGTGACGCCGCTGCTTAACTTTGGGCCGCTCTGTACGCTGCCGTTGGCCGCGCTTTTGTTGAGAGAGCACGGCCAACGGCGCAGGCTGCCCGCTACGGGATTGATGGTGGTGAGTGCCGTGTTGATGGCGCTGTAGATTGGTTGCTGCGAAATCTCCATGATTGAAGTTCGCTCCACAAAAATCGAAGACCAACGGGCTGTTCGCACGATTGTGCATCGGGCGCAGCTCTATCCATTTGGGCTTAGCTGGAAGAATTTTCTCGTGGCAGAACAGGCGGGTCAAATCATCGGTGTGGGGCAGGTGCGCCCACACCGCGACGGCAGCCGCGAGCTGGCGTCGATTGCCGTAATGCCATCGTTCCAGGGACGGGGCATCGGCGACCGGCTCGTGCGCGCCTTGCTCGCGCGCGAATCGGGCACGCTCTACCTGATGTGTGCCGAGAAGAGGATAAGCTTTTACAAGCGCTTTGGCTTTTACGAAATTTCCGCGCGCGAGACGCCGCCGTCGCTGCGCTGGAAGGTGCGCACGGGCACGGTCGTGGCGTCCGTTGCGTCGAGGCTGGGGCTGGAAGTGGGGCGGGTGGCGGCGATGAAGCGCGAGGCAGCAGAGCAATAGTCGGAACTGACGCTTAAGCTGCGGGAGACAATTTGTATTCTTGAATCAGCACCTCGACAGTCATATTCAGCCCCTTGTCCAAACGACGAATCATAGGCAGCGTCAGCCGCCGCCGCTGCCCGTGCGTTGACGACTGACGCATCGCGTCAGTCGTGATGGGCCGAGCGATTCTAGAGTTCGTTAAATTCTTCAATATCCAACCCTGCCTGTTGAATAACTTTGCGTAACGTGCCCTTTGGCATATCGCCGGGGTGGTTAGCAATTACAACGCGCCGTTGTGTTTCTGGGTTGCGCCAAATTTCATGGCTGCCTTTCGCTTGGCGGTCAAAGACAAACCCAGCTTTGCGCAGTTTGCGTATCACATCGGCAACGCGCAGAGAGGGGAGTTCGTTGCTCATGCTATAATCGGAACGGGAATCTGTGCGTCAAAAGAGGGGCGACGTTCTGTTATTAGGGCCGTAACAGCATTAGGCAGCGGGTCACCATGTTCGATGTGCGATTCAATTAGCGCACGGGCCACGTCTTGCGCAATCTCCAGCGTTTCCGCAATGGTGCGCCCCTGCGCCAGCAATTCATCCCAGACTGCGCTGGTGGCAAGGTAGCCACCTTCCTCCAGAGCTTCGATAGTAAGTGGAATTAGGACTTCGTTCACAATGAGTCTCCCAATGATAACGGTTAGACAAATTTGGGCCGATACGCCTCTTGCTAACTGGTTGGTTTGTGCCAAAGTATAGTTCACCTCAGTACAGCGTGCAATCAAGTATGGAATGTAATGGGAGCACAGGAGGGGAACTTCAGGCGGATGCGTCTTAGCGCCAGGTGACGCCGCGATCCGGGCTGCGGAAGAGTTGACCGTCCGCCGTGCCGGCCCAGAGCACCTGGTTGCCCTCGCCGCCCACGGCCAGCGCCGTGACGTCCGCCGCCAGGGCGCGCTGCCCCCAGCTGCCAACGCCGTCTAAGTTGAGAAACAGAACGCCAGCGGGCGTGCCCGCGTAAAGCACGTTGCTGGCCCCGTCGTAGGCCAGCGCGCGCACGTTCAAATCGGCAATGCGACCGTTGACCGCGCCGTTGCGGCTCGTCCAACTCTGCCCGGCATCCGCGCTGCTAAAGACGCCGCCCTCGGTGCCCAGGAAGAGAACGCCCGGCCCGGCAGCAAAGGCCTGCGCCTGCCCCGGCAGCGTTTCGGAGAGCAGCGCCCACGTGATGCCGACGTCGCTGCTTTGGTAGAGCGAATCGGGCGTGACGCCCCAGGCGACCCCCATGCGCGGCGCGGAGGCCAGCCCAACAAAGCGCAGCTCCGTTTCCAAAGGCTGCCAGCCGACGCCGTCCCCGCTCTGCCAAAGACCGCTCGGCGTAGCGACCAGCCAGTTCGCTGCGCCCAGCGCCGTGGCAGCCAGCACCGGCTCGTCCAACTGAGCAGCGTGCCAGTCGACGCCGTCCGTCGAGAGCTGGGCCGCTTGATCGGTGCTGAGCAGCAGCTGGCCGCCAAGCTGCTTGAGCGTTCGCACCGCTCCATCAAAGCTGACGACGGGCGTTTGCGCCGTCTGGTCGCTGCGCCCCTGTAGATAAACCCCGGCAATCACCGCCACCCACACAAGCGCCAACCCCGCCGCGCCCCACCAGAGCCGGCGGCGACGCGGCGCAGCGGTCGCCCCAGCTGTCGCCTTTGCGCGCGGCTGAACTGTAGGCTGGACTGTTTTTGTGTCGGCTGGAGCAGGAAGATTGGCCGGGGCATCCGGAGCGGGGACGACTGCGGCCTCCATTTGCGCCGCGCCGTTGATTGGCGGCGTGCCGTTCGTGGCGCTCGATCCAGCAACGGCTGCATCGACTGGGCCACCATCGCCGGGGCGCAGCGCTGCGCCACAGGCGGCGCAAAAGCGATCTGCGGGCTGGACGGCGGCGCCGCACTGGTGGCAGTAGCGGACGCGCTGCGGCTGACCGCTTTCGTTAATTTTATCGGCAAAGTCACCGGCGGAAGCAGCGGCGACATCCGTCGTGCGCCGGGCGGCTTGGATTTCGGCCTCCAGCCGCTGCTCCAGATCGGGGGTGATAACCAGTGAACCCATCGACTGTATTTGGCGCTGGGCCTGCAGCGCCTGCACGCGCTTGGCGCGGCTCTCCAGCGGAGCCGTCAGCGCGCGGTAGTCGGTGGCGTTGAGGTTGCTCAGCTTGTAGTCCATTGCCAAATCGCGCAGGGCCTCCAGCGTGGAGAGCTCCTCCTGGCGCAGCGCTTCGGCTTCGCCCTCCGGCTCGTTGAGCGACCAGGGGCGGCGCGCCTGCTGCCAGATCGGCGCCACCACGGCAGCGACAGCCGCCAGCGCCACCGCAGCCAGCACAAAAATGGTTGTCACGTGAAGAGCTCCTCGTCATACTGCACCAGCAGCTCCCGCACCGAATCGTCGAGCGCCAGCGCTTCGCCGTCTGTTCCGGCCGCTTCGGTGGCGGGCTCGTTTGTGGCGGGCTCTTCCGCGCTGGGGCGTCGTCCCGCCATGCGCCACAGCAGGCCGATCAGCCAGACGCTCGCCAGCGCAAAGCCGATGAGGGGGACAAACCAGAGCCAGGCGTTGAGACCGGTGCGCGGCGGTTCGCGCAAAATGCGAATGCCGTAGCGATCGACAAAGTAGCTTTTAATTTGGGCTTCGCTCTCCCCCGCCGCCAGCTTTTCGCTGATGATGGCGCGCATCTCGACGGCCAGCCGCGAGTTGGAAAAGGCCACGGATTCGCCTTCGCAGACGAGGCACTGAAGCTGGTCGGCCAGGTGAATGACGCGCTGGTCGAGGCTCAGGCTCTGCAGCGGTGCGCGGTTGACGTTGAGATTGGTCACCAGCCCGCGCCCCAGCAGCGCCGCCCCGGCGACGACGAGCAGCAGCACGGCGAGCAGCACTAGCGTGGCCCGGCGGCTCCAGGCGTAGGCGGGCGGGGGGGATTGTCTAGCCATGGCTCAGCGCCTCCCCCACCAGCGGCTGCGGGCTCAGCTGGCGCGCCGGCTGGCGGCGCGGCTGAGTCTGCGGCCACCAGGCAATCAGCCCGCCCAGCACCAGCACCAGCCCGCCAAACCAAATCCACGAGACCAGCGGATTCACAAAGATAAAGAAGCTTGCGCCCGCCTCGTCCCAGCCGGTGAGCACAACGTAGAGATCCTCCAGCGCCGTCGAGCGGATGGCGATCTCGCTGACGGGCTGCTCCTCAAAGCCGACGATGGCGCGCTTGCCCGGCTCCAGCACCGTCCACGGCTCGCCGCCGCGCGCCACGGCCAGGCTGGCGCGAGTCGTTTCTTCGTCCGGCGTGTTGTCGGGCGCGATGCCCAGCCCGGTGTAGGTCAGCTCGTAGCGGCCCACCGCCACGCTTTCGCCCGGCGCCAGCGTCACCCCGCGCTCGACATGAAAGAACTGGCTGCCGACCACGCCAAAGGTGATAAAGACCAGCCCGGCGTGCACCAGGTAGCCGCCGTAGCGACCGCGCGCCCGGCCCACGAGCCGCACCGTTGCCCGCAGCCAGGATTCGCCCGTCACCGTGCGGCGGGCGCTGATGCCGCGCGCGTACTCCTGCACGATGGTCATGCCGGTGAAGGCGGCGGCGGCAAAGCCCAGAGCGGGCCAAACGGCGCGCATCACGATCAGCAGCGTCGCAAAGACGGCAACCAAGACGGCCAGCGACCAGCGAAAGCGCTGCCAAAGCTGGCCGGGCGTGGCGCGTCGCCAGGGCAGCAGCGGGCCCACGCCCATCAGCAGCATCAGCGCCAAGAAGAGCGGCCCGTTGACTTGGTTGTAGAAGGCGGGCCCCACGGTGACCTGCACGCCGGTAAAGAGCTCGCTGATCAAGGGAAAGAGCACGCCCAGCAGCGTCGCAAAGATCACGCTAACCAGCAGCAGGTTATTAAAGAGAAAGCCGCTTTCCCGGCTCAACATGCTGTCCAGCGTGCGCTGGCTCCCCAGCTGCGGCATTCTGTAGACCAGCGCGGCAAAGCTGACGATGAGGATGATGCCCAGAAAGCCAAAAAACCAGGGGCCGATGCTAGATTGGGCAAAGCTGTGGACGGAGACGATGACGCCGCTGCGCACGATAAAGGTGCCAAAGATCGCCAGCGCGAACGACAGAATCACCAGCACCAGCGTCCACACCTTTAACATGCCGCGCTTCTCGGTGACGATGGCCGAGTGGACGTAGGCCGAGGCCGCCAGCCAGGGCACAAGCGCCACGTTCTCCACCGGATCCCAGCCCCAGTAGCCGCCCCAGCCCAGCACGCGGTAGGCCCACCACGCGCCAAAGAGCAGCCCCATGCTCAGCAACCCCCAGGCGGCCAGCGTCCAGCGGCGGGTGGCGCGCAGCCAGCTGGCGTCCAGCCGCCCGCTAAAGAGCGCGGCCATGGCAAAGGCGTAGGGAATGGTCATGCTCATGTAGCCCAGCAGCAGCAGCGGCGGGTGAATCGCCATGCCCGGGTCCTGCAGCAGCGGGTTGAGCCCGCGCCCGTCGAGCGGCGTAAAGTCCAGCCGCGTAAAGGGGCTGGCGACAAAGAGCAGCAGCAGTAAAAAGAAGAGCGCAACGGTCATCAGCACGGCGATCACGCCCGGCATGAGCCGATACTGACCGCGCCAGTTGGTGGTGATGGCGATGCTGCTGAAGAGGCCCAGCCCCGTAGCCCAAAAGAGCAGGCTGCCGGCGTTGCCGCCCCAAAAGGCCGTCCAGGTGTAGAGCAGGCTCTGGCTTTCGCGCGTGTTCTGAAAGACGTAGAAGACGCTGTAGTCCTTGGTCACAAAGGCGTAGACCAGGGCCGCGCTGGCGACGAGCAGCAGCGCGGTGACGGCGTGGGCGGCGTTGCGCGCCGAGAGCAGCCAGCCCGGTTGACGCTGGCGGTCGCTCCAAACGGCGACGCCGATGGCGTAGATCGCAAAAACCGGCGCGATCTGCAAGGCACCGGCTCCGATGTAGACAATATCTAGCGAGGGAAACATAAAATGCTCCGGGGAAAACCTTCAAACGCTGCGCAAAAATGCTCGTAACTCAATTAGAGGCTTCCACCCCTTCTTCCGCAGAGAGCGCGGCCTCGATGCCCTGCTCCAGCGTGGCGCGCGTGACGGCACCGATGATGCGGCGGCTAACCGTCCCGTCCGCGGTGATAAAGTAAGTTTCGGGCACGCCGGTTAACCCATACTCCACGGCGACGCGCCCGCGCTCGTCGATCAGGTTGGGAAAGGTGATGCCAAATTCGTCCAGGTAGGCGCGGGCGTTCTGCTCCGTATCCCAAATGTCCACGCCCAGGAAGACCACCCCCTGCTCCGCGTACTCGCGCCAGCCCTCCTCCAGCAAAAGCGCTTCGTCCCGGCAGGGCGGACACCAGCTGGCCCAGAAGTTGAGCACCACGACTTCGCCCCGCAGATCGCTCAACTGGAGCGTTGCCCGGTCGCGGAAGGGATCGTAGAGCGTGCCGCCAAATTCGGCGGCGGGCCTTTGAACGGTTTCCACAAGCAGCGGGCCGTCATTCGTGCCAAAGCTGTTGACGCCGCCCTGCTGGCGAAAGAGCCCCCAGCCCAGCAGCAGCAGCAGCGCCCCCATTGCCACAAAGACCGGTAGCCAAGCCAGAAGGCGACCCGCACCGGCGGCGGGGGCGCGTTCGGCATCATCTAGCTGAGAAAGGGGGTCGTCGACGTACAGTTTATCACGGGTCATGGGCCTAAATTCGTGAAAAAAATCACAATCCGTAAAACGAAGGAGCGAAGAATAATTTTGTTCTTTAGCGAACTCAGCGCGTCGATAAACTCAGACACGCGCAGTAATTCTCAATTTAGAAGTTGGACCCGCGGATGTTCGCGCAGCGGGTGCTGTCGCCCACGCAGACAAACGCGGATTTCTCTTAAGAACGCGTCGACTCAACGAAAAATTTCTTCCGGCTCTTCTTCGTAGCGGCTGGGGCACTTGAGCAGCAGCGTTTGGGCCTCAAACGTACCGTCCGCCAGCAGCTCTCCCTCCACAATTGCCGAGACGGCGCGCTGGAAGTTGTCCGGTCGCGGGCCGTAGAAGACGACCGGCAGCTGAGCGCCGTTTTCGTCCTCGATCGCAAACTGAAGCGTCATGGCCTTGGCGTCCCACGCTTCGCTTCCCTCAACAACCGCGCCGTTTACGCGCACGCGCTGCCCCTCCACGTTGGGCTTGGCGTGCAGCTCGCTAATGGTCAGAAAATAAGCACCGCCCGCCATCACGCCCTGCACCACCAAAAAGATCACGGCCACGACCAACAGCCCGCCAGCGGCGAAAAACTTGACGTTGACGCCGGGCTTGCCAACCGCCAACGATTCGGGGATGGTGGAAATTGATTCGGTTTGCTGTACCATGAATTACCCTTAACGTGTTACCCTTAAATCGACTGCAACCGCGCGGTGCGCACCGTTGGTTCCAGCATAAACGTCTGTGATAAGAGACAGATTAACGCCCGCTATAAAACTTGTAGCAAGTGGCGTTCGCTGTCTATAATTGTATGTCTTAACGAAATCGACTGTCAAATTCCTTGGGGATCTCTTAGACATCGTTTATGCCGTTGTTTGACAAGCCCGCCCCTCCGCCCAGGGCGCTACCCGCCCGTTGAAGCATGTGCACTGCGGTCGCTGATCTGTGCCTCAAACCAGTGGTGGAGCGCCTCCACCGGCGTTGGTTCTTTCGTGGTATACTCAACCTGTGCGCCGTCCGCCAGGTCGCTGTAGACAACTTCACTACGACCGTTGTGCGCACGCAAATCGGCCAGCCCCGACATGGTTTGCCGTGGATTTGCGCCGAGTCCTCAAAGTCACCGCGGCGGAGAGGCACGGATGGATTCGCCAGAGTAGCCTAATTGCCAATCTGTTGCTATGCTACACGGGGCTTTTCTATTTTGAGCTTTGCTCAATTTCTTGTCTTTCCCATCAACCAAAACGCCCACCAGCCAAAACGTTGGGGCTCTGCGAGGAGAACACAGTGATCAAAGCGGTGGTTTTTGACGTGGGCGGCGTGCTGCTGCGAACAGAAGACCGCGCGCCGCGCACCGAGCTGGAGCAGCGGCTCGGCCTGGCGCCGGGCACGATTGAGGCGGAGATCATCAACGGCGAGCGGGGCCACGCGGCGCAGCGCGGCGAGGGCACGATTGCCGAACTCTGGGCCTGGGCGGGCCAACGCTACGGGCTGGACGCCAACGCGACGGCCCAAATGCAGCGCGACTACTGGGGCGGCGATCGGCTGCACGCGGCGCTGATCGACTACATTCGCACGCTGCGGCCACGCTATCAAACGGCCATCATCAGCAACGCCTTTGACGATTTGACGGCGCTGCTCACCGAAACGCACGCCATCGCCGATGCCTTCGACGTGATTGTCGGCTCGGCTTACGAGGGCATGATGAAGCCGGACGCGGAAATCTACGAGCGGACGCTGTCGCGGTTGGGGCGTGCGCCGGCGGAAGCCGTCTTTATCGACGATTCGATGGCCAATATCGAGGGCGCGCGGACGGTCGGGATGCACGCCATCCACTACATGCCGGACGTCAACGTACCGGCGGAGTTGGCAAAGCTGGGCGTGTCGCCAGAGTCTGATTCATGATAGAATCGAGACGTTCTCGTCTCGATTGATCTATATACCTTTCGCCCCACCTTCTACACAATCAAGAATAGGCTTAACCACCACCGCTCATCAATACGCAATAAGCACTACGCACTACTTTCTCCATGTCCCTCGACACCGTCCTACAAAGCATCTTCACCGCCACCTTCGTCGCCACCGTGATCCGCGTGGCGACGCCGCTGCTGCTGCCCGCATTGGGTGGGCTGATCTCCGAGCTGGCGGGCGTCATCAACATTGCGCTGGAAGGGATCATGTTGATGGCGGCCTTCATCGGCGTGGTCGCGAGCGCGCTGCTGCCGGGGTGGCTGCCGGGCGCGCCGCTGTGGCTCTACCCGTGGCTCGGCGCGCTGGCGGGCGTGCTCGCGGGCGTGGGCATGGCTTGGATCGTCGCCTTCTTTCACCTGGAACTGGGCGCGGACATCATCCTCGCCGCCCTCGGCATCAACATTCTGGCGCAGGGCGGCACGATTTTTCTGCTCTTTACCCTCACCGGCGAAAAGGGCAGCACCGCGGCGCTCGCCAGCTTTGCCCTGCCCGCGCTGACGCTGCCGGGAGTCGACGGCGTGCCGGTGCTGGGGACGCTCCTGAGCGGCTACAATATCTTGACCTACGCCGCCTTTCTGCTCGTGCTGCTCGTGTGGCTCTTCCTCTACCGCACGGCCTACGGCACGCACCTGCGTGCGGTTGGCGAAAGCCCGGAAGCCGCGGCCAGCGTCGGCATCAACGTCAAGCGGGTGCAGTACAGCGCACTGCTGCTCAGCGGTGCGCTGGCCGCGCTCGGCGGCATCAACCTCAGCATGGGCTACCTGACTCTCTTTCAGAACAACATGACGGCTGGGCGCGGCTTTATCGCCTTGGCCATCATTTACTTGGGTAACCTCACGCCGCTGGGCACGCTCGCCGCCGCGCTCATTTTTGGTGCGGCCACCGCCCTCGGCACGCAGCTCGGCACGCTCAACATTCCCAGCCAATATCTCGACCTGATTCCGCCCGTCGCCACCATCCTGGCGCTGGTGATTTACAACCTGCGTCGCCGCGCCCAGCTCGTGGCCCACTCGCGCCAGTTTGAGCAGCAGTCGGCGACGCCGACGCCCGCGGCGGATTAATGTCGAGCTGTCAGCAAATTACAGGGAGCGGATTGAACGGATTCTACGACGAGCGCCATCCGTTCTGGGCAGCCATTGCCAACAGCACAAGTCAAAGCACACCAACCAAACCCACAATCCGATCAATCCGCTATGAAATCCGCTGACAGCTTACTCGACAAAATTCGCGGCGGCCTCTACGGCCAGGCCCTGGGCGACGCCTGGGGCGCGCCCGCCCTGACGCGACCGGCCCTCACCCGCGCCCGCTACGGCGACTGGCTCGACGATCTGGTCGCGCCGCCGCACGACCACCCCGTCCACGGTGGCTTTGCGGCGGGTGAAATTACCGATGACACGCAGCAGGCGTTCGCGCTGGCCCAGGTGCTGATCGATGATGGCTCTATCAGTGTCGAGGGCGCGGCGCGGGCGATTGTCGCCTGGTACGACAAAATCGATGGGGAGAACAGCCCCTACGTTGGCCCATCGACACGCCGTGCAGTGGAGGCGCTTCAGCAGGGCGCGGACCCACGCGAAACGGGTCGACACGGCGACACCAACGGCGGCGCCATGCGCATTAGCCCCATCGGGTTGATTCATCCCGGCGAGCCGGACGCCGCTATCGCAGATGCCATCATCGCCTGCACGCCGTCGCACTTCACCGATGTCGCGCTCTCCGGGGCGTGTGCCGTGGCGGCAGCGGTGGCCCATGCGCTGAGCAATAGCGCGACAGTAGAATCGATCCTCGAAGCGGGCATTCGCGGCGCCGAAGCCGGCGTGAGGCAGGGCCAAACGTGGATGGGGCCGTCGGTGGCGCGACGCATTGAGCTGGCGTTTGACTTGGTTAGCGACGCGAACTTCTCCGAACACGAGCGGCTTGGCCACCTCTATGATCTAATTGGCTCGACGCTGATGACGGCGGACGCCGTGCCCTGTGCCTTTGGCGTCTTCGCCATGGCCGAGGGCGATCCGGTGCAGACCGCCATCTACGCCGCCGCTCTCAGCGGCGACGCGGACACCGTCGGCGCCATGGCCTGTGCCATGGCGGGCGCGTGGCGCGGCGTCGCTGCGATTCCGGCAAAACATCTGGAGACGCTGCGGTCGGCCAATCCGGCGTATGATTTTGAGGCGGTGGCGCGGGGGCTGTACGAAATGGCCCTTGCGCATTTGTGATATACTCAAGCCATGAACACCATCACCCGCCACAACTGGTCTCAACGGCTCGACTCGTCCCAGCAAGACGCCCTGGGACGCACCTGGATCGCCGTCGGCGTGCCGGGCTACGTTGGCCCCAAGAAGCGACAGCGCCGCGCGGCGATGGACGAGCGCTTTGGCGCGGACGGCTGGCGCATCGGCCACTACGTGCGCGGGCGTATCGTCTCCGAGCAGGCGGCGCTGCGCGAATACGAGCAGAGCTATCGCGTCTTCCTACACGGCCAGCCCGCCCTCGTCGACTTTCTCGTCTCAACCTGCGGCAACGTCTACGACACCCAGCCGGACAACGTCCACGATCACGAATATCACCAGCCGCACACCAGGGCCAACCACTACCAGGACATTGCCGTGCGCCGCGTGATCGCGGAGCTGGTGGACGATCCGACGTGGCCGAATGTGACCGAGACAGCGGAGGAGGAGGTCGAGCTGACGGATTTGAGCAGCGGGAAGCTGCGGCGCCTGCCGCGGGCGCGCGGCTTTCGCGGCGACCACGTGCTGCAAATTCGCGGCGTCGAATCGCCCGGCTACTGCCTCAGCCCCGCCGTCGTGCCCGTCCACGATCCGGCGCTCGTCGCCATGCACCCGCTGATGACGCGGGAGTGGTGGCTGGGCGAAGGCTGCCAGCACCTCTCCGTCGAAGCCTTCTGGCAGACGAGCAAGGTGCTCGAAGTGCGCTACGACCGCTGGCTCACGCTGGGCGAGGAGCGGCGCGCGGTGCTGGCGGAGATCAACGGGCGGGAGTGAAGACGTGAGCCGTTTACCAGAAGAGATACTTTTTACGGTTACCGATCCACAGGGGCGACAGGTAATTTTGACGGCTGCGTGCTTTACGTTTCATACTCTTATTGCTCACCCCAAAATATCTGAGCCGGAAATTATCGGTGAAACGATAAAGCAACCAAGCTTTATCGCGCGAGACGCCGACGGAGAGCGCCTGGTATACTACAGGCTGTATCAGAAGACGCCTCGCCGCTGGATCAAGGTGGTTGTGGAGGCAAATGAAGTTGTGACGGCTTATCGAACAAGCCGATTGAAGAAGGGAGAGCAAATCGTATGGCAGTCATCGCCATCCCCGCAGCCGTGAGGCAGTACCTGCCAGAAACGGTGAACCCAGAAGAGCTGTGGGTTCATTTTGATGCAAAGAGCGATTCACTGATCGTCTATTTTTACGGTCAGCCAGTGGACAGCGTCTGGACCGACATTGATACATATGCTTACGTTGGCTTTGATGCCGCAGATGAGACAACTGCAACCGGCATTATGATTGAACATTTCAGTAAATGGCTGCTCTCTCCGCAGCCCTCCTCCAGCATACTGCGATTTGCTTGACAGCATCTATCCATGACAGCCTTACAACAAGCGGAGCAGCTTCTGCCCGCGATGACGCCAACTGAAAAAGTAACCCTGATGAGCCGAATCGCGCGTGACCTCGCCGGGATTGCGTCGAACGAGGTTGGTAAGAATCGCCAACTCATCACCTCCGGCGCACCCTGGGAATCGATTGTCGGCTACTCGCGGGCCGTGCGCGTGGGCAACACCGTCCACGTCGCGGGCACGACGGCGACCGACGCCAGCGGCGAGCTGGTCGGCGTGGGCGATGCGTACGCGCAGGCCGTGCAGGCGTTGCGCAACATCGAGGCCGCGCTAGACGAAGCGGGCGCGTCGCTGGCCGATGTGGTGCGCACGCGAATGTTTGTCACCAATATCGACGACTGGGAGGCGGTCGGTCGCGCGCACGGCGACTTTTTCCGCGAAGTGCGCCCCGCGGCCACGCTGGTCGAAGTCAGCCGGCTGATCGATCCGCGGATGCTGGTTGAAATCGAGGCGGAGGCGATCCTCGCCAATCGACAAAGTTGATGCACACGACAGAGGTGCAGTTTTTGCGCGCTGGAAAAGTTTTTGCCTACCGAAATAAATTCCTGAATTCCTCCATCAAGTCAGGATACTCGGGCAGTAGTAATTCAACGTACTTATCAATTACGAATATCAACATCACTGCCTGACGCATGTAAAAGTTGATTTGAGGCTTTTTCCACCTTCTTCTTTTTAACTGCTTAATGACTTTCTGTTGATCAGATGTGTTCAAGTAGGAGTAATATCCAGTCTTTCTAATACGATAGTTTATGAGTGGTGAAAAAAACATATATATCAGAAGGTTCAAAACCAGAAGACTGACGATGCTGACTGGAAGAAGAGCGAAATTGTACTCAGATATCAAAGTGCCAAGAAATATAAACGCCTCAAAGCCGAGTACCGACACAACTATGGGAAATGCGTTTCTAATGGGTTTCAGGACTGAACCATGGATTTGTTGTTCAACCTTTTTTACACGAGATTGATTAGTTCTGTTATTACGTTTTCGAGGCTTTCTAGAAGTGGTGGTAGAACGGTCAACAGTATTGTAATGATGATGATGTTCTATATGGTGAAAATCATTGAAGTAGTGATTCTCGACTGAACTACTGCTTTGAGATTGCCGGTATTCAATTTCTTTTAAGGCGAGTTCCTCCGCTTGAGTTTTCCAGGTTAATAGTACATCAACGGTGTATCGATATTCATCATTATCAATTAACTTTGCACAGTTTCCACACAACCAAATGCCGTTTTCAAACGACTTCCTTTGTTGTGGCTCCAACCAGAAATCATAACGTGGTCCACCTGGAGATGCAGCGGTAATGTGAGCTGCTACTCCAACATTTATAGACTTGTTTGAAATACTCCTTGGGCCACTAGTAGATTGACGACAACGGGGATTAGAACATCTATACCCAACTCGCGCAGCTAGTTGATCTACTGTGGTTTTTGTGAAATTGTCCCTTGCCATAATAAAGCCCACTACATCTGTTATAAATTGGACACATTTTACCAAGAATTTTGAATTCTTGAAAACCTATTAAAAAGTTCAATCCCTCATGCCACAAAAATTTAGTCTTGGCGATTGTCATGCACGATCTTATTCTCCGCAACTGTCGCGTCCTCACCTTTGACGACGATGGCGCCCCCCAAATTCTCCACCACCACGATCTCCTGATCGACGGCGACACCATCACCGCCGTCCAGCCGACCGACGCTACCCTCGACGCGCGCGAAATCATCGATGCGACGGGCCAGGTCGCGCTGCCGGGGCTGATCAACACGCACGCGCACGTGCCGATGGTGCTCTTCCGCGGCCTGGCCGAGGACGTGTCGATTGGCCGCTGGTTTAACGACTTTATCTGGCCGCTGGAGAGCAATCTGACGGCGGATGACGTCTACTGGGGCGCAATGCTCGGCCTCGTCGAGATGATTGAGGCGGGCGTGACGACCGCGGCCGATCACTACTTTCATATGGATCGCATCGGCGAGGCCGTCGCGCAGGCGGGGACGCGGGCGGCGCTGGGCTGGGCGGTTTTTGGCGACGCCGATCACAGCGCGCTCAACGCTTCGGCGGCGTTCGCGGCCCAGTGGCAGGGCGCAGCGGAGGGTCGCATCACCACCTGGATGGCCCCCCACGCACCCTACACCTGCGACGACGATTTCCTGCGCGCCGCCGCTCACCACGCGCGGCGGCTCGGCGTCGGCATCCACATCCACGCCGCCGAAGAAATCGGTCAGACGCGCGCCTCGCTCAACCAGCGCGGCCTCACACCCATTCAGGTGCTCGAACAGACCGGCATTCTGGACGGCCCGACGATCATTGCCCACGGCTGTGGCCTGCTGCCGCGGGATGTCGAGCTGCTCGAAAAGTATGCGAGTCACGTGGGCGTGGCGCACTGTCCGAAGACCTATCTCAAGCTCGGCATGGGCTTGACGCCGATCCCGGCGCTGCGCGCGGCGGGCGTTGCGATTGGCCTGGGCACGGACGGCGCGGCCAGCAACAACACGCTCGACGTGTGGGAGAGCCTGCGCCTGCTGCCCTTGCTGCAAAAGCACGAAGCACGCGATCCCGAAGTTTTGCCCATCGCCGACGCGCTCGACATCGCCTTGCACGGCAGCGCCCGCGTCGTCGGCCTCGCCGATCGCATCGGCCAGCTCGCCCCCGGCTTCCTCGCCGACGTGATCCTCGTCGACCTCGGTGGCGCACACCACCAGCCGCTGCACAATCTTCCCGCCAGCCTCGTCTACAACGCCCGCGCCAGCGATGTGCGCACCACAATCGTCAACGGGCGCGTGCTCATGCACGAGCGCGAGCTGCTGACGCTTGATAAGGCGGAGATTTTCGCACGGGTTCACGCCGCCATGGGGCGGCTGTCGCGGCGCGTGCCGGAAAGCCGCATTCAGGTGTATAATGCGTGAAGCGATTGAACTTTTTGCGGAAGGAGGCAACCGATGCCGTCGCCATTTCCGGGCATGGACCCATATTTTGAAGGTAGCGAGTGGGGTAGTTTTCACTCGCAATTGATTGTATCTGTATCGCGGCAGCTCGCACCCCAACTGCGTCCGCGCTACGTGGCGCTGGTCGAGAAGCGATTTGTCTTTGATAGCGGGCACGAGCTGGACAGTGGGCAAGAACTTTCTATTTCAACCCAAAACGGCAGCGGACGACGAGACATTTACCCGGACGTGGCGATAGCCGAACGAGACCCGACCGCCAGCATGAGTCAATCTGCACCTGCGGCCGTGCTGGAGCCAACGCTTCAAATCCCAACCGTGGTTGCGCGAGAAGTGCCGCAGCGCTGGGTCGAAATTCGCGATGTGGCCGAGCGGCGGCTCGTCACCATCATCGAGCTGCTTTCGCCCGCCAACAAGCGCGGTCGCGGTTACAGTGATTACGTGGAGCGGCGCGAGGAGATTCTCGCCAGCCGCGCGCACCTGCTCGAAATCGATCTGCTGCGTCAAGGCCACCGCGTGCCGATGCGCGACACGCTGCCGGCCGCACCGTATTACCTCTTCCTCAGCCGCGCGCGGCGGCGACCGCTGACCGACGTGTGGGCCGTTGCGCTCGATCAGCCGCTGCCGCGCATCGGCGTGCCCCTGCTGCCCGGTGACGAGGATGTGGTGCTCGATCTGCAGGCCGCCTTCACCGATGTCTACGACTCGATTGGCTACGACCTGCTGCTCCGCTACGAGGAGCCGCCCGACGTGCCGCTGGCAGACGAAGCCGCGGCGTGGGCGCGTCGACAAATCGAGGCGTGGTTAAAACCGTGAAGCCCATCGTCTCCCTCGGTGACCTCGTCGTTGATCTCGTGGCGACCATCGAGACGCTGCCCGTTGTCGCCAATCGGCATCAGCTTGTCGACGCGTTCCGCGTGGAGCCGGGCGGCGCGGGCAACTTTTTGATCGCGGGCGCACGGCTCGGCCAGCCAATGGCCGCCATCGGCGTGCTGGGCGATGATGCGTGGGGCCAGCACGCCGCTGCAATTCTGCGCGACGAGCAGGTCGATCTGGCGCGCGTGCGCCATGTCGGCACGTCGACGCTGGTGCTGGCGCTGGTGGACGCGCACGGCGAGCACGTCTTTCTCGGCCATAACGGGCGAGCCGATCCCGTTGCGCTAGACGAAGCGGACCGGGCGCTGATCGAACGAGCGGGCGCGCTCTTTGTCGCGGGCTACACGCTCTGCGAACTCCACCTGCAGCAGCTCACGCGCGAGGCGCTGGCGTTCGCCCGCTCCATCGACGTGCCCATTTTTTTCGACGCGGGGCCGCTCCTCGCCAACGCGCCGGAAGCGCTCGTGCGCGAGACGCTGGCTCAGACGGAAACGCTGCTGCTCACCGAGGACGAAATCCCGCTGCTGCCCGGAAACGGAGAGGGAGATGTGGCGGAACTGTTGGCGCTGGGGCCGCGCCAGGTCGTGCTCAAGCGCGGGGCGGCGGGCTGTGAAATTTGGTCCTTCAACGGGCTCAGGAATCGTGACGGGCTCAGGAATTGGGAGCCGCAAAAAATGGTCGACGCACCGGGCTATGCCGTCCCCGTGGTCGACACCGCCGCGGCGGGCGACTGCTTCGCCGCCGCCTTCATCGGCGCGACGCTGCGCGGCGAATCGCTCGCCGACTGTGCGAGCTGGGCCAACGCCGTCGGCGCGGCGGCGGTGCAAAAAGTGGGCGGCGGGCGCCACGTGCCGACGCTAGCCGAGGCGCAGAGAGTTTACACGGATAAGGAGGAACACGGATAGCTTCTGCTTCTTTGTTTTACCCGTGTTCCTTCCACCCGTGTAAACGCTCTTCTACCGATTGAACCAATAGATTCATTTTGTCATGGACACCATCGACCGCATCGACATCTACCCGCTCGCCATTCCGCGCGACACGCCCTACCTGGGCCCGCTGGAGAAGGGCGTCGTGCCCAACGAGCGCGGCTACTTTGTGCGCCCCGGCAACCGCTCGATCTACAGCATCCACGACCAGGTAATCCTGGTGAAGCTGACGACGCGGAGCGGCGCGGTCGGCTGGGGGGAGACGTACAGCGTGCTCTCGCCCGAAGCCACGGCAATTATCATCCGCGATGCGGGCGCGGCGCTCGTGGTGGGCCGTGATCCGCACGATGGGGTGGAGATTTACGAGGATTTGTACAACGCCATGCGCGTGCGCGGCTATTACGGCGGCTTCTACGGCGACGCGCTGGCCGCGCTCGACATTGCGCTTTGGGATCTGCGCGGCAGGCTGCTCGGCCTGCCAATCTGCAAGCTGCTGGGCGGGCAGCGACGCACGCAGCTGCCCGCTTATGTTTCGGGCATTCCCGGCGCAACGCGGGCCGAGCGCGTCGAGGTGGCGCAGGGGTGGCTGGCGCGCGGCTTTTCGGCGCTCAAGTTTGCGGCGGCGGTCGCTGCCGACGGCGAAGTCGCCGAGATGCGGGCGCTGCGCGAGGCCGTGGGCAGCGAGCCGCGCATCCTGATCGACTTTCACTGGCGCTACTCGGCGCAGGAGGCCATCCAGCTCATTACGCGGCTGGAGGAATACGACCTGCACGTAGCCGAAGCGCCTGTCCAATCCGAGGACGTGGCGGGGCAGGCGCAGGTGGCGCGCAGCGTGAAGACGCCCGTGGCGCTTGGCGAGGAGCTGCGCACCGTTTACGAATTTCAACCGCGCTTTGCGCAGCGCTGCATGGACATCGTGCAGCCGGAGATGGGTCGCACGGGCATCACGTCATTTTGGCAGATTTGCCAGATGGCCAAGGCTCATCACCTGCGCGTCATGCCCCACGCCAGCATCGGCATCGGCCTCTTTCAGGCCGCCAGCCTCCACGCCGCCGCCGCGCTCGACAACTTTGTGATGCACGAATACCAGCACTCGATCTTCGACAAAAATTTGCAGTACATCCGCGGCAATCTGCACTGCGAAAATGGTTATTTCACCTTGCCGGACGGTCCCGGTTTGGGCGTCGAGCCGGACGAATCGGTCTTTGTGCACGAGATAACGGTGAATTTGTGATTTCACTTGTCTTGATGTTGCATTTCTACTCCTTTTCTATACAATTTCCAGCATGGATTTCGAATATGATTCGGCCAAGAGTGCCGCCAATTTGGAAAAGCACGGAATCGACTTTAAAACGGCACAATCGCTTTGGCTCGATTCAAATGCGGTGGAAGTTCCAGCGCGCAGCACAAATGAATTGCGTCTTTTGCAGATTGGCATGATTGTGGGTAAGCACTGGTCGGCCATATTTACCCGTCGGGACGACAACATTCGCATTATTTCTGTGCGCAGGGCGCGAGAGAAGGAGATTACCTTGTATGAAAGCCTCTGAGTTTGACCGAAAGTTTGACGAGGGCGAAGACGTGTTTGAATACTTGGATTTGGAAAAAGCACGCCGCCCCAATCAGGAGCAGCGACGCGTCAACGTTGACTTTCCCTCGTGGATGGTAACGGCGCTCGATCAAGAAGCCAAGCGCGTTGGTGTAACGCGACAGTCTATTATCAAATTTTGGATCGCCGAGCGAATTGAACAATTGCCGCATCCGTAAAAATTTAACGCAAAGGCGCGGAGGCGCAAAGGGATTGGTTCGTTTGCCGAAGCCTCTCTTTGCGCCTTTGCGTCTCCGCGTTAAACTCTACGGCATTACTCAAAACGCTGTGTTGAAATGTTCCCATGACCAAATCCATCCTCTTCGACACCGACCCTGGCATTGATGACGCCATGGCGCTGCTGCTCGCGCTCGCCTCGCCGGAAATTGACGTGGTTGGCCTGACGACAATCTTTGGCAACGTCCACACCGCGACGGCCACCGAGAACGCGCTGCGCCTGCTCGACTTTGCCGGACGCGCGGACATTCCCGTGGCCCACGGCGCGGCTCGACCGCTGCACGTGCCGCTGGATTACGTGGCGGATTTTGTTCACGGCCAGGATGGTTACGGCGACATTGAGACGCCGCTGCCCGCGTCGTCTCGTCAGCCCGTCGATGGATCGGCGGCGCAGTTTATCGTGGAGACGATCATGGCGCGGCCCGGCGAGATCACGCTCGTGCCCGTCGGGCCGCTGACCAACATTGCGCTGGCGCTGGCGCTGGAGCCGCGCATCGCGGAGAACGTGGCCGAGGTCGTCGTCATGGGCGGGGCGGCCACGGTCAACGGCAACGTCAACCCGGCGGCGGAGGCCAACATTCACCACGATCCGCACGCGGCAGACCGCGTCTTTGGCGCACCCTGGCCCGTCACCATGGTCGGCTTGGACGTGACGATGCAGACGGTGATGACGCAAGATTATTTGGCCTCGCTGCGCGGCTCGCGCTTTGGCGATTTTGTGTGGCAGGCGACGCGATTCTACCAGCAGTTTCACGAGCGCTACCATAGCATGGCCGCCATCCACACCCACGACCCCTCCGCCATCGCCTACGTGATCGACCCATCGCTCTTCGTCACCACCCGTGGCTCGCTGCGCGTGCTCACCGAGGGCATTGCCATGGGGCAGACGCTGCTCGACCGGCGGCGCGGCGAGGGCTACGAACTCAACGCGTGGTCGAATCTGCCGGAGGTCAACGTCTGCGTGGAGGTGGAGTCGGAGCGGTTGCTGACGCTGTACAAGGAGCGGATTGGCAAAAGCGGCGGTGGCTCCGAAGACAAAGGCGCATAATGGCCGAGAGATTTGTCAATAGCGATGGCGTCCGCATCTGGACGACCGATTCGGGGACGGGCTATCCCGTTCTGCTTTGCAGCGGTGGCCCCGGCTGCTGTGATTATCTTGAACCAGTCGCCGCTATGCTTGACGATACGGCCCACGTGATTCGCTTTGAGCAGCGCGGGTGCGGCAGGTCGCAGTTGTCGCCTTCCTACGACATCGAAACATGTCTGACCGACTTGGAGAGCATTCGCCAATCCTACAGTATCGACCGCTGGATCATTGGCGGCCACTCATGGGGGGCAGATTTGGCCTTGCTCTATGCGCTGGAGCATCCGTCGCACGTGAAGGCGCTGATCTGCATTGCGGGCGGCCGAGTTCACAACGACCGCGAGTGGCACAGCGAGTATAAGCGGAGAGAGGAGCAAGAAGGCGAGCACGTGCCGCCGTTTGCCTACCCACCGAACCTTGATGTCAACCAGCAGGTCGGTCGCGCCTGGAAACGCTATATTCAGCATCCTGCCTTGTTCCAAAGGATAGCCAAATTGGACGTGCCCGCGCTCTTCATCTACGGTGATCAGGACATCCGACCGCGCTGGCCCGTCGAGCAGGTGGCGAATCTGATGCCGAACGCGCGCTTTGAATTGATTGCAGGGGCGGAGCACGTGATCTGGTTTTCGCATTTGACTGAACTTAAAATGCTTCTGCGGGACTTTGTGGAAGATATTGAGGAAGATGATGGTTCTTCAAAATTCAGGTAGTTTTCGTACGGGCACGCCATGGCGTGCCCGTACGAAAACATGCCCACTACACAAAGTCCCATTGGGCCAAGGTGGTCAGCCTGCTACAGTCCGAAAAGGAAAAAGCTTTTGAGCCGTAAATTCATCATCGACACCGACACCGCCTCCGACGACGCGGTCGCTATTCTGATGGCGCTGGCTTGGCCGGACGTTGCCATCGATGCAATCACCGTTGTCTACGGCAACGTGCCGCTGGCGCAGGCGAGCCTCAACGCGCGCTACACGCTTGACGTGGCCGCGCGCGAGCTGGATTTTGACGCGCCGCCGGTCTACAACGGCTGCGAGCGCCCGCTGCTGCGCAACGCCGAGCACGCCGACTGGTTTCACGGCGTCGACGGCATGGGCAACAGGCACTACCCCGCACCGCAAACGCCCGCCGCGGATGAGCACGCCGTCGATGAACTGATCCGCCGCTTTAGCGCTGCGCCCGGCGAAATCGAGCTGGTGACGCTGGGCCCGCTGACCAACATCGCCGTGGCGCTGCGCCGCGAGCCGAGGCTGGCCGAATGGGTACAGCACTGCTACGTCATGGGCGGCGCGGCCTGCACCGTCGGCAACGTAACGCCCGCCGCCGAGTACAACATCTGGTGCGATCCCGAAGCCGCGCGCATCGTCTTCCACTCCGGCATGAAGCTGACCATGATTGGCTGGGAGCTCTGCCGCGGCGCGGCCAACCTCAAGCCGGACGAGATGCGGGCGATTTATGACATCGGGACAGAGCGCGCCCAACTCGCCATGGACTGCAACCGCCACGCGCTAAAAGCCGTGGTAGAAATTCAGAAGGAGGACGGCCTCGCCCTCGCCGACCCCGTCGCCATGGCCGTTGCGCTGAAGCCGGAAATTGCGACGCGCTCGCTGCACTACGTCGACATCGCCTGCGATGAGGCGTTGACGCGCGGCATGACGGTCGTCGACCAGCTTCACGTCACCAACCGCGAGCCGAACGTCAACGTCTGCTGGGCGATTAATGTTGCGCGCTGGAAAGAGATGCTGCGCGAGACGTTGGGGTAGTGCTTACTACTTATTGCTTATTGCTTCGTCCAACTACGAAACGACGTTGCTCGAAGTTCCTGGTAAGCTCCCCAGCGATACGTAGGCATACATGACAACGTCGATCAACGCGACCAATAAAATCTACCCAGCAATAAGCAATAAGCACCATGCAATACGCCACCTTCTCCCTCCTGATCGACGACATTGTCCTGCCCGACGGGCGCACGCACATGGGACAGCTCGGCGGCGGCGGGCCGCAGACGGCGCTGGGGATGAAGCTGTGGGTGGACGAGGTCGCGGTTTCGGGCGTGGTGGGGGCGGATTTTCCGGCGAGTGCGCAGGATTGGCTGGACGCCATGGCGATTGATACGAGCGCGGTGCGGCAGATCAACGGGCCGGGCCTGCGCGCGTGGCAGCTTTACGAGCCGGACGGGCGGCGCACGCAGGTGTGGCGCGTCGAGCCGGGGCCGATTTTTGCGCGGGTGGGGCAGGCGCGCGACGCATTGGCCGACGAATTTCCCACCGCCCGCGGCGTCCACCTCGGCATTCACCCCGAACAGCCGCCGCTCGACCTGCTGCATCGTCTGCGCAACAGCGGTACGGTCGTCAGCGTCGAGCCCTTTCGCCCCGCGCCGTCGCGCCCGGCGTCTGCCGACTTGCGCGCTTTGCTCACCGCCACCGACATTTTTTCCCCCAATCAGCGGGAGGCCGAATCGCTCGTCGGCCCCGGCGAGCCGGAATTGCTGATTGAACGGCTGATCGAAGCGGGCGCAAGCGTGGTGACCCTGCGGTTGGGCAGCGATGGCTCACTCGTTCACGATGCGGCTTCGGGGGAGACGCAGGCCGTTCCCGCCGTCCCCACTCGGGTGATCGACGTGACGGGGGCGGGCAACGCCTACGGCGGCGGCTTCCTCGCGGGCTGGGTGCAGCGTGCTGATTTGCGCCAGGCTGGGCTGCGCGGCAGCGTGGCGGCCAGCTTTCTCGTGGAGCAAGTTGGGCTGCCGGCGGCGTCGCTGGCGGAGCTGCGCGCCGCGGCCAGACAACGCCTGGCCGTACTGGAAACCCTGTGAGGCCTCCCCAGGCAAATCGCGATTCAACCAAGCAGGTCGAGCGACCGTCACGGCCCACGCTCAGGTCGGATGCGCCCAAACGTCGGGGCCGTGATCGTCACCTTTCTCTCCACACTAACCCGAACCATGACGACCTCCCTTCCCATTGATGCAGCCTTCCTCACCCAAACGCTCGTCGACCTCGTGCGCATCGACTCGCGCAATCCGTCGCTCACGCCGGGCAGCCCCGGCGAGGCGGCCATCGGCGTCTACATTGCCGACGCCCTGCGCGCGCTCGATCTCGACGTGACCGTCCACGACTTGGGTGGCAACCGCGTCAACGTCGTCGGCATTTTGCGCGGAAACGGCAACGGCAAATCGCTGCTGCTCAACGCGCACCTGGACACGGTCGGGGTCGAGGGGATGGATGCGCCGTTTTCGGGTGAGCTGCGCGACGGTCGGCTTTACGGGCGGGGGAGCCAGGACATGAAGGGCAGCATTGCCGCCATGCTGGCGGCGGCCAAGGCGCTGCGTGATGCCCAACAGGACAACAAAGTCTCGCTGGCGGGCGATCTGCTGCTCACCTTTGTAGCAGACGAGGAGGCGCTCAGCCTCGGCATGGAGGATTTAATCAAGCGCTACCGGGCCGATGCTGCCATCGTGACGGAGCCGACGGATTTACAAATCTGTTGCGCCCATCGCGGCTTTGTCTGGTGCGAAATCACCACCCACGGGCGCGCGGCCCACGGCAGCCGCTACGCCGAGGGCATCGACGCGATTGCGCACATGGGCCGCGTGCTCGTCGAGCTGGAGGCGCTGGGCCAGGAACTGCTGCGTCGCGACCCGCACCCGCTGGCGGGTCCGCCGTCGCTGCACGCCTCGCTGATCGAGGGCGGCACGGAGCTGAGCGTCTACCCCGCGCGCTGCACGCTCAAAATCGAGCGCCGCACCATCCCCGGCGAGACGCCGGAGAGCGCTGCGGCGGAGATTCAAAAGCGGCTGGACAAACTGGCCGCCATGGATGATAATTTCCGGGCCGATCTTATCACCACCTTTACCCGCTCACCGTTTGAGATTGATGAGCACGCGCCCATCGTGCAGACGCTGTCGCGGGCGGCGACCGCGCGCCTGGGCACGCCGCCCGTTCACGCGGGCGCCACCTTTTGGACGGACGCCGCCCTGCTCGCCGAGGCGGGCATCCCCAGCGTGCTGATCGGGCCGATTGGCGCGGGGCTGCACTCGGCGGAGGAGTGGGTGGACGTGCAGTCGCTGGTCGACCTGGCGACGATTTTGGCAGAGACGGCGGTGGAATTTTGTCAACCGTAACGCGAAGCGCTGCTTCGCAAGGGGCGAAGCAGCGCTTCGCGTTACAAAGGAGAAATCATGGACAACTGGCGCGGAATTTTTGTAATTGTGGTGACGCCCTTTACCGAAAGCTATACCCTGGACGAAGAGAGCCTGCGCCGCGAGGTGCGTTTCTGCCTCGACGCAGGCGTGCACGGCTTGGTTGGCCCGGCCAACGCCAGCGAATTTGCCACGCTCTCGGACGACGAGCGCAAGCGCTGGCTCGAAATCGTGATCGAGGAGGCGGACGGGCGCGTGCCCGTCGTCGCCACCACCACCTCCGGCCACGCCGTGCCCACGCTGGCGCTCAGCCAGTGGGCACAGGACGCGGGCGCAGATTCAATCATGCTGATGCCGCCGCACGTGCTGCACCCCGATGCCCAGGGCTGCTACGACTACTACCGCACGCTGTCGGACGGGCTGAACGTGCCGATCATCATCCAGAACTTTATGGGGCCGATTGGCACGCCGATGTCCTCCGAGCTGATTGCGCGCATGTGCCGCGACTTCGAGCAAGTGCAGTACGTCAAGGAGGAGACCTTCCCGGAGCCGCAGCGCATCAGCGAGACGCTGGCCGCCGCGGGCGACTATTGTCGCGGCGTCTTTGGTGGGCAGGGCGCCGTCCACGTGCTCAACGAGTACCGGCGCGGCGCGTGCGGCAACATGCCCGCCTCGCAGGCCGCGGAGGTGCAGGTCGCCATTTGGACCAAGCTGGAGGCGGGCGACGAGGCGGGCGCGCGCCAGCTGTTCAACCAACTGCTGCCGCTGATCAACATGGAGCGGCTCTACGGCGTCGCCCTGTACAAGGAAGTCTTCAAGCGGCGCGGCATTTTTGAGACGAGCCTATCGCGCTCGCCCAAGGCCGTGCTGGACGAGATGGATCAGCGGGAACTCGACGACATCATGGCGGATGTCGAGCCGCTTTTCTGTGTACACGGGTAGGGAAAACACGGATGGGGGAATAAGATAAAAAATTATCCGCGTTCCTCCCATCCGTGTAAACTTTCTTCTCACTCCCCCAAATCGGGAAAACTCAATGTTTTCATTTTCTCTAGAGAAAACAGTAAATATAAATGCAGTACATCAATGAGTTTATATCATTTGCAATGGCCTTTCTCGCCCTAGGGACTGGACTTTGGTTAATGAGCATAAAAACCTCGCGAGTCGGCGTGCTGCTGCTCGCCGCGAGCGCGTGGAGCATTGCGATTTACTATGTTTTATGGGTGCTCAAGGCGGATCTTCACCCTTTTCAAGGGGTGCTCAACTTTATTGGCCGCACCGCTGCGATTGGTGGTGCGGCCGGTTACCACTTGAGTTGGCTCGCCGTGCCGACCGGGCAAAAATGGGCCATTTTACAGCGCATCAACAACTATAGCTTGCCTTTCGCCTACTTTGCTTCAAGCGCCCTGGTCTATGGTGGCGCTTATACTATTCTACCCGTATCAATAAATCCTCCGCTGTTTATCTGCCTGATTGTCCTGATCTTTGTCATGGGTTGTCTCAGCGTATTGAACTTTACATACGGCTACTTGCACTACCGGGAAAGGGGGCTTGCCCGGTTAGCAGCGGGCTTCGGTTTGAATTACGCTGGCGGCGTCTGCTTGAGCATTGGATTTCTCGGCTTTGCGAGCCTGCCCCGTCTCTTCTACGGTGTGGACATTGTGCTACTGTTCGCCGGTATGTCTTTCCAGGCATTCGCCGTTCTAGAAGATGGCGCTCTGCAAAATGTCCAGCCCAAGCCGATTCGACTTCCCTCCAGCGCGTCGGGCTTGTATGGCCTTGCGCTTGCCTTTGCTGCCTTTACGCTGTTTATCTTTGTCTACGGGAGCCCCACGATTCTCGCTTTGCTCTTCATCGGCGTCGTGGTGGTTGCGCTGCTGTACTACGCTTGGCGCCCACAACCGAGCGCGACGCTGAAGCCGGCGCCAGAAGCCGCCGCTGACGAAGTGTCCGCCGTTGAGGAAGTGCCTGCCGTAGACGAAGTGCCCGCCGTTGAGCAAGCAGCCTCGGTAAAGGCCAACGGCAGCGGGCCGCGCGAACCGTTAACGAGGGCGGAACGAGAGGTGGCCGAATTGCTTCTCCAGCCGCTTACCAACGCCGAGATTGCGCGCGAGCTAAATATCTCCGTCCACACCGTTAAAAAGCATGTTGGCAACATCGGCAGCAAATTGGGTGTTGAATCGAAAACGGGCGGCAAGATTCGAGCAAAGATTGTAAGTAGATTGGAGGGGTAGACCGAGCACAAAAGAGGCATACCTACTTTTTCTCCACTTTTTCTCTACTTTTCTCCCCTGAAATCGGTTGCGCAGCGGCAATCTCAGTAGTATCTTTCCCCTAGCACGGCACAATCTGTTCACAGCATCGAGCAAGACAGCCCGATGTGAAAGTTCGTGCTGGCCACTTTGCTTCTCTGTCTACCGCCCGCTAGGCGAAAGACGGCAATACCTTTGCTTAACAACCATGCCCACCCTCGACATTCAGCTCCTCGGCGGCTTCCACCTTTCCGGTGAGGATGCGCCTGCCATCCTGCCAAAGCCGCGCGAGCAGAGGCTGCTAGCTTACCTGCTGCTGCACCGCCACGCGCCCCAGCCCCGCGAGGAGGGCGCCTTCCTCCTCTGGCCCGACAGCACTGAAAAACAGGCCCGCACAAATTTACGCAAATCGATTCGCCTTCTCAAGCAGGGCTGGCCCGAAGGGCAAGCGCATCTTGTCGACAAAAACGGGCTTTTGCAGTGGAAACCCGTCAAGCCTATAGCGCTAGATGTCGAGCAGATGGAGGCAGCGCTCGCCGCTGCCAAACAGAGCCGGCAGGTCACCGCCCAACGGTGGCATTTGCAGCAAGCAATCGATCGCTACCGGGGGCCGCTATTGCCCGCCTGCGATGATGAATGGCTGAAGACTGAACGACGTCGGCTGGAGCAACTGTACGAAGAGGCCCTGATCGCGCTGCTCGATCTGCTGGAGAGGGAGCGCGACTACCAGACGGCAATTCATTATGCCCAGCGGCTGCTGCACCACGACGACCTGCGCGAGAACACGTATCAGCACCTCATGCGGCTGCACGCGCTCAACGGTGACCGGGCGGCCGCCCTCAATGTCTATCGGCAGTGCCAGCAAACGCTGCGGGATGAATTGGCGGTAGCGCCCAGCCCGGCTACGCGCACCCTCCACGAGCAGATCCGTGATGCAGGCACGCTCGCTGCGCCGCCCGTATTCGATAGCTCGCAAACGGAGCAGCTCGTGGGTCGTGAGGACGAATGGCGGCGGCTCCACGCCGCGTGGCAGCGCTCGCGGCGCGGGCGGGCTCAGCTCATGGTGATTGCGGGCGCGGCGGGCATTGGCAAGACGCGGCTGGCCGAGGAGCTGCTGGCCTGGGCGACGCGGCTGGGCATGGTCACGGCCCGCACGCGCTCCTACGCCGCCGAGGGCGATCTGCCCTATGGCCCCCTGGCTGCCCTGCTGCGGGCCGAACCGCTGCGCCGCGCCTGGCGCGATCTAGATGATGTCTGGCTGGCCGAGATTGCCAGCATCGTCCCCGAAGCCAGTGCGCTGCTTGCCGATTCGGCCCAGTTGGTTGGCGAGCGGGGACAGCGCCAACGCTTCTTCGAGGCGCTGGCCCGTGCCTTTGCCGCACACACCAAGCCGCTGCTGCTGCTGCTGGATGATTTGCAGTGGTGCGATGGGGACACGCTGGAGTGTTTGCACTACCTGCTGCGCTTCAACGCCAGCGCACCGTTCCTCATTGTGGGCACGGTGCGCCCCGGCGAGGTCGACGCAAAGCACCCGCTCAGCGCAGTGCTGCTCAGCCTGCGGCGCGAGGGGCGGCTGGGCGAAATCGAGCTGGCGCCGCTGGACAAGGTCGAAACCGTGGCGCTGGCCGAGCAGACGGCCGCCAGCGCGCTGGATGCCGCATCGCAGGCGCACATCGTCGCTGCTTCGGAAGGCAACCCATTTTTCGTGGTGGAAATGATCCGCGTCCAAGACGTGGAGCCGTCTGAAACGCGAGTCGCCCCTGCGCCGCGCAAGGTGTATGCCGTGATCCAGCAGCGCCTGCAGCAGCTCTCTCAATCCGCCCAGCAGCTGGTGCGCCTCGCCGCTGTCGTGGGTCGTTCGTTTACGCTGGATGTGCTGGCTGCGGCGGGCGAGTGGGACGATGCCACGCTGGCCCGCCTGGTGGAGGAGCTGCTCCAGCGCCGCATTGTGCGCGAGCAGGCGGTCACCGGCTACGACTTTAGCCACGATCTCCTGCGCGAAGTGGCCTATAGCACCACGAGCGGCGCACGGCGACGGCTGCTGCACGCGCGCGTGTCGGCGGCGCTGGAGCAAGCGGCCGCAACCGAAGCGAGAGAGATCAGCGCCCAGCTGGGCCACCACCACGAACACGCTGGTCATGCAGATCGCGCAATTGATTATTACGTGAGCGCGGCGGAATACAGCTTCTCTCGACACGCCTTTCGCGAAGTCGCCCACCTCTACGCGCGCGCGCTCAATGTGTTTGCCAGCACGCAAGATGCGGACGCCCCCTCGGAGGAGATGCTGCGCCGCGAGCTTGGTCTGCAAAGTGGCCTGAGCCTGGCGCTCATGGCGGGATCGCTGCATGCGGAGCCCCGGATTTTAACGGCGCTGCACCGGGCGCTTGAGCTGAGCCAGCTTTTGAATGAGCCGGAAGTCAGCGCGAGCAGTCTGCACACCCTGTGGGCCAGCTATATCTCCATGGGCAAGTTGGAGCGTGCCGAGCACTTTGCGCAACAGCTATTGAGACTGGCAGAGGAGGAGGGCAATCTGCACGCTGAACTGGGCGCGCACTACGCACTGGCTCAAAGCTACCTCTTTGCGGGGAGATTTCAGTTAACAGTCGATCACATGGCGCGCAGCCAGGCCATCTACCGGCCAGAGCTGGGAGCGGCTTGCGCAGCCATCTACGGCTTTGATTCCGGGCTGACAATTTACGCGGATAGTGCCATTGCCACTTGGGTGCGCGGTTACCCCACACAGGCGCAGGCGCAGGCCGAGCACGCGCTGGCAGCGATTCAGCGTGAGGCCACGCCCATCACACAAGCGTTTGTCGCGGGCATCGGCGCCACCGTTTATTTTCTGCGGCGGGAGCCGGAACAGACGCTGCGCCAGACGCAGATGACCATCGACATTTGCCAGCAGTATGACCTGCCGCTCTATGCAGCACACAGCCTGATTCTCCACGGTTGGGCGCGCGTGCATCTGGGCGATACAGTGGCGGAAAAAGAGGCGGGGGCAGACGAAGCGCGCCGGGGGCTAGAGAACTGGCTGGCGATTGGGGCGCGGCTGGCGCTCCCGCTCTATCACGTGGTGCTGGCGGAGGTCAGCCTGCAGCTTGGTCAGCTTCGCGAGAGCCTGTCGCTGCTGGAGCAGGCCGCCGCCTTTGCCGCTGAAAATGGCGATCGGCTGGTAGCGGCCGAAATTCCCCGGCTTCAGGGCGAAGTCCTGCGCAAAGTGGGCGGGCCGGCGGCGGAGGTCGAAGAGCATTTCCAGCGGGCCATCGCAATTGCCCGCACGCAGCGGGCCAAGTCGTATGAGCTGCGGGCCTGCCTGGGCCTCGCTCGCCTGTGGCGGCAGCAGGGCCAGGCACGGGCCGCCTGCGAGCTGCTGTCGCCCGTGTACGCGTGGTTTACGGAAGGCTTTGACACGCCGGATTTGGAGGAGGCCGGGTCGCTGCTGCGGGCGCTTTCGCCTCGCTAAGCGGATATGGATTTCCCCAACCTGGGCAAGCCAGAAAAAAGCGTCAACACGGATAAGCGGGAACGCAGATAAGAGCAGGCAAAACCTATCCACGTTCCTCTTTATCCGTGTTAACCTCTCTTCTTGGGCGTGGGCAAGAAAATAGATAGGTGGATACGAAAACTGCCGAAAATTCCCTAAGAATTGGGCGTCGCGGAACGCTTTGCGGAGCGCATTGGGAACGGCACCTTTGCTATGCTGTTCGTTGACGGTCTCCCTCGGTCAATTTGAACATAGAAAGGATTCGCCATGATTCGCAAGCTACTTTCCCTCGTCATCGTCTCGACCTTTGTCCTGATCAGCAGCGCCCACGCCATCATCCCCCAGCCCGTCACGCCGTCCGTTGCAGGCTGGGACAGCGCGCCTTCGCGCATTTGCCCGCACCGCTTTTCGTGTATGCCCTTTCCGCCGATTCGGTGAGCCCGATTTGAGGAGCCACCGTAAGGAATGGCAGCCAGGTAGGCAACTTTTCACTCAACGGAATAAACTCGAAAGGACGGGCAGCGATTAGACATTATATCGTTTTGATTTTCGCTCTCTGGTGGGAGATTTTGACGCCTCAGAGAGAATTATTTAATCGGTATAATGTCTATTAACTATCCAGTTATTGGTCATCAGCCAGCCACAACCGATAGGGGAGACTGCACTGGAGAGCAATCACTGCCTGTCCTGACTAAAAATAGTCCGCTGAGGGATTGTGGGGGGTGCAAGAGATGGGACACAGATAAACACGGGCTTCACACACGGATTTCCGCTGCTTTATCCGTGTTTATTCGTAAAACCCGTGTCCCTTCTCTTCTACGGTTGAGATCGCACCCCAGCAAAGTTCAGAGAGCAAAAAAACTTGTAGGGAACGCTCCATGGAACGCTTTGGGAACGCCCCATCCGCTACATTGAGGGCGGCTCTCTTGGACTCCTACATCGAGAGAAACGGATGAGCGGGCGGGGAGGTGAGAGACCCTGCCCGCGACTCGCTACCGACCATCCGCTTTGCGCGAGCGAAAGCATTCTGCTCATCAATCGGCTAGACGACCACAGGCTGGATTTCCCAACAGCAAGAAACTCAAATCAGGAGGATTACAATGGCACTGTACATGGTACAAGCAACCTATACGACAGAGGCTTGGGCCGCACAGATCAAAAATCCCGCCGATGTCCGCAACAGGCTCAACGCAGTAGCCGAGCAGTTTGGTGGCCGCGTCCATCACGTCTGGTACTGTGTAGGCGAGTACGATTTAATGGCTATCGTTGAATATCCGGATGCCGTCAGCACGCTTGCGCCGCGAATGATTATCGAGGCTGGCGGTGCGGTTACATCACAGGTGGCCACGCCTCTGTTCACCGTCGAAGAGGGCATCGACGCGATGAAGCAGGCGGGCAAGGCGGCGGGGGTTTACAGCCCGCCCAGCGCGTAGAAAAGAGCACCGTTCACCGACCCCTGTGGTTGAAATCTGCGTCCATCCGCGTTTATCTGCGGTTCTCTTTTCCTATTTCCCTAATTCCCATCTACAAGGAGATTTACCCACCATGGCCCGTTACCTTTCCGAAATGCAACTCTCGCCCCAGGCCTACGCCTCGTTCATCGAAAATCCGGGCGACCGCGCGGACGCCAACCGCGCCGTGCTAGAATCCGTCGGCGGCAAGCTGATCGACTACTACTTCGCCATCGGTTCCAGCATCATCTACATCATCTGGGAGACGCCCGACGAGATCAGCAGCGAAGCCGTGTCGATGGCCGTGCTGGCCGGCGGCGCGGTGACGTCGAGCAAATGCGTCGGCATCCTGACCTCCGCCGAGACGGTCGAGGCGATGAAGATGGCGGGTAACGCCGGTTACCGCGCGCCGTCGTCGTAAGTCCACTCTTCATTCTTGATGTCGAACCTGAGAAGGGAGGCCGAACTTGCTTTGTCAGCATATATTGAAGTGTAATATTTCTAATAAATACTGTTGACTTACCCTTGGACGTATGCTATAGTACATTGTTAGAGCTATATGTCTCATTCCCCAAATTCAACAAATAAAAAGCCTGCACGCTTTTTGGCATTGACTGCAAGTTAGTGAGGACGAAGTGCCATCCCTACTGCTGCGCTTTGTCAATTTCTCGTGGCTAGGCGGATGATATCGAGTATCAGCCAGGCCTACTTTGTGTTCGAGACCTGTCCTTCTCCCAGTCCTGTGGCCTTTCATCAATACGCGTTGGGATTCTTCGTCCATCGCTATAATGCTGAAATATCAGCCAATGCTCTAGCTACCTGACAGTTTTTCAAATGAGCGCGTACCAGAGGTAGATAAGCCGAAACGGGCCGCAAAGATGGCCGTTTTAGCCATACATCACTGGATTGCTACAAGATTCGTGCTAAACAGGTGGAATCAAGACGCAAATCCAGCCGACTTTACCTGTGTTTCCCCTGGTAGCGACGTTTTAAAAAAAGTGTCAGGTGGCTAGGCCAACGCTTAACCACTCCCGCAAGTGAGGGTATTCAATGCGCAGCCTCTTAAAATTTCTCGGCATACTTTCCATCTTCTGGGCACTGACTGTGGGAACGGTCGTCTATGCCGATGTCACGCCAACTACCCAGTGGGTGAGTTTCTACAGCAGCAGTAGCCTCGTTGAAGGTGAGTCACTGCCTGTTGGTTCGGTGGTTCGCGCTTACGATGAGGCTGGCAATCAGTGTGGTGAATTTGTCGTTCACACGGAAGGTTCTTACGGGTTCTTAGCTTGTTATTTCGATGACCCAAGTACGCCTACAGACGAGGGTATTCGCCCAGGCGAAAGCGTTCGCTTTACGGTCGACGACAAGTACTCGGCAGACTCAACAATAGTCCCGAGCAGTGTTAGCAGTGGAGATCGTTTCCAGTTTGATTTCGCAGCCACACTGATTGTCCATAGCTGTTTGGATGGCTATGAGAGCGACGACGAAAAAATCACGGCGAAGGATATCACCGGCCCAAAAGCCCACACCTTTTATAGCGAGGAGGACTGGGATCAGGACTGGAGCAAATTTACCGCCCGAGTTGGCTACACCTATCAAATCCGGGCGCGAAGCTTTCAGCCAGCCCAAATCACACACCCAGCGCTGCGGCTCTACAATGCCAGCGGCGATCTGCTGGCCGAGAACGACATGGACAAGTGGGGGCGAGGTGCAGAAATATGGTGGTGGAACGCAAGCGGTGAAGATATAACGGTCTACGTTCAAGCCTACGAGAAAAACGGCCAATTTGGCTGTCGCCACTACACGTTGAGCGTTATCCCGTGGAGTCCGGCGGAAATGGACCTGCGCTTTGGCCCGTAGATGAGGTTAAATTGGGAATGTGATTGCACCATATCTTTGCCCATCTATCCACGAGGGTGTTCACGCCCTCTGAGGTAAGCTCTACGCTTTGAGGCTTGGATTTACCCGAAGGAGCAAACAATGTTTAGACGTACAAGATGGTCTAAAATTCCTTGCCGGAAGGTGCTGTTGTTGACTTGGATCGCAGCATTGGTGATGAGCTTACTGATGCCAACAGCTGCCTTGGCGTGGAAGCCAACCACGCATATGTATTTGGCCGACCTCGCGCTGGAAGATGCCTTGGATGATGGGCTGGTAACCATCTACCGAGTCGACTATGAGGGCGGAACTGTTTTGGGCGAGGTTGGTCGCTATCGGGTAGATGACGCAATTTTGGCAGCGCTGCGCAACAACCCTGCCCAGTATCGGGCAGGCGTTCTGGGGCCAGATGCGTATCCAGATATTCTTACCGGACAACAGGTGATTCACCCCTCCCCTGATTATACAAAAATCCCTGGTGGCACCGATGCCTGGCTTCAGCATCTTTGGGATCGGTCAACTGAATCACCCAATAATACGGACGCCGTAAAAGCCTTTACCATTGGCTACTTGACCCACGCCGCTGGTGATATGTATGGTCACACCTTCGTCAACCAGTTCTCGGGCGGGGAGTTCGCCATTGAGCCCCCAGAGGGCCCGGCAAATGCCATTAAGCACATCGTGCTGGAAGGGTATGTTGACAAGCGGCTCGACCAGAGCGCCTTTGACGAAGACTTTTTCGATGCCAGGATCGACGGCGTGGAAGATTTTATCTACGTCAATATGGTCGACGCGAGACCAGGAACCACTCTAGATGACGTCTTGCTTCCCCAAAATAGCTCAACAGCTTTTTCCGTGCCACGCATCTATTCCACATTGCGTGCCGAGTTAGTGGAGGATATTTCTCGCCTGCGGGAAGCAGCCGACGATTGTGCATGGTATGATCCTACATGCTCTGCGATTATCCTGAACTTGATGGCTGATTACGAAGAAGCATGGCGCGACGATATTGATAGCGGCTTGCGTTCATGGCCTGCTATCAGCCACAAAGTTGCCCTAGCTCTGTTCTTTAACCCCGATCGCACAGCAAACACAGAAGCAGCTGAAGATATTCTTCAGGATTATATCGAGGATCACTTGTTATCGATGTCTGGCTTGCCAGATTTTGTCGGACTAACTGCGGGGATTATCCGTGACATTGTCAACGCAATCACCCCTGATTTTTTGCTAGAACCAATTGAGCAGTTAGAAGACGCACTCCTGGATATCTTGCTTAAAGAAGCGATTGGGATGACCCAGCAAGAGTTAAAAGATTACCTCACTAGTCCTGAGCAGTATTTTGACCCGATCATGACAAGAGGCGCGGGCGAAAACGTCACTCTGCAACGGTTTAATAAGCAATACCTGCGCATCAATGATTCAGGCTACACAAATCCCGCCGAGGCATTCGATTACAGCAACGTCCCGGCAGCCTACAATACCGTCACGTTGAGCAAGCTCATTCTGCTCGACCCCAGTGAAGTGAACAGGCTGCTGAGCGACTTGGGCAGCGGTGCCGAGCTTACTACACAAAACGTCATGCTGGGATTTATTCGGACCCTGGACGGGGATAACCAGTGGACGGCTACTGCCGCAGAACAGAACGGGATGGTTTTTGCAAAAGATTGCACGGCCTATGCGCAAATTTTTATGCGCCAGGCTGGTGAGGAACCACTAGCTCCCGACTGTGTTGATGCGGACGGGGATAGTCTGAGCAACATCAATGAGGATCGCAATGGCGACAATGATCTGACCAACGACGATACCGATCAAGATGGCACGCCGGACTATCTGGATGCTGACGACGACGGCGATACCATTCCCACACGGCTGGAGCGCAGCACAGGTAACGATGATACCGACCAGGATGGTACGCCGGACTATCTGGACACCGACGACGACGGCGATTCGATTCCTACTCAAGTGGAGCACAGTGCGGCCAGCACTGATCCGGACGGTGACAAAGTGCCCAATTACTTGGACCTCAACGCCGATGGCGATCCACTGTCCGATGCGGTAGAGGCTGGCTCTGATCCGTCCAACCCACAGGATACAGATGGCGACGGCACGCCAGATTACCTTTCTGTCATCTCGTATCCAGGGTCGATTGCCGCGGGATGGCACCTGTTCTCCCTGCCCGCTACGCCGTTCAATCCGGACCCAGCGCGCGTATTGGGTACGGATACAGTGACGCCTTCGGTTCTGCTTTCCTTCGAACAAGGAGCACTCACCTACGACCCGAACCTGCCCCAGTTCAGCACGCTGCATAGCGTGGATGGGGAACATGGCTACTGGCTCTACACGCCCAATGACGGCTTTCTAGCAATCACTGGCGATCCCCTAGCGCTCAATACACCCATCGCGCTGGAGCAAGGCTGGAACTTGGTCAGCTATCTACCACAAACACCATTGCCCGTCTCCGACGCTCTCGCCTCAATCGCAGGCAAGTATGATAAGGTGCTCGGCTACGATAACGGTGCCGCCTCCTATGATTTAGGCGCCCCGCTACCATTGAACACGCTGCAAGTGATGGAACGGGGCAAGGGATATTGGATTCACATGAGAGAACCCGGTACCCTCGACTACTCCCAGGCCACGACGCCGGTCACAAGTGCAGCCGTTCAGCCAGTGAACCAGCCCCAACAGACAAAGGATGTCGCTTATACAGAGGGCGTAGTCGCTACGAACCAGTGGCTCAACGTCTACAGCACCAACAGCACCTACAACGGGCAGCTTCTGGCGGTAGGTACAATCATCACTGCCGTTGGCGAGGATGGACGCAGCCTTGGACAAGTGAGGGTGCATGAACCGGGTAGGTATGGCTTACTTGCCGTCTATGGCGACAGTTCTCACACCGACGTGCTAGACGGCGCCCGACCGGGCGAACGTATTCAGTTCCGGGTCAACGGCCAAATGGCGACGATTGTCAACGGTGCAGAGCTGACCTGGACTGCCAACGGTGACCTTTTCCAAGTGGATTTGGTCGCCACCGCACCAGAGATGAACTACCGTCTCTACCTGCCTGTGGTAGAGCAGTAACGATAACACAGAGCCATTGCCTTTCTCAGACCCGCAGTTCAGTGAATAACTGCAGAAAGTTGCGATACGAACTCAGTAGTTCGCGATTTGTCATTTAGACGACCAACAGGAGAAGAAATCTCTCTCCCGCTGTGAATTTAGCGAGAGAAGACGCAGATGTTTCGCATAAATATCAGTGTCACGCGCTGCAAGAGATGATCCGTACTGCTTGTTGAACAGATTTCTTATTGCCTTGCTCCTCAAAATGACGATGGGTATCAAAATCGTGAACTACTGAACCTACAGGAAGATAACGTCCGTTGTCTTTTTACACTTTAGGCAGCTGTACTGTCTAAGCCCAAAACTTTACCGCGTCTTGCAAGCCGATAAGATCAAAGGAGCAAACAATGCATATTCGACATCCTGCCACATATGCGGCACTTACAATCTTGGCTATCCTTAGCTCCATCTTTGCGTTTCTAGCAAATGATGAGCATGTTGTCGCGCAAGGTGACAATACAAATTACACAATTGTGATTGGTGATGATGGCTTTGAGTCGAGTACGCTGAACCTCCGCATTGGAGACACAGTGACCTGGATCAACAATGCCAGCGCAACGCGCACGCTGGCGAACGTGCCGACGGCAGACATACCTAACGAATCGATGCCCAACCGTGCGTTTTTACCTCTCGTGTTGGATAATGCTCAACGGCAATCAAATGTCAGCGCAGCGGAGGAAAATCCTCATGTTCCACTCAATTCGTCAAACCCCATTTTTACTGAACCGCTTGAACCCGGCGGGAGCTTTAGCTATACGTTTGCTGACGGTGGCGACTACACGCTTTACCTGGCTGACGACGTGCAATTTTCGATGAGCGTTTCCGTCGTGCCGACTGATGCCGTTAGAATTCTTTCTTACAATGTCTGGATGGTGACGACGGGCGAGGATAAAAAGGAGCGTGCCAAAACTATACCCAGAAAGTTAAAAGGCTACGATGTAATTATCCTACAGGAAGCCTTCGGCGACGATGAACGGGATATTTTACTTTCGGGCTATAAAGATTCTGAAGATATTAGGCATGATGGTCTATATGCAGATTATCCATACCAAACCAATGTGCTTGGCCGAGAGGGTCGCGACCACTTTGTAGAAGATGATGGTGGAGTTGTAATCGTTAGCAAATGGCCTATCGAACGTACTTTTCAAAAATCATATGGTGACGTTTGCTATGGAGGTCTTTCACCTCTTCCTCCCTCCTTCACATATGGCAGTGCAGATTGTCTTGCTGATAAAGGAATTCTTTATGCTCTAATCAACATTAGAGGAAATCACTACCATGTGTTCGGTACTCATACAGATGCAGGTGACGACGTAGAGGATAGAGATGCTAGAGAAAAACAGTTCGAGATCATCCATAAACTGATAGGCGAAATGAATCTTCCGCAAGATGAACCCGTGATTATTGCGGGTGACCTGAACGTTGATCTCCACGAAGATGCAGAATATCAGTACATGTTGAACACGCTCGCTGCCACTCACCCCCGATCTAGCTCTGTTGTAAGGGAGCACACTGTGCATCCCGACAATACATATAAAGACGACAACGATAAGCCAAAGTATCTTGACTACGTCCTGTTCTCCAATAACCATCTTTTGCCCACCTCTTCTGTGAACGATATAAGGCGTTTCCTGGGAAGAATAGAGGGTAAGAACCGAGATTTATCTGACCACTATGCAATGGAGGGGCTCTTTCAATTCGAGGAAGCAAGCTCATCATCACGGTATGTGTCAATAAAAGTGAGACAAAAAAGAGAGAAAAAGCAGGGAGCAAATTGGTTAGGGATGGGTAGACATAATATGGGTGCTGTTAGACAAGAACGTCACGGGATGTGAACCCGTTCAGGGTATGACAAATGGGCGCCCAGCCGTGCGGGAATCAAGCAGGCGAGGGCGAGAGATGACGGAAAGGGAGGGAAGCTCGCCTCGCCTAAGGCCATGATAGCACGGCAGCCCATTGGTCAACCCGTTCGCTCGCGTTCGGTGGCTAGCGACGCGAGCGGCTCAGGCTCAAGAATCGAGAAAGGGAGTTCCTTCTCAGGTGAGCCAGGTGGGGCTGGTTGGTTAATCCAGAGCTGGGTGGGCACGTCAGGCGGATGGGGCTGACCCCGAACGAAGCGCTCTGGATGGTGAGTAAAGGCATCGTCGAGAACCGCTTGCCGCTGCTGAACGATGGATTGAGCGTGGCCAAAGTGCAGAGCGGCTGGCGTCATGTAGCCGATGCCGGAATGCAGATGTTCACCGTTGTACCACTGGAAGAAGGGGCGGGCCCAGCCACGCGCCTCTTCTGCTGAGGCAAAGCGGTCAGGATAGTCTGGTCGATACTTCATGGTCTTGAACTGCGCCTCGGAAAAGGGATTGTCGTTCGATACATAAGGTCGCGAATGAGAATTGGCGACGCCGAGCTGCTCAAGCAGATGGGCAACCGGTAGCGACTTCATGGGCGAGCCATTGTCGCTGTGCAGGGTGAGCGCTCCTTGCTCGATGCCCTGCTGGCGGCAAGCCCACTCAATCAGCGCGCGGGCTGTTTCAGCCGACTCCCCCTCGGCAATCGTCCAGCCGACTACGTAGCGGCTGAAGACGTCGAGGATGACGTAGAGATAGTAGTAGACGTATGCTCTCGCGCCTCTGAGCCAGGAGATATCCCAGGACCAGAGTTGGTTGGGCTGGCTCGCCAGCAACTCGGGTTTCTTGTAAAGCGGCAGCTTGCGCTGATTGCGGCGCTCCCGCACTTCATCGTGCGCGCTGAGGATGCGATACATGGTGCTGACCGAGCAGAGGTAGACCCCTTCATCCAGCAGGGTGGCATAGACCACGTACGGATTGCAATCGACAAAGCGAGGGCTGTTGAGTACGTCTCGGATTGCCTGGCGTTCGGCCAGCTCCAGCTTGCGCCCGGAGACTCGTGGTGCGTCGCGTTTGGGCAATCTGCTTGACGCTGCTTCTGTCTCAGATAATTCTGTGCCCGCTGAACGGAGCCGATAGTAGGTGCTGCGCGGAAGCGCCAACTGGTCACACGCTGTGGAGAGCGGTATCGATTGACTCAGCTCCTCAACGGCTGCCATCACGAGTGATTGTCTTTTGGCGCGCTCAGCGTCTGTTCCAAGGCCTGCGATAACTTTTTTTGCGCCTCGATAATTAGCTCCGCCTGTTCCAGTTTCCGGCTCAGCCGTGTATTCTCTTCGCGCAGGAGCGCCACTTCGCTCTCCTTGCGCGGGCTGCGCCGCTGCTTGGGTGACCGCTCGGCCAACTCGCCTTGCGCTGCCTGCCGACGCCACTTGGCCAGCTGGGAGGAGTACAAGCCTTCCCGCCTGAGCAAGGCCCCTGTCTCGCCGCGTTCACAGCGGGCGGCCTCCTCTACAATTCGCCGTTTGTAGGCATTGCTAAACTTCCGTCGTTCCGGTCGCGTTGGTCGATGTTCTGTTTCCTGTCGCTTGGTCACATTCTGTGTGCTTACGCTTGTCATTTCTCTCGTTTCCTTGCCCTGAGTTAGACACTATTCGTAGGCTCTTTTTTGTCTCACTTATTATAGACTCTCAGGGTCACCCGGCACATTTCCATATGTTGCGTTCTATGGCGAAGATGCCGTCTTGGAAGACCCCGTCTCTCAAGACGTGCTGTGTAACGCATTGTTGAACACGGAGCAGACAATCCTGTTTACAGAGACGTATGACTGCGATAACGACAAAGCACACAAGCTGGTTCTGTATGACGTTCCTGCTGGTCGCGTCATTCGATTGTATGACAATACGGATGGTAGTGACGGAGAGGTTAGCCGCAAAGAAGATTGGGCTGAGATTGTTGTCAAACGGGATGTTGAAGAAAAGAGAATCTCAACCTTTGAGGAATCCTTTGAGGATGAGGATGTTCGTGTAATCTACCATCGAAATGACAATCTCGATGGGGAGCTATCGCGAGTCGAGATCGACTCCACCCCTTCTGGCCCGATCATCGACTTCTATGAGGGAAACAACGCAACCCAGAATCTTGTCTGTTCGCTTTCTGCTGCAACTGACCGCACGGTGAAGTTTACAGATGACAACTCGTACTGCGCAAATGATGAAGCTCGCTCACTGGTTCTGTATGACGTTCCTGCTGGCCGCATTATTCGCCTATACGACAATACGGACGGGAATGATGGACAAGGCAATCGCAAAGAAGCTTGGGCCGAAATTGTTGTAAAACAAGCCGTTAAGAAGAAAGTAATACCAACCTTTGAAAACTCTTTTGAGGATGATGATGTTCGGGTAACCTATCACCGAAACGACAACCTCAATGGGAAAGTGTCCAGAGTCGAGATCGATTCCGCCCCTGCTGGCCCAATCATCGATCTCTATGAGGGGAACAACGCAAAACAGAACCTTGTCTGCTCGCTTTCTGCTGCAACAGACCGCACTGTCAATCTTCATGATAACTCATACTGTGATCATGATAAAGCTCGCTCGTTGATTCTGTATGATGTTGCCGCTGGTACAACAATCCGCCTGTATGATGCGCAAGATGGAAGCAGAGAGGACGACTGGCTAGAGATTTTCGTGAAGCGCTCGATTAAGCAAAAGCGAATTGATACGTTTGAACGTCGATTTGAGGATGATGATCTACTCGTAATCTATCACGAAGTAGATAACCTAGACGAGAAGGTATCTAGGTTGGAGATCGACGTTTGTGGGTATTTTACTGGTATTCATGAAGAAGATTGCGAAGTGCTCGTAAATCTCTATAGGAGCACTGGAGGTGACAACTGGAAAAACAAGAACGGTTGGCTGACCACGAACACACCCTGCGAATGGTACGGCGTGACCTGTTCGGATGAGCGGGTTGTAGGGCTTAACCTGCCCGGTAATAATCTCGTTGGAACGCTGCCAGATGACACGAACGCCAAGTTTTCGGATTTGACTGAGCTACAGGGAATCTCTCTGTACAGAAATCCAGGTCTTGTCGGCAATCTGTCCGTGCTGGAGGGGATGCCTCAGTTACATCAGGTGAACCTGTATCTGAATGGACATACAGGTCCGCTGCCAGATTTGTCAGCTTCCGCGAGTACGCTAAATAGTATGTGGTTTGCATCCAATCGGCACACGGGTCAGATTCCAGACCTGTCGATCTTTCCCAATTTGCGTTCTGTTCATCTTGGGAACAACGATTTTACGGGCTTCGAAGGCAACTGGATCACCAATGTCGGCACATTGATCAATCTCGAATTCTTCGTCCTTGCGGCTAATCCCCGTTTAACAGGTAGCCTACCAATGAACATGACCAATTTGACAAAGCTGGAAAATTTGGCGCTTCAGAAAACACAGATTGCTGCCCTGATGGTCGGGATACATCCGATGACCAGAATATATTTGTGCAGTGGTTGCAGGGAATCGAAGTTTTCGGGGGAAGTGATAGGTGCCAAATTCCTTAAAGGAGAACCCTTATGAGCGACAGCGCAAAAGCCGACGTTTTGGCGAATCTGAGTCAAGCCGTTGAGCACTTCAACGGCCAAAATGCCGAGCCGTTTGTGGAATGTTTTACCTCAACCCTCAGTCTGTTTGGCGTCTTAGGCGGCTTGCATGATGAGATCAGCATGGACGCGGCCAGTTGGCAAGCGCAGTTTGATGCGGGCTACGCGCCCAATGTTTCGCCGCGCCATGTCGATGTTGAGATATTGGGCGACACGGCGCTGCTGACCTGCTACATGCACGGCACAATCGCAACGCCCGACGGCACGACGGCACAGGGGCCGTGGCGACTCACCACAGTGTACATCAAAGAAGCGGACGGCTGGAAGGCGCGGCACAATCACTGGTCGAAGCTCTTGCCGGGCACGTAGCGAGGTGCTGCGTACAACTTCTCTGATAAGGAACACGCTTATGACAAAGACAGATCGCCACAGCGATGCTAAATCCTCCTACGTCCTGCAAGACAATCCGGCCATCAACGAGATGCTGCAGCGGCGCGGGGCCAGGGAGGCGCGCTGCGTGCTGCCGAGCCTCGAACGGCTTGCGCAACACGCGACGATTGTCGACCTGGGCTGCGGGGTGGGGACCATCACGGCCTTTATCGCTGCCTCAGCGTCCGCGCTATGCAACGATGAGGTAACTGTCGTAGGCGTTGACCGCGATCCAGACGCGCTGACCCAGGCAGAGAATCACTGCGCGCAGCAGCAGGTCAGCAATGTTCGCTTTATCGAGGCAGACATTCACGAGCTGCCGGCAGAACTGGCCGAGGAGTCCATCGACCTCGTCTACACCAATGCCGTGCTCATGTACTCGCCCAATCCCGATGGAGCCGTCAACGAGATCTTTCGCATTCTGAAGCCCGGCGGCACTGCGGTGCTCCGGGATTTGGAACCGGGTGGTGGGGTTTGGCATCCGCAGAATCCGCTTCGCACCAAGTGGGTAGAGCTGTTTGAGCGCGCGATCAGCGCCATGGGCGGGACGCCGGGCATCAGCATTCAACTCCATCAATTTGCCCGCAACGCAGGCTTCATTGATGTAACGCCCTTTGGCGAGAACATCCGACTGTACGACACGGAATTACGAGAATTTGCAAACCAAATGGCTGGACTGGTGCCTGGTGGCCTGGGCGAGCAGTGGGTCTCCGCCGGGTGGTGCGGCGAAGAAGAAGCGGTGGCAATTGCCAACGCCTGGGCGTTCCTGCCCGATGAAGAGGGGGCGATGCTGGGCAACCTTTGGGGCGGCGTCGTTGCGAGGAAGCCGCTAGACATAAATCAATAGGGTGCATTCGGAATGAGTTAGGGTCGACCACCACCGGCGACGAATGAATTCGCCGCCTGATATGCGAAGTGCGCTGAAGCGCACTGGTCACGGCTCATGCAACGCGCTTCAGCGCGTTGCCCATGGCAGGCGGGCAATGACTGGTGAGCTTGTCGAACCACATTGCTCGACGGACTTCAACTCATTCCGAATGCACCCCAATGGAAATGACTTCCCCCGAATTCGTCGGCTTTTCCACGCAGCGACTGCAACGCATCTACCCCGTCATGCAGGGCTACATCGACCGGCAACAGCTGTCCGGCCTGAGCACGCTCGTGGCCCGGCGGGGCAAAGTCGCCCACTTTGAGCAGTACGGCCTGATGGACATCGAAGCGCAGAAGCCTATGCAGGCCGATACCATCTTCCGCATCTACTCGATGACCAAGCCCATCACCAACGTGGCGGCGATGATGCTCTACGAGGAAGGTCACTTCCTGCTCAACGACCCCGTTTCCCGATTCATTCCCGGCTTCGCGGGGGTTAAGGTGCTGGCGGACGCCGATGACCCAACGAGTGGACGGCTCGAGCTTGAGCGAGAGGTGACCATCCGTGATTTGATGCTGCATACGGCAGGGTTAGCCTACGATCTCGAAGGCACGCCGCTCGACGTGCTCTATGAGCAGGCCGGGCTGTTCCGCCGCGACAAGTCGCTGCAGGAAATCGTCGCCGAGCTGGTCAAGCTGCCGTCGATGAACCAGCCGGGCAGCGCCTGGCGCACAGCATCGCCACAGACGTGCTCGGTCACCTCGTCGAAATTGTGGCCGACATGCCATTTGATGATTTTCTGAAAGAGCGCATCTTCGAGCCGCTGGGTATGGTCGACACGGATTTTTACGTGCCGCCGGAGAAAATCGAGCGCTTCGCCGCCCTATACAACCTGACTGAAGCAGGCGGGCTGGCGCGAAACAATACGCCTTTCCTCGGAGATTTTACCCAGCCAGCTCGCAACCTCTCCGGCGGCGCCGGGCTGGTCTCCACCGCGCTCGACTATCTGCGCTTTATGCAGATGCTGCTCAACGGCGGCGAACTAGACGGCACGCGGCTGCTAGGCCGCAAGACGGTCTCGCTGATGATAATTAATAGACATTATATCGATTAAATGGACAAGAAATAGAAGGGCGGGTAAACTGAAGGCATTCCAGAAAAAAGAGGAGATGCCCAATGAGCCACTACCAAAAGTATGCTGAAAAGCCAATTGACTTTCTGGCCTTGACCGGCTACACACGCGAAGAGTTCGACGCCTTGCTTCCCCACTTTGCGGACTGTTTTTATGAGCGGATGCGCACCCATCAGCTGGACGGCAAGCCTAGGGGGAAGCGGCGCTATGTTGACTACCAGAATAGTCCGTTAGCCACGGTAGAAGAGAAACTGTTCTTCATTTTGAACTACTTGAAGAGCAACAATCTGCAAACGGTGCAGGGGTCACTCTTCAACCTTAGCCAACCCAAAGCCAACCAGTGGATTCACACCTTGCACCCCGTCCTGAATCAGGCGCTTGCCCAAGCGGAGGCGTTGCCTGCCCGCGAGATGGACGCGGTCTCCTTTGCCGAAGAGGAGACGCTGTACTTCCATGACGGAACGGAGCGCCCGATTCCCCGCCCCAGCGACCCGGACAAGCAGCGCTTTTTCTACAGCGGCAAAAAAAACGGCACGCCGTAAAGAACAATGTCGTCATCGACTCGCAAGGGCAAGTGCTGTTTGTCTCCGACACGGTCGAGGGCAAGCGGCACGACAAACGGCTGGCGGAGGAAACAGACTACACGCTGCCACAGGGGAGTCGACTGGCTCAAGATACCGGCTTTCCAGGGGTTTAGCTTGGAGCAGGTGACGATTTTGCAGCCCAAAAAGAAGCCGCGCAACCAAGAGCTGTCTGAGTTTGACAAGCACAAGAACAGCTGGCTTTCCTCGTTGCGCACCCGGATTGAACATGCCATCGGCGGCGTCAAACGCTATCGGATTGTGAAAGACAAAATTCGCAACTGGAAGCCGGGCTTTCGCGACGCGGTTTTTGAAACCTGTTGTGGCCTACACAATTTCAGACTCAATTTCCGCCCTTGGTCCTATGGCCCCCTTCAGCTTCATCTCTTTATCGAATTCTAATCGATATAATGTCTAATCACCTGCCCCGGCAGCTGCTCCCCATGATGCTACTTGGTGAGGCAATCGCTGGCCGTGGCTTTGGGCTTGGCGTCAACGTGGTGACCGATGTGGCGAAGACGCAGGGCTTCGAGTCAGTCGGCAACTACGGCTGGGCCGGCGCGGCCAGCACCCACTTCTGGATCGACCCACAAGAGGCCATCATCGGCCTGGTACTAACGCAGTTTATGCCGGTGTTTACCTATCCGCTTGAATCACAGCTCAAGGTGCTCACCTATCAAGCGCTGGTGGACTGAAGATGTCGGACTCGCAAAATGCAGTTCGCCCTCACAGCCCGATCTCGCCACGCGCTACGTCTCCGACTCAACAAAGCCCTTCACGTCAACGCGCATCCCAGCCCCCAAAAACCCCCTTTGACATTGTCCCCCGCTTGTGATACGCTCCCAGCGTAACACCGACCACAATTTCCTGTGCGGCTTTCTGCGGCAACGTGGCGCGGCGCTCCCCCGCTGGCGACTCTCTTGGCCGTGCAGAAAACTTGTCGTCGATTCAAGCCATCTCCTCGTCTGTCAACCGCCTTTCATCGTTCTTCATCCAACTCACACTACCTTCTAGGAGAACCCCATGCCCGCTCCCCAAAGTATCCATCCAAGAAGCCCGAAAGTTGCGCTGCTGCTCAGCCTCTGCCTGATTCTCACGCTGCTGCTGGCAGCCTGCGGTGGCGGCGCGGCTCCCGTGGTTGAAGATGTCGTAGACGATGCCGAAGTGGTGGCGGGTGGCGACGCGGAAACCGCCGCTGACGAAGCCGATGAGGCCGTCGCGGACGAAGAGGCCGCCCTCGGCTCCACGCTGATCGGCGAGCTCGAAGGGCCGGAGATTATCACCGACGAGAGCCAGTTCCCGACCGAACTGAGCCAGGCCCCGATGCTGGAGGAGATGGTCGAGGCGGGCGATTTGCCGCCGCTGGCGGAGCGGCTGCCCCCGATTGAGAATCTGCTCGTGATCAGCCCCGTCGAGGAGATTGGCGTTTACGGCGGCACCTGGCGGCGCGGCTTTACCGGCCCGGCGGACGGCCAGAACGGCCACCGCGTGGCGGGCGGCGACCGCTTTGTCTTCTGGGATTCCACGGATTTCCCCGAAGTCGTGCCCAACTTGGCCAAGAGCTGGGAAATCAGCGAGGACGGCACGCAAATTACCGTCAACCTGCGCGAAGGCGTCAAGTGGTCGGACGGCGAGCCTTTCACCACGGCGGATGTGATGTTCTGGTACGAGAACATGTACCAGAACGAGGAGCTGGTGCCCGTGCCCTCGCCCTTCTTCAACATCAACGAAGGTGCGACCCTCGAAGCGCCGGACGACTACACGCTCGTCTTCAGCTTCCCCTTTGCCAACAGCCTCTTCCTGGAGGTGCTGGGCAGCTCGGTCAACGTCTTTGGCGGCCACGCCATCTTTGGCGAATTTGGGCTGGGCGGCTATGCGCCGGCCCACTACATGGAGCAGTATCACGCCGATTTTGCCGACGCCGACGAACTGGACGCCGCGGTGGAGGCGGAAGGCTTTGACAACTGGGTCAACCTCTTCCGCGACAAAAACACTTGGCAGCGCAACCCCGATCTGCCGGTGCTGACGCCCTGGATGACCGAGAATCCCATCACCACCGACAACTGGGTGCTCGTGCGCAACCCGTATTATTATGGCGTCGACACCGCGGGCAATCAGCTGCCCTACATCGACCGCATCTCGATGACCTTGGCCGCGGACCTGGAGGTGCTCAACCTGCGCGCGATTGCGGGCGAGTACGACTACCAGGCGCGCCACATTTCGCTGGCGAATTTGCCCGTGCTGCTCGAAAACGCCGAGGATGGCAACTACACCGTCTCGCTCGATCCCGCCCAGCACGGCGCGGATGGCGTGCTGCAAATCAACCAGAGCTACCGCGAGGACGAAGAGATCGGTCGCTGGCTGCAAAATGTGGACTTCCGCCGCGCGCTCTCGCTCGGCATCGACCGCGACTCGATCAACGAGATCATTTTCCTCGGCATCGGCGTGCCCGGCTCCGCCGTGGTGGCCGAAAGCTCGCCCTTCAACCCCGGCCCCGAATACCGCGACCTCTGGTCCGCCCACGATCCGGAGCAGGCCAACGAGCTGCTCGACTCCATCGGCCTCACTGAGCGGGACGCCGACGGCTTCCGCCTGCGCACGGACAACGGCGAGCGCCTCACCATCGAGCTCAACCCCGTGCCCGCCTTTATCCAGTACCCGCAGATGGCCGAGCTGATCAAGGAGGACTGGGCCGAGATCGGCATCTTTGCCAACATCGTGGAGCAGGAGCGCGGCCTCAACACCCAGCTGCGTGATTCCAACCAGCTGCAGATCTTCTTCTGGCAGAACGACGGCACGGACGAGCTCTTCCTCTACCCCTACCACGCGCTGCCGGTGACGAATCTTTCCGGCACGGGCCCCGGCTACGGCACGTGGTACTCCACCGGCGGCGAAAGCGGCGTCGAGCCGACGGACGAGAGCGTGCTGCAGGTGATGGACCTCTTCACCCAGGCGCTCCAGTCCACGCCGGACGAGCGCGTCGAGATCGGCCAGCAAATCTGGGAGATCATCACCGACGATGTCTGGTCGATTGGCACGGTCGGCCAGTCCGGTGCCTTCATGGGCGTGCGCGTGGCCAGCAACGAGCTGGGTAACATCCCCGATCGCCAGCTCAACATCCAGGCCGGGCAAACGCCCAACATCTCCCGCCCGTCGACCTTCTTCTTCCGGGACGGCGGCGAGTAACGACGAATGTCGTAGCCGAAGCAGAAAGTATACACGGATGGGAGGAACACGGATAAGAGATTTTTATTCTTTCTTCCTATCCGTGTTCCTCCCTATCCGTGTATACTACTCTTCTTGCTGTTCGGGTAAGGATACAATTGCTTAGTTGTTAAGCGTCTACATACGACACCATGCTCAACTACATCCTCCGCCGCTTTGCCGCCGGGCTGCTCACGATCTGGGCCGCCTCGGTCATCTCCTTTATCGTGATCCAGCTGCCGCCGGGTGATTTTGTGACGGCCTACATTGCCTCGCTGCAGAGCACGGGCACGGTGCTCTCGGTGGAGGAGGCGGATGCGCTGCGCCAGCAGTACGGGCTGGATCAGCCGCTCTACGTGCAGTACGCCAAGTGGATGGGGCTGATGCTGGAGGGCAACTTTGGCATGGCCATGGAGTACAACCGCCCCGTGCGCGAAGTGATCGGCGACCGCATGACGCTGACGGTGATCGTGTCGCTGGCGGCGGTGGTTTTTATCTGGGCGCTGGCGCTGCCGATCGGGATATACTCCGCCGTGCGCCAGTATTCGATCGGTGACTATTTCTTTACCTTTATCGGCTTTATTGGCATTGCGATCCCCAACTTTATGCTGGCGCTGGTCGTGCTCTACGTCAGCTTTAAGTACTTCAACGCCGAGAGCATCGGCGGTCTCTTCTCGGCCAATATGCGGATGGCGCCCTGGGGCTGGGCCAAAATTTGGGATTTGATGAAACATCTGCCGCTGCCCGCGATTATCCTGGGGCTGGCGGGCATGGCCGAAGTGGTGCGCATCATGCGCGCCAACCTGCTCGACGAATTGCGCAAGCCCTACGTCGTCACGGCGCGCGCCAAGGGCTTGGCCGAGACGCGGGTGATTCTCAAATACCCGGTGCGCGCCGCCCTCAACCCCTTTGCCAGCACGATTGGCTATCTCTTCCCCTTTATCGTCTCGGGCAGCATCATCGTCTCGCTCGTGCTCAGCCTGCCCACCGTCGGCCCGCTGCTCTTCCGCGCGCTGATCGCGCAGGACCTCTTTCTGGCGGGCACGATCCTGCTGTTGCTCGCCGTGCTCACGGTAATCGGCACCTTTGTGTCGGACTTGATTTTGATGTGGATCGACCCGCGCATCCGGCTGGGCATGGAAGGCAGCGCCTAGAGAATGGTCAACGGTGGTCAACGGTGAATTGTTAATGGACAACGGGCGCCTGCGGAGTTCGCACGCCCACGTGCGAACAGGTAACCCACAGGAAAACGTCGTTCCGTGGAACCATCGAAATTTGTCATTCCCGCGCAGGCGGGAATTCCTGGTTCAGGTCACCTGCAAGCCTTGAATTTACAATAAAGCGGGAGGTTAGACATCGCTCCCGTCGAGACTAGAACTTCTCGTAGGTTGCGCATGGATTCCCGCACCCAGAGGGTCCCCGGCGGGAATGACATGCTATCCTGTCTCGGTTTGACTTTCCAGGCTGGAATGTGAGAAAACCTTTGCGCCTTTGCGCCTTTGCGTTAAATTGATGGTAGACGAGTCTTCTGGAGCTTGACCCATGGCTGAAGCAGTCGGAACCCTGACCAGACCCAAACCGCAGACGCCGCCGCCGACACAGGTCGAGCAGCCCTCCGTGGCGGATCGCATCTCGGTGGCGACGCAGTGGCAGCTGATGTGGTGGCGCTTTCGCAAGCACCGGCTCGCCATCGTCGCCGCGGTGGTGATTGCGCTCTTCTACGTGGTCGTGCTCTTCGCCGACTTTTTCGCCTACGCCGATCCGCGCCTCTCCAACGCCGAACTCTCGCTGCTGCCACCGCAGCCGATTCACTGGCTCGACAACGGCGAATTTCGCCCGCACGTCTTCGCCGTTACGGGCAAGCGCGATCCGCAGACCTTCAAAAAGGTCTATCAGCCCGATCCGGAAAAGAAAGTGCCGCTGGCGCTCTTTGCCAAAGGCTACGAGTACGATCTCCTGGGCTTCATCCCGACCAGCCGTCACCTCGTTGGCGTGCGCCCCGGCGCCGAGGAATCCATTGCCGAGGAGAGCCTCTTCCTGATCGGCACGGACCTGCAGGGGCGCGACCTCTTCTCACGGCTCATGATCGCCACCCGCCTCTCGATGACGATTGGCCTCGCCGGTGTCGCCTTGAGCCTCGTACTCGGCATCACGCTGGGCGGCCTGTCCGGATTATACGGCGGCGTGGTCGACAACGTGATCCAGCGCATCATCGAAATCGTGCGCTCGATCCCGACGATTCCGCTCTGGATGGGCCTCGCCGCCGCCGTGCCGCCGCAGTGGCCGATCACGCGCGTCTACTTTTTTATCACCATGATCCTGGGGCTGATTGGCTGGACGACGCTGGCGAGAGTCACGCGCGGGCGCTTTCTCTCCCTGCGCTCGGAGGATTTTGTGACGGCGGCGGCGCTGGCCGGGGCCAGCCAGCTGCGCATCATCTTTTTCCACATGGTTCCCTCCTTTCTCAGCCACATCATCGCCGCCACCACGCTGGCCCTGCCCGCCATGATCATCGCCGAGACCTCGCTGAGCTTTCTCGGCCTGGGGCTGCGCCCGCCCGCCATTAGCTGGGGCGTGCTGCTCAAGGACGCGCAAAACATCCAGGCCGTCGCCATTTCGCCCTGGCTCCTGCTCCCCGCCGTGCCGGTGATTTTGGCCGTGCTGGCGTTTAATTTCCTGGGGGATGGATTGCGCGATGCGGCGGACCCGTATGGGTAGGTATTGCTTACTGCTTATTGCTTATTGCGTTCGTTGGATCACGTGTAAGCGACGAACATTCGTCGCCGATAAGTACTCAACGAACGCAATAAGCAGTAAGCAGTAAGCAATAAAGACCACGGTCAAAAATTTCCCTAAGTCTATTCACCCCATGCCCCAACCCATCCTCTCCGTCAAAAATCTCCGCACCTACTTCCACCAGGACGAGGGCATCGTGCGCGCGGTGGACGGCGCCAGCTTCGACGTTTTTCCGGGGCGAACGCTGGGCGTCGTCGGCGAGAGCGGCTGCGGCAAGAGCGTGACGGCGCGCTCGATTTTGCAGATTGTGGACCGCGGCGGGCACATCGAGAGCGGTGAAATCCTCCTGCACACGCCGACGGGCAACGGTCAGGTCAGCATCACCGATCTGGCACAGCTCGACCCGGATGGCCGACAAATGCGCTCGATTCGCGGCGACCAGATCGCGCTGATCTTCCAGGAGCCGATGACCTCGTTCAGCGCCTTTCATACGGTGGGCAACCAAATTATCGAGGCGATTCGGCTGCACAAGGACGTGACCAAAAAGGAGGCGCGGCAGGAGGCGATTGAGCTGCTGCGGCAGGTCGGCATCCCGCGGCCGGAGCGGCGCATCGACGAGTACTCGTTCCAGCTCAGCGGCGGCCTGCGCCAGCGCGTGATGATCGCCATGGCGCTCTCCAGCGACCCGGACATCCTGATCGCCGACGAGCCGACCACCGCCCTCGACGTGACCACGCAGGCCCAGGTGCTCGATCTCCTGCGCCAGCTCCAGGCCGAGCGCGACCTCGCCATCATCCTCATCACCCACGACATGGGCGTGATCGCCGAAATGGCGGACGACGTGGTGGTGATGTACCTCGGTCGCGTGGTCGAAGAGGGGCCGGTGGACGACATTTTCCACGCGCCCAAGCACCCCTACACGCGCTCGTTGCTGCGCTCGATCCCCAGCATCCTGGCCGAGCCGCGCACCAAGCTCTCGACCATCCGCGGCGCGATTCCGCACCCATACAATCGGCCGGCGGGCTGCCCCTTCCACCCGCGCTGCCCCGATTTTATGCCCGGCCTCTGCGACGCGCGCGAGCCGGAGTTGCTGCCGGAAGGGGAGTCGCAGTTGGTGAGCTGTTTCCTGTATCATCAGTGAAGAAAGTATACACGGATGAGAGGGAACACGGATGGGGCAGGAGAAACATTCTGACTGCTCTGTTACCTCTGAGCGAGATGACAATGGAAAGGAGAAGCACATGACTGCGCTGACCGTCGACCTAAAGCCATTTGTGGCAACCGAAGAAGAATTTCGTGAACTTAGCACAAAAAATCCAGAGCTGCGCTTCGAGCGGCTGGCAACCGGCGAGGTGACCATCATGCCCCCGACAGGCGGATCGACTGGCGCACGCAACGCAAGCATCAGTGGACAGTTGTGGCAGTGGAACGATCAATTTCGATTAGGAGAAGCCTTTGATTCCTCGACGGGCTTTCGGTTGCCCAATGGCGCCAACCGCTCGCCCGATGCGGCGTGGATTGCACTGGAGCGCTGGGAGGGACTGACCGACGAAGAGCGCGAGCGCTTTGTGCCGCTCTGTCCCGACTTTGTGGTGGAGTTGCGTTCTCCATCGGATGAATTGGGTCCGCTCCGCGAAAAAATGCGTGAGTACATCGCCAACGGCGCTCAACTTGGCTGGTTGATTGACCCCCAGAATCGGCAGGTAGAGATTTACCGTCCGGGACAAGCCGTTGAAATTCTGGAGAATCCCGCCACCCTTTCCGGCGAACCAACGCTGCCGCAATTTGAGCTAAAGCTGGAACGCATCTTCCGATGACCGAGCAACCCCTCCTCGAAGTCAACCACCTCAAAAAGTACTTCCCGATCCGGCGCGGCCTGCTGCGGCGGGTGGTCGGCCACGTGCGCGCGGTGGACGATGTGAACTTTTTTATCCGCACGGGCGAGACGCTCTCGCTGGTGGGCGAAAGCGGCTGCGGCAAGACGACCACCTCGCGCTGCATCCTGCGCGCGCTCGACCCCACGGCGGGCGAGATTCGCTTTCGCAACAACGGCTCGACGGTCAACGTGGCGGCGCTGCCCAGGCGCGAGCTCAAGCCCGTGCGCCGCCAGATGCAGATGATCTTTCAGGACCCCTTCTCCTCGCTCAACCCGCGCATGACCGTCCACGACATCATCGCCGAGCCGCTGCTTGTCAACCGCATCGGCAGTGGGCCGGAGCGGCGCGACCGCGTGGAGGATTTGCTGATGCGCGTGGGCTTGCCGCCTGAATTTATGAACCGCTACCCCCACGCTTTCAGCGGCGGCCAGCGACAGCGCATCGGCATCGCCCGCGCCCTGGCGCTCAACCCCGCGCTGATCGTGGCGGACGAGCCCGTCTCGGCGCTCGACGTTTCGGTGCAGGCGCAGATCGTCAACCTGCTGCTGGAACTGCAGGAGGAATTTGGCCTCTCCTATCTCTTTGTGGCCCATGATTTGAGCGTCGTCAAACACGTGAGCGATCGCGTGGCGGTGATGTACGTGGGCAAAATTGTGGAGGTCGCCACCACGAAGCGGCTCTTTCAGACGCCGCAGCATCCCTACACCGAGGCGCTGCTCTCCGCCGTGCCCAAGGCCGACCCGCGCCTGCGCTCTCAGCGCATCATCCTCGAAGGCGAAGTCGCCGATCCGGCCGATCCGCCGAGCGGCTGCTACTTTCACCCGCGCTGCCAATATGCGGTCGAGCGCTGCAAAATAGAGACGCCCGCCCTGCGCGAAATCCAGCCCGATCACTTCGTGAGCTGCCACCGCTCGGAGGAGATTGAGCTGGTGGGGATTGGGGAGTGAGATTATAAAGTAGCGCTGGCAAAATTATCGACCAGCGTAGTGCGTGGTGCGTGGTGCGTGTACCGGTACACGCACCACGCACCACGCACTACGCTTTACTGAAAATTACCCACTTCTGGAGAACTCATGGTCACCAACACAGCCAAACAAAAAATGCTGAGCGGCCAGCCCGCCTTTGGCTACTCGCTGGGCCTCGGCTCGCCGCGCGTCGCCGAGCTGCTCAGCCAGAGCGGCATCGACTTTCTGCTGCTGGATCGACAGCACGGCTCCTGGGGCGACGATTCGACCATCGCCGCGCTCTCCGCCATGCACGGCAATCCCGCCGTCCCGATGGCGCGCGTCGCCCGCAATGACTACACGCTGATCGGTCGCCTGCTGGACGAGGGCATGATGGGCATCATCGTGCCGATGGTCGATACGCCGGAGCAGGCCAAAGCAGCGGCGGACGCCTGTCGCTTCCCGCCGACGGGGACGCGCTCGTGGGGCTGGGGGCGCGCGACGGCCCACGGCGGCGACTACAGCGAGTGGATCGACGATCAGCTCTTCGTGGCGGTGCAGATTGAAAGCGCCCAGGCCGTGGAAAATGTTGAGGCCATCATGGCTACGCCGGGCGTCGACGGCTGCTGGACGGGGCCGTCCGATCTGTCCTTCTCGCTCGGCTTTCACCCCAGCCAGATGGACGAGCGCGACGAACACGCGCGGGCGCTGGAGAAAATCATCGAAGCGTGCCGCAACACAGGCAAAATTCCCGGCATTGCGGGTCGTGGGATTGATGATGCCTTGCGACGCGCCGAGCAGGGCTTCCAATTTATCGTTGCCACCGGCGATGCCGGTCTGCTGGGCCAAGGCGCGCAGGCGGGAGTCGAGGCCTTGCTGAGAGAGTGAGAGGTTGATGAGTGCAATGCACGACGTGAACGATGCTTCGTTTGCTCACCGGCTTGGCGCCGTGCATCGCACTCGACCGACGCGCCTCGTTTTTCACTATGACCCTTCAATCGTCACATTCACCCTTGCCCCAAAATTCAAACCCAACCCAACCAAAAATCTGCGTAATCCGCGGCTAAAAATTTCTGGAGACTTCCCATGCCCGCCTCCCAAAACGGCTCTTCCCGCAGCGACGCTTTCTTTCACGGCAAAAACATCGCTTCCTTCATCCACCGCGCCTTTACCAAAACCATGGGCTTCGACGACAGCGACCTCGAACGCCCCGTGATCGGCATCTGCAACACCTACAGCGAGATGAACAACTGCAACAGCCATCTGAACAAGCTGGCCGAAGCGGTGAAGCGCGGCGTGTGGCAGGCGGGCGGGCTGCCGCTCGAATTTCCGACCATTTCGCTCGGCGAAATTTTTACCAGCCCGACCTCGATGCTCTACCGCAACCTCGCCGCCATGGACACCGAGGAGATGATCCGCGCCCAGCCGATGGACGCCGTGGTGCTGCTCGTCGGCTGCGACAAGACGACGCCCGCCGCGCTGATGGGCGCCGCCAGCGCCGATCTGCCCGCAATTCTGCTCGGCGGTGGCCCCATGCTCAACGGCAACTGGCGAGGCCAGACGCTCGGCGCCTGCACTGACTGCCGCCGCCTGACGGACGAGTACCGCGCCGGGAACATCAGCGACGCCGACTACAAGGAGATCGAAGACGGCATCGTGCGCAGCCCCGGCCACTGCATGGTCATGGGCACGGCGTCGACCATGAACTCGCTGGCCGAGGCGCTAGGCATGGCGCTGCCCGGCAACGCCGCCATCCCCGCCGTGGATTCGCGCCGCCTGCACCTCGCCGAGGCCACGGGTCGCCGCGCGGTCGAGCTGGCGAAAGAGGGGCTGCGGCCTTCGCAAATTATGACGCGCCAAGCCTTGGAGAATGCGATCACGCTGCTGGCGGCGATTAGCGGCAGCACCAACGCCGTCGTGCATCTGCCCGCGATTGCGGGCCGCCTGGGCGTGGAGCTGCCGCTGGAATTGTTTGACGAAATTTCGCAGCGGACGCCCTGGATCGCCAACATGCGGCCCGCGGGCGAGTACCAGATGGAGCAGCTCTTCTACGCGGGCGGCATCCCCGCCGTGCTCAAGCAGCTGCTGCCGCTGCTCCACGGCGACGTCATCACCGTGACCGGCAAGTCGATAGCCGAAAACGTGGCCGAAGCCCAAATTTTTGATCCCGACGTGATCCGCACCGCGGACGAGCCGCTGGCTTCCGAAGGTGGCCTGGCGGTGCTGCGCGGCAACCTCTGCCCGGACGGCGCGGTGATCAAGCACGCCGCGGCCACGCCGGCGCTGCTGCACCACCGCGGTCGCGCCGTTGTCTTCAAAGGCATCGAGGATGTGAACGCACGCGCCAATGATCCCGACCTCGACGTGACCGCAGACGACATTCTGGTGCTGCAAGGGGCGGGCCCCGTCGGCGGGCCGGGGATGCCGGAGATCGGCAACCTGCCGATTCCCAACAAGCTGCTGCGCCAGGGCGTGCGCGACATGGTGCGCATCTCGGACGCGCGCATGAGCGGCACGGCCTACGGCACGATCGTGCTCCACGTCGCGCCCTGAAGCCGCGGTCGGCGGCCCGCTCGCCCTCGTGCGCGACGGCGACGAGATCGAGCTGGACTGGACAAATCGCCGCCTGCATCTGCACGTGGATGAGGATGAGCTGGCGCGGCGTCGCAGCGAATGGGTAGCGCCGGAACCAGAGTTCACGCGGGGGTATCGGCAGCTGTATACGCAGCACGTGCTGCAGGCACCGGGTGGGGTGGACTTCGATTTTCTGCGCGGGAAGGATACGGTCGGCGTGGTGGAGCAGCCGAAGTTTTAGAGGGAAAACCGCCTAGTTCGCCTCAAACTGCTCAAAGGCGAGCGTCACGTTGCGCGCCTCGACCGTGCCCAGCGGCCCCGGCGCTTCACCCGTGATCGCCCGCACGATTTTGCCCACGTGCTCGTGCGAATTCTCGATGAAGACGGTGTAGCGCTGCTGAATGCCCGCGGTCACCGTGCCGGCAAGGTAGAGACCGGGGACGTTGGTCTCCATTGTTTCTTCATCAAAGGCGGGCACGCGATTTTCACCGTTCAGCGCCACGCCCGCCATTTCCAGCAGGCGCTGATCGCCGCGAAAGCCGGTGGCGAGCAGGACGAAGTCCGTCGCGTGCCGGAAGGTGGCGTCATCTTCCGGCACGCGCGCGTCCGTGGAATGCAGGACGACGTGCGACGGCGTGATCTCCACGGGCACAGTCTGTGGCAGGAAGCCGATCGTGCCCGCCTCGATCTGAGCGTTTAAATCGGGCAGCAGCCACTGTTTGACGCGCCGCTCGTCAAACTCCGCTCGACGGTAGCTCAACGTCACCTTGGCGCCGGCGCGCCAGCAGCGCAGCGCCGCCTCCACCGCCGAATTTTTGCCGCCGACAATCAGCAGCCGCTGGCGGAAGTAGTCGTGGGGGTCGCGGAAGTAGTGGGTGACGTGCGGCAAATCTTCGCCGGGAAGGCCGAGCGTGTTGGGGCCGTGCATGTCGCCGATCGCCAGCACGACGTTGCGCGCTCGATAGAGACGCTCGCCCGTGTGCGGCTGGGTCGTCAGCGCAAAGCCATCCGCCACCTTCTCGATGGCCGTGACGGGCTCAAAGGCGTTGACGTGCAGATCAAACTGCTCGACGATGGCGCGCAGGTAAGCGAGGTAATCCTCGCCCGTAATGCGCTGCTGGTGGTCATTCTGAATGGGTACGCCCGCAATTGCCAGGCGCTCGGTGGTGCTAAAAAAGTTGGTGTTGCGCGGCCACCACGTCATGGCGTGGCCGATTTGGTTGGCATCAAAGTGGAGGTAGTCCACGCCCGCGCGCTTGAGCGCCACCGCCAGCTCCAGCCCAATCGGCCCCGCGCCGATGATCGCGACTTGGGGCATGCCGTCACCGGCGTGAGCATCTGCGTGGGCAGCGGGTGCAGCTGTGCCGTTGGCGGAAGGTTGTCTGTTGGTCGGCGTCGAGTTTGTGCGAAAGATATTCATGGGTTGGAGTTTTGAAAACTAAGGCAAAGTCAACGTGAGAATTTGAACGCGGAGGTATACGGAATGACGCGGATCAAAATTTAGATGCCCGCATCGTTTTGCGTTCCGCGCTCTTTTAATTTACCGCTCGCCGCAAGCTCACAAATCTGGCAGCTCGCTCAGCCAGCCAATCGATACCACGGCCCACAGCCCAATCAAAATGGCTTCCGCTGCATCGTGGCGCAGCGAAGTGGGCCGCGGCGCACCCGACCACGCAATCGCGCGGCGGGCGAGATCATCGGCGGTGGCTTTGGCTTGCGCGCCGGAGCGCTGCTGGCGCGGGTGCAGCAGATCGCGCCGCCATGTTTCGGCGCTGATTTGGCGGAGGCGCAGATTGCGGCGTCGCGCTTCGCTCTGCCAGGGCGTGGCCAAATCGCCGCCGCCCTCCAGCACGATCCAGGTGACGTCCGGCAGGCTGTTGAGCAGGCTGTGTGCGCCGCGCCGCAGCCGAGTGCGGTTGCCAAAATTTTGCGAGCGATACCAGCGCAGACGCCCGTCGCGCCCGTAAAGCGCCAGCCCCGTGCGCAGCCCCAAATCTACCGCCAGCAGCTGTGCCCCATCCGTCGTTTCCGCCATCGGTTAATTGTAGCAGGGAAGGGGAGAAGTTCAAGTGGCGTGGGTAACAGTCGCTGGGCAATTGACTGCCTTGCCACACATAGAGATGCTTCCGAGAAAAAGGGTTCTCTGCGGGATTGTGGGGTGCGACGAGCAAGGCGGCCCAGCGTGCGTTGCATCCTCCGAGGTGTAGCGCACATTTGGCTGGTCGATCACCCCAAAGGGATAGGGCTTCCCTCAAACGTGCGACGCACTTCGGAAAGTGCGACGCACCGTCGGCCCAGCTTTACGCTCCTATCCCACAAAAGCTTAGAGAACCGAAGAAAGCGAGAAAGCAATTCCAAGTGTAAAAAGGAAACCATAGATAAATGTGGACGAACGGGGGTTCAACCTATCCGTTTCTGAAAAATCTGCACAAATTTGCGTCCATCTGTGGTTAAAATCTTTAAACTCGAAATGGCTGGAAAACAAGAAGGTGAAGTTGACAGCACCGTTGCGATAGTGTACTATACTTTTCGTAGTGCCCGCTACGGAATCAAGCGGAAACCGTGGTAGACTATAAGCTAAATACAGCAACATCAATTCTGCCGACGAGGCAAATTTTTACAATTTAGGAGACAAAATGAGCACGCCCGTTAAACTGACCGACAGCACCTTTGAAGAGAAGGTCCTTAATTCCGACAAGCCCGTGCTGGTTGACTTTTGGGCCGAGTGGTGTGGCCCCTGCAAGATGATTGCGCCCGTGCTGGACGAAATCGCCAGCGACATGGGCGATAAACTTGTCATCGGTAAGCTCGACATCGATGAGAACCAGAATACGCCCATGGCCTACGGCGTGATGAGCATCCCGACGCTGCTGCTCTTCAAGAACGGCGAGCCGGTGGACCGTATCGTCGGCTTCCAGCCCAAGCCGCAGCTCGTGAGCAAAATTCAGGCGCACATGAACTAAGCGCTGGCTGGTAAAACAAAAAAGGGGGCGACATCTGTCGCCCCCTTTTTGTTTGCTTGGCAAATCCCTACGCGTATAATGCAGGTATCCACCAAACCTAATTACATGGAGATTGCCATGACTGACCCGACCCGCTTCACCCTCTCACAGCGCGACATGCCCACCCACTGGTACAACATCAATGCCGACCTGGCCGCCGCGGGCGTCGAGCTGCCGCCGCCGCTCAATCCGCAAACCGGCCAGCCGCTTGGCCCGGCAGACCTCGCGCCGCTCTTTCCCATGGAGCTGATCAAGCAGGAGGTGAGCACCGAGCGCTACATCGAAATTCCTGATGAGGTGCAGGAAATTTACAAGCTGTGGCGACCGTCGCCGCTGCACCGCGCTCGCCGCTGGGAGCAGGCGCTGGATACGCCCGCCAAAATTTACTACAAGTATGAAGGCGTCAGCCCCGCGGGGAGCCACAAGCCAAACACTGCCGTGCCCCAGGCCTACTACAACAAGCAGGAGGGCGTCACCCGCCTGACAACGGAGACGGGTGCGGGGCAGTGGGGCAGCGCATTGAGCTTTGCCTGCCAGATGTTTGGCATCGAGTGCAAGGTTTACATGGTGAAGGTGAGCTACGAGCAGAAGCCCTATCGCCGCATTCTGATGCAGACGTGGGGCGCGGAGGTCGTGCCCAGCCCCAGCACACAGACCAACGCGGGCCGCGCTATCCTCGACGCCGATCCGGAGAGCACGGGCAGCCTCGGCATTGCCATTTCCGAAGCCGTGGAGGAAGCCGCCACGCGCGACGACACGAAGTACGCGCTGGGCAGCGTGCTCAACCACGTGCTGCTGCACCAGACGGTGATCGGGCAGGAGACGATTGCGCAGCTCGAGATAGCCGGTGCGGACTGGCCCGACGTGCTCATTGGCTGCACGGGCGGCGGCAGCAACTTTGGCGGCTTTGTTTTTCCCTTCCTCAAGGAAAACATTGTGGGCACGCGCAACACGCGTATCGTTGCCGTCGAGCCTTCTGCCGCGCCCAGCCTAACGCGCGGCGTCTACGCCTACGACTACGGCGACACGGCCATGCTCGCGCCCATGCTCAAGATGCACACGCTCGGCCACGACTTCATCCCCGCGCCGATCCACGCGGGCGGGCTGCGCTTCCACGGCATGAGCGCCCAGGTCAGCGCGCTTAAGGAGGCGGGGCTGTTCGAGGCCGTCAACGTCAAGCAGAACGCCATTTTTGAAGCGGCCATGAGCTTTACCCAAGCCGAGGGGATTTTGCCCGCGCCGGAGCCGAATCACGCCGTGTGGGGGGCGATGCAGGAGGCGCTGGCCTGCAGGGAGAGCGGCGAGAGCAAGACGATTGTCTTTAATCTTTGCGGCCACGGCCACTTTGACCTTGCGGCCTATGATGCTTACCTGGGGACGGGGCTGGAAGATTACGAGTATCCGCAGGCCAAGGTGGAGGAAAGTCTGGCGCGGCTGCCGCAGGTTGCCTAGCGTTGACCTCTACTCGGCGCTCCATTTTTGGACACGGATAAACACGGGCTGCGCACACGGATTCTTCCCTACATGAGCTGGAATCGCAGCAAATTTGTTGAAAAACCCGTGTTTATCCGTGCCACCCGTGTCCCGCTCTTTTCTGATCTCGAATGCTCAATGCAGATGCCGCTGCCACGCCTTGACCAGATTGGACTCAATCTGGTCGTGCAGCGGTATCTGCTTGTGGGGATTTCGCTCCGACGCCTTAAAAATCTGCTTGGCACAGCGCCCACACAGGACGTAGCCGATTAACACGCCGCGCTCGCGGTAGATAAAGGCGTTGAGGGACAGGGCGTCCTTCCCCTCGTGCTTCATCACATCCACCTCGCGGCCACACCCCGGGCAGGGATCCTCCGCATAGAACCAGCAGCTTTTTACCGCGTTGCCAAACTGCCTTCTCGCCTGTTGGAACATCTGCTCCAGCATGGCATCCGCCTGATCGTAAGCGTTCATCTTGGTGTTGTCCTCCCAGGCTAATTCAAAGAAGTATTGATCCACAAAGGCCACGAAGTGACACGAAGCGTCGCCGCCATAGACTTCTTGCTTCGTGCTTCTTCGTGCCCTTCGTGGATCGTTGAAATTCTGAAACGGCCAACAATTGTCTTTGCAAGGGCAATGACAATTATACGGCTGATTGTAGGAAGTCTCGATCCGCAAAATGACGGTCGCGGCTCGTTTATTTGTCGGGAATCTCGTTTACCTGCAAGACTACTGCTCCAGCGGCACCACCGATCCGACTGCCCAATCCACCCCAAACAAAATCAGAGCGACCAGCGCGTCCACGAGCAGCACAAAAAGCAGCGCCCCAAATAAACTCTCCAGCGGCCCCACCAGCCCGTTGAGCGCCGCGTTGAGCGCCGTCAGCGGCAGGCCGATCAAAATGTAGAGCAGCGCACCGCCGCCAATATAGAGCAGCACGGGCTTGACCGGCTCGCGATCCGGCTCGCTGGGCAGCATGGCGTTGGCGACGGTGAAGGTGAGGTAAAGCCAAAGCGCACCGTCCGGCTGGGTGAGGATGGCGCGCAGCCCCGTGCCCAGCAGCCGCCATTCGCCGCGCACGAGCGACCGCGCAATCCCTTGGGCGTCGAAAACCGCTCCGGCAATTGCGCCCACAATTAGCGACCCCACCAGCAGCGGGGCCATGCCGACCAGGCTGTCGCGCCAGGGGCCGCCGGGCTGAACGGAGACGCTGCCCAGCAGCAGATGTTTGCGCTGTCGCTTGGGCCAGACGCGAAATTTGCCCGTCTTCAGCCCCAGCAGCTTCGCCATGCCCCAGTGCGCCCCTTCGTGTACGACGACGCCCGGTAGGAAAATCAGAAAGTAGACGACATAGGCCAATTCTTCCGACCGGGTGAGCCGGTAGATGAGCACTTGGAGATAGATGGTGATTTGCTGGCTGAGCCAGGCCAGCAGCAGCAGCGCAAGCGCACAGAGCAGCAGGGCGGAAAGCAGAGCGGCAAGGTTGACCACGGCGTGGAGTGGGGATGAAGCAGCGAATTGCGTTACGGGGTTTCGAGATTGTAGGTCAGGCTTTCAATCAGCCAGCAGCCGTCCTGCTGCACGAGCGTCCAGCGGTCGCCAGCGGGCGAGACTTCGTCGCCGATTTGCGTTGTCGCCGTCACGACGGCGCGCGGTGTGCCCTCTTCTTCCATGAACGAAACGTCGAGGTCGGCGGGTTGGGCGAGGCTGGGTGCGCCGGGGAAGACGACGCGCACGTAGCGATTGCGGATCGCGTCGACGCCGATCCAGCGCTGGTCGTCGCTCTCGTCGTCGGGCGTGCCCGCCGCGTCGACAACCTGGCTCTCCTCGGCCCACAGCCCCATCAGCGGGTTGATCTCCTGTGCCACCACGCGCGCCCCTTCGGCCCGCAACACGGCCTCGACGGCGGCTTCGTCGGTCAGCGTCTCGCCCGCCGCCTCCACGCTCGCGACGCCGCACGAGCCGCGCTCGATCTGCGCTTCGGCCACGTCGGGCGCGTCGACGGTGTTGGCGGGTGCGGCGCAGGCGGCGGTTAGCAGAAGAAGAATGCCAGCAAGCACGAGGGGACGAAATTTGTCATTCCCGCGAAGGCAGGAATCCATGCTTGGCAAACGAGTGGATTCCCGTGAAGGCGGGAATGACAAAGTACGATGACTCCACGTAATTTTGGTCCCTCGTCGGCTCCGCGCGCGGCCTATTTCGTTTGATGGAGAAAATGACATGGCGGTTTAGTTTACTGCGCGGCCAAAAACAAATTGCGCACAAAATCTTCGTGGAGGGCCAGCGTCTCTTCGGTGGAATCAAGCAAGTGGGAGGTGAGCTTGAAGAGCACGATGCCGTCTGAAAGGCTGCGCTGTCCATCGGGGAAGAGGTAGAAGTAGAAGACGGCGTGGCGCGTTAAATTATCCTTGTCCTCAAACTGCTTCTCGGCCTCCATCCAGTAGCCATAAACTTCGCCCCCTTCTGCCAACGCCACCGGCTTGGACTGAATATCAAATTTCCAACCGTCCACATCATAACAAATATCCGGTGGGTGAAAGGGCTGCGAGCTGCGGCCGCCAATCAGCGAGAGCCACATGTAGTGGCCGTCGTCGCGCTGGTAGAGGCGGCGCACGTACTGCTCCGGCTCCAGCAGGATTTCGACTTCCTGGTTGTCGTCGGGGCGCTCCTCGCCCTGCCAGCGACCGAGCGTCAGCGGCACGGCGTCCAGCTGCGCATCGAGATCGAGCCGCGCGTTGGCGGTGACGGAAATTTCGCGATTGGTACGCTGCCAAAAGTCGAGGTCGGCGATATAGGTGAAGCCGTCCGCCGCCTCCACGCCGGGGCGATCCTGATTCAGCAGGCCCATGCGCGGTGCGTAAAGCAGCGCGGCGCCCGCGACCAGCAGCGCGAGCACGGCGAGGTTGAGCCGGTTATTCGCCACTTAAATTACCTCCAGCCGCAGCGTGCGCAGCTGCAGCGCGCGCGAAGCGGGCAGCAGCAGCAGCAGCGCCACCACAAAGAAAATTGGCCCCGAATAGTCGTGGTAAAAGGTGAAGCCCGCGTCCACCCCCCACGAACGGGCGACAACCAACAGCGTCGTCACGCGCAGGATATTGCCAACCAACGCCAGCGGAATCGCCAAGAGCACGAGCAGCACGCGCCCCCAGGCCGGCCCGTTGAGCAAGTAGGCTGTCAGCGTCGTCAGCGCAATCAGCGCGATCATCGAATTGATGCCGCTGCACTGCGCGCCGATCACCAAATCGGCGTTGGGCAGCGAGACGGAATTGCCCACGATGTTGATGTCGAGGCCAAGCAGCCGGATCAGAGCGCTGGAGCAGACGCCGGTGAAGAGCGCCAGCGGCAGCGTCACCCGCTCGACAATGGGCAGCGGAATCATCAGCGCGAGGTAGGCAACGGGGAAGGCCAGCCGTTGCAGCGCAGACAATCCGCCAAAGGTCCAAATCAGCCCGGCAATGAGGCCGACGGTGGCAAACGCGGCGAGGTAGAGCGCGCGATCGTTGAGAAAGTAGAGGAACAACGCGAGGCTGATGACCAGCAAAAGCGCGCCGCCGAGGCTGTTGCGCCCGGCTTGCCAGACGAACGCCTTATCGTTGCGAAAGCGCTGTACGCCAAGAAAAACGGCTACCGGCAGCACCAGGAGGCCGTGGCTGTAGTAGTCATTCGCCATCCACTCGTGCCACAGCCACATCCATACCGGCCAAGTGAGCACGCCGAGCGCGAGAATCGATAGAGCGGGAACGAGGGCGGTGGAGAGGTTAATGCGCTTCATAGGTTGGGGGTCAAACAAAGGCAACTCAGCGGTTGTCTCTCGGTGCGATTTGCAATGCCTGCATCTGGGCTGCAATCATTTGCCTGGCAAAAGCGGGAGAAGCATACCATCGGCCCGGTGCTGCGTCAAAAGCTTGGGACATTTTGCTTGGTTTTGTGATCACCTAGTGTCTCGTAGAGGCTGAAATGATGAGAATTGTAGGTGCGGTTTTCAACCGCACGGTCGTGACCTACCCCTTCGCTAGATCAATGCGATGGGGTGGTCTATGCTTGCGCAGCTGGAAGCAGCGCCTACGATTCCCATCAAATCACGCTTGACACGACACTAGCTGCGCCAGTCAAATTTTTAGTGGTTAAGCGGCGGGCGTTTTGCGCCGGGCCGTCTACTTTTCGCGCTTACCTTGAGACCGTAGTGGGAGGGCGCGCCCTCCCACTACGGACGAAGCCGCAGCTACGAGAAGGCTTCGTCGTCCTCATCAATATCGCTGTCGTCAATCATCAACCAGGCCACCGCGCCGCTGGCGACGGCCAGCCCCGCCGCGACGTACATCACGAGGCGGAAGCCCGCGAGAAATGATTCATCCACCGCTCGATTCGCTGCGTCAACCTGCTGCTCGCTCAAGCCCTCCGGCGGCTGAATGGCCGCGAGATCGGTGCGGCGCTCCTCGATCTGCTGCTGTGCCTCGCCCGGCAGATCGCTGGCAGCGAGAGCGCTGGTTAGATTGCCGCTGAAAATCGAGAGCATCACAATGCCCAGCACGGCGATGGCGAAGAGGCTGGCGATGCGCGAGACGGCGTTGTTGATGCCCGAAGCCGTGCCCGCAAGATGGGTTGGCACCGCGCCCATGACCGCCGTCGTCAGCGGGGCAACGCTGACGGCCATGCCGAGGCCGAGCACGAACAGCGGGAGGAAAAAGGTCGTCCAGTAGGAGCCGCCAATGGCCGGCAGCGACATCAGGAAAAAGCCCACGCCCGCAATCACCGGCCCCACCGTCAGCGGGATTTTCGCGCCAATCGAGTCGACCAGGCCGCCCGTCCAGCTGGAGAGCAGCGACATCAGGAGGATAAAGGGCAAAAGGGCCGCGCCGGCCGCCGTGGCGGAGTAGCCCTGTACCTGCTGCAGGTTGAGCGGCAGGAAGAAGAGCGCGCCGCCCAGCGCCGTGTAGAGCAGCAAGGTCAGTAAATTCGCGCCGCTAAAGGTGCCAGACTCGAACAGATTGAGCGGAACCATGGGCGACTCTAGCCGCGACTCCGCCCAGATAAACGCCGCCAGCAGCGCCGCACCGGCCAGCAGCGTCCCCCAAACGAGCGGGCTGCCTAAACCGCTGTTGTTCCACTGGATCAGGCCGTAAGTCAGCGAGCCCAGGCCGAGCGTCGCCAGCGCCGCGCCCGCCCAGTCCAGCCCGCCCGCCACTTCGTCGTCGCGGCTTTCCGGCACGCGCGTCAGCGTGACGAAGAGCACGACAAGGGCCAGCGGTACGTGGATAAAGAAAATCCAGCGCCAGGAAAAGGTGTCGATGAGCCAACCGCCCAGCAGCGGCCCCACCGCGGAAGTCAGCGCTGAAAAGCCGGACCAGAGACCAATGGCTCGCCCGCGTTCCTGCTTCTCGAACGAAGCGCTGATAATCGCCAGGCTCCCCGGCGTCAACAGCGCGCCGCCGATGCCCTGGGCAGCGCGTGCAATAATCAGGTTGAGCGGCGTGTTGACTAGGCCACACCAGATCGAGGCCAGCGTAAAGACAATTGTGCCGATGACAAAGAGGCGCTTGCGGCCAAAGTGATCGCCAAGCGAACCGCCGAGCAAGATCAGCGAGGCGAGGAAGAGCGAGTAGGCGTTGATGATCCACTGGATGTCCGTCACGCTTGCGCCAAGCTGGGATTGCAGCGCGGGCAGCGCCACGTTGACCGTCGAGCCGTTGATAAAGACCATGCTCGAGCCGACGATGGTCGCCACCAAAATCCACGGCTTGGCGCTGACAGCGTCTTCGGCTTGGTCTTGCTCTTTTACCTGTGCCGCAGCGGAATCATGCCGATGCTTGCCAGAGAGAATGACGCCGTGATCACACGGCTCGCGGGTAATGGTGGACATGTGAGGTCTCCTAAAAAGAAGACCCCAAGGATTTTCGAAAATCCCTGGGGGTTGGATCGAGCCGTTTACTCGCTATACAGCTCGCTCGTGATTTTTACCATCTGACCGTAGCTTTTGGCTTCCAGCGCCGCGCCGCCGATCAGCGCGCCGTCAATGTCCGGCTGCTGCATGATTTCGCGGATGTTGGCGGGCTTGGTGCTGCCGCCGTAGAGAACGCGCGTTTGCGACGCCGTCTCTTCGCCGTGGGTCGCACCGACCACTTGCCGAATCATGGCGCAGACTTCCTGCGCCTGCTCCGCCGTGGCGGCGCGCCCCGTGCCAATCGCCCAGATCGGCTCGTAGGCGATCACGCTTTGGCGTACTTGGTCAGCGTTCAGGCCATCCAGCGCCTGCTCAAGCTGCATGGTGACAATATTCTGCGTCTCGTTCGCCTCATTCTGCGCCAGCGTCTCGCCCACGCACAGAATGGGCACGAGGCCGCCGTCGAGCGCGGCGTGCATCTTCTTGTTGACCGTTTCGTCGGTTTCACCGAACATTTGGCGTCGCTCGCTGTGGCCGATAATTACGTAATCGACCAGATCCGCCAGCATCGGCGCGCTGATTTCGCCCGTGTAGGCCCCGCTTGCTTCCCAGTGCAAATTTTGCGCACCCAGCGCGACATCGCTGCCCTCCAGCACGCTGCCCACTGCGTCCAGGCAGACAAAGGTGGGGCAGACAACTTTGTCGACATCGCCGTGGTCCGATGTTTGCTCGCGGATGGCCTGCGCCAGCGAGGCGGCTTCGTCCGGCGTCTTGTTCATTTTCCAATTGCCCGCCATCATGGGTGTTCGCATAGGGAATTTTCTCCGGAAATTGATGAATGAAGGATGATAGATGGATCCGTCGGGGCGGTGGCCGATGTCGGTGGCCGATGTCGGTGGCCGATGTCGGTGGCCACGGTGCGGCGCTTGCGTGCTCATTGTCGCTGCAAGCCAGCGTAACGACAAAAAAGCGGGGCTTCTGCAAAGAAGCCCCGCTTTAGATTGAAAGCGTTAGATCAAACGCTTTCGTCATCTTGTCACGTCGGCGGCGCGGCTTGTCGGCAAGCCGCGCCGCCGAGTGGTTAGACGCGCGTCACCGTGCCGTCGATGATCTGCGCGTCCTGCGGCTCGCTGCTGATGCGCTCGACCGGCGAGCTATCCTCCTGCGGCAGTACCAGGCCGAGCGGGTAGAAGAGCGCGGCAAAGCCCGCCGTGAACATAGTCAGCATAAACCAACCCGCGCGCACAATGGTCGGGTCGATGCCGAGGCGGTGGCCGATGCCGCCGCAGACGCCCAGGATCATGCGGTCGCTGCTGCTGCGGCGCAGGGGCAGCCTCTGGCGGAAATTCTGCAGGCCGCTGCGCACGCTGCTGCTGTTAAACGAGCGCTCGTTCATCGACCAGTCGCGGTTGCGCACGCGCTGGCGAAAGCGCTGGCCCGCATCCCGTGCGTTGCCGCGCCACGAGCGACGCGCCTCCGGGCTGAGCAGCAGGATGCCCGCAAAGATCAGCAGCGCCGGCCAGAAGACGAGGCCGAGCACGCCCGTCAATGCGCTCCACAGCACGTTGAGCACGCCGATGCGGCCCAGCAACAGCACCACGCCCAGGCCGATCAGCACGTAGCCCGTGCGGTTGAGGTTGCGCGTGTTGAGCGAAATAGCGGGGGAACGCAGTTGGCCCGTCGCCTGTGTCCCCACCGGCAGCAGCAGCCACAGCGCCACGTAGGCCCACACGCCAGCTCCGCCTGCCCCCGCCAACACCACCGCGGCAATGACCCACAGAATGCGCACCAGCGCCGGGTCCCAGTTAAAGTAGTCCGCAATGCCGCTGCAGACGCCGCCCAGCACGCGGGCGCTGGGGTGGCGGAAGAGCGTGCGGCGCGCATCTCGACCCTGCGCAAAGTCCGCCCGGCTCCTCTCCCACTCCCCGCTCGGCTCGTTGGTCACGTTGATCGTGTCGCTTCTCTCCGCATCGTTCTCCACACGGTCTGCCCGCGTGTTGTTGACGGATGTGTCATTCATCGATTGATTCTGATTCACTTTCGTTCTCCTTTATCGTCGACCCTCGCGCACGATTGCGAGCAGTCGGAGTAATCTTCCCGATTGAAATTGGGTTCTCATCTAACATTACGGAGAAGGCGCGGGAAAGTTTCAAGATTTATGCGAAAATTTTGACGATTTTACACAAGCTGGCGTGGTGCGTGGTGCGTGGTGCGTGAACTGAGTGAGCAACCAACTGGTAATTCTGCCAGTTCACGCACCACGCAATACGTCCACCTTTCCCTTCCGCGCTTCATCAATTTACCCAACCCTCTTCCACCAAGGAGATTTTCATGGACTACCGACCGCTTGGCCGCACGGGCGTCAAAGTCAGCCCGCTTTGCCTGGGCTGCATGATGTTTGGCGGCAAAACCACCGAGCAAGATTCCTACGACATCATCGACCGCGCCATCGACGCGGGCATCAATTTCCTCGACACCGCCAACGTCTACAGCCGCGGGCGCAGCGAGGAGGTAACGGGCGCGGCGCTGCAGCGCAACGGCAAGCGCGACCAGATCGTGCTGGCGACCAAAGTGCACGGCGTAATGGACGACGACGATCCGAACATGCGCGGCAACTCGCGTCGCCACATCATCCAGCAGTGCGAGGCCTCGCTCAAGCGCTTGCAAACCGACTACATCGACCTCTACCAAATTCACCGCCCCCAGTCCGACATTCCCATCGACGAGACGCTGCGCGCGCTCGACGATCTGATTCGCGACGGCAAGGTGCGCTACATCGGCACGAGCACGTATTCCTCGTGGCAGATCGTGGAAGCGCTGTGGGTGGCGAAGGAGCTGGGGCTGAACCGCTTTATCTGCGAGCAGCCGCCCTACAACATCCTGGATCGCCGCATCGAGCGCGACCTGCTGCCGATGTGCACGACCTATGGCATCGCTACGATTCCGTGGAGTCCGCTGGCCGGCGGCTTGCTCACGGGCAAATACACGCGCGAAAATCCCTCGCCCGAAGGCGCGCGCTACGCCGACGTTTCGGGCAACGACCGCTTTGCCGCCCGCAAAACGGAGGCGCTCTACGACGTGGTCGAAGGCTTGCAGCCGGTGGTGGAGGAGAAGGGCTGCACGATGGCGCAGTTTGCGCTGGCGTGGACGGTTGAGCAAACGGGCGTGACCAGCCCGATCATCGGCCCGCGTACGATGGAGCAGCTCGAAGACAACCTGGGCGCACTTGATGTGGAAGTCACGCAGGAGGATCGCCACACGGTCAACGAGCTGGTGCCGCCCGGTCGCGCCGTCTCGAAGTTTTACGAGGCGGACTTTGGGCCGCACAAGTACCGAGCACTTTTGTAACCGCAACCCCGGAGAACCCCATGCCCCAAATTCAAACCCGACCCTTTGGCCGCACCGGCCACGACAGCACCGTCACCCTCTTTGGCGCCGCCGCGCTGGGCCGCGTCACCCAGGCCGAGGCCGACCGCACGCTGGACGTGCTGCTCGACTACGGCGTCAACCACATCGACGTGGCCGCGAGCTACGGCGACGCCGAGGAGCGCATTGGCCCCTGGATGGATCGCGGCCTGCGCGACCACTTTTTCCTGGCGACGAAGACCGGCGAGCGCAACTACGAGGATGCGCGCGCCGAAATTCACCGCTCGCTCGAACGTCTGCGCGTCGACCACGTCGACCTGATCCAGCTGCACAGCCTCAACCACCCCGCCGAGTGGGAGGTGGCGATGGGCGAGCGCGGCGCGCTGGAGGCGGCGATCGAGGCGCGCGACGAGGGCTTGGTGCGCTTTATCGGCGTCACCGGCCACAACTGGACGATTGCCGACATGCACAAGCGCAGCCTGGAGCGCTTTGACTTTGATTCGGTGCTGCTGCCCTACAACTTCTGGATCGCCGAGAACAAGTCGCGCTACATGGAAGATTTTGAGGAGCTGAGCGCCATCTGCCGCGAGCGCAACGTCGCCATGCAAACCATCAAGTCGATTGCGCGCGGCGCGTGGGGCACAGCCGACAAAAACCGCAGCACCTGGTATCAGCCGCTCGAAGATCAGGCCAGCATCGACCGCGCCGTGCACTGGGTGCTCGGTCGACCGCACATCTTCCTCAACACCGCGGGCGATATCGACCTGCTGCCGATGGTGCTCGATGCCGCCAGCCGCTTTGAGGAGCGCCCAGCTGAGGAGACCATGCGCGAGCTGGTGGAAGAGCAGCGAATGACGACAATCTTTGGAATTTAGCCGCGCATGTCCGTCAGCAACCCACACGATCGCTTCTTCCGGCAGACGTTCTCCGATCTGGCGATCGCGCGCAGCTTTTTCGAGCACTACCTGCCCGCCGACGTGCTCGCTCTAATCGACCTCGACGGCCTGTCGCTCGTACAGGGCACCTACGTCGATGAGGAGCTGCAGGATCACCAGTCCGACCTGCTCTTCGAGGTGCCCCTGCGCGCCCAGTCGACGAGCACCGGCTCGCCGCGCGTGGACCGGGCACTGCTCTATTTTCTCGTCGAGCACAAGAGCTACCCGGATGAGGCGGTGCTCCTGCAGCTACAGCGGTATCGGCAGAAAATTTGGGACGAGCAGCGGCGCGCGGGCGAGCTGCTGCGGCTGATTGTGCCGCTGGTGGTTTACCACGGCAGAACACAGTGGACAATCCCCAAAACAATGGCCGACTGGCTGCAAGTTCCCGCGGCGCTGCGCCCCTTCACGCCGACGGATCGCTATCTGCTCTACGACTTCTCGCGCCAGGGCGGTGAAGAGATTGCTGGCGATGATCTGCTGCGCGCCATCCTGCTCATGTTGCGCCACGTCTTTGGCGAGGATTTTGTCGAGCGGCTTGATGAAATTTTGCGGCTGCTCTGGCTGGAATCGAGTTTGGTGCGGCGCTATGCCTTTTTGCGCGTGGTGCTGCATTATTCGGTGGAAGGTGGTAAGATAGAGCGAGACAGCGTGCGTGAGGTGTTGACGACCACTTTATCGGAAGGAGAAGAAACCATGGCAACCTGGCTAGATGACTACATTGAACAGGGACGGGAGATCGGCCTCGAGCAGGGCCGCGAAGAAGGACGTGAGGAAGGACGTGAGGAAGGACGCGAGGAAGGACGACGAGAAGCGGTACACCTGTTGATGAACGTGCTGCGTTTTCGCTTTGGCGATGTGCCTGAATCGGTTTACCAGCGGCTTATGCAACAGAATTTTGATGCCCTGCAGGAGTTGACCAACCTCGCGCTCAGCGCGCGGACGTTCGCCGAATTCGCCGAGCGAGGATTGGGCGAAGCGTAGACGAGCAGTCGCATCGCGTGAACTGGACGGGCACGTCACGGCGTGCCCATCCCTGCCCGCCGTAATCTCAGAACCGCGTACCCGTTGGTAAACTCCCCCGCAAGAGCGCAACTTTCCCCGCGCGTCCGTGTTTTCTTTACAAAGCCGTTACCCGCTTTATAATGCAGCTTTGTAGAGCATTCATCAGATTCTTACATTGACCGAAATTGAGACCTACTTATGGCAAATCAACAAATGCCTACTCACCGCACGCCAACGCGCGTTGTCATCACCGGCATGGGCATGATCACGCCGCTGGCGCTGGACGTCGAGGAAACGTGGCAGAAGCTGCTGGCGGGTTGCTCCGGCGTCAGCCACCTGGATCGCTTCGACGCCAGCGAACTGCGCACCCACTTTGCCGGCCAAGTGCGCGGCTTTGATCCGCAAGATTACATGAGCCGCAAGGACGCGCGTCGCTACGACCTTTACATTCAGTTTGCGATGGCCGCAAGCAAGGAGGCCATTGAACAATCCGGGCTGGATTTTGAGCAGGAGGACCGCGACGCCATCGGCGTGATTTTGAGCACGGGTATCGGGGGCGTCAAGAGCATTGTCGAAAACAAAGAGGTGGCCGATGAAAAGGGGCTGCGACGCATCAGCCCTTTCCTGATCACCAATATGCTGGCCGACAGCGCTTCGGGCAAAATTGCGCTGGATTACGGCCTGCGCGGGCCCAACCACGCCATCCTCAGCGCCTGCGCCAGCGGCACGACGGCCGTCGGCGAGGGCTTTGAGCTGCTGCGGCGCGGCGACGCCGAGGTGATGATCGTCGGTGGCTCGGAGGCCTGCCTCGACCCGGTGATCATCGGCGGCTTTGACGTGACGGGCGCGCTGAGCCAGTGCAATGAGGACCCGGCCACGGCCTGCCGCCCCTTTGACGCGACGCGCGATGGCTTTGTCATGGGCGAGGGCGCGGCCACGGTGGTGCTGGAGACGGAGGAGCACGCCAAGGCGCGCGGCGCAACGATTTACGCCGAAGTGATCGGCTATGGCAACACCGCCGACGCCCACGACATGACGGCTCCCCACAGCGAGGGGCTGGGCGCGATTGGCGCGATGAAGATGGCGCTGCGCAAGGCCGCGCAGTATGGCGTGCAGCCGCAGGATATCGACTACATCAACGCCCACGGCACGTCGACCGTGCTCAATGACAAGATTGAGACGCTGGCCATCAAGGAAGTGCTGGGCGAACACGCCTACAATCTCAAAGTCAGCAGCACCAAGAGCATGACGGGCCACCTGCTCGGCGCAACCGGCGTGCTGGAAGCGATTTTCTGCGCCAAGGCCATCGAGACGGGCGACATTCCGCCCACCATCAATCTCGAACACCCCGATCCCGAGTGCGACCTCGACTACACGCCCAACCGCGCGGCCAAAGCCGACGTGCGCGTGGCGCTAAGCAACAGCTTCGGCTTTGGCGGCCACAACGCCACGGTGGTGCTGCGGCGCTACGAGGGGTGATTTTGTACTGCATAGGTCACCCTTCTGTGGCAGTTCCAAGGCGACAGCGGTGGCACACCCAACCTTGATTTTGAATTTTATGAGTTGTAGGGTTGGGCAATTCCAGGAAATTAACTATACCGAGATAAGCCATGTTGGATGTGCGACGCACCTCAGAAGGTGCGACGCACGGTCGACTGTCTCTCCGGTGCGGCCAACACAGCCTACAGTGCGGTGCACTTTCCCAAGTGCGACGCACCTCCATCACAATCAGCCGTGGTATATTTATAATTTTGGATTAGACTTAGTTGGGAATGTCACTTAGCAAAGCATATGTGACCTGCGGCTGCAACGCCACGCGCACAATATTTCTGAACACGACGACGGAGCCCCGAAGATGCCCAAGCAATCTTCCGACAATCAAGACTTTCCCCACCAAAACGGCGTGGGCCCACACGTGCACGTCAACGGCAGCGGCGACGGGCCACCGATGGATTTGGACGAGCTCAACGGCAGCCTGAGCGAGGCGCTGCAGGTGGCCGTGCGCCCGCGCTACGCCCAAATTGTCGGCTGGGGCTACGACGTGCCGGACAAGGTGATCACCAACGCCGACCTTGAACAGATTGTCGACACGAGCGACGAGTGGATTCGCACGCGCACGGGCATTGAAGAGCGCCACGTCGCCGCCGACCCGAAAGAGACGTCGGCCTCGCTGGGGATTGCCGCCGCGCGCAAGGCGCTGGCCGTGGCCGACGTGCCCGCCCACAAGGTTGATCTCATTATCTGCGCCACCAGCACGCCCGAGTACATTTTCCCCGCCACCGCCTGCATCATTCAAGATGCTTTGGGCGCCACCAAAGCGGGCGCTTTTGACCTGAGCGCGGCCTGCTCCGGCTTTGTCTACGGCCTGAGCATGGCGCGCGGCCACATTTTGGCGGGCGACGCGGAGTACGTGCTCGTCATCGGGGCGGAGACAATGAGCCGCGTGGTGGACTGGACGGACCGCGGCACCTGCGTGCTCTTTGGCGACGGCGCGGGCGCGGTGCTCGTGGCCGCGAGCGACGTGCCGGGCGGCATCCTGGCCTGCGAAATGGGCAGCGACGGCTCCGGCGGCAGCGCGCTGATCATCCCCGGCGGCGGCAGCGCCAAGCCGACCAGCCTGGAAACCGTTAGCAACGGCGACCACTACATGAAGATGGACGGCAAGGCCGTCTTCCGCTTTGCCACGCGCGTGATGGCCGACGCCACGCGGCGCGTGCTTGACCGCGTCGGCCTCAGCCCGGACGATGTCGACCTGGTGATTCCGCACCAGGCCAACGTGCGCATCATCCAAAACAGCGTGCTGCGCCAGCTTAAGATTCCGTCCGAGAAGGTCTTCGTCAACGTACACAAGTACGGCAACACCAGCACGGCTTCGATTCCGATTGCGCTGTGCGAGGCCATCGAGGCGGGCAAAATCGAGCCGGATGACAACCTGGTCTTCGTGGGCTTTGGCGCGGGGTTAACCTGGGGCGCGTGTGCGATCCAGTGGAGCGTGCCGGTGAAGGAGCTGCCCGAACCCGGCTGGTGGACAAACTACCGGCGCGAAGCGAGCTACCGCGCCGCCGCCGCGCGCAGCATGTGGAAACGCGCCGTGCGCTGGGTCTACGACGTGCTGCCCAACGATCCGCAGGCGCGCGAGTACGTGCTCAACGGCAGCGAAGGGGCGGTGAAGCAGGAAGAGCCGTCCGAATCAAAGTAGCGGGTGAGTGTGGTTGCTACTAAGAAATGCTCAGAAGTAGCGGAAGTCAGCGGAGGGGTTAGACTATGTTATGCTCGCGAAGGCGGGCATCCATGCTTGACTACTGTAGATTCCCATTTTTACGGGAATAACAAGACTACCTTGGCTCCAATTTGCCGTTTCTCAATTTTTGCTGGTTCTCTGAGCTTTTATGGGATAGATACACAAAGCTCGACCGACGGTGTGTCGCACTTTCCGAAGTGCGTCGCACGTTTGGGGGAAGTCCTGCCCATTTCGGGTAATAGACAAGCCAGATGTGCGATGCACCTCGGAAGGTGCGTCGCAGGCTGGGCCGCGTTGCTCGTTGCACCCCACAATTCCTCAGAGAACCTTTTTGCTTAACGCCAGTTTTCGGTCACTGCTAAAAACTTATTTATCGCCGTAAATAAGCCGTAAATAAAGGGGGTACGACAATCTGTCGCACCCCCTTCTTGTGCGCTGATGATAAAAATCCGGCTGGCTCATTTGCGCCACGCCTAAACCATTTACTTCGGAACAAAAATTGCCCCCTCGTCATCTGGTTGATGAAAGACAATGGGCAAATAAAGCGTCATTCCAGCGTTGGGCAGCGTGGGGTTGGTGCCATTCTGCGCGCGGACGCCCTGGCCCGGCAGCAGGTTGACGCCAGCCAGGGCGACGATGACCACAAACAGTAGGGTGAACAGTGAACGACGTGAGCGGGGTGTGAAACGACGAAAATGCGACATGGATTCCTCCTCCATATTCAATGTAATAGACCGTAGCGAAGAGACTACAAACCGCAGCCACTTCGCGCCAGCTCATGGCCAATTTGTGTGATAGCTCGACCAATGTAGCGCAGATTACGGGGGCCAGTCTGTATTTCACTTACCCACTTAGACGTTTATCGCGCGATTTAGATACGCGCGGCCACGCGACAGCCAGTGGTGAACTGTGATATAATAGCCCCATGTCTATTCAACTGCTGGCGGCGGACGTGGCCGCCAAAATTGCGGCGGGCGAGGTCGTCGAGCGGCCCGCCAACGTGGCGAAAGAGCTGCTGGAAAATAGCGTCGATGCGGGCGCAACGGAGATTCGCGTCGAGATCCGCGACGGCGGCCAGCGGCTGCTGCGCGTCACCGACAACGGCGAGGGCATTCGGGCGGGCGAGGTCGAGCTGGCCTTTCAGCGCCACGCCACCTCCAAGCTGCGCCAGGCCAGCGACCTCGATCACATCGCCACCTTTGGCTTTCGCGGCGAAGCGCTTTACTCCATTGCCGCCATCTCCCACACGACGCTGACCACCCGCCATCGCAACGAGCAGGCCGGCACGACAACGCGTCTCGAAGGCGGCGTTGTCGTGCAGCACGGTCGAGCCGGTGCGCCGCAGGGCACGGTGGTTAACGTGGAGCACTTGTTTTACAACGTGCCCGTACGCCAAAAATTTTTGCGCCAGCCCGCCACCGAAGCGGGCCGCATCAGCAGCGCCGTCCAGCGCGCCGCCCTCGCCCACCCCGATCGCCGCTTCAGCCTCATCAACGACGGCAAGCTCGTCTTCCAATCCAACGGCACGGGCGACTTGTTCGACGTGCTCGTCAAACTCTACGGCTTGGACAACGCCAAGCAAATGGTCCCCATCGGCACCTCCCGCCTCTCGATGAATGAAGTCGTTGATCCGCTCGAAGACGAAGTTCAATTCATGAGCGATTCGGCCAGCGAGACAAATCCAAAATTCAAAATTCAAAATTCAAAATCTCCCATCGTCTCCGGCTACGCCAGCCTCCCCACCCTCACCCGCGCCAACCGCCGCTACATCGATTTATTTGTCAACCGCCGCCACGTCGAGGATCGCAACCTCACCTATGCCGTGGTGCAGGCCTACCACACGCTGCTCCAGGTCGGCCGCCAGCCGATTGCGGCCATTTTTGTTGACGTTGATCCCGGCGAGGTCGACGTGAACGTGCATCCGCGCAAGAGCGAGGTGCGGCTGCACAGCGAACGCCAGCTCTTTACCGCCATTCAAAAAGAAATTCGCCGCGCCATTGTGGACAACGCCCCCGTGCCCGATTTTGTGCTGCCGGGCAGCGGCCAGGCTGCGGGGGGGCGCAGCGGCGCAGCCGACAACTCCGCGTGGGCCAACGGCGTGTGGAGCGTGCCGCGCGTCGCCAACCCCGTGCCCGCCGCCCAGCCCCAGCAGCCGCTGGACTTCTGGTCGCCGCCCGCCAACCTGCCCGCCACCGCCGCCTCGCCCACGGCCCCGCTGCCGACTGCGTCGCCGGATGAGGCTGCATCGCGCGCGGAGGAACCGTCGCCCGCGCTAACGGAAAAGTCGCGCAACTTGCCGCCGCTGCGCGTGGTCGGCCAGGTCGGCGCGATCTACATCATCACCGAAGGGCCGGAAGGGCTCTACCTGATCGACCAGCACGCGGCCCACGAGCGCATCCTCTACGAAAAGCTGATGGCCGCGCGCTACGCAGATAGCCCAGGCAGCGGAGCGGGCGTACCGCAGCAGCAGCTGCTCGAACCGCTGACCTTTCATGCGGGCGGTGAAACCGCCGGGCTGGTCGAGCAGCATTTGGACGAGCTCAACGCCGTCGGCTTTAGCGTCGAGCCCTTTGGCGGCGACACCTTTCTCGTGCGCGCTGTGCCCAGCGCGCTGAGCGACCAGGATCCGCTGCGGCTGCTCCAGGAAATTGTGGGCACGCTGGGCGAAGGGCGCAACCTCGTCGGCGAAGCGCTTGAAGCGCGCTTGGTCAAGCTGATCTGCAAGCGCGTCTCGATCAAGGCGGGCCAGCAGCTCAGCGAGATCGAAATGCGCGAGCTCGTACGCCAGCTGGAGGAATGCCAGTCGCCGCGCACTTGTCCGCACGGTCGCCCGACGATGATTCAGCTGTCGGCGGGGGAGCTGGAAAAGGCGTTTGGGCGAACTTAATAACTATTTGCATTCAGCAGGCAGTTGATTGCATAATGCAAAGATGTTCTATCGGCAATAGAGAGGGGAGTTAATATGTCTGGTTCAACTGTGCAAGCAAGGATTAGCCCCGAACTCAAGCAGGAGGCAGAGGCTGTATTGGCGGCAATTGGTCTATCGACCGCCGACGCTATTCGCGTGTTTTTACAACAAACAGTCAATACGGGAGGCCTTCCGTTTCAGCCCGTAGCAAAGCGCCCCAACGTAGAAACGCTGGCTGCTATGGAGGAGTTGGATAATGGTGGCGGCGAAGTCTATGAGAACACCGCTGATTTATTCGCGAGTTGGAGATGACCTTTTATGGCACTCCTGGTTCGACAAAGTTCGCAGTTTAAGCGAGATGCAAAGCGATTGCATAAAAGAGGCGTAGAGTTATCAAGGCTGGAGGAGGTAGTTGACAGCCTCGCGGCGCAAGAGTCGCTGGATCCAAAATACCGTGACCATGCTTTGATTGGAAATTGGAGAGGACACAGGGAATGTCACATCCAGCCTGATTGGCTGCTCATCTATCGGATAGAATTAGAAGCACTCCAATTAGTTCGCACAGGCAGCCACGCTGATTTATTTGGAAAGTAGCGAAAAGTAGAGCAGTTGTAGCGTCTCCACCCACTTCCTCGTGCGCCGTGCCCGCACGGCCGCCCGACAATGATTCAGCTGTCGGCAGGGGAATTGGAGAAGGCGTTTGGGCGGGTGTAGTGGGAGGGCACGCCCTCCCACTACACCCGCTAGATCGTCCTGAGCACCGCACTATTCTTCGCCAAGCGGCTGACACGCCGGACAAAAGTGTGTGCTGCGCTGGGCGACGGTGATGCGCTCAATGGGCGTGGCGCAGCGGGGGCAGGGCTCGCCCGTGCGGCGGAAAACCTGGTGCTCCAGCTGGTAGCCCCCCGCGACGCCGTTGGGCGGCGCGTAGTTGAGCGTGCTGCTGCCCAAGCTGCTGCCGCGCAGCTCGATGCCGCGCGCCAGCACCGCGCGCACGGCTTCGCGTAGCGCGACCACTTCCGTCGGTGTCAGCGAGTGGCCGGGGCGCAGCGGGTGCAGCCGCGCGCGAAAGAGCGCCTCGTCGGCGTAAATATTGCCCACCCCCGCCACCAGTGACTGATCGAGCAGCAGTGCCTTCGCGGCCGCTTTGCGCCGCCCCAGCGCCTCACCAAACGCCGCTGCCGTAAACGCCGCGGAGAGCGGCTCCGGCCCCAGCTTGGGTAGCGCGCTCGCCACTTCGTCCACCAGCCACATTCTTCCAAACTTGCGCACGTCGCGGTAGCGTAGTTCGCGCTCGTCGTCCAGCGTCAAAATTACGTGCGTGTGCTTGTCCCGCTCGGGCAAGTCGGCTTCCCCCCCAGCTACGTCATTCTCAGCTACATTACCCACAGCTACATCACCCTGGGCGGGATGCACGCGCAGCTCGCCCGTCATGCGCAGGTGGACGATCAGCGTGCGCCCGCTCTCCAGACCCAGCAGCATATACTTGCCGCGGCGGCCAAAGTCGGCAAAGCGCTCGCCAACCACCTCGCGCCGGAAATCCTCGGCGCTGGGCGCGGCAATGGTGCGCGGCCAGTAGATTTGCGCGCCCGTCACCGCTCGCCCGCGCAGGGTCGGCTCGATTTCGCGTACGTAGGTTTCAACTTCGGGTAGTTCGGGCATAAGAAACGGTCTAAATTTAGAATTCCTGGGGAACGCACTGGCTGCCTGCCTACTTGTGCTCGCGGCTGCGCAGCCAGAGCAGACCGAGCGCCAGCGCCAGCAGCCCCGCCGCCAGCTGAGCCGTTTGCAGGGTGAGCAGATTGCGCTCGGCGTAGCTCTCCACGTCGACGGCGCGCTCGGAAAAGGTGGCGGGCGTGGGCGTCGCGGTCATCGTCGCCGCGGCGTCGCGACCGATGTCGTCGCGCTCGGCTGCGGCGGGGTCGACCTCGCCCGTCTCCGTTACCGCGCTGGCTACTGCGCTGCTCGCTGGGCCAGTCACGACATTGGTCACGACGGCAACGCTCGGCAGCAGCGGCGAAGCGGGCGCATCTGCCATCAGAAGCGTATTTGTTGGGGCCGCGCTGTCGGCGTCCGTCAGCATTTCTGTCACCGCGAGCTCCGCATCCCCAGGGCCGGGTTGGGCAACAACCTGGGTGACTTCCACGGTGTCCGTCATCGAGGTCGCATCAGTGACAACGTCCGTTGCCATATCCATTGTGTCCGTCATCCTATCCATCGTGTCCGTCATCAAGGCCGTTTCCGTCATCAACAAGGTTGCCGCTGCTGGCGTGGCCGCTGCCGTTGAAGCGGGCGCGCTGGTGGCGGCGGACGAAGCAGCCGCGACTTCGCGGGTGGCGGAGAAGGCCTCGACGGGGGCGCGGCGGGCCGCGGCGGGCGCGGCCTGGCTCATCACCGCCGCATCGGCGGCGACGCCGGGTGCTTCGGCTTCGCCGTCGGCGAGCGCTTCTTCACTCTCGATATTCCCTCCACCCGCTTCCTCTAGCCTCGATGTTTCCACGCCGCGCCCCGGCGGCAGCGCCATTTCCGCCGCCTCTGCTGCGCTGGATGGCGCTGCCGCATCAAAGTCAGCTGTTGCGCTATCACCGTCATCGGATGAGGCATCGTCGGTATCGGCGGTGTCGGCGGCGGCGACCTCTCCCTCTGCGTTTTCCGCACTTTCCTCTGCCAGCAACATCTCCGCTTCAGGCGTGGCCTCGGCAATGAAATCGTCGGTTTCCGCTTCCACAGCCGCCTGTTCAACGAGCGCTTCGTCCTGCGCGGAAGCATCTTCTTCCACTATTTCTTCGTCGGCCGTGCCTTCGTCCACCGTTTCTTCGACGGCTGCTTCTTCATTGGCTGTATCTTCAACCACTGCTTCTTCTACCGCTGCACCCCCGGCTGGTGCGGCTTGGGACGCATCGGCATTCGACGGCTGGCTCACCGTTGCAAAGGTGCCCTGCTCCGGGCCAATGCGCGCCGGGGCGACTTGGTCCGCCACAATTAGCGCGAGGAAGACGGCCAGGCTCGTCGCGGCCGCGTTGCGCCAGAGGGGGCTGCCGGAATGCCACAGCGCGCGCAGGGCCTGCCACACGCCTGCGCTGCCCGTCGCCTCGTTGGGTTCAAGGTTTGGGCGCGCGGTTTGCTGGCGACGTTCGATCACCTCCGACACTTCGTCCGCACGCAGGGCAAACGAACGCGGCGCGGCCACGCTGGGCAGCTCGTTGAGCAGCTGCACCGTCTGCCGCAGCGTTTGCAGCCGCCAGGCCACGCTCTCGTCCGCCGCCAGGGCCGCCTCGATTTGCGCGCGCTCCGCCCCGCTGATCTCGCCGTCGATGTAGGCCGAGAGCAGCTCGTCGGAAATAAAGGGTTGCGATGAATCCATGAGTGTCGAGATACGAAAATACCGGTCGTCTTAATCAAACAAGAGCGTAGTTAAATAAGAGCGCAATCAAGTCAAGAACAGCGTTGCCCAAAGCGCAGCCTGAACTCGTCGAAGGCGAAGCGGCGATGAGGAAGTCCCAAGCGCCTATTCCCTCTGTGGACGGAATTCGGCGGGCAAAAGTTCCGGATGCTGCTGAAGCAGGCGGCGCAGCTTGGTGCGTCCGCGACTGATGCGGGACTTGACCGTGCCCAGCGGCTGCTCCGTCGTCTCCGCAATTTCCTCGTAGCTGTAGCCGTGGATGTCGCAGAGGATCACGACGAGGCGCTGGTCAAAGGGCAGCTGCTGCATGGCGCGTTCGATGGCCGTGCCCAGCTCCATGCGCTCGGCGTGGAAGGCGGGGTCGGCGGCCGCATCGATGAGGGATGGAGCGTGCTCTTGGCCCGTGGGGAGAGCGTCCAGGCTGTCGGTGGGGCGGCGCTGGCGGCTGCGCAGCACGTCGTAGCAGGTGTTGGAGACGATGCGCAGCAGCCAGCTTTTGAAGCTGCCGCCGCGAAAGCTTTCGAGCGCGCGAAAGGCCTTGAGAAAGCTCTCCTGCACGGCATCCTCTGCGCTGCCGGGGTCGCGCAGCAGGCGCAGGGCCACGCTGTACGCCAGCCCCTGGTACTGCACCACGAGCTGGTTGAACGCGCCCAGCTCGCCGCGCAGCGCCTGCTGGATAAGCTGCTCTTGAGGAGTTGCCGATTGCATTGCCGGTTGCATTGCCGATTGCATGAGGACAGGCAGTAAAAATTAAAGAGTCCACGAGAAACGTAACAAACACAAAACGCTGACGGGAACCCGTGGTTTTACATCTGGCAAACGTGATGGTGAACCCAAAATTTGTGGCTAAACGTTTCCTGATTCGCCAAGTTGAAAATAGCCGTGTGCGACCTTTTCCGCTGGCGTACAACATTTGACGATTATAGAGGCCATCTGTATACTTGCCAACTATAGCCGCGGCGCTGTTGCTGCCGCGACGCGCCGAAGTGGCGGAATTGGCAGACGCGCACGACTCAAACTCGTGTGGGGAAACCCGTGTGGGTTCGAGTCCCACCTTCGGTACTTGGTTTAGTGAGCAGTGAGCAGTGAGCAGTGAGCAGTGAGCAGTGAGCAGTGAGCAGTGAGCAGTGAGCAGTGAGCAGTGAGCAGTGAGCAGTGAGCAGTGAGCAGTGAGCAGTGAGCAGTGAGCAGTGAGCAGTAGTCGGACTTCTGCTTGAGCTATCGATTACTGGTTAAACTGCCGCGTCGGCTTTGGTGCTGGGCGTCTAGAAATAAACGCTTTGAAGCTGCGCAGGCGGCTTCAATTTTTGTCCCATCGATTCGGTCTATTGATTTAATGAGTTCTTGCGGCCCGTCGTTTGTTATTTCCCCTTGACGACCGCCTTCCCTTCCCATGAAAATTACTTCCCTCGTGACAAATCAGTTGACAAATCGGCTGGCCGCGCGCTTAATCGCGCTGGCTTGCTGCGTAGCCCTGGGGCTCGCGGTGGCTGCCTGTGGGCCGGAGCGCAATGCCGCCCCCGTTGACAATGAAACGCTGCTGGCGGAGACCGAGCGCATTGCCGCCGAATTTGTCGCCGATGGCAACGTGGAGCAGGCGCGCGCCTCGTTGGTGGGGCTGGGCATGGCAAACCCCGAACAGTGGCTGCTTTACGCCACGGAGGAGAGCATCAATCGCGGCGCCAGCGAAACCAGCAATGCGCTGGTGAAGTTTGCCGATGCGCTGGGCTTGCAGTCGGCGGCGACGCGGCGCTATGCCGAGCTTAACGGCCTGACGGAAATCAGCGGTGAAGGCGTCGTGGAGACGCTGGCGCCCGTGGCGGGGGCTGTCGCCGCGGCGGAAGCGCGCGCGGACCAGGCCGCCGCGAACAGCAGCGCCGCCGAGCCCCGGGCGGACGAGGCCGACGCCGAGTCTGTCGAGCGCGGCGATAGCGAAGCCAGCGAGGATGAGGCCGACGAAGCCGAGGCTGATGAGGAAGAGGCAGAAGCCGACGAGGACGCCGCCGAGTCGACCAGCAGCCCTGCCATCAGCGCCGCCGCGCCGCTTAATCTGCGCGGCGGGCCGGGTACAAATTACAACATCGTCGGCTCGCTGCAAATGGGCCAAACGGCGGACGTTGTTGCTCGCAACCCAAGCGGCGACTGGTGGCAGATCAGCGCGGGCGGTGTGCAGGGCTGGGTCTACAGCCCGCTGGTGACAACCAGCGGCGACGTCAGCGCCGTGGCGGTGGCTGCCGATATTCCGGCGCCGCCGCCGCCCACGCCCGCGCCGGTGGCTCAAGCGCCCGCGCCCGCTGCCGAAGCGCCCGCGCCCGCGGAGTCGGAAAGTCAACCCGAAGCGCCCGCCGAGGAGGCCCCGGCAGAGGACGCCCCCGCGCAGGATGCACCGGCGGAGGAGGCCCCGGCGGAGGCAGCACCCCCGCCCGCCGGCGAGACGCCACACTTTACCGTGGTGCAAAAGCGGCTGTGGAACAAGCAGGAGAACGACGGCTGCATCGGCAAACATCTGGCGCGCGTCAACGTGGTGGACAGCAACAACGTGCGGCTCAACGGCGTGACGCTACAAAGCCCCTACACCGGCGTGACGTTCGTCACCGGCGATCAGGGCAAGGGCGACGGCGTCATCGAGTACGATCTGCACCAGAGCGGCGATGCCTTTAAGGTGATGACCGATCACAAGGGGCGCGCCGTAACCAGCGACATCACCGAAGGGGCAACCACGCGTACGCCAGATATTGGTCAGCAGACCTTTATCGACGCGGGCTACTGCTCCAACGATGCCGACTGCCAGGTCTTCTACAACAGCTGGGGCTGCCACGGCCACTACAGCTGGGAATTTACGCTGCAAATGGATCGCTCGGCGGATCAGTAGAAAGTGGTTAGTGGTTAGTGGTTAGTGGTTAGTAGATCGTGGGTAAAACTAACCACTGCTCACTAACCACTGCTCACTAACCACTGCTCACTAACCACTGCTCACTAACCACTGCTCACTAACCACTGCTCACTTATACAAGACGGCTGCAAGGAGAGAACGTGAACTTGGACTTAATCCGCATGATTCCGCTGTTCGCCGATTTATCCGGCGAGGAGCAGGAGTCGCTGGCCGATAGCTTTGCCCAGCTGCATCTTGAACAGGGCGAAACGCTCTTCGACGCGGGCGACCGCTCCGAGGCGCTCTTCGTCATCGAGCGCGGCTATGTGAGCATTGTGGGGCGGGACGGCCAGAATCTGGCGACGCTGGGCCCCGGCAGCATTGTCGGCGAGGCCAGCCTCTTTCGCCACGAAAACCACGAGGTTGGGGCGACGGCGGCCACGGCGCTGGACTACCTCAACCTCTCCAACGCGCAGCTGCGCAATCTGATTCTGCGTCAGCCCTCCATCGGCATCAAGCTCAGCAATCGCTTTGGCGCGCTGCTGGCGCAGATGGAAGATTACCTCGTTGCGCGGCTTGCCAAAACCGATGAGCTAAACCGCCTGCCGCAGCACACGCTGCAGGCCGTGGCCAGCCGGCTTAAATCGTACCCGATCGCCGCCGGGCAGGCGCTCTTCAAGGCGGGCGATGCGCCGCGCGGCCTCTTTCTCGTGGAGGAGGGCGCGGTGGAGCTGCGCCCGGAAACGTCGATCGTGGACGAGGACGTGCAGACGATTGCGCCCGGCGAAATCATCGGCACCCTGGCGCTGTTGACGAACAAGCCCTACACCCACACCGCCGTTGCGCTGGAGCCGACGCTGCTCTGGTCGCTGACGAGCGAGCAGTTTCAGCAGCTCAACACCGAACACCCGGCGCTGCGGCGCAGCCTGGGCCGCAACGTGCGCGCCCGCCTCAGCACCTCTGATCAGGCCAAGGCCGTGGCGCGGCTCTCGCAGATGCCGCTCTTTGCCGAGCTTTCGCCGCAGACGATGCAGGCCATCGTGCAGCGCATGATTTTGCAGCACGTGCCCGCCGGCGAGCGCGTCTACCACATCGGCGAGCCGGGCGATGCGCTCTACCTGATCGAAAACGGTGAGATCGACCTGCGCGCGCAGAACGCCAATGGTGCGCTGGAGGAGCTGGCGCGCGTTGGCCCCAACGGCTTTTTTGGCGAGATGAGCCTGCTCACCGGCAAAATTCGCACCGAAGACGCGACGGCGCTGCGCCACGCCAACCTGTGGGTGCTCTACAAATCGGATTTGGATGCGCTGGTGGCCGATCATCCGGCGATTGGCACGGCGCTGAGCCAGGGCGTGGCCACGCGCCTGGCTGCCGAAGAGCAGAACAGCGACATCGAGCGCTTCCGCAGCTTTGCGCTGCTGGGCGGGCTGGACGACGATCAGCTGCGCCAGGTGGTGCGCTACCTGCGCCCCACCCGCTACCGCGCGGGCGAGCAGATCGTGCGCGCCAGCACGCCGGGCGAAGCGCTCTTCCTGATCGACCGCGGCCAGGTGCGCGCGCAGCCCATGAACGGCGGCGGCTGGATTTTGGATGCGGGCGAAAGCTTTGGCGAGCGCGCGCTGATTACCAACCAGCCGCACAATCTCGGCGTCACGGCGGAGACGGACGTCGATCTGTGGGTGCTCAGCAAGGCCGATTTTGACGTGCTGGTGGGGCGCTACCCCAACCTGGCGCTCAGCCTCAGCCGCATGTTGAGCCAGCGCGTGGGCCAAACCGGCGAATTTGCGCCGGTCGCGGGGGCGGGCTACGAGCCCAGCGGCTATCCCCAAGCGGGTTACGATCAACCCGGCTACGCCCCGCAGCCCTACATCACGCCCGATGACGAAGCGGCCTACAGCCCCGCTGCCCGCCGCCGCCGCCGCGCCAGCGCGGGCCGCGAAGGGGGGCGCCGGGGCTTTGGCGGCTGGTTTGGCAACCTCAGCGCCACCGGCAAGCTGCTCTTTGTGACCTTGATTCTGCTGGCGATTATCCTGGTGGGCGTCACCGCACCCTTTGCCGTGATGAACTATATGCAGACGGGCAGCTTTATGGGGGCCAACGGCTTCTACAGCGCGCTCAATTCGGTCTACAGCGTTGGCTCGTGGGAGCTGGCACGGCTGGATCAAGGCGCGGTGCAGGCCCTGGCGCTGGCGGACAGCCAAGTGCCCGCCACGGCGACCTGGACGCCACGCCCCACCCAAACGTCCGCGCCGACCAGCACGCCGCTGCCCACCGGCACGCCGCCACCCACGGCGGCCGCGCTGGCCAGGGCGCCGGCTTTTATTCCTGCCCCGGTGGCGGTTGCCCAAGCGGCGCCCGTAGCGGAAATTGCCGAGGAGCAGCCCGAGGCGGAACCCATGGTGGCCGCCGCAGCCCCGCCGCGCGCCTGGGACGGACGGCTGGATCGGCTGGGCGTGCGGGTGGACGAAGCCCCCGCCTCGCCCGGCCAGCCCTACTGGCGGCTGATCGAGGCGCGCTGGGCCGATGAGCAGGAGTCGCAGGGTCGCCACCACATTTATGTCGAGGTGCTGGACGAGAACGGCAGCCGCGTGGCCAACCATCCGGTGCGCGTCAGCTGGGCCGAAGGCAACACCATCGGCCAAACCGAAAACAAGCCCGCCCCCGAGTATCCCTTTAATTTCCAGATGTTCGCCGCTGGCAATTCCTACTCCGTGTCCATCGAAGGGCTGCCCAGCGACAAAATCGTCGGTGTCGGCCTGGGCGATCTTGACAAGCCCACCTGGACGGTGCACACCAGCGTCTATCTCGTTTACCAGCGCGCGGTGAAGTAGCCTCCGCCCGGTCGCCAGCAGAAAGCCCGGCTTCCCAGGAGAAGCCGGGCTTTCTGCTTAGGTGACCGGGCTGGCATTTGAGCTCATGCTGAGCGCAGTCACGGGAATGAACAATCTAACACCAGGGTGCGTAGAGTGGCGTGCATGAATAATAGAGAGGTGCTCCCACTGCTGTCGGGCATTCGACCCCACCCCCCATGCGCTGGTTCGTTATCAACGAAGCCTTGTAAGCCCCCTCCCCGCGCGCGGGGAGGGGGTTGGGGGTGGGGTCTGCATGGCCAACCAATCATGCAGCTTGCTCGCATTACTGATGTAATCAATACTCCATCCTGAAAGGCAGTCCCAATATGTCACCCATTTCCTCCGACGAACTGATGAGCCGCGCGCGCGACATTCACGAGCGCATCCGCGGCTGGCGGCGCGAGATTCACCAGTACCCCGAACTCACCTTTGACGAGCACCGCACGTCGTCGCTCGTCAACGCCACGCTGACCGACCTGGGCGTTGAGACCGAAACCGAAGTCGCCAAGACGGGCGTTGTCGGCCACATTCGCGGCGGCGACGGGCCGACCGTAGGGCTGCGCGCCGACATGGACGCCCTGCCCATTCTCGAAATCAACAACACCCCGTTCGACAGCACGCGCCCCGGCATCATGCACGCCTGCGGCCACGACGCGCACACGGCCATGCTCATGGGCGCGGCGACGATTTTGAAGGAGCTGGCGGACGACGGGCGGCTGCCGGGCACGGTGCGGCTGCTCTTTCAGCCGAGCGAGGAGGCACAGGACGCCGAGGGCAAATCCGGCGGGATGCGCATGGTCGAGGAGGGGGCGCTCGATGGGCTGGACGCCGTCTTTGGCATCCACGTTGATCCCTTCCACGAAGTCGGCGAGATTGCCACGCGCCCCGGCCCGATGATGGCGGCGGCGGATCGCTTCCGCATCGAGGTGATCGGCTCCGGCGGCCACGCGGCGCGACCGCAGAGCACCGTCGATCCCATTGTGCTCGCCGCCCACGTCGTCACCGCCGTGCAGCAGATCGTCAGCCGCAAGCTCGATCCCATCGAGTCCGGCGTGATCACCATCGGCACGATTCACGGCGGCACGGTCAACAACGTGATCCCGGACAGCGTGGTGATGGAGGGGACGATCCGCTCGTTTACGCCGGAGAGCCGCGATCTGCTGCGCAGTCAGCTGGAGCAGACGGTGAAGCTGGTTGAGGCGCTGGGCGGTCGGGTCGAGTACACGCTCTACCCCGGCTACCCGCCCACCAGCAACGACCCCGCCGCCACCGAGACGGCCATGAGCGCCACGCGCGAGCTGCTCGGCGCGGACAACGTGCTCACGGGCGAGATGATCATGGGCGCCGAGGATTTTAGCTACATGGCGCAGGCCGCGCCGGGCTGCTTCCTGCGGCTGGGCGTGAAGAATGCCGAGTGGGATCGCTTTTACCCGGTCCACCGCGCCGATTTCCGGCTGGACGAGGAGGCGCTGCCCATTGGTTCGGCGGCGCTCGCGGCGTCGGCGATTCGCTGGATGGAGAAGAAGTAGTGCAAAGAACCCCTCCCCATCCCTCCCCCGGCGGGGGAGGGGGCTGTTGGCCGTGTGAACTGCGTTGCATCTCAGCTTTCCTTGTGCCTCCTTGGCGCTGCTCAGGGCAAGCTCTGCGCGGCGTTCTTTTTTTGTTAATCCTCACCGCAGCGGGGTGCGCAGGGTTGGGCGATCCCGATCCGCTCGTCTTCGGCCCCGTGCCGTGGGCGGACGGCGAGCGCTCCACCTACCGGGTGACCGACATCAACGACCGGCCCGCCGGCTCGATGGTCTATGAAATCGAGGCGGGCGGCGAGGTGGTGGATGACGACGGCTGGACGATTCGTCGCCTGCTGGATACGCAGGGCGACACCGAGACGCTGCGCGTCGAGCTGCGGGCGCGGGGATTGCGGCCCAGCTACTCCGAGCTGGAGCGGGTCGACGATGGGCTGAGGCAGACCGTCGTCGCCGAGTATGACGGCTCGCAGGTGGACCTGCGCATCATCGGCGAGCCGCAGCTGGACACCTACGAGCGCAAGCAAATCCTCAGCAACGCGCTCGACGACCGCACGCTGCCCATGCTGATTCGCGCCCTGCCGCTCGCCGCGGGCTACAGCACGCTGATCGACACCTTCCGCCCCGTCACCGGCAACGAGACGCGGGTTCAGCTAAGCGTGCGCGGCGCGGAGACCGTCGACGTGCCCGCTGGCTCATTCGAGGCGTGGCGCGTGCGGCTCGATTTTGGCGAGGTCGAGCAGGAGGTGTGGGTGTCGCAGGTGGAGCCGTACCCGGTCGTGCGGATCGAGGATGGCTTTACGGGTGGGGTGTTTGAACTGGAGACGTTTGAGGCGGGTGGGTAGTTCAATCGTGTTAACACTATGTACCCTTCTGTTATAATGCAGTGCCAACCCAGATTTTGGTCTGTTTAACATTTCAATTATACGAAGGGTCAGGTGCAGTTATCTTACCTTTTGTATACAAGTAAAGTGCCACCCATATGAGCTTTAATGAAATTGCTGATTTAATACGAGCAATTGCTGTACTTATTGGGGTGCTCGTTTTTGCAAAAGTAGTTTTCCGTCCTCCGACGTGGTTGGGAGAGGCGCTAAAAGGCCTTGGCCCGATAAAGCGTCTTAAGCTTTGGGATATTGAAGCTGAACTTGACGCCAAGCCACCGACAACCCTTAAAGGAGTGACAGGCAAAGATACTGAAATGCTGCCTCCTGTTTCTGGAGATTTAGTCGAGAAGCACAAAGAGATCGAAAATAATGAAATAGAAACGAATGTAGAAAAGGTCGACGATGACGTTTCTCAAGCTCTAGCTTTACTTGAGCAGGGAAAATATGCTGAGGGAATGCGCATAATCAGAGAGTGTGCTACTCGTGAAGAAGATAAGAAGGTATCCTTTGCTCTGGTTGCCTTTAGCCAATATACAGCTTTTATTCATGGAGTGACTGAAGCCCTAGCTGACCTGCAGAAAACCGCTAATCAGTATCCAAAAAACCTTACTGTGCAGCAATCGTTAGCGGAAGCTTTAGCACACATCGGGCAGTATAATGTTGCTGTTGAAAATCTCAAAGAGGCTCAAAAACTTACGGACAAAGAGAGTGATAAGGTGGCGCTCTCGTTAGTGCTTGTCTCTATCTACCAACGTATGGCAGAGTACAATAATGCACTCACATTACTGAAAAGTTTAGCAACTCAGGTAGAAGATTTTCGCTCAAAAGCGAAAATCTATGAGGCCCTCGCAACTACATACGAGAAGCAAACTCCACCAGACTACTTTAAAGCATTCGCAATGTACGAACAAGCGCTTTATCATTCACCTTCTGATACGGATTTGCGCTTTAAAGTTGCTTATACTTACAGCAATCAACAAGCAAACGGACTGGCATTCTACCATTATAGGGAGCTCTTAAAGATAAAAGGCAACCATTCCATGGCGCTAAATAACGCCGGTGTTGCGGCTCAGCAGTTATCTCTACCAATTACTAGTGTTAGGTATTACCGTAGATCGGAAGAGCACGGAGAAACTCTTGCCATGTCTAACCTGGCCTACAAGTTATTAAATGAGGGGTTTGTTGTCGAGGCTGAAGATATTCTCGAAAAGGCCAGAATTCTTGAGAATGTTGATGATGGAGTTCAACTTGCCATTGGGAGTGTTGTGAGTGCGCGACAAAACGAAGAAACACAGATAGAGGAGATATCTCAGAATGTTGAGAGAGTAAGGAAATGGCGGCTGAAGTTTTCAGAATCTTTGGTTTCTTCTCACATGAAGTATGGGTCACTAACTGGCAGTTATACAGGAACTCCGGCCCAACTACAGTTGGATGTTGATGAGAGCGGAAATGTTTCCGGGGAATTTCTCCTCGGATCTTTTTCAGGCAAGTTATCAGGAAGAATGGAAGGTACAGCTCTCAGATTTTCGTGGAATACAATTCGCTCTGAGGAGACATTGTACTCCCCTGCTAGGAATGGATATGGTGTACTGATTTTTAACGGTACAAGCGCGTCAGGTTACAGTGTAGAGAAACAGACAAGCTTGGATGCTGTACCTATGAAAAATTGGATTGATTGGGAGCTAGTCAAGGAACGGGTAGTGCAGTAATCTATTGGACTCTACTAAAACAACAAACAATTTTTATAGATGATTTGACACCCGCCCGTCGACAAAGATTAACCCCGCCAAGATCAACCCCATCCCCGCAAAGTCGCTCCACGCCAGCCGCTCGCCCAGAAAGACGGCCCCCAGCAGAATCGCGCTCAGCGGAATCAGCAGCGTCACGAGCGACGCGTTGGTCGCGCCGGCGTGGGCGATCAGGGAGTAGTAAATCAGGTAGGCGACGACCGTGCTCAGCAGCGCCAGGCCGAGCAGCGCCGCCCACGTCGCCCCCGTCGGCGACAGCGTCCACGGGCGCTCGATCAGGAGCGCCAACGGCAGCATGATGAGCGTCGCCGCGGAGAGCACGCCGGTCGACGTGACGACGGGCGGGAGGCCGCGAAAGCGTCGCCCGTAGATCACGGCGAAGGCGTAGCTCAGCGCCGCCCCCAGCACCGCCACCTGCCCCCACGCGCTCGACTGCACCGTCTCGCCCACGGCCTCGTCGAGCGTGACGCCGATTCCCCGCAGCGCATCCACCCCAATCAGCAGCGCCACGCCGGTAAGCCCCAGCAGCACGCCGATCAGCTTGTTGCTGGAGAGCCGCTCGTCCTGCGTCAGCACGTTGGCGAGCAGCACGGTGAAGAGCGGCGTCGTTGCGTTTAAAATCGACGCCAGCCCGCCCGTAATCTGCGACTGCCCCCACACGATCAGCGCAAAGGGCACAACGTTGTTGAGCAGCCCCATCACGACGAAGTCCCGCCACGTCGACCGCGCACGCGGCACGGCCAGTCCCTGTGCGCCGACAATTGCCCACAGCGCCAGCGCCGCAATCCCCACGCGCCCCAGTACGACGGTCAGCGGCTGGAGCGCCTCCAGCAGCACTTCGTTGAAGAAAAATGAGCCACCCCAGATAATGGACAGCGCCACCAGCAGCGCCCAGTCGCGCGCGTTCATTTGAAGATTGCTCATTGAGTAAACCCGTTGGAGAAAGAGTTTTGGACGCGGAGAAGCGCGGAAGCACGCGGATTTCGAGTGCTGATCCGCGTTTCTCCGCGTACTTCCGCGTCCAAAGTTTTGTTACTATGCGCGTTCGACACGGCACTGATAGCAGTTGTTCGCCGCCGAGCGCACGTGGACAAAGGCCACTTCGGGCCGCGCCAGCCGTTCGGCCAGTGCGTCGGTAATGTCCGTCGTGGGCACAACTTGGCCCGTGCCGTAGACGATGCGCTCCTGCGCGCTGTAGCCGCGAATCAGCATCTGCGGCGAAGCGGTGACGATGGGCGGTACGTCGGCGGCCTCGTAGCGCGGGCAGGCGTCCGCGTGGAGGAAGATGGGGCCGAGTTCGGCGTAGGGCTGCGGGGCGGAGAAGGGGCGGTAGGCCAGAATCAGGTAGGGGTCGCCCGCTGCGATGTTTTGCAAACAGTGGCGACAGGGCATCCCGTCGCCGTCCGAGAGGTGGCGCTCGGGCGGCTGGCCATTGGCGTCGAGCGCGCCCTGCTGGAAGGCGCGGGCGTATTCGGTGGGCATGGCGGTAAAGCGAAGCGTATTCATGGTAAAGGTTCCTTTGTGACGAGTAGCGGGGTTTTTTGGTAAATGGAGCAAATTTTCAACGCGGAGCGCGCGGAGAAGGCGCGGAGAGCCGCGGAGAGAGCCCCTCACAAACAACCCTTTGCGTTAAATTGTTTGAGGTCAGATCAGTGTCGGCTGATTTCCCGGCAGCGCGCCCTCCAACGCCAGCAGCGCCTCTTTGAATTTGACGCCGCCGCGGTAGCCGGTCAGCTTGCCGTTGCTGCCGATCACGCGGTGGCAGGGGACGATGATCGGCAGCGGGTTGCGCCCGTTGGCCGCGCCCACCGCCCGCGACGCCGTCGGCTGGCCCAGGTGCTGGGCAATTTGGCCGTAGGTCCACGTCTCGCCGTGGGGAATTTGGGTCAGCGCGCGCCATACCGCCTGCTGAAACTCGGTGCCGACTGGGTCGAGCGGTAGATCGAACGTCCGGCGCTCGCCCGCAAAGTACTCGCCCAGCTGCACGGCGATGTCGTCGAAGGCATCATCGTCTCGCGTCCACTGAGGCTGAATTTCTACGGGTGAATCGCTCTGCTGGAAGTTGATGTGCGTCAGGCCGCGCTCGCTGCGGGCGACGAGCACGTCGCCGAGCGGGCTGTCGAGGATGGTGTACTGAATCATGATTGGGTTCTCCTTTTGATAGATGGTAGCTCCGTTCGCATCTGAGGATGCTCACTCCACATTATTGACCAGCAGCCAGCCGTACGACCGCCACGGTCGCCAGGCTGCCGCTTGCTCGACCAGCGCCGCGTGGTTTGTGGGCAGCGCGTCCGGTTCGCCGAGGCCGTGGAGGGCGACGGCGTGAGCCGTGGCGGCGTCGAGGGTGTGATCGGTCGTGGCCCGAAGCTGAGCGACGGTTTCCTCGATGCTGGGGGCGGCGTGGAGATCGTCCCGCGTCAGCTTGCGCAGCGTGGCGATTGTGGTCGACGGCAGATCGAAATCAAGCAGCGCGCGGGCAAACTCTTCGCGCAGGGGCACGGCGCGCAGCCAATCGCCCGCGCGACCTGCTCCCGTCTCATCTTCTCCTGTCTCATTGACAGCGACGCCGTGGTCGACCACGATTTGGCGCAAAATCTCGCTGGCTCGCGCCGCGCCCACCGCCTGCTCCAGCACAAGCTGCACCGCCGCTTCGCGCGCATCCCACGCGCTGGGCAGGCGCACGCCTCGCCGAACGGCCAAAAACTCGCTCAGCCCCACATTCTGGGCCAGGTGCTCGCCAATGGCGGCGGGATCGGCGCGCAGGTCAAACATGCGCTTGATGCGGGCCACAATGGGGCGCAGGTGCGGTGCGAGGTTCATTGGCACGTGGAGCAGGAGGTGGTGGGCCGACGGCGTGATCAGCTCGACGGGCTGCACGGCAATCACGCCCATCTGCTTGCCAAAGCAGACGGCGCGGCGGTAGACGTTATCCGCGCCCACCGCCTCCACGCCGGGCAGCGCCCAGCGGCAACGCGCGGCGAGCACGGCGGGCCAATCGTAGGGCGGGCGGTAGCCCAGCTTGAGCGCGATGCTCGTCGCGGGTGCGGCCTCCTCTCGTTCCCCCTGCTTGTAATCTCGACGCAGGGCCGTGGGCGGGCGCTTGTACGTCTTGCTCAGCGCGTCGTTGAAGCGGCGCAGGCTGCCGTAGCCCGCGGCAAAGGCGATCTCCGTCATCGGCAGCGCGGTTTCGGTGATGAGCTGTTTGGCAAAGAGCAGCCGCTGCGTCTGCGCAACTTTGACCGGCGGCACGCCCAATTCGTTGACAAAGTAACGACGCAACTGGCGCGCGCTGAGATGCAGCCGCGCGGCCAAGTCATCCAGATTCTGCTCCTCCAGCGCCTCGTCGGCGATCAGGCGCACCGCGCGCGAGACGACCGTCGACGGCCAGTGCCACTCCGGCGAGTCGGGCGCGGCTTCCGGTCGGCAGCGCAGGCAGGGGCGGAAGCCGGCGCTGCTGGCGGAGGCGGCCGTTGAGAAGAAGCGCACATTTTCCGCGCGCGGCGTCTTGGCCGGGCAGACGGGGCGGCAGAAGATGCCGGTCGTGGTCACGCCGGTAAAGAAGAGGCCGTCGAAGCGCTCGTCGCGGCTCTGCACGGCGGCGTAGCGCCGGGCGTGCTCATCGGCTTGGGTGGGCGGGGCGGTTGCGTTCATGTCCATCAGTATAGTGTAGCCATCCGCCAAATGCTGGCAATTTTCGGACATGGATGTGGGGAAATTGACCAGGCCCCGTGTTGACCAGGCCCCTGGTCAACGTTTGGTCAATCGCAGCGGCTGATTTGTGATAGAGTGAACGATAAGGTGGCTGAGAGCGTTTGGTAGGTAAGTCGAGCGCGCCCTCATCCCCAGCCCTTCTCCCATCCTGGGAGAAGGGAGCCAACCTCTCCCCTCTCCCCTCTCCCAGGATGGGAGAGGGGCCGGGGGTGAGGGCCACTTTCACCAGCCCGTTATGGTTGCTTGACGTTCCGCCATTGGTTGCTACAAAATGAAAATTTACTCAAATCGCTCAGCCCAAACAAAAGAGGAGATCAGATGAGCTTAAAGTTGGATCGATTTACCGGCGTCGTGATCGCGCTCGTTGCCGCGCTGCTAATCGCCGCCGTGGTCACGGTGAATCTCACGGGCGATGCGGCAGCGACGCTGGCGTACCTGGATGCGGATTCACCGACGACGCCGGTCTACAACGCCTTTGTCGCCCGGCAGCGCGGCGATCTGGAGCGGATGCGCGAGCAGTATAGCCAGCAGCTGTTGGGAAATTTGAGCGAGGAGTTCGACGCGCTGAATCGCGGCTACTACAGCGAACAGCAGTCGCGCCTGCGTCTGCTGGACGTTGCCATCAGCGAAACCAATCCAGATTCGGCCACGGTGACCTATGCGCTGGATCGCTACAGCGGCGGGGGCGGGCTGTTCGGCAGCAGCACCTATACATACCGCAGCACGGTCGAAGTCGTGCGCGAGGCGGGGGCGTGGCGGTTAAATTCGCCGGAGTTTTTCTACTAATCGCCCAGTTAATTTTAACAGACGAATCGGGTAAAGATTGGACAAAGCGCTTCCGCCCTCACCCCCAGCCCCTCTCCCACTGTGGGAGAGGGGAGCCAACTTACCTGGTGGGGTGATATACAATGTTTATCTCAGGGCTCTACAAGCTCCGTCGACATTTTGTCAATGGACGTTGACCATGGCGCGCGCGGTATCTCAACAGAACCTAATTTTCGACAACAAGGCAGGTATGGAATGACAACAATAACCCTTTCCGCCGACGCGCGGCCCTCGACGCGGTTGGCGGCGGTGCGGCGGCTTTATGTTTACGCCGTACTGCTGATCAGCTTTTCCGTGGGCCTGGCCGCCGTCGATGGGCTGCTGGTGGCGCTGGCCGACGTTTGGCTGACAAGCAGCGCGCTGCCAGCGGTAAACGACGGTCGCTTTCAGCGAGAGGCCCTGGCGCGCAGCGGCGGCGCGCTGCTGATCGCGGCGCTGCTCTTCTTGATCCACTGGGCCATCGCTCGCCGCCAAACGGTCAACGCCGGTGCGGCAGACGACGGCCTGGCGGAGCGAGAATCCTTCTCGCGCAAGCTCTTTTTGTACGGGGCCAGCGCCGTCTCGCTAGGCTATGTGCTGACGAAAGGCTACGATTTTTTGCGCGGGCTGGGCCGGCTGGCGCTGGGCGAAGCGACGGCACAGCTCGAATTTTTCCTACCCAGCGGCTGGCTCAATCTGTCGCTGATCGCGCTGATTGGCCTGGGGCTGCTAATTTTCTGGCAGCGCACGCTTCGCGACGACGGCGATTACGGGCGCGAGCGCGACTGGCCCGGCGCGGTGCGGCGGCTCTACCAAACCATTGCAGGGCTGGTGGCCATCGCCCTCACGCTTACCGGCAGCGCGCGGCTCTTCGAGACGCTGCTAAACGGACTGCTCGGCTTTCCCCCGTTGACGACTTCGTTGGGCAACAACCCCGGCCTGTCGCGCCGGATTTTTGAGGTGGCGGATTCAAGCTGGTGGGCAGCGCCCGTGGCCGATGGCCTGGCCCTGCTGCTGCTGGGCCTGGTGCTGCTGCGCGCCCTCACTGAGGGGTGGCGCGAGTTGATCGATGCACGCCCCGTCGAAGCGCAGGCGGCCCTGCGACGCGTCTACCTCTACCTCGCCGTCGCCAGCGGCGCGCTGGCCACGCTCATTCCGCTGTCGCTGGCGCTCAACGAGCTGCTGCTGCTGCTCTTTAACGTGGGCTCAGCGGAGGGCGGACGGCTGCTCGGCGAGCGGCTGGAGCAATTTGTCACGCCCGCCTCCTTTATTCCCGCCGGGCTGATTTTGTGGGTCGGCTACCGGCGCTACCTGCACGGCGAAACGGCCCGCTACGGCGACACGCTCGAGAGCGCGACCGTGCGCCGCATTTACAACTACATCGTCGCCGCCGCCGGGCTGGCGCTGCTGTGGGTGGGCATCGTGTTTGTGCTGCAGGCGGGGCTGGATCGGCTTGTCTTTGCGCGCGACAATGAGTTTTGGCTCAACCCGCTGGCGGGCGGGTTGAGCGCGCTGCTGATCGGCGCGCCAATCTGGTCGCTGCACTGGCGCACGGTGCAGCAGCGCGCGCGTCGGGACGACTTAGCGGGCGCGCGCGAGCGGGACGCTTGGCCGCGCAAAATCTACCTCTACGGCGTGGCGCTGGTCGGCGCGCTGCTGATTCTGTTTGACGCGGCGCAGGTGCTGTACCGTCTGCTGCTCTTCCTGCTGGGCGAGCCAAACGCCGAACTGTTTGCCCCGGAAACCGCCGAATCGCTGGCCCGCAGCGGCGTGGCGCTGATCATCTGGGGCGCACACGTGCTCGAACTGCGCCGGGATGCGCGGCTGGGCACGAATTTGGTCGACGAGGCGGACGAAGTCGCGGCGCGGGAGAAGCGGCGGACGGCGCTGGCTGCGCGGATCGAAGAGCTGGAGGCAGAGCTGGTGGAGGCGCAAACGGCGCTGGCGAATCTGGAGGCGGGCGACGAATCAGATGTAGTAACTTGAGGCTAAGGCTACGCCAAGGAATAAACTGTACCAGAGCGGTCACGCTTCTGCCTCACCACCCCCTCGCTGGCGCTTAGTTAACGAGGCGACGGGATAGCCCCCTCCTCTCCACGCGTGGAGAGGAGGGGGTTGGGGGAGGTGAGGCGTTGACCCCAACCGGTATGTTTATTTCCTTGGATTGACCTAACTCGAATTCCGCAGGTGAACGTGCTTGGCCGCAGAGGGCTGGTCCACGCCCAGCTTGCGGTAGCGCCAGCGGATTTGCCACGTGCGCCACGCCGATTCGAGCTTGACGGGGATGTCTAACTTGCTCTGGCCGATGCGTCGATCTTCAAAGTGAATCGGGATTTCGACGACGCGGTAGCCCAGCCGCTCGGCCACGTGAGCCATTTCCACCTGGAAGCTGTAGCCGTTGCTGCGCACCTGCGCCAGATCAATGCCGAGCAAGGCCTCGCGGCGCCAAAGCTTGAAGCCCGCCGTCATGTCGTAAACCCCGTGGCGCAGGATGACGCGCGTGTAGGCGTTGGCAAAGGCGCTGAGAAAGCGTCGCCCCGCGCCCCACCCTTTATCCAGGCTGCCGTGCTCGATATAGCGGCTGCCCACCACCACATCGGCCTTCTGCTTGCGCATCGCTTCGAGCATTTGGGGAATGTAGCGCGGCGCGTGGCTAAAATCGGCGTCCATCTGCAGGATGAGATCGGCGCCTTCCGCCAACGCGCGTCGAAAGCCGGCAACGTAGGCCTTGCCCAGCCCGCCCTTCGCTCCATTTTGCATGGGCCGATGCAGCACCGCCACCCAATCGTGTCGCGCCGCCAGCTCATCCGCCAGCCGACCCGTGCCGTCGGGCGAATCGTCGTCCACCACGAGCAGGTGCAGGTTGGGGATAGAGAGCGACCGCAGCGCGTCGACCATCTGCGGCAGGTTGTCGGCTTCGTTATAGGTGGGGATGACGATGGTGAGCTTTGGGTAGGGAGTCATATGAAGGGTGGGCAATGAAAATTTTAACGCGGAGAGCGCGGAGGTTTGCGCAGAGGGCCGCGAAGAGAAGGGAACGTGTCGCTTCGCTCGCGCAACAGTCGCATTCGACGCCGAATGCGAGAAATCTTTTGGCGGCAAACGAACCAACGACTCAAATGCGACTTCCTTTCGGGGGCTGTCTTCTACAGATTTTCTCCCGCTCAAAATGATAACTCCGACTTCTCACTTCTTCTCTCCGCGGCTCTCCGCGCCTCTTCCTCCGCGCTCTCCGCGTTAAATCTCTGAATAGACGGGCGATTGTAGCACGCGCGTCAAAGTTCGTCGAAAAACTAGCCGTACACGTCCGGCCGACGGTGCTGGAGCGAGGGCACCTGGCGGCGCACGCGATCCTGGTAGTCGTAGTCGATATCGGCGACGACGACGGCCTCGCGCTCCGGCGCACGCGCGATGACGGCCCCCCAGGGATCGACGATCATCGTGTTGCCAAAGCAGTATTTGCCCGGCGGGTGGCTGCCGAATTGGGCCGGAGCAACCATGAAGACCTGATTCTCAATGGCGCGCGCGCGGATCAGCGCCTCCCAGTGGTCCTTGCCGGTGTAGAGCGTAAAGGCGGCGGGCTGGAAAATCACCCGTGCGCCGTTGAGCGTGAGCGCGCGGTAGAGTTCGGGAAAGCGAATATCGTAGCAGATCGTGAGGCCGAGCACGCCGTGGTCGCTCTCTGTCGTCACCATCTCTTGGCCCGGTGCAAAGCGCGACGATTCGTTCTCCTTCACCTGGCCGCCAATGTCGATGTCAAAGAGGTGGATTTTGCGATAGGTGGCGGTGATTTCGCCGGTGGGATCGATGACGAGCGTGGTGTTGCCGCAGCGCGCCTGGCCCGCCAGCACTTCGGGGAAGCTGCCGCCGTGCAGCGTGATGCCGTGCTCGCGCGCCTTGTCCTGCAGGAATTGGGTCGTCGGACCGCCGATGGGCTCGGCGTTGGCGAGCATGTCCCGCGGCTCGCCGAGCACGTTAAACATCTCCGGCAGCGCGACCACCTGCGCGCCCTGGTCGGCGGCTTCGTCGATCAGGCGGGCGGCGGTGCGCAGGTTGGCGGCTTTGTCCGCCTGTGAATTCATCTGACAAGCGGCAATGCGAAAGGCCATGTGGTCTCTCCTCTTAGCGTAAGTCGTGCGAATTTTTCAACGTTGTTCACCAATTATACCCTGTTCTGAAGTTTCGATAAATTCAGCCCGCCTACCGCTCGTTGCCCCGCTTAAAATTCCCCGTCACCTTCGCCAGCGCCAGCTGCACGTCGCGCCGCTCGGCGCCCTGCACCTTAGCCAGCAATTTTTGCGCCGCCTTCCCCTGCAAGACCGTCACCTGCTTGCCGTGCCACGTAACAAAAACCTTGCTGTCCTTGCCGACGCGGTAGGCGAAAATATCTTCGTCAAAGACGTTGCGCTGGTCACTTTCCATAGCTTTCTCTCCGTTGTGAAATCAGCTCACAAAGAAATCCCCACCGCGCCCCGCGTAATCTGAAAGTCGACGTTGCCCTGCGCCAGCCCGCGCGGCTGCGCTTCGCCCGCCACCGCTCGCGCCACCAGCGCCGTCAACTGCGCGACCTGCTCGTCCACGCTGCCCGCCAAGCTCAAATCTACATCGGCGACATTGACTGCGCTGCCCGCCGCCACCTGCAGCACCGGCACGAGCGGGTGCGCGGGCACGGGCCGCTCGCTCACCAAAGCCAGCACCAGCTCGACGCCCGTCGCGCCCAGGCCGGTCAGCGTTTCGACGGCGTGGGCCGTGGGCGCGTGCATCACGTGCAGGCCGGATGTAATCGTGCGCTGGCCGTAGTCGAGCGCCGGCGCGTGGTCGGCCACGTCCAGCGCGGCGAGCAAAGTATCCCCTTCCGGCAGCACGACCGTGCCGCCCTGCCCCGCCACCAGCCGCGCGACCTGCGCCAGCGCGGAGGCAGCGGTCACGTCGATGGGGCAACCGCTGGGGCCGTCGCTGAGCAGACCCAACCGCAGCGCGCCCCAGCTGGTCGGCACGCGCGACCGGTTCTCGCCTGCGCCAGCCTCCGCAAACCACGCTTCAATTTTATCCAGCACGGGCGCGATGCCGCCGTCTAGCTGGACGCTGGCCCAGCCGTAGGGTGACAAATCCACGCCCTGCGCAGCCAGCTCGTGGCGCACGTAGTCGTTGTGCGTCTTCTCGCAGCCGTGCTCCAGCAGCAGGCAGCGCGCGACGAGCGGGTGGCGCAGATAACCAAGCAGCGTCCGGGCGTAGAGCGCCTCGGAGGCGCCGCTGGACGCGCCGCAGCCCTCCGTGTGCGCCAGCGCCACGTAGCGCGACACGCCGCCCAGCCTGCCCTCGTCGAGCGCCCGGTTGAGCCG